>CAVWNK010000003.1:0-1861304 GCA_963756465.1 uncultured Solirubrobacteraceae bacterium
TCTCGAGCCATCGGCGCGCGGCGATCCTCGCGGCGTGGCTGCAGGGCCAGAGCTTCGACCTCGTGCTCGTCGGCGTGCAGAGCCCCGAGGACCTCGACGGTCAGACCGGCGTGATCCTCGCCAACCTGCTCGACGTCGCTCACGTCTCGGTCGCGATCGGCGTCGAGCCGCACGACGGCGGCGTCAAGGTCAGCCAGGAGTTCGGCGGCGGCGTCGTGCAGGAGCTCGCCCTCCGCGGCCGCGCCGTCGTCGGCATCCAGGCGGCGCGCCAGGCGCCGCGCTACGTGTCGATCTCGCGCGTGCGCCAGGCGATGCAGGGCGACGGCCTCGACGCGACCGACGCGCCCGACGTCGACGTCTCCACGGGCACGACCGTGCGCCGGCTCTACGCGCCCGAGTCGACGTCGCACGCCGAGATGCTGGAGGGCGACGCCGACGCGGTGGCGGCCCGGATCCTCGAGATCGTCCGCGAGCGCGGCCTCGTCAAGACAGGGAGCTGACCATGGGCAACGACATCTTCGTGCTCGTCGAGCACGTCCAGGGGACCGTCGACGACGGCACGCACGAGCTGCTGGGCAAGGCGCGCGAGCTCGCCGGACAGACCGGTGGCCGCAGCGTCGCCTGCCTGCTGCATGCCGGCGCCGCCGGCGCCGCCGACGGCCTCGCGGCCGACGCCGTGCTGTCGGTCGAACACCCGTCGCTCGAGCACTTCCTGCCGGAGGCCTACGTCAAGGCGATGGCCGCCCTGGTGGGCGAGCACGAGCCGCGTGCCACGCTGATCGCGAACACGACCGTCGGGATGGACGTCGCCGGCGGGCTGTCGGCGCGCGCGAAGCTGGCGCTCGTCGCCTACTGCACGGCGATCGAGCTCGAGGGCGACGCGCTCGTCGCCACGAGCCAGGTCTTCGGCGGCAAGCTCAACGCCGAGGTGGCCGTCGACGGGCCGTGCGTGTGCTCGGTCGTCGCGGGCTCCTTCGAGCCCGCCACCGGTGGCTCGCCGGCCGTCGAGGACGTCGCCCCCAGCGGCCTCGACGATCTCGCGACGAGCTTCCTCGCGCGCGTCGAGCCGGAGGTCTCCGACGTCGACATCACCGCCGAGGAGATCCTCGTCTCCGTCGGTCGCGGCATCGGTGGCGAGGACAACATCGAGCTCGCCCAGGAGCTCGCCGACGCGCTCGGCGGGGTCGTCTGTGCCTCGCGCCCGGTGACCGACGGCGGCTGGCTGCCCAAGACGCGCCAGGTCGGCAAGTCCGGCCAGAAGGTCAAGCCCAAGCTCTACATCGCGATCGGCATCTCGGGCGCGCCGGAGCACCTCGAGGGCATCGGCGACGCGGAGCTCGTGATCGCGATCAACACCGACGAGAATGCGCCGATCTTCGACGTCGCGCAGTACGGCACGACCGAAGACCTCTTCGACGTCCTGCCCGCGCTCACCGAACAGATCGAGGCCGCGGTCTCGGCATGAGCCCGGTCCTGTTCAGCCTCGCGCTGCTGGCGGCGGGCGCGATCTTCGTCGCGATCGTCGCCGGGCGGGCCCGGTTGCTGCTGCGCGCTGCGCCCGCGGCGCGCTTCGACCGCCTCGGCGAACGGGCGCGGCGGACGGCCGTCTACGCCTTCGGGCAGAAGAAGTTCCTCAAGGGCGAGCAGCCCGCGGGGCTCATGCACGCCTTCATCTTCTGGGGCTTCATGATCCTCGCCATCACCGTCGTGACGCTCTTCGCACGCGCCTACGACGAGCATTTCTACCTGCCGCTGCTGCACCCCGGTCAGCCGCTCGGCGACGCCTACACGCTGCTGCGCGACCTCATCCAGGTGACGGTCGTCGTCGCGGTCCTGTACGCGCTGTACCGCCGCGTCATCGCCCACACGCCGCGCCTGTTCGGCTTCCGCCCGGCGGAGGACCGCATGCGCGGAGAGCCGCATTGGGAGGGCGTCCTGATCCTCGTCCTGATCCTCGGGATCATGGCCGGCAGCCTGCTGCACGAGGGCGCGCGCCTCGTCGAGTTCGCCGGCGCCGCCGAGACCGAGGCCGAGCGCGACTGGGAGCCGGTCAGCAACCTCGTCAGCCAGCTCATCCCGGCAGGCTCGGCGGCGACGGTCGGCGAGGTCGGCTTCTGGATGCACAACCTCATCGTGCTGACGTTCCTCAACCTGCTGCCGCTGTCCAAGCACTTCCACATCATCACGGCGATTCCGAACGTGTTCTTCGGATCGCTGCGCCCGCGCGGCGCGCTCGACAAGAGCGATCCGGGCGAGCCCGAGGAGTTCACGTGGAAGCAGGTCCTGGACATGTACAGCTGCACCGAGTGCGGACGCTGCTCGGCGGTCTGCCCGGCGACCGCGAGCGGATCGTCGCTGGCGCCGCGCCAGCTCATCCTCGACCTGCGCGACGACGTGCTCGGGCGCACCGAGCGCGTCGACGGCAAGATCGTCAGCAACGACGTGCTGTGGGCGTGCACGACCTGCATGGCCTGCGTCGAGGCGTGTCCGGTCGGCATCGAGCACGTGCCGACGATCGTGCAGGGCCGCGCCAAGCTCGTCGACGCCGGCGAGATGGAGCCGATGCTCCAGGACACGCTGCAGAACTTCGCCCAGCAGGGCAACTCCTACGGCAAGTCGTCACGGATGCGGGCGCGCTGGACGAAGGGACTGGACTTCAAGATCCCCGACGCGCGCAAGGAGCCGGTGAAGTACCTCTGGTTCGTCGGCGACTTCGCCTCCTTCGACGAGCGCTCGCAGGAGGCCTCGCGCCGCGTGGCGCGCATCCTGCACGGGGCCGGCGTGAGCTTCGGGATCCTCTACGACGCCGAGCGCAACGCCGGCAACGACGTGCGCCGCGTCGGCGAGGAGGGCCTCTTCGAGCTGCTCGTCGAGCAGAACATGGAGGCCTTCGCGGGGGCCGAGTTCGAGGCGATCTTCACGACCGACCCGCACTCGCACAACACGCTGAAGAACGAGTACGCGGACTTCGGCGAGATGAAGCCGGTCTACCACTACACCGAGCTGCTCGTCGAGCTTGTCGAGGACGGCACGATCGCGCTACCCGAGCCGGTCGGCTCGAAGGTGACCTACCACGACCCCTGCTACCTCGCGCGCTACAACCGCATCACCGACGCGCCGCGCCGGCTGCTGCAGGCCGTCGGCGCGCAGCTGCTGGAGATGCCGCGCAACGGCACGAACACGTTCTGCTGCGGCGCCGGCGGCGGGCGCATCTGGATGGACGACTCCAACCTCGTCGAGCGCCCGAGCGAGCAGCGCGTCAAGGAGGCGTCCGCGCTCGGCGAGCTGGACTACTTCGTCGTCACGTGTCCGAAGGACCTGGCGATGTACTCCGACGCCGCGGCGACGGTCGGCGTCGACTTCGAGGTGCTCGAGATCTCGGCGCTCGTCGAGCGCGCGATCGGACCCAGCGCCGCCGCCGTCGTCGCGCAGGAGGCCGCGGCATGAGCGAGCACATCGCGCGCGAGCACGAGCACGATCCGCTGGCGCGCGCGCTGGCGGCGCGGCTGCGCGACGCCGTCGAGGCGGCGGACCGGATGGCGAGCTTCGCCCACGACAGCTCGCCCGGCGACGCCCCACCCACGGTGCTCGCCGACGGCGAGGAGCTCGCGACCGCGCACGACCTCGTCCTGCGCGTGCTGCGCGAGACCGGCGACAGCGTGAACTTCCGCGTGCTGGCCGCGGCCGCCGTGCACGAGCAGGGCGCGTCGCTGCCGACGCTGGCCTACGACCTGGGGCTGTCGCGCCTGGCCCTGATCGAGCGCGTGCAGTCGCTGATCCAGGTCGGCCTCGTGGCGCGCGACCTGCAGCGTGACACGGTCCGCACGACGGCCGCCGGCGAGGGGATGCTCGAGGTCGTCTCGACGCTCGAGGCCGACGTCGCGGGCTGGCTGGCCAAGCGCAGGCGGCGATGACGGCGTGTCCCTTCTGCGCGCAGGACGGCAGCCGCTACGACGTGCACCGCCACCTCGTCGACGCGCACCCCGACAGGATCGAGATGTGGACGGAGGCGCAGAGCGGGCGCATGCGCTACCGCGTCGTCTGCCCGCGCTGCGATGCCGACTACGAGCACCGCGTCAAGCCGCGCTCGACGGACCCGACGTTCCTGGCGACGTTCGCCACCGAGGTGCGGATGGTGGGCTTCGACATGCTGCTCAACCACATGACCGCCGAGCACGAGGAGGACTGACGTCGCCATGGCGACCGTGAACCACTGCAACCTGCCCGACGATCTGCACTACCTCGTGGAGAAGCACGTCTGGGCCCGCCCCGAGGACGGGGTGATCGTCGTGGGACTCACCGACGTCGCACAGAACCTCGCGAAGAGCATCATCTCCGTGACGTTGAAGCGCACCGGGCGCAAGCTCGCCAAGGGCAAGAGCCTGGGCACGGTCGAGAGCGGCAAGTGGGTCGGGCCGGTGCCGGCCCCGGTCGCCGGCGAGATCGCCGAGGTCAACGAGGCGCTCGTGTCCGATCCCGGCCTGCTCAACCGCGACCCCTACGGCGAGGGCTGGGTCGCCAAGCTCGTCGCCGACGATTGGGACGGCGACTCGGCCGACCTCGTGACCGGGCAGGAGGGCCTGGATGCCTACAAGGTGTTCATGGACCAGGAGGGCATCTCCTGCGACGAGACGGAGGGGGAGGCCGATCCCGGCGCCCCGGGCGCGGGCGTGGGGTAGGCCGTGCAGGTCCACAAGGGCTGCGCGATCCCGGAGGAGTACCTCTACGACGTCGAGCTCAACACCTGGGCGCGGCTCGAGGAGGACGGCACCGCGGTGCTCGGGATGACCGACGTGGCGCAGACGATGTGCGGCAAGATCGTCTCGATCAGCTTCAAGGCGGTCGGCAAGCACATCCCGCGCGGGCGCACGCTGGCCGTGATCGAGAGCGCGAAATGGGTCGGGCCGTTTCGCAACCCGCTCAGCGGCGAGCTGCTGGCGACGAACGCCGCGGGCTTCGAGGCCGACGGGCTGATCGCCAACCGCGATCCGTACGGCGCCGGCTGGCTCGTGCGCGTCGCGCCGAGCGCGCTGGAGGACGAGCGCGATCATCTCGTCGACGGGCTCGCCGCGTTCCCGCAGTACCAGCAGATCATCGACCGCGACGAGATCACCTGCATGCGCTGCGCGGACTGATGGCCGCGACGCTGGCGCTGCTCGTCCGCGATGCGCGCGTGCAGCAGCGGGTCGCGCGGGTCGCGTCGCGCCTCGGCCTCGAGGCGCTGCAGCTGCGCTCCGCCGACGGCGAGCCCAGCAGCGTCGCGCCCGCCGGGCTGCTCGTCGAGCTCGAGCTCGACGGGGCGATCGCCGCCGTGGCGCGCTGGCGCGCGGCCCATGCCGAGCTGATCGTCGTCGGCTTCCTCGCGACGCCCGAGCCGGAGCTGTGGACGCAGGCCGAGCAGGCCGGCGCCGACCTCGTCACGACGCGCGGCCGCGCCGACCGCGAGCTCGCCCGGCTCGTCGCCGACCATCTCTCGGGCGCGCGCCGCAGCCGGCGCGTGCGCCTGGCGCCCGAGCAGGACTTCGCCGGACGGCTCGGGTTCGTCGGGCGCGTCGAGGAGACGCCCGCCGGCCCGATCGCCGTCTACCACGTCGGCGGCCGGCTGCACGCGATCTCGGACGTCTGCCCGCATGCGGGCGCGTCGCTCTGCGGCGGCGAGCTCGACGGCGACGTCGTGACGTGCCCGCGTCACGGAAGCCAGTTTCGCGTCACCGACGGCGAGCGCGTGCGCGGGCCCGCCGACGAGGCCGTCGCGACCGTTCGCGTGCTCGTCGAGGCGGGCGACGTCTTCCTCGAGTTCGACGCGGGGCGCTGATGGCCGGGCGCCCCCATGCGCTCGTCGTCGGGGCCGGTCCCGGCGGGCTCGCCGCGGCGCACCGCCTGCGCGAGCGCGGCGCGGGCGCGATCGACGTGACGCTCGTGACGCGGCGCGGGACAGCGACCCACCTGGCGGGGACCGTGCCGGCGGCGCTCGGCGACCGCCCGCCCGGCGACTACGCGACGACCGTCGAGCTCGCCGGGGTGCGCTGCCTGGCGGGCGAGGCGAGCGCGATCGACGGCGCCGGGGCGGTCGTCGACGGGCAGCGAATCGACGCGCGCGCGGTGATCGCCGCGCCGGGCCTGTGCCTCGACACGCAGGCCGTGCCGGAATGGTCGCGGGCACGCGTCGCCTGGGACCCGCAGGCCGCGGCCGCCGCCGCGCCCGCGCTCGCCGCGGTGCCCGGCGGCCGGCTGCTCGTCGCGGTCTGTGCGCTGCCCTACCGCTGCCCGCCGGCGCCGTACTCGCTGGCGATGGTGCTCGCCGACCGCCACCGGCGCAGCGGCCGGTTCACGAAGGTCTGCGTCGCATCGCCCGAGCCCTTCCCGCTGATCGCCGTCGGCGGCGAGGCGCCGGGCTTTCTGATGGAGGCGTGCGCCGGTGCGGGCGTGCAGCTCGAGGGACGCTTCGAGGCCGACCTCGGCGCCAGCGAGGACGGCGTCCTGCGCGGCCGCGACGGGCGCCAGATCGACTACGAGCTCGCGCTGCTCGTGCCGCCACACGGGCGCAGCCCGGCGCTGCAAGAGCTCGACGGCGACGGGCCGCTCGTCGGCGTCGACGCGCGGGGCGAGAGCTCCGCGCCCGGCCTGTTCGTCGTCGGCGACGCGGCCGCCGGAGGGCTGCCGCGCGCCGCCGGCGTCGCCGAGGCCCAGGGCCGCACGGCGGCGGACGCCGTGCTGGCCCGCCTCGGGCTCGCCGAGACCTGCCCGCCGCACGTGCCCGAGCCCAGCTGCTACGTCCAGCACGCGGGTGGGGCGATCAGCCGACTGCGGCTGCGCTACCCCGGCGGGCCGCCGCCCGACGGCGAGGCGCACGTGAGCATCGACGGGCCGACGCCGGATCTGGCCCACGCCGTCGAGGGCGAGCGGCGGCGCTTTTTGCGATCGGCAAGGGCCGTCTGATGAGAGGATGGTGACGATGGTTACCGAGGAGCAGATCTGGGACGCGCTGCACGCCGTCATCGACCCCGAACTCGGCGTCGACTTCGTCGATCTCGGGCTCGTCTACGACGTGCGCATCGAGGGCGAGGACGTCCACATCGACTTCACGCTGACGACGCCGGCCTGCGGCATCGGCCCCGCGGTCGCCGAGGAGATGGACGAGATCGTCACGTCGATGGAGGGTGTGCGCAGCGTCTTTCCGCGGATGACGTTCGAGCCGGCGTGGACGCCCGAGAAGATGTCCGAGGACGCGAAGTTCGCGCTCGGTCTGTGAAGCGCCCGCGCCGAACCGATCGTCTGAGCACGGTCGGCGAGGATCCCGACGCGCGCTTCAGCCTCGCCAACGAGCGCACGTTCCTGGCCTGGATCCGGACCGCGGTCGCGCTCGTCGTCGCGGGCCTCGCGGTGGCGCAGTTCTTCGAGTCGCGCTCGGAGGTCACGCGGATGGCGATCGCGCTGCCGCTCCTGCTTGTCGGCGCGGCGATCGCGCTGCGCAGCTACGGCGGCTGGGAGGACAAGGAGCGTGCGATGCGCCTCGGCGAGCCGCTGCCGAGCTCGTCGCTGCCGCGGCTGCTCGGCCTGGCGGTCGGCGCGATCGCGATCCTCGCCGCGGTCCTGGCGGTCGTCGACTCGTGAACGACTGCGGTCTCGCGGCGGAGCGCACGACGCTGGCGTGGAGCCGGACGGCGCTCGGGATCGTCGGCGTGGCCGCGTTGCTGCTGCGCTTCGCCCGCGTCGAGTCCGTCCCCGCGGCCGGCGAGGTCGTGGCGGCGTGCGCCGTCCTCGTCGCGCTGCTCGCGTGGCTGCACGGGCGGCGCTCGTTCGGCGAGACGCCGGGTTCGCCGGCGCCGCCGCGCGCGCTCGCGCTCGTCGTGGCGGCGCTGGCGCTCGCCAGCGCGGCGGTCGTCGCGGTCGGGCTGACCTGACCCGGCTCAGCCCTGGACCATCGGCAGCGAGTAGCCGGTCGGCGCGGGCGCCTCGGCCATCGGCAGCGGCACGGGGCGCTGCGGCGCGAGCGCCTCCAGGCGCCGCGCGATCGCGATGATCGCCTGCGCCGCCGGATCTTCGGGCTGCTCGAGCACGAGCGGCGTGCCGGCGTCGGCGTGCTCGCGCAGCGGGATCGTGAGCGGGACCCGGCCCAGCAGCGGGACGTCGAGCTCCTCGGCGAGCTCGGCGCCGCCGCCGTCGCCGAAGATCGCGTGGCTGCGGCCCGTGTCGTCGACGTAGCCGGACATGTTCTCGATCACGCCGACGACCTCGTGATCGAGCTTGAGCGCCATCCGCGCGGCGCGGCGGGCGACCTTCTGGGCGGTCGGCTGCGGCGTCGTCACGACGACGAAGCGCGCCTGCGGAAGGAATTCGGCCAGCGACATCGCGACGTCGCCGGTGCCCGGTGGGAGGTCGACGACGAGGTAGTCCAGCGCCCCCCAGTCGACGTCGGCGAGGAACTGGTTGATCGCCTTGTGCAGCATCGGGCCGCGCCAGACGACGGCCGAGTCCTCCTCGACGAAGAAGCCGATCGACATGAGCTTGATCGTGCCGTGCGCGAGCGGAGGCACGATCGTGCGCTCGCTGGAGACGAGCGGGCGCTGGTTGACGCCGAACATCCGCGGGATCGAGTAGCCCCAGACGTCGGCGTCGAGGACACCGACGTGCCTGCCCTCGCGCCAGAGCGCCGCGGCGAGGTTGGCCGTCAGCGTCGACTTGCCGACGCCGCCCTTGCCCGAGGCGACGCACAGGACGGTGCCGACCTGCGCGAGCGATCCCTCCGGCAGGACCGCGCGCCCGAGACGCTGCTGCAGGCCCTGCTTCTCGCTGTCGGACAGGACGTCGAACTCGACCTGCGCGCCGGTGATGCCGTCCAGCGCCGTCACGGCGGCCGTGACGGCCTGCTCGAAGTGCGACTTGATCGGGCACCCCGGGGTCGTCAGCGACACGACGACGAGCGCGCGGCCGTCGGCGGCGATGTCGATGCTGCGCACCATCCCGAGCTCGACGATCGAACGCCGCAGCTCGGGATCCATGACGGGCCTCAGCGCCTGCAGGACATCGTCGCGCGACGCCATCAGCAGTCGCCCTCGTTGCCGGCGGGGGCGCTGAGCTCGCCCTGGCGGTCGCGGGCGACCGGCATGCCCTGCGAGGCGAGCAGCAGGCTCAGCACGTTCTCCCAGTTGCGCCGGATCCGGTGGCCCATCTCGCAGTTGTCGCCGCGGTGCTCGCGGGCGAGCTGGGCCGTCGCGCTGTCGCCGGCACGCTCGGCGACCTTCTCGAGCAGGTGGTACGTCGCGATCTCCAGGTGCTCGAAGACGTACGCGTCGCGGGCGTTCGCGCCGTGGTTCTGGCCGCCGAGGCGCCCCGTCAGCACCCGCGCGCGGGCGGCGAGGCGCATGCCCAGCTCCGCGCCCCGCGCGGGCCGGCCGCCGAGCGCGGCGAGGCGCGCGCGCACCTCGCGCTCGTGGCGCACGGTCTCCTGGCGGTGCGCTTCGAAGGCCTCGAGCATGCGCTCGAGCAGGTCGGCCACCTCGGGCAGGGCCTGCTCGCGGCGAACGGCCTTCAGCATGCCGTCGAACATCGCCAGCGCGCCGACCTGCAGCGCGTGGGCGTGGCGCAGCTGCTCGATCACCATCGGCCGCAGCGCGGCGTCGACGGTCGCATCGCGGCCGGCGTGGGTGGGTGTCGCGGTCGTGGCCATGTCAGGCGGCCGCCACGGGCTCGGAGCTCTTCTCGATCGGGTTGCCGGCGCGCCCCCAGGCCGGGACCCCGCCCGGCGTCACGTGGATGACGTTGCCGGCGCCGTGGCGCGCGACGAGGCTGGCGCCGACGGCGGCGCGCTGGCCCGAACCGCAGATGACCGCGATCGGACGTCCCGGGTCCAGGCCCTCGGGGATCGAGGTGATGTCGTGGTAGGGCGTGTGGACGGACTCGGGGATGTGCCCGGCGTCCCATTCGCCCTGGCCGCGGACGTCGAGGATCTGGACATCCGGGTCGGACTGCACGCGCTCGGGGAGTTGCTCGACCGACACGCGCTCGATGCGCGCGACCGGGCGCTGCTCCTCGCGCCAGCTCGTCATGCCCCCGTGCAGGAAGCCGGCGAACTTGCGGATCCCGACCGCCGTCGCGAGCTTGGCCGCGGTGCGCGCGTCCTCGTCGTCGCGGCCGATGAGGACGATCTCCTGGTCGCGGTCGGCGAGCCAGGCGAGCTTGCTGCCGAAGCCGGCGTTGAGCATCGTGATGCAGATCGAGCCGGGGATGTGGGCCTCGTCGAACTGCTGATCGGTGCGCACGTCGACGAGCAGGGCGCCCTCCTCGCGCTTGAGCTCGACCTGGCGCGGCGTCAGCGGGCCGACCTCGACTCCCGACGTCAGCAGGGGCCCGCGGTTGAGCGCGACGATCGCCTTGAAGTTCGGCGGCTGCGGGCCGAGCTTGGCGATCGACTGCTCGACGAAGGCGTCCTCGTCGGTCTCGGAGAGGATCGGGTTGTTCGCGCGTTCGTAGGCGATCGTCGAGGAGACCTTCATGTCCATCCCGGGGCCGCCGCAGAGCGAGCCGCCGAGGTGCCCGGGCCAGACCTCGCACGCGGGCGGCAGGGAGAGCAGCTTGTCATGAAGGCTGTGGAAGATGCCGCGCGCGCCCTCGCTCTTGTCGACGGCGAGGTCCGGTCGCGCGACGTCGCCGACGAACAGCGTGTCGCCGCTGAGGACGGCCCACGGCTCGTCGCCGCGCGCGCGGTCGATGAGCGCGAACGCGGTGTGCTCGGGCCGGTGCCCCGGCGTGTGCAGCGCGCGCACGACGAGCTCGCCGAGCTCGAGCTCCCAGCCGTCGTCGAACGACTCGTGGTCGTAGTCGGGCTCGGCGAGGCGGTGGATGTGGATCGTGGCTCCGGTCGCTGCGGCAAGCCGGCCGTGGCCCGAGACGTGGTCGGCGTGGTTGTGCGTCTCGAGGATGTGCTCGATGCGGACGTTCATGTAGCGCGCGAGCGCGAGGTACTCGTCGATCTCGAAGCGCGGGTCGACGACGGCGGCGATGCCGGAGCCGCTGTCGCCGATGAGGTACGACGCGCAGCCGAGGTCGTCATGGGTGATCTGGCGGAAGATCATGCGGCAGCCTCCTGTGAGTTGTCGTTCAGCAGCGCGGAGAGCTCGCGGTGGCGCTCGGCGAGCCCACCACAGACCTCTTCGCACAACCGGAACACGGCCGGATCGCTGATGCGGTACATCGCCCGTGTACCCGCCTTGCGGCGATCGACGATCTCGGCCCGGTGCAAGACGTTCAGATGCCGCGACACGTTCGCGTGGCTCGCCCCCAGCGCCTCGGCGATCTCCTGGACAGCGGCCTCCTCCTGATCGCGCAGGAAGTCGAGGACCTTGATGCGCATCGGCTCGGCCAGCACCGCGAAGCGATGGGCGATGAGCTCGACGACGGGGTCCGGTAGGCGGCTGCTCCTTCGACCTTGCATCGTTCAAGTATACAAGTCTGCGCTTGAATATGCAAACTCAGGGGCGCTCCCGCCGCGGGCCGGGGGCCCGCCGGGACATGCCGCGCGGAGGCGCTACTCCATCGTCAGCGGGCCGGCGGCGCTGCCGGCCATGAACTGGCTCACGAACGGGTGATCGGAGGCGAGCACGTCGGCGGCGGGCCCCCGCTCGACGACGCGCCCCTGCCAGAGGATCTCGATGTGGCGCGCGATCCGGCGCGCGCTGAGGATGTCGTGGCTGACGATGACGTACGTGCCGCCGTTCTCCTCGTGGATCGCCTCGATGAGCTCGCACAGCAGCGCCGTGCGTACCGGGTCCAGGCCCGAGTCCGGCTCGTCGAAGAGCAGGACGTCGGGATCGAGCGCCAGCGCCCGCGCGAAGCCCGCGCGCTTGCGCATGCCGCCCGAGATCTCGCTCGGAAGCCGGTGACGGGCGTCCGCGAGGCCCACCTCGGCGAGTCGCCGCATGACGACGTGCTCGATCTCGGCCTCGCTCTTGTCGGTGTGGATCCGCAGCGGGTAGGCGACGTTGTCATACAGCGACAGCGAGCCGAACAGCGCGCCGTCCTGGAAGAGCACGCCGAAGCGCCTGCGGACGTCCATCAGCTCGTGGCCATAGAGGCCGGGAACCGACCGGCCGTGCACGCAGACGTCGCCGCTGTCGGGCTTCAGCAGCCCGAGCATGTGCTTCAGGCAGACCGACTTCCCGGTTCCGGACGGTCCGAGGATCATCGAGATCTCGCCCTCCGGGAGGCGCATCGACAGCCCGTCGAGCACCGTGTGTGCCGCGAAGGACTTGTGGACGTCGACGAACTCGATCGCGGTGCCCCCTGGCATCGACGCATCGTACGTCGGCGGCGGCCGTTACGCCAGCCGGCGCGCCGCGCGCCTACAGCGGCGTCGTGTACGCCGCGCTCAGCCCGCCGTCGACAAGAAACGTCGAAGCGGTCACGAACGACGCCTCGTCGCTGGCGAGAAAGAGCGCCCCCTGGGCGATCTCGCGGGCGTCGGCGAAGCGCCCGATCGGGACGTGTACGAGCCGCCGCTGGGCCTGCTCGGCGTCCTTGGCGTAGAGCTCGCGCAGCAGCGGCGTGTCGACAGGTCCCGGGCACAGCGCGTTGACGCGGACGTTCTGCTTGGCGAACTGGACGCCGAGCTCGCGGCTGAGCGACAGCACGCCGCCCTTGGACGCGGTGTAGGCGATCTGCGAGGTCGCCGCGCCCATGACCGCGACGAAGCTCGCCGTGTTGACGACCGATCCGCCGCCGCCGTCGAGCAGGTGCGGGATGCCGTGCTTGCAGCACAGGTAGACCGAGCGCAAATTGACCGCCAGCACGCGCTCCCAGACGGCGGCCTCGGTGTCGAGCACCGAGCCGTCCTCGACGGGCGAGATGCCGGCGTTGTTGAAGAGCACGTCGATGCGGCCGAACGTCTCGCGCGCGCCGGCGTACATCGCGCCGACCTGCTGCTCGTCGGTGACGTCGACGACGAGCGCGAGGTCAACGCCGGGCACGTCGCGCAGGTCGACGCCGACGACGGTCGCGCCCTCCTGCGCGAACAGCTCGCACGCCGCCGCGCCGATCCCGCCGGCGGCGCCGGTGATGACGCAGACCTTGCCGTCCAGGCGTCCCATCAGCCCTCCGTCGCGTAGAAGATCGACTTGACCTCGGAGTAGGCGTCGAGCGCGTGCGGCCCGAGCTCGCGGCCGACACCCGACTGCTTGAAGCCGCCGAACGGCGTCGCCACGCGCACCGAGGTGTTCGCGTTGATCGACAGCACGCCGGTCTCGATCCCGCGCGCGACGCGCAGCGCGCGGGCGCCGTCGCGCGTCCAGATCGAGCCCGACAGGCCGTAGATCGTGTCGTTGGCGATCTCGATCGCCTCGGCCTCGTCCTCGAAGGTGATGACGACGGCGACCGGGCCGAAGATCTCCTCGCGCACGGCGCGGTCGCCGCGGTCGACGGGGTACAGGACGGTCGGCGCGAACCAGTAGCCGGGCCCGTCGGGCATCGAGCCGCGGATCGCGACCGGCGCGCCGTCGGGCACGAAGCCCGCGACGGTCTCGCGCTGGCCGGCCGAGATGAGCGGGCCCATCTGCGTGTCCTCGCGCAGCGGGTCGCCGACGGCGACCGCCTGCACGTGCGGCTCGAGCAGCTCCATGAAGCGCTCGACGGCCGAGCGCTGCACGAGGATGCGCGAGCGCGCGCAGCAGTCCTGGCCGGCGTTGCCGAAGACCGCCATCGGCGCGGACGCGGCCGCCGCCTCGAGGTCGGCGTCGGCGAAGACGACGTTCGCCGACTTGCCGCCGAGCTCGAGCGTGACGCGCTTGATCGTCTGCGCCGCGGCGGCGGCGATCGAGCGCCCGACGGCCGTCGAGCCGGTGAAGGCGACCTTCGCGACGTCGGGGTGTTCGACGAGCCGCGCGCCGGCGGTGCGGCCGGGCCCGGCGACGACGTTGACGACGCCCTCGGGCAGCACCTCGCGCGCGAGCGCCTCGAAGCGCAGCGCGCTCAGCGGGGTCAGCTCGGCGGGCTTGAGCACGACCGTGTTGCCGGCCGCGAGCGCGGGCGCCATCTTCCAGCTCGCGATCGTCAGCGGGAAGTTCCAGGGCGTGATGAGCACGACGACGCCGAGCGGCTCGCGCACGGTGAAGGCCTGGCCGCCGCCGACCGGGATCGTGTCGCCGAGCAGCCGCTCGGGCGCGCCGGCGTAGTAGCGAAACGTGTCGACGACCATGCCGATCTCGCCGCGCGCGTCGCCGATCGGCTTGCCGGCGTTACGTGCCTCGAGCAGCGACAGCTCCTCGTGCGCCGCCTCGATCGCGTCGGCGAGCCGGTGCAGCAGGCGCGCGCGGTCGGCGGGGGCGACGGCGCGCCAGCCCGGGTAGGCGGCCTTCGCGCGCGCCACGGCCGCGTCGGCCTCCTCGGCACCCGCCCGCGGGACCTCGTCGAGCACCGCCTCGGTGGCGGGCTCGAGGATCTGCAGCATGTCGCTCACAGGCGCTCGAACCCGCGGAATCGCTCCCAGTCGGTCACGGCCGCGCCGAAGGCCGTGAGCTCGACGTCGGCATTGTTGAGGTAGTGCTCGACGACCTGCTCGCCGAACGCCTCGCGGGCGACGTCGCTGGCGGCGAAGAGCTCGCGCGCGTCGCGCAGCGTCGCGGGCACGCGCGGCTTGCCGGCCTCGTAGGCGTTGCCCTCGAAGGCGGGCTCGAGCTCGAGCCCCGCGTCGATGCCGTGCAGCCCGGCGGCGATCATCGCGGCGATCGCGAGGTACGGGTTGACGTCGGCGCCCGGCAGCCGGTTCTCGAAGCGCAGGCCGGCGCCGTGGCCGACGACGCGGATCGAGCACGTCCGGTTGTCCTTGCCCCAGGCGACCGCCGTCGGCGCGAACGAGCCTTCCGCGAAGCGCTTGTAGGAGTTGACGTTCGGCGCGTAGAAGAGCGTCAGCTCGCGCAGGCAGGCGAGCTGGCCGGCGACGAAGCGCTCGAACGTCCCGCGGTCCTCGGCGAACACGGGCGCGCCGTCGTCGGTGGCGCGCAGCGAGAAGTGAATGTGGCACGAGGAGCCCTCGCGCGCGTCGAACTTCGCCATGTACGTGATCGAGCAGCCCTGCTGGGCGGCGATCTCCTTGGCGCCGTTCTTGTAGATCGCGTGCTCGTCGGCCTTCAGCAGCGCGTCGCCGTAGCGGAAGTTGATCTCGTGCTGGCCGAGGTTGCACTCGCCCTTGGAGTCCTCGACCTCCATCCCGGCGCCCTGCATGTCGTTGCGGATGCGGCGCAGCAGCGGCTCGACGCGCGTCGTGCCCAGCAGCGAGTAGTCGACGTTGTAGAGGTTGGCCGGCTCGAGGTCGCGATAGGCCTTGTGCCACGCCTGCTCGTAGGTGTCGCGGAAGATGATGAACTCCAGCTCGGTGGCCGCGATCGCGTCCCAGCCGCGCTCCTGCAGCCGCGCCAGCTGGCGGCGCAGGATCTGGCGCGGCGAGGCGACGACGTCCGATCCGTCCTCCCAGACGACGTCGGCCATGAGCATGACCGTGCCCGGCAGCCAGGGCAGCGGGCGCAGCGTGTCGAGGTCGGGCCTGAACACGAAGTCGCCGTAGCCGCGCGACCACGACGCCATCTCGTAGCCGTCGACCGTGGTCATGTCGACGTCGACGGCGAGCAGGTAGTTGCAGCCCTCGGCGCCCTGCTCGGCGACGTCGTCGACGAAGTGGCGCGCGGTCAGCCGCTTGCCCATGAGGCGGCCCTGCATGTCGCAGAGGGCGAGGACGACGGTGTCGACCTCGCCGCGCTCGACGAGGTCCTCGAGCTCGTCGAGGGTCACGATCCGGCGAGCTCCGCCTCGGCCTGCGCCAGGGCGGCGAACTCCTCCTCGGGCGCCTGCGCGACGAGGTGATGGCGCGAGTACAGCCCGAAGTACAGCGTCGCGAGCAGGTAGACGCCGAGCGTGATGAAGGCGGCGGTCTCGTCGACGAAGAACACCGCGATGACCGCCGCGACGGCGAGCACGAGCGCGACGCCCGAGGTCAGCGTGCCGCCCGGCGTGCGGTACGGGCGCTCGAGGTCGGGCTCCTTGCGGCGCAGGATGATGTGGCTGGCGAGCATGAGCACGTAGGAGACCGTCGCCCCGAAGACGGCGATCTGGATCATGCGCGCGCCGTCCTCGGTGATCGCCGCCAGCAGGAAGCCGACGATTCCCGGCAGGATCAGCGCGATGTGCGGCACGTGGCGGCCGCTGGTCACCGACAGCGCGCGCGGGAAGTAGCCGGCGCGCGAGAGCGCGAAGAGCTGGCGCGAGTAGGCGTAGATGATCGAGAAGAAGCTCGCGACGAGGCCCGCGAGGCCGCAGTAGTTGACGAACTCGCCGATCGCCGAGCCCTCGCCGCGCGCGCTGTCGGCCGCGAGCGGGAGCGGGTTGTCGGAGTCGCTGATCGCCTGCGCGCCCGCGCCGCCCGGCGCGAGCGTGAGCATGAGCGCGGCGAACACGAGCAGGATCGCCATCGCGACGATGATGCCCTTGGGCATGTCGCGCTTGGGGTCGCGCGCCTCCTCGGCCGCGAGCGGCACGCCCTCGACCGCGAGGAAGAACCAGATCCCGTAGACGAACGCCGACAACACGCCCGCATAGCCGAAGGGCAGGAAGTCGCTCGCGCCCGACGCGCTCGGGTCGGGCTTGATGTCCGTCAGGTTCGAGGCGCTGAACTCGGGGATCATCCCGACGACGAAGACGACGAGCGCGACGACGGCGATCGCCGTGATCGCGAACATGAGCTTCAGCGCCTCGCCGACGCCGACGAGGTGCACGCCGACGAAGACGGCGTAGAAGGCGAGGTACACCGGCCAGCCGGCCTCGATGCCGAAGATGTCCAGCGACTCGACGTAACCGCCGATGAAGACGACGATCGCCGCGGGCGCGATCGCGTACTCGATGAGGATCGCCGTGCCCGTGAGAAAGCCGCCCCAGGGTCCCAGCGCACGGCGCGCGAACGTGTAGCCGCCGCCCGACGTCGGCATCGCCGAGGACATCTCCGCCAGCGCGAAGACCATGCACGTGTACATGAGGCCCATGAGCAGCGTGGCGATCAGCAGGCCGCCCCAGCCGCCCTCGGCGAGGCCGAAGTTCCAGCCCGCGAAGTCGCCGGAGATGACGTACGCGACGCCCAGGCCGGCGAGCAGCACCCAGCCGGCCGCGCCCGCCTTCAGGCGCCGCTGGTCCAGATAGTCGTCGGCCACGTTCTCGTAGCGAGTCATACGGCGCCTCCCCGCGGTGACTGCGTTGGTTGCGCCGGAAACTATGTGGATCGGCGGGGGGAGTCAACACGCCGCCCGCCGCCTGCCCGGCGCGGGCGCTCAGGACCGCTCGCGCGCGGCCCGGACGAACGCGCCGACGACGCGCGAGCGCTCGTCCTCCTCGGGGTGCCAGAGGACGCCGAGCACGAAGCGCGCGCCGGGGTCCTCGATCGCCTCGGGCGTGCCGTCGGCGACCGCGGTCGCGGTGACCGCGAGCCCGGCGCCGATCCGGTCCGGTCCCTGGTGGTGGTGCGAGAGGACCACCTCGATCGTGTTGCCCACCGCCGCAGCGGCGAGCGAGCCGGGCTCGAGCCGCACCTCGTGGCGCGCGAAGGCTGCCGGCAGCTCGCGGTGGATGTCGTCGTCGAGCAGGTCGGGCAGGTGCTGGTGAAGCGTGCCGCCATAGGCGACGTTGAGCAACTGCATGCCGCGGCAGATCCCGAGCACGGGGATGTCGCGGGCCGTCGCGCCGCGCGCGAGCGCGGTCTCGTAGTCGTCGCGACCGGGCTCCTCGGCGGCCGTCGCCGCGTGGCGCTCGCGGCCGTAGCGGCGCGGCGCGACGTCGCTCGCCCCGCCGCTGAGGATGACCCCGTCGAGCTTGCCCAGCAGGTCGTCCGTGTCGCGCGCGTCCTGCTCGTCGACGACGAGCAGGACCGCGCGCCCCCCGGCGCGCTGCACGGCACGGACGTAGCCCAGCGGCGAGAACGCCGCGTGCTCGTCCCAGTCACCGGAGCGGATCTCGCCGACCGTGCAGGTGATGCCGATCGTCGGGCGCGTCATCGGCCTCGTTGTACCGGTTCGGCGGCGGCGGCGGCGCGGCGGCGGCGACGATGCTCAGCCTGCGGCCGCGTCCTCGACGGCCGATGCGCTCACGGCGGTCGCGCCCCGGGGCGAGCCGCCCCGGGGCGCGTTCGCCGTCATTCGTGATCGACCTCGGGGGCGGCGGGATTCGTCGATGACGTGCCCGACGCCGGGCCGGCATCGCCCTCGCCGGTGCCGTCGCCGACCCTTCCCTCGTCCTCCGGGATCGTCGGGCTGTGGACCGGCGTGCCCTCCTCGTCACCGCTTTGAACGTCGGCGTCCTTCAGCGCATCGTCGCTTCCGGCGGTCTCGTCGTATGACACCTGATCCTCCCTTGATGGTGAGCGATACGCACGGCGGTCACCTATTACCCGAGCGCCGGATCGCTCACGCGTCAGGTTTCACCGACGGGCCGGCGCGCTGGACGGTGCCCGGCGATCGGCAGACGCCCGCGCGGTCGGGTCGCGCGAGACCCGGCCGGGGCTCCCACCGCTTCGTCGCGCGAAGCCCGCTACTCCCGCAGCCACCCCGGCCCGTGTCCGGGTCGACGGTCGGAGTGCAGGCGATGTCGACCTCTGTGGCTCCACTCGCGGCCGGACGGCTCGACGCTCAGGTCGTTGTGGTCGAGGTGGCCCCTGGAGGCGCCGCCGTGGCGGTCGACACCGGTCAGCATGGCCGCCCATACGCGGCTCGGGGTGCAAGGGATCTCGATGTCGGTGACCTCGAGCGCGTGGTACAGCGCGTCGACGACGGCGTTGGCGATGCAGGGCGCGGTCCCGACGCCCGGCGACTCGCCGACGCCCTTGGCGCCGATCGGGTGGTGCGGGCAGGGCGTGACCGTCTCGCCGAGCTCGAAGCCGTGCTCCGGGCACTCCAGCGCCGTCGGGAGCAGATATTCGGTCAGGGTCGTGTTGAGGCAGCGACCCTGGGCGTCGAAGGAGATGACCTGCGTGAGCGCCTGCCCGATGCCCTCGGCGAGGCCACCGTGGATCTGGCCCTCGACGACCATCGGGTTGATCCGCACGCCGCAGTCGTCGACCGCGATCAGGCGACGCATGTGGACCTTGCCGGTGCCGGGATCGATGTCGACGACCGAGATGTACGCCCCGAAGGGGTACGTCAGGTTCGGCGGGTCGTAGACGGCGTTGGCGTCCAGGCCGCCCTCCAGGTCCTCGGGCAGGTTGGTGGCGCTGTAGGCGTACTCGGCGATCGACTCGATCGTCGCGCGGCGCTCCGGGTCGCCGTTGACATACCAGCGGCCCTTCTCCCACGCCAGGTCCTCGGCGCGGGTCTCGAGCATCAGCGCCGCGAACTGGCGAGCCTTGTCGCGCACCTTGCGCGCGACGACGGCGACGGCGCCGCCGGAGACCGGCGTCGAGCGGCTGCCGTAGGTGCCCAGACCGTAGGGCGTCTTGTCGGTATCGCCGTGGCGGACCATGATCTCGTTGGGGCTGATGCCGAGCTCCTCGGCGACGATCTGCGCGAACGTCGTCTCATGGCCCTGGCCCTGCGTCTGTGCCGACAGCGACACGACGGCCTTGCCCGACGGATGCACGCGCAGCTCGGCGCCGTCGTTCATCGCCAGGCCGAGGATGTCCATGTGCCGGCGCGGGCCGGCACCGACGCCCTCGGTGAAGAACGAGATGCCGATCCCCATCATCTCGCCCTTGGCGAGCTTCTCCTGCTGCTCGCGGCGCAGGCCGTCGTAGTCGGCGATCTCCATCGCGAGCTTCATCGCCTTGTGGTAATCGCCCGAGTCATAGACCCAGCCGGTCTGCGTCTTGTACGGAAACTGATCGGAGCGGATGAAGCTGCGCATCCGCAACTGCACCGGGTCGACGCCCATCTCCATCGCCAGCGCGTCGACCATCCGCTCCACGAGGTACACGGCCTCCGCGATGCGGAACGAGCAGCGATAGGCGACGCCGCCCGGCGCCTTGTTCGTGTACACCGCCTTGACCTGGCAGTGCGCGCCGTCGAGGTCGTAGGACCCCGTCACGATGTGGAAGAAGCCCGCCGGAAAGCGGGTCGGCTGGGCCGTCGAGTCGAACGCGCCGTGATCGGCGATCGTGTTGACGCGCAGCCCGGTGATCTTGCCCCCCTTCGCGCAGATCGCCGCACGGTGCACGTAGTCGCGGGCGAAGCTCGAGCCGGCGAGGTTCTCCGAGCGGTTCTCGATCCACTTCACCGGCGCGCCGGCGACGATCGAACCCGCGATCGCGCAGACGTAGCCCGGGTAGATCGGCACCTTGTTGCCGTAGGCACCGCCGACGTCGTTGCAGAGGATGCGGATGCTCTGCTCGGGCAGACCCGCGACCTGCGCGTACACCGTGCGGTGCGCGTGCGGCGCCTGGTTGCCGTTGTAGATGTTCAGCTGACCGGTCGCCGGGTTCATGTCGGCGACCATCCCGCAGGTCTCCATCGGACACGGATGCACGCGCGGATGTACGACGTCGCGGATGACGACCGTCTCGGCCTCGGCGAACACGCGGTCGCAGTTGGCCTTGTCGCCTGCCTCCCAGAGGGGGCTGGCGAGGTTGTCGACCTGGCCGACCTTGTCGTCGCGGATCAGCGGGGCGTCCGGATCCAGCGCGCGGCGACAGTTGACGATCGCCGGCAGCGCGTCGTAGTCGACCTCGATGAGCTGCAGCGCGTCCTGCGCGCTGTACGCATCGGTGGCGATGACGAATGCGACCTCCTGCAGGTGAAAGCGCACCTTGTCGCCCGCCAGCACGGCCTGCGTGTCGTAGGAGATCGTCGGCATCCAGGCCAGGCCCAGCGCCTCGAGATCGCGCGCGGTCACGACCGCCACGACCTGCGGATGCGCGAGCGCCGCCGAGGTGTCGATCGACGTGATCCGTGCATGCGCGTAGGGCGAGCGCAGGATCGCCGCGTGCAGCATCCCCGGCAGCCGCACGTCATCACAGTAATCGCCCAGGCCGCGGATGAGACGCGCGTCCTCCTTGCGCTTCATCCGGCCGAAGCCCATCGGTGCGTCGGCCACCTGGCCGAACGCGCCGCCGTCGGCATGACGGACCCAATCGGTGTGACGGCCCGGCGCGGCTTCGGGGGACGGCATCGCGCGATCTTCGCACGCCCCGCGTACACATGGATTTACCCGTGGCAATGTAGCTGGACTATAAACTTCTGGCGTATGGTTAAGCGGGCGCTTCAGAACCCCGACGCCCATCGCCGGATGACGATGAGTCCGATCGGCAATCCATATTGACCGCTCGCGCGGGGCCTGTATAGGTTCGCGCTCGGAGGGGGTCGCTGAACTGGTTTGCACCAGCCAGCGGTGTCACGCGGTCAGCAGTGCAGCATTCCTCGATTTCCACCGTAATGCGTCGAGGTCGGAGCGTTCGTACCCAGCAATGACGGATGGCCCGCGCACGCGGGACGTCCGTGGCTGCCCGCGTGCACCCATCGGGACCTTCGAGCAGGACGACAAGTGAGGGGTTCATGAATTCAGCAGAGAGCTACCAGGACTGGTATATCGGTTTCGCGTTGTCGTTCTTCGTGATCGTCGTGGTCGTCGTCATCGTGGCGACGATCCTCACGCTCGCGGCACGCATCGCCGACAAGGCGGCCAAGGCGACCGTCGGCGTCGACCTCGTCCGCGCCCAGACGACGAGCCTCGACGGCGGCGTGGACCGGGTCAACGATTCCGCGGTCCGGATCCTGCACATGGCGCGCGTGATCAGGAAGGCGGCCGTGGGGCAATGACGATCGCACTGGCAGACACGCATGCGGCATGGCAGGTCGCGCTCGGCATGGGCGCCGTCGTCCTCGCCGTCGTCATCGTCCTGATGATGCTGCTGCTGAGCTTCATCAAGGACATCCGCTCCAGCGTCGACACGCTGCTGGTCGTCGCGCCGGTCGTCGCCAAGCAGACGGAGAATCTCACGAAGCTGCGCGCGACCCCCGGCGTCCTCGACCAGATCATCGCCGAGGCGATCGTCCAGGACGGCTACATGGACGTCCTCGGCGCGCACTACGCGGCTCCAGGGGAGGTCATCGTATGAGCACCGATCTCATGATCGCGCTGAGCGTCGCGGAGGCGGTCGCGCTCGTTCTCATCCTCGCCGTCGCCCTGACCCGGGTACGCCAGGGCCTGTCCGGGATCTCGGGTGGCCTGACGGCGCTCGCCGGCGCGCTCGCGACGGTCGAGTCCCAGCACCTGCGCCAGCTCGGCTCCGTCGTGGCGCAGATCAACGCGCGCTTCGCGACGATCCTCTCGGTGCTCCCGGGGATCGCGGCGAAGGCGGCGTTCGTCGTCCGCAAGGTCACGGGAGGGTAGTCATGCTCGTTCTCTGGGTTATGTGCGCGGTCCTTACGCTCTCGCTGATCGCGCTGTTGATGTTGCTTAAAGGAGTGCTCGGAGCTGCGCGCAGCATTACGCCGACGGTCAGGGCGATCGCCGGCGTCGCGAACGCGGCGTCGCAGGATCTCGACGCCGTCATCGCGCTCGTCACGACGCAGAATTACATCAGCCAGGTCGTCGCAGGGCTCGCCAATTACGGCGGCTCACTCGATGTCGCCCTCCCCGACGCATGAGGTGATTCATGGAACTCCCAGTCGCGATACTCATCCTGCTCATCACACTCGTCATCCTCGCGCTCGCGGTGTACCTCGTCGCGACGATCGTGGAGTTGCGCCACATCGACGCCGGCCTCGAGGATGTCTTGGCCGGGGTCGCTGAAATCGCCACGAAGACCGCGCCGGTCAACGGCGTGCTCGACGCGATCAACCACACGCTCGTCACCGGTCGTGACCTGCTCGAGGGCCTGGCGCTGAAGAAGACCGGCCCCGACGCCGCCGGACTCGTCGAGTCGTGCTTCCCCGGCGAGGGCCAGCGCTTCCAGCAGCGCGTCGGCATCCGCGGTCCGATCGTGGCGATCGGAGACGAGTACCCACGCGGCGCCGCGACCCTCAACGCCCTGCTCGGCGGGGCGCCCAAGCCGGTGGCAACGGCGACACCGGCCGGTCGGATCTCCGCAGTCGGCACGCGCCCCTGGGAGTAGCGCGCACGATGCCCGGGCGCGACCGAGAGGCGCCCGGGCATCGCTGCCGGCTGCTGGCGGCGCGCCGGCCGGTGCCGCGCCGGCGTCAGCCGGGCCGGATGTTCTTGTTGTGGTGGAAGGCGTTGTCGGGGTCGTAGGTGGCCTTGACCTCGGCGAGCCGCCGGTAGGTCCGCTCGCCGTAGGCCTCCTCCCGAATGCGGCTGGGGTCGTCGTCGGAATCCAGGAAGTTGACGTAGACCCCACCGGCGCGGTGCGGCCGGAGGGCCTCGAGGAACCGTCGCGCCCAGGCGGTCTCGGCGGCGGCATGCTCGCCGGACTCGCCGGGGAGCCAGGCCGCGTCGATGACGATGTTGTGGTCCACGTCGCGCGCGGCGTAGGCGGTCGCGTCGCGAGCGACGCGGGCGACCGCCCCACCCATGTGGAACATCGCCGCGTACGAGCGCGGCGAGCGAGCGGCGTAGGCGTGATCGGCGACGACGGCGATCGCATCGTCGGAGAGCCCGGCGAGGTTCGTCGCCTTCCAGTAGTAGTGCCAGCCGGGCGGGACCGTGTCGTCGATGCTCGCCTGGAAGGCGACGTACGGCGCCGGTCCGAGCAGGTCGACGAGCGGCGTCCCGAACCGGCGCAGCGCCCGCACCGCGCGCTCGCCGTCCTCGACGGCGCCGGCATAGCAGCAGGCGACGGCGATCGCCGGCCGCCAGTGCAGCTCCTCGGGGATGGCCGGCAGCGGGGGGATGGTGCCGAGCCTGACGACGGTGCCCAGCTCGTCGGGCGCGTCGGCGGCGAAGTCGCGGTAGCAGCGCAACACGTCGATCGTGTCGTCGGCGGCCCAGAAGACCGGACCGGCCATGACCGTCGGGCCGATGGGATGCAGCGAGAACCGCAGCGAGGTGACGACGCCGAAGTTGCCGCCGCCGCCGCGCAGCGCCCAGAACAGCTCGGGATGCTCGTCGGCGGACGCCTGCAGGATCCTGCCCTCGGCCGTGACCACCTCCGCGCCGAGCAGGTTGTCGACCGCGAGCCCGTGCTTGCGCATGAGAAAGCCGATCCCGCCGCCGAGTGTGAGACCAGCGACGCCGGTGTGGCCCACGATGCCGCCCGTGGTCGCCAGACCGTGGGCCTGCGTCTCGCGGTCGACGTCGCCCCAGAGGGCGCCGCCGTGCACACGAGCGGTGCGACCGGCGGGGTCGACCCAGACCGCTCGCATCGCCGAGAGGTCGATGACGATCCCGTCGTCGCACACCGCCGTGCCGGCCACGTTGTGGCCCCCGCCGCGTACGGCGATCTCGAGGTCGTGGTCGCGCGCGAAGCGCACCGCCGCGACGACGTCGGCGACGCCCGTACAGCGAGCGATGCAGGCCGGGTGGCGGTCGATCGCGCCGTTCCAGATCCCGCGGGCGGCGTCGTAGCCGGAGCTGGCAGGCGACAGCAGCACTCCGCGGAGCGATCCGCCGAGCTCGTCGAATGCGGTCGTCGCCAGGGGCGGCGCCTGTTGTGTCCGGATAGCGGTCATGTCGTCCTCCAAGCCGTGCCGTGTCGCCGACGCGTCGACGTCGGCGTGAGTGGCGATGCGGACAACGTAGGCTCGCCGGCGCGGGCCGACTAGTTCGGCTTTCAGATCAACCGGTCCGAATAGCAGACCTTTGGCGTTCCGGGGCTAGCATGGTGGCGCGATGCGCAGCTATGCGCAGTACTGCCCGGTCGCGAAGGCCACCGAGATCCTCGGCGACCGATGGACGCTGCTGATCGTGCGCGAGATGCTCGGCGGAGCGAGCGGCTTCAACGAGCTGCAGCGCGGCCTGCCTGGGATCTCGCGCTCGGTCCTCGTCGACCGCATGCGTGCGCTCGAGCGCGCCGAGGTCATCGAGCGCCGGACGGGGCCCAAGGGCCGCACGCTCGAGTATCGCCTCGCGCCCGCCGGCCGTGACCTCCAGCCGGTCGTGCAGGCGATCGGCGAGTGGGGGGCGACGTGGTCGGTCACCGACCCACGCGGCGACGAGCTCGATCCCTACCTGCTGACCGTCTGGATGGCCCGCCACGTCGATCGCCCGCGGCTGCCACCCAACAGGACCGTGGTCCAGCTCGACTTCCGCGGCCCCAAGCAGCGCTATTGGATGGTCCTCGAGCCCGCCGAGGTCTCGGTCTGCCTCCAGCACCCCGGCTTCGACGTCGACCTCACGGTCGACGTCGACACCGCCGCGCTGTACCGCGTCTACCTGGGACGGGCCGAACTCGGCGGCACGATCGCAGCCGGCCAGGTGTCGATGAGCGGCCCGCCGACGCTGCGACGCGGCTTCGGGCGCTGGTTCACATGGAGCGCCTTCGCCCCGGCCAGTCGCTCGGCGCAGGAGCGCCGCACCGCCGCCTCACGCCTCGCGAGTCCTCAGCGCGTGCAGATAACCGAGGACAGGTCTTAGCGCCGCGTCCCGACGGCCAGCAGGTACTCCTTCTCGAACCGTGCCGGCGACGACGTCCCGTGGCTCCACTCGTCACAGAACGCGTCGAGCGCCGCGTCGAAGTCGGTCTCGAGGCCGTGACGCACGGCGTTGGCACGCGCCGCCCGGGTCGGCCCGTAGTAGGACTTGAAGTGCTCGCCATAGTCGCGCGGACGTTCGAAGGCGGTGATCTCGAGCACGTCGCGGGTGACGGTGTGGAAGTCGACGCGATCGCCGAACAGTTCCCGCAGGTGCGCCTCGCTACCCCACAGGGGCGGCGAAGAGGCGCCCGGAGGCGGCGCGGGCGCGAATGGCTTCATCGTCGCGAACAGGGCGCCGAGCATGCCCTCCGGCGTCCAGCTCAAGAGGCCGATCGTCGCATCGGGTGCGCAGACGCGCACGATCTCGTCGGCCGCGGTCTGGTGGCGCGGCGCGAACATCACGCCGATCGACGACATGACAACGTCGAATGACTCGTCCGCGAACGGCAGCTTCTCGGCGTCGGCCTCGACCCACTCCACCCCGAGTCCTTGGGCCTCGGGCCGGGCCGCGCCCGCCTCCAGCAACGCCGGCGTCAGGTCGCTGGCAGTCACCAGCGCACCGCGCTGCGCCGCCGGGATCGCAGCGTTGCCCGTGCCCGACGCGATGTCGAGGACGCGCACGCCCGCCTCGATCCCGCACGCGTCCACGAGTCGTGGGCCGAGCGGCAACAGGAACGTCTCGACCATCAACGCGTAGTCGCCCGACGTCCACATCGCGCGGTGACGGGTCTTGAGCTCGGTATCGGGCGTATCAACGCTCATCGGTCGTTCCCTCTCGTAGGTGCCGGTCGTCACATGATCCACCTGCGCGCCGGCGCTGACATCGGGAGACCTCCCTATCGGCGACCTATTTCGCGGGCGCCTCGCGCGCTCACGGCTGCGCGGCCCGCGTCTCGTCCGTCCCGGCAGGCGGCGCGAGCGCGCTCGCTTCATCGATGAGTCGAACATCGTCCGGCGGGTGAGTGCGATGCTTGCAGCGATGCGACCGCGCAGCACGATCGACGAGCTCCTGGCGCGGGCGCGCGCGGGCCTCGATCGGGTGTCGCCGCCTGAGGCGCGCGACGCGATCCGCGGCGGCGCGCTGCTGATCGACGTCCGGTCGGAATCGCAGTGCGCGGCCGACGGCGTCGTGCCCGGCGCGATCTGGATTGCGCGCAACGTCCTGGAGTGGCGCTGCGATCCGAGCTGCGATGCGCGCGATGCCCGCATCGCCGACATCGATCGGCACGTCATCGTGATGTGCGACGAGGGCTATCAATCGAGCCTTGCGGCCGCCACGCTGCAGCAGCTCGGGTTCACCCGGGCGACAGATCTCGCCGGAGGCTTTCAGGCCTGGCGCGCGGCCGGACTTCCCGTCGACGACCCATGAGCACGCCGGCGACCGACGTCGCTCGCGAGCGCGCCGAGTTGCTCGGACCGGCGCTCTGACCAGCCGTGGGCAACACGCTGCATCGGCGGGCCGACGAACCGGATCCTCCAGCTACTTCGTCCCGATGGCGATGTTGACCGCGTTGGTGAGGACGGCTCGGCCGTCGGCGCCGGCGCGCTCTCTGAGCATCCCGTCGAGGACCCGGACCAGCGTCACCCGCTGCGTCTGCGTGAGGTCGCCGACCACGATCTCGGCGACCGGGTTGCCGTGGTACAGCCAATTCCACATCTCCTGCCCCGTGGCGAACGCGGGTCGCTCGGCCGTCTGCGCGATGTGGATGTCCCGCAGTCCCGCGTCGCTCAGTCGCCGGCGCAGGATCTCGGGGTCGGCGACCTGGAACTCGAGCGGCGGCGGATCGTCGGGAAGCCCGGGGAAGTCGGGAGCGACGGCCTGGATGGCCGCGACGAAGAACTGCAGGAACTCGAGCTCCGAGGGGTGGCGATAGGCGATCAGCAGGACGCGCCCGCCGGGCTTCGTCACGCGCACCATCTCGCGCAGGGCGCGCGCCTGGTCGGGGACGAGCATGACACCGAACTGCGAGCCGCTGACATCGAAGCCGTCGTCGGGGAGATCGAGCGCGTGGCAGTCCATCACCCGCCCCTCGGCATCGAGACCCTCCTCGCGGGCGCGCGCCTGGAAGCGCTCGATCATCGCCGGCGACCAGTCGGTCGCCAGCACGTGTGCTCCCAGCCTGGCGGCGGGCAGGCTGAGACCGCCCGTTCCGGCCGCGACGTCGAGGAAGCGATCTCCCGCCTCCAGCGCGGCGAGGCCCAGCGCCTCGTTGGCGAGGTCGACCTCCTGAGGCGCGACGTAGCGGTCGTAGCCCGCCGCGATCGCGTCCCACGCGGGCGCCGCCGCCGCGTGCTCTTCGGTGGTGGTCGCTTCGCCCTGCTCGGTCGTCATCCTGTCCTCCTTGCCGCTTGCCGTCTGGTACGTGCGACCGTACGGACCGGGCCGGGCAGCGACTTCGGGCGAAACACCCAATTGCGCGAGGCGCGAGCTGGGTGATTCTGTGTAGCGCGGCGGCTACCGCGCGAGGCCGTGCCGATAGGCGTAGGCGGTTGCCTGCGAGCGCGACGACAGACCGAGCTTCGTGAAGATGTTGCTGACGTGCCGCGCGACCGTCTTCTCGCTGATGACGAGCTCGGCCGCGATCGCGCGGTTGGTCCTGCCTGAGGCGACGAGCGTGAGGACCTCGCTCTCGCGCCGGCTCAGCCCTCCGGGCCGCGGCGATCGCAGCTGCCGAGCGAGGCGCTCGAGATCGGGGGCCGCGCCCAGCTGCTCGAGGCTGCCGCGCGCCGCCTCGAACTCGAGCTCGGCGCTCGCGGGGTCGTCGAGGTCGCGGCAGGCGATCCCGATCAGCAGGCGCACGCGCGCGGCCTGATGGGGCGCGTCGAGCTCGCGCCACGAGCGCTGCGCGGCACGCAGCTTGATCAGCGCCGCTCGTGCGTCGCCCTGCGCCAGCAGGACCGCACCGCAGGCATCGGCGGCGAGCGCGCTCAGGTACGGCGCCGCGCGGTCGACCGCGATGGCGTCGAGCTCGTCGGCCGCCGCCCGTGCGGCCGGCACGTCGGAGGCCGCGAGCATGATCTCCACGCAGGCGGGTAGCAGGCGCGACCGGGTCATCGCGTCCTGCGCCTCGTCGAGCGCGCGGCGGATCGCTCCGAGCGCGAGATCGCCTCGCCCCTGGGCCAGGCGCAGCAGCGACATCCCCGGCTCGGGATCCCGTCCCGCCAGGCTGGCCAGCCGGTAGGACTGCTCGGCCTCCGCGAGCTCGCCGCGCAGCCGCTGGATCTCGGCCAGCTGGTAGTACGCCGATCCGAGCGCATCCCACGGCGGCGGGCCGACGAGCAGCCTGCAGGCGCGCTGCGCGGACTCCAGCGCCTCCGTCCACGCGCCCTGCAACTGGAAGATCTCGCAGCGGTGGACGAGGCAGTAGCCGCGGAACGGAACCATGTCGGGCTGCGAATCGCACCAGCGGGTGAGCGCCGCCGTCCACTCGCTCGCGCGACGAAGGTCGTACACCGTCTGGCAGAGGGCGATCACCTGGCAGTAGGCGATACCCGTCAGGATCGGCGCGACGTCGTCGGCGGTGACGGCGACCATGACCTCGTCCAGCAGCGCCATGCCCTCGTCGACGCGTCCCTCGCGGATCGCCGCGTAGCCGCGGCACAACCGCGCGAACGTCGCCGCGTCGGGATCGGCGAGGCGCTCCGCGACGGCCCCCGCCTCGGCGAAGCTCGCGTGGACGTCGGCGTCGCCCTGGAACAGGCGCGGCACGTCGGTGAGCATCCGAAACCATGCCTGCGCGACGCTGTCGCGGCGTCCCTGCTCCAGCAGACGCCCGCCGCGGGCGACCCAGCCGATCGCGGGAGCCAGGTCGCCCCGGAAGAAGAGCCCGAGCGCCTGCCAGAACGCGCAGCGGGCCGCACGTTCGCGGTCGCCCCGCCCCAACCAGGCGCGGTGGGCAGCGATCCAGCCTTCCTCGCAGGCCTCGTCGCGGCCGATCATGTATGCGGCTGTCGCCAGGCGCTCGAGGTCTTCGGCGTCCAGAGGTCCCTCACGATGAGCCGCCCGGAGGTCGGCGAACGCGTCCCCCCACCGCCGCCGCGCGAACGCGCTGCGCGCTCGCTCTGCACGATCGGCGACGGCCATCGGCGCCACGATACGCCCGATCGTCCTGCGCGTCATCACGCGGCGATGTCGCCCTACGGCAGCGCCGCCTCGGGCCGCTCGCCGATCGCCACGACGGCGTCCAGCGACGCGATGAACGCGTCGAGCAGCGCGGGGTCGAAGTGCGTGCCGCGGCCCTCGATCATGATCGCGACCGCGCGGCGCGCCTGCATCCGCGGGCGGTAGACGCGGTCGCTCGTCAACGCGTCGAAGACGTCGGCGATCGCGGCGATCCGCCCCTCCAGCGGGATCGCCTCGCCGCGCAGTCCGCGCGGGTAGCCGCCGCCGTCCCAGCGCTCGTGGTGCGTCAGCGCGATCGCCGCGGCGAGATCCAGCAGCGGCGAGCCGGAGCCGCTGAGCAGGTCGAAGCCGATCTCCGTGTGGCGTTTGACGACCTCGAAGTCCTCGACGGTCAGCGGGTCCGGGCTGAGCAGGATCGCGTCGGGGATCGCCACCTTGCCGATGTCGTGCATGAGGCTCGCGACGCGCAGCTGTTCGCGCGCGGCGTGCTCGAAGCCCGTCAGGTCGGCCAGCAGCGCGCACAGCGCGCTCATCCGCCGCGTGTGCTCGGCGACCGCCGAGTCGCGCAGCTCGATCGCGCGCACGAGCCGGATGATCGTCTGCTCGCGCGAGCGGACGAGCTCGGCCTGCGCGCGCGTCAACGCGACCGCCTGCGCGATCTGCGCGGCCAGCGCCGACACGATCGCGACGCGCTCGGCGTCGACCGTGTGGTCGCAGCTCATCGCGACGACGCCGAGGGTGGCGTCGCCCTGGCGCAGCGGCGCGGCGATGACGTCGGACGTCACCGCGGGCCGGCCGGAATCGAGCGCTTCGCGCAACCTCGAGGGCTCGATCCGCGGCCGGACGCCTGCGATCGCGCGCGGTACGAGCCGCCCGCTGTCCGGATCGAGCAGGTGGATCGCGGCGCCCGCCAGCCCGGTCGCCTCGAGACAGCGCTGGAGCACCTCGCCGAGCGCCGACTCGGCCGACGCCGACCGGCCCAGCGCCTCCGAGATTCCCGCGAAGACCATCAGCTGCGCGCGCTGCGTGTCGGCGGCGACGGCCCGCTCGGCGCTCTCGACGCCCTTCGTCGCGGCCATCTGCGCGAGCCGCTCGCTGTGCAGCTTGTCGTACTGGGCCTCCTGCACGCGCGCCGCCGCGGGCCCGCCCGAGAGCGCCCCCTGGAGGGCCTCGACGATCGCCGACAGGTCGGGTGTGCGCACGACGTACTCGTCGGCGCCCGCCCGCCGCGCCAGCTCGCGGTCCTCGTCGGCGACGAACGCCGACGACGCGAGCACGATCCGCACACGGCCCAGGTCCGGGTCGGCGCGCAGGCTGCGGCAGACGTCGAAGCCGTCCATCCGCGGCATCAGCACGTCGGTCACCACGGCGTCGGGCCGCCACGAGCGTGCGAGCTCGACCGCGGCGACCCCGTCGGCGGCCTCGATGACGTCGAAGCCCGCGTCGCGCAGGCGCAGGCGCGTGAGCTTGCGCTGCACCGGGTCGTCGTCGGCGATCAGCACGCGCCGTGTCGCGGGCGGTGCCGGCGCGGCCTCCGGCGCGAGCGTCACGTACGGCCGCACGAGCTCGAGCAGCTGCGACGGCTCCAGCGGCTTGAGCAGGCGGTCGGCGAAGCCCGCCCCGTCGGCCTCCTCGCCGAACATCCGCTGCGCGAACCCGGACACGGCGATGATCGGCACGGTCGCGCATCCCGGGCTGGCGCGCAGCCGCGCTGCGAGCTCGATGCCGTCGATGTCGGGCAGCAGGATGTCCTGGATGATGAGGTCCGGGCAGCGCTCGGCGGCGGCGAGCTGCAGCGCGGTGTGCCCGTCGGCTGCCTCGAGCACCTCGCAGCCCTGGCTCTCGAGCGTCACGCGGAAGAGCTTGCGCGTCTGCGGGTTGTCCTCGACGAGCAGGATCCGTGCGCTCCTCGCCGGCATGTCAGGCATCGCTCAGAGCCGGGAGCGCCGGGCTCGCACGGTGCGCGGTCCGCGGCAGCACGGCGTAGAACGTCGATCCCTTGCCGGGCGCGGTATCGACGCCGACGCTGCCACCCTGCGCCTCGACGATCCGCTTGACGAGCGCGAGGCCGAGACCGGTGCCGTCGTAGCGCCGCGCGCCGCCGTCGATCTGCTGGAAGGCCCGCCACAGGCGGCCGACGTCCTCCGTCGCGATTCCCGGACCGTCGTCGGTCACGGACACGCGGAACGTACCGGCGCCGTCGGGCCCGGCACGCACGGTGATGTGCCCGTGGCGGTCGGTGAACTTCAGGGCGTTGGAGAGGAAGTTGTAGAGCACCTGCTTGAGGTGACCGGGATCGGTCACGATGCCGTCGAGCCCCGCGCCGACCTCGACCTCCAGCGAGATCTCCCTGCTCACCGTCAGCGAGCGCAGCGCCTCGCTGACCTCCGAGACGAGCTGCCCGACGTCGACGGGCTCGGGCCGGATGTCGAGCATGCCGGCCTCGACCTTGGAGAGGTCGAGCACGTCGTCGATCAGGCGCCGCAGGTGGTGCGCGCTCGTGAGGATGTCGCCGAGGTACTCCTGGTGGCGCTCGGCCACGGTTCCGACACGGCCGTCGTGCATGAGCTCGGCGAAGCCGATGATCCCGTTCAGCGGCGTGCGCAGCTCGTGCGACATCGTCGCGAGGAAGTCCGTCTTGGCGCGGTCGGCGCGCAGGACCTCGGCGTTGGTCAGGGCGAGCGTGTCGTTGGCGGCGCTCAGCTCGCGCGCGCGCCCCATCAGCCGCGACATCAGCACGAGCGCGACGACGACCATGATCGTGAAGCCCGCGAACAGCACCCATACCAGCCATGCTCCGAGCCCGCCGATCGGCGTGAACAGCCTCGACTCGGGCGTGACGAGGACGACGCGCAGGTCCGACGACGGCACCGGCGACGCGGCGTAGACGAGCTCGACGTCGTCGCGTCGCAGCCGCCCGCGCTCGCCGCTCGGGTTCAGCCTGCGCGCCGTCGCGGGACCGTGCGGCGCGCTGCCGATGACGGCTCCGCGCTCGTCGACGACGTAGGACTCGTTCGCGCCCGCCTCACGGATGCGCCGCAGGTAGCTGCCCAGGAAGGCATCGATGAGCGGCTGCGGGAAGCCCGTGATCGAGACGCGGCGGCCGTGCGGCGTCTGCATCGGGTAGGCGAGCTCCAGCCGCGGCTGGCCGTTGCGCGTGACCGTCGCGATCGAGGTCCGCCCCTCGATCGCGCTGCGAACGTGGCGGCCGCGTCCGAGCACGTCGCTGCCGATCGCCGCCGCGTCCGCCGGCACCGCCGCCAGCACCACGCCGCGATCGTCGGTGACGATCTTCGTCTGGCCGGGCACGAGGCTCGTGGCGCGGGCGAGCTGGGCGTCCGTGATCCGCGCTGCCGAGAGCGTGGCGCGGTCCTGCTCGCCCTGCGTCTGCGCGGCCGCCTGCAGCGTCGAGTCGATCACGGCCGCGGCGATCTTCGCGCGCGCCGTGAAGTTCTCCTCGAGCTCGCTGCGCGCCCGCGCGCGTGAATCGAGCAGCGCGACCGCGAGCGCCGCGACGAGGACGAGCGCGAGTACGACGAACACGCCGAGCGTGCGGGATCGGACGATGGCCATGGCGCTCGTCGTCGAGCGTACCCTGTGGCGCGCTCACGCCGGGCGTGTCAGAGCCCGGCCCATGCACGCAGTTCGGGCAGCGGGTCGATCGGCGCTCCCCCCTCCACCCGCCAGCCGACCTGCCAGATCTCGAAATGCAGATGCGGCGCGCCGCTCGTCGTGCCGGTCGCGCCGACACGGCACAGCTGCTGCCCGGCGACCACGACGGCGGTCTGCGCGACGACCGTCGAGCGGCGCTGGCAGTGCGCGAAGAAGTAGTCGCGCCCGTCGGCGCCGTCGAGCACGACGTACTCGCCGGCGCCGCCGGACTGGAAGTCCGTGCTGGCAATCGTGCCCGCATACGGTGCCACGACCGGCGTCGCGGCGGCCGCCATGATGTCCTGCCCCTCGTGGATGTGGCCGCTGCGGCCGGCGCCGAAGCGCGCGCCGTCGCCGCCGAGGTCGAAGGCTCCGGCGACCGGGAAGACGCCGCGCCCCGCGGGCGACGGCACGGGCGCAGGCAGGGCCGGCGCCGGCGCCGGCACGATCGGCGCCGGTTTCGGCCGGCGCACGACGATCCGCGCGCGGCCGGGATACGTGCGGCTGCGCCGCAGCACGTGCCCGCGCGGGTCGGTGACGTGCAGGCGCACGAGGTAGCGGCCCGTGCGCAGCTCGAGCGACCCGGGCAGCCGGACGGTGACGCTGCGGTTCGTCGTCAGCCAGCCGAGGCGCACCTTCGCGACCGGCCGGTTGCTCGGCAGCCGCAGCACGATCAGGCGCGCGCGAACGCGCGCGATGCCGCGCTGACGTACGCGCACGCGCACGGCCGGTGCGCTGTCGCCCGCCGTGATCTCGCGCGGCGAGGGCACGAGCCGCCGGGCGACGGGGCTGACCGCAGGCCTGGGCAGCGGCGACCCGAACGCGGAGCCGCCGCTGCGCAGCGGCGCGGGCGTGCCGCCCGCAGCCGCCGGGGCCGGTGGCGCGAACACGAGCGTCGCGGTTGCGATCGCGGCGACGAGGACGAGCGGGCGCATGCATGCAGGGTCGGCGACGAGGGCGGCCGGCTCAAGAGCTGCAACCCTGCGCCCTGAATTTGCGCTGATTGGGTACACATCAGCACCATGAGTGACGGCCCGCAACGATCGGTCGAGATCATCCTCGCGCGCCGCGTGATGGCGAACATGGGCACGCCCGCGATGCTCGTCGACGTCGGCGGCGAGCTCGTGTACTTCAACGACCCCGCAGCGGACGTGCTCGGTGTGCGCTTCGAGGAGGCGGCGGAGTTCGACGCGGCGCAGTGGAACGAGCGGCTCGCGACGTCCGACGACGATGGTCGTCCGGTCCCGCCCGACGAGCTCCCGCTGATGATCGCGCTGCACCGCGAGCGGCCGGCGTACCGGCGCCTGCGGATCCGTTGCGCAGCCTGCGACGAGCGCCGGCTCGACATGAGCGCGTTCCCGATCGTCGGCAACGAGGGCGTGCGCGGCGCGATGGCGATCTTCTGGGACACGGCCGACAGCCCGAACTGACGCCGCTCAGCGCGCGAGCATCCGCGCGAGCAATTCGAGCGCGCCGGCCTTCGCGAGCGGCTCGTTGAGGTTGCCGCACTTCGGCGACTGCACGCACGACGGGCAGCCCTGCTCGCACGGGCACTCACCGATCAGCCGGTGCGCGTCGCCGACGAGCGTCTCGAAGCGCGCAAAGCCCTGGCGCGCGATGCCGACGCCGCCGGGGTGGCCGTCGTAGATGAAGATCGTCGGCGCGCCCGTCTGCGGGTGGGCGTTCGTCGACAGACCGCCGATGTCCCAGCGGTCGCACATCGCCAGCAGCGGCAGGACCGCGATCTGCGCGTGCTCGGCCGCGTGCAGTGAGCCGAGCAGCACCTCCAGCGGGAAGTCGTCCGCCAGCAGGTCGTCGTGCAGCTCGAACCACAGCGCCCGCGTGCGGAACGTCGTCGCGGGCAGATCGAGCGCCTGCAGGTCGATGATCTCGTGGTCGGAGATGCGTTTGCGCTGGTAGGCGAGCACCTGTTCGGTGACGCTCACGCGGCCGAACGAGAGCTGCACGCCGCAGGTGTCGCGACGGTCCAGCAGCGCCTCGATCTCGGTCATCGTCTCCTTCTTGGGCTGCGTGTAGTAGTCGCCGCTGAACGGCTCGACGAGCGCGCGCTGGGTGTGCAGCTCGAGCTGGTTGACGACGTACGAGCGCGCTTGGTGCAGATAGATCGCGCCGTCGTGGACGGTCGTGTGCGCGCGCGCCGACTCGACGGTCCCGAGCAGCTCGCCGTTGACGACGTCGACGATCGCGTAGGAGTCCGGCGACGCCGAGCGCAGCGAGACGCGTGCCGCCGGATAGTCCTCAGGGTGCTTGAGCAGGTAGGTCCCGTCGCGCTGGACGAGCTCGCCGATCGCGACGAGCGCCTGCGCGTGCGCCTCCCAGCGCGGCCCGAGCGTGGCGGCGTCGTCGCTACCGAGCGGTCCCTCGTGTGCCGCGCAGAGCAGGTGGGCGAGGTGGATCGGCTCGTTCTCGTGATCGAGGATCGCCGCCTCGACCGGCCGCTGCAGGAACTCGTCGGGATGGCGACAGAAGAACTGGTCCAGCGCGTCCTCGCCGGCGATGTAGACCGCCAGGCCGCGCCCGCGGCGACCGGCGCGGCCCCACATCTGGCGCAGCGAGGCGACCGTCCCCGGGAACGTCACGACGACCGCGGCATCGAGCGCGCCGATGTCGATGCCGAGCTCGAGGGCGTCGGTCGTGATCACGCCGAGCAGCTCGCCGCGCATCAGCCGCTGCTCGAGCTCACGGCGCTGCTGCGGCGTGTAGCCGGCGCGGTAGGGGACGACGAGCTCGGCGAGCTTGGGGTCCGTCTCGGCGACGATCCGCGCGACGAGCTCGACCGCGCGGCGTGACTTGATGAAGCAGATCGTGCGCGCGCCGCGGCGCGCGAGATGGCCGACGATCTCGGCCGCCTCGGCGAGCGCGGAGCGGCGCGTGCCGAGCGCCGCGTCGGTCAGCGGCGGGTTCCAGATCGCGATCTCGCGCGCCGCGCCGGGCGCGCCGTCGCGGTCCACCAACGCGATCTCCTCGAGGCCCGTCAGCCGCTCGGCGAGCTCGACAGGGTTGGCGATCGTCGCGCTCGCCAGCAGGATCCGCGGCTCGGTACCGTAGGCGTTGGCGATCCGCCGCAGCCGCCGCAGGACGTTGGCGACGTGCGAACCGAACACGCCGCGGTAGACGTGCGCCTCGTCGACGACGATCACCGCGAGGTTCGAGAAGAAGTCGGCCCACTGGCGATGGTGGGGCAGGATCCCCATGTGGAGCATGTCGGGGTTCGTGAGGATGAGGTTCGCGCGCCGGCGGATCTGCGTGCGCTGCTCGCGCGGCGTGTCGCCGTCGTAGATCGCCGGGCGGACCTGCCTCGTCAGCCCGAACGCGTTGATCGCGCGCGCCTGGTCCTGCGCCAGCGCCTTCGTCGGGTACAGGTACAGCGCGCGCGCCTTGGCGTCGCGGCACAGGACGTCGAGCGTGGGCAGGTTGAAGCACAGCGACTTGCCCGACGCGGTGCCGGTCGTGACGATCGTCGGCCCGGCCCAGGCGGCGTGCAGCGCCTGCGCCTGGTGGCACCACAGCGACTCGATGCCGGCGCCGCGCAGGGCGGCGAGCAGCGCCGGGTGAAGCTCCTCGGGCAGCGGCTCGGTGACCGCCTCGCGCGCGCCCACGAAGGCCTCCCGCACGAGCCGCTCGTCGCTCCGGCCGAGGTCGAGCAGGGCGCTCCAGGGATGGACTTCGGGGGCGACGGACACGCGCTTGCCATAGTACGAGCGCCTTGGGCGTGCGCAGCTTCCACCACGCGGAGTTTCCGGCCGATCGTCTGCGCGCCGCGCGCGAGGAGACGATCTCGCTGTGCGTGCCGGCCCGCAACGAGGCGGCGACGATCGCCGCCGTCGTCGCGCCGCTGGTCGCGCTGCGCGACGCGGGCGTCGTCGACGAGGTCGTCGTGCTCGACGACGACTCGTGCGACGGCACCGGCGCGATCGCCGCGCGCCTCGGCGCCGAGGTCGTGCGCCCGGCACGGCTGCTGCCCGAGTTCGGTCCGGTACTCGGCAAGGGCGACGCGATGTGGCGCGCGCTGACCGTCCTGCGCTGCGATCTCGTCTGCTTCGTCGACGCCGACTCGGAGGACTTCGGCGAGCACTTCGCGCTCGGCCTGCTGGGCCCGCTCGTCTGCGCGCCCGGCGTGCAGTTCGTCAAGGGCCTGTACCGGCGGCCGTTCAAGAGCGGCGGGGCCGACGTGCAGCCGACGGGCGGGGGCCGCGTCACCGAGCTCACCGCGCGCCCGTTGCTCGATGCCTTCTATCCGCAGCTCGCGGCGGTGCGCCAGCCGCTTGCCGGCGAGTTCGCCGCGCGCCGCGAGCTGCTCGAGCGGATGGCGTTCTGCACCGGCTACGCGGTCGAGATCGGGCTGCTGCTCGACGTCCACGCCGATGCCGGCGTAGACGCCATCGCCCAGGTCGACCTCGACTCGCGCCAGAACCGCCACAAGCGGCTGGAGGATCTGACGCCGATGGCTGCCGCCGTGCTCGGCGCGGTCACGAGCCGGCTGCGCCGCGAGGGCCGGCTGGCGGTCCCGCCCGGCGGCTGCGACGGCCCGATCGAGCGGCCACCGCTGGCCGAGCTGCGGTCGCTGCGCACCGTCGGCTGAGCGATCGCCACGGGAGCACCGTGAGGACACCGTGAGAGACGGGCGTGGTTTCGTGCTTCTCGCGGCAGTATTGAGAGCAATGAACGCGTTCACTACCGCGAAGGACAACGCCATGCTGAAGCACTCAAGGACGATCGTTTCGCTGCTCGCGGCCGGTGCACTGCTCGCCGTCCCGGCAGTCGGCCAGGCGACAGGGAACGCCGGCAAGGGCAAGGGCAAGCCCAAGAGCAACGCCGCCGCCTGCGCGAAGGAGCACAAGGCCACCTTCGTCGTCCACGGGACGCTCGTCAGCGTCGCCCTCGACGACCCGCTCACGCCGGCGAGCGAGGCGACCGTCACGCTGAAGGTCACGAGTGCCAACGCGCACGCCAGGAAGTCGGGCGATATCGCCGACCAGAATGCAGCCAAGCGCGGCGTGCAGGTCAAGGGCGCGATGCTCACGATCGCCGCGGGCGACGCCTACACCCTGAAGCTCAAGGGGTACGAGGGCACCGACACGCCGTCGCTCGGCGACCGCGTCAAGGTCCAGGGCAAGACCCCGTTGACCAAGAAGAAGTGCGCGCCGGCCGGCACGAGCACCGCTGACCGCTACGGCGTCACCGACGTCCGCACGGTGAAGATCTCCGACCGTGACGCAGACGCGTAGGACGAACGCAGCTGCGTAGGTCGGTGGCCGTCCCTCGGGGCGGCCACCGTGCGTTCGGGCCCCGTTCGGCCGCGATCCAGACGCGGTCGCCGACCCGCCCGTAGCGCCACGCGACCGCCGACCACTGCGCCGGCACCCGCACGCAGCCGTGCGAGGCCGGATAGGCCGGCACGCTCGGCGCTTGGTGGGCGACGCCGCCGACGACGCCGTCGCGCGGGAGCCGCTGCCGGCCCTGAAAGGCGACGACGGCGTGCCACGTGCGCTGATCGAAGCTCTTGTCGACGGCGCTCCAGGGCAGGTATCCCCGCTGCGCGAGGTCCTCCTTGACGTGGCGCACATCGAGCCCGTCCAGGCCGAGCGTCAGCTTGCGCGCCGACGCCGCCGGAGCCGCCGCGAGCACGATCGCCGTGAGCGATGCGGCGACGGCGATCGATGCCGGGCGTCTGCGCATGGCGCAATCAACGCGGTGCCGAGCACCGGCGGCAAATCTGATCGCGTTCGTGTACGCCAGGATGTCGGCCATGCGCTGCCTCTACGTCGATCTCGACAGCACCCTGCTGGGTCCCGGCGGCGCGCTCCTGCGCGGCGCCGACAACCGCTTCTCGCTGGAGGGCGTGCGCGCACTGCAGGCCTGCGACCGCGCCGGCGCCGAGGTCGTGCTGATGTCCGGCCGGCGCCAGGGGACGGTCAAGGAGAACGCGCGCCTGCTGGCCCAGCCGGCCTACATCTTCGAGGCCGGCTCGTGCCTCGTGATCGAGGGCGAGGAGAACTGGCTCACCGGCGCCTACGAGCCGCACGGCGATGCGGGCACGATCCACGACCAGATCGAGCGGTCCGGCGCGGCCGCGCTGCTGCTCGAGCACTACGCCGGACGCCTGGAGTACCACGACCCGTGGCATGTCGGGCGCGAGGTGTCGCATCTGTTCCGCGGCCTCGTCGACGCCGCCGAGGTCGACGCGTTGCTGGCCCAGCACGGCCACGGCGGCCTGCGGCTCGTCGACAACGGCGGCGTCCACCGCCGCTCGCCGGACCTCGTCGGGCTCGACGAGGTGCGCGCCTACCACCTCGTCCCGCGCGGGGCGTCGAAGGCCAACGCCGTGGCGCTGCACATGCGGGTGCGCGGCTACGCGCCGCAGGACGTCATCGCCGCCGGCGACTCGCGCGAGGACATGGAGACCGCGGCGCACGTCGGCGCGTTCTGGTTCGTCGCCAACGCCGTCGAGCGCGACCCGACGCTGCGCGAGGCGATCGGCGCGCGGTCCAACGTGCAGATCGCCGGGGAGTCCTACGGCGCCGGCGTCTACGAGGCCGTCGTCACGACGCTGGCGCGTCGCGGCTGACGCGGCCGCCGCGCATGCGCGCCCACATGCGCGCGAAGATGCCCGGCGCGGGCATCCGGCGCCAGCGCGCGGGCGGCGGCACCGTCGTGCGCACGAGCCCGATCCACTCGTCGAGCGGCAGCTCGCCGGAGATGAGCTTCGCGAGGCCGTCGGTGACGGTCGCCTCGAGGCCGGCGTCGGCGAGCGCGCGCGCCAGCAGCGGGACCGACTCGAGCGCTTCGACGGCCTGCCCGATCCGCTCGGGGATCTCGTCCGCCGGGACGCCCGCGGCGAGCAGCTCGCCGGCGCGGCGGTTGCGGCTCTGCGGCGCGAGCACGGTCGCGACGAGGTCACCGGTGCCGGCCAGCCCGAGCATCGACTCCGGCCGCGCGCCCTGCGCCTCGGCGTAGCGCCAGACCTCGGCGAAGATGTGGCCCGCCGCCGCGCCGGCGGCGTTGAGGCCCTGCGCCTCGGTTGCGCCCGCGGCGAGCCCGGCGGCGTTCTTCGCGGCGCCCGCGAGCTCGACGCCGATCGGGTCGTTGGACTGCTCGCAGACGACGCCGGCGCGGATGAAGACGCCCGCGATCGTCCGCGCGAGCTCCTCGTTCGTCGACGCGGCGACGAGCCCTGCGCCCTCGCTGACCATCTCGCGCGCATGCGCCGGGCCGCCGATGCAGGCCACGCGCGCCTCGCCGAAGCGCTCGCGCAGCAGCACGGTCGGCGCGACCCCGTTCGGCGGCGTCAGCCCCTTCGCGAGTGAGATCACCGCCGTGCGCGCACCCAGCCCGCTCGTCGTCAGGCCGCGGATCGTCTTGCCGAGACCGTCCGACGGCACGCCGAGGAAGACGTAGTCGGCGCGCCCGAGGCCCGCCTCGACGCTCTCGATCCGCAGCTCGCGCGGCAGCTCGACCCCGGCCAGGTAGACGCGGTTCTCGCGATCCTCCTGCAGGCGCCGCGCCTGCTCGAGGGTCCGCGTCTGCAGCGTCGTGCGCAGCCCGCCGCGCGCGAGCAGCACCGCGACGGCGGTCCCGAACGAACCCGCGCCGACGACCGTCGCGCGACGGGCGACGGGCGACGGCAGCGACAGGCTGGGACGTTGGCGGCCGTCGGGCATCCGGCGGCACGGTACTGCGGATCAGTTTCGATCAGGTGGCGCGCCGCCGACGCTGTGGCCGCGAGGGGCCGGCGCCAGGGCGGCGCCGACCCCGACGCGACTCAATTCCCGGCTGCCCGCCGGTAGCGCGAGACGGCCAGCGGGGCGAAGATCGCGACGATCACAAGCGACCACACGACCGCGCCCCAGACGCTGTTGCCCGCCGGCTGGCCGACCCACAGCGCGCGCATCGCGTCGACGAGGATCGTGAACGGGTTGATCTCCGCAAACCACTTCAGCGCGGAGGGCATCGACTCGACCGGCACGAACGCCGACGAGATGAACGTCAGCGGGAACACCGCGATGAAGCCGAGCGAGTTCGCCGCCTCGGGCGAGGAGACGATCAGCCCGAGCAGCGCGAAGACCCACGAGAACGCGTAGCCGAACAGCAGCAGCAGTCCGAAGCCGCCGAGGATCTCGAGGATGCTCGCGTCGAACGAGAAGCCGATGATGAGGCCCGTCACGAGCAGGACCACGACCGACAGCGAGTTCGTCACGACGTCGGCGAGCGTGCGGCCCGCCAGCACGGCGGAGCGTGCCATCGGCAGCGAGCGGAAGCGGTCGATCAGCCCCTTCTGCAGATCCTCGTTGAGCCCGAGCGCCGTCACGAAGCCGCCGAAGGCGATGTTCTGGACGATGATCCCGGGCAGCAGGAACTCGGCGTAGCCGTCGTACGTCGCCGGGATGATGATCGCCCCGCCGAAGACGTAGACGAACAGCAGCACGAACATGATCGGCTGCACGGTGAACGCCAGCAGCAGGTCGGGCGCGCGCGTGATCCGGACGAGGTTTCGCTCCGCCACGACGAGCGTGTCCGTCACGAGCCGGCTCATGCCGCCTGCTCCTGCTCGTCGTCGTCGGCGGACGCGGCCACGCGGCCGGTCAGCGCGAGGAACACGTCGTCCAGCGTCGGCCGGCGCAGCGTGATGTCGTCGACCTCGACGCCGGCCTCGTCGAGCAGGCGCACCGCCTCGACGATGACGCCGTTGCGCTTGCGCAGCCCGGCGGTCACCGTGTCGCCCTCGACGAGCGGCGCCTCCTCGCTCATCGCGGCGAGCGCGCGCGCGGCGACCGGCGCCTGCTCGCGCGTGGACACGCGCACCTCCAGGCGCTCGCCGCCGACACGGTCCTTCAGCTCGTCGGGCGTCCCCTCCGCGATCACGCGGCCGTGGTCGATGACCGCGATCCTGTCGGCGAGGCGGTCGGCCTCGTCGAGGTACTGCGTCGTCAGCAGCACGGTCGTGCCCTCGGCGACGAGCTCCTCGATCGTGGTCCAGAGATCCAGGCGGCTGCGCGGATCGAGGCCGGTCGTCGGCTCGTCGAGGAACAGGATCGGCGGCTTGGCGACGAGCGCCGCGCCGAGGTCGAGACGGCGGCGCATGCCGCCCGAGTACGTCTTCGCGGGCCGGCCCGCGGCCTCGGTGAGATCGAAGCGCTCCAGCAGCTCGCGCCCGCGCGCGGTCGCCCGTGCCCGCGACATGCCGTACAGCCGCCCGACCATGACGAGGTTCTCCAGCCCGGTCAGGTTCTCGTCGATCGCCGCGTACTGCCCGGCGAGGCCGATCTGCTCGCGCAGCTTCGTCGCCTCGCGGACGGCATCGAGGCCGGCGACGAACACCTCGCCGGCATCGGGCTTGAGCAGCGTCGCCATCACGCGCACCGCCGTCGTCTTGCCGGCCCCGTTGGGGCCGAGCAGCCCGAGCACGGTCCCCGGCGCCGCCTCGAGATCGACACCGTCCAGCGCGACCACGTCGCCGAAGGACTTGCGCAGCCCCTGTACGCGGATCGCAAGCCCCTGCTCCGCGTCCCGCTGCGTCCTCGCTTCGGTCATCGGTTCTTCCAATCTGGTTGCCATCGTGAAACCCTACGTTCGGTTTAGGCCAGAAACTGGCCGCAATGAGTGCGATCGTTCACGACCACATGACCGAGACCTCAGGCCGCCTCCTGAAGCTGCTGTCCCTGCTGCAGACGCGCCGCGACTGGCCCGGCGGCGAGCTCGCCCAGCGGCTCGGCGTCTCGGGTCGCACGATCCGCCGCGACGTGGAGCGGCTGCGTGAGCTCGGCTATCCGGTCGATGCGACCACCGGCCCCGCCGGAGGCTACTCGCTGCACGCGGGCACCGCGATGCCGCCGTTGCTGCTCGACGACGACGAGGCGGTCGCGATCGCGGTCGGCCTGCGGACCGCGGCAGGCGCCTCGGTCGCGGGTATCGAGGAGACCTCGATCCGGGCGCTCGTCAAGCTCGAGCAGGTCCTGCCGTCGCATCTGCGCCGGCGCGTCAACGCGCTCAGCTCGGTGCTCGCGACGATGCCTGCCAGCGGCCCGCTGGTCGATCCGCAGGCGCTGACGACGATCGCCGGCGCCTGCCGCGACCACGAGCGCCTGCGCTTCGCCTACCGCAGCCGCGACGCGCAGCAGTCGCGCCGCCATGTCGAGCCGCACAGCCTCGTCAACCTCGGCCGGCGCTGGTACCTCGTGGCCTGGGACTGCGAGCGCGAGGCGTGGCGGACGTTCCGCGTCGACCGCCTCGAGCGCGCGGCCCCGGCCGGTGCGCGCTTCACCCCGCGCACGATCCCGGGCCGCGACCCCGCCGCGTACGTCGCGGCGAACCTGCGCACCGCGCCGTCGCGCTACGAGGCGCGCGTGACCGTGCACGCGCCCGCCGCGGAGCTCGAGCAGCGCCGCTACCTGTGGGGAACCGTCGAGGCGCGCGGGGAGGACCGCTGCGAGTACCGCACGAGCGACGACTCGCTGGACTGGCTGGCGATGCGGATCGGCATGCTCGGCTTCGCGTTCGAGGTCCACGAGCCGCCCGAGCTCGTCGAGCGCTGCGGGCAGCTCGCGGATCGCTTCGGACTGGCGGCGGGGCGCCGCGGCTGACGCGCGCTGCGAGGCGGTGGTGCGCCCGCCGTCGAGCGCCGGGCCGGCCGCGCCCCCTCACAGGCAGGCTGCCAGCGCTGCGCCGGCGGCCTCGATCTCGGTCAGCGTCGAGGCCACGAGGATCGCCTGCAGGTCGAGGATCCGCGCGTCGAAGCGGTCGATCGCGTCCTCGCCGACGATCGCATGGCAGGGAACGCCGGCCTGCCGTGCGCGCGTCGAGATCTCGCCCGTGGCCCGCCCTGCGAGCGTCGCGCGGTCGAGCCGAGCCTCGCCGACGATCACGGCCCGCGCGGCACGCATGCGGGCGTCGAAGCCGAGCTGCTCGAGCACGAACGGCGCGCCGGCGACGAGGCGCGCGTCGAGCTGCGCCCACAGCGCGCCGGCCAGACCGCCGCCCGCGGCGGTCATCGGGATGCCGCGCGGGTCGCGCGGCAGCCCGTCGGGTGGGCGGGCCTGATTCCACGCCGCCCGCAGCTCGCAGAGGACGACGAGCGCGGCGCCGCGCAGGCCGCCGCCGTCCTCGATCGCCTCGACCACTCCCGCGCCGCCGTCGAACTCGGCCTCCGGGCCGCCGGCCGCGACGAGCACGACCTCGGCGCCGGAGCCGGCCGCCGCGGCGATCCGCTCGCCGGTCGCGCGCGCCGAGTCCGCCCGCTCGACGATCGCCGTGCCGCCGTCCTCGATCAGCGCGAAGCCGCGCGCGGTCTCGCCGCCCAGTACCGGCAGCAGGACCTCGATCGTCCCGCGCCCGCCACCCGCGACGGGGCACAACTGCGGCGGCGCGATGCCCGCGCGCTCCAGGCCACGCGCGATCGCCGCCGCGACGACGGGGGCCCGCAGCGTGCCGGCGAAGGTGTCGGGCGCGACGAGGACTGGCGCTGCGGGGACGGACATCGCCGCCAAGGAGTACACGACGGCGGTGCGGGGCGCGGTTGCGCCGTCGCGAGCGCCGGCCCGCAACCGATCGCCCGTGCCCGCCCCCGCCGCGCTGGCATCCTCTCGGCATGGCGCCCACCGGGCAGACACGACGGCCGCGGCGCCGCTCGCGAGCAGCGAGGGCGTGGTAGGCGTGGGCAGCTTCGCGCGCGCGAAGCGGCTGCTCGGCTGGCCGCTGCGACGCGCGCTGGACCCGCGCGTGGCGATGACCGTCCACGAGATCGACGCGCGTCTGGGCAGCGAGGACCTGGCACGCCCGACGGTGCACGACCGCCTCGACGACCTCGACCGGATCGGTCGCGACATGCTCGCCGGCCTCGGCTGGCGCGATGTGCCCGCGCCGGGCGGGGCGCTCGGCGAGCTCGACGCCGCGCGCGCGGCGTACCTCAACTGGGCCACCGGGCCCGACGGCTACGCGTCGCAGGGCGGGGTCTGGTTCAACCCGCCGGTGCCCGTCCACCACGTCGCCGGCGGCGTCGAGCCGCTGCTCGTCAACGAGCGCATCGTCGAGCAGCCGTTCGTCTTCGGCGCGCTGGCGGCGCTCGCGGCGCCCGCGCGGATCCTCGACGTCGGCGGCAGCGAGAGCACGGTCGGCCTGTCGCTCGCGACGCTCGGCCACCGCGTGACGGTCGTCGACCCGCGCGCGTACCCGCTGGCGCATCCGAACCTCACGCATGCGGCGTGCCGGCTGGACGAGTTGCCCGACCCGGCGCCGGCGCAGCGCTTCGACGCCGCCGTCGTGCTGTCCGCGGTCGAGCACTTCGGCCTCGAGCACTACGACCTGGACTGGACCGACGAGCGCGCCGATCTCGCGGCGCTCGCGCGGCTGCGTGAGCTCGTCGCGCCCGGCGGCGTGCTCGTGCTGACGCTGCCGTTCGGGGAGGTGGCGAGCGTCGACGACTTCCAGCGCGTCTACGACGAGGCGAGCCTGGCGGAGCTGCTGGCGGGCTGGGAGGTGCGTTCGTCCAAGCGCGTCGGGCGCACCGATCGCCTGACGTGGGAGCTCGGACGGCCGTCGCAGGAGCGCCACGGCGTGGCGCTCGTCGTGGCGACCGCGCCCGCGTCGTAGGACCCCACCCCCGGCACGCAGCGAGCCGGCGATGGGGTCTGGCTACGACCTACGGACACCACCCGATTCAGACGCGAGGACCGCAGGCGTTTGGGATGCGGATGCAGTCGATGCGTCGACGGCATCCTTCACATGCCCGTGACGGCGCGCACTAGGGACCCACCCCAGGATTTGCGCATCTGGACGAACGTCGCAACGCCGTCCGCCGCCCTGCTACTGCTCGCTGGCTCTAGAGGTCGAGCTGGTCGATCGTGCACTGCGCGGGCGCCTTGTCGTCGCGCCAGCGCACGACCTTCGTGCCGTGGCGGATGCGCCCGTCGGAGACGTGGTCGAAGGTCACCTCGACGACGAGCTCGGGTCGCAGCGCGACCCATTCGAGCTCGCGGCCCGCTGTCCAGCGTGACGGTTCGCCGCTGCCGCGTTCGCCGGTCTCGTAGGGGCGCAGCTCGTCGACGAGCTCCTGCTTGCGCTTGGCGGTGAAGCCGCTGGAGTGGCCGATCTCGCGCAGCCGGCCGCCGTCGTCGTAGAGCCCGAGGATGATCGCGCCGACGGTTCCCTCGGCCTTGCCCGGCCGCCAGCCCATGACGACCGCGTCGAGCGTGCGGACGCGCTTGATCTTCACCATTCCCTTGCGCTCGCCGGGCAGGTACGGCGCCGCGAGCTCCTTGGCGATGACGCCCTCCTCGTCGTGCAGCCATCGGCGCGCGTCGCCGGCGCTGCGCGCGACCGGCGTCAGCTCGAGGCCCTCGATCCCCTCGAGCGCGGCGCGGCGCTGCTCGTAGGGCCGCGCGAGCAGCACGTCGTCGCCGAGCGCGAGCACGTCGAAGGCGACGAAGCGCGCCGGCGTCTCGTCGGCGAGGCGCGCGATCCGCGAGGCCGCCGGGTGGATGCGCTGGCCGAGCGTGCCGAACGTCGCCGCGACGAGCTCGCCGTCGACGACGTAGCGGCCGGCGGGGAAGCGCACCTCGGGGAAGTAGCGCGACAGGTCCTTGCCGTTGCGCGACTGCACATAGCTCTCGTCGCCGTCGACGAACGCGATCGCGCGAAAGCCGTCCCACTTGGGCTCGTAGGCCCAGCCCGCGTCCTCCGGCAGGGCCGCGCGCGGACGCGCGAGCTGCGGCAGGATCGGCGGCTTCAGCGGCAGGCCCATGGCCCGCAACGCTACCCGACGGATTCGTGCGCGAGCCGGGCCGGTGCGGGCGCAACCGCACGCGCCCCGCGCAGCTGCAGTGCGATCACCGCGGCGAGCACGAGCGCGCCGCCGAGGCCCTGCAGCGGGCCGAGCGTCTCGCCGTACAGCGCGGCCGCGAACGCGATCGTGACGACGGGCTCGAAGGTCGACACGATCGACGCCGTCGAGGCGCCGACGCGCTCCATGCCGAGCATGAACGTCACGATCGGCAGCACGGTCGAGATCGTGGCGATCGCGGCGATCCACAGCCAGCCTGCGGGCGTGAACTCGAGCGCCCCTCCGATCAGGCCGGCGAGCAGGAATGTCGCCGCCGCGCCGGTCGCGACGAAGGCACCGAGCAGGATCGGGTCGATCCGCCGCACGACGACCTCGGCGACGAGGATGTAGACCGCGTACGACGCGCCCGCGGCGAGCGCAAGCGCGACGCCGGTCGCCTCCAGGCCGCTCGTGCCGCCGCCCAGCAGGACGAGCGCTGCGCCCGCGCTCGCCAGCGCGAGCGCGAAGGCCTTCCAGGGGGTCACGTGCTCGCGGCCGAGCACGACCGCGCCGCAGAAGACGAGCGCCGGATACGTGTAGAGCAGCAGCGACGTCAGCGACGCGTCGATGTGCCTCAGGGCGGAGAAGAACAGGCCGGCCTGGGCGGCGTAGCCGATCGCGCCCAGCCCGAGGCAGGCGAGCACCGCACGGCGCGGCGGGCGCGCCGCCGAGCGCGCGTCCGTAGTGCGGCCGCGAACACGTCCGCGCACGGCGACGATCGCCCAGAAGACCGATGCCGCGAACACGAAGCGTGCCGCGAGCAGCGCGCTGACACCGAGGCCGGCGGCGTACGCCTGCTTGGCGAAGATCGCCATCAGGCCGAAGCCGGCGGCCGACAGCAGGCACAGCGCGACGCCCGCGGAGCGGGCCGATTCAGATGTTGCGGGGGTTCCCACGCTCGAGGCGTTCGTCGAAGCCCAGGCGCGATTCCGCACCCCGGCGATAGGCGAGCACCTCGAAGAGCGCGAACCCTGCGAGGAGTGAGATGGCGGTGAACATGGGTCAATGATCGGCGTTTGTGCGCTCTAGCGGTAGCCTTGATTGACTTGACGAGCACAAGGCAAAACCTATGACCCTTCAGCAGCTCCACTACCTGCTCGCAACGTTCGAGCACGGCTCGTTCAGCGCCGCGGCCGAAGCGCTGCACCTGGCCCAGCCGTCGCTCTCCGAACAGATCCGGCGCCTGGAGGCCGAGCTCGGCGTCGCGCTCTTTCAGCGCGTCAATCGCGGCCTCGTCCCGACCGAGGCGGGACGCACCTTGCGGCCGCACGCCGAGTCCGTGCTGGCCGCGGTCGAGGCCGCGCGCGCGTCGGTCGGCGCGGTGCGTGAGCTGCGCGCGGGGACGGCGTCGTTCGGCACCTTCGGCACTGCGCGCACGTATCTCGGCACCGACCTCGTCGAGGACTTCCGCCGCAGCCATCCCGACGTGCGCGTGCGGATCGTCGGCCAGAACTCGTCCGAGACCGTCGAGGCGATCCGCGAGGGCGCGCTCGAAGCGGGCCTCGTCGTGCTGCCCGTCGACGACCGCGGTCTGGAGATCCGGCCCGCGATGAGCGACGAGGTGCTCTACGTCTCCGCCGACCGCCTGCGCGTGCGCCACGCGATGACGATGCAGCGCCTGGCGACCGCCCCCCTGATCCTGTCGGAGGCGAGCTGGGGCAGCGAGGACCCCACGCGCCGCCAGCTGCGCGAACTCGCCCAGCGCGCCGGGGTCACGATCGAGCCGCAGATCGACGTCGAGGACATGGAGGTCGCGCTCGAGCTCGCCGCGCGCGGCCTCGGCGACACGATCGCTCCGGCGGGGATGCTGCGCCGCCTCGCCGCGAGCGAGCTGGGCTGGGTGCCGTTCGCCGATCCGATCTACGAGACGTTCGCCTTCACCTGGCGCCGCGGCGCGCAGTTGTCGCCGGCGACGAAGGCGTTCATGACGTTCGCCGAGCGGCGCCTGGACACGCTCGCCGCGTCGCTGCGAACCGAGCCGCCGCGCCGGCGCGCGCCCGGCGGCGCCTGACGCGCTCAAGATGCGTGCCCGGATGCCGATACACCCGCGTGAGCGAGATGTCGACCGACCTGCCGTCAACCGTCCGCGCTCGGCCGCCCGTCGCGTCCGGCGCGCGACTCAGCGCGGCCGTGCACAACGGCGATCGTCTCGCCGTGCTCAACGCCGAGGGCCTGCTCGACGGCGCCCCCGAGCCGATCTTCGACCGCTTCGCGCGCCTCGCCGCGCGGGTCGCGGACGCTCCGACGGCGCTCGTCTCCGTGGTCACCAACGATCGCCAGTACTTCGCCGGCCTCTGCGGCCTCGCGCAGCCGTGGGCGGACGCCCGCCAGACGCCGCTGTCGCACTCCTTCTGCCAGCACGTCGTCGCCAACGCGGCGCCGCTCGTCGTCGAGGACGCGCGCCTGGACGCCGTCCTGTGCGCCAACCTCGCGATCGTCGATCTCGACGTCGTCGCCTATGCGGGGTTTCCGATCATGTCGCCGACGGGCCACGTGCTCGGCAGCCTCTGCGCGATCGACTCGACGCCGCGCGTCTGGCAGCCGGCGCAGATCGAAGCGCTCGCCGACATCGCGCTGCTCGTCGGCAACGAGCTCGAGCGCCGCGACCTCGTCCGGCGCCTGGCGATCGACGCCCGCACCGACGTCCTGACCGGGATGGCCAACCGCCGTGCCTGGGACGACGAGCTGCCAAGCGCGCTGCGCCGCGCCGAGCGCCTCGGCCATCCGCTCTCGGTCGTGCTGCTCGACATCGACCACTTCAAGGCCTACAACGATCGCTGCGGCCATCAGGCAGGCGACGCCGCGCTGCGCGAGATCGGCGCATCCTGGCGCGGCCAGATCCGCGACATCGACCTGCTCGCGCGGATCGGCGGCGAGGAGTTCGGGCTGCTGTTGCCCGGCTGTGACGCCGAGGCTGCGCTCGAGGTCGTCGACCGCCTACGCGCGAACGTGCCCGACGGCCTGACGGCCTCGGCGGGGATCGTCGCGTGGGCGCTGCCGCTGACCGCCGAGCAGTTCGTCGCCGAGGCGGACCGCGCGCTGTACAAGGCCAAGAGCGACGGCCGCGACCGCGCCTGCCTCTCCAGCTCGACGCCCGCCACGTAGCGCCGGCCTCAGTCGCGCCGCGGCGCCGCGGTGTCGCCGCGCAGCCGGCGCAGGATCCTGTCGGCCATCCGGGGCGAGACGCCGTGGACGAGCCCCATGCCCTTGACGAACGAGCGGTAGTGCAGGTGACGGCTGTCGTCCTCGACGGCCTCGAGGACCTTCTTCGCCAGCACGTCGGGCGACGCCGCGTCGGGCCCGCCGCGGTACCACCCCGGCATCCTCGTGCGCTCGTGGTCGTGCAGCGAGGTGCGGATCTCGCCCGGAAAGACGGTCGTCACCGAGACGCCGGTGCCGGCCAGCTCGTGGCGCAGCGCCTCGGCGAACATGCGCTGGGCGGCCTTCGTCGCGCTGTAGGCGGCTGCGCCGGGAAACCCGCGCAGCCCGGCGCCCGAGGACATGACGACGATGTGGCCGCCGCCCTGGTCGAGCATGTACTGCAGCGCCGCCTGGACGGTGTGCACGGTGCCCAGCCAGTTGACCGCGGTCATGTTCTCGATGTGCTCGAGGCTCTGCACGGCGATCGGCTCGTAGTGCGCGATCCCGGCGTTGGCGACGACGAGGTCCAGCCCGCCGGTGGCCAGGACGAAGTCCTCGACGGCGGACGTGACGGACGCCGGCAGCGCGACGTCGCAGGTGAACACGTGGTGCGTTCCCGGCAGCTCCGCGGCGAGCGCCACGAGGTCGGGCGTGGAGCGGGCGGCCAGCCCGACGACCGCGCCGCGCTGCGCGAGCGCCTGCGCGATCGCGCGGCCGATCCCGCGCGAAGCGCCGGTCACGAACGCGCGGGTGCCAGGTCTGATCTGCACGTCCGGCGATGCTACGGCTGCACGGGCCAGGCGCGCGCTCCGAGCTCGCGCGACACCCCGCGCGCCGCGTCGGCGACGGCCGCGATCAACGCCTTCGTCGGCGTGCGAGGCAGGATCCGGCCGGTGTCGCCGACCACGCCGATCGCGCCCACGACGTGGCCCGCATGGTCGAAGATCGGCGCCGCGACGCTCGACTCGCCGAGCACCGCCTCGTCACGCTCGCGCGCGTAGGCGCGCTCGCGCGTCGCCTGCAGGTCCGCCCGCAACGACGCCACGGTGAGCGTGCGCGCGGTGAGCCTGGGCAGCTCCTCGGCAAGCAGGTCGTCCAGCGTCTCGGCAGGGCGATAGGCGAGGATCGCCTTGCCGAGGGCGCTCGCGTGGGCCGGAAGTTGGGCGCCGACCTCGAGGATCTGCAGGCTCGAGTCCGGCCGGAACACGTGGTGCACGACGACCGCCGAGGCGCCGTGCAGGACGCCGACGCGGACGGCCGCGTCGGCGCGGGTGGCGAGCCGCTCGGCATGCACGATCGAGCGGCCGCGCAGCTCGTTGAGATCGAGGTAGGAGATGCCGAGCTGCAGCAGGCCGGCGCCGAGCTGGTACTTGTCGGAGTCGCGATCCTGCTCGACGAGGCCGTGGGCCTGCAGCGTCTGCAGCAGCCCGTGAACGGTCGGCCGCGTCATGCTCAGCCTGTCGGCGAGCTCGGTCACGCCGAGGCGCCGAGGACCGCTCGCGAGCGCCTTGAGGATGCGCGCGGCGCGATCCACGGACTGGATCGTCTTCCCCGTCGCCTGCGGCTCCTTCACCTCGCGTCCCCCGCCCATCCCCTACGTATTCGGCATTGTCGAATCTGCTTCGATCGTTTACACTACCCGACGTCCGGCACAACCTATGACAGGAGCGCGCGTGGTCGGAATCGTCATCGTCTCGCACAGCCCGGATCTCGCCGACGGCGTCGTCGCGCTGGCCACCGAGCTCGCCGGCCCCGACGTCCGCATCGAGGCCGTCGGCGGCGGTCCGGACGGGAGCTTGGGCACCGACGGTGAACGTGTCCGCACGGCGATCCGCAGCGTCGACGGCGGCGACGGAGTGATCCTGCTCGGCGACATCGGCAGCGCGATTCTGACGATCAGGCACGTCCTCGAGAGCCGCGCGAGCAACCATGCCCGGCTCGTCGACGCGCCGCTCGTCGAAGGCGCCGTGGCCGCCGCCGTGACGGCGTCGGCCGGTTGCTCGATCGACGAGGTCGCACGCTCCGCGGAGGAGGCCCGTGATGTCCGCAAGTTCTGAGGCCGATGTCGTCCTGCCGGCGGGCGTCGACCTGCACGCCCGCCCGGCCGCCGAGTTCGTGCGCACCGCGATGGGCTTCGAGGCCCGCATCGTGATCCGCGCGGGCGAGCGTGAGGCGAACGCGAAGAGCCTGCTGGCGGTGCTCGGTCTCGGCGCGAAGGCCGGCTCGGCGCTGTCGCTCCATGCCGACGGAGGCGACGCGGCCACCGCCGTCGAAGCCCTGCAGGGCTGCGTCGCAGGCCTGCACTGACGCTCGACCGGAACCCCGGGCCGGGGTGACCGGTCAGACGCTTCTGATCACCCCACGAGCTCCTCCACCGCAGCGACGCTCGCCGCGCCCAGCGCCTGCCGCGCGAGCGCGCCGCAGCGCGCGCGGTCAAGCCCGCGCACCCAGCCGCGGACGGCGCCGACCCGCGCGGCGCCGACGCTCAGCTCGTCGACGCCGAGGCCGACGAGGAGCGGCACGCAGTGCGGGTCCGACGCGGCCTCGCCGCATACCTCGACGGTACGCCCGGCGGCATGCGCGGCCCGGACCGTGCGGTCGATCTGCGCGAGCACATGGGGGTGGTGCGCTCGCGCGCTGCCGGCTGCGAAGCGGTTCAGGCCGAGCGTCGCGTGGGTGAGGTCGTTGCTGCCGATCGAGAGGAAGTCCGCGCCGGAGGCGAGCTCGCATACGGCGGCGACGGCGCCGGTCGTCTCGATCATCGCCCCGAGCGGCGGCGCGAGGACGCCGGCGGCGGCCGCGGCGGAGCGCACGAGCGCCGAGGCGATCCCGAGCTCGGCGCTGCTCTGCACCATCGGCAGCAGGATCCGCAGGTGGCAGTCGCGGCCGACGTCCAGCGCCGCGCGCAGCTGCGCGGCGAGCGCATCGGGCGAGCGCAGCAGCAGGCACAGACCGCGGTCGGCCTCACCCTCGAGGAAGGGCGGCGTCTTGTCGGCGCCGAAGTCGAGGACCCGCACGGTTGCCGTCTGCCCGCGCAGCGCGCCGAGCACGGGCGCCAGCGCGCGGCGATGCTCGGCCTCGCTCGGCCAGCCGGGCGCGTCGAGGAACGCAAGCTCCGTGCGGATCAGCCCGGCGCCCTCGGCCCCGTAGCGCAGCGCGACGGCGACCTCGGCCTCGCTGCCGACGTTTGCCAGCACCGTGATGCGGTGACCGTCGTGCGTCTGCGCCGGGAGCGCGCGATCGGCGATCCAGCGGCGGTCGTCGCGCGCGCGCACGAGCGCCGCGGCGCGGGCCTCCGCGCAGCGCCTGTGGCTGGGATCGAGCACGGCGGCGCCGGTGTCGCCGTCGACGACGATCGCACCGGTGGCGTCGACGATCTGCGGCCCGAGCCCGACGACCATCGGCAGCCCGAGGGAGCGCGCGACGATCGCCGCGTGCGCCGTCACGGCCCCACGCGCGAGCGCGATCGCGCGGACCTCCGCGCCGATCTCCGCCACGTCCGCCGGTCCGAGATCGTCGCCCACGAGGATCACGGCGTCGCTGCCCGGCGCGGGCGGGCCCGAGGCCGCGTCGGCGGCCAGCCGCGCCGCCCGGCGCCCGACGCTGCGCACGTCGCCGGCCCGCGCCGCGAGCAGGGAATCGTCGAGCGCCGCGATCAGCGCCGCCTGCGCCTCGCCGGCCATGAGCAGCGCCCGCGCTGCCGGGGCGCCGTCGGCGGTTCGCCTCAGGACGTCGTCGTGCAGCTCGGGATCGCCGGCGATCAGCACGGCCGTCTCGACGAGCGCGGCATGCTCCTGGCGATCCTCCTCGCGCAGCCGCGACGCGAGCGCAGCGAGCTCGGCGGCCGCGGCGTCGAGCGCGGCAGCGGCGCGCCGTCCCTCCTCGGCCCGCGCCGGCGGCGGCACCTGCTTCGCCTCCGCGGCGGGCGGGTGCAGTACACGAGCGATGCCGGTCGCCAGCCCCGGCGAGGCGGCGGTACCGGCGAGCACGCGCTCGCCCATCAGCCCGCCTGGCAGACGGCGCGCTCGAGCGCGCGCATGACGAGCGCGGCCGACGTGGCGCCGGGGTCCTGGTGGCCGATCGAGCGCTCGCCGAGATACGAGGCGCGGCCCTTGCGGGCCTGCAGCGGGATCGTCGCCCGCGCGCCGCCCTCGGCGGCGACCGCCGCCGCGGCGAGGGCGCGCTCGAGCGACTGCCCGCCCGCCACCCCGTGACGCAGCGCCGCCACGGCGGGGACGAGCGCGTCGACCATCGTCTTGTCCTCGAGGGCTGCCGCGCCCAGCTCGACGACGCCCGCGATCGCGGCATCGAGCGCCGCGATCAGCTCCTGGGCGCCGATCGTCGGCGCGTCGCCGAGCGCGCGTCCAGCGCGCTTGAACGCGGTCCCCCACAGCGGGCCGCTCGCCCCTCCGACCGACGAGACGAGCGTCTTGCCCGCGATCGTCAGGAGCTTGCCGGGGGAGAGGCTCCCGTCCTGGACGGCGAGCGCCTTCGTGACCGCCTCGAAGCCGCGGTTCATGTTGATCCCGTGATCGCCGTCGCCGATCGCGGCGTCGAGCTGGGTGAGGTGGTCGCGCTCGGCTCGGACCGCCGCGGCGATCTCGCCCATCCATGCGCTGACGGTGGTGGAGTCCACGGCGGTCTGGGTCCGAGCCTCGTACATCGCTGCCGTCACGCTCCCCAGCGGAGCGCCGGCGTGTGCACCGGAGCATCCCACAGGGCGGTCAGCTCGGGGTCGAGCTCGAGCAGGGTCAGCGACGCGCCCGCCATCTCCAGCGACGTGATGTAGCTGCCGACGAGCCGCCGCAGCGGCTTCAGGCCGGCCGCGACGAGCGCCTTCTCGATCTCGCCGTAGAGCAGGTAGAGCTCGATCTGCGGCGTGCCGCCCATGCCGTTGACGAACGGCAGGACCTCGGCGCCGTGGGCCGGAGCGAGATCGCTGACGACCGCCTCGACCATGAGCGCGGCGATCTCGTGCGCCGAGCCGACCGCCTCGCGGCGTCGCCCGGGCTCGCCGTGGATGCCGATCCCGACCTCCATCTGGCCGTCGGGCAGGTCGAACATCGGCTGGCCCGAGGCCGGCGGGATGCACGACGAGAGCGCGACGCCGAACGAGCGCGCACGTGCGTTGACGCGCCGCGCGATCGCGGTCACCGCAGCGAGGTCGTCGCCGCGCTCGGCGGCCGCGCCGGCGATCTTCTCCAGCAGCACGGTCGCGCCGACACCGCGCCTGCCCGCCGTGTAGAGGGAGTCCTCGACGGCGACGTCGTCGTCGACGAGCACCGACTCGACGCGGATCCCCTCGTCCGCCGCGTCCTCCGCGGCGAGCTTGAAGTTCATGACGTCGCCGGTGTAGTTCTTGACGATGTGGATCACGCCGGCGCCGCCGTCGACGGCCTTCGTCGCCGCCAGCATCTGGTCGGGCACCGGCGAGGTGAAGACCTCGCCGGGGCAGGCCGCATCGAGCATTCCTCGCCCGACGAAGCCGCCGTGCAGCGGCTCGTGTCCCGAGCCACCGCCGGAGACGAGCGCGACCTTGGCGTCGACGGGCGCGTCCGCGCGCGTGACGATGCGCGCGTCGCTGTCGTAGCGCAGGAGGTCGCCGTGCGCGGCCGCCAGGCCGGCGAGCGACTCCGCGACGAGCGTGGCCGGGTCGTTGTAGAGCTTCTTCATCCTCGAGCTGCTGATGGTCGCCATCGTGACTCCTCTCAGTTGGCCGCGGCAAGGTCGCGGTCTTCGGTGCCGAGCCCGTCGCCGTTGTTCGCGGCGGCGCGGATCGGCCGGGCGACCTTGCGCGGGGTCGCGATCTGGTCGTAGACGACGGCGGCAAGGCCGGCGCCGGCGAGGCCTGGCAACACGTAGACGGGGATCATCTGGCTCCAGAACGTCGTGCCGCTGCCGAGCGCCGAGACGAACTCGGGGCCGAATGCGCGCGCGGGGTTCAACGACGCGCCGGTGATCGGGCCGATGACCATGATGATCGCGATGACCGCGCCGCCGATGATGAGCCCGGCGAGGTCGCTCGGTGAGCGCGAGTCGACGATGCCGAGGATCGCGAACATCAGGATGAACGTCCCGATGCCCTCCGAGAAGATCGCCTGCGCCCACGTCGCCGTGTCGGGGTTGAACGACGTCTGACCCATGCCGAGGTCGATCGCGGAGCCGGCGAAGACGGCCCAGATGCCGAGCGCGCCGAGGATCGCTCCGACGATCTGCGCGCCCCAGTAGGCCGGAACCTCGCGCCAGGGAAACCGCTTCGTGGCGGCGAGGGCGAACGTGACGGCGGGGTTGATGTGACAGCCCGACACCTTGCCGATCGCGTACACGAGCGCGGCGATGACGAGACCGAATGCGAACGAGATGCCGAGCAGGTCGGCTCCCGTGATGGCGGGCGTTGCGTCTCCCGCGAGCGTGAGGGTCGCAACGACCGACCCGGGCCCGACCAGGACGAGCAGCGCGGTGCCGAGCGTTTCCGCCAGGGCGCGCTGTGACAGCGAATGCTCCACGACTCTCTCCTTGAGCTGATCACCATTCGATAATGTCGAATGTAGTTCGCGGAACCGTACCCATGGGGCCTGGTCGTGTCAAGTGCGAATCCGCACAGCTGCAGGTGGCTCACGTCGGCGCGCGGCTGGGCCTATAGGATCGGCCGCGATGGCAACCGAGCACGCGACCGTCGCCGAGGAGGAGTACCTGCAGACGCTGTTCTGGCTGCAGGAGGCCAAGCTGCCGATGACGGGCGCGAACGTCGCCCGCGCGATGCAGCTCTCGGCGCCGACCGTGCACGAGATGATCGGCCGCCTGGAGCGCGACGGTTACATCACGCGCGCCAGCGACAAGGTCATCTCCTTCACGGCCAGCGGCCTCGATCACGCCGAGGGCGTCGTGCGCCGCCACCGGCTCATCGAGCGCTTCCTGACCGACGTCCTCGGGATCCCGTGGGACGAGGTCCACGAGGAGGCCGAGCGCCTCGAGCACGCGATGAGCCCGGTGCTCGAGGAGCGCATGCTGGCCGCGATCGGCGACGCGAAGACGTGCCCGCACGGCCACCCGATCGCCGCCGGCAGCCGCATCGACGGCGTCCCGCTCGCCGACGTCTCAGCGGGCGCGACGGTCACGATCCTGCGCTTCGAGAACGAGGCCGAGGACCTGCTGCACTACCTCAAGCAGTCGCGCATCGAGCCCGGGATGAAGGGGACGCTGACCGCGACCTCGCACGAGGAGGTCACCGTCACGGGCGAGGACGGCGAGCCGCGCACGATCACGTTCTCGGTCGCCGAGACGGTCTCGGTGCTCGCCGACCCGTCGCCGCCGACGCGCATCGCGCTGCCCGAGCAGCTCGTGCTCGCCCGCGAGCGCTACGGCCGCTGAGCGCCGGCCGGGCCGCTCCTCAGCGCGTCAGCAGCGTCAACCGCCCGCGGCTCGTCGACCGGCGCCCGTCCGAGTCGTGGTTGGTGATGAACGCGTTGAGCGTCGTTCGCGGGCGCGTCCGAAGCATCGCCGCCACGAGCGGCGACACCGTGATGCGCGTCGTGCGGCGCGCGTTGCCGGGGACCTGGAACGCCTTCGCCCCGAGCGTCACGCGGCGGCGCGAGTCGCCCTGGCCGACGCTCACCGCCGTGCGCAGCTTGACCGTGCCGGCGCATACGTCGCCGCGCGGGCAGCGCAGCTGGAAGCCCACCGTGCGGCCGGCGAGCATCGTGCTGCGAGTCGCGATCGAGACGACCTGCACGACGGACACGGTCGCCGTGTCGGACCCGGCGCCCAGGCACAGCTCCGTCTGGCGCAGGAGCGCGCGGTAGCGCGTCGTCCGCGTCGGGCGCACGGTCGTCTGGAAGTCGCCGTCAGCATCGCTCTGCACGAGGCCCAGCCTCGTGAAGCGCCGCTGTCCCGAGCGGCGTGACTGCAGCTCGACGGCCTGGCCCGCCGCGCACGCCGTCGGGCTTGCCGTGAGCGACTCGATCGTCCCGCGCAGCAGCGACGCCGAGCCGCTGCGCACGCGCGAGCGGCTCGCGCTGAGCTCCACCGCCCGGCCCGACAGCGCGACCGCGAGCGGCGCCGACAGCGGGGGCACGCCCGGCGGCGGCGGGGGCGCGGGCGCCAGCGGCGAGTTGTCGCTGCGCAGGATGTACAGCCGCCCGGCGTTGTCGCACAGCCCGCCGCCCGCGCACGTCGGCTTGCCCGTCTGGTCGTAGAAGCCGGCCCCGACCGCGAGGTCGAGGAAGCCGTCGCCGTTGAGGTCGCCCATCGGCGCCAGCGCGACGCCGAACGACTCGCCGCCCTGGGCGTCGGGCGCGGGGATGCTCTGCAGCGCGTCGCCGGTCACCGCGCTGAGGATGTGCACGTCGTTGACGACGTTGAGGTTCGGAGCCGGGTTGTGCGGGCCGATCGCGCCGACGATGAGCTCGCCGCGCTCGTCGCCGGCGACGTTGCCCGCCCCCGCGGCTGCCGCGCCGAACATCCCGCCGGCGTGCGGCGTGGGATCGGTGAAGCGCTGGAAGACCTCCGCGAAGCTGCCCTGATGCGACGGCCGGCCGCTGATGGCGAAGGCGCGCCCCTCGGCGACGTAGCGGTCGGCGCCCTGCAGTTCGGGCACGTAGATGTCGGGCGCCGTGTCGCCGTTGAGGCTGCCCGGCGCAGGTCCGATCGGTCCGTTCTGGACGCCGCCGAAGGTGGCCTCGGGCCGCGGGGAGGGGGTGTACGTCGTCTTGATGACCGTGAGCTTCGCGCCGTCGATGAGCAGCACGGCGCCGGCCTCGGGCACGCCGTTGAGGTTGACGGCAGGCGCGGTGATCGCGAAGTCCGGTCTGGCGTCCATCGTGTTGGAGCGCGCCGTGCAGATCTCGCCGAACGTCGGCGCCGGCGCCTCGTTGCACGAGCCCGCGTCGCCGACGGGGATGAGCAGGTTGCCGAGCTCCTCGGCGTTGGAGAACGGCGACAGCGCGTTGGGGTCGTCGGGCTGCGCGAGCGGGTTGCGCAGCACGCGCGGCGTCGCCAGGACGGTGCCGGGGGCTGAGCCGGCGATGTCGGCGCCGGAGAAGACGTACGCCCGGCCGGAGTCGATGCAGGGCAGCGAGCCCGCCTGCGTGGCGCACTCGGAGTCGGGGTTGGCGGTCGCCTTCGTCTCGGGGAAGTTCGTCGCCGCGACGACGATGTCGCCGAACGCGTCGCCGTCGAGGCTGCCGATCGCCGAGGCGGTCGTCGCGCCGAGCAGGCACGGGTTGGGCGTCGCCACCGTCGACACGCCGCCGAAGCCGGGGCAGGGCGGCTGGCCGGAGGGCGACAGGACGCTGCGCCCGAAGCGCACGTCGCTGCCCGCGGCGAGCGCGCGGTCGGGGGCCGGCATGATCAGGCGCTTGAGCAGTGCGCCGCTCGCGCCGTCGAAGACGTAGATGACGCCGAAACTGTTGTCCGCGCCGGGATCGGGGCTCCCGCCGGCGTCGAGATCCACGCCGCTGGCGGAGACGATGTGCTCGCCAACGCCGTCCTTCGCGCCGACCGCGCCGGCCGTGCAGAGCGCGCCGGGCGCGCCCGCGAAGCCCGGGCAGCTGCCGATGTCGGCGAGCTTGCCGACCGCGGCGCCGAAGCCCGCGGGCCGCCGGTCGGGGGCGCCTCCGGGGTCGATGTCGGGCTGGGCGTAGTTGCGCAGGACGCTGCCGTCGGCGCCGCTGATCACCGTCACCTGTCCGGTGCCGGGGAGCGTGCCGTGCTTGTCGGTGCCGGTGAGGATGTCGTCCCTGCCGTCGGCGTCGACGTCGCCGACGTTCGTCAGGGCAAGCGCGAAGCGCCCGTTGACGGTCGGCAGCGGAGGATCGACGCGCTGGACCTGGTACGTCCGCGGAAGGTCGGCCGGCGCCGGCGCCGCGGCGGCGCCGAGCAGCAGGCCGGCTGCCGCGCCGGCCATGACGATGCGGCGCACCTGCGTCTGCGTCTGAGAAGCCATGCCTGCCCTTCGATCGTGTGGAGCCCGACCCGCCCGCCGCGGCCGGACGCTCCGCGCTTCGCGCTCGGCGCGAGCCTACGCGGGGCGGCGTCGCCGTGTCCAGTGGCGCGTCCGGGGCTGGCGGTCGGCGCCGGGCGGTACCCTGATGGCCGCCCAGCACGGGGGAAAATTGCACATGCGTACACGGATGGTCTGTCTCGAGGATGGGATCACGTCTTGCGGCTTTCGCAAGATGGCGGCCTATGTCGCCCAACTGCAGCCGGGCACGGAGTCCTTCTACATCTCGACGGAGCGCTATCGCAGCGTCAAGACCGCGGTGCGCGGGATGGGCGACAAGGCCGTCATCGGCGACGAGCAGGTCGACGAGATGGCCCAGGGCCTGGCCGACTCGGACCTGATCGGGTTCTCCTCGATGACGGGCTACTCCGAGCTGACGCGACGCGTGATCAAGCGCGTCCGCGAGATCAACCCGAGCGTCTACATGATCTGGGGCGGCATCCACCCGATCATCCAGCCCGAGGACGCGATCCTCGCCGACGTCGACGCGATCTGCACCGGCGAGGGCGAGTTCGCCTTCGAGGAGTTCCTCGCCGCCTTCAAAGAAGACCGCGACTACACGAACACGAAGAACTTCTGGTTCAAGCCCAACGGCCACGGTCACAGCAACGGCAACGGCGACCAGCTGATCAAGAACCACTTCCTGCCGCTCATGTCGCCCAACGAGATGGAGGCGCTGCCGTTTCCGCAGTACGGCGCCGAGACGGAGAAGATCTACCTGCCGGGCCAGGGCTTCGTGAAGATGGGCTTCGAGGACTACCTGCTCAACGACGGGCTCGGCTACACGACGCTGTGGTCGATCGGCTGCCCGTTTCACTGCGCGTACTGCGGCAACACGAAGTTCATCGCCAACGACAAGAAGTACAAGCGCATCCGCCACCCCAGCGCGCGCTACATGGTCGACCAGGTCAAGGACGCGCGCGAGCGCTTCCCGCACCTCAGCCAGGTCTCCTTCCACGACGACTCGTTCATGGCGATCCCCTACGGCCAGCTCGAGGAGTTCGCCGAGCTGTGGCACGACGAGCTCGAGCAGCTGCCGTTCGCCGTCTACGGCGTGATTCCCAACTACGTGCGCCAGGACAAGTTCGAGCTGCTCTCGTGGGCGGGGATGAACCGCGTGCGGATGGGGATCCAGTCGGGCTCGAAGAACATGCTCGACTTCTACAAGCGCCCGACGCCGCCGGAGAAGATCCTCAACGCCGGCAAGGTCATCGCGTCCTTCGCGCCCAAGTACCACATCCCGTCGGCCTACGACATCATCATGGACAACCCGATCGAGACGCGGGACGACGTCAAGTCGACGCTGCAGCTGCTGTACCTGATGGACCGCCCCTACACGCTGTTCATCTACTCGCTGAAGGTGATCCCGAACACGGGGCTTGCGACCGCGATGGAGGAGCTCGGCGTCGACCTCGAGGACATCGACGAGTCCTATCTCGCGATCCCGCCGCGCTGGGCGAACATCATGCTGTACCTGATCGCGCTGTGGCGCCCGCCGCCGTGGCTGTGGAACCGGCTGATGGGCCGCGTGCGCGCGTCGAACGAGCCGCAGAAGCTCTATCCGAAGCTGGGGCTCGTGCTGCGCACGATGTACCTCTCCAAGCGGGTGCTGGCCCATCTGCGCGTGATGGACTTCTCGATCACGCCCGGCAAGACGGGCTACTGGGCGTGGAAGGTCGGGTTGGTCGGCCTGTGGCGCAAGCGCTTCACGCGCCGGCCGGCGCGACCGGACCGCACGAAGAAGCAGCCCGAGGTCAAGGTCGGCGTGCAGGTCATCTCGCCGGACGGGATGCGCAACGAGTAGGAACGACCGCGGCGGGGACACGATGAACTCTGGGCCGTGACCCAGATCCGTCGTAGTGGTGGAGCCCGCGCGGTTGCCCGCGGACCGACCGCACATCCTCCCTGCGAGACCTCGCGGTACCGCCTCAGCGGTACCGTTCTGTACTCGATAGGCGGTACAATCTCGCGATGGCGCTCAACCCGTTCATCTGGGATCGTCCGCTGGATGATCCGTCGAAGATCGTCGGGATGGAGGCGTTCGCCAAGCAGGTGGCGCTGACGCTGAAGGGGCAGACCAACGTCGCGTTGTTCGGTCCCCGCGACACGGGCAAGACGACGTTCACGAACCAGCTGGCGCTGGAGCTCTCAAAGACGCACGGCAAGGACGCGCCGCCGTTCGACGTCGTAAAGGTCAACCTTCAACGGGTCGTGAGCATCCCTGGGTTCATCGGGTGCGTCCACGACGCCATGGTCGGCCACCCGGTGAAACATCTGCGCCGCGCCGCGCAGCGTCAGATCGTCGCGCTGGAGAAGGAGATCGGCTTTGACATCAAGCTGATCAAGGGCTCGGTGAAGCGCTCGGGCATCAAGCCCGAGCAGGACGGGGAGACCCTGCACGCCCAGTTGACCGCGCTGCGCTCGCTCTCGCAGCATCTCGTCGTCGTCTTCGACGAGTTCCAGCGTCTGCGCAACTGTCCTGGCGATCCGCTGTCGATCATCCGCTCGGCGCTGATGAGCTCGGGTGCCAACCACGTGTCGCTGCTGCTGACCGGCTCGATCCGTAACGCGCTGAAGATGATGCTCGAGGACTCTCAGCAACCGATCTTCGGTGAGGCCGCCCGGATGCACCTGCCGAGCATCGACCGCGTCGACTTCCTCGAGTACCTGGACTACCAGTTCGACGCGACCGGCAAGCCGGCCGAGGAGCAGGCACTGGAACACCTGCTCAACCTGGCACGCGCACACCCGCGCAGCACGCAGCAGCTGGCGTGGGAGGCATGGAACGACACCCCCGCCGGCAAGCCGACGACGTTGGAGGCAGTGATCGACGCGCACGACCGACTCGTGCGAACCATCGAGCGCTCAGAGTTCGCATCGGTCCTCAACGTGCTGGTCAGCGGAGACGAGGGCGAGGTCAACGAGGTCCGGGCGCTACAGCTCCTGGCCGACCGCGGCGGCGACACGATCACGAGCCGGCCGCTGGCCGCTCTCTACGGTTTCTCCAGCCACTCTCGAGTGCGCCCCGCGCTCGTTCGCCTGCAAGGCCGCGGACTCGTCGACGAGCGCGACGGCAGCTGGTACATCGTCGATCCGCTCTTCAACGAGTGGCTGCGCCGCTCGTCCCCACTCGCCGACCGCTCGGCGCTCGAGCACGCCGACGATTGAGTCGTACCGGCAGCCCGGTACCAGAGTGGACCGTCCTGGCGGTACCACTCCACGATCTTCGGCGTCGACGCGCTCGGCCGGGACGTCTTCTCACGCGTCCTGCACGGCGAGGGACCGCTCATCGCGGCCGCAGGCGGAGATCGCGAGCAGCGCGCCCGCGGCGCGTGCGCTACGGCTGATCCGCTGCGGGGACCGCGCCGCCGTCGTCGGGGAGGGTGGTGATGTACATCACCGCGGCGGCGTTGATGCGGATCTGGCCGTGCGCCTGCTCGGTCAGCGTTGCGTAGCCCATCTCCCTGACACGCCGCAGTGCGGGGTCGGGCGGAGACCACAGCAGGCCGGCCGCCTCCGCGTCGCTCTCGGTGACATACAGGCTCGATCCGTCGACGAGATGCAGGTGCGAGCCGGCCATCGCCCTATGCCGGCGCCGGCGCCGGCGTCAGCGAGCGGTAGGCGTCCGCGAGGCGCTTGACGCCCTCGGCGATGCGGTCGTTCGTGACGCCGGAGTAGGCCAGGCGCAGCGTGTTCTCGCCGCCCTCGAGCAGGAAGTCCGTGCCCTTGACGAACTGCACGCCGCGCTCGTTGGCGGCCGCGAAGAGCGCCTTGACGTCGCTGCCCTCGGGCAGCTCGACCCACATGAAGTAGCCGCCCTCGGGAAGCGTGTAGCGCGCCTCGGGCAGGTGCTCCGCAAGCGCGGCATCGAGCGTCGCGACGCGCTCGGCGAGCGCGGACTTGACGGTCGCGATCGCGCCGTCGATCGCGCCCGAGACGCAGAACTCGTAGACGATCGCCTGGGCGACCATGTTCGGCGAGATGTACGTGTTCGTCGCGAGCTTGGCGATGCGGCCGATCAGGTCGGTCGGGCCGACGAGGTAGCCGACGCGGATCCCCGGGCAGACGGTCTTCGAGAAGGACGAGGCATACACGACGTGACCGCTCGTGTCCTGCTCGAGCATCGTCGGGATGTCCTCGCCGCTGAAGCGGATGTGGCGGTACGGGTCGTCCTCGAAGATCAGGACGTCGTGCTTGGCCGCCAGCTCCAGCAGCGCGGCGCGCTTGTCCTGCGAGAGCGTGTAGCCGGCCGGGTTCTGGAAGTTCGGGATCACGTGGGCGAGCTTCGGCACGGTGCCGCTCTCGATCAGCGCGGCGAGGCCGTCGACGTCGATCCCGTCGGTCTCGAGCTCGACCATCCGCACGTCGGCGCCGAGGCCGCGCAGGTTCAGCAGCGTGCGGTCGTACGTCGGCTTCTCGACGACGACGGCGTCGCCCGCCGACACGGTCGTCGCGAACAGGAACGCGTCGGCCTGCATCGAGCCGTTCGTGACGAGCACCCGCGCCTCGTCGACGCCGTGCTGCTCGGCGATCCAGCGTCGTAGCGGCACGTAGCCGATGCTCGTCCCGTATGCGGTCGCGCCGCCGGGGTCGTTCGTAAAGGCGCGCGTGGCGGCGTCGCGCAGCCCGTCGACGTCGACGATGTCCAGCGAGGGCGCCCCGCGGGCGAAGGAGATGGTGTCGGCCATGGGGATCGAAGATAGCGAGCGGCCGCAGTGGGTATCGACAACCCACCAGGAGTCGGACACGGTCGTCGCTCACGTTTCCAGGCCCCCAAGGGGCACCGGTCGGCGTCTGCCCAGGACGCGCTGCGGACGTTCCGGGAGGAGGGACTCATGCTGCATCCCGCATCCACCATCGCCGCGGTCCTCGCTGCCGCGGTGCTGCTCACCGGCGGCGCTGTCGCACTCGCCGATCCGGGCGAGGAGCACGGCCACGACGGCATCCCGGTGCCGGCCCCGACGTTGCCGCTGACACCGCCGGGGTCGTCGAACTTCACGTTCCTCGATGCCGCCGACAAGGACGGCACGATCAACTCCGACATCGCGTTCTACGGCGACAGGGCCTATGTCGGCACGTACGACGGCTTTCGCATCGTCGACATCTCCGACCCCTCCGCGCTCGACGTCCTGAGCGATACGACGTGCCGCGCCAACCAGGGCGACGTGTCCGTCTTCAAGACGCGCGGCGGGCGCCTGATCCTGCTGCAGTCGATCGACCGGCCCGTGACGGCGCCGGACTGCTCGGCCCGCGACACCGACACGATCACCGAGCTGGAGGGACCAGACGGTCAGTACACGGACGACCCGGCGAACGCCGAGACGCGCACCCGCGCGCGCTTCGGCTACGAGGGGCTGCGGATGTTCGACGTCACCGACGCGGCGAACCCGCGGTACATGGGCTTCTTCCGTACGGCCTGCGGCTCGCACACGCACACGCTCGTGCCGGACCCGCGCAACGGCAAGGTCCACGCGTACGTCGCCTCCTATCCGCTCGGCTCGGGCATCACGCCACAGGTCGATCGAGCCGAGTCCGACGGGCTCGGCCTGACCTGCCGGGCGCCGCACCAGAGGATCTCGATCGTGCACATCCCACTGAGCGACCCGCTGGCGGGTACGGTCGAGCAGAAGGCGCTCAGCTCCGACAGCGAGCCCTACGACCCCGACGGCGAGCCGCGCGTCGATGACGGCGCGCAGCACGGCAACGCACCGGCGTTCATCGCCTGCCACGACCACCAGGCGTTCCTCGCCCGCAACATCGTGATCGGATCCTGTGCGGGCGACGCGCAGTACTGGTCGGTCAGGCGGCGCGGCAACCCGACCTCGGCCGACGGCGAGCCGCACACGCACATCAAGCGCGAGGACGGCACCACCGAGTCCTTCGACTTCATCCACAACGCGGTTGCGACGTGGGACGGCAAGGTCGTCGCGATCACCGACGAGAGCGGCGGCGGGGTCCAGGCACGCTGCGACGGGTCGCAGACCGCGCGCGGCTTCACGTTCTTCTATCCGCTCGTGGAGCCGGGCCGGCCCGTCGACGGGTTCGCGGATCTGAAGGGCCGTTACAGCATCCCGCGGCCGCAGAACTCCGAGATCTGCGTCTCGCACAACGGCAGCATCCTGCCGACGAAGAAGGGCTACCTCTACGTCCAGGCCTTCTACGAGGGCGGCAACTCGCTGTATGACTTCACGAACCCGGCGGCTCCGCGCGAGGTCGGCTTCGCCGATCTCGAGGACGAGGTCGGCAAGGCCGATTCGTGGTCGACGTACTGGTACAACGGCACCGTCTTCGTCAACGGCGGCCTCAACCGCCGTGGGGCGACGGCGAACCGCGGCTTCGAGGCCTACGCGATCGACGCCAAGGTGCCCGGCAGGAAGTGGGGCTGGTCCAACCCGCAGACGCAGGAGGAGTGGCAGGTGCCGCGCGGCCGCTAGCCGGCAGCGGTCGATCCGCGAGCGAGGGGGCGGCTGGGGCAGCCGCCCCCTCGGCACGTCAGAAGGCCGTGGCGAGGACGAGCGGGAAGACCGAACCCGCGCCGCGCTGCCGGAGCTGGCCGCCGGTCATCGCGAGCGTCCAGCCGCTCAGGCGCAGGTCGTCGAGCAGCAGGCAGCTCTCGGGCGGCGGCTCGCCGCTGACGCGGAACGCACCGCGGACGTTGGCCGCCTGCAGGGCGGCGTTGGACATCTCGCGCTGCGGCGGCCGGTCGACCGTGCGCTGCAGCAGCGGGATGTAGGGGATCGCGAGCGCCTGCGACAGCCGCCGCGCGAGATCCTCGACGACCCCCGGGTGGCGTGCCGACGGGATCGTCGTGATGAAGCTCACCGGCGGGTTCCAGGCCCGCACGAGGCGGTCGAGCGCATCGAGCAGCTCGGCTGCGAAGGCGCCCTCTCGCAGCCCGGCCTGGACGACCGGCGCCCAGCCGCCGTCGCCGATCCGCGCGAGCGCGCGGCCCTCCTCGACGACGAACTCGGGCGGGATCTTGCGCATCCGCCCCTCAAGATCGGGCGCCATCTTCTTCGCGTCGAGCTTCAGCGGCTGTGAGCGCAGATGGTCGATCGCCTCGCGCACGAGGCCGGCCTGGAGCGGGCCGTCGAAGCGCGGCGCGGTGCAGATCGAGCAGCGCCCGCAGTCCTGGGGATCGGGGTCGTCGAGCTCCTCCTGCAGCGCGCGCATGAGGCAGCGCCCGTCGGCGCCGAAGCTCGCCATCGTCGCCTGCTCGCGGCGGCGCAGCTCGGTGATGTGGGCGTAGCGGTCGGCGTCGTAGCGCCAGTCGCTGGCGGCTTCGCGCACCCAGCGGCTGCCGTCGCGCGAGACCGCGCCCTCGACGTCGAGGACCTTCAGCATCGCGTCGATGCGGCCGCGGCCGAGGTTGACCATCGCCGTCAGCTCGGGCGTCGAGGCGCCCTCGGCGCCGACCTCGTCGAGGTGCTCGAGGACGCGGTCGACGAGCTCGCGGCGCGGGAATGCCTGCTCGATGAAGAAGTCCTGGATGCGGCGGTCCTCGGCGCCGCGCAGCAGGATCACCTCGGCGCGCTCGATCGCGCGGCCGGCGCGGCCGACCTGCTGGTAGTAGGCGATCACCGAGCCGGGCGCCTGGTAGTGCACGACGAAGCCGAGGTCGGGCTTGTCGTAGCCCATCCCGAGCGCGCTCGTCGCGACGACGGCCTTGAGGTCGTTGGCCAGCAGCCGGTCCTCGACGGCGATCCGCCGCTCGGTATCGATCTCGCCGCTGTAGGCCTCGGCGGCGACGCCGTGGTCGCTCAGCCAGCGCGCGACCTGCTCGGCGTCGCGCTTGGTCAGCGTGTAGACGATCCCCGAGCCCGGCAGCTGGGGCAGATGGGTCGCCAGCCACGCCAGCCGGTCGGCCTGACCGGGCAGCTCGACGACCTCGAAGCGCAGGCTCGTGCGCCCGAGCGGGCCGCGGTAGGCGACGAGCGGTGCGCCGCTGTGGCCGGTGCGCAACTGCTCCTCGACGTCGGCGACGACGCGGTCGTTCGCGGTCGCCGTCGTGCAGAGCACGCCGACGCCGTCGGGCAGGCGCTCGAGCATGTCCGCGATCCGCCGGTAGTCGGGGCGGAAGTCGTGCCCCCAGTCGGAGATGCAGTGCGCCTCGTCGATGACGAGCAGGCCGACGCGCTCGGCGAAGACCGGCAGCATCTGGGCGCGGAACTGCGGGTTGTTCAAGCGCTCGGGGCTGATCAGCAGCAGGTCGACGGCGTCGGCGTCGAGCAGGCCGGTGATCTCGCCCCAGGCGTCGCGGTTCGTCGAGTTGACCGTGTGCGCGCGGATCCCCAGCTGTTGCGCCGCGGCGATCTGGTTGCGCATCAGCGCGAGCAGCGGGGAGACGATGAGCGTCGGTCCGGCGGCGCGCTCACGCAGGAGCGCGGTCGCGATGAAGTACACCGCCGACTTGCCCCAGCCCGTGCGCTGCACGCACAGCACGCGCGCGCGATCCTCGACGAGGTCGGCGATCGCCGCGAGCTGGTGCTCGCGGAAGACCGCCTCGGGGCCGGCGAGCGCGTGCAGCAGCTCGGTGGCGCGCGTCTCGATGTCGGTCGTCGCGGGCATCTGGACACTCTAGGTCGTGGGAGGCGGACATTCGCCCCCCGCTCGTCGCGGTCGGCGGGCGATGCTCGGACCGCCCGCCGCGCCGCATCACCCTCCGTGGCCCAGTCGCCTGTCCGGCAGGCCGGACGGCCGATTACGCCGTGGCCTCCCGGAACGCGATGCCCGAGCCGGCGATCGCCGCCGAATCCTCGATCGGCAGGATCGGCTTGGCGTCGAACCGCAGCCACGGAACGAACGGCGCCGTCGTCTGCGCGAGCGCGGCCGCGCTGTCGGCCTCGATGATCGCGAATCCGCCGCTGTTGTCGGCGAATCCGTAGAACGCCTGGAAATCCGTCCCCTCCGGCGGCGACCAGCGGCTGAACACCTCGAGCGATTTCTTCTCGCCCTGCTCGGAGGTGTCGATGAACTCCCAACTGACCATGAACAGCATGGAACCTCCCATCTGTACGCCGAGACCCGACGCTAACAGCCGCTGGTGCGCGCGTGGGCTTTCGCTCGATGCCGTCCTGGTGAGGATCGCCCGCCGGCGTTCGCGCGCTGCGCGGATGCACCGATGCCGCCCTGGATCCGCCGGCGCCGGCGAGGTCGATCCCGTGCAGGACGCGCACGGCTGGCGCATCGGGCGCGTGGCCGACCCTTCGGCCATCACCGGGAGATCGGCACGCCGCTCCTCCCGTGGCCGCCGCCGCGCTGACGGCCGACCACGGAGCGACGCCACGCCGGACCTGGCCCGAGATCCGGGCTCAGACCGCCGACAGGTCCTTGACCTGCGTCAGGCGGAAGCTGTTGCCCGAGGGGTCGCGGAAGCCGGAGTCGATGCCGTAGGGGCGCTCCTCCGGCGCCTCGGAGAACTCGACACCGCGCGCCTTGAGCTCCTCGTAGCTGGCCTGGCAGTCGTCGGTCGTGAGGAACACCGTGCCGGCGAAGCCCTTGGCCATCAGGGCGCGGACATCGGCGGCGGTCTCGTCGCTCATCATCGGCGGGCCGGGGATCGCCATCAGCACGATCGCGACGTCGTCCTGGCCGGCGGGCCCGACGGTCAGCCAGCGAAAGTCGCCCATCTCGGGCAGCGTCACGTCGGAGCGCACCTCCATGCCGAGCTTCTCGGTGTAGAAGGCGAGCGCCTCGTCCTGGTCGTGAACCCACAGCTGCGCGGTCGCGATCCTGATCATGATGTCCTCCGAATTGGTCGCCGGGAGTTGATCTGCCGCACGCTAGTCGGGCGCTGGATCGCGGGCTTCTCCAAACGTGCTGCGTTGCGGGCGGCCGTAGGCGCGCACGACGCAGGCCGGGACGACCGCGTGCGCCGAGGCCGGCGGAAACCGTGCCCGGTACGCCGTCGGCGACGCGCCGTAGGTGCGGCTGAAGCTCGTCGTGAACGAGCCGAGGCTCCGCAGGCCGACCGAGAAGCAGATGTCGGTCACCGAGCGGTCGGTCACGCGCAGCAGCGCGGCCGCGCGCTCGAGGCGACGCGTCAGCAGGTAGGCGTGCGGCGTCTCGCCGAAGGCACGCCGGAACTCGCGGCTGAAGTGCGCTCGCGACAGGCCCGCGGCGCGGGCGAGGTCGTCGACGCCGATCGGCTCGGCGTAGCGGGCATCCGCGAGATCCTTGGCGCGCAGCAGGTGGCGCGCCGGCGGCACGTAGCGCGACGCGGGCACCGATTCAGGATCGCAGAGCGGTCCGTAGCCTGCGCGCGCTGTTCGCCTTCAGGCCCCGTGCCGGTCACCCCGCATCGCCGCGGGCGGGCGTTCGCCTGCGGGCCGCCTGCCGTGCTCGTGCGAACCGCGGTCACGCTCCCACGCGTGCGAGCAGGAGGCAGACGTCGTCCTCGCTGTCGGGCTCGCAGAGCCCGCGGATGAGCGCCGGGAGCAGCGCTGCCGGCTCTCGCCCACCGTGCTCCACGAGCATGTCCAGCAGCCGCTCGATGCCGTCGTCGATCGACTGGGTGCGCCGCTCGACGAGGCCGTCGGTGTACAGCAGCAGCGACGTGCCCGCTGCCAGCCGGCAGGCGGCCTCGGCGCGCGGGCCCGCGCCGTGACGGTAGGCGTCCAGCGGCGGCGAGCGGCCGTCCCACAGCGTGCGCGGCGCCTCGCCGGCGGGACCGACGAGGACCGCCGGCGGATGCCCGGCGCACGCGTAGCGCAGCTCACCCGAGGCGAGCTGCAGCTGCGCGTAGGTGAGCGTCGCCATCCGCCCGACGCCGTGCAGGCGCACGTAGCGATCCAGCGCGTCGAGCAGCGGACCCGGCTCGAGTCCCGTCGAGGCGAGCGCTCGCACCGCGCTGCGCAGCTGGCCCATCGTCGCCGCCGCGTCGAGCCCGCTGCCGACGACGTCGCCCACCACGAGGCCGACGGTCTCGTCCTCGCGTAGCCAGAAGGCGTCGTACCAATCGCCGCCGACCGCGGTCCCACGGACGCCGGGCCGGTAGGCGAGCTCGATCTGCAGCCCGTCGGCCTGCGGCGGCGTGCATGCCAGCAGGCTGACCTGCAGCCGGTGGGCGATCTCCTGCTCCCTGCGGCGCGCGCTCAGGAGCTCCTGCTCGTAGCGGCGGCGGTCGGTGGCGTCGAAGACCGTCGTGCGCACGATGCCCTGGCCGCCGTCGCCGCCGCCGCCGCGCAGCGTCGCGTTGATGAGCGCCGGCAGGCGCGAGCCGTCGGCGCGCTCGATGTCGACCGCGATCTCACTCGCGAAGCCCTGCATGAGCAGCAGCGGCGCGACGTGGGTGTCGTAGTAGATGCGCCCGCCGGCGGACAGCAGGTCGGGCAGGCGTCGCGTTCCGAGCAGCTCTGCGCGCGAGAAGCCGGTCCATGTCTCGAACGTACGGTTGACCCTGACGATCGTCCCGTCCAGCCGCGTCGAGAGGTAGCCGCAGGGAGCGTTCTCGAAGAGGTCCTCGGCGCTCTCCTCGAGCAGCCCGTCGTCCGTCGTCACGTCGTCAGGAACGCCTTGATCGCGGCGACCGTCTCCTCCGGGGCGCTGAGGTTGGGGCAGTGGCCGGTCGCCGCCATCTGCACGAGCCGGCTGCCGGGCAGTGCGCGGTGGACGAAGTCGCCGACGACCTCCGGGGCGATCGCGTCCTGCGAGCACTGCAGGACGAGGCTCGGCGTCCGCACGCGCTCGAGATCGGCACGGTTGTCCGAGGTGAACGTCACGCGCGCGAAATGCGCGGCGATCTCGGGGTCCGTGCGGCAGAAGCTGTTCGTCAGCTCGAGGCCGAGCTGGGGACGGTCGGGGTTGCCCATGATCACGGGCGCCATCGTGCTCGACCAGCCGAGATGGTTGCTCTCCATCGACTCCAGCAGCCCCTCGATGTCCTGGGCCGAGAACCCGCCGACGTAGTCGCCGTCGTCGATGTAGCGCGGCGACGGCCCGATCAGCACAAGCCGCGCGAAGCGTTCGGGCTCCGCCGCGGCGGCGAGCGCGCCGATCATCGCGGCGACCGAGTGTCCGACGAAGATCACCTCGTGCAGGTCGAGCTCGTGGCAGATCTCGAGCACGTCGTCGGCGTAGGCCTGCAGGCTCGCGTAGCGGTCGAAGTCATAGGCGGCGAGGTCGGACTCGCCGGCGCCGACGTGGTCGAAGAGGACGACGTGGTGGTCCTCGGCGAACGCGGGCCAGACGAAGCGCCACATGTTCTGGTCGCAGCCGAAGCCGTGCGCGAAGACGATCGGCTGCGCGTCTGCGGGCCCGTGCGTGACGACGTTGTTGCGGCGCATGACGGTCATAGCGCCGGCCGCGTCACCCTGGACCTGGCCAACGACGCGCCGTCATCTGTGCAGCCGCCACGTCTCGCGCGGGGCGGCGCGCAGCAGCTCGCCGGACACGAGACCGCGGGCGCCCATCCAGGCATGTCCGTCGCCTGCAGCTCAGGTCCGCTCACCGGCGCACCATAGCGCCGTCACCGTCGGCGTTGGAACAGAGTTCTTGGCGCGACCGCGCTCGGCGACCGCGCTGCCTGCTCACCCGCGGGCTCCTGAGGATGCCGTTCGTGGCGTCGATCGATGCGTCAGCCGCGCAGGATCTCGACGGCGATCTGCGCGACCTGCGTCGGCGTGCGCCCGACGCGTACGCCGACCGCTTCGAGCGCGTCGATCTTCGCCTGGCCGCCGCCACTGGAGCCCGACACGATCGCGCCGGCGTGGCCCATCGTCTTGCCGGGCGGGGCGGTCAGGCCGGCGATGTAGCCGACGACCGGCTTGCTCACATGCGCCGCGATGTACTGCGCGGCCTCCTCCTCCGCCGAGCCGCCGATCTCGCCGCTCATGACGATCAGCTCGGTCTCGGGGTCGTCCTCGAAGAGGGCGATGATGTCGACGAACGAGGAACCGGGGACGGGGTCGCCGCCGATGCCGACGATCGACGAGTTGCCGAAGCCGCTCTGCGCCAGCTCGTTGCCGATCTGGTAGGTCAGCGTGCCCGAGCGCGACACGACGCCGACGTTGCCAGGCTTGAAGAACGACGCCGGGATGATCCCGACGTTGGCCTTGCCCGGTGACAGCACGCCGGGGCAGTTGGGGCCGACGAGGCGCACGTCCGGGTTGCGCTTGAGCACGTTGAAGACCTTCAGCTCGTCGTGCGCGGGGATGCCCTCGGTGATCGCGATGATCGTCGCGATCGACGCGTCCTCGGCCTCGAGGATCGAGTCGGCGGCGAACGGCGGCGGCACGAAGATCATCGCCGTGTTGGCCTGCGTCGCCGCGACGGCCTCGCGGAACGTGTTGAAGACCGGGATGCCCTCGACGTCCTGGCCGCCCTTGCCGGGCGTCACGCCGGCGACGACGTTCGTGCCGTAGCTGCGGTTGTTCAGCGCGTGGTAGCTGCCCTCGCGGCCGGTCAGGCCGGAGACCACGAGCCGCGTGTCCTCGCCCACGAGGATGCTCATGACGCCTCGTCTCCACGTGCCAGCGCCACGACGCGCGCGGCGGCGCCGTCCATCGTCGCCTCCGGGTAGACGCCCGGCAGGTCGGCGTCGGCGAGCAGCTTGCGCGCCGCGACGTCGTTCGTGCCGTCCAGCCGCACGACGAACGGCACCGTCGGCTTGAGCGTGCCGTATGCCTCGATCAGCCCCTTGGCGACCTCGTCGCAGCGCGTGATCCCGCCGAAGACGTTGAACAGCACGGCCCTGACGTTCGTGTTGGAGAGGATCACGTCGACCGATGCGACGATCGCGTCGGCCTTCGCGCCGCCGCCCGCGTCGAGGAAGTTCGCCGGCGCGCCGCCGGCGTGCGCGACGACGTCGAGCGTCGACATCACGAGCCCGGCGCCGTTGCCGAAGATGCCGATGTCGCCGTCGAGCTTGACGTACGTCAGCCCGCGCTGCTTCGCCATCGCCTCCTGCGGGTCGGCGTCGCTGGAGTCGTCGAGCGCGGCGTTCTCGGGATGGCGGAACATCGCGTTCTCGTCGAGCGTGACCTTCGCGTCGAGCGCGATGACCTCGCGCGCGGGGGTGATGACGAGCGGGTTGATCTCCACGAGCGTCGCGTCCTCGCCGACGAAGGCGGCGTAGAGCCGGCCGAGCATCCCGCAGACCGGCCGCACGACGTCGGCATCGACGCCGGCCTCGTACGCCAGCCGCCGCGCCTGGAAGGGCTGCAGGCCGATGAGCGGATCGACGTGCAGCGTCGCCAGCGCGTCGGGATGCTGCTCGGCGACCTGCTCGATCTCCATGCCGCCCTGGGTGGAGAGCATCACGAGCGGCGCCTTGGCGGAGCGATCGAAGACGACGGCGGCGTAGTACTCCGACGCGATCTCGCTCGCGCCCTCGAGCCAGACCTCGTGCACGGTGTGGCCGCGGATGTCCATCCCGAGGATGCTCTGCGCGTGCTCGCGCACCTCGTCGGGCGTCGTCGCGAGCTTGATGCCGCCGGCCTTGCCGCGACCGCCGATCTTGACCTGCGCCTTGATGACGAGCGGGAATCCGACCTCCTGCGCCGCCGCGACCGCGGCCTCGACGGTCGTCGCCTCCCTGCCCGGAGGCTGCGCGACGTCGTAGCGGGCGAGAACCTGCTTTCCCTTGTACTCGAGGAGGTCCATCGGCGCGCCACAATAGTTCACGCGCTGCGGGCGCGCGGTCGCCCATGGGGGCAAGCTCCTATCATGGCCCGCCTCATGGCGCTTCCTAAGCAGATCTCACTCGTCACCTTCGATGTCTACGGCACGCTCATCGACTGGGAATCAGGGATCGTCGATGCATTCGAGAAGGAGGCCGCGCGCGACGGCTTCACGATCGATCGCGACGAGCTCATCACGAACTTCCACGAGATCGAGCGCCAGATCGAGTCCGGCTCCTACGAGCTCTACGCCGAGGTCCTGCGACGCACCGCCGTCGAGATCTCCAAGCGCCTGGACTGGCCGCTGGAGCCGTCGCGGTCGGGCTTTCTGCCCGACAGCGTGCAGCGCTGGCCGCCGTTCAAGGAGACGAACACGCAGATCACGAAGGTCGCCAAGAAGATCCAGACCGGCCTGATCTCGAACATCGACGACAAGCTGCTGGGGCAGACGCGGCGTCACATCCCGCACGACTTCGACCTCGTCGTGACCGCGCAGCAGGTGCGCTCCTACAAGCCCGACCTGGCCCACTTCACGGAGTGCGCGCGGCGGATGGGGACGAAGAAGGGCTGGGTCCACGTCTCGTCGAGCTACTACCACGACGTCGAGCCGTGCCTGAAGAACAAGATCCCCGTGATCTGGGTCAACCGCAGCAAGGAGGCGCTGGAGCCGGGCCAGAAGAAGCCGACCGCCGAGGTCAAGAACCTCGTCGAGGCGGTCAAGCTGCTCGGCATCTAGCGAGCGTGCGGGTCGTCGGCCTGCATTCCGACGTGCTCGTGGCGACGAGCCGCGTCTGGCAGACCACCTGCACGATCGTGCGCAACGGCGACGAGTGCTTCGTGATCGACTCGCCGGTCTTCCCCGACGAGCTCGAGATGCTGCCGGCGGTGCTCGAGCACGCGGGCTTTGCGCTCACCGGCCTGCTCGCCACGCACGGCGACTGGGACCACCTGCTGGGCCGGCTCGCGTTCCCCGGCGCGGCGCTCGGCGTCGCCGAGACGACGGCCGCGCGCCTGACGGCCGAGCCCGGCGCCGCCGCCCGCGGGCTGCGCTCGTTCGACGAGGAGCACTACCTCGAGCGGCCGGCGCCGCTGTCGCTGGGACAGCTGCAGGCGCTGCCGGTCCCGGGGCACTGCGAGATCGGCGACGAGGAGCTCGAGCTGCACTGCGCCGACGGGCACACCGCCGACGGCATGTCGATCTGGATCGGCTGGGCGCGCGTGCTCGTCGCCGGCGACTACCTCTCGCCGGTCGAGGTCCCGATGCTCTCCGCGGGCGGCTCGCGCGATGCGTACATCGCGACGCTGCGCGCGCTGGAGGCGCTCGTCGATGCGGCCGCGTACGTCGTGCCGGGCCACGGCGAGGTGCTCGACGGCGCGCGCGCCGCGGCGATCCTGCGCGAGGACCTCAACTACCTCGCCAAGCTGCCCGAGGCCGAGCTGCCGATCGCCCGCCGCGGCGAGGCGCAGCGTGCGATCCATGCCGCCAACGTCGAGCGGGTACGGCGCGGCTGATGATCCAGCACGTCGCGTTGGAGATCCGCCGTGAGGACGTCGACGCGTGCGTCGCCTTCTGGGCCCTGCTCGGCTTCGAGCGCGTCGAACCGCCGGGCGCGCTGGCGGAGCGCTCGACCTGGCTGCAGGCCGGCCCGACCCAGATCCACCTGCTCCACGCCGACGACCCGATCGTCCCGCGCGAGGGCCACGTCGCCGTCGTCGTCGCCGATCACGAGGCGACGCTCGCCGCCCTGCGCGATGCCGGCCTGCAGCCACAGCGGCGTACGCAGTACTGGGGCTCGCCGCGCGCGTTCGTGCGCTCGCCGGCCGGGCACCGCGTCGAGTTGATGGCGTTCGCGCCGGGCACCGCAATCCACAACGAGAGGAACACTCCGATGGCCGAAGAGACGCTGCAGCGGGGATCCGAAGGGCCCGACGTCAAGGACCTGCAGGCGGCCCTGATCGCGCTGGATTTCAAGCCCGGCGCCGTCGACGGCGTCTTCGGCGTCTACACCGACAGCGCCGTGAAGTCCTTTCAGCGCTGGGCGCAGCTCGTTCCCGACGGCGTCGTCGGCCAGGCGACGCAGGCGGCGCTCGTCGACGCCCCGACCGGTACGGCCTAGTGATGGGCCACTAGAAGCCGTGGTTGGGGTTGTGCCGCGGCGCCGGGTTGTCGCGCGGGGGCTCGGCGGCGCCGCGCTCCTCCATCGCGAAGGGCTCGGCGCGCGGCGGCAGCCCTGGGAACTTCACCTTCATCTTGCGGCCGTCCTTCAGCGTCAGCTCGTGCGGCTTCTTCTTCAGTGGCTCACCGGGGATCGCGCTCATGCGCACACGCTATAGCAGGCGCCCAGCGGCGTCGAAGGCGTCAGGCGGACGCGAAGCGGCGCAGGCCCCAGCGCGCCGCCGCGCCGAAGACGAGCGTCAGGCCCGCGAGGTGCGCGATCGCGACCGGGAAGCTGCCCGACGCGTCGTTGATCGCGTGGTCGATCGCGTCGAGCGCGGGCTTGAACGGGAAGATCGCCGAGATGACCTGGATGACGTCGTAGAGCGCCGGTGAGACGCCGCCGCTGGGCACGAGCGCGAGGAACGCCAGCGGCAGCGCGAGCATGAGCGCCAGCAGCGACGCCGCGCGCACCTCGCGCGCCAGCGAGCCGATCGCCACGCCGAGCGTCGCGAACGCGATCGCGCTGATCGCGATCGCCACGATCCACAACGCGGCGCGCGCATAGTCCAACGGGACGAAGAGGCTGATCCCGAGCAGCATCACGAGCGTGACGACGCTCGCACAGCCGGCCGCGAGCAGAACCTTGCCGGCGAGCAGACGCCCGCCCGGCACGAGCCCGCGCGCGAGGCGCGAGAACGTGTTCTCCTCGCGCTCGAGCGCCAGCAGGCCGGAGGCCAGCAGGACGCAGACGAACATCAGCGAGACGGATACGGCGAGCGCGATCGCGAACGTGTCCAGCGGCGTGCGCCGCCCGCTGAGCACCGTCTTGTCGACCTCGACCGGACGCTCGACGGTGTCGAGCACGTCGTTGAAGCGGCCGATGTTCGCGACACCGATGTTCATGAACTTGCGCAGCGGCTCGAGCTTGCGCACGACGCTCGGCGAGGCGTCCTCGAGCGTCTCGTCGAGCAGCTTCTTGGACTTCACGAGGCCGAGCAGCTCAAAGCGCTGCCCGAGCGCGTTGATATCGCCGCCGACGGTGATGACCTTGATGTAGCCCGACGCGACCTTGTTGATCTGGCGCGCGAGCGCCGCGTCGGCCAGCGCGAGCTTGGACTCGACCGTCGACTCGACGAAGGACTGCTTGAGCGCGTCGCCGTTGTAGATCACCTCGACGCTGGCCGAGTTGAAGCCGCCGTTTGAGAGCTTCGTGACGAAGTCCGCGGGGATGATCAGCGCCGCCAGCACCTCGCCGCCGCGAACCTTCTCCAGCGCCTGGGCGCGGTTCTCGACGTCGACGCGCTCGACCGCGTCGAAGAGCTCGTTCGTGTAGACCTTGACGTCGATCGTCTCGCCGCCGAAGCGGATCACGTTCTGCGTATCGGGGATCTGGTTGAGGAACGCCAGCCGCGGCTTCTCGGGCCCGCTGGAGAGCGCGAAGCCGATCAGCAGCGCGATCGCGACCGGATAGACGATCAGCAGCCCGACGAGCAGCTTCGAACGGCGCAGGATCTGCAGGTCCTTGACGAGCATCCAGCGCATCGCGGCGGTCAGTGTCCCCGCTCGCGCAGAAAGCCGACGAAGGCCTGCTCGAGGTCGTGCTCGTCGTCGGCTCCGGCGATCGCCTTCAGCTCGACGGCGGTGCCCTCGAACAGCAGCTCGCCGTCGGCCAGCACGAGCACGCGGTCGGCGTGGCGCTCGGCCTCGGCGATGTCGTGCGTGCAGAAGATGACCGCGGTGCCGCGCTCGGTCAGCGCCGTGATGAAGCCCCACAGGCGCTCGCGCTGGCGCGGGTCCAGCGCGCCCGACGGCTCGTCGAGCAGCAGCACGGGTGGATCGGCGAGCAGGCCGACGGCGATGTTCACGCGCTGGCGGTTGCCGCCCGACAGGCGCCCGAGCTCGTCGTCGGCGCGCTCGCTCAGGCCGGTCTGCTCGAGCATCCGCGTGACGGTCGCCTCGGGGTCGGCGACCTTCTCGAGCTTCGCGAACAGGCGCAGGTTCTGGGCGACGGTGAGCTTGCCGTAGACCGCGGTCTGCTGCGGCACCCAGCCGATCCGCCGGTCGGCGTTCGGGCCCTGCTGGGCGACGCTGCCGTCGTCGGCGCGCTGGATCCCGGCGAGGATCGACAGCAGCGTCGTCTTGCCGGCGCCGTTGGGCCCGATGATCGCCAGCAGCTCGCCGGCCGCGACGTCGAAGCTCACGTCGCGCACCGCCCGGCGCTCGCCGAAGCTCTTGGAGACCCCGTGCACGGTGAGTGCGGGCGCCGCCGTCGCGGCGTCCGTGCTCACCTGACCGACTCGGCCAGCGCGTCGAACGTGACCTGCAGGTCGGCGAACGTCCCGCCGACCTTCGGCGTCTCGATCTTCTGCGGCGTGCCGACCTCGGTGACGTCGAGCTGGCCCTTGATCGTCATGCTCGAGATCCCGCCGAGCGTCTTGCGGTCCTTCGCCGACATCTTCAGCGCGATATCGAAGCCCGCCCTGCGCAGGACGTGGTCCTCGGCGCCCGTGTAGACGTCGCCATTCGCCTTCGTCACCGAGCGCGCGAGCGCGACGCGCGCCTTGCGGTCGACCTTCGTCGGCAGGCCCGTGATCTCGGTGATCCGCAGCGACGTCAGGCGCTTGGTGAGGTTCGCGACGTCGAGGAAGAACTGCTCCTTGTCCAGTTCGGCCGTGCCGTGGATCGTGTCCTCGCCGGCGACGCGCTCGTTGCCGACGATGCGCGGGTTCTTGGCCCAGCGCTGCGGGTCGATCTGGAACGCGCGCAGCAGCGAGGCGAGCGTGTTGTTCGAGTTCGTCAGCGTCTTGCGAAACGACCGCGCGATCGAGTCGGGGATCGTGTACGCCGTCGAGCCGAGCCCGATCAGCACGCGGTCGTCGACGAGGTACAGCTCGCCGCCGATCGCGCCGCCGCGCAGCGCCAGGCCGACGGAGAACCCCGCCTGCGGCGTCCCGCCCTTCGTCGTGAACGGGCCGCTGAGCGTGAGCTGGACCGGCTCGCGGTAGCGCGGCACGCCCTTGATGACGACGTCGATCGTGCCGCTGACCTTGCCCGACGTCGCGTTCTTGTTCGCGCCGAAGGTCTGCCGGATGAGCTTCTTGACCTCGGGCGAGTTCGCCGCGTTGGTCTTCTCTGCAGACGAGCTGTCGTCCGACGACGCGTCGCCGCCGCAGCCTGCGAGAGCGACGACGAGCAGCAATGGCACAACGGCGAGCTTGACCCTGGGTCGCAACGGTTCTCCTTGTCCGCAATCTCCGGGGGCGAGTCTACGGCGCTTCGGCGCGGATCGCGCCCGACCCTCCGCGCCCGACGGGCTGGCGGTCTTACGCCGGTCTTACGCACAGCGGCGTTCAACTTACGAAGTGTTGACATCCTCGTCCTACCGTGGTGGGCATGACCGACGAAGAGTCTCCCCGGCGGCGGTCCGGGCCCGACCGCCTCTGGACCGATCCGCGCGAGGAGGACGAGCACACCCAGTGGCTTGCGCCGAAGACCGCGATCACCGCGGTCCATCCCCCGCTGCGCGATCCCGAGCCGCCGCCTGAGCCCGAGCGGCGCATCTGGCCGTTCGTGGCGATCGGCCTGCTGATCGCCGTCATCCTCTTCGGCACCGGCGTCCTCGGCGCCAGCCTGCTGCGCGACGACAGCTCGTCCGCCGGCACCGCCGCGCTACCGGCGGCGCCCGGCGGCGTCGCGCCCGACGCGCGGGCGCGCGCCGTGCGCCAGATCTACGAGACGACGAGCAAGAGCGTCGTCCAGGTGCGCGTCAGCGACGGCGGCGCGAGCGGCAGCGGCACCGGCTTCGTGATCGACTCCAACGGGACGATCGTCACGAACGCCCACGTCGTGTCGGGCTCCAACAACGTGCAGGTGCGCTTCGACGACAGCGGCACGGGCGTCGACGCCGAGGTCCTCGGCACCGACCAGTCCTCCGATCTCGCCGTGCTGCGCGTCGACTCCTCCAACACGCAGAACGTCAAGCCCCTGCAGTTCGCCGACTCCGACAACGTCAAGGTCGGCGACCTCGCCGTCGCGATCGGCTACCCGCTCGGCCTCGAGCGCACGGTGACCGCGGGCATCATCTCCGGCGTCGGGCGCGCCATCAAGGCGCCCAACGGCTTCTCGATCGACAAGGTCATCCAGACCGACGCGCCGATCAACCCCGGCAACTCGGGCGGCCCGCTGATCGACGGCGCCGGCCGCGTGATCGGCGTCAACTCGCAGATCGCGACCGCCGGCGGCAGCGGTGGCAACGTCGGCATCGGCTTCGCGGTGCCGTCCAACACCGTCCGTCAGGTCGTGCCGCGCCTGCGCGCGGGTGGCTCGATCAGTCGCGCCTACGTCGGGATCTCCTCCGCCCCCAGCACGGTCGGGCAGGGCGCGTCCGTCGCCGGGGTCGTCCCGGGCGGTCCGGCGGACCAGGGCGGCGTGCGGATCGGCGACACGATCCGCAAGGTCGACGGCTCCGATGTCCTGGCGCCGCAGGACATCGCGACGGCGATCGAAGGTCGCCGCCCGGGCGACGAGATCGACATCGAGGTGCAGCGCGCGGGCGTGGCGCGCACGCTGCGCGTCACGCTCGGGACGCGGCCCGAGAGCGCGCCGAGCTCGACCGGACCCTAGCCGGCACCGATGAGCTTCGCCCAGCCGCTCTACCTGCTCGCGTTGCTGCTCGTGCCGCTGGGCGTCCTCGCCTATCTCGGCCACGAGCGCAACCGGCGCGCGGCGGTCGCGGCCTTCGCCGCGCCCGCGGTCCTGGCGTCCGTCGTCCCCAGCACGCCCGGCTGGCGGCGTCACGTGCCGCTCGTCGCCTACGCGCTGGCGCTCGCCGTGCTGATCCTCGCGCTCGCCAAGCCGCAGCGGACGGTCGCGGTCCCGGTCGAGCGCGCCTCGATCATGCTCACGACGGACTTCTCGGGCTCGATGCAGTCAGCCGACGTGCCGCCGACCCGGCTCGCCGCCGCGCGCGCCGCGGCCAACCGCTTCCTGGAGGAGGTCCCGGCGGCGGTGCGCGTCGGGCTCGTCGCCTTCAACCAGTCGCCGCGCCTCGTCGAGAGCCCGACGACCGACCGTGCTGCGGTCCGCAACGCGTTGGCGGTGTTGGAGCCCAGCGGCGGCACGGCCACCGGCGAGGCGCTCGCGACCGCGCTCGACGCGCTCTCCCAGCGGGCCGATCCCGATGGCGTGCGGGCGCCGTCGGCGATCATCCTCTTGTCGGACGGCACGTCCGTGCGCGGACGCCCGCCGCAGGAGCTCGCACGGCGCGCCAAGGAGCTGAGGATCCCGATCTACACCGTCACGCTCGGCACACCGACCGGCACGATCCAGGTCCCGCGCTCCGACGGGACCGTCGAGACGCGGCCGGTGCCGCCCGATCCGACCGAGAGCCGCGAGGTCGCCGAGATCTCCGGAGGGCGCGCCTACACCGCCGGCACGGCGGGCGACCTCGGCGACGTCTACAAGGCGCTCGGCTCGCGGATCGGCTACCGCGACGAGCAGCGCGAGATCACCGCCGTGTTCAGCGGCGGCGCGCTCGCGCTGCTGGCCGGCGGCGCCCTGCTGTCCCTGCTGTGGTTTCGCAGGCTCGTCTGAGACTTCGAACATGAGAACCGACCCGAGGACCCGACCATGAGCTTCAGCAATTACGGCGATGCCGGCCCGACGCCGCCCGACGACGACGGCCGCCCCCCGCGCCAGGTCCTCGAGGAGGTCCTGTACGAGGTCAAGCGCGTGATCGTCGGCCAGGACGCGATGCTCGAGCGCCTGCTCGTGGCGCTGCTGGCGGGCGGCCACGTGCTGCTCGAGGGCGTTCCCGGTCTCGCCAAGACGCTGACCGTGCGCACGCTCGCCGACGTCATGGGCGGCAGCTTCCGCAGAATCCAGTTCACGCCCGACCTCGTGCCGGCCGACCTCGTCGGCACGCGCATCTATCGCCCCGACACCGGCCGCTTCGACACCGAGCTGGGCCCCGTCTTCGGCAACTTCCTGCTCGCCGACGAGATCAACCGCGCGCCCGCCAAGGTGCAGTCGGCGCTGCTGGAGGTCATGCAGGAGCACCAGGTCACGATCGGCACCGAGAGCTACCCCGTCCCGCATCCGTTCCTCGTGCTCGCGACGCAGAACCCGATCGAGTCCGAGGGCACCTATCCGCTGCCCGAGGCGCAGATCGACCGCTTCCTCTTCAAGGTGCGCGTCGACTACCCGACGCTCGGCGAGGAGGCCTCGGTCGTCGGGCGCTCGCTGCGCCCGCAGGAGGACGTCGCCGTGCGCCTGTCGATGCCCGACCTCGAGCGCTTCCAGCGCGCCGCGAAGGAGATCTTCGTCGATCGCGAGGTCGTCGCCTACGCGGTGCAGCTCGTCGACGGCACGCGCCACCCCGAGCGCTACGGCCTCGCCGACCTCGGCGAGCTGATCCAGTACGGGTCCAGCCCGCGCGGGGCGATCGGCATGGTCCAGGCCGGTCAGGCGCTGGCGCTGCTGCGCGGCCGCCGCCACGTGCTCGTCGACGACATCCGCGACCTGGCGCCCGACGTGCTGCGCCACCGCCTCGTGCTGTCCTACGACGCCCTGTCGGACGACATCACGGCCGACGACATCCTCGAGCGTTTGCTCGGCACGCTGACGACGGGCGTCGCGCCGGGTCCCGTCGAGCACGACGTCGCGTAGATGCCGGCGCCGGTCGCCAGCCTGCGGGTGCCGCCCGCGCGCCAGGGCCCGGGGCCGACCCCGGCCGGGATCGTCGACGCGATCGCGCTGTCGATCGCGCGACGCGGGGCCGGCACGCTGCCCGGCGACCGGCTCGCGCCGGGCGTCGGCAGCGGCACCGAGCTCGCGCAGCTTCGGCCCTACGCGCTGGGCGACGACGTGCGCCAGCTCGACCCGGCGGCGAGCGCGCGGACCGGCGTGCCGCACGTGCGCCTGCAGGTGCCCGAGCGGATCCTCACGACCTGGCTCGTGCTCGACGTCTCCGCCTCGATGGCGTTCGGCACCGCCGACCGGCTGAAGTCCGACGTCGCCGAGGGTGTCGCGCACGTCGTCGGCCGCGCGGCGACGCGCCACGGCGGCCGCCTGGCGGTGCTGACGGCGGGCGGCCCCGAGAAGATGTTGCCGCCGCGCGGCGGGCCGCACGCGAAGATCGCCCTGCGGCGGCTGCTCGAGGACGGCGTCGCCGTCGACGGGGCCGCCGACCGCGGCCTGCGCCCCGTGCTGCACAAGGCCGGCCGGCTCGCGCGCCAGCCGGGACTGTTCGTCGTCGTGTCGGACTTCCGCGGGACGCTGGACTGGGCCAAGCCGCTGCGCGCGCTCGGCGCGCGCCATCGCGTGCTCGCCGTCGAGATCCGCGACCCGCGCGAGGAGCAGCTGCCGGCCGCCGGCCGGCTGGCGCTCGTCGACCCCGAGAGCGGTCGCCTGATCGAGGTCGACACGTCGCGCCGCGGCCTGCGCGAGCGCTTCGCCGCCGCCGCCGCTCGGGAGCGCGCGGACGTCGCGCGCGAGCTGCGCTCGGCCGGCGCGCCCCACGTCGTGCTGTCGACGAGCGGCGACTGGCTGAAGGCGCTCGGGAGGGCGCTGAAGTGAGCTTCATCTCGCCGCTCGGCCTGCTCGTCCTGCTCGCGATCCCGCTGGCGCTGTACGCGCACGTCGCGGCCGGCCGGCGACGCCGGCGCTACCCGGTGCGCTTCCCCGCGTTCGCGACGCTCGCGGCGGTCGCCGCGCCCCAGCCGCGCTGGAGCCGCCATCTGCCGTTCGCGCTGCTCGCGCTGGCGATCGCCGCGCTGGCGATCTCGCTCGCGCGTCCGGAGAAGACCGTCCAGGTCGCGGTCGAGCGGGCCTCGGTCGTGCTCGTGACCGACATCTCGCGCTCGATGTCGGCGACGGACGTCAGCCCGAGCCGCCTGGAGGCGGCGCGCGGCGCCGCCGAGAGCTTCCTCGACAAGGTCCCCGACGAGCTGCGCGTCGGCCTCGTCGCGTTCTCGGACTCGGCCCAGACGCTGCAGACGCCGACCAACGACCATGGCGCCGTCAAGCGCGCGCTCGACACGCTGCAGCCGATCGCCGGCACGGCGACCGGCGCCGGCCTCGGCACCGCGCTCAACGACCTCAAGGTCCGCGCCGGCGACAACTCCACCCGCCGCCCGCCGGCCGCGCTCGTGCTGCTGTCCGACGGCTCGGCGACCGACGGCGCGGCCGCCGATCAGGTCGCCGCGGAGGCCAAGCGCCTGCGCGTGCCGATCTACACGGTCGCGCTCGGCACGCCCGACGGGGAGATCGAGATCCAGGGCCGCACGCTGCGCGTCCCGCCCGATCCGGATGCGCTCCAGCGGATCGCGACGACCTCCGGCGGGCAGGCGTTCCGCGCCCAGGACTCCGACCAGCTCGACGCCGTCTACGACCGGCTCGGATCGCAGATCGGCACGAAGGACGAGAAGCGCGAGATCACGACGCTCTTCGCGGGCGCCGCGCTGCTGCTGCTCGGCGGCGCGATCGTCAGCTCGCTGCGCCTCGGCGGACGTCTGCCCTGATCGCCGGCGCGGCGCGGCGCGGCGCCGCACCGACGATTCGGCCGCCGCGCGAGACGGCCGCAGCGATCAGCCGATCGGGCGCCCGAGGAACAGGTCGCGCCCGCCGCCGCCCTTCGAGTTCGCCGAGAAGCCGTGGCGCTCGTAGAGCGCGATCGCGCCCGTGTTCGTTCTCGTTCGTGTCGAGCTCGATCCGCCGCGCGCGGCGGACCTCGGCGCGCTCGATCGCGAGCGTTACGAGCGCGTCGCCGACGCCCGCGCGGCGCGCGCTCGGGGCGACGAAGACGTCCTCGATCCAGGCGTCGGGCGCGGCCTTCCAGACGCTGAAGCGAAAGCGCAGCTGCAGGACGCCGGACGGCGGCGCGTCGTCGGCGGCGGCGGCGAGCAGGTACTCCGTCTGGGGATCCTCGAGCAGCCGCTCGACCGACGCCAGGAAGGCGTTGGCCGACGGCCAGTCGACGCCCATGTGGTCGCGGAAGGCGACGAGCAGGCCGGCGATCGCCTCGGCCTCGTCGGGCCGGGCGTGCCAGGCGCGGGCTGTCGGCGACGTCGCCATGGCGCAGCGCGAAGCGTAGGCGGTCGCGGGCAAGCGCTGTGGCCGGCGCTATCGCAGCGCGAGGATTCCGAGCACGACGCACGCGATCCCGAGGCCGACGACGGCGGGCCCGTGCGGGTGCGGTCCCCGCCGCCAGATCACGATCCCCGTGAACGTCGAGCCGACGACGGCGAGCGGGATGAACAGGCACAGTGCGGCCATCAGGTAGGCGGCGGCGACCGCCAGCGGGGGTACGGGGAAGGGGGTGTCGTCCATCGACGACCCATGATCGCGCCCGCGCCGGGCGCGCGCGCCGCCGGCCCGCCGCGTGGCGCCTCGCCGCGGCGGCTACGTCAGGTCGGCGATGACGGCGAGCACGTCGCCGCTGCGCACGAGGTCGCCCTCGGAGATCGGCAGCTCGGCGATGACGCCGGCCTTGTGCGCGGTGATCTCGTTCTCCATCTTCATCGCCTCGATGATCGTCACGACGTCGCCCTCGACGACCTGCTGGCCGTCCTTGACCGGGATCTTCCAGACGTTGCCCTGCATCGGCGAGGCGAGCGCGTCGCTGCCGTGGCCGTTCTCGCGCGCCGTCGCCTCGCGCGCGGCGCGCGCCGGTCGCCTCGGCGCGGGCGCGCTGCCGCTGCCGCTGCCGTCGGCGGCGCTGGCCGGAGCGCCGGGCGGCCCGATCACGCGCACGTCGAATTTGCGACCCGAGACCTCGACGGTGTAGGTCTGCTCGACGGTCTCCCCGGCGTCGTCGCCGGCCTTCTTCGGCGCCGTCTCGAAGGCGAGCGCCTTGAGCCAGTCGCGGTCCTCGAGCAGGTCGCGGCAGGTCTCGCCGCGCGCCCACTGCTCGCTCGCCAGCAGCGCGCGATGGAAGGGGATCAGCGTCTTGAGGCCCTCGATCTCGTACTCGGCGAGCGCGCGCAGCATGCGCCGCGTCGCCTGCTCGCGATCGACGTCCCAGACGATGAGCTTGGCGACCATCGGGTCGTACATCGGCGAGATCTCGCTGCCCGCGCGCACGCCCGAGTCGACGCGCACGCCGGGGCCGCGACGGCTCGACGTAGCGCGCCGATCCGTCCCGGCGCGGGCGCGAAGCGTCTTCGACGCGTCCTCGGCGTTGATGCGGCACTCGATCGCGTGGCCGCGCAGCACGACGTCGTCCTGCGCGACCGACAGCGGCTCGCCGGCGGCCACGCGGATGCCCTCCTTGACGATGTCGATGCCGGTCGTCATCTCGGTCACGCAGTGCTCGACCTGCACGCGCGTGTTCATCTCCAGGAAGAAGTACTCGCCGTCGTCGGCGTCCAGCAGGCCCTCGACGGTGCCCGCGCCGCGGTAGTCGACGGCCTTCGCGGCCTCGACGGCGATCGTCGCCGATCCGCTCGCGCAGCGCTTCGTCGACGATCCACTCCGGCGCCGGCGACTCCTCGACGAGCTTCTGGTGGCGGCGCTGGATCGAGCAGTCGCGCTCGCCGAGGTGGATCGTGTTGCCGTGGCCGTCGGCGAGGACCTGGACCTCGACGTGGCGCGGGTCGGGCAGGTAGCGCTCGAGGTAGACGGTCGCGTCGGAGAAGAACTTCTCGCCCTCGCGCGCGGCGCCCTCGAAGGCGTCCTCGAGCTCGGCGGGCTTCAGCGCGACGCGAAAGCCCTTGCCGCCGCCGCCGCCGGCGGCCTTGACGGCGACCGGATAGCCGATCTCGTCGGCGGCGATCTTCTCGGCCGCGTCGAGGTCGGCGACCGGCTCGACGGTGCCCGGGCACGATCGGCACGCCGGCGGCCTGCATCAGCTCGCGGGCGCGCGTCTTGGAGCCCATCGCCTCGATCGCGCTGGCGGGCGGGCCGATGAAGACGATGCCGGCCTCCTCGCAGGCGCGGGCGAAGGCGGCGTTCTCGGCGAGGAAGCCGTAGCCGGGGTGGACGGCCTCGGCGCCCGACGCGGCGCGCGACGTCGAGGATCCGCTCGACGCTCAGGTAGCTCTCGGCGGGCGCCGCGGCCGCCGAGCAGGTAGGCCTCGCCGGCGCGCTCGACGTGCGGCGCGTCACGGTCGAGCTCGGAGTAGACCGCGACCGACGCGATCGCCGAGCTCGTCGAGCGCGCGGATGATCCGGACCGCGATCTCGCCACGGTTGGCGATGAGGATCTTCGAGAACATACGTGCGCTCCATCCTACGAGCCGCGGGGTCGTCCGCTGTCAGGATACGCGCGCGGCAGGGCGTGCCCAGACCGATCTTCGAGACCGGCACCGGACGGCCGACGTGGAAGCCCTGCGCGTGGTCGACGCCCTGCGCGCGCACGAAGGCCTCGAGCTCGCGGGTCGCCGACGAACTCCGCGATCGTCTCCTTGCCCAGCCCGCGAGCGATCCGCACGACGGCCTCGATGACGAGCTGGTCGGTCGCGGTTGCCGAGGCAGCCCGACACGAACTCGCCGTCGATCTTCAGGTAGTCGAACGGCAGGTGCTTGAGGTAGTAGAAGAGCCGAACCCGGCGCCGAAGTCGTCCAGCGCGAAGCGGCAGCCGAGCTCGGTCAGGCGCTCGGCGAAGCGGCGCGCGAGCGGGATGTTCGCGACGGCAGCCGTCTCGGTGATCTCGAAGATCAGCCGCCGCGGGTCGACGTTGGCGTGTGCGCATCTCGGTCTCGATCAGGCGCAGCAGCCCGCTGTCGTTGAGCGACGGGCCCGAGAGGTTGACCTCCAGCGCGGCCGTGCCGCCGGGATCGCCGGCGAGCAGCTCGATCGCGCTGCGCGACGACCCAGCGGTCGATCTCCGGGGCCAGGCCGAAGCGCTCGGCGAGCGGCAGGAAGGCGCCGGGCGCGATCAGCTCGTCGTCGTCGCCGAGCATGCGCAGCAGCAGCTCGTGCTGGGCGATCTCGCCGCGAGCGCAGGTCGCGGATCGGCTGGGCGTGCAGGACGAAGCGGTCCTCGTCGAGCGCGCCGCGGATGCGCTCCAGCCAGCTCACGCGCTCGCGGATGCGCTGCGGGCGCTGGCGTCGCGGGCGCGACGACGGCGCAGCGGTCGCGGCCGGCCTCCTTGGCCTCGTACATCGCCAGGTCGGCCGCGATCAGCAGCTCCTCGCCGTCGCGGTCGCCGCGGCCGAACGGCGCGATCCCGACGCTCGTCGTCACGCGACGGCGGCGGTCGCCGGCGACGACCGGCGCCTCCTCGCGGACCGCGCTCGACGAGCGCGTCGGCGACGTGCTCGGCCTCGCGGCGGTCGGCGTTGGGCAGCAGGACGGCGAACTCGTCGCCGCCGAGGCGCGCGAGCGTGTCGCTGTCGCGCAGGCGGTCGCGCAGCAGCGCGGCGACGGCGAGGATCAGCTCGTCGCCGGCGTGGTGGCCGAGCGCGTCGTTGACGTACTTGAAGTGGTCGAGGTCGAGCACGAGCAGCGCGCCGCGCGGGCCGTAGCGCGCGACCTCGGCGACATGGCGGTCGAGCTCCTGCTCGAAGCGGCGGCGGTTGAACAGGCCCGGTCAGCGGGTCGTGGTCGGCGAGGTGGCGCAGCTCGCGCTCGAAGCGGCGGCGCTCGGTGACGTCCTGGATCTGGTCGAGGAAGTGCAGCGGCTCGCCGTCGGCGTCGCGCACGAGCGTGACGCTGCGCGCGACCCAGACGGTCGTCCCGTCGGGGCGCAGGTAGCGCTTCTCGTCGACGGACGAGCTCAGCGTCGCCGTCGACGAGCGCGCGCATGACCTCGAAGTCGGCGGCGAGGTCGTCGGGGTGGGTGATCGCCGAGAACGTCGTGCCGGTCGAGCTCGTCGGCGCCGTAGCCGGTGATCGCGCACAGCGCCTGGTTGACCTCGAGGAAGCGCCGTCGAGGTCGACGACGGCCATCCCGATCGGCGCGTCCTCGAAGGCGCGGCGGAAGCGCTCCTGGGCCTCGCCGATCTCGCGCTCGCGCTCGACGCGCGCGCGGATGTCCTGCACGATGAGCATCGCGCCGACGATCTGGCCCGGCTCGTGCCGCGCAGCGGGCTCGTGCGCAGCCACAGCGCGTGGCCGGTCTCGGCGGAGACGATGTCGAGGCTGCGCTCCTCGCCCAGGAGCGGCCGCCGTGCAGGCGTCCAGCGAGCTTCTCGGCGGCCGGCGCGGGGAGCATCGCGGCGACGTGCTCGCCGATCAGCGCGGCGGGGACGATCGCGCCGTCGTGCAGCTGCCCGTCCGGCGGCGAACTCGAGCCGCAGGCCGTCGTCGACGAGGAACACCGCGGTGCCCGGCAGGCCGTCGACGAGCGCGCGGTAGCGGCCCTCGCTGCTGGCCAGCGCGCGCTCGGCGAGGCAGCTTGGCGTGACGTCGCGCCCGGACGCGTAGACCATGCGGTCCTCGCCGACCGTGCGCAGGCTCCAGTCGATCCAGTGCCACGAGCCGTCCTTCGCGCGCCAGCGGTTCGTCACGCGGCCGCCGCGGGCGCCGGCCGTCGCGCGCGGCGCGGGTGGCGGCGGACATCGCCGCGTGGTCCTCGGCGCGGATGAGGTCGAGGATCGAGGTGCCGAGCAGCTCTCCGGAGGTCCAGCCCAGGCACTTCTCCCACTCGCCGTTGACGCGGTGCATGCGGCCGTCGAAGCCGACCGTGCAGAGCATGTCGCCCGACGAGGTCGAAGAAGCGCGTGCTCTCCTCCTGCAGCCGCCGCTGCTGCGGTGATGTCGCGCGCGATGCCGAGCGATCCGATCGCTGCACCGGTCGCGTCGCGAAACGGGCTCTTCGTGACCGACAGGACGTAGCGCTCCGCGCCGAAGCGGCCGGCGATCTCATAGGACGACGGGCGGCTCGGCTGCCGAGCACCTCGCTGTCGTGCGCCGACGACCTCGTCGGCGACCTCGCGGCAGCAGCTCGCTGTTCGTGCGGCCGATGATCTCGTCGGCGGGCTGGCCGATCAGCCGCGCCGTCGGCGCTGTTGACGAGCAGGTAGCGCCCGTCGACGTCCTTGACGTAGATCGAGTCGGTCGTCGCCTCGAGCAGCTGCTCGAGCAGGCGGCGGCTGGCGGCGGCGCGCTCGTTGCGCGGCCGACGACCGGGGCGAGGAACAGCAGCACCACGGCGCGGCCCGCGATCGTTACCGCACCTTCGCCCGACAGGCCGAGCGCGGCGCACGCGGACATCACGGCGATCGCCGCTGCCGCGAACCGCAGTCCGGCGCGCGTGCCGAACTCCGAGGCCACGAGCGTGACCGCGACGATGCAGGCGAGGCCGACCGTCAGCGCCGGCGCGGAGGTGAACGCGCGCAGCAGGCACGCGCCCACGACGAGCACGGCGGCGGCGGCGAGAACCGAGGCGCGCCCGGCGCCGTAGCTGCCGAGCAGGCGCGTCAGACCGGCCGGAGCGAGCCGTTCGTCGACGACCGCCCCGCCGCTCTCCTGCGCAAGGTCCACATCACGGCGTATCGGCCGGATGGCGGAGTACTTGAGCCGCGTGCGGCCTCCAGGCCGACCTGACCGCGGGTCAGCGCCGGCCGCGCTGCCAGGCCGCCGTCGCGTCGGCCGCATGCCCCGTCGCTTCGAGCAGCGATGCACGGGCCCACGCCGACTGCCGCGCGACCGGCGCGGGATCGAGCACCGGCGCCGTGTCGCGCATGAACCGCTCCAGCGCCGCCACGAGCGCGGCCGCCTCCTCGTCGGAGGCGGCGGGAGCGACGATCCGAAGCTGCGGGCGGCGGTTCACCACCCCGTGAACGCTACTCGCTGATCATGCCCGCGCCGACGGTGTCGTTCGTCGCCTCGTCGATGAGGATGAACGAGCCCGTCGCGCGGTTGGAGGCGTAGGCGTCGAAGGCCATCGGCTTCGACGTGCGCAGCCGCACGCGGCCGATGTCGTTGAGGCCGAGCGCGTCGGCGTCGCCGTCGGGCGACAGGGTGTGCACGTCGACGCGGTCGAGCACCTCGTCGACGACGACCCGGGCGGCGTGCGTCGCGTGCTTGATCGCGTAGCGCGCGCCCGCCCGCAGCGGCGCGTCGGCCATCCAGCAGACCGTCGCGGTCAGCTCGCGCGCGAGCTGCGGGGCGTCGCCGGGGTGGCAGATGATGTCGCCGCGCGAGATGTCGATCTCGTCCTCGAGCACGAGCGTCACCGACATCCCGGCGCAGGCCTCGTCGAGCGGCCCGTCGAACGTATCGATCCGCTCGATCCGCGTGACCTTCTCGGAGGGCAGCACGAGCACCTCCTCGCCGGCGCGCAGCACGCCACCGGCGATCTGGCCCGCGTAGCCGCGGTAGTCGGTCGCGTGATCGCGGATGACCCACTGCACCGGGAAGCGCGCCTGCTCGAGGTTGCGGTCGTCGGCGACCGCGACCGTCTCGAGGTACCCGAGCAGCGGCGTCCCCTGATACCAGGGCATGTTCTCCGAGCGGTCGACGACGTTGTCGCCGTGCTTGGCGCTGATCGGGATGTAGACGATGTCGCGCGCGCCGAGGCCGCGGGCGAAGTCCGCGAAGTCGCGCACGATCGTGTCGAACGTCTCCTCGTCGTAGTCGACGAGATCCATCTTGTTGACGGCGACGACGAGATGCGGGATCCCGAGCAGCGCGGAGATGTAGGCGTGGCGCTTGGACTGCTCGAGCACGCCCTTGCGCGCGTCGACGAGGATCACCGACAGGTCCGCCGTCGAGGCCCCCGTGACCATGTTGCGCGTGTACTGCACGTGGCCGGGCGTGTCGGCGATGATGAACGTCCGTCGCGCCGTCGCGAAGTAGCGGTACGCGACGTCGATCGTGATCCCCTGCTCGCGCTCGGCGCGCAGGCCGTCGACGAGCAGCGAGAGGTCCACGACGCCCGCTCCGCCGCGCCGTCGCGACGCCTCCTCGACGTGCTCGAGCTGGTCGGTGAGGACCTGCTTGGCGTCGAACAGCAGCCGCCCGATGAGGGTCGACTTGCCGTCGTCGACGGAGCCGGCCGTTGCGAGGCGCAGCAGGTCTGCCTGGGCGAGGGACATCAGTCGACCACCTAGAAGTACCCCGCGACCTTGCGGTCCTCCATCGCGGCCTCGGTCGCGCGGTCGTCGGCGCGCGTCTCGCCGCGCTCGGTCACGCGCGTCGCGGCGATCTCCGCCACGACGGTCCCGAGGTCGGCCGCCGTCGAGCGCACCGCGCCGGTGCAGCTCATGTCGCCGACCGTGCGGTAGCGCACGGACGCCGCGAACGGCAGCTCGCCGTCGATCAACTCGACGTGCTCGGACATCGCGTAGAGCATCCCGTCGCGCTCGAAGACCTCGCGCTCGTGGGCGAAGTAGATCGACGGCACCTCGAGCTGCTCGACGGCGAGGTACTCCCACACATCGAGCTCGGTCCAGTTGGAGATCGGGAACACGCGCACGCTCTCGCCGCGGCGGATGCGCCCGTTGTAGATGTTCCACAGCTCGGGGCGCTGGTTCTTCGGGTCCCAGCCGCCGAAGTCGTCGCGGAAGGAGAAGATCCGCTCCTTGGCGCGCGCGCGCTCCTCGTCGCGGCGGGCGCCGCCGAACGCGGCGTCGAAGCCGTGCTGCTCGATCGCGTCCAGCAGCGTCGTCGTCTGCAGGCGGTTGCGCGACGCGCGCGGCCCGGTCTCCTCGGCGACGCGGCCGCGATCGATCGACTCCTGCACGGACGCGACGATCAGCCGCTCGCCGAGCTCGGCGACGCGGCGGTCGCGAAACGCGAGCACCTCGGGGAAGTTGTGGCCGGTGTCGACGTGCATGAGCGGGAACGGGAACGGGCCCGGGCGAAATGCCTTTTCGGCCAGGCGCAGCAGCACGATCGAGTCCTTGCCGCCGCTGAACAGCAGCACGGGCGTCGACAGCTCGGCCGCGACCTCGCGCATGACGTGGATCGCCTCGGACTCGAGCTCCTGCAGGTGGGTCATGTGCGTCGTCATGCGGGAGCCGCCTCGACGTCGGGGGGTGGTGGCGCGATGCGCGTGCGCAGCAGCACGTACGCGCCGAGCCCGACGAGCAGCGGCACGCCGACGAGCACCGCCGGCGGGACGCCGACGCCGGCCTTCGTCAGCACGCCGAGCGCCGACGCGAGCAGGACGCAGCCGAGCACCGGCCGCAGCGCGTTCGCCGACACGTGGCCGATCAGCGCCGTGCCGATCACGACGCCGGGCAGCGAGCCGACGAGGATCGTTCCCATCAGCAGGAAGTCGACGTTGCCGCTGACCCAGTGCGCGAGCCCCGCGGCCCACAGCAGGATCGCGGCGTGGAAGACGTCGGTCCCGACGACGCGGTGCGGCGTGAGCTGGAAGACGAGGATCAGCGCGAGGCCGATCAGCGCGCCGCTGCCGACCGAGGTGACGCCGAGGATGAGCCCGAGCACGGCCCCGATCAGCACGGCCGTGACCTTCGTGCGCGTCGTCTGATCGACCGTGTGACGCTCGCGCGCGACGAGCTTGGGCATGAACAGCGCGCGCCCGAGGATCGTCACCGCGACGATGATCAGCGCGACCGCGATCGAGACGAGCAGCGTCGGCTCGAAGCTCTTGCCGTAGGTCGCGTGCAGGCGGTCCAGCAGCCAGACGCCGACGAGCGCGCCCGGGATGCTGCCGACCGCCAGCCACATCGAGACGCCGAGGTCGACGGTCCCCTTGCGCCAGTGACGCCAGCCGCCGAGCGTCTTCGTGACGGCGCCGTAGGCGAGGTCGGTGCCGATCGCGACGACCGGCGGGACGCCGGCGAACAGCACGAGCAGCGGCGTCATCAGCGAGCCGCCGCCGATGCCGGTCAGCCCGATCAGGATGCCCACGCCGAGGCCGAATGCGATCACGAGCGGGTCCATGGCCTAGTGCTCACTAGACGACGTGCAGCCCGCACTCGGTCTTGTCGGTTCCGGCCCAGCGACCCTCGCGGCCGCTGCCCGGCAGCGTGCAGGGCGCGCAGCCGATCGACTCGTAGCCGGCGTCGTGCAGCGGGTGGTAGGGCAGGTCGCGCTCGTGGATGCGCGTCCACAGGTCGCGCTCGGTCCACAGCGCGAGCGGGTTGTACTTCGCGATCTGACCGCGCTTGGCGTCGGTTTCGACGAGCTGCGTGCCGGCGCGCGACGGTCCCTGCTCGCGGCGCAGGCCCGTGACCCAGGCGTCGGCGCCGTCGAGCGCACGGTGCAGCGCGGCGACCTTCTGCGTCCCGCAGCAGTGCTCGGGCCCCGTCCAGGGCGGCGTGCCGAATGCCTCCTCGACGGCGATCTGCACGCCGAAGCGCTGCTCGAACGCGCGCCACGTCGCGAGCGTCTGCTCGAACAGCACGCCGGTGTCGATCGTCACGACGCGCACGTGCGGCGCGACCTGAAGCAGCTCGTCGAGGATCACCGACTCCTCCTTCTGAAACGAGCACAGGAAGACGAGCCGCTCGTGGGCGGCCGCCCGGCGCAGCGTCTCGGTCAGCGACGCCGGCCATGCTCGTGCGCGTCTAGACCGCGCACTCGCCTTCGCCCCGGACGACCTGGAAGGGGACGTCCTTGGTCCAGTCGATGAAGGTCGTCATCGTCTCGAGGCTGAACTCGATCGGCAGCGCGAGATCGCGGACCTTGTCCTCGAAGGCCGTCGTGCCGACGCGCGCGGCGAAGGCGTTGAAGACCTCACCGTCCTCGCGCTCGGCCTCGTACCAGCGCAGCCAGCGCTCGATCGCGTCGGGCACGCGCTTGGCCGCGAGGCGCACCTTCAGCCGCTGGCCGTAGATGATCTCGCCGCCGTCGAAGTTGCCCGCGATGTGCGCGACGTAGGCCGGGATCGTGCGCTCGCCGACCTTGATCGAGGCGCCGTAGAAGCCGATGTTCGCGATGTGGTGCTGGCTGCAGCCGTTCGGGCAGCCGCTCATCTTGATGTGGATCGCGCGCGTCAGCGGATCGCTGATCTGCATCTCCTCGACGCGCTTCTGGACGGCGGCGTTGAGGCCCATCGAGGACGTGATCCCGAGCTTGCAGGAGTCGGTTCCCGGGCAGGAGACGACGTCGGTGATCGTGTCGGGGCCGACGCCGGCGAGGTCGAGCCCGGCGAGCGCGCGCCAGACCTCGTAGAGCGTCTCGTCGCGGACCCAGCGCAGGACGAAGTTCTGATGCACGGTCATCCGCATGTAGCCGCCGCAGTAGCGGCGCTGGATCTCGGCGATCGCGCGGAACTGCTGCGGCGTGAGGTCGCCGCGCGTGACCTTGACGTGGACGGAGCTGAAGCCCGCCTGGCGCTGGGCCTGGACGTTGTCGGCGCAGAACTGCTCGAAGCGCCGCCAGGTCGCCGTTCGGCGAAACGTACGTTTCCGGCACGGGCGGCGCGGAGGCCTGCTCGTCGTCGCGCCACGTGATCGCCTCGATCGAGAAGTCGCGCTCGGCGACCCAGTCGCCGCGCAGCTCCTCCTCGACCATCTCGCGGAAGGCGTCGATGCCGATCTTGTCGACGAGCACCTTGATCCGCGCCCGGGCGCGGTTGACGCGCAGGAACTCCTGGCGGTCGAAGATCCGAAAGCAGGCCTCGGCGATCTTCAGGTACTCGCCGTCGTCGAGGCCGACGAACTCGTACAGCGTCGGCGCGACGCGCGGCATGATCGACGTGCCGCCGCCGACGCGCATCTCGACGCCGCGCACGCCGTCGCGCTCGCGGGCGAGGTAGGCGATGTCGTGGATGCCGGTCAGCGCGCGGTCGGCGGGCGAGCCGTCGAACGCGGTCTTGATCTTGCGCGGCATCATCTGCGTCGTCGGGTGGCGTACGAAGTAGCGCACGTAGGCGCCGGCGTAGGGCGTCAGGTCGAACAGCTCGTCCTCGGCGATGCCGGCCCACGGGTCCCCGGTCACGTTGCGCACGGTGTTGCCGCAGCCCTCGCGCGAGGACAGGCCGGCGTCCGACAGCTCGCGGATCGCCTTCGCGGCGTCGGACAGCGGGACGTGGTGCAGCTGGATGTTCTGACGCGTCGTGATGTGCCCCTTGTTGAGCGGCACGTACGTCTCGATCACGTCGGCGAAGGCGTCCATCTGGTCGGGCGAGATGCCGCCGAAGGGGAGCTTGACGCGGATCATCTGGACGGCGGCCTGGCGCTGCCCGTAGACGCCCTGCTTGAGACGGAACTTGATGAACTCCGTCTCTTCGATGTCGCCGCGCAGGTAGCGCGTCGACTCCGTGTCGAAGTCGTCGAACTCACGCTCGATGATCGGGATGACGTGGCCGGGGACGTCCTCGCGAACCTCGGGGTTCTCGAGCGTTCCTCGGCGACCGCTGACCGTTGTGGGCTCCATGGAAGGTCTCAGTGCTCCGTGATGGCGTGCAGGGCGAGCGGCGATAATACAGCTTAATTCGGATCGGGATTCGAGTATTACATCCGGCGGGCCCGTTCCGGGGGTTGCGGGACGCTGTACGAGTAGCCTGCCCGCCGTGCCCGAGCTCGCCGTTCTCGACCACGACACCGTCCTCGCCGCCGTCTCGCCGCGGGCCGCGATCGAGGCGACGCGCGCGGCGTTCCTGCACCACCACCGCGGCGAATGGGTGATGCCGGCCAAGGTCTACGTGCAGAGCCCGCCCTATGGCGACTTCCGCGCGATGCCGGCTCGCGGCGGCGACCTCGCGCTGCTGAAGTGGGTGACCTCGTTTCCCGGCAACCCGGAGCTGGGGCTGCCGACCGTCAGCGGCGTCGTCTGCCTGTCCGACGCGCGCACCGGCGTGCCGCTGGCGATCCTCGACGCCCGCGCCGTCACGGCGCTGCGCACGGGCGCCGTCGCCGCGGTCGCGACGCGGGCGCTCGCGCGCGCCGGCGCCCGCACGGTCGGGATCGTCGGCTGCGGGCTGCACGGCGCCTGGACCGCGCGCTGCCTCGTCGCCGACGGCTACGACGAGGGCGTCTGCTTCGATCCCCGCACGGACGCCGCTGCGGCGCTCGCCGCCGAGCTCGGCGGCTGGGCCGTCGGCGACCTGCCGGCGGCGCTTGCCTGCGACGTCGTCTGCGCGATCACCCCCGGCGGCGCCGTCGTCGTCGAGCGCGGCGATCTGCGCCCCGGCCAGCACCTGAACATGCTCGGCGCCGACGGCAGCGGCAAGGCCGAGGCGAGCATCGACGCCGTCGTCGCCTGCGAGCTGTTCTGCGACGAGTGGGCGCAGGCATCCCACGGCGGCGAGCTGACCGGCGCCGTCGAGGCGGGGCTCGTCATGCGCGCGCAGGTCTCGACGCTCGGCGCCGTCCTGGCCGCCGACGCGCCCGGCCGCAGCGGCCCCGGCGCCACGACGCTGTTCGACTCGACCGGCCTGGCGATCCAGGATCTGGCGGTCGCGGCGGCCGCCTGCGCGCGGCCCGTGCCGGCGAGGTCCAGGCCGGCACCGTGCGCCTGTAGTCCCGGGCGGCTCGGCGCGGGTCAGCCCTCTGACACCGCGGCACCTTGCGGTCGCGGTGGCGCAGGCCGTACATTCGCCGCGATGTGCCGTGTTCTGGGATATCTCGGCGAGCCGGTGTCGCTCGAGGGGATCCTCTACGACGCCGACAGCGCCCTCGTGCGCCAGAGCTACAGCCCGCGCATGATGGACCGGTGGATGAACCTCGCGGGCTTCGGGATGGCCGCGTGGGACGCGCGCTCGATCCGCGCCGAAGAGCCCTTCACCTACCAGATCGCGACGATGCCGAGCTTCGATCGCAACCTGCGCAACATCTGCCGCAAGCTCGCGCCGTCGTGCGTTCTGGCCCACGTGCGCGGGATCTCCTGGTCGCCCGACAACATCATCTCCGAGCAGAACCTGCACCCCTTCCGGTTTCCCGGGGCGAAGGTCGTCATGGCCCACAACGGGCACCTGCGCGATTTCGACCGCATGCGCTACGACCTGATCTCCCACGTGCGTCCCGAGCTCGCCGCGAACATCGCCGGCACGACGGACTCCGAGTGGATCTACGCGATGCTGCTCTCCCAGCTCGACGACGCCGAGGCCGAGCCCGACGCCGAGCAGCTCGTGCGCGCGACGACCCGCGTCCTCGAGCTCCTGCGCGACGTGCGCGCCGCGCACGGCATCGGAATGAACTCCCCGGTCAACCTCTTCATGGCAACCGGGCGCTGCATCGTCGCCGTGCGCTACGTGCTCGACTACGGCTGGTATCCGGACGACGACTGGATGATGGAGGCCGACCTGCACTACACGAGCCTGTGGTACACGACCGGCCGCGAGTACGCCGACCACGACGGCGAGTGGCAGATGCTCGCCGCCAACGGGCCGCCGCAGTCGCTGCTCATCTCCTCTGAGCCGCTGACGGTCGACACGGCGACCTGGCTCGAGGTCCCCGAGTACTCGGCGCTCAGCGTCTCGCTCGGCGACGACGGACTCCGGTGCGGACGACCGACATCGATGTCTGAGCGTTCGGGCATCGCGCAGCCGCGCGCCGACGGCGACGACATCGCCTCGCTGCTCGCCGGTGTCGAGCTGTTCGCGGGGCTGGCGCCCGAGGACCGGGCCGACTTCGCCTCGTCGTTCAAGCGCATGCAGCTCGCGGCGGGCGAGGTGCTCTGGCGCCAGGCGGCCGAGGTCGACGGCCTGCACGTCCTCCTCGCCGGCGAGGCGCAGGTGTGCCGGCGCCTGCCCGGCGAGCGCGAGCTCGAGCTCGCCCGGCTGGGGCCGGGCGACGTCATGAGCGAGGTGCCGCTGCTCGGCGGCGGCAAACGCAGCGCCACGGTCCGCGCGCTGACGCCGTGCTCGCTGCTGTTCTTGGACCGCGTGGAGTTCAACGCGGCGATGCTCGCGCGCCGGCCCGGGGCGCTCGAGCTGCGGCGGCGCATCGTCGCCATCGCCTGCGCGCGCCTGCGCCGGGCCCACGCGTCGCTGGCCGCCTCGCTGGAGAACGCCGCGGGCAACCGGCGCCCGGTGGGCCGGGGCCGATCGCCTGCGGCGGGATCCTTCCAGCCCGCCGAGCTGCCGCCGGTCTTCTACCTCGCGCGCCTGCCGCTCTTCCTCGGTCTCGCCCCGGCGCTCATCGAGGACCTCTGCGCGGGCGCCGAGACGCTGCGGGTGGCGCGCGACGCCGTGCTGCTGGCCGAGGGCGACGAGCCGGCCTGCTGCTACATCACGCTGCGCGGCGCCGTCGAGGAGATCCTGCGCCGCGACGACGGGCTCGTCCGCGCCCGCTTCGCCGGCCCCGGCCGTGCCTTCGGCTACCTCGGCCTGCTCGACGGCGGGCCGGCGACCGCCAGCGCGATCGCCCGCGAGGCGTCGGTCGTGCTCGCGATCGACGCCGCCGCGCTCGCCGATCGCCTGCGCCGCGACGATCGTGGCTCCCTGGCGTTCGCGGCCGCGCTCGAGCGCGACCTCATCGACACGCTGCTGGACGCCGAGCGCCCGAAGGCGCAGCTCCGGTCGCCGCGCGCTGACGCCGTGGCGGCGAGAGCCGCGGCTCAGGGATCGGGGATGAGCGGGATGTCGTCGTAGTACGCCCACGCGCCGAACGCGGCGGAGCCGAGCGCGACCGCGATGCGGTGAGCATGCGCTGGGTGCGCGTCGTCTGGGCCGCCTTGCGCCTGGCGATCTCGCCCTTCTCCAGGGCACGATCGAGCAGCCCCTCGGCCCATACGAACTCGAGCGAGAGGATCGCGAGGCCGACCGGGATGACGACGAACGCCGGCCCGGGAAGCACGAGCATCGCGATGCCGCCGAGCAGCAGCGTGAAGCCGACGACGATGTACAGCACCCGGACGATGACGTGGCGCTGGCGGTGGCGGTCGCGCTGCGTCTCGAGGCGCTCGACGATCCGCGGCTTGGGCCGCTGGGCGCTCGACGCCTGCCCGGTCTCGGCTGCGTTCGGGGGGTCTGCGGTCGCCACGGCCTTCAGCCTAACCGGGCGGGGGCGCGGGCCGACCCGGCTAAACGGCCAGGACGGTCGGTGCGTCGGCGACGGCCGCCGTGTCGGCGGCGGGCACGAAGCTCATCGCGCGCTCGGCCAGCGCGGTGATCGTCAGGCTCGGGTTGACGCCGACGTTGGCCGGCACGACGGAGCCGTCGCAGACGAGCAGGTTCTCGTAGCCGAAGACGCGGTGGCGGGCGTCGACGACGCCCTCCTCGGGCGAGCGCGCGATGACCGCGCCGCCGAGCACGTGGGCGGTCGTCGGGATCGCGGCGAGCGCCTCCATGAGCGAGCTCTGCGGCACGCCCCCGATCTGCTCGGCCATCCACTCGGCGGCGTCGTTGGCGATCGGGATGAAGGTCGGGTTGGGCTTGTCGGGATCCTGCTCGGTCTGCAGGCGCATCCCGCCGCGCCGGCCCGGCCGCGGGCGCAGCGCGATCGCGTTGTCGAGCGTCTGCATGACGAGCAGGATGATCGTGCGCCGCGACCAGGCGCGCGGGTCGCAGAGCTTGAGCGCGCGCACGGGGTGGCGCAGCATCGCGGCGAACAGCTTCAGCGGCCGCGTGATCTTCGTGCCGTCGCCGATCAGCAGGGTGTGCAGCAGGCTCATCGAGTCGCCGGCGTGGCCGTAGCTGACCGTCTCGATGTGCGTGCTCTCGTCGGGATAGATCGAGCCCGAGATCGCGACGCGCTTCGTGTAGTCGATGCTGTCGTCGGGGGCCGTGACGGCGAGGATCGCCTCGCTGTTCGTTCGGACGAGCTCGCCGAGGCGGCCGGAGACCTTCGGCAGCGAGCCGTTGTGTCGGCAGCGCTGCAGGAGCTTGTTCGTGCCCAGCGGGCCGGCGGCGAGCACGACGTTCCTCGCGGTCGTCGTGCGGCGGTCCTTGCGCAGCCAGGCGCCGGTGCGCTCGGTCGTGACCTCGTAGCCGTCGGCGCCGTCGGTGCCGTTGAGGGGTCGCACGTCGACGACCTCGCGCTCGGCGATGATGCGGCAGCCGCCGTGCTCGGCGAGCCAGAGGTAGTTCTTGACGAGCGTGTTCTTCGCGCCGACGGGGCAGCCGACCATGCAGCGCCCGCAGGCGGTGCAGCCGGTGCGGGCCGGGCCGGCGCCGTCGAAGAAGGGGTCGGCGACGGTCTCGCCTGGGGTGCCGAAGAAGACGCCGACGCGGGTCTTGGCGTACGTCTCGTCGGCGCCGATGTGGCGGCCGTACTCGCGCAGCAGTTCGTCGGCGGGGTCGTCGGTCGTGACCGTCGTGACGCCGAGCATCCGCTCGGCCTCGTCGTAGTGGGGCGCGAGCGCGGCCTCCCAGTCGTCCTCGAGGTCAGACCACTGGCGGTCGTCGTAGAAGCGCGGGCGGGCCCGGTACAGCGTGTTGGCGTAGCCGAGGCTGCCGCCGCCGACGCCCGCGCCGCTGACGACGGAGACGTCCTTGAACAGCGACAGGCGGAAGATGCCGCGCAGGCCGAGGCGCGGGGCGAAGAAGTAGCGCCGGATGTCCCAGGTCGACTTCGGGAACTCGTGGTCGGCGAAGCGCCTGCCCGACTCGAACACCGCGACGCGGTAGCCCTTCTCGGTCAGCCGGTGCGCCGCGACGCTGCCGCCGAAGCCCGAGCCGACGACCAGCCAGTCGTAGTCGTGGTCGTGGTCGCGGGTGGGCGGGCGCATCGAGCGTCGAGCTTAAGGGAACGTGACGGGGGCGTCAACATTGACTAGCGAGTCGGCGCGGGCGCGGGCGTGATGCTGAGCAGCGCCGCCGGCTCGCCGTCGAGGCCGGGCGACGGCGCGATCGGCTCGGCGCGCTGTGCCGGTGCACGCCAGCGCAGGACGGTATAGGTCTCGCCGTCGGTTCGGCCCGCGAGCACGTAGCCCGCCGCCGGCGCGGGCGGGTTCGGCGGCCGCGGCGGGTCCGGGCGCTCCCCCGGCAGGCGGACCGGTAGCGCGACGTAGTCGATCTCGCCCGTCGTGAAGGTCGGCGGCGAGGCCGCGCGGAGGCCGGGCAGGTAGTAGCGCAGCGTCTCCAGCGCCGAGCCCGGCGTGGCGACGAGCAGGCGCGGCTCGGCGACCGGCCCGAGCGCCCGTACGGCGCCGCGCCAGTCGTCGCGCTGCAGCTCGGGGTCGCGCGCGACGCCGGCGACCACGACGACGCCGGCGGCGCACGCGGCGCCGAGCGCGAGCAGCGCGGGGCGCCTGGCGATGCGCAGGCCGGCGGCCAGGCCCGCTCCCGCCAGCGCGCATGCGAGCGGCAGCACGAACACGACGTTGCGGGTGATGAGGTGATCCTCGCCGGCGATCGCGGCGAGCACCGGCAGCGCGAGCGCCGCGGCGGCGAGCCCCGCCAGGCGCGCGCCGTCCGCGCGTTCGGCCGGCGGCCCGTCGACGCGGCCGCTCAGCCGCGCGGCGAGCCCGGCGAAGCCGGCCAGCGCGGCCAGCGCGGTGATCGCGATCAGCAGCGGCTCCAGCGGCGCGTCGTACCCGACGAGGAACTGCTTGGGAAGCTGGGCCAGCCGCGTGAGCAGCTCGCTGCCCGTGATGAATCCCGCCGTGTCGTTCTCGCGCTGGCCGAGCGCAAGCGGCGCGAGCGCGGCGCCGGCCAGGGCGGGCAGCGCCAGCAGCGTCGTGCGCTGGCGCCATCCGGGCGCCCGCAGCGCCAGCCAGAGCGCCTGCGGGGCGATCAGGAAGGCCGCGTAGTAGTGGGTCGCGATGGCAAGCGCCGCCGCGGCGCCCCACGCGAGCAGGCGACCGCGCGCGCGCGGCTCTTCGAGCGCGCGCAGCCACAGCAGCGCCGACAGCGCACCGAGCAACGCCAGCAGCGCATAGGCGCGAGCTTCCTGGCTGAACCAGACGAGCATCGGGTTGACCGCGGCCAGCGCCGCCGCCGCCAGCGCCGCGCGGTCGCCGGCGAGCCGCTGGCCCAGCGCCCAGACGACGACGACCGTCGCCGTTCCCAGCAGCGCCGAGAGCGAGCGCAGGCCGACCTCGCCGATGCCGAACACGTGCGTCCACAGCCACGCCAGCACGTAGTACAGCGGCGGCGTCGACTCGCTGCCGGGGATCGCCTCGAGCATCTCGCCGAGGTCGAGCCGCAACAGCCGCGCGGTCACCGCCTCGTCGTACCAGAGGCTCTGCGTGTCGAGCGTCGCGAAGCGCAGGGCGGCGCCGGCGGCGACGACGAGCGCCAGCGCGCCCTTCCTCACAGCGGGATGTTGCCGTGCTTGCGCTTGGGGCGCTCGACGCGCTTGGTCTGCAGGGCCTCGAGCGCGGCGATGAGCTTGGGCCGCGTCTCGTGCGGGATGATCACGTCGTCGACGTAGCCGCGCTCGCCGGCCGAGTAGGGGTTGGCGAAGCGCGCGCGGTAGTCGTCCATCAGCCGCTCGCGGCGCGCCTCCGGCGTCGGCGAGCCCGCGATGTCGCGGCGGTAGATGATGTTCACCGCGCCCTCGGGCCCCATGACCGCGACCTCCGCCGTCGGCCAGGCGAGGTTGAGGTCCGCGCCGATGTGCTTGGACGCCATCACGACGTAGGCGCCGCCGTAGGCCTTGCGGGTGATGATCGTAATCTTCGGAACGGTCGCCTCGGCGAACGCGTACAGCAGTTTCGCGCCGTGGCGGATGATCCCGTCCCACTCCTGCGCCGTCCCGGGCAGGAAGCCGGGCACGTCGCAGAACGCGACGATCGGGATGTTGAAGGCGTCGCACGTGCGCACGAAGCGCGCCGCCTTGACGCTCGCGTCGATGTCGAGCACGCCGGCCATGCTCGCCGGCTGGTTGCCGACGATGCCGACGGCGTAGCCGTCCAGGCGCGCGAAGCCGCAGACGATGTTCGTCGCGTACTGCTCGTGGACCTCGTAGAACTCGCCGTCGTCGACGATCATCCGCACCGCGAGGCGGATGTCGTAGGGCTTGTTCGGGTTCGCCGGGACGACCTCGTCGAGCTCGGGCTCGATCCGCAGCGGGTCGTCGGTCGGCAGCACGCGCGGGGTCGGCTCGAGGTTGTTGGACGGCAGGAAGCTCAGCAGGTAGCGCGCGTCCTGCAGGCAGGCCTCCTCGTCCTCGCAGGCGAAGTGCGCGACGCCGGACTTCTCGCTGTGCGTGTCCGCGCCACCGAGCTCCTCGAACTCGACGTCCTCGCCGGTGACCGTGCGGATCACGTCGGGGCCCGTGATGAACATGTGCGACGTGCGCCTGACCATGTAGACGAAGTCCGTGATCGCCGGCGAGTAGACGGCGCCGCCGGCGCAGGGGCCCATGATCAGGCTGATCTGCGGGATCACGCCCGAGCAGTCGACGTTGCGCATGAACACCTCGCCGTAACCGCCCAGCGAGACGACGCCCTCCTGGATCCTCGCACCGCCCGAGTCGTTGATGCCGACGAGCGGGCAGCCGATCGTCGCGGCCAGGTCCATGACCTTGCAGATCTTCTCCGACATGACCTCGCCCAGCGAGCCGCCGAAGACGCTGAAGTCCTGGGAGAACACGCAGACGCGACGCCCGTCGATCGTCCCGTGGCCGGTGACGACGGCGTCGCCCCAGGGACGCTTGCGCTGCATCTCGAAGTCGTGCGTGCGGTGGCGCATGAACGTGTCGAGCTCCTGGAAGGATCCCGGGTCGAGCAGCTTGTGGATGCGCTCGCGGGCGCTCAGGCGGCCGCGGTCGTGCTGCTTGCGCTCGGCCTCCTGCTCCGTGCGGCCGGCGGCCTCGCGCAGCTCCGCAAGCTGAGCGAGCTTCATCTCATACGTGGCGGGGGCCTTCTGGCGCTTGGACATCGTGCCGTGAAGCGTAGTGGCGTCGGTGCGCGCCTCGCCCCGGGCGTTCGTGCCCTGGGACGAGGCTCTGACCGAAGCTCTGCTCAGCCGCGCGAGAAGGGGCGGTGGTGTGCGGCGCCGAGGTCGTCGAGCACCTCGGCGAGGATCGCCTCGGTGCTGGCGGCGTCGTGTGCCATGAGCGTCGGCGCCGGGTCCGGCTCCGGGGGCGTTGGCTCCGGACCCGGCGCGGGTGGACCGAGCTGGGGCGCTGCGGGCGCCGCGGGGACAGGCCGCGGCGCGCGGCGGCGAAAGAGGCGCGCGAAGAAGCCGATCCGGGTCTCCGGCGGCGCCGGTGGGGTGACGGGCTCTGCGTGGGGTGGGGCTGTGGACTGGGCGGGCTGCGGTGCCGGCTCTGGCGCGGGTTCCTGCGCGACCGCCATCGCGGTGAGGATGACCTTCGTGCCCCACCCGGCCGGCTCGAGTTGCACCGTGCCGCTTGCGCGATCGCCCTCCCAGGCGACGGTGCTCTCGGGCTGCGTCCGGGTGATGCGGATCTCGCCGAACGGCGCGAGGTGACGGCCCAAAGCGGCCTCGCTGCTGACCTCCGCCCACAGTTCGGGCGGCGACTTGACGAGCTTGCGCTGGGCTGTCGACTGCTCCATGCCACCGGGGTTCGCCGGGCAGCGCCCCGGTCCTGCCGCTGCGATCAGACGCCCGGCTTGCCGACCATCAGGAAGATCGCGACGATGACGAGCAGCAGCGCCAGGCCGCCGAAGGCGTCGGCCTTCTTGCGCTCGGCTTCGTACTCGGCGCTCGTCGCGTCACGCTTGGCGAGCTCGGCCAGACGCCTGTCGGCCGGGATCAGGACAGCGCCCGTGAGCCCGAACAGGACGAACAGGATCGCCAACGTCGCGCTGATCCAGGGATCGCCGAGGCTCCACGGATCCTGGAAGGCGAGGTACAGGCCCGCCACGAGCACGACGACCATCGCCGGCGTGACGACGCGCTGTGCGAGCAGGAGGTGCAGCTCGTGCAGCTTGGCCACGTTGCCCGGCACGGCGCTGCGAAACCACGCGTCGAGCACCGGGTAGGAGAACACGACGCCGAAGGCGACGACGACGGCGAGGATGTGGATCGTCAGGACGACGTCGTAGAAGCGGATCGCGAGGGGGGCCACGGTCTGCAGAGCCTGCCACGGGCGGCGGCGTTTTCGTCGTGGCGCGGGCGTCGAGGGGAGCGACGGCTGCGGCGGTTCGCGACTCCGGCTGTGGTCGGCGGGATCGGGGGTCGCCGGGCTGACAGACGCGTCGGCGCCCGCGGCGCACAACCGCAGCTCCGACGGGTCGGCGGACGAGGCGGCCGGCCCGCGCTCGCGACGCTCGCCGCGCCCGCGTGAACAGGCGCCGAACACGTTCGCGGCTCGGGCCCGGTCGGCGCCCGTGCACCCCCTCGGTGTAGCAGCGCCGAGCCGGTTCGGCGCCGCGATCGATGCGGCGCTCGTTCACGGCGGACGGGGGCGGCCGGCCCGCGCTCGCGACGCTCGCCGCGCCCGCGTGAACAGGCGCCGAACACGTTCGCGGCTCGGGCCCGGTCGGCGCCCGTGCACCTCCTCGGTGTAGCAGCGCCGAGACGGTTCGGCGCCGCGATCGATGCGGCGCTCGTTCACGCCGGGCCTGCCATGACCACGCCCGCGGCTCGCGCCGGCCCGCGCCCCGCCCGGGCCGTCGTCTGCGCGCGCCCTACGCCCGCGGCCGGTAGGCCCCGAAGACGTCCTTCATCGCGCCGCAGACCTCGCCCATCGAGCAGCGGTCCTTGAGCGCCTGGCGGATCGGGTGCATGAGGTTGTCCGTGCCGCGGCAGGCGAGCCGCAGCTGCTCCAGGCGGGCCGCGACGAGATCCTGGTCGCGGTCGCGCTTGAACGCCGCGAGCCGGTCGAGCTGCGCCTTCTCGGTCGCCGGGTCGACGCGCAGGATGTCCTCGATCTCGATCGCGTCCTCCTCGTATTTGTTGACGCCGACGACGATGTCCTGCTTGAGGCGGTAGCGCTCCTGGTAGCCCCAGGCGGACTCGTCGATCTCGTTGGTGATGAACTCGATCGCGTTGACCGAGCCGCCCATCTCGTCGACCTTCGCGATCAGCTCGTAGGCGCGCTGCTCGATCTCGTCGGTCAGCGCCTCGACGTAGTAGGAGCCCGCGAACGGATCGACGGTGTCCGTCGCGCCGGACTCGTGGGCGATGATCTGCTGCGTGCGCAGCGCGATCTTCGCCGCCCGCTCCGACGGCAGCGCGAGCGCCTCGTCGAAGCCGTTGGTGTGCAGCGACTGGGTGCCGCCGCAGACCGCGGCAAAGCCCTGCAGCGCGACGCGCACGACGTTGTTCTGCGGCTGCTGGGCGGTCAGCGTCACGCCGCCGGTCTGCGTGTGGAAGCGCAGCGTCATCGACTTCGGGTTCTTCGCGCCGAAGCGGTCGCGCATGATGTGCGCCCACATCCGCCGCACGGCGCGGAACTTCGCGACCTCCTGGAAGACGTTGTTGTGGCCGTTGAAGAAGAACGCCAGCCGCGGCGCGAACTCGTCGACCTCGAGGCCGGCCGCGATCGCCGCCTCGACGTAGGCGATCGCGCTGCAGAGCGTGAACGCGACCTCCTGGACGGCCGAGCAGCCCTTCTCGCGGAAGTGATAGCCCGAGATCGAGATCGTGTTCCACTTCGGGACGAACTCCTTGCAGTACGCGAAGAGGTCCGTCGTCAGGCGCATCGTGCCCTCGGGCGGGTAGATGAAGTTCCCGCGCGCGATGTACTCCTTGAGCACGTCGTTCTGCGTCGTGCCGCGCAGATCGGCCTGCGGGCAGCCCTGCTCCTCGCCGACGAGCGAGTACAGCGCCAGCAGCACGGTCGCGGGCGCGTTGATCGTCATCGACGTCGAGATCGCGTCGAGCGGGATGCCGTCGAAGACGGTGCGCATGTCGTCGATCGTGTCGATCGATACGCCGGTGCGGCCGACCTCGCCGAGGCAGCGCTGATCGTCGGAGTCCAGGCCCAGCTGGGTCGGCAGGTCGAAGGCCATCGACAGGCCCGTCGAGCCGTGCGCCAGCAGGTACTTGTAGCGCTCGTTGGACTCCGTCGCGGACGCATAGCCGGCGTACTGGCGCATCGTCCAGGGCCGCTTGCGGTACATCTCGCCGTGGACCCCGCGCGTATAGGGGAAGGCGCCGGGCTCGCCCAGATCGAGGTCGGCCGGAAGGTCCTGCTCGCTGTAGAGCGGCTGGACCTCGATGCCCGAGTCGGTGAAGCGCCGCGGATCGTCCGGGCCGACGATCGGGGCGACGGTCAAGCGCTCTTGAGTCGACATATGCGCCAAGCGTACGGATCGAGCGCCCGCGGGCGCATCCCGTGGGAGAACTCTTACGAGCCGGTGAGCCCGCGTTCAGCCACGTGGGCTCAAATGACCGGCCATGAACGCAGACCGCCGCCACTCGAACTTCGTCGCCGCGATGCTCGGCGCGCTCGCCGTCGCGATCCCGTTCGGCGGCCTCGCGCTGGCCGGCGTGTTCGATCCCCAGGACGACCCGCAGCCCGCCGCGACGACCGCCACGACGACCGCCCCCGCGCCGGCTACGAGCGCGCGCTCGGCGACCGACGTCTCCGCGCTCTACGCCCGCGTCAGCCCCGGTGTCGTCTCCGTCGAGACGTTGACGGGGACGGGCGGCGGCACCGGCTCGGGCTTCGTGCTCGACGACGACGGCTACATCCTCACCAACGAGCACGTCGTCGAGGGCGCCCGCAGCGTACGCGTGCGCTTCACCGAGGGCGCGCCCGTCAGCGCCCGCGTCGTCGGCGCCGACGCGTCCAGCGACCTCGCGCTGCTGAAGATCGACCCCGCCGGCCGCGATCTGACGCCGCTGCCGCTCGGCTCGTCCAAGACGCTGAAGGTCGGCCAGCCGGCGATCGCGATCGGCAGCCCCTACCGCCTGGAGGGGACGCTGACGACGGGTGTGATCTCGGCGATCGGGCGCTCGATCCAGTCGCCCAACAACTTCACGATCGACGGCGCCGTACAGACCGACGCCGCGATCAACCCCGGCAACTCGGGTGGGCCGCTGCTCGACGGCTCGGGCCGCGTGATCGGCATCAACGCCCAGATCGCGTCGAGCTCGGGCGCCAACGACGGCGTCGGCTTCGCGATCGCGATCGACACGGCGAAGGAGATCCTGCCCGCGCTGAAGAGCGGCAGAGAGATCAAGCGGCCGTTCCTCGGCGTCTCGACCGGCGACGCGCGCACGGGCACCGGCGCGGTCGTGGCGAGCGTGGTGCCCGGCGGTCCCGCCGCCGACGCGGGCCTGCAGCCCGGCGACCGCATCGTCGCGATCGGCGGCCGCAGGGTGACGCAGTCCACGGACGTCTCGACGGCCGTCACCGCGCGCAAGCCGGGCGAGCGCATCGACGTACGCATCAGCCGCGGCGGCGACGAGCGCAGCCTGCGCGTGACGCTCGGGACGCGGCCCGCCAGCGGGACCTGACAGGACGCGGGGGATCGCCCGAACAACTAGACGAAGGACCGGGGTTGTGCGCTATCGCCGCGGTCTGCGCGCTGGTTACCTCTCGCTTTGCGCTTTCGTCGCCGGGCGGATGCCCGGCACACCAATCTCGACAGGGGGAGACTCGTGCCACGGAGTAGGCCCATACGTTCGCTGATCTGCGCGCTGATCGGCGCCGCGGCGGTCGTCGCGACATTGCCTGCGGTGGCGGGCGCCCAGGTCGGTGGACCCGTCATCCTCGGTGGCGACGACCTCACGGCGCACGGCAACATCAACGTCGGCACCGGTGCCTCCGAGGTCGGCTGGCTCTACATGGAGAAGGCGGTCGCGAACATCAAGCCGAACGTGCGTCGTGGCAACGACAACACGATCGCGGCCTTCGGCTCGATGGACCCCGGCACTCCCGGTCCGACGAGCAACAACGCCGGCGCCGGCATCCGCAACGCGGCCGTGAAGAACGGCATGGGCGTGAACTTCTTCGACGACGCCGCCGGCATCGCGGCGGGCATGGCGGCGATCGCCAACGGTTCCTACCGTCCAGCGATCATCTGGATCGCCGGCGACGATGCGAACAACGACCTCAGCGACGGGCCGGACGGGGGCTGCACGGACAACGATCCGGCGACGACGCTCGAGGGCGAGGCGCTCGTCAACAACGCCGGCGTCATCAACACGTTCGTCAACGGCGGCGGTGGCCTGTTCTCACACGGCACGTGCTACCCGTGGCTGTCGGTGCTCGTGCCCGGCCTCGAGACGGTCAACAGCGGCGCGGATGAGGACCTCTACCTGACGCCCGAGGGGATCGCGGCGTTCCCCGGTCTCACGAACGACGACGTCAACGCCGGCCCCTGGCACAACCACTTCCAGGGCAACTTCGGCGGCCTGCAGCGGCTCGTCAACTCCTCCGAGGTCGACGACTCCGCCGGCCTGGACGCAGCTGTCGTGCTCGGTGGCGGCCGTGTGTCGCTGACCGAGCGCCCGACCGACCTGCTGATCGCCAAGAGCGCGACGCCCGACCCGGCGACCGCGGGCTCGAACCTGATCTACACGATCACCGCGGCCAACAACGGCCCCGAGCTGGCGACCGGCGTCGTCGTCACCGACACGCTGCCGGCGGGGCTGACGGCGATCTCCGCGACGCCGAGCCAGGGAACGTGCTTGGGCACGACCGTCGTGTCCTGCGCGCTCGGTGACATCGCCGTCGGCGTGGCCGCGAGCGTGACGATCGTCGTCCGGCCGGCGGCGGCGGGATCGATCACGAACACGGCGACGGTCGCGGGCAACCAGCCCGATCCCAACGAGGCCAACAACACGGCGACGGTGACGACGCTCGTCAACGCGGCTCCGCCGCCGCCGCCGCCGCCGCCGGCCCGTCCGCGCGATCGCACGGCTCCGAAGATCGCCGTCGCCGGCGTCCAGGCGCGCGGCGGCAGCTGCCGGCGCACGTCGTTCGTCGCGCGCTTCACGATCACCGAGCCGCGGCTGCGGCGCGTGGACGTGTTCGTGAACACGCGCCGTGTGCGGCGCACGACGTTGAAGCGCTTCGCGGTGCGGGTCAGCCTGAACGGGCTGCGCGCCGGGCGGCGTCACACGATTCGCGTCGTGGCTGTCGACACGGTCGGCAACCGCGCCATCAGGACGAGCAGCTTCATCCGCTGCGCGGCTCAGGCTCCTGCCCGCTTCACCGGCTGAGCCGAGCACGACCGACGTGGTCAACCGGCCGCCCCGCGGGGTGGCCGGTGCCATTGTTGGAGTCATGCCCGCGATGAGGATCGCGCTCTGCGCGCTGGCGCTGCTGCTCGCCGTGGCGGTCGCGCCCGCCGCCGCGCAGGAGTACCCGCTGGCGCCCGCGCCCGAGCCACCCGCGCCCGACGAGCGGATCTCCGACGAGGCCACGCGCACGTACTGGGCGCATGCGCGGCGCAACGTCGCGATCCGTGTGCTGCCGATGCGTTCCGCCAAACCGTTCACGCGCTTGCGCTACTTCACCGAGGACGGCTACCAGGAGGTCTATCTCGTGCTGCGCCGGCACGTCGACGTCCGCGGCGACACGTGGCTGCAGGTGCGGGTGCCGATGCGCCCCAACGGTCGCACCGGCTGGGTCGCGTCGTGGGCGCTGGGACCGCTGCGGCTCGTGCGCACGCAGCTCGTCGTCGATCGCGCGCGGCTGCGCGCGCGGCTGTATCGCTCCGGCCGGTTGATCTGGGCGTCGCGGATCGGCATCGGCACGCCGGCGACGCCGACGCCGGCGGGGCGCTTCTGGATCCGCGAGAGGCTCAGGATCCCGGGCCGCGGTGGGTTGTACGGGCCGATCGCCTTCGGCACCGCCGCCTATTCGCGGCTGAGCGATTGGCCCGGGGGCGGCGTCGTCGGCATCCACGGCACGAACCGACCGCAGCTGATCCCCGGGCGCCCGTCGCACGGCTGCATCCGCCTGCGCAACCGCAACATCCTGCGGCTCGCGCGACTCATGCCGGTCGGCACGCCGCTGCTGATCCGCTAGTGGGCGGCGTCAGCGCGGCGTCGCGACGACCGTCACGTGAAACGGCGTGCGGTACTCATCGGCGACCGAGAAGCCCGTCAGCTCGAGCATCGTGCGCAGCGCCGAAGGCGAGATGCCCCAGTACCACGGCCCGTATCCGGCGCCGGGCCCGTCGGCGGGCTCGGCGTTGGGATGCTCGACCCGCGACGGCGCGATGACGCAGGTGTCGCGCCGGCCCGGCGTCTCGGCGATCGTCTCCGTGGCCAGCAACAGCGTGCCGGCGGTCAGCTCGCGCAGCCGCTCGAGCGTCAGCAGCGGATGCGGCGCGTGGTAGAGCACGCCTGAGCACCAGACGACGTCGTGCTGCCCGACCGCGGCGATCGTCGCGGGCTCGTGCACGTCGCCCTGCACGAAGCGCACCGACGACCCGCGCCGTGCGTGCTCGGCGCTGAAGCGCTCGGTCGCGCCCATGACGTCGACCCCGGTGACCGACGCCGCGCCCGCATCCTCGGCGGCGAAGCACAGCGCGCCGTCGATGCTCCACATGCAGCCGACGTCGACGAACGAGCGCCCGCCGACGTGCTGGGCGATGAGCGTCTCGCGCGGCGGCGTGGCCGAGCCGACGCGTGCGCGCATGCGCGCCACCGCGCTGAGTGTCCGGCCGAGCACGGGCTCCGGGCGCGACTACATCGGACCGCCGGCGACCGGCGGCGCCGTCGGGTCCGGACCCGCGTCGGCCGGCGCCTCGCGTGCGAGGTACTCCTCGGCCAGCAGCGGGTTGTCCTTCGCGCGGGTGATGACCTTGAGCAGGTCGTTCATCGAGGCGACCTCCTCGATCTGCTCCTTGATGAACCACTGCATGAACTGCTCGCTGGAGTAGTCGCCCTCCTGGCGGGCGGTCGCGGCCAGCAGGTTGATCTGGTCGCTGACACGTCGCTCCTGATCGAGCGCCAGCGCGACGGGCGCGACGACGTCGCCGAACGTGTTCTGCGGCGCATCGACGCCGGGGATCGGCGCCTGCGCACCCGCGTCGAGCAGGTACTGGACCATCATCAACGCGTGGTTGCGCTCTTCCAGCGCCTGGGCGTAGAAGAACGCCGCCAGGCGCGGCAGGGTCTCGTCGTCGTAGTGGACGGCGATCGCGAGGTACTGCTGAGCGGCCGCGAACTCGTGGCCGATCTGCTCGTTGAGTCGTTCGACGAATAGGGCTGCGGGCATCCGGGCACTGTACTCGTTCGGTGCGACGCGTTAGGCTCACCTAATGAAGCTCTTGGTCAGGCCGAAGAAGGGCTGTTGCAAGAGCAATCCGCGCTGCAAACGCTGCCCGGTCGTGATCAAGCGGCTCGTCAAGGCCGGCCGGGCGGAGCGCCGTTCGGACGGCTTCGTCGTGATCGCGCCGTCGCTGACCAAGAAGCAGCTGAAGGCCGCGCGCAGGCGCTGAGAGCCCGCAACGGGCTACCATCCGCCGCTATGGCCACCTGTCTCGTCACCGGTGGCGCGGGGTTCCTCGGCTCGCACCTGTGCGACGAGCTGCTGCGCCGCGGCCATCACGTCGTCTGCGTCGACAACCTCGAAACGGGGTCGCTGACGAACATCGACCACATCCGCGTGCCGGAGTTCGAGTTCCTGCAGCTCGACATCGTGCAGCCGTACTTCGTCGAGCGGCCGGTGGACTTCGTCTACCACCTCGCCTCGCCGGCGTCGCCGATCGACTACCTGCGGCTGCCGCTGCACACGCTCAAGGTCGGCTCCTACGGCACGCACCACACGCTCGGTCTCGCCAAGAAGCACCGCGCGCGCTTCCTGATCGCCTCCACGAGCGAGGTCTACGGCGACCCGCAGATCCACCCGCAGCCCGAGACCTACTGGGGCCACGTCAACCCGATCGGCCCGCGCGGCGTCTACGACGAGGCCAAGCGCTACGCCGAGGCGCTGACGATGGCCTATCGCCGCCAGCAGGGCGTCGACACGGCGATCATCAGGATCTTCAACACCTACGGCGCGCGGATGCGCCCCTACGACGGTCGCGCGATCCCGACGTTCCTGCGCCAGGCGCTGCAGGATCGCCCGATCACGGTCTTCGGAGACGGCAGCCAGACGCGCTCGTTCTGCTACGTCGACGACCTGATCCGCGGGATGATCGCGCTCGCCGAGTCCGGTCAGGGCGGGCCGATCAACGTCGGCAACCCGAACGAGTTCACGCTGCTGCAGCTCGCCGAGGCCGTCATCGACGTCACGGACTCCGACTCGGAGATCGTCTACGAGGCGCTGCCGACCGACGATCCCCAGGTCCGCCAGCCGGACATCTCGCTCGCGCGCGAGCTGCTCGGCTGGGAGCCCGAGGTCGACCTGTCCGAGGGCCTGCGCCGGACCGTCGAGCAGGCGGGCAGGGACGCGCTCATCGGCGCCGGGAGCAGATGAGGCGGTACGGAGGAACGGCCGGCCGCTCGCCGAAGGTCCAGGGGGTCTGGCGGGCCACCGGAACATCTGCAATCGTCACCCGTTAGAGCAGGGACATGCCGACAACCGAGAAGCCACGGGAGGGCTCGTCCACGGCGCCGGTGCAGTCGCCGTCGGCTGACTTCGCGCTGTCGGAGAAGGACGTCCGCCGCAAGCGCCCGCCGGTCCTCTCCTTCCTGCTCAAGCTCGACACGCTGCGCAAGGCCGTCCGTGTCGGCGTCCTGCTGACGCTCGACTCCTTCGGCGTCTACCTCGCGATCCTCACGGCGCTGTGGCTGAAGGCCGGGATCCTCACCGGCGACTGGGTCGCCCGCAACCAGGCGGCGCAGACGAACGAGCTGTTCGACTTCGCCTTCTTGTTGACCGTGCTGCTGTTCGCGCGGTCGGGGCTGTACTCCGCCCGCGGCGAGCGCCCGGGGCTGTCGCGGATCGTCTCGTCGCTGGCGCAGGTCGCGTTCGTCGCGCTCATCTACGCGACGGCGAGCGGCAGCCAGTTCAGCTCGTACTACATCTTCTACGGCTCGCTGTTCTTCGCCGTCTTCTACGTCTCGCTGTTGCGCCGCAGCTACGAGAAGCTGACGGGCGTGCTGCTGCGCGCGGCCGGCTACCAGCGCCGCGCGGTGCTCGTCGGCACCGGCGAGCACATCGAGGCCGTCGGCCATGCGCTCAACGACGCCGCGCACCCGACGGTCAAGGTCGTCGGCTTCATCTCGCTGACGCCGCGGCCCGACAACGGGCTGCTCTCGCTGGGCACGCTCGACGAGCTCGCGCAGGTGATCCACCGCCATCGCATCGACGAGGTGATCATCGCCGACCCCGACTTCCCGCAGCCGCAGGCCGTCGAGCTCGTCGACGTCGCGCACTCCAACGGCGTGCGCGTGCGGATCGCGCCCTCGACGATGGAGCTGCTCGTCCACCGCGCGGAGTTCGTGCCCGGCGAGGCGGTGCCGCTGTTCGAGCTCAAGCCGCCGGTCTTCGAGGGCTTTGACTACTTCGTCAAGCGCACGTTCGACCTGTGCATCTCGTCGCTGCTGCTGATCGTGGTCAGCCCCGTGATGGCGGCCAGCGCGCTCGCCGTGCGGCTCAGCTCGCGCGGGCCGGTCATCTACCGCTCGATGCGGCCGGGGATCGGCGGCGCACCGTTCGCCTGCCTGAAGTTCCGCACGATGTATCGCGACGCCGATCAGCGCCAGGCCGACCTCGAGTCGCTCAACGAGGCGACGGGCGCGCTGTTCAAGATGCGCGACGACCCGCGCATGACGCCGGTCGGCCGCTTCCTGCGCCGCTACTCGCTCGACGAGCTGCCGCAGCTGTTCAACGTGCTGCGCGGCGACATGTCGCTCGTCGGCCCGCGGCCGCTGCCCGAGCGCGACTTCCAGCGTCTCGAGGACTGGCACAAGAAGCGCTACCTCGTCACGCCGGGGATCACCGGCCTGTGGCAGGTGTCGGGTCGCTCCGAGCTGGACTTCGACGACCTCGTGCGGCTGGACTTCCTCTACCTCGAACGGTGGTCGGTCTTCTTGGACCTGAGCATCCTCGTCAAGACGGTGCCCGCCGTCTTCACGCGCCGCGGCGCCTTCTGACCGTGAGCGTCGCCCGACGCGTCGCGATCGGCGCCGCCCTGCTCTGCGCCGCCCTGTTCGCAGGGTTCGTCGTCCGCGGCGGCGAGGACGCCGAGCCGCTCCCCGGCACGCCGCTGCGCGACCTGGCCAAGGCGCGCGGGTTCGAGATCGGCACGGCCGTCCGCGGCGACGTGCTGAAGCGCAACCGCGCCTACCGCCAGACGATCGCGGCGCAGTTCTCGACCGTCACCCCGGAGAACGAGATGAAGTGGTACGCGGTCGAGCCCGAGCGCGGGACGTACGCCTTCGACGCCGCCGACGCGATCGTCGAGCAGGCGCGCGAGGCCAGCCAGAAGATCCGCGGCCACACGCTCGTCTGGCACGCGCAGCTGCCCGACTGGGTTCGGCGGCTCGATAGCGGCGAGCTGCGCCAGGCGACGCGCGAGCACATCCGCACCGTGATGGCGAAGTACAAGGACGACGTCGGCGTCTGGGACGTCGTCAACGAGCCGATCTCAGACGACGGCGGGCTGCGCCAGTCGGTCTTCATGCGCCGCCTCGGCGAGGGCTTCATCGCCGACGCGTTTCGCACCGCGCGCAGCGCCGACGCGGACGCGAAGCTCTACCTCAACGAGATCGGTGCGGACGGGATCAACGCGAAGTCCAATCGCCTGTACGAGATCGTGCGCGGGCTGAAGGCCGGCGGCGTGCCGATCGACGGCGTCGGCTTCCAGACGCACTTCAACCTCGACGGCGTGCCGCCCGACTTCGTCGCGAACATGCAGCGCTTCAAGGCGCTCGGACTCGACATCGCGATCACCGAGGCCGACGTCGGAATCCGGGTGCCGGCCGACGCCGGCGAGCTGCGCGCGCAGGCGACGATCTACGAGCAGATCGTGCGCAGCTGCCGCGCCGTCGACTGCCGCTCGCTGACGTTCTGGGGCTTCACCGACGGGCGCTCCTGGATCTCCGAGACGCAGGCCGGGATGGGCGCGGCGACGCTGCTCGACGAGCAGCTGCAGCCCAAGCCGGCGTTCGCTGCGGTGCAGCGGGCGCTCGCCGGGTAGCGCCCCGGCGCCCGCGCGGCACGCACCCGGTCGGGGTCCCGGCGCTGCAGATGCTCCAGCGGCGGTGCGGCCGCTCCACGATCTGGCCACGATCACCTGGGCAGCGAGATACTCACCCCGTGACGGATGCCGTTGGCGAGCTGGAACGTGGCCGCGAGTCGTACGCGAGGCGGGCCTGGGTCGAGGCGTACGGGTCGCTGAGGAACGCCGAGCAGGTGGAGCCGCTGGGCGCGGTGGACCTCGAGCTGCTCGCGAGGTCGGCGTACATGCTCGGCCGCGACGACGACTACGTGCGCTGCCTCGAGCGTGCCCATCACGCCTACCTGGAGTCCGGCGAGCCGCTGCCGGCCGTGCGCTGCGCGTGGTGGATCGGCCACAGCTTCATGTCCCGTCGGCAGGCGGGGCCTGCGCGGGGCTGGTTCGCTCGCGCCCGGCGATTGCTCGCCGGCGAGGAAGGCGACTGTGTCGAGCGCGGATACGTGCTGATCGCCCTCCTGCTGGAGCATGTCTTCGGCGGCGATCACGACGCCGCGTGCGCGACCGCGGTGGAGATCATCACCATCGGCGAGCGCTTCGGTGATCGAGATCTCGTCGCGCTCGGGCTGATGGAGCAGGGCCACGCGCTGGTGCGACGGGGTCGTACCGAGGACGGCCTGCGGCTGGTGGACGAGACGATGGTCGCCGTCGCCACGGGGGAGCTGTCACCGATCGTCGCCGGCATCGTGTACTGCAACACGATCGCGTTCTGTCACAGCGTGTACGAATTGCGCCGCGCGCGCGAGTGGACCGCTGCGCTGACGCGCTGGTGTGAGCAGCAGCCCGAGATGGTGGCCCACAACGGCCTCTGCCTCGTGCACCGCGCGCAGCTGATGACCCTCGGGGGCACATGGCAGGATGCACTCGACGAGCTCCACCGGCTCGGCGAGCGCTTCACCGCGGGAGTGCTGAACCAGCGGGCGCTCGGCGTCGCCGCCTACGAGCGAGGAGAGGTCCAGCGGCTGCGGGGTGAGGCCGGGGCGGCCGAGGCGTCGTACGGCGAGGCGAGCCGCCTCGGGCGCGAGCCGCAGCCTGGGCTGGCGCTCCTGCGCCTGGCACAGGGCAGGCGCGACGCGGCGGCGGCCGCGATCCGGCGCGCGGTGAGCGAGATCAGCCGGCCGCTGGCGCGCGTCGCGCTGCTGCCCGCGTACGTGCAGATCATGGTCGCCGTCGGCGATGTCGACGCTGCCCGCAGCGCCTGCCGCGAACTGGACGCGATCGCCGAACACCAGGGCACGGGAATGCTGGATGCTATGGCCGCTCAGGCGCGCGGCGAGGTGGCACTGGCCGACGGCGATGCCCAAGCCGCGCTGGTCACGCTCCGCCGCGCATGCCGAGCCTGGCAGGAGCTCGACGTGCCGCACGAGGTAGCGCGATCCCGTGCGCTACTGGGGATGACCTGTCGGTTGTTGGGAGACGAGGACGGCGCGGCGCTTGACCTCGAGGCCGCTGGCAGCGTCTTCGCAACGCTGGGGGCCGCGCCGGCGCTTGCCTGGATCGACTCCCTCTCTGGTCGCTGCGGACCGCCGGCCGGCCACGGATTGACGGCGCGTGAAGTACAGGTGCTGCGGCTCGTCGCCGCCGGCAAGAGCAACCGGGAGATCGCGTCGGCGCTTGTCATCAGTGAGCGCACGGTCGCTCGCCACCTGCAGAACATCTTTGCCAAGCTCCGCGTCTCGTCCCGAACCGCGGCGAGCAGGTTCGCGTTCGAGCACGACCTCGTGTGACCGAGGGCTGGTCAGAAATGACCATGCCGGCGCCGCGGTGAAGTTGGTACATGCGCCCGATGCGCGGCCCTGCCCGCCCCCGTAGCGTCGCCACCGTCGGCAACCAAACGACAGGAGCGCCAGACATGTACGTCGTCGTCCAGCACGAGATCAAAGACCCGCAGACTGCGTTCTCGCGTGGCGAGAAGCTGATCAAGAACGAGGGCGCCCCCGACGGGGCCCGGAATCTCCAGTTCTACCCGAGCACGGATGGATCCGCGGTCACCTGCCTCTGGGAGGCCGATTCGGTCGAGGCGATCCAGGAGTACGTCGACACGACGATGAGCGACTCCAGCCTGAACACGTGCTACGCGGTCGACGCCGGCCAGGCCTTCGCCGAGCGGCCGCTGGGGCTGCCGGCAACGGCCGCGATCGGCGCGTAGACCCTCGCCCCATGGGGCGGCGTGTCGCGCTTGCGCTCGTCGGCGGTGTCAGTGCGACTCCTGGCGCGCGCGCCGGTAGCGCTCGTAGATCACCCGTGCGCCGAACGTTCTGGTCTCGACCAGGTCCAGCGGGACGGCGTCGCTGACCGGCGGCAACAACGGCGTGCCGCCACCGACGAGGACCGGACTGCGGAAGATGCGCAGCTCGTCGACGAGGCCGAGCTCGATCGCCGCCGCGGCCAGGCCGGCGCCGCCGATCGCGACGTCCTTGTCGGTGGCGTCGAGCGCCGCAGCGGCCTCCTCGCCCAGCGACGCCGCGGCGAGCCGGGCGTTGCCCTCGACGCGCTCGAGCGTGCGGCTGAAGACGACCTTCGGGAGCGCGCACCACACGTCGGCGAACGCGGCACCGAGCTCGCTGTCGCGCAACGACGGATCGGTCTCCCACACCAGCATCGTCTCGTAGAGCCTGCGGCCGCAGAGGAAGCCGCCGAGCTCGCGTACCTGCGCGATGTGGAAACGAAACTGCTCCTCGCCGGGGACGCCCCACCCGAACGCGCCGTCACGGTCGGCGATGAAGCCGTCGACCGAGACGCCCATCGAGTAGATCAGCATGGCTTCAAGCTCGTCGCACCGCAGCGATGGACGATGATCGTGATGACGTTCGCCATTGAGCGTGACCGCCGGGCCGTCCAGCGATCGTACGGCCATCACCGGCGCCACACGGAGATCCCCCGCTTACTACGATCGGCCTGTGAGCGCCCAGAGCGTCCCCGGCGGGGTGGTGCATCGATTGCCGGCCGATCTGCGGACGGCGCTGATCGCCAACGCCGCGGCGCTCGATGCCTGGAAGGACATCACGCCGTTGGCCCGCAACGAGTTCATCTGCTGGGTCGAGGATGCCAAGCAGGAGGCGACCCGAGAGCGACGCATTCGGCGCACCCAGGAGGAGTTGGAGGAAGGCCAGCGCCGGCCCTGTTGCTGGCCGGGGTGCAAGCACCGCGAACGCACGGGCAGGTAGCTGCAGACTCGGTCGTGTCGAACGAAGGGGTGTATGGCGCCCCCGATTCGACACGACCGCTCGCGTCGTGAGTTCGGCGCGCCGGTCCGCCCTCCGTGCCGCGCCCGTTCCCGCGCGGCCCGCGCCCCTCCGACTGCGCCCGTCGACGGCGCCGGCGGGCTGCGAGCGGACCCGCGCCGCCGCGCCGTCGCGGCCTGCCTCCGATGCTGCCGCGATAATCGCCCCGTGGCCTACCGCTACCTCTTCGAGCAGATGGTCCGGCGCGAGCTGCGTCAGAAGTACCGCGGCTCGGCGCTGGGGGTGCTGTGGTACCTCATCAACCCGCTCGTGCTGATGGGCGCCTACTACCTCATGTTCGGCGTCATCTTCGACCAGGCCTCCGAGCCCGACTACCCGCTGTTCTTGCTCGTCGGCCTCGTCGTATGGGTGTTCTTCAACCAGGCCGTCATGAGCGCGGCGCCGTCGCTGCTGGACCAGGGCGCGCTCGTGCGCAAGGCGCGCTTCCCGCGCGAGATCATCCCCGCGTCGGTCGTGACCGTGCAGCTCGTGACGTTCCTCGCGCTGATCGCCCTGCTCGCGCCGGTGACGATCGCGATCCGCGGCTCCGCCGACGTCGCGCTGCTGCTGCTGCCGCCGATCCTCGCCTGCCTGTTCGCGTTCATCCTCGGCTTCGCGCTCGCGGTCAGCATCCTGCACGCGTACTTCCGCGACGTCGCGCCGATCCTGTCGGCCGCCCTGCTGCCGTGGTTCTTCGTCTCGCCGATCTTCTTCCGGCCCGAGTCGATCACCGAGCAGGCGACCGCGCGCTTCGTGCTGGAGTGGGTCAACCCGATCGCGCCCTTCATCGGCGCGGTGCGCGACGTGATCTACGGCGGCGTCGTGCCCGCCGCGACGGTGCTCGCGTACGTCGCCGTCGCAGCGACGGTCGCGCTGCTCGGCGGCCACATCCTGTTCCGGCGCCTGCAGGGCGAGCTGGCGGTGGTCGTATGAGCGCCTTCGAGGACGCGCTGGCGCCGGGCGAGATCGTCATGGAGCACGCGTCGCGCGCGTTCAGCGTCCGCGCCGACCGCGGCCGCACGCTCAAGGAGATGCTGATCGGCCGCGCGCGCGCGGGCGGGCCGGCGCCGGTGCAGGCGCTGCGCGACGTCTCGCTGCAGATCTCGCCGGGCGAGACGGTCGGGATGGTCGGCCGCAACGGCGCGGGCAAGTCCTCGACGCTGCGCGTGCTCGCCGGGATCGTGCCCCTGAACGCCGGCCGCGTCGGCTGCGGCGGTCAGGTCGTCTCCCAGCTCGAGCTCGGCGCCGGCTTCGGGCGCGAGTTCTCGGGCCGCGAGAACATCTTCCTCAACGGTGCCCTGCACGGGCTGCAGAAGGAGCAGATCGAGGCGCGGATGGAGGCGATCGTCGCGTTCTCCGAGCTCGGCGACTTCATCGACGCGCCGGTCGCGACGTACTCCTCGGGCATGTTTTTGCGCCTGGGCTTCTCGATCGCCGCCCACCTCGACGCCGACGTGCTGCTGATCGACGAGGTGCTCGCCGTCGGCGACGAGGCGTTCCAGCGCAAGTGCGAGGCGCGCATCGCCGAGCAGATCGCCGCCGGCGCGACGCTCGTGCTCGTCTCGCACGACGCGGCGCTGATCGAGCGCACGTGCGAGCGGCTCGTCGTGCTCGACGGCGGGCGCAAGGTCTTCGACGGGCCGGTCGACGAGGGGATGCCCTTCTACCACCGCCTGATGGGTACCGCCGACGCGGTGCCGCCTGTGCCGAGCGAGCCGCTCGGCGAGCGGGTATCGCCGCAATGAAGCCCGAGCAGGCACTTGCGGCAGCACGGGCGGCGGCCGCCGAGCGCGACGACACGCTCCCGGCCGGGATGTCGATCGCGCCCACCGAGCGCGTCTCGATCGAGCAGCTCATGGAGTGGGCGAACATCGAGCCCGACCCCGACCTCATGCGCTCGACACGCCGCCTCGGCGCGCCGATCACGTGGGCCAAGCGCCAGCTCGTCCACGTCATGCGCCAGTACCTGCGCGAGCTGCAGTCCCAGCAGACGCGCTTCAACCTCAACGTCGTGATCCGCGTCGCCGAGCTCGAGGATCGCGTCGCGCGGCTGGAGGAGCGCGCGCGTCCGGATCAGGCGCGCGAGCCTTGAACGTCCACCAGATCCTCAGCGGCGCCGGCCCCTACGACGCCGTCACGACGCAGGCGCTCATGTTCCGCGACCTCTTCAAGGCGTGGGGCTGGGGCGGCCGCGACGTCGCCGCCGAGATCGACCCGCGGATCGGCGACCGGATCGCGCCGCTGCGCTCGCTCGCGGCGCGCGGCGGCGACGTGCTGCTCGTGCACTACTCCGCCTACGCGCCGAAGCTGCGCGCGGTGCTCGACCTGCCTCAGCGCAAGCTGCTGATCTCGCACAACATCACGCCCGCGCGCTGGTTCTGGGACCACGACCCGCAGGCGGCGGTCGTCTGCGCGCTCGGGCGCAAGCAGCTGCCGCAGTTCGCCGCGGCGGCCGACGTCGCCGCCGGCGTCTCGCTCTACAACGCGCACGAGTTCGGCTCGCAGACGGTGATCCCGATCCTCTTCGACCCGGCTGCGCTGGGCGCGCCGCGCGAGGCGGCCGATCGGGAGCCGCCCGCCCCGCCGACGATCCTGTTCGTCGGCCGCCTCGCGCCGCACAAGCGCCAGGACGCGGTCATCCGCGCGTTCGAGCTCTACCGCCGCCGCCATGCGCCCGAGGCCCGGCTCGTGCTCGTCGGCGCGCCGATCAACTGGGCCTACGACGCGGCGATGCGCGAGCTGGCGCAGGAGCTGTCGCCCGGCAACGTGACGATCGAGTCGGGTCTCACGCGCGAGCAGCTCGCCGCGCGCTGGCGCTCGGCCTACGCCTTCCTGTGCCTGTCCGAGCACGAGGGCTTCTGCATCCCGCTGCTGGAGGCGTTTCACTTCGGCGTTCCCGTGATCGCGCGCGCGATCGGCGGCGTGCCGGAGGTCGCCGGCGACGCCGCCCTGCTGCTCGACGACGGTGACGACGAGAGCGTTGCGGCCGAGCTGCTGGCGCTCGTCGTCGGCGACGGGGAGCTGCGCGCAACGCTGCGCGAGCGCGGCGCCGCGCGGGTCGCGGCGTACGCGCCCGAGCGGACCGCGCAGACGCTGCGGGCGGCGCTGGAGTCGCTTGCGGGAGCGTGATCGAGCGCGTATCGACGCCGCCCGGAAGCGACAGCTGTCGCGTGCCCGCGGCCTACCGGCGCGCGCGGGTGAACCGCCTGCTCGCGGACATCGGCGTGCAGGAGCGCCGAGCCGGTCGGTGGGCGGGGCCCGTGCGGCGCTCGCGCATCGCGGGCGTGCAGGAGCGCCGAGCCGGGCCGAGCGGCGAACGTGCTCGGCGCTCGTTCACGCGGACGCGGGCGACGCCACGGCGGACCGCCCGACCCGTGCGGCGACCACGTCGACGATCCGGTCCTGCCCGCGACGCTCGCTGCCGTCCCCGCGGCCTGCGGCCGGCGTGATCCGTTCTGTGTGACGCGACGCACGTATTGCCAAGCACTCCAGCGTGCTCCTGTTCCCATGACCTCCCCACGCGTCATAGAACTCCCCCGCAGGCTCGAACCCGTCGGCGCAGACACGTTCCTGGCCGGCCGCGACATCGACGTCCCCGGCACCGTCGCCTACGTCGGCAACGTCGTCGCCCTGGTTCCGCGCGACGCGCTCGGCCTGCGCCGCCCCGCCGCGCCGCCCACGCCGCCGGCCGCCGCCTGAGCGCGGACGCAACCTCAGCGCGGCTGCGCGAGCGCGTGGACGGGGCCCGCGGCGGCGACGGGCTCGGGCCCGTCGAGGTTCGTCGTCGCGTAGCCGAGGTCGTCCATCAGCGCGCAGAACTCGGCGTTCGTGTCGTGCAGCTCGCAGACGATCGCCGGGCGGTGGCGCTCGATCGTCGCGCGCATGCCCGCGATCGCCTGCAGCTCGGCGCCCTCGGTGTCGATCTTCAGCACGTCCGGCGGCGGGATCGTCCCGGCCGCGACGAGCTCGTCGATCGCCACGACGCGCACGTCGATCTCGTCGCGCACGTCGGCATGGCGGCCGGTCGAGGCGAGGTGCGACCAGCTCGCCTCGCCGACCACGAGCAGGCGCGCCGAGCCGCCGCGCGCGCCGACCGCCTCCTCACGGATCTCGGCGTGAGCGAAGCCGTTGAGCGCGATGTTGCGCTTGACGGCGAGCGCGCAGGCGGGCACCGGCTCGAAGGCGACGACGCGTCCGGCGGGTCCGACGAGCCGGGCGCCGAGGATCGTGAAGAAGCCGACGTTGGCGCCGACGTCGTAGAAGACGGCACCCGGCGCGAGCAGCCGTCGCAGCGCCTCCTGGACGGGCGGCTCGAGCGTGCCGCGCACGATCAGGCCGGCGTGGGCGTGGTCGAGCGGCAGGTCGGCCGTCGAGACGTAGAGCAGGTGCCCGAGCCCGCCCGCGACGGGGACCGGCGCGCGCCCGTACCAGCGCGACGCGCGTCCCAGCAGGGCGCGCCGCGCGCGGCCGCCGCGCGCGCGCCGCGCGAGCTCGGCGCGACGATCCTCGGGCATCCCGGTGATGACGTGCGTCGCGCCGTTGCGCAGGCGTCCGGTCAGCGCATGGCGCAAATGGCGAAGGGAGCCCGGCATCGGCGCGCATGATCGCAAAGGAGATCCCCGACGGCCGGTCCGCTCGCCGACGAGAGGCGGCGGAGGATGCGCGGGGCACACCATCATCGGCCAGCGGACGCTCGACCAGGTCGGCGGCGCGCTGCACGATGGCGGCGCGGTCGTGCGCTCCTGCCCGCAACCCGACGTGCCCGTCACGCTGGAAGGCGGCGAGGCTGCGTAAGATGGTGGCCGCGCCCTGACCGTCTGACCGGCGGCCGCGGGTCACCGCCGACCTCGAGGAGTAGCTGGCATTGAGCCTGAGGGATTCGCGCCTCGCGGCGCTCAATCGCATCCGTGAGGCGCGGGCGGCACCCGGCTTGCGCAAGGCCATGCCGATCGACCCCTGGAGGCTCGTGTCGCGGCGCTTCTCGCTCGAGAGCCCCGCCGAGGCCGAGACGCTGTTCGCGATCGCCAACGGCTACATGGGCATCCGCGGCGCCCATGACGAGGGCCTGCCGTCCAACGACCCCGGCTTCTTCCTCAACGGCTTTCACGAGACGTGGCCGATCCCGTACGGCGAGGCGGCGTTCGGCTTCGCGACGACCGGGCAGACGATCGTCAGCGCCCCCGACGGCTCGGTCATGCGCCTGTACGTCGACGAGGAGCCGCTCGTCCTCGCCGAGTCCAAGCTGCTGCGCTACGAGCGCGTCCTGGACATGCGCAACGGCACGCTCGAGCGCCTGGCGCGCTTCCAGACCGCGCGCGGCGCCGTCGTCGAGCTGCACTCGACGCGCCTGGCGTCGCTGCACTGGCGCCACCTGGCCGCGATCTCCTACGAGGTGACGCTGATCTCGGGCATGGCCGAGCTGGCGATCGCCTCCGAGCTCGTCACGCACCTGCCGCGGCCCAAGGGCCACGACGACCCGCGCATCGGCGTACGCATGGACGAGTCGGCGCTCGAGCCGATCGAGCAGTTCTGCGACGCCACGCGCGTGCTGTTGGAGTTGCGCACGCGCTCGAGCGCGATCGGGCTGGCCTGCGGGATGGAGCACAGCATCGAGACCGAGCTGCGCCACAGCATCGAGTCCTCGGTCCAGGAGGACGAGGGACGCGTCGTGTTCTTCCTCGACGCCGAGCCGGGCATCCCGGCGAAGGTCACCAAGCTCCTGGGCTACCACCACGACCCGCAGGCGCCGCCGGGCGACCTCGTGCGGCGCGTCAACCGCACGCTCGATCGCGCCGCCGGCGACGGCTTCGAGCGCATCGCGCAGGTCCAGCGCGAGCGCCTCGCGGCCTTCTGGGAGCACTCGGACATCGAGATCGACGGCCCCGAGGATCTCCAGCAGGCCGTGCGCTTCAACCTCTTCCAGATCCGCCAGGCGTCGGCGCGCGTCGAGGGTCATGGGATCGCCGCCAAGGGCCTGACCGGCCGCGGCTACGAGGGCCAGTACTTCTGGGACACCGAGATCTACGTCCTGCCGGTGCTGACGTACACCCAGCCGCACGTCGCCCGCCGGCTGCTGCACTTCCGCTACGAGATGCTCGAGGCCGCGCGCCGCCGCGCGCGCCAGCTCGGCCATCGCGGGGCGCTGTTTCCGTGGCGCACGATCTCCGGCGAGGAGGCGTCGGCGTATTACGCGGCCGGCACCGCGCAGTACCACATCAACGCGGCGATCTCCTACGCCGTGCGCCAGTTCGTGCGCGTCACCGGCGACGAGGAGTTCCTTGCGCGCGAGGGCGTCGAGACGCTCGTCGAGACCGCCCGCCTGTGGGCCGATCTCGGCTTCTTCTCGGTGCGCCGCGACGGCGCGTTCTGCATCCAGGGCGTGACCGGGCCGGACGAGTACTCGGCCGTCGTGGACAACAACGCCTACACGAACCTCATGGCGCGCGAGAACCTCAACGCCGCCGCAGAAGGCCTCGAGTTGCTGCGCGAGACCGACCCCGACGCCTACGACCGGCTCGTCGCGCGGCTGCGGATCGAGCCGCACGAGCCCGAGCAGTGGTGTCGCGCGGCGGAGCGGATGTTCATCCCCTACGACGAGCGCGCCGGCGTGCTGCTGCAGGACGAGCACTTCCTCAACCGCAAGCCGTGGGACTTCGAGCACACGCCGCTGGACCACTATCCGCTGCTGCTGCACTACCACCCCCTGAACATCTACCGCCACCAGGTCATCAAGCAGACCGACGTCGTGCTCGCGACGTTCCTCGCCGGCGACCGCTTCTCGCGCGACGAGAAGCGCCGCGTCTTCGAGTACTACGACCCGCTGACGACCGGCGACTCGTCGCTGTCGTCGTGTGTGCAGAGCGTCATGGCGGCCGAGGTCGGCGACATGCAGGCGGCCTACGACTACTTCCTGCTCAGCGCCGCGGTCGACCTCGCGAACCTTGCCGGGAACGTCAGCGACGGCATCCACGTGGCGTCCTGCGGCGGCGTCTGGATGGCGCTCGTCAACGGCTTCGCCGGTCTGCGCGACGTGGCCGGAGACGACCTGCGCTTCGCGCCGCGGCTGCCCGCCGACTGGCAGCGCATGCGGTTCCGGCTGATCTTCCGCGGCAGCCGCCTGGAGGTCGAGATGACCCAGCAGTCGACGTGCTACGCGCTGCTCGACGGCTCGCCGCTGGCGATCATCAGCGACGGCCGGCGCTTCGAGGTCGCCGTCGGCGCGCCGGTCGTCGTGCCGAGCGTCGTCGCAACCGCCGGCGAAGCGGCGGCCTGAGCGGCACGCCGACGCGAGGCGGTCAGACCGGCGGCCACCCGGCCTCGGCGCCGGCTGACGCGCAGCGGGGCACCGCGCATCACGCCGGCGTGGGCCCGCTCAGCTGAACGTCACCTTGACGGACGTGGCGCTCGACAGCCTGACGCTGCAGGTCGCGACGCTCGTGGACTGGCCCGCGACCGGTGCGTGGACGGCCGAGCAGCCGCCGCTGATCGTCACGGTCGCGTTCGGTGCGCCCGTGGCCTGCACGGTGACGCGGGCGTTGGGCTCGAAGGAGCCGACGCAGTTGCCGGTCAGCCCGGTCGGCGCGATGTGGCAGGCGATGCCGCCTTCGGGCGACGTCGTCACGTCGCCGGCGAGCGGGCCGCCGCCGCTCGTGACGCTGAGCGAGACCGCGCCGATCCTCGCGGTGCGGGTCGCGCCCGCGTTCGTCCACGTGACGACGTCGCCGCGCAGCTTGATCGACGTCGCCTCGAGCTTGGAGCTCGTGCCGCTGTCGAGCAGCTGCTGGTTGTCGTTGCGGTCGAAGGCGTAGATGAAGACCGTCGCGTCGGTCGTGCTGCCGTCGCCGAGGCCGATGTAGGCGACGACGAGCTCGCCGCGGGCGTTCACCCGCGCCGCGCCGATCTGCGCCGTCGTGGGATCGATGTCGAACTCGATGTCGCCCGGCGGGTAGAGGCCATGGCGCTTCTTGCCGGTGCGCGCGTCGACGACCGCGATCGTGTCCTTGCCGCGGATCGCCCGCGTGAACGCGACGTAGGCGCCCTTCGCCGCGACGAGCTTGACCGCGCTGCGCTTGAACGGCCGCGTCAGCGCGATGACCGGACCGCGCGGCTTGGCGCAGCCGTAGAAGCGGTACGAGTCACCGGTCCTGACCTTGTAGACCTTCACGACGGCGCTGTGGGCAAGCTCGACGCCGCGCGTCTTGTCGCAGCGCGTCGCGTTCGCGGCGCCGGCATCGGCGGCCGGCAGCAGCAGCGCGGCCGCGAGCGTGAGCAGCAGCGCGCCGCGCGGCGCCGAGAGGGAACGGAGGTTGGATCGCTTCGTCATGACGCATGCACCCGCCTGTCGCAGTGTGGATGCGCCTGCAACGTCGGCCCGCGCTGGAGGTTGCGCTGGCCCGAGCGCGTCCGCGACGGCCCGCTCGCGCCGTCGCTACGCCTTCGCCGGCTCGTGCGGCGCCGGCGCCGTCGCGGGCACGTCGACCGGCGTCAGCGTCAGCCGGAACAGCGCCCCGCCGCCGGGCGCCTCCTCGACGGCGATCGTGCCGCCGTGGGTCTCGGCGACCTGGCGCACGATCGCCAGGCCGAGGCCCGAGCCCGGCCGCCCGCGCGCGGCGCTGCCGCGGTAGAAGCGATCGAAGACGTGCGGTCGGTCGGCGGCGGGGATCCCCGGGCCGTGGTCGCTGACGGTCAGCACGCCGCCGCGCAGCAGGACCTCGACGGACGTGCCCTCCGGCGTGTGCTTGGCGGCGTTGTCGAGCAGGTTGTCGACGGCGCGGCCGAGGCGCTCGGAGAGACCCTCGACGAGCGTCGGCTCGAGCTGCTCGTCGAAGATCGTGTCCGGGCGGCGGCGGCGGGCGCGCGCGATCGCCTCGGCGACGACGTGATGAAACTGCACGTCGTCGACGTTGACCGGCGGCTCGTCGCCGCGGGCGAGCTCGATGACGTCGGTGATCAGCGCTGTCAGCTCCTCGGTCTCGGCGCGCACGTCCTCCAGCAGCCGGCGGCGGTCGTCGTCCGCCAGCTCGCCCTCCTCGGACAGCAGCACCTCGATGTTCGTGCGCAGCGACGTCACCGGCGTGCGCAACTCGTGCGAGGCGTCGGCGACGAGCTGGCGCTGCGAGTCGACGGACTCGTCGAGCGCGTTGCGCGAGCCCTCGAGCGCGTCGAGCATCGCGTTGAAGCGCTGCGCCATCCGGCCGACCTCGTCGTCGGAGCGCACCTCGATGCGGCGCCCGAGGTCGTCGGTGCGCGTGATGTGCTCGGCGGCGGCGGTCAGCTCGCTGACGGGCTGGATCACCTGGCGGCCGAAGAAGCGCCCGAAGGCGGCCGCCAGCATCGTCGCGGCGCCGCACAGCAGCGCGAGCACGAGACGCAGCCGATCCAGCGTGGCGTCGACGCGGGCCAGGCTCTGCGCGATCTGAAACGCGCCGCCGGGCTGCGCGACCGTCAGCACGCGCACGTGCAGACCGTCGACCTCGACGTCGCGCAGCACGATCGCGCGGGTCCCGTCGGCGACCATGCGGTCGTCCTCGTCGACGGGTACCTGGAAGTCGCTGCGGGCGGTACGCAGCACGGTGCCGTCGGCGCTGAGGTACTGCACCGGACCGGACGAGTCGCCGCCGCGGGCCGTCGGCTGCGGCAGGCGCCCGCTGAGCGCCTGGATCGGCCCGAAGCGCTGCGCGACGCGCTCGACCTGCGCGTAGCGGGTCGTCAGCGCGTCGTCGACCTGGCTGCGCAGCTCGCTGCGCAGGACGAGGTAGGCGACGACGGAGACGAGCACGACGGTCACGCCGACGGTCCCCGCCGCGAGCAGCGTCAGCCTGTTGCGCAGCGCCATCATGGGTCGCGCAGGACGTAGCCGACGCCGCGCACGGTGTGCACCAGACGTCGCTCGCCGCCCTCCTCGGTCTTGCGGCGCAGGTAGCCGATGTAGACGCCGAGCGCGTTGGAGGTCGCGCCGAAGTCATAGCCCCACACGCGCTCGAACAGCGTCGAGCGGGTCAGCACCTGGCGCGGATGCTCGAGGAACAGCTCCAGCAGCGAGAACTCGGTCTTCGACAGCTCGATCCGGCGGCCGCCGCGGTGGACCTCGTGCGCGGAGCGGTCGAGCACGAGGTCGGCGAACGCGAGCGTCGGCCCGCCCGGGTCGACGCGGCGCAGCAGCGCGCGCAGGCGGGCGTTGAGCTCGCGCAGGGCGAACGGCTTGACGAGGTAGTCGTCGGCGCCCGCGTCGAGGCCGTCGACGCGGTCGTCGATCGCGTCGCGCGCGGTGAGCATGAGGACGGGCGTGCGGTCGCCGGCGGCGCGCAGGCGGCGGCAGACCTCGAGGCCGTCGACGCGCGGCATCGTGACGTCGAGGACGATCGCGTCGACCGCGCCCTCGGCGAGCGCGTCGAGCGCCTGCTGGCCGTCCTCGGCGAGCGTGACGTCATGGCGTTCGAGCGCGAGCGCACGCTGCAGCGCGGCGCGCACGCCCGGTTCGTCGTCGACTACGAGGACCTTCGTCACCAGTACTCCTCGCTGCAGGACACCACGGTTGGATAAGAGCCTACGAAGTGCGGCATATGCGGCGAGTATGTGACGATGGCGCGCGATGAGCTTCGCCGACCACCTCGAGCAGCACTTCCCGGACCGCTCCCACGCCACGATCGCCCCCGTCGGCGCGCGCGTCGAGGAGCGGCTGCCAGGCTTTCGCGTGCTGCGCGTCGCGCCCGAGAGCGACGGCGAGGCGTGGCTGTACGCGACATCCGGGGCCGCCGGTTCGCGCCCCGAGGGCGACGACGGGGCCGAATACGTCCTGCTCGCGCCGGCGCAGGACCCGGTCATCGTCGAGATGCTCGGCGCGCTTGCGACCGTCAACGCGGACGCGCCCGAGGGCCTCGGCGTCGGCAGCATCCTCGCGCTGGGCCGCCCCTGGATCGCGCAGTCGTGGGCGCGCCACCTGCTCGTCCTACCGCCCTATCCCTTCGGCGAAGGCTTCGAGGTTTACCGCGACGACGAGCGCCGGACGGTCGTGCTCTGGCTCGTGCCGATCCTCGCCGTCGAGGCCGACTACGTACGCGAGCACGGCTACAAGGCGCTCGAGCAGATCTTCGAGACGCGCAGGACGAACGTTGCCGACCCGGCGCGGACGTCGGTGGTCTAGCTCGTGCTGGCTCAGGTCCCGTTGGCATCGCGGCGCTGGCGCGCCTGCGCCATGACCCGGTGCAGAAAGACCGGGTTGCCGACGAGGTAGCGCCGCCACATCCGCTTGGGCTCGATCGCCAGGCGGAAGATCCACTCCAGGCCGTTGTCCGACAGCGACGCCGGCGCGCGCGGCACCCGGCCCGAGACGAAGTCGAACAGCGCCCCGACGCTCCAGAGCACGTCGCAGTCGATGCGGTCGACCGTGCGCTCGGCCCAGATCTCCTGCTTCGGCGTGCCCATGCCGACGAGCAGGATGTCGGGCTTGCGCGCGTTGATGTCCTCGATCACGCGCTCGTCGTGGCCCGAGCCGATCTCGAAGTAGCCATGATGGGTGCCGACGACGCGCAGCTTGGGGTGCGCGCGGCGCAGGCGCTGGCCGGCCTGGGCGGCGACGCCGGGGTCGCAGCCCAGCAGGTAGACGGAACGGTCCTGCGCCTCGCACAGCGCCGCGAGGTCCCAGATCCAGTCCGCGCCCGTCATGCGGTGCGGGATCTCGGCGCTCAGCGCCTTCGCGGCGAGGCGCACGCCGTAGCCGTCGCAGTAGACGAGGTCGGCGCCTTCGAGCGCCGCGCGCAGCGCGGGGTCCTCGCGCGACTGGTTGAGGACGTGCGCGTTGACGTACATCACGCGCCGCGTCGGCTTGCCGCTGCCGACCCAGCCGACGATCCGCTGCAGCAGCTCGTCGGGATGGCCGAGCTCGATCGGGAGCTCGAAGATCCTCGACTGGCGAGCTTCCGTGGTTTCGATGGCGGCTTCCGTTGCCTCAGGCACGACCCGACGGATCCTACTAGTGGGCCCCATCAGCGGCCGCCTTGCGCCACACGAACAGGTGCCCGCGGCCCTCGCCCTCGCCCTCGAGACCGAGGTCGCGGACGGCCGCGGTGACGCCGGGGTAGGCGTCGTCCTGCCAGTCGTGGAACGCGACGATCCCGCCCGGCGCGAGCGCCGGCTCCCAGGTGCGGAACGTCGCGACGGTCTCGTCGTACTCGTGCGAGGAGTCGATGAAGACCGCGTCGATGGGCGGCGGGTCGTCCGGACCGAGGCCGCCGGGACGGTCGTGCAGGTGCACGCGCGCGCGGTCGGCGCCGGACAGCAGGCCGAGATAGCGCTCGCGCTCGGGATGCGCCTCGACGTCCCAGGAGTGGATCTCGCGATCCGGCCGGGCAAGCGCGAGACAGGACGTCGTCCAGCCCGCGGCGGTGCCGATCTCGGCGACGCGCCGTGCGCCGGCGAGCGTGTCGAGCAGGACGCGCAGCTCCGCCGGCCGGCAGGCGACATCGATGCTCCAGGTGTCGTGATCGGCCTGCGCGCGGCGCATCGCGCGCAGCCAGAAGCCGGCGACCGGCCGCGGCAGCTGCGCGAGGCTGCGCGCCTGCAGCGCCAGGCGCCGGCCGCGCTCGACGGGGGAGCGGCGGTCGTCGGAGCGAAACAGGTGCAGGCGGCCGCTGCGGCCGCTCATGTCCGCCCGGCGCGTGGGATCGCCACCAGGGCAACCAGGCCGATCGTCGGCGTCCGCAGCCACATGGGTCGCGAGACTAACGACAAACGCCCGCTCGCGAAGGTCGTCGCCCAGCGCGCGCGCAGCCCGCCGCCCCGGCCGTCGGGCAGCGCGCTTTCACCGGCACCGCCGCGCGTCCGCCCATCCTGGCGTGAGAAGGTTCCCGCGTGCCGATCGTCGCCATCGATGCGCGCGACGCGTTCGACCCGCAGCTGCGTGGATGGGGCCGCTACGTGCGCGAGCTCGTCGACGCGCTGCCCGCCCACCCCGATCTGGACTTCCACGTGATCACGCAGGGGGGACGCGGGCCGGAGGTCCTGTTCGAGCAGATCGAGCTGCCGATCCGGCTGCGGCGCGAGCAGGCCGACCTCGTCCACGCACCCAACTGTTTCTTGCCGCTGGCGCGCCCCTGCATGGGAGTCGTGACGATCCACGACCTCGCGTTCGAGGTCTTCCCCGACGACTTCTCCAGGCGCACGGGCTGGAAGTACCGCACGTTCACGCGCCGCGCGGCACGTTCGGCGCAGCGGGTGATCTGCGTCTCGGGCTACACCGCGGCCGACGTCGTGCGCCGCTACGGCGTCGACGAGGCGCGCGTGCGGATCATCCCCAACGCGCCGTCGCTGCCGATCGGCGCGGAGGCGATGCCCGACGACGGTCCCTACCTGCTCGCCGTCGGCGACCTGCGCCCGAAGAAGAACCTGTTGCGGCTCGTGCAGGCGTTTCGCCGGCTGCGCAAGGAGGGACTCGAGCACCGGCTCGTGCTGGCGGGCGTCGACCGCGGGCCCGAGGCCGAGCGCGTGCGCGAGGCCGCCGGCGGTGAGCCCGTGCGGCTGACGGGCTATCTCTCCGACGCGCGCCTGGACGCGTTGATGCGCGGCGCCGACGCGCTCGTCCATCCGTCGCTGTACGAGGGCTTCGGGCTCGTGATCGTCGAGGCGATGGCGCGCGGCGTGCCGGTCGTCGCGGCGCGCGCGACGGCGCTGCCCGAGACCGGCGGCGACGCGGCGGCGTACTTCGACCCGCTCGACGTCGGCGACATGGCGGCAACGATCAGCGGCGTCGTCGGCGATCGCGCGCGCCACGCGGAGCTTGCGACGCTCGGGCTGGCGCGGGCCGCGCGGTTGTCGTGGGAGGGCACCGCGGCGCTGACCGTCGCGGTCTACGAGGAGCTGCTGACGTGAGGCCTCCGGCCGGCGCCCGTCGGCGATGAGCGAGCCGCTGCAGCGCACGACGGTCCTCGTTCTGAGCGTCGACGAGGCGGCGTTGCTCGAGCACTCGCTGCCGGCGGCGGTGGCGCAGCCCGGGGCGGACGTCGTCGTGATCGACAACGCGTGCACCGATCTGACGCGGTCGGTGGCGCAGGCCTGCGGGGCGCGCGTGCTCGCGCTGCGCTCGCGCGTCTCCTACGCGGCGGCGATCAACGCCGGAATCGTCGCGACGGAGGGCGATGCGGTGCTGCTGCTCAACGCCGACTGCGTGCTCGATTCCGGCTTCCTGGCGGCCGCGCGGCCGCGGCTGTCGCAGCGCGGCGTGGGATCGGTCGCGCCGCGGCTCGTGCGCGCGACGGGGATGGAGGCCGGCGATCGGCTCGACCGGCTCGACGCGGTCGGCATGGTGATCGACCGGCGCCGCAAGAACGGGCTCGTCGGCCACGACGAGCCCGCCAGCGGATACCTGCAGGCGGCGGAGGTGTTCGGTGGCGACGGCGCCTGCGTGCTGTACCGCCGCGAGGTGCTCGACGCGTGCGCCGTCGGCGGCGAGGTGCTCGACGAGGACCTCGAGCTGTGGGCCTCCGACGTCGACCTCGCGTGGCGGGCGCGGCTGCTCGGCTGGCGCTCGATGTACGAGCCGCGCGCGGTCGCCTGGCACATGCGCTTCTACTCGCCGACGACGCGCGACGGGCTGCCGGAGGCGCACCGGCGGCTGCAGTTCCGCAACCGGCTGCTGATGATGGTCAAGAACGACTCGTGGGCGGACGTGCGCGGCGACCTGCACAGGATCGCCCTGTACGAAGTGCTCGCGCTCGGTCACGTGCTGGTGCGCGAGCGTCATCTGCTGCGGGCCTACGGGGCGGCGGCGCGCGCCTTCCCGGCGGCGCGGCGCCGGCGCGCGGTCGTGCAGGCCAAGCGCGCGCGCGGCGTGCGGCCGCCGTTCGGGCTGCGCGCCCGGCGCTGAGCCTCAGCGCTCCTGCTCGGTGGGACGGATCAGGAGCTCGTTGATCGACGTGCGCCGCCGGCGGGTGACGATGTAGGCGATCGCGTCGGCGATGTCCTCGGACTCGAGGCGCTCGATCTCGCCGATGCGGCTCAGCAGCAGGTCCTGGATCTCGGGCCGGTTGTGGCCGGGCAGCTCGGTGTCGACGGCGCCGGGCTCGACGAGCGAGACGCGCACGTGGCGGCCCGTCACCTCCTGGCGCAGCGACTCGCTGAACGCGCCGACGCCGAACTTCGTCAGGTTGTAGACGCCGGCGTGCTTGCCCGCGACGCGGCCGGCGACGGAGCTGATGTTCACGATGTCGGCGACATGGCGAGGCTCCTGCTCAGCGGCCTGCAGGAGGTGCGGCAGCGCCGCGTGGGCGACGTAGAGCAGGCCCTTGAGGTTCAGATCGATCATCCGATCCCATTCCTGCGTGGGCGCGTCCTCGATCGGGCCGAGCAGCATCTGGCCGGCGTTGTTGATGACGATGTCGAGCCGGCCGAGGCTGTCGACGGTGCGCTGCACCATCGCCTCGACCTGCGCCTGGTCGGTGACGTCGGTCTGGATCGAGATCGCCGTACCGCCCGTCTCCCGGATCTCCTGCTCGAGCGCGCCGAGTCGGTCGCTGCGCCGGGCGGCGATGGCGACGGCCGCGCCGCGGGCGGCGAGCTCGCGCGCGGTCGCCTCGCCGATCCCGCTGCTGGCGCCGGTGATGAGGGCGACGGTGGTGTCCAGTCGTTCGGTCATGGGAGGAGGGTGCCCGATCGACGGCCTGCCGACCCACCGGCCGCGCACCGGCGCCCTCGCCTCCGCCCGACGACGACGCGTCAACGCCGCGCCGCAGCGGCGGCGCAGCCGCGTGCGCTGCGCTACCCCCGCGCGGCCGCGAACAGCTCGGCGACGGCGGGCTCCATGAAGTAGTCCGTCCCGCCGTCGTCGCGGCCCTCGGTCGCGAGCGGCAGCTCTCGTCCGAGCTTGCGCGAGTAGCGGCCCGGCCAGGCGAGGATCCCGGCGACCCCGTGGGCGCCCTTCTCCAGCCCGAGCCGGGCCGCGATGTCGTTGCCGGACAGCCGCTCGCCGGGCGCGTCGATCAGGAGGTCGAACAGGGCGCGGGCGGGCGGGGCGAGCTTGCCGTACAGCCAGGCCGCCGGCTCCGCGTCGGCGGCCGACCAGGCGGCGGGCTCGCCGAAGCGGTCGTGCCGTCCACCCGGCCCGTGCCCGCGACCGCGGCGGCCGCCCCAGGGCGGCGCGCCGGGCTCGGCCGACAGGAAGCTCGCGAACCAGACGTAGAACTCCGGCACGCGCTCCTGCGGCACGGCGACCGTGATCTGCTTGTCGGCCATCAGGCCGGCTGCGTCCCGGTCGCGGGCGCGGCGGCCTCGCCGGCCGTCGCGTGGTGGGGCCCGCCGCAGCGATGGCCGCGGTGGTGGGGCCGGCCGCGGCCGCCGCCGCCACGGCGGCCGGCGAGGAAGCGCCCGTAGAACGCGTAGAACTCCGCGACGCGCTCCTCGGGGACATCGATCGTGATCTGCTTGTCCTTCGACGTGGGCTCGGTGGTCATCGCCGAGACTCCTTTCCTTGCTTATGTCCAAGGAGTATAGACAAGTAAATACTTAAGTACAAGGAAATAGTCGGACGTGGTCTACCAGGAGCGCGTCAGCCCGCCGTCGACGAGCAGCGACTGGCCCGTGACATAGCTCGCCGGCTGCGAGCAGAGAAAGACCGCCGCCGCGGCGACCTCCTCCGGCGTGCCGAGCCGCGCCGCCGGCACCTCCGCGCGCGCGACCTCCTGCGCGACGTCGAGCCCGCCGTAGCCCGACGCCAGCCGGTCGGTCGCGATCCGCCCCGGCAGGACGGCGTTGAACGTCACCCCGTGCGCGGCGTGCTCGCGTGCCAGCTGCTTGAACGCCGCCAGCAGGCCGGGCCGGTTGGCGGTCGAGAGCTGCAGGCCCGCGATCGGCTCGCGCGCGCTGCTCGACGACACCGCCAGCACGCGGCCGAAGCCGCGCTCGCACATCCCCGGTACGAGCCGCGCCAGGATCAGCATGGGCGAGACGACGAGCGAGCGGTGCGCCGCCTCCCACTCCCGCGCCGGGATCGACAGCGCGTCCTGCAGGCGCGGCGGCCCGCCGCTGTTGGCGACGTAGACGTCGACCGGGCCGAGGTCGCGCTCGACCGCGTCGACGAGCGCGTCGACGCCGTCGAGGTCGGCGCTGTCGAAGCGGTAGGCGGAGCTTCGCGACGCGCGCGCCACGAGCGCACCCTCAGCCTCGAGCGCGTCGGCGATCGCGCGGCCGATCCCACGCGACGCGCCGGTGACGAGTGCAACGCGGCCGTCGAGCCCGAGCTCCACGGCCTCACGCCCCGTCGTCGTCGGGGTCCGGCGCCGCCTGCGGGGCGCGCGCGATCACCGCCATCCGGTCGTGGAAGTCCGGCGCCCACATCCTGTCGGCCAGCCGCACCGCCCGCGCGCCGCGCACGAGCAGCCGCGCCACAGCGGGCGAGTAGCCGCCCACGCGCTCGAGGTAGTAGCGCACGCTGAAGGCCTTCGGCGAGCTCGAGATCTCCAACACCGTCCAGCCGTGGCGCTCCAGCAGCGTGCGCAGCGAGCTGCGCGTGAAGAACTGCACGTGCGTCGGGATCACCGACCACCAGCGCGCCCGCATGCCGCGCGCGACGACGCTGCCGGCGTCGGGCAGCGCCATCCAGGCGATCCCGCCGGGCCGCAGCAGCTCGGCCATCCTGTCCAGCGCCTCGCCCGGGCGCGGCAGGTGCTCGATGACGTCGCCCATCACGATCGCGTCGTAGTGGCCAAGCGGCAGGTCGGTCGTGAAGAGGTCGCCCGTGCGCACGTCGAGCCCGAGCTCGTCGCGGGCGTACGCCGACGCGTACCCCGACGGCTCGACGCCGGCGGCCTCCCAGCCGCGCGCGACGGCCTCGGACAGCAGGAAGCCGACCCAGCAGCCGAGGTCGAGCAGCGTGCGGTGGCGCGGGCCGCCGTTGGTGGGCGGGATCGGGACCGGCGTCAGCAGCGCCTCGATGCGCCGCAGCGCGCGCCGCGCGGTCTCGCGCTGGCCGGCCTCCTCGGCGACGTAGTCCTCCGAGGCGGCGTCGGCGTAGGCGCTCTCGAGCACCGCGTCGGCCGGCATCGGCTCGGTCTGGCGGTGCCCGCAGGCGGTGCAGCGCACGATGTCGGCGAGCGCCGTGCCGAACCTGTCGGTCGTCGGGATCAGGCCGTCGGGGCCGGCGTCGCCGGCGACCTTGAGGTGCGGGACGAGGTCGGCGGCGTCGCATGCTGCACAGCGGGTCACGCGCCGCAGCCTAGGCGAGTGCCGTGCCCTGTGAATCCACGGCCCGGACCACACGACTACGATCAACGCCGTGGCCGAACGGCACCTGGGCCTGCTGAGCATCGTCGCGCCGATGCTCGACGAGGAGGGCACGGCGCAAGCGTTCTGCGATCGCGTTCGCACGGCGCTCGACGGCCTGCCCTGGGAGCTCGTCGTCGTCGACGACGGATCGCAGGACGCCACGCCGGCGATCCTCGCGGCCGCGGCGCGCGCCGACGAGCGCGTGAAGATCGTGACGCTGTCGCGCAACTTCGGTCATCAGACGGCGATCACCGCGGGCCTCGATCACGCCGGCGGCGACGTCGTCGTGATGATCGACTCCGATCTGCAGGACCCGCCCGAGCTCGTCCCGACGATGATCGAGCACTGGCGCGCGGGCTCCGACGTCGTCTATGCCACGCGCACCGACCGCGACGGCGAGTCGCGCTTCAAGCTCAAGACCGCCGACTGGTTCTACCGCATCATGGGCAAGGTCTCCGACGTCCCGCTGGCGGCGAACTCGGGCGACTTCCGCCTGCTCGACCGGCGCGCCCTCGACGCGCTGCTGACGATGCGCGAGCGCAACCGCTACCTGCGCGGGATGACGTCCTGGGTCGGCTTCACGCAGACCTCGGTGCCCTACAGCCGCGAAGCGCGCCAGGCCGGCAAGACGAAGTACCCGATCCGCAAGATGGTCCACTTCGCGCTCGATGCGATCGCGTCGTTCTCCAACGTCCCGCTGCAGCTCGCGACCGTGATCGGCTTCGCGATCGCGATGCTCGCGTTCCTCGCGGTCCCGGTCGCGGTCATCTTCCGCATCTTCGGCGAGTTCGTCCCCGGCGTCACGACGACCGTCGTCGCGGTGCTGCTGCTCGGCGGCATCCAGCTGATGGCGATCGGCATGATCGGCGAGTACGTCGGGCGCATCTACGACGAGGTCAAGCGGCGGCCGCTGTACGTCGTGCGCGAGCGGACCAACGTGGCCGCGGCCGAGGATGAGCGCCAGCGCACGCCCGTCTAGGGGCCCCGTGCTGCAGATTCGAACACGTGCCCGAACCCACCGCACGAACCGCTAGCGGCATCCGGCGGCAGCGAGCGCTGACGGCGCTCGGAGCGATGATCTCGATCGCGGCGCTCGCCGCGGTCGTCGTCTGGGCGCTGCAGCAGGAGCAGCCCGCGCTGCCGGACTCGCCGGGCCGGATCGCCGAGTTCGGGGGCGCGATCGCGTTCTACCTCGCGGGCTGCGCCGTGCGCGCCGAGCGCTGGTACGAGCTGCTGCGCTACAACGGCGCCGCGCCGCGCCGCCTGGACGCCTACGGTCTCGTCGCGGTGGCGAACTTCGGCAACAACGTGCTGCCGGCGCGCGCCGGCGACGCGCTGCGCGTCGTCCTCGTCGCGCCGCGCGCGCGGACCGACGCGCGCACGGCGATCGGCACGGTCGTCGCCGAGCGCGTGCTCGACGTCGTCGTGCTGCTCGGGCTCTTCGTCGTGCTCGCCTACGGTGTGCTGGGCGGAATCGACACGCCGTCCGCCGGGCGGCTCGTGTTCGCGGCGCTGCTCGTCGCCGGTCTGCTCGTCGTCGCCGCCGCCGGCGGCTGGATCCTGCGCCGCCGCGGCCACCTCGAGCGCCTGCTGGCGTTCCTCGCGCCGATGGCCGACGCGACGCGCAACCTGCGCTCCAACCACGGCCTGCAACTGCTCGCGATCACGTTCGCCGTCTGGGCGCTGGAGTGGATCGCGTGGTGGCTGACGGCGCGCGCTGTCGGCCTCGACCTCGGCGTGCTCGAGGTCGGCTACCTCATGGGCCTGGCGTCGATGTTCGCGCTCGTGCCGAGCGGGCCGGGCCACGTCGGGACGTTCGACGCGGCCGTCGTCTTCGGCGTGCGGGCGCTGAATTACAGCGGCGCGCAGGCCCTCTCCTACGTGCTGCTGCTGCGGTTCGTCGTGACCGTTCCGATCACGCTGATCGGCCTCGTCGTGCTGGTCGCCGGCTACGGCGGCCTGCATCGCATGCGCGCCCTGGTGCGCGCGACATGAGGGTCGCGGTCCTCGGCGCGGGGGTGGCCGGGCTCGTCTGCGCCCACCGCCTCACGCAGGCGGGCCACGTCTGCGACGTCTACGAGCGCTGGCCCGGCCTCGGCGGCCAGGCCGCAACGCTCGACGTCGGCGGCGGCGACCTGCTCGAGCGCTACTACCACCATCTCTTCACGAGCGATCGGCACATCGTGGCGCTCTACGACGAGCTCGGCATGGGCGACGAGCTGGAGTGGCATCCGTCGTCGATGGCGTTCTTCGTCGACGGGCGCCAGTGGGCGTTCAACACGCCGCTGGACCTGCTGCGCTTCGGCCCGCTGTCGCCGCCCGCGCGCCTGCGCATGGGCCTCGCGGTCCTGCTGTTGCAGAAGCGCGCCAAGCACGTCGAGCCGTTCGAGACGATCACCGCGCGCGCCTGGATCGAGAAGCGGATGGGGCGCGGGCCGTGGCGCAAGATCTGGGGGCCGCTGCTGCGCGGCAAGTTCGGCGAGCGCGCGGAGGACATCTCGATGGCGTGGCTGTGGAGCAAGCTGACGCTGCGCCGGCAGCTGGAGGGCGACGAGGCGCGCCACGAGCAGCTCGGCTACCCGTCGCACTCCTGGGAGCTGCTGTTCGACGCCCTGCGCGACGCGATCGTGGCCGGCGGCGGGCGCGTGCTGGTCGACCGCCCGGCGATGGCGCTGCGGCGCGCCGGCGATGAGCACGACGGCTTCCGCGTCACCGCGGGGGCACCCGGCTCGTTTCGCGCCGGGCATGACCCGCGCGCGTTCACGCGCGCGGGCGGGCCGGGTTCTGAGCAGCGCTATGACGCCGTCGTCGCGACCGTTCCCAGCGACGTCTTCGGCGCGCTGCTCGACGACGACCTGCGCGCCGCGATCGGGGACGACTACCTCGCTCGCCTGCAGGCGACCGAGTACCACACCGCGCTGTGCCTGCTGCTCGAGCTCGACCGCCGCTTCTCGCCGTTCTACTGGACGAACATCGCCGATCCCGAGGTGCCGTTCGTCGGCCTCGTCGAGCACACGAACTTCATCTCGCCGCACCGTTACGGCGGGCGCCGCTTCCTCTACGTCGCCAACTACCTGGCGCCCGGCGACGCGCTGCTCGCGCTCAGCCCCGAGCAGCTGGTCGCCGCCTACCTGCCGGGGCTGCGCAAGGTCCGGCCGGACTTCTCGCCGGACTGGATCAAGGCCCGCTGGCTGCATCGCGAGCCGGCCGCGCAGCCGATCGTGACCGTCGGCTACCACCGCCGCATCCCGCCGCTGCGGACCGGTGTCCCGGGGCTCGTGCTCGCGAACACGACGCAGATCTATCCCGAGGACCGGGGGACGAACTACAGCGTGCGGCTCGGCACCGACGCCGCGCGGGCGCTGCTTGACGACGGCTCCTGATGGGCGCGCGCGATCGCATCGGCGGTCTCCCCGTTGACGGCCGTTATGTGTATGCCAGACTTCTGGGTACTAGGGAGGGCCAAACACGACAAGGAAGCGCCTATGGACGGCTTTGCTGTACCGCTGGTCCTCTTCGCCGCTGGTCTGAGCTGGTTGCTGGTGGAGATGATCCGAGGATCGTTCGACGATCCCTATCCACGGCGCGCCGGCGTGACGTGGGCCGTCACGTGCCCGGCTTCCGGGCTGCTGTTCGGCCTCGGCCTGGCGCCGATCGCCGTCGTCACCGGCGTCGTCAGCGTGCTCGCGCTGGGATCGCTGGGCTACTGGTTCCTCGCGACCGAGCCTGACGACGACGACCCTGCCGACGAGTTCGTCGAGCCCGACCCGACCCCGAGCGACGACGAGCCGTTCGAGATCCCCGCCTGGGCTCGCCGCGTCGAGCCGGAGCCCGAGCCCACCGGCGACCTCGATTGGGACCTCTTCGACCGCCTCCGCGAGGAGTGGGACAAGGAGATCACGCTGCCGGCCACCGCGCCGCAGCGCGAGCGGGTTCCAGCCGGCGTCTGAGGCATCTCCCGGAGACGGCGCGCGGCAGGGGTCGCGCGCCGCATCCGGGCGTGCTCGCGGGCCGGGTCACGCGGCGACGTCGCGGTAGACCCGCCACGTCGCCCGCGCGGCGTCCGCCCAGCTCCACCCGGGCGCCGCCGGCGCCGGCCGCGCCGCCGCCGCGCCGGCGGCGAGCAGGCCCTCGAGGTCGTCGAGGTCGACGAACGTCGCGCGGTCTCCGAGCACCTCGCGTAGCACCGGGATGTCCGTCGCCACGACGGGCGTGCCGCAGGCCAGCGCCTCGACCGTCGGCAGGCCGAAGCCCTCGTCGTCGGAGGGGAAGACGAGCGCGCGCGCGCCCGAGTAGATCGCCGCCAGGTCGTCGTCGGGGACGTAGCCGGTGAGCGTGACGCCGGGCAGCTCGTGCGCCCACGGCTTCGTCGCGCCGACGAGCACCAGCGGCAGCTCGTGCGGCGTGCGGGCCAGCGCGGCGACGCGCTTGCGCGGGTCGGGCGTCTGCAGCCCGCCGACCCAGAGCAGGTAGTCGTCGGGAAGCTCGTAGCGCGTGCGCGCGGCGGCGATCTCCCGCGCGCCGCGCTCGTACATCGCGGGCGCCGGCGCCTCGTGGATGACGACGATCCGCTCGCGGTCGATCCCGGCGTGCTCGGCGACCTCGTCGGCGACGACCGCCGTCGGCACGATCACCCGCGCCGAGCGCTGGACGGCGAGGTAGCGCATGCGAAAGCGGATCCCGGTGCGCAGGTACTCGCTGCGGCGCTTGAGCGGGACGACGTCGTGCAGCGTCACGACCTGCGGGCCGGGCGGGCGCAGCAGCGCGCCGTCGATCCAGGGCGAGTGGTAGACGTCGCCGCGTCGCGGGCGATGGCCCGCGACGATCTCGTCGTCGCCGGCCGCGGTCTCGCGCAGCGCGGCGAGCAGGCAGGTCGCGTAGCGGCCGATGCCGCGCGGGTCCTGCGCCGGGCGGCTGTCGAACGTGACCCTCATGCCCGCGCCGCCGCTGTCGGCGCCGCCGCGAGCAGGATCGCCTCGACGCGGTCGGCGTAGGCGTCGGCGCCGAAGCGCTGGGCGTGCTCGCGCGCGGCGGCGCCCATGCGCTCGCGCGCGGCGAGCACCTCGAGCACGGCCGCCGCCAGCTCCTGCGGGCGCCCGGGCGACACGAGCCGCCCCGTCACGCCGTCGACGACGACCTCGGCAAGGCCGCCGACGCGCGTCGCGACGACCGGCGTGCCGGCCGCCATCGCCTCGGCGAGCACGGTGCCGAACGGCTCCTGGCGCGACGGCGCGACGAGCACGTCGAGGTGGCGCATGACCGCCGCGCCGTCGGGCACCCACGGGATGTGCTCGACGGCGGGCGACGCGCGCACCTCGCGCGCGTAGTCCGGCGCGCTGTCGTAGGGGTCGTCGCCGACGAGCACGATCCGTGCGTCCGGCGCGAGCGCCCGGATCGCGGGGGCGGCGCGGACGAGGTCGAGCGGGCCCTTGCGCGGCTCGATCCGGCCGACGAAGCCGACGACCGGGCGCCGCGGGGCGCCCTCGGCGTCGGGCGGCCACGGCGCCGGCGCAGGTGCCGGCTCCAGCTCGACCGGGCAGTGGACGACGTGCGCGGACAGGCCCGGCAGGCGCTCGGCGACCGCTCCGGAGTCCGCGAGGACGGCGCTTGCCAGGGCCCAGAAGCGCGGCACGCGATCGACGATGTCGTGCACGTGCAGCACGCTGCGGTGGCCGCGCAGGGCCGGCAGCAGGCGCCCGGCGACCGTGCCGTTGAGGTAGACGAGGTCGTGCTGCGCGGCCAGGCGGCGCGCGCGCGGGAAGCTCGCCGCCGCGCGCGCGCCGGCGCCGCGGTCGAGTCCGCCGAGCGCGAGCCGCAGGACCGGCAGGCCGGCGTCGTCGAGCGGCCCGGCGGCGGGCGTCGCGAGCGTCACGGTGTGCCCGCGCGCGAGCAGCCGCCTGGCCAGCCGCAGCAGCCCGATCTCCGCGCCGCCGGGGTGGGCGACGGCACATACGGCGAGGATCCTCACACGGCGATCCTCGCAGGGCGCGGACCGCTGCGAGACTTGGGCGCGTGGCCGACGCCCCGCACGACGCGATCTGGGAGGCCGTGCCGGAGGCGGCGGTGCCGGAAGAGCTCGCCCTGCGGCTCGGCTGGCTGCTGGCGCAGGTGCCGCACGGCGCGTCGGTGCTGGACCTGGGCTGCGGCGCGGGCGAGTTCAGCGCGGCGCTCACGAAGCGGGGTGCGCACGTGATCGCCGTCGACGTCGCCGCCGAGGCGCTGCGCCGGGCGCGCGCTCGGGTGCCGGAGCTCGACGCCCGCCTGTGGCGTGCGGGCGAGCCACTGCCCGTCCTCGACAACGCCGTCGATCTCGTCTGGGCGGGCGCGGTCATCGAGCACGTCGCCGACGTCGCGCCGTGGCTGTCGGAGGTGCGGCGCGTGCTCAAGCCGCGCGGCGTGCTGCTGCTCTCGACGCCCCACCACGGCCCGCCGACGATGCTGCGCCTCGCGCTCAGCCCGCGCGCCTTCCAGCGCCATTTCGACCCGCGCAGCGACCATCTGCGCTTCTTCTCGCCGGTGACGCTCGGGCGGCTGCTCGACGACCTCGGCTTCGACGTCGCGCAGGCGGCCCCGGCCGGTGGGCGGTTCGGGATGCGCAGCACGATCCTCGCGCGCGCGGTCCGCGGCTGATCGCATCGGCATGCGCGTCCTGCTCGACATGACCTACGCGCGGCGCGGAGCGAGCGGCACCGCCGTCTACCTCGAGCGCCTGAGCGGCGCGCTGCGCGACGAGGGCGTCGACGTCGTCGCGGCGGCGGACGAGCGCCGCCCGCCGCCCGCGGGCGGCGGAATCGGCAGCGCGCGCAACCTCGCCCGCGACAGCTGGTGGACGCAGGTCGCGCTGCCGCGGGCCGCGCGCGAGGCGAACGCCGACGTGCTGCACCATCCGCTGCCGGCGCGTGCCCGCCGCGCGCCCTGCCCGCAGGTCGTCACGGTCCACGACCTCGCCTTCGAGCGCCTGCCCGAACAGTTCGCGCCGGCGTTCCGGCGTTGGGCGTCGATCACCCACCGCCGAGCCGCCGGCGGGGCGGACGCGGTCGTCTGCGTGTCGCAGACGACGCGCCGCGACGCGCTGGCGCGCTGGGGGCTGGACGGCGCCCGCATCGTCGTCGCGGCACACGGGCCGGGTCAGGAGCTCGACGTACGCCGCGCCGAGCCCGAGCACTTCCTCTACGTCGGCGACGACGAGCCGCGCAAGAACCTCGCGCTGCTGCTGGAGGCGCACGCGCGCTACCGCGCGCAGGTCGGCGCGGGCGCGCTCGAGCTCGTCCTCGCCGGTCGCGCCCGCGCCCGCCAGGACGGTGTGCGCTGCGAGCCGCGGCCGGATCTCGCGACGCTGCTCGGTGGCGCCGTGGCGCTCGTGCATCCGTCCTTGCACGAAGGCTTCGGCCTGACGCCGCTGGAGGCGATGCACGCCGGTGTCCCGGTCATCGCCGCGCGCTCGCCGGGGCTCGTCGAGACCTGCGCCGGGGCGGTCGTGTACGTCGATCCCTACGACGCCGGCGCGCTCGCCTGCGAGCTGGCCCGCATCGCCGCCGAGCCGGCGCTGCGCGGCGAGCAATCCGCGCGCGGCCGCGAGCGCGCGGCCTCGTTCTCCTGGCGCGCCTCGGCGCGCGCGCACATCGAGGCTTATACGCTGGCCCAGGATGCCTGAACCCCGCACCACCGCCGCCGGGGCGCCCCGATGAGGGTCGCGATCCTCGGCACCCGCGGCATCCCGGCGTCCTACAGCGGATTCGAGACGGCCGCCGAGCAGCTCGCCAGCCGGCTCACCGATCGCGGCCACGAGGTCGTCGTCTACTGCCGCCCGCACGTCGTCGACAGGCGCCTGCAGGAGCACAAGGGCGCGCGCCTCGTGCACATCCCGGCGGTGCGCAACAAGTACCTCGACACGTTCACGCACACGTTCCTCTCGTCGCTGCACTGCGCCCGCCGGCTGCGGCCCGACGTCGCGCTGTTCTTCATCGCCGGCAACAGCCCGATGTGCCTCGTCACGCGCGGTGCCGGGATCCCGACGGTCATCAACGTCGACGGGCTGGACTCCGACCGCTCGAAGTGGCCCGCGCTCGCGAAGGCCTACCTGCGCTTCGCCGAGCGCAACGCGCCGCGCTGGGCCGACACGGCGATCACCGACTCGCACGCCGTCGCCGAGATCTTCGAGCAGCGCTACGGGCGGCGCATCGGCGTCGTGCCCTACGGCGTCGAGGATCCCGGCCACGAGGGCACCGACACGCTCGACCGGCTCGGCCTCGAGGAGCGCAAGTACGTCCTCTTCGTCGGGCGCCTGGAGCCCGAGAACAACCCGCACGTGCTCGTCGAGGCGTTCAGCCGCATCTCCGGCGAGCGCGCGAAGGGGATGAAGCTCGTCGTCGTCGGCGGCGCCCCGTACGCGCACGACTACATCAAGCAGGTCCAGCGCGCCGGCGATCCGCGCGTGATCTTCCCCGGCTACGTCTTCGGGCGCGGCTACTGGGAGCTGCAGCGCCACGCCTACGTCTTCTGCGCGCCGACCGAGGTCGGCGGCACCCATCCGGTCATCCTCGAGGCGCTCGCCGCCGGCAACTGCGTGCTCGTCAACGACCACGCGCCGAACGTCGAGACCGTCGGCGATGCCGGGCTGACGTTCTCGGGCAAGGAGGGCGTGCCGTCGCTGACGGCGCAGCTCGAGCGCCTCTTCGACGAGCCCGAGCTCGTCGAGCGCTTCCGCTCACGGGCGCGCGAGCGCGCGCGCCGCTACTCCTGGGACGCCGTCACCGACGAGTACGAGCAGCTGCTCGTCAGCGTGCGTCAGATGGGCGGCCCCGGCGCGCTGCCGGCGGAGTTCGTCGACGGCGCGGGCACGCCGATCGCAGCCGGATAGACGAGCGGCCGGCATCCGCGGTCACGATCTCGCCGCCGTGGCCGATGACGCTCGGGTGCGCAACCATCCGGTTCCCCTCGGTCGGCGCGGTCGGCGACTCGCCCCGTTCGCCGCGGTGGGGTGCCTTCCGTACGCCCTGCTCGCGCTGCCCGAGGCGCAGTGGCATGTGGGCCAGCTCGCGCTCTCGATCGTGCTGACAGCGCTCGTCGGCGCCGCCGCGATCTTCGCCGACTGGAGCCGGCTGCCGCGCTGGACGCGGATCCTGCCGCCGCTGGCGTACATGGTCGCGCTGGCGGTGCTGCGCAACGCGGCGGGCGGGGCGAACGTCGGCGTCGGCGCCCTCGGCCTGCTGCCGGTCCTGTGGCTTGCGCTCTATGGCACGCGCGCCCAACTCGTGATCGTGCTGGCCGCGCTGGTCGCGTTCTTCGCGGTGCCGGTGATCCTCGTCGGCGGCTCGGCCTATCCCGGCGCCGGAATGCTCGTCGTGATCCTGTTCGGATCCGTCGCCGGGGTCGTCGGCGTGACGGTTCACGGCCTCGTCGACCGTATCCGCGCCCAGGCCGAGGAGCGCGCCGAGCTGATGGCGCGCCTGTCCGAGCTCGCGCACACCGACCCCCTGACCGGCCTGCCCAACAGGCGCGCCTGGACCGCCGAGCTCGAGCGTGCGCTGCAACGCGCACGGCGGACCGCTGAGCCGCTGACCCTCGCGATGCTCGACCTCGACGACTTCAAGGCCTTCAACGACACGTTCGGCCACGGCAGCGGCGACCGGCTGCTCGAGCAGACGGCCGACGCGCTGCGCGCCCAGCTGCGCCCCGACGACGTCATCGCCCGGCTCGGCGGCGACGAGTTCGCGATCCTGTTGCCCGACTGCGACGCCGGCGGCGCGGCGGTGGTGCTCAAACGGCTGCTCGCGGCCGCCCCGACGCGGCAGACGTACTCGATCGGCCTGGGCCACTTCGACGGCACGCAGTCCGCCGCTGCGCTCTTGCACGATGCCGACGTCGCGCTGTACGGCGTCAAGCACGGCGCGCCGGCCGCAAGCGCGACCGGCGCCTTGCGCAGCGCTACCGCCGCGTCGCGGTGACCGCGACGGGCCGGCTCGCGACGGACTTCGCGCCGTTGGCCCAGAGGATCCGCACGTAGCCGCTGCGCATGATCCGCAGGCGCTTCTCGAAGTAGTGGCGCGGGCCCTTGACGGTGAGACGCTGCTTGGTCACCCAGCGCTTGGCGCCGCGCCCGCGGAACTGGATCTGCACGCGCACGCGCGCGGTCGGCGCTGCCGGGCGCGTCATCCCGAAGACCGTCGTCGAGCGCCCGCGCCGCACGCGCGTCGCCCGCAGGTGGATCGGCGTGACGTAGGCCTTGTAGGACGGCTTGCGCCGGCCCGTCAGCAGCTGCAGGCCGCTCTGGAACGTGCGGTAGGCGATGCGCGGATTCTTCTCGCCCGGGACCGGCGCGTCGTCGACGAGCAGGAATTGGCTCAGCGTGCGCACGTTGGGGTTCTTGTAGGCGATGTACTCGGCCTGGTTGATCCACGCCGCCTGGCGCGCGAACGAGACGACGTTGGCGACGAACGGGTCGGGCTTGGTCTGGTAGCCGTACTCGGTCAGGTACAGCGGCACGCCGCGCCTGGTCTGCGTCTTCTGGCCGTAGCGGCGGTAGATGCGCACGAGCTCGCGGCTGAGCACCTTCAGGTCGGACATCGAGACCCAGTCGGGCCACGACGAGCGCCGGCCCGGCGGCGTCAGCAGCGCGTAGGGGTGATGGGCGTAGCCGGTGGCGCGGAAGAGGGCCGGGTTCTGGGCGACGAAGTTCGCGCTGTCGCCGGGGCATTCGCGGACCTGCGCCTCGGATCCCTTGAGGATGTTGAGGTTGTCGTCGAGGCAGTACATGCGGCGGATGAACTTCAGCGCGTCGATCGACTGCGTGATGTCCCGGCGGCGCTGCTGGCCCTGCGGCGCCGTCTCGCCGATGAGGATCGTGTCCGTGCCGTGGCCGGTGTCGGCGAGCGCCTGCCAGGCGTGGCGCACGAGCGTGCGGTACAGCGCCGGAGCGGCGTCGACGAACTTCCTGGCGTTGCGGGGATCGGGACCCCACTGCGGCGTCAGCCAGCCGGCCTGGTTGGGCTCGTTCCAGATCGACCAGTAGTCGACCCGTGGCAGCCCGTTGTACGTACCGCTGTAGCGGGTTGCGACGGCGCGCACGAACTTCCCGAACTCCTCGGGGTTGGGCCCGAAGGTCTCCTGGATGTCGGCGCGCGGCGCCTCACCCGCCGCCCAGCGCGGCACCGGCGACGTGATGTTGAGGTTCACGAGGATCCCGCGCGCCTGCGCCTTCTGGATGACGCTGTCGAGCTTCAGCCACTGCTCGGCGTTGTAGCCGATCGGGTCGGTCGCGTCGAAGTCCGGCTTCGTCGCCTGGTCGTTGGCCGGCGCGAGGCGGCGCCAGAAGACCGACACGCGGATGCGGTCGACGCCGAAATCGCGCAGCTGGTCGAGCGTCGAGTCGACCTGCGCCGGCTCGCCGAGCAGCATCGGGTCGTCCTGGAACGTCGACTCCTGCGTCTTGGACGCGAGCGCGAAGGAGGGAAAGGCCGCCAGCACGAGGATGGCGGCGATGAGCGGGCGAAGTGAGGTCACGGTGCGGTCCCGATCTGTCGTTGCGCTGCAAGGAACACGGCCACCGCGTCAGAAGAGCGGGGGTCGAGGTACAGCGCCGGCCGGATCGCGGTCAGTGCGACCTGCGGTCGCCGCAGCGTATTCAACTCGAATTGCGCAAGTCGCGTCCACGGGTCCGGGTTGGAGGGCTGAAGGCGCACGGCCAGTTCCAACGCGCGGCGCGCCTGCGAGTTGCGCCCGGCCGCTGCCTCGATCGTCCACAGCGCGTAGAGCGGGTCCAGCGAGAGCGGGTTGACGTCGCGTGCGTGCTGCGCCTGCTCGCGGGCTGCGTCGGCGTCGCCGGTGGCCAGCGTGTCGAGCGAGTTCTGCGCGATCGTGTCCGCGCGCTGAGGCTGGTAGACCGTCCACGCGGTCGCCAGCACGAGCAGCCCCGCGGCCACCGCGCAGATGGCGCGCGGGCGCTCGCGCGCGCCGGCACGCAGGCGCTCGACGAGCGTCGGAGCGCCGGCCTCGTGGGCACGCTCGCCGCGATCGTCGCGGGCGCGCGCAGCGAGCGGTCCGCGCCCGGCGATCCAGCCCGCCGCCAGCAGCGCGACGGCGGCGTTGGCCGGCACGAACCACGTCCAGTCGATCGTCGAGGAGACGCCGAAGACGACGACCGTCGCCGCCAGCGTCAGCAGGCCGATCCGCTCGGGGCTGTAGGGCCGGCCGCGGTCGCGGCGGCGCAGGCCGGTCGCGCGCGCCGCGCTTGCCAGCCACGCGGCGAGCAGCGCGAGGCTGACCGCGATCCCGGCCAGCCCGAGGTCGGCGAGCGTCTGCACGACATAGCCGTGCGCGTGGCGCACCGCCGGATCGGCGCTGCGGTAGCGCTTGCGGACGGTCGCGTAGCCGCCCGCGCCGACGCCGACGCCGGGGTTGTCCTTGAAGATCCTCAGCGCCTCGTCCCAGTAGCGCGCGCGCACGCTGCCGGCGGACGTGAGGCGGCTGTTGTCGTTGCGCGGCAGCGGCGCGGAGGCGTCGGTGAGCTGACTCCAGCGGCCGGAGATCGAGCCCGTCAGGCCCTTGTCGCCGAGCGACAGCGCGACGATCCCGCCGACCCCGCAGAGCGCGAGCGCGGCGAGCAGCGCGACGCCGGCGCGGTCGCGCTGCGCGATCGTCGGCGCGCGCTGGGCGCGCGCGAAGCCGACGCCGAGGCCGATCAGCGCCAGCAGGCCGAGCATCACGACGACGAGCAGCCCGAGCTGCAGGCCGGCCGTGTTACGCAGGTCGACCGGCACGCGATCGTCGGTCAGCGCGCTCTGGCCGAAGGCCCAGGCGGCGATCAGGCCGCCGCCGGCGGTGGCGGCGATCGCGAGCGCGGCGGCGCGCAGGCGGCGCGGCACGGTGGCGATCCAGAAGGCGGCGCCGAGCAGCGCCGCCAGCACCGCGCCGCGCGAGAACGACAGCAGCATCGTCAGCACGAGCAGGCCGAGCGCGGGGTAGGCGAGCGCGTTGAGCGCCTGGTGGCCCGCGCGCCGCGTGCCGAGCCACAGGCAGCCGGGCACGCCGAGCGCGGCAGCCAGGCCGACGCTGTTCCAGTAGCCGAACGGCTCGCGCAGGCGGGCATAGATCTCGTCGGGGTTCAGCGCGCCGGGAACGATCTTCGTCAGCACGGCGTACGCGCTGATGACGACGGCCGACAGCGTGATCGCCCCGACAACGGCGCTCCAGCGGCCCGGCACGCTGTGGGCGAGCGCGACCGCGGCCGCGAAGACCGCGCTGTAGGTCAGCGTGCGGTTCGCCTCCAGCCAGGCCTCGGCGGGGTTGGCCGCCCATGTGATCGAGAGCGCGGTCAGCACCGCCAGCGCGAGCAGGAGCGCCAGCGGCGCGAGCCCGTCGATGCGCCCGCGCCGCGGCGCGAGCAGCAGCGCCCCGCAGACGGCGAGGCCGCCGCCGAGCACGAGGCCGATCTCGGCCGGGGTCGTGCGCCCGACGCGCAGCCCGCCGTCGGCGACGAACGCGACGGCGCAGATGATCGCCGCGAGGCCCGCCGTCAGCAGCGTGTGGACGGCGGGCGTCGGGACGCTCAGCGCGCCGGCACGCCCAGGGTCCTCAAGCGCGGCGTGTGTTGACAAGGCGTCTGACGCGGAGGCTGCCGATCGCGAGGACCCCGGCCAGCAGCAGCGCCAGCAGCGCGGCCAGCGGTGCCGGCAGGTCGGCGACCTGGCCGACGCCGGGGACGGTGCCGACCTTCGCCGGATCGACGCTCGCGTCGTCGAGCTGGACGGGGCCGGTGTCCGTCGCGCGAGCCTGCTCGAGCGCCTGGCGCTCGGTGTCGCTGGCGCGGTCGAGCTGCTCGGCCGCGGGGGCGCTGCCGATCGCGCCCGCGCCGCCGTCGCCGTCGGGGCCCGTGCTCGCCGCCGGGCCGTCGGCGCTGTCCTTCTTCTTGCCCGCCGCGAGCGCCGCCTGCTGGGCGCGCCGGATCACGTCGCGGCAGTTGCCGTACTGGTCGGCGTCGGCCGCGAGCTGCTTCAGCGCGTCGCGGTATTCCTTCTGCGTGTAGGTCCTGGACATCACCTCGTCGTCGGTGCAGTCGCGCAGGACGTCCTTGGCGGATCCGTGCGCGGTGCCCGCCGCGAGCAGCACGGACAGGGTCGTCGAGACGGCGATCAGGAGGCGCATCGTGCGCTTGACGGTAGCGAGGCGATGGCGGCCTCGAAGCCGCTGGCCCAGGCCTGGAAGGTGTACGCGGCGACGTCGCGGCGGGCGTTCGCGCCGAGCTCGGCGCGCAACTGCGGGTCGTCGTGCAGGCGCCGCAGCGCGCCGGCCAGGGCTCGTGCGTCGCCGGCGGGGACGACGAGGCCGTTGCGCTCGTGGCGGACGAGCCCGCCGGCGACGGCGCCGACCTCGTCGCTGGCGATGACTGGTGTGGACTGGTTCATGGCCTCGTTGGCGACGAGTCCCCAGGGCTCGCGGAATTCGCGCGTGCGGAGGGACGGTACGACACAGACGTCCGCGGCGGCGAGGAAGTTGCGGACCTCCTCCGCCGGCTGCCGGCCGACGAACACCACCGCGCCGCCGGCGGGGTTCCGAGGGGGCCCGGTTCCCACGCCGACGAGGACGAGCGCGGCGGCTGATGCACCGATGTCTGACTGTCGCCAGGCATCAAGGAGCACCGTTGCGCCTTTTCCCCGCGATGGCCTGCCAAGAAACACCGCCAGGAACGGCGCGATCCGTTCGCAGGCGATCTTCGCCCCCCAGAATGCGTTGTCGACGGCCTGCGGCGCGATGTGGATGTTCGACGCGCCGCGGGCCTTCGCGAAGGCCGCGACGTGCGGGCCGTAGACGACGACCGCGTCGGCGCCGCGGTACAGCGCGGCCATCAGCGGCGCACCCCCGACGATGTGCGCCGGGGTCCGCGGATGGGCCCACAGCGCGCTCCACAGCACGAACGGGGTGCGGCCCGCGCGCGCGCCCTGCCAGGCGGCCGGCAGCGCGATCCGCCCGGCGGTTCCGCAGACGACGGCGCGGTAGCGGCCCGAGGCCGCGATGCGGGCGACGGTGCGCTGCTGCACGTGCCGGTGCGGTACGCCCGGGTCCTCGACGCCGGCGCTCGCGTGCGTCGAGCGACCGCCGAAGATCGCCAGCTCGATCGGCAGGCGCGCGTGCAGCGCGGCGAACGCGCCGACGCGCTCGGGCGGGACGTGGTTGGTGACGAAGAGGACGGGCCTCACGCGAGCGCCCGTTCGTAGGCGGCGAGCGTGGCGGCGCCGCAGCGCTCCCAGGAGAAGGCGCGCTCGACGGTCGCGCGGGCGTCGTCGCCGGCCGCCTGCAGCGCGGCCTCGTCGCGCAGCAACCGCTCGAGCTCGCGCGCCAGCGCGGGCGGGTCGCCGGGCGCCACGAGCGTCAGCCCGCCGCCCTGCGCGCGGATCTCCTGCGGCCCCGGTTCGCCCTGCGCCGCGATCGCGGGCAGCCAGCCGGCCATCGCCTCGACGTAGGCGACGCCGAACGCCTCGTCCGTCGACGGCATCGCGAAGACGGTGCCGCGCCGCGTGCGCGCGAGCGCCTCGTCGCCGGGTAGCTGCCCGGCGAACTCGACGCGGTCGGCGATCCCGAGCTGTGCGACGAGCGTGTCGAGCCGCGCGCGCTCGGGGCCGTCGCCGATGATGAGACAGCGCACGCCGTCGAGCGTCGCGACGGCGCGCAGCACGTCGGCGTGGCGCTTGCGCGCCACGAGGTGGCCGGTCGTGACGACGGTCGGTGCGTCGTAGGGCTGCGCGCGCTGCGCAGGCAGGTCGGTGCCCAGCCGCACGACCCGCGTGTCGCGCGCGCCCAGCACGCGGCAGCGCTCCTCGATCCCGGCGCTGTTGGCGATCGCGAGGCGCGCGCGACCGAGCGCGGCGCGCACCGCCTCGGCGCCGGCGGGCGAGCCGGGGACCGTGTGGAAGACGTCGCCGCCGTGGACGGAGACGACGAACGGCGTCGGCAGGCCGGCACGGCGCACGGCCTCGCCGGCGGGGACGGCGTTGTGGGCGTGGATCAGGTCGAAGCAAAAGCGCCGGCGCAGCGCGCGCAGCGCGACCGCCAGCGACGGGGCGGCCCAGCGACCCCAGCTGCCATACGTGCGCGGCCGCGGCGGTGCGAGGAACGGCACGTAGCCGACCTCGATGCCGTCGAGCGTCGCCTGCGCGGGCTGGGCGAGCGCGCGCGCGGTCGCGCGCAGCGCACTGCGCGCGCCCCCGCGCGCCTGCGCCAGCGACGGCAGCGGGCGGTAGAGGACGAGCACGCGCACGTCGGCGCCGGCGTCGCGCGCGGCGATCGCCTGGCGGTGCGCCCAGAGGCCGAGCACGGGATCGGCGGCGCGGGGATAGAACTCCGCGACGATCGCGACCTTGGGACTCATGCGATGCGCCGCGTCCAGCGCGCCTGCGCGCGCGTGACGTACGGGCGCGTGGCGAGGAACGCGCGCGCCTCGGCGACCGCGGCAGCGCGCTCGTAGCCGCCGCCGACGGGCGCCGTGTGGAGGATCGGCGTGGCGTCGACGATCCCCGCGCGCCAGCCGCGCTCCTGCGCGACCGCGCCCCAGTGCGCGTCCAGGCCCCAGCCCATCTGCAGCCGCGGGAACGGCAGCAGCGCGCCGAACGCCGGCGCCGCGAACGCCGTGACGGGCCCGATCTCGACGAAGCGCGATTCGCGCACGGCGCCGCCGGGCAGGCGCCGCGTCGCCGCCCAGGCGGCGTGCGAGTGGCGGCGGTGGGCGGGCTGGGCGAGCAGCAGGCCCGCCTCTTCGGCGCAGTGGATGAAGCGGTCGAGGAAGCGCGCGCCGACGACGACGTCGTCGTCGACGACGAGCAGCCAGTCGTGGCCGTCGGGCGGGTGCTCGGCGAGCAGCGCGTTGAGATGCTCGAACTTGCCCCTGCCGGGGGTCATCGGCGCGGTGTGCATCTCGACGCGGTGGCGCGTGCGGTGAAGCTCGGCGCGCAGCGCGTCCATCAGCCGTCCCGGCCGCTCGACGCCGATCACGAGCACGCTGCGGCGCGGCGGGCTGTCGCGTGAGGCGCGCTCGACGCGGCGCGCGCGCCGGCTCGCCTCGAGGTCGAGGACGGCGTCGGCGGCGCGCATGACCGGCCGGCGCAGCCCGCGGACCGTGCCGCTCTCGCCGGAGAGGAAGTCGGGGTCGTCGTCGCGGGTGGTCGCGTCGCGACGCATCGACGGGGCGGTCGGGAGGGCGGCGCGCAGGCGCCCGAGCGAGTGCGCGGTCAGGACGATGCCGTTCGGGCAGGCGAAGCGGATCGTGTGCGTGGCGCAGCCGGCGAGGACGCGCAGCTCGCGCGGCAGCGAGGGCGCGCGGTCCTTGAAGACGTCGAAGCGCCGGCTCGAGGCGCCGCGGCGGTAGGCGGCGGCGGCGAGCGCGCGCAGGCGCGCGTCGTCGCCGGCGCGACGGTGGTCCAGCGCGGCGGCCGCGACGTAGCGGATGCGCCCGCCCGCGGCGAGCAGGCGGCCCTGCCACTCCTGCTCGTCGCCGTACAGCTCGCGCGCCTCGTCGAAGCGCCCCGCGCGCGCGATCGCGGAGCGCCGAACGGTCATGTTGGCGCCCCACGCGGTCGTCACGTCGCGGTCGGCGGGCCCGTGGTCCTGGGTCGTGATCGGCGGGCCCTCGCGGCCGCAGCCTCGCAGGCGATGGTCCTCGAGGCGGGCACGGATCGGGCCCGTCAGGACGCCGACGTCGGCCGCGGCGGACAGGTCGGCGGCGATCAGCGCGTCGAGCCAGCCGGGCTGCACCTCGACGTCGTCGTCGACGAACACGAGCAGGTCGGCGGCGGCAACGTCGATGCCGGTGTTGCGGGCGGCGTTCAGGCCTCGCGATGCGCGATCTGCGACGTAGCGGGCGCCGTGGCGGGCCGCGGTCGCCTGCGTGGCCCCGTCGGGCCCGTCGTCGACGACGATCAGCTCGGCCCCGGCCGCGGCGGCCTGCGGCGCGATCGACGCCAGCGCGACCTCGAGATAGTCCGCTCGCAGCCGCGTCGGCACGATGATGCTCGCCGTCGGCGCCATTGAGGCCGGAGTCTAGGGTCGGTGTGGCTGAGGCCGCGCGTCGTCGCTCGCAAGCACTGCATCGTGCGTGCTGTGGCGCTGCTCGATCGGCGTCGGTCGTGTCGCTTGAGGTGCGGATGGCGCCCCCTCGCGCGACATGACCGTGGGTCGGGCGATCCGCCGCCTACGGCGCCAGCTCGATCACCTCGGCCTCGCGCCGCAGCCGCTCCAGACAGCGCGCGCGCGTCGGCCCGACGGACCCGACCGGCATCCCCATCGCGGCGCCGATCTCCTCGTAGCTCGGCATCGGGTCGCTGACGAGCAGCCGCAGCAGCGCCTGGTCGCGAGCGGGCAGGCGGGAGAAGGCGCGCCACAGCAGGCGGTCGCGCTCGCCGCGCAACAGCTGCTCGTCGATACCAGCGCCCGGGCACTCGGGCTCGGGCAGGTCGTCGCCCATCGGGACCTGGCGGCCCGCGCCGCGCAGCACGCGCAGCGACTCGTGGCGCGCCGTCGTCGCGAGCCAGCCGCCGACCTTCGACGGGTCCTGGAGGCGGTCGATGTGCTCGGCGAGCCGCAGCCAGGTGGTCTGGGAGACCTCGGCGGCGTCATCCGGGCAGAGCCGGTGGCTACGGGCGATCGCCCACACGAGCTTGGAGAAGCGGTCGACGAGCACGCTCCATGCGCGCTCGTCGCCGTCGGCCGCGGCACGCACGAGCGCGCCGACGTCGGTGGTCGGTAGGAGGACTTGAGTCGACATCGCGAGCCGACGTTCGTCCAGCGGCATTGATGTGACCCTGCGGAAACCTTGCGGTGCAGCTTGCGGCGCTGCAAGATTGAGGATCTGCCTCCCGTGTGGCACGAACACGGGACGGTCCTCAAGTGGTGTCGGTAGGGGTCTCGAGAGGGCGCAGATGCCTGTTCAGCCGAAGGAGCACACCGTCGTCGCGCCGCGCGCGCGGATCGCTCTTTCCGGCACGCTGCGCGTCGAGATCGCCGGCCGTGACGTCACGTCTCGCCTGCCCGGCAAGCAGGGCCGGGCGCTGTTCGCCTTCCTCGTCCTGCACCGCCAGCGGCCCGTTCCCCGCGCCGAGCTGATCGGCGTGCTCTGGCCGCACGAGCCGCCGGCCGACCCCGAGGCCGGCCTCGCGACCGTGCTCGCGCGCTCCCGCCGCGCGCTCGGCGAGGGCGTCCTGTGCGGCCGCGCCGAGCTGCAGATCGTGCTCGACCCGGCGGCCGAGATCGACATCGAACGCGCCGCGGCCGCCGGGGAGGCCGCCGAGCGCGCGCTCGCGGGTGACCCGCGGGCCGCGCTGACGTTCGCCGAGGCGGCGCTGGAGGTCATCTGCCAGCCGTTGCTGCCCGGGCTCGAGGGCGACTGGGTCGAGCGCCGCCGCGCCGAGCTCGCCGCGCTGGAACCGGGGTTGCTCGAGACGCTCGGCCGCGCGGCGCTCGCCGTCGGCGGCGGCGAGCACCTCGCGATCGCCGAGCGCGTCGCGCGCACGCTCGCCGAGCGCCATCCGTTTCGCGAGTCCGGCCACGCGCTGCTGATCGAGGTCCACGGCCGCCGCGGCAACGCCGCCGAGGCGACGCTCGCCTACGACCGGTTGCGCGTGTTCCTGCGCGACGAGCTCGGGACCGTCCCCTCGAGCGCCGTCTCGGCGCTGCACGAGGAGCTCCTGCGCGAGGGCCGGCTCGGTCCGACCGCCCCGCCGGCGGGCGCGCCCGCCGCCACCGTGAGCGTCACGGACGCCGGTCGGCTGCCGCTGCCGGTGATCGGCGGCGCCCCCGCCGCGACGCCGTTCGTGGGCCGCGAGGAGCAGCTCCAGCGCCTGCGCGCGGGGTGGCTGGAGGCGAGCATGAGCCAGCGGCGCCTGGCGCTGCTCGTCGGCGAGGCCGGCGTCGGCAAGACCCGCCTCGCCACGCAGTTCGCGGCCGAGGTGCACCGTGCCGGCGCCGCGGTCCTCTACGGTCGCTGTGAGGAGGAGCCGCTGCGCTCCTACCAGCCGTTCATCGAGGCGCTGCGCCACGAGCTGCGCTACGGCGGGCCGCCGGCCGGTGCCGGCGCCGCGAGCGATCTCGAGGAGCTCGCCCGCATCATGCCCGAGGCGCGCCCGCTGAGCGCGGACGGCGAGTCGCCCGCGGCGCAGGACCCCGAGACCGAGCGCTATCGCCTGTTCGAGGCGATCGCCGGGATCGTGCGGCGCACGACCCTGCGCGCGCCGCTGCTGCTCGTGATCGACGACCTGCACTGGGCTGACAAGCCGACGCTGTTGCTGCTGCGCCACCTGTTGCGCCACGCCGACCCGGCCCGCCTGATGGTGCTCGGCCTCGTCCGCGACGTCGAGGTCCGCGACGACCACCCGCTGACCGAGCTGATCGCCGACCTGCGCCGCGAGCGGCGCTTCAACCGCGTCGTGCTCGGCGGCATGAGCGAGAGCGAGGCCGACGCGCTCGTCGCCGCGCGCCTGGATGCGCGGCCGAGCGCGGAGTTCGTGCGCGGGCTGCGCGAGCAGACGCAGGGCAACGCGTTCTTCATGGAGGAGGCGCTGCGCGCGCTCGTCGAGGCACGGGTGCTCGAGTCCGGCACCGAGGCGCAGGCCGGCGCGCTGGAGTCGATCGGCGTCCCCGACAGCGTCGCCGAGGTCATCCTGCGGCGCCTGACGCGCGTCTGCGAGCTGACCCGCGAGGCGCTGACGATCGCCGCGACGATCGGCCCGGAGTTCGACCTCGCGGTCGTCGAGGCGCTCGTCGCGGCGCCGCCCGAGGAGCTCATCGAGGCGCTCGAGGAGGCGATGGCCGCGGGCCTCGTCGCCGAGGTCGCCGAGTCCGTCGATCGCTTCACGTTCTGCCACGCGCTCGCCCGTGAGGCGATCTACGGCCGGCTGTCGCGGACGCGGCGGCTGCGCCTGCACCTGCGCGTCGCGCAGGCGCTCGAGGCCGGCGGCGCGCGCCCGGCCGCGCTCGCGAGCCACTTCTTCGCCGCACGCGAGATCGGTGCCGCCCGGCACGCTGTGCACCACTGCGTGCTCGCCGGCGACGAGGCGGCCGAGTCGCTGGCCTACGAGGACGCCGTCGAGCACTACCGCCGCGCGCTCGTCGCGACGGCCTCCGATCCCGCCTCCCACGAGGGCCATCGCTGCGACCTGCTGCTCGCGCTCGGGCGCGTGCAGTGGCGCGCGGGCGACGCCGCGGCACGGGCGACGTACCTCGAGGCGGCCGCCAGCGCGCGGCAGCGCGGTGCCGCCGAGCAGCTCGGGCGCGCGGCGCTCGGTCTGGGCGAGCGCTACTGGGAGGCCGCCGCGGCCAACAAGCTCCACGCGGGCCTGATCGCCGACGCGGTGCGCGGGCTGCCCGCGCGCGACAGCACGCTGCGCGCGCGGCTGATGGGGCGGATGGCCGAGAACCTGCACTTCAGCGCCGAGCAGGGCTACGGGATCGCGATGAGCGCCGAGGCGCTCGCGATGGCGCGACGCCTGGGCGATCCCGAGACGACGGCGATGGCGCTCATGAGCCGCCACGTGACGCTGCTGCACATCGAGCACCTCGACGAGCGCGTGGCGCTCAGCGACGAGATCGTCGCGCTGACGGGCGAGCACCGCGCCCTGCGCGCCGAGGCCGTCCACTGGCGCCTGCTCGACGTCTGCGAGATCGGCGCCCCCGACCAGGCGCGCCGCGACCACGCCGAGCTGAAGGCGCTCGCGAGCCAGCTGCGCCAGCCGCTGCTCGAGCACCTCGCGACGGGCTGGGAGGGCGTCTTCGCGCACCTCGCGGGCGACATCGTGGCGGCCGAGCGCTTCGCCGGCCAGGCCTTCAAGGAGGCCGGCCGGGCCCAGGTCGGCCATGCCAACAGCTACCTCGCCGGGATGCTCTACACGGTGCGCCGCCAGCAGGGCCGCGTCGGCGACCTGCTGGCGTCGATGCGGGCGCTGCTCGGCGGCGGCTCGGCGTCGATCACCTGGATCGCCGCGCTCGCGCTCGCGGAGGTCGAGACCGGCGCCGTCGCCGAGGGCCGCGCGCGCTACGCCGAGCTCGCCGCCGACCGCGCCCGCGCCGTGCCCGCCGACTGGTACTGGTTCCTCACGATCGTGCTGCTCGCCGAGACGGCCTGCGCGCTCGACGACGCCGACGGCGCGCAGCAGCTCTACGAGCTGCTGGCGCCCCACGCCGACCGCTTCGTGCAGGTCATCTTCGCCGCCAACTGGGGCTCGGTGCAGCGCCAGCTCGGCATGCTCGCCGCCACGATGGAGCGCGTCGACGCGGCGCAGGAGCACTTCCGTGCCGCGCTCGCCGCCGACGCGCGCATCGGCGCGGTCCTGATGACCGCCGAGACGCAGCTCCAGTACGCCGCGCTGCTGGCCCGCCGCGGCGCACCGGGCGACCGCGAGCGCGTCGCGGCGCTCGCCGGGCTCGTCGAGCAGGTCGCCGCGCCGCGCGGCCTGAACGGGCTGCGCGACAGGGCGCGGGCGCTCACCAGGGGCGGGCCGTCGTGACGTGTATCTCAGCGCCCGCGGCGTGCTCTCACTGCTCATGACACAGCTCGCGAAGGCTCCCGCGCCCGATACCGTCCGTCGCCCCCGCCTGACGCTGACCGAGCGGATCGCGGAGTGGCGCCGCACCCTGCCCAACAGGGCCCGCCCGCTGTGGCTGTTCCTCCAGCGCGTGCCGCTGCTCGAGCGGCGCATCAACCGCGTGCTCATCAACCAGGGCATCAACGTCCTGCCGCCGCGCCCGTACCGGCTCAGCACGAAGCGCGACTTCACGACGCAGGACACGCTCGTCGACAAGACCTACAACTGCCGCCAGCTCCCGCCGACGACGGCCGCGGACGGCGAGCGCACGACGCCCGGCGCGGCGCAGGTCGCCGAGCTGTTTCGTCGCGAGCAGTTCCTGGAGTGCGAGAAGTCGACGGTCCTGTTCGCCTACTTCGCGCAGTGGTTCACCGACGGCTTCCTGCGCAGCGACCGCTCCGCCGGCGGCGACAACCGCGACATCAGACGCAACGAGTCCACGCACGAGATCGACCTCGCCCAGCTCTACGGGCTCGACGACGCCGAGACCGAGATGCTGCGCGACAAGCGTCGGCCGATCCTGCTCGCCCACCAGGGCGAGCTGGGCGAGGAACTGCCGCCCGACCTCTACGACGCCGGCGGGGCGCGGATCGAGCAGTTCGCCCGCCTGCGCGTGATCGGCCCCAAGCACACGACGGTCGACAACGCGCAGTTGCTGGCGATGGGCAGCGACGTCTCGAACTCGCAGATCGGCTACTCGCTGCTCAACACGCTGTTTTTGCGCGAGCACAACCGCCTCGCGCTCGAGCTCGCCGAGGCCAACCCGACGTGGCACGAGGACCGCATCTTCGCGGCCACCCGCAGCGTCCTCACGGTGCTGCTGATCAAGGCCGCGATCGAGGACTACATCAACCACATCCACCCCTACCACTTCCGCTTCAAGCTCGATCCGCGCGGTTTCGACAAGCAGCCCTGGATGCGGCCCAACTGGGTCGCGGTCGAGTTCAACCTGCTCTACCGCTGGCACAGCCTGATCCCCGACGAGCTGCAGGTCGGCGGGCAGCAGATGGCCGCCCCGGCGTCGATGTTCCGCACGAAGGAGCTGCTCGTGCAGGAGGGGCTGGGCCGGCTCGTCGACTCCGCCTCGCGCCAGCCCGCGGGCCGCCTCGGGCTGCGCAACACGCCGCGGTTTTTGCTCGGCGCGGAGCTGAGCAGCATCGAGGCCGGCCGCGCCGTGCGGCTGCAGGGATACAACGCCTACCGCGCGGCGTGCAAGTTCCAGCCCGCCGAGCGGATGCAGGACATCTCGTCCGACGCGGCGGTCTGCGATGCGCTGCGCGAGGTCTACGGCGACGACGTCGAGGCGATCGACTTCTACGTCGGCCTGTTCGCCGAGACGCGCCGCAAGAACTCGGTGTTGCCGCCGCTGATCGGCCGCCTCGTCGGGCTGCACGCGTTCTCACAGCTCATCACGAACCCGCTGTTCTCGCCCGAGCTGTGGTGCGAGGAGACGTTCTCGCCGCGCGGCTTGGAGATCGTCAACGAGCCGCAGAGCCTGACGCAGATGGTCAGGCGCAACACCCGCCGCGAGCAGCAGCCGCTCGTCGCGCTGACGCGGGCGGACTGGAGGCGCGCGTAGCGGTCACCCGCCTGCGCGGGCCGAACTTAGAATCTCGCGGAGAATGTCCGCGTGATCCTGTTCCTGCACAACCGCTACCGGACGACCGGCGGCGAGGAACGGGCGGTCGAGGATCTGCTGTGGCTCGTGCGCGAGCACCTCGGCGAGGACGCGCAGATCCTGACCCGCGACAGCGCGTCGATCGGCCGCGCCCGCGCGGCGGCCGGGCTGCTCGGCGGCGGCCTCGCGCCGCAGCAGGTCGCCGACGCCGTGCGGCGCACGGGCGCGCACGTCGTCCACGCGCACAACCTGCATCCGTCGCTGGGCTGGCGTGGCCTGGCGGCGGCGCGCGCCGCCGGCGCGCGGACGGTGCTGCACCTGCACAACTACCGGCTCGTCTGCGCGGTCGGCACGTGCTTCACGCGCGGCGCCGAGTGCATGCGCTGCCATGGTCGCAACACCGTGCCGGGGATCCGCCTGGACTGCCGCGGCAGCGGTCGCGAGGCGGCGGTCTACGGCGCCGCGCTTGCGCTCTGGCAGCGGCGCCTCGTCGCGCATGCCGACGCCGTGATCGTGCCCAGCGCCTTCGCGCTGGAGCGGCTGCGCGCGCTCGGCGCGCCGCTCGACGGCACCGCGGTGCACATCCTCGGCCACGTCGTGCGCGACATCGTCGAGTGCTCGTCGGCGGCGCAGGGCGAGCACGCGCTCGTCGTCTCGCGGCTCGCGCCGGAGAAGGGCGTCGACACCGCGATCGCGGCCTGCGCCGCGGCCGGGCTGGCGCTCGTCGTCGCGGGCGACGGGCCGCAGCGCGCGGCGCTGGAGACGCAGGCGCTCGGCACGCGCACGACGTTCACCGGACGCGTCGGTCAGGGCGAGCTCGCCGCGCTGCGCGCGCGCGCGGGCCTGGCGATCGTGCCGTCGCGCTCGGCGGAGACGTTCGGCCTCGCGGCCGCCGAAGCGATGGCCGCCGGGCTGCCGGTCGTCGCCAGCGCGATCGGCGCGCTGCCGGAGCTGTGCGACCCGGCGGGCCTCGTCGAGCCCGGCGACGCGGCAGCGCTCGCGCTCGCGGCGCGGGCGCGCTTCGGCGACGCGCGCGTGGGCGAGGCGGGGCGCCGGCGCGTGCTCGAGGTCGCCGCTGCGGCCACGATCGCCCCCGCGCTGCGCGCGATCTACGACACCCTGTAGCGACATGTTCGTGCTGAGCGCGACGACGACACGGCGTGCCGGTCGCGGGGGCGTGTCGTCTACGTGTTCATGACGAACATCGCCGCGACACGGCTTCGAGGTTGGGGGGCGAATCAGCGGGCCTTGTCGCCTACCTGTTCACATGGAACATGTACGCGACACGGCTCACCCGGACGCGCTGATCGCGCGCATCGCCGCGAGGCAGCACGGCGTCGTCCACCTCGATCAGTTGCTCGATGCCGGCCTTGGGATCGGCGCGATCAACTTCCGCGTTCGCGCAGGCCGGTTGCACAGGCTGCACCGGAAGGTGGTTGCCGTCGGCCACAGGCGCATCTCACAGCAAGGCCGTTGGCTGGCCGCGGTGTTCGCGCTCGGCGAGGGCGCCGTGCTCAGCCATGTCAGCGCGGCTGCCCTGTGGGGGCTGCGGCCCAGCACATCGGACCGCGTTCACGTGACGGTGCCCACCGCTGCTGGACGCCCGCATCGGGGCGCGATCGTCGTGCACCGCTCGCGCACGCTCACCCCCGCAGAGGTGGACCGCCACGACGTGATCCCGGTGACCTCGGTCGCCCGCACGCTGCTCGACGTCGCGGGGATGCTCGCGCCGGGGCCGCTCGAGCGCGCCGTCGAGCAGTCGCTGATCCTGCGGCTGTTCGATCTCGGCGCCGTGGATGCGGTCATCGACGCCGGGGCGACGCGCCCCGAGGCGGCGACGCTCGCCACGATCGTCGCGACGATCCACCACGATCCGCCGCTCACGCGCTCCGACCTCGAGGGGCTCATGCGCGACCTCTGCGACGCGCACGGGCTCCCACGGCCGGAGGTGAACGTGTTCGTCGAAGGCGTGGAGGTCGACTTCTTGTGGCGCGCACAGCGACTGATCGTCGAGACCGACGGCCACGAGACGCACGGAACGCGCGTCGCGTTCGAGAACGACCGCGCGAAGGACGCGCGGCTGACGATGCTCGGCTACCGCTGCGTGCGGTTCACGCACCGCCAGCTCGCACATGAGCCGCAGACCGTCGCGGCGACGCTGCAAGCGCTGCTCGCGCGGGCCTAGGCTCCTGGCGCAGCCCCCGCGACCAGCGCGATCGACGGCAGCTACGGCTTGTCCTCGTCGTCCTCGTCGTCGGCGGCGTCCTCGGCCGGGGTCGCCAGCGGCTCGTCTGCCGCCGGCGGCGTTGCGTCGGCCTCCGCGTCAGCCGCGGCCGCGGCCGGCTCGTCGCCGACGAGGTCCTCGAGGACGACCGGCGTCGGGTCCTGCTCGGGGATCTCCGTCGACGCGGTGTGCGCCGGCTCGACCGTTGCCGGCGGCGTGGGCAGGTCCGAGGGCGGCGTACCGTCGGCGAGGTCGCCGACGGCGACGGGCGACGTCGGCGGCGGCGCCATGTCCGGGGCCGGTCCGGGCGGCGTGTAGAGCGGCTCGGCCTTGCCGCCGGAGAGCTTCTTCGCGACGGCAGCGCCGATCGCGCCGAGCAGCGCAACCGCGCCGGCGATCTTCAGCCTGCCCGGACCGCGCGAGGACGACGTCGCCCGCTTGGCCTTCCTGGCCGCCCTGCCGGTCGTCTTCGTCGCCTTCGAGGCGGTCTTGGCGACCTTGTCTCCCAGCCGCCATTCCGACCAGGTCTTCGCGACGGACGCGGCGGCGTCGAGCGCCTGGTCGCGCTTGCTCTTCTGGCGCAGCTTCATAGGTGCTCCCGGTCGTGTTGGCCTCGATGTCGCGCCTACCCTGGGGTCCCCGGACGCAAAACGAGGGTACCCCACAGGCGCTGCACGCAGACGCTCGGCGTCAGCGGCCTCTACACTCCGCGACCGCATGCGCGCGCTCGTGACCGGAGGGGCAGGGTTCATCGGCTCGCACCTCGCGGATGCGCTCGTCGCCCGCGGCGACAGCGTCACGATCGTCGACGACCTGTCGAGCGGCAAGCGATCCAACGTCGCCGCCGCGCTCGCCGCGGGCGCGCGACTGGAGCGCTGCGACATCCGCGACGGCGCGGCGCTCGCGCAGGTCGTGGCCGGCGCGCAGCCCGAAGCGATCTTCCACCTCGCCGCGCAGGTCGACGTGCGCATCTCGCTCGCCGACCCGGCGTTCGACGCGCGGACGAACGTCGAGGGCACGGTCAACGTGCTCGAGGCGGCCCGCCTGGCCGGCGCCGAGCGCGTCGTCTTCTCCTCGACCGGCGGCGCGATGTACGGCGACACCGATCTGCTGCCGACGCCCGAGTCCGTCGAGGCGCTGCCGATGGCCGCATACGGGCAGAGCAAGTTCTGCGCCGAACGCTACCTCGGCCTCTACGAGCGCCTCTACGGGCTGTCGACGATCGCCCTGCGCTTCGGCAACGTCTACGGGCCGCGCCAGGATCCGCACGGCGAGGCCGGCGTGATCGCGATCTTCTGCGGCAAGCTGCGCGACGGCGTGGCGCCCAAGATCTTCGGCGACGGCACGCAGACGCGCGACTACATCTACGTCGGCGATCTCGTCGAGGCGATCCTGCGCGCGGGCGACGCCCGCGTCGTCGGCACGATCAACGTCGGCACCGAGGAGGAGACCTCCGTGCTGGACATCGCGCGGACGCTGTCGCACTTCGGCGGGCCGCAATCGCCCGAGCCCGAGTTCGCCCCCGCGCGGCTCGGCGAGATCGACCGCTCGTGCCTGGATGCGGCGCGGGCGCGCGAGCAGCTCGGCTGGAGCGCGAGCACACCGATTCACGAGGGCCTGCGCCTGACCTGGGAGTCATCGAGCCGCAGCTGACGACGAGTTGCCCCTCGCGCGCCTTCGCGTTAGGGTCAGCCTCGGCTGGGGGAGAGGCGCGGTGCTGCGGGCGCCGGCGGCGCGACCACGCGCCCCGGCGCCCCGCGCGTTAGCGCGTCGTTGCGGCGAGCCGCTCGCGCAGCCACTGCGTCGTCTGCGCGATGCCGTCGCGCACGTCGATCTGCGCCTCCCAGCCGAGCAGGGTCTTCGCCTTGCCGACGTCCGGCCAGCGGCGCTGCACGTCGACGCTGAACGACGGCAGGTGGGTGAGCTCGAACGTCTCCGGGTCGCGCCCGCAGACCTCCCAGATGATCCGCGCGATCTGCGCCACGGTCAGCTCGTCCGACGCCGAGATGTTGAAGTCCTCGAGCAGGCCGGCGGGCGAGGACATCGCGGTGACGACGCCGTCGGCGATGTCGTCGACGTGCGTGAGCGTGCGCGTCTGCTCGCCCGAGCCGAAGATCTCCAGCGGGTGCTGGCCGGCCAGGCACTTGCGGATGAGGTCCGGGACGGCGTGCGCGATGCCGGGCTCGTCGTCGGGCATCTCGCCCGGGCCGTAGGCGTTGAACGGCCGGCAGATCGTGAACGGCAGACCGTGCTCGTCATGTGCGGCGCGACACCAGACCTCGCCCGCGAGCTTGGAGAAGCCGTACGCCGACCGCGGCATCGCGACCTCCCAGACGTGCTCCTCGGTCGTCGGGAATTGCGTCGCGCGCTCGAAGACCATCGACGAGGACACGTAGACGAAGCGCTCCACCGCGTGGTCCAGCGACGCCTGGATGACCGCGTCGTAGAGCGCGCTGTTGACCGCCGTCAGCGTGTGCGGGAGGCGGTGGAAGTTCGCGATCCCGCCGACGATCGCGGCGAGGTGGATGACGTGCGAGCAGCCGGCGGCGGCCTCGCGCGCCTGGGCGAGATCGCGCAGGTCGCCGGTATGGACCTCGCAGCCCTCGCGCATCCACTGCGGCGCCGGGCGCTGGTCGGAGACGCGGACCTCGTAGTCGGGGTCGCGCAGCAGGCGCCGGACGACCGCGGCGCCGATCGTGCCGGCGCCGCCCGTCACGAGAACCCGACTCACGGGAGCGTCACCTGCCCGTTGCTCAGCGCGCTCAGCTCGCGCGAGTACGCGAACACCTGCGCCGAGCCGAAGCAGTTCCAGGGATCGACGACCAGCGCGTCCTCGCGCGCGAGCGCGATCACCGCGCGCAGCACGTCGGGGCCCGTGAACTCGTCATGGTTGGCCGCGACGACGACCGCGTCGGCCCCGCCGACGGCCTCCTCGAACGGCGGCGTCGGCGTCGCGACGCGCGGGTCGTGGACGGCGACATCGGCCAGTTCGCGCTCGAGCAGGCGCACGAGCTTGTAGGCCAGCGAGTCGCGTTCGTCGTCGGTGTTGCCCTTGAAGGCGAGGCCGAGGACGGCGATCTTGCGCCCGTTCAGCGAGCCGAGCCGGCGCTTCATCCCCTCGACGAGGAACAGCGGCACGGACTCGTTGACGCGCGAGACGGCGAGCAGCATGCCGGGTGCGTTGGAGCGCTCCTCGCTGAACGCGAAGTCCTTGCGCAGGCACGTCCCGGCCGTCAGCCCCGGCATCGCGATGCCGCCGCGGGGATAGTCGCGGTTGATGAGCTCGATGACGTCGAAGACGTTCGCGCCGTGCTGCTCGCAATCCATCATCAGCAGGTTGGGAAGCGCGAAGTTCGCGTAGCGCAGGATGTTCGTCCAGATCTTCGCCAGCTCGGCCTGCACCGGCGTCGTCTGCACGATCGGCGCGCCGAAGCCGGCGAACAGCGCGCCGACGCGCTCGCCCGAGGCCTCGCCGACACCGCCGACGATGCACGGCAGCGTGCCGATCTCCTCGAAGAAGCGCCCGGCGGCGATCCGCTCGGGCGCGTGCGCGACGAAGACGTCCTCGCCGATCACAAAGCCGCGGTGCTTGGTCAGGTAGCCGGCGACGAACTCGGTCGTGCCGGGGGCGATCGTCGAGCGCAGGACGATCGTGTGGCCCTCGCGCAGGTGGCCGAGCAGGTCGTCGAGCGCCGAGCGGATGTCGGAGATGTCGATCTCGACGTGCGAGAAGGAGGGCGTGCCGAGCGTGATGACGATGTGCTCGGCCGTCGCGGCGTCGGCGACGCGGTTGGACACGGTCAGCGTGCCGGCGGCGTGGACGCGGTCCAGGGCCTCCTGCGCCCCCGGCTCGTGGAACGGCATCCGCGCGTCGCGGACGGCCTGCAGGCGGTCGGCGTCCTTGTCGATCCCGAGCACGGCGAGGCCGCGCTCGGCGAACGAAATGGCGAGGGGGAGCCCGATCCGGCCGAGCCCGATGACGGCGACCTCAGGCATCGAGGCCTGAAACCTATCGATCGGGGGTGTTGCCAAGCAGCCGGTGCCGCGCGTACTGCCGTGCGAAGCCCCGGATGAAGCGCGGGTTGTAGCGCACGTAGCGCGGCGCGAGGCGGCGCGGCTCCTGGGCCATGCGGAACAGCCACTCCAGGCCCGCGGACTGCATCCAGTCGGGCGCCTGCGGCACGAGCCCGGCGTGGAAGTCGAACGCGGCGCCGACACCGACGAGCACCGGGGCGTCGAGGCGGTCACGCATCGCGGCCATCCACTTCTCCTGCTTGGGGGCGCCGACGCCGACCCAGATGACGTCCGCCTTGGAGCGGTTCATCTCCTCGACGATCGCGTCCTCCTCGTCCGGCGCGAGGTCGCGGAAGGGCGGCGAGTAGCCCCCGACGATCTGCACGCCGGGGAAGCGCTGGCGCAGGTTGAGCGCGAGCTGGACGAGCGCGCCCTGGTTGCGGCCGCCGTAGAGGTACATGCGCGTGCCGGTCTGCGCGGCGTGTTCGCAGTAGCGCGCCATCAGCTCGGGGCCGTAGACGCGATCCTCGAGATCGCCGCCGAGGGCGTTCATCGCCCACACGAGCGGCTGGCCGTCGGGCACGGTGATCGACGAGTTCAGGACCGCCTCGCGCAGCTCGGGATCCTCGTCGCAGACCATGATCGTGTGCGTCGCCGCGACGCAGATGTAGCCCTTCTCGCGGTGCGCGATCGTGCCGTCCATCCACGCGATCGTCGCGTCGTAGTCCGTCAGCGCCAGCTCGACGCCGAGCACGTTGACGGCGTCGGGGGTGATCGGGGCGGGCGCCGGCTGGGGAGCCGTGGGCGCCTCGCTGGTCAGGGTGCGGGGAGGGGTCATCGGATGGTTTGACACAAACGTGTCGGCTTCAGGGTACGAACGAGAACGCCTGGGGGGCCAAAAGGTTGCGTTCTTGCATGACCCGCGCACACGGTTCCTACCCACAGCCAGTTCGAGAAAACCGGGCGGATACCCTCCTGCGATGCCACGCGCGCTCATCACCGGCATCACCGGGCAGGACGGCGGCTACCTGACCGAGCTGCTGCAGGGGAAGGGCTACGACATCGTCGGGCTCGTCCGGCCCGGCTCGCAGGCGCGGGTCCCGCAGGGCGTCGCGATCGTGAGCGGCGACCTCGCCGACGCCGCGTCGCTGCGCGCCGCCGTGCTCGACACGGCCCCCGACGAGCTCTACCACCTCGCCGCGCCGACGTTCGTGCCGGCGTCGTGGAAGGACCCGGCGGGCACGCTCGCGCTCGTCGCCGGGGCGACCGCGACGCTGCTGCAGGCGACGCGCGAGATCGACGGCGGCGTGCGCGTGCTCGTCGCCAACTCGGGCGAGATCTTCGGCGCCGCGTCGGTGTCGCCGCAGAACGAGGACACCGCGATGCGCCCACGCTCGCCCTACGGCGTCGCCAAGCTCGCCGCCTACGGACTCGTCGACACGATGCGCCACAAGCACGGCCTGCACGCGTCGAGCGCGATCGCCTACAACCACGAGTCGCCGCGCCGGCCCGAGCGCTTCCTGCCGCGCAAGGTCGCCAGGGCGGCGGCCTCGATCAAGCTCGGACTGCAGGACGAGCTGAAGCTCGGCGACCTTGCGGCCGTGCGCGACTGGTGCCATGCACGCGACGTCGTGCGCGGGTACTGGCTCATGCTCCAGCAGGACGCGCCGGGCGACTACATCCTCGCCGGCGGCAGCGGGCGGACCGTCGGCGAGCTCGTCGACGCGGCGTTCGGCTGCGTCGGCCTCGAGCCCGCCGAGTACGTGCGCGTCGACCAGCAGCTCGTGCGCGGGGTCGAGCGCACGCCGCCGGTCGGCGACACGACGCGCGCCCGCGAGCAGCTCGGCTGGGAGCCGGAGACGAGCTTCGAGGCGATGATCGAGGAGATGGTGCAGGCCGACCTCGCCGCGCTCGGCGCGGCGGCGTAGGTCGTTCGGCTCGCCGGGGAGCGAATCTCCCGCCCTCGCCGCTGCCGCCGGGTGCCGGGTGCCGGACGCCGGCGCACCATGCGCTGGCCGAGTCGACGGACGCCGGCGCCATGTGTCTACACTCGCGCCCCATATGGCCATCGGAGTCATCGGCATGGGCTACGTCGGCCTGCCGCTCGCCGTCGCGTTCGCGCAGGCTGACCGTGACGTCGTCGCGTTCGATGTCGATGCGAGCAAGATCAGCGCACTGCGCGAGGGACGGTCGTACATCGAGGACGTCTCGGATGACGTGCTCGCGACGGTCGCCGGTGCGATCACGCCGACCGGCGAGACGGCGGCGCTCGGGGGCTGCGACGCACTGCTGATCTGCGTGCCGACGCCGCTGACGGTCAACCGCGAGCCGGATCTCGGCCCGCTGGTGAACGCGTCGCAGGCGCTCGCCGACGTGCTGCAGCCCGGGCAGCTCGTCGTGCTCGAATCGACGACCTACCCGGGCACGACGCGCGACCGGCTCGCGCCGATCCTGGCCGAGTCGGGTCTGGATCCGGGGGTCGACTTCAACCTCGCCTTTTCGCCCGAGCGCGTGGATCCCGGCCGGACGGACTACACGCTGCGCACGACGCCGAAGGTCGTCGGCGGTCTGACGCCGGCCTGCGGCGACCGCGCCGCCGCCCTCTACGGCGAGGTGTGCGACACGGTCGTCCGCGTCTCCAGCCCCGAGGCGGCAGAGCTCACAAAGCTCCTGGAGAACATCTTCCGCTCGGTGAACATCGCCCTCGTCAACGAGCTCGCGATGCTCTGTGACCGGATGGGGATCGACATCTGGGAGGTCGTCGACGCCGCCGCGACGAAGCCCTACGGCTTCATGCGCTTCGAGCCCGGACCGGGCATGGGCGGACACTGCCTGCCCGTCGACCCCTTCTACCTCTCGTGGCGGGCGCGCGAGTTCGACATGACGACGGAGTTCATCGAGCTCGCGGGCAAGATCAACCAGCAGATGCCCTACCACTGCGTCTCCAAGCTGGAGCGCATGCTCAACGCCGCCGGCAAGCCGGTCCATGGCTCCGCCGTGGCGGTCCTCGGCGTCGCCTACAAGCCCGGCGTCGGCGACGTCCGCGAGTCGCCGGCGCTGAAGATCCTCACGCTGCTCGCGGCGCTCGGCGCGGACCTGCGCTACCACGACCCCTACGTCCCGCGGCTGTCGGAGCACGACCTCGAGTGCGGCTCGCTGGACGACGTGCTCGATGGCGCGGACATCGCCGTCATCGTCACGGCGCATCCCGGGATCGACCACGATGCCGCCGTCGCCCAGGTGCCGCTCGCGCTCGACCTGCGCGGCGTGACCCGGCGCACCGCCGACAGCACCGCGGTGCGCCTGTGATGTCGGTGTCGCGGTCCGATGCTCGCGAGCGCGGATCTACCGGCGACGTCACGGTCGGCATCGTCGGCCTCGGCTACTGGGGCCCGAACCTCGCCCGCAACATCGACGGGCTCGAGGGGGCGCAGCTCGCGTGGTGCTGCGACGGTCGCCCCGAGGTGCGCGAGCGCCTGGCCACCGTGCATCGCAGCGCGCGCTTCACGGGCGACCTCGACGACCTGCTCGCCGACGAGACGCTCGACGCGATCGTCGTCGCGACGCCCGTCCCGACGCACGCCGACCTCGCCGTGCGCGTGCTCGAGGCGGGCAAGCACTGCTTCGTCGAGAAGCCGCTCGCGCTCTGCGTCGCCGACGCCGAGCGGGCGGTCGCCGCGGCGCGCGTCGCCGACCGCGTGCTCATGGTCGGCCACCTGCTGCAGTACCACCCGGGCGTGCGCAAGCTCAAGGAGATCGCCGAGTCCGGCGAGCTCGGCGACATCCACTACATCTACTCCAACCGCCTGAACCTCGGCCAGCTGCGCGCCGACGAGAACGCGCTCTGGAGCCTCGGCGCGCACGACATCTCGGTGATCCTGCACCTCGCCGGCGAGGAGCCGTTCGAGATGACCGCGCGCGGTGAGTCCTACATGCGCGACGGCGTCGAGGACGTCGTCTTCGCGTTCCTGCGCTTCCCGAGCGGGCTCGCCGCGCACCTGCACCTGTCCTGGCTGGATCCGCACAAGGAGCGGCGCTTCACCGTCGTCGGCTCGCAGCGGATGGCGACCTTCGACGACATGGACCTCGAGCGCAAGGTGACCGTCTACGACAAGGGCTTCGATCAGAAGGCCGACTCCTACGGCGAGTACATCACGCGCGCCGGGGACATCTGGAGCCCGCGGATCTCCAACGCCGAGCCGCTACGCCTGGAGGTCGCGCACTTCGTCGAGTGCGCGCGCGAGAACCGCACGCCGGTCTCCGACGGCGAGAGTGGCCTGCGCGTCGTGCGCGTGCTCGAGCGCCTGCAGGAGGAGCTCGAGCAGTCGCGCCGCGCGCCGGGTGCGGCCAGCGTCGCCCCGGGATGAGCGAACCCACCGACCTGCGGGCGGCCGTGCTCGGGCTGGGGATCATGGGCTCCCATCACCTGCGCGTGCTCAGCGCGACGGCGGGCGTGCACGTCGTCGCGGTCGTCGACCCGCGCGCCGAGCGGCGCGCCGCGGCGCAGCGCAGCTACCCAGGCGTGACCGCGCACGCCTCGCTCGCGGAGGCGCTGGACGGTGCGGCGCTGGACTTCGCCTGCGTCGCCGTGCCGGCGATCCACCTGGCGGCCGTCGCGCACGAGGCGCTCGCGGCCGGCCTGCACATCCTCGTGGAGAAGCCGATGGCGACCACGGTCCCCGACGCGCGGCGACTGGTCGAGGACGCGGCGGGTCGCGGGCTGCTGCTGTGCGTCGGCTTCGTCGAGCGCTTCAACCCGGCGGTGGTCGCCCTCAAGCAGAAGCTCGCCGAGGGCATGCTCGGCGAGGTCTACCAGGTGCACACGCGGCGCCTGTCGCCGTTTCCCGATCGCGATGCGCAGCTCGGCGTCGCGCTCGACCTCGCGACCCATGACATCGACGTCATGCGCTACATCCTCGGCGACGAGGTCAACCGCGTCTTCGCCGAGACCTCCCAGCGCCTGCACGAGAACGCCGAGGACCTGCTCTGCGCCACGCTGCGCTTCGACGGCGGGGCGACGGGGCTGCTCGAGGTCAACTGGCTCACGCCCGCAAAGGTCCGCCAGCTCAGCGTCACCGGCGAGAAAGGCATGTTCACCGTCGACTACCTCACGCAGGAGCTCGAGTTCTACGAGCACCCACGGCGCGAGAGCACGACGTGGGATGCACTCGCCGGCCTGCGCGGCGCGGGCGAGGGCAACATGACGCGCTTCGCGCTCGTGCGCCGCGAGCCGCTGCGCCAGGAGTGGGAGGCCTTCATCGCGGCCGTGCGCGACGGCGGCCCGCCGGCCGTCGCGGGCGGGGACGCGGCGGCGGCGCTGTCGATCGCGCGCGCGATCCAGGCGGCGAGCGCCGGCGGCACCGTGGTCCGGCCCGACTACCGCGGCTGACGCCGGCCCGCCGGCGGTCCTGGCCGCAGGACGGTCCCGTCGAGGCGGACGCCGTGTCTGTCGTTGACTCCACAACAAACCGCCGCGTTAACTGTTGAATGTGACATGAGCGCCCACCGCCGGATGGCGCGCACCGTCCTCTGCGGGGCGCTCGCGGCCCTCGGTCTCCTACCGGCCCCCGCGCGGGCGACCTTCCCCGGCCACAACGGCCGCATCGTCTTCACGAGCACGCGTGACGGCAACGCTGAGATCTACGTCATGAACGCCGACGGCTCAGGGCAGACGCGGTTGACAAACGATCCCGCCGGCGACGGCGCCCCTGCGTTCTCTGCCGACGGGACGAAGATCGTCTTCGCGAGCAGTCGCGACGTGGACCCGTTCTACGGCTACAAAAACGCCGAGCTGTACGTGATGAGTGCCGAAGGGAGCGGGGTCACGCGGCTCACGGCCGACTACAACCCCGACCTCGCGCCGACGTTCTCGCCCGACGGGACGCAGATCGCGTTCTCGCGAGGCTCGATCCCCAAGCATCTGTTCCTCATGAGAACCGACGGCTCGCACGTCAGCAATCTCACTCCGGCCCCGTTGCCCGGGGCCCTGAACTACACGTTCACGGATCCGAGCTTCGCCCCGGACGGGTCGAGGGTCGCGTACACGAACTCGAACAAGCACTTCGCGCACGTCGCCGTCATCGCGCCGGACGGAACGGGCGACACGGTGTTTCGCGAGACGTCGTATGGGCACGATCCGTCGTTCTCGCCAAGCGGCGCGACGATCGCGTTCACGCGGGGCTATCTCTACGACTCGCTGGGCATCGCGATCATGAACGCCGACGGCTCGGGTGAGGCTCCGGTGGCCGGGACGACCGCGCTGGACTCCCAGCCCGCGTACTCGCCCGACGGCCGGCGGATCGCGTTCACGAGCACGCGCGACGGCGACGCCGACATCTACACGATGGCCGCCGACGGGTCCGATCCCGTGCGCCTGACGACGGCGGCCGGGGCCGATTCCGAGCCCGACTGGGTGTCGGGCCCGCCGCCGCCCGCGACCCCCGCGGCGGCGACGCCGACCGCTTCGCCGGTGCGCTGCCCGTCGGGCACGTCGCGCTCGGTGCGTTGCTCGCGCGACGGCTCCCGCCGCCTCGTCATGCTCGGCTCCAAGCGCTCGGAGCGCTTCGTCGGGACGAACGGGATCGAGCGGGTCTTCGGGCGCGGCGGCAGCGACGTCGTCATCGCGCGCGGTGGCGACGACCGCATCTCGGGCGGCTCGGGTCGCGACCTGATCAGCGGCGGCGGGGGCGACGACATGCTGTCGGGCGCCGGCGGCCGCGATCGCATCTCGGGCGGGCGCGGCGACGACGTGCTGCGCGGCGGCGACGCCCGCGACCTGCTCATCGGCGGACCCGGCGACGACCGGCTGTCCGGCGGCCGGGGACGCGACCGCCTGCTCTGCGGCGCGGGTCGCGACGACGAGGCTGGCACCGGCCGCGGCGACCGCGTCGGCGCGAGCTGCGAACGCGGCCGGCGCGGGCACGGCGCCCGGTAGCCACCGTCGGGCGTATGCGATGCTCAACCGGCACATGCGGCCCGGCCCTCTTCGCATCGTTCACCTGCCGACGGGCACGGGCGGCCATCCGCTCGGCCTGTCGCGCGCCGAGCGCGAGTTGGGCTTCAGCAGCGAGGTCGTCGACTTCCTGCCGACGTTTCTCAGCTACGGCGCAGACCGCGTCGTCGACGTCTCCGGACAGGGCTTCCTGCGGCGCAGCGCGACACGGATGCGCTTCATCGCCGAGGCCGCCCGCCGCTATGACGTCTTTCACTTCAACGCCGGCGCTCCCGCGGTCGCACTGCGCACGCGGCTGGGGGTCTTCACGGAGCTGCCGCTGCTCAAGCGCCTCGGGAAGACGATCGTCGTCACCTGGCAGGGATGTGACGTGCGGCCGCGGTCGGCATGCGGCCCCTGCGAGCGGCCGGAGTGCCTCGCGCACGATCCCTGGCGGGCGGCCGACGCGAAGGCGATGCTGCGCTACTCCGATCGCAGCGTGTACGTCAACCCCGACCTCAAGCGCCACCTGCCGGGCGCCACGTTCCTGCCGTATGCCAACGTCGATGCCACCCGGCTGCTGGCCGAGCCCCTGCCCGACCGCGCGACGGTGACGATCGCCCACGCGCCGACGAACCGCATGGTCAAGGGCACCGGCTACATCGAGCAGGCCGTCGCGGCGCTGCGCGCCGACGGGCTCGACGTCGAGCTCGATCTCATCACGGGCGTGCCCAATCACGAGGCGCTGCGGCGGATCTCCCGCGCCGACATCCTCGCCGACCAGCTGCACATCGGCTGGTACGGCGGCGTCGCCGTCGAGGCGATGGCGCTCGGGCGACCCGTCGTCTGCCACATCGACGAGGCCGACAACCCCTTCGGCGACGCGCTGCCGATCGAGCGCGCGACAGCGCAGACCGTGCGCGAGGTGCTGCGCACGCTCGTCGTCGATCGCCAGCGACGCCTGTCGCTGGCGCAGCGCGGCCGCGAGTTCGCGCTGCGGGTCCACGACCCGCGCGCGATCGTGCGCCGGTACTACGAGGGTCTGCTGCCCTTCCCGACGCCGCCGGCCGGCTAGCTGCATTCGATGACGGCGCCGCGCCGGATCCTCGTCGTCTCCTACTACTTCCCGCCCAACCCGCTGCCGGGGAGCCATCGCTGGGAGTCGATGGCGCATGCCCTGCGCGGCCTGGGCCACGAGGTGACGGTCATCACGACGGGCGCCTCGGGCAGCCTCGCCAGCGACGAGCCGTGGGTGATCCGCACCGGCGACCTGCAGACATCGCCGACCCTGCGACGGCTGCTGCGCCGGCCCGAGGGCGCCGCCGGCGCGGCCGACGCCGCGGCCACGGTGACCGACGCGGCGCCGGAGCCGTCGCGCCTGTTCACGCGCGGCCTCGTGCCCGACTCGTGGGTCGTCAGCTGGATGCCGTACGTGGTGCGCACGGCGCGCCGGGTGATCCGCGAGCGCAACATCGACGTCGTCGTCACGAACTCGCCGCCGGACAGCACGCATCTGCTCGGGCTCGCGCTCGGGCGCGAACGGCCGGCGTGGGTCGCCGACTTCGACGACGGCTGGCGCTACGAGGCGCTGATGGGCGACTGGCCGACGCGCGCGCAGGACCGTCTCGACGCCTCGCTGGAGCGGCGCGTCGTACTCGGCGCCGAGGCCGTCGTCGGCATCACCGACCCGATCGCGCGCGACTTCGAGCGGCGCTACGGATGCCGGGCGCACGAGGTGCCCAGCGGGTGGGATCCGGCGGCGCTCGACGCGGAGATCGCGCGCGCCGAGCCGCCGAAGCTCGATCCCAGCGTCGTCAACCTCGTGCACACGGGGTCGCTGAGCCTGCCGCTTCGGCGTGACCCGCGCACGATCCTCGAGGCGCTGGAGCTCTTTCACGCCCGCGACCCGGCTGCGGCGAAGCGGCTGCGGATCGTGCACGCCGGCATGCTCAGCGCCGAGGACAGGCGGATGCTCGCCGCGCTGACGCCGGCGGCGCGGGCGTCGTTCGAGGTGCTCGGCTACCTGTCGCGCCCGCAGGCGCTGGCGCTGCAGCGGGCCGGCGACGCGCTGCTGCTGTTCTCGACCGGCGCGCACGCGCAGGTCGTCACCGCCAAGTTGTCGGAGTATCTGCTCGCCAAGCGCCCGATTCTCGCCGTCCTGTCGGCCAACGAGGCGGCCCGCATCATTCGCGAGACGCAGGCCGGCACCGTCACCGAGCCCGACGACGTCGCGGGGATCGCCGACGCGCTGGCCGGCTGCGTCGACGGCCGCCTCGCCGCCTCGTGCTCGCCGCACGGGATCGAGCGCTACGTGCAGCCGTCGCCGGCGCTGGAGTTCGCGGCGGTCGTCGAGCAGGCGATCGCGGCCCGCATTCGGCGCCCGCGGCGCCTACGACAGGGGCGGCGGCGCCGCCGACGTTGACCGGTCCACAGCGGCCGGGCATGCCGTCGGGTGAGCGCCGCGGTGACTCGTCGATGCGCCGGCCGCGACCGCCGGGCTCCGTCGCAGCCGTGTCGCGAACGTGTTCACATCGAACAGTTGCACGACACGACACGGCACCCCGCCCGGCCGGCCCCGGCGCGGACCCCTGCCCCGGCAGGTGGTCGTCGACGGCGCGGCCGCCCGCGGGCCCTACGTCCTCAGCAGCTCGAGGTCGGCGCGCGTCATCAGCCGGATCAGCTCCTCGAAGCTCGTCGTCGGCTCCCAGCCGAGCTGCTCCTTGGCCTTCGTCGGATCGCCGATCAGCTGATCGACCTCGGCCGGGCGCAGGAACGCCGGATCGAGGCGCACGTAGCGCTCCCAGTCCGCCACCCCCGCCTCGTCGAAGGCGATCTGGACGCATTCGCGGACGGTGTTCGTCCTGTTCGTCGCGATCACGAAGTCCTCGGGCACGTCCTGCTGGAGCATGAGGTACATCGCCTCGACGTAGTCCTTCGCGTAGCCCCAGTCGCGCTGCGCGTCGAGGTTGCCCAGCGCGAGCTCGTGGCGCAGGCCGTGCTTGATCGCCGCCGCGTGCCAGGTGATCTTGCGCGTCACGAACTCCAGCCCGCGCCGCGGCGACTCGTGGTTGAAGAGGATTCCCGAACACGCGAAGAGGTCGTAGGACTCGCGGTAGTTGACCGTGATGAAGTGCCCGTAGACCTTCGCCACGCCGTACGGCGAGCGCGGGTAGAAGGCGGTCGACTCGGTCTGCGGAACCTCGAGCACCTTGCCGAACATCTCCGAGCTCGATGCCTGGTAGAAGCGCGCCTCCGGGCAGGCCTCGCGGACGGCCTCGAGCATCCGCGTCACGCCGACGCCGGTGAACTCGGCCGTCAACGTGGGCTGCACCCAGGAGACCGCGACGAAGCTCATCGCGGCGAGGTTGTAGACCTCGTCGGGCTTGGCGGCGCGCAGCGTGTCGACGAGCGAGCGCTGGTCGAGCAGATCGCCCTGGTGCAGCGTGATGCGCTCGCGCAGGTGCTCGATGCGGTCGAACTTCTCCGTCGATGCGCGCCGCACCATGCCGTGGACCTCGTAGCCCTGATCGAGCAGCAGCTCGGCGAGGTAGGAGCCGTCCTGGCCGGTGATGCCGGTGATGAGGGCTGATCTGGGCACGTGGCGCGGGACGATATCGAGCAGTGAAATCCGCGGCTGTTGCTACTTTGCCCCGTAATGCCTGATCTCACAGACTCTCGCGTCCTCGTCATCGGGGGTGCCGGCTTCATCGGCTCGCACATCGTCGATCAGCTTCTCGCCGAGCCGGTGCGCGAGATCGTCGTGCTCGACAATTTCGCCCGCGGCGCGCGCAACAACCTCGACAGCGCGCTGGAGGACGAGCGCGTGACGCTCGTCGAGGGCTCGATCACCGACGTCGATCTGCTCGATCGGCTGATGGAGGGCACCGACTGCGTCTGGCTGCTCGCCGCGCTGTGGCTCTACGAGTGCGTGCACGAGCCGCGCTCGGCGATCGAGGTCAACTGCATCGGCACGTTCAACGTCATCGACGCCGCCCACCGCGCCGGCGTCAAGAAGGTCGTCTACTCGTCCTCGGCGTCGGTCTACGGCGACGCGGCCTTCACGCCGATGACCGAGGATCATCCGTTCAACAACCGCACGATGTACGGCGCGACCAAGCTCGCCGGCGAGCAGTTCTTCCGCGCCTACTACGAGCAGCACGGCCTCGACTACGTCGGCATGCGCTACATGAACGTCTACGGCCCGCGGATGGACTACAAGGGCACGTACGTCAGCGTGATCATGAAGGTGCTCGACAAGCTCGATGCCGGCGAGCGCCCGGTGATCTTCGGCGACGGCTCACAGGCCTACGACTTCGTCCACGTCGACGATGTCGCGCGCGCGAACATCCTCGCGATGACGAGCGACGCGACCGACGTCAACCTCAACGTCGGGACCGGCGTCAAGACGACGATCAAGGAGCTCGTCGACGTGCTGCTGGAGGAGACCGGCGCCGGGATCGAGCCGGAGTACCTCCCCGGCGAGCAGATGTTCGTCACGCATCGCGTCGGCTCGACCGAACTGGCCGAGGAGCTGACCGGCTTCAAGGCCGAGCTGCCCTACCGCGAGGGCCTGCGCTCGGTGATCGAGTGGCGCCAGAGCGATCAGCAGCGCTCGCTCGAGCAATCACCCAGCTGAGTCCCGCAGCCTGTGTGCGGCATCGCCGGCATCCTGACGCGCCCCGGCGACGTCGTCCACGAGGGCGTGCTTCGCCTCATGAACGAGGCGATCGCCCACCGCGGCCCTGACGACTACGGTACGCACATCGACGGGCCGGTCGGGCTTGCCAACCGCCGTCTGGCCGTCATCGACGTCACGCCGGCGGGCCACCAGCCGATGCACACCCCGGACGGTCGCTACACGATCGTCTACAACGGCGAGATCTACAACTTCATGGAGCTGCGCGAGGAGCTACGTGCGCAGGGCGGCGAGCGGATGCGCTCGCATACCGATACCGAGGTCGTCCTGCGCGCCTACCGCGAGTGGGGCCCGTCGTGCGTCGAGCGCTTCAACGGCATGTTCGCGCTGGCGATCTGGGACCGCGACGAGCGCACCCTGTTCATGGCCCGCGACCGCTACGGGATCAAGCCGCTGTACTGGACGAACGCCGGCGGCACCCTGCTGTTCGGCTCGGAGATCAAGTCCTTTCTGCAGCACCCGAGCTACACGCCGCGCGTCTCCGAGGAGCATCTGCTCGAGTACTTCACGTTCCAGAACCTGTTCACGGACGGCACGCTGTTCGCGGGCGTGAAGATGTTCCCCGCCGGGTCGCACGCGCTGCTGCGCCCGGGCGACACCGAGATCCGCCCCGTGACCTACTGGGATTGGGACTTCGTCGAGCCCGACGCCGACAGCGCGTGCTCGCCCGAGGAGCATCGCGAGGAGCTCGACCGGCTCTTCCGCCAGGCCGTGCAGCGCCAGCTCGTCTCCGACGTGCCGGTCGGCTCGCACCTGTCGGGCGGCATGGACTCGGGTTCGCTGACGGCGCTCGCCGCACGCGAGTTGCCCTACCTCGCCACCTTCACGGTGGGCTTCGACATGACCTCGTCGGGCGGCCTGGAGATGGGCGCCGACGAGCGCGCGAAGGCCGAGGCGATGAGCTACCTGTTCAAGACCGAGCACTTCGAGTCGGTCCTCAAGGCCGGCGACATGGAGCGCTGCCTGCCGTCGCTCGTCTGGCACCTGGAGGATCTGCGCGTCGGCCAGAGCTACCCGAACTGGTACGTCTCGCGGCTGGCGTCGAAGTTCGTGACCGTCGTGCTGAGCGGCTCCGGCGGCGACGAGCTGTTCGCCGGCTATCCGTGGCGCTACTACCGCGCGGTCGTCAACGACGACTTCGACCACTACATCGACAAGTACTACAAGTTCTGGCACCGGCTCGTTCCCGACGAGTACCGCAGCGGACTGTTTCGGCCCGAGCTGTGGAACCGGCTGACGGGCGTGCGCACGGAGAAGATCTTCCGCGACGTGTTCCGCAGCGCGGATGCTCCCGGCTCGCCGGAGGACTACGTCAACCATTCGCTGTACCTCGAGGCCAAGACGTTCCTGCACGGGCTGCTCGTCGTCGAGGACAAGCTGTCGATGGCGCACTCGCTCGAGACGCGCGTCCCGTTTCTCGACAACGACCTCGTCGACTTCGCCCAGCGCGTGCCGGTCGGGCTGAAGCTGCGCGACCTCGACAAGGTCGTCGAGCTCGACGAGAACGAGCCCGGCGGCAAGACCGAGCGCTTCTTCGAGCGCACGCGCGACGGCAAGCTCATCCTGCGCCAGGTCATGGCCCGCCACGTGCCCGAGACCGTCACCGACCGCGTCAAGCAGGGCTTCTCGGGGCCCGATGCGTCGTGGTTTCGCGGCGACTCGATCGACTACGTCCGCGACGTGCTGTTCGACCCGGGCGCGAAGCTCTACGAGTTCTTCTCGCCCGAGGGCGTACGCACGCTCGTCGACCAGCACCTCGACGGCCATGAGAACCGCCGCCTGCTGCTGTGGTCGCTGCTCTCCTTCGAGCACTGGTGCCGGACGTTCCTGCACGGGCACCGGCCGTGACGGTCCTGCTGACGGGCGCGACGGGGTTCATCGGGCGCCACCTGCTGGGGCTGCTCGCCGCTGACGACGACGTCGTCGCGATCGCGCGTGGCGCGCCGCCCGCGGACCTCGCCGCGCACGCGACCTGGGTGCGCACCGACCTCGCCGCGGGCCTTGACCGCGCCGCGCTGCCCGCGCGCGTGGACGCTGTTGTGCACCTCGCGCAGTCCGATCGCTACCGCGACTTCCCGGACGGCGTCGACGACGTCGTCGCCCTCAACGTCGACGCCGTCGCGGCGCTGGCCGACTACGCGCGCAGCGCCGGGGCGAGCCGCTTCGTGCTGTGCTCCACCGGCGGCGTCTACGGCTTTCGCGACGGCTACGCGAGCGAGGACGACCCGGTCGCGCCGGCGAGCTTCTACCAGGCCTCCAAGTACGCCGGCGAGGTGCTGCTGGCGCCGTATGGCGCGCTCATGGACACGGTCGTCGTGCGCCCGTTCTTCGTCTACGGCGCCGGCCAGCGGGGGATGCTCGTCGCAGGACTCGCCGAGCGCGTGTTGCGCGGCGACGAGGTGACGATCGACGGCGACCCGGGCCTGCGGATCAATCCGATCCACGTGCGCGACGCGGCCCGGGCGATCGCGGCCGCGGTGCGCGCGCAGGCCGGCGCGGGCATCGTGAACATCGCCGGCGCGCAGACCGTCGCGCTGACGCAGGTCGTGGCCGGATTGGCGGCCGCGGCCGGCGTGCGGCCGCGCATCGTCCACGCCGGCGCTGGGCCGCCCGGCGATCTGCTCGCCGACACCGCGCGGATGCGCGACCGGCTCGGTGTGACGGCGCAGGTCACGCTCGACGAGGGGCTGCGCGACGTCGTCGCCGAGCTGCGCGACGCCTGAGCCGCGGCGCGGTCAGCGGCCGCCGCCGCGGACCCAGGCCACGATGCGGCGTGCGTCACCGCGGCCCAGCACGCCGACCGGGCGCAGCGCGAGCAGGAAGGCGGCGACGGCGGCGAGCTTGACGGCGAGCGCGACGGTCCACGAGTCGTAGTCGATCGCCCCGAGCGGCATCAGCGCGATGCCGGCGATGAACGTCGCGACGACGACGCCGATGCGGTACGGGGTGCGATAGAGGATCTGCGCGCGCCGGTAGTACAGGCCGGTCAGGAGGATGTACGCGGCGAGCGTCGCGAGCGCCGCCCCGACCTGCCCGAACGGCGGGATCAGCACGACGTTCAGCGCGACGTTCGCGAGCGCCGCGATGCTCGTGTAGAGGGCAAGCCACTTCGTCTGGCGGGCGATCGAGATCCCAGCCACGACGACGCTCGAGATGCCGAACACGACGAGCCCGAAGGCGACGATGCCGACGGCGCGATAGGCGTGGTCGAAGTCCGGCGCGACGAGCTCGCCGAGCTCCTGCGCCCACAGCGCCGAGACGAGGCCGACGAAGCACAGCACGGCGGTGAAGTCCGTCAGCACGCGGCCGCGGACGACCTTCTCGCGCTCGGGATCTGACTGGTGCAGCGACAGGATGAAGGGCGCGAACGCGAGCGCGAGCGCCGTCACGATCAGCATCACCGGAACGGCCAGGCGGTTGGCGAGCGCGTACTGGCCGAGCTCGTCGAGGTCGGCGAGGCGCGACAGCATGACGCGGTCGATGAGCGACAGTGCCCAGAGCGACAGCGCGACGGGGATCAGCGGCAGGCCGTAACGCAGCATGACGCCCAGCTCGACGCGCGACGGTCGCGCCAGCAGGCGCCGCCAGACGAGCGCGAGGCCGAGCAGCGCGCCGACGACCCAGCCCGCGAGCACGCCGACGAACGCACCCTCGACGCCGAAGTTCCAGACGACGACGGCCAGGATCGTGATCACGGCCGCGGCGATCGCGCCGGCGAGCGACGCCGTCAGGTACGACCAGGCGCGGAACTCCAGGCGCAGGATCTCGCGCGTGAACTGCGCCGCCGCGAACGCCGGCAGGGCGATGCCCACCAGCACGATCACGCCGCTCTCGTCGCGCCCGTCGAAGAGCGCGCGTGACACCGGCTCGGCGAACGCCGCAAGCACGGCCGCGACGATCGTCCCGGCGACGAGCTGGAAGAGCAGCGCGGTCGACAGGACGCGGCGGCGCTGGCGCTCCTGCGCGTCGGAGTAGTCGAAGTAGCTGCGCTGCGACGCCGACGCCATGCCGCCGTCGACGACGATCATGAGGATCGCCGACACGACCATGCCGAGCTCGAGGACGCCATAGTCGGCCGGCGAGAAGACGCGCGCGAGGATCGGCAGGGTGACGATGCCGACGAGCTGCAGCGCGGCCCCGCCGATCCCGTAGACGATCGTCTGGCCGCCGAGCCGGCGGACCTCGCCGCCGAGGCCGACGCCATGGTCGGTCTCGCCGGCCACGGCGTGCTGGGCGTCCTCCGGCATCCGCGGCAGGCTACGCAAGTCGCAGCGGACGGCGGGGATAGAGTCGGGCGCCATGGACCCGATCGAACTGCTTCGCCGCGCCCTGCCCGCGGGTGTCCGGCGACCGATCGTCGTCGCCGTCGAGCACGTGCTGGCGCTTGGGATGCTGGCGCTGCTGACGGTGGCGGCCGTGCTCGCGCGCCTGCGCCGCCCGTCGCGGCGCGCGCGGCCGCGCGTCGTCTGGGGTCCGGAACCGATCCTCTCCTATGGGCACTGGTCGCGCGCATTGCGCCAGGCCGGCTACGAGTCCGAGACCGTCATGCAGGAGTACTACGCCCGGATCAACCGGCCCGAGGATTTCGACGCCCTCTACGAACAGCTCGTGCCGCCGTCGCTGGCGTTCCTGCTCGGTCCGTACGCGGCCTTCCTGCGCTCGCTGTTTCGGGCCGATGTCTTTCAGCATCACTACTCCGGCGGCTTTCTCGGCCTGACCCCGCTGTGGCGCGTGGAGGCGCAGCTGCTGCACCTCGCGGGCGCGCGCGTGGTGTGCCAGGCGCACGGCAACGACGCCCACCTGTCCTCGCAGATCGCCGACCTCTCGCTGCGCCACGCGCTGCTGTCGAGCTATCCGATGCTCGCCCGCAACGAGGCCCGTACGCAGCAGCGCGTCCTGTACTGGACCCAGCACGCGGACTGCATGTTCGGCGGGCTCATGATGGACGGCCTCGGCCGCTGGGACGTCATACCGGCGAGCGTCGCGACGATCGACGTCGCACAGTGGCGGCGCGTGCGCCCCTATACCCGCGCCGACGGGCGCAGCGGCGGGACGGTGCGCATCGCGCACGCCCCCAACCACCGCGGCTTCAAGGGCACGGAGTACATCGTCGCCGCCGTCGAGCAGCTGCGCGGCGAGGGCCTGGACTGCGAGCTCGTGCTGATCGAGGGCGTCCAGAACAGCGCGGTGCGCGAGATCCTCACGAGCGAGGTCGACGTCCTCGCCGACCAGATCATCGCGACCGGCTACGCGCTGAACGCGATCGAGGGGATGGCCGCCGGGCTGCCGGTCATGGCGAACCTCGAAGACGATCGGCTCACGACGGTCCTGCGCCGCTACTCCTACCTCGACGAGTGCCCGATCCTGTCCGCTTCACCCGAGACGGTGGCCGACCGGCTGCGCGCGCTCGTCGTCGACCCCGACCTGCGCGAACGGCTCGGCCGCGCCGCCGCGCAGTATGCCGCCAAGTATCACTCCGACGAGACCGCCGCCTACCAGTACGGCGAGATCTACCGCAGGATCTGGAACGGCGAGGACGTCGCGCTGATCGATCTCTACCACCCGCTGAAGTCCGACTACAGCCGCTCGCGGCCGCGCGTCGAGCACGGGCTCGTTCGCAACCGCCTGCCCGCCGTCGACTAGCTCTCGCGCCGCGCGCGGACGAAGCCGTGGGCGGCGAGCGGGCGCTCGGTCGCCTCGATCGTGAGGCCTGCGGCACGCAGCCAGCCCTCGATCGCCGGTGCGTCGGGATGCGCGAAGTGAAAAGCGTCGATGGCGCCCTCGGGAACCTCGAAGGTCATCGTCGCGCCGGGGGTCTGCACGGTGACGACGTCCTGCGCCGGCGCGCCGCCTCGCAGCGCCGCGCTGGCCGCGCGGGCAAACGTCCCCAGCTCGCCGCGCCGCAGGAGTCGGACGGCCTCGCCGGCGCGCTGGCCCAGCGATGGCGGCGGCGCCGGTTCGCCGAACCAGACGACCACCGCGCCACCGACCTTCGTCACGCGGGCCGCCTCGCGGACGGCCAACGACGGCGACAGCAGGTGGTCGATCGACGTCGCGAAGAGGACGCGGTCGAAGGACTCGTCGCGGAACGGCAGGTACTCCGAGATCCCTCGCACGAACTGAAAGTCGCGCGGCTGGACGCCCGTCAGCGGATCGATGCCGACGAGCTCGCCGGTCATATCCGCGGCGTAGGACGGCAGCGCCTGCGGCCCGCAGCCGACGTCGAGCACGCGCCCCTCGAGCTGCGCGAAGCGCGCGAATGCTCGGACGTCCTCGCGCTCGCCGACCGACAGGCTGCTCGGCGGATCGATCTCGTAGGCCTGCTCGCCGTTGGCCTGCAGCGCCTCCCACAACCCCCATCGATCGCGCACCTCGCCGTCGGGCGGCGGCACGGGCGTGAGATCGAGCACGCCGTCGCGTGCGCTGTAGCTGCGCCCGCAGTCCGTGCACTGCACGCCGTCCAGGGCGGCGTGGCAGACCGGGCAAGCGAGGATGTCGTGCAGCGCCATCCGTCGCAGGCTAGTGGGTCGACCCCCTCGTGGAGGTGTCCACGAGCCCGGGCGGCAGATCAGCCGGGCCGGCGTGCGAGGACGCTGATCGCCGCCCCGCTGACGTCGATGCGGTCGATCGTGAGTCCCTGCGCGGCACACCACCGCGCAACCTCCTCGGGCGTGTGGCGCGAGGCGAAGTGCGGGGCGTACCAGTCGTAGTTGACGAGCGCGTTGAGGTTCGGCGAGAAGTCGTCGTTCCAGAAGCACTTCAGCAGCGTCCAGTAGATCAGCCGCTGGACGTTGTGCTCGCCGGGCTCGATGCCGAGCAGCGGCACGCCGCGCTCGAGCTTCACCGTGCCGCCGACGCGCTGCAGCTCGCGCCCGAGCTCGGCGAGGTCGTGGCCGAGCTCCATCGCGTCGTCGGGCTCCATGACCGTCGCGCGCTCGCGGATCCAGTCGTCGGCGGCCTCGCGCAGCGGCGCCTTGACCTTGTACAGGTACGCGGCGAAGACGCCCCCGGGGGCGAGCCGCTCGGCGAGGTTCGCGAAGGCGAGCTGCGCATCGGGCGTGTGGTGGATGACCTGCTCGGCGGAGATGTAGTCGAACGTCCTCGGCTTGAACGGGAGGTTCATGATGTCGGCCTGCAGGTAGTGCAGGTTCTCGGGTCCGCCGAAGCGGCCCGCCGCGACCTCGATCGCCTTGCTGATGTCGATCGCCACGACCTCGGCGTCGGGCGCCAGGCGCGCGAAGCGGGCCGCGTCGCCACCGAGGCCGGTGCCGGCTTCGAGGATCCGCCGACGACCGGCGAGCAGCTGCGCGAGGCCCTCGTCGCCGTCGAGGCCGTAGCGCTCGTCGTACCAGGCGTGCTGCGCGACGACCCGCTGGTCGATCTCCTCCGGCGAGACGTGCGTCCACTTCCACGAGAACGTGTCGAAGGTGTCCTCCTGACCGCTGCCGGCCGGGTCCGACAGGCGCGGGATTCCGTCGCGGATCTCGTAACGGGTGCCGTTCGCGGCGACGAGCGCACCGTCCTGGAGCGTGAGCGGTTCGCCGCTCGCGGGGTCGGCGATGAGGTTCAGCAGGGCGGGCTTCACGCGGCGCTACGGTAGCCGAAGTCGCTACGCGCCGACGGTCGCAGCGAGCGTCGTGCGCACGGCGGCGACGACCTCGGCAACCTGCTCGCCGGCGAGCACCGGGCTCATCGGGATCGCGAGGTGCGTGCGCGCGGCCTCGTCGGTCGCCGGCAGGTCGGCGCCGGCGCCGTAGGCGGCCATCGCCGGCTGGCGGTGCACGGGCGTGCGGTAGTACGCCTTGTGGCCGATGCCGGCCGCCTTCAGCCCGGCGGCGAGCTCGTCCACGCGCGCGCTGCGCACGACGTACAGATGCCATGCGGGCGCGCAGCCGTCGACGGCGGACGGCAGCTCGACGAGCTCTCCGAGCCCGGCCTTCACGTAGTGCTCGCCGGCGGCACGGCGGCCGTCGCCCCACGTGTCGAGGTGCGGCAGCTGGACGCGCAGGATCGCGGCCTGCAGGTCGTCCAGGCGCGAGTTGTAGCCGACGTGCTCGTAGGTGACCTTGTCCCAGGAGCCGTGGAAGCGCAGCATGCGCGCGCGGTCGGCGATCTCCGGGTCGTTCGTCGTGATCGCGCCGCCGTCGCCGAAGCAGCCGAGGTTCTTGGACGGAAAGAAGCTGAACGTCGCGGCCGTCGCGAGCGAGCCGGGCCGGCCCGCGCGCGTCGTCGAGCCGGCCGACTGGGCGGCGTCCTCGAGCACCGGCACGCCGAGCGCCTCGATCTGCGCGACCGGAGCCACGTTGCCGAACAGGTGCACCGCGATGACGGCCTTCGTCTGCGGCGTGAGCGCCGCCTGCACCGTCTCGGCGGTGATGCACATCGTGTCGGGATCGACGTCGCAGAAGACCGGCCGTGCGCCGGTCGGCGGGATCGCCTCGGCGCTCGCATAGAACGTGAACGAGGGCACGACGACGTCGTCGCCGGGGCCGACGCCCATCGCGCGCAGCGCGATCGTCAGGGCGTCGGTGCCGTTGGCGACGCCGATCGCGTGGGCGGCGCCGCAGAAGCCGGCGAACTCCTGCTCGAAGCCGGTGACGTTCGGGCCGAGGATGAAGCGGCCGTCGTCGATGACGCCGCTGATCGCGGCGTCGATCTGTCCGCGCAGCGGCGCGAGCGGGGTCGTGGTGTCAAACAGGGAGACGGCCATCGTTCGCCGACAGCGTAGGACAATGGGGCCAGATGGCCGTCGAGGAACCCGACCCCGCGCTGCGGCCGATCACCGGCGGGGCCGTCATGGCCGTCGCGAGCCGCGCCGTCGTCGCGCTGACCGGAGCCGCGACGACGATCTTCGTCGCGCGCATGCTCGGCCCCGAGGGGACGGGCGGGTTCGCGATCGCCCTGACGCTCGTCGTGATGCTGACGGTGGTCTGCGCGCTGGGCATCGAGCACGGCATCGCCTACTACGTCGCCGCCGGTCGCTGGGCGCCGCTGGACGCGCTGCGCGCCGCCCTGCGCGTGGCGCTGCTGTCGGGCGCGGTCGGCGCGGGGCTGTGCGTGCTCGCGCGCCTCGCGCTGCCGTCGGCGTTCGGCGGGCTGTCGCTCGCGTCGACCGCGGTCGCGGCGCTCGCGCTGCCGTTCGCGCTGGCCTGGTTCTACGCGAGCTTCGTCGGCCTGGCGATCGACCACTACGAGGCCTACGTCGCGCCGCCCGCGCTGCAGTCGGGGCTGGCGCTCGTGTTCGTCGTCGCGCTCGTGCTCGCCGCCGGCCTGCCCGGCGCGATCGTCGGCATGACGCTCGCCCACGTCCTCGTCGCGCTCGCGAGCGTCTGGTGGGCGCGCCGCCGCTTCCCGCCGTCCGGCGACGCTTCGCCCGAGCCCGGTCAACTGCGCCGGGCGCTGATCTTCGGTGTCAAGGGCTACGGCGCCGGCGCGCTCGCGCTGCTGAGCACGCGCATCGACCTGCTCGTGCTGAGCGCCGTCGCGTCGGCGGCCGCCGTCGGCCAGTACGCGGTCGCGATCGCCGTCACGAGCGTGTTCCTGCTCGTGCCGTCGGCGCTCAGCGACGTCCTGTTTCCGCGCATCGCCGCGCTCAGCGCGAGCGGGGCGAGCGAGACGCGCTCGTTCGTCGAGGCCAAGAGCCTGCGCCACACGGTGCTGCTCGTGCTGCTCGCGCTGGTGGTCCTGACGGGTCCGCTGGTCGTGCTCGTCGTACCGGTCTACGGGGCCGGATTTCGTCCCGCGATCGAGCTTGCGCTGATCCTGCTGCCGGGCATCGCGCTGCTGGGGGTCACCGGTGTGATGTCGGCGACGATCGTCGGCCGCGGCAGGCCGCAGTACGCGCTGTATACGGCGCTGATCGTCACGCCGCTGACGCTGGGCGCCTACGCCCTGCTGATCCCGGCGCTCGACGCCCGCGGCGCGGCGCTCGCCAAGACGCTCTCCTGCGCCGCGAGCTTCGCGCTGACGGTCTTCTTCTATCGCCGCGCGACGGGCTCCGCGCGGTTGGCGCAGTTCATGCCGACGCGCGCGGAGGTCCGCGAGCTGCGCGCCGTCGCGCCGCAGATCCGCGCGTGGCTCGTGATGATGCGCCGCCGCGCCGCCTGAGCGCGACCCGGTCAGGCCGCGGGCCGTCGCGCCGTCGCGTGCAGGATGTCGCCGCCCCCGGCCGCGTTGGCAAGCCGTGCGAGCGGCACCGCGAACGCGCACAGGCCCGCCGCGACGCGCAGCTTCATGCCGTCCGGGAACAGGCAGCGCCCCCAGATGCGGTACTGGATCGAGGCCGGTAGCCCGACGAGGCTCGTCGACGTCCCCGTACGGATGTCCTCGAAGCCGGCCTCGCGCAGTGCGCGGTGCAGCGCATCGGCGGTGAAATGGACCCGGTGGCGCGGCAGATCGAGGTGATACCAGCGCCCGCCGAAGCGGCGGCGCTGCCAACCGCCGAAGTTCGGCACGGAGACCGCGACGACGCCGCCCGGCGCCAGCGCGTCGTGCACGCGGCGCAGGTCGGCCGCCGGGTCGTCGGTGTGCTCGAGCGACTGCTGCAGCAGCGCTGCGTCGTAGCCGCCCGCCTCCAGCGCGACGGTCGCGAGCACGCCCTGGCGGGCGTCGACCCCGCGCGCGCCGGCGGCGGCACAAGCCGCCGCCGAGGGCTCGACGCCCGTCATCCGCCAGCCACGCCGCACGAGCATCGCGGCGAGGTCGCCGCGCCCGCAGCCGACGTCGACGCCGCGTCCCGGCGCGAGCGCCGCGACCGCGTCGATCGGGGCGCTGCGTCGCGCGCGATAGCCCTGCCATCCCTGGATCACGAGCGAGATCGCGTCGACGAGCGGGTTGACGCGCGCGTCGTACGGCGCGTAGCTCTCGGGGTAGAAGGCGGCGAGCTCGGCCGCGCCGACGTGTGGCAGCGTGACGCCCGCGCCGCACGTCTGGCAGACGGCGACGCCGAACCGGCCCGGCGTGCCGTGCAGTCGGTCTGGCGCATGCAGTGCCGGCGGGCCGAGCGGTGCCGCGCAGAGCGGGCAGGTTGCGGGCGCCACCGGCATGCTAGGAGGCGGGCGCGCGCGCGATCAGCTCGACGTTCGTCGCGGCGCGGTTGAGACCGGGCACGTTCGCGAGCGCCCGGTTCGCCCACCAGACCGCGCGCGATACCCGCGTGCGCTGGGCGATCGGGACGTCGAGCGTCAGCGGCAGCATGTTCGCCAGCCGCAGCTCGCGGACCTCGTAGCCGTGGCGCTCCAGCAGCGCCCGCGCGCTCGCTGGCGTGTACAGCAGTTCGTGCGGCTCGGCGCCGTGGTAGTACAGGCCGACCCGCTTGGCGATCCACTCGAGGTAGGAGTACCGGTTGGGCAGCTTGTAGACGTACAGCGTGCCGCCCGGCCGCAGGACGCGGGCGAGTTCGTCGAGGCTGGCGTCGGGATCGAGCACGTGCTCGAGCACGCCGCAGCTCAGCACGGCGTCGAAGCTCGCGTCGGCGTAGGGCAGCCCGCGGGGGTCGCTGGAGATGTGCGCGCGGATGTGCGGGAAGAGCTTCAGCGCGACCGCTGCGTCCGGCGAGCCGTCGCCGCGATAGTCAAACGAGCTGACGTCCAGCCCCGCACGCAGCATGAGCTCGGAGATCAGCCCCAGGCCGCAGCCCCAGTCGAGGATGCGTTCGGGCGCGTCGGCCGCGATGCGCGCGACGATCTCGTCGTACTCCCGCATCTGCGGAGCCGACCTGAGGCCGAGGTCGTCGCCGCGCGGCTGCGTGGGGCGTTCCTGCATCGCGCCCGGCAAGATAGCCGTCGGTGACTCGTGTCCTGCACATCCTGCCCCACCGCGGTGGCGGCGCCGAGACGTACATCGACACACTCGAGCGGCTCGAGCGCTTCGAGCATGCGCGCGCGCCGCTGGCGGCCGGGCCGTCGCCGTCCGCGGCCGCCGTGTCGATCCCGCTGCGCTGGCCGCGTGTCGCGCGCGCCGCGCGCCGCGCCGACCTCGTCCACGTCCACGGCGACGTCACGGCGATCCTCGCGCTGGCGCTGCTGCGCGGGCGGCCCGCGGTCTTCACGACGCATGGGCTGCATCTCCTGCGCCGCAGCGAGGGAGCCCGCCGCGCCGCCGTCGCGCGGGCGCTGCGCGCCGCCGTCGGCGCCGCGGACGCGACGCTGTGCACGTCGCGGGCCGAGCGCGACGAACTGGCGATGCTGCTCGGTCCGCGGCTGGCGCCGCGACTGACCGTCGTTCACAACGGCATCGAGTTGCCGCCTCCCGTTGCGCCCGCCGCGCGCGCGGCGACGCGGGCGGCGCTCGGCCTCGCAGCCGACGACGTCGCCGCGCTCTTCCTCGGGGAGCTGTCTGCTCGCAAGGGCGTGCTGACCGCGGTGGCGGCGGCCCGCGCCGCTGCTGCTCGCGGCGCCCCGATCGTGCTGCTCGTCGCGGGCGACGGCCCGCAGGCGCCCGAGGTCGCGGCGCTCGCGTGCGACGCGGTTCGGCCGCTCGGCCACCGCCGCGACGCCGCCGCGCTGCTGGCCGCTGCCGACATCTTCGTGGCGCCCTCGACGCGTGAGGGCCTGTCGTTCGCGGTGCTCGAGGCGATGGCGCAGGGGCTGGCGCTCGTCGTCTCCGACGGCGCCGGAAATCCGGAGGCGGTCGGGGACGCCGGGATCGTCGTGCCCGCCGGCGACGTCGACCGCTGGGCGCGCGCGCTGGAGGCCCTGGCCGGAGATCGCGCCGAGCGCGAGCGGGTCGGCAGCGCGGCGGCGGAGCGCGCGGCGACGCAGTTCAGTGTGCAGGCAATGCTCGCCGGTGTAGCCGCGGCTTACCGTGCGGCGTCGGGTGTCACGCCGCTGGCGTGACACCCGACCGTGCAGTACGTTCACCACTGGTTAATGAAACGAGTTCAGATCGGGACCGTTGGCGCCTGGCTGCGGCGACGCTGGCCTGGCGCGCGCGGCGAGCGTGTCGCCCTCATCGGCCTGCTTGCCATCATCGCCGCAGGCGGATGCCTGCGCTGGGCCTGGATGCTGGCGTATCGCCCGGCGATCGTCGGCTATCCCGACGAGATCTCCTACATGGTCCTCGCGAAGGGCGGCCAGCTGTGGGCAGAGCCGGCGCGCGACTTCGGCTATCCGCTGTTTTTGAGGGAGATCGGCAGGCTCGTCGAGCCGCTGTCGGGAATCATCCTGATGCAGCACGTCTTCGGCATCGCCACCGGCGTCATCCTGTTCCTGCTCGTGCGTCGCACGGGCGCGCCGAGCTGGCTCGGGTTGCTCCCCGCGGCGATCGTGATGCTCAACGGAACCGAGGTGATCCTCGAGCACATGGTGTTGACCGAGGCACTGTTCATCCTGCTCGTCTCGTCCGCTCTGTACTGCGCGGCACGCGCAGGTGAGACCGACGCCGGCTGGAGCTGGGCCTTGGCTGCCGGGATCATGCTCGGAGCCGCGAGCACGGTGCGCGTCGTCGGCCTGCCGCTGCTCGCCGTGGTCATTCCCTGGCTGCTGTTCGTGAAGGCACGCCACCTGCGGGCCCGAGCAGTGCGCACGGGCGCGGCGATGCTCGGCGTTGCGGCAGTGCTCGGACCCTACGCCGTCGCCCAACATGCAGCGACCGACCACTGGGGTGTCACGCCGCGAGCGGGGATCTGGAACCTGTATGCACGGGTCGCGCCGTTTGCGGACTGTCGCAAATTCACTCCGCCAGCGGGTACTGAGGCACTGTGCGAGCAGACTCCGCCAGAAAAGCGCACGCTGACGGTCGAGGGGTACAACTTTTTGTCGGCCTCACCGGCCAATCAGCTCTTTGGCGTCGCCGGCTCCTCCGACGACCCGCAGGTCAACAGGCTCCTCGGCCAGTGGACGCGCGAGGTGATCATCCACCAGCCCTGGGACTACGCGCGCACCGTGATCGAAGGCCTAGGCGCGTACATCGTGCGTACCCGTCTCGTCTTCGCAAATCGCGATGGGATCGGGCCGAACTACGAGCAGTTCTATGGCCAGGTGATCTTCGACCCGGCGGTGACGCAGAGTGCGATCAGCTGGCCACTGGCGCAGTTCTACCTGACGCCCGGCCTGCTGGTACGCCAGGGCTGGGTGGACCGACTCATCGACTACGAGGAGTACGCCCGCGTCAAGGGCTGGCAGATGTTCCTGCTCATGTCGCTGAGCATCGCCGCGCTCGTTGCCCCGCGGGGACAGGCGAGGCGGGTCGGCGTGCTGCTGTTCGCGACCGCATGGATGTCGTTGATCATTCCGCCCGCGACCCATTGGTGGGACCCGCGCGCAGCGATCGTGCCGCTCGGCATTCTCGCTGCCGCGGCGGCGCTCGGGGCGTGGCAGGTCATGAGATGGGCGTCGTCGCTGCGTGCGCGGCTGTCAGCTCGCAAGCCCGCCGCTCACGGCGCCTGACCCAGCCGCCGCCGCCGGGCGCGCTTGAGCCGCACGGGCGTCAGCCAGGCGACGGCCGGCACGACGAGCCCGCCGGCGCCGCGCAGCGTCCGCCTGCGGGCAAGGGCGCGCAGGCGGATCGCGATCGCCTCACCCGTCTGGGCGCGGTCGGCGCGAGCGGCGACGTTCGTCGTCGACATCACGCGCGTCGACAGCGGCTCGTCGAGCGCGACGAGGACGTGCTCGTCGGCGATCCGCAGCCACAGGTCGTACTCCATTGCGTAGCGGTAGCGCGGGTCGTAGCCGCCGAGCGCGAGCGCGAGGTCGCGGCGGAAGGCGGCCGACGTGTTGGGGATCGGGTTGAAGCGCAGCAGCGCGTCGTTGACGTCGCCGGCGCGAAACGAGGTGCGCGGTGCGAGCGGCCTGCCGGCCGGGTCGACCTCGTGCATGCGCGAGCCCACGACGGCGACCTCGGGCCGCGCCTGGAGCACCGCGAGCTGTCGCTCGATCCGCTCCGGCGCCGAGTGGTCGTCGGCGTCCTGCACGGCCACGACCGCCGCGCTCGCCGCGCGCAGCCCCTCGTTGAGCGAGCGCGATATGCCGACGTTGTGCGCCATCGTCAGCACGCGCACGCGCTCGTCGCGCGCGGCGGCCGCCGCGATCACCGCCGGCGTCTCGTCGCTGGACCCGTCGTCGATGAGCAGCAGCTCGATCTCGCGCACGGTCTGCCCGAGGATCGAGTCGATCGCCCGGTCCAGCGTCGCGGCGTTGTTGTACGCGCCGATCAGGATGCTCGCCCGCGGCGTCACCGCGCGGGCCTCTCGTACGCCGCCACGACCGTGTCCAGCGAGGAGCCCATCGACAGCCGGGTGCCGTTGCGCGCAAACCAGGCGGCCGTGCGCTCGCGCAGCTGCGGACCGGCGTCGCGGATCCGCAGGATCGCGGCAGCGAGGTCCTCCGCGCTCGCCGACGCCGCGACGAAGCCGTTCTCGCCCTCGTCGACGAGCTCGACGGCCGCGTTGTCGACATCGGCGACGACGACGCTCGGAACGCCGCGCGCGGCGGCCTCGACGACGACGAGCCCGTAGCCCTCACGACGCGACGGCAGCACCATGCACAGCGCGTGGCGCAGCGCGTCCTCGACCTCCTCCGCGGAGACGAAGCCGGGTGCGCGGGCGACGTCGCCGAGCCCGTTGGCGGCGATCCGCGCGAGCACCTCCTCGCGCTCGGGGCCGTCGCCGTAGATCGTCAGGCGCAGCTCGGGCGCGCGCTCGCGCATCGCGGCGAACGCGTCGACGAGCGCGGGCACGCGCTTCTCCGGGATGTGACGCCCGGCGAACACGACCTCGGGCCGCGCGGGCTGCGGCGCCGCCGGCGCGAGCGAGCCGGCGTACTCGCCCTCCAGGACGGACACCTCGCCGCGCACGCCCGTGGCACGCAGACGCGCCGCCGTCAGCTCGGCAAAGCAGAACGCGCGCTGGCGCAGGCGCACCCCGAGCAGCTGCACGCCCCAGCCGATCGGCCCGCCGACCGGGCCGAGGTACTCGCGCCAGTACTGGCGCGACCACAGCTCGTGCCAGTCGACGACGAGGCGGTAGCCCTGGGCGCGGCGCAGCAGGCCCGCGGCGAGCAGCGAGAAGTACGGAAACGACGCGGTGTGCACGACGTCGTAGCGCCGGCCGTGGCGCAGCAGGTGCCACAGCACGCCCGCACCGAAGACGAGCGGCGGAGCGATCCTGCGCCGGCCACCCTCGGCGTACAGGGCCAGTCGCGGCCCCGCGCTGCGCACGGTCACGCCCGTCACGTCGGGCCGCTCGCCGCGTTCCCATTGACGCAGCGTCAGGTACGTCACGTCGTGCTCGTCGGCCGCCAGACGCTCGGCGAGGTTGCGATACCAGCGCTCCGCGCCGCCGATCGTGTGCGGGAACAGGCAGTCGTAGACGATCAGGATCCTCACGCGCAGCAGACTGTCAGAGCTGGATGCTCCGCAGTGGGCCCACTCGCCGCTCGAAGACCGACACCGTGCACCGGCGCCGACCCAAGCGCCCGGCTGCGGCCATACCGCTCCCCTGCACGCTGGCGGTGTACGAACGCATGATCCGCCCGCGGGGCCGATCCGGTCGGCGCTCCTTCACTGTCCGACCCCCGAGGCCGCTCCTCCTCGGCGTCGTCATGCCCTGCCGGGCGAGGGCGCCACGGCACCCGTGAAGGAGCGACCGATCCGTCACCGCTGCGGGCCCGGACAGCGCTCGAACACCCCGGGCGTGAACACGCGACGCGCCGGCCTGGCGCCCTGATCGGACCGTCGCTCGATCACGGCAGGCAGGCGAGCCGGAACTGCCACCCGCCGCGGCCGGCACCCCACCCAGACGTCCCCCTCAGCAGGGATCTCTCTCCCGCTGCCGTTGAGCGCGGCCGACGCTGCGGCGGCACACCTTGCTCGCTGCGTCCCTGCCCGGCGGCCCCGCCGCCGCGCCAGTTCACGCGCGACACGACGAGGAGACCCACTAGGCTGTGGCCACCTAGAGCGCAACCTTTCCCTGCTCATGCGTTCATGTCCCTGGGGTCGCAACCAGGCCCTCGACAGGACACCCAATGGCCTCGACCCAACGCACACCACAACGGCTCGACGGGGCCGAGACGGCGGCGCCCACGATCGAGGTCTCGGTCGTGATCCCGTGCCTCAACGAGGCCGAGAACATCGAGGAGTGCGTGCGCCGCTCGCAGGCGGCGCTCGACGAGGCCGGCATCGCAGGCGAGGTCGTCGTCGCCGACAACGCCTCCGACGACGGCAGCGCAGAGCTCGCGGCCGGCGCCGGCGCGCGCGTCGTGCACGAGCCGCGGCGCGGATACGGCTCGGCCTACCTCGCCGGCTTCGCCGCCGCGCGCGGCGAGTACATCGTGATGCTCGACGCCGACATGACGTACCCGTTCGACGAGATCCCGCGCTTCGTCGAGGAGCTGCGCAGCGGCGCCCAGCTCGTCATGGGCGACCGGATGGACAACATCCAGCCCGGCGCGATGCACTGGATGCACCGCTACATCGGCAACCCGCTGCTCAGCGGCACGCTCAACCTCTTCTTCCGCACCGGCGTGCGCGACGCGCACTGCGGCATGCGCGGTTTTCGCCGCGACGTCCTGCCGCAGCTGGACCTGCGCGCCACCGGCATGGAGTTCGCGTCGGAGATGGTCATCCGCGCCTCCAAGGAGAAGCTCGACATCCGCGAGTTCCCGATCTCCTACGCGCCGCGCGGCGGCGAGTCCAAGCTGTCGCGATTCCGCGACGGCTGGCGTCACCTGCGCTTCCTGCTCGTCCACAGCCCGACGTACCTGTTCATCGTGCCCGGGGCGGTCGTGCTGGCGCTCGGCGTGCTGATCTCGGCGGTCTCGCTCAGCCAGCTGTCGATCTTCGGGCGCGCGTGGGACCTGCACACGCTGATCGGCGGCGAGCTGATGAGCGTCATCGGCGTGCAGATCGTCGCCCTCGGGCTCTGCGCGCACGCCTACGGCACGTACTTCATGAACGAGAAGGACCCCTGGTTCGATCGCATGCGCGCCCGCTTCCGGCTCGAGCACGGGCTCATGCTCGGCGGCGCGATCCTCGTCGCGGGGCTGATCGCGGGGGCGGTCATCGTCGGCGTCTGGATCGAGCGCGGCTTCGGCGCCCTTTCGGAGGAGCGCCTCGCGGTGACGGCGGCGGCGCTCGTCATCATCGGGCTGCAGATCTTCTTCAGCTCGTTTTTGCTGTCGATCCTCGGGTTGCGCCGCCGCGATAGCTAGCGACCGCCGGACGTGGACCTGCTCGCAGCCTGGCTGCTGTATCCGCTCGCGCTCGCGGTCGTCTGTCTCGGCCTGGCGCTGCTCGTCGAGCGGCTGAGCGCCTGGCGGACCCCGGGCGCGCTGATGCTCCCGGTCGGGCTGGCCGCGCTGTTCGTGCTCGCGCGTCTGATCACCGCCCAGCAGGGCACCGCGCGGCTGGCGCTGCCGGTCATCGGCGTGCTCGCCGTCGCCGGGCTCGTGCTCGGTCACCGGCGCCTGCGGGCGCTGCGCCCCGATCCGTGGCTGACGGCCGCCACCGTCGCCCTGTTCGCACTGCTGGCGGCGCCGATCGTGCTGTCCGGGACGCCGACGTTCGCCGGCTACCTCGCGCTGCCGGACACCTCGCACCAACTCGCGCTCGCCGACCTCTTCGCGCAGCGCGGGCCGGACTGGGCGGGGCTTCCCGACGGCGGCAACAGCCGCACGATGGCGAAGTACGTCACGAGCTCCTATCCGGTGGCGCCGCAGGCCGCGATGGGCGTGACGGCGCCGCTGGGAGTGCTCGACATCGCCTGGCTCTACCAGCCCTATCTCGCGTTCACGCTGCTGATCGGCGGCCTCGCGTCGTGGGCGCTCGCCGTGCCGTTGCTCGGCCGCCGCTGGCAGGCCGCGATCGTCGCGTTCATCGTGCCGCAGTCGGCGCTCGTGATCGGCGCGTACCTGACGGGCGCGATCAAGGAGATCGCGTTCGGGGTGCTCCTGCTGAGCCTCGCCGCGCTCGTCGCGCTCGCGATCGGCGAGAAGCGTCCCGCGCGCGCGCTCGTCACCGTCGTCGTCGTGGCCACGGCGGCGCTCGGCGCGCTCGGACCGGCGGCGCTCGCCTACCTCGGGATCGTGGGGCTCGTCGTCGCGGTCGTCTGGGGGCGGCCGCTGCTGCGCAGGCCGCGGCCGGTCGAGCTGGCCGGGCTCGCGGCGGGGGTCGTGCTCGTGGGCGTGCTGGCGCTGCCGATCCTGCGCACCTTGAGGACGGCGATCATGGTCAACCAGGCGGTGCTCGTGGACCTCACCGACGACCTCGGGCACCTCGCCGGGCCGCTCGACACGGCGCAGGCGCTGGGGATCTGGCTGTCGGGCGACGTTCGCTACGCGGCCAGCCCGGAGGTCGCGCAGGTGATCCTGTCGGTGATCGCGGGGCTGTGCGCGATCGTCGCCGTCGCCTGGGCCGCGCGCCGGCGCCGGTGGTTCCCGCTGCTGCTGGCGGCGACGGTCGGCTGCGTCTCGGCGCTGCTGCTGGCGCGCGGCACGACCTACGCCGACTCGAAGGTCCTCGTGATCGCGTCGCCCGCGGTGCTGCTGCTCGCGATGCTCGGCGCCGCGGTCCTGTGGACCGGTCGCTGGCGCGTGCTCAGCGGCGTGTTGACGGCAGCGCTCGTCGGCGGGGTGCTGTGGTCACACGCCCTCGCCTACCACGACGTGTCGCTCGCCCCGCACGACCGCTACTCCGAGCTGCTGCGGATCAACGACGAACTCGCCGGGCGCGGCCCGGCGATCTTCGGCGAGTACGACGAGTTCGCCGAGTACTTCCTGCGCGACATCCCGATCTACAACTCGCCGTACTACCCGCACCTGTTCCGGATCGAGCCATACGAGCCCAACGCGCTGCGCGATCCCAAGCGCCGGCCCAGCGAGAAGACACCGATCGACGTCGACGACCTGACGCTCGCGTACGTCGAGTCGGTGCCGTACTTCATCTCCCGCCGCGGCCCGCAGACCAGCCGGCCGCCCGCGAACTTCACCCGCGTCAAGCAGGGCAGGTACTACGACGTCTGGCGCCGGTCCGGCAGCGTGCGCGTGCTCGACCACCTGCCGCTGGGGCCCGACGTGCTGCGCCAGGCCGCGACGGTCACCGCGCCCGTCGCACGCCGCTGGGCGCGCCGCGCGCGCAGCCTGCGTGGTCGCATCGCGTACGTCCCGCGCGAGCGCCCGCCGGTCTTCTTCGCGACGCGCGTGCCGCGCCCGGTGCGCTGGATCGGCTTCGGCAACTTCCCCGAGGCGCTCCTGACAGAGGGCCCGGCGAACATCCGCGCGCCTGTCCAGATCCCGCGCAGCGGGAGCTACCACGTGTGGGCCGAGGGCTCCTTCGAGCGGCGCATCACGGTCGGCCTCGACGGCGAGCCGCTGCCGAAGACCCCCGACGGCCTCAACAACCCCGGCGCCTACGCGTCGCTGGGGACGGTCCGCCTCGCGCGCGGGCGCCACGAGCTCACGATCCGCCAGTACGGCGGCGACCTGCGGCCCGGCAGCGGCGGCTACCAGTCCAGCCTGCGCCACCTCGGCCCGATCTTCTTCGATCCGGTCGCCAACGGGCGCGACCGCGTGCGGGAGATCGCACCGGCGCGCTGGCGCGAGCTCGTCGGCGTACGCGCGGACTGGCTGGAGATCGTCAGGCGCTGACGAGCGCGACGTTGCGCAACCGCAGCGTGTCGCACGCCTCGGTCGCCGCGAACCCGTCGGGAACGGGGATGACGATCCCGACGGCCTCGGCGTAGATCAGCTCGATGCGCGCCAGCAGGTCGGGCCGGATCGCGCCGACGAGCGTGCCCTCGTGACCCTCGACGTCGATCTTCAGCACGGCGATCGTGTCGGCGACGGCGAGCGCGTCCTCGAGCACGGAGTTGATGTGCCGGCAGCGCACGGTGGTGCTCTCGCCGGTGCTGACGCCGAGGCCGCCGTAGCGACCGGTGTCCTCGACGCCGAACGTGGCCTCGCCGTCGAAGTCGGCGACGGCGACCTGCTCGACCTCGAAGCGTCCGTCGAAGGCCGCGAGGTTCTGCGCCAGGCGCTCGACGTTGCGCGCGACCGGCTCGTACAGGCGGCAGCGCACGTTCGCGTCGCGGGTCATGAAGTACAGCGCCGACAGCCCGATGTTCGAGCCGATGTCGACGACCATCGGCGGCGCGCCGTCGACGGCGTAATCCTCGCGGCAGAACATCTCCTGCAACGTGATCATGTCGTGGTAGGACCACAGCGTCGGCGCGACCGTGCCCAGCGGCGTGCGCACGTCGAACTGGACGGGATAGTCGCCGCGAGCGCGGAAGTAGCGCTGCGCGGCGTCGAGCGGGTGCGGATAGCGGCGGACCATGTTCACCAGCGCGCGGTAGTTCTCGTGCGCGACGGCGTTGCGCGCGACGAAGCCCACGGGCCTGTCGCCGAGGATCCGCAGCGGCCGCTCGCGCAGCGGCACGCGCGTCACAGCTCCTCCGCCGCCCGTGGCGCCATGCGGTCGAACACGCGTACGCCGAGCCATGTCACGGCGCCGAGGATCGCGAGCGGGACCGCGATCAGCGCCGTCGAGCCGAGCGCCTCGCTGAGCGATGTGCCGCCGACGAGCAGGTGGCGCGACTCCTGGATCAGCGCCGCGATCGGGCTGAGCAGCATGACCGTGGCGAGCGTCTCCGAGCGCCCGAGAACGGCCTCGATCGGGTACAGGATCGGCGTCGCGTAGAACATCCCCTGCAGCACGACGTCCCAGATCGGCCGCACGTCGCGATAGCGCACGTAGAGCGCGCTGAGCAACATCGCGCAGCCGGTCGCGAACACGAGCATGAGCGCGAGCGGGATCGGCAGCAGCAGCCATGTCCAGCGCGGGGACACACCGCTGGCGACGACGAAGATCGCCAGCACGACGAGGTTGAGCGCGAGGTTCAGCGCCGCGACGACGGCGACCGACAGCGGCACCACCGCGCGCGGGAAGCCGACCTTGCGCAGCAGCGACTCGCGATCGACCATCGATGTCACGCCGGCGGCGGTGACCTCCGAGAAGAAGAAGTAGAGGATCATCGCCAGCAGCAGGAGCACGCCGTAGTGGTCGATGCCGCCGCCCGCGTCGATGACCTCCGAGAAGACGAAGTAGACGATCCCGAACAGCATCAGCGGGCGCAGCAGCGACCAGACGTAGCCCAGTGCCGAGCCGTAGAAGCGCACCTTCCAGTCCGTCGCCGCGAGCGTGCGCGTGAGGTTCCAGAAGCGCCGCAGGTCGCCGTCGCCGAGCGCGGACGGGCCGCGGACGCGGTAGGCCTCAGCCGTCATTGGCCGCCTGCTGCATCGATGGCGCGGGCATCACGTCGAAGCGGTGCGGCAGGTCCATGACCGCGCCGCCCGCGCCCGCCCCTGCGACCATGAAGGAGTAGACGTCCTCGCGGAAGGCCAGCAGCTCGCCGCCGTCGGGCTCGCTGACCTGTGCCGAGATCCAGTAGCGGCCCGCGGCGAGGTGATTGGGAAAACCGACGGCAACGTCGATCTCGTCGCCCGCGGCATGCTCCCCGGTCGGATGGGACGCGCGCTGCGAGCTCAGCGCGAGCGCCAGGCGGCCATGCTCGTCGACGATCGTGAAGACGAAGACCGGCTCGCCGGCCGGCGCTGCGAAGCGCACGCGCATCGCGACGCCGCTGGCCTCGCCGGGCTCGAGCGTCGTCGTGCGGCCGTTGGCCAGGCTCTGCGCCCAGGCGTCGACGATCGTGGCGGGACCCTGCTGCAGGCCCCGCGGAGAGCCCGTGCGCACGATCGCCTCGCGTTCGGCGGGTGTCGCGAAGTTCAGCTGCGTGTACTGGCGCGCGACGCTGCGCGAGTCCCCGATCGCGACGACGCGCCCGCGGTCCAGCAGCATCGCGCGGTCGCAGAAGCGTTGTACCTGCTCCATGTCGTGGGTCACGAGCAGGATCGTGCGCCCGTCGTCGCGCGAGCGCTGCAGGACGTCGTAGCACTTCTGCTGGAAGGCGGCGTCGCCGACGGCGAGGACCTCGTCGATCAGCAGCAGGTCGGCATCGACGTGCACCATGACGCTGAAGGCGAGCCGCACCTGCATGCCGGAGGAGTAGTTCTTGAGCTTCAGCTCGGCGAACTCGTGCAGCTCGGCGAAGTCCATGATCGAGCCGTAGCGGGCGCGTGCCTCGTCGGGAGACAGGCCGAGCATGACGGCGTTGACGAGGACGTTGTCATGGGCCGTGAGGTCGGGGTTGAAGCCGACGCCCAGCTCGATGAAGGGCGCCATCCGCCCGCGCAGCCACATCTCGCCGGCGTCCGCACGGTAGATGCCGGCGAGGCATTTCATGAGCGTGCTCTTGCCCGACCCGTTGCGCCCCACGATGCCGAAGACCTCACCGCGGCCGACCTCGAAGCTCACGTCGCGCAGCGCGTGCAGCGTGTCGCTGCTGCGCTGGCGCGTGGGGTGCAGCACGCGCTCCTTGAGGGTGGAGACCTGCTCCGTCGGCAGGAGAAAGGACTTGGCGACGCCGGCCGCCTGCACGGCGACGTCGTCTGCGGGAGCGGGGCTCACGAGCTAAGCGTAGGCGGCGGCGCGTCGCGATCGCCGTCGTGCAACGAGCGCACCAGGCGCGCGGGCACGCCCGCCACGATCGTCGCCGGCGCCACGTCGCCGATGACGACCGCGCCGGCGGCGACGACGGCGTCGGTGCCGATCCGGCAGGGGCCGATGACGATCGCGCCGCTGCCGACCCAGGCGCCCGCGCCGATGTCCACGTCGCGGCCCTCCTGCGGCACGGCGCGCTGGCGCTCCTCGCCGCGCAACGCGATGTCGTGGGTGCCCGTGATGACGCTGACGCGGTGCCCGAAGAACGCGTGGGCCCCGATCGTGATCGAGCCCGAGACCGTGTTCATCAGCGCGTCGTTGACGACCGCGCTGTCGGCGATCTGCAGGCGCTCGGCCGGGCCCCAGACGAGCGGCTCGGTGAGCGCCGCCGCCCGCCCGCGCTCGTAGCCCTCCCGCGCCGCGCGCTCCTCGGCCGCCGGCAGCCGGTCGGCGAGGCGGGCATCGACGATCTGCTCGACCATCGCGCGCAACCGCGTGCGCAGCACACCGCTCATCGCCGAAGGGTAGCCTCGCCCGGATGGCGCAAGCCGCACTGCCGCTCGGCGTCAACCTCGCCGGCTACCTCGACGCGACCGTCGGCGTCGGCGAGTCGGCGCGCAACGTCGCGGCCGCGCTGGAGGCGGCGGGCGTGGCGGTCGCGCCGCTGCCGCTGAGCAGCCGTGACGCGCCTCGCGGCGCGCCGGTCGACGGCGCCGGCGCGGCCCATCCGGTGACGCTCGTCTGCGCCAACCCCGACGGCATGACCGGCGCTCGCGACGAGCTCGGGCCCGGCGCGTTCGAGGGGCGCCACGTCGTCGGCCTCTGGTGGTGGGAGGTGGCCGCGCTGCCGGCGCGCTGGCTGCGCGCGTTCGATCTCGTCGACGAGGTATGGGCGGGATCGCGCTTCGTCGCCGACGTCTTCGCCGCCGTCGCGCCTGTGCCGGTCGTGCACATGCCGATCCCCGTGCGCGATCCGGTCTGCTCAGAGCGAGGTCGCGCTCAGCTGGGCCTGCCGGCGGACGCGTTCCTCTTCGGCTTCGTCTTCGACCACGCAAGCGTTGCCGGCCGCAAGAACCCGCTCGGGCTGATCGAGGCCTTCTCGCGCGCGTTCCCGGCGGCCGACGAGGACGCCGGCGTCGCACTCGTGCTCAAGACGCTGGGCGGCGAGCGCCACGCCGGCGAGCACGCCGCGCTCGTGCTGGCGGCGGCGTCGCATCCGGCGATCCACGTGATCGACGAGCATCTCGCGACGCCGGACAAGAACGCGCTCATCCGCGCGCTGGACTGCTACGTCTCGCTGCACCGCTCCGAGGGCTTCGGCCTGACGATCGCCGAGGCGATGCTGCTGCAGACGCCGGTGATCGCGACGGACTACGGCGGCTCGCGCGACTTCGTCACGCCGTTCAACGCGCTGCTCGTCGATGCGCGGCCGGTCGCGATCGGGCCTGGGCACGATCCCTATCCGGACGACGGCGAATGGGCGCAACCCGACCTCGATCATGCCGCCGCGCAGATGCGCGCCGTGCGCGCCGACCCGCAGGCGGCGCGGGCCCGCGCCGCGCGTGCCCGCGCCGACGTGCTCGCGCGCCACGCGCCCGCCGCTGCCGGCCGCGCGATGGCGCAGCGGCTGGCCCGCGTGATGGAGCTCCCGCTCGACGGCGCCGGCCGTGGCACGTCACTGGACCTCGAAGGCGTCCGTGAGCGGATGGCGACGGGACCGCGTGCCGCGCCGGGCGGCAAGCGCGGCGCGCGCGGCGCGGTTCGCGACGCCGCGCTGCGCGCGATGCGCCCATACACCGTCCACCAGCGGCTCGTCGACGAGGAGCTGTTGCGGGCGCTGCGGTCGCTCGACGAGCGCGTGCGCGGCCTCGCCGCCGGGCAGCAGGCGCTCGCGGCGCAGCTCGCCCGCCTGCGCCGCGAGGATGATGAAGGGACATGACCTACTCCACCGCAGATGCCCGCCGTGACCTGCTCGATGCCGTCGGCGACGCGATCGACGACCTCGCGCGCGGGCTGGCCGCGCTCGGCGCCGCTTACGAGCTGCTCGACGAGCACAAGGCCGACAAGCTCGAGGAGGCGATGTTCGGTCCCGTGCAGAAGGCCTACGGCCGATCGCGGCGCACGCACGCCGAGTTCGCCGGCCGCCACGGCCTGCCCAGCCGCACGTTCACGATGCCCGAGCCGGGCGCGCCGTCGGGCGGGCTGAAGGGCTACCTCGAGGACGCGGTCGCGGCCATCACGAGCGCCGACGCGACGCTTGCCACGCTGCAGGACTCGATGATGCCGATCGAGGTCGGCGACGCCGAGCTGCGAGCCGGCCTGGCGACCGTACGCGAGCTCGTCGACGAGATCCCGCAGCGGACGCGCGCGCTGACGCGCACGTTCGGCCGCTGAGCGGTGTGCCACCATCGGGCCGATGAGCAGCACCAAGCACCTCGCCTCGATCGGCGTCAACGCCGTCGGCTACCTGCGCGGCGGCCTCGGCCTCGGCCAGGCCGCGCGCCTGTACGTGCAGGCGCTGCACGCGGCCGGCGTGCCGGTGCGCACGACGACACTCGACGTCAACCTGCCCGATGTCGTCGGACCCGACGGGCGGCGAGCGCAGATCAAGACGACGGAGTTCGCCGACCTGCACGTCGACGGCGAGCTGCCGTTCAACCTCATCTGCGTCAACGCGCCCGAGCTGCCCGCGTTCCATGCCGAGCTCGGCCCGGAGTTCTTCGAGGACCGCTACACGATCGGCGTCTGGGCCTGGGAGGTCGACGTCGTGCCACCGAGCTGGGACCGCGCGTTCGCGCTCGTCGACGAGATCTGGGTCTACTCGCGCTACGTCGAGCAGATCCTCAGCCACGTGTCGCCGGTGCCGGTCGTGCGCGTCCCGCTGCCGATCGTCGCTCCGGCCGCCGGCGGCGACCTGTCAAGCCTGGAGCTTCCCGACGGTTTTCAATTCCTGTTCTTGTTCGACTTCTACTCGACGCTCGCGCGCAAGAACCCGCTCGGCCTCGTGGAGGCGTTCACGCGCGCGTTCGGGCCGGGCGAGGGCCCGCAGCTCGTCCTGAAGAGCCACAACGGCGACTTCAAGCCCGACCGCCTCGCGCGGCTGCAGGACGCGATCGGTGACCGCCCCGATATCCACGTCGTCGACCGCTTCCTCGCCGACGCGGACATGGCCGCACTCATGCGGCGGGCGGACTGCTACGTCTCGCTGCACCGCGCCGAGGGCTTCGGCCTGACCCTCGGCGAGACGATGGCGCTCGGCAAGCCGGTGATCGCGACGGGCTTCAGCGCGAACCTCGACTTCATGACGGCCGAGAACTCCTACCTCGTGCGCCACAGCGAGACGCGGGTCGGGCCCGAGGGCGAGAACTACCCGGCGCACGGCACCTGGGCAGAGCCCGACGTCGACCACGCCGCCGAGCTCATGCGCCACGTCTGGGAGCACCAGGACGAGGCGCGCGAGCGCGGCGCCCGCGCGAAGCGCGAGATCGCCGAGCACTTCGCGCTGGAGGCCGTCGGCGAGGCCGCGCGCTCGCGGCTGAAGCGCCTGGCCGGCGTGCGCCGTCACAACGCGCGCGGCAACGGCGGCTCGATCGATCCGACGTTGCCGCCGGACACCTACCTCGGCCTGGCCGAACTGAAGCTCAGTTTCGACCCGCTGCGCGACGCGCGCGAGACCGGCGGGGCGAAGGGCGCGATGCGCAAGGCCGCGCTGCAGGCGATGCGTCCCTACACGCATCACCAGGACGAGCTCAACCGCGCGCTGCTCGGCGCGCTGCAGGAGACCAACGAGCGCATCGAGGACGTCATCGCCGAGACCCAGCGCCTGCAGATCGCGCTGCGCAAGATCTCCGGCGCGATGGGCGACAGCGACCTGCAGCTCATGCTCGAGGGCCTGCGCGCGCGCCCGGCCTCGACGCACCCGGCGATCTCGCAGACCGACGATCACGGCCGCCGCGTGCTGCGCTTCGACGGCGCGTCCAGCGACGCGGCGACGTACCGTGGCTTCGAGGACATCTTCCGCGGTGACGAGCGCGCGGTGCGCGAGCAGCAGCTCGCCTACCTGCCGTACTTCGCCGGCAGCGACTGGGTGCTCGACCTCGGCTGCGGCCGGGGCGAGTTTCTCGACGCGCTCGTCGCGCGCGAGATCGGCGCTCGCGGCGCCGACATGGACGAGTCGATGGTCGCCCGCTGCGTCGAGAAGGGCCTCGACGTCAAGCTCGCCGACGCCGCCTCCTACCTGCGCGAGCTCGACGACGGCTCGGTGCCCGCGATGTTCGCCGCCCAGGTCGTCGAGCACCTGAGTGCCGACGAGCTCACGGAGCTGCTGGCGCTCATGCAGGCCAAGCTGGGCCCGGGCGGCGTCGCGATCATGGAGACGGTCAACCCGCACAACCCGGCGGCGCTGAAGGCGTTCTGGACCGACACGACGCACCACCACCCGCTGTTCCCCGAAGTCCTGCTGGCGTTGTGCAGGCTCGCCGGCTTTGAGTCGGGCGAGGTCCGCTTCCCGGCGCAGAGCGGCAACTTCGACGCCGACGTGTACGCCAACCGCGACTACGCGGTCGTCGTGCGCAACGCGGCGACCTGATCCACCCTCAGAACGGCAGCGTGTCGTAGATCTCGCGCAGCAGCGGCGCCTCGATGTCGCGCTGGGAGACGAGCAGCTCGATGTCCGGCGGCCAGTCGATCGCGACGTCCGGATCGTTGTAGCGAAAGCCACGCTCGAGCGCCGGGTCGTAGTAGGAGGAGCACTTGTACGCAACGTCGGCGACGTCCGACAGCACGCAGAAGCCGTGCGCGAAGCCGACCGGGACGTAGAGCTGGCGCGCGCGCTCGTCGTCGAGCTCGTGCGCCTCCCACTGCATCCAGGTCGGCGACTCGCGGCGCAGGTCGACGACGACGTCGAGGATCGTGCCGCGCGCGCAGCGCACGAGCTTGGCCTGCCCGGCCCCGATCGAGATGTGCATGCCGCGCAGCACCCCGCGGCCCGAGCGCGAGTGGTTGTCCTGCACGAAGGCGTCGCCGATGCCGTGCTCAGCCCAGACGTTCGCGCGGTAGCTCTCCAGGAAGAACCCGCGCGCGTCGCCGTGGACGGCGGGCTCGACGAGGATCGGTCCTTCGAGGCGCGTGGGTATGAGGTTCATGATCTGGGTTCGTCGTCCGGTCGCCGGTTCCGGCGTCGTCGTGGGCGGAATCTCGTCGTGCCTCGCCGGAATCGGCAACCTCCCGACGACGTTACCGTCTGGGCGGTGGACGAAGCCCGCGCCCGGCGATTGACCCTGATCGCCTGCATCCTCGGTTCGGCGATCGTGTTCGTCGACGGGACCGTGGTGAACGTCGCGCTGCCGGCGCTGCGCGACGACCTCGGGGCCACGCTCGCCGGCCAGCAGTGGGTCGTCGCGTCCTACCTGCTGCTGCTCGCCGCGTTGATCCTCGTCGGCGGCGCGCTCGGCGACATCCACGGCCGGCGGCGGATCTTCGCGATCGGCGTCGCCGGCTTCGGCGCCGCCTCGCTGGCGTGCGCGGTCGCGCCGTCGATCGCGGTGCTGATCGCGGCGCGCGCGCTGCAGGGCGCGTTCGGGGCGCTGCTCGTCCCGAGCTCGCTGGCGATCATCACGACCGTCTTCCCGGCCGGCGAGCGCGCCGCCGCGATCGGCTCGTGGACGGCGGGCACGAGCGCCGCGATCGCCGTCGGCCCGCCGCTCGGCGGGCTGCTCGTCGACGCGATCTCCTGGCGCGTGATCTTCGCGATGAACGTTCCGCTCGTGCTCGTCTGCCTGTGGCTGATCGCGCGCGCCGTGCCGCGCTGCCCGGGCGAAGGCCGGCGCCGCATCGACGTCCCGGGCGCGGTGCTGTGCGTGCTCGGCCTCGCCGGCCCGACGTACGCGCTGATCCAGCAGCCGCTCGCGGGCTGGTCGGATCCGACCGTCTACGTGCCGCTGCTCGGCGGCATCGGCGCGCTCGGCGCGTTCGTCGCCTACGAGCGTCGCGCGCCCGACCCGATGCTGCCGCCGTCGATCTTCGCCTCGCGCAACTTCGCCGTCGGCAACGTCGTCACGCTGACGTCGTACGCGGGGCTCGGAGCGGCCTCGTTCTTCATCGTCATCTTCCTGCAGCAGATCGCGGACTACTCCGCGTTCGAGGCGGGCCTGGCGATGCTCCCGATCACGCTGCTGCTGATCTTCCTGTCGCGCCGCTTCGGTGCGCTTGCGGCGCGCGCCGGGCCGCGGCTGCTGATGACCGCCGGGCCGATCGTCGGCGGGCTCGGGCTGCTGGCGTTCGTGCGCGTCGACGAGCGCGCCGCGTACGTGAGCGACGTCCTGCCCGCGACGGTGCTGTTCGGGCTCGGCCTCGCGATGACCGTCGCGCCGCTGACGGCGACGGTCCTGGAGGCCGCCGACCGCCGCCACGCCGGGATCGCGTCGGGCGTCAACAACGCGATCGCCCGGATCGCCGCCCTGCTCGCGATCGCCGTCGTCGGCGCGGTCGTGGCGGCGCAGTTCGGCGGCGCCGTCGAGCGGCGGCTGGGCGAGGGCGCGGCGAGCCGCGCGTACGTGGCGCAGGCGCGCGAGCGCCCGCTCGCGATCCCCGATGGCGCGGCCGACGCGGCGACGCGCGCAGCCGTCCGCGAGGCGAACGTCGAGGCCTTTCACGGCGGGATGATCGTCGCTGGGCTGCTGATGATCGCCGGCGGGCTGATCGCGCTGGCCGGGATCGAGAACCCGCGCCGCCGGCAGCCCGAGCCGCAGCCGGCCGCGGCGACCGCCGCGAGACGCTGACGGACGCGCGTCGCGTCGCGGGACGCTCCCTAAGCTTCCTCGCCGAATGCCGGAGCGCTTCGTCATCACCCCCGCCCGCTACGCGCTGATCGCGCGCGTCGCGCTCGTCGCGTTCACGCTGATCGTCGTGACGGGCGTCGCCGTCCGCGTCACCGGATCGGGCCTCGGCTGCCCGACGTGGCCGAAGTGCACCGAGACGTCGCTCTACACCGAGCTCAACACGCACGGTGTGATCGAGTTCGGCAACCGGATGCTGACCGGCTTCGTCGGCTTCGCGGCGTTCGCCGCGCTGCTGGGCGCCTACCGCCGCCGGCCCTACCGCCGCGACCTCATGCGGATCTCGCTGCTGCTGCCGCTCGGCGTCGTTGCGCAGATCGTGCTCGGCGGCTTCACCGTCCTGTACGACCTCAAGCCGGGGTTCGTCATGAGCCACTTCATGCTCTCGATGCTGATCCTCGTGGCCTGCGTCGTGCTCGACCACCGCGCCCGTCTGGAGCCCGAGCAGCCGGCCGCCCGCGCCGGCGCGCCGTCCGGCGACCGGCTGCAGACCTGGGGGATCCGCGCGCTGATCGCGCTCGGCGCGGTCGCGATCCTCGCCGGCACGGCCGCGACCGCCGCCGGCCCGCACACCGGCGGGACCGGCACCGACGACCTCGTCCCGCGGCTGACCTTCAAGGGCGCAGAGACGCTGAACTACATGATCGAGCAGCACGCGAGGATCGCGGCGCTGCTCGGGATCCTCGCCGTCGCGCTGTGGATCCGCGCGCGCCGCCGCGGCGTGACGAGCCAGGCTCGCAGGCCGCTGACCTGGCTCTGCGTCCTGCTCGGGGCCCAGGGCGTGATCGGCGGCCTGCAGTACCAACTCGAGCTGCCCGCCGAGATCGTCTGGCTGCACGCCTCGCTGGCCGCCGCGACCTGGGTCGCGATCGTGTCGGTCGCCGTCGCCGCGGGACAGCTGCAGGGCCGGCCGCTGAGCGCGCCCGGCGCCGCGGGCGAGGCCGCGCCGGCGCGGTAGGCGGCGTGCCACCGCGGCGCGTGCTGCTCGCCCGGCGCGGCAGCCGAGTCGCGAAGGTGTTGGCCTGGAACACATTCGCGACACGGCGTCCGCGCGACCGGGCCCGTGCGAGCGCCGACCTGACGCGCAACCCCGCGTCCGTTGTCGAGGCGGTCTCAGCTCAGGCCGGGCGCCACCGTGGCGAGCACGGTGATCGCGGCGAGCAGCGTCGCCGAGGCCAGCAGCGCGAGGCCGAGCGATCCGCGCCCGCGCCGACGCGTCCAGCGCCGGTCACGACGCGTGGCGGTGCTCGCGTAGATTTGCCGCGGCTGCACAGCGCGATCTTCGTACATGCATCGGATGTCACACATGCACGGACCGCGCCGTCAAGCCGCGGCCTGGCTCATCCCCGCAACGTCCGCAAGGATTCCTCCACGTTCTAGCCTCACACGCCATGCGCCGCGCGCTGATCTTCGTCCTCGTCGTCGGCGCCACGCTCGCCGGCGCCATCGTCGCGCTCAAGACGTTCACGCTCGAGCGGCGGCTGGACGTCGGCACCGTGCGCCTGTCCGTCGACCCCGGCCACAAGGGGGCGCTCGATCTCTACGTGCCGCTCGTCGACTGGGGCGTGCGCTTTCCCGTCGTGCGGCTGCCGGCGCGGGTCAACGTCGACGTGCGCGCCGTCGACCGCCGCGCCGTCGTCAAGCTCGCCGAGGCCGGCCGCCTCGACGCCGCGGTCGCGCGCTCGCAGGCGCGCGACGCGCTCGCCCACTACCTGCGCCTGGCGATCGCCGTGTCGGTCCTCGCCGGCCTGGGCCTCGGCGTGCTCGTCGCTTTGGCCGCCCGCGGCGGCTTCGGGCCGCGGCTGCGCTACACGCTCGCGTCAGCGCTCGTCACGGCGCTCGGCGCCGGCGCGGCGCTCGTCGTCACGCTGCCGCCGCGCTCGAACGTCGACAGCCCCGAGTACTACGCCAACGGGCCCGAGGTCCCGACCGCGCTACGGGCGCTGGAGTCGCTCGGCGCGTCGTCGCAGACGCTCGACGACGAGATCGACGAGCAGCTCGTCGGCATCGCCCGGTTCGTCAGCGCGCCGGCCGGCCGCGAGCCGCTGGGCAACGGCGCGCCGCGGCTGACGGTCGCGTCGGACCTGCACAACAACGTCATCGCGCTGCCCGCGCTGGAGCGCGCCGCCCGCGGCGGGCTGCTGGTGTTCACGGGCGACCTCACCGATCGCGGCTCGCCCGTCGAGCAGGCGCTCGTGCTGCGCGTCGCCCGCGCCGGAACGCGGCTGGTCTTCGTCTCGGGCAACCACGACTCCGACGTGCTCCAGCGCAAGCTCGCCCGGGCCGGCGCGATCGTGCTGACCCGCAGCGGACGGCTGAGCGGCGACGGGACGACCGACGGCGCCGTCGTCCAGCGCGTCGCCGGCCTGCGCGTCGCCGGCTACGACGATCCGCTCAAGCGCCTGGCCCGCGAGCGCTACGCCGACAACGGCGCCACCTACACGGCCGCGCAGCAGGAGCGCTTCGCGGCGTGGCTGACGCCGCTGATCGGCAAGGTCGACATCGTCGTCGTGCACGCTCCGGGCCTCGCCCAGCTCGCCGTCGCGAGCCTGCGTGCGGCGCCGCCGAACCGCCCGCTGCTGATCGTCCAGGGCCATACGCACAGCCAGTCGCTCGCACGCGCCGGAACCCTCACCGTGCTCAACTCGGGCTCCGTCGGAGGCGGCGGCACCGGCAACCTCGGCGAGGACGGCGGCGACATCGGGCTGGCCCGCGTCACGTACACGCGGCTGCCCGCGTTCGTCCCCCGGGCGGCCGACCTCGTGCAGATCGACCCCGGCGACGGCGAGGCCCTGGCGCGGCGTTTCCGGCTCGACGAGACCCCGGATCGGTAGGACCGCGCCGCAACCTTCGCTGCTCGGCGACGTTGGGATGGGTATGCCACGACTACTACTTTTCTGCACCCTCGCCGTGGTCGCTCTCATGCCCGCCTCCCCGGCGTCGGCGAAGAGCTCGATCCGCGTGGGCGTCGCCGACCAGAGTCCGGCGATGTTCGACTCGCCCCACTTCAAGCAGCTGAAGATCAGGCGCACGCGCTACTTCGTGCCCTCGGATGTCATGCGCGACCGCGCCGAGCGCGCGAAGGCGCGGGCATTCGTCAAGGCGGCGCGCCGCAACAAGGTCTCGGTGCTGCTGCACGTCTCGACGACCGACCTGCGCTCCAAGCGCGGCCGCGTCGTCTCGACGTCGAGGTACCGCCGCGACGTCGGCCGCATGGTCCTCTACTTCCGCAAGCTCGGCGTGCGCGACTTCGGCGCCTGGAACGAGGTCAACCACAAGACGCAGGAGACCTGGAACCGCGTCGGCCACGCCGTCTCGTACTACAAGAGCATGTACTCGGCGGTCAAGCGACGCTGCCGGACGTGCCACGTCGTCGGCCTCGACGTCCTCGACCAGGCCGGCTCGGATCGCTACATCCGCAGCTTCTACCGGCGCCTCAGCCGCACCTGGCGCACGCGTCTGAAGGTCGTCGGGATCCACAACTACTCCGACGTCAACCGCAGCCGCTCGACCGGCACGGCAAGGATCATCAACACGGTGCGCCGCTACAACAAGCGCACGAAGTTCTGGTTCACCGAGACCGGCGCGCTGGCGAGCTTCGGGCGCTCGTTCCCCTACGACGAGGCGCGCCAGGCGTCGCGGATGCGCAACATGTTCACGTACGCCAACCGCTACCGGACACGCGGCGTCGAGCGCGTGTACTCCTACAACTTCTTCGGGATCGAGGACGCGGCCTATCGATGCGGCAGGACATGTCGCTTCGACGCCGGCCTCGTCGATCCCGACGGGAGCCCGCGGCCGGTCTTCGCGGTCTTCAAGTCGAAGTTGGCGCGCTACTCGCGCTAGTACTAGGCCGCGGGCGGGGCGGGATCCGCCGGTGCGTCGACGAGCGGCAGCAGCGCGCCGAGCCCGGAGATCTCCAGCACGCGCTCGATCTGTCGCTGTCCGCGGATGATCGACAGCGCGACGCCGCGCTCGTCGGCGCGCGAGTTGGCCTGCGCCAGCGCGCGCAGGCCGGTGGAGTCCATGAACGTCAGCTCGCGCAGATCGAGCACGATCTCCTCGACCGCAGCGGCGGTCGCATCGGCCAGCGCCTGCTCGAGCTCAGGCGTCGTGGCGATGTCCAGCTCTCCGCACGGAGCGATGTGCACAGAGCGGCCGTTTCGAACGACCCGCAGATCGAATGACGGGATGGTCATAGGACCCGCGGGATTGTAGTCGCAACGGGCCGCTGTGAACCGACTACAGACCGGGAGGGTGGCGCGCGACGTAGCCGCTGGTACTGCGCATCGACGCCTGCCAGCGTGAGCCGGTGACGCGGTTGCCGCTCGTGTCGAAGCGCACGCCTGCGACGGTCAGCCAGACATGTCCCGGGTTCGTGTAGATCGTCACCCACTTGCCCTTGCCGGGTTTGCCCCAGCTCATCAGGGGCCCGGAGGCGAGCGGGCCGTCGAGCAGGCCGGCGGCGGCAAGCGCGTAGGAGACCGATCCCGAGCAGTCATAGCCCTTGTCGAGCCACTTGCCGTGGCCGCCGCCCCAGAGGTACGGGGTGCGGGCGATCTGGTTGCCGGCCTCGATGATCCGGCGCACCGCCTCGGGCGCTTCGATCGGTGGCAGCGCGATCCCCTCCTTGCGGACCTCGGCGTCGGAGATCGCCGCGTCGTTCGTCGGCCCGCTGCCCCTGCTGCTGCTCTTGCCCAGCGGAGCCGACGCGCCGGCCGGCGCGGGATCGCGCTGCGATCCGGGCTCCTCGGTCGGCAGCGCGGCGTAGTCGCCGCTCTCACCGGCGACGGGCTCGACGGCCGTGACCTTCGTCTTGCGCGTCGGGATCGGCTCGACGGCGGCCTCGGCAGCGGCGCTCGACGCGCTCGACGCGGACTCCGATTCGCCGCAGGCCGACAGCGCGCATGCGGCGACGAGGACGGCCACGAACCCGAGTAGCGTGCAGCGGCGACGGGGCACCCGGCGCAGTATGCCGATCATGCCACGCGCACGACGCACGTTTGGCCGAACGAACGAGCGAGCATCACCGCCGCTATGGAGATCAAAGACCCCGCCGACGTCCGCCAGCAGCTCGAACTGCTGCGCATGGAGCGCGCGCTCGCGGTCTCGATCGGCCTGGACTGCGATGCCGGGTACATGGCCGACCTCGAGCGCCAGCTCGCCCTCTGGGAGGCTGCGTGGGTCGGCGCGCGCGTGACCCAGCTCGCCGTCATGCGGGCGCGGACGCGCGGTCGTCTGGACGGCTGACCGGTCGGCGCTGCGGCCGGAAACCGCGTAGCCGCAGCGAGTTGACGACGACGAAGACGCTCGACGACGCCATCGCGACGCCCGCGATCATCGGGTTCAGCAGTCCGGCGGCGGCGAGCGGCAGCGCCGCCACGTTGTATGCGAAGGCCCAGAAGAGGTTGACCTTGATCGTGCGCAGCGTGCGCCGCGAGAGGCGCAGCGCGTCGGCGGCGACGCGCAGGTCGCCGGTCACGAGCGTGATGTCCGACGCCTCGATCGCGACGTCCGTGCCCGTACCGATCGCCATGCCGAGATCGGCCTGGGCCAGCGCGGGGGCGTCGTTGACGCCGTCGCCGATCATCGCGACCGTGCGCCCCTCGGCCTGCAGGCGCCTGACGACGCCCACCTTCTCGCTCGGCAGCACCTCGGCGATGACCTCGTCGACGCCGATCCGGCCGCCCACCGCGTGGGCGGTGGCGGCGTTGTCGCCGGTCAGCAGGATCGTGCGCAGGCCGAGCTCGCGCAGCTGCGCGATCGCCTCGGCCGAGCACGGCTTGATCGTGTCGGCGACGACGAACAGCGCCTGCGCGGCGCCGTCCCAGCTCGCGGCGATCGCCGTCCGTCCGCCGGCCTCGGCGGCCTGGCGGGCCCGCTCGAGCTCGGGCGGCAGCGCCAGCGACGGGTCGGCGCTCGCCAGCAGCGCGGGCCGTCCGGCGATGATCGCGCGCCCGGCGACGGTGCCCTCGACGCCGAGCCCCGGTCGGTTCGTGAAGTCCTCGACCGTCGGCGGCTCGGACTCCAGCCGCTGCGCGGCCGCCGCGATCGCGCGCCCGATCGGGTGCTCGGAGCCGTTCTGCAGCGCGCCCACGAGCCACAGCGCCTGCGCCTCGCTGACGCCCTCGGCGACCTTCAGCTCCTGCAGCGTCATGCGGCCGGTCGTGGCCGTGCCGGTCTTGTCGATGACGATCGTGTCCACCCGCCGCGTCGACTCGAGGATCTCCGGCCCGCGGATCAGCACACCGAGCTGGGCGCCGCGGCCGGTGCCGACGAGCAGCGCTGTCGGTGTCGCCAGGCCGAGCGCGCAGGGGCAGGCGATGATCAGCACCGCGACCGCGGCGGCGAACGCCAGGCCGCTGTCGCCGGTGCCGACCCAGAAGCCGAGCGTCGCGGTCGCGAGCACGAGCACGACGGGGACGAAGACGCCCGCGATGCGATCGGCGAGCCGCTGGACCGGCGCCTTGCCGGTCTGCGCCTCGGTCACGAGCCGGCCGATCTGCGCGAGCGCCGTGTCGGCGCCGACGCGCGTCGCGCGCACGATCAGCAGGCCGCCGCCGGCGTTGACGGTCGCGCCGGTGACGGCATCGCCCGGGTGCACGTCGACGGGCACGCTCTCGCCGGTCAGCAGCGAGCGGTCGATCGCCGACGTGCCCTTGTAGACGACGCCGTCGGTCGCGACCTTCTCGCCCGGCCGCACGACGAAGCGGTGGTCGACCTTGAGCTGCTCGATCGGGATGCGGTGCTCGACGCCGTCGGCGTCGAGGATCGAGACGTCCTTGGCGCCGAGCTCGAGCAGCGCGCGCAGCGCCGCGCCGGCGCTGCGCTTGGCGCGCGCCTCGAACCAGCGGCCCGCGAGCAGGAACGTGACGACGACGCCGACGACCTCGAAGTACACGTCGCCGCCGCTGCCGTCGCGCTCGGGCAGCAGCGACAGCTCGTGGCGCATACCGGGCACGCCCGCGCCGAGGAACAGCAGCGAGATCAGCGACCACGACCAGGCGGCGATCGTGCCGATCGAGATCAGCGTGTCCATCGTCGCCGCGCCGTGGCGCAGGTTGACCCAGGCGGCGCGGTGGAAGGGGTAGGCGGCCCAGAACAGCACCGGCGTCGCGAGCTGCAGCGAGATCCACTGCCAGTAGTCAAACTGCAGCGCGGGGAGCATCCCGAGCACGACCAGCGGCAGCGAGGCGATCGCGGCGAAGATCAGCCGCCGGCGCAGGTCGTCGACGGGATCGTGCGCGTGATGGCGGGCGGCGTCGGGGCTCGCCGGCAGAATCGCCTCGTAGCCGGCCTGCTCGACGGCGGCGACCAGGTCCTCGGCGCTCGTGGAGGTGTCGTCGGCGAGCTGCACGGACGCCCGCTCGGTCGCGTAGTTGACGCTCGCCTCGACGCCCTCGAGCCCGTTCAGCCGCTTCTCGACGCGCGTCGCGCAGGAGGCGCACGTCATGCCGCGGATCGGCAGCTCGATGCGCTCGCTCATCGCGCGACCTCGTGCGTGAAGGCGGCCGTGTGGACGCGGTCGGCGTGGCGGAACTGCAGGAACAGGCGGTACGTGCCGGGCGCGTCATCGGTCGCGAAGTCGAGCGTGTCGGCGTTGACCGGGTGGACATGCTCGTAGGCGAGGTCGCCGGCGCGCAGCATGACGAGGTGGCCGGCTGCCCCCAGATAGGGCTGCAGGCCGGTCAGGAGCTTGCCCCCGCGGCCGACGGTGAACCGCAGCGTGCCGCCGTCGTCGCGCAGCGAGACGTCGTAGCCGTCGGTGGCGGCGACGGTGCTCGCGGCGGGCAGTGCGAGCGGCTCGAAGTCCCCGGGCGCGAAGAGGTCGCTGCCGGCGACCTGGCGCCGCCCGCCCGTCTGGAAGTCCGCGAACGCGTGGTAGACGCCGGCGTCGGGCACGGTCAGGGCGACAGACCAGCGCCCGCTCGCGTCCTGCGCGGGGTGCAGGTGCTGGAAGCGGCGCAGGTCGCGGCGCACGACGATCAGGTGCATGCGGCGGCCCTGCTCGACCTCGAAGTCCCGCACGCGCGCACCGGCGGCGTCGCGGATCTCGAACGCGAACCGCTGTGCGCGCCCGGGCGTCAGCCTCGTGGTGGCGGCGGCGAGGCGCAGGACGCGGTCACCGCCGCCGGCCGGGACCTCGCCGTGCTGCGGGCCGGCGGCGCCGGCGTGCTCGCCGCCGCCGACGCCTGCGACCGAGGTCGGCCCGGCGGCGCGGCCGGCGATCACGGCCAGGACGAAGATCGCCGCCAGCAGCGCGCCGAAGCCCGCGACGCGCGCGCCCGCCGTCATGACACGAAGGTGTACCCCGCCTCGTCCACCGCCGTCCGGATCGCGCTGTCCTGGAAGGACTCGCCGGCGACCGTCAACTGCTTGGCGTCGAGGTCGACGTCGGCGCCCTTCACGCCCTGGACTTGGAGGACCTGCGCGATGACGGTCTTGCTGCAGTGTCCGCAGGTCATCCCGTCGACGGTGTAGCTACGAGTTGGAAGCATCGCTCTCTTCATCCGATTGATACTGGGAGGGGGTATCTGGCCATGAACGCTAGCATACCCCGCCGGGGTACTGCTACGCTTCCCGTCGTGACCGAACGAGGCTACTCCGCAAGCAAGGATCAGCTGCTCGCTCGCCTGCGCCGGATCGAGGGGCAGGTGCGCGGGATCGAGCGCATGGTCGTCGACGATCGCTACTGCATCGACGTCCTGACGCAGATCTCGGCCGCCCAGGCCGCGCTCGACAAGGTCGCGCTCGGGCTGCTCGACGAGCACGCCCGCTCGTGCGTCCTGGGCGCCGAGGGCGAGCTGCAGGCCGACCGCACCGACGAGCTGATGGCCGCCGTCGGCCGGCTCGTCAAGCGCGGGTGAGCGACGAGCTCGCCGACCTGCTGGCGGCCTACGCCAGCACGGCGGAGCGCTGGCACGAGCTGCGCACCGACGCGCGCGCGGCCAACGCGGTCTTCGACGAGAACGCGCGCGTCGCGCGCGCGCTGCGCGCCTGCGACGCGGGCCGGGCGGCGATCGCCGGGCTCATCGACCATCCCGCCAGCGGCGTGCGCGTGCTCGCCGCGGCGCACGCGCTGGACTTCTGCGCGCCCGAGGCGGTTGCCGCCCTCGAACGTCTGGCGCGCGGCGACGGGCTGCACGCGATCGCAGCCGAGCACGCGCTGGCGGAATTCCGCGCGGGCACGCTCGAGCTCTGACGCGCGCGGTGCGCGTCGACGCCGCGTCCGCGAACGTCACGACGTGCGTCGCCTCCGACACTATGCGTAATAGTCACTTACCTATCGCATCGTCGATGCTCTAGGTTGACGTTCGACGTAGGCGCTACATCGCGCGCGGTGTGATGTGCAGCCGTACGTCGCCAAGGGGGGAGAGAACATGCGCTCAACTCGCCAATCGGTGAGCGTCGTCACATGAGCATCGCCGTTTCCACCTGGTGGACCGTCGGCTGGGTCGTCGGGGCCGTCGTGGTCCTGCTCGTCGCAGTGCTGCTGCTCGCGATCACCGCTCTCGCCAGGAAGATCGACGCGACAGCGGTACATCTCGTGAGTGACCTGGACTCGATCGCGCAGAAGACGCGACCGCTGCAGTCCGTCGGCGCGACCCACAACGCCGTGCGCACGATCGCCGCCTGCCTGCGCCTCGCGCGCGGTGCGCAGCCGGTGCAGAACAGGTACTCGACATCGCCGGGTTGGAGGGATTGATGGTTGCGGTCTCGTCAGTCGTCACCGTGCTGTCCGTCGTCGGTCTGGTCGTCGGCCTCGTCGTGCTGCTCGTCGTGATCTTCCTGCTCCAGGGCGTGCTCAGTCCGCTGCGCGCGGTTCTGACCGACCTGCGCTCGGCGAAGACCGCGCCGATGCTCGAGCGCGGCGTGCCCGGCACCGACCAGCTCGGGGCCACGCGGCGGCTTGCCGAATCCGTCCCGGACCTCGCGGTCCGGTATCTGCACAAGCTCTCGCTCGCCGTCAACACCGACCCGCCCGCGCGGGCGTCGGCCGTGGCGCCACCCGCGCCGTCCCCCGTCGCCGCGGCAGCCCCCGCAGCGCCCGCAGCGCCCGCAGCGCCGCCGACGAGCGGGCTGCCGTCCGCACTTGACGACCCCCGACTGCCGGCTTGGAAGAGGTACCGCGGATGAGGACCGTGATCGCACTGTCGGAGAACCAGTCGGCGTGGGTCGCGACGCTCGCTGCCGGGTTCGTCGTGCTGCTCGTCGTCATCGGCCTGCTCGAGGGCCTGCGGCGCGCCGTGGTGGCCCTCAACGACGACATCTGGAACACCTGGGTGAACGGCAAGGCGGTCGTGAAGAACACCGCCACGACGTATCAGCTGAAGAACACGCGGCAGTCCGCAGACGAACTGGTCGACGAGCTCGGGCACCACGGCTAGTGGCCGATCGACAGGATGAATCACTCGTGGCCCGTTCCGCGAACCCATTCACCCTCGGGTACGCGCTGATGACCACCTGGCGGCGTTCTCGGAGACGCGCCGGCAACCGGACTTACAGGATCAACCACAGGCGAAGGAGGGACCGATGGACACCATCCTGATCGTCGCGACGTTGGTCGAGGTACTGCTGCTCGTACTCGTCCTCGCCGGCTATCTGCTCGCGATCACGGGCACGCTGAGCAAGATCGCCTCGACGGCCGCGCTGATTCGCATCGGCGTGCACGCGATCGACGAGCAGGTTCGTCCGATCGAGTCCGAGGTGCGCGGCATCAACGGGGCGCTGCAGAAGGTCGCCAACGCGCTGACCAACGCGACGCGCTGACCTACGCGTCACGAGCCTTCCCCGCTGCGGCGGGGAGCTCGAGCGCCGGACGCTGAGTTCCGGGCCTCGTGGGCACGCCGGCGTCGGCCCGCTGCTGCATGTGCAGCCGGCCGCCTGTAGCGTCGCTGCCGATGCATCGATTCATCATCGCGCTGATCGCGATCTGCGCGCTGGCGACACCCGCGGCCGCGGCGGCCGCGGCCCCCGCGGCCCCCGCGGCCGCCGCGACCCCGGGCACGTACGAGGTCGAAGGGGTACGGACGTCGGTCGATCGCGCGGTGGTCGCCGCGACCGGCGCGGCGATCGTGGAGGTCGGTCATGCGACGGTCGTCGTGACCGCGTCGCCGTCGGACCTGCGCGGGCTGCAGCGCCTGCCCTACAGGGTCGTGCCGCTTGCGGCGCCGGCCGCGCCGGCGGCGCGTCAGGTCGGGCGCGAAGCGGGCTTCCCCGTGGCCGACGGCGGCTATCACGACTACCAGGAGTGGGTCGACGAGACAGCCGCGCTGGTCGCAGCACATCCCACGCTGCTCACCCGCACGCAGATCGGCATGAGCTACGAGAACCGCCCGATCTACGCCCTCAAGGTGTCCGACAACGTCACGGCCGACGAGGCCGAGCCGGAGGTGCTGTTCGCCCACGGCCAGCATGCGCGCGAGCACATCACGGTCGAGATGGCGCTCTACCTGCTCCATGAGCTGACGGACAGCTACGCGACCGACGCGCGGATCCGCAACGTCGTCGACAGCCGTGAGATCTGGATCGTGCCGAGCGTCAACCCCGACGGGGCGGAGTTCGACGTCGCGACCGGCAGCTACGTCTACTGGCGCAAGAACCGCCAGCCGCAGCCCGCGCCGGGAACGGCCGTCGGCACCGACCTCAATCGCAACTGGAGCTTCAACTGGGGCTGCTGCCCGGGCGGCTCGAGCGCGGATCCGGCCTCCGAGACCTACCGCGGCCCGAGCGCGTTCTCGGCTCCCGAGACGCAGGCGGTGCGCGACTTCGTCACGTCGCGCAGGATCGGCGGCGTGCAGCAGATCCGGACCGCGATCGACTTCCACAGCTACGGCGAGCTCGTGCTGTGGCCCTACGGCTACACGTTCGCGGACACGGCCCCGGGGCTGGACGCCGATCAGCGCGCCACGTTCGCCGCCATCGGGCAGAGCATGGCCACGTCCAACGGCTATACGCCCGAGCAGGCATCGGACCTCTACATCACCGACGGCACGCTCGGCGACTGGCTGTGGGGCGCCGAGGGCGTGTTCGCGTTCATTTTCGAGATGTACCCAGTCTCCGCAAGTCCCGGCTTCTACCCACCCGACGAGGTCATCGCGACGCAGACGGCGCGCAATCGCGACGCCGTGCTGCGGCTCGTCGAGCTCGCGGACTGCCCGTACCGGGCGATCGGCAAGGAGGCGCTCTACTGCGCGTCGTCGTCGTCGTCGTCGCCGCCACCGCCACCGCCACCGCCACCGCCGCCGCCGCCGCCGCCCGCGCCGCCACCGTCGAGCGCTCTGGCGAACGTGCTCACCGCCCGCGCCGTGGTGAGCGCCGGCGGGCTCGTGCGGCTGCGCCTGCGCTGCGCGACGACCGCCGTCGCGCGCTGCCGGGGCACGGTGACGTTGCAGGCGCGGCTCCCGGGCCGCCGGTCGCGCACGACGATCGCCCGGATCTCGTACAGCGTCGCGGCGGGCACGCGGACCGTCACGCTGCGCCTGAGCCGGTCCGCCCGCCGGGCGCTGCGCGCCCGCGCCGCGCTCGCCGCGAGGGCCACGACGACGACGCGGCAGCAGAGCGGGCGCGCGCGCACCCGTACGCGCAGCGTCAGGCTCGTGCGCCGAAGCTGACACGGCCGCCGCTCGCGACGCGACGCGCCGGCTACCCGCCGGCCGCCTCGCGTACCCGCAATGCGAGCGCCAGCTCGAAGCGCGCCTGGGGGTCGTCGAGCGCACCGCCGAACGCCTCGCGCAGCTGGTTGAGCCGGTAGCGCACCGTCTGCGGGTGGACGTCGAGGGCGCGGGCGGTCTCGTCGACCCGGCCCTGGCAGTCCAGCCAGGCGCGCAGGCTCGCGGTCAGCCGCTCGCGCACGGCCGGACGCAGCTCGCGCAACGGCGCGAGCCGCGCGTCCGCGAGCTCGCTCGCAAGCAGGCTGTCGGCCAGCAGCACGAGCGCGGCGGCGTGCTCCTCGGCGACGAGCAGCCCGTCGCCCGGCAGCAGGCCGAGATCGCGCAGGTCGAGCGCCCGGCGCGCGCGCGCCGCGCTGCGCGGGCAGCCCGCCAGCGCGACCGTCGGGCCGAGCGCCGCCGCCAACCCCTCCACCGCGGTGGCGAGCTGCGCGCGGCGACCGGCACCGTCCGGATCGGGCACGAACGCGAGCACGCGCTGCAGCTGGCGCGTGGGCAGCAACGCCTCGGGCGTCTCCAGCGGTGCCGCCACCGCGCCCGGCCCGAGCCGGCTCGCGAGCCGCTCGGAGTCGATGCTCTCGACGACGAGCGCCGCGATCTGCGCCGGCGGCCGCCAGCCCGCGCGCACCGCCGCCAGGCGCACGTCCTCCGGCGCCGCGGGTGGATCGGCCGACAGCAGGAACACGAGCCGCGCGCGGCGTCGCTGGCGCTCGCCGGCGGCCTCGGACTGCGCGGCCGCGTAGCCCGCGATCGACTCGCCCGAGATCTCGTCGATGTACGCGAAGATCGCCTCGCCGAGGCGGTAGAGGATCGCCGGCTCGAGGTCGGCGCGCACGCCCGCCTCGACGAAGCGCCGCCAGGCGATCTGCGCGCCGACGCGGTACGCCGCCAGCAGCGCGTTGAGCGTGCGGCCCTCGCGCATCTCCAAGCGGCCGAGCTCGATGTAGATGCGCCGGTCGCGATCGCTGACCGCCGCCGGCGCCTCGATCGAGTCCACGAAGCGCCGCAGCGCGCGCTCGGTGCCGTAGCGCAGCGTTACGCCGAGGCGGCCCTCCAGCGGGCGCGAGTAATCGGGCACCTCGCGACCGATCGCGCGGATCGTCTCCGCGGCGAGATCGGGAAGAACCGGGCGCAGAACCGCTGCGACGGCTGACGGGATGCCCTCCACTTGTGCAGAAACTACAGATTCTGAGCCTAAACGCCACGGAGATTCGACAAGAACCGCGATTGGTCAGTCCGTAGCCTCAAATGCATGCCCCCTCTTCTCAAGTACGCCAACCTCGGCGCCGTCGTCATCCCCTTCGTCGCGTTCCTGCTCGCGATCGTCCTGCTGTGGAACAAGGCGATCGGCGCGATCGACCTGGCGATCTTCTTCGTCATGTACGTCGTCACCGGCCTCGGCATCACGGTCGGCTACCACCGCATGCTCACGCATCGCGCGTTCCAGACGAGCAAGCCCGTCGAGTACGCCTTCGCGATCGCCGGCTCGATGGCCGTCGAAGGTCCGCCGATCGCGTGGGTCGCCGACCACCGCCTGCACCACGCGCACACCGACGAGGAGGGCGACCCGCACAGCCCGCACGTCGGCGAGGGCACGGGGCTGAGGGGCCTGTGGCACGCGCACTCCGGCTGGCTGATGAAGACCCAGGGCAGCGCGGAGTTCCGCAAGTACGCGCCCGACCTGTGCGAGGACAAGGGGATGCGCTGGATCAGCCGCCATCACCTGTCCTTCATCGGGCTGAGCCTGGCGATCCCGTTCGTCGCGGGCTTCGTCCTGCACGGCTTCTCGCTCACCGCCGCGCTCTGGACGCTGCTATGGGCCGGCTTCGTGCGGATCTTCTTCATCCACCACGTGACCTGGTCGATCAACTCGATCTGCCACGTCTTCGGGCGCCGTCGCTTCGACATCGAGGACAAGTCGACGAACGTCGCCTGGCTTGCGCTGTTCACGTTCGGCGAGTCCTGGCATCACAACCACCACGCCTTCCCGCGCTCCGCCCGCCAGGGCCTGGGTCGCTTCGAGTTCGACATCTCGGCGATCGTGATCTGGATGCTGGAGAAGGTCGGGCTCGCGCACAACGTCGTGCGCATCTCGCCCGAGCGCCAGCAGCAGAAGCTGATCGGCGCTGCGAAGCCGGCGAAGTCCGCCGCGGCCGCCTGACCGACGCGCGTTGACGTAGCGTTGGGTGCATGGACGCGCCCGACAGCGACGGCGGCGAGCAGCTCGAGCTGACGCTCGGCCCGCTGTACCTCGTCGTCGTCGAGGATCGCGTCAACGGGCCGCTCACCGGGCGGCCCGCGCGCACGTACCGCTCGCCGCCGCAGCCGCTCGACGACGCGCGCTGCCTGGCGGCGCTGCTACTCGACCGTGGCCCCGACCTCGACGGCGAGGGCCCGTGGCGGCGGCCGCTGGCGGGCGGGCAGCGCCACGTCGCGATCGTCCTCGCACCGAACTCACGCCTCGGCTGACGGCGACCCATTAGGTTCTCGCTCATGCGTATGCGTGCAGCGGTACTGGAGCAGTTCGGGCAGCCGCTCGTCGTGCAGGAGCTCGACCTCGCGGAGCCAAAAGCGGGCGAGGTTCTCGTGCGGCTCGTCGCCTGCGGGGTCTGCCACACCGACCTGTACACGGCCTCGGGCGTCGACCCGTCGGGCTACGCCCCGACGGTGCTCGGCCACGAGGGCGCGGGCGTCGTCGAGGCGATCGGCGCGGGCGTCAGCGACCTCGCCGTCGGCGACCACGTCGTGACGCTGTTCTCGCCGCAGTGCCGCGAGTGCGCGCATTGCCTCAGCCCGAAGACGAACATCTGCCTCGCGATCCGCGACCAGCAGGGCAAGGGCTTCCTGCCCGACGGCACGACGCGCCTGTCGCGCGACGGCGAGCCGATCCGCCACTTCATGGGCACGTCGACGTTCGCCGAGTACACGGTGATGCCGTCGATCGCCCTCGCGAAGGTCTCACCGGAGGCGCCGCTGGACCGCGCCTGCCTGTTCGCCTGCGGCCTGTCGACCGGCCTCGGCGCGGCGATGTACACGGCCAGGGTCGAGGCGGGCTCGACCGTCGTCGTGTTCGGCGCCGGCATGGTCGGCCTCGGCGCGGTCGCGGGCGCGCGCCTGCAGGGCGCCGAGCGGATCGTCTGCGTCGACCTCTCCGACGAGCGCCTGGCGATGGCTCGCCACCAGGGCGCGACGGACACGCTCGTCGGCGGCTCGGACACCGTGCAGGCGATCCTCGACATGACGGGCGGCTTCGGCGCCGATTACACGATCGAGGCGACCGGCATCGTCGCGGTCATGCGTCAGGCGGTCGAGTCGGCGCGGATGGGCTGGGGTCTGGCGACGATGTGCGGCGTCGCGGGCAAGGGCGAGACGCTCGACGTCATCCCGCGCTACCTCATCACCGGCCGGCGCGTGGCGGGCTCGTCGTTCGGCGGCGTCAAGGGCCGCGACCAGGTGCCGCAGCTCGTGCAGCGCTACCTCGACGGCGACATCGACGTCGACGCCTTCCTCTCGCACCGGATCACGCTCGACGAGGTCAACACGGGCTTCGAGCTCATGCACGCACAGGACGGCATCCGCAGCGTGATCGAGTTCGGCTGACGGGCATCGGCTACGCGCACAGCTCGCTGGTCCTGATCCAGCCGGGCTCCTTGCCCCGGACCCAGAGCGGGTCGTAGTCGTGCGCGACCAGCGTCCACCTGCCGGTGGCGTTGCGGCGCTGGATCGCGACGGGCTCGCCGGGGCTGAGCCGGTGAAAGCGGGCCCCGTTGGGCGATCTGAGGATCGCCACGGCCCAGCGACCGGGACACACATGGGCGGCCCGCTCCCCGGTCGAGTTGCTGCGCGACCTCCTCGGGGCTGCGGTCGTCGAGCTCGCGCGCCAGCAGGGCGACGCGCTGGTTGACGGGCAGGTCGGCGAGATCCTCGACGAGGCGGCGCAGCGTCTCCTTGCTGGTCAGCACGGTGGCGGGGTCCGCGCCGCGATCGCTGTTGAACGCGTTTTCGCTGTCCAGGCTCTCGTCGCCCCAGCGCTTGCGGCGCACCTCGTCGATCGCGCGATTGCGGGTGAGCCGGTACAGCCACGGGCGCAGATCGTCGGGCACGTCACCCGCGCGCAGCGCGTCGTGCGCGCGGATGAGCACATCCTGGACGACGTCCTCGGCATCGTGCTCGGAGCGACGCAGCAGCGAGCCGGCGTAGCGCGTGAGCGCGTTGCGGTGACGGGCGTCCAGCAGCGCGAACGCCGCGCTGTCTCCGCCGCTGACGCGTCGAGCCAGTTCGGTGTCATCACGGGACCGATGCAGGACGGACGCCATGGCGCAGGAGCGACGCTACCGCCGGCCGCCGTCGGCGGCCAGCGGGCGACGCGGCCGTTACTGCAGGAAGCCCCGCCACGAGGCGATCGAGGACGGCAGGCCAGGCGCCTTCCTGGTGGCCTCGGCATAGAGGCGGTACTCGATGCTGCCGGGCGAGTTGCGAAAGGTGCTCGCCCTCTCGGTGAGGCGGTAGTGCGCGATCCTGCTGCCGCGGGTCAGCGAGAACGTGCCGCTGCAGGGGCGCGTCGTACCGACCTTGGCGGCCTGGACGCAGTCGACTCGGATGTTGCGCGCCCGCATCGCCTCGCCACCGGGGCTGCGCTTGGCGTAATCGCGAATGGCCTTGCGCATCGCGGTATCGGACTGGAGTTCGGGGGTGGCGGCGGCCGGGGCTGCGCTGACACCAAGTGCGGCGACGGTCAGCGTGAGCGCGACGAGCTTTGATGTTGAGGCCGGCATGGCGGTGCTCCTGAGTGTTTGGGGTGAGCGGCGTGTGGGTCGACCACGGATGACCCCTGCCGCACGGCCGGAGCTTTCCCCAAGCTGGCGCGTTGGCGCTCGTTACGACGCGGCGCGGATCTCGACGCGGCCGTCGTTGATGCGCGCCTCGTAGACCGGCTGTGGATACGCCGACGGCCCGCGCTCGAGCGAGCCATCGTCAAGGCGAAAGAGCGTGCCGTGCAGCGGGCAGGCGATGCAGTCGCCCTCGATCTCGCCCTCGTGCAGCATCCCGCCGCGGTGGGCGCAGCGGTCGGCGAGGGCATGGATCTCGCCGTTGCGCCTGACGAGGACGACCTTGAGGTCACCGACCGTGGCCGGCGTCGGGCGGTTCTCGACGAGCATGCTCGCGTCGAGCGCCGGGGTCCAGTCCTCCGGGGCGTCGTCGAACAGCGTCTCGTTGACGCCGACGCCGCGCGCGTACGCGAGGTCACCGCCGAGCCAGCCGCCGGCCCCGATCGCGCCCGCGCCTGCGAGGCCGAGCAGCACGCCGGTCGTGTGCGCGCCGCGCCGCCGGGCCGCGAACGAGGCGCCGTACAGCGCGGCCGCGGTCCCGTTGGCGATCGCGTGGACGATGCCGATCCGCCGCACCTGATCGTCGGCGGGCTCGCTGTCGGCCCAGTCCGACCAGCCGCTCCATGCCGTCGGCGCGGCGGCGACGAGGCCGACGCCGACGAGCTTCTGCGCGGCCGGCCGGCTGGCCGGGCCGCCGAACAGGTCCAGCAGCGTCGCGCTCGTCCAGGTGCCGATCGGGATGTCCGTCAGGAGTGGATGCAGGGCATGGCCCATCCACGTGCCGCTGAGGATGTCCTTCAGCCCACCGCCGGCCGGAAGCAGCCTGCGGATCTGCGTTCCGATCGCCTTGCCGGGCGCGTCGAGCGCGGCGAGGGCGCCGATCCGCTCGCTGAGTTCGTGCGGGAGCGGGCGCGTCATGGCCCTGTGATCCCCGGCCAACCGGGCCGCGCAAACGCCGTCCGGCCCCTACAGGCGCGGCGCGATTCTGCCGATTCGTTGAGGATGGGGCGCCTTTCTTCAAGGTTCTTGCGTGGCGCGGGACTTCCCGACGACGTCTGGGACGACCGCCAGCGCTGGCTGCGGGCGATCCTGTGGGCGCACGCGGTCGCACTCGCCGTCTTCGGGGCGATCCGGGGGCAGGGACCGGGCGAGATCGCCCCGATCCTGGTCGCGGTCGCCGCAGCGGCCGCGGTCTCGCACGCTCCTCGCCTCCCGCGCCGCATGCAGAGCGTCGCCGTTGCGGTGGGCCTGCTGAGCGCCTCGGTCGGGCTTGTGGCGTTGTGGGACGGCGCGATGACCGCGTGGCTGCATGCGTTCCTCGTCCTCGCGCTGCTCAGCCTCTACGAGGACACGCGCTTGCTGCTGCTCGCCGTCGGCGTCGTCGCCGCCACGAACATCTTCGGCGGCCGCGCGGGTGAGCCGAGCGTCGGCTACCTCGTGTTCGTGGCGCTCGTCGGCGCCGCCGGGATCGTCGCCGCCTGCGTCAACGCCGGCCTGCGCGACGAGCTGCGCGAGGCGACGCAGCGCTTCAGATCGAGCTTCGACAGCGCGCCGATCGGGATGGCGATCGTCTCGCTCAAGGGCCGCTTCATCGACGTCAACGGCGCCCTCTGCGAGATCGTCGGCCATCGCCGCGAGACCGTGCTCGGGCTCAGCCTGCAGGAGCTGACGCTCGAGCAGGATCGCGACGCCGACGCCCACCTCGTGCGGCAGGTGATCGCGGGCGATCGCAGGACCTCGCAGCGCCAGCAGCGCTTCCTGCACGCCGACGGCCACCTCGTGTGGGTCAACGTCAGCCTGTCGTTCGTGCCCGGCACGGCGGGCTCGCAGGACTGCTTCATCGCCCAGATCGAGGACGTCACCGAGCGCAAGCGCACGCTCGACCAGCTGCAGCACCTCGCCGACCACGATCCGCTCACCGGGCTGCTCAACCGCCGCCGACTGGAGTCCGAGCTCGCCCACCAGGTGGCGCTCTCGGACCGCTACGGCCATCGCGCCTGCCTCGTCCTGCTCGACCTCGACGACTTCAAGTCGACGAACGACTCGCTCGGCCACGGCGTCGGCGACGAGCTGCTCAAGAACGTCGCCGAGCTCCTGCGCGGCCGCGTGCGCCGCAGCGATCTCGTCGCGCGGCTGGGCGGCGACGAGTTCGCGATCCTGCTGCCGCAGGCCAGCCGCGAGCAGGCGCGCCGCGTCGCCGAGGGGATCGCGACGGCGATCCGCGAGCGGATCCACATCACCGCCGGGCACGAGCTGCGCACGACGGCGAGCTTCGGCGTCGCGACGATCGAGGCCGGCGACGTCCCCGACCGCGTGCTGCTGCGTGCCGACCAGGCGCTCTACCAGGTCAAGGAGCACGGTCGCGACGGGGTCGCGGTCGCGGCGCCGCCGCTGCCGCCGGGGCGCGGCGCGAAGCCTGACTGAGCCGCCGCGTACGCTGGCGCAATGAGGACGATCAGCGACGACGAGCGCCGCGCGCGCCTCGCTCTGCGCCACGGCCTCACGGCACAGGCCCGCTTCACGAACCCCGGGACGCTCGCCGGCACGCTCGGCGGCCTGCACGCGAGCGATCCCGCGACGGTCTTCCTGTCCGCGCGCGCACGCCTGCGGCAGTCCAGCGTCGCCGCAATCGAGGGCGCGCTCTACGAGCAGCGGCTGCTGCTGCGGATCCTCGGCATGCGGCGCACGATCTTCGTCGTGCCGACCGAGCTCGTGCCCGTCGTGCAGGCCTCCTCGACGCGGGCGCTCGTCCCCGCTGAGCGCAAGCGCTTCGCAGCGCTGCTCGAGACAGGCGGCGTCACCACCGATGCGGTGCGCTGGATGCGGGAGACCGAGGACGCCGTCGAGGCGGCGTTGCGCGCCCGCGGCGAGGCCACCGCGCAACAGCTCGGGCAGGACGTGCCGGCGCTGTGCGCGAAGGTCCACGTCGCGCCGGGGAAGTCCTACGGGGCGCTGCAGGGCGTCGCGACGCGGGTCCTCTTCCTGCTCGCCGCCGAGGGGCGGATCGTGCGCGGCCGGCCGCTCGGCTCGTGGACGAGCACGCTGTATCGCTGGGCGCCGATCGACGACTGGCTGCCCGGCGGGATCGGCGCGATCGACACCGACGTCGCCGCGGCGCGGCTCGTGCGGCGCTGGCTGCACGCGTTCGGGCCCGGCACGCTCGCCGACCTGAAGTGGTGGACGGGCTGGACGGCGGGGCTCGTCCGGCGCGCGCTGGCGCAGCTGGAGGTCGCCGCCGTCGCGCTCGCCGACGGCAGCCCGGCGCTCGTGCTCGCCGACGACCAGGCGCCGGTCGCCGCGCCCGCGCAACCGTGGGTCGCGCTGTTGCCTGCGCTCGATCCCGCGCCGATGGGCTGGCAGCAGCGCGCCTGGTATCTCGGCGAGCACCGTGCGCACTGCTTCGACCGCAGCGGCAACATCGGGCCGACCGTCTGGTGCGACGGGCGCATCGTCGGCGGCTGGGCGCAGCGCAAGGCCGACGGCGAGGTCGTCGTACGCCTGCTGGAGGACGTCGGCGCCGAGACCGAGCGCGCCGTGCTCGCCGAGGCCGAGCGCCTGCGGGCGTGGATCGGCGAGGCGCGGGTGACGCCGCGCTTCAGGACGCCGCTGGAGCGCGAGCTGTGTACTGCCCAGAGCGCATGACCGCGCCCGACCTCATCCTGCGTCCCGCGACAGCCGCCGACAGCCGCGCCTGCTTCGCGCTCTTTCGCCGCTCGCTGGCGGATCTGCTCACGCGCCTGGGCTACCGCGCGTCCGACGCGCCGCGCGCCGATCCCGATGTGCTCTGGCCGGCCTACGAGACGCTCTTCGCGCACCTCGCGGCGACCTGCGCGCAGTGGTGGATCGCCGAGGATCGGCGCGACGGCGCCGCGCTCGGCTACGCGCGCTCCGTCCAGCGCGGCGCCACGATCGAGCTGACGGAGTTCTTCGTCGCGCCCGATGCGCGCGTGGCGGGCGTCGGGCGGGCGCTGCTGGAGCGGGCGTTCCCGCTCGGCCTCGGCGAGCACCGCGCGATCATCGCGACGCTCGACGCGCCCGCCGTCGCGCTGTACCTGCGCTTCGGCGTCGCGCACCAGTCGACCGGCGTCGACGTCGCGGGCACGCCGCGGGCGATCTCGCCGCCGGCCGGCTACGACGTCACCGTCGCCACGGCGCAGCAGATCGCGGCGTTCGAGCGCGAGCTGCTCGGGCACGCGCGCGAGCCCGACATCGCCTTCATGCTCGCCGACCGTCCGGCCGTCGTCCTGCACCACGGCGGTCGTGCGGTCGCGTACGCGTTCGAGGCCAACGAGCACGGCCTCGCCGGACCGGTCGGCGCGCTGGAGCCCGAGCACCTGCCGGCGGCGCTGGCCCAGCTCGAGGGGGCCGCCCACGCCGCCGGGCTGGAGTCCCTGGACCTGACGCTGCCGCTCAGTGCCCGCAGCGCGGTCGACTGGCTCGTCGGCGTGCGCGGATTTCGGATCGACCCCTTCTACTGCCTGTTCCTCGCCGACGCGCCGTGGGCGAAGCTCGATCGGTACCTGCCGTTCAACCCCTGTCTCATCCTGTGAGCGCCGATCGTTCACCTCAATTCAGCGCACACTCGCGGCGCGGCCGGTGCAGATGCGCCATCATGCGCCGGGCATGGCGCCCGTCGAGATCCGCGGCCTCTCCAAGCGGTTTCGCAGCGTCCTCGCCGTCAGCGACCTGAGCTTCGACATCGAGGCCGGCCGCGTGACCGGCTTCCTCGGCCCCAACGGCGCCGGCAAGAGCACGACGCTGCGCGCGCTGCTGGGCCTCGTGCGCCCGACGAGCGGCACGGCGACGTTCGGCGGCGCCCGCTACGACGAGCTCGAGCGCCCGAGCGCGAAGGTCGGCGCCGTGCTCGAGGACGCCTCCTTCCATCCCGGGCGCAGCGGGCGCAACCACCTGCGCGTGCTCGCCGTGACGGGCATGCACCCGCCCGGACGCGTCGACGTCGTGCTCGAGGCCGTCGGGCTCACGGCCGCCGCCGACCGCCTCGTCAAGGGCTACTCGATGGGCATGCGACAGCGCCTGGCGATCGCCGCGGCGCTGCTCGGCGACCCCGAGGTCCTGATCCTCGACGAGCCGACGAACGGGCTCGACCCGCCCGGCATCGCGTGGATGCGCGGGATCCTGCGCGAGCAGGCCGATCGCGGTCGCGCCGTGCTCATCTCCAGCCACCTGCTCGCCGAGGTGGCGCAGTCGGTCGACGACGTCGTCGTGATCGCCAACGGGCGGATGCGCGGCCACGGGACGCTCGAGCAGGTGCTCGGCGGCGACGAGGGCCCGTCGACGGAGGTGCGCTCGCAGGACGACCAGCGGCTCATGCGCGCGCTCGAAGCGGCCGGGTACGCCGTCACGCGGCTGCCCAGCGGCGGGCTGATCGTGCCCGGCGTCTCGCCGCAGGACGTCGGCGTGCTGGCGCACGACGAGGGCATCTACCTGATCGGCCTCGGGCAGCAGTCGCGATCGCTGGAGCAGGCGTTCTTCGCGCTCACCGGCGGGGAGCCGGCAGGTTGAGCGCGCTGCTGCGGGCCGAACTGCTGAAGCTGCGCACGACGCGGACCTTCATCGCGCTCGTCGCGGCAGCGCTTGCGCTGTCGCTGCTCGTCGTCGTGCTCGTCTCGATCCTCGGCAGCGACTTCACCGAGCAGGACGTGCGCAACCTCTTCACGGCCGACTTCACGGGCCTGTTCATCATCCTGCTCGGCGTCATCGGCATGGCCGGCGAGTGGCGCCACCGCACGATCACGAGCACCGTGCTCGCGGCGCCGGACCGGGTCAGGCTGCTGAGCGCGAAGATGCTCTCCTACGCCGCCGCCGGCGCGCTGCTGTCGCTGATCGTGACGCTGACGATCATGCTCGTCGGCACGACCATCCTGTCGATCCGCGGCGAGCAGACGGCGGCGATGTCCGACCTCGTCGACGTGCTGTGGCGCAACCTGCTCGTGGCCGCGCTCGTCGGCGCCCTCGGCGTCGGCATCGGCGCCGTCGTGCGCAACCAGATCGCCGCGATCGTCGGCGTGCTGTTCGTCGCGTTCGTGCTCGAGCCGACGCTGATCGGCCTCGCCGAGGACTACGGCAGGTTCGGCCCGACGCAGGGCGCGCCCGGAGGCATCATCCAGGCGAGCGGGTTCGACGGCGAGGACCAGGACTTCCTGCTCTCCAGCGGCGTCGCGGTCCTCGTCATGCTCGGCTGGATCGGGCTGTTCTTTGCTGCCGCCGCGGCGCGGTTGCGCAGCAGCGACCTCGTCTGATCGGGCGCCGTCGCAGTTGCTGGCGCGTCGCCGGAGGCGTAGCCTCGCGACGATGCCGATCAAGCGGATGACCGGTCGCTACGACGAGGGCTCCGACCAGGACCGCGCCCACAAGCTGCTGACGTCGCACGACATCGACGTCGACCACGTCTACGGCGTCCACCTGCAGGAGTCCGGGCTCGAGGAGATCACGTACACCTGGAACGGCAACGCGCAGACGGCGTTCGCCAAGGACGGGCGCATCGAGTGGGTCATGGACGGCTGGGACGTGATCCCGCCCAAGCCGGTCGAGGGGATCTGGCGCGGCGGCTACTGAGCACGTCGGGCACGAGCGAGTCCGTCGAGTGGCGATCTTCGACGGCTCAGCCGTCAGAAGCCGCCACTCGATCGAATCGCCGAACCACCGCCCTTCGCGGCGACCGAGCCAAGCGCAACGATCGCCGGGTGATGTCCGCGCGACGGCGGACGACGGCGAATCATCGCTGCAGGCTCGCGACGTCCAGCGGGCGCCCGCCGGCGTCCGCCGGCAACTGCGGCGGTGACGCGCCGGCCCGCGCGACCGTCCGCGCCGCGACGACCGCCGCGAACCGCGCCGCCTCGACGACGAGCTCGTCGTTCGCGAGCTCGGCGCGGCCGAGCCCGTGCGAGATCCACCACGCGAGCAGCGCCCCGCCGAACGCGTCGCCGGCACCGATCGTGTCGACGACCTCGGCCGGCACCGGCGCGATCGGGATGTCGGCGCCGGCCGTGACGACCGTCGCGCCGTCGCCGCCGCGCGTCAGCAGCACTGCGGTCGGCCCCCGCTCGAGCAGCCCGCGCGCGGCCGTGGGCGGCGCGCGGCCGGGGTCCAGCCAGGCCAGGTCCTCCTCGCTGACCTTGACGAGATCGCTGTGTGCGAGCACGCGCTCCAGCCGCGCGCGGAAGGCGCGCTCGTCGCCGATGACCTGCGGCCGCACGTTGGGGTCCAGCACGATCATCGCGGTGCCGGCGAGCCGCTCGACGACGGCCTCCAGCGCCGTCGCCAGCGGCTCGAGCACGAGCCCCAGCGTCCCGATGTGCAGCGCCGCCACCTGCTCGGGCAGCGCGCCCAGCGCGTCCCGCGTCGTCAGGCCGGCGGCCGCGGTGCCGGCCGCGTAGAAGCTCCAGCTCGCCGCTCCGACCGCGTCGAGGCTCGCGAGCGCGAGCGTCGTCGGCTCGCTCGTGCGCACGATCGCGTCGAGCGCGACGCCGTCGCGCGCGAGCATCGCCGCCTGCGTCGCGCCGAGCTGGTCTGACGACAGGCGCCCGAGGTAGGCGACCGGCCGGCGCAGCCGACCGATCGTACGCGCGACGTTGAAGGGGCCGCCGCCGGGGTGGCCCGTCAGCCCGCCGCGCTCGTCGACGACGAGGTCGTAGAGCGCCTCTCCCGCGACGAGGATCGGGGCGCTCATGCGGTCGCTGCCTGCAGCTCACCGGAGCCGCGCCGCACGAGCGTCGGAGCGATGATGACCTCGTGGGAGGGGGCGTCGTCGCCATCCAGGCGCGCGAACAGCAGCTGTGCCGCGCGGCGGCCGAGCTCGGCAGGATCCTGCGCGACGACGGTCAGGCCCGGCTCGACGACGTCGGCGAGCGCGACGTCGTCGAAGCCGACGAGCGCGACGCGATGCTGGAGCCCGAGCTCGTGCAGCGCTCGCACGGCATCGATCGTGATGAGGTTCTGGCTCGTGAAGATCGCGGTCGGGGGCTCGTCGCGCAGCAACAGCGCGCGCGTGGCCCTGGAGGCGTCCGTCCGGCGCGTCAGCGTATGGCGCACGAGCGCGCGATCGATCGCGAGGCCGTGACCGGCGTGCGCCTGCTCGTAGCCGCGCAGGCGCTCGGCGGCGGTGTGGATCTGCGGGCGGTCGCCGAGGAAGGCGATCCGGCGGTGGCCCTGCGCGATCAGATGCTCGACGGCTTGGCGCGCGCCGCCGGCGTTGTCGGTCAGCACGCTGTCGGCGTCGATGAAGCGCCCCGGGCGGTCGACGAAGACGAGCGCCATGCCGGCCGCGCGGTCGCGCAGGAGGAAGCCGTGGTCGTGCGCCGCGGGGGCGATGATGAGGCCGTCGACGCCGCGTGCGCCGAAGGCCTCGGCGAGCCGGCGCTCGCGCTCGGGCTGCTCGTCGGAGCTGCCGGCGAGCGTCAGCACGCCGCGCTCGCGGGCGACCTCCTCGATGCCGCGCTGGACGGCGGAGAAGAACGGGTTGGAGACGTCCTCGACGATCACGCCGATGCTTGCCGACAGCCCGTCGGCGCGGCGCAGCGCGCTCGCGGTGGTGTTGTGGCGGTAGCCGAGCGCCGCGACGGCATCGCGCACGCGGGCCGTCAGATCGGGCCGGACCTTCGGGTCCTCGTTGACGACACGCGAGACCGTGGACAGGCTCACGTCGGCCAGCGAGGCGACCTGCTTCATCGTCGCTCGCCGGCCCTGCTGAGAAATCGTTTCTTGATTCGTTGGCACGTGGTTTTCCACCGTTGTTGCTGGCCTGAAGCAGCGTACAGCGGATGTCAAGAGAACGTTACCTTGACAATTTCGAGGGGCAGGAGTACGTTGCCGCCAGCTGCTGAAAACGTTTTCTCGGCGCGAGGCCGGCGAAAGCGAAACGAACCGAAGAGGGGAATGGTCGAGGGCACGGCGCAGCTCGCCGGGGCGGGTCCCGCCGCGGACCGACGGCAGCCGGCTCTGATGTTCAGCAGGTTGCCGCCGATGTCCAGCGTGCCGACGATCAGCGCTCCGGCCGCCGCCCCGTAGGCGTGCCCGCCGCGCCGGCGTCGCGGCGACCTCATCCGGGCGAGCGTGCAGCCGCCCTTGCGGAGCCGTCGACGGTCTACCGGCCGCCGCGGCTGACGATCGGCTCGGGGCGTTGCCGCTCCCGCGCTTCGAGAACCGCATCTCTCAGGATGGGTGACTGGAGCGGCCGGGTGATCCACCCTCGCGGCGGCCGCCGCGCACGCGTGCACACGCGCCCAACCGCGTCCGTGCTTCGGGCACCGTCGGCGCTCGTTCACGCTGTCGGTGTGGCAGCGTCGAGTCGGCTGCGCGGTCTGATCGGCGCGGCGCTCGTTCACGGCGTGGGTGTGGCAGCGTCGAGTCGGCTGCGCGGTCTGATCGGCGCGGCGCTCGTTCACGCTGGAGCGGGATCGATCAGCGCCTGGCCGGCGCCTTCTTCTTCTTCGGCCGCTTGAGCTTGACGGTCTGCTTGGAGTCGCCGAGCGTCGACAGCGCGGTCTTCGCGACGACCGTCAGCGAGCCGCCCTTCCGCTTCAGGCGCTTGGCCGTGCTCTTGTTGAGCGTCACCGTGACGGGCGTGGACTTCCCGCTCGCCAGGGCGACGGTGCGCGCCTTGATCGCCCTCTGACCGGAGACCTTCGCGCTGAGCTGCACGAGGCAGCCCTTCGGAGCGCTCGCCGGGCAGCTGAGCGTGAACTTCATGCTCGTGCGCTTCTTGGAGACGGTGATCCTGCCGATCGTCGCGCGGAACGGGCCCGGCCTGGCGGCCGTCTGGGCCGCCGGCGCGTTGGGCCGCAGGACGATGATCGGCGGCCGGTTCGCCGTCGCGCCGGTGCTGGCGCCGGGCGCCGCTGTACCGCCGGTGGTGCCTCCCCCGCCGGTCGTGCCGCCGCCGGTGGTCCCGCCGCCGCCGGTGGCCGGATTGAGCACCGAGTTGATCGTCGTGATGATGTTCTGCAGCGGCGTCGCGATCGGCGCCGGCGCGAGGCCGACGATGCCGCCGACCGTCGTCAGCAGCCCGCTCAGCAGGCCGGCAGCGACGCCCGCGTCGTCGAGCAGCGGATCGAGGATCGCCAGTAGCGAGGCGAGGTCGGCGAGGTCGCCGGCGGCGGGGATCCCGCCGCCGAGGAGCGCGTCCAGCTGCGCGATCAGCGCGTCGATCTGCGCCGCGGCGGGGGTGGCGCCGAGGCCGTTCGCGACGCCGAGCAGGCCGTCGATGACGCTCGCGCCGGCGCCGGCTGCGAGCAGGCCCGTGATCTGCGCCGGCGCCAGGCCCGCGACGATCTGCGTCAGACCGGCGGGGTCGAGCGTGCCGAGCGCGCCGGCGAGCTGGTCGCTGGTGAGGCCCGCGAGGACGGACGACAGCTCGCCGCTCGTGAGCGTCACGAGGATGTCGCCCAGCTGGGTCGCGTCGAGGGCGCCGAGCAGCGTCGCGAGGTTCGAGCCGGTCAGCGGTGCGAGCAGGTCGCCCGCGGCGGTCGGGCTGAGCGTGGCGAGCGCGCTCGTGAGCTGGCCGCCGGTGAGCGCACCGAGCAGGCTCGTGAGGGTGCCGGCGTCGGCGCTGTTGAGCAGGCCGGCGGTCTCGCCTGCGGTCAGGGTGCCGAGCGCGTTCGTGAGCTGGCCGCCGGTGAGCGCGCCGAGCAGGCTCGTGAGCCGGCCGCTGTCGGCGAGGACGAGCAGGTCGCCGGTCTGGCCGGCGCTGAGGCCGTCGACGACCGAGCTGAGCTCGCCGCTCGTGAGGGTCGCGAGGATGTCGCCCAGCTGGGTCGCGTCGAGGGCGCCGAGCAGCGTCGCGAGGTTCGAGCCGGTGAGCGGTGCGAGCAGGTCGCCCGCGGCGGTCGGGCTGAGCGTGGCGAGCGCGCTCGTGAGCTGGCCGCCGGTGAGCGCGCCGAGCAGGCTCGTGAGCTGGCTCGGGGTAGCGACGCTGAGCAGGTCGCCGGTCTGGCCGGCGCTGAGGCCGTCGACGACCGAGCTGAGCTCGCCGCTCGTGAGCGTCCCGAGCGCGGCCGTCAGCTCGGCCGTGTCGAGCGCGCCGAGCGCGGTGCTGAGGAGCGAGCCGTCGAGCGAGCTCGTCAGCTGCGCGAGCACGTCGCCGTTCTCCGTCGGCGTCAGGGTGCCGAGCGCGCCCTCGAGCTGGTTGTTCGCGTTCGCGGCCCGGATCAGCTTCTCGAGCTGGGCGAGGTTGGCGGCTGCGATCGCGTCGCCGAGGTCGACGTCGGTGAGGCCGGCGATCAGCGTCGTGACGCTCGAGACGGTCCCGAGCGTGACGTTGAGCAGCAACGTGATCAGATCCAGTCCGATCAGCTTCTGACCATGCTGCGGCGGTGTGTCCTGCGCCTGGGCCGCTGAGGCGACCGTCGTCAGCGCGCCGCCGGCGAGCGCGGCGGCGGCCGCCAGGGCTGCGAGGCCGCGGCGTGACCGGTGATGCGTCAAGGCTCGAGATCCTTTTGCGAGGGTGGCGAGCCGGCCTGTCCCGGGCCGGCGATGTGTCGCCTATCGGCAGGTGCGGGAAAACCTTGAGCCAGCGTAGAAACTACGGACGGACCGCTCGCGCCGAGCGTCGCGCTCGTTGCCGGCGCGATCGCTCACGACGACGACCACGCGCCGGTTCCGATCGCATCGCTCCGTCTCTGCGTTGCCACGGATGGCGATCTCGGTGTCGGTGAACTACACTGACGGCTCTACGCCGGGCATCCGGTCCGGCGACGTAGTGCCAGCGTTCGTAGTTGTTGCCTTCAGCATCTCCCGCGTTTCGCAGCACACATACACCCGGGAGGGCACACACATGGCAACTGGAACCGTCAAGTGGTTCAACGACGACAAGGGCTTCGGCTTCATCACGCCCGACGATCAGAGCAAGGACCTCTTCGTCCATCACTCCTCGATCGCCGGCTCGGGCTTCAAGTCCCTCGCCGAGGGCGCGAAGGTCTCGTACGACCCTGAGCAGGGCCCCAAGGGTCCGGCCGCCGGGAACGTGCAGACGATCTAGTCGCATCTGCCGTCGTACTGCGAACGGCCCGCTTCGGCGGGCCGTTCTGCGTTGACAGGCGGGCCGTGGGCGGCGCGCCGTCGAGCATCTCCGCGCGGCCCCGGCCGTCGCGGCCCCAGCACGCCAGCAGCGCGTAGTCGACGAGCCGGTCGAAGTACTCCGGCAGCGGCGCGGGCGTGATGCCGAGCGGATCGAGCGCCGCGCGCGCCCGCGCGTCGTCGTAGTGGACCCGAATCGCGAAGTACGGCAGGTAGGTCTCCGTCGCGCGCAGGAAGCGCCGTCGCTCGGCGGCCGTGAAGCGCAGCGCGAGCGGATGCAGGACGCGGCGGTAGAGCGCCGGCGAGACGAGCGGCGGGCGCCTGCACCGCAGGCGCCCGACGGCAAGGTCGAGCAACTCGCCGATGCTGCTGGCCGCGCCCGACGCGGTCAGGTGAAACGTGCGGCCCGCGGCCTGCGGCAGCGCGTGCAGCGCGCAGATCGCGTCGGCGACGTAATCGACCGACACGACGTCGACGGGCGCGCGGCGGCGGGCGGGGAGGATCGGGTAGGCGCCCCGCGACAGCGCCCGCAGCGGCCAGTACAGGACGTTGAAGGCCGCCGTCCAGCCGCTGAGGCGATCGCCGACGATGATGCTCGGCCGCACGATCGTCACGGGCACACGCGCGGCGAACGCATGCACGAGCCGCTCGGCCTCGAACTTCGACTGCTCGTAGGGGTTGCGGAAGCGCTGGCCGACGTCGAGGTCGTCCTCGCCGAAGCGTCCACGGTGCTCGCCCGCGACGTAGGCGGTCGACACGTACGTGAAGCGCCGCAGCCGCGGCAGCGCGCAGGGCGAGCTCGAGCATCCGCAGCGTGCCCTCGACGTTGATCGCGCGCGAGCGCTGCAGCGACAGCTCGAAGGACACCGACGCCGCGCCGTGGATGATCTCGGTCACGTCGCCAAGCGCGCTGCTCGCGACCGCGCCGAGCCCCAGGTTCGGCTGCTCGAGGTCGCCGGCGACGGCGGTCACACGGCGGGCGTAGGGCTCGACGGTGCCGAAGACCGAGTCCAGCGTCTCGCGCAGGCGGCGCGCGGCGTGGGCGTCGTCGTCGGCGCGGATGAGCACGATCACGCGGCGGGCCGGGTCGCGCAGCTCGCGCGCCAGCACCTCCATGCCGACGAACCCGGTCGCGCCGGTCAGCAGCAGCGTCATGCGGCCGCTCGCTGCAGCAGCGCGTCGAGCTCGTCGCCGATCGCGGCGGCGATCGCGTCGGCGTCGGCGGCGAGGTCGGCCTGCGCGTAGACGCCGAAGCAGGCGCGCTCGTGGATCGTCGTCATCCCGATCGAGAGGCCGTGGCGGTCGGTCAGGGGGACGACGGGGAAGGCCTGCCGGACCTCGCAGCCCATGAGGTAGACGGGGAATTGCGGCCCGGGGATGTTCGAGATCGTGAGGTTCGACAGCTGCGGGCTGGCGATCACCTTCGACGCGACGCGGCGGATCGAGCGCGGCGCGAGCGCCAGCGCGCCGAGCACCGCGTCGGCGCCCTCGGGGACGCCGCCGCGCTTGCGATCGCGCATCGCCACGTGGACGTCGCGCAGCCGCCAGACCGGGTCCACCTCGTCGCACGGCAGATCGAGGAAGAGAAAGGCGATCCGGTTGCCCCACTCGCTGTCCGGCGCGTCGATGCTGACGGGCACCATCGCCTTCACCGCGCCGTCGTCGCCGAAGCCGCGCAGCGCTCCGGCGCTGGCGGTCAGCAGGACGTCGTTGACGGTCGTGCCGAAGCGCCGCTTGATGACCTTGAGGTCGTCCATCGGGCGCGAGTGCGTCGCCAGATGGCGCATCGCGGTCATCGCCCCGTTGAGCCGACTGGCCGGTGCGATCGGCGCGGCGGCCTGGACGACGGCGCGTGCCGCCTGCCATGCCTGGCCGGCGACGCGGCCCGGATCGCGTGCGAACCGCAGCGGCAGCCGCGCGATCTGCAGCGCCTCGTCGACCTGGCGGCCGAGGGCGTCGCGCGCGAGCGTCAGCGCCGACGGCTCGGCGCGCGCGATCCAGCCGTCGCCGCTGCCGTTCGCGCTCGCGTCGACATCGGCGGGCGCGGGCGCGGCGTCGAGCAGCAGCGCCATCAGCTCGACGGCGGCGAGGCCGTCGACGAGGCAGTGATGCGCCTTGCCGACGACGCCGATCCGGCCCCCGGGCAGGTCGTGCGCGATCCACAGCTCCCACAGCGGGCGGCCGTGACGCAACGGCGCCGACAGGACCTCGTCGACGAGTCGCTCGAAGTCGCTGTGGCCGGCGCGCACGACGTGGGCGGCGATGTCGAACGCGCCGTCGTCGATCCAGACCGGGTCGCCGAGCCCGAGCGGCACGTGCGCGAGGCGCTGGCGGTAGCGCGGGGCGCGCCCGAGCCGCGACGCGATGTGCGCGCGGATCTGCTCGAAGCTCGGCGGCCGGCCGCCGGCGGGCGGATCGAACTGCGCCGCCCAGCCGACGTGCATCGGCGCATGCTCGGACTCGAGCGACAGAAACGCCGCATCGAGGGCTGACAGGCGCGCAGGGCTCATCTGTCGTCCTACGGCGACGCAGCGGGCGCGGTTCAGTGCCTGATCCGAATCGGCGCGCGCGCCGACATACCTTCCAGCCATGGCCAGAGCCGTCGACACCCTCGAGCGCCAGCTCGGCGGATCCGTGCCCGCGGGCCTCGAAGCGCTCTCGGTGGCTGAGCGGGCGACGCTCGCCGGCCTGCTCGCCGCCGCGAAGCAGCGCCAGGCGCAGGAGCTCACGGAGGGCATCGAGGACTCGCTGGACTTCGTACCCCGGCTCGTGCGCGGCCCGGTTCGCAAGATCCTCTTCGGCTAGTGCGAGCACGAGATGATGGCTGATTCCACGACCGGCACCGGCCGCGCGATCAACGATCCGGTCGCCCGACTTGCAGATCGCGGGGCCGTCCGCGCATGAGCCTCGCGCTCGCCGACGCGGAGATCGTCAAGCTCGCCCGCCTGCTCGGCTGCAAGGTGCGCGAGCTGGACTTCCTGCGCCAGATCGAATGGCAGGCCCTGCGCGACCTGCGCGAGCAGGCGGCGAGCACGATGTTCGACGGCGACCGCCAGCAGCTGCAGCGCGTCGCCGCCGCGACGAAGCTCGTGCCGTCGAAGATCACCGCGGTCATCGGCGAGCGTGCGTTCGGACCGCTGCTGTCAGGAAAGGTCGCCGGATTGCTCGACCCCTCGCGCGCGGTCGACATCGCCGGCCATCTGCCGACGCGCTTCCTCGCCGACGTCGCCACGCAGATCGAGCCGCGCCTCGCGAGCCGCGTCATCGCCGAGATCCCGGCCGCGCAGATCGCGGCGGCGGCACGCGAGCTCGCCGCGCGCGGCGATCACGTGACGATGGGCCGCTTCGTCGGCCACCTCTCCGAGCGCGCGCTGCAGCAGGCGCTGGACGCCGTCGACGACGCGACGCTGCTGCGCACCGCCTACGTCGTCGAGTCCAAGGGCGCGCTCGACGCGCTCGTCGCGCTCGTCCCCGAGCCGCGCCTGCACGACATCATGCGCACGGCGACCGAGTTCGACCTCTGGCGCGAGGCGCTCGACGTCGTGCGCTACGTCTCGGAGGGACGGCGCGGGACGCTGGGCGACATCGCCGCCGCCCAGGACGACGACGTCCTCGCCGGGCTCGTCAAGGCTGCGCAGCGCGATCGCCTCTGGGCCGACGTGCTGCCGGTGGCGCGCGCGATGGGAGCGGCCGGCCGTGAGCGCTTCGCGACGCTTGCGCCGATCCAGACGCGGCCCGTGCTGTCGTCGATCGTCGACGCCGCGAAGGAGCGCGGGCTGTGGGCCGAGCTGCTCGTCCTGCTGCCGGTGATGCCCGCCGCCTCGCGCCGGCGGGTCGCCGCGCTCGGCACCGGCTTCGGCCGCTCGATCCTCGCCCAGATCATGCGCGCCGCGCACGAGGACGAGCTCTGGCCGCCGCTGATCCGCTTCGCGATCGAGCTCGAGCTGCGCACGCAGCGCGAGCTCGCCAATCTCCTCGGCAGCGCCGACGACGCGGTGCTCGACGGCCTCCTCGACGCCGTCGAGGAGGACGATCTGCAGGACGAGCTCGTGCGGATCATCGCGCGCCTCGGCGCGACCGAGATGCGCGCGCTCGCCGCCCGGCTGGCCCCCGCCGCAGGCGAGGACCTGCTCGCGGCGCTCGTCGAGGCGGCGCGGCAAGCCGAGCTTCCGGCGCTCCGAAAGGCGCTGTTGGCCGCATGAACGCCTGGGTATGCTCAGGACGTGGCGCGCAACCCCGAGCCCTACGGAGCCGTCGGTCGTTCCGAGTGGATGGACGTCGACTGGCAGCAGCATCTGCGCTGGATACGCGTCCAGGATCGCTGGCTGAACATCGTCGACATTGGCGAAGGCCCCGATCTGATCTTCATCCACGGCCTGTCGGGCTGCTGGCAGAACTGGCTCGAGCAGCTTCCGCACTTCGCCCGCGACCACCGCGTGATCGCCGTCGACCTGCCCGGCTTCGGCCAGTCCGAGATGCCCGCCGAGGAGATCTCGATCAGCGGCTATGCCGACACGATCGACGCGCTGATGACCGAGCTCGGGATCGACGCGGCGAGGATCGTCGGCAACTCGATGGGAGGCTTCATCGGCGCGGAGGTCGCGATCCAGCATCCGGCGCGCGTGGAGCGGCTCGTGCTCGTCGCCGCGGCCGGCCTGAGCATCGAGTCGATCCGCACCGAGCGCACGCACGGCCTGCGCCACCGCGCGGAGAACGTCGTGTTCTTCTCGCTCGGCCATCTCGCCTCGCGCTCGCACCAGGTGGCGCTGCGCCCGCGCCTGCGCCACGCGCTGCTGCTGCTCGTCGCCGCGCACCCGCGGCGGCTACCCGGTCCGCTCGCCGCCCAGCAGGTGCTGGGCTCCGGCAAGCCTGGCTTCGGCGACGCACTGGAGGCGATGTGCCGCTACCCGCTGCGCGACCGGCTCGAGAAGGTCAGCTGTCCGACGCTCATCATCTGGGGCGACAAGGACCGCCTCGTGCCGGTCAAGGACGCGGCGATCTTCCAGGAGCTGATCGCGGAGTCGCGCAAGATCGTCTACACCGACACCGGCCACGTCTCGATGATGGAGCGCCCGGCGCGCTTCAACGACGACGTGCGCTCCTTCCTGCAGGAGGAGCACGGCGGTGACCGGGCGTCGCTACCCCAGCCGGGCTCCGTCGTCAGCTGAGGTGAGCGCGGCAACCGCGCCGCCGCCGCCGGCGCGACCGCCGTGGATGCAGGTCGACTGGCGCTCGCACCTGCGCTGGGTACACGTGCAGGAGCGGCCGGTCAACGTGCTCGACATCGGCGCCGGTCCGGCTGTCGTGTTCCTGCACGGGCTCGCCGGCTGCTGGCAGAACTGGCTGCAGAACATCGTGCCGTTGGCCGCCGACCACCGCGTCGTCGCGATCGACCTTCCCGGCTTCGGCGAGTCGGCGATGCCGGCGCGCCCGATCTCGGTCAGCGGCTACGCGCGCACGGTCGTCGAGGTGCTCGACGCGCTCGGCCTCGAGCAGGCGACGATCGTCGGCAACTCGATGGGTGGCTTCGTCGGCTGCGAGATGGCGATCCGCTTCCCGCAGCGGATCGAGCGGCTCGCGCTCGTCGCAGGGGCCGGCCTGTCGCTGCGCCACATGCGCCACGAGCGCAAGGCCGGCGCGCGGGCGCGGGTCGAGAACCTCCTCTTCTTCGCGCTCGGGCGGCTGGCCCGTCACACCGACCTCGTCGTGCGCTCCAGGCGCCTGCGGCGCGGCCTGCTGCTGCTCGTCGTCGCGCACCCCGAGCAGCTGCCGGCGCCGCTGATCGCCGAGCAGGCGCACGGCGCCGGCAAGCCCGGCTTCGACGACGCCCTCGAGGCGATGACCGCCTACCCGATCCGCGACCGCCTCGGCGAGATCAGCTGCCCGACGCTGATCGTCTGGGGCGAGGACGACCGGCTCGTGCCCGTCCGCGACGCGGCGGAGTTCGAGTGGCTGATCGGCGACGCGCGCAGGATCGTCTACCCCGATACCGGACACATGGTCATGCTCGAGCGCCCCGAGCGCTTCAACGCCGACCTGCGCGCGTTCATCGACGCGTGAGCGCGATCGCGTCGCCGACGGCGACGGCGCCCGGCTGGCGGACCTCGCCGTAGACGCCGAACGCCAGCGGCTCGGTCGTGTCCAGGCCGCCGCGGTACTGGCGCAGCAGGTCGAGCGTCTGCAGGTCGGCGTCGCCGGTCTCGGGATGGCGGTGGGTGATGTTGCAGCGCCCGACGTGCCCGCGCACGCGCACGACGGCGGCACCGACGCGCAGCTCCTCGCCGACCCAGGTGTCCTCCTCGTGCGGCTCGTCGAGACCGCCGACGATGACGAGCATGCGGAAGCGGCGCGCGTCGACCTGCTCGGCGCCCGCGACGCGCGCCAGCGCGCTTAGCGACGCCTGCGAGACGAGGCTGACGGCCCCGCCGCGGCCGCGATCGATGCCGCTGCGAGCGATCCCCTCGACAAGCCGGACGGGCCGGCCGACGTGCTCGGACAGCGCCTCGGAGAAGCCGCCCCGCAGCACGTGCGCCGGTGCCGGCCGGGAGTAGAAGCTCGTGTCGATCCGCTCGTCGGGATCGACGTCGCCCGCGACGCTCGTGCCGTCGGGGAAGGTCAGCGCGAGCGTCCGCGCGTCGTGCTCGTAGACGGCGACGATCTCGTTCAGGGCCCCCAGCTGCTTGCCGTTGACCATCCGGCCGCGCTCGTCGACGAGGTAGAAGCGGCGGTCCTCGCTGACCCCGGCCGTCGTCAGGTAGACGTCGTCGCGGGCGGCGACGCGCAGCCCCTTGACGGGCGTCATCTGCAGCGCCTGAACGGTCGCGGAGGGCACGCCGTTGAGGATGTCAGAGTCGCCTACCGGCGGGCCGCGATCGCGTTTGCGCTACATGTGTGTCGATGGCTTGCGACGGCAGGAGGTCGATGGTGCGCGCGTTCCTGCCCGGAGCCGCGATCGTGCTCGCGCTCGTCGGCGCCCCGGCGGCCTCGGCGCGGGTGACGCTCGTCGCGACCGGCACGCCGGAGCTCGTCTTCCTCGGCATCCCGCGTAACGAGATCGTCGCACGGCTCGCTCTGCCGGGCCCGTCGCGGGCCGTCGCGGTCACGCGCGACGGTCGCCGCGGCTACGTGACGGCAGGCGGCGAGGTCGTCGCCGTCGATGTCGACACGCGCATGGAGCTGACGCGCAGCGCGCTCGGCCCCGGACCGCCCGAGATCTCCGACATCGAGCTGTCGCCCGGCGGCGAGACGCTCTACGTCGCGCGCGGGGCGCAGCTGCTCGTGCTCGACGCCGACACGCTCGCCTCGCGCGGCCTCGTCGAGCTGCGCGGCGTCGGCGGCGCCCTGGCGGTGGCCGGCAACGGCGGCCTGGCGGCGGTCGCGCTGGCCAGTGGCCGCGTGGCGATGGTCGAGCTGGGCACGAACCGTCTTCTGCGGCTCGTGAAGCTCAAGGGCGCGCTCGGCGTCGCGATCGCCGACGGCGGCGTGACGTACGTCTCGGCGCGCGGCAGGCTGCGGGCGATCGCGCGCGGCCAGCGCCGCCCGCGCAAGAAGCCGATCAAGCTGCCGGCCGGCGCCGGCGGCGGCCTGACGCTGTCGCCGGCGCGTTCGCGGCTGATCGTCGCGGCCGCGCCCGGCGGCGGCGCGGCGGCGCTCGTCGAGCTGCGCACGGGCGCCGTCCGGCGGCTCGTCTCGGGCACCGGCCTGGGCCGCGCCGCCTGGTATCCCGACGCCAGCCGGATCCTGTTCGCCGACGGTGGCTCGGCGAGCGTGTCGCTGATCAGCCCGTTCTCGCGCGGCCGGATCGGCCTCGTCACGCTACCCGGCACGACGCCGAGCGACCTCGTCGTGCAGCCCGGCATCGCGCTCATCACCGGCACCGACGGTCCCGACGTGCTGACCGGCACGCGCGGCGCCGACCGGATCGACGGTCTCGGCGGCGACGACAGGATCAACGGCGGCCGCGACAAGGACATCCTCGACGGCGGCGCCGGCAACGACCAGCTCTCGGGCGGCTCGTCGAGCGACAGCATCGACGGCGGCGAGGGCGACGACTTCATGCTCGGCGGCACGGGCGACGACGAGCTGCGCGGCGGACCGGGCAACGACGGCGCCGACGGCGGCACGGGCAACGACACGATCCAGGGCGACGACGGCGACGACACGCTCGACGGCGGCGACGGCGACGACACGATCTTCGGCGGTCCCGGCAACGACACGATCATCGAGAAGGGCTTCGGCGACGACAAGGAGCTCAACGGCGGCCCCGGCGACGACATCATCCGCGGCGGTCGCGGCTCGGACCAGCTGATCCTCGGCGAGGACGGCGACGACCAGCTCTACGGCGAGTCCGGCTCGGAGCGCATCCGCGGCGGCAACGGCAACGACATCCTCGACGGCGGCGCCGCCGGCGACCGCCTCGAGGGCGAGGATGGCAACGACACGGTCAAGGGCGACGTCGGCAACGACCACGTCGTCGGCGGCAACGGCGACGACAGCGTCGACGGCGGCTCGGGCAACGACACGGTCATGGGCGAGGCCGGCGACGACACGCTGATCGGCGGCCCCGGCGTCGACACGATCCAGGGTGGCGTCGGCAACGACACGATCCGCGCCGCCGACGACAGCGCCGACACCGTCGACTGCGGCGAGGGCGTCGACACCGTCTACGTCGAGGCCGACGCGCCCAACCGCGACGTCCTGACGGGATGCGAGCGGGTGATCGCGATCGCGGCCGAGCCGTCGACGGACACGACGCCGCCGCGGCAGACGATCCGTGGCACCCGCCATGCCGACCGCCTGATCGGCACCGCCGGCGACGACTCGATCTTCGGCCGCGGCGGCGCGGACAAGATCTTCGCCCTGGAGGGCAACGACTACGTCGACGGCGATCAGGGCGACGACCAGCTGCACGGCGGCCCCGGCGACGACCTGATTCCCGGCCGCCAGGGCGACGACCAGATCTGGGGCGACGACGGCAACGACCGGATCACCGGCGATCGCGGCCGAGACCGCATCTTCGGTGGACGTGGCGACGACACGATCTTCGGCAACCTCGACGCCGACACGATCGACGGCGGTCCCGGCAACGACCGCATCAACGTCGTCGACAGGTTCGCCGATCGCGTGACCTGCGGGCCCGGCAAGGACATCGTCTTCGCCGACCCGCGCGACAAGATCGCCAAGGACTGCGAGAGCGTCCGGCGCTAGTGCACTAGCGGCGGATACCGTGCGCGCGCGATGCGCGCAGTCGGCGGACCTGGGACACCCGCGCGACGGCACAACGGACGGCCGCGTCCGCCCGCCACGTTCGCGAGGATCGCGGTGAGGAGACTGTGAGAAACGCTCCCGCGCAGCGCCGTCGGCGCGGATGATCGGACGAAGCTTTCACGTCCCCGCCGCGAAGGAGCGTCAGCCGCATGCGCACGTACGTCTTGGCCCTGGCCACCATCTGCCTCGTGACCGGCGCCGCCGCTCCTGCGGTCGCCCACAAGCCCGGTATGGCCGACAAGCACCGCGGCGAGCGCTGCGCGCAGCACGCGCAGTCCTCCGAGCTCTCCGCTGCCGGCAAGGAGATCGCCGTCGCCGCGTGCGCCGAGCGGGCGACCGCGATCCGCGCCGCGCGCATGACGCTGCGCGCCGCGCACAAGGCCCAGCGTGCGCAGGGCAAGGCCGCTCGCCAGGCGTTCCGCGCCGCCAAGATGGCCGCCAAGGAGCTGCCGGAGGCCGAGCGCAAGGCCGCGATGATGCAGGCGCGCGCCGCCCGCAAGGCGGCCTTCAAGGCGATCCGCGAGCAGCGGCGCGCGGCGAACAAGGCCTACCGCACCGCGGTCAAGGCCGCCAACGACGCCTTCAAGGCGGCGATGGCGCAGGCCGCCGCGGCCTGAGCGCGGCGGTCACGCCCGGCGCAGCGCCGTGAAGGCTGCGCCGGCCGTCGCCTCCTCGAGGTGGCGGGCGCGCCCACTGCCGCCCGACCCGACGACGACGCGCAGGTCGGCGAGCGCGGCGCGCGCCTGCAAGCGCGTGCGTTTGAGCGCGTGCGCCTGCAGGCGGTGGCGACGCACGAGCAGCGTGCGCCGCGCGATCCGCACCTCGCGCACGATCACGACACCGTCGGCCAGCCGCACGCCGGCGCCGCGGTAGTCGCGCAGGCCGATCGCTGCGCCGAGCAGCGCGAGCAGCGGCAGCGCGGGCCAGGCGGCGCTCGTCCACAGCAGGACCGCTGCCGCGCCGAGGACCGCGCCGCCGATCGCCCGCGGCAGCACGAAGCGGCGCAGCGCGCGCCGCGGCGGGCGCTCGAGCTCGCCCGGCGTCACCGCGAGCCCGGGGATGAGCCGCGCGATCACGGCCTCGGCCTCCGCGCGTCGCACGAGCGGTAGCAGCGTCCCCGAGGCCGACTTCTCGCCCCCGTGGGCCGCCGTCTCCAGGCGCAGCGCGGCGAGGCCGAGCGGGCCGCGCGCGAGGCCCTCGACGATGACGACACCGTCGATGCGCTCGAGCGGGATGCTCTGCGCGCGCCGCTCGAGCAGGCCGCGGCGGATGCGCAGAACCTCGGCGTCGCGCTCGACCTCGAAGCCGGCGAAGACCGCGATCGCGGCCAGGAACGACAGCAGGTACGCGGCGCCGAGCACGACCGCGATCACCAGCGCGATCGCCATCGGCGAGTCGACGCGCGCGGCCAGCCCCTCGCCGTCGCGCTCGAGGTCGATCGCGTTGTCGAACAGTGCGAAGACGCCCGCGACCGCTGACAGCGCGACGCTGATCTGCGGCGACGTGAGCGCCGTCAGCAGCAGGCCGCGGCGCCCGAGCCGCACGCGCGCGTCCGGCGCGGCCGGCTCGGGCTGGCCGAGCGCGGCGCGCAGGCGCGCCGTCTCCGCGTGCGTGACCGCGCGCAGGACGATCTCGTCGGCGTCCGACGCGCCGGCGACCTGGACGCGCAGCTCGACGACGCCGAAGAGGCGCTGGAGCGGACCGGTGACGGTGTCGACGCCCTGCACCCGCGCGCGCGGCACGACCTTCTCGTCGGGCGTGAAGACGCCGGAGCGATAGTGCAGCGCGACGTCGTCGAGCCAGTAGGACTTCGCGCGCCAGTCGATCGTGCTGATGACGGTGCCGAGGGCGATCGCACCGAGCGCCAGCAGGGCGGCGAAGCCCGGCGTGCCGCCCTGGACGACGGCGACGACGATCGCGCTGACGGCGAGCTGCAGCCCCGATCGCACACCGTCGACGGCGATCGCCGCGCGGTGCTGGCGGCGCGGCGGTTCAGAGGTCATCGGGGCTGCTCAGGCCCGCGAGGATCTGGTCGCGCACGCCGGCGGCGTGCGCGGGCGCGAGGCCGGGGATCGTCGTCTCGCCGGCCGCGGTGTGGACGTTGAGGCGCACGAGATCGAACACGCTCGTCCAGGCCGTGCGCTCGACCGAGACGTGCTGGATGCGCGTGATCGGCACGATCGTGCGCGTCACGGCGAAGACGCCCGCGAGCAGGTCGAGCTCCTCTGGGCGCAGCTCCCAGCGGTAGCGGCGGTAGCGCTCGCGCGGGACATAGACGACGTGGGCGAGGCCGCCGAGCGCGACGAGCAGCGGCAGCCACGGCATCAGCGCGTCGACCGCCAGCGCGATCGCCGATGCGATCGCCACCAGGACCAGAGTTCGGATGAGGTCCTCGCAGAGCCACATCGCGCGCACGCCGTCGGGCAGCGTGTTCGTGGGCTCGGGCCGCACCGCGTCAGTGATAGCAGGCCCGGCAGGGCCGGCCGCCCCGTCAGGGGCGACCGGCCGCACGCCGCTACCTCGTCGGCCTCGCCGGGCGGTTGGCCTCGAACGCGGTCTTGACGGCGTCGGCGCTGACGTTCAGCTGCGCAGCGACGGCGGCGTGCATCGCGCCCTTGCGCCCCGCGTGGTCGGCCTTGCGGGCAGCCTCGAGCTTCGCGAACGCGGCCTTCACGGTCGCCGCGTCGAGGTCCAGCCCGCTCGCGAGCGCGGCGACGAGCTTCGTCGTGTCGGGCTGCGGGGGCCGCGCGCCCGACCGGCGCTGTGCGGACGTCGGCTTCGCCGGGCGGTTGGCGTCGAGGATCTGCTTGACCTTTGTGACGTCGGCGCCGAGCGCGGCTGCGAGCGCGGTCGCCATGCCGTCGCCGCGGGCGCCGGCGGCTCCCGCGGCGGGGCGCGCCGGCTTGGCGGCCGTCAGCGCGGCCTTGAGCTCGGCGCTCTTGACGCCGAGCTGGTCGGCGATCGCGCTGAGCTGCGCGCTGGAGAGCGGGCCGCCGTGGCGCTGGGCGGGGCGATCGCCGGACGAGCCGGCGGCGCCCGACGAGGCCGCCTGAGCGGCGCCGAGCCCGCCCGTGCCGACGAGTGCGGCGACCGAGACGATCGCGGTGGCCTTGCGAATGCGGGACATGGTTCCTCCTGGGAGTCGGTTGACGCGACCCACGATCGAGCGTGCACCTGGGAGCGTGCTGGGAGGACCCTGGGACTCCTCCGGGGCTGCGCTGCGCCGCGCTGCTCACAGCACGCGCGGCGAATCCGTCACCCCCAGCGCCTGCGCATCGATCCCGACGATCTGCGCGACCTGCTCGCGCGCCGCCGCGCCATCGACCGCCGGGACGTTCTTGACGAGCAGTGGCGGCGCCTCGCCGTAGGCCTCCGCCGATCCCGGCGCGACGATCGCGCCGTCGATCGCCTCGAGCGCGGCGCGCGCGCCGGCGGCGAGCGGATGGTCGGCCGGGATGCCGACGACGAACAGCCGGCGGTAGCCCCGGCCCGCGTCGAGCGCCCCGTGGACGCGCTCGACGTCGATCCCGAAGCGCGCCGCGATCGCGGGCGCATCGGCGCGGTCGAACGCGCTCTCGTGCTCGCCGATGTGGCGCGCCGCGTCGGACTTCGCGCGGTCGCAGAGGTCCATCAAGAACTGATCGAGCTCGTCCTCGCCGTGCACCGCGACGTCGAAGCCGAACTGCAGCACGGAGCGTCCGCACTGGCCCTTCGTCCACGCGAACGCGCCGTCGACGACATGGTGCCCCAGCAGGTAGCGCATCTGGAACGCGTCGCGCGCGGCGAGCGCCTCGGCGCGGTCGGCGAGCGCCTCGAGCGCCCGCGCGCTGCGCGGGTAGCGCGGGTCGTCCGGCCGCTCGGCGGTGCGCTCGCGGTGCGCTGCGGCCTGCTCGAGGAAGTGCGCGGAGATCGGGTTCACGGCGCACCATCGTGTCGCACTCGCCGCCGCGCCACCGTTGTGGCCGTCACCTGCGCCACGAGATCGCGTCGAGCGCTGACGTTCAGGCGCCGACGTCGGCGCTGGGCTTGGCGCGCCGCGAGCGGGCGGGCTTCGCGGCGGGGGCGGGCATCAGCTGCTCGAGCTCTTCGCCCAGCCAGCCCATCAGCAGCGCGACGTCGGGCATCTGCTCGCGGTCGGCGACGATGCCGAAGTCGAGGTGGCCGTCGTAGCTCATGACGGTGATGTTCAACCCCATACCGTGCGTGATGACCGAGACCGGGTAGTTCGCGACGAGCTTCGCGCCGGCGCAGTACAGCGGGAACTGGGGGCCGGGGACGTTGGAGATGACGAGGTTCCAGACCGGCCGGCCAGGGCGGCTCGTGGCGATCCCGAACGTCAGCCGTGCCGCGCGGCTGAAGACGGCGGGCGGGATGAAGTGGTTCGCGTCCGCGAGCAGGCTCGCCGGCAGCGCGCGGTGGCGCTCCTTCATGTCGCCGAGCGAGTCGTGCGTGCGAGCGAGCCGCTGCACCGGGTCGGCGATCTCGGTGTGCAGCGCCGCCGCCATGAGCATGATCCGGTTGCCGTACGTGCCGACCTGCTCCTCGGTGCGAACCGAGACCGGGATCTGCGCGACGAGCGGGTCGGCGGGCAGCTCGTCGTGCTCGACGAGCCAGCGCCGCACGGCGCCCGCGCAGATCGAGACGATCACGTCGTTGACGGTGCAGGCGTGCGCGTTCTTGACCTGCTTGACGTCGTCGAGTGGGAGCTGGCCGAAGCTGAAGCGCCGGTGCGCGGAGACGCGCCCGCTGAAGCTCGTCTTCGGCGCGACGAGCGAGGTGCGCTCGACGGGCCCGTCCTGGCGCGTGATCGCGAGCTGCGCGCGGGTGACGAGGCGGCTGAGCGCCGCGGCGCCGGGGATCGTCTGAAACTGCGTCTCCTCGAGGTTCGGCAGCGCGCGCGGAAGTGCGCCGAGCGCGCGCAGGGGGTAGCGCGCGGCGCCGGCAATGCCCTTCAGCAGCATCCCGAGCTCGCTCGGGACCGGCTCGTTGTCGCCCCACGGTCCCGTCGGCTCGATCGTGCGCACCTCGGGCGTGAGGTCGAGCAGCAGCCCCATGATCTCCGCGCCCGACATGCCGTCGATGAGGGCATGGTGGATCTTTGTCAGCAGCGCGACGTGGCCGGACTGCAGGCCGCTGATGAGGTACAGCTCCCACAGCGGGCGGGCGCGGTCCAGCGGCCGCGACACGATCCGCGCGACCTGCTCGGCGAGCTGCTCGTCGGTGCCTGGCACGGCGAGCCCGAGCTCGCGCACGTGGAAGTTCAGGTCGAAGTCCTCGTCGTCGACCCAGTACGGGTAGTCGAGACCGAGCGGCACCGAGAGCAGGCGCCAGCGCAGCGGCGGCAGCAGCGGCAGGCGCTCGGTGATGAGCGCCTCGATGTCGGCGACGGCGAGCGTCCCGCTCGGCGTCGTCGAGGGGTCGAGGATCGCGACGCTCGCGACGTGACCGGTCTGGCGTCGCGTCTCGAGCGCGAGGAATTGCGAGTCGAGGCTCGTGAGCTGACGCATGGCGGCGACAACTCTATTCCGGGCGGTCGGGGCGCGTGCGGGCTGGTCCCCGCAGCCGGCGAGATCGGTGTGTCGACTACCCGTCGCCAGGCGACGATTATTCGACACACCGCCGACGCGGCGGCGGCGGCGGGCGGGCCTACCCGACGGGCGTCCGCGGCCGGCCGTTGGACGCCGCGTGCCCGTTGCTCGCAGCGGGCGGCCGCGCCTGCGCCGTCGGCCGGCTGCGCCGCTGCGTCGCCGCTGCGCCGAGCGCCTGCAGCTCGGACTCCAGCAGCCCCGGCAGGTCGCGCACCTCGGGCAGCGCGACGGGGTCGGCGTAGCAGCCGAAGAACAGCTCGTTGCGATAGCGCACCATCCCGATCGCGAGCGTGTGGCCCTGGGCGATCGGCACGACCGAGTAGACCTCGTCGACCTCGCAGCCGAGCAGGTAGATCGACCCGCGCGGCGCCGGCGACTGCGACACCGTGAGGTTGAACTGGCGCGGCGCCGCCAGCGCGCGCACGACGGGCGTGCGCAGCGGCGCCGGCACGAGCCCGGCGGCCTGGACGAAGGCGGACGTGTTCTGCGGGCGGTCGGCGTGCTTGAGCAGCGCGGTCTGCTCGCGGACGAACGCGAGCCGCTCCGAGCTGCGCGCGAGGTGGATCGGCAGCGGCATGTAGACGAGCGCGATCTGGTTGCCGGCGTCCTGCTCGCCGATGCGGCGCATGCTGACTGGCACCATCGTCTTCAGCGGCGCGCCCGGATCGTCGCCGCGGCGCAGCGCGAGCGTCCGCAGCGCGCCCGCGACGGCGGTCAGGCCGACGTCGTTCAGCGTGCCGCCGTTGCCGCGCGCGGCGCGCAGCAGCGCGCGCGGTGCGCGGTAGCCGATCAGGGCGCGGCGCGTGCCGATGCGGCCGTTGAGCCGCGACGCGGGCGCCGCCGGCAGCACGTCCTCGGCGACGGCCGTGGCGATCCGCCGCGCGCCGCGCGCCGCCGCCTCGACGCTGCCGCGCGGGTGCACGACCGCGCCGGCTCCCGCGCGCAACGCGCCGAGGCCGTCGCTGACCGCATAGCGCGCCGCGTCCAGCGCCCAGCCGCCGGCGCCGGCGCGGCCCGACGGGCGCCAGCGCAGCGGCGCGCGCGGGTCGACGTCGGGCTCGGAGTCGGTGAACAGCTTCACGATCTGCAGCGCCGCCATCCCGTCGACGAGCGCGTGATGGATCTTGCCGACCATCCCGACGCGGCCGTCGGCCAGGCGCGGGACGAGGAAGACCTGCCAGAGCGGGCGCGCGCGGTCAAGCGGCGTCGACAGCACGGTCGAGCGCAGGGCTTCGAAGGTCTCGTCGCTGACGGCGTCGTCGGGCGCTGTGAGCTCCACGATGTGCGCCGCGAGGTCGAAGTCCGCGTCCTCGACCCAGCGCGGCTCGGAGAGTCCGAACGGCGCGTCGGCGAGCTTCCAGCGACACCACGGGACCTCGTGCAGCCGTCCCGCCGCGAGCGCGCGGATCGCCTCGGCCGAGGGCCGCGGGCGGTCGCCCTGCGGCGCGCCGAAGACCGCGCTCCAGCCGACGTGCATCGGGGACTGCTGGGTGTCCAGGCGCAGAAACGAGCCGTCCAGCGGCGACAGCCGCCGCGGCGAAGGTGCGGACGTCATGCGGGTCCTCCTCGTCCGGCCGCGCTGAGCACGGCCGATCGGTTCGCGTAGGTCCCGACGGGACCGGCGGTTACGGGTGCGACGACGGGCAGCGGCGCCCGCGGCCGGCGGGCGCGCAGCAGCGCGCGCAGCTCGTCGTCGATGAGCTCGGCCAGGCGCGTCGCCTGCGGCAGCGCGTCCGGGTCGGAGTGCAGGCCGAAGTGCAGGTGGCCGTTGTAGGCGAGCATCCCGATCGAGAGCGTCTGCTGCTCGGCGATCGGGATCACGGGGTAGGTCTCCTCGACGCGCGCGCCCTGGATGAACAGCACGCTGCGCGGGCCAGGAACGCTCGAGATCGTGAGGTTGAAGCGCCTCGGCGCGACCGCGCGCAGCACGGGCGCGCGCAACGCGCTCGGCAGCAGCGACAGGCCCGACATCAGCGCCTGCGTCCCCTCCGAGCGCGCGCTGCGCTTGAAGCGCGCGGTCTGCGCGTTGACGTCGTCCAGGCGCGCGGCGGGTGTGGTCAGCGCCAGCGGCAGCCAGATCGACGTCATCGAGACGCGGTTGCCGAGCGTGCCGTACTCGTGCGCGCGGCGGACGTTGACGGGCACGAGCGCCTTCAGCGGCTCGGCGGGCACGCCCTGCTCGAGCGCGAGCGCGCGCAACGCGCCGGCGACCGCGGCGAGGCCTGCGTCGTTGCGCGATGCCGGGCCGGCACGCGTGATCTCGCCGAGCTGCTCGAGCGAGACGCGATGCTGCACGAGCGTGCGGCGCGGGCCGAGCGGGCTGTTGAGCTGCGAGCCGGGCGCGCTGGGCAGCAGGTCCTCGGCGAGCGCCTGCGCGATCGCGCCGACGTCGCGCAGAGCCCCGCGGGCCGCGCTGCGCGGGTGCTCGCAGGCGCGGGCGACATCACGTGCCGCGCGCGACGTGCGCTCGGCGCCGTCGCGGATCTCGTCGAGCGCGCGCCGCAGGGAGGTCGGCGGCGGCGCGGCCTGCCACGGTGCGGCCGGCGCGTCGGGTGCGTCGTCGATGTCGAGCATCAGCATCGCGACCTGCAGCGCCGCGGCGCCGTCGGCCATCGCGTGGTGGACGCGGCCGACGACCGCCGCGCGGCCGTCGCTGAGGCGGGGGATCAGCGCGATCTGCCAGAGCGGGCGATCGCGCTGCAGCGGGGTCGACAGCAGCGCGTCGCGGATCGCGGCGAAGCTCGCAGGAGAGATCGGATCGTCGGCGTCACCGAGCTGCACGACGTGGTTGGCGACGTCGAAGGCGGGGTCGTCGACCCAGCGCGGCTCGCCGAGGCCGAGCGGCGCGGACAGCAGGCGCTGGCGGCAGCGCGGCACCCACGCCAGCCGTGCGCTGACGCGCTCGCGCAGCGCCGCGACGTTCGGGCGTGGGGCGTCCTCGCGCGGGGCGAGGATCGAACTCCATGCGACGTGCATGTGCGCGCTGCCGGACTCGAGCTGCAGAAACGACGCGTCGATCGCCGACAGCCGTTCGCCGTGGCCGTGATCTGACACGCCTTCAGCGTGCCATCCGCGGGCCGCGATCTGAACCGCTACCCCCCGCCCGGGGGGATGCGCACGCGGACGGGCCGCCAGCCGCCGTCTGCGAGCCTTGACCGATGACGCTCGCATCCGACGACGCCGCGGCGCTGCGCGAGCTCGAGGCCGTCGCGCTCGCCCTGCCCGCCGGCCTGGAGCTGCAGTGGCTGGGCGTGTCGGGCTACCGGATCACGTACGAGGGCGTCTCGCTGTTCGTCGACCCGTACGTGTCGCGCGTGCCGTTGCGCGCGCTGCTGCTCGGCCGCGTCGCGATGCCCGACGAGGCGCTCATCGACCGCTACATCTCCGCGCCCGGAACGGTCGCGGGCGTGCTCGTCGGCCACACCCACTTCGACCACGCCGTCGACGCGCCCGCGATCGCGCGGCGCTTCAGGACGAACGCGTACGGGTCGTCGTCGCTCGCGCAGCTCATGCACCTGCACGGCCTCGGCGACCTCGCCCGGGAGGTCACACCGCACAAGCCCTACGAGCTCGGCCCGTTCGTCGTGCGCTTCGTCCCCAGCCGTCACTCCAAGCTGCTGTTCGGGCGCAGGATCCCGATGGACGGCGAGCTGACCTGCGACCACCTGCACGCGCTCTCGCCGCGCGCCTACCGCTGCGGGCAGGTGTGGGGGATCCGGATCGACGTCGCGGGGGCGAGCCTCTACCACCAGGGATCGGCCGACCTCGACGACGACGAGCTGCGCGACGAGCCGGTCGACGTGTTTCTCGCCGGCGTCGCGGGGCGCAACTTCACGCCGCGCTACTGGGAGCGGATCCTGCCGCGGCTGGATCCCGGCGTCGTCGTGCCGACGCACTACGACGACTTCTTCGCGCCGCTGGGGCGCCGGTTGAGCTTCGTGCGCCAGGTGCGGCTCGCCGCGGTGCCCGGCGAGGTGGCGGCGGTCTCGGGCGCCGCGCGCGTCGCGGCGCTGGCGCGCGTCGACGCTCGTTGAACGATCGAGGCCGGAGCATGCGCCCCGGCCTCGGAAACGTTCACAGGAACTTTGCGCTACTGCGTGATGCCCATCCGCTTCAGCGCGGCCTTGGCGTGCTCAGACAGCTCGCCCGTGACCGGGGCTGCGTTGCCGGTCCTGCCGCCGTAGGAGGCGAAACCGGACGGCCATGAGGTCGGGGCGTGCGTGGGCGGCGTTGCGTACCCGCCCGTCGGTGCGCCCGGGGGCGCGACGCGCTCGTCGGGCGCGAAGTAGAGCTTGACGTCCCCTCCAAAAGACAATGCCAGCACCTTGGATTCCCTCCGTTGTGGTACGCGGCTGATACCGCAGTTGATGCCTATATATGGACCTGCCCTCCCCCTGGAGGACCTGGCCGATGTACGCCCCTCCGCACCGACATGGCGACGAGCGGAAAGGCCGCGGGTATATGACCACCCCGCATACCCTGACGATACAAAAGATCGCACCGGCGGACAACGCGCTACAGGGGTTATCCGTACCTCGACCTTCGTGTAGACACGATTGCCGCCAAGGTGGTCGATCGGGCAGGCTTGCGCGATGGATGTCGGCGACGCACGGACCCGTCTCATCAGCCTGCAGGCGGAGCGCTTCCACGCGCTCGAGCTCGGCGTCGAGCGTCCCTCGCCGTACATGACGCGGCTGGAGGGCGCGATCGCCGACGCCGGTCACGACTACGTCATGGTCGCCGTGCTCGAGATCGCGACGCTGCGCGGGCAGCTCGCCGGCGCGACCCGCGGCTGAGCGGCTCGGGGCTCGCCTGTCGGTCCAGTTTGTGGTGCAGAAGTTCGTCGGCGCGCGCGTTCGAGCCGATCAGATTCGCCATGTCCGCCCGCACCGAACGCGACCAACTCATCCGCGAGCTCGAGGCTGCCCGCAAGCGGATCGCCGACCTCGAGGTCGCGCTGCTGCGCCGCGGCCGCGATGCGCTCACCGCCGTCCTGCGCATCGAGGCCTTCCGCGAGCAGTTCGTCGAGGAGCTCGCCCGCACGAAGCGCCGCAACCTCGTGGGAGCGCTGATCGTGCTCCAGGTCGACCGCCTCGCCGACATCCACCGCGACCACGGCTTCGCGGTCGGCGACGCGCTGCTGAGCGCGCTCGTCGAGGCACTGCGCGCCGGCACGCGCTCGGAGGACCTGCTCGGCCGGCTCGGCGACGACCGCTTCGCGCTGCTGCTGCGCGAGGCCGGTGAGGCCGCGACGAGCGCCTGCGTCGGCCGGCTGCTCGGCGCCCTTCAGCTGATCGAGGTGGGCCCGGTCCGCGGCGTCTCGGCGTCGGCCGGCGTCGTGCAGTTCGGACCCGCCGACCAGGATGCGGTCGTGCTCTTCCAGAAGGCATCGCAGGCGCTCGCCGACGCGCAGGCGGGCGGCGGCGGGCGCGCGGTCATCTGCTCCGACGACGGCACCGGCGGCACCGGTGCCAGCGCCAAACTGCACCGCCGCGACGCCGTCGAGGCGCTCGCGGTCGCGCTGCTCGAGCGCGATCGCTACACCGGCGAGCACTCCGAGTCGGTCGTCGAGATGTCGGTCGCCGTCGCCCGCTCCCTCGGGCTCTCGCCCGCCCAGGTCGAAGACGTGCGCGCCGCGTCGTTGCTGCACGACATCGGCAAGGTCGGGATCCCCGACGCGATCCTCAACAAGGCCGGACCGCTGACGCCCGACGAGCGCATCGTGATGGCCGAGCATCCCGTCATCGGCGAGCGCATCCTGCGCAGCATCGGCGGCTTCTTGAACGTCGCCGAGATCGTGCGCCACGAGCACGAGTCGTGGGACGGCTCGGGCTATCCGGACGGGCTCGCCGGCGAGCTGATCCCGGTCGGCAGCCGCATCATCCTCGCCTGCGACGCCTACCACGCGATGACGAGCGATCGGCCCTACCGCGCGCGCATGTCGCATGCCGACGCGTTCACGGAGCTGACCCGCTGCGCCGGGCGTCAGTTCGACCCGAAGGTCACCGAGGCGCTCGTCGCGCACTTCTACCACCACCGCGTCGGCGGCTCCGCGCTGCACCTCGCCTAAGCACCGCCGCGCCGGCGCACGCCGAGCAGGGCCCGCGATCGGTGTCTTTGGAGCACCTGTGAGGATGTCCGTCATGAGCCGCCGCGATCTCGCCCACGTCATGAACGCGATCTGGGAGCTGTCGCGCGGCACGCCCGGCGTCGCCGTCGCGGTGGTGGCGATCGACGAGGCGATCGGGCGCGGGCACGGCGACATGCGCACGCCCCTGAACCTCGGTTCGCTGGGCGCGGAGGGTCACGTCGTGGAGCTCGGCGACGGCGTCTGGGCGCTGACGCCGGAGGGCGCGGCGTGGCTCGCCGAGGACCGCGCGTTGTCGGACCGCTGAGGCGCTGCGCGCGCGGAACGTCCGGGCGCGCCTGCTACCGTCAACGTGCAGGGAGTACTTGTTCACTGACGCGACGTCGTTCGCACCACGGAGGACATATGGCCGACAAGGCCCCAGCGCCATCTCGCCCGCCGCAGAAGAACGCCGGTGGCTACGCCCCGCGCCCGCCCAAGGAGACCGTCGACGAGCGCCGTGCGCGCCAGTCCGCGACGGCGCTCGCCGCGCAGGTCGATCTCAAGCGCGAAGCCGCCGAGCGGCGACAGCGCAAGAGCGAGTCCTAGACCCCGAGAGGTACATCGACCGGGGCGCGCGGGTGGCTGCCCCGTTCAGGGCAGGCACCGTTCGCATCGCGGCTGCTCGGTCGACGCGCGCCGCGTGGCCACCTTGCCGGTTCGCGGCAGCCACGCCAGGCCGCGCGGCAGGTACCAGTTCCAGTCGCCGAGCAGCTTCATCGCCGCGGGCACCAGGACCGCCCGCACGATCGTCGTGCGGCCTGGCCGGGCGAACGGGGGTGGGGAAGACCCCCGTGTGCGGGGTGGGTCAGCGTCCCGATAGCCGTGTCGTGAAAATGTTGCATGCCAACACGTTCCCGACATGGCTCCGGCTACGACCGGGCGAACGGGGTGCCGTGTCGTCCCGATGTTTGATGCGAACACGTTCGCGACACGGCTCGCGCCGGTGACGAGGGCGAAGACCCCCTCGCGCAGCAAGCTCGGTCTCGCCTCACGCGGGCCGATCCAGCAGGTCCCCCCGACCTGACGCGATGTTCCCCCCACACGGGGGGAACGGCTGGTCTTCAGATGCCGACGCGCAACGGTAGGTGCGTGCTTGCATCCGATCCAACCGCTGTCCTCTTCCCCGGACAGGGCAGCCAGACAGCGGACATGCGCGCCCTCGTGGCCGCAGTGCGCCCCGACCTGCTCGAGGCCGCAATCGAACTCGTCGGCGAGGATCCATTCGCTCGCGTCGGCGAGTCCACCCGCTTCGCGCAGCCCGCGATCCTGTGCGCGTCGCTGGCCGGCTGGACGCGCCTACGCGACGACGTCGACCCGGTCGCGCTGGCCGGCCACTCGCTCGGCGAGCTGTCCGCGCTGGCCGCCGCCGGCGCGCTCTCAGACCTCGACGCGCTTCGCCTCGTCGTCATCCGCGGCGACCACATGGCGGCCTCCGGCGAGGCCTCCGGCGGCGGCACGATGCTCGCCCTGCTGGGCGCGTCGCCCGCCCAGGTCGAACTGCTCGCCGCCGGCCACGGCGTCAGCATCGCCAACGACAACGCACCCGGCCAGGTCGTCCTGTCGGGCTCGCCCGATGCGCTCGACGCCGCCCGCAAGGACGCCACGACGGCGGGACTGCGCGCGCTGCCGCTCGGCGTCGCCGGCGCCTTTCACTCGCCGCAGATGCAGGGCGCCGTCGAGCCCTTCCGCAGCGCGCTGGCCGCGGTCGCCTTCGAGGCGCCGCAGATCCCGGTGATCAGCTGCGCGACCGCCAAGCCGTTCGCCGACCCTGCCGCCGAGCTCGCCGAGGCGCTCGTCGCGCCGGTCCGCTGGCGCGACACGATGACGACGCTGGACGCGCTGAACGTCCAGGCGTACATCGACGCCGGCCCCGGCAAGGTCCTCTCCAAGCTCGTCGCGCGCTGCATCCGCGGGGCCAGCGCGACGACAGCCGACGCGCTCCGAAAGGACGTCAGTGCATCCGTCTGAGCTCGCAACCGCACCATCCCCGGTCGCTCCGCGGATCCGCTCGCGGCGGCGCACCGCCGGCATCATCGGCTTCGGCCGCGCCCTGCCGCCGACCGTCGTCGAGAACGGGCCGATCGCCGCGCGCATCGGTGTCGATCCAGCCTGGATCATGAAGCGGACGGGCATCGACGCCCGCCGCCGCGCCGCCGACGGCGAGAGCCTGTCGGATCTCGCGATCGAGGCCGGCGGCCGCGCGCTCGCCGCCGCGCGCGTCAACCCCGCCTACGTCGACGCCGTCCTCGTCGCGACCTCATCGGCCGACGACATCGTCCCGCAGGCGGCGCCGATCGTCGCCGGCGAGCTGGGCTGCGACCGTGCGATGGCGTGGGACGTGGGCCTCGCCTGCACCGGCTTTCTCGCCGGCCTGCAGCAGGGTGCCGCGCTGATCGAGAGCGGCCGCGCGAACACCGTCCTGCTGATCGGCGCCGACGTCCTCGGGCGCTACACCGACCACGACGATCGCAAGACCGCCGCCCTCTTCGGCGACGGCGCCGGCGCCGCCGTGCTCGCTCCCGGCGGGCCCGCCAGCCTCGGCCCGGTCGTGCTCGGCGCCGACGCCCAGCGCGACGTCCTCTACATCGACCGCACCGACAACGTCGTGCGGATGCAGGGCCGCCTCGTCTACGAGGAGGCCGTCGATCACATGGAGCGCTCGTGCCGTGAGCTGCTCGCGCTCACCCAGCTGGGCATCGAGGACATCGATCTCGTCATCGCCCACCAGGCCAACGGCCGCATCATCAGGGCGGTCCGCGAGCGTTTCGGCCTGGAGCCCGAGCGCGTCGCCGACTACGTCGCCGACCTCGGCAACACGTCGGCTGCATCGATCCCGCTCGCGCTCGCGCTCGCCGAGGACGACGGGCGCCTGCCGACCGCCGGCGGCCATGTCCTGCTGACCGCGTTCGGCGCCGGCTTCTCCTGGGGCGCCGCGCTGCTGACCTACGGAGGAGAGCCCACATGAGCACGACCGTCCAGCCCGACACGCAGAGCAGGGAGGGCCGCCGTCCCGACGGCGCCGTCGTGCTCGTCACCGGCGCCTCGAAGGGCATCGGCGCCGCGATCGCCCGCGAGCTCGGCGCCGACGGCTGGGCCGTCGCCGCGGGCTACCGCTCCGACGCCGACGGCGCCGCGCGCACCGTCGATGCGATCGAGCAGGATGGCGGATCGGCGGTCGCGATCGGCGGCGACGTCTGCGACCCCGGCGCGATGGCGGACGTGCTCGCGCAGGCGCAGGAGCGCCTCGGTCCCGTGCTCGGCCTCGTCAACAACGCCGGCGTGCGCGCCGACGGCCTGGCGATCCAGATCGACGACGGCAGCTGGGACCTCGTCCTCGACACGAACCTCAGCGCAGCGTTTCGCCTCAGCCGCGCCGTCGTTCGGCCGATGATGAAGGCGCGCTACGGGCGCATCGTCAACCTCGCCTCGGTCGTCGGCCCGCGCGCCAACGCGGGCCAGGTCAACTACGCCGCCGCGAAGGCCGGCCTGATCGGGATGACGAAGACGCTCGGCGTCGAGATCGCCCGCAAGGGCGTCACCGTCAACGCGGTCGCGCCCGGCTTCATCGAGACCGAGATGACGGCCGACCTGCCGCGCGAGCTGCTTGAAGCCGTCCCCATGCGCCGCCCCGGCAGCCCCGACGAGGTCGCCGCCGCCGTCCGCTTCCTGGCCTCCGACGCCGCCGCCTACATCACCGCCACGACGCTCTTCGTCGACGGCGGGATGAGCGCCTGACCCCGTTCGCCTCCCGCCCCCGTTCCAAGGAGCAACCATGAGCACCACGGCACCCAGCGCCATCGAGACGACCGTCGTCGAGTCGCTGATCGCGTTCGGCGCCAAGGCCGCCGACGTCAACCGCGAAGCGACGTGGGAGGACATCGACGTCGACTCGCTCGACCTCGCGGAGCTCTCGCAGGTCGTCCAGGACGAGCACGGCGTCCGCATGGAGGGCGACGACATGAAGCAGATCCGGACCGTCGGCGACGCGATCGACTTCATCACCGAGAAGACGTCGGCCGCATCCTGACCTGCCGCAGCTCGAGGCCGGCGGCCTCCGACGGCACCCGTGCGCCGGTCGCGAGGGCCGGCGAGACGCGGGCCCCGAACGAGCCGCCAGGCGCCGTGCGACCCGCGTCCGAGCGCGACCGAGCCGTCCTCTCAGACGGTTGCCGTGCTTCAGCGCCGCACGATGCGCTCGCAGCCGCGCACGCGGCCGCGGCGGAGCATCTGGGCGTCGTGGCGTGGATCGGCGAGCCCGGCGAACGGCCGCCGCTCAGTCGACACCGAGCTCGAGCTGGTGCGTGCCGCTGACGTCGACGACGTTGGCGACGCTGACGCCGATGCAGGTCAGCCCCTGGCGCTCGATCAGCGGCGCCGCCGCCGCCAGCAGCGCGCGGGCCGCCGCGAGCAGCGGCGCGGCCGTCGTGACGTGGTCGGGCAGCGTCTGCGAGCGCGTCGCGCGCGTGTAGTCGCCGAAGCGAAGCCGCAGCACGACGGTCCGACCCGCGAAGCCGGCGCTCGCCATCCTCGCCACGACGCGATCGAGCAGCCGCGCCAGCGCGGCGTCGAGCTCGACGGAGGTCAGCGGCTGCCGCGCGCGGCCGAGCGCGCGCTGGGAGCCGAACGAGCGCGGCGGGCGGTTGGGCTGCACGGGGCGCAGGTCGATGTTGTTGGCGAGCGCGTGGACGTGGCGCCCGGACGCCTTGCCGAGGATCTCGACCAACGCCGCCTCGCTGAGCTGGGCGAGCTGGGCGACGGTCCGCAGGTCGCGCTCGTGCAGGCGCGTGGCGGTCTTGGGCCCCACGCCCCACAGGTCCTCGACCGCGAGCGGGTCGAGGAAGGCGCGCTCCTGGGCCGGCATCACGACGAGCAGCCCGTCGGGCTTCGCCGCACGGCTGGCCATCTTCGCGACGATCTTCGTCCGTGCGACGCCGACCGTGATCGGCAGCCCGGCCTCGTCGCGAACCGCGCTGCGCAGCTCCTCGGCGAGCGCCCGCGCCGCGCCCTGCGTGCGCGCCAGCGTGGAGATGTCGAGGAATGCCTCCTCGATCGACCTCGCCTCGACGACCGGCGCCATGCGCTCGAACACCGCAAAGACCGCGCGGCTCGCCTCGACGTAGGCGCCGAAACGCGACGGCACGACGATCGCCTGCGGGCACAGCCGGCGCGCGCGCGAGCCGCCCATCCCGCTGCGCACGCCGAAGCGCCGCGCCTCGTAGCTCGCCGCCATCACGACGCCGCCGCCGACGATCACCGGCAGCCCGCGCAGGCGCGGATCGTCGCGCTGCTCGACGGATGCGAAGAACGCGTCGACGTCAGCATGCAGGACGACCGCCGACCGAGACACCGACCGAGACACGAACACATGTTCGCATGATCGGTGGTTCGCCGTCCACGGCGGGCTTCTGCAGCTCGTCCGCGGCCCGACGTGGCACGATCTCCCGGTGATCGGCGGACCTGCGGCGGCGCAGCACCTGAGCGACCTCGCGCGGCTGCGCCGCGTCCGCGACCGGATCGACCGCGAGTACGCGCAGCCGCTGGACGTCGAGGCGCTCGCCCGCGGCGCGCACATGTCGGCCGGGCACCTCAGTCGCCAGTTCCGGCTCGCCTACGGCGAGCCGCCCTACGCCTATCTCATGACGCGGCGCATCGAGCGCGCGATGGCGCTGCTGCGCCGGGGCGACCTCAGCGTTACGGAGGTCTGCTTCGAGGTCGGCTGCACGTCGCTGGGGAGCTTCAGCACGCGCTTCACCGAGCTCGTCGGCGTGCCGCCCAGCGTCTACCGGCGCGAGGCGACGAACGCGACGGCCGGGATGCCGTCTTGCGTGGCCAAACAGGTGACCAGACCGGTCAGGAATCGAGAAGCGCGGTCACCGAGCCGCGGCTAGCGTGGTTTGCATGGACATCACCATTCACGCAAGCTTCCTCCCGCACGACGACCCCGAGGCCTCACTGGGCTTCTATCGCGACGCCCTCGGCTTCGAGGTTCGCAACGACGTCGGATACAACGGGATGCACTGGATCACGGTCGGTCCCGCCGACCAGCCCGACACCTCGATCGTCCTGTACCCGCCGGCCGCAACGCCGGGCACCACCGAGGACGAGCGCCGCACCATCGCCGAGATGATGGCCAAGGGCACCTTCGCGAGCATCAACCTCGCCACCCCCGACCTTGACGACACCTTCGAGCGGCTGGTGGCCGGCGGCGCGGAGGTCGTCCAGGAGCCGACCGAGCAGCCCTACGGCGTCCGCGACTGCGCCTTCCGAGATCCCGCGGGCAACCTGCTGCGCATCAACGAGCAGCGCTGAGCATGGCGGCCAGTACGGACACGCCGTCGTCTGCGCTGCACGTCGCCGACAGCCACGACCTGATCCGCGTGCAGGGCGCGCGCGTGAACAACCTCAAGGACGTCAGCATCGAGCTCCCCAAGCGGCGGCTGACGGTGTTCACCGGGGTCTCCGGCTCGGGCAAGAGCTCGCTCGTGTTCGGCACGATCGCGGCGGAGTCGCAGCGGCTGATCAACGAGACCTACAGCGCCTTCGTGCAGGGCTTCATGCCGACATTGGCGCGCCCGGAGGTCGACGTGCTCGAGGGGTTGACGACCGCGATCATCGTCGACCAGGAGCGGATCGGGGCCAACCCCCGCTCCACGGTCGGCACCGTCACCGACGCCAACGCGATGCTGCGCATCCTCTTCAGCCGGCTCGGGCAGCCGCACATCGGTTCGCCCAACGCGTACTCGTTCAACGTCCCCTCAATCCGAGCGAGCGGGGGCATCACCGTCGAGCGCGGCGGCAAGACCCAGACCAAGGTGGCGACCTTCAACCGGCTCGGCGGCATGTGCCCACGCTGCGAGGGCCGGGGCGCGGTCACCGACTTCGACCTGTCGGCGCTCTACGACGACAGCCTGTCGCTCAACGAGGGTGCGCTCACGATCCCCGGCTACAGCATGGAGGGCTGGTATGGCCGCATCTTCCGCGGCTGCGGCTTCTTCGACCCCGACAAGCCGATCCGAAAGTTCAACAAGCGCGAGCGCCACGACCTGCTCTACAAGGACCCGACGAAGATCAAGGTCGATGGCATCAACCTGACGTACCAGGGCCTGATTCCCCAGATCCAGAAGTCGTTTTTGGCCAAGGACGTCGACGCGATGCAGCCGCACATCCGAGCCTTCGTGGAGCGGGCCGTCACCTTCGCCACCTGCCCCGACTGCGACGGCACCCGGCTCAGCCCGGAGGCCCGGTCCTCGAAGATCGAGGGGATCAACATCGCCGACGCCTGCGCGATGCAGATCAGCGACCTCGCCGAGTGGGTGCGCGGCCTCGACGACGCGACCGTCGCGCCGCTGCTCGGAGCGTTGGGGCACTCGCTCGACTCGTTCGTCGAGATCGGCCTTGGCTACCTCAGCCTGGACCGTCCGTCGGGCACGCTGTCGGGCGGCGAGGCGCAGCGCACGAAGATGATCCGCCACCTCGGGTCGTCGCTGACCGACGTCACCTACGTCTTCGACGAGCCGACGATCGGCTTGCATCCGCACGACATCCAGCGGATGAACGACCTGCTGCTGGCGCTGCGCGACAAGGGCAACACCGTGCTCGTGGTGGAGCACAAGCCGGAGACGATCGCGATCGCCGACCACGCCGTGGACATCGGCCCGCGCGCCGGCACCGAGGGCGGCGCGGTGGTCTTCGAGGGCACCTTCGAGGGGCTGCGCGGCAGCGACACGCTGACCGGCCGGCATCTGGACGACCGCGCCGCGCTGAAGCCATCGGTGAGAGCGCCGTCGGGGGTGCTGGAGGTGCGCGGCGCCGCCACCCACAACCTGCGCGACGTGGACGTCGACATCCCACTCGGCCTGCTGGTCGTCGTCACGGGCGTGGCGGGCTCGGGCAAGAGCTCGCTGATCCACGGCTCAGTGGCCGGACGCGACGGGGTGGTGTCGGTCGACCAGACCCCGATCCGCGGCTCGCGACGCAGCAACCCGGCGACGTACACCGGACTGCTCGACCCGATCCGCAAGGCCTTCGCAAAGGCCAGCGGCGTCAAGCCGGCGCTGTTCAGCGCCAACTCCGAGGGCGCCTGTCCGGCCTGCAACGGAGCCGGCGTCATCTACACCGACCTGGCGATGATGGCCGGCGTCGCCTCGACCTGCGAGGAGTGCGAGGGCAAGCGCTTCCAGGCCGCGGTGCTGGAGTACACGTTCGGCGGCAAGGACATCAGCGAGGTGCTCGCGATGCCGGTTTCCGAGGCGACCGAGTTCTTCGAATCCGGCGACGCCAAGCTGCCCGCCGCGCACAGGATCCTGTTCCGGCTCGCCGATGTCGGGCTCGGCTACCTCAGCCTCGGCCAGCCGCTCACGTCGCTCTCCGGCGGCGAGCGCCAGCGGCTCAAGCTGGCCACCAACATGGCGGACAAGGGCGAGCTGTACGTCCTGGACGAGCCGACCACCGGCCTGCACCTCGCCGACGTGGAGCGGCTACTCGGCCTGCTCGACCGGCTCGTCGACTCCGGCAAGTCGGTCATCGTCATCGCGCACCACCAGGCGGTCATGGCCCACGCCGACTGGATCATCGACCTCGGCCCCGGCGCCGGCCACGACGGCGGCCGGATCGTGTTCGAGGGCACGCCCGCCGATCTCGTCGCCGCCCGCGCCACCCTCACCGGCGAGCACCTGGCGGACTACGTCGGCGCCTGACCGGGCGCTCGTGTCGCCGTGCCCGCCGGCGAGCCCACTCGGATCGTGACGGCTTGTGCGTTGCTGACCGCGCAACCGACGGCGGCTGGGTGGCGACCGCCTAGGCTGTCTGGTGTCAATTGGATAGGCGCTGGGCTCGTCGAGACTTGACGCTTGGCCGTGGGGAGGCCGCTATGGCCGACCAACAGTCAGACGATTTCCCCGCCGCTGACGGCGACGTCGTGGGCGACGGGTCAGACGAGCGCGACCGCGTGGCGGCGGCGCAGGCCGAGGCAGAGCAACCCGGGTCCGAGGGCTACGAGACGCTGTCGGATACCGATCGGACGGCCACCGATCGTCCGGCTGCATCGAGCGCGGTCTCGCCGCCGGTGTCGATCCGCGTTTACGCGTGCTCAGCGCCGAACGCCGCGACGCGATCGCCGACGCGCGCGATGTCGAGGCGATCGCGCGTGATCGGGCCTCCGATGCGCGCGACCGCGGCGCTCCTATGACCTGATCGTCCGGCACGGCGGCGACGAGTTTCTGTGCGCGATGCCGAACCTGACGATCCCGACGCGCGGGCACGCTTCGCCACGATCGCCGACGTCCTGCGCGACGACCGGCGGGCCGGCTCGATCAGGAGCGGATTCGCCGAGCTCACGTCCGACGAGGCGCCCGGGCAGCTGATCGCTCGCAGATCACGAGCTGATCGAGCAGCGCCACAACGCACGTGGGCCGCGTGGGCGCGCCGGCGCCAACGGCGGCGCTGCGGCGTGACGCGCTACCGCGCGCTCCCGCTCACGTCGGCGAGCACCGGTTTTCGCAGCCGCGAGCCCCGCTGCGAGCCCCTCGCCGGCGCAGCATCGCGGCGATTGCCGAAGCCGGCGCGGCGATGGCGGCGGGCCGATGCGTCCAGACGCCGCGACCGTTAGCATCGCCTGCGATGCGCGCGTACCTGGCCACCGCAGCGGTCGTCGTCGTGCTGCTGACCGCAGCGGCACCGGCCTCGGCGGCCGACGTGTTTCGTCGCTGCGCGGGCATTCCCGCCAACGGCGTGCTCGATCTGCGCTCGAAGAACCTGCCCTGCTCGAGCGCGCGCGCCCTCGCCCAGCGCACGCTCGACGTCAAGTGCTTCCTCAACGCGCGCAGCTGCCGTCACAACTTCCGCGGCCGGCGCTGGACCTGCACGGTCTCGGTGACGTTCGAGTCCGTCCGCTGCGTGTCGGGCCAGCGGCGCGTCAGCTGGCGCAATCCGAGCTGATCCGCGCGCTCGGCGCTCGGGCGCCGGCGGCGGGCCGTGTCAGGCCGGCTGTCAGCCGCTGCGCGTCGCCGCGATCTCGGCGACGAAGCTGCGGTAGCTGTCGATCGTGCGGCCGCTGATACGCAGCTGCACCTGCTGCGGCGTGACGGTGCCGGTCAGCGTCGCGCCCTCGGCGATCGCGAGCTGGTTGACGTAGGAACCCAGCTCGGGCCGGCAGGGGGCGAGCTCCTGCCAGGCGGCGAGCAGGTTGAACGCCGCGCCCTCCTCGCGGTGATCCTCGACGAGCGTGCCGCTCAGGGCGGAGCCGTCGAGCGCGAGGTTCCAGTACTGGAGCGTCAGGCTCCGGATCGCGCTGAAGCGAAAGCGCGCGGCCGACACGGCGCTGACGGAGCCGGGCGCCGTTGCGCCGGCGGCGGTCGTCTGGCCGAGGACGAGGTTGAGCGGATTGCGCTCGGGGACGTCCGCGGGCAGGTCGGCGGGGTTGGGCTGCAGCGCCGGCCCGATCGTGATCCTCGACGCGATCTGCGACGTCTGGTCGGCGATCACCTGGCCGCTGCAGACCGAGAAGTAGCGGACCGTGGTCGTCAGGGTTCCGGTGAAGTCGCCGGCGATCGACGGCGCGGGCGGCGCGGATGGGGTCCCCGGGGCCGGCGGCCGGCGGCCCGGCGCGCGACCGCTCACGGCCTCGCAGTTGGAGAAGACGGTGTCGCCGGCGCCGGCGACGGCACGATCGCGTCCGGGCCCGCAGTCGAAGACGTCCCTGCCGGGCCCGCCGACGAGCACGTCGTGGCCCCTGCCGCCGATCATGCGGTCGTTGCCCGATCCGCCGTAGAGACGGTCGTTGCCGGCCTTGCCGAACAGGCGGTCGTTGCCGCCGTTGCCGCGCAGCACGTCGGGGCGCTTGGTCCCGCGCAGGATCTCAGCGCCCGGTCCGCCGATCACGGTGCGCGCCGCGGCGGGCGCCGCCGCCGTCCCGGCGGCGACGGCGACGAGAACGATCGCCGTGCACCAGCGCTGTGTGGAACGTCGTCGCATGCGGACCTCTGCTGCCGGCCCCGCCCTCCGGTACACCGAGCGTAGTCCGCGCCGCACGCGTTCGCCAGTATCGAAAAGGTCGAGGCGCCGGGCGCTCCCGTCTACGTGCCGCAGAAGGTCAGGTAGTCGTCGCCGAAGCCGGGCGGGGCCGGGGCGGCGTAACGCTCCAGTCCGGGGCGCTCGTCGAACGGCTCGACGAGCACGTCGACGAGCCGGCGCAACGGCTGCATGTCGCCGGCGGTCGCCGCCGCCAGCGCCTCCTCGACGAGGTGGTTGCGCGGGATGTAGATCGGATTGAGGCGCCTCATCGCCTCCGCGACCGCGGCCGGGTCGGCGTCCTGCGCGGACAGCTGTGCGTGCCAGCGCTCCAGCCAGGCGTCGAAGGCAGCCGGGTCGGCGAACAGCGATCGCGCCGCCGCCGTGTCCCCGCACGCCGCCGGCGACAGCGCCCGCAGGCACGACGTGAAGTCGACCCGCCGGGCCTGCAGCAGCGCCAGCAGGTCGTCGATCAGCGCCTCGTCGTCGCCGGCGCCGTCGGCCAGACCGAGCTTGGCCCGCATGCCGCGCAGCCAGTAGGCGTCGTAGCGCTCGGGGTAGGAGCGCAGCACGCCGCTGGCGGCCGCTTTCGCGCGCTCGTCGTCGGCGTCGATCAGGGGCAGCAACGTCTCGGCCAGCCGCACGAGGTTCCACTGCGCGATCGCGGGCTGGTTGCCGTAGGCGTAGCGTCCGCCGTGATCGATCGAGCTGAACACGCTGGCCGGATCGAAGGCGTCGATGAACGCGCACGGGCCGTAGTCGATCGTCTCGCCGGAGATCGTCATGTTGTCGGTGTTCATCACGCCGTGGATGAAGCCGACGTGCATCCACCGTGCGATCAGCGCGGCCTGGGCGTCGGCGACGGCGTCCAAGAACGCGAGGTAGCGGTTGTCCGCGTCGAGCGCCCGCGGGTGATGACGGGCGATCGCGTAGTCGGCCAGGCGTCGCACGAGCTCCTGGTCGCCGTGCGCCGCCGCGTACTGGAACGTGCCGACGCGAAGATGGCTCGCCGCGACGCGCACGAGCACGGCGCCGGGAAGCGTCGTCTCGCGGATGACGTCGTCGCCGGTCGCGAGCACGGCGAGCGCGCGCGTCGTCGGGATGCCGAGCGCGTGCATCGCCTCGCCGACGACGTACTCGCGCAGCATCGGGCCGACGGCGGCCTTGCCGTCGCCGCCGCGTGCGTACGGGGTGCGGCCCGAGCCCTTCAGGTGCAGGTCGCGGCGCCGGCCCGCGCCGTCGAGGACCTCGCCGAGCAGGAGCGCGCGGCCGTCGCCGAGGCGCGGGGAGAAGCCGCCGAACTGGTGGCCCGAGTAGGCCTGCGCGACCGGCGTCGCGCCGGCGGGCGCGGGGCTGCCGGTGAGCGCGGCGACGCCGGCGGGCGCGCGCAACGCTGCGGCGTCGGCACCGAGCTCGGCCGCCAGCTGCTCGTTGAGCACGAGCAGCCGGGGCGCCGTCGCCGGCATCGCCTGCCACGTCGTGTACAGGCCCTCGAGCTCGCGGACGTAGGAGTTGTCGAACGCGAACAGCGGCGCAGCGGCGATGCTCATGCCGTTCAGGCTAACGCCGTCGGTCGGTGGCTCGGTCGGCTGCGCGACCGGATGATCGGTGCTGGCAGGCGCGTCGTCGTCGCGTCGGTCGCCCGCGGCGGGTCGACAGCTCGACTGAGTCGGATGCGCGAAGGCGCGCTGAACGCGACGGCGTTGCTGGCGGCGCGCCTTGAGGAGCACCGGCCACAGCCGCGGGCGGTGCCACGGCGGTGCGGTGACATTACGCTGCCGGGATGGAGATCCGGGTAGGCGAGGTGGCGGTCCACTACGTCGAGCACGGGGCCGGTCGACCCGTGCTGGTGCTCCACGGCGCCGGCGTCGACCACCGCGAGGCCGAGGCGTGCTTCGAGCCGGTGTTCGACCGCGTGGCGGGGGTGCGGCGAATCTATCCCGACCTCCCTGGCATGGGCCGGACCGTCGCTGCGGACGCGCTGCGCAGTGCCGACGACGTCCTCGACACGCTGATCGGCTTCGCCGCCGACGCCTGCGCGGGGACCGCGCCCCTGCTCGTCGGTCACTCGGCGGGCGCCTACTACGCGCAGGCGATGGTCGCGAAGCTGGAGGCGGTCGCTGGTCTTGCGCTGATCTGTCCGTTGTTGCCGGGCCTGCGCGACATCCCCGAGCACCGGGTGATCGCCGGATCGGGTGAGATCGGCGACGACGATTTCCGCAGCTACTTCGTGATCCAGACCCCTGCGATGCTCGCTCGGCACGAGCGGTACGTCGCCCCCGCCGCCGCGCTCGTCGACGAGGCCGCGCTCGAGCGAATCGGCGAGCGCTGGGAGCTCGCCCCCGATCATGGACCGGCCTACAGCGGCCCGACGCTCGTCGTCGCGGGGCGGCTGGACTCGACCGTCGGGTACGCCGCCGCGGCCGATCTCGTCGACCACTACCCACACGCCTCGCTCGCCGTCGTCGACGACGCGGGGCACGCCCTGCCCCATGAGCAGCCGGAGCTTCTGCGCGCCCTCGTCGCCGAGTGGCTCGCGCGCGTCGAGCGCTCAAGCTGACCCGGAACGGCGGATCCCGGTTCAGCGGGGTTGCGGGCTGAGCGCGGCACAGGCGCTCGGCACCGCGCTCGGCACCCTCCGCGCAACGCATCGCGTGCCGGTCTGCGCCTAGCGGGCGCTACCGCCGTGACCCGCGGTCATTCGCCGGCGTCACCCGCAGCCGGTGTTGTTCCCGCAGCTCGAGCACGTGTAGCAGGACCCCGTCCGCTGCATCATCCCGCCGCACTGCGCGCAGGCCGGGCCGAGGTCGAGGCCCTTCATGCGCGCGGGGACGACGGGCGGCGTGTCGGTCATCGCCTCGGCGGCCGCGCGCGTCGTGGCGGGCTGGGTGCCGACGCTCGCCGCGGGCGTGCGCGTCGTGCCGCCGTTGGCCGGGCGGTTCGTGTCCGACGAGACCGTCGACGTGCCGGCGTCCTCGGCCATCTTGCGCGCCCGCACCTCGGGCGTGAGGATGCCGAGCTCCTCCTGGGTGTCGGTGTCGAGGAACCGTGACGCGAGCCAGCGCATGATGTAGTCGGGCATCGACTTGGCGAACGGGATCTCCGGGTTCTGCGTGATGCCCTCGGGCTCGAAGCGCATGTAGGAGAACTTCTCCACGAGCGTGTCGAGCGGGACGCCGTACTGCAGCGCGATCGAGATCGACGTCGCGAACGCGTTCATCATGCCGCGCAGCGTCGAGCCCTCCTTGCCGATGTCGGTGAGGAAGATCTCGCCGACGGTGCCGTCCTCGTACATCCCCGCCGTGATGTAGCCCTCGTGGCCGGCGATCGAGAACTTGTGCGTGATCGACTGGCGCTCGCGCGGCATGCGGTTGCGCTTCGGCCCCGCCTCGGCGAGCGCCCGCTTGCGCGCCGCCGCGACGGCGCCCGCGACGAGCTCGTCGACCTGCTGCTGCGAGTAGCCCTCGACGACGACGGCCTCCGCCGCGTCCGACGACTTGCCCTGCTGCGCGTCGGTGCGCAGCGCCTGCGCGGTCTTCGACCCGTCGCGGTAGATCGCCAGCGCCTTGACGCCGAGGTTCCAGGCCTGGATGTAGGCGTCGGCGATGTCCTCGACCGTCGCCTCGAAGGGCAGGTTGACGGTCTTGGAGATCGCGCCCGAGATGAACGGCTGGACGGCGCCCATCATCCTGATGTGGCCCATGTGCGAGATCGCGCGCTCGCCGACCGCCACGTCGAACACCGACATGTGCTCGTCGAGCAGGCCGGGCGCGCCGACGATCGTCGCGTGCTCGTTGATGTGCGCGACGATCTGCTCGACCTGCCCCTGCTCGTAGCCGAGCGTCCGCAGCGCCATCGGGATCGTCTGGTTGACGATCGTCATCTGGCCGCCGCCGACGAGCTCCTTGAACTTCACGAGCGAGAAGTCGGGCTCGACGCCGGTCGTGTCGCAGTCCATGAGGAACGAGATCGTGCCGGTCGGCGCAAGCACCGTCGCCTGCGCGTTGCGGTAGCCGTGCTGCTCGCCGACGGCGACCGCGTCCTCCCAGGCCGCGCGCGCGGCCGTCAGCAGGGGCGTGTCGGTCGTCGCCGCCTCGGGGATCGCGTACGACGCGTCGCGGTGCATCCGCATGACCGCGTTGTGCGGCTCGCGGTTGACGTCGTAGTGCTCGTAGGGGCCGATCGCGGCGGCGATCCGCGCCGAGCCGAGGTACGCGCGGCCGGTCATCAGCGAGGTGATCGCCGCCGCCGTCGCGCGACCCTCGTCGGAGTCGTAGGCCATGCCGTTGGACATGAGGTAGGCGCCGAGGTTCGCGTAGCCCAGGCCGAGCTGGCGGAAGGCGCGCGCGTTGACGCCGATCTGCTCGGTCGGGTAGCTCGACGGCCCGACGATGATCTCCTGCGCGAGGAACATGACGTCGACGGCGTGCTCGAAGGACTCGACGTCGAAGGAGCCGTCGGCGCGACGGAACTTCATGAGGTTCAGCGACGCGAGGTTGCAGGCCGAGTCGTCGACGTGCATGTACTCAGAACACGGGTTGCTTGCGTTGATGCGCCCCGACGCCGGCGACGTATGCCACTGGTTGATCGTCGTGTCGTACTGCACGCCGGGATCGGCGCACTGCCAGGCGGCCTCGGCGATCTCGCGCATGAGCTCGCGCGCGGGAATCGGATCGCCGACCGGCTCGCCGGTGACGCGCGCGATCAGGTGCCACGGCTCGTCGTTCTCGACCGCGCGCATGAAGTCGTCGGTCAGGCGCACCGAGTTGTTGGCGTTCTGGTACTGGATCGAGATGAAGCCCTCACCGTCGATCGACATGTCGAAGCCGGCGTCGCGCAGGGCGTTGGCCTTCTTCTCCTCCTTGGCCTTGCACCAGATGAACTCGCGGATGTCCGGATGGTCGATGTCGAGCACGACCATCTTCGCCGCGCGCCGCGTCTTGCCGCCGGACTTGATCGTGCCCGCCCACGAGTCGGCGCCGCGCATGAAGGAGACCGGACCGGATGCGGTGCCGCCCTTGGCCAGCGGCTCCATCGAGCCGCGGATGTTCGACAGGTTGATGCCCGAGCCCGAGCCGCCGAGGAAGATCGTGCCCTCGCGCGTGTTCCAGTCGAGGATCGACTCCATCGTGTCGTCGACGGAGAGGATGAAACAGGCCGAGCACTGCGGGCTCTCCTCGAAGCCGACGTTGAACCAGACCGGCGAGTTGAAGGCCGCCATCTGGTACAGCAGCACGTGCGTCAGCTCGGCCTGGAACGTGTCGCCGTCCTCGACGCTCGCGAAGTAGCCGCGCGCGCGGCCCCAGTCGGCGATCGTCCCGGCGACGCGGCCGACCATCTGCTTGACGGAGTACTCGCGCGCGGGCGTGTCGAGCTGGCCGCGGAAGTACTTCTGGGCGACGATGTTCGTCGCGTTCTGCGACCACGTCGAGGGAAACTCGACGCCGCGCTGCTCGAAGGCGACCTTGCCGCCGTGACCGATGCGGGCGTCGCGCAGCTCCCACGTCACCGTGTCGAACGGGTCGACTCCGGGCGTCGTGAAGTAGCGCGAGACTGAGAGGGGCTCGCCGGCCTTCGTGTCCGTGGCGGTCGGGGTCTGCGAAGTGCGCTGCATCGTCCTGCTCCTCTCATCGCCGCCGGTTTCTCGGTCGTTGCGGCGTGTCGTCTTCGTGTCGCGGCGGGCGTCGTTTTCTACGCCTCGGATCGGACGGAACGGCGGCTCCGCGACCCCGTCGGACGCCCTTTCAGGATATCGCCCGCGGCTGACGATCCGGCGAGATTGCAGGAAGAAACGGGCCCAACGTGCGTGGAGTCGCGCCGCGGCGCCTCCCCAGGCGGCGACGCACGAGAAAGACGCACGGAGCGGGGTCGGGCGGAGCCCCGACAGCGCCGCACCGCATCTCTGCGGAGGAGGTCGCACGCGGACGGGGACGATCGACACCCCGCGGATGGCCGGACATGTCGATCGGCCACGCATGTGATGGAGGAGCGGCCGCGGCTCCGCGCGATGCTGCCGAGCTGTCCGCGCGCCATGTGCACGCCGTGAACGAACGCCGCCCCGGCGGTTGCGGCGTGCGCGGGCGGCGCTTGTTCACGGCTGGCGTGTTTGAGCGTCGGCGCGGCGGTTGCGGCGCGCGCAGTCGGCGCTGCTTCACGGCAGGCGTGTTTGAGCGGCGATCGCGGCGATCGCGGCGTGCGCGGTCGGCGCTCGTTCACGGCTGGCGTGTTTGAGCGGCGATCGCGGCGATCGCGGCGTGCGCAGTCGGCGCTTGTTCACGGCTGGCGTGTTTGAGCGGCGATCGCGGCGATCGCGGCGTGCGCGGTCGGCGCTGCTTCACGGCAGGCGTGTATGAGCGCCGTCGCGGCGGTTGCGGCGCGCGCAGTCGGCGCTGGTTCACGGCAGGCGTGTATGAGCGCCGTCGCGGCGATCGCGACGCGCGCAGTCGGCGCTCCTTCACGGCAGGCGCGCAACGAGCAACCCCCGCCAACCCAGCGACGAGCACGTTCGGCGCGCGTGCAACGACACGTACGGCGACCGCTCAGGCGAAGCGGCGCAGCCCCGCCCGCGCGGCGCCGCCGAACACGACGGTCAGCGCGAACAGGTGCGCGAGCGCCGGGCCGATGCCCGGCGACGCGCCGTTGACCGCGGCGTCGACGGCCTGCAGCGCGGGCTTGAAGGGGAACGCGGCGCTGATCGCGCGGATGACGTCGTAGAGCGCGGGCGAGACGCCGCCGCTGGGCACGAGCGCGAGGAAGGCCAGCGGCAGCGACAGCAGGAACGCCAGCAGCGACGCCGCCCGCACCTCGCGCGCCAGGCAGCCGATCGCGACGCCCATCGCGGCGAACGCGATCGCGCCGCCGCCGAGCGCCAGCAGCCACAGCCCGACCCGCCCCAGCTCCAACGGGACGAACAGGCTGACCCCGAGCAGCATCGACAGCGTCACGACGAACGCGCACGCCGCGGCGAGCAGGATCTTCTCGATCAGCAGGCCGCCGCCGCCGACGAGCCCGCGCGCCAGCCGCGCGAACGTGTTCTCCTCGCGCTCCAGCGCGAGCAGGCCCGACGCGAGCAGGACGCAGACGAACATCAGCGAGACGGTCACCGCGACCGCGACCGCGAACGTGTCCAGCGGCGTGCGGCGCCCGCTGAGCACGGTCTGGCGCACGTCGACGGGACGCTGGACGGTGTCGAGCACCTCGGTCGCGCGGTCGGTGTTGGCGAGCGCGAGATGGGCGAAGTCCTGGACCGGGCCGAGCCGGCGCTGCGTCGCCGGGCTGGGGTCGTCGGCGAGCACGCGGTCGATGCGGTCCGACGCGCGCTTGAGCCCGAGGATGTCGAAGCGCGTGCCGAACAGGTTCAGCTCGCCGCCCTCGAGCAGGACGTCGATGTAGCCCGTCGCGAGGCGGTTGACCTGAGCGGACAGCGCGGCGTTGGCGTTGGCGAGCTTGGAGGTGATCGTCGAGCGCACGAAGGACTGCTTCAGCGCGTCGCCGTTGTAGACGACCTCGACGCTCGCGCGGTTGAAGCCGCCGCTGGACAGCTTCTCGGTGAAGTCGGGCGGGATGATCACCGCGGCCAGGACCGCGCCCGAGCGCACCTTCTCCAGCGCCTCGTCCCGGCTGACGACGGCCACCTGCTCGATCGCGGCGAACAGCTCGTTCGTGTAGCTGCGGATGTTGAGCTTCTCGCTGCCCAGGCGGATCGTCTCGCGGTTCTCGGGCACGCCGTTGAGAAACGCGACGCGCGGCTTGTCGGGACCGCTGGACAGCGCGAACCCCATCAGCGTCGCGATCGCGATCGGGTAGACGATCAGCAGGCCGACGAGCAGCTTGGAGCGGCGCAGGATCTGCAGGTCCTTGAGCAGCAGCCAGCCGACGTTGCGGATCCGCCGCCGCATCGTCAATGACCCCGCGCCCGCAGGAAGCCGACGAACGCCTGCTCGAGATCCTCGCCCGCGGCCGGCGGCGCCGCCGCCTTCAGCTGCGCCGGCGTGCCGTCGAACAGCAGCTCGCCGTCGGCGAGCACGAGCACGCGGTCGCCGTGGCGCTCGGCCTCGCTGATGTCGTGCGTGCAGAAGACGACGCTCGTACCGCGCTCGGTGAGCGCGTCGATGAACCCCCACAACCGCTGGCGCTGGCGCGGGTCGAGCGCACCGGAGGGCTCGTCGAGCAGCAGCACCGGAGGGTCGGCGAGCAGGCCGACGGCGATGTTGACGCGCTGGCGGTTGCCGCCCGAGAGGCTGCCCAACTCGTCGTCGGCGCGCTCCTTCAGGGCGGTCTGCTCGAGCATCCGCTCGACCGCCGCGTCGGGATCGGCGACGTCCTCCAGGCGCGCGAACAGGCGCAGGTTCTGCGCGACGGTGAGCTTCGAGTAGACCGCCGTCTGCTGGGGCACCCAGCCGATCCGCCGGTCGGCGTTGGGACCCTGCTGGCGGACGCTGCCGCTGTCGGGCGCGCGGATGCCGCCGAGCATCGTCAGCAACGTCGTCTTGCCCGCGCCGTTGGGGCCGATGATCGCCAGCAGCTCGCCGCGCGCGACCGCGAAGCTCACGTCGTCGACGGCGCGGCGCGCGCCGAAGCTCTTGCTGACGCCCTCGACGACGAGCGACGGCTCGTCGACCGCCGCCGTCGGCTGCGCGCGCACCGACTCAGCGCCCGCGCCGAACGGCTTCGCCGAGCGCGTCGAGGCTGAGCTGCAGCGCGCTGTACGAGCCGAGCTGGCGCGGCGCGCTGACCGCGTGCGGTTCGCCGACCTCGGACACGGTGACGACGGCCTCGAGCGTCGCGCCGGTGACGCCGCCGAGCAGCGTGCGGTCGCGCGGGGCGACGTCGATGCGCCCTGCGAGCGTCGCCTTGCGCAGCACCTTGTCCTCGCTCCCGATCCAGACCTCGCCGCGCGCGACCTTCACCGAGCGCTCGAGCGCCGCCCGCACCTTCGGGCCGAGCGCGGTCGGCAGGCCGACCGCCTGCGTCACGCGCAGCAGCGTCAGCAGGCGCGTCAGCCGTGCGATGTCGCCGAAGAAGCGGTCGGGGCGGATCTCGGCCGTGATGTGCTGGGTGCTCACGCCGGCGACGTCCTGCTCGCCGACGAGCTGCGCGTCACGCTGCCAGTTCTGCGGGTTGATCGAGAACATCGCGCCCGTCTTCGTCAGCCCGTTGCGCGCGGCCGGCGCGGGCGCGACGATCTTCCGTGCGATCGAGGCGGGCAGCCGGTAGCCCGTGTTGCCGAGCTTGACGAAGGCCGCGCTGTCGGAGAGTACGAGCGCGCCGCCGATCGCGTGGTCGTCGAGCACGAGGCCGACGTCGACGTCGAGGTCCGGCACGTCCGCGCCGTCGGGCAGGTCGTAGACGCCGCCCGCGGTCACCTCGGTCGTGCCCGCGAAGCGCGGGACGCCCTCGATCTCGATGTCGATCGTTGCGTCGATGCGCGCCGAACGGGCCTTCGGGTTGGGGGCGATCGCCTGCGCGATGAGCTTCTCGGCGGCGGCGTGACGCGCGGCCGGCCCGTCGCCGGCGGCGCCGCCCGAGCCCGGGTCGCTGCTCCCGCACGCGGCCAGCGTGACGGCGCCGACGAGGACGGTCAGCACGACCGCCTTGAAACGGACCTGCGCGGACATCTGGCTCCTCCCGCCGGTGGCCCGGCGCTATGTCGCGCCGATCGATGGCTCATCGTAGCGTGTCAAGGTGGCTCCAGGCCGCTCGTAGCAGGTCGTCGCAACCCATCGATGAGGTCCTTGGTGATTTCGACACATGCGCTCGCCTTGTCGAAGATCGGTAACAAGACCCATTTCGCAGGGTGGAGCTAGTTGGATGAACGGGATGCCGCGAACCTCAGCACTGCTCTTTCCCGGGCAGGGCAGCCACTCCGAGGGCATGCACGGGCCCTTCGCCGACCACCCGCTGCTACGGCGCGGCATCGAGCTGCTCGGCTTCGATCCCTTCGACAGCCTCGCCGAGGGCACGCGCTCGCACCAGCCCGCGCTCTTTCTGTGCTCGATGGCGCAGTGGGCGTCGCGCGGCGCCGACGAGCCCGATCCGCTCGCGGCGGCCGGCCACTCGCTCGGCGAGTACGCCGCGCTGACCGCCGCCGGCGCGATCGACTTCGACGACGGCGTGCGCCTCGTCGGCGCCCGCGCGCAGGCGATGGCCGACGCCGCCGCGATCCAGCCGGGCGGCATGGTCGCGCTGCTCGGCGGCGAGCGCGACGACGTCTACGAGCTGTCGATGGAGCTCGGGCTGTCGCTCGCCAACGACAACGCTCCCGGCCAGATCGTGCTGTCGGGCCACATGCAGGCCGTCGATCAGGCCGTGCAGCGCGCGGGCGAGATCGGCTGCCGCGCGCGCAAGCTCGACGTCGCGGGCGCGTTCCATTCCCCGCTGATGGCGCCTGCCGCCGAGCAGCTGGCCGTCGCGCTGGATGCGACGCCGGTTCGCGCGCCCGCCTTCCCGGTCCTCTCCTGCGGGAGCACGCACGAGTTCGTCGACGTCCGCGCAGAGCTCGCCGCCAACCTGCTCAAGCCCGTGCGCTGGCGCGAGATCCTGCTCGAGCTGCAGGCGCGCGGCGCGACCGACTACGTCGAGTGCGGGCCGGGTTCCGTCCTCAAGGGCCTCGTCAAGCGCACGCTCAGGGCGGCGGCGTGACCGTCAAGGCCGGTGTGATCGGGATCGGCTCCGCGCTGCCCGACCACATCGTCACGAACAAGGACTTCGAGGCCTACCTCGACACGACCGACGCCTGGATCCAGCGCCGCACCGGGATCCGCGAGCGCCGCCATCTCAACGGCTCCGCGACGCTCACCGACCTCGCCGCCGAGGCCTGCCGCGAGGCGCTCGCCGACGCCGGCCGCGACGCAGCTGACGTCGACCACATCATCGTCGCGACATTCACGCCCGACCGCCTGATGCCCGGCCTCGCGCCGAAGCTCGCCAAGCTGCTCGGCACCGACGGCGCCGGCGCGATCGACGTCAACGCCGCCTGCGCGGGCTTTCTCTACGGCCTCGACCAGAGCGCCGCGCTGATCGAGTCCGGCCGCGTGAAGCTCGCGCTCGTCGTCGGCGCCGAGGCGCTCAGCCGCGTCACCGACCCCAACGACCGCGGCACCGCGATCCTGTTCGCCGACGGCGCCGCGGCCGTCGTCGTCGAGGCCGGCGCGTACGAGGCCGGGTGCTCCCCGTTCGTGCTGGCGTCCGACGGCGAGCACGGCGACCTGCTGTACGCCGAGCGCGAGGAGCGGCTGCTGCGGATGGAGGGCCAGGAGGTCTACCGCCACGCCGTCGAGCGGATGGTCGAGGCGACGAGCGAGGCGCTGCGCCGCGCCGGCATGACCGTCGACGACATCGACGTCCTGATCGTCCACCAGGCCAACCAGCGCATCATCGACGCGGCCGCGCGGCGCCTGAAGGTGCCCGAGGAGAAGGTCTTCGCGAACGTCGACACGATCGCGAACACGTCGAGCGCCTCGATCCCGCTGGCGCTGCACCACGCCGAGCAGCGCGGCCGCATGAAGCCCGGCGACACCGTCGCGCTGGCCGCGTTCGGCGGCGGCTTCGTGTGGGGCGCGGGCATCCTGAAGTGGAAGGAGGGCGTCCGTGCCGGTACCTGAGGGCGGGGTCGCGCTCGTGACCGGCGGCGGGCGCGGGATCGGTGAGGCGATCGCGCAGCGGCTCGACGCGGACGGCCTGACGGTCGTGACGCTCGGCCGCACGAGCGGCGACGTACAGGCCGACGTCGGCGATCCCGAGTCCGTCGAGCGCGCGTTCGCACAGGTGCGCGAGCGCTACGGGCCCGTTCTCGTGCTCGTCAACAACGCCGGCCAGCGCCAGGACGGCCTCGCGATCCGCATGAAGGCCGACCAGTGGGAGGACGTGATCGAGACGAACCTCAACGGCGCCTTCCACTGCATCCGCCGCGCGCTGGACGACATGCTCAGCGCGCGCTGGGGGCGGATCGTGAACATCTCCTCCGTCGTCGCCGAGCGCGCGAACCCCGGGCAGGCCAACTACGGCGCCGCGAAGGCCGGGATGCTGTCGCTGACGCGCACGATCGCGCGCGAGATGGGCCGCAAGGGCATCACCTGCAACGCCGTCACGCCGGGCGTCATCGAGACGGACATGACGACCGACGTCGCGGACAAGCTCTTGGCCGGCGTTCCCGCCGGCCGGATCGGACGACCTGAAGAGGTCGCACACGCCGTCTCCTTCCTCTGTTCGGACGGGGCGGAATATGTCAACGGAGCCACGCTCGCCGTCGATGGCGGGCTCGGCGCTTGAACACAGAGGAGCAGAACACGATGGCAATTCAAGAGGCAGACGTGCTGGAAGAGATCCGCGACCAGCTCGAGGCGATCAAGGTCCCCGGCGCGCGCGAGGCGACGCCCGACAACACGTGGACCGACCTCGACGTCGACTCGCTGGACCTCGTCGAGCTCGTCAAGGCGCTCGAGGACCGCTTCGAGATCACGATCTCCGACGACGACCTCAAGCCGATCGAGTCCGTCGGCGACGCGATCTCGCTGACGATGCGGCTGGTCGAGGCCGAGGGCGCGCCTGCATGAGCAGCTACGCGTCCTCCCAGATTGAGATCGCGATCACCGGGCGCGGCGTCGTCTCGTCGATCGGCGAGGGGGCGGACGCGTTCGTCGACGCGTTGCTCGAGCGCCGTTCGGGCGTCGTCGACGGCCTGGCGCCGTGCGCGGAGTTCGATCCCGAGGCCGCGATGGGCCCGAAGCTCGCGCGCCGCAGCGATCGCTACACGCAGCTCGCCTTCGCGGCCGCCCTCGAGGCGGCGCAGCAGGCCGGGCTGCCCGGCGACGTCGACCTCGAGCGGCTGGCGATCCTCGTCGGCACCGGCGTCGGCGGCTTGAAGACGCTCGAGGACGAGTGCCGCAAGTTCGTGGCCGGCGGCGACCGCGCCGTCTCGCCGCACTTCGTGCCGATGATGATGCCCAACGCGGCGGCCGGCGCGATCGCGATGGAGCTCGGCGCCCACGGCCCCGGCTTCAGCGTCTCGTCGGCGTGCGCGACGGGCTCGCACGCGATCGGCGAGGCCAAGCGGATGCTCGAGCGCGGCGAGGCCGACGTCGTCGTCGCCGGCGGCACCGAAGCGGCGATCACGCCGCTCTGCGTGGCGGCGTTCAAGAGCATGGGCGCGCTCTCGCGCGAAGGGGTCTCGCGGCCGTTCGACGCGCGCCGCGACGGCTTCGTCATGGGCGAGGGCGCCGGCGTCATCGTCATGGAGCGCAAGCAGCACGCCGAGGCGCGCGGGGCCGAGATCCTCGGCTACGTCGCCGGCTACGGCGCCTCCAACGACGCCTTCCACATGACGCAGCCCGACAAGTCCGGACGCGGCGCCGAGAAGGCGATGCGGGCCGCGCTCGCCGACGCCGACGCCGAGCCACAGGACGTCGGCTACATCAACGCGCACGGCACGTCGACGCCGTTCAACGACCGCATCGAGACGCTCGCGATCCACTCGGTCTTCAACGGCGGCTCGCCGCCCGTCTCGAGCACGAAGTCGGCGATCGGGCACCTGCTCGGCGCCGCCGGCGCGGTCGAGGCGATCGCGACGCTCGAGGCGCTGCGTCGCGGCCTGTTGCCGCCGACGCTGAACTTCGAGCAGCCCGATCCCGACTGCGACCTCGACTACGTACCCGACGGGCCACGCGAGGCGCCGGGCATCACGCTGGCGCTGTCGAACTCGTTCGGGTTCGGCGGACAGAACGCATGTCTCGCGTTCCGGAAGGCGTGAGATGACGATCGAGGCCGTGCGCGAGCCGACGCTCGCCGCGCAGGCGCGGATCGACCTGCTCTGCGACGACGGTTCGTTTCACCAGATCCGCAGCGAGTCCGGCGACGGCGTGCTCTGCGGCACCGGCAAGGTCGGCGGCCGCCCGGTGTACGTGTGGTCGCAGAACGTCAAGCACAAGGGCGGTTCGCTGGGCCAGAAGGGCGGCGCAACGATCGTGTCGACGATCGCGGCCGCTGACAAGGCCGGCGCGCCGGTCGTCGGCTTCCTGCACTCCGGCGGCGCGCGCCTGCAGGAGGGCGTCGGCGCGCTCGGCGCGTACGCCTCGATCTTCCGCGCGACGTCGCGCGCGAAGGTGCCCCAGATCAGCGTCATCTGCGGCCCCTGCGCGGGCGGGGCGGCCTACTCGCCGTCGCTGGGAACGCTCGTGATGATGGTCGGCGAGGAGTCGCAGATGTTCCTCACGGGGCCGCGCGTGATCGCGAAGGTCACGCGCGAGGTCGTCACCGCGGCCGACCTCGGCGGTGCGCGCGTGCACCGCAAGACCGGCGTCTCGCACATCGAGGCCGACGACGACGCCGAGGCTGCCGACCTCATCCGCCAGGCGCTGTCGTACTTCCCCGGCACGCTCGGCGGCCCGCTGCCCTACCGCGAGCCCGTCGACCCGCCCGCCGGCGATCCGGCCGAGTCGGTTCCGACCAACCAGCGCAAGGTCTACGACGTGCGCGACGTCGCCGCGCGCCTGCTCGACGGCGGCGAGTTCCTCGAGCTGAGCAGACGCTACGCGAAGAACATGGTGATCGGCTTCGGGCGCATCGAGGGCCATCCGGTCGGCGTCATCGCCAACCAGCCGCGCTACCTCGGCGGCGTGCTCGACGCGGCGTCGTCGGACAAGGGCGCCTGGTTCGTGAACATGTGCGACAGGTACGGGATCCCCTTGGTCGTGCTGTCCGACACGCCCGGCTACCGGCCCGGCGTGCGACAGGAGCGCGAGGCGGTGCTGCGCCGCGGCGCGGAGCTGCTGCGCGCGTTCTCGGTCGCCGAGGTCCCGCGCGTGACGGTGACGATGCGCCAGGCCTACGGCGGCGCGTACATCGTCATGAACTGCCGCGATCTCGGCAACGACCTATGCCTCGCCTGGCCGAACGCCCGCATCGGCGTGATGGGCGCGCCGCAGGCGGTCGAGATCGTCAAGCGCCGCGACCTCGAGGCGGGCGCCGACCCGGAGCAGCTCGCCGCGGCCTACGAGGAGGAGCATCTGCCCGTCGCGATCGCCGCGAGCATGGGCTACATCGACGAGATCGTCGCGTCGGCGGACACGCGCGCGCGGATCGCCGCGCACTTCGAGGCGCGGCGCGGCTGAGCCGCGGCTCGATCAGCGCAGGCGCGCCCGGCCGTCGCCGGCCCGCCGCGTGCAGATGAAGCCGAAGCGCTCGTACTGCGCCGCGTAGCGGCGCTCGCAGCGCTGGCCGCGTTGCAGGCAGCCGCCGGTGCCCGCGATCGTCGCGGGCACGCAGGCCGTCGCCGGCCGCTCGTTGCGGGCCAGACCGATCGACAGGCCCCAGGCGACGACCTCGAGGACGAGCAGGACGGCGGCCACCGCGAGGTAGATGTACAGCGGCCGCATACGCGTCTTGTTGTGCAGGTAGATGCTGTCGTAGGTGACCGAGAGCCGCTCGTGCGCGTCGACATCGCGCGGGCGCTCCGTCGTGGCGGGCAGCTTCAGCACCGCCGATCCGCCGCCGATCTCCTGCAGTTGCTTGTCGACGGTGATCGGCACACCCGGCAGCAGCACCCGGATGATCGCCAGCAGCGACCCGACGAAGAACACCAGACCGACAATCGCCAGCTCGACCTGCTTGCCGGAGTCCAGCGCCCTGCCGCCGAGAAATGACACCGCCACCGATGTGCCCGTGAGAAGCGCTGCGGCGACGACGCGCAGCTCGCGGACATCGGCCTGCTGCTTGAGCACGGTGTCGCGCGATACGGTCAGCGCGGCCCTGGCGACCTCGAGGTCGGGACTCGCCGATGCGTCCACCGGACAGCAGTACTACACGGCGCAGGTCGATGCTAGGATCGATGCAGGTTTTCGAGTCCGAGGTGACACACATGCGCAGGGATCCGCAGCCCATCGACGAGATGATCCAGCAGGAGTCCGGCGGCATCTTCGGCGGCTAGCAAGAGCGTCGCCTGCCGGTTGTGGCGGCGGTTCGCGGTAAGGCGTACCGTGCTGCTTGCACACCGTGTCGACGCCCAAGTCCGCAGATTCCCCCGAGGGCTCCGCTGCACCGCTCGCCCCGCGCAACGCGACCGAGGACGCGATCCTCGAAGCCGCGCGCGAGCTGCTGAGCGAGGGCTCGCACGACCAGGTCACGATCGACACGATTGCGCGGCGGGCGTTCGTCAGCCGCACGACGGTCTACTTCTACTTCGAGAACAAGCGCGCCGTCATGGACCGGCTGATCCAGCAGGCGTTCGCCGACATGGACGAGGCCGCGGCGCCGTACTTCACCGGCAGCGGCGACCCGCGCATGGAGCTCGCGCTGGGCCTGGCGCGCTTCGTCGGCGTCGTGAACCGCAACGGCCCGATCCTCATCCTCGCCGCGCACCTCTACGGCGCCGACGAGCACATGCCGTCGCAGTGGGAGCCCTACGTCAACCGCTTCATCGCCGGCGCCGAGGCGCGCATCGCGCGCGACCAGCTGCGCGGCCTGGCGCCCGACGACGTCCCGGCGCGCGTGGCGGCGCAGGCGCTCTGCGCGATGGTCGAACGTCATCTGACGATCGAGGTCATCCGCCACGGGCGCGACATGCGCGAGGCGGTGCGCCAGCTGACCGAGCTGTGGTTCCGCGCGGTGTACGCGGGCGGGGGGACGGCCGCGGGCTAGGCGTCCGAGTCGGCCTCGGGCTCGGGCTCGGCGGGCGGCGAGGGCGGGGCGCCCATCGCGTGGAAGCCGCCGTCGACGTGCATGATCTCGCCGGTGATGCCGCGTGAGAGGGGCGACAGCAAAAAGAGGATCGCGTCGGCGGTCGGGCCCGTGTCGGCGGTGTCCCAGTCCAGCGGCGCCATCGTGTTCCAGATGCCGGCGAGCTCGCTGAAGCCGGGGATCGACTTCGCCGCCATCGTGCCGATCGGGCCGGCGGAGACGAGGTTGGAGCGGATCCCCTTCGGCCCGAGGTCGCGCGCGAGATAGCGGTTGACGGATTCCAGCGCGGCCTTCGCGACGCCCATCCAGTCATAGACGGGCCAGGCGACCTGGGCGTCGAAGTCCAGGCCGACGATCGCCGGCGCGTCGCCCTTCTCGAGCAGCGGCAGCATCGCGACCGACAGCGACTTCAGCGAGTAGGCGCTCGTCGCGAACGCGATCTGCGCGCTCTCGACGGGCGTGTTGAGGAAGTTGTTGCCGAGCGCGTCGCCGGGCGCGAACGCGATCGCGTGCAGGACGCCGTCCAGCTTGCCCCAGCGTTGTTGCAGGTCCGACGCGACGGCGGCCATCTGCTCGGGCTCGTTGACGTCCATCTCGAGCACGTCGGGCGGCGGGTCGCCGAGTCGCTTGGCGATCCGCTGCGTGATTCGCATGCCGCGACCGAAGCCGGTCAGCACGATCTCGGCGCCTTCCTCCTGCGCGCGCTTGGCGACGGCGAAGGCGATCGAGCCCTCGGTCAGCACTCCGGTGATGAGCAGTTTCCGGCCTTCGAGCAGCATCCGGCTGACCCTAGCGAGAACGCTTCTGGCGGCTTCTCGTGGGTGCGGTCGCAGCGGTCGTGTCGCGCCGAGTGCGGATGGCGCCCCTGCGCGCGACACGACCATTGTGGGCCGTGAAGGGGCGACATCTGAAACGCGCACCGGCAGCCAGACGGCGTTCCTGCACCGAGGGCGTGCTGGAGCGGCGGTTCCGCATGCGCGGCCGAACCCCTCGGCGCTCGTTCACGCTCGCGCGGAGGCTCGTTCACGCTCGCGCGGCGGTCGTGTCGCGTCGAGTGCGGATGGCGCCCCTGCGCGCGACACGACCGTCCGCTCGTCGTCGCGGCTTCAGCGCGCCCGACCGCGCGTCCGCGAGGGCGTCAGCGTCCGAGACGGACGAAGTCGGTGAACTCCGACCACGTCGTCGACGCGCGCCAGCCGGCCTCGCCGGCGGCATGCTGCAGGCGCCCGGCCCAGGCGGGCTCCCACGCGCGCCAGCGCACGACGCCGAACAGCAGCGCGCCGAGCGCGAGCAGCCCGGCGAGCACAGCCAGCGCGATCAGCGGGAACGGAGGGTCCGTCGCGGGCGCGGTCGAGCGCGCGGCGAGGCCGATGGCGTCGCGGGCCGCGACGTCGGGCGCAGCGGTCGGCGCGACGCCGGGCGTCGGCGGCGGCTGCGCGGCGGCGGGCGTCGTGCTGCCGGACGCCGGCGGCGTCGCCGTCGCGACCGCCGGTGGCGGCGCGGCGCCGGTCGCGCTCGAGGGCGGCGCCGTCGTGTTGGCCTGCGGCGTCGTCGATCCGCCCTTCTTGCAGGCCCCCTGCGCGCGCTTGGCGAGCGCGTCGTCGACGGCCGCGCCGAAGTCCGAGTACTGCTCGATGTCGTTCGGGATCAGGCCCTTGAGATCGCGCAGCTGCTTCTCGCTGTACCGGCACGGATCGATCCGTCCGTCCTGCGTGTAGTCCTTGAAGATGTCCGCGAGCAGATCGGCCTGCGCGGGGGCGGCACACGCGAGGCTCAACGCACACGCGACGAGAAAGACCTGGATGCGGCGCGTCATCGACCCCTCACGCTAGCATCGACGCCCGCTACCCATGGCCGTAACGACCCCCGCCAGCCCACGGGTCGCCACGCGCGTGGGCGTGCGTCCGGCCCTCATCCGCACGCCGCGATCGGGCGTCGCGCTGCTCGCCGCCCTCGTCGCGGTCTGCCTCTATGCGGTCTTCGCTCACGGCGCCGTGGGGCTGCCCGAGGAGCCGCGGTTGCAGATCGGCGTCGCGCTCGTCGCGGCCGGCGCCGCCGTCGGCCTGTTGCTGACGCGGACGCTGACGCTGCGCGCGCCGGCGGAGGCCTGGGTCGCCGTCGGGCTGCTGCTCGGCTTCGCGGCCTGGTGCGGGATCTCGCTGCTGTGGTCCGTCGCGCCCGAGCGCACGTGGGCGCATGTCAACCGCACGCTCGCCTACGTGCTCGTCGTCGTGCTCGCGATCGTGCTGGCGTCGAGCGTGCCGCGCGCGCTGAGCCGCCTGGCCTACGGCTGGCTCGGCGTCGCGCTCGTCTGCGCGCTGTACGCGCTCGCCGGCAAGATCATCCCCGGGGTCGAGATCCTCGGGATCGACTTCAACCACGCCGCGCTCGCGTCGCGCCTGCGCGCGCCGCTGGAGTACTGGAACGCGCTCGGTCTCGTGATGGTGCTGGCGATCCCGATCGCGCTGCGCATCACGACGGACACGATGCGCCGCGACGGCGCCCGGCTCGCCGCGCTCGCCGCGTTCTTCGTGCTCTTCCTGTGCCTCTGCATGACCTACTCGCGCGGCGGCATCCTCGCCCTGCTGACGGCGCTCGTCGTCGTCACCGTGCTCGGCGGCCAGCGCCTGCGCGGCCTCGCGGTCGCGGGCACGGTGATCGTCATCTCGCTGCCCGTCCTCGGCCTGGCCTTCAACCGCCCGGCGCTGAAGGGGATCAACGTGCCGCTCGACGAGCGCATCCCCGACGGCATCGTGCTCGGCCTCGTCACCGCCGGTTGCCTGATCGCGCTGCTGATCGCGGGCTTCGGGCTGCTGCAGCTCGAGCAGCGCACGCCCTGGAACGAGGAGCGCACGCAACTCGTCTGGCGCGCCCTCGCCGCGCTCGCCGCGATCCTCGCGATCTTCACGTTCGGCGCGATCCTGACCGCGCCCGACGGGCCCGGAGGCTGGGCCGACCGCGCGTGGGAGAAGTTCACCGAGACGAGCAGGGACGAGGTCTCGGACCCGTCGCGGCTCGTGTCCTCGAACTCCGGCAACCGCTGGGTCTGGTGGAAGGAGGCGGCCGGCGCGTGGTCGGACAAGCCGCTGCACGGCTGGGGCGCGGGCTCCTTCGCCGTCACGCACAAGATCTACCGCGAGGTCGAGCTCGACGTCACGCAGCCGCACAGCATGCCGCTGCAGTTCCTCGCCGAGACGGGGATCGTCGGCACGCTGCTCGTCTCCGGCGCGCTCGGCTTTCTGGCGTTCTGTGCGCTCGATCGCCTGCGCGCGATGCCGCGCGGCCGCGAGCGCGATCTCGGCGCGGCGCTGTTCGCCGCCGCGGGGGCGTGGCTCGTGCACGGGCTCGTCGACTGGGACTGGGACATCCCCGGCGTCACGGTCCCGGCGCTGCTGTTCCTCGGCGTGCTCGCCGCCGCGCCGTGGGCGCCGCGAGCCAGCCAGCCGGCCCTGCGCAGCGCGACCGGCACGCGCGGTCTCGGGCTCGCGCTTGCGTGCGTGTGCGCCGGTCTCGTGATCGTCTCCGCGGGGCTGCCGATGGTCGCCGACCAGAAGGCGAGCTCGGCGCAGGCGGTGTCGACCGACGCCGGCGCCGAGGAGCTGCAGGACGCGGCCGCGAACGCCGACCTCGCCGCGCGCCTGGATCCGACGGCGGTCCGTCCGCTGCTCGCGGCCGCCGCGCTCGCCGAGGGCCGCGGCCGGCTGCTCGACGCGCGCCGGTTCCTGCTCGACGCCGCCGACCGTCAGCCGTACAGCTCGACGGTCTGGTTCCGGCTGCTCGAGCTCGCGCTGAAGACCGCCGACCGCCCGGGCGCGAAGGCCGCCACGGAGCGCCTGCTCGAGCTCGACCCGCTCGGCTCGGGCGCGCGCGCGCTGGCCGGCCGGCTGGCGACCTTCGAGGTGCCGGCCGCCGGCTCGCCGACCGCGACGGGCACGCCGCTGAGCCCGCGCTACGACGCCTCGCAGACGGCCACGCCGGCGCCGCTCGGAGGTCCCGCCGCGGGGACGCCTCCCGCCGCGACGGTGACGCAGCCGCCCGCCGGAGCGGTCACCACGCCGCCCGCGGGGCAGCCGACGGCGCCGCAGCAGGTCGCCCCGCCGCCACCCGGCGGCGCCGGCGTCAGCGGCGACTGAGGCGCGGCCGGCGCGTCAGCCGGTGACGGAGACGCGGAACACGTCGAGCAGCACCAGGACCGCCAGCGTCATCGCGACGAGGAAGATGAAGATCCCGATCACGAGCTCTGACGGGAGGCGGTGCGAGCGCGCGCGGATGCGCGACGCGGGCAGTTCGCTGACGCCACCGCGCGCGGCCGCACGGGACGTCGCCGGCGTCCGCCGCAGCTCGCGCTCGCGCTCGCGTCCGGCGCCGCGGTCCCTGGCCGGTACCGCGCCGGCGAGCTCGGGCTCCGGCTCGGGCTGCGGTGGCCGCTTCGGCGCCGACTTGGGCTTCGGTATCGCGGCGGCGGCTTGCTCGCGGCGGGCAGCGCGATCGCGGCGGCGCTGCTCGGCGGCGGCGCGCAGCGCCCGCTCCTGCTCGCGGCGCAGCTGCCCGGCGGCCGCGAGGCGCTGCTCCTCCTGGGCGCGGCGGCGGGCCGCGCGCTCCAGCGCCTCCTGCGCCTCGGCCGCGCGCTCGGCGTCGCGCGTCTGCTCGTCGAGCGCGCGCTCGGCGGCGCGCGCCTCGGCTTCGGCGGCGGCCTGCTTACGGGCGGCCTTCGCCGCCCGGGCGGCCGCGCGCAGCGCGGCCTCGCGCGCCTCGGCCGCCTGCTCGGCGGCCTCCTCGCCCGACGTCGCGAGCTTCGCGATCCGGTTCTCGAGCGCCTTGCGCGCGGCGGCCTCCCCGCGTGCGCGCTGCGCGGCCTCGGCAGCGGCCGTGATCGCCTCGTCGAGGCGCTGCTCGAGCAGTGCGCGGTCGCGCTCCTGCGCGGCGATCCGCTCCGTCGCTCGGCGGACGTCCTCGAGCGCGTCCTCGAGGTCGCCGCTGAGCGCGTTCTCCTGCGTGACGAGGCGATCGACCTCGGCGACCGCCGCGCCGAGCGATTGCTCGAGCTCGCGCTGCAGCTCGGCGTCCTCCTCTGCGCGGCGGACGGACTCGGCCTGCGCTGCGGCGAGCCGGGCCGCCAGCTGCTCGACCTGCGCAGCCGCTGCGTCGTGCTCGCCCGTCAGGCGCTCGATCTCTCCGCGCGCGGCCCCGCGCTCGGAACGCAGCCGGGCGATCAGCGTCTGCGCGGCGTCGCGCTCGGCCGTCAGCTCGCGCAGCTGCGCGATGACCTCGTCGCGCTCGACCTCGACCTGCTGCAGGGCGGCGGCGACCGCCGCGCCCTCGTCGCTGAGCGCGCGGATCGTCGCGGTCGCCTCGCCGCGCGCCGCCGTCAGCTCCGCGATCGTCGCGGCGGCGCGGTCGCGCTCGCCGGTCAGCGTCTCGATCTCGGCGCGCGCCGACGCCTGCTGCGCGGTCAGCTGGGCGATCGCCGCGGTCGCCTCGTCGCGCTCGGCGCCGAGCTCGTCGAGCGTCGCCGCGGCGGCGAGGCGTTCGCGCTCGAGCCGCTCGACCTGTGCGCGCGCCGCGTCGCGCTGCTCGACCTGCGCGCGCAGTGCGGCTGCGGTGTCGTCGCGCTGGGTCGTCAGCTCCGCGATCTGCGCCTGCGCGCCGTCGAGGCGCCCGCCGAGCTCGGTGATCTGGCCCTCGGCGGTGGCGCGCTGCTCGGCGAGCGTGGCGAGCTGCTCGTGGGCGCCGTCGCGCTCCCGCGTCAGCTCGGCGATCTCGGCGCGCGCCCGCGCGTGCTGCGCCGTCAGCGCGCCGATCTCCTCCTGCAGCTCGTCGCGTTGCATGGCGAGCGCCGCGCCTGCGGCGCGGGCCTGCTGCTCGAGCGCGGTCAGCTCGGCGATGCGGGCGCGTGCGGCCTCGTGCTCGGCGCTGAGGTCCTGCAGCTCGGCGCTCGCGTCGCCGCGATGGCGCGTCAGCGTCTGGATCCGCTCGGCGGCCTCGGCCTGCTGGGCGGTGAGCGCCTCGACCTCGGCGCGGGCGGCGTCGCGCTGGTCGGCCAGCGCTTCGCCCTCGGCGCGAGCCTCCTCCTCCAGCGCCGTCAGCTCGGCGATCCGCGTCTCGGCGCTGTCGCCCTCCGCGCCGAGCTGCGCGATCCGCGCGAGCGCCGCCTCGTGCTCGGCGCTGAGCTGCTCGATGCTCGCCTGCGCGGCGTCGCGCTCGCCGGCGAGCGCGGCGAGCTGCGCCTGCAGCGCGTCGCGCTCGTCGCTGACCTCCTGCAGCTCGGCGCTGGCGTCGCCGCGGTGGCGCGTGAGCGTCTCGACGCGGCGCTGCGCCTCGGCGTGCTGCTCGGTCAGCGCGTCGATCTGCGCCTGCGCGGCGTCGCGCTCGGCAACGAGCGCCGCGGACTCCTCGCGGGCAGCGTCGCGCTGCCCGGCGAGCTCGGCAGCCTCGTCGCCGGCCTGCGCCAGCGCCTGCGCAAGTTCGCGAATGCGCGTGTCGGCGGCGCCGAGGTCGTCGCTGAGCGAGGCGATCTTCGTCAGCGCCGCGCCGTGCGTCGCGCTGAGCCGCTGGAGCTCCTCGTTCGCGCGGTCGCGCGCGCCGGTGAGCGTCTCGATCTCCGCGACGGACGCTTCGCGCGTCGCCGCCAGGCGTTCGATGCCGGCCTGCGCGCCGTCGCGCGCCGCGGTCAGCGCGGCGATCTGCGACTGCGCCGACTCGCGCTCGCCCTCGAGCCGGCGTACCTGCGCGAGCGCCTCGTCGCGCGCGGCGGTCAGGCGTTCGATATCGGCCTGCGCGGCGTCGCGCTCGGAGGTCAGCTCGTCGATCTCGGTGCCGGCGTCGGCGCGGCGCGCATCGAGCGTCTCGATGCGCCGCTGCGCGTCGGCCTGCTGCGCCGTCAGCTCGTCGATCCGCGCACGCGCCTCGTCGCGGTCGCCGGTCAGCGCAGCGATCTGGGCGATCGCGCTCGCGTGCTCGTCGGCGAGCTCCGCCGTCGACCGCCCGCGCGCGGCCGTGGCCGGGGCCGACTCGTCCTGCGCCGCCGCCAGCTCGGCGGAGATGCGATCGAGCTTGGCCTGGGTGGCGTCGACCTCGGCGTGCAGCGCGTCGGCGCGCGTGCGCTCGGCGCCGGCGAGCGCCTCGACTTCGGCGAGCCGCTCGGTGAGCTGCGTGCGCTCGGCGTCGAGCTCGGTCTCGTGGGCGCTGCGCTCGGCGCGCTCCTGCTCGAGCTCGCGCTCGAGTTCGGCCACGCGCTCGGCGCGCGCGTCACGCTGCTGTGTCGCGATCTCGACGGCGGCGCTCGTCGACTCGAGCTGGGCCGCGAGCGCATGGCGCCCCGCGACGTCGCGCTCGAGCTCGGCGGCGCGCGCGGCGGCCTCCTCGAGCAGGGCCTCGCCGGCGGCGGCGTCCTCGCGCGCGGCGAGCAGCTGCTGCTCGAGGTTGACGCTCTGGTCGCGGGCCAGCTCGAGCGCGTCGGCCGTGCGCTGCGCCGCCGCCTGCGCCTCGTCGCGCTCACTGCGCGCCGCGTCGAGCTCGCCGGCGAGCTCGACGGCCTGCGCCTGCGCGGCCTGCAACCGCTGGCCCGCGTCGCCCTGCTCGGCACCGATCGCCTCGAGCTGCGCCGCCAGTGCGGCGCGCTCGTCGCGGACGCCGGCCAGCTCCCGCTGCTGCTCGGCCCGCGTCTCGCGCAGCTCGTCGAGCTCGGCCGCGAGCGCCGCCGTCGTCTGCTCGATCTCGGCGATGCGCGCCCGGGCCTGGGCGTGCGCCGCGTCGCGCTCGCCGGCGCGCTCTTGCGCGAGCGCGCTGGCGCGCTCGCGCTCGGCTTCGGCGGTCGCCAGCGCGGCCGCCTGCTCCTCGGTCTGGGCGCGCAGCGCCTCGAGCGCGGTGCTGCGCGAGGCCGACTTCCAGGCGACCGACTCGAGCTGCGCCTCGAGCTCGTCGGCCGCCGCGGCGCGCTCGGCGAGCGCCTGCGCGCGCGCCTCGAGCTCGCCCAGGCGCTTGAGCTCCGAACGCGCAGCCGCCAGCTGCGCCTCGAGCTTCTGCGTCCGAGCGGCCTGCGCGCGCAGCTGCTCGAGCTCGCGCTCGAGCGGGCCCGCGCGCTCGGCGTCGCCGCGCGCGCGCTCGAGCTCGGCCTGCAGTTCGGGGATCCGCGCCGCGTCGGCCGTCGCCGCCAGCAGGCGCTCCTGCAGCTCCGGCAGCCCGGCCGCGGCGGGCTCGAGCTCGGCGACGCGCGCCTCGAGGTCGCCCCGCAACCGCGTCGCCTCGGCGAGCGCGTGCTCGGCCGCCGCGCGCGCGCTGCGCTCGGTCTCGGCCTCGGCGAGCGCCGCGAGCGCCTCGTCCTGGGCGGCGCCGATCGCCGTTCGCAGTCCGCTCGCCTCGGCGGCGGCGTCGCGCGCCTGCGCGGATGCGTCCTCGGCGAGCGCGGTCAGGCGCGCCAGTTCGTCGGCGGCCTCGCTGGCGCGGCGCTCGGCCTCGTCGCGTGCCGCGGCCTCCTGCTCGGCGCGCGCGCCCGCGTCCTGCGCCTCGGAACGCGCGCCGGGCAGCTCGGCCGCCGCGCGTTCGAGCTGCGCGATCAGCGCGAGCGCGTCTTCGAGCCGGCTCGCGGCCTGCTCGTGCGCGACGCGCAACTCGGCGACCTCGCCGCCCTGCTCCTGCGCGCGGGCAAGCTCGGCTTCGAGCGTCGTCACGCGCGCCGCGGTCTGCTCCAGCGCCGCCGCTCGCTCGCGCGCCTCGGCGCCCTTGCGCTCCAGCGACGCCACGCGCTGCTCGGCCTGCGCCGCGCGCGCGTCGAGCTGCGTCGCGCGCTGGGCGTGCGCGGCGACCTGCGCGCGCAGCTCGGCGCCGGACTGCGTGGCACCCCGCAGCGTCTGCTCGAGCTCCTCGGCGCGCGCCTCGAGCTCGCCCGCGCGGCGCTCGGCGGCGGTCGCCCGGGCCGCCAGCGCGCGGGCCTGTTCGGTGGCCTCGAGCACCGCCTCGTCGTGAAGCTGTGCTCGCGCCGCGAGCTCCTCGGAGCGCGCCCGCGCGCGCTGCTCGAGCTCGGACGCGCGCTCGCGCTCGGCGGTCAGCCGGTCGGCCGCCGCGGCGAGCGCGACGGCGGCCTGCTCGCGCTCGGCGGCGAGCTCGGTCTCGTGCGCGCGCGCCGCCTCGGTCGCGGCGCGCTCGCGGTCCTGCGCGGTCTGCTCGAGCTCGGCGATCCGCGCGACGAGCCGCTCGGCCTCCGCGCGCGCATCCTCGAGCAACGCCGCCTCGTCGCTCGCGCGCGCGTGCTCGCTGCGCAGGCCGACGAGCTCCGCGCGGGCGCGCTCGACGAGCGCCTCGGCCTCGCGCCGCTCCGCGTGGGCCGCCTCGAGCTCGGTCTCGAGCTCGGGCACGCGGTCGGCGACCTCGGCGACCTCGCGGCGCGCCGCCTCGAGCTCGGCGACGCGGCCCTTCAGATCGAGGACCTGCTGCTCGGCGCTCGCGCCCGCCTCGGCGCGCCGGCGGACCTCGTCGAGCTCGCGCTCGAGCGCGCGCACGCGGCCGGTCGTGCGCTCGACGCGCTCGGCGGCCGTGCGCGCGGCGGCGACGGCCTCGTCGCGCTCGCGCTCGACGCGCCGCGCGGCCTCCAACGCGCGCTCGCTCTGGGTCGCCCGAGCGACAGCGACCTGCGTCGACTCGTCGGCCTCCGCGATCTTCGCCCGCGCCGCCTCGAGCGCCGTGGCGCGCGCGGCGGCGAGCGTCTCGGCGTCTGCGCGCGCGGCCGCGAGCGCCTCGGCCTGGGCCTGTGCCTGCTCGAGCTCGGCACCGAGCGCGGCCGCCGCGGCCTGCGCGGACGACAGCTCGCGGGCGGCGAGCGCGGCCTGCTCGGCAGACGCCTTCTGCTCGTCGTGCGCGGCCTTCGCCTCGGCCTGCGCGCGCTCGACCTGGGCGCGCGCCTGCGCGACCGCCTTCTCGGCGGCGGCGCGCGACTTGGCGGCGGCCGCGGCCGCGTGCTCGCGCGAGGACGTCCACTCGCGCTCGATCGTCGACCGCGCCTCGTCGCGCGCGGCCTGGATCGCGGCGTCGGCGCGCTTTGCCGCCGCCTTCGCCTCCTCGCGCGCGGCCTGGCTCTGCGCCTCGGCGAGCGCGGTCGCCTGCTCGGCCTGCGCGTGCGCCGCCTGGACCTCGGCCGCGGCGCGCGCGGTGCGATCCTGCTCCTTGCCGTGCGCCTGCTCCAGCGCGCGCTCTCCGTCGCGCGCGACGCGGTCGGCGTCGGCGCGCGCAGACAGCAGCTCGCGCTCGCGCGCGGCGACCGCGGCCTCGAGCTGCGCGCGCGCCTCGCGCTCGGCGCCGATCCGCACGTCGAGCGTCGCGCGCGCCTCGGCGATCTCCTCGCGCGCGAGCCGCGCCTGCTCCTCGGCCGCGCCGCGCGCCTGCTCGAGGAAGGCGACGCGTTCGGTCAGCTCTCGCGTCGCGCGCTCGCCGCTGCGCTGCGCCGCCTGAGACTGCGCGCGCAGGCGCACGAGCTCGTCGCGCGCCTCGCGCGCCGCGCGCTCGGCCGCGCTGCGCAGGCCGCGCTCGGCCTCCAGGCGCTCCTCGAGCTGCACCATCGCCTGCCGGCGCTCGGCGGCGGCGCGCTCGGCATCCTCACGGCGCCGGCGCTCGTCGCGCAGCACGCTCGGGTCGATCGAGAGGACGGGCGCGGCCTTGCGTTCGGGCTCCGCCTCGGTCGCGGCGGGCTTGGGTCGCTTGCGCGTCCGCGCGGCAGCCTCCTGCGGCTTGGGCAGGTCGACAATGCCGCGGCTCGTCTCCAGCGCGAACGCCAGGCGCCCATCGCCGAGCATCGCGACAGGGACCGAGAACGCCGCGCGCCACGGCGGCGGATCGGGCCCGGCGAGCGGGGCTGCGTCGTCGGGGCCCGGCAGGGGAGAGAGGCGGCGCGAGCGGCGCCCGTCGTCGAGCAACAGCATCGGCGGCGCGAGGCGCTCGCGCGCGTCCGAACGCCAGCGCCCGGAGATCCGCAGCAGGACGGTGCCGCCGCCGGCGGCGACGCGCTCGAAGCGCTCGACCTCGAATGCTGGTGCGCGGGCGCTCACGACCGCGCGGAGTCTAGGTCGGCCACGGCTGCGAGCGCGAGCGCGAGCACGTGCTCGGGCGTGCCGGCGCCGTCGAGGACGCGGATGCGGTCCGGATCGGCTGCCGCCAGCTCGTCGTAGGCGGCCGCGATCGTGTCGAAGAAGGCCTGGTCCTCCTGCTCGAGACGGTCGGGCGCAACCATCCGCGACCGCTGGCGCGAGCGCGCGGTGATCGGGTCGATCCGCAGCAGCAGCGTGCGGTCGGGCTCGAGTCCACCGGTGGCGAACGCGTTGAGCGTCGCGACCTGCTCGATTCCGAGGCCGCGGCCGGCGCCCTGATAGGCGAGCGAGGAATCGACGAAGCGATCCAGCAGCACCCAGGTCCCGTCCTGCAGCCAGGGGCGCAGGCGCGCGTCGACGAGCTGCGCCCGAGCGGCGGCGTAGAGCAGCGTCTCGGCGCGCGGATCGCAGCGCAGCTCGGGGTCCTGGACGAGCGCGCGGATGCGCTCGGAGAGCTCGACGCCGCCCGGCTCGCGCAGCAGCTCGACGGGCCGATCGCGCGCGAGAACCTCGTGCAGCGTGGCCGCCAGCGTCGACTTGCCGGCGCCGTCGATCCCCTCGATCGTGATCAGCCTTCCCCGTTGCGAATCAGCCATCCGGGGCGACGCTACCGTTCTCGCCCGATGCTCAAAGGCACCGAGCACCATCCGCACGCCCGCGCCGTCCTCGGCGCGGCGCTCGCGCCCGGCGGCGCACCGAACCACGCGTACCTGTTCTGCGGTCCGGCGGGCAGCGGCAAGCGCACCGTCGCGCGCGCCTTCGCGTCCGCGCTGCTGACCGACGGCGCCGCCGATCCGGCCGGCGCGGCGGCCCGCGTCGAGCACGGCGCGCACCCCGACCTGACCTGGGTCGCGCCCGCGAGCGCGGCCGGGATCCTCGTCGGCGACGTCGACGAGGCCGTCGTCGCGGGCGCCGCCCGCACGCCGTTCGAGTCGCGCAGGCGCGTGTTCGTCATCGAGGACGCCGACGAGCTCAACGACCAGGCCGCCAACCGGATGCTCAAGACGCTCGAGGAGCCGCCCTCGTTCGCGTACCTGATCCTGCTGACGACCCGCCCCGGCGAGGTGCTGCCGACGATCGCCAGCCGCTGCCAGCCCGTGCGCTTCGACGCGCCGCCGGTGGAGGCGATCGCCGCGCGGCTGGAGCGCCACGGCGTCGCGCCCGCGCTCGCCGCCGCCTGCGCACGGCTCGGCCTCGGCGACGGCGCGCGCGCGCTCGCGCTCGCGCTCGGCGACGGTCCCGCCCTGCGCGCCGGCGCCGAGGCGGTCGCGCGCGGCGCGCTGCGCGACGAGATCGCCGGGCGACCGTGGCTGACGCTGCTGCAACGCGCCCGCGCGGCCGGCGCGACCGCGGGCGAGGCCATCGAGCGGGCGCTCGACGACGACCTGCAGTTCGCGATCTCCAAGGACCACGGGCGCCTGCGCCGCGAGGCCGCCGAGCGCGGCAAGCGCGCCGCCCGGCGCGCGCAGACCGCGGCGTTGGACCGGGGGCTGTCGCTCGTCGGCCTGTGGCTGCGCGACGTCGCCTGCATCCGCGACGGGGTCCCCGAGATCGTCCACAACTGCGATCGGCTCGCCGAGCTCGGGGAGGACGCGGCGCTCGTCGCCGACGCCGGCAGCCCGCGCGCCGCGCAGGAGCTCGTCGAGCAGACGCGCACGCTGCTGCAGTTCAATCCCAACGAGGAACTCGCGCTCGACGCGCTCGGCTCGCGGCTGGCGCGGGCGCTGCGCGGCTGACGCACCCTCGCTCAGGCCGGCGCGAACGCGCCGATCACCCCCAGCCGCGGCTCGTGGCCGTACAGATCGAACGCGCGGAAGCGGGAGAAGCGGCTGTGCTCGGGGCCGTGGAAGTCGGCCGAGCCCGTCGTCAGCAGGTCCAACCGCGCGGCCGTCGTGCACAGCAGCCGCGTCTGCGGCTCGTCGTGCGTCGTGTAGAAGGCCTCGACGCCGTCCAGGCCGGACGCGCGGAAGCGCTCCAGCGCGCCGACGACGTCGTCGTCGCGCGCGAGGTCCCAGAACGGGTGCGCCCACACGGCGACACCGCCGGCGGCGTGGATCGCAGCGATCGCCTCGCCGACGGTCGGCGTCGTGCGGCGCGAGTAGGCCGGGCCTCCGCTGCAGAGGTAGGCCTCGAGGAAGGCCGAGCACTCGGCGAGCCCGTCGGCCTGCAGCCGCTCGCGGTTGGCGGCGATCGCGGCGGTCGCGAGGTGCGGGCGCCCGACCGGCATCCCGGCGGCGCGGCGCGCGTCGAGCTCGCTGCGGTCCGGCGGCAGGCCGAGGCCGTCGAGCATGTCGGCCATCCGGTCGATCCGCGCCGCGCGGTCCGCACGCCAGCCGCACAGACGCTGGTTGAGCTCGACGTCGGTGTGATCGATCCCGTAGCCGAGGATGTGGAAATCCTCGCCGAGCACGTCGACGGTGGAGATCTCGACGGCCGGGACGAGCGCGATCCGATGCTCGGCGGCGGCCACCTGCGCGACGCTCACGCCGGCGACCGTGTCGTGATCTGTCAGGGCCAGCAGCCGAACGCCCGCAGCGGCCGCCGTGGCGACCACCGCGGCAGGGACGAGCGCGCCGTCCGAGCACGTCGAGTGGGACTGCAGGTCGAAGCGCGGCGCCTCGTCGTCCGTCGGCACCCACGGCATGATGTCTCATGCGCGCCGCGGCGTGTCGTCGCATCGCCTCCTCGTTCATAGATTGGCAACGAATCGATGGTGCATTTGCATCACCTTCGGTCCCGAAACAACCGACCCTGATCGGCGCCGGACCGGGGACTGTCGAGGTGGCTACGGTCGCTGACCGTGTCACCCGCGTCGCTGCACGAGGTTGCACCGCGCGCCGGAGCGGCTGGGTCAGCGCACTGCGCGACGAAGTTCGATCCGCCCCGCTGCCGGCCCCAGCACCTGCTGCGCCGCCGCCAGCTCGCCGCCATCGACCCCGACGCGCGGCTGCTGCTCGTTTGCGCGTCCGCCGGCTACGGCAAGACGACGCTGCTGCGCCAGTGGATCGACCGCGACGCCGGCCGGCCGACGGCCTGGATCCAGCTCGCGCCGGAGGACGACGGCCTGTTCGCGTTCTGGACCGCGATCGTCAGCGGCATCGCCGGCGCCTGCCCGCAGGTCGGCCGGCGCTCGCTGGGGGCGCTCGCCGCCCCGTTCGTCGACGTCCGGCACGACGTCCTGCTGCCGCTCATCGACGACCTCCGCGCCCACGCCGTCGCGCTCGACCTCGTGCTCGACGACCTGCATCTCGTCTCCGACGAAGGGGCGCACCGCACGCTCGCCTGGCTCGTCGAGAACGCACCCGCGGACGTCCGGATCGCGATCGCCACGCGCCACGCGCCGGGCCTGCCGCTCGGCCGGCTGCGGGCGCGGGGCGACCTGACCGAGCTGCGCGCCGCGGACCTGCGCTTCGACGACGGCGAGGCGCGCTGCCTGCTCAACGAGCGGCTCGGCCTCGGCCTCTCCGTCGACGACCTCGGCGCGCTCGCCCGCCGCACGGAGGGCTGGCCGGCGGGCCTGTATCTCGCGGCGCTGTCGCTGCGCGCCGTCGACGACCGCGAAGGCTTCGTCGCGGCGTTCGCCGGCGACGACGAGCTGATCGTCGACTACCTGCGCCCGGAGCTGCTGCGCGGGCTCGACGACGCGACGCGGATGTTCCTGCTGCGCACATCGATCCTCGAGTCCTTCTGCGCGCCGCTGTGCGACGCCGTCGCGGGGACGAGCGCGGTCGCCGAGGACACGCTCGCCGAGCTGCAGCGCACGAACCTGTTCCTCGTCGCGCTGGACCGTCGCCGGCACTGGTTTCGCTACGAGCGGCTGTTCGCCGAGCTGCTGCGCGCCGAGCTCGAGGTGAGCGAGCCCGGGCTCGTGCCTGAGCTGCATCGGCGCGCCGCGCGCTGGCACGACGGCCAGGGCCGCTTCGCCGCCGCGATCGCGCATGACCTGCACGCCGGCGATCGCGAGCGGGCCGCCCTGCGGATCGCGCGCTCGTGGACGACGCTCTACGGCTCGCGCGACTGGCCGCAGGTCGCGGCGTGGATGGCCCAGCTTCCCGAGCAGGAGCTCGAGCACGTGCCCGGGTTCATCGTCACGAAGGCCTGGATCGCCGGCATGCTCGGCCAGCGCGAGGAGGTCGAGCGGTTCGCCGCGATCGCCCGCGAGCACGACGACGGCGGTCCGCTGCCCGACGGTTCGAGCTCGACGGAGTCCGCGCTTGCGCTGATCGGCGCCGGCTTCCCGTTCGGCGACGCGGGCCGCGCGCATCGCTGCGCGCAACGCGCGGCGGTGCTGGAGCGGGGCGACGCGCACGTCGTCGACGTCGCCTTCGCGCTCGGCTACAGCGGCTTCTGGACGGGCGCGCCGGAGCCCGACGTGCGCCGCGAGCTCGAGCGCGTCGTGCGGCTCGGCGCCGGCCGGCCGTTCGACGCGGCCGTCGTCACGGGCGCGCTCGGGCACCTCGCCTACCTCGACCTGCTGGCCGGCAACGCTGCCCGCGCGCGCGGGCACATCGCGCGCGGGCGCCGCCACGCCCGCGAGCACGACATCGAGGAGCGCGCGCCGGCCTGCATGCTCCGCATCGCCGCCGGCTGGCTGCTGCTCGCCGACGGGCGCACGGGCGCCGCCGGCGCCGAGCTCGGGCGCGCGCTCGAGCTCGCGCGCGCGTACGGAGAGCCGCTGCACGTCGCCAACGCCCTACGGCTGCTCGCCGAGTGCCGCGAGCGCGACGGCGACGGCGACGGCGCCGCGGTCCTGCTCGTACAGGCACGCGCGATCGTCCAGCTCGGCTGCCCCGATCCCGGCATCCTCGCGCAGCTCGTCGACGCGTCGGCGACGCGCCTGCCGGCCCCGTCCAGCCGCGCGCTGACGATCTCGTCCGACGGCTGCGCGCCGCTCAGCGAGCGCGAGCTCGACGTGCTGCGCCTGCTCGGCGGCACGCTCTCGCTGCCGGCGATCGCCGGCGAGCTGTTCGTCGCCCACAACACGGTCAAGACGCACACGCGCGCGATCTACCGCAAGCTCGGCGCCGCCAGCCGCGGCGAGGCCGTGGCGCGCGCGCGCAAGCTGCGGCTGCTGTGAACGCCCGGGGGACAGCGATCACCCCGCGAGATCACCCTGCGGGTGATGTGCGCTCACCCGCCGCGGGGCGACGGTTACGACGATGGGGCACCGGGCCGGCACGGTGGCGATCACGATCGGCGGACTCGCCGCCGGGCTGGCGGCCTGCCTCGGCGGCGCGCCGGTCTCGGCGGCGTCCGCCGCTCGCGGCGGCGACCCGCTGTTCGCACGCCAGTGGGCGCTCAGCGACCCCGCCGCGCTCGGCGCGCCCGCAGCCTGGTCGCAGTCGCGCGGTGCCGGCGTCGTCGTGGCCGTCGTCGACGGCGGTGCACAGCCCGACCATCCCGATCTCTCGGGCCGGCTCTGGACGAACCCCGGCGAGATCCCCGGCAACGGCGTCGACGACGACGCCAACGGCTACGTCGACGACGTCAACGGTGCCAACGTGCTGACCGGCGACGGCGACATCCGCGACCGCGACGGCCATGGCACGCACGTGGCCGGGATCATCGCCGCCCGCGCCGGCAACGGCCGCGGCGGCGCCGGGATCGCGCCCGCCGCGCGCGTCATGGTCGTCAAGGTCTTCGACCGCGCCGACGGCGCCACGACCGGCGGCCTGGCGGCGGGGATCCGCTACGCCGTCGGCGCCGGCGCGCGCATCCTCAACGTCTCGCTCAACGGCGATCGTGAGACCGCGGAGCTCGCCGACGCCGTCCGCCACGCCGGCGCGCGCGGCGCGACGATCGTCGCCTCCGCCGGCAACCACGGGCGCGACATCGATGCGCTGCCGAGCTACCCGGCGGCGTCGGCCGATGCGGCCGTGCTGACGGTCACCGCCGGCGACCGCCGCGGAGCGCTGCTCGCGCTCGGCAACCGCGGCGCGCGCTCCGTCGACCTCGCCGCGCCCGGCGAGTCGATTCTCTCGACGACGATCGGGTCGCGCTACGAGCGCCGCCACGGGACCTCGATGGCGGCGCCGCTCGTCGCCGGCTCGCTCGCGCTGCTCGCCGCGGCGCGCCCGGACCTCGGCCAGCCCGCGCTGCGCGACGCGCTCCTGCAGGGCGCGGCGCGGCGCCGCCTTGCCGGTGCGCCGCGGCTCGATGTCGCCGCAGCGATGCACCGGGTCCTGCCGGGCGCCCGCTGGCGCAGCCGACGGCGATGACGGCGCGCGGACCCTGGGATCCGGCGCGCGGCACGCGCGAGGTCGGTCCTGCGACCGATCACGACGAGCGTGTGTCGCGCTACAGCGGCCTGCTCGCCGCGCTCGCCGGCCTGGATCGGCGCAGCTGCATCGAGCTCACGCAGGCCGCGCGCCTGCACGACATCGGCAACGTCACGATCCCGCGGGAGATCCTCGACAAGCCCGATCTGCTCGACGACTTCGAGCGCGCGCTCGTCGAGCGCCACGCCGAGTACGGCCGTCACCTGCTCGCGAAGCCGGACGACGCGTTCATGGCGCTCGCCGCGACGGTCGCCTGGACGCACCACGAGCGCTGGGACGGCAAGGGCTATCCGCGCCGGCTGCGCGGTGAGCAGATCCCGCGCGCGGGACGCATCGTCGCGATCTGCGACGTCTTCGACGCGCTCACCTCCGACCGCGTCTACCGCCCCGCGCTCGCGCTCGGCGACGCCGTCGCGCAGTTGCGCGTCGGACACGCGACCGCGTTCGACCCGCAGCTGCTGGACATCTTCTTCGCGTCGCTGCACGAGTTCGTGCGCCTCGGTGGCGCGCACCTGCGCGACGGCGCCGCGGTCGGCGGATAACGTCCGCGGCCGTGAGGCCGCGCGCGCTCGTCGCACCCGACTCCTTCAAGGGCACCTTCGACGCGCGGTCGGTGGCTCGCGCGCTGGGCAGCGGCCTGCAGGAGGCGGGCTGGGAGGTCGACCTCTGCCCGGTCGCCGACGGCGGCGAGGGGACGATGGCGCTGCTCGTCGAGGCCCGTGGCGGATCGCTTGTCGCGGCGCGCGCGAGCGACCCGCTCGGGCGGCCGGTCGACTGCCAGCTCGGGCTCATCGACGCCGGAGCGACGGCGATCGTGGAGGTCGCGCAGGCCTCGGGTCTGGCCCTTGTCGGCGAGCACGAGCGCGACGCCTGGGCGGCCTCGTCGGGTGGTACGGGCGAGCTGATCCTCGCGGCGGCGGCGACCGGCGCGCGCACGATCGTCGTCGCCGCCGGCGGCAGCGCGACGACGGACGGCGGCGCCGGCGCGATCGCGGCGATCCAGGCGGGCGGCGGGCTCGCGGGCGGCGTGCGGCTGGAGGTCCTCTGCGACGTCGAGTCGAGCTTCGAGCAGGCGGCGCGCGTGTTCGGCCCGCAGAAGGGCGCCGACGAGGCGACGATCGTGCGGCTGCAACAGCGACTCGACGCGCTCGCGGCGTCGTTTGACAGAGACCCGCGAACGGTGCCGGCGACGGGCTGCGCAGGCGGGCTGTCGGGCGGCCTGTGGGCGATGTTCGACGCCGAGCTTCGGCCCGGCGCGCCCGCGGTCCTCGATGCGCTCGGCGTCGACGCGCGGATCGGCGCAGCGCAGCTCGTCGTCGCCGGCGAGGGCCGGATCGACGAGCAGAGCTTCACCGGCAAGATCGTCGGCGAGCTCGTGCGCCGCGCGCGCGCGGCCGCCGTCCCGATCCACGCCGTCGCCGGGACGAGCGCCCTGAGCGCGGAGGAGGCCGCGCGGGCGGGACTCGCCGGGGTGTGGGCGGCGTCGGCGCTCGAGGAGATCCAGGCTGCCGGACGCGCGCTCGGCGCGGCCGCACTGCGGGCCTGAGCCGGCGCACGCTCCAGCCCAGCGCCGACTCGACGCGGTGCTCGCAGAGCAGGCTCGCGCCGGCGACCGTATCGGGATCGCCTCGCCGGATACGCTCGTCGACGGCGGCCGCTTCGGCGGCCCCACGCGCCAGGGCCACGGGCGTCTTGGCGATCTCGAACACGGCGGGCCTGTTGGGCGTACGCGGCTCGTGGGCCGTGGCCGCGCCCTGAGCCGGGTCGACACCCCGCTAGGATTCGGCCCTTGCCGACGTAGCTCAGCTGGTAGAGCACTTCACTCGTAATGAAGGGGTCAGCGGTTCGAATCCGCTCGTCGGCTTTGGCACGACCCCCGCAGATGCGGGGGTTTTTTGTTCTTCTCGGGGTCGCGCCGGAGATCGGACGGCAGGCGATCCGCAGACATCTCTCCGGACACGAGTCGCGGAGGCGTGCATCGTTCAACCGGTCCTGACCCAGCGCCGCAGGGTCGTCAGCCGGGGTCGCGTTGGGATGACCGTGGCGACCAAGCATTCAGCATGCAACGGACGCGGTCATGCTCGTGCGACCAGGACGTCCACACGGCGCCGGCCCATTCGCGTGCACGGTGGGTGTAGTCATCCAGGTCGGTTGCTCCTGCCGCGTGGGTGTGGTTGAGCGTCGGAGCGCCGTCCGGGCGATGTAGCGCCGGCCAGTCCAGCTTCTGCGCAGTGAGCCGCTGCAGCAGCGCGATCCGTCCGCAGGAGCTTCCCTCGCCCTCGAGAACGGCGCACAGCGCCATGAGGTGGATGCAGACCGATTGGCGGTCTCGCCGGTCAGAGCCGTCGCCGCCGTGTGAGGCCGCGTAGGCGTCGACGACGAGGCCGTGAACCGGCGGGTAGCCGAACCGCGTCATCTCGTCAGCCTGAAGGGCCCCGAAGGAGGCCCAGCAGCCGGGCGCCGCAGCCAGGTAGGGGTGGGTCGGTCCGTCGATGTCGTCGATCACCGCGCCGCACGAGGGGCAGGCGAACGGCGCTCGCTGATGACGCTCGCAGTCCATTCGCTCGGATTGTCTCCGTTGCGATGGACCGCTACTCCGAGCAGCCAGCGCGTGCGCCGGAGAGCCCCCTGCGCGGCGAGCAGCGCGCTCGCCGGCGGGTCGGCCGAGCGCTCCCGGCGCCTCGAAACAGCACGAAGGGCGGTGCTGCGGCGGGTTCGATCGAGCGGCCCGCGCCGGTCGTGTCGAACGAAGGGGTGCACGCAGCCCCTCACGCGCCACGATCGCTCGCGACAGCGCATCTGCGGCGCGAATCTCTCGGGTACGCCGGCGACGACGGTCGCCCGCTCGGCTTGGCCGCCGCGCCGTGGGTCCGGGGCGCCAGACCGCCCCTCCTGGACGCGCCCCCAGTCTGCAGGCGACCCGCATACCGGCCTCACCGGCGGCCTCACGGCTGCCCCGGCGACCGGGCCGCGGTGGACCGGCCGCAGCCCCGAAACGCCTGCTACCGTGGGCGTCGGCCGATGTCAGAAGCGACCGAGATCAGAGAGCTCCTGCTCGACCTGCCGCTGGTCGACACGCCTGATCGGCCCGAGGGCACGATCGTCATCCGCCGCTCCGAGGTTCCCGAGGAGCGCCGCCGCGAGGCCGACGAGTTCGTCATCGAGAACGGCGGCATGATCGGCGAGAAGCCGATCTTCGAGGTCATCGGCGGCAAGACGCCCGCCGGTGGCGGCGCGAGCGAGACGTTCTACGCGGTGCCGATCGCCGCGCTCGTCGCGCGGTAGGTGCCGCTGCCGCCGGGCGCGGAGCCCGGCGGCTGCAGCGACGCCCTACCCGCCTACACCTGCGTCGGGTCCACCGTCGGCTCGGGCTCCGCGGACTGCGGCGCCGGCGCTGCGGATGCGCCGGGATCTGCGCTCCCGCTGCCGGATCCGCCGGCCTCCTTGTCCGGACAGTCACCGCGGCCGCCTGGGCCGCCCGGCCCGCCGCGACGATGACCGTCGCCGTCGGGCAGCGGCGGTGTCGTCGGCGTGTCCTGGATCTCCTGCGCCGCAGGAGCTGAGCTCTGCGACGGCGTCGCGCTCGCGGCTGGATTCGCCGCCCAGCTCGAGACCGCTGCCACCAGTGCGACGGCAACGGCGAGCACGGGTAGGTACAGGGCGCGCGTCGATGGTCTGCGCGTGTTCTCCATACGTGTTGACCTCCTTCGTGTGGCTCGGGGTGGCGAGGCTCGCAACCGGCCCGTCACGCCGCGGTAACCGGCGCCGCGCGCGGTTACGTCCGCGTGACGCGGCGGCTGGCACGGTGACCGACGATGCCGAGCCTCTGGACCGACGACGACGACGGCGCCCACCCCTGGATCGCCGCAAGCCCGCGTGGCGCGGCGGCGCCGCCGCCGCCCGCGCCCGCGGCGCGCGAGGATCTCGCCCCCGCGCGGGGCCGCTGGGCACGCCCGGCCCTGCTGGCCGCCGCCTGCGCCGCCGCCGCGATCACGGGCGCCCTGACCGAGCTGCTGCGATGAGCTTCGCCGCCCCCGGCTTCCTGCTCGCGGCGCTGCTCGTCGTGCCCGCCGTCTGGCTGTACGCGCGCAGCGAGCGGCGCGCCCGCCGCGGCCGCGCGGCGTTCGCCGCCGCGCCGGTGCTGCCGTCCGTCGCGCCGCGGCGGCCCGGTTGGCGCCGCCACGCCGCGATCGCCGGCTACGCCGCCGCCGCGCTGCTGCTCGTCGTCGCGCTCGCCAAGCCGCAGGCGACGGTCGCCGTGCCGGTCGAGCAGGCGACGGTCGTCGTCGTCACCGATCGCTCCGGCTCGATGCTCGCGACCGACGTGCAGCCGTCGCGCCTCGTCGCCGCGCGCCGCGCCGCGGCGACGTTCGTCGACGAGCTTCCCGACAGCCTGCGCGTCGGCGCGATCGCCTTCAACCAGGCCGCGACGGTGCTGCAGAGCCCGACCCGTGATCACGCGGCGGTGACCGCGTCGCTGAACGCCGTCAAGGCCGCCGGCACGACGGCCACCGGCGACGCGCTCGACGCCGCGCTGCGCCTGATCGCAGCCCAGCGCGCGACCGACGGGCGCCGCTCGCCCGCCGCGATCGTGCTCATCTCCGACGGCAAGTCCGTGCGCGGCAGCGACCCGGTGCAGGTCGCCGCTCGGGCCCGCGCAGCGTCCGTCGCGATCTACACCGTCGCGCTCGGCAGCGACGCCGACGGAGCCTCGCCGCCGGACCCCGCGACGCTCGCGCAGATCGCGCAGCGCTCCGGCGGGCGCGCCTTCGCGGCGGCGGACGCGGCCGAGCTCGAGCAGGTCTACGACCGCCTCGGATCGCAGGTCGCGACCGAGCGCCGCAAGCAGGAGGTCAGCGGCTCCTTCGCCGGCGGTGCGCTGATGCTCATGGCGCTCGCCGCCGTCGCCTCGCTGCGCTGGTTCGGTCGCTTCGTCTGAACCGGCTGCCAGGACTCACGAAACTCCCAGGCAACGCTCAGCCCCCTCTTGGGCAGCACGGCTTTGCTGTGCGCCATGCCCACCCGACTCCTCCGCCGGATCGCGGCGCCGCTGATCGTCCTCGCCGGCGCCGCGCTGTTCGGCATCGGCGCCGGCGCCATCGCCCGCGTCGACGCCCGTCTCGAGGCCGCGGTCCAGGCGCCCGTGCAGGCGCAGCAGCAGCGGCCGCCGCTTGCCGTCGACGCGCACCGCGGCGTTCGCGCCACGCGCCCGCATTCGGACCGCGGGGAGCTCTGATCATGCGCGTCCTGGTCTGCGAGGACGAGCCGCGCGTCGCCGCTGCCCTCGCGCGCGGGCTGCGCCGCCACGGCGCGGCGGTCGACATCGCCGCCGACGGCGCGCAGGCGCTGTACCGCGCCCGCGTCAACCCGTACGACGTCGTCGTGCTCGACCGCGACCTGCCCGAGGTCCACGGCGACGATGTCTGTCGCACGCTCAACAGCGAGCAGCCGGCGACGAAGATCCTCATGCTGACCGCGGCGCGCGGAACCGACGCGCTCGTCGCGGGGCTGGCGCTCGGCGCCGACGACTACCTCGGCAAGCCCTTTCGCTTCGACGAGCTGCTCGCGCGGATCCACGCGCTCGCGCGTCGCGCCGGCGCGGCGCGGCCCGCGGTGATGAAGGCGGGCGACCTCGAGCTCGACCCGGCGCGCCGCAGCGCGACCCGTCGCGGGCGCGAGCTGCCGCTGTCGCCGAAGGAGTTCGGCGTGCTCGAGGCGCTGCTCGCCGCCGACGGCGCGGTCGTCAGCCCGGAGCGGCTGCTCGAGCGCGTCTGGGACGAGAACATCGACCCGTTCACGAACATCGTCCGGATGACGGTGATGAAGCTGCGCCGCAAGCTCGGCGAGCCGGTGCTGATCGACACCGTCTCCGGCGCGGGCTACCGGATCTGATCGGAACCGGCCGTGCACGACGCACTGCGCCTGCGCCTGACGCTCGTCTACGCCGGCGTGCTGGCGGCCGCGGCCGGCATCCTGCTGGCGCTGAGCTGGTGGGTGCTCGATCGCCACCTCGAGCGCACCCTGCCGGCGGGCTACGCCGACGCGGTGATGGGCCAGGTCGCGTGGCAGTACGTGCTGGCGACGGTCGGCCTCGTCATGGTCGCCGTCGGCGCCGGCTGGCTGCTCGCCGGCCCGCTGCTGGCGCGCGTGCAGGATGCGGTCGAGCGCCAGCGGCGCTTCGTCGCCAACGCCAGCCATGAGCTGCGCACGCCGCTGACCGTGATCCGCACCGAGGCCGACGTGACGCTCGCCGACCCGCAGGCGAGCGTCGGCGAGCTGCGCGCGATGGGGGATGTGGTGATCGAGGCGGCCGACCGCACGCGAGCAGTTGCTCGACGGGCTGCTGGTGCTGGCGACGACGAGCCACGGCGCGCGCGCCGACGAGCCGATCGAGCTGGCTGCGCTGACGCGTCACGTGGCCGGCTCGCTGGCGCAGGCGGCTGCGCGAGCGCGCGTGCGCTTCGAGATCGATGCCGAGCCGGCGTGCGTGCGCGGCGATCCGGCGTTGCTGGAGCGGCTCGTCGCCAACCTGCTCGAGAACGCGATCCGTCACGCCCCGGGGTGTCGCGCCGGGGTGCGCGTGCGCGACGGCGTGACGGCGTCGGTCGAGGTTGCCAGCGGTGGCGCCGTGATCGCGCCCGCGTTGCTCGCGCGGCTGGGCGAGCCGTTTCAGCGGCTGGACCGCGGCCGCAGCGACCGCGGCTCCGGACTGGGGCTGTCGATCGTGCGCGCGGTGGCGGAGGCGCACGGTGGCGGTCTGGAGCTGGCCGCGCCGGCCGGCGGCGGGTTGCGGGTGCGGGTCACGCTGCCCGCTGCCGGGGCGGGCCTCGGTGCCGGCCGCACCGCGCCGCGGCGGTTACCGCCGCGTGACGGGCCGCTTCGTAGCGTGGCGATCACCCCCGCCGGCGACGACCAGGAGCAACGAGTTCACCATGTCAACCGCACGCATCGACCATGAGGACCGCGATCTCGCCGACGAGGCACGCCGCGGCCTGCAGGCCGCGCTGTATGAATCCAAGCGCGCGATCGTCGGCCAGGACGCGATGCTCGAGCGCGTCTTCGTCGCGCTGCTCGCCGGGGGCCATGTGCTGCTCGAGGGCGTCCCCGGGCTCGCCAAGACGCTGACGGTCCGCACGCTCGCCCACGTGCTCGGCGGCTCGTTCTCGCGCGTGCAGTTCACGCCCGACCTCGTCCCGTCGGATCTCGTCGGCACGCGCATCTGGCGCCCGGACCACGGCGACTTCGGCACCGAGCTCGGTCCCGTCTTCGCGAACCTCCTGCTCGCCGACGAGATCAACCGCGCGCCGGCGAAGGTCCAGTCCGCGCTGCTGGAGGTCATGCAGGAGCAGCAGGTCACGATCGGCGGCACCGCCTACGAGGTGCCCACGCCGTTTCTCGTGCTCGCGACACAGAACCCGATCGAGTCCGAGGGCACGTACGCGCTGCCCGAGGCGCAGGTCGACCGCTTCCTCTTCAAGCTGCTCGTCGACTACCCGTCGGTCGAGGACGAGGTCGGCGTGCTCGACCTGCTCGACGGCGAGCAGGTCGTGCCGCGCACGGTCCTGCACGTCGACAGCCTGATCGAGCACCGCCGCGCCGCCCGCGCGGTCTACGTCGACCGCTCCGTCAAGCAGTTCGCCGTCCAGGTCGTCGACGCCACCCGTCACCCCGCGCAGCACGGGCTCGTCGAGCTCGAGCGGCTGATCGAGTACGGCGCCAGCCCGCGCGCCTCGATCGGGCTCATGCAGGGCGCGCAGGCGCTCGCGCTGCTGCGCGGCCGCGCCCACGCGACGACCGCCGACGTGCGCGACCTCGCCGCCGACGTCCTGCGCCACCGGCTCGTGCTGTCCTACGACGCGCTCGCCGACGGCATCTCGCCGGACTCGATGATCGACCGCGTGCTCGCCGGGGTCGGCGGCCTCGCGGCGGTGCCGGCCGCGGCATGAGCCTCGTCATCCCGCCGGGCCGCCAGGGCCCGGGCCCGATGCCCGGCAGCGCCGTCGCGCGGATCGACGTCGCGATGCGCCGCCGCGTCGCCGGCGTGCTGCCCGGCGAGCACCGCGCGCCCGGCGTCGGCGCCGGCACCGAGCTCGCGCAGCTGCGCCCGTATGAGCCCGGTGACGACGCGCGCCGCTTCGACGCCGCCGCCAGCGCGCGCACCGGCGTGCTGCACGTCCGCGAGCACGTGCCCGAGCGCGCGCTGACGACGTGGCTCGTCGTCGACGTCTCGGCGTCGATGGGCTTCGGCACGGCGTTGCGCCTGAAGTCCGACATCGGCGAGGGCGTCGGCGACGTGATCTCGCTGCTCGCCGTTCGCCGCGGCGGGCGGATCGGCCTCGTGCGGTGCGGCGGTCAGCGCCTGCTCGTGCTCGCGCCGCGCGGTGGGCGCGGCGCACACGCGAGGGTGCGCGCCGCGCTGCGCGCGGGTGTCGCGCCCGACGGCGCACACGACCCGAGCGCTGCGGTTCTCGGTCTCACGCCGAGCAATGCACGGCTCGGCGAAGCGCTCGACCGCGTGCGTCGCGTCGCCACACGACCGGGCCTCGTCGTGATCGTGTCCGATTTCCGCGATCGCGCCGGCTGGCAGCGGCCGCTGCGCGCGCTCGGCGCGCGTCACGAGCTGCTCGCCGTCGAGGTCGGCGACCCGCGCGAGGGCGCGCTGCCCGACGCCGGCGAGCTCGACGTCGTCGACCCGGAGACGGGCGAGCTCGTCGAGGTGCACAGCTCCGATCCAGGTCTGCGCGCGGCGTTCGAGGACGCCGAGCGGGCGCGCCGCGCGGAGGTCGCGGCGGCGCTGCGCGGCGCCGCCGCCCAGCACGTGTCGCTCTGCACCGGCGACGACTGGCTGCGCGCGCTGGCAAGGAGGCTGCGATGAGCGTCCAGCAGCCGTTGTACCTGCTCGCCGCGCTCGTCGTCCCGCTGCTCGCGGCGGCGTTCGTGATCGCGCGCCGCCGCCGGCGCCGCTACGCCGTGCGCTTCCCGGCCGCGGTCGTGCTCGCCGGGGTGCGCTCGCCCGCGCCCGCCTGGCGGCGCTGGGTGGCGCCCGCGCTGCTCTCGCTCGCGGCGATCGCCGCGGCGGTGTCGCTCGCCCGTCCCGAGGCCGTCGTCGCCGTGCCGATCGAGCGCGCGTCGGTGATGCTCGTCACCGACACGTCGGGGTCGATGGCGGCCACCGACGTCGTGCCGACACGGCTGGACGCCGTCCGCGGCGCGGTGCGCAACTTCCTCGGCGACGTGCCCGACGAGCTGCTCGTCGGATTTCAGTCCTACGCTTCCGGCACGCGCGCGTCGATCGCGCCGTCGACCGAGCGCGGCGAGATCCGGGCGGCGCTCGACGCGCTGCGAGCAGAGGGCGCCACCGCCACCGGCGACACGCTCGGCGCGGCCCTCGACGCGCTCGAGGCGCGCCGCGACACGAGCGCCCGCCGCGCGCCCGCTGCGATCGTGCTGCTCTCCGACGGCGCGACGACCGAGGGTGCCGATCCGCTCGCGGCAGCCGATCGCGCACGCCGCCTCGGCATCCCGATCCACACCGTCGCGCTCGGCACCGCCGCCGGCGTCGTGACCGACGAGCGCAGCGGCCGGTCGGTCTCCGTGCCGCCCGACCCCGCGACGCTGCGCGCGATCGCCGCGCGCTCCGGCGGCGAACCGTTCGAGGTCGGCGACTCGGACTCGCTCGACGCGGTCTACGAGCAGCTCGGCTCGCGGATCGGCACGCGCGAGGAGCGCCGCCAGGTCAGCTCGCAGTTCGCCGGCGGCGCGCTCGTGGCGCTGCTCGGCGCCGTCTTCGGCGGCGTGCGCTGGCGCGCCCGTCTGCCCTGACTCTCAGCGGACTCTCAGCCTCATCCGAACGTTTTCCCAGCCCCCGCGTCGATCTTCTCATCACGCTTCGTCAACAACAGGAGGACCCCCCCGATGCGCACCACCTCACGAAAGACGCTCACCGCGATCGCGACGGTCTCGGCGTTCGCCGCCGGCGGCGCCGCGCTCGCCGGCGCCGCGACGAGTACCAACCCGTCGTCCTCGAGCTCGTCATCCGGCCAGCGCCCGGCGGACAAGGCCCTGACCGGCGAGACCGCCGCCAAGGTCAAGGCGGCGGCGCTCGCGAAGGTCCCCGGCGCGACGGTGCTGCGCGCCGAGGAGGGCGGGCCGTACAGCACGAAGTACCACGCCCACGTACGCACGTCCGACGGCAGCGAGGTCGTCGTGCTCGTCGACGCGAGCTTCGAGGCGACGTCCGTCCGGGCGCGCCCGGCCGGCGGTCGCGGCGGTCGCGGTCACGGCGGTCCGCGCGGCGCGGGCCATCAGGCGCTGACGGGCACGACGGCCGCGAAGGTCAAGGCGGCGGCGCTGGCGAAGGTCCCCGGTGGCACGGTCCTGCGCAGCGCGAAGGGCGGCCGCGACGGCGCGGCCTACCACGCCCACGTGCGCAAGTCCGACGGCAGCGAGGTCGTCGTGCTCGTCGACTCGAGCTTCACCGCGACGTCCGTCCAGGCGCGCCCGGCCGGCGGCCGCGGGCACGGCGGCCGTGGCGGCGAGACCGCGCTGACCGGGGACACGGCGGCGAAGGTCAAGGCCGCCGCTGAGGCGAAGGTGGCGGGTGGCACGGTCCTGCGCAGCGCGAAGGGCGGCCGCGACGGCGCGGCCTACCACGCCCACGTGCGCAAGTCCGACGGCAGCGAGGTCGTCGTGCTCGTCGACTCGAGCTTCGAGGCGACGTCCGTGAAGGAGCGCCCGAAGCGTCCGTAGTTCGTCGACCGTCGCGCAGCGAGCGGCGAGGAGCCCGGCCCCCGGCCGGGCTCCGCGCCGTTACGGTGAGGACGCCATGCCCGGTCTGCTCGCCTTCGCCGCCGTCGCGCTCGTCGTCATCGTCACGCCGGGGCAGGACACGGCGCTGACCGTCCGCAACACGCTCGCAGGCGGGCGCCGGGCCGGCATCCGGACGGCGGCCGGCGTCGTCTGCGGGCAGGCGGTCTGGGCGCTGGCGGCGAGCGCCGGCGTCGCGGCGCTGCTCGTCGCCTGGGAGCCGGCGTTCGTCGCGCTGCGGCTGGCCGGCGCGGCCTACCTCGTCTACCTCGGCGGCTGCGCGCTGCTCGCCGCGCTGCACCATCGCGAGGACGGCGCGCGCGCGACCGCGGCCGCTGCGCGCGACCGCGCCTGGCGCCAGGGGTTGCTGAGCAACCTCGCCAACCCGAAGATGGCGGTGTTCTTCACGAGCCTGCTGCCGCAGTTCGGCGACTCGTTCGTCGTGCTGCTCGGCCTCGGCCTGCTCTTCTGCGCGCTGACGATGCTCTGGCTGGCGGCCTACGCGGTCGCCGTCGCCCGCGCCGGTGACGTCCTGCGGCGCGCCCCGATCCGCCGTGCGATCGACGCCGTCACGGGCGTGGCGCTCGTCGGGTTCGGCGTGCGGCTGGGGATCGGCCAGGCCTTCCGCGTAGGGCCCTGATACCCGCCGCGCCTACGCCGCGTCGGCCTCCTCGACCATCAGGGCCATGAACTCGACCGTCGGCTGCGGCGCCGGCGCGTCGTCCTTCTCGACCCTGACCTCGGGATACTGCGGCGGCGCGACGCCCTCGCGCTCGATGCAGCGCGCGACCGCGTTGCCCGACGACGCGCGGATCTCGCTCAGCGCCAGGAGAACCCGCCAGTGGCGCTCGAAGTCGAACTCGTAGGCGATCTGCCGGCCCTCGGCAAGCCCGAGATCGCGCAGGCGCGCGCAGGCGCTCTTGCCGGGCGGGTCGACCGAGACCGCCTGGTAGGGGTGCGTGTAGTGGTTGTCCTCGGAGGCCCAGAACGAGCCGTCCAGCCAGAACGAGTAGAGGTGGTCGTCGTCCCAGCCGAACGCGGACTGCAGCGCGTAGTGCAGGTCGACGAGCGTGAGGTCGTCGCGCACCGTGATCGTGCGGCGGACCTCCGGAAATCCCACGAGCTCCGTCCTGAACACGTAGGTCTGCTGCGTCATCTCGCTCCTCTCGCCCTGGTCGGGATCGCGACGGTACGCCCTGCACCCGACAGAACACCATTGTGCGGCATGAGTTTCTCGATCGTGGCGTACCCTTCGACCGCCGTCCTCGTGTCTCTAACGGATTCGAACATCGCAAACAACGCCCCAGCCTCCCTCGGACGTCCGCTGCTCGAACGCCTCCGCGCAATTTGCGCGGACGAGCACGTCCTGACGGATCCGACCCAGCTGCGCACGTACGAGTCCGACGGCCTGCTGCAGTACCGCGCGTCGCCCGGCGCCGTCGTCTTGCCCGGCACCGCCGCCGAGGTGCGCGACGTCGTGCGCGCGTGCTCGGACGCCGAGGTGCCGTGGGTCGCGCGCGGCGCGGGCTCGGGCCTGTCGGGCGGTGCGCTGCCGGTCGCCGCCGGCGTGGTGATCGCGCTGACGCGGATGCGCCGCGTGCTCGAGGTCGACCTCGACAACGGCCGCGTCGTCGTCGAGCCGGGCGTGACGAACGTCGAGGTCGGCGCCGCCGTCGGGCCGACGCACTACTACCCGCCCGACCCGTCGTCGCAGATCGTCTGCTCGATCGGCGGCAACGTCGCCGAGAACTCCGGCGGCGCGCACTGCTTCAAGTACGGCTTCACGACGAACTACGTCACCGGCCTGGAGGTCGTGCTCGCCGACGGCGCGGTCGTGCAGCTCGGCGGCGCTGCGCTCGACACGCCCGGCTACGACCTGCTCGGCACGTTCGTCGGCTCGGAGGGCACGCTCGGGATCTGCACGAGGATCACCCTGCGGGTGATCCCGCTGCCGGAGGCGGTCAAGACGATGGTGGCGTTCTTCGAGACGACCGGGGAAGCCGGGGAGACGGTGTCGGAGATCGTCTCCGGCGGCGTCGTCCCGGGCGCGATCGAGATGATGGACACGCTCACGATCCAGGCCGCCGAGGCGGCGGTGGGCGCGGGCTTTCCGACCGACGCCGGCGCGGCGCTGATCATCGAGCTCGACGGCTCGCACGACGAGTGCGAGGCGCGCTTCGACGACATCGTCGCGATCTGCGAGCGCAACGGCGCGACGAGCATCCGGATCGCGCAGGACGACGCCGAGCGCGCCGCGATCTGGCGCACGCGCAAGGCCGCGTTCGCGGCGATGGGCCGCGTCGCGCCGAACTACTACGTCCAGGACGGCGTGATCCCGCGCACGAAGCTCCCCGAGGTGCTCGCGCAGATCGCCGAGCTGGCGCAGGACTACGGCATGCGCGTCGGCAACGTCTTCCACGCCGGCGACGGCAACCTGCACCCGCTCGTCTGCTACGACGGCGAGGACGAGGCCGAGCGCGCCGAGGAGCTCGCCGGCAAGATCGTCGAGGCGTGCGTCGCCGCGGGCGGTTCGATCACCGGCGAGCACGGCGTCGGCGTCGACAAGAAGCGCTACATGCCGAGCATGTTCGACGAGCCCGACCTCGCCGCGTTCCAGCACCTGCGCTGCGCCTTCGACCCGCGCGGCCTCGCGAACCCCGGCAAGGTCATGCCGACGCCGCGGCTGTGCGGCGAGGTGCCGGGCCCGTACCGCACCCACCCGCTCGAGCGCGAAGGGATCGCTGAGCGCTTCTGAGCTCGCAGGTCACCCCTCAGCTCGTCACGCCCGCGAGCGAGCAGCAGGCCGCCGACCTGCTGCGCGACTACTCGGCGCGGGGCGTCGCCGTGCGGATCGTCGGCGCGGGCACGAAGCCCTGGGGCGCCGCCGGCGCCGACTGCGCGGTGAAGCTCGCGACAGCGGGCCTCGACGCGGTCGTCGAGCACAACGCGGGCGACTTCACGGCGGTCGTCCAGCCGGGCGCGTCGCTACGCGCGCTCGACGAGCTGTTCGCAGCCCAGGGCCAGATGCTCGCGCTCGACCCGCCGCTCGGCGACGGCGACGCGGCGACGGTCGGCGGCGTGATCGCCAGCGGCGACTCCGGCCCGCTGCGCCACCGCTACGGCGCCGCGCGCGACCTCGCGCTGGGCACCACCGTCGCGCTGTCGGACGGCTCGCTCACGCGCGCGGGCGGCAAGGTGATCAAGAACGTCGCCGGTTACGACCTCGCCAAGCTCTTCTGCGGGTCCTTCGGGACGCTGGGCCTGATCACGCAGGTCGCCGTCCGGTTGCATCCGCGCCCGCCGGCGCAGGCGACCGCGACGGGCGCAACGGACGATCCCGGGCTCCTGCAGCAGGCCGCGATCGCGCTGTCGAAGAGCTCGCTGGAGGCGCAGTCGCTCGACGTGCGCTGGCAGGCCGACGGCGGGACGGTGCTCGCGCGCTTCGCCGGGCTCGCCGCGCTCGCACAGGCCGCGGCGGCCCGCAAGCTGCTCGCGCAGACCGGCGTCGAGGCGGCATCGACCGACGACGACGACGGGTTGTGGGCACACCAGCGCGCCGCCCAGCGCGCGCCCGACGGCGGCGCCGTCGTGCGCATCTCCGGGCGCCCGACCGGGCTCGCCGACGCCTGCGTGGCGGCGCAGATCGCGGGCGCCACGCTCGTCGGCCGCGCTGCGCTCGGGCTCTACTGGATCGCGCTGCCGGCGGCGGCGCCGGGCGAGCTCGTCACCTCGATCGCACGGGTGCGTAAGGTCCTGCACCCGTCGCCGTGCGTCGTCCTCGACGCGCCCGCGTACGCGCGCGCGCACCTCGATCCGTGGGACCACCCCGAGGACTCGGCGCTCGTGCTGATGCGGCGCGTCAAGGAGCGCTTCGATCCCACGCGCACCTGCAACCCCGGCATCTTCGTGGGCGGGATCTGACCCCGGCGATGGCCGCCTTCGACGACCACAAGCCGCCCGAGATCGATCTCATCGAGGACTGCGTGCACTGCGGCTTCTGTTTGCCGACGTGCCCGACCTACGTGTTGTGGAACGAGGAGATGGACTCCCCGCGCGGGCGGATCGTGCTCATGAGCGAGGGGCTGCAGCCCGACAGCACGCTGACCGCGACGATGGTCGGCCACTTCGACAACTGCCTGGGCTGCATGGCCTGCGTCACGGCCTGCCCGTCGGGCGTGCGCTACGACCTGCTGATCGAGGACACGCGCCAGCAGGTCGAGCGCCAGCACCCGCGCACGGCCGGCGAGCGGCTGCTGCGCCGGACGCTGTTTTCGACCTTCCCCTACCCCGGCCGGCTGCGCGCGACGATCCCGGCGATCGTCCTCGTGCGTCGCTCGGGCCTCGCGCGCTGGGCGCAGCGCTCGCGCCTCGTCGCGCGCTCGCCGCTGTTGCGGACGCTGAGCGAGCTCGCGCCGCCGGTGGCGCTGCGCGACATGGTGCACCGCCTGCCGACCGTCACGCGGGCCGAGGGCGAGCGGCGCGGCACGGTCGGCTTCCTGCAGGGCTGCGTCCAGCGCGCCTATTTCGGTGACGTCAACGCGGCGACCGTCGCCGTGCTCGCGGCCGAGGGTTTCGAGGTCCACGCACCGCGCGCGCCGCGCTGCTGCGGCGCGCTCGGGCTGCACGCCGGCCAGGAGGAGGACTCGCTGCCGCTCGCGAAGGCGACGATCGAGGCCTTCGAGCGCTTCGACCACGTCGTCGTCAACGCCGCCGGCTGCGGCTCGGCGATCAAGGACTACGGCCACCTGCTGCGCGACGAGCCCGAATGGGCGCAGCGCGCCGCGTCGCTGTCGGCGCGCGCCCGTGACGTACACGAGCTGCTCGCCGCGGTCGCGCCGCGCGCCAGACGCCACCCCGTCGAGATGACCGTCGCCTACCACGACGCCTGCCACCTCGCGCACGCGCAGGGCGTGCGCTCGCAGCCGCGCCAGCTGCTGCGCACGATCCCCGGTCTCGAGCTCGTCGAGCCGGCCGAGTGGGAGCTGTGCTGCGGCTCGGCCGGGATCTACAACCTCACGCGGCCCGAGGCCGCCCGCCAGCTGGGCGAGCGCAAGGCCGACAACCTGCTCGCGACCGGCGCCGAGGCGATCGCCGCCGCCAACCCCGGCTGCACGCTGCAGATCTCCGCGCAGCTCGAGCGCCGCGGCGAGCCGCGCCCGCTCGTGCACCCGATGCAGCTGCTCGCGCAGTCGATCGCGGGCGGGACGCGCCCGCGGCGGTGGCCCCGGCTGCGCCTGCCCGGCCGTTGAGGGCGTTTCTGAAGGCGCACGGGACGGCGCAGCGCCCGCTCCCCGACCACTGGCTGGCGGCCGGCTCGCGGCTCGTGTCGCCGGGGCGGACCGGGTTCCCGCGCCGCCCGCGGATGGCGCCCGGCGACCGGCTCGTGCTCTACGCGTCGGTCTGGAAGTGCGTCTTCGGCGTCGCCGAGGTCACCGGCGAGCCCGAGCGGCTCGACGGCGAGCCGCAGCGCTGGCCCTGGTCGGTCGCGGTCGAGCTGCTCGTCGTCGTGCCCGTGCTCGCCAACGCGCCGCCGGTGGAGGCGATCGGCGTCGCGCCGCGCTCGATGAGCCAGCACAGCCACATCCGCATCGAGCCACGCCAGCTCGCGCTCGCGCTCGAGGCGCTCGCGGGCGTCGGCGGCTGAGCCGGTTCTGCCGCGCGCGAGCTCGCGCGCCGACGTGCGACGACCTCGTGGTCCGTCGCCCCTTGACGGGCGGCAGCGGCTCGTCCTAGGATTCGGGCCGCCGGATGGGAGAGCCCCTTGGGGCCGCCCGTCAGGACCTGGATCAGATCCGGCTTACTCGGCGCGTCGGGGCAAGGTGCGCGGAGGGGGTCGTGAGGTGGAGTGCTTCTCGCTGTGTTTGTCCTACTCCAAGGAGTTCGTGATGAGCAACGTGGTCAGCGTCACAGACAGGTTCGGCTTTCTCGAGATTCGCAACGAGCGCGACGGCGACAGCTATTCGATCGTGCTGACCGGCGAGCTCGACCTCTCCGGCACGCAGGACGTGACGCGCGAGCTGCGTCTGGCCGAGATGTCCGACGCCCGCCGGATCGTGCTCGACCTCAGCGGCGTGACGTTCATCGACTCGTCGGGCGTGCGCATGATCGTCGAGGCCCACGAACGCTCGCGAGCAGACGGCGATCGCCTGGCGCTGACGCTCGCGCCCGGACCCGTGCAGCGGATCTTCGACATGACCGACCTGTCGGACCGGCTGCCGTTCACGGCCTGACCCGCCCGCCGGCGCGCTCAGCGCAGCGCGGCGGCCAGCTTGTCGGGATCGCGCAGCGGCGCCCCGTGGCCGAACAGCGTCAGCGCCGGCCGCAGGCCGGCCAGGCGCCGCATCGAGGCGCGGTTGAGCTCGGGGTCGATCGTCAGCAGGCGTGGCGGCGTGCTGGGCCTGCGGATGTTGAAGAAGACGTCGCCGAGGATCAGCGTGCGGTCGCCCTCCCGCCACAGCGCGATGTGACCGAGCGAGTGCCCGGGCGCGTCGAGCACGACGAAGCCGTGACCGATGTCGTCGCCTTCACGCAGGCCCCGCGCGACCGGGTGGGCGGGCGGCGGATTGGACTTCATCATGAGGTTGCCGATCCGGCTCGGCGGCAGCCGCGGGCGTCCCTGCTCGATGTCGCCGGCGTCGGTCGCGCCCGTCCACAGCGGCATGTCGAGCGCCTCGCAGAGCGCGTGGCTCGAGCCGCAGTGGTCGGGATGGGCGTGCGTGACGACGTGGGTGCGCACGTCGTGGCCGTCGAGCTGGCGCAGGATGCGCTTGCTCGCGCGCGGTGTGCCGGCGTCGACGAGCACATCGCCGACGAGATAGACGTTGATCGCGTTGGGCGGCATGCCCTTGAGTTGATGCACGCCGTCGGCAAGCGTCCGCATCGCGCGATCGTATGGCACGCTCCAGGCCGTGACCCGCGAGCTGTACATCTCCGTCGACGTCGAGCCCGACGGCCACGTGCCGGGGACGAGCTCGATCGTCTCGCTCGGCGCCTGCGCGGCTGCGGTCCGCGACGACGACGCGACCGTCGAGCCGCTGGACCCGCAGGACGGCGCGAACACGTTCTACGCCGTCCTGCGCCCGATCACCGACGCCTATGTCGAGCGGGCGCTGCGCGTGACGGGCTTCGATCGCGCGACCGTCGAGCGCGACGGCCGCGCGCCGGAGGAGGCGCTGCCGGAGTTCGCCGCCTGGATCGACGGGCTGGCGGCCGAGCATGACGCGCTGCCGGTGCTGGCCGCCTACCCGCTCGGCTTCGTCTGGCACTTCACGCAGTACTACCTGCACGTGTTCGCCGGCCGCAGCCCGTTCGGCCAGTCGGCGCACTACGACATGAAGTCCGCCTACGCCGCGCTCGCCGACAGCGCCGTGCGCGACGCGATCAAGCGCCGCATGCCGAGCGCGCTGCTCGGTCGCCGCGACTCCAAGACGCACCACGCGCTCGACGACGCCAAGGGCCACGTCGACCTGCTGCTCGGGCTGCTGCGCTGGCAGCGCGAGCGCGACACGCAGACCTGACGCCGTGCCGCGCCCGTTCGCCCAGGTCGACGTCTTCACGACCACGCCGTACGGCGGCAATCCGGTCGCGGTCGTGCTCGATGGCGCCGGGCTGAGCACCGAGGAGATGGAGCGCTTCGCGCGCTGGACGAACCTGTCCGAGACGACGTTCGTGTTGGAGCCGTCGGATCGGCGCGCCGACTATCGCGTGCGGATCTTCACGCCGTCGGTCGAGCTGCCGTTCGCCGGGCACCCGACGCTCGGGACCTGCCACGCGTGGCTTGCGGCGCGCGGCGAGCAGGACCGTGACAAGGTCGTCCAGGAATGCGCCGCGGGGCTTGTGCGCATCCGCCGCGGCGAGGCCGGCTTGTCGTTCGCGGCGCCGCCGCTGCTGCGCGCCGGGCCCGTCGACGAGACGCTCGTACAGCGGATCGCGACGCTGCTGGCGATCGAGCGCGGCGAGATCATCGACGCCCGCTGGGCCGACAACGGACCCGGGTGGGTCGCGGTCCTGCTCGAGGACGCCGGCGCCGTGCTCGCCGTGCGACCCGGGAGCGCGAACCTCGACCTCGGCATCGTCGGTGCCTACCCGCCGGGCTCCCCGTGCGCGTTCGAGGTCCGCGCGTTCTTCCCGCAGGACGGCGTCCTCGTCGAAGACCCGGTGACAGGCAGCCTGAACGCGGCGATCGCGCCGTGGCTGCTGCGCAGCGGCCGCGCGACGGCACCGTATGTGGTGTCACAGGGCACGCTGCTCGGTCGCGCCGGCCGCGTCCAGGTCGAGCGCGACGACGACGGCACGATCTGGGTCGGCGGCGGCACGCAGACGCGCGTGTCCGGTGAGGTCGACCTGTAACGACGCCATTCGCCGGCCGGGCTCAGCTGCTGCAGCTCGAACCGCCGCGCGCAAGCGCGTCGGAGCGTGAGAACCCGGTGATACCGGTCGCGCCGTAGACGGGCTCGTAGCCGCGGCTGGCGCGAGCCGACGTGACGCGAAACGGCTCGCCGTCGTCGTCGACGGTGACCGTCGACGTGCGCCCGTCGTCGTCGGTGACCGTCAGCTCGGCGGTCCACGCGACGCGCCGCCGGCGCGTCGCCGCGCGCAACTCGATGACCTGCGGCGCCGTGCTGGAGACCTCCAAGGCGAGGTTGCGCGACACGACCCCGTTGACGCTGACGTAGCGGACGACCGCCCGCTCGGAGTCGAGGTTGGCCTGCGCGCGGCGGACGGGCTTGGCCATGCAGCCCGACAGCGCCGTGAACCAGCCGCGCAGCGGGCGCGCGGTGCTGACGACGCGGAAGCGGACGCCCTGCACCGTCAGCGGATCGTTCGCCGTCGAGCGCAGCGCCAGGCGCACGATCTGCGGGCTGCCGGCCAGCGCGCCCTTCGACAGCGCGCTCTCGGGCTGCGTCGTGATCTTGTTGCGCGCGACGCGTGACAGCCGCGTCGGATCGCGGAAGCGCTTGCGCGGGACGACGTAGTAGGGAGCGAACGGGTGCGCGCTCTCGAACGTTCCCGGCGCGAGGACGCTGACGCGCAGCGGCGTCGCCGCGACGGTCCGCGCGTCGTCGTCGTCGCCGGCCAGCAGCAGCGTGTCGACCGCGTACGCGGCGGCCAGCAGCACGACGACCGCACCGACGACCTTCGCAACCCGGCGCAGCACCGTCCTCAGCACCGGCGGCAATCTAGTCGGTCGGCCGCGAGCGTGTCGCACGCAGCCGCGCCGGGATCCGTCCGCGGACGGCCGGGCTCGCTGCAAACCCCAGCACGCGCTGGGAGCCGTTCAGCGGGCCGTGTCGGCGCCCAGCGGCAGCACGACCTCGAAACGCGCACCGCCGCCGTCCGCGTCGGCCGCCGCCGCGCGGCCGCCGTGCGCCGCGACGATGCCCGCGACGATCGCGAGCCCCAGACCGGCGCCGGCCGGTCCGCGCCCGCGACCGGGATCCGCGCGCCAGAAGCGCTGAAACAGCTCGCCGGGGTCGCCGGGCGGCAGGCCCGGACCGTGGTCGCGCACGGCGAGCGTCGCGTCGCCGTCGCGCGCGTCGACGGTGACCTCGATCGGCGTACCCGCCGGCGTGTGCACGAGCGCGTTGCGCACGAGGTTGGCGAGCACCTGGCGCAGTTGTCCCGGGTCGCCGTCGACGACGATCGCGCCCGCGCTGTCGAGCGAGATCGCGCGATCGGGCGCGACGGCACGGGCGTCGTCGACCGCATCCCCGGCGAGCGACGCGAGATCGACGGGCTCGCGGATCTGCTCGCGCAGCTCGTCCAGGCGCGCGAGCGCGAGCAGGTCCTCGACGAGCACGCCCATCCGCGCCGACTCGTCCTCGATCCGCGCCATCGCCTTCTCGACGTCCTCCGGCCGCGAGGCGGCGCCGATACGAAACAGCTCGGCGTAGCCGCGGATCGACGACAGCGGCGTGCGCAGCTCATGCGACGCGTCGGCGAGGAAGCGGCGCAGGCGCTCCTCGCTCGCGCGCCGCTCCGCGAACGCCTCCTCGAGGCGCGCGAGCATCGCGTTGAGCGACAGGCCGAGGCGGCCGACCTCGGTGCGCGGCTCGGCGTGCTCGACGCGCCGGGTCAGGTCGCCCGCGGCGATCGCGCCGGCCGTCACGCCGATCGCGTCGAGCGGGCGCAGGCCGAGCCGCACGATCCACCACGCGCCGAAGCCGAGCGCGAGCAGGACGCCGCCGTAGACGAGGCCCTCGGTCAGCAGCAGCCGCGACAACGCGGCGTCGACGTCCGTCAGCGGGATCGCGGCGAGCACGAGCCCGCCGCCCGGCATGCGCTCGGTCACGACGCGGTAGCGCGGCCCGCCGTCGGAGCCGACGGTCAGCCGCTCGCCGCCGTCGAGGACGGCAGGCAGCCGCGGCGGCGCGGGCGCGTCCTCGCCGGCGGGCAGCCGCGGGGTGACGTGGCCGAGCACCGTGCCGGAAGCGTCGCGCGCCTCGCCGTAGACCGCCGACGGCAGGTTGGCGTCGCGTCCGCCGGGTCCGCCAGGTCGACCGCGTCCGCCGGGTCGACCGTCCGAGCCGTCGATCCCGATCGGCCTTCCGGACGCGTCGCGGTGCGCGACGAGCCCGGTCTCCTCGAGGTTGCGCGTGACGATCGGCAGGGCGGCGTCCGCCTGCTGGTCGGCACGATCGAACTGGAAGTCGCGCTGCTGCGCGTAGGTGAGACCGCCGGCCACGAGCAGGCCGACGAAGGCGAGCGCCACGACGCCGATGATGAGGCGCGCGCGCAGCGACATCGGCTCACCCGCCTCGCGGCAGCCGCAGCGCGTAGCCGACGCCGCGCACCGTCTGGATCAGCGGTGCGCCGTGCGGGTCGAGCTTCTTGCGCAGGTAGCTGACGTAGGTCTCGAGGATGCGCGAGTCGCCGTCGAAGTCGTACTCCCAGACGTGGTCGAGCAGCTGGGCGCGCGTCAGCACGCGGCGCGGGTTGAGCAGCAGGTAGCGCAGCAGCCGGTACTCGGTCGCGGTCAGCTCGATCGGCTCGCCGGCGCGGGTCACCTCGCGCGTATCCTCGTCGAGCTCGAGGTCCTCGAACGTCAGCCGCGACGAGGACGGGGACGCGGCGCCGGTGCGGCGCAGGATCGCGCGGATGCGCGCGACGAGCTCCTCGAGGCTGAACGGCTTGGTGACGTAGTCGTCGCCGCCGCTCGTCAGGCCGCGGATCTTGTCCTGCGTCGCGTCGCGCGCGGTCAGGAAGATGATCGGCACCTGCGCGCGCTGGGCGCCAAGGCGCTCGGCGACCTCGAAGCCCTCCATGTCGGGCAGCATGACGTCGAGCACCATCAGGTGCGGGTCGAAGCTGCGCACCGCGGCGAGCGCGTCGCGGCCGGTGCCGGCCGACTCGACGGCGAAGCCCTGGAAGCGCAGCGCCATCGAGACGACGTCGACGATGTTCGGCTCGTCGTCGACGACGAGCACGCGGTGCTGGCCGGCGCAGTCGGGGGTGGCGTTCATGCGGACATTGTCGGCACGAAGGCTGGGAAGTTGCTGAGAGCCCGCCGCGCGCCGGTCCTGGCGATGATCTGCAGAGCCGTCAGCGCATCGAGGTCGCGCTCCGCCGGGCGGACCGCATTGCCCCGCCCGGCGGTCCTGCCTGCGCGTCCGTCAGCTGTGGGTCCCGCCGGGCGGCGCGAGCTGCGGCGCCGGCTCGCCGGGCGCCAGCCGGCCGGGACGGACCCCGCCGGGGGCGGGCACGACGCGCTCGCGACCGCGGTGGCGGCGCATCGGCAGCGCCTTGCCCGACGCGATCGCCTTGAGCTTCTCGTCGACGCGCGCGAGCGTCGCGTCGGCCTGCTTGCGCGTCAGGTCGCCGTCTTTGACGGCCTTGTCGAGACGCGTCTTGACCGATCGGCTGACGGCCGTGCGGACGTCGGCCAGCGACGTGCCGTTGGCCTTCGCGATGTCGGCGAACGACGTGCCCGCGCGCAGCGCGGCGAAGAGCTTGGCCGGCGTCGTGCCGAGCGCGTCGGCGATGTCGTCGAGCAGGCCGTGGCGGATGCCGAGCGCCGGGCGGCCGGCGCCGTGACCGCGACCGCCGGGGCCGAAGCGCCGCGGGTGCAGGCCCGGTCCGCCGGGCGGCCCGAGCACGCGGCCGGAGCGCTTGCGCGCGGCCGCGATCCTGTCGGCCTGCGCCTGCGTCAGCTTGCCGTCCTTGACCGCTTGGTCGAGCTGCGCGCCCTGTGCCGCGGCGAGCGCGTCGCGCAGCTTGTCGGGCGTGACGTCGAGCCGCTTGGCGGCGTCGTCGAGGACCGCCTGCTCGGCCTTCTTGCTCCCGTCCTTGCCGGCCGCGGCGATCGCCGCGCCGGTGCCGCCCGCCACGATCGCGCCGCTCAGCGCGATCGCTGCGATTCGCCGTCCACCCATGTCGCGTCCTCCTTCATCTGGTGCCAGGACGATGCCAGCCGAACGTAAGAGCCGCGTACGAAATGCACTTGCGGCGCAGCGGTCTTAAGCCTGCCTTGAGGCGCGCGCGCTGCACTGCCTGCACGTGTCCGCGCTCGCCCACGATCCCCACCCGCTCGACGATCCGACCGCCGCCCTCGAGGTCGCCCCGCACGGCGACGACCACCGCGCCGATCCGGGCCTGCAGCTCGAGCCCGGCCGCTACCTGCTGTGCGGCGGCGAGGTCTTCGCGCTGACTGCCGACGTCACGCACGTCGGGCGCGGGGTGACGGCCGACGTGCGCCTCGACGACCACACGGTCTCGGCCCGCCACGCGATCGTCGTCGTGCGCGCAGGCCGCCTGCGGATCCTCGACGACCGCAGCACGAACGGCACCGTCGTCAACGGCCGCCGCGTCGACGAGGCCGAGCTGCGCGACGGCGACGTCGTCGTGCTCGGGCGCGTCGTGCTGACGTACCGGAGCGTCTGAGGTTCGAGGTCCCGGAGCCGGCGCGGTCAGACGGAGCTGCCGGCGTCCGGGTGCGACTGCAGGATCTCCTCGCCGGCCTCGCCCGTGCGCACGCGGTAGGCCTCCTCGACGGGCAGCACGAAGACCTTGCCGTCGCCGACGCCGCCGGTGCGGGCGTGCCTGAGGATCGTGTCCACGATGAGCCGCACGTCGCCGCCGGCGACGACGCACTCGATCTTCACCTTCGGGCGCAGGTAGTTCGTCAGCTCGGCGCCGCGGTAGCGCTCGGTGATGCCGCGCTGGCGTCCGGAGCCCTTGACCTCGCTCACCGACAGCGACGGAAATCCCTGCACGAGCAGATCCGCGCGGATCGGCTCGAATGCCTCATGGCGGATGTAGGCAATCACCATCTTCATGCGTCACCTCGGGTCGGACGACAGGCCGCTCGCGCCCACTGCAGGCCGGGCGGAGACGCACCGTACCCGACGCGAAGGGCGCGCGGACGAGGCGCGCCCGCTACACCGTCTCGCGGACGCGCGACGCGCCGCCGGACGGCATCTCGGCGCCGATCAGGATCGCGCCCTCGCCGTTGGCGTAGGCCTCCTCGCCGTGGTGGATGATGTCCATCCCGATCGCCTCGTCGCTGGCGCTTCCGCGCAGCGGCATGAGCGCCCCCAGCACCCGCAGCAGGACGTACGTCATCCCGAACGCGTACGCCGGTGCGGCGGCCGCCGCCACGAGCTGGGAACCGAGCTGGCCGATGTCGCCGTAGAACGCGCCGTCGGCGACGCCGTTCCAGCTCTGCTGCGCGGCGAAGCCGATGAAGACGATGCCGGTCAGGCCGGCGATGCCGTGCGCGGCGAGCACGTCGAGCGTCTCGTCGACGCGCGTGCGCGGGCGCCACGCCACGACGGCGTAGCACGGGAACGCGACGACGATGCCGAGCACCATCGCCCAGATCGGGCTGATGAACCCGCCCGCCGGGGTGATACCCACGCAGCCGACGATGATCGCCGTGGCGGCGCCGATCGCCGTGATCTGGCGGTTGCGGACGAGGTCGAGGAGAAACCAGACCAGCAGCGTGCAGGCCGGCGTCAGCAGCGTGTTCGTGAACGCGAGCACGCTCGACTCGCCGGTCGTGAAGCCGCTGCCGCCGTTGAAGCCGAACCAGCCGAACCACAACAGCCCGGCGCCGAGCAGGACGTACATCGCGTTGTGCGGCAGCAGCGCCTGGCGCCCGTAGTCCTTGCGCGCGCCGACGACGAGCGCGGCCGCCAGCGCCGAGAAGCCCGAGCCCATCTCGACCGGCACGCCGCCGGCGAAGTCGAGCGTGCCCTGCGCCTGCAGCCAGCCGCCGCCGAACGCCCAGTGCGCGAGCACGGCGTAGACGAGCACCGACCACAGCGTGGCGAAGACGAGGAACGGGCCGAAGCGCAGCCGCTCGACGACCGCGCCCGACACGAGCGCCGTCGTGATGATGCAGAACGTCGCCTGGAAGCAGAAGAAGACGAGGTGCGGGATCGTCGTCCCGTCGCGCGGCTCGAAGCCGACGTCGTTGAGGAAGGCATGGCCGAGGCCGCCGACGATCTTCGCGTCGCCGTCGAAGGCCAGGGAGTAGCCGACGAGCGCCCACGTGATCGTGGCGATCGCGATCGCGCCGACGCACATCATGAACGTGTTCAGCGTGTTCTTGGCGCGCACGAGCCCGGCGTAGAAGAGGCCGAGGCCGATCGTCATGAGCAGGACGAGCGCGGTCGCGACGAGCATCCAGGCGGTGTCGCCGGTGTCGATCTCGGCGGGCGCCGCCGCGAGCAGCGAGCTCATGCGCCGACCGGCGTGACGGCGAGGTCGTCGGTCTCGCCGGTGCGGATCCGCACGACGCGCTCGAGCGGGACGACGAAGATCTTGCCGTCGCCGACCTCGCCGGTCTGGCCGCCGTCGCAGAGCGCGTCGATCGTCGGCTGCACGAACTCGTCGGAGACCGCGATCTCGAAGCGGGCCTTGTCCGCCAGGCCCATCTTCACGCGCATGCCGCGATAGGTCTCGACGCGGTCGAGCTCGCCGCCGTGACCCTGCACGCGGCTCAGCGAGAAGCCGCGAACCTCGGCGCGGTACAGGGCCTCGAGCACGTCGTTGACCTTGTCCGGGCGCACGATCCCGATCACGAGCTTCACTGGTCACTCTCCCCGTCGGTGTCCGTCGCAGGCTCGCTGGAGGTCCCCGGCCGGTCTTTGTCCCGGCGGACAAACATCGCTCCGGGCCGTTGGCCCGGATGTACAACGATCAGCCCTTGTCGTTGGCCCGTGTGGCATCGGCACGCGCCCACTCGACCGCGAACTCGGCCCCGAAGACGACGACGTTGGCGGCCGCGTAGACGAAGATCAGCAGCGCCATCGCGGCGCCGAGCGAGCCGTAGACGGCGCCGAAGTCGGCGAGCTGCTCGAAGTACAGCTCCAGGCCCTGCTTGACGATCCCGAGGCCGATCGCCGCCACCAGCGCGCCGGGCCAGATCTCGCGCAGGGGCCTTTTGTGCATCGGCAGCACGCGGTACAGAAACGCCAGCGCGAGCGCGACGAACGCGAGCGGCAGCAGATCGCCGGCGACCTCGAGCAGGGCCGCGAGCAGCCAGCCGCCGCCGGCCTCGTCGTCGACGATCCCCGCCAGCCGGTGCGTGACCGTCAGCGACACGCTCAGCGCGAGGATCGACGTGCCGCCGAGGATGAGCGCGAAGTCCAGCGCCTTGCGCTTGAGCAGCGGCGGGCGCTCCTCGATGTCCCAGGCCTCGTTGATCGAGTGGCGCAGCGCCCCCATCACGCCGCTGGCGGCGACGAGCAGCAGCAGCGTCGTGAGGATGCCGAGGTTGCCGGCCTGGTCGAGCGCGTCGCCGACCGCGCGCTCGAGCTTGGGCCGGTCGCCGCCGCTGGCCAGCGGCACGTTGTCGAAGACCGTCTCGATGATCCGCTCGCGCACGGCGGCGTCGTCGAAGAACAGGCCGAACGCCGCCGCCAGCAGCAGCACGAGCGGGATGAAGGAGAGGATCGCGAAGAAGCTGATCTGCGCCGCCGAGCGGTGCCCGCGATCCTCGACGAACTCCAGCGCCGCGCGCCGGGTCGTGACGATGCTTCGGCGGGCGAAGCGGCGAAGGCGGGGGGCGCGCACGCGCGCACCCTAGTGGGTCGACCAGGAGCGCAAACCTGGGACGGGCGCCGCCCGGCGAGGACGCAGGACCGACGGTCGTCGGCGATCCGCTGACTCAGGACAGCGCGCCCGTCGAGCCGCCGCGCCCGCGGCGGTGGACCTCGCGCAGCGCGACCGCCAGCCGGCGCACGCCCTCGTCGAGCAGCTCGGGCTCGACGAGCCCGAACGACAGGCGCATGCTCGTGCGCGAGGACTTCTCGGCCATCACCGCGCCGCCGGGCAAGAACGCGGTTCCGGCGCGCAGCGCCTCGACGTAGAGCGCGCGCTCGTCGACGGCGTCGCGCAGCGTCACCCAGATGTGGTTGCCGCCGTCGGGGACGCTCCAGACCGCGTCCTGCGCGAGGTGGCAGCCGAGCGCCGCGACGAGCGCGTCGCGGCGGCGGCGGTAGACCGGCAGCGCCTTCGCCAGCAGCCGCTCGTGGCGGTCGCCGCGCAGGTAGTGGGCAGCGAGGTACTGCGGCAGCGCCGCCGTGTGGATGTCGCTGTCGATCTTCAGCTGCACGAGCCGGCCGAGCACCGGGCCGCTGGCGGCGATCCAGCCGATCCGCAGCCCGCCGCCGATCGTCTTGGACAGCGAGTCGACGTAGATCACGTGCGAGGGGGCGTCGGCGCGCAGGCGCCGCAGGGGAGGCCCGTCGAAGCGCATCGTCGCGTAGACGCCGTCGTCGAGGACGAAGAAGCCGCGCGTGCGCGCGAGCTCGACGAGCCGCGCGCGGCGCGTCGGCGAGAGGTCGGCGCCGGTCGGGTTCTGGCAGGCCTCCTGGAGCATGACGAGCTTGACCTCGTGGCGCGCGAGGATCCGCTCGAGCGCGTCGATGTCGGCGCCGTCGCCGTCGACGGGCAGCGGCAGGACGCGCGCGCCCGTCGCCTGCATCGAGGCGAGCGCGCCCGCGAACGTCGGCGACTCGACGACGGCGACGTCGCCGGGACCGAGCACGGCGCGCGCGACGAGGTCGATCGCCTGGCGGGCACCGGTCGTCACGAGGATCTCGTCGGAGCTCGTCGCGTAGCCGGCGTCACGGCCGAGCTCGGCGAGGCGCGCGCGCAGCTCGGGCAGCCCCTCGACCTGCAGGTAGTCGGTGATCGCATGCGGGTTCTCGCGCGTGATCGATGCGGCCAGCCGCGCCAGCTCCTCGGACGGGCACAGCATGGGGTCCGGATAGCCCGACCCGAGGGCGATCACGTCGCCGCTCGCCAGCGGCGCGTGCAGCGAGTCGCGCAGCATCTCGTCGGCGTAGGAGACCGGCCGCTGGGCGAGCATGCCGAGCTGCCAGTCGTCGTTGTCGGGCGCGCGCGAGCCCGCGCCCGGCCCCGCATCGAGGGCGACCGGCACGCGCCGGCGCACGAACGTGCCGCGCCCGACGGCCGCGGTGACGTACCCGAGCTCGGCGAGCCGGCGGTACACGCGCACGGCGGTCAGGTGGTTGATGCCCGCGTCGGCGGCGAGCGCGCGGGTGGCCGGGAGGCGCTCGCCGGGGGCGACGTCGCCGGCGTCGATCAGCGCCGAGATGTGCGTCACGAGCTGCTGCGTGATCGAGACCTCGCCATCCCGCTCGATGTCAAACATCTTCAGAATGTGTGACATTGACATAGGGATGTGTGATCGTACACTGGCTTCCAACGACCCATAAGGGGCATACAAGGTCCAACATGCTACACCACCTCGAACAGATGATCGATCGCTTCAACAGCCGGCCCGAGACCGCCGCCCGCGTCGCGCCCGGCGAGCCCGTGGCCGTCGCGATCCGCCGCGCCCGCGATGCCGACAGACCGCTCCTGCACGACCTCGCCGAGCTCGACTCGCAGCCGCCGCTCGACGGCCCCGTCCTCGTCGCGCTCGTCGAGGGACGGATCTGGGCCGCGATCGGCATCGAGGACGACCGCGTGGTCGCGGACCCGTTCCTCGCCACGGCGCCCGCCGTCGAGCTGTTGCGGCTGCGCGTGGCACAGCTGCGGGCCGCCGACGGCCGGCCGGCGCGGCGCCTGCGGCCGCGCCGGACCGTGCGTCGCGCGCGGGCATAGAACCGAAGCCCAGCAGGGACGCGCGAGCGCCGTCTCGCGCCGAGGTTCGCGCAGCAGGTCGCCGGTCACGCCCGGTCCTCGGCCGGTCCCGGTTCAGCGCCCGCCGCACGCGCGCGCCTGGCAGCGATCCTCGTGTCCCGGCCCGCGATCGGCGTCACTCTGGCAGTCTGTCGGGCCGCATGCGAAGCGCAATCCCCCTCTTGCTCGTGCTCGCCGCGCTCGCCGCGCTCGCCGGCTGCGGCGGCACCGACGACACGTCTGACGAGAGCGCGACGAGCACGAACGCGGCCGCGCAGACGCCGACGGCGTCCGTGCCCGCCACGACGCCGGCGCCGGCCACGACGCCGGCGACCACCACGGCGCCGGCGACCGCCACGACGCCGCTGCCGAGCACGTCCGGCGCGCCGTCGAAGGACAGCCCGTTCGTCGTCGTCACCTCGCTGCTCGGCAAGCCGTTGCCGAAGGAGCCGCAGTGCCGGTTCGCCAAGAGCTTCATCGCCGACAACCCCAAGTCGGGCGCCTACGACGGCGCGCTCGCGCTGACCGTCACGTGCGCGAAGCAGGGCGGCTACGCGCCGATGGGGCAGATCGTCAATCGCGCCGGCAGCAAGCCGACCGAGATCACCTGCAAGGACACGACCGCCGGCCAGCTGTTCTGCATCTACGTCCCGAGCACGAGCGTCGGGCTGTACTTCACCGGCACCGACCGCGCCGTCGTGCGCCGCCGCCTCGAGCACCTGATCGAGGTCGTGCAGCCGCTGCCGACCGGCATCACGCCGCTGTCGGGCACGTCCGCGAAGTAGCAAGCGCCGACAACGCCACAGGCGACCCGCGCGCCTGCCACGATGGACGCGTGCATCCCGCCGCGCCCGCCCACTCGCTCGCCGCGCTCGAACTGCTCAACGACGTGCTCGCGCACATCGACGCCGACCAGGGCTCCGACGAGTTCTACTCGCGGCTGGCCGAGGCCGTCTGCCGTCAGGGGCAGATGCGGCGCGCGGTGGTCTTCCGCTACGACGACGCGCGCCGCCGCGTCCACGCCGCCGGCGCCTACGGGGTCGGCCTGGACCGCTTCACGAGCGACGAGATCACCGTCGAGTCGGCGCCGGTCGCGCGCCAGGCGCTCAGCGAGGATCGCGTCATCGAGGTGCGCGGCGAGGACGGTCACGAGATCTCCGACGATTTCGCCGAGCTCGTCGGCGCGCACCCGATCGTCTACGTCCCGATCGTCGCCGCCGGCCGCTGGATCGGCGTGATCATCGCCGAGCCCGAGCGTGGCGCGGCCGCGATCGACGAGCACCGCCGCGATCTGTTGTGGATGCTCGGCAAGACGCTCGCGCTCGCGTCGACCTCGCGCATCGCGACGAAGACCGTGGCCCGGGCGCGCGAGCTCGAGGAGCGGATCGACTTCGCGCGCAGCATCCACGAGAACGTCGTACAGCGCCTCTTCGGGGTCTCGCTCGTGCTGTCCTCCGAGCAGCCGCTCAACAGCGAGGCCCGCGCTCGCTGCGCGCAGGAGGTCGGTGCCGCGCTGGGCGAGCTGCGCTCGGCGCTGCAGCGCCCGCTCGGGCGCTCGGCCGCCCCGACTCGGACGACGCTGCGGGCCGAGCTCGAGCGCCTGGGCACCGAGCACCGCGACCTCGGCCTCACGGTCGAGGGCCCGATCGTCGACGTGCCCGAGGCGCTCGAGCCGCTCGCGCAGTCGGTCCTCACCGAGGCCGTGCGTAACGCCCGCAAGCATGCCGAGGCGCGCCGGCTCGTCGTTCGCACGCGGACGAGCGATGACACGCTCGTGCTGGAGATCGAGAACGACGGCGTCCCGCACGAGCGCCAGACCTCGACCGGCGTCGGGCTGCGGCTCGCCGCCCTCGAGGCGCTGCAGTCCGGCGGCCTCGTGGAGTTCGGCGAGCGCGCGCCGGGTACCTGGGTCGTCCGCCTCGTCGTCCCGCTGGCGGGCAACGGGAACGCCGGATGACCAACGGCGACACGGACCGGCTGCGCGTGCTCGTCGTCGACGACCACGACGTCGTGCACTGGGGCTTTCGGACGATGCTCGGTGAGCTGGAGTGGGTCGAGCGCTGCCTGTCGGCGCGGACCGGCGACGAGGCGGTCGCGCTGACGCGCGAGCACGCGCCCGACGTCGCGCTCGTCGATCTCTTCCTCGGCGGCGAGTCGGGCCCCGAGGTCTGCGAGCGGCTGCTGACCGAGCGCCCCGAGCTGCGCGTGCTGCTGATCTCCGGTGCCGGAAGGATCTCGCCCGCGACCGCGCGCGCCTGCGGCGCGAGCGGCTTCGTGCCCAAGGACTGGCCCGCCGCCGACGTCGCGCGCGCCGTCCGGATGGTCGCGCTCGGCATGGCGCTGTTCGAGCCCGTGCCGGCGCCCACAGACGGCGCGCTGACGCTCTCCAGCCGCGAGCGCGAGGTGCTCGAGCGGATCGCCGGCGGTGCAACAAATCGCGAGATCGCGGGCGCCTTGCATCTTTCGCCACATACGGTGAAAGAGCACACGAGCGCGCTCTACCGTAAGCTGGACGTGCGAAACCGTGCGGAGGCCGTCCAGCGCGCCCAGCGCTTGGGGCTGTTGAGCTAGCGCTCGCAGGCCGTTCCGAAGCCCGCACCGGTCGCCGCATTCGTTTGGTCATCGCTCGGGCGGGTAGCGACCAGGCGACCGAATCTATTTCCCGCCAAGGCGACTCAGAGGAGCCACATGGCCACGCTCGACAACGTGGATTACGCGCTGCATCTTCCCCCGAAGCATGCCCGCGGCGAGCTGGACCAGGACGAGGAATGGTGTGTGGTCGAGACGGCCGACGGGGAGCGTCAGCGGATCCGTTTTCACGATTATGCAGCGATCTACAGCATTCCGGGACTGTACGAGCGCCTCTTCGCCGAGCAGCTGGACTGTCAGTCGCCGCGGGTCGTGACCGACCTGCTCGGTGACGAGCTGCGCAGCGCCGGCCTCAAGCCCGAGACGCTGACCGCGCTGGACTTCGGCGCGGGCAACGGCATGGTCGGAGAGCTGCTCGGCGATCTCGCCCTCGGCGCGATCGTCGGCGTCGACCTGCTGCCCGAGGCGCGCGACGCGGCCAACCGCGACCGCCCCGGTCTGTACGAGGCCTACTACGCGCTCGACATGACGCAGCTCTCGGCGGACAACCGACGCGACCTCATGCGCCACGACTTCGACCTCATGACGTGCGTCGCGGCGCTCGGCTTCGGCGACATCCCGACGCTGGCGTTCGCAGAGGCGTTCAACCTCGTCGGTTCCCCGGGCTGGATCGCGTTCAACATCCGCGACCGCTTCTTGGAGGAGAACTGCGATTCGGGCTTCGGCGGCCTGATCGCGCGCATGTTCGGCGAGGGGATCCTCGAGGAGCGCACCCGCAGCCGCTACACGCACCGCGTGTCGGTCAGCGGCGAGGCGCTCGAGTACGAGGCGATCGTCGCCCACAAGCACGCCGACATCCCGCTGGACTGGTTGCGCGACTGACGCATCCGCCGCCGCGGGGCGCGGGGCGCGGGGCGCCCGCCAGGATCAGGCGGTCGCGAAGCGTCCGAGCGTCCGCTCCGGGCGCACGCCGGGCAGGTGCTCGGCAAAGATGCGGTGGTAGGCGAACTCCTCGCGGGTGCGCAGCGGCGGCTGCACCGCCGCGCGGTCGCGCGCGAAGTCGGCGGCGCTGACGGCGTCCTCGATCGTGTGCTTGAGGACGTCCCTGGCGCCGCTGCCGTCGCCGAACTCGGCCTTCACGCGCCACAGGATCTCGTCCGGCAGCCAGCCGTCGAAGGCCCGCCGCAGCAGCCGCTTCTCGAGCTCGCCGGGCACCGACTGCTTCCACGCCATCGGCAGGCCGAAGGCGAAGGCGATGACCTGGCGGTCCAGGAACGGCACGCGCGCCTCGAGACCGTGGGCCATCGTGACGCGGTCGCAGCGTTGGAGGTTGAGGTTGTGCAGGCCGTGGACGGTGCGCATGAGCTCGGCCTGCAGCGACTCGGCGCTGTCGAAGTCGCGCAGGTACGCATAACCGGCGAACAACTCGTCGGCGCCCTCGCCCGTCAGCACGACCTTGACGTGCTGCGCGGTCATCTCGGCGAGCAGGAAGTTCGGCACCGCGCTGCGCACGAGCGAGGGATCGAAATGCTCGATCGCGCGCACGACGTCGGGCAGCGCGCGCACCGCCTCGCGCGAGTCGTAGACGCGCTCGTGGTGCTCGCTGCCGAGGTGGCGTGCGACGACGCGCGCGGCGAGCAGGTCGGCGCTGTCGCGGGTGCCGACCGCAAACGTCTTCAGGCGCTCACCGTCGGCCGCGAGGTCGCGGGCCGCGATCGCCGCGACGACCGCCGAGTCCAGGCCGCCGGAGAGAAAGACGCCGACCGGGACGTCGCCCATCAGCTGGCGCCGCACGGCCGCGGCCACGACCTCGCGGGTCGCCGTCAGCGCGTTTTCGGGCGGCTCGGCGTCCGCGCTCCAGACCGCGGCCGCGGCCGGGGCGCCCTCGCCGTGGCGCGGAACGGCGCTCGCGAAGCGCACGACGCCGTCCTCGGGCGTCCAGTGGCAGCCCGGCGGGAAGGATTCGACGTAGGGCATCAGCTGCGGCGCGAAGGCGGCCATCTCCGAGGCGAAGTGGACCTCGTCGTCGCGCCCTGCCCCGCGCGTGGGGGGCGTCCAGTACAGCGGCTTGATGCCGACCGGGTCGCGGGCGGCGATGAAGCGACCGTCGTCGGCGGCCACGAGGAAGGCGAACATGCCCTCGAGCTCGTCGAGCGCCGCGGGACCGCGCTCGTCGAGCAGGTGCAGGGCGACCTCGTTGTCCGAACGCGTCGCGAACGGTGCCGGTGCGAGCGTGGCGCGCACCTGCTCGTGGTTGTAGACCTCGCCGTTGCCGACGAGCCACACGTCACCGGAGGCGCTGGCGAACGGCTGATGGCCGCCGTCGACGTCGACGATCGACAGGCGCCGGTGACCGAGCCAGGCACCGTCGACGCGGACCTCGCCCTCGTCGTCGGGCCCGCGGTGCACGAGCCGGCCGAGCATCCGCTCGGTGTCGCGCGCCGCATGCGCGCCGTAGACCGCGGCGATCCCGCACATCAGGCGGCCACGCGGGAGTACGCCAGCGGCCGGCGGTCCTCGAGATAGGAGCGGCGATCGCGCGCCGCGGCGACGACGCCGGGCGCGTCGACGCGGGCGAGCGCGCTGCCCGCTCGCGCGCCGGTCTTGGCGAGCAGGCGCCCGCGCGGGTCGACGACCTTCGCTTGGCCCGCGAAGCGCAGCCGGCCGAAGCGGCCGACCTGGTTGGACGAGACCCATACGACCTGGTTCTCCAGGGCACGCGTCTGGTCGAGCAGGTTGAAGTGGCGCACCTGCAGGTCGCGCCGCATGAGCGTCGCGGGGTCGACGCGGCAGACCGGCCAGGCCGACAGCGACGCGATCAGGCCGGCGCCGTCGAGAGCGAGCAGGCGCGCCGCCTCGGGGAACGTCTTGTCGTAGCAGACGAGCATCCCGATCCGGCCGATCGGGGTGTCGAAGGCGGCGAAGCCCGAACCGGCGCTGAACGCCGCGCGCTCGCCGGCGGGAATGTGGACCTTGCGATGGTGGCCGAGGATGCCGTCGCCGCTGACGCAGACGGCGCTCGAGTACGGCCCGCCCGGCGCCGCCTCGGTGTAGCCGATGCAGACCACGGTGTCGCCGGCCATCCGTGCCACCGCGGCGATCTCGTCGCCGTCGCGGCGCAGCGCGGGCGGCGACAGGCACGGGGCCGGGGCACCCGGCACATGCGGCTCGTAGAGGTAGCCGCCGAGCGCCGACTCCGGCAGCACGACGAGCGCGCAGCCGCGCTGGCGGGCTGCGGTGAGGATCTGCCCGACCTGATCGAGGCACTGCGACACGTCGCGCCCGAAGCGCGCGGCGACGGCCATGACCGCGGGCGTCTTGCGGGATCGGAGGGCGCTCACCTCGTCCAGGTTGGGCCGCGCGGGCCGATCGCCGTATGGCCGTGCGTCCAGGAATGTTGGGCGCGGACTCGACAACGGGTCCTGCTCTACCCACCGCACCGGCCAACGAAGCCCGGGCGCCGGCCGGCGCGACCCCCCCGTCCGGGGGGTCGGGGTCCCACGCGCGGGGGGAACTCGTTGGTGTCGGCGCCGCGGCCCGCCACGCTGGACGCGTGCTCTGTATGCCGCCCATCGCCGTCCTCTTCCCCGGCGAGTGCATCGCAGAGCGCACGCGATTCGCTCAGCCCGCGGTCGTGTGCGTCCCGCCCGCGGGCTGGGCGCGCCTCGCCGCACGACAGCGCCGACCGAGTTCGCATCCCGATCACGAAAGGACCCGCCACATGGCAACGACCATCACACCGCAGGACGTAGAGGCAACGGTCATCGAGAACCTCGTCTCATTCGGCGCCGACGCCGAGGCCGTCACGCGCGACGCGACGCTCGAGGACATCGACGTCGACTCGCTGGACCTCGTCGAGCTGACGCAGGTCGTCGAGGAGACGTACTCGATCGACCTCGACGGCGCGGACTTCAAGAACATCAAGACGGTCGGCGACGTCGTCGACCTCGTCGCCGCGCGCGTCCAGGGGTGACCTTGCGCGACGTCGTCATCACCGGAGTCGGGGCCGTCACGCCGCTGGGCGTCGGTGCCCGGACGCTGCACGAGCGCTGGACCGCCGGCAACACCGGCATCCGCGACGGTGAGGCGCCGTGCGCGGAGTTCGACCCCACCGAGCACATGTCCGCCAAGCAGGCGCGTCGCGCCGACCGCTCGACGCAGCTGGCGATCGCGGCCGGCGGCGAGGCGCTGATCGACGCGGGCTGGGAGGACGGCCTGCCCTACGACGCCGAGCTGATCGGCTGCGTGCTGGGCACGGGCATCGGCGGCATCTCGACGCTGGAGTCCAACCACGACCAGCTGCGCGACGCGGGCCCCGCGTCCGTCTCTCCGCTGGCGATCCCGCTGATGATGAGCAACGCGGGCTCGGCGGCGCTGTCGCTGCAGCACGGCCTGCGCGGTCCCGTCTTCAGCGTCGTGTCCGCGTGCGCCGCGGGCAGCCATGCGATCGGCACCGCGCTGCGGATGATCCAGCACGGCGAGGCCGAGGCGATGGTCACGGGCGCCGCCGAGGCGCCGCTGACTCCGCTCTCGCGCGCCTGCTTCGAGAAGATGGGCGCGCTCTCGCCGAGCGGCGTGTCGCGCCCGTTCGACGCTCGCCGCGACGGCTTCGTCATGGGCGAGGGCTCGGGCGTCCTCGTGCTCGAATCCGGTGATGCCGCCCGCGCCCGTGGCGCGCGCATCCTCGGCACCGTCCGCGGCTACGGATCGACCGGCGATGCCCACCACATCACGGCCCCGCACGCCGAGGGCCGCGGCGGCGCACGCGCGATGCAGGTCGCGCTGCGCGACGCCGGCGTCGAGCCCGACGAGGTCGACTACATCAACGCCCACGGCACGTCGACGCAGCTCAACGACCGCGCCGAGACGCGCGCGCTGAAGACCGTCTTCGGGGTCCGCGCCGGAGCGGTTCCGGTCTCGTCGACGAAATCGGCGATCGGCCATCTGCTCGGTGCCGCCGGCGCCGTCGAGGCCGTCGCGACCGTGCTCGCGCTGCGCGACCGCGTCGCGCCGCCGACGATCGGCTGGGAGCAGGCCGAGGAGGGCCTCGACCTCGACTACGTCGCCGGCAGCTCGCGTCCGCTGTCGATGTCCAACGGCCGCCCGCCCGTCGCGCTGTCGAACTCGTTCGGGTTCGGCGGACACAACGCGTCGCTGTGCCTGGAGGCCGCATGACCAACGGCTCCGTACTGCTGACCGGCGCGACCGGCTTCGTCGGGATGGAAGTGCTCGCGCGCGTGATCGAGCGCACCGACCAGGACGTCATCGCGCTCGTGCGCGCTCCCGACGACGCCGCCGCGCAGAAGCGCGTCGACGCGATGCTGACGACGCTCGTGGCGCCGGCCGCCCGTCCCCGCAAGGGGCGCGTGCGGGCCGTTGCCGCCAACCTCGAGTCGCCCGGGCTGGGCATCTCGCCGGTCGCGCGCCGGCGGATCGCCGGCAAGATCTCGGCGGTCGTGCACTGCGCGGCGTCGATCAGCTTCACGCTGCCGCTCGAGGAGGCCCGCAGGATCAACGTCGAGGGCACGCGCGAGGTCGTCAAGCTGGCCGAGGAGGCGCGCGAGCACGGCATGCTCGAGCGCTTCATCCACGTGTCCACCGCGTATGTCGCGGGTGATCGGATCGGGCTCGTCAGTGAGCACGACGGCGATGTCGGCCAGGGCTTTCGCAATACCTACGAGCGCACGAAGCTCGAGGCCGAGGAGGTTGTCCGCGCGAGCGTGCTGCCGGCCGCGATCGTGCGCCCGAGCGTCATCGTCGGCGACAGCTCAACCGGCTGGACGCAGGCCTTCAACGTCATCTACTGGCCGCTGCAGGCGTTCGCCCGCGGGCTGTTCCCGGCCGTCCCCGGCGACCCCGACGCCTCCCTGGACATCGTGCCGGTCGACGTCGTCGCCGACGCGCTGTTGGAACTGCTGGGCGGGCCCGTGCGGCGCGGCGCGTTCCACATCGTGTCCGGTGACCAGTCGCCGTCCAACGCGGTGCTCGCGAAGATGGCGGCCGACGCCTTCGACGCCGAGCCGCCGACGTTCGTGCGACCCGGCGAGGACGCGCGCGCCGAGCAGCGCGCCGGCGCGCTGCTGCCGTACTTCCGCGTGCGCTGCACGTTCGACTCGCGCCGCGCCCAGGACCTGCTCGGCGCCAGGCCGCCGGCGCTGGAGGACTACTTCCCCTCGCTCATGCGCTACGCGCGTGAGTCGCAGTGGGGCAAGCAGCCCTCCGCCCGCTGGGACGCCGGCGTGCAGGAGTCTCGCGCCGCGTAGCACCCCACACGACGACCGGCCCCAGCGGCGCTACGCGCGGCTCGGCTTCGCGCCCGCCTGGACGACGATCGAGTTCCTGCGCCTGCCCGATCCTCAGGCCAGCGCCGGCGCTCCCGGCGGCAGCTGGGCGAGCGCCGCGTCTCGGTCGGCTGCGGAGAACTCCGGGTCCTCGAGCGTGCCGGCGAGATAGGCGTCGTACGCCGCGAGGTCGAAATTGCCGTGGCCGCACAGTCCGAACAGGATCACCCTCGCCTCGCCGGCCTCCTTCGCGGCGAGCGCCTCGTCGATCGCCGCGCGGATCGCGTGCGCGGGCTCGGGCGCCGGGATGATCCCCTCGTGGCGCGCGAAGTCCAGCGCCGCCGCGAACGTCTCGTTCTGGCGGTAGGCGCGCGCCTCGATCATGCCGGCCTTCAGCAGCGCGCAGACCATCGGCGCGTCGCCGTGGTAGCGCAGCCCGCCCGCGTGCACCGGCGGCGGTACGAAGCCGTGGCCGAGCGTGTACATCGCCATCAGCGGCGTCAGCCCGGCCGTGTCGCCGAAGTCGTAGGCGTAGACGCCCTGGGTCAGCGTCGGGCAGGCCGCCGGCTCGACAGCCAGGAACCGTGGTCCATGACCGCTGCGCATCTTGCGCCGCATCCACGGGAACGTCAGCCCGGCGAAGTTCGAGCCGCCGCCGACGCAGCCGATGACGACGTCGGGCTCCTCGCCCGCCATCTCCATCTGGGCGATCGTCTCCTGGCCGATGATCGTCTGGTGCAGCAGGACGTGGTTGAGCACCGAGCCGAGCGCGTAGTTCGTGTCCTCGTGCTGCGCGGCGACCTCGACGGCCTCGGAGATCGCGATCCCCAGCGAGCCCGTCGGGTGGCCGGCATTGGCCTGGCCGGACTGCGTCAGCGTCGACGGCGAGCGGTGCACGGTCGCGCCCCAGGTCTGCATCATCGAGCGGCGGTAGGGCTTCTGGTCATAGCTCGAGCCGACCATGAAGACCTCGCACTGCAGGCCGAACAGCGAGCAGGCGAACGCCAGCGACGAACCCCACTGGCCCGCGCCCGTCTCGGTCGTCAGCTTCTTGACGCCGGCCTGCGCGTTGGCGAACGCCTGCGGGACGGCGGTGTTGGGCTTGTGCGAGCCGGCGGGGGAGACGCCCTCGTACTTGTAGTAGATGTGCGCCGGCGTGCCGAGCGCGGCCTCCAGGCGGCGGGCGCGAAACAGCGGCGTCGGGCGCCAGAGGCGGTACACGTCGCGGACCCGCTCGGGGATCTCGATGTCCGGCTCGCCGGACACCTCCTGCCCGATCAGCTCGATCGGAAATATCGGCGTCAGATCCGGCGGCCCGGCGGGCGCCATCGTCTGCGCGTTCAGCGGCGGCAGCGGCGCGCCGGGCAGGTCGGGGAGGAGGTTCACCCAGTGGGTCGGGATCGCGTCCTCGGAGAGGAGGAACTTCGTCGTCTCGGCCATGGCGCGACTCTATGCGCTGCGCGGGTGCGGAGCGCGGGGGTGCGCGGGGCCCTACCCTCGACGGTGATGCACAGCGACGGCGCCAGCGAGCTCGTTCCGAGCCTGCGCGGGATCTCCCACGCGGCCGCCTGCGTGCTCGCCGTCGCTGCCGCGGTCGTGCTGATCGCGCTCGCACCGGGCGGCCGCGCGGTCGTCGCCGTCGCGATCTACGGCGGCGGGCTGATCGCGCTGTTCGGCGGCTCGGCGCTGTATCACCGCTGGCCCGGGCCGAAGCGCTTCAAGCCGCTGCTGCGCCGGATCGACCACAGCACGATCTTCGTCTTCATCGCGGCGAGCTACACGCCGGTCGCGCTGATCGTCATGGACGGCCCGGTCGCCTGGGTGCTGCTGATCGGGGCGTGGGCGGGCGCGACCGCGGGGGTCGTGTTCTCGCTCGGCTGGATCGACGCGCCGCGACCGCTCGTCGCCGGCAGCTACCTCGCGCTCGGCTGGCTGGCCCTGATCGCGGCGCCCCAGCTCGTCCGCAGGCTCGACGACGTCCCGGTGGCGCTCTTCGTCGCGGGCGGGCTGCTGTACTCGCTCGGCGCGGTCGTCTACGCGCGCCGGCGGCCGGACCCCTGGCCGCGCACGTTCGGCTTCCACGAGATCTTCCACGCGCTCGTCATCGTCGCCGCCGCCGCGCACTACGTCGCGATGATCGGCTGGGTCGTGCCTTCGGCCGCTAGTTGACGCTGGGGTCGATCGGCATCCGCGCGACGAGCGCGAAGTGCCCGCCCTTGCGCTCGAGCACCCGGCGCCAGAGCTCATCGGCGTCGGGGTTGAAGATGTCCTCGACCCCCGCGGGTGCGACGAACCAGTCCTCGCGATCGAGCTCGGCGTCGAGCTGACCGGGGCCCCAGCCCGCGTAGCCGGCGAAGATCCGCACCCGCCGGGTCCACTCGACGAGATCCTCGACGTCGCTGCCGTCGCCGACGAGGCCGACGTTGTCGACGACGCAGATGCCGGCCTGCGAGGCGTCCTCGAACTCGGCCAGCACGAGCAGCGCGTCGCGCTGCACAGGCCCGCCGGCGTCGATCGTCGCGTCCTCGCCCGTCAGCTCGGCGAGCTCGGGCGCCGACTCGCCGACGATCAGCTCGCCGGGACGGTTGAGCACGAGCCCGAGCGCGCCCTCCTCGCTGTGCTCGCAGACGAGCACGACGGTACGGGCGAAGTTCGGGTCCGGCAGCGTCGCGCCGGCGATCAGCAGCTGTCCGCGTAGAGAGTCGATCTGCAGTTTGTACCCGTTTCAGGCGGTCGTCGGTGCCGGTGCCTGCTCCGGCGTTCCGGGCAGCGGCTTGGCCTCCGGATCGCCCGCCTCGACGTGGTAGTCGTGCTCGCGCGTCTCGTCCGCTCCGCGCGGGGCGCCCGTCCTGCGCAGCACGAGCGAAGCGATCAGCGTCACGGCGATGTTCAGCAGCAGCGCCAGGATGCCCGTGTAGACGGTCACCTTCGTGTCCAGGCCGAGCTCGGAGAGGGCGTACTGCGCGCCGCCGAAATGCTCCTTGCCGGTGAGCGGATTGGCCGTGTTGTAGAGCATCAGCAGGCCGCCGACGAGGCCCGCGGCCCAGCCGCACAGCAGCGCCCACGGGTGAAACCAGCGCGTCAGCAGCCCGAAGACGATCGGCGGCAGCGTCTGCAGGATCAGCACGCCGCCGATGAGCTGCAGGTCGATCGAGAACTGCGGCTCGAGCGCAAGGATCACGGCGACCGCGCCGGCCTTCACGACGAGCGACGCAAGCTTGCTGACGCGGGCCTCCTCGGCCGGTTCGGCGCTGCGGTGCACGTACTCGCGCCAGATGTTGCGCGAGAAGAGGTTCGCCGCCGCGATCGCCATGATCGCCGCCGGCACGAGCGCGCCGATCGCGATCGCCGCGAACGCCACCCCCGCGAACCAGTCGGGGAACATCTGGTCGAACAGCAGCGGCACGACGGTGTTGTTGTCGGGCTCGCCGTTGGCGCCCGTCAGCGGCGTCACGCCGGCCTCGATCGCCATGTAGCCCAGCAGCGCGAGCATCGCGAGCACGAGCGTGTAGGCCGGCAGCGCGGCCATGTTGCGCTTGATCGTGTTGCGGCTGCGCGCGGCGAGCAGCGCCGTCACCGAGTGCGGGTACAGAAACAGCGCCGCGGCCGAGCCGAAGGCCAGCGTCGAGTAGCCGAGGACCTGCGTGTTCGCCAGCAGCACGCCGTCGCTCGGCTGCGGGCTCTTGTCGAACTTCTCGTCGGCCGCGTCGAAGATCTCGCCGAAGCCGCCGAGCTTGATCGGGATGTAGATCACGGCGACGAGCACGACGATGTAGATCAGCGTGTCCTTGACGAACGCGATCAGCGCGGGCGCGCGCAGGCCCGACTGGTACGTGTAGGCGGCGAGGACCGTGAACGCCACGATGATCGGCCAATGGCCGCCGACGCCCATCGTCCGCAGCACCGCCTCGATGCCGACGAGCTGCAGCGCGATGTACGGCATGATCGCCACGATGCCGGTGGTCGCGACGGCGAGGGCGAGCGTCGGCGAGCCGAAGCGGCCGCGCACGAAGTCGGCCGGTGTGACGTAGCCGTGCGCGTGCGACACCGACCACAGCCGCATCGCCAGCAGCAGCACCATCGGGTACATGACGATCGTGTAGGGGACGGCGAAGAACCCGATCGCTCCGGCGCCGAACACGAGCGCCGGCACGGCGACGAACGTGTACGCCGTGTAGAGGTCGCCGCCGAGCAGAAACCACGTGATCCAGGAGCCGAAGTTGCGTCCACCCAGGCCCCACTCGTCGAGGTGCTCCATCGACTCCGCCCGCCGCCAGCGCGACGCGACGAAGCCGATCGCGCTGACGGCGAGAAACAGCGTCGTGCAGACGGCGAGCGCGACGACGTTGACGTCATTCATCGTCGCGGCCTCGCTGCGGCTCGCGCGTCTTGACGTAGACGAGCACCGTGATCGCCACGCTCAGCGGGATCCACAGCATCTGGTACCAGTAGAAGAACGGGATCCCGGCGAGCTCGGGATCCAGGCGGTTGTAGAACGCCGGGATCAAAACGCCGATCAGCGGGATGACGAGGAGCAGGTACCAGCTGCGCATCTCGCCGCCGGATTACCCCGCGGCGCCGCGCTACAACCGAGATCGCGTCGCCGCGCTCGCGTGGCCGGCCCTCGTGGGGTCGCCGCGTGCGTGAACGAGCGCCGAACACGTTTGTCGTCTGGCCACGGTCGGCGCTCGTGCACGCCTGCGGTGCAGGAGCGCCGAGTGGGCTGCGCGCAGCGATCGGCTCGGCGCTCGTTCACCGCGCGCGGATGGAGGTCGGACGGTGCGGTCCGCTCGCGCCGCGGCGAACGCCGGTGGCGCGGCAGACGGCTAGGACACGAGCAGCACGATCGCGACGGCGACGCCGTAGACGACAACCGCGCCGCGCAGCACCGCCGCCGACAGCCGCCGCGCGACGCCGACCCCGAGCGCGCCGCCGATCAGGCACGTGACGCCGACGATCGCCGCGGCATCCCAGGCGACCGGTCCGAAGACGGCGAAGCCGGCGGCCGTGACGACGGCGACGAGCAGCGACAGCACGCCCTTGAGCGCGTTGAGGCGCTGCAGCCCGTCGTCGACGAGGACGCCCAGGATCGCGAGCAGCATGATCCCGAGGCCGGCGCCGAAATAGCCGCCATAGACCGTCGCCGCGAAGACGGCCGCGTGCAGCGCCGGCGATGCGTGCTCGCGCCGGCGGCGCGCCGCGGCGGCGATGCGCGGCTGCGCGGCGAGCAGACCGCAGGCGGCGAGGATCAGCCACGGCACGATCGCCTCGAACACGCTGGCCGGGCTGACGAGCAGCAGCGCCGCGCCGGCGGCCGCGCCGGCGCTGCTCGTCAGCGCGAGCGCGCGGATCCTGGCCGCCTGGCCGCCGAGCTCGCGTCGGTAGGCCAGCGAGCCGCCGGCGTAGCCCGGCAGCACGGCGATCGCGTTCGTCACGTTGGCGGTGATGCTCGGGTAGCCGGCGGCGAGCAGCGCCGGGAAGGAGATCAGCGAGCCACCGCCGGCGACGGCGTTGACGGCGCCCGCGCCGAGGCCCGCGGCGGCGAGCAGCGCCGCGTCGGCGGCGTCGATCACCTGCCGGCGACCGGGCGCGCGGGGACGCCGCCGACGGTTGCGCCCGGCGCGACGTCGCGCGTGACGACCGCGTGCGGCCCGACGGTCGCGCCCGCACCGACGCTGACGCCGCGCAGCACGCTGGCGCCGAGGCCGACGCGCGCGCGCTCGCCGATCGCGATCGGCGAGCAGGCGAGCGGCTGGCAGCGGATCGGCAGCTCGACGTCGTCGACGACGTGGTCGAAGTCGACGAGCACGGCGCCGTCCTGCAGCCACGCCGATGCGCCGATCGTCACGCGCTCGTGCGCGACGATCGTGCAACGCTCGCCGAGCCGCGCGCGCGCGCCGATCTCGACGCGCCCGCCCTGCACGACGATCCGCGTGCGCTCGCCGATCCGGACGCCGTCGCCGAGGACGAGCTCGCCGCCGTAGAGGACCTCGAGCTGGACCGCGCGGCCGAGCCGGACGTCGCGCCCGCGGCGTACGCCGGATCGCCGCGAGGGTCGCAGGAGCGCCATCGCGTGGATGCTACGGATGCGTTCGCCACGGTCGCCCGAGCGCGCCGCTGCGGGGGCGCCGGCGGCGACGCGGTCGTCGCTCGACCGGCCGTCAGCGCGGCGGCAGGATGCGCTCGCGCGCGCGCCGCGCGAGGTCGCGGGCGACCGCGCGGGCGTGAGCCGGCGCGTAGCGAGCGGCGTGGCCGCGGCGGTCGGCGACGAGCGAGGAGGGCAGCAGCGGCGCGCCGAGGGCGAGCGCGGCGCGGTCGGCGATCTCCAGCTGGCCGAGCGCGGTCGGGTGGACGACGTCGGGCAGGACGTGCGTCCAGCCGCCGAAGTCCGACAGGTCCGCGACGGTGGCGCCGTGGCGCGCGGCGACGCGCCGCACGACGGCGTTGGCAGCGGCCGGCTTCGGCGCCGACGACGGCCGCCCGAGGTCCTCGGGCAGCGTCAGCATGAGCAGCCGGTCGGCACGTCCCGCGAGGCTGCCCGCGACCGCCTCGAGATCGCGCTCGTAGGCGTCCGGCTCGAAGTCGGGCGAGCGTACGTCGTTGACGCCCGCGTACAGCGCCGCGACGGCGTGCGGCGCGCGCACGCGCGGCAGCTGCAGATGGCGGACGTCGGCGGTCGTCGCGCCGTTGACGGCGTAGGACGTGTAGGGCTCGTCCATCGCCTTGGCGAGCCACTGCGCCCACGACAGCGGCGTGATGCCCAGCGCCATCGATCCCTCGCCGACGGTGATGCTGTCGCCGACGGCGACGAGACCCAGCCGGGGCGCGGCGGCGGCCACCGCTAGAGGCCTTTGCGGCCGGCGATCATGAGGTTGTAGAAGACCTTCGCGGGCAGGCGGCCCTCGAGCAGCGCGACGTCGACGCGCTGCAGCGCGAGGTAACCGCGAAACGCGTACTGGCGCCACATCCACGGGATGTCCTCGGGCACGGCCGTCGCCTCGAGCGTGCGGTTCATCCAGCCGAACCAGTTGGCGAGCAGCTCCTCGCCGCGCACGCGGACGTCGTCGAAGCCCGCCTCGCGCGCCCACGCCTCGAGCTCGTCGGGCGTGAACGCATGCACGTCGACGAACGCCTCGAGCGACTCGCCGTCGAGGTCGGCGTGGTCCGTCGGCCACGCGCCGTGCGCGTCGGGATCGTCGTGACCGTCGATCGGCCGCGCGCGCATGAGCGCGCGCCACAGCGGCGCCGCCCGCAGCGCGGCGCGCTTGGGGTGGGCGGCGATGCGGTCGCCCGTCTGCGACGGCTCGCCCGCGAAGAGGAACTCGCCGCCGGGGCGCAGCACGCGGCGAAACTCGCTGAAGGCGCGGTCGAGGTGGGGGATGTGGTGCAGCACCGCGTGCCCGAGCACGAGGTCGAAGCAGCCGTCCTCGAAGGGCAGGTCCTCGGCGTCGCAGGCGGCGGTCTGGACCTCGACGCCGATGCGCTGTGCGTTGGCCTGCAGCGCGTCGAGCATGCCCGGCGAGATGTCCGTCGCGACGGCCTCGCGTACGACGCCGTCCTGGAGCATGTTCAGCGTGAAGTAGCCCGTGCCGGAGCCGATCTCGAGCGAGCGGCCGTAGCGCGGCAGCGGCGTGCCGAGCAGCTTGCGCAGTTTGCCGCGCACCTGATCGCGCCCGATCTCGCCGTAGTCGACGCCCCATTTCGCGTCGTAGTGCTCGGCGGCGGCGTCGTGGTAGCGCGTGTTGACGTCGCGGATCGCCTCGGCGGTGCTGGGAGCGGCCATGGCGGCGGCAGTTTAGTGGTCGTCCCCGGTGCGTACGCGACCGCGAGGGCGCCGGCCCGGTCGGTTCGACCGGGCCGGCGATCGGTCCTGCGCGAGCGTCAGCGGCGCGCGAGCCGGGCCGCGCGCGCCCGCGCTGCCTTCAGCGCCCGCGCCGCGGCTGCCCTGGAGGCCGACGCCCGCGATCGCGTGACCCGCACGAGCTCGCGCGCCGAGCTGGCGCCCAAGCAGTCGTCGGTCTGCAGCACGCGGGCCCGGAAGTACTGCGTGCTCGTCACCCGGATCAGCGGTGTCGTGAACGTGCCACGCGAGCTCGTCCGGACCGTCCGCATCGTCGTGAAGCGCGACCCCTTCAGCGTGCGCCGCTGGATCGCGACGCTCTGACCGGTCTCGCACGCCGTCGGGTTGGCGAACGCCTCCACGACGCCACGCAGCCGGATGCGCTGGTTGCGGCGCACGGTCGTGCGCGAGGCGTCGAGGTCGACCGAGCGCCCCGCCAGCACCGCCGCCGCCGAGCCGCCACCGGCGGGGCCGGGGCTGCCGGCCGCCCCCGGCGAGCCTGCCGGGCCCGGCGAACCTGCCGGTCCGGCCGGACCCTGGGGCAGTGGCGGCGGTCCCGGAACGACGGCGTTGGCGTCGCTGCGGAAGATGTAGACCCGCCCGGCGTCGAGGATCGTCGGCGTGCCGCCGTCCCAGCGCACCGACGCGACGCCGAAGTCCAGCATCCCGTCGGCGTTGAGGTCGCCCATCGGCAACACGCGGCTGCCGAAGCCGCTCTCGGGCTGGTCGTCGGGGTCGGAGATCGTCTGCAGCGCGGACTCGTTGGCCGGGTTGACGAAGCTCACGTCGAAGCGCGTGTCGTCCTTGCCGCCCGACGTCTGGACCGCCGAGAACTGGCCGGCCAGCACCTCGTTGCGGACGTTCACGCCGTCGCTGACGTTGCCGACGCCCTCGGTCGGGTTGGCGAAGCGCCCGAACGTGTTCGGCGTCGGGTCGTCGACGAACGCGAAGTTGATCATGTTCGCCCCGACGTTGCCGCTGAACACGTAGCCGCGGCCCGCCTCGGCGGTCGTGCCGACGTTCTGCATCGCCGGTATCACGATGTCCGGCAGCGACGAGTCGCCGAGGTCGCCGACCGGGAAGTGCTGGCCGGTCGTGAAGCCGAACAGCGCGTTGGCCTGCGGCTCGGGATGGTTGTAGATGAACAGGATCGCACCGGTCGCGCCGTCGAACAGGATGACGGCGCCGCACTCGAAGTACGAGTAGTCCGGCGCGAACAGCGGGCACTCGGAGCGATGCGTCGAGATCGCGTACTCGGGCCTGCCGTCGGGCACGTTCGTGCGCGACGTCCGCAGGCAGCGGTCACCGGGCGCGACGACCGGGAAGGCCCCGCCGCTCTGGCAGGCGCCGACGTCGCCCATCGGGATCTGCGAGTGGCCGAAGTTCTCGACGACGTGGCCCGCCGAGCCCGAGAACGGGTCGTCCGTCTGCGCGCCGATGTTCTTGTGCACGCGCAGCGGTGTGCTGAGGATCGTGCTCGGCGGGGACCCCGCGATGTCCTCTCCGCGGTAGACGTACGCGCGCCCCGCGCCGACGCAGGTGGCGGCTCCGGCCGTCGCCGCGCAGTGCGAGTCCGGGTGCGCCGTCGCGCCGGTCTCCGGGAACATGTTCGCGCCGATCACGATGTCGGGCCGGCCGGCGCCGTCGATGTCGCCGGTCTTCACGGCGACGGGCATCTGGGCATTCGTCGGGCAGGTGCCGATACCGGTGTTGCCGGCACACGGAGGCTGGCCGCGCGGGTTCGTCGCAGTGCGCCCGAAGCCGCCCCGGACGCTCGCGTTGCCGGGGTTCTCGACCATCCGGTCGGCGATCAGCTGGCGGTCGGCGGCGGGCATGTCGATGCGCTTGAGGATCGCCAGCGTCCTGCCGTCCAGCACGTAGGCGCGCCCGACGTCCGGCACGCCGGCGATGTCGACGCCGCCGAGGCTGTAGAGCACCTCGTTGATGCCGTCCGGCGCGCCGACGGTCGCGTCCTGGCAGATCGGGCCCGGCTGGTCGGCGACCTGGGTCGGCGCGTTCACGCAGCTGCCGAGGTCGGTCAGCCGGCCGAGGAAGTTGTCGCCGCCGGCGTTGGCGCCGGTTCCTCCGGGGTCGCCGGAGTTGACGGTCCGCAGGACCTGACCGGTCGCGCCGCTGAACAGCCACACGATCCCGGCGCCGCCCTGGGCGCTGCCGGTGAACTGCGACGCGACGAAGTCGTCACGGCCGTCGGCGTCGGCGTCGCCGATCGAGACGACCTGGTTGCCGAAGCCGGCGGCCGCCGTCGGCAGCGGCGTGTCGATGCGCTGCACCGTGTAGCCCGGCGGCAGCGCCGCCGACGCGGGTGCGGCGCCGATAGCGGCAGCCAGCGCGATGCCAGCGCCGATACCGATCAAATGAGTCCTTGACAACAACACAGCGTCGTCCTCCTCGCAGGGTCCCGATACACGCCGCGTCCCACCAGCGGCTAGCTGATCTGAGCCTATAGTTGCCAGCGGGGTAGCACAAACACATACAGTGTTCGGATAGCCTGGAACCGTGCTCGCCCCGGCCCCGGCTCGCCGCCGCCGATTGCCTGTCTTGCGGTCGCCGGCCGCGGCCGTGCTCTGCGCGCTCGCGCTGCTCGTCGGGATCGCCGCCGTGCTGCCCGACGGTGCGCCGGCAGGGCAGTCGTCAGCGGCGACGCCGGCGCCGTTCAGCCAGCTCGGCGGCGGCCTGTATCACTCGTGCGCGCTCGTCGACGACGGCGGCCAGCCGGCGCCGCCCGGTCGCCCGGTGCGCTGCTGGGGCTTCAGCGGCGATGGCCAGGTCGGCTACGGCAACGTCGACGTGATCGGCGACGACGACGTTCCCGCGGCGGCCGGCCCGGTCGACCTCGGCGCCGGTCGCACGGCCAGGGCGCTGGCCGTCGGCGACTACCACTCATGCGCCGCGCTCGACACCGGTGACGTGCGCTGCTGGGGCTACGCGAACGAGGGCCAGGTGGGGCTCGGCAACAGAAACCAGATCGGCGACAACGAGACGCCCGGCTCGGTCGGACCGGTGAGCCTCGGCGCCGGCCGCAGCGCCGCGGCGATCACGGCCGGGGGCAACCACACGTGCGCGGTGCTCGACGACGGCGACGTGCGCTGCTGGGGCCTGGGCGAGTTCGGCCAGCTCGGCTATGGCACCACCGCCTCGATCGGCGACAACGAGCAGGTCAGCTCGGCCGGACCTGTGGACCTCACCGCCGGGCGGACGGCGAAGGCGATCACGGCCGGGGCCTTCCATACCTGCGCGATCCTCGACGACGACAGCGTGCGCTGCTGGGGCCTGGGGTCCAACGGCCAGCTCGGCTACGGCGCGACGTCGGCCGTCCTCAACCCGGCGCTCGTCGCGGCTCCCGTCGACCTCGGCGACGCGCGCACCGCGAGGGCGATCACCGCCGGCGCCTCGCACACCTGCGCGGTCCTCGACGACGGCAATGTGCGGTGCTGGGGGCTGAACGACAGCGGGCAGCTCGGCTATGCCAGCACGGTCTCGATCGGCGACAACGAACCCGTCGACGCCGCCGGGCCGGTCGACCTCGGCGCCGGGCGCAGCGCGATCGCGATCAGCTCCGGCGGCGAGCACACGTGCGTCGTGCTCGACAACGGCCGCGTGCGCTGCTGGGGCTCGGGCGTCTACGGCCAGCTCGGCAACGGCAACCTCAGCGCGATCGGCGACGACGAGACGCCGGGCTCGATCGCCACCGTCGACCTCGGTCCGGGGCGGACCGCGACCGCCATCGCCGCCGGCATCTACCACACCTGCGCGCGGCTCGACGACGCGAGCGTGCGCTGCTGGGGCAACGGCGCCGACGGCCGCCTCGGCCACTGCTCGCGCGCCGACATCGGCGACGACGAGACGCCCGGCTCGATCGGACCGGTCGACATCGGCTTCGGCGGTATCGCCTGTCCCGTCGCGCCGGCACCCCCGCCGCCACCCGCACCCGCGGCGCCGCCGCCGCCCCCGCCGGCCGCTGCGCCGCCGCCGCCCCCGCCGCCGACCGCCGCCCGGCCCTCGACGGCCGACGCGCTGCGGGCCGAGCGAACGCGCGCCAGGGGCCTGCGCGACTGCCGCGCCGCGGTGTCACGGCAGGCGCGCGGCGCCCGCGGCCGCGCGCTGCGCCGGTACCGGCGTGGATCGCGCCCGCGGGTGCTGGCGCTGCGCGCCGTCGCGCGCCGCGCCGCGCGGGGACGCGTCCGCTGCATGAACCGCTTCGTGCGCGTTCCGGCCCGCGTCACGAGCCTGACCGCGAGCGCTCGCGCACCCCGCACGATCGTCCTGCGCTTCCGCGCCGCGGGCACCGACGGGCCCAAGGCGCCCGCGGCTCGCAGCTACCTCGTCAAGCAGTCGCTGCGCCCGATCCGCGGCGCGGCCGATTTCCGGCGCGCGACGGCACTGTGCGGCGGGGCGTGCCGGTTCGACGTCACAGAGCCGCGGGCGCTGATCACGCTCGAGGTCACGCAACTGCGTCGCCGGACGAGGTACTACTACGCCGTCGCCGCGCGCGACAACGTCACCCGGCGGACCGGCCCGCGCTCAGGCACCGTGCGCGTCACGACCCGGTAGTACACGGGTCTACGGCGCGCGCCCGGCCTCCTGCGCCGCGGCCCGCAGGCGCTTGGCGTGCTCGTCGGTCAGCGCGCCGGCGGCCATCCTCCAGCGCCATGAGCCCGTCGCGCGCCCGGGGATGTTCATCCGCGCCTCCGACCCCAGCCCGAGGACGTCCTGCGCCTGCACCATCGCCAGCCGGGCCGGGGAGGAGTAGGCGAGGCGAATCAGCGACCACCACGGCTCGCCGGGCTCCTCGACGCCCCGCGCGGCGATCTGCGCGGCCGCCGCGGCGCGCGTCGCCGCGGGCAGCGACTGCCACCAGCCGCGCAGCGTGTCGTTGTCGTGCGTGCCGGTGTAGACGACGCTGTCGTGCTCGTGGCGCTCGAGCCGATGCGGGCCGTGCGGATCGTCGGGATCGAAGCCGAACTGCATGACGACCATGCCGGGGTAGCCGAGCGAGCGACGCAGGCGCTCGACCGGCTCGGTGATGACGCCGAGGTCCTCCGCGATCACGGGCAGCTCGCCGAGCTCGGCCGAGACCGCGTCGAACAGTGCGCGCCCGGGCCCGCGCCGCCAGCGCCCGCCGCGCGCATCCGACGCGTCCTCGGGCACCGCCCAGTAGGCGACGAGCCCGCGGAAGTGGTCGATCCGCGCGACGTCGAAGAGCGCGAACGTGCGCCGCAGCCGCTCCGTCCACCAGCGATAGCGGCGGCGCTGCAGCGCGGGCCAGTCGTACAGCGGGTTGCCCCAGAGCTGGCCGTACGGACCCAGCGCGTCCGGCGGCGCGCCCGCGACCTCGCCGGCGCGAAACAGCTGCGGCCAGGCGAGGTGGTCGGCGCTGCCGGGTGCGACGTAGATCGGCACGTCGCCGATCAACCCGATCCCGCGCTCGCGCGCGTACGCGCGCAAGGCGCCCCACTCGCGGTCGAAGCGAACCTGGTCGGCGACCGCGCGCCGGCCGCCGGCGACCGCTTCCCAGTCGCCGATCCAGAACGCCTCACGCGCGCGAAACGCGTCGATCTCGTCGTCGCAGACCGGGGCCGCCGGGTCGGCGAGCAGCCCGCGCCAGGCGGCGAAGGCCGACTTCGCCTTGTACGGTGAACGGGCACGGTCGGGCGGACCGAGCGGCAGCATCTGCCACCACGACTGGCCCGCCGCCGCCAGCCAGTCGACGAAGCGGTATGCGTCGTCGCCGAGCCGCCCCGCCGGGAGGCTGGTCGGATGCAGCTGAACGCCTGCTGATCGGTCTGGAAGCTGTGGCTGCACGTTACGAACCGCCTGAAACGGAGAGAGTGTCTGGGAATGCCCGCGCCGAAGACCGCGAAACCGCCGCCCCGTCGCGCGAACCCCGTGGCGCCTCCGCCCCCGCGCATCCAGATCGGCGACCCCGCGCCGATGATCGACTGCGGTCGCTATCCCTCGAAGCGAACCGTCGGCGACGCCGTCGCGGTCAGCGCCGACATCTTCGCCGACGGGCACGACGTCCTGCGCGCGGTCGTCCGTTCCAAGGCCCCCGGCTCCAAGGCCTGGGTCGAGAATCCGATGGTCCGGATCGACGCGCACGTCGACGGCGACCGCTGGGCGGGCGAGTTCCAGGTCGACGCTCTGGGCCGCCACACGTGGACGATCGAGGCCTGGACCGACGCCTTCGCGAGCTGGCGCGAGGAGCTGGCCCGCAAGATCGACGCCGGCCAGCCCGACCTCTCCGGCGAGCTGTCGGAGGGCGAGGTCCTGCTCGAAGAGGCCGCCACGCGCGCGAAGGGCAGCGATCGCACGCGCATCGAGCGCGCGCTCGCCGGCCTGCGTGAGGACGGCGCCAACCCCGAGATCGCGCTCGACCACGAGCTGGCGCAGGCGATCGAGCGCTACCCGGACCGCAGTCGCTCGACGACGATGGAGCGCGAGCTGCACGTCGACGTCGACCCCGTCAAGGCCCGCTTCGGCACGTGGTACGAGCTCTTCCCGCGCTCCTGGGGCGGCCTGCGCGGCGTGACCGCGCAGCTGCCCGAGCTCGCCCGCCTGGGCTTCGACGTCCTCTACCTGCCGCCGGTCCATCCGATCGGCACGACGAACCGCAAGGGCGCCAACAACAGCCTCGAGGCCGGTCCCGGCGACCCCGGCTCACCGTGGGCGATCGGCGACGCGAGCGGCGGCCACGATGCGTTGCATCCCGAGCTCGGGACGATGGAGGACTTCGGCGAGCTCGTCCGCACGGCCGGCGAGCAGGGCATCGACGTCGCGCTGGATTTCGCGATCCAGTGCTCGGCCGACCATCCCTGGCTCGGCGAGCACCCCGAGTGGTTTCACCGCCGCCCCGACGGCACGCTGAAGTACGCCGAGAACCCGCCCAAGAAGTACCAGGACATCTACAACGTCAACTGGGACTGCGAGGACTGGCGCGGGCTGTGGGAGGCGCTGCGCGATGTCGTGCGCTTCTGGGCCAGCCAGGGCGTGCTGATCTTCCGCGTCGACAACCCGCACACGAAGCCGCTGGCGTTCTGGGAGTGGCTGATCGCCGACCTGCGTGCCGACTACCCGCAGATCATCTTCCTCGCCGAGGCCTTCACGCGCGCGACGATGATGCGCCAGCTCGCGAAGGTCGGCTTCAACCAGTCCTACACGTACTTCACGTGGAAGAGCTCCAAATGGGAGCTGACGGACTACGTCACCGAGCTGGCGACGTGCGGCATGCAGGAGTACTACCGCCCGAACTTCTTCGTCAACACGCCCGACATCCTGACCGAGGAGCTGCAGCACGGCGGGCCGCCGAAGTTCGCCAGCCGGCTCGTGCTCGGCGCGACGCTGAGCCCGACCTACGGCGTCTACTCGGGCTTTGAGAGCTTCGAGCGCGTGCCCGTGCGGCCGGGCAGCGAGGAGTACGAGAACTCCGAGAAGTACGAGATCAAGCGCCGTGCGCTGAACGGCCCGCTGCTGGCGCTGATCGAGCGCGTCAACGCGATCCGCCGCGACAACGAGGCGCTCCAGCAGCTCGCCAACATCCAGTTTTTGACGACCGAGAACGACGCGCTGATCGCCTACGCCAAGCGCAGCGGCGACAACATCATCATCGTCGTCGTCACGCTGGACCCGGTCGCCGCCCAGGAAGGGGTCGTCGTGATCCCCTACGGCCTCGGGCTGGCGCCGGTCTTCACGGTCACGGACCTGCTGTCGGGCGAGAGCTTCGACTGGCGGATGGGGCGCAACTTCGTGCGGCTGGACCCCTACCGGGTCGCCCACCTGCTGCGCGTCAGCACGGGCACCCCGTGATGGCGCCCGCAGGCCAGTGGTTCGAATCAGATCCGCTCTGGTTCAAGACCGCGGTCTTCTACGAGATCCACCTGCGCGGGTTCTACGACGGCACCGGCGACGGCAGCGGCGACTTCCGCGGCCTGACCGAGAAGCTCGACTACCTGCAGTGGCTGGGCATCGACGTCATCTGGCTGTTGCCGATGTACCCCTCGCCGCTGCGCGACGGCGGCTACGACATCGCCGACTTCTACGGCGTGCATCCCGACTACGGCACGATCGACGATGTCCGCACGTTCATCGAGGCCGCGCACGAGCGCGGCATGCGCGTCATCACCGACCTCGTGATGAACCACACCTCCTCCGACCACGAGTGGTTTCAGCAGGCGCGCGCGGGCGGCCGGGGCGCGGACAACCCCAAGCGCGACTGGTACGTGTGGTCGGATGACCCGACGCTCTACGACGAGGCGCGGATCATCTTCATCGACACCGAGACGTCGAACTGGACCTGGGACGAGCAGGCCGGCGCCTACTACTGGCATCGCTTCTTTCACCACCAGCCCGATCTGAACTACGAGAACCCCGAGGTCCAGGAGGCGATGCTCGACGTCCTGCGCTTCTGGCTGGACCTCGGCCTGGATGGCTTTCGCCTCGACGCCGTGCCCTACCTGTTCGAGCGCGAGGGCACGAACTGCGAGAACCTGCCCGAGACGCACGCGTTTCTCAGGAAGGTGCGCAGGACCGTCGACGAGGAGTACCCCGACCGCGTCCTGCTCGCCGAGGCCAACCAGTGGCCGGCCGACGTCGTGGAGTACTTCGGCGACGGCGACGAGTGCCACATGGCCTTCCACTTCCCGGTCATGCCGCGGATGTTCATGGCGGTGCGGCGCGAGGAGGCGGCGCCGATCCTCGAGATCCTGACGCAGACGCCGCACATCCCGGCCAACTGCCAGTGGGGGCTGTTCCTGCGCAACCACGACGAGCTGACGCTCGAGATGGTCACCGACGAGGAACGCGACTACATGTACTCCGAGTACGCCAAGGACCCGCGCATGAAGCTCAACCTCGGCATCCGCCGCCGGCTCGCCCCGCTGCTGGACAACGGCCGCGACGAGATCGAGCTCATGACCGCGATCCTGTTCAGCCTGCCGGGCTCGCCGGTCCTGTATTACGGCGACGAGATCGCGATGGGCGACAACGTCTACCTCGGCGACCGCGACGGCGTGCGCACGCCGATGCAGTGGACCGGCGACCGCAACGGCGGCTTCTCGCGTGCGGACTTCGCCCAGCTCTACGCGCCGCCGCTGATGGACCCCGTCTACGGCTACCAGGCCGTCAACGTCGAGGCCCAGCTGCGTACGCCCTCGTCGCTGCTGCGCTGGCTGCGGCGCTTCATCGCGCTGCGCAAGGAGCACCCGGTCTTCGGACTCGGCACGTTCGAGGCCCTGACGCCCGCCAACCCGAAGATCTTCGCCTGTGTCCGGACCTACGAGGACGACGTCGTGCTGTGCGTGCACAACCTCGCGCGCTCCGCGCAGGCCGTCGAGCTGGACCTGTCGTGGTACAACGGCCGGCGCCCGGTCGAGCTGTTCGGCCGCTCGCGCTTTCCGAGGATCGGCGATCTGCCCTACCTGCTGACGCTCGCCCCGCGCGGGTTCTTCTGGTTTCGCCTCGAGGAGGAGGAAGAATGAGTCTTCCCGACCGCATCGACGGCCCGCTGGAGGAGTGGGTGCGCAGGCAGCGCTGGTTTGCCTCCAAGGCTCGTGAGGTGGCCGCGGTCAACGTGCTCGAGCGGGTCGTGCTGAGCGCCGATCCGGCGCTCGAGCTGCAGCTTGTCGAGGCGCGCTTCCAGGCCGGTACGCACGAGCTCTACCAGCTGCTGCCGGGCGACGACGAGGAGGGCGTGCGCGTGCTCGCGCGGCTGCTCGGCGAGCAGGCGACGGTCGGCGAGGTCTCCTTCCACGGCGGCTTGGAGCCGACCGGCGACGTGCGCCCGATGGGCGCCGAGCAGTCCAACTCCTCGATCGTCATCGGCGAGCGGCAGGTGCTGAAGGTCTTTCGCCGCGTCGAGCCGGGCATCAACCCCGAGCTCGAGATGCTGCGCTTCCTGTCGGCGCGCGGCTTCGGCGCGGTCGCTGCTCTGACCGGCTGGTACGAGTACTCCGGCGAGCTCATGCAGGCGACGCTGGGGATCATGCAGGAGTTCGTCGCCGAGGCGCGAGACGGCTGGGAGCTGGCGCTCGACGACCCGCTCGGCGCGCTCGCGCGCCTGCCCGAGCTCGGCGCCGCGACCGGCGAGATGCACACCGTGCTCGCCTCCGATCCGACCGACCCCGCCTTCGCACCCGAGGAGCCCAGCGCCGAGGCGCTGTCGCTGCTGACGGCGACGATCGACGAGCAGATCGAGCAGGTCTTCCTCGACCTGCCGCCCGACCTGCCGGCGTTGGAGCCGATCGCCGGCCGCGCCGAGGAGGTCCGCGACCGCCTGCAGTCGATGTCGCACGTCGGCGTCGGCGGGCGCCTGATCCGCCATCACGGCGACTACCACCTCGGCCAGACGATGCTGAGGGATGAGGGCTGGACGATCCTCGACTTCGAGGGCGAGCCGGCGCGCTCGCTGCTGGACCGGCGCCGCAAGCGCTCGCCGCTGCGCGACGTCGCCGGCATGCTGCGCTCGTTCGCCTACGCGGCGTCGGCGACGGAGTTGCTGCGCGGCGTGCGCGCGCCCGACGGCTGGGAGCAGCAGGCCCGCGCAGGCTTCCTGGACGCCTACCTGGAGACCGTCGACAAGACGCTGCTGCCGGCCGGCCGGCCCGCGACCGACAAGCTGCTTGCGATCTTCGAGCTCGAGAAGGCCGTCTACGAACTGCGCTACGAGCTCAACAACCGTCCCGACTGGGTGTCGATACCGGTGGCCGGGATCGCCCGGCTGCTGCAGGAGGAGGTCCCCACATGAAGGCTTCCCCCGTGACGACCGCCGAGCTCGACCGCCTGGTCGCCCGCGACCACCACGATCCGCACGCGATCCTGGGGGCACACGCGAGCAAGCGCGGCGTGGTCGTCCGCGCGCTGCATCCCGCCGCCGCCGCGGTCGTCGTGCAGCCCGCGGGCGTCGAACTGCAGCGCGTCCATCCGGGCGGCCTGTTCGAGGGCGAGCTGGCCGGCGCGTCGCTGCCCCACGAGTACGAGCTCGAGGTCCGCTACCCCGACGGCGGCAGCTGGACGACGCAGGACCCCTACCGCTTCGCGCCGACGCTGTCAGACCTCGACGAGCACCTCTTCCGCGAGGGCCGCCACGAGCAGCTGTGGTCGAAGATGGGCGCCCACGTGCGCGAGCTGGAGGGCGTGCGGGGCACGTCGTTCGCGGTCTGGGCGCCGGCCGCGCGCTCGGTCTCGGTCGTCGGCGACTTCAACTTCTGGGACGGGCGCCTGCACATGATGCGCGTGCTCGGCGGCTCGGGGATCTGGGAGCTGTTCGTGCCCGCCGTCGGCGACGGCGCGCGCTACAAGTTCGAGATCCGCACGCAGTCGGGCGAGCTGCTGTCGAAGGCCGACCCGTTCGCCTTCCAGACCGAGATGCCTCCGCAGACGGCGTCGATCGTGCACGAGTCGTCATACGCGTGGCGCGACGACGACTACCTCGCGGCGCGCGCGGCGCAGACGCCGCACGACCAGCCGATGTCGACCTACGAGGTACACCTCGGCTCGTGGCGGCGCAACCCGTTGCAGGACAACCGCTCGCTGACGTACGCCGAGCTCGCCGACGAGCTGGCGGCGTATGTGTCGGATCTGGGCTTCACGCATGTCGAGCTGCTGCCCGTCATGGCGCACCCGTTCTCGGGCTCCTGGGGCTATCAGGTGACGTCGTACTACGCCCCGACGCCGACCTTCGGCTCGCCCGACGACTTCCGCGCGTTCGTCGACCGCATGCACGACAACGGGATCGGCGTCCTGCTGGACTGGGTGCCGGCGCACTTCCCGCGCGACGAGTGGGCGCTGGCGCGCTTCGACGGCACGGCGCTGTACGAGCACGAGGACCCGCGCCGCGGCGCGCACCCGGACTGGGGCACGCTCGTCTTCAACTACGGGCGCAACGAGGTCAAGAACTTCCTGCTCGCCAACGCGCTGTTCTGGGCGCGCGAGTTTCATGCCGACGGGATCCGTGTCGACGCGGTCGCGTCGATGCTCTACCTCGACTACTCGCGCGAGGCGGGCGAGTGGGTTCCGAACGAGTTCGGCGGCCGCGAGGATCTCGAGGCGGTCGCGTTCCTGAAGGAGCTCAACGAGGTCCTGCACCGCGACGAGCCGGGCGTCATCAGCGCGGCCGAGGAGTCGACGGCGTGGCCGGGTGTCTCGCGGCCGACGTACCTCGGCGGCCTGGGCTTCGGCTTCAAGTGGAACATGGGCTGGATGCACGACACGCTGGGCTACTTCCAGCAGGACCCGATCCATCGCCGCTTTCACCACCACGAGCTGACGTTCTCGCTCGTCTACGCGTTCAGCGAGAACTTCATCCTGCCGCTGTCGCACGACGAGGTCGTCCACGGCAAGGGCTCCCTGATCGACAAGATGCCCGGCGACCGCTGGCAGAAGCTCGCCAACCTGCGCTGCCTGTACGCCTACATGTGGGCGCATCCCGGCAAGAAGCTGTTGTTCATGGGCCAGGAGTTCGCGCAGGGCCCGGAGTGGAGCCACGACCGCTCGCTGGACTGGCATCTGCTCGAGCACGGCGAGCACTCCGGCATCCAGGCGCTCGTGCGCGACCTCAACGGCGTCTACAAGGACACGCCCGCATTGTTCGAGGTCGACTTCGAGGGCCGCGGCTTCTACTGGATCGAGCCCAACGACGCCGACGCCAACGTCGTCGCGTTCGCGCGCGCCGGCGAGGACCCGGCCGCGGACGTGCTCGTCTGCGTCGCGAACCTGTCGCCCGTGCCGCGCCCGGAGTACCGGCTCGGGCTGCCGCGCGGCGGGCGCTGGGTCGAGGCGCTGAACAGCGACTCGGGCTTCTACGGCGGCACGGACACCGGCAACCTCGGCGGCGTCGAGGCGCAGCCGCAGCCGTGGCACGGCCAGCCCTGCTCGGCGCAGCTGTCGCTGCCGCCGATGGGCGTCGTGTGGCTCGTGCCCGAGGATCGCCCGGCTGAACCGCAACGTCGATGAGTCGACGGACGCTTGCCGGGGCAGACGCCCACGACCGAGTCGATCGCGCGGCGGCGTCGCGCCGGCACGCGGTTGCACGCCGGCGTCGTGACGACGCTCACGCACGTGCCCGGCGAAACGTAGGGCTCAGTCGGCGCGGCTGCCCGTCGCCAGCAGCGTGACGCCGGGGAACTCGAGGCGATCGCCGACGCGGTATCGCGCGGTGCGCTCACGCAGGTCGGCCAGCAGCGCCTCCCTGGCAGCGCCCCCCATCTGGGCGAGGATCTGCGAGAGCGGCCCCGCCAGCGCCGACGTCCTGGACCACCAGTCCTCGAACGAGGCCGACTGCAGCGGTACCGGCACGTCGCGCACCTCGACGTCCTGCAGTCCCGCGTCGCGCATCAGGTGGGCGACCCGTCCCGCGTCCTCGAGCGAGAACGGACCCGGCACGCCGGGAGGCGGCACGGGCCGGCCCAGTTGCGCGGCCACCGCATCGAAGATCAGCGACATCCACGGGTTGCGCTCGCGCGGGCCCCAGACGGCGAACGCGGCCCGCCCGCCGGGGCGCAGGATCCGGCGCACATCGCGTAGGGCCGCCGCCGGATCGGAGACGAACATCAGGCCTTCACGGCAGAGCACGACGTCGTAGGAGTCCGCGGGCTGCTCGATGCATTGGAGGTCGAGCACGCAGGTACTGACGTTGTCGAGGCCCTGGTCGGCAGCACGCCGCGCCGCGATCGCGGTCATCTCGGCGGCGACGTCGGACAGGACGGCCTCGCCGGGGGCGACGAGCTTCGCCGCCGCCAATCCGATTCCGCCCGGCCCGCAGGCGAGGTCGAGCACACGCTCGCCGCGCTGCGGGGAGACGAGCGTGAGCATCTGCGCAGTGGAGTCGGCGTGGCGCGCCTCGAGGAAGTCGGCGTGCTCGCTCCATGCGGGGGCCACGGCGCTCCACATGCTGCGCATACGTCGGCGCAGATCCTCCGGGCTGAGGGCCGAGATCGGCTGCGGGGCGTCTTCCTGTTCGATGATGCTCTGCGTGTCCATGTCAATCTCCCGCTGAGCTCCCTACAGTTCGCTATATGCAGAGAGCATTGAAGTTAGGCGGAGGATACTCAAATGGCTGAGCCTGTCAAGATCCCGCGTCGGTATGACTCGCCGCGACGGCGCGAGCAGGCCGCCGCGACACGCCGCGACATCCTCGAGGCGGCTCAGCGGCTGTTTGAGCGCGACGGCTACGCGGCGACGACGATGGCCGCGATCGCGGCCGAGGCCGGCGTCGCGACGAAGACCGTGTACGCCGCCTTCGCGAGCAAAAGCGGCGTACTGCGAGCCCTGTGGCACCTGCTCCTGCGCGGCGACCAGGACGAGGCGCCGGTTGCCCGGCGCGAGTGGTACCGACGTCTCCTCGAGGAACGCGACCCTGAGCGCAAGCTGCAGCTGGCCGGCGCCGCGGCACGGGCGGTCAAGGAGCGCGCCGGCGCGCTGATGTTCGTCATTCGCAGCGCGGCCCCGACCGAGCCCGACACAGCGGAGCTGTGGGCCCGCATCCAGAGCGACTTCCACGACAACCAGCGCGTGATCGTCGAGAGCCTGCAGGCCGCCGGGTCGCTGCGTCCCGAGCTCGACGTCGCGCGAGCGAGCGACATCCTGTGGACGCTGAACCATCCGGACACGTGGCACCTGCTCGTCGGCGAACGTCGATGGAGTCCGGAGCAGTGGGAGCAGTGGTTCGTCCAGACGGCCTGCGCCCAGCTGCTCTCGTAGCGCGGCGCCGGGGCACGTTCCGTCGTCGGGGAAGGTCGCGGGGCGCCGATTCAGCTTCTCGCTGACGCCCGAGCGACACTCGGGCATCCCGCCGTCGCCCACGCGGGTCGTCGCGCCCGAGCTGTACTAGCCTCAACGGCGTGCCCGCCTCGCTGCGACGCCGCGCGTCGCGGCCGAGATGACGCCCCCGTCCGCCACCGCGGCGGGTGAGCGGACGGTCGCGACGCAGGCCTCGCGCCGGCGCACGTTCGCGATCATCTCCCACCCGGACGCCGGCAAGACGACGCTGACCGAGAAGCTGCTGCTCTACAGCGACCAGATCGCGACGGCGGGCTCGGTCGGTGCGCGCCGCGACCGCAACACGACGACGTCGGACTGGATGGAGATCGAACGCCGCCGCGGCATCTCCGTGACGTCGACGGTGCTGCGCTTCGAGTATCGCGACACGGTCCTGAACCTGCTCGACACGCCCGGCCACAAGGACTTCTCCGAAGACACGCTGCGCGTGCTCGCCGCCGCCGACTGCGCCGTGATGCTGCTCGACGCGGCCAAGGGCGTCGAGGCGCAGACGCTGCGCCTGTTCGAGGTCGCGCGGGCGCGCAACATCCCGCTGATCACGTTCGTCAACAAGTACGACCGACCCGGCATCGAGCCGCTGGAGATGCTCGACCACATCGAGCAGGTGCTCGACATCGCGCCCGTCGCGGCGACCTGGCCCGTCGGCATCCCCGGTGACTTTCGCGGCGTCATCGACCGCGCCAGCGGCGAGTACCGGCGCTTCACGCGCTCGGTCCGCGGCGCCACGCGCGCCGCCGAGGAGCTGCTCTGCGCGGACGACGCGCGCGAGCGCGAGGGCGACGCCTGGGACGTCGCGTCCGAGGAGCTCGAGCTGCTCGACGCGGTCGCCCCCGAGCTCGACCCGGAGCTGTTCGCGACGGGCCGCGCGACGCCCGTCTTCTTCGGATCGGCGGTGTCGAACTTCGGCGTCGGCCTGCTGCTCGACGCGCTGCTGACGCTCGCGCCGCCGGCGCAGGCGCGCGTCACGATCGGCGGCGAGCGACGGCCCGTCGAGGCGCCGTTCTCGGGCCTCGTCTTCAAGGTGCAGGCGAACATGGACCCGCGCCACCGCGATCGCGTCGCGTTCCTGCGCGTCTGCTCGGGGCGCTTCGAGCGCGGGATGCGCTCGATCAACCAGCGCAGCGGCCGGCCGTTCGCGCTGACCCATGCGCACACGGTCTTCGGCGACGAGCGCACGGTCATGGACGAGGCGTTCCCGGGCGACGTCGTCGGCGTCATCAACGCCGGCGACCTGCGCGTCGGCGACACGCTCTACGTCGGCGACGCGGTCGAGTTCCCGCCGATCCCGACGCTCGCGCCCGAGCACTTCGTGACCGTCCGCAACGGCGACGTCAGCCGCCACAAGCAGTTTCACCGCGGGCTCGAGCAGCTCGCGCAGGAGGGTGTCGTGCACCTGTTGCGCCGCGACCCGACCGCCGACCCGACCCCGGTCCTGGCCGGCATCGGGCCGCTGCAGTTCGAGGTCGCGAGCGATCGCCTGCAGCGCGAGTTCGGCGTCGCCGTGACGCTCGCGCCGACGAACTGGACGATCGCGCGGCGGACCGACGCCGAGGGCGCCGACGTCCTGCGCCGCAGCTCGCACGCCGACGTCCTGTATCGCAGCGACGGCACGCACATGGCGCTGTTCACGAGCGACTTCATGCTCGACCGCTTCGAGCGCCTGCATCCGGGCGTCACGCTGGACCGGATGCTGACGCGCTAGCGCGTCAGGTCGCCGTCGTCGCGCCCCAGTCAGCCGCCTGGACGTCGGCGATCTTCTGCGAGAAGGACCACTTGTGGCCCTCCGGGTCGGTCGCGCCGAAGCGGCGCTCGCCGTAGTCCTGGTCGGCGGGCTGCTCGGTGATCTGCGCGCCGGCGTCGCGGGCGCGCTCGCACAGCGCGTCGACGTCGTCGACGCCGCCGACCGTGATCAGCACCGTGGCGGCGCCGAGCGCGGCAGGGTTGCGGTACTCGCTGCCGGCGCTCGTCGGGTCGCCGAGGTAGACGTGGTCGTCGCCGAGGCGCGCCTCGGCGTGGCTGACCCTGCCGTCCGCGCTCGTGTAGCGCAGCACCTCCTCGAAGCCGAAGGCGCGCGCCAGGAACGCGAGCGCGGCGTCGACGTCGGCGTAGAGCAGGTATGGGGTGATCGTGATCGTCATCGGTCCTCCTTGGCGGTTGCGCCGTGTCGGCGCCGTCGGGTGATCTCGGTGTCGAGCGCGTCGAGGCGGTTTGACCAGAAGCCGCGGTAGCGCGCCAGCCAGTCGTCGAGCTCGGCAAGCGGGGCGGGGTCGAGCGAGTACAACCGCCGCGCGCCCTCCTCGCGCGCGCGCACGAGACCGTGCTCGCGCAGGACGCGCAGGTGGCGCGAGACGCCCGGACGGCTCGTGTCGAACTGCGCCGCGAGCTCGCCGGCGCTGCGCTCGCCCTCGGCGAGCAACTCGACGATCCGCCGCCGGGTCGGGTCGGCGAGCGCCTCGAACGCGCTCACGCGCGCAGCTCCGTGTCCAGCCGCGCGATCGCGCGCGACCAGCGCTGGATGTAGGCCATGCCGACGGGCTCGTCGATGCGGCGGTGGTCGAGCACGAGCAGCGTCCCGTCGCCGTCGGGCTCGAGCTCGAAGCGCACGACCGAGGTGTCCTCGCCCGCGTAGCTCCAGTCGAGCTCGAGCACGCTGCCGGCCTCGATCGCGCGCACGCGCGCGTCGATCCGGCCGCCGCCGGCCGGCAGCGCGAGCACGAGCGCGCCGCCGGCGACGAGCTCGATCTCGACGACGTCCGCCAGCCAGCGCGCGAGCGAGTCGCCGTCGGTCAGCGCACGCCAGACCTCGGCGGGCGTGGCCGCGTAGCGGCGCGTCAGGCGGACCGCGCAATGGCCGTCGCTCGTCGTCATCCACGGAGTGTAACGCAGACGTTACGTAACGATGCGTTTACATGGCGGGCGGGAGAGATCGGCGTGGCCACTCGCTGGCGAGGCGTCGCTCGTCGTGAGCGGCGAGCACCGCGTCCAGCGCGTCGATCGGCGGGCTCGACGGTCCACGAGCGACGTCGTCAGCCCAGCAGCTCGCAGCCGTTGGCCTTCGCCACCGCCGCGACGTGGTCCCAGTCGGGCTCGCTGTCGTCGGCGGGCGGCAGCGTCCTGCTCTGCGCGGGCACGCTCATCCCACGGACGAGGTTCTCGAAGCCGCCCGGGGTCATGATGTAGAGCATCCGGCAGCCGGCGTCGCCGACCGTGTAGCGGTGCGGCACGCCGCGCGGGCCGAAGGCGACGTCGCCAGCGCTCGCGTCGATCGTCGTGTCGCCGACCTCGAAGCGGACGTCGCCCTCGAGGATCCAGAACGTCTCGTCGTCGTGCAGGTGCACGTGCAGCGGTCCCTCCATGCCGGGCGGCTCGGTGATCTCGAGGATGCTCAGGGCGCCGCCGGTCTGCTCGGCGGTGAGCTTGATCTCGGCGAGCGCGCCGAACCACCAGTGCGCCTCGCCTTCGCCACTGTGCGTCGCTGCGGGTGAGAGCGTCGTTGCCTGCTGGTCGGTCATGGGTCCTCCGTTCGTTGGATGGGTAGCAGTGCGATCGCAGCGCGCCAGACGCCGTCGTCGCCGCGGCGCGCGACCTGGATCGCGCCGTCGCCGAGCACGAGCGCGGTGTCGCGCGCCTGCAGCACGCGGCGCGGGCCGGCCAGATACGTGCCGCCGGTCGCCCACAACTGCCCGAGGGCATGGCCGATCTCGTCGGCGCCGCGGGCGAGCGGGCCGCCTCGGGCGTCCGCGAACACCGCCCCGTCGTCGAAGAGTTGTCCGAGCATCGCACCGTCGCGCACGACGAACGCGTCCTCGATCAGCGCGTCGAGCTCCTCGGGGGTTCGTGCTCCTGACGTCATGGCGGCAAAGCTACGCCAGCGCTCCCCACGGGTCGATGCCAGAAACGTGGTATTTCTCATTTCCGCCGGGCGGACGTACAGTCCTGGGCCATGAGCACGCAGGCGATGGAGCGCGCCCGCGACCGCATCGTCGCGCTGGCCCGGGACGGGGTCGACCTCGCGACGTTCTGGCGCGAGGCGGACGCCGTGATCACGTCCGTCGTCCCGCACTACGGCGGCGCCTGCTGGTACACGCTCGACCCGGCGTCGCTGCTCATCACGAGCCACTTCAACGACGACATGCCGGCGTTGCCGCCGGATGCGCTGATGCACGAGTACTACGTCGACGACGTCAACAAGCTCGCCGACGTCGCGCGCTCGGCGAGCGGCGTGTCGACCCTGCACGAGGCGACCGGCGGCGATCCGAGCGCCAGCCCGCGCTGGCAGGCGAACATCGCGATGGGCGGCGACCAGGAGCTGATCGCGGCGCTGCGCACGGACTCCGGCGACGCCTGGGGCGGCATGGGTCTCTACCGCGAGCCGGGCGAGCCGATGTTCGACGCCGACGAGATCGGCTTCGTGCGCGCGATCGCGCCGTCGCTCGGCGCGGGCGCCAGGCGCGCGCTGCTGCTCGGCGAGGCGTCCGATCCCGAGGGACCGCAGTCACCGGGGCTGCTCGTCCTCAGCGCCGGCGGCGAGGTCGAGTCCGCGACGCCCGGCGTCGCCGACTGGGTCTCCGACCTGCCGGGCGGAGACTGGGACGCCGGCCGCCTGGCGCCGGCGATCGAGTCCGTCGCGGCGCAGGCGCTGCGCTCGGCGGAGGGCCGCGACGCCCCCGGCGAGGTCGCGCTGGCGCGCGTGCTGACGCGCTCGGGGAGGTGGGTGGTCCTGCACGGCGCGACGCTCGTCAGCGCCGGCGCGCAGCGGATCGCGGTGATCGTCGAACCCGCCCACCCGGCGCGGATCGCGCCGCTGCTGATGGCGGCCTACGGGCTGACCGAGCGCGAGCAGGACGTCACGCGCCTGGTCCTGCAGGGCGAGTCCACCGCGGCGATCGCCGAGCGCCTCGTCGTGTCGCCGCACACCGTCCAGCAGCACCTGAAGAGCATCTTCGAGAAGACGGCCGTCAACAGCCGTCGCGATCTCGTCGGCAAGGTGTTCTTCTCCTACTACGAGCCGCGTCTGCGCGACAACGAGGCGCGCGTCCCGCAGGACAAGCCGCTGCGCGGGGGTCCGCTCGCGCCCGGCTGAACCCCTGCAGCGACGCGGGCTCAGCCGTCCGGCCGGGCCCGCCGCATGGAGGTCCCAGCGCTCGCCCCACGTTCGCGCGGTCACCTCGGCGCGAACGGTCAGAGCGGTAGAGACGCGCCGGAATCCCAGGTGCTGGTCAGTCTGCGAGCAGCTTGAGCTCCAGCGGTTCGAGCACCTCGGCGATGCGTTCGAGATCGCGGTCGCGCGTCCACAGGGCCGCGCGGCCCGAGGCGGCCGCCGCGATCAGGACGTCGTACAACGCGACGGTGCGGCCCTGTTCGCGCAGACGGGCGGCGGCCTCGCCGGCGGCGAAGTAGTCGGCGCGGTCGAGATCGGCCCACGGCATCGCTGTGAAGAGCTCCCAGAGTCGCATGCGCTCGCCCGGCTGCTCTGCGGCCAGCAACTCGGCGGCCACCGGGCCACACATCACGACGTCGCGGGCGGCGAGCCGCTCGTCCAACGCGTCGACGGCCGCGCTCGACCGGCCGCGCATGAAGTCGATCCACAACGACGAGTCGGCGAGGATCATGCCCCGGCCCGTTGTTCGCGCCCCCGGCGACCCTGTCGCTCGATGTCGATGCGACGGTTCTCGATCGAGACGTCGACGATGTCCGGACGCGAGCCGCGCAGCGTACGCAGGCTCTCGTAGACGTCCTGCGTGACGAAGTGGTCGATCGCGCGCTCGATCGCCTTCGTCTTGGACAGCCCGGGGCTGCGTGCCATCAGCGCCTCGAGCAGACGGTCGTCGATGTCGAGTGTCGTGCGCATGGCAGACAGTCTGGCAGACGCTCGTACCGCCGACAACGGGCGCGCAGGGTTTCGCCGCGCTCAGCCTTCAGCCGTCCTGCGGCGCCCAGCCGGGGCCGCGCAGCATGTAGCCCCAACGCTCGCGCCAGGTCCGCGCCCGGCGCACGTCGCGGGCGATCGCCCGGTACTCGTGGAAGGCGACCTCGGTCGGCTTGAACGTCGCGATGTTCTTCGTCAGGCCGTAGCGCACGCGCTCGCGCTCGCCGGCGAACGTGCCGAACATGCGGTCCCAGATGATGAGGATGCCGGCGTAGTTGCGGTCGAGGTACTGCTCGTTGGCGCCGTGGTGGACGCGGTGATGGGAGGGCGTGTTGAAGAGGAACTCGATCGGGCGCGGCAGCCGGCCGATGCGCTCGGTGTGGATCCAGAACTGGTAGATCAGGCTGATCGCCTGCTGGGTGAGGATCATCCAGGGCGCGAAGCCGGCGAGCGCGAGCGGCAGCCAGAACGGCAGGTAGGTCATCGGCACCCAGGTCTGGCGCAGCGCGGTCGAGAGGTTGTAGTGCTCGCTGGAGTGGTGCACGACGTGGCTGGCCCAGAAGACGCGGACCTCGTGGCTGACGCGGTGAAACCAGTAGTAGGCGAGGTCGTCGGCGAAGAAGATCACGACCCAGGCCCACCAGGCGTCCGCCGGGACGCGCAGCGGCGTCAGCTCGTAGAGGCCGGCGTAGACGACGAGGACGACGAACTTCCAGCCGAAGTTCACGACGACGTTGCCGATGCCCATGCTCAGGCTCGTCGCGGTGTCCTTGGCGTCGTAGCCGACGAGCGCCTCGTTGCGCGCGATGACGTAGGAGATCCACTCGACGGCGAGCAGCGCCACGAAGGCGGGCACGGCGTAGTACAGGACCTCAGCCACGGGCGGGCTCCTTGTCGATCTGCAGGGCGCGGGCGAGCAGGCCGGCGGCCGCGCCCGCCGCACGGTCGGGGTCGGCGGCGGCGATCGCCGCGACGAGCGCCGCGATCGCGTCGCTGTCGCGGGCCTCGAGGCCGAACAGCGCGCGCGACGGCTCGCCGCCGGGATCCAGCCCGGCGAGCAGGCTGTTGTAGGCCAGCCGGTAGGCGATGTTGCCGGCGCCGTCGATGACGTGGTCCCACAGCTGCGCGTACAGCAGCGGGGCGCGGTCGGGATCGGCGGCACGCTGGGCCTCGAGTGCGGCGGCGAGGTGCTCGATGACCGCTGCCGGCGCGCGTTCGGCGCAGCGCCGGGCGGCGTCGACGCCGACGCACAGGCGCAGTTCGAGGATCGAGCGCAGCAGCGCGGGCTCGGGCGCCGTGCCCGCTGCGATCGGCAGCTGGGCGAGCAGGTCCAGCCCACCGCTGGCGCGCCAGTCGAGTACGCGTGTGGCGCCGCCCTGAGCGACCGCGACGAGCCCCGCCTGCTGCAGGCGCTTGACGGCCTCGCGCACGGCGTGGCGGTTGCAGCCGAGCTGTTCGGCGAGCGCGCGCTCGGAGCGCAGCGGGTCGCCGGGCGCGGGGCGCCCGCTGAGGATGCCGTCGCGCAGCGTCGCGAAGATCGACTCGGAAAGCGGGGTGCGGGGTGGGGGAGCCATCGTTGCGGCAGCGGGCTTGCGTCGAACGACGCACTCACGTGCGCAACTGGTTGTACCAGTTTCTGCGAGCCGCGGTCAAGTGCGGTCGCCGAGGCAGGCCGCGACATCGGCTCGATGACGGCCGCTGCTGCCATCGGCGCACCTGGCTGAACGTCTCCGTCGCTGACCTATAGTGCCCGGCGTGTCCGGCCACCGGCGCCGCTCGGTGCTCGTCATCCTCGCGCTCGCGCTCGCCGTCCATCCGGCCGTGGCGGGCGCGCAGGCCTCGGCGCCCGCCGTCAAGGCGCCGAACGATCCGCTGTTTCGCCATCAGTGGTATCTGCCGGCGATCCAGATTCCCGCCGCCTGGGCGGTCACGCGCGGCCGGGGCGCGACGGTGGCCGTTCTCGACACGGGCATCGCCTACGCGACGCGCGGCCCGTACCGGCGCGCGCCCGACCTCGCCGGCACGCGCTTCGTCGCCGGATGGGACTTCGTCGACGGCGATCCGTATCCGAACGACGTCGCGCCGCGCGACGGTCGCCGAAGCCACGGAACGCAGATCGCGGGGATCATCGCCCAGACGACGAACAACGCCCTCGGCGGTGCGGGGGTCGCGCCCGCGGCGGCGATCATGCCGATCCGGGTGCTGCGCCCGGACCTGAGCGGCTCGGCAACCGCCGTCGCGCGCGGCCTGCGCTTCGCGGCCGACCACGGCGCCGACATCGCGAACCTCAGCATCGCCGGCCGGTCACAGACGCGGCTCGTGCGCGAGGCTGTCGCCTATGCGGTGGCCCGGGGCGTGACCGTGGTCGCCGCGGCCGGCAACGACGGCCGGGCCACGGTCAGTTGGCCGGCAGCCGATCCGCAGGTCATCGCCGTCGGCGCCGTCGCCCGCGACCTGACGCGAGCGCCGTACTCGAACTTCGGCGCGCGGCTGGACCTCGTCGCCCCGTCCGGCGCCGGCGCCCGCGGCGACAGCGCCTTCGGACCGTCGGACGGCGTCGTCGCGCAGACGCTGAAGGGCGGCCCGTCGCAATTCTGCTTCTGCTTCACGGCGTCGACGTCGGCGGCAGCGGCGCTCGTCTCCGGTGTCGCCGCGCTCGTCGTGGGCGCGGGACAGGCCGACGGACCGGCGGCGGTCCGCGCGGCGCTGCTGCGCAGCGCGCGCGACCTCGGCCCGGACGGGCGCGACGACGAGTACGGGAGCGGGCTCGTGCAGGCGGCAGGCGCCGTCGGCGCCGCCGTGCCGACGCCGCCGAGCGACGCCGAGGCCCCCGCCGCCGCAGCGGAGGAGGGTTTTCAGCTGCGCCCGATGCTGCTCGCCGCAGCTGCGCTCGCGAGCGTGCTCGTCCTCGTCGTCATCGGCGCGATGCGCCGTCGCCGCCGTCGCCGCCGTCGCCGCGCAGGCTGACGGGCGCCACGGTCAGCGCCTCAGATCACGGCCCGCTGATCCGGAACGTCGCCGAGCGCTGCGCGCCGCGGTTGCCGGCAGCGTCGATCGCTCGTGTCGTCACGACATACCTGCCGGGGGCCAGACGCCTACCCGCAATGCGGACAGTGTTGGAACCCGGCGGGAGGTTCGCACGGGTCAGGTTGCGCACGGTGACGCGGCGTCGCGCGGTCCGGCGCACGATCCGCAGCGAAACGCTCGCGCGCTCACTGAGCCGGAACACGACCTTCGGAGCGGTCCTCGTCCGCGAGGATCGCCGCGACACGCTCAGCGCGCTGAGCACGGGCGCCACGGTGTCCCTGAGGCCAGGGGCCGTCGCCGCGGGAGCGCCGCCGCCATCGTCGCTGGCCCTGGAGGTGCTCGCCGTCGCCGTCTCCGTCACGGGCGACGCCGCGCTCGCGCCCTCCGGGGACGCGCTGAGCGTCGGCGCGTTTCGCCGCAGGTGCCAGATGACCTCGTAGCGGGCGGTCTGGCCCGCCGCGAGCCCGGTCGTGGCCCGGTCGTCGAAGCTCACGCCGATACCGTTGTCCATGAAGAGCGGGTTGATCGTGTTGAGGAACGCGTCGCCGTTGCTCAAGCGGCGCGTGACGCCGAACGGATCGCCCTCCTCGTAGCTGGCCCATGGCGCGACGGGGATCGCGACAGCCTCGCCGGGCAGCTGCGACGAGGTCACCTGCTGCATACCGGCGATCATCCCCGAGAACTTGTTGCGCCCTCCGACGAAGCGCTCCGCGGCGTCGACGTAGACGCCTTCGCCGGCGTCGCTCTCGTTGAAGAGATCGGCGGAGGTTCCGAAGACGAACGGGATCGCCTGCGCGGTCACGTTGCGGATGTCCCAGACAGCGCGGAAGCGCATCTCCGGAGCGACGTAGAGGATCGTCTGCCTGACCTCGAAGAGGTCGGCGCCGTTGTGCTCGATGCGCATGTTCGTGTCGACGCGCGCCGGCGACTCGACCGTCCACTCGCCCATGACGGGCCCGTTGGAGACCGCTATCACGGTCGCATCCCGCGGGCCGAACGTCACGTTTGCGGCCGGTCCCTGCTTGACGCGCAGATGCCAGAAGTTCGCCGCCGGACCGGCGGTCTGGCCCGGGAAGAACATGCCCTGCACCGGCTGGGGCTCAGCGGGCTGTCCGACGAACGGCGCCCCGCGCTTGGCCTGCAGCGAGCCGGTGTCGCCGATGAAGACCGTCAGCGCGCGCTGGCTCGGCGCGATCTCGCCTTCGATCGTCTGCTGTACGGCCTGGGCGCTCAGCGGCATGCCGAGCAGGAGCAGGCACGCGAGCAGCAGACAGCGCGCCGGGGTCATCTCGCACGCCGACGAGCGAGCTTCTTGGCGGTGTCCTGCCTGCGGCGGAGGGTGCGTGTCGATGACATCTAGGTGAAGCTGACCAGATCGGCGCGCGCCTGTCTACTCCCAACCCCAAGCCGGCAGCGTCACCGAGTCGCCGATCGCCTCCGCCGCTCGGTCCAGCTGCCGCGGTCCAGCGTGCGGCTCGTGACGGCGAAGTTCGGGCAGCAGCGGTACGCCGAGGCCGGGGTCCACAGATCGAGCGGATGTCGCGCCGCTCGCCACGTGGACGGCGGGCCGCGAGACCTTTGCGAAGGCCGAGACACCTCCTAGATGACGGTTACAACTAGACGCGCTATGTGTTCCCTGCGTATAGTGGCGTCGCACCAACGGATTGATCATCGAGCGCAAAAAAACTGGCAACGCGTAGGGGCACCGCAGCGCCGAAAAGGGAGATGTGATGAGGCGTAGAGTCGGATTGTTCCTGCTGTGTGGGCTGGTATGGCCCCTGGTCGCCGCCGCGAATGCGTCCGCCCAGGGAGCGGTGCTCGAGCTGAGCCCGCAGTCCGGGCCTCCCGGCACCGTCGTCGCCGTCGAGGGAGCCGGCTTCACGCAGGGCAACGTCAACGTCACGGGCGGCGTCAACCTGCGCTTCATGACGCGCGATGCGCCGGTTCTGCGCAACGCCGAGGTCAACCAGCAGAACAGGATCAGCACGACGCTGACGATCCCGGCCGGCACCGCGGTCGGCGAGTACCTCGTGCTCGCAACCGAGACGAGCGTGCGCGGAAGGCACCTCTTCGGGACGCCCGCGCGGGCGAAGTTCCGGGTCACTCCCCCTGGCGCCGCGGCGGCGGCAGCCGCTCCTTCCGGCCCCGCGGTCAGCCCGATCGCGATCGCCGGGACGCTGCTCGCGCTGATCTTGCTCGCGGGCGGCACGCTCGCGATCCGCGGCCGACGAGCCGCCGACCTGCCGCTCGGCGGCCACCCGACGACCTCCTCACGGTGACCGGCATGCAACTTCGTACGACACGCTTCGCACCGATCCTCGCGGCCGCGCTCCTGCTCGGCCTCGCTCCCGCCGCCAGCGCGCTGGAGTTCGCGCCCCCGGTGAACATCAGCCCCGTCGGGCTCAGCGCCCAGGACCCGCCCGTCGGCGTCGTCAACTCAGACGGCTCGACGACGGTCGTGTGGCGCACGCTCGGCCGCGTCGGCAGCCTGCAGGCCTCGCGGTCGAGCACCCCCGGCGTCGCAGGATCGTGGAGCGCTCCGGTCGACATCGCGACCGTGACGAACACGGGCACCTCGACGGCGACGCACATCCCACCGACGCCTCCCAGCACGGCGGGCGCCTCGACGACCGCGACCTATCCGCGGCTCTCCACCGACCCCACGCGTCCCGGCTGGATCTACATGGTCTACAGCCAGTCGCCCCCCGGTCCGCTCGCTCCGACGGGCGGATTCCAGGGCACCGATCACTTCATCAGCCCGAACGCCGAGGTCTGGTTCCAGCGTTCCACGGACCGCGGCGACACGTGGTCGACGCCGATCCGCGTCAGCGACCCGACGACGTATCCGGGCAGCCGGACGATCCAGACGCGCCAGCCGAATCTCTCGGTCTCGCCGAGCGGGCGCGTCAACGTCGTCTGGCAGGATCGCCGCCACTGGTATCAGGGCCCGGGCGAGCGCAACTGCACGCACTCACACATCTACTGCGAGGACATCCGCCTCGGCGACACGTACTACGCCTCGTCGCTGAACGGCGGCAGCTCGTTCTCCGCCAACATCCGCATCAACGACCGCTCGCACAACAACGACGTCGGCTATGACACGCGACCGGCATCGGGCTACTGGTCCTGGGGGCCGCAGATCGTCACGGTCAGCGGCGGCAAGCTGCTGATCGGCTGGATGGACTCCCGTGAAGGCAACTGGGACACCGACACCGAGGACTTCTACCTCGCCAGGCTCGACCACGAGGCGTCGGGGCCCGATCCCGAGACGGCGATCGACTCGCCGAATGCGATCGCACGCTCGGTGGCGCTGTCGCAGCGCGGCTATCAGGGCGGCAACGAGGGCGCCCTGGCCGGAGGCACGCGCGATCCCGCCAACGCCGGTCTGGGCGCTCCCGTCCCGGGTGGCGTCGCGTCGTTCAACAGCTCTGCGGTCGTCATCGTCAACCAGACCGACGCCGCCGCCGCGATGGCGGCGACCGTGCTCGGCCGCGCGAACCCCGGCCCCGTGCTGCTCTCCGCTGCCGCGGGCCTGTCGGACGCGGTCAAGGCTGAGATCACGAGGATCAGGCCCTCCAAGGCGTTCGTCGTCGGAAGCGTGGCGAGCCTGTCAGCGACGGTGCTCAGCGACGTCGCGACTGCTGCCGGGATCGCCCCCGGCGACGTCCAGCGCGTGGACGGCGGCAACGACGCCGCCACTGCCAGGGACATCGCGACGCTGTTCGACGCCCGCACGACGGTCGAGAAGGACGCCGACACGCCCGCGTTCGATGCTGCGGTGATCGCCAACCCGGCGACCCCGGACGCCGCCGCGGCCGTCGGACTGGCTGCCGCCCGCCGGCTGCCGATCCTCTACGTGGGCGCCGACACGGTTCCCGCGGAGACGCTCTCGGCGCTCGACGTGCTGGACATCAGCACGCTGCTCGTCATCGGCGGAACCGACGAGGTGAGCGCCGCCGTGCAGACGCAGCTCGACGACCTCGCGAAGGTCACAGCCGTGACAAGGCTCGGTGGCGCCACCCAGTACGACACCTCGCGGGCCGTCGTGACGGAGTCCAAGAGCCGCGGTATGCCGAACAACATCGTCTACATGGCCGACGGGACCAACCCGATCGACGCGGCGCTGCTCGGCGGCGTCGTGGCACGGGCGACGGGCATGCTCGTGCTCGCGCCGACGCCGCTGCACGACAACACGCAGGCCGCTCTCGCGACCAGCTTCGGTCTGACCGGGATCGACCGCTTCGTCCTGCTCGGGCCGGCGCGGCCGAGCGGAATGCCGCCGGCGCCTGCGGCGGAGCGGCGTGTGGGCCCGAACTACAAGCTCAACTCCGACCCGAGCGCGTTCCGCGGTCGCGACCAGATCGGTCTCGCCGTCAACCGCACGAACCCCGACCACGTCGTGTCGATCAACGCCAACTACCTGGACCTCGAGTGCGAGGCCAGCGTGAGCATGGATGCGGGCGCCACGTGGAGCGAGGCCGTTCCGCTGCTGCCTGCCGCGCCGGCGCTCGGGGAGGCCCCGTTCAGCAAGCGCTGCAACTTCCACCAGTCGGTGCAGTTCGGCTCCGGTCAGAACGTGTACGCGATCGTGACCGCGTCGCGGACCGCGCCGGCGCTGCCGGACGCCGCCGTGCTCGTCTACAAGTCGGCGGATGGTGGCGTGACCTGGGAGCCAGGCGTCGTCGCACTGCCGGCCGGGCCGGGAACCAACGACAGCGCGTCCCCGTCGCCGGGGCCGAGCTACACGCGGCCCGGTCTCACGGTGGAGCCCGGCGTCGGCGGTGCCGCCGACAAGGTCTATGCGATCGGCCGCGACTTCGTCGGCGCCGGCAACAGCGGCACCGCGCCTGCCTGCACGGCGTCGTGCGGCTCGGTGAAGGTGGCGGTGTCGCTTGCGCCGCCGCCGCCGCCGCCTCCGCCGCCGCCGCCGCCGGCGGTTGCTCCGCCGCCGCCGCCGCCGCCGCCGGCTGCGCCGCTGCCTCCCCCGCCGCCGGTGATCGCACCGCTGCCGCCGCCGGAGAGCGCTCCGGTGCTGAGCAGGGTCTCCCTGTCCCGTCGTTCCATCCGCCCGCGGTTCGGGACGTCGATCCGGTTTACCCTCTCCAAGGACGCCCGGGTGAGGATCACCGTCGCGCAACGGACCGTCGGTCGCCGCGTCGGTCGCAGCTGCGTCGCTCTGCGGCCCAGCAACCGCAGGCGCACGAGTTGCGTGCGCTACGTGACCAAGGGCACGCTGACGAGCAGGGGCCGAGAGGGCCGCAACGCCGTCGCGTTCGCGGGCCGCGTGCGAGGCCGTTCCCTGAAGCGGGGCAGCTACCGGTTCACGCTGCAGGCCACCGACTCCGGCAATCGCCGCTCGCGGGCGCTGAGGGTCGCGTTCCGGGTGGTGCGCTGATCGGCGAGACCGCACCCGCGCGCATCGCGCGCGGGTGCTGGTCATCGCCGGACGCTCGCGGCGGTAGGGTCACGGTGGTGAGAAACATGCGGTCTTCCCAGCGCTCTGCCAGGCTCGTCCCGCGTACGCTCGTCCTGATGAGCGTCGTGGCGGCGGCGCTGCTGCTTGCGGGCCCGGCGGCGGCCGACCAGGCGTCGCAGCCCGGCGCGCCCGCGGCGGGCCATATCGCGGCCGGGGACACGCACAGCTGCGCTGTGCTCTCGGGCTCGGTCTTCTGCTGGGGCTTCGGCGCCAACGGGGCGCTCGGATACGGCAACACGGCGACGATCGGTGACAACGAGGCGCCCGACGTTCTCGGACCGGTCGCGCTGGGCGCCGGCCGGACGGCCGTCGCGGTCAGCGCCGGCAACGGCCATAGCTGCGCGCTGCTCGACGACGGAGCGGTGCGCTGCTGGGGCTTCGGCGCCAACGGACGGCTCGGATACGCCAACACGGACACGATCGGCGACAACGAGACGCCGGCCGCGCTCGCGCCCGTGAACCTCGGTCGTCCGGCGACGGCGATCACCGCCGGCAACGGCCACACGTGCGCGATCCTCAACGACGCCAGCGTGCGCTGCTGGGGCTTCAACCTCGACGGCCGGCTCGGCTACGGGCGGACCGACAGCATCGGCGACGACGAGGCGCCCGGATCGCTCGGGCCGATCAATCTCGGTCCCGGTCGCACCGCCAGGGCGATCGCCGCCGGCGGTTTCCACACCTGCGCGCTGCTCGACGACGGCAACGTGCGCTGCTGGGGCTTCGGCGGCACCGGCCGGCTCGGCTACGGGAAGATCGCCGACATCGGCCGCACACCGGACGCCACCCCGGAGACGGCGGGGCCCGTGTACCTCGGTCCCGGCCGCACGGCCACGGCGATCACCGCCGGCTTCGGTCATACATGCGCCGTGCTCGACAACCGCACGGTGCTGTGCTGGGGCTTCCCCGGCGAGGGACGGCTGGGCTACGGCAACCTCAACCCGATCGGCGACGACGAGCTGCCGGGCATGGTCGCGCCGGTCGATCTCGGCTCCGGGCGCACGGCGCTGGCGATCGATGCCGGCCGGGAGCACACGTGTGCGCTGCTCGACGCGGGCGCCGTCCGTTGCTGGGGCTTCAACGGCTTCGGTCAGCTCGGCATCGGCAGCACCTTCTCGGTCGGTGGCAGCGAAACGCCGGGATCGGTCGCGACCGTGAACCTCGGCGCCGGGCGCACGGCCCTCGCGGTCAGCGCCGGGTTGGAGCACACGTGCGCGCTGCTCGACGACACGAGCGTGCGCTGCTGGGGCCGCGGCTCGGCCGGCCGGCTCGGATACTGCGACGAGTTGACGATCGGAAACGACGAGCTTCCCGCGGCAGCCGGTCCGGTCGCGCTCAGCCAGCCGGGCATCGCCCGGCCGCCCGCCTGCCCGGCCATCGTGGTTCCTCCGCCGCCTCTGGCACCCCCTCCGGCAGCGGTCATCGACGTGCCACCGGCTGCGCGTCCGGGCAGTCCTGCCCCGGTGCCTGACGGGCTCGCCGCGGCGCTCGCGGCGCAGCGCGCTCGCGCCGCGCTGTTCGCCGCCTGCCAGCGGTCCAGCCGGACGCGGTTCAACGCCGATCGCCGCCGCGCGCGCCGGTTCGCCGGGGGGCGGCGCCGTCTCGCCCTGCGACTGGCGGCTACGCGGGCCGCGCAGCGGCGCGGGGCGTGCCGGAAGCGTCACGGGCGCGTTCCCGGCCGCATCGCCGACCTGACGGCGGCGGCGACCGGCGGCGGCAAGGTGCGGCTGACGTTCCGCGTCGCCGGCACGGACGGCACGCGCGGGCCGGCAGCGCGCCGCTACGTGATCCGCCAGTCCGTGCGGCCGATTCGCACCGCGCTGGACTTCCGCCGCGCCACCTCACTGTGCAGAGGGTCGTGCGCGTTCAACGTCAGGAGCCTGCAGTCGTCGGCGGCGCTGACCGTCACGAACCTGCGCCGCAACGGCCGCTACTACTACGCCGTCGCCGCGCTCGACAACGTCTCGTCGCGGCGCGGTCCGCGCTCGTCCGCGGTCGCCGTCCGCGTGCGCTGAGCTGACCACCGCGCCGGCGCCGTTCGCGCCGGCGGACAGGTCACGTCCCGTGGCGCCCAGGCGCTGGGACACCAGCGCTCGTTGAGTCGAGCTGCAGATCCCGACGATCCGTCAGGGTTCGTCGCTTCCGAGCTTCCTGCAGCCGCGTAAGCGCTCAGAGCAGGCGCTCGTATCGGTGGTGCAGCAGGCCTACGTCTGCGGCGTCTCGACGCGCCGCGTCGACCAGCTCGTCGAGTCGCTCGGGCTGCGCATCTCGACGTCCGAGGTCAGCCGGATCGCCGGCCTCCTCGACGAGCAAGTGACGGCCTTCAGGCAGCGACCGCTTGCGGGCCGCTACCCCTACGTGTTCGTCGACGCGAAGATCGAGAACGTCCGCGACGGTGGCCGCGTCGCTCGCGGCCTGGTCGGCGTGCAGCTGGCGATCAGCGACGCGCACCCTGGGCTGAAGACGGCGATCGCCCGGGTCTTCGACAGCCCGTGGCAGCGCTGCACCGTGCACGTCCTCAGCGACCTCCGCGGCCACTGCCGCAAAGACCAGCACGACGCGCTCGGCGCCCTGATCGGCCAGCTCTTCACGGCGCGGACGGGGCTGAGGCGCGCCGGCGCCTGGCCGACGCGATCGTTCAGCTCGAGCCCCGGTTGCCGAAGATCGCGCGGCTGCTCGACGAGGCCGAAACGACGTTCTGGCGTTCTACGCGTTGCCCTCAGAGCACTGGCCCAAGCTCCGTAGCACCAACCCGCTGGAGCGCTTGCACCGCGAGATCGGCCGGCGAACCGACGTCGTCGGTCAGTGATCCACCTCGTGTCGATGCTCGCGATCGAGGCCAACGACGCCGACAGGCTGGGCCTGCTCGGTGGTGGGCAGGTCACGAAGCGGGCGCGCATCGTGCCGTCATCAGGGACGACCGCGTCGATCTGCCGGTGGCCGGCGACGGCGCGGTACCGGCCCCCCTGGCGCGCGGAGCGCGGCGGCAGCATTGAGGCCGCCGACCCAGGCGCCCTCGACGCAGCGGCTCGCGGAAGGTCAGGCCGGCGCGCGGGCGGGGACGCGCACGAGCTTGCGGATCTGGTCAGCGTCGAGCGTCTCGGATTCCAGCAGCGCTTCGGTCAGCCGGTCCAGCGCGTCGCGCGAGCCGCGCAGGATCGCGTCGGCACGCGCCTGCGCCTCCTCGACGAGCCTGCGCGCCGCAGCATCGATCGCGTGCGCCGTCACGTCGGACGGGGCGACGCCGTCGCCATTGCGTCCGTAGCCCAGCGGACCGATCTCGTCGCTCATCCCCAGCTCGCGGACCATGTAGTGCGCGGTCTCGGTGATGCGCCGCAGATCGCTGGACACGCCCGTACCCGAGTCGCCGAAGACGAGGTGCTCCGCGGCGCGGCCGCCGAGCAGGACGGCCATGTCGTCGATCAGCCCGGAGCGCGAGCGCGACAGGCGGTCGTGACTGTCGGTGATCCAGGCGCGCCCGAGCGTGCGCCCCGACGGGATGATGCTGACCATGTGGGGCAGGTTGCCGTCGGGCGTTGCCAGGGCGACGATCACGTGCCCGGCCTCGTGGACGGCGATCACGCGCCGCTCCTCGTCGGTCATGACGTGCGCGCGCCCGATCCCCATCGTCGTGCGCTCGACGGCCTGGTTGAAGCTCGTCATCGTGATCTCGGTCTCGCCGCGGCGCGCGCCGAGCAGCGCCGCCTCGTTCATGATGCTCGCGAGGTCGGCGCCCGACAGGCCGCGCGTCATGCCGGCAAGCGCATCGAGGTCGACGTCGGTCGCGAGCCGCTTGCTGCCGACGTGCACCTGCAGGATCTCCCGCCGGCCCGTGTGGTCGGGCAGGTCGACGGTGATCTCGCGGTCGAAGCGGCCCGACCGCGTCAGCGCGGAGTCCAGGATGTCGGGCCGGTTCGTGGCCGCCATGATGATGATCCCCTCACGCTGGCGGAACCCGTCGAGCTCGATGAGGATCTGGTTGAGCGTCTGCTCGCGCTCGCGGTGGCCGTCGGAGGCCGCACCGCGCTTGGCGCCGATCGCGTCGATCTCGTCGATGAACACGATCGCCGGCGCCATCGCGCGCGCCTGGCTGAAGAGATCGCGCACGCGGGCCGCGCCCTCGCCGACGAACGTCTCGGTGAACTCCGTCGCCGCGACGGCGAGGAATGCCGCGTTGGACTCGCCGGCGACGGCGCGCGCGAGCAGCGTCTTGCCGCAGCCGGGCGGCCCGGAGATCAAAAAGCCGCGCGGGAAGCGCGCGCCCAGCGCCGTGAAGCGGCTCGGGTCGCGCAGGTAGTCGGTGATCTCCTGCAGCTCGTCGCGCGCCTCGCCGATGCCGGCGACGTCGGCGAACGTCACGCGCTCGGCACCGAGCGACTGCTGGCCGATCGTGCGGTCGCGCATCGTCAGGCGGCGCTGGCGCTCGGGCGCCTCGAGGATGCGGGTGAGCGCCTCGTCGAGCTCGCGCTGGCTGATCTCCTTGTTGCGCACGCGGGCGGTCAGCAGCGCGGCCTCGTTCATGACGTTCTCGAGGTCGGCGCCCGTGAACCCGATCGCCCGTCGCGCGACGTCGGCGACGTCCGTGTCGGCGGCGAGCGGCTTGCCGCGTGCATGAAGGGCGAGGATGGCCGCGCGGCCGGCCTCGTCGGGGCGGTCGACGGAGACGGTGCGGTCGAAGCGGCCGGGCCGCAGCAGCGCCGCGTCGAGATCGTCGGCGCGGTTCGTCGCGCCGATGACGATCGTCCCCGAGCCGCGCTCGAAGCCGTCCATCTCGGTCAGCAGCTGGTTGAGCGCCTGGGACTGCTCCTCGCCCGACGGGGCCGCGCCCGAGCGCCGCTTGCGCGCGACGGCGTCGATCTCGTCGATGAACACGATCGCGGGCGCGTTCTCGCGCGCCTCCTTGAACAGCTCGCGCACCCGCGCCGCGCCGACGCCGACGTACAACTCGACGAAGTCCGAGCCCGAGATCGAGTAGAAGGCGGCGCCCGATTCGCCCGCGACGGCCTGCGCGAGCAGGGTCTTGCCGCAGCCCGGCGGGCCGTACAGCAGCACGCCCTTGGGAACGCGCGCGCCGACCTCCGCGAAGCGCGCCGGATCGGCGAGGAAGTCGGAGATCTCGCGCAACTCAACGAGCGCCGCGTCCTGGCCGGCGACGTCGTCGAAGCCGCGCGCCATCATGTCGCTGGTCGCCTTGCGCGCGCCGCTCTTCTGCGCGAACAGCCCGGTCCCCGCCTGCCGCATGGCGATGAAGTAGACGAGCAGCGTGATGAGGATCAGCGACGGCAGCAGGAACGACAGGTAGGGCAGGATGCTCTTGAAGATCTGCTGGTCGATCTTCAGCTCGACCTCGTTGTTCTGGAGGACCTCGACGAGGATGTCGCGGCTCGACATCGAGCGCAAGAACGGCGTGTAGAACTCCACCCGCGCGCCGCCCGCGCGGCGGTACGTGCCCTGCACGACGGAGTCGACGTCGAGGATCGTCGCCCGCTCGATGCGCCCGGTCTCGGCGAGCTCGACCATACGCGAGAAGTCCAGCCGGCTGCCGACGGGATGCGGCTGGGTGGCGACGATCACCTGCACGTAGCCGATCACGAGAACGGCCACGATCAGCGTCGCCCAGAAGCCGGGTGTGTTCAGGCGGCGCCTGAAGGCCGGTGGCCGACGCCGTCCAGAATGCCGTTCAGGTCGCCGGGTCACGTATGTGTAGGGTATACATAGTCGGGCATCGGGCGGGACGGATGTGCCTGCGGCTCATCGCGGGGACCGTCGGATGCACCGCGAAGCACGCGTTTCGGCGCGCGACGCGGCCGATCCGCAGCGCGCGCGACGGCGTCACCGGGGGCGCCGAACCGGCGCTCGCAGACGATGTCGGCAGGGGCCGGCCGAGCGGCCGGACGGGCGCAGGTACGTCACGCGACGCGGGGGCTGAAATCGCAGCCGCTGTGCGGGTAGGGTGACGCATGATCGTCATCGATGTGATCATCGGGGTTCTGATCGCAGCGGCCGCCGTCTGCGGGGCGCGGCTCGGCCTCGTGCGCGCGCTCGTACTGGCCGCGTTCGCGGCCGGCGCGGCGCTGGGCACGCGCGCGCCGCTGCTTCTCGGCGAGCAGCTGGACTCCGAGTTCGCGCTCGTGATCGCGGTGCCCGCGGCGCTGATCTTGGGCGGCGTGGCCGGCGCGCTGAGCGAGCGGCTGTCGGGTGTCGCCGACGTGCTCGTGCGGCGCAGCGTCGTCCTCGACGCCGCCTCGGGCGCCGTGCTCGCCGCGACCGCCGGCGCCGTCGCGGTGTGGGCGCTCGCGCCCGCCGTCTCCCAGATCCGCCCCGCGCGCGACGACGTCGAGCGGTCGGAGGTCCTGGAGCGCTTCAACGCCCTGCTCACACCGGTCGGTCCGGTGCCCGCGACCGACACGCGGCCCGCCGATGCGCCGCCGGCGCCGCGGCGCAAGCAGAAGCGGCTCGTCGCGGCCGGCGACCCGCGGCTGGTCGCGCGTCCGGTGGTCCGGCGCGCCGACGAGAGCCTCGTGAAGGTCGTCGTCAACCGCTGCGGCGGTGGCTACCAGGGCTCGGGCTGGATCGCGGGTCATGGCATGGTCGTGACGAACGCCCATGTCGTGACCGGATCGGATCGGGTCAGCGTGCGCCGGCAGGGCGATGGACCGTCGCTCGAGGCCACGGTGGTGTGGTTCGACGGCATCCACGACCTGGCGCTGCTGCGTGTCGGAGCGCTGCGGCGCGCGCCCGCGCTGCGGCTGGCAGACGACGCGCGACCGATGACCGCCGCGATCACGCTCGGCTTTCCCAGCGGCAAGAAGACGGTCCGCCGCGCGCGGCTCGGTGCGACGACGTCGAAGCTCAAGCTCGACGACGTCGACCTTCCCAACCGGGGCGGCGTCTCGCTGACGCTCAACGAGCGGCTCGTGACGATCCTCCGCGGCCTGACCGGACCCGGAGGCTCGGGCGGCCCCGCGATCGACAATCAAGGGCGCGTGGTCGGCACCGTGTTCGCCGGCATTCCCGAGGACAGGATCACCTTGGCGGTCCCCAACCGCATCGTCCGCTCCGCGCTGCGCCGCGCCGACCACCGCGTCGAGGTACCGGGCTGCGAGGCTCCGCCGCTGAAGCCGACGCCCAGGGAGTCGATCGCCGCGCGCAACGCATGAGCACGCTTGTCGTCGACCTGCTCGTCGGGGGGCTGATCCTGGCGGCCGCGATCTACGGTGCGCGGGTGGGCCTCGGGCGCGTGCTGCCGGCCGCCGGCTTCGCGCTCGGCGCGCTGCTCGGAACGCGCGTGCCGCTGCTGCTCGGCTCGGAGCTGGACGCGGAGTTCGCGCTCGTCATCGCGCTGCCGGCCGCGCTCATCATCGGAGCGGCCGGGGCGGCCGTCGCCGAGACGCGGGTAGGGCGCGCCGACCGTCTCGTGCGGCGGCGCCCCGTCGCCGACGGCGGCGCCGGCGCGCTGCTGGCGGGGTCCGCGGCCGTCGTCGCCGCCTGGGCGCTGGCGCCGGTCCTGTCGGAGATCCGCACGACGCGCGACTCGCTCGCGCGCTCGGAGCTGCTGGGGCGCTTCAACGCGGTGCTCACGCCGGCCGGGCCGGTGCGCAGGTCCGAGCCGCCGCCGATCAACGAGCTGCCGACGTTCAGCGGGCGCACCCCGGTGATCACGCCGGGCGATCCCGGGCTCCTGAGCGACCCCGACGTCCTGCGGGCCGAGCGCAGCGTCGTGAAGATCTACCTGACCGGCTGTGGCGGGTCGGGCGGCGGCATCGGCAGCGGTTGGGTCGCCAAGGACGGCGTCGTCGTCACGAACGCGCACGTCGTCGCGGCGACGAGCGCGATCGCGGTTCAGCCGGGCGGCACGGGCCCGCGCTTCGATGCGACCGTGATCTGGTTCGACGGCGAGCACGACATCGCGGTGCTGCGCGTGCCGCGGCTGCCAGGCCTGCGTCCGCTCGCGCTGGCGCCCGAGCCGCGGCCCGGCACGGCCGGCGTCACGCTCGGCTTCCCGCGTGGCCGCCGGGCGATCCGGCGCGCCCGCGTCGGCCCGACGACCGCGCGGCTGACGGGCAGCCTCGGCGGCCCTCCCTCGCGCGGCGTCTCAGACCAGATCACCGGACGGCTCGTGACCACGATCCGGGGCCGGTCGCAGCCGGGCAGTTCGGGCGGGCCGGTCGTCGACGAGCAGGGCCGCGTGATCACGACGGTGTTCGCCGGCAGCTTCGCGGCCAGCACGCTCGGCGTCCCCAATCGCTTCGCGCGGACGGCGTTGCGGCGCGCCGGCCCGCGCGTGCGCACGAGCGACTGCTAGGACGCGTGTACCAGGACGCGTGACCCACTAGGAGGATCGGCGCCGCGCCAGCGCCAGCGCCAGCAGCGCGAGGCCGCCGAGCGCGAGCGCGATGCCGCCGTAGCGCAGCGCCGACTCCGTCGTGTCCGACAGACGGGTCGGATCGCTGACGGCGATCACGGCCTGGGCGAGGTCCTGCTTCTGGGTCGCCACCGTGCCCGCGCGCGTATCCGTCCAGATCGCGAGCGCGGCGCGGTCGGCGGAGACCATCGCCAGGCGGCTGCCGAGGTCGGGCAGGCCCTCCTTGCGGCCGAAGCCGATCGTCGAGTCGAACGTCTGGCTGGACATCCGCAGCGCCGCGGAGAACGTCTTGCCGTGGTCGAAGGACGATTGCAGCGAGGCCTGGTTGAGGATGTCGGCGCGGTCGCCGCGGCGGTCGTAGTACAGGACGTCGAGGCGCCCGTCGGGGGCGACCGAGAGCTTGGGCAGGTACTGCGCCGTGCCGTCGCGCAGCGGCGTGTCGTTGACGCGCGTGGGGCCCTTCCAGTCCGCCTCGCCGGGCTTGTTGGACCAGAGCATCACGTCCGGGTCGCCGTTGCGGCCGTCCTGGTAGGCGGCGTACAGGCGCCCATCGTCGTCGACCGCGACCGAGGGAGCCGGCGCGAGGAACACGACAAAGCGCGCGATCGGCTTGATCTCGTCGTCGACGAGCGACTCGGCCCAGCCGGTCTGCCCGTCGCGCGAGCGCGCCATCACGAGCGAATAGCGTCCGTCGTAGGGTGGACCGCCGCGCCCGTTGTGGCCGGCCTCGTAGTTCAGGCGATCCTCGCCGAGGTCCTGGTAGAGGACGTACAGCGTGCCGTCGCGGCTGACGACGGGCGCGGGAGTGACGACGCGCCCGCGCGAGCGGCTGCTGAGCGGCGTCGGGTCCGACCACGTCGCACCGGCGTCGTCGGAGCGTGAGGCGACGATCCGGCTGCCGGGCTCGGTGAACTTCAGCACGCCGACCTCGAGGCCCTGTAGCCAGGTCAAAAAGATGCGGTCGGCGTTGCGGGGGTCGGGGGCCAGCCGGACCTGGAAGGTCAGCGGCCCGGCCACGCGCTCGGGCTTGGAGAGCGTGCGCCCGCCGTCGCTGGACTTCGACAGCCACAGCTTGTTGGGCACGTTGCCCGCTCCGGCGAGCGTCACGAAGGAGTAGTAGAGCGTCCCGTCGGCGGAGAACGCGACGTCGGGCGCGAAGCACTTGGCCTCCTCGCCGCGCGGCGCGGGGATCGCCGTCTGCGTCCAGGATGCGCCCGCGTCGCTGGAGACGTGCAGCGCGCAGGAGAAGAAGGGCGTGTCGATCCTGCTCGAGACGGCGAGGTTGGCCGCCCGCACCGGGCTGCGCACGAGCGTCGGCGAGTTGTGCGCGCTGATGTCCTCGGCGCTGCGCGCCGACAGGTTGACCGGCGTGTCGCGGCCGACGATGTCGATCGTCGGGCGCTCGTCGAACGAGCCCGCAACGATCACCGCGACGATGCCCGCGAAGACCAGCCAGATTCCGAGCAGCGCCGAAAGCAACGAGCCCCGCCGCCGTTGGCGGTCGGGGCTCGTAACACCTTCTGGCGGTTGGCCGGAGATGGTCTCCGGCGAACCGTCAGTCGTGGTCATCTGTCTGATCGGGTCCGGCTACTCGGAGACTCCGGAAGCCGCGCGACGGCGGCGACCTGCGACGACGAGGGCACCGCCGGTGAGCCCGACGAGGCCGACGCCGAGGATGGCCATACCGGCCACCACGCCGCCGTTGAGTCCGCCGCTCTGACCGCCGGCCGCTGCGGCCGATGCGAGAGACGGCTTGGCGCCGACCGAGGTGACGCCGCTCCACAGGTCGGCGGTGACGCTACGCGTCGAGGCCGGCTGGGCGGGGGTCCGCTCGGTGCGGGTGCTCTTGGTCGCGGCCGACTTGCTCGGGGCGGCGGCCTTGGCCGGTGCCGTCGAGCTCGCGAAGACCGACTGTCCGGCCTGCGTCGTGACGCCTGCGGTCGAGCCGCCGACACGAGTGCCGGCCGAGCTCTGACGCGCCGGAGCCGTCGAGCGAGATGAGCGCGTCGCGGGAGCGACTACGCGGGCGCGGACGGCGCCGCTCGCGGTGCTCGTCGCCGTCTGCGGCTGTGCGGCTGCCGTCGCCGGAGCCGTCTCAGACGCTGCAGGCGCGGTCGCCGTCGCGGGCGCCGCCGGAGCGGGCGCCGGAGCGGCCGCCACGGGGGCGGGCGCTACCGCCGTCGCCGGCTGAGCCGTCGACGCCGGAGGCGCCTCGGGCGCCGCCGGCGTTCCGAAGCCCGAAGGTGTACATGCAAACGCTACGCCGACTGCCATCACGGGAGTAGCCAGCACTCCCAGAACCAGTCCGGCCTTCCGGCCTCGTCGAACCACCGCCATCGCCTCCTTGGACGATCGAATACCCAGTATCAAGCGCGAAGCTACCACTATATGTTGGCCGCATCAAGTGCTTTGTACCAGAGCCCTGTCGGCGCGCGGTCGGCGCTCTCGCCTATGGTCTGCGCGTGCGCTCCTCCAAGGTCCATGTTCTCACGATACTGCTCGTCGCGTGCTGCCTGCTCGCGGCGGCGCCCGCGACTGCGCAGACGGGGCGTGCCGACGTCGTGCGGCTCGCCTTCCCGCAGTACGACGGCGGCCTGACGCCGTACACGTTCGAGCTCGGTTATCCGCTCATGACGCTCGTCTACGACACGCTCATGTGGCGCGACGAGCAGGGCGTGCCGCGGCCCTGGCTGGCGCGCTCGGTGCAGCGCAGCCGCGGCGGCCGGCGGATCACGGTGCGGCTGCGGTCCGACGCGCGCTGGCACGATGGCCGGCCCGTGACCGCGCAGGACGTCGCGTTCACGCTGCGGCGGTTGACCAGCCGCCCGCACCCGCGGTTCACGCCGCAGCTCGCCGACGTGCAGGCGATCGCGGTCACCGACCCGCTGACGACGACGATCGACCTGCGCCGCCCATCGCTGGGCTTCGAGGACCAGCCGCTGGCAGACGTGCCGATCCTGCCACGCCACCTGTGGAGCGAGCTGCCGGCCGGCCGCCGTGCGCCCGCCGGGCTCGCCGTCGGCAGCGGGCCCTACCGGCTCACGAGCGCGCGGCGCCGCGAGGGCTACGTCCTGCGCGCCAACGAGCGCTACTTCCGCGGGACGCCGCGCGTGCGCGAGCTGCGGGTGCCGATCCTCGGCGACCTCGACAAGATCTTCGCGGCGCTGCGCGCGCGCGACATCGACATGGTCCCGCTGAGCCTCGCCGAGCGCGACGCCGATCGGCTCGCCGGGACGCTCGGCATCGGCGTGCGCCGCGGCCCGTCGTATGTCGGGACGTCGCTGCTGCTGAATTCGCGCAGCGCGCCGTTCGACGACGCGCGCGCCCGCCGCGCGGTCGCCGCCGCGCTCGAGCTGCCGCGGATCGCCCGCAACGTCGCCCCCGCCCGGCCCGCCACCGGAGGCTTCGTGCATCCCGCCTCGCGCTGGGCCGCCGCGGAGCCGGTGCACCGCGCCGACGTGCCAGCGGCACGGCGAGCGCTGAGCGCGCTGCGCCTGCCCCCGATCCGGGTGCTGGCGCCCGAGCAGGACCCGGTCCGGATCGAGGCCGGCCGCCAGGTCGTGCTCGCGCTGCGACGCGCCGGAGCCACGGCGACGCTCGTCGAGCTGCCGTCGGCGCAGCTCGGCAAGGCGATCGGTGAGGACGGCTCGCCGCCCCGCTTCGAGGCCGCGATCACGAGCATCACGCCGCTGGCGTCGCACGATCCCGACTACCTGCGCGCGCTGTTCGGCTCCGCGCCGGCCGCTACGCCGCTGAACCTCGCCGGCTACCGCAGCGCGGCCTTCGACGCCGCGGCGCGGCGCGTGGCGGACGCCCCGACGATCGCCGCGCGCCGGGCTGCGGTCGCCGACGAGCTGCGCCTGCTCGCGCGCGACGCGCCCGCGATCCCGCTGTTCTTCTCCGACGGCGCGTTCGCCTTCCGCAGCGAGATCTACGACGGCTGGACGTTCGTGCGCGGCAGCGGCATCCTCGACAAGCGCTCGCTGCTGCCCGGGGCCGCGGCGCCCCCGTCAGAGGAGCCCGCGGCCGATCCCGTCCCCGGCCAGCGGTCCGGCGACGGGCTCAGCCTCGTGAACATCCTCTCGCTCGTGCTCGTCGGCGGCATCGTCGTGCTGGGGATCTACGCGCTCCTCCAGCGGCGCCGGACCTGACGCCGCGCCGCGCCGCTGACGGCCGACGGATTTTCGCGCCCGACGGGTACGTTGCTCGCATGCTGGCGGCGAACGAGCCCGAACCATGGGAGCAGGCGCTCGGCGCGACCCCGCTCGGCGGCGGCGTCGTGGAGTTCCGCGTCTGGGCCCAGCACGACGATCTCGTCGAGGTCAGCGTCGGCGGGCAGCGCCACCGGCTGAGCCCCGCCGGCGGGGGCGTCCACGCGGGCCGCGTCGACGCCGGCGCGGGTGAGGACTACACGTACGTCCTCGGTGGCGGCGCAACGCTTCCCGATCCCGCATCGCGCCATCAGCCCGCGGGCCTGCGCGGCCCTTCGCGGATCGTCGACCCGGCGTCGTTCTCGTGGACCGACGACGACTTCGCGCCGCACGCGCTGCGCGACCTCGTCATCTACGAGTTGCACGTCGGCGCGTTCACGGGCGAGGGCACGTTCGAGGCCGCGATCGAGCACCTGCCGGCGCTCGCGCGGCTCGGCGTGACCGCGATCGAGGTCATGCCGATCGCCGAGTTCCCCGGTCGGCGCGGCTGGGGCTACGACGGCGTCTACCTCTCCGCCGCGCAGTCCAGCTACGGCGGGCCGCTCGGCTTCCAGCGCTTCGTCGACGCCGCCCACGCGGCCGGCCTGAGCGTGATCCTCGACGTCGTCTACAACCACGTCGGCGCGTCGGGCAACAAGGCCCTCGCCGCCTTCGGCCCCTACTTCACCGAGCGCTACTCGACGTTCTGGGGCCAGGCGATCAACTACGACGACGAGTACTCCGAGCCCGTCCGCGAGTGGGTGCTGCAGTCCGCCGAGGGCTGGATACGCGACTTCCACGTCGACGGCCTGCGCCTGGACGCGATCCACGCGATCTACGACACCGGCGCCAACCCGATCATGGCCCAGCTCGCCGAGCGCGTGCACGCCGCCCGCGGCGGGGCGCTCGTGATCGCCGAGTCGGGCCTCAACGATCCCAAGGTCATCCGCCCGCGCGACCTCGGCGGCTTCGGCCACGACGCCCAGTGGGCCGACGACTTCCACCACGCGCTGCGCGTCCTGCTGACCGGCGACGGCGGCGGCTACTACGCCGAGTTCGGCACGGTCGCCGATCTCGCCAAGGCGTTCCGGCGCCCGTTCGTGCACGACGGCCAGTACTCGGCGTTTCGCAAGCGGCGCTTCGGCGCCCCCGCGGACGACCGCGAGCCGGCGCAGTTCGTCGTCTTCGACCAGAACCACGACCAGGTCGGAAACCGCGCCTTCGGCGATCGCCTGCCCGCGCCGGCGCGCCCGCTGGCGGCCTTCTGCACGCTGCTGTCGCCGTTCACGCCGATGCTCTTCATGGGCGAGGAGTACGGCGAGACCGCGCCGTTTCAGTTCTTCTCCGACCACATCGACGAGCAGATCGCGACCGCCACGCGCGACGGGCGCCGGCGCGAGTTCGCCGCGTTCGCCGAGTTCGCAGGCGAGGAGGTGCCCGACCCGCAGGACCCGGCGACGTTCGAGCGCTCCCGGCTCACGCGCGAGCGCGACGAGGAGCTCGCGCAGCTGTACGCCACACTTCTGCGGGTGCGCAGGCAGCTTCCCGACGACGAGGTGGTGACCGACTTCGACGAGGCTGCCCGCTGGCTGGTCGTCGATCGCGGCGCCTACCGGCTGGCCTGCAACTTCGCCGAGACGGCGCAGACGATCCCCGGAGGAGCGGCCCGCACGGAGGTCGTCCTCGCCACCAGCGGTGAGCCCAGGCTCGATGATGGCGCGGTCCTTCTGGCGCCCCTGTCAGGAGCACTGATCCGATGAGCACGCAGCAGCAGGAGAGCACGATCGAGGTGTGGCCCGGGCGGCCGTTCCCGCTCGGCCCGACGTGGAACGGTCGCGGGACGAACTTCAGCCTCTTCAGCGAGCACGCCGAGCGCGTCGAGCTGTGCCTGTTCGACGAGCGCGGCGAAGAGACGCGCGTCGAGGTCACCGAGCGCACGGCCTACAACTGGCACTGCTACCTGCCCGCGGTCGGGCCCGGGCAGCGCTACGGCTACCGCGTCCACGGGCCCTACGAGCCCGAGGACGGCCATCGCTTCAACGCCTACAAGCTGCTGATCGATCCCTACGCCAAGGCGATCGAGGGCGAGATCCAGTGGGACAGGGCGAGCACGCTGCCCTACATCCCCGACGACACCGACGTCGCCGACCTCGAGCCCGACGACGAGGACGACGCCGACGCGATCCCGAAGTGCCTCGTCGTCGATCCCGGCTTCGACTGGGAGGGCGACCGCCTGCTCGGCACCCCCTGGACCGAGACCGTCATCTACGAGGCCCACGTCAAGGGCTTCACGAAGCGCCACCCCGACGTCCGCGAGGACCTGCGCGGCACCTACGGCGGCCTCGCCTCCGAGCCCGCGATCGCCTACCTCAAGGAGCTCGGCGTGACCGCCGTCGAGCTGCTGCCCGTCCACCACAAGGCCGACGAGCACTTCCTCGTCGACAAGGGCCTGAGCAACTACTGGGGCTACAGCTCGATCGGCTACCTCGCCCCGCACGCCGGCTACGCCGCGACGGGCAACGACGGCGAGCAGGTGCGCGAGTTCAAGGGCATGGTCAAGGCGCTGCACAAGGCCGGCATCGAGGTGATCCTCGACGTCGTCTACAACCACACGGCGGAGGGCAACCACATGGGCCCGATGCTGTCCTTCAAGGGCGTCGACAACAAGAGCTACTACCGGCTGATGCCCGACGACCAGCGCTTCTACATGGACTTCACGGGCACCGGCAACTCGCTCAACCCGGTCCACCCGAGCGTCCTGCGGCTGATCATGGACTCGCTGCGCTACTTCGTCATGGAGTGCCACGTCGACGGCTTCCGCTTCGACCTCGCCAGCGCGCTGGCGCGCGAGCTGTACGACGTCGATCGCCTGAGCGCGTTCTTCGACACGATCCACCAGGACCCCGTGCTGTCGCAGGTCAAGCTCATCGCCGAGCCCTGGGACGTCGGCCCCGGCGGCTACCAGGTCGGCAACTTCCCGGTCCTGTGGACCGAGTGGAACGGCATCTACCGCGACACGATGCGCGACTTCTGGCGCGGCGAGGCGAGCGTCGGCGACTTCGCGCAGCGGCTGACGGCATCCAGCGACCTCTACAAGGAGGACGGCCGCGAGCCGTTCGCCTCGATCAACTTCGTCACCGCCCACGACGGTTTCACGCTCGCCGATCTCGTCTCCTACAACGACAAGCACAACGAGGCCAACCTCGAGGACAACAAGGACGGCACGGACGACAACCGCTCCTGGAACCACGGCCACGAGGGCCCGACCGACGACCCCGAGATCGTCGCCCTACGCGAGCGCCAGCAGCGCAACATCCTCACGACGCTGCTGCTCTCGCAGGGCGTACCGATGCTGCTCGGCGGCGACGAGTGGGGGCGCTCGCAGGGCGGCAACAACAACGCCTGGTGCCAGGACAACGAGCTGTCGTGGTTTGACTGGGACATCGACGAGCCGGGCCGCCGCATGCACGCCTTCACGAAGCGGCTGATCGCGCTGCGCAGCGAGCATCCCGTGTTCCGGCGCCGCCACTTCCTGCTCGGCGAGAGCACGGTCGGGACCGGGTTGCCCGACGCATGGTGGTTCCGCCCCGACGGCCGGCGCATGACGCAGCGCGACTGGCAGCAGAACGGGCACGTGATCGGCCTGTTCCTCAACGGTCAGGAGTTCCCCTATCGCGGCCGTCACGGCGAGAAGATCGTCGACGACTCGTTCCTGCTGCTCATCAACGGCCATCACGAGGACATGACGTTCGTCCTGCCGGGCCGCCGCTACGGCCTGCAGTGGGCGCTCGAGCTGAGCACGGCCGATCCCGGCGCGCAGCCCGGCGCGCTGTCGACGGCCGCGCGCCGGCCGCACGACGTCAAGGCGCGGTCGGTGACCGTGCTGCGCAGGGTAGACCCGGCGCGTGACTGACCTGCGCGCGACCTATCGCCTGCAACTCGGCCCGGACCTGCGCTTCGACGACGTTCGCGCGCTCGTGCCTTACCTGAGAGACCTCGGCGTCAGCCACCTGTACCTGTCGCCGTCGCTGACGGCCCGGTCGGGCTCGACGCACGGCTACGACGTCGTCGACCCGACGACGGTGTCGGAGTCGCTCGGAGGCGAGGTCGGGCTGCGGAGGTTGGCGGAGGCGGGACTGAAGATCATCCTCGACATCGTCCCCAACCACATGGGGACCGGTGACGAGAACCGCTGGTGGGCCGACGAGGCCGAGCGCGTGCGCGTCTTCGACGTCGATCCGGAGACGGGCCATTACCGGCGCTTCTTCGACATCGACGATCTCGCCGGCGTGCGCGTCGAGGACCCCGACGTGTTCGAGCTGACCCATGCGAAGGTGCTGTCGCTGCTGCACGACGGCGTCATCGACGGTCTGCGGATCGACCATCCCGACGGGCTCGCGGACCCCGCCGGCTATCTCGAGCGCCTGGCCGCGGCCGGCGCCTCGCGCGTGTGGGTCGAGAAGATCCTGCACCCCGGCGAGCGCCTGCGCGACTGGCCCGTCTCGGGGACCGTCGGCTATGAGTTCCTCAACGACGTGCAGGGGCTGTTCGTCGACCCGGCCGGGGAGGAACCCCTGACGGCGCTGCTGTACGAGCTGACCGGTGAGGCGCGCGCGTTCGAGGAGGTCGCGCTGGAGGCGCAGCTCGAGCAGGCGCGCGGGACGTTCTCGCGCGAGCTGCAGCGGCTACGGCGCCTGCACGACCCCGGCGAGCTCGAGCAGGCGCTCGCGCGGCTGCCGGTCTACCGGACCTACGTCCAGGACGGCGTCGTCGAGGACGAGGACCGGCAGGCGCTGGACGTCGCCGGGCGTCCGGACCTGTTCGACGATGCGCCGGCGCAGTTCGTCTCGCGCTTTCAGCAGACGTCGCCGCCGGTCACCGCGAAGGGGATCGAGGACACGGCCTTCTATCGCTACCTGCGCCTGCTGGCGCTCAACGACGTCGGCGGCGATCCGGGGCGCTGGGGCGTCTGCGTCGACGAGTTCCACGATGCCAACGCCGAGCGCGCGCGGCGCTTCCCCGAGGCGCTGCTCGTCACGCAGACGCACGACACGAAGCGCTCGGGCGACGCGCGGGCGCGGGCCGGGGCGCTGAGCGCGATGGCCGAGGCGTGGGCGACGTGCGTGCGGCGCTGGTATGAGCTGACCGACGAGCTCGTCGCAGAGCGGGGGCGGGTGGGCGGGCGGGTGGGCGGGCGGGTGGGCGGGCACCGGATTCCCACGAGCGCTACCTCATCTTCCAGACGCTCGTCGCCGTGTGGCCGATCAGCGAAGAGCGGCTGACGGGCTACCTGGAGAAGGCGCTGCGCGAGGCCAAGCGCAACACGAACTGGGTCGATCAGAACCACGATTGGGAGCGGCGCGTCAAGGCCTTCGCCGCGGCGCTGCTGACGCACGAGCCGTTCCTGCTGTCCTTCGCACCGTTCGCGGCCGAGGTGGCGGCGGCCGGCGAGCGCTCGGCGCTGGGCCAGTTGCTGCTGAAGCTCACCGTCCCCGGCGTGCCCGACGTCTACCAGGGCGACGAGCTGATCGACCTGTCGCTCGTCGATCCCGACAACCGCCGGCCGGTCGACTGGGACGCGCGCCGGACGGCACTGTCGGCGCTTCGCGGTGGCGCGTCGCCGAGCCGCGAGACGATGAAGCTGCACGTGATCGAGCGGGCGCTGGCGTTGCGCGCACGGCGGCCCGAGGTCTTCGGTCCGGGCAGCGTCTACACGCCCGTCACCGCGGGGGTCGACGTCTGCGCGTTCAGCCGCGGCGCGGCGGGCGGCGGCGGCGACGTGCTCGTCGTGGTCGCGTTGCGCGGGTCCGTCGAGGGCGTGTCGATCGAGCCTGCGCGCGGGCGCTACCGCGACGTGCTGAGCGGTCGCGAGCACGAGCTCGACGGTCCTGTCGCCGTCGGTGATCTCACCGACGCGCACGGCATCGCGTTGCTCGAGCGCGTCTGACGGCGCGGCCGAGACGGTCGCTCAGCTGCCGCGCAGCGCGCCCGCGCCGAGGTGGTCGAGCAGGCCGACGGCGCGCGGATCGGCGTCGTCGTCGATCACGACCGCGCCGCCGGGCCAGTAGGGATGCGGCGGTCGAGCGCGGTGCAGCAGGACCGGGTCGTAGACCCAGGCGCCGGTGTTCACGATCCGTGGCCGCCCGCCGGGACCGCTCCACGACGCGGGGTTGTCCGCCGCCAGCGGGCCGCGGCGATGGACGTGACCGAAGATCACCCAGTCGGCGTCGACGCCGAGGCGCTGGGTCACGCGCGCGAGCGCCGGGATGCTCGCCCGCCGCATCTGCATGCCGAGCAGCGACGACGTCAGCCACGCCATCCGAGGGTTCAGCAGGCGCCGGCGGACCGCGGGCATCGTCGCGACCCGCAGCAGCTCGACGAGATCGTCGACGAGCGCCGCCAGCGGACGCGGCAGCTGTCGCGCGAGCACGGACTCGATCCGCGTCACAGACGGCCCGCCGCCGCGCTCGTACTCCGCCGGCGTCGCCCCCTGACGGGGAACGCGGCCGAGCAGCCCGCGCGCGATCCCGAAGGCGTGCTCGGGCAGCAGGTGCCGGTCGAGGTAGTGGCCATGCGTCGCCCACACGCGATCGGACAGCCAGACGCCCGGATAGTGGACGCGCACCTGCGCCGGCGCGAGCGACGAGACGACCTGCGCGAGCAGCGCCGTCGCGCCCGCCGGCACGGCGCCGTCAAGCGCGGATGGGCCTCCGGCGCGCCGCATCCACGGTGCGATCAGCGCGCGGTCGTGGTTGCCCGGCACGAGGACGATCTCGCCGCCCGGTCCGATCCGCTCGCCGAGCGCGCGCAGCACGGGCCCGGCCGCCTCCACGGCGCGCTCGGGCGCCCCCTCCATCAGCTCCACGACGTCGCCCAGCAGGACGAGGCGCTGGACGCCGTCGAGCGCGCGCAGCAGCGCGGCGAGCGCCGCCGGCCGCCGCAGCACGTCGCGGTCCAGCCGGCGGCCGAGATGCAGGTCGGAGATGACGAGCGTGCGCATGGCGGCGACAGGGAGTCATACTCGCCCGGGTGAAATCCACCCTCGCAGTGACCACCGTCGTCCTGGCTGCCATGCTGGCGCCAAGCGCCGCCGCCGGCAGCCCCACGGCCGACCTCAACTCCGTCGCCCGCGACTTCTCGCGCGACGGCAGGATCACGCCCTGTCGCTTCACGAAGGGCCAACTCGACGCCGCCCGCTCCCAGATCTCCGACGACATCGAGACGTACGCCAAGGGCCTCCGCGCCGCGATCAGGCGCGAGGTCAGGCGCTGGCGCGACGGCACGTGCAAGGGCAAGGGCGCCGCCGCCAACGGGCTGCGGATCGTGACGGTCAAGGCCGAGGGCGGCGCCAGCAGGGAGTACGTGACGATCAAGAACACGGGCCGCAGGGCGGTCAGCCTGCGCGGCTTCGCCCTGCGCGACGCCGGCGACCACACGCTGAAGTTCCGCTCGACGAAGCTCCGGGCGGGCTCGAAGCTGAAGGTCATCACGGGCTGTCGCGAGGGCCACAGGAGCGCCGTGCGGCGCGGCTCGAGCTACTACGTCTGCCGCCGCAACGAGGTCTGGGACGACGCCGGCGACACCGTCGAGCTGCTCGGCAAGGGCGGCGGCCTGCTCGCCACGCGGACGTACGGATGAGACGCCCATGAGCGTCGTCAAGATCAACGCGATCACGGTCCCGCGCGAGCGCTTCGAGGAGTTCGCACAGCGTTTCGCGTCGCGGGCCGGGCGGGTCTCCAGCGCAAAGGGCTTCGAGGCCTTCGAGCTGCTGCGTCCCAACGACGACCGTGAGGTCTGCCTCGTGCTGACGCGCTGGCGCTCGGAGGAGGACTTCAAGGCCTGGCTGTCGGGGCCGGACTTCGCGGCCGGCCACGCGCAGCACCGCAGCGGCGGGCCCGTCGGGACCGGCAGCGAGTTGTGGTCCTTCGACGTGCTCGAGCTCGAGGGACCGGCCGCCGGCGGGTGAGGCCGCGGGCGCACGCGGTGCTCGCCGCGGCGGTGGGAGCGGGTGCGGCGGCCGTCGCGCTGCTCGCTGCGAGCGCCGGATCGGCGCAGACCGGCGGAACCGCGCCGGCGCCGCCGGTGCCGCCGGCGACGCCCGCGGGGCCGAGCTTCTCGCTGCTCGATCCGCGCGTCACCCCGGCGCAGGCCTACGTCGCCGGGCGTCGCGTGCGGGTGAGCTTCGGCATCGATGCCGCCGGGCCGCTCGCGCTGCGCGTCGACGTCGTGCGCGAGGCGACGCGCAGGCCCGTCGTGACGCTCGTGGCGCCCGTCGCGACGCCCGGATCGGTGCAGCGCGTCGAGTGGGACGGGCGCACGGGCACGGGCGCGGTGGCGCCCAACGGGCGCTACCGCATGCGCGTCGTGGCGGCGGACGGAACGGCCCGCAACGCGGGCCGCGTCGAGCTGCGAAGCCACATCTATCCGATCCGCGGGCGCCACGCCGACCGCGGGCCGATCGGCCGGTTCGGCGTCGGCAGGAACGGCGGGCGCACGCACGAGGGCTTCGACGTCGACGCCGCCTGCGGCGTGCCGATCGTGGCCGCTCGCGGCGGTGTCGTCCGGCGCGCCGATCATGACCCGGTGCTGTACGGCAACCTCGTGATCATCCGCGGCGAGCGCACGCGGCGCGACTACTGGTACGCCCACCTGCTGCGCAGCCCGCGCCTGAAGGTCGGCGACCGCGTCAGCACCGGGCAGCGGATCGGCTCGATCGGCGCGACCGGCAACGCCCGCACGATCGGCTGCCACCTGCACTTCGAGATCCGTTCCAAGGGCAGACCGATCGACCCCGCGCCCGAGCTGCGCGCCTGGGACCGGTGGAGCTGATGGCCGCCGATCGGGCCGAGCGCGCGCGCCGCTTCCTGGAGCTGCACGCGCGCGACGCGCCGCTGCTGCTGGCCAACCCCTGGGACGCCGGCTCGGCGAAGCTGCTGCAGACGCTCGGTTTCGATGCGCTCGCGACGACGAGCAGCGGCTTCGCCGCGACGCTCGGACGGCCGGACGGATCGGTGACGCGGGCGGAGGCGCTGGCGCACTGCGCGCAGCTTGTCGCGGCGACGGCGTTGCCGGTCTCCGCCGACCTCGAGAACGGCTTCGCCGACGCGCCCGCCGGCGTCGCGCAGACCGTCGCCGACGCGATCGCTGTCGGCCTCGCGGGGTGCTCGATCGAGGACTTCACGGGCGACGAGGCGGCCCCGATCTACTGTCTCGAGCACGCCGTCGCGCGGATCGCCGCGGCGGCCGACGCCGCCCGCGCCGGTCCGGTGCGGCTCGTGCTCACCGCGCGCGCCGAGAACCACATCCACGGCGTCGACGACCTCGACGACACGATCGCGCGGCTGCGCGCCTACCGGCAGGCCGGCGCCGACGTGCTCTACGCGCCGGGGCTGGCGCGGATCGCGGACATCCGCCGCGTCGTCGAGGCGGTCGCGCCGGCACCGCTGAACGTCCTGGCCGTCGCGGGCGCGCCGGCCGTCGCCGAGCTCGCGGCGGCGGGCGTGCGGCGGATCTCCGTCGGCGGCGCGTTCGCGTTCGCGGCGATCGGCGCGCTGCAGGAGGCGGCGCGCGAGCTGCGCGAGCAGGGGACGTACGGCTTTCTCGAGCGCTCGCGGGCCGGCTCGGCGCTGGCGAAGCGCGCGTTCGGCGACGGCGGCTGAGCCCCGCGTCGTGCGCTGGATCTGACGCGACCCGCCTTGGTAGGTTCGGCCGATGGTGGCGCCCGAGATCCATGACGCACGGCCGGTCCTGCTCGTCGGCGACATCGCCGCGACGCTCAGCTACTACGGCGACCGGCTCGGGTTCAGCACCCGCGCGTTCGGCGATCCGCCGCACTTCGCGTCGGCCAAGCGCGGCGGCGCGACGGTCCTGTTCGCCCAGCACGGCAACCCGTCGCAGATCGTTCCCAACTGGCGGCTTCGATCGCAGACGTGGAACGTGTACATCGAGGTCGAGGGCATCGACGCCCTCTACGCGGAGCTGCAGGAGCGCGGCGCCACGATCGACTACAGCCTCTACGACGCTCCGCACGGCTTCCGCGAGTTCGGCGTCCAGGATCCCGACGGCTACGACGTCGCCTTCGGCGAGCCGCTGACCTGACCTGACCGACGGCCGGGCTCGATGCCTCTGGCGTAGCTAGTGGACGATCCGCGCCACGTAGCCGTCGGCCGCGACCGCCGCCAGCACCTGCTGGGCGTGCTCGCGACCACGGGTCTCCAGCACGAGCTGCACGGCGGTCTCGCGAACGTGCAGGTCGACGCCCTCGCGGACATGCTCGACCTCGACGAGGTTGGCGCCGGCGGCGGCGACGCACGCCAGCAGCCCCGCGAGCGAGCCGGGCCGATCGGGAACGCGGGTGAAGAGCGCCAGCCGCCGCCCGACCTGCGTCTCGTGGCGGCGCGTGACCGCGGCGAGCAGCCCGGCGTCGACGTTGCCGCCGGACAGCACGACCACCGTGCTACCGCGCTCGGCGGGCGCGACCAGGCCCTCCAGCAGCGCAGCCGCGCCGACGGCTCCCGCGCCCTCGACGACGAGCTTGCTGCGTTCCATCAGCAGCACCATCGCCTCGGCGATCTCGTCCTCGCCGACCACGACGACGTCGTCGAGCCAGCGCGCGATCAGCCCGAGCGTGAGCTCGCCCGGCCGCTTGACCGCGATCCCGTCGGCGATCGACAGCGCCGACGACACGGCGACCGGCCGGCCACAGCGCAGCGAATCCAGGAACGGCGCACAGGCCTCGGCCTGCACGCCGACGACCTCGACCCCCGGACGGGACGACTTCACCGCGATCGCGATCCCGCTCGCCAGCCCGCCGCCGCCGACGGGAACGACGACCTTCGCGAGGTCCTCGACGTCCTCCAGCAGCTCGAGCCCGATCGTGCCCTGGCCGGCCACGACGTCGGGGTCGTCGAAGGGGTGCACGAACGCCAGCCCGCCCTCCTGCGCCCGCGCCGACGCCGCCGCGAAGCAGTCCTCGAGCGAGTCGCCGGCGAGCTGCACGACCGCGCCCAGCGCCGCGCAGCCCTCGATCTTGGCCAGCGGCGCCTGCTGCGGCATGAACACCTCGCACGGCACGCCCCGCGCGCGCGCCGCATCGGCCAGCGCCCAGGCGTGGTTGCCGGCGCTGCCGGCGACGACGCCACGCTCGCAGCCCGCTCCCAGCGCCGCCAGCTTGTTCAGTGCCCCGCGCAGCTTGAACGACCCCGTGCGCTGCAGGTTCTCGGCCTTCAGCAGCACCCGCGCGCCGCAGCGCTGCGACAGCACCTCGGACTCCAGCACGGGGGTGCGCCGCGCCACGTCGCTGACCGCGTCGCGCGCCCGCGCGACATCGGCGGCGGTGATGCTGCTGATCGAAGACATCGCCGTCGATCGTCCCAGGTCCGCCGCGACGCGTGCACGCCGACGGCACGGGGCGCCACGCGCCGGCCGCACGGTCGTGCGCTGCGGCTAAGATCTGCGCGGCCCGCGCGCTTGGCCGCAATCTGCCGCGCTGCGCACCCATTCGCACCTTCAGCAGGAGGAACGCTCAGATGGCATTCGAGGTCGGAGACCGCGTCTACGCAGAGAAGTCCGGCCGCCGCCGGCGCACCGCACGCCAGCCGATGCGGCCCGGGCGCCACGGCGTGATCGTCCGGGTGCTGCGCGGCGACCCCAACCCCCGCTACGAGATCAGGTGGGACGAGGGTGTCACGACGGTCTTCGCCCCGAGCGGCGGCTCGCTGCACGCCGACCCGAACTACGACGGCGCGCAGGCCGAGTCGTCGTCGTAGACGCGCCGCCGCGGCGGCCGTAGCTCGGGCGCCGGTCGATGTTGCAGCATGCAGGGATGGACGCCAACGCCGATCCGGCACGGCAGCGCATCGAGCAGCTCGCCGTCGAGCTGCAGCGCCTCAACGACGCCTACTACGGCGCGGGCGACTCGCCCCTGCCCGACGCCGACTTCGACGCGCTCAAGGACGAGCTGGCCGCGCTCGTCGCCGAGCATCCCGAGCTCGCGCCGGCCGACAACCCGCTGGACCGCGTCAACCAGCCGTCGCAGCTCCGCGGCCCGACGGTCCGCCACGCGCGGCCGCTGCTGTCGCTGGCCAAGGCGACGACCAGCGAGCAGATCCGCGCCTTCTGCGAGCGCTTCCCGGCGCAGGAGTTCCGCGTCTCCGAGAAGCTCGACGGCCTCTCGCTGAGCGTCGTCTACGTCGACGGCGAGCTCGACTACGTCGCCACGCGAGGAACCGGGACCGTCGGCGAGCTCGTCACCGACAAGGTCCGCCACGTGCTGCCCGAGCTGCCGCGGCAGATCGCGGCCGCGGGCCGCGTCGAGCTGCGCGGCGAGGCGGTCATGCTGCGCTCGGTCTGGCAGGCCTACAACGCGGCCCATCCCGACAAGATCCTGACCAACCCGCGCAGCGGCGCCGCCGGCACGCTGATGCAGAAGGACCCCGAGGCGGCCGCGCTGGCGGGCCGGCTGCTGCGCTTCTACGCCTTCGGCGCCGACCGCGAGGGCGAGGCGCTCGACGTCGCGCCGCTCGGGCAGTTCGAGCAGGCGACGACCGTCGTGTGCGCCGACGGCGACGCCGTCGTCGCGGCGATCGAGGCGATCGGCGAGCGCCGCGCGGGCCTCGACTACGAGACCGACGGCGCCGTCGTCCGCCTGCACGCGCCGGCCGCGTTTCGACGCCGCCGGCTTCAACTCCGCCGAGCCGCGCGGCGCGATCGCCTTCAAGTACCCGCCCGAGGAGCGCACGACGACGTTGCTGGCGGTCGAGTGGCAGGTCGGCAAGGTCGGCCGGATCGCGCCCAGGGCGCGCGTGGCGCCCGTCTTCGTCGGCGGCGTCACGGTCGAGAACATCACGCTGCACAATCCGCGCCTGATCGGCGAGCGCGACCTGCGCATCGGCGACACGATCGCGGTCGTGCGCCGCGGCGACGTGATCCCGTTCGCGGGCCGCGCGATCGTCGAGGACCGCGACGGCTCGGAGGTCGAGATCGTCGCGCCGCAGAGCTGCCCGTCCTGCGGCGAGCCGCTGGAGATCCGCGGCAGCGGGGAGGAGCGCTGGTGCGTGAACCTCCACTGCCCGGCCCAGGCCACGCGGCGGCTCATGCACTGGGCGTCGCGCCCGGCGGCCGACATGGAGGGCGTCGGCGACGTCTGGATCGAGAAGCTCGCCGACGACGGCCTGCTGCAGGTCGCGCAGCGACTTCTACCGGCTGACGACCGAGCAGCTGATCGGCTACGAGCGCATGGGCGAGGTCTCGGCGCGCAACCTCGTCGACGCCGTCGAGCGATCCAAGCGGCTCGGCCTGCGCCGCGCGCTGATCGGCCTCGCCATCCCGATGGCCTCCGACGGTACCGCCAAGCGCCTGTGCCTGGCCGGCTACGAGCGCATCGAGGACGTCATGCAGGCCACGGCCGCGCAGCTCGAGACGATCCGCGACATCGGGCCCAAGGTCGCGGCGTCGCTGGTGGCGTTCTTCGCGCGCGCGTCGGTCGTCGAGGAGATCGAGCAGCTGCGCGCGCTCGGCGTCGTGCTGGACGTGCTCGACGAGGACCGGCCGGTCGACGTCGCGACGGCGCAGGACTCGCCGCTGAAGGGCGCCACCGTCGTCGTGACCGGCGCCTTCACCCACGGGGTGACGGGCGCGAAGATCAGCCGCCCCGACCTCACGCGCCTCGTCGAGCAGGCCGGCGCGACCGCGAGCTCGTCGGTCAGCTCGACGACCGACTACCTGCTGGCGGGCGCGAACGTCGGCGCGGCCAAGACCGACAAGGCGGTCAAGCTCGGCGTCGAGGTCGTCGCTGCCGAGCAGCTGTGGGCGTGGTTGCGCCAGGCCGGCGTCTAGCGCTCCGCGAACACCCGCCGCACCGCTTCGAGCGCCGGCTTCGGGCGACCCGCGAAGTCGAACAGCCCCTTCTCGTTGAGTCCCGGCGTGAGCCGCAGATCCGGGCGCAGGCCGAGCACCGAGCCGCCGCGGAAGTCCGGCCGCAGGGCGTAGTCGCGCAGGTTCCAGATGATGACCCCGCCGACGCCGGGCTCGTCGAGCAGGCCGCGCGCGCGCCGCGACAGCACGGACGCCTGGTAGCGCAGCCCGCCGAACACGTCGCCGGGGATGGCCGCGGTTCCGGCCGCCCCGAGCTCGGTCACCACGACGGGCTTGCCGGGAAACAGCGCGCGCAGCTTCCCGATCCGCTCGCGCGCCTTCGCCGCCTGACCCGCGGCGTCGAGGTCCAGGCCCTCATACCAGCCGATGTAGTCCGTCACGCCGATCGCGTCCAGCGCGTCGAACATGCCGCCGCCGCGGTTGGGCAGCACGCGGCCCCAGAGGTCGGCGGCGACCGGCCGCGACGGGTCGAGCTCGTGCAGCGCGCGCGCCGCCCGGCGGACGTACTCCTGCAGCGCGGGCTGCCCGTTGCCCGCGGCCTCGTTGGTCAGCGTCCACGTCAGCACGGACGGGTTGGCCTGGCCGGCCTCGGCGACGCGCAGCGCGCGGTCGCGCGCCGCCTCGAGCTGCGCCGCGGTCTCGGAGCGCCAGCGCCCGCCCGGCTCCCACGGACCGACCTCCTGCCAGACGAGCACGCCGGCCGCGTCCAGCCGCGCGAGCATGCTCTCCGACAGCGGCATCTGCGAGCGCGTCGCGTTGGCGCCCGCCGACCGCAGCCCGGCGACGATCCGCGCCTCGTCGGCTGCATGCAGCGCGTCGCCGCGCCCGCGCGCGTCGGCCGGCAGCGCGACCCCGCGCAGCACGAGCGGCGTGCCGTTGAGCGCAAGCTCGCCCGTGTCCCAGCTGATCTCGCGCAGGCCGATCCTGCGCCGCAGCGACGCCTCGCCGGGAACGTCGATGCGCAGGTCGTACAGCGCCGGCGAGGCCGGCGACCACAGCGCCGGGGCGTCGACGACGACGCTCGTGCGCAACGTCCGCGACGTGCCGCGGCCGACGCCCGCCGCGCCGAAGTCCAGCGGCGCGACGATGCGACCGCGGCGCATCAGCCCCCCGCGCAGGCGCAGCGTCCGCGCGGCGTCGCGGTTGCGCACGCGCACGCTGACGTCCAGCCGCGCGCGCCGGCCGCCGGCCCGGAGCCGTGTGCGCACGGTCAGCGCGCCCAGCTCGCTGCGGCCGAGGCGCATCAGCGTCACGGGCCGGTTCAGGCCGCCGTAGTTGAACCAGGCCCGCGCCCAGCCGCTGTCGGCCTGGCGCCGCGGGCCGCGCCAGTCGACGCGCACCGCGATCGTGTGGCGGCCGCGCGCGAGCCGCGTGCGCGCCGTGAACGGCTCGTAGGCGCCGACGTGCTCGCGCACCTCCTCGCCGTCGACGAAGACCGTCGCTTTGTGGTGCGCCGACTCGAAGCGGACCGCATACAGCCCCGCGACGGGCGCCTCGATCTGCGTCGCAAACCAGCCGACGGCGCCGTCGTAGGCGCGGCGGCCGGCCGCGCCGCGATACGCCTTCGCGTTGGGCGAGAAGGGGACGCGCACGACGGCGCCGGCGAAGGTGCCGCGGCCCCAGCCGCGGTCGCGGCCGTCGTTGCCCGGATCGGAGCGGTAGCGCCAGCGGCGCAGTGCGACGACCGCGCTGCCGGTCGGGCCGTCGCCCGTGCGCAGCAGCGCCGCCGCGGCCGCGCTGACCGAGCCGCCGCCGCTGCCGCCGGGGCTCGGCGGATCCTCGCCCGACACGGCGATCACGAGAGCGCCCGCGCACGCGGCGATGATCAACAGCGCTGCTGGCAGGAGGCGGCGGAGCATTCCTGGTGCAACGCGAGGCTACGCGATCGGTCGCGCGCGGATGTACGGCCCGGCCGCGCAATCAACCATCTAGGATCGCTGCGGGCCCGAGGCTCGCCGCGCCACCGTGACCGCCCGCATCCTGATCCTGTCCTGGGAGTACCCGCCGATCGTCGCGGGCGGTCTGGCGCGCCACGTCAACAAGCTGTCCGAGGCGCTCGTCGCGCAGGGCCTCGAGGTCCACGTGCTGACCCGCGGCGGCCGCGAGCACGAGCAGCAGGAGGTGCGCGCCGGCGTCCACATCCATCGCGTCGTCGAGAAGGAGATGCCGCGCGACCTCGACGCCTTCGTGGCATGGGTCGAGGGCATGAACGCGCACATGCACGCGGCCGGCCGCCAGCTCGGCAAGCGCCTGCGCTTCGACGTCGTCCACGGCCACGACTGGCTCGTCGCGGGCGCCGCCGCGGGCCTCGCCGAGCGGCTGCGCTGCCGCTACCTGACGACGGTCCACGCGACCGAGTACGGCCGCCACCAGGGCTGGGTCGACAAGCACCCGCAGTCCTACATCCACGGCATCGAGACGTGGATGGCGCGCCGCGCCGACCACGTCATCACCTGCTCGCACTACATGCGCGGCCACGTCGCCGACGTCTACGACATCGACGAGACGCGGATCACGGTGATCCCGAACGGGATCGACCCCGCCGACCTGCAGCCCGTCGGCGATCTCGAGCAGCTGCGCGCGCGCTTCGCCGCGCCCGACGAGCGGCTCGTGCTGCTCGTCGGCCGGCTCGTCTACGAGAAGGGCTTCCAGCTCGCGCTCGACGCGCTGCCGCAGGTCATCCGCCGTGCCGGCAAGGTCCGCTTCCTCGTCGCCGGCTCGGGCACGCACGAGGCCGAGCTGCGCAGCCAGGCGCGCACGCTCGGGCTCATGGACCACGGCACGTTCATGGGCTGGATCGGCGACGACGTGCTGCACGCGCTGTACCGGATCGCCGACCTCTGCGTGGTGCCGAGCATCTACGAACCGTTCGGTCTCGTCGCGCTGGAGGCGATGGCCAGCGGCTGCCCGTGCATCGTCGCCGACACCGGCGGTCTGCGCGAGGTCGTCCCCAACGCCGACGTCGGCCTGCGCTTCCGCTCGCGCGACCCGCGCGCGCTGGCGCGGATGATGCAGCGCGTGCTGACCGACGACGCGCTGCGCGACCGGCTCGTCGCGGAGGCGTCGGCGCACGTCCTGCGCTTCGACTGGAGCGACGTCGCCGAGCAGACCGCGCACGTGTACGCCGAGCTCGCGACGGCCGCGGACGGCGCGCGGCGCCGGGCGGCGAACCGCCCGGCCTGACCCCTACTCGTCGGGGTCGCGGCGCAGCTTGGCGGCGAAGCCCGCGCGAAGCTCGTCGTCGGCCGCCTTCTCGCCACGCGCGGAGACCATCGCGACGACGATCAGGCCGGTCGCGAGCGCGGGCAGCAGGACGGCGTAGGTGAACAGCAGGCCGACGGTGTCGGTCCAGATCCCGTTGGCGGCGAGGACGGAGAACATGCGCCCGGAAGCATACTCAGCGCTTCAGCCGTCGGGCCGCGCGACCGACTGGCCGATCCAGTCCAGGTAGTCGGGCGAGCCGCCGGCGACGTCGAGCGCGACGAGCTCGAAGACCTCATAGGGGTGCAGCTCGCGCAGCGCGTCGTTCAGCGCGGCGACCGCGTCGCGCGTCGTCTTGATCACGAGCAGCGACTCCACGTCGTGCTGCACCGCGCCTTCCCAGCGGTAGACCGACTGCACGGCGGCGACGATGTTCACGCACGCGACGAGCTCGCGCTCGACGAGCGCCGCGGCGATCGGGTGGGCGCGCTCGGGCGGGGTCGTGACGAGGCAGACGACGGGGTCCATGGCGCGGAAGGCTATTCACGACCCGCCGCCTACCATCGCAAGCCATGCCCTCCGCCACCGAGGCGCTGAGCGACGCGGTCCTCGCGATTGCGGCCGAGCGCGCCGTCGAGCTGGTCCTGCGGGAGCTCGTCGACGCCGCCCGCGAGCTGCCCGGCGCGCGCTACGCGGCGATCGGCCGTTTCCGGCGCTGACGCCGGACGGCGTCGTGCCGTGCGCGGTGCGGATAGCGCCCCTCGGCGCGACACGAATAACCTTCGCCCGCATGCGCCTGACGACGTTCCTCCCGCCCGGCTCGCAGACCCCGCGCGCCGGCCAGATCCGCGACGACGAGGTGATCTCGTTCGTCATGAAGCGCGAGACCGTGCTCGAGCGCCTGCGCACCGATGACCTCGATCCGGCGCTCGGAGACCCGTTCCCGCTCGCCGACGTCACGCTGCTGGCGCCGGTCCCGCGGCCGCGCGCGATCTTCGGCATCGGCCTGAACTACGCCGCCCACGCCGCCGAGCAGGGCAAGGAGCTGCCGGAGTTCCCGATCGTCTTCATGAAGCTGCCGAGCTCGAGCGCGCCGCCGAACGGAGCGGTCGCGTGCCCCGAGGTCGTCAAGCGCCTGGACTACGAGGGCGAGCTCGTCGTCGTCATCGGCAAGGGCGGCCAGATCGCCGGCTACGCCGTCGCCAATGACGTCAGCGCGCGCGACCTGCAGCGCCGCGAGCCGCAGTGGACACGCGCCAAGGGAGCCGACGGCTTCTGCCCCTGGGGTCCGTGGATCACGACGAAGGAGCACGTGCCCGACGCGCAGAACCTGCGCATCACGACGCACGTCAACGGCGAGCTGCGCCAGGACTCCTCGACGAGCGACCTCATCTTCGGCCCGCAGGAGCTCGTCGACTTCATCGCGCAGACGTGCACGCTCGAGCCGGGTGACCTCATCCTCACGGGCACGCCGAGCGGCGTCGGCATGTCGATGGACCCGCGCCGGTTCCTCAGCTCCGGCGATGTCGTGCGGATCGAGATCGAGTCGCTCGGCGCGATCGAACATGCCATCGCCTGAGGGCCTGGACCCGGCGCTCGCTGAGCGCCTCGGCGAGCTGTCGGACCTGCGCCACGCGGGGCAGGTGCTCGCCTGGGACCAGCAGGTGATGATGCCGCCCGACGGCGGCGCGGCGCGCGGCGAGGCGCTCGGCACGATCCGGCGCCTGTACCACGAGATGCTCGTCGATCCACAGCTCGAGACGCTGCTCGACGCGGCGCAGGACCGCGAGCCGCTGATCGTGCGCACGGTGCGCCACGACCACGAGGTCGAGCGTCGCGTCCCAGGTGAGCTGACCGCCGAGATCTCACGCGCCGGGTCGGACGGCTACACCGCCTGGCTGGCGGCGCGCGAGGCCAACGACTACGCGCTCTTCGAGCCCGCGCTGCGGCGCAACATCGAGCTCGCGCGGCGCTACGCCGACTGCTTCCCCGAGAAGGAGAGCGCGTACGACGCGCTGCTGGACCGTTACGAGCCCGGCACGACGGCCGCGCAGGTCTCGGCGCTGTTCGTGCGTTTGCGCGAGGGCCTCGTCCCGCTGATCTCCGAGATCGCGATGCAGCCCGCGCGCCCGGCGCTGCCGGGCGAGTTCCCGGTCGCCGCGCAGCGCGAGATCGGCCTGGAGATGGTCACGGCGATGGGCTATGACCCCGCCGGCTGGCGCCTGGACGACGCCGTCCACCCGTTCGCCGCGTCGCCCGCGGCCGGCGACGTGCGCGTCACGTCGCGCTTCGACGACCACAGCCTGACCGGCCTGTTCGCGCTCCTGCACGAGGTCGGCCACGGCCTCTACGAGCACGGCGTCGATCCGGCGCTGCACCGCACGACGCTCGACACCGGCGTCTCGCTCGGCGTGCACGAGTCGCAGAGCCGCCTGTGGGAGAACCTCGTCGGCCGCAGCGAAGCGTTCTGGACGCACTGGCTGCCGCGCCTGCGCGACCGCTTCCCGCTCAGCCTGCGCGACGTCGACCTCGACACGTTCATGCGCGCCATCAACGTCGTGCGGCCGACACTGATCCGCGTGGAGGCCGACGAGGTGACCTACTCGCTGCACGTGATCCTGCGCTTCGAGCTCGAGCTGGGCCTGATCGACGGGACGCTCGACGCCGCCGACCTGCCGGCCGCGTGGGCGGCGAAGATCAAGCAGTTCCTCGGCATCGAGGTGCCCGACGACCTGCATGGCGTGCTGCAGGACATCCACTGGTCGGAGGGGATCATCGGCTACTTCCCGACGTACGCGATCGGCAACGTCCTCGCGGCGCAGATCTGGCGGGTCGCGCAGGCCGAGATCGCCGGGCTCGACGAGCAGTTGCGCCGCGGCGAGCTGGGCTCCCTGCGCGTCTGGCTGCGCGAGAAGATCCATCGCCACGGACGCCTGTACACGCCGCCCGAGCTGATCGAGCGCGCCGTCGGCGGGCCGCTCGACCCGGCGCCGATGCTCGAGCACCTGCGCGCCAAGTACGGCGCGCTGTACGCGCTGACGCCGGCCTGAGCCCGCCGGACCTCAGTGCTTGTCGAGCACCCGGTCGATGAGGCCGTAGGTGACGGCCTCGTCGGGCTTGAAGAAGCGGTCGCGCTCCATGTCGTTGCGCACCGTCTCCTCGGGCTGGCCCGTGTGCTTGGCGTACAGCTCGTCCATGCGCTTGCGGGTCTTGAGGATCTCGTTCATGTGGATCTCGATGTCCGTCGACTGACCCTCGAAGCCGGCCGACGGCTGATGGATGAGGATGCGGCTGTTGGGCAGCGAGAAGCGCTTGCCGGGCGCGCCGGCGGTCAGCAGCAGCGAGCCCATCGACATCGCGATGCCCATGCACATCGTCTGGATGTCGGGCTTGACGAACTGCATCGTGTCGTAGATCGCCAGGCCCGCGTAGATCGAGCCGCCGGGCGAGTTGATGTACAGCGAGATGTCCTTCTCGGGGTCCTCTGACTCGAGGTGCAGCAACTGCGCGACGATGAGGTTGGCGACCTGGTCGTTGACCGCGGTACCGAGGAAGATGATGCGCTCGTTGAGCAGGCGCGAGTAGATGTCGTACTCGCGCTCGCCGCGCGCGCTGCGCTGAACGACCGAGGGGATCAGAGGCATCCGCGCATCCTAGTGGTCGTGCCCGGACCACCAGACGGGCGTCGGCACGCGTGCTCGTCCGGCGCCGAGGCGGCCGCGATGACGACGATCGCGAACGGCACGCTGAGCACGATCCCGACGATGCCCTGCGCGTGCAAACGATGGTGCTGGTCGTGAAATCGACCATCTAGCCTGGACGAGGTGCCCAACGCGCTCAGCATCCGCGGCCTGACCAAGCGCTACGACGACACCCGCGCCGACCGTCGCCGGCTGTCGCGGACGCGTGCGCCGGCGCCGGACACAGACGGCTTGCTCGCCGTCGAGAACCTCGATCTGGAGATCGAGGCGGGCAGCTTCTTCGGCCTGCTCGGCCCCAACGGGGCGGGCAAGACGACGATCATCAGCGCCGTCTGCAACCTCATCCGCGTGACCGCGGGCGAGATCGACATCTTCGGCGAGCCGCACGACGCGCTCGGCGCGCGGCGGATCGTCGGCCTCGCCGAGCAGGACGTCAACCTCGATCGCTTCCTCGACGTCGAGGAGACGCTGCTCTACCACGGCGGCTACTTCGGGATGAGCCGCGCCGAGGCGCGCGTTCGCGCGGCCGAGATGATGGACGTCTTCGACCTGCGCGCGAAGGCGGGCGTGCGCGCGCCGAAGCTGTCGGGCGGCATGCGCCGGCGCCTGCTGCTCGCGCGCGCGCTCATGCACGAGCCGCGCTTGGTGATCCTCGACGAGCCGACGGCGGCGGTGGACTTCGAGCTGCGCCTGGAGCTGTGGCGCTACATCCGCCGCCTGCACGACGAGGGGCTGACGATCCTGCTCACGACGCACTACCTCGAGGAGGCCGACGAGCTCTGCGAGGAGATCGCGCTGATCCGCGGCGGGCAGCTGATCGCGCGCGACTCCGCCGACGGCCTGCGCAGCCTCTACGGCGCCGACTCGCTCGCCGATGCCTACGTGCGGGCGATGGGCTCGGTGCCGTGAGCGCCGTCGTCGGCGCCCTGCTCGGTCGCCGCCGCGCCCTGTTCGCGCTGTCCAAGCGCGAGGCCGACCGCGTGCTCAAACTGTGGTCGCAGACGATCGTCGCGCCGGTGCTCGCGTCGTTTCTGTTCATCGTCGTGTTCGGCCTGTCGCTCGGCGGGCGGATCCGCGCGATCGACGGCGTCCCCTACGAGGTCTTCATCGTGCCCGGCCTGATCGCGATGGCGATGGCGCAGGCGGCGTATTCCAACAACGCGTCGTCGGTGTTCCAGGCGCGCTCGGACAAGTACATCAACGACGTCCTGTCGGCTCCGATGCGTCCCTGGGAGGTGAACGTCGGGCTCGCGTCCGGCGGCGTCCTGCGCGCGCTTGCGATCGGCGGCTCGCTGCTCGCGCTGGCGCTCGTCGCGACGGACGTACCGGTGCGCCAGCCGTTCGTGCTCGCGCTCGCGGTGGCGATCCTGCTCGTGCTGTTCGCCTCGCTCGGCGTCGTCGTCGGCGTCTACGCCGAGACGTGGGATCAGCACGGCTTCGTCAACAACATCCTGATCCTTCCGCTGAGCTTCCTCGGCGGCGTCTTCTACTCCGTCGACCTGCTGCCGTCGCCGTGGCAGGAGGTCAGCCACGTCAACCCGATCTTCTTTCTCATCAACGCGGTCCGCTACGGCTTCCTCGGCACGAGCGACGTGCCGGTCGCGATCGCGCTGGCCGTGCCGGCGGCGCTGGCGCTCGCCTGCGTCGCCTGGAGCGCATCGATGTTCCGCTCCGGCAGGCGCCTGAAGGCCTAGACATCCAGTACACGATTGGCTGTGGGCGCGGTTTCTGAGAAGGTGGATCGCCCGTGTTCGCGCTGAACCTGCCGAACATCCTGACCCTGATCAGGATCCTGCTCGTGCCGGTGCTCGTCGTCGTGCTGCTCGGCGAGACCGACAACGGCGACCTGTGGGCGGCGATCGTCTTCGCGCTCGCGTCCGTCACCGACGCGATGGACGGCTACCTCGCGCGCACGCGCAACGCGATCACGACGTTCGGCAAGCTCATGGACCCGATCGCCGACAAGCTGCTGATCATCGCGGCGCTCGTCGCGCTCGTGTCGCTGAATCGTCTCGCTGCCTGGGTCGCGATGGTGATCATCGCGCGCGAGCTGACGGTGACCGTGACCCGGATGCAGGCCACCCAGCACGGCGTCGTGATCGCCGCCAACTGGTGGGGCAAGGCGAAGACGATCACGCAGGTCGCGGCGATCTTCTTCCTCATCGCCGTCGGCGAGCCGTCGCCGGCGTGGGTCGACGGCCTCGTCTACGGCATGGTCGCGATCACGATCGTCAGCGGGATCGACTACTTCTTCGGCCTGCGGCGCGTGCTGCGTGAGGCCGAGGCCCGGCGCGACGCTGCGGTCGCCGCGGCGCCCGCCAAGACCCGCGGGTCGTGACGCTCGCCCACGACGTCCACGGAGCCGGCCCGCCGCTGCTGCTCGTCCACGGCGGCACGCTCGATCGGCGCATGTGGGAGCCGAACATGGCGGCGCTGACCGAGCGCCACCGTGTCGTGCGCTGCGACCTGCGCGGGTACGGCGCGTCGCCACCGCCCGACGGGCCCTACTCGCACGCCGACGACCTGCGCGCGCTGCTGGCGTCGCTGCAGATCGAGCGCGCGGCGGTCGCCGGGCTGTCGCTCGGCGGTGGCGCCGCGCTCGAGCTGGCGCTGGCGCATCCCGACGTCGTCGGCGCGCTCGTGCTCGTCGACTCCGACCTCCCCGGCGTGCCGCTGGACGCGGCGCTGCGCGCGGCAGTCGGCGTCGCGATCGGCCATGCCCGCGATGGCGACCTCGACGCCGCGCGCGCGGCCTGGCTGGCGGCGCCGCTGTTCGCGCACTCGCCCGCCGGGGTCGTGGCGGCGCTGCGCGCGATCGTCGACGACTACACGTTCTGGCACTGGATCAACGCCAACCCGCACGTCTGGCTCGACCCGCCGGCCGGCGAACGCGGGGCCCAGGTCGGCGCCCGCGCGCTCGTCGTCTGGGGTGAGCACGACGTCGAGCTCGTCATCGGCAACTGCGAGCGGATCGCGCGCGAGATCCCGGGAGCGCGATCGGCCGTGATCGCGGGCGCAGGCCACATGTCGAACATGGACCGGCCCGCGGACTTCGACGCGGCGCTGCTGGGGTTCCTCGCCGCCGCCCGGTAGCGTCGGCTCAGCGCCCGGCGGCGTCGAGCCAGTCGCGCATCGAGACGTGCGCGCGCGCGTGCTCGCCGGTGGCGAGCTCGTGGCGCAACTCGCCGAGCAGGCCGAAGCGCTCGGCGACGACGTTGTGCTGATGGATCGTCTCGAGGTTCTCCTGGCGCGCGCTGACGAAGTGCGCGTCGCCGAGGTCGGGTAGGTCGGCGACGACGCCGCCGATCATCTCGCGCACGCAGTCCTCGACGAAGCGCGGCCGGCGGTGAGCCTTCTCGACGACGGCGCCCTCGTCGGTGCGCTTCATCAGCTCGTAGATCTCCGACGACATCGAGCCCTCGACGATGTCCAGCAGCGTGCGCGCCTCGATCTCGCGGTCGGAGGTCTCGGGCATGCCGATGTGCAGCGTGCCCAGGCCGCGCTGGTTGTGCGTTGCGACCGGTACGTGGTCGAAGATGCGCTCGACCTCGTCCTCGCTGAAGCCGTCGTCCAGCAGCCGCTCGCGCGAGCTGCCCATGACGAGCTGCTGCGCGCAGGGACAGGCGGTCATGCCCTGAGCGGCGACGCCGACGAGCCGGCGCGTACCCGCGGCGGAGGCCACGGCCATCCCGTACAGGGTGTAGATCTCCTGCGTGAGGATCCCCGAGACCGGCGCCGGCTTGTGCTCGGGATAGCGCGCGGCGATCGTGACCTCGGCGCGCTCGGCGTTCTGACGTTCGCGCACCTGCTCGGCGATCCGCGTGGCCAGCGCCTCGGCCTTGAAGCCCGCTTCGCCGAGGACGACCTCACCGATGACCTCGTTGACGACCTCCTCGAAGCGCGACATGTGCGCGCCCTTCTGCTCCGGCCCGAGGTCGACAAAGCACTGCAAACGGGCCGAAAAGAGCTGCTCCTCGCCGTTCTGGCGGATGCGCACGATCTTCTCGATCTCCGTCACGCCGACCCGCGAGAGGCTGACGCGCAGATTGGGCGTCTGGGCCTGAACGTCGGCAGCGGGCGTGCTCAGGCTCTGGGGCATCGTCCTGAGGGTATCGGGGGCGAACTATCCGATCGCCCCTTGCGCCCCCCAAATCTTGTGCTATCACTCACAAGCCGTTCTCTGCGGGAGACAGAGCACGACGAGAACCGCGCAGGCACAGTGAGGGACACGGCATCCGAGGGGGGCCGACGCATCAAAAACGAAGTTCTGCTGGCGGACGAAGCTCCGATTCATGAGCTGGACGAGCTGCGCACGCTCATCATGGATGGTCAGGAGCGGGGCTTTCTGACGTTCGACGAGATCTCCACCGCGCTGGAAGAGGTGGAGGTCACCAAGGAGCAGGTCCACGAACTGCACGGGTTCCTGTCCGAGCAGGGCATCGACGTCGTCGGGGCCGACGGGCGCAATGCCTCCTCGGAGGGCGCGCGCGTGGAGGCGGTCGCCGAGGCGCGCAAGACACGCGCCAACGGCGGCGTACCGGACGCGCCGAAGAAGCCCGAGCTCGACCTCACCGTCGAGCCGTCGCTGGACTCGCTGCGGCTGTACCTGCGCTCGATCGGGCGCGTGCCGCTGCTGACCGCCGACCTCGAGATCTCGCTCGCGAAGCGCATCGAGCGCGGCGACATGGACGCCAAGCAGCACATGGTCGAGGCCAACCTGCGGCTCGTCGTGTCGATCGCGAAGGGCTACCTCGGCCGCGGGCTGACGTTCCTGGACCTGATCCAGGAGGGGTCGCTGGGGCTGATCCGCGCGGTCGAGAAGTTCGACTACCGCCGCGGCTACAAGTTCTCGACCTACGCGACCTGGTGGATCCGCCAGGCCGTGACGCGGGCGATCGCCGACAAGGGCCGCACGATCCGCATCCCGGTGCACATGGTCGAGAAGCTCAACAAGGTCGTGCAGGTCGAGCGCCAGCTCGTGCAGTCGCTGGGGCGCGAGCCGACGCCCGAGGAGATCGCCGCGAACCTCGAGTGCACGCCGCGCGAGGTGCGCGACATCCTGCGCATGTCACAGCAGCCGATCTCGCTGGAGCGGCCGGTCGGCGAGGAGGATGAGTCCGAGCTGGGCGACTTCGTCGAGGACGAGACCGCCGAGTCGCCGTTCGAGCTGGCCTCGGAGAACCTGCGCCGTGAGAACGTGCGCCGCGCGCTGGCCGCGCTGCCGCAGCGCGAGCGCGAGGTCATCGAGATGCGCTTCGGCCTGACCGGCGGGCGGCCGCGGACGCTGGAGGAGGTCGGCCGCGCGTTCAACGTCACGCGCGAGCGGATCCGCCAGATCGAGAACCACACGCTGAAGAAGCTCGAGTCGCTGCCGGAAGCCCAGAAGCTGCGCGACGCATCCTGAGCCGCGCCGCGGGCGTCGTATCAGGGGCAGTCGGGGATCACGGGAAGCGGCGCGAACCGCTGCCGTGAGCTGCGTCTGGACCAGCCCGTGGGGGCGTGTCGGAGGGCGGACGGGCCTGCCTCGGCGGGCCGGAAGGACGCGGCCTGGGCGATCGAGCGCCGCCGACCGCTGGACGTGCCCGCACGGCGGGGTATCGCTACACTGCGCGACGCTCGGCGGGATTCCGGAGCGGTCAAACGGGACGGACTGTAAATCCGTTGGCTCAGCCTTCGCAGGTTCGAATCCTGCTCCCGCCACTGAAGGCCTGACCAGCCCTCCGCAGCGCCGGATCTCGACGGATCCCACCGCGATCGTCGAGGCCGTTTGGCGCGAACGTGTCCGTCGTGGCACGATCCGCGAGTCCCCGAGCCGAAGGAGTCGCGCAACGATGGAGTCCTCCGCGCCCGCCCGCGTCCTGGTCGTCGCACACAGAACCGCCGCAACGCCGCAGTTGCTGGAGGCCGTCTCCGAGCGCGCCGCCGCCGGGCCCGCCGCCTTCACGCTGCTCGTCCCGCGCGCGGCGCACGGCCTGCACCGGGTCGTCGACCCCGAGGACACCGACGACACCGAGGCGCAGATGGTGCTCGAGCTCGCGCTCCCGCTGCTCGAGGAGGCGGCCGGCGGCCCCGTGAACGGCAAGATCGGCGACGTCAACCCCAACGACGCGATCCACGACGCGATGAACCTCGACGGCTACGACGAGATCATCATCTCGACGCTCCCGGCGCGTGTCTCGAAATGGCTGCACAACGATCTGCCGAGCAAGCTCAAGCCGCTCGGCGTCCCGATCACGACGGTGATCGCGAAGAGCTCGCGCGCGGGCGGCACGTAGCGGACGCGAGCGCGTCGCGCAGCGCCCGCTGCGTCGACCAGAACGCAAGCTCGTCCCACGGCAGCTCCGCGGGGGCGAACGCGCGCACCTCCGACGCCTCGGCGGTCTCGCGCCCGACGCCGAGCGCGCGAGCATGAAAGACGACCAGGACCGTGCGCTCCTGCGCTCGCGAGTAGACCCCGACGAGTGCGCCCAGCTCGATCTCCATCTCGAGTTCCTCGCGCGTCTCACGGCGGGCCGCGTCCTCGACGGATTCGCCGAGCTCGACGTAGCCGCCCGGGAACGTCCACAGGCCCGCGCCCTCGTGCAGCGTGCGCCGCAACAGCCAGATCCGGCCGCTCTCGTCGCGCGGGATCGCCGCAGCGACAGGCTCGGGACTCCACAGCGCGTGGTAGCCGCAATGCGCGCAGCGCAGCTCGCGCGGGAACGTGACCGTCGCCTCGGCGCCGCAGCGGGGGCAGAAGCGCACGTCTTCGAGGGCAGGATTCAGGCTGTACAGTTGGGGCCTCCGCCCTCCTAGCTCAGTTGGTAGAGCACTTCCATGGTAAGGAAGGGGTCATCGGTTCGAGTCCGATGGAGGGCTTCATCGGATCTCCCCGCTCAGGCGGGGATTTTCGTTTCTCGGGCCGCTTGAGCGGCGACCATCTCGTGGACTGGTGGGGCGTTTGTGGGGCGCCTGCGCTCCTGGTCGTGCCCCAGCTGCGGCCGGCCGAATACGCAGGGGGTCAGATTCACGCAACGTGCGACATCAGCGGTGAGGAGCCGATGGCGCACCGTCCCGACACCCCGTTCGACGACCTCGAGCCCGCTGCGGTCCTCACCGCGGCGGAGGTCGCCGAGCGCATCCGGGTCGATGCGCGGTCGGTGCGGCGCGCGGTGGCCCGCGGTGATCTGACCGCCAGCCGCGCCTGCGGGCTGCGGATCCTGGCCTGCGACGCGGCGGAGTGGTGGCGCTCGCGGACCGTGCCCGCGACGCCACTACCTGCGGCTGCGTCGGCGCCCTTCGATGGCCCGCCGGAGCGGACGCGCCGCGCGGCTGCGCGGCGACGTCCAGAGGCTCCCGCCCGGCTGCCGCTTCCCCCGCGTCGTGGAGATGGGCCATGACCGAACCCATGGTCCCCGAGGGCGTCGAGGTCCGGCGCTTCAGCCGCAAGGACGGAACGGTCACCGAGGTCTTCAGCGTCCGCGTCACGGACATCGACGGCACGCGCCGGCGGCGCAGCTTCGACAGCCTCGTGGACGCGCTGGACTACCGGGCGCGGCTGCGATCCGCGCGGCGCTGGCGCCCGGAGGAGCTGCGTCAGGAGCAGGCCGGCACCCAGACGCTCGGCGCATTCTTCGAGCAGTGGTGGGTCGAGCGCGCGATGGCGGAGCTCGCGCGAGCGACGCTTGCGGTCTATCGCTGCCTGTGGGAAGCACACGCCGCCCCGCGTCTTGCCCGTCTGCCGATGCGCGAGATCGACGCGCGCCGGGTCGTCGCCTTCCGCGGCGAGCTGCTGGCGTCGGGCGTCGGGCCCACGTCGGTCGTCAAGACGATGGCGATGCTCCAGCGCGTCTTTCGCGACGCCGTGGAGTACGGCGACGTGGCGTTCAACCCGTTCAAGGCGGTGCGCAAGCCCTCGCCGGGACCGTCGCGCGTCGCCCGTCCGCTGACGCCGCTGCAGGTCGAGCGGCTCGTGGCCGACCTCGAACGCCGCGGCAGCCGCGTCAGCGCCGTGCTCGTGCGGCTCATGGCGTACACGGGGCTGCGACCGCAGGAGGCGCTCGCGCTGCACTGGTACGCCGTGCGCAAGGCGACGCTGCTGGTCGAGCTCGCCAACGCCGACGGCCAGCTCGACCGCCTGAAGAACCGCAAGCGCTCGCGCAAGCGCAGCCGCACCGTCGACCTGATCACCGCCGATCCGCCGCGACCTTCTGACGTGGCGGCAGCAGTCCGGAGCGCCCGACGACGGCGCGCTGGTGTTCCCCCACGAGGTCTACGGCCGCCTGTGGTTCGCCGACGAGTACCGCAACTGGCGCCGGCGCGTCTACGTTCCCTCGGCCGAGGCCGTCGGCCTGCCGTCGCGACGACCCTACGACCTGCGCCACACCTGGGCTTCATTGCTCATCGCCGAGAAGCGGCTGTCGATCGCCGAGGTCGCTGAGCAGCTCGGCGACAAGACCTCCACGGTGCTGGATACCTACACGCACGTGCTCAACGAGTGGCGCGGCGCGGGCCCGGTCGACATCGAGGCCGAGATCCGCGATGCCGCCGACCGCGCCGCGCACAGACCTGTCAGCGGAAGGAGAGCCAGATGCATGACCCCGTTGAGATCCGCCGCCGGATCGACCGGCTGCTGGTGCGCCTGTCGCGCCGCGACGACTACGGCGAGCTCGCTGGCCAACGGACGATGTCGTTCGTCAGGTCGAGGACGCCGACGCCTGGCGGGCCGCCATTCGCGCCCAGGCACGGGCGGACCGCATCGAGGTGCGGACCGGTGCTGACGGGTGTGCCGTGTACGCGCTGGTCCGTCGGTCCGACGACGACACCGGCGACGGCGAGTACATGGCGGCCCTCGAGGAGATGGCCGCCACGGCCGCCGCGCTGCGGCACGAGCCGGCCTTGGTCGCGCGCCACCGTTCCGAGATGCTCATCAGCTGCGATCGCTGCCCGGCGCTCGGCTACGCCGATGCCGAGGATCACGTCATCGGCGGCAGCCTCCTCGATGCCGGCTGCCCGAACGACGAGGAACCGCGGGTGACGCCGCTCAGCGTCCTGTAGCACGGTCGTCGTGAGACTGCAGCGGGTCGTGTTGCTACGCCGCCGCGGCGCGGAGTGCGTCGGCGACGACCTGCTCGATGTCGCGGCCTTCACGTTCCGCGCGTTCGGTCAGGCGGTCGAGTGTCCCGCCGTCGACGGGAACCGTGACGGTCACCGCGATGTCCGGGTTGCCGGGCGTGACGTGGACCTCAGCCCCTGCGAGCGCGTCGTCGAACGCGTCGGGAGCGTTGTTGTGAACGTCGGCCATGCCTTCCATCATGACGGGTCACCGGGCCTTCCGGTAGAGGGCGATCTGGGCCGGAGTGGCGTCCCACGCCGTCATCACGTGCCATCGGCCGTGGTCGTCCGTATCGCGGTCGACGACGACCGTGATCATCCGGCCATCCGGCGTCGGGCCGATGACGTAGCGACTGTGCTCGGCACGCGGATTCGGGTTCGCCGTCCAGACGACTTCAGCCGCTCGGAAGAGCGACAGCACGTCCTCCTTGGACAGTCCGCGCTCGGCGAGCTTTCGAAGGGCTTCGAGGTTGAACTCGAGTGAGAGGAACGGCACCAGCGGAACCTACGAGGCGAATCGGATGAAGAGGCGTTGGATCGATCGATGGGCGCGATTGGTTCGACTCGCCTACCGGGACGGCGGGGAGGGGTCGCTGCTACGGGCTCGCTACGCGCGTCGTGATCGGCGACGACGCCGTGCTACGCGGCGATCTCGCTGCCGGGCCATGCGCCGGTCTTGACGCGAAGGTAGAGCGTGTCGGGCGCGAGGTCGGCGCCGCCTGGCCAGACGACCGTGCCGGTTTCGTTGTCCACGGAGACTTTGGCGAAACCCTCGGGCGTTCGCGCCTGCTGGAAGACGGGTCCTCGCATCCGGTCGAGGATGGCGACGTCGGCGCGCAATCCGTCGGCAAATGTGATGTCGAGAACGCCGTGTGCGACGACGCTCACGTCCGTGATGTCTGGGGTCAGTCCGGTCATTGCAGCGGCTCGATCTCCATCAGTGTTTCACCAGCGCGAGCTCGACGCCAGTTCTCCGTGAGCTCTTCCTGATGCAGTTCCGCCCACGCGAGGACGAACCGGAGCTGCCGCCGGCCGAGCGTGCTGTCCATGACCTCGAGGGTGTCGATGCGGACCTTGGCCTGGCCGTCGACGTGCCGTGCGTGGAAGTGCGGGAACCCGTGATCGTCGAAGTACATCGCGATTACGATCCCGAGGAAGCGGCAGATGGTCGGCACGACGTCATGGTGTCGCGCGCGCCGGTCGTCAGCGGCCTCGCAGCTCGCCCGTTCATGGGCGCGGCGGGTTTCGAACCTGCGACCTCTCGCGTGTGAAGCGAGCGGTGTGGACGTCGTAAGGGCGAATCGATGGATGCCCGAAGGCGTCGCAGATCGGCCGATGCGGTATCGGTCTTGAACGGGTCGTCTCAAGCGTCGCTGAGCTTGGCCTTGTCGAGGGTTGCGATGAATGTCGGTCGGCGGCGGTGGAGCTCGCGCAGCCGAGCGACGTTGGCCGCGAAGGCGTCGGTCTCGCCCGCGGCCTGCGCCGCCGCGCGGGCCTGCTTGAGGATCTGTACGGCGCGCCGGTAGGCGCGGCGATCGGTCTCGACGAGGATCTCGTCGACCACGCGCGTATAGACCGTGAGTGCTTCGGAAGGATGGCTCGACTGGCGACGGTCGGCCAGCCGCAGCAGCAACTGCTGGTCGATCTCGTCGGATCCGGATCTGCCGGCGACGTTCCAGGCAAGCTCATCGTCGCCGTCGTCCAGGAGCACCGAGACGAAGGCCCGCCGGTCTGAGCGCTCGAGCGCCTGGCGCGCCGCGTCGCGTTCGAGATGCCACGCGTCGCACGCGCCGGCTGCCGATCGCAGGGCGCCGTAGGTCGACCCGGAAGGGGTGCGCTCGTGGTGGGCACGGCGCAGCCGTAGCGCCTCGCTGGGCGAGCCGGCCTCGACATGCAGCTTGCAGGCGAGGTCATAGAGGTTGGCGATCTGCCAGCCGCTCGTCTTCTCGATGCCGCGTGTCGCCCAGTCAAGCGCGAGGTCGGGCCGGTCGAGTTCCACCATCGCCTCGGCCACCCGCTGGAACTGGTGCGCTCCGGACAGATCGCCGCCCAGGAGGCGCACGAGCTCGTCGATGTCACCGTCGAGGATGGCCAGCCGCTCGTGCGCGTAGCGAGCGGCGAAGGAACGCGGGCTGGCGCTCTCGGACGGCTGCGCGGTACGCGCGCAGGCCAGGCTCGCCCAGCGCATCTGCGTAGCGCACCGGGTCGACCTCGAAGAAGTCCTGATCCTCGAACCGGAAGCGGATCATCCACCGCGCGAGCTTGACCGGATCGGCGACCCCGGCATCGCAGGCCTTGGCGTGGACGCGCAGCAGCTCGAGCGCGACGTCGCCGATCAATCCTGAGGAGTCGTCGGCATGCATGATCACCTTGACGACATGGCCGATCGCTCGCTGCACGAGCTCGACCAGCTCGCGCGATGGGGCATCGACGGCGACCTTGTCCAGTTCGGCGACGACCGGCCGCGCGGCATGCGCCCAGGCCATGCTCTCGCGGTAGTCGAGGAAGCGACGGGTGCGAAGCCCTTGGTCGACCGCGGTGCGCAGTGCAGCAAGGTCTCCGTCGGCACGTGCCGCGACGAGTCGCACCACGCGCTCGACGTCGCTGTGGCGCTCGGTCGCCGCGCTGATCACTTCGACCAGTTGCGCCGTGTCGAGCCGGGCGATGACTTGGTCAATCGGCGTCTCGGCCGAGCGGCCACGCTTCGGGGCTGACACGGCGCGAGTGTCGCACAGAACATCGTCGTTCCCCGCGCGGCCGGGAGAGATCGGTGGGGCGTTGGTGGGGCGCGCGCTTGATCCGCGAGATACGATCGGGTCCATCATGCCCAGCATTCATCGGACTTCCCGGACACCGGGGACGCCGATGAAGCCCTCTCGCTTCCATGGTAAGGAAGGGGTCATCGGTTCGAGTCCGATGGAGGGCTTCATCGTCAAGCTCCGCCGTTTGCGGGGCTTTTCCTCATTTCAGAGCCGCTGCCAGCGGCCGGCCGCCGCTTGAGCGTCCGCACCTTCCCCTCGAACGCCTTGGCATCCGCCCGCGAGTCGAACGTCCGGCTTCGTTCGCGGCCGGCGGCCTCGTACCGGCGCACCCGGTAGACCGAGTACGTCTTGCCGTCGCGCCGTTTGCGTTCTCGCTTCTCGATCACGGCGACAAGTGAGCCGCCCACCCGCGGTGGTCCGTCGCGGCGGCGCTGTCGTACGCGGGCTCGGCCTCCGCGTCGTTGGCTCGGAGCCGACACGGAACTCCTGGCACGCGGCGATCCACGCGTCCACTGCGGCGGGCTCGACCCGGGTATGCGCCGCGAGTGCCGAGGCGAGCCGCGCGGAGCGCACCGCTCCTGATCGCGCGCAGGACGGTCTTCGTGCTCACCCGGCAGTGAGCCGCGACCTCGGCCGGCGTGAGCAGTGGAGCGTCCACGTGCTGATGACGGACGCAGTCGAGCGTCCGGCTGGTAGATCGCGATCGGCCCGGGTTCGGGCCGGCGGGGCGGCGGCGCACTCGCGGGTGCACGTGCATCCCCCTGTTGTGGCCGTTGGCCTGTGGGCACAGGTTGAGGCTGAACTGCGTCGCTCTTCTGAGAGCCTTGAACGGTTTTGTACTACGATTCTTGAGTGGACGTTCTCCTGTCGGCATTTCGGCACGGAGTTGACGTCGAGAAGATCGAGCATGCGCTGCGTAATGCCGTCGTCGTGGAAGAGATCGCCGAAGACCCCACCCGCTATCTGGTTCTCGGACCCGACCGCGCCGGCCGGCTCCTCGAACTGGTCGTCATGGACCGCCCGCAAGGCCCAGCCGTGCTCCCCGCATGCCCATGAGACCGAAGTACCGCCACCTTCTCCCGGAGAGCCGCTAAGCGATGTCAGCAACGCACGGACACAAGGAGGACGGCACCCCGATCACGGGCGAGATGGTCGAGGCGATGGCCGACGAGGCCGATCGCGGCTACGACGTCGACGAGATCCTGCGACGCCGACGCGGAGGCCGCCCTCCGATGGGCTCGGCCGCCTCCACCGTCGAGTCCGTGCGCCTGGACCCCGAACTCAAACGCGACCTCCTGCTCCGCGCCGCTGAAGAGCACATCACCGTCTCAGAAGCTATCCGCCGCGCCATTGGCCAGTACCTGCGAGCTGGCTGAGCGGCTTCGCGCACGCCGGGCTTCGGAGATCGCGCGGCGGGCTCAGCGCTCCTATCACGCGATAGGGGCGCTCTGCCGAGAGGCCACCGCGCTGCTCGGTCGCAGGGGGACAAAGAAGCGCGATCCCCGCCGCAAGGGCTCCTGGAGTGCAGCGAACAGCACCGCCGGTTGAGGTGCTCGCTTCCACTGCGCCCATGCCCGGTTCACTACGATGGGCCCGTGGAGGGCGCGGCCGAGGTCGACCCTATGGCCTCTCTCGAACGGGCGCAGGAGGCCCTACAGAGGGGTGACTGGTCCGCTGCCAAGGAGAGGTTCGACGTGGCGCTCGAGCAGGAGGAGTCGGCTGAGGCCCTGTTCGGTCTCGGCGCCGTCCTCTGGTGGCTAGGTGAGACGCAGGCCTCCGTCCGCTACCAGGAGCGCGCCTATGCTGCCTTTCGCCGCCGGCCGGATCCGACTCAGGCGACACTGGCGGCCGTCGGTCTGTGCCTGACATATCTCGCCAGCCTCGGCAACCATGCCGCCTGCCGTGGCTGGCTGGCCCGTGCGGCGCGGCTCGTCGAGGACTTCGAGCTCGTCGCCCTTCGGGGTTGGGTACTGCTCTGCCGGGCCACCGTCGCGGAGGAAGAGGACGATGCTGCCTCGGCGGAGCGCTGGGCGCGCGAGGCGCATCAGGCTGCGCGTGAGCTGGCGGACGGCGACCTTGAGCTGTGCGCGCTGGGCGCGCTCGGGTCGGCGCTGGTGACGATGGGCCGGGTGAAGGAGGGCGCCGAGCTGCTCGACGAGGCCATGGCCGGCTCCCTGAGCGGGGAGGTCGACAGCGTCGACACCGTGGTGATGACGAGTTGCTGCACGATCGTCAGCTGCAGCCGCGCCGGCGACTTCACCCGGGCCCGGCAGTGGATTCGGGCCGCGGACGAGTTCAACCGCCGCTACGGCTCACCGCACCTGTACGCCGTCTGCCGCACGCATTACGGAAGCGTCCTGTTCGCGAGCGGCAGCTGGCAGGATGCCGAGGCGGAGCTGCTTGCCGCGCTCAAGATCGCCGAGCGTGCAGAGCCGGCGCTGCGCGGCGAGGCGCTCGCGAAGCTGGCCGAGCTGCGGCTCGCGCAGGGAAGGGTAGAGGAGGCCGAGCAGCTTGTCGGCGGACTCTCGGATCAGCCCGCCGCCGCGTACGTGGTCGCAGCCATCCACCTGATTCGGGACAAGCCCGCGGTTGCCGCCTCGATCCTCGAGCGCCGGCTGGGCGAAGCCGGCTGGGCGTGCCTGGAGGCGGCGGCCCTCGTGGAGCTCCTCGTCGAGGCGTCGGTGCAACACGGCATCGTGCCAGACGACCTGGCAGACCGGATCCGGCGGCTGGCGGAGCTCGGCGAGGACAGCGGCTGCGACGTGATGGCGGCGCGGGCCGCGCGCGGGCTGGGCCGGCTGGCCGTTGCGGACGGCGACGCACGCGGGGCGGTGACGTACATGGAGCGCGCGCTCTCGGAGTTCCGGCGCCTGGGGATGCCGCTCGAGACCGAACGGACTCGGCTCCTGCTTGCGACCACGCTGGCGGCCGAGGCGCGCGAGGTGGCGACCGCCGAGGCGAAGCGCGCGCTCGCCGGCTTCGAGCAGCTCGGCGCCGGGTTTGACGCCGATGCGGCAGCGGCGTTCCTGCGCTCGCTCGGCGTCAAGGCGGCGCGCACCGGCCCGAAGGGCGTCGGACTGCTCACCAAGCGCGAGGGCGAGGTGCTGGAGCTGCTCGCCGAGGGCCTCTCCAACCCGGAGATCGCCAAGCGACTGGTCGTCAGCCGCAAGACCGTCGAGCACCACGTCCGGCGCGTGCTCTCGAAGCTCGGCCTGCGCGGCCGCGCGGAGGCCGCCGCCTACGTGGTCCGCGAACGCGGCCGGCAGCAAGGTTCGCCGTGAGATAGGTGAACTCGCCGATGCTCGCGCCCCCGGCGTGTGAGAGCATCCCCGCGTGAGCAGGTCCGCGAGCAAGTCGAGCAGCGCGAGGCGGCCATCCGCCCGTAGCCGGAGGGGGTAAACGATGCGCCCAGACCCGACCACCGAGATCACCGGGAGGAGAGCCGTCGCAGCCCGCCGGCCAGCGATGGGCACGCTGGACGAACGCGCGATGCTCGACGCGCTTCGGGCATCACTGCGCGGAGAAGTCGTCGATCGCGCGCACGGCTCCTACGACGAGGCGCGAGCTGTCTGGAACGGGCTGATCGACAGGCGCCCGGCCGCGATCGCGCGCTGCGCCGACACCGACGACGTGCTCGCGACCGTGCGCGTCGCCCGCGAGCACCGCCCGGTGGTCAGCGTCCGGGGCGGCGGCCACCAGGTCGCGGGGAGCGCGGTGTGCGACGACGGCCTCGTCATCGACCTCTCGTCGATGCGGGAGGTTGCGGTCGATCCTGATGCCCGCACCGCGCGCGTGGCGGGCGGCGCCCGCTGGGGCGACGTCGATCGCGCGACGCAGGCCCACGGTCTCGTGACGCCCGGCGGCGAGGTCTCGGTGACCGGCGTTGCCGGGCTCACGCTCGGCGGCGGGATCGGCGCGACGATGCGCGCGTACGGCCTGAGCTGCGACAACCTACGCTCGATCGAGATCGCGACCCCGGATGGGGAGCTTCGCAACGCGAGCCGCGACGAGCACCCTGACCTCTTCTGGGCGCTGCGAGGTGGCGGACGCGGGCTCGGCGTGGTGACCTCGTTCGAGTTCGAGCTGCACCCACTCGGCCCTGAGGTGGCCAGCGCGCTCGTCCTCTACCCATACGAGGACGCCGAGAGCGTGCTCAGGGCCTGGCGGGACTACGCGCCGGAAGCGCCCCGCGAGCTCACGCCAGAGATCGGACTGTGGAGCATTCCGCCCCTGCCCGACGTTCCCGAGGAGCTGCACGACGAGCCGGTCGTGTTCGTCGCGAGCTTTTACGCCGGCCCGCCCGACGACGCCGATTCAGCGCTGGCGCCCCTGCGCCAGCTCGGGACCCCACTGGCGGATATGAGCGAGACCGGCCCATACCTCGAGGCCCAGCGCGCGCTCGACGACCTGTTCCCCTCCGGCGGGCGGTACTACTGGAAGTCGCACTTCCTCGACGAGCTGAGCGACGCGGCGATCGCAGCGATGCTCGAGCACGCAGCCCTTCGCCCCACCCCGGACGCGGCGGTCTTCATCCGCACCCTCGGCGGTGCGATCGCCGCTGTCGGCGCGGACGAGACCGCCTTCGCGCACCGCTCGGCAGCCTTCAACCTGAGCGTGGATGCGATCTGGTCAGACGCACCGGACGACGAGGCCGCAATCGCGTGGGCCCGCTCGACGTGGGACGCGCTCGCGCCGCACGCAACCGGCGGCGTGTACCTCAACTTCGCCGGCCTCGGCGACGAGGATGGCGTCCGCGCTGCTGCGCTCGGCGCAAGCGCGCAGCGCATCGAACAGGTCCGGCAAGCCTACGATCCGGAGGGCGTGTTCGAGGTTGCGGCGCAGCGCCTGTGACACGTGGCCTCCTGCTTCTGGTCAAGGGGAGGCGTCCAAGCGGCGTTGAGTTCGCTTCCGCTCCGGACGACGGGCAGCAGTCCGTGCTGCGCCGGCCAGAGCGCTCTCATGCGCAAGGAGCGACACTTTGCCCGGGCGGTCGGAGAGCGCTGCTGACACGACGCGGAAGGGAAACTCGGCCGCTCCGCGCGTGCCGGCTGTGGATTGCCGGCGTAGGCTGACAGCCATGCGCGGTGTCGCACCACACCGGCGGCAGCTCAGCCTGGCGGTGAAGGTGGCTCTCACACTGTTCTCTCTCTCTCTCTCGTCTTCGCGCTGGGCGCGATCCTCTGGCCTCCGGTCGGTCTCGTTCTGCTGGTGACGGGCATCGTGTTGCTCGCCAGCGGCCATCGCGGCCCGGGACTCGCAATGTCGTTGCTGGCGGTCGCGTGTATCGCGATCGGCTTCGTCATCTACCTCGCGCTCCCACCGGGTCCGTGGTTCGTCTGATCGCAGACAGCCGGCAGCGCGAGTCTGCGGGCGCTGCGCCCTCTCCGCTTCGCAGCTGCGCGGTCAGCTCGCGGCGCAGCGGGCCGAGAAGCAGTTTCATGCCCCGAATAGGGAAACTCTCGACGAGCCTTCGCGCGGCGCCCTCTGACACCGTTCCAGGAACGGCGCTGGGCTGGATCGAGGATTGAGGATCGAGAGCGTCGAAGCCGCTCTCCCACGTACGAGGCCGGTGATGATCTCCCGGCCGGTTTGGTTGCGCTTCAGTCGATGGCGACGATGGCGTCGATAATGACCGGAACGTTGAGCGGTGAGGGTCCTTGGCCGGGGGAGGAACGCGCGTGGCGTCCGGCATCGCCCCAGAGCTCGATGATGAGGTCGCTGAACCCGTTCGTGACGGCCGCGTTCTTGCCGAATCCGGGCGCGCAGTGAACGTAGCCGACGGCGCGCAGCCAGCGGGTGACGCGGTTGAGGTCGCCGAGCTCGCGATTGAGCGAGGCGAGGATCGAGAGTGCTGTGAGGCGGGCTGCGTCGTAGCCCTGTTCGAGGGTGAGATCGTCGCCGACACGTCCCTGCACGAGCACGTTTGACCCGTCAAACGGGCCGTGTCCGGCGATGTACGCCAGGCCACCGTGGATGGTCACGAGTTCGAAGTTGCCGGGGGGCTGCAGCGGCGTCGGGAGGGCGATCCCCAGTTCCTGCAGTCTGCGATCGACGGACATCTCAGGTGCCTTTTTCGAGGTGGGGGAGCGCATCGAGCGCCGGCAACTCGGTCACGTCCTCTTGGGCGTTGGGATCGGTCCGCGCGAGGACCGCGACGGCCGCATCTGTCGCGCTGGGGTTGAGGACGAGGTGCGGTACGCCCTCGGGGATGTAGATGAAGTCCCCGACCCGCGCGACGATCCGGTGTTCGAGCTGATCGCCGAACCGCAGCTCCATCTCACCCTCGATGACGCACGCAGCCGATTCGTGCTCGTCGTGGCGATGGGCGCATGACCGAGCTCCCGGTGGCAGGCTCGCGAGTTGCAAACACAGACGATCCGCGCCGGCGCTGGTCGACGAGACGCCGGCGGCATACGTCACCCCCGTTCTGCCCTGTGCCGCCGCGCTCGCGGGCACCAGGACGCACCTCTTCGCCTCAATACTCCCCATGGGACGATATATACTCCCGAAGGGAGGATGAGTCAACTGCCGAACCTCACCACGACGTCGTACGTGATCCTCGGCCACCTCGCGCTGCGCGACTGGTCGACCTACGAGCTCGCGCAGCAGATGACGCGCAGCACCCGCTGGTTCTGGCCGCGAGCACAGAGCAAGATCTACGAGGAGCCCAAGAAACTCGTCGCTCACGGCCTCGCGACCGCGATGCGCGAATACACCGGTCGCCGCCCGCGCACGACCTACGCCATCACACGCAAAGGGCGCCGGGCGCTGCGGCGCTGGCTCGACGAGCCGACGCAGTTTCCGATCGTCGAGTTCGACGCCGCGGTCAAGGTGCAGTTCGCCGAACAGGGAACCAAGGCGCAGCTACTCGCGACGCTCCGCTGCGCCCGCGAGCACGCCGAACACGCTCGCGACGAGCAACTCGCGCTCGCCGCCGACCTCGCCACAACCGGGGGACCGTTTCCCGACCGCCTCCACGTCAACGAGCTCGTCACGAAGTTCATGCTCGCGCAGAGCGACACCGTGATCGGCTGGGCCGACTGGGCCGCCGACCAAGTCGCACGCTGGCCTGACGACATCAGCTTGCCCGGCGGGCCCGAGGTCGGCGACTTCCTCCGCGCAGCGTCAGCGATCTACCCACCGACGACGGCCACTCTACGTCCCCAACGACGCCAACAGCCCGGCTGACCCGCCGCGAACACCGCCGGATGTCCCGCCACGGACGCGGGCACGCCCAGCGTCCCAGTTGCCCTTCCCATCCGGAACGGCCGGGCCAATGCTGGCGGCGCGTCAAGGCGATGCCGGTCGCGCAGACCGACGAGCGGGACAGTCAGCGAAAGCGCCCCTTCTCGCGTCGATGCCGGCATCGGCTGGGCCTCTGCACGCACGGCCGCCGAGTTCGGACCGATCAGCGACCCCGCGGCGGTCCCCCAGGACGCGCCGATGGTCGGCGACATCGAGCAGTTTCGGCAGACGTTCCGCCAGAACAACTTCCGGCGGTTCGTCGACGACCGGCGGGCGGTGGAGGCCGCGTTGGCGCAGCGGATCGAGGCGTTGGGTGACGACGAGGAGCTCACCGCCGAACAGCAGCGCGAGATCGACGTGCTGTCGGACCCGCCTTCGATCATCACGCTGCGAGACGTGATCATCGAGGGAGCCGTCCCCGCGAACAACCGCGCGCGGCCGATGCTGCGCGTCATCCGCGCGCACGTGGCGGCGTGGCATCTCGGCCGCTCGACCGCGATCCCAACCGGGCCCGGCGCGGCCTGAGGCCGCGTCCCGGTGGCGCGGACGCGCCGTCACGCGCAATCGGCAACGGGTGAGAGCAGCTCGACCAGACGATCATCACGACCGCCCGGGCTGCCAGTCTGCTCGCGCGGGCCTCGACTACCCGCGCGTGCGGGGGTGATTCAGCTGGGAGCAGCAGCGAGCACGTACGAACGCGACTACCGGCCGTCTCAACACCAGAACGGTCCGTGTCCTTGCTGGGAGACGACGAGTACGTGGCCGGACGTCAGCACGAACACCACCCAGCACACGGCAGCCTGCTCCCGCAGTGAACCGGGGATCCTGACGGCGTGCGTGGCTCTGATACCCGCCCAGGCAAGAAGCGCCGCGGCGACGAGTCCCGTGAGCTGGGCGCCGAACGGTGCGCGACGAGCAGGAGCGCGCTCGCCGGCAGGAGCCCAGCGACCACGGTGACGCGAGCGGGCTCGAAGAACAGCCCGAGCAGCGCGGCGACACCGAGGCCGGCAACCACGCACATGGTGGGGATGCCGATCCCACCTGCGCTCCCCACGGCGCTTGCGCGCGACGCTCAACGCGACGATGGCCGAAAGAGACAGCAGCAGCGAGAGCCCGTGGAGGACACTCGTGGCGGTTACGGTGACGAGATCGAGCTTCACGATGACACGATCCTGCTGCGGCCCTGGCGGGAAGGCGACGCGCCAGCGGTCTGCGCGGCGTGCCAGGACTTGGAGCGTCAGCACTGGCTCCCGGGCCTGCCGCGGCGCTAGGGCCATGAGGATGCCTACGCCTTCGTGACCGGCGCTCTCGCGCTGGGGCCCTACGGCAGGGAGGTTTCCACGGGCCGTCATGCCGTGCTGACTGGCGCGCTTGCGCGGTCCGCGGTGCGGCGGGCGCTTCCGACGATTCCAGCGGCATCGTGTCGGTGCTGTTGCTGGTGGCGGGGCCGGGGTGTGGGGTGGGGGTCGCGAGCAGCGATCGGGGGCGGAGAGCGAGCAGCCTTGCGCCGGCTGGGACGCGGACGACGACCGACGGAGCGCGCGCGGCCCGTGTCGCGCTCTTGCCCCTGAGGGTGGGGCGGCCCAAACGAGCGTGTGCGCGGCGCGTTCAATCCGCGCGCTGAGGTCGCTGCAGGTGCATGCTGAAACGCCCCGAGTGCTTGTCTACTGGTGGCCTAAAGCGACAGCGGGTGCAGGGCTTTCGCTCAAGCGCTGGCGGGTCACGCCGGATGCGCCTACATTCTGGTGATGGGGCGCCGGCCGATCGAGTCTCGGGACGTAGAGGCCGCGCCGCGTGCGGCAGTCGACCTTGGCGACCTGCGTGCCGGGCAGGGCGACGTAGCGGGCGCCCGTAGGGCCTATCAGCGCGCGATCGATTCCGGCGATGCGGAATCGGCGCCCCGGGCGGCCTACAGCCTCGGGGCCCTGCTTGCCGAGCAGGGCGACGCGGAAGGAGCGCGCACCGCCTACGAGCGGGCGATTGACTCTGGGCACGTTGAATGGGCGCAATGGGCCTCGGTCAACCTCGGCACCCTGCTTGCCGGGCAGGGCGACGCGGAGGGAGCGCGCGCCGCGTACCAGCGCGCGATCGACTCGGGCCATGCTGACCAGGCGCCGAAGGCGGCGGTCTCCCTCGGAATCCTGCTTGCCGCGCAGGGCGACGCGGAGGGAGCGCGCGCCGCGTACCAGCGGGCGATCGACTCGGGCCATGCTCTGGAGGCGCCGATGGCGGCGTTCGACCTCGGGCTACTGCTTGAGCAGCAAGGGGTCGTCGAGGAAGCAAAGGTGGCTTACCAGCGGGCGATCGACTCCGGCAACGCAGAGGTTGCCGCGCGGGCGGCGGTCAGCCTTGGAGCCCTGCTTGCCGAGCAGGGCGACGCGGAGGGAGCGCGCGCCGCGTACCAGCGCGCGATCGACTCAGGCGATGGCGAGGAGGCGCCCGGGGCGGCCTACAGCCTCGGGCTCTTGCTTGTCGACCAGGATGACGCGGAAGGAGCGCGCACCGCCTACGAGCGGGCGATTGACTCTGGGCACGTTGAATGGGCGCCGTGGGCATCGGTCAACCTCGGCGACCTGCTTGCTGAGCAGGGCGACGCGGAGGGAGCGCGCGCCGCTTACCAACGGGCGATCAACTCGGGCCATGAATACGCCGCGCCGGAGGCAGCGGCGGCGCTTGAAGAGCTACTCGCCGAGCGGCGCGAAGTCGCGGATGCAAGAGCGGCCCATCAGCGCGCGATCGACTCCGGCGACCCACACCTCGCGCCGCGGGCGGCAGTGGAGCTAGGAGCGCTGCTCGAGGAGGAGGGCGACGTCGCGGGCGCGCGCGCTGCATATCAGCGCGCGATCGACTCCGGGCATGCAGAAGCTGCGCCGCAAGCCGCGGCTGGACTCGGGCTCCTGCTTTACGAGCAGGGCGATGCGGAGGCGGCGCGAGCGGTCTTTGAGCGCGCGATCGCCGCCGGTTTCAGCCACGTCTGGGTCAACCTCGGCGACGAGCTGTCCTGCCAGGGCCACGACGCCGAGGCGGAAGAGGCCTACCGCGAGGCGCTCGCGGCGGGACACGGCGGCGCGTGGCTCGGGCTTGGCAAGTTGTTGAAGCAGGCGGGTCGCCAACGCGAGGCGGAGGAGGCCTACCGGGCGGCGATCGAGGCCGGCGAAGACGAGGCCTGGCTCGACCTCGGCCGCTTGCTCGGCGATCAACCTGGCCGCGAACACGAAACGGAGGAGGCCTACCGCCAGGCGCTCGACACCGGCGACGACACGACCGTCAACGACCTGACGTGGTTTGCGCTCGTTTCGCTGCTGCACGAACAGCCGGGCCGCGAGCACGACGAAGAAGAGGCCTTGCGCGGCGCGATCCAGGCGTTCGATGGCACCCTGCTCGGCCGCGCCGCCTGGTCGGCGCTCGGCTCGCTGCTGGCGAGGCAGACCGGTCGCGAGCGCGAAGCCGAGCACGCCCTCCGCGAGGCGACCGCGGCGGGCGCCACGGATGCCTGGCTACAGCTCGGCGCGCTGTTGGTTGCGCAGCCGGATCGCGAACGCGAGGCGGAGGAGGCCTACCGAGCTGCCGCCGACGGCGGGCACAGCGACGCATGGATCAGCCTCGGCTGCTTGCTCGCGATGCAGCCCGGCCGCGAGAACGAGGCAGCACAGGCCTACCACCAAGCGGTGGAAGCCGGCCATCCCCGGGCATGGACCGTGCTCGTGGTGCTGCTGACCGCCGCCGAGGACCTTGGGTCCTGGGAGGAGGTCCGCGCGCTGATGGGCGAGGCGCAGCGCGTCGGCACCGAGGAGGAGTATCGCGCGGCGATCGAGGCCGGCGACGAGGCGGCGTGGCTCGACCTCGGCATGTTGCTTTGTGTTCAACGCGGCCGCGAAGGCGAGGCCGAGGACTGCTTCCGCGAGGCCGTTCAGGCCGGGGCGATGGAGGCACTCGGAGCGGTCGGGTTCGCGCTCGCCGTCCAGCCGGAGCGCAAGCACGAGGCAGAGCAGGCCTTCCGCCTCGCGGCCTACGCCGGCTCTAGCGAGGGGTGGCTACTGCTCGGCGCCCTCCTGGCTGACCAGCCGGGGCGCGAGCGCGACGCCGAGCAGGCCTACCGCAGCGCGATCGACGCCAGCGACAGCTCGGCCTGGTGCGGCCTTGGCCTGTTGCTGGCCCGGCAGCCGGATCGCCAGCACGAAGCCCGAGATGCGCTGCGAGAATGCCCGATCGACGACCTCAGTAGTCGGAGGGCTTAAATTCTTCGGGCCGCGCAGCGACGCCAGCACGATCTCCGTCTTCTGCGCCGCCGTGAACTTGCGGTACTTCCTCGTCTCGCTCAACGTGATGCTCCTCGGTGTTGAGCGGGCCGATCCTGGACTCTGAGCCGGACAGGACGACGGCCCGCTTCGCGGGCATCCCCTCCTCAAATCAGAACCGAAGAACTATCAACACGATCCCGGGGTCCACGCCACAGCCCACCAGGTCGCGAACTCTTTCGTCGCCGGTGGGTCAGCGCGATGGCCCGCTCAAAGTGAGGCGGAGCCCGCGAGTGGTGGACCGAGCACCTCGAACGCACGGATCTCTCGGGCTAAGCGCGCGAAAGCCTCCGCCCCGCGTTCATCGGGCGGCAATTGTGAGTAGCGCACAAAGAACTGCTCGAACCTCGTGTCCGCTGGCATGACGGTGGCGAAGAAGCGCGCGGGCGCGTCGCCGACGTTCTGCCAAGTGTGCGGCGTGCCGCGCGGGATGAACACGAACGAACCTGCAGGCGCGTCGACGAGGTTGCCGGCGAGCTTAACCCTGAACCGCCCGTCCAGGACGTAGATCGTTTCGTCTCGGTCTCGGTGCACGTGGAGTGGCGGCCCTTCCCCGGGAGCGGCGATCGTCTCGATGGCGGTGAGCGCCCCGCCGCTCCCGTTCGCCATCGTCTTGAACGTGAGGTGGCCACCGACGGCGTTCTCGACGGACAGACCCTCCCCGGGGCCCAGCGCGAACGGCTCCATGGTGTCGTCGGGCATCGAGCCTCGATCGTCTCAGCCGCCACGCTGCTGCGTCAACACCCGCGTCCCCAACTGAGCGTCGGATCCGCGCCGTCGATCGGCGCGTAGCGCCTGCGCCCGGCGCGTCCCCGGGTCTTCGGTCCGCTGCCCCTTCCCCATGCGAGGGGGCAGCCCGGACACGGCACGGCTGGAGGGCTCTGCTGTTGAAGCCCCGCCGTTGCCGGGCGTTCTTGATGTCAGCGGCCGACCGCAAGCGGTCGGCCGCCGTCGGTGAGGGCTCGTGGGCCGCATTAGGGCCGTAGGGGCGCCCTGCTCGAGTCTCGCGGTCGGTCGCTGGGGTTCTGCTTCGGGCGTGTTCCTTGCGCCGGCGCGAGACTGCCTCATAGGATCGCTCGATGACGGAGGCGGTCGCTGATCAGACGCTCGTGCCGTTGTTGCGGGAGGAACTGGTCGCGTGGGAGACGCTGCAGGAGCGCTACGGGGCGCTACTGAAGCTGGTCGAGATCCTGCTCGGCGTGGTCCCCAACTGCGACCGGTACCTCGAGGTATGGCCGTCGGCGTTCCGGACCTACAACGTCATGGTGCCGAACTTCCTGAACCTGCCGGCGCCGATCTTCGGTGTGGGTGGGGCGCCGGGCGAGATCGTCGGTCTTGGGATGTATGTGTCCAGCCGTGTGGCGGAATGCGCGTACTGCACCGCGCACTCGTGCTCGTTCGCGCTGCGGCGGGGTGCGTCGGCCGACACGGTGGCGCGGGCACTCATCGGCGGCGACGAGAACTTCACCCGCGGTGAGCTGGCCACGATCGCCGTGGCCCGCTCGCTCGGCCGCATTCCGTGCGAGCTGACGGTCGCCGAACGCGACGAGCTCATCGATGTCTTCGGTGCGGCTCGCGCTGAGTGGATCGTCCTCGCCGTGGCCATGACGGGTTTCCTGAACAAGTTCATGAACGCGATCGGTGTCGAGCTCGAGCAATCGATCTACTCGGAGGTGTCGCGCACGCTGGGCTCGGATTGGCGCGCCGGGAGCGCCGGCGCCGCCCTCGATGCGGCCGCCAGGCCCATGCCCCCACCGCGCGCCGATGGATTGGCGACCAAGTTGCGCGTCCTGCCGCTACTGCCGACCGCGCTGCGTCTTGATGCGCGCTGGCAGAAAGGTGTACCACGCGCGTGGCCGCAGGTGCGAACGTACCTGCGGGAGCACACCGGACACGACTTTCCGGTGCTCGCCAGGCTGCGTCATCGCCGCGCCACCCGAGCGATCGCCTTCATGCTGCGCGAGAACCTCAGCGCGCAGAACACCGTGATCGGGCTTCACAACAAGATCCGCTGCGGACTGGTGTTCGCCGAGGTGGTCGGAGACGAGGCGCTCGCCGCCGACGTCCGCGTGCTGGCCGGCGCCCACGGTGTCGACCCCGACCAGACGAGCGCCGATCCGCGCTCGGCCGCCGCGCTGCTGCTGGCTCGCGCCGTGTCGCCGAGTCCCGCTGAGCTCGACGCCGGCGTCGTCAGCGCATGCCGCGACAGCGGCCTGGCGCCTGCCGCCATCGTCGAAATCGTGACGTGGCTGGCGGTGTTGCAGATGCTCCACCGGCTCTGCTGTTTCTACGCTAGGTGACGGCGGGTGAGTCGCCCCGCGATCGCCGTCGCCAAGCACCCGGTGGCACGCGGTTGGGACACGTTGGCGCGCCGCTCGTCGCAGCGCGGGGCGGTGGTGCCGCGGGTTCGATCGAGTGGCGACTTCTGACGGCTGAGCCGTCAGAAAACGCCACTCGACGGATTCGCTGCCAGGACGAGCGCTGACTGCCGCCGCCGCGGCGCCGGCTGCTTCGCGCGACGACGAGCAGCGGCCCGCGGCGGTCGTGTCGAACGACGGGGTGCATGCAGCCCTTGATGCCTCACGATCGCTCGCGACAGCGCAGTTGCGGCGCGAATCCCCCGTGTACGGGCGGGTTGAGCGCCGGCGACGGCGGTCGCCTGCTCGGCCTGGCCGCCGCGCCGTGGGTCCGGGGCGCCCGACCGCTCCTCGTCGCCGCTGACGTTTGCGACACCCTCGCCGTCGCTGATCACGCCCTGCCCGCCGGCGACGCCGGAGGCGACGATCGATACACCCCTGTGCGCGAATAGGAACGCTGTCGCTGAGGGAGCGGTAGTCGGGTGGCTCAGGCGTCGAGGCGCTGGACCGGTTGGCCGGTGACGTCAGCGACGAGCTCGAAGTACTTGTCGTTCGCGTTCCTCGATGCTGGCTGTCAGTTCGTGCTGCCCGAGCCGGTGTCGGCTGCCGCGATCACGCGGCGTAGCTCCTGCGTGATCCTCTCGGGGATGGCGACCTCCATGAAATGCGGCGCATCGACCCGCAGATACCTGCCCGGTGAGAACCGCTCGACATAGGCCCTCTGGAGACGGAGGATCTTCCTGTCGTACTCCGGGATGCCGAAGGTGTTGCGGTCGTCCGTTGTCGGGGCTGCCGTCTCGTCGTCGCCGAGTGGCGCATCGCGACGGCTCAGCCGTCGGAATGCGCCACTCGATCGCTGCGGCGCGTGGGCAGCGCGGGGCACGCCCGCGTCGATCGCTACGCCTTGGCGTATTCCTCGGCCGCCTTGGACTCGAACTCGAAGCCGACGAAGCGCTCGTCGCCGACGACCCAGGCGTCGTGGCCCGGCTCGATGATGTACGCATCGCCGGGTCCGAGTTCGAGCAGCGTCCCGTCCTCGTGCTGCACGGCGATCCGGCCGGCCTGGACGACGCCGACGTGGCGCGCCTGGCAGCTTTCGGTGCCGGCGACCGGCTTGATGCACTCCGACCACCGCCACCCGGGCTCGAACACGAAACGCCCGACGGTCGTCGCGCCCATGCGCACGATGTCCACCTTCGTCTTGTCCGGCGTCCGCGTCTCGTCGGGCGATTCGAAATCGCGTGATTGCACACCTGGCACGGTGGCCTCCTCTGGTCGGTCGATGGGGACATCGTCTTGCATCGGGGCGGGGCGTTACAAGGCCGCCGCCGCGTCGCGCGCGCGCGACCATCGAGGACCCCGGAGATCCGGCCACCACCTTCTGCGGCGCCGTCACGATCGAAGTGACGGCGATGCGAGGGCGTCGGCTACTGCCGTTGCGTGTCGTGTGGATCGGCGAGTACACGACGGAGTTGGGCGGCGCCGGCGAGGCGGTCGCCGAGTCGACGCGGCCGGCGCGCGCGTGGTTGGCGGCGCGCTCGAGACGTCGATCGGCGGTCTCCGGCGGACGGTTCCAGCAGCACGCGGCTGGGCACGTCGCAGCGCCAGCGCGCGACGTCCAAGCGCGTGCTCTCGACGATTGCCGGCAGGTTGCTGGCACGTTCGCGCTTGCACGTGTACCGTACGTGACTCCAACACCTAGAAGGGATCGCTATGGACACAGACAGCGAGGAGCCCGTCGTCGAAACCGGTGATGCCGAGAGCGCGCCGCCGAGGTTCCCGAAGTTCGGGACTTACGCGGGGTTGTCTCCGATGCACCTGTCGCCGTTCGCGATCGAGACGAACGTCTCGCGGATCGCGCAGCAGATTGCCGAGGGACGCACGCCGACGTACGACTGAGCGCCGCAAGCGACGTTCTGGTCCCATGCCGGCCCGGCGGTTGCAAGCCTGGGCGCGGTTCATGACGGCCCGTGCTCTCGCCCGAACCGAAGCTCGTCACACGAGGGGGGACATCGATCGCCATGGCTGCACCGGGCCCATCGGGATGTGAGCGATGCGGCCGGCCGCTGCCGCCCGCCACGCAGCGCGACCTCAGCCGGTCGGCCACCGCCGAGGACGGCCTGCGCATGGTGTCTGGCGTCCGCTGCCCCGGTCGCCCGCGCGAGCACGAAGCCGACGACTAGGCAAGACTGCAGCGATGGCGTCCAATCTGAGAAACGTCACACGCGATTTCGTCCTCGGTGTGGCCACGCTCGGGACGTGGCGTGAGGCCGCCCGCGGGGAGTCCGTCGATCGACGGCTGGCCGACGAGATCCTCAAGGCGATCAGCGACTGGGAGGCCACCACGTGGCCGGACCTCGCTCGGGCTCGCAACGAGCTGCGTACGCGCGCCGAGCGGCTCGTGCCGGCCGGGCCGCCCGAGCCGCCGGAGTCCAAGCGCAAGCAGGACCCCGCCACGGCCATGTACGAGGCCGGATTGCGGGGCCAGCGGCGCGGGACCTGACCGAGGTGGCGGCGCCGAGCGAGGGCAGCTTCCAGGCTGCTCGCCGCTCATGACCGCGAGCGCCGCGAGCGCCCGATCTCGTCGCACCGGCACCCCGACGTGTCGCGATCGCAACCCGGGGTATCAGAACTGCGCGGCGCCGCTCGTATGCGTAACGATCGCGGCTCTCGGCCTGACCCAGATGGCAATCGGATCCTCACCGGAAGATCACCGGCGGGTCAGCCAAGGGTCCAGGATCCGGGATCGACGTGGATGTTCCGGCCCGCGCTGCCGAGCACGCTTGCACCATGACCACCACGACCCCCTCATCGACGTCATTCGCCTACATCGACTGCGACGTCCCCGGCGAGCAGACGCTCGCCGACTGGCGCCGCGATCGCGCCGCTGCACGGCGCGCCCAGCGCCGCCCGCGGCGGCACGTCGATCGACTCTCGCGCATCCTGCGCCTGCGGTGGGTGACATGACCGCCCTCGACGTGCGCCTGCACCTCGGCCGGCTCGCAGCCGAGCGGTTCGACGCGATCGAGGCCGGGCTCGGCGACAACGCGATCTACATGCGCGAGCTCGACCAGGACCTGACGGCCGCGCGTGCCTCGTACGCCGGCCTGGCCGTGACGGAGATCGCGACGCTGCGCGGGCAGCTGTTCGGAACCCAGAACGGCTGAGGCCCGGCGCGGGGCGGGGCGGGTGTACCGTGGTCAGACGATGTCCGGCCACGACGACCAGATCGCCGATCTGCGCGCCGAGGCGCGCTACGCCCGCGAGCGCTACGACCTCTACCGGGCGAAGGTGTACGGCCCGCGCGCGACGACGATGACGCGCCTGCGCGAGCTCGAACGGATCTCAGCGGCGGCGACGGCGCGGCTGCGCCATGCCGAGCAGGCGGAGGCGCCGCCGCTCCCCGGCAGTGGGGACGAGCGGCGCGTCCTCTAGCGCCCGGAGCGCAGCGTCTCGAGTTCGTCGCTGACGCTGGCCTGGCGGCGCAGCAGGTCGAGGCGCTTGGGGCCGGGCTGCTGCTTGTCGATCGAGGTGCCGAGCTTCGTCATCTCGTTCGTGAGGCGGCGCCGGGCGGCGGCCTTGGTCTCCGAGGCGGGCGTGCGAACCATCGCTGTGGTTCCTTTCTGGCGTGCGCTGTGCAGCGCCCGGATCCGAGCGCCTCGCCACCTACTGTAGGCCAGAGCCCGTCGCCGGTGGGTCGCGCGCGTGCGACGTACGCGCGCAGCCCGCCAGCTCTAGATCGGCTGCGGGTGCGGATCGGGTGGCAGCGGCCCGGGGTCGGGCGCGGGCGTCGGCGGAGCCGGATCGGGACCCGGCGGCAGCGGCGAGCCGGGGTCCGGCGTCGGCGATGGGGGTGGCGGAATCGACATGGCTGCGCCTCTACCCCGGCCCGCCCGATCACAAGCCGGCGAAACCCGCCGGCGGGTCGAGGCGAACCGCGCGGCGCCGACCCGGACGCCGGCCGCGGCGCGATCCTCAGCAGCCGCTGCCGTCGACCGCGCAGGCGTCGGCGGTGGGGGCCGCCGGCAGCGGCGGGTTCTGCTCGCGCGCCTGGCGCAGCAGCTCGACGAGCTGCTCGGGCGGGTGCGCCCCCGAGGCCCCGATCGCCCGGTCGACGACGAAGAACGGGACGGCGTTGATGCCCAGCTGCGACGCCGTGCGCTCGTCGGCGCGGACCTCGGCGGCGTAGCGGTCGGTGCTCAGGACCTCCTCGACCTCGTCGGCCGGCAGGCCGGCCTCGAGCGCGAGCCGCTGGAGCGTCGCGCCGTCGGAGATCAGCTCGCCCTCGCTGAGGTACGCGTGCATGAGGCGCTCCTTGATCGCGTCCTGGGCGCCATGCGCGGCCGCGAGGTGGAGCAGCCGGTGGGCGTCGAACGTGTTGCCGGCGCGGGCGATGTCGAAGCGGAAGTCGAGCCCGTCGCGGGCCGCCGCGGCGGTCATCCGCGCCTGCATCGCGAGCGCCTCCTCGCGGCTGGTGCCGTACTTCTCGGCGAGGTGCGTGGCACCGTCGACGGCGCGCTCGGCGGGCGCGCCCGGGTCGAGCTCGAAGCTGCGCCAGGTGACCGTGACCTCGTCGCGGTGCTCGTAGCCGGCGAGCGCGGCCTCGAAGCGGCGCTTGCCCACATAGCACCAGGGACAGGCGATGTCCGACCAGATCTCGACGTGCAACGGGGCTCCCTTCCAAAGCAGTTGCTCAGGCAACCACATCAGCGTAGCGCGGTCGCACGGCGCGGGATCTCGTTTCGCGGCTCGCGCTGGCGCGCGCATCGACGCGCCCCGCTCCCCGGCGCCGCGACCTACGGCGCGAGCGCCCGGGCGAGCCAGTCGGTCTGCCACGCCCGCTCGCCGGCGACGGCGCCGACGTCGTCCTGCGCGAACGCCGCCGCATGGGCCGCGATGAAGCCGTTGACGGCGGCGTGCGTCGGCGCCGTGGCGGGCTGGGCGCGGGCGCCGAGCACGTGGCGGGCGGCGTCGCCGGCGTAGCCCGCCGCGCGCTCCTCGCGCGCGCCGAGCCCCTGCAGCTGCGCGCACGCGGCGGCCAGCGATCCGGCGTCGCCGCAGGCAGCCAGCGCCGCGGAGGCCCGCGATCCCGGCGCGAGCACGCTGATCGCCGCATCACGCGCGCGCAGCGCGCACGCCTCCGCGAACCGCGCCATCAACTCCGCGTCCCAGATCTCCACGCGCTCGACGAGCCGGCCACGGTCGGCGACGAGCTTGCCGCAGTCGACCGCCACGTCGCCGTCGAGCTCGACGCGCCACAGCTCGATGTCCATCCAATCGATCAGATCCTGCGGCCGGCAGGCGTGGATCCTGCCCTCGCACGAGCGGCCACCGGAGGCGCTCAGCCACTCGCCCTCCGCGGGCCAGCGCACGCCGGAGAACGGGCCGACGCGTCCATCGCCGAGGAACTTGTAGGCGATCATGACGGCGACCTTCCGGCCCGCCACTCCGAAAACAGGCCGAGCAGCTGCTCGTCGGGCTCGTCGACCGCGTCTTCGGCCGCGAGCAGGCCGAGCAGCTCGATCGTGCTGCGCATCTGCTCGACGTATGTCGAGCAGCCACGGCAGATGACGATGTGGCGCTCGATCTCCGCGCGCTCGCACGCGCCGAGGGCGCCATCGAGGTACTCCGTCAGAACCTCGACGAACTCCTTGCACGTCACGTGCTCGACATCGGCGCTCATCGCGCGGCTCCTTCGGACAGATACCGTTCCAGCGCGGCACGCACCTTGCTGCGCGCGCGGTGCAGCAGGATGCGCTGGTTGCCGTCGCTGATATCCAGCGCCGCGCAGACCTCCTCGGGCTCCCAGCCTTCGACGTCGCGCAGCACGATGACCTCCGCCTGGCGCGGCGGCAGCGTCTCGATCGCGGCGTTGACGCGGGCGAGCGTCTCGCGATCGAGCAGGCGCTCCTCCGGCAGGTGGCTCCAGTCCGACGGCGCCGCGGCCCAATGGCCGGTCCAGCGGTGACCGTCGCCGCGGAATCGGTCGGGATCGACGGCGGCCTCGTCCTCCTCGCCGGCCAGCGCTGAGAACGGCGCGCTGCGGCGCTCGCGCACGGCGCGCGTCCGGGCGCGGTTGCTGAGGATCTGGAAGATCCACGTCTTCAGCGACGAGCGGCCCTCGAAGCGGTCGATCCCGTTGAGCACCGCGAGCCAGGTCTCCTGCACGACCTCCTCGGCGACCGCCTGATCGCGCACGAACGTGCGCGCGAGCCGCAGCAGCGAGGCGCCGTGGCGGCGCACGAGCTCGACGAACGCCGCCTCCTCGCCGCGGCGCAGGGCTGCGACGAGCGCGCGCTCGTCCTCGTCGGCCGAGCGGCGCCCGGCCGGTATCGCGACTGGCTGCACGGGCCGTCAGTCTTACCGACGGGCCAGGCGTTACGTGCGGGTGCGACGCGTAACGGGCCGCGCCCGCGGCGAGACAGGGCAGGTCGATGGATCTCGACGCTGCGCCATGACCGAGCTGAACGCGCCGCGGCTGGCCTGCCGCGAGGTCGTCGAGCTGCTGTCAGATCACGTCGACGGCGCGCTGCCCGCGCGCAGGCGAGATCGCGTCGAGGCGCACCTGCGCAGCTGCCCGGAGTGCAGGGCCTACCTCCTGCAGCTGCGCACGACGATCGGCACGCTGCGGCGCCTGCGCGAGGACGACGTCCCGCGGCCGATCCGTGCGCGGCTCGTCGCGGCGTTTCGCGCCTGGCGCGCGAGCTGAGCCAGCGGTTGTTCACGGGTGCCGGGGCAGACCCGGCACGGCCAGGCCGGTTGCGCCCGGGTCTACGATCTGGATCGCGGTCGCATCGAGGCCGGAACGGATGACCGCCACCCGACACAACCTCCGCCGGACCCGCCGGCTGCTGGCGCTCGCGGCCGCGCTCGCGATCGCCGCTGCGGCGCCCGCGCCCGCTGCGCCCGCGGCCCGCGACGTGCTCGTCGTCGGCAACAACTGGGATGGCACGGCGGACATCGTCGACCCGCACGCGCTGAAGGTCCTGACGCGGCTGAACATCGTGCCGGACCTCGCGCAGCGGATGGCCGAGATCGGCGCCGACCCGGCGGCGGCGGGCTTCTTCCTCGGCGTCGGGGCGCTGATCGGCGAGGGCCACAACCAGTACGTCGACGACGCGTTCACCTCACCCGACGGGCGGCGCCTGTACGTCTCGCGACCGAGCCTCGCCGACGTCGTCGCGTTCGACCTCGCGACGCGCCAGATCGTCTGGCGCGTGAAGGTCGACGGCTATCGCTCCGACCACATGGCGCTCTCGCCCGACGGCCGCCGCCTGCTCGTCTCGGCCTCGACGGCGAGCACGGTGCACGTCATCGACACCGAGCGTGGCGTCATCGTCGGCGGTTTCCCCTCGGGCGACCAGCCGCACGAGAACAACTTCTCCGCCGACGGCGCGCGGATCTACCACGCGAGCATCGGCAGCGTCTACACGCCGGTCGACGCGCCGGCGCTCGACGCGCTGAAGGGCAAGCGCTACTTCCAGGTCGTCGACGCCGGGACGTACGCGGTCCTCAGCCGCATCGAGGTCGGCAAGGTGCTCGCCGCCCACGGCCACACCGGCCTGAGCTCCGCGGTGCGGCCGATGGCGCTCTCGCCCGACGAGCGCTTCGCCTACCTGCAGCTGTCGTTCCTGCACGGCTTCGTCGAGTTCGACCTGCAGGCCGGCAGGCCGACGCGGATCGCACGGCTGCCGCTCTCCGACGAGGCCAAGAGCCTGCCGCGCGAGACCTACCTGCTGGACTCCGCCCACCACGGGATCGCGATCAACCCGCAGGGGACCAAGCTCTGCGTCGCCGGGACGATGTCGGACTACGCGGCGATCGTCCGGCGCGACAGCTTCGCGACCACGATCCTCGACTCCGGCGAGAAGCCCTACTGGGCGACGAACTCGGCCGACGGGCGCCACTGCTTCGTCTCCGCCAGCGGGGACGACAAGGTCACGGTCATCTCCTATGAGGACGAGAAGGTCGTCGCGACGATCCCCGTCGGCGACCACCCGCAGCGGATGCGCACGGGCGTCATGCGCGCGGAGTACCTGCCGCCGCAGGACGACACGCAGGCGCCGCGGATCACGCGTGCCCGCCTGCAGCGCACGCGCGCCGGGCGCGTGCTGCGCCTGACGCTGTCCGAGGACGCCCGCCTGCGGATCGTCGTGCAGCGCGCCGGCGCGCGCGGGCGCGTTCAGACCGTGCGGATCCTCCGGCGCAGCCGCGCCGCGGGCGCGGTCCGGCTGCGCCTCGGCCGCCTGTCGCGCGGCCGCCTGCACCGCCTCACCGTCAGCGCGACCGACGCCGCCGGCAACCGCTCGGCGCGCACGCGCCTGCGCCTGCGCGGCTGACCGTGGGCCGGCAAGATCGGGGTCCGCCCCGATGACAGCGCCGGCGCGCCGGATTAGGTTTGCGCCATGACCCGGTCCCTCGCCTGGCGCGGCCTCGCCGCATCGCTGCTGATCGCGTTCGCGGGCGCCGCACCGGCGCAGGCGTTCGACACCGCCTCGCACAACGACATCACCGTCGACGTGCTGCGCTCGGAGGGCTTCGGCAGCCGCGCGACCGACGTCGCGCGCGTGAACAACTGGTTCCCCGACCTGTACTTCCAGGCCGAGAACGTGCCCTCCTCGGGCCACGCCGACATCGCCAAGACGCTGATCGGGCTGGGCTTCGTCCGGCGCGAGAACTGGTCGCAGGCGCTCATCGACGCGTCCAAGCGGATGCACTTCGACTTCATGCCGCGCGTCCCCGCGCTCGACAGCACCGCCGGGGTCGAGGCCGAGTGGGACCGGCTGCGCATGAACACCTTCAAGGTCGTGCGCGCGGCCGCGGCGCGCGGCAACGTCGAGGAGCTGCTGGCGGCGATCGGCATGACGACGCACCAGGTGCAGGACTTCTACGCGCACACGAACTGGGTCGAGCCGTCGGCGCCCCCGGCGGGTGACGGGCCGGGCTGGCTGGCGCGCGGGCAGGGCAGCGTGCCGACGTGGTTCGACGTGCCCAAGACCGAGCGCGACAAGGTGCTCGTCACCGGCGACAGCGCCCCCGGCCAGCGCGGCCACGGCAGCTGGCAGGAGGACGCCAACGAGAACCTCGCGACGGCGACGGGCAAGGACTGGCCCGGCCGGCCGCTGAACGCCGAGGCCCAGATGGCCGCGTACTTCGCCACGCGCCAGTGGGTGCGGGCGGTCCGCACGTGGGTCGCCGACGAGGCCTTCTGGGGCCGCGCGCAGCGCTACGCGAGCAACCTCTCGGCGCTCAACCACGACATCAGCGGCGCGTTCAACATCTCCTGGCAGGCCGGGCGCTGGGCCGGCGAGGGCGGTGTCTGCACGCCCTTCTGCGGCGAGGACAGCGGCGCGGGCGGCAGCCTCGTCGGCCTCGACATCGCCGTCAAGGCGTACTTCTTGACCCGCGGGCGCACGATCTTCCGGCGCACGTTCGAGCGCGTCGTGATGCAGATCGCCGCCGACGCGCCGGCCGATGTGCCGCTGGCGAGCGTGCCCGTGCAGTCCAGCCGCGACCTGCAGGCGCAGACGCAGTTCGTGCGCGCCCGCGTGCTACGCATGCGCGGCGTCGGCTTCGGCGGCCTCGGCGATCCGGGACCCGACGACGCCGACCTGTACGCCCGCGCGACGATCGCCGGGCAGCGCTACACGTCGGCCGTCATCAACGGCCACGACAGCTTCTCGTTCCCCAAGCCCTACCACCCCTTCACGTTCATCAAGGCGGTGCCCGTCGGCGGGCGCTACGAGCAGCCCGTGACCGACATCAAGATCCAGGTGCGCACCGGCAACCGCCGCTTCGCCGGGACCGACGACGACGTCTTCCTGCGGCTCGGCCCGGGTCTGAGCTTCAACCTCGACAAGCGCCTCTACGACGACTTCGAGCGCGGCGACCGCGACACCTACAGCGTCCCGATCGACGCCGTCACGCGGGCCGGGATGACGCTCGGCGACATCAGCCGCGTCGAGATCCACAAGTCGCCCGACGGTGTCGCCGGCGGCTGGCGGCTGGGCGGCATCAAGGTCGTCGTCAACGGTCGCACGCTGTACTCCAACGACACCATCGAGCGCTGGCTGGAGGACGATCGCCGCACGTTCCGCGCGCCCGGCATCACGCGCGATCACCGCACCGGCACCGCGTTGCACTTCTGGCTGGACCTGCGCGAGGACGACGTCATCCTCGGCGGCGACGACCAGGGCGACATCAACGAGTTCGACGCCCGCGACGCGGTCGCGCGCGGCTACGTCCCGGGCACGGTCGTCGTCGCCGACGCCGACGGCGGCGACCGCCTCGGCGGCCGCCTCGGCAAGGGCGGCGACGACGCCTTCGCGCGCTACCGCCTCGACACGATCGGGCCGATCCTCCCGCCGCCGCCGGTGATCCAGCCGCCGCCGCCACCCCCGCCGCCGGTGGTGGCGCCGCCGCCCCCGCCCCCGCCACCGCCGGCGAAGGCGGACCTCGCCGTGCTCGAGGTCGGCATCAACGCGTTCACGGTCCGCAACCAGGGCGCCGTCGCGGCGGGCCCCTTCAGCGCCACGATCGCGATGCAGGCGCTGCCGACGCAGACGATGCAGTTCCCGGCCGGGCTCGCCGCCGGCGCGCAGCAGACGCGCACGTTCGCGGGGACCTGCGAGGGTCCGCTCGCGACGGTCGTGGTGGACTCGGGCGGAACCGTCGACGAAGCCGACGAGACGAACAACGAGCGCACGGCGCCGCCGCGGATCTGCTGACGGCGCGCGGCGCCAGGCCGCGCTCAGAGCTCCCTGTCGACGTACTCCTTCGCCATCCGCGCGGGCGCGCGGGCGAGCCACGCCTCGACGATCAGCTCCTCGAGCTCGTCGAGCGCGATCCGCTCCAGGCGCACGAGGATCGCGGGGTAGCCGTCGAAGTGCGGCGTCGTGAAGTAGACGTCCGGGTCGTCGGCGAGCAGCGCCTCCTTGGCGCCGAGGTGCTCCACGCGTGCGCCCAGGATCGGCCCGTCGGGGGCGCTGTCGCCGAGGGCGCGGAGGTCGGTCTGGCGCAGCGGGCGCTCCCAGACGAACCCCTTCGCCTTCACCCGCCAGGCGGCGTGGCCGCCGTGCGACGGGTGTTCGTCGGTGTGCGGCAGCGCCAGCGCGATCCTGCGCACATCGTCCCAGTCGGCCACGACGGTCAGGGTAACGCCGACGCACGCCAGCGCGGGCCCGTGAGCGGGTGTCGACAGGTTGCCGTAGGTGCGGCCTGACCCCACTTTCGCGCGAGCGCGCGACGTGCGATCGTTCGTCCATGGCTGGCACCGTCGCCGACCCGCTGCGCGACGGCCTACTCGCCCTCGAGCAGGCGCGCTGGGACGATGCACGCGCGTCGTTCGAGCAGGCGCTCACCGCGCGGGACACGCCCGACGCGCACGACGGGCTCGGCCAGGCGCTGTGGTTTCAGGGGCACGTGGAAGACGGGATCGCCGCCCGCGAGCGCGCGTTCGACGGCTTCGCGCGCGACCGGCGCTGCGACGAGGCGGCGCGGGCCGCCGTCTGGATCTCACACCAGTACGTCATCTCGGGTCGCGCCTCGGCCGCGCGCGGATGGCTGGCTCGCGCCGAGCGCGCGCTCGAGGACGCCGGGCCGTGCTCGGGCCACGGCTGGGTCGCGGTCGAGCGCGCCCGCCACGCCGGCAGCGTCGAGGAGTGCGCCGAGCATGCTCGCCAGGCGATGCGGATCGCGCGCGAGACCGGGGCCGCCGATCTGGAGGTCTTCGCGCTCAGCCTGCTCGGCCGGGCCGAGGTCAGCGCCGGGCGCCGCGACGCGGGGATGGCGCTGCTCGAGGAGGCGATGGCGGCGGCCGCCGCCGGGCGCGTTCGCAACGTCCAAACGCTGGGCGAGGCGTACTGCAACCTCATCATGGCCACCACGAACGCGGGCGAGTGGGAGCGGGCTGCGGAGTGGTGCCGCCTCGTCGACGGCTTCGCCAGCGAGCGCGAGCTGACCCCGCTTCTCGGCGCATGCCGCACGGTCCATGCCGACGTCCTGCTCGCCACCGGTCACTGGCCCGAGGCCGAGCGTGCGCTGCAGAGCGCGCTCGCCGCGCACACCCGCCACACCCCGTCGATGGGCGCGCCGACCGTCGCCGCGCTCGCGGAGCTGCGCATCCGGCAGGGTCGGCTGCCCGACGCCGAGCAGCTGCTCGCCGGGCGCGACGTGGACCCGACGACGCTGCGCGCGCTCGCGCAGCTGCGCATCGCCGAGGGCCGGCCGGAGGTCGCCGCCGCGCTGCTCGAACGCGGCCTTGCCGCGGCGGACGACGACACGATGTGGACGACGCAGCTGCTGGCGCCGCTCGTCGACGCGCGCCTGGCCTGCGGCGACGTGGCGGGCGCGGAGAGCGCCGCCACCGCGCTCGCGCAGCTTGCGCGCAGCTCCGCGATCGCGCTGGTCGCGGCGCGCGCCGACCTCGCCGCCGCCCGCGTCGCACTCGCCGCCGGCCGCGCGGCCGCAGCCGCCGACCCGGCGAGCCGCGCGCTCGCCGTGTTCAGCAGGCTCGCGATGCCGCTCGACATGGGCGAGGCGCGCCTGGAGCTCGCGCGCGCGCTCGCGACGCGGTCGCCCGAGCTCGCGCGCGACGAGGCACGCGCGGCGTTCGCGGCGTTCCAGCAGCTCGGCGCCTCGCGCGCGATGGACATCGCCGCCGCCGTCCTGCGCGATCTCGGCGGCGGCACCGCCCCGCGCGCCCGCGCCTACGGCGAGCTGACGGCGCGCGAGCAGGAGGTGCTCGGACTGCTCGCGCTGGGGATGTCCAACGCGCGGATCGCGCAGACGCTGTTCATCAGCGAGAAGACCGCGGGCCACCACGTCAGCCGCATCCTCTCCAAGCTCGGCGTGCGCAACCGCACCGAGGCCGCCGCCCGCGCCGTGCGCGTGGCGGACGGCTGACCGTGCTGTCGGCAACGGACAGGGCGTTCGCCCGATGTGCCCGCGGGCCGTCGGCGGCAGGCTCCTCCCATGCACTCCCGACACACAGCCCGATCACGCATTCCCGCGCCGCGACGCCGACGAGCGCGACAGCACCGGGGACGAGGCCGAGCGTGAGCAGTCGGTGGTGTGCTCGACGAGGTTCTTGGCCGGGCTGACGCCGGGGAAGAACTTCAGCAGCCCGAAGACGAGGAAGACGGCGCCGAGGCTGACGCGCAGGATCGCGATGCTGTGCGCGATCAGCCACCGCACGGCGACGTCCTCGATCGCGCGGACGGCCTCGTCGGCGCGGGCGAGCGCTCGGCGGGGCGCACGCTCACCTCGTGTCTGACGCGCGCGCGGGGCGGGTAGGGACGGCCAATGGCGCAACGTGCGGGGGTCTCGTTCGAGCTCGAGCGGCTCGATCTGGAGGGCGACGAGCTCGTCGTGGCCGGGCACTGGTCAGGCGTCCGCGGCCTGCGCTTCGTGCGCCCCACGCTCGTCGCCGACGACCGCCGGATCCTCGCCACGCTGGAGCACAAGCCATGGGCACCGTCGCTGGACAGCACCTGGATCGCCGCGTTTCCGTGGGATCGCGACGGGGTCGACGTCGACGGGCTGGCGCTCGCTGTCTCGCCGCAGGTGACCGTGCAGCTCGGCGCGGCGCCGCCGCCCGTCGGGCCCCGGCGCGAGCATGAGCTCGAGCCGGCGCCGACGCCGGCGGCGGTCACGCCGCTGCGCGCCGCCGGACCGCAGCGGCGCCCGCGCGCGCCCGAACCCGAACCCGAAGCGCGGCCGCAGCGGGCGTCCGCTGCCGTGACCTCGGTGCGGTCCCTGGACGCCGAGCGGGCCGCGCGCCTGGAGGACCAGCTCGACGCGGTCACGCGCCAGCGCGACGCCGTCCTTCGCGACCGCGACCGCGCGCTGGCGCAGTTCGAGGAGGCGGTCGCCGCGCGCGAGGCCGCCGTCCGCACGCGCAGCAGGATGGAGCTTGCCCACGACGAGGCGCTGGCGCGGCGCGAGCAGGCCGAGGCGGCGCTCGCGGCCGCGCAGGCCCAGCGCGACGAGGCCAACGCGCAGCGCGACGAGGTCCTGCTCGCGTACCGCGGGCTGCAGTGCCACGTCCGGACGGAGCGCGCGCAGGAGGATCGGGCACAAGAGGATCGCGCGCGGCGCGACGAGCCCGGCGCTGACGGCGCCGGACCCGAGGAGCCGATCGGCGTGCGCCGGATGCCCGCCGCGCGGACCGTCATGGCCGAGCTTCAGCGCCCGACGAAGCCGCTGGGCAGCAAGCTGCCGTTCTCGGTGTTCGACCTCTGGGTGATCCGCGTGCTCGGCACGGTCGCCGCGGGCTGTTTCATCCTGCTGCTCGTCTCGATCCTGCGCGTCTTCATGTAGGCGGCTCGCGGCGCGCTCGATCCGCACCGGCAGCCGCCGGCGAGGGAGCGCCGGCCACGGTCAGAGCCCGTGGCAGCGCTTGTACTTCTTGCCGCTGCCGCACGGGCACGGCTCGTTGCGTGCCGGCGTCGCGCCGACGACGCGCGGCGGCTGCGGCGCGTAGTACGGCTCGGGCGCCTTGTTGACGCGCATGACGGCCTTGTCGACCGCGCGCCAGCCGGCATGGTTGGACTCGCGGGCGCGCAGCAGGCGCGCCGTGTTGACCCGCACGGCGGCCGCCCGGTGCTGCTCGCACATCGTCGCCTTGGCCTCCTCGAGGCTCGTCGGGTAGCCGAACGCCCGCCCCTTGCAGGCGGGGCAGCCCTCGTCGACGGGCTCGACGGGATCGAGCGTCACGTTGGAGCGGTCGAGGTCGACGTCGCCGAACGCATGCTGGACGAGGTCGGTGAGCGCCCCGAGCCCGACCGTGCTCCAGGAGCGCTTGACCTGGATCGCGGGGACGCCGAGCGCGCCGTGGTCCGCGCCTTCGTCCTGCAGCAGGCGCGGCACCTCGCCGCGCGCGGCCAGCCGCGGGTAGTCGCCGCCCAACAGCTCCTGCTCGCGGGCGAGCGCGGCCGCGAGCACCGGTGTGGCGTAGCGGCCGATCGCGACCGGCAGGTCGCCGGCGGCCTCCTCCAGCGCGCGCCGCACGAGGTCGAGCGTGAGATAGAGGTCGACCTCGAGCACCTCGTCGTCGACGGTGACCGCCGTCCACGCATCGCCGCGGTCGGGGATCCAGCCGAGCGGGTCCTTCGTGATGACGAAGCAGCGCAGCCACAGCTGCCGGTGCTCGGGGTGGATCTCGAGGTCAAAGGGCCAGTCCAGGCGTAGCTCGACGAGCGCGAAGTCGTCCTCGGGCGCGGCCTCGACGATCGCCGTCGCATCGAGGTTCTCCGGTGCCGGCTGGGTCGCCATCTCCGCGCAGGCTAGTGGACGCGTGCGAACGTTCTGCGGGTGTACTCGTAGACGCCGATCGGCGGCCGGCGTAACGAATCGGCGGCGATCGACGACGCATGCAGCGAGGACGAAGCCCACCCGAGGAGGAAGCGACGATGCCCGACAGCAACGAGATCGACGAGCGCCTCTGCGAGGAGTCGCGGTGGGACTTCTCCGACCTGCGCGCGCTGTACATCAACTGCACGCTCAAGCGCTCGCCCGAGATCTCGCACACGCAGGCGCTGGCCGACCGCTCGATCGCGATCATGGAGCGCAACGGCGTGACGGTCGACGTCATCCGCGCCGTCGACCACGAGATCGCAACCGGGGTCTATCCCGACATGACCGAGCATGGCTGGGACGCCGACGTGTGGCCCGCGATCTCCGAGCAGGTCATGGCCGCCGACATCCTCGTGCTGCTGTCGCCGATCTGGCTGGGCGAGAAGTCCTCGGTCTGCACGAAGGTGATCGAGCGCCTGTACGGCAACAGCCACATCCTCAACGACGCCGGCCAGTACGCCTACTACGGGCGGGTCGGCGGCGCCATCATCACCGGCAACGAGGACGGCGCCAAGCACTGCGCGATGAACATCCTCTACTCGCTGCAGCACCTCGGCTACACGATCCCGCCGCAGGCCGACTCGGCCTGGCTCGGCGAGGCGGGGCCCGGGCCGAGCTACCTCGATCCCGACTCCGGCGGCCCCGACAACGACTTCACGAACCGCAACACCGCGTTTCTGACCTGGAACCTGCTGCACATCGCGCGGATGCTCAAGGACGCGGGCGGGATCCCCGCGCACGGCAATCAGCGCACGCGCTGGGACGCCGGCTGTCGCTCGGACTATCCCAACCCGGAGTACCGGGTCTGATCGGCGCGCCCGTCGCGGACGCAGCCGGGCTCGGCCGCTGCGAGGATGCGGGCGGCGTGACGATCCCCGCAGACAGCCCTGCCGCGGCGCGCTGGCGCCGGCTCGTGACCGGGCGCCTGGAGGAGCTCAGCCGCCTGTCGCCCGCGGCCGGTTCGGTCAGCGGGTCCTTCTGGGACGGCCGCGCCGAGCGCTACGCCAAGAACGTGCGCGCGACGGATGCGGCCAGGGACCCGTTCCTGCGCCGGTTGCGACGCGTGACGGACGCGTCGACGAGCGTCGTCGACGTCGGCGCGGGCACCGGCCGCCACGCGCTCGCGCTCGCCCCCGGCGTGCGCCACGTGACCGCCGTCGATCCGAGCGCCGCGATGCTCGCCGTCCTACGGCGCGGCGCCGAGCAGCTCGCGATCACGAACCTGACGACGCTGCAGGCGCCGTGGGACAGCGCCGACGTGGCGACCTGCGACGTCGCCTGTTCGTCCTTCGTCGTCACGCTCGTGCCCGACGGGGCCGCCTTTCTCGCCAAGCTCGACGCCGTCGCGCGGCGGCGCGTCCTGCTGTACCTCGGCGCATACTGCGGCGATGCGGTCCTCGACCCGCTGTGGCGCTGCTTCCACGACGTCCCGCGCGTTCCCGGACCGAGCTACATCGACGCGCTCGCCGTGCTCGGCGAGCTCGGAATCGAGCCGGTCGTCCGGGTTGTCGAGGTCGCCGACAAGCGCCGTTTCGCGACGATCCAGGAGGCGGCCGAGCACTACCGCGAGTGGCTGCTGCTCGACGACACGCCCGCCGTCATGCGCGAGCTCGAGCGGCTGCTCGCGGCCTGGCTGATGGGCCGCAGGGGCTCCCTGCGCGCGCCGCTTCGCAGCATGCCGGCGGCGATCATCGAATGGGAGCCGCGGAGCGGCGACTGAGCCGGCAGGTCGAGCGCGCGGTCTCGCCGGCGAAGCGCCCGGCGATCCACTTGGCGACGTACGGCGCGGTCTTCTCGCCGACGTCGCCGTGCGCGACGCCGCGTGACGGGCGGTACTCGAGCGTCGCGCCGAGGCCGCAGAGGTAGCGTGCGAAGCGCGCGCTCGAGCTCGGGCGCACGAACGCGTCGCGGGCGCCCTGGGTGATGATCAGCGGCGCCGAGATCGCTTTGGCGCCCGGCGTGTTGCGGGCCAGCAGCCGCTTCCACGGCTGCGCGGTCCACGGCGCCCGGTCGCGGTAGGCGAGCCTCGTGTCGCGACCCCCGAGCGCCGACCCGATGCGATCGTGGTCGAGCGGCAGGCACAGCGCGGCGACCCGCTCGACGCGTGCGATCGAGGGCGCCGTGACGATCGCGGCGAGCTTCAGCTCCGGATACAGGCGTGTCCAGGTCGACAGCATGTAGGCCGCCAGGACGTCGCCGGCCGTGGTTCCGGCGCTGGCCTCGATCAGCCGCCCGAGGTTGGCCATCGGCGCGCCGGCGGCGATGCCCGCCAACTCGAGCTCGGGCGCGTAGGAGGCCGCCTCCTGGCCGGCGAAGATCGCCGTGTGGCCGCCCTGGCCGACACCCCAGACGACGACGCGCTCGCTGGCCTGCGCCGGCGCGAAGCGCCGCATCGCGCGGACGGCGTCGAGCGTCGCGCGGGCGCTCGCCTCGCCGGCGAGGTAGGTGTGGGTGCCGCTCGTGCCCAGCCCCTCCAGGTCGGGCACGACGACGGCGTAGCCGGCGCGCACAAAGCGCGCGAGCCCGTCGGCCCGGGCGAAGAACCCGCGCCCGCGCGAGGGAGCGCAGCCGCGTGCGACGCCGACCGTGCCGTGCGCGATCGCCACGACGTTGCGGCCGCCGGCGGGCGCTGTTGCTGCCGGCACGAACAGCAGCGCGCTCAGCGCGGCGGCGCGGCCGCCGTGGTCGCGCGACGCGTAGAGGATCCGGTACGCCGTCGCGGCCGCCGGCGCGCCGCTGATACGCGCGCTGCGCAGGACCGCGCCGGGCGGCTCGTCGGGCAGCCGAGCGGGCGGCGCGTAGAAGGCATCGAGCGCCGACGGCTCGTCCTGCTCGGGCAGCAGCGCGCTCGCCGCGAGCGCGCCCGCGGCGACCGCGACGATCGCCAGCGCGATCCCGAGCGGGCGCCGGAACGACCGCGGCGCCCCCGCCTCGCCGTCGTGCGCGTCCACATGGCGACTGTAATCGCAGCGCCGGTCAGCCGCCGCGACCGTCGTCGATGGATCAACCGGGCCAGATCTGCGAGCATGCGTGTTCGGAGCGCGCTCGCGCGAGCGCGCCTTAATCGAGCGACGGTCACTATGCGACCGGAAAGGAGCTGATCGAGATGGGTCTCTTCAAGCGCGAGAAGCGCACGTCGGCCCCCCAACGCAGCAAGGATCAGTCCTCACGAGCCTATGCGGGCGATCCGGCTCAGCCCGGTCTGCCGGGCAGCGCCGGCTACCGGGGAACGGACCCGCTGCCGAAGAACTGCATGCCGCAGAGCCGCTTCACGTACGTCCGCCCGGACGGCAGGCGCGACTAGCTCCCGACGAGCTCCCGGCTGGCTCGCGGCCGCTCGGGCGCGAGCAGCCGGCGTCCCGCGGCAGCTCGCCCTCGCGGCGGTTGCCGCGGGCGAGCGCAGCGCGCAGACCGTGCGGCGCAGCATCAAGCGACGCCGAGCGGGCGCTACTCGGCCTGGCGCCCGAGGATCATCGCGAAGCGCTCGACGCGCTTGCGCTCCTCCTCGGAGAGCGGACCATCGGCCTCGAGCAGGAGCGTCATCGGCCCGCGCTGGTGCGCCCAGCGCGTCGCCTCGTCGCTGAAGGACGGTGCGATCCAGACGAGCGGCTTGGCCTCGGCGTAGGCGATCACGGTCGCCTCCTGCTGCGCGGGCGTCTGCTCGGCGCGCAGCACCGGGACGACGACGAGATCGAGCGTATGGGCAAGCGCGGTGATCGCGGCGAGGCCGCCGTCGTCGGCAAGCAGCGCCAGCTCGCCCTCCTGGAGCATCGTCGCGACCCACGCGTCGGAGGCCGAGTCGAGTACGGCGGGGGCGCAGGCGAGCCGGAAGAGCGGGTCGGGCACGGGCGGGACGCTAGTACATGGCGCGTCCTGGCAGCCGGACGTTCGCCGCCCGCCTCGCCGAGCGTCGCGACCGATCAGACGCGCGTGTGCGTCGTCGCGGCGCGCCGGCGTAGCTGCGCCTGCGCGACTGCGTTGTCGGCGCAGCCGGCGGCAAGCTCGTAGGCGCGGGCGGCGCCGTCGGCGTCACCGCAGCGCTCGAGCAGATCGGCGTGGGCGGCGTGCAACGGCGCGTAGCGGCGCAGGGCGTCGTCGGCGAGCAGCGGCTCCAGCAGGGCGAGCCCGTGCTCGGCGTGACCGGCGCGGCCGAGCGCGGCGGCGCGGTTGAGCTCGATGACGGCGGACGGCGTCAGGCGCGCGAGCGCGGCGTAGAGCGCGGCGATCTCCCCGTGGTCGGTCTCGGCCGGCGACGGCGCGGTCGCGTGCAGGGCCGCGATCGCCGCCTGCAGCTGATAGGGACCGGGCCGGCGACGGCGCAGGGCTCCGTCGAGCAGCCGCTCGCCCTCGCGGATGCGGCCGCGATCCCAGAGCGTCCGGTCCTGGTCGTCGAGCGCGACGAGGTCGCCGCGCGCATCGACGCGCGCGGCCCGGCGCGAGTCGTGCAGCAGCATGAGCGCGAGCAGCCCGGCGACCTCGGCGTCGTCGGGCATCAGCCGCACGAGCAGCCGGCCGAGGCGGATCGCCTCCGTACACAGCTCCCCGCGCACGAGCCGGTCGCCGCCGGAGGCGCTCCAGCCCTCGTTGAAGACCAGGTAGACGACCGCCAGCACCCCGGCCAGGCGGCCGGGCAGCTCCTCGTCGGGCGGGACACGATAGGGGATCCGCGCCGTCGCGATCTTGCGCTTGGCGCGCACGATGCGCTGGTACATCGTCGTCTCGGAGACGAGGAACGCCTCCGCGATCTCGGCCGTCGTGAGGCCGCCCAGCGAGCGCAGCGTCAGCGCCACGCGGGCCTCGATCGAGAGCGCCGGATGGCAGCACGTGAAGATCAGCCGCAGGCGGTTGTCGCCGACGGCGGACGGCTCGGGCTGTGCCTCGTCGACGGCTTCGTCGGCGGCCGCCTCGCGCTCGGCGAGGACCTGCAGGCGCCCGATGCGGTCCGCGAGCGTGCGTTCGCGGCGCAGGCGGTCGATCGCCCGTCGCCGCGCCGCCGTCGTGATCCAGGCCCCCGGGCGGGCCGGAACCCCGTCGCGGTCCCACGCGACGATCGCCTCGGCGAACGCGTCCTGAAGCGCGTCCTCGGCGAGCTGGAAGTCGCCGACCTGGCGGATCAGGGTGGCGAGCACCGCGGCGCGCTCTTGGCGGAAGGCCGCTTCGGCGGCCGTGGCGCTCGCCCTTGCCATCTACGCAGTGTCGCTCACGCCGTCTGCGGGGACGCGAGTAGCGGCTGATCGGGAGCCCGCGCTGGGGCACGCCGACCGCGCCGGCCTCATCAGCCGGCCTCTCCCATGCCGGTCTGCTCGAACACGACGACGGGGCGCACCTCGACCGAGCCGTGGCCGACGCTGGGGATCTTCGCCGCCCAGCCCAGGGCGGCGTCGAGATCGGGGACGTCGAGCAGGTAGTAGCCGCCCAGCGCCTCCTTGGTCTCGGCGAACGGCCCGTCGCTGATGAGCGTCTCGCCGTCGCGCACGCGCACGGTCGTCGCGCTGACGACGGGCTCCAGCGCATCGCCGGCGACCATCGCGCCGGACTCCTGCAGCGCGGTCGTGTACTCGAACCACTTCGGCATCTCGGCGGCGAGCTCTTCGGGCGAGCGGGCGTCGTCGGCGGGCGAGTAGATCAGCAGCATGTACTGGGGCATGGGTCACCTCGGTCGTCGTGCGGCCGGCCGTTCCGGCGCTTCGTAGACACGTCGAACGGGCCGCGCCCGATTCGACACCCCCACGAACCTCGGGGTGCGCGAGGTCAAGGACGCGATCGCGTCGCGCGCGGATGCTCAGGACGGCGGCGGCGCCGCAGCCGCCGACGAGCCCGCGCCGAAGCAGACGAAGCCCGCCGCCGTCGCGTAGTCGGCGTCGCCGTCGCCGAGCGCTCGGACCCGCGCTCGCGCCAGCGCCGGCGCGGGCTCGTGACCGGCGTCGAGCTCGTCGTGCAGCGCGAGCATCAGCCGGCACGTCGGCTCGTCGGGGACCGGCACGGTGCTCGCGATCAGCGCGCTCGTGCCGAGCGCGATCAGCGCGCCGCTGAAGCCCATCAGCTCGTCGCCGGGACGGACGGCGCTGACGCCGGCGTCACAGGCGCTCAGGATCATGTCGACCGGCGCGGCCCGCAGCCGCTCGAGGTCGTAGACGGTCAGCGGGCCGTCGGCGAGCTGCAGCGAGGAGAACAGCGGGTTGTCGGCGCGAAACGTGCCGTGGCTGGCGATGTGGGCTCGGGTCGCCGCCTCCAGCGCCGCCGCGACCGCCTCGACGCCGGCGTCGCCACCGAGCAGCACGGTCGCCGCGCCGTGGCCGCCGGCCAGCGCCTGCACCTCGGCGACGGCCTCCGGCAGCCCCGGCCCGGCGGCGAGCAGCAGGTGCGTCGCAGCGGCCGCGGCGGCGCCGCGCCGCTGTGCCGCCCGCAGCCACAGCGCCGCCGACGGCGCGACGCTCAGCGGGCGTCCCGCGCAGGTGGGCAGCGCCGCCCACGGGACCGCATGCAGCTCGCCCGTCGGAATCAGGACGAGCTCGCGCTCTGCGTCGCCGAGCAGGTCGGCGAGCGGTGCGAGCAGCAGCTCGTCCAGGCGCGCCGCGGCGTGGCCGGCGTTCTCGCGCGCGATCTCGCGCGACGCCGCCGAGCCGCTGCCGCGCCCGAGCCGGCGCAGCGCGAAGCGCAGCGCGGCCAGCTCGCCGCAGGCCTCGCCGACGACCGCGCCGAGCGCCAGCAGGCGCGGCCGCCGCGCCCCCTGCACGACGACGACGCGCAGGTCGTCGCCGGCGGGCACGTAGTGCACGAGCACGCGCGTGCCGAGCGCTGCCCGCAGCGCTCGCGGATCGGGCGGCGTGCCCTGCTCGCCGTCGCGCGCACCGACGGCGTGGCGGGCGCGCCGCCGCACGGACGCTTCGAGCTCGGCCTGACGGCGCAGCAGCCGCTGCGTGTCCGTCGCCTCCTTGCCGGCCTCGTCGATCGCGGCCAGCAGCGCTCGCAGCTCGCCCAGCTCGGCGGCGAGGGCAGCGTCGTCGGGCGGGCGCGCGGGCCGCTGCCAGAGCGCGGCGGCGCGGCCCCGCTCGGCCCACTCGAGCACCGCCTCGGCGCTGCCCGACCGCAGCGCGAGGTCGAGGCCGAGCGCGGTCAGCGCGTTGCCGTGGATGGCCGCGGCGGCGCGCAGCTCGGTCGCGCCGAGGCTGACGCGGTGCGCGTCGAGCACGGCGATCCCGGCGCGCAGCGCGCGCACGGCGCTCGCCGGCCGCCCTGCCGCCAGGCGCGCCAGCGCCTCCGCGTGCCAGGCGCCGAGGCGCTGCACGACGGGCCCGCTGCGCCGTGCGCGCGCGACGAGCTCGAGGTCCCGCGCCGCCTCCTGCACGCGCCCGAGCTGCAGCGCGACGCGGGCCGCGAGGACGCGCGCGTCGAGCGCTGCCGCCGGCCAGCCCGCGGCGGTGAGCGCGTCTGCGGCGCGGCGCGCACGGATGTGCAGGTCGGCGTCGCGGACGCCGCCGGCGAAGGCCGCCCGCACCGCGACGCTCTCGGCGAGCGCGGCCCAGCCCGGCCGCTTTTGCGCGGCGAACTCCGCCGAGGCCTGCTGGGCGGCGGCGAGCGCCGCGGCCGCGTCGCCGGCAGCGAGCGCGGCCTCGGCGTAGATGAGGCGTGCCTCGGTGAGCTCGGTCGGCAGCCCGCCCTGCTCGAACAGGTCGACGACGCGCGCCGCGCTCGTGACGGCCTCGTGGTGCAGGCCGGCGGCCAGGAGCGCATGACAGCGGTCGAGCTCCATCACCGCCTGTCGCATCTCGCTCTGTGCCAGGACGGGCTCGGCGGCGTCGTAGCACGCCAGCGCGGCCGGCAGGTCGCCGCCGCGGGCCAGGACGAAGCCGCGATTGCCCAGCGCCATCGCGGCGAGCAGCGGCTGGTCGATCTGCTGCGCGCGAACCTCGCACTCGCGCAGGTCGGCGGCCGCCGCGCGCAGCGCGCCGCGATAGGTCTGCACGATGCTGCGGTTGAGCAGCACGATCACCTCGTCGCGCGCGTTCCCCGCCCGCCGGACGAGCGCCAGCGCGTCGTCGTAGCCGGCGAGCGCCTCGTCGTAGCGGCCGAGGCGCATGAGGATGACGGCGCGCTGCTGTGCCAGGCGGCCGTCGCCGCGGGCCTCCTCGTGCTTCATCGCCAGCCCGGCCTGGCGCAGCGCGGCGGTCGACTGGCCGTCGAGCATGAGCGCGTGGGCGAGGCTCATGCGCGACTCCGCCAGCCGCCGACCGGACCTGGCCGTCGCCGCGGCGGCGACCGCCGCACGCAGGTGCTCGAGCGCCTGCGGCGCGCCCTCGAGTTCGAGCGCCGCCAGGCCGACCGCACGCAGCGCGACGGCCGTCGTGTCGTGGTCGCGGTCCGCGCGCGCGCGCTCGAGCGCCTCCTCGGCGAGTGCGCGAGCCCGGCGCGGATCGTCGCCGAGCAGCCGGTGCGCCTCCTCGGCGAGCTCCGCGACGGCCGGTGCGGGCGGCGGCGGCGGTGCGGGCAAGCTCAGATCGTAAGCCAGTCCGTCTCGACGAGGCGGTCGTCGCCGAGGCGGCAGCGCAGGCGCAGCGAGCCGGCCGAGAGCCCCGGCGCGCGGAAGCGCCCGCGTGCGTCGGCGCTCGTCGCGACGAGCTCGTCGCCGTTGCGGACCGCGATCTGCGCGGCCTGCGGCGGGACGAGCTGGCCGATGAGCCGCAGCGTCTCGCCCGCGCCGTCGCGTTCGCGCTCGGTCTCGATCTCGATCGTCAGGTCGGGCGCCTCGAACGTCAGCGCGCGCGGGCCGGCCTCGCCGCGCAGGGCGAGCGCGGGCTCGTCGACCATCGAGTCGTGCACGAGCGCTGCGAGCTCGGCGTCGAGCGTGCGCCATTGGATCGCGACCCGGGCGGCGATCTGCACAGCTTCGGGAACGGGATCGACGCTGGCGAAGAGACGACCGAGCTCGGCCGCGAGCGCGGTGTGGGCACCGACGTCGTCGCTGTGCGGTGGCTGTCCGGGAGCGTTCATCACAACGAAAGAGTCCGCATGTCACGCGCTGATACGTGCACTTGCCAGCGCCCGTTCCAGCGTCGCCAGGCAGCGTCCGCGGGTCGGGCCGATGCTACCGACCGGCATTCCCAGCGCGCAGGACACGTCCTCGTAGCTCGGCGGCGGATCGCCGGACAGCATCCGCAGCAGCGCCTGGCAGCGGCTCGAGAGCGTCGCGAACGCCTTCCACAGGGCCGCGTCGCGCTCGCGCGCGAGCAGCCCGGCGTCGAGCTCGGCGGGGACGGTGTCCTGCGGGATCTGGTCGTCCTCGGTAGGGATCATCCGCTGCTGCTGGCGCAGCACGCGCAGGCACTCGTTGCGCGTGATCGTGGCCAGCCAGCCGCTCAGGGCGTCCGGGTTGCGCAGGTCGTCGAGGTGCTCGAGCAGGCGCAGCCACGTCGTCTGGCAGACGTCGGCGGCATCGGCGTCGGACAACCTGTGGCTGCGCGTGACGCTCCACACGAGCCGCTCGAAGCGCACGACGAGCTCCTCCCAGGCGCCGCGGTCGCCTTCCGATGCCAGCCTGACGAGATCCCGTACCTCCACGGGCCAACCGTATTCGACGCGCCGTACGTCAAGGCGTTGCCCGCCACCCGCCGGTCGGAGGTATTTTCTGCCCGCGCCGGCACTCGTCATCCGCGACTGCCTGTGCGGCCTGGCCGCAGCCACCGCGATCGAGGAGCAGCCGCATGTCCGACATCATCAAGGTCGATTGGAACAGCGAGGCGTGGGAGCAGGCGCTCCTGCAGCGCAGAGACGTCGGGCGCGTCGGCCGCGGCGGGGACTGGGTCTTCTACACGCCCGGTCGGCTGCTCGTCGACAGCGCGGCGGCGAAGGATTCGCGGGTCCGGGAGGAGCTGACGCGCAACTCCGCTGTCGAGTGCGCCGAGCCGGCGGCGGAGATCGCGGCGAGGCTCGGCCTGACGCTCTTCACGCTCCCCGACAACCTCCTCGTCGAGACGATCCGCACGCTGCGCGCGCTCGTGCCCAGCTCGGCGTCGCTGGAGCACATCTGGGCGCCGGGACCGAACAGCTTCCACGGCGACGACGTGCCCGAGCCGACGCCGGACCCGACGGACATCCCCGGCACGAAGGCCAAGACGCAGCCGCAGAAGCGACTGGCGATCTACGTGCTCGACACGGGCATCGCGCCGACCGTCCCGTTTGACTACGAGAGCGACGGCGACGACGAGGAGATCCCCGACGAGGACGGGGACGCAAACCGCGATCCCGCCGCCGGCCACGGAACGCACGTTGCCGGCATCATCGCCCGCGGCGCACCGGACGCGCGGATCGTCGTGCGCCGGCTGCTGACGTCGCCGGTCGGGATGGCGAGCGAGCTCGACACGGTGAACGCGCTCCAGAACGCCCTCGACGGCGGCGCGAACCTCATCAACTGCTCGTTCGGCGGGACGACGCTGTTCGACGCGCCGCCGCTTGCGACGGAGCGTGCGCTGGCGGCGCTGCCGCCTGAGGTCGTCGTCGTCGCCGCGGCCGGCAACGACGGCACGGAGCGCCCGCACTACCCGGCCGCGTCCAAGCGCGTCATCTCCGTCGGCGCCGTGGGGCGCGAGAAGGACAGCGCGGAGTGGCAGCAGGTCGACTTCAGCAGCTGGGGCTGGTGGGTCGACTGCTGCGCGCCCGGCGTCGACATCCCGAGCACGTTCTTGTGCTGGGACGGCGGCGACGACGAGCCCGTCTTCGACGGCTTCGCGACCTGGAGCGGAACGTCGTTCGCGGCCCCCGCGGTGACCGCCGCGATCGCCGCCTACGCGATGGCGAAGGGGATCGAGCCGAGCCTGGCGGCGTGGCACCTCGTCGAGGACCCGGCGCTCGACCGCGTCGGCGCGGTCGGCACGCTCGTCGTCTGAGCCTGACATCGAGGCTGAGCGCGTGCAGGCCGCGCGCGAGCGCGGGCCGCGCGCATCAGGCGTGGAACAGGGGTGCGGCGGCGCGGCTGCGGCCGCGCCCGGCGGGGATCCCGCGGTGCGAGACGGCGCGGACCTCGAACAGCCCGGCGGCCTCGAGCTGCGAGACGGCGTCCGTCACGTCCTCGCGGTGCAACTGCGGGTACTCGGGTGCGAGCACGGAGAACAGCTCGCTCGTGCTGCGCGAGCCGTCGGCGAGCTCGACGAGACGATGGATCGCGCCGTCGGGGTCGTCGAGCGTCACGACGTCGTCGCGGCCGACGATGTGCAGCTCGCCGCCGCCGCGAAGCAGCGGTGCCGTGGTCTTCATGCGGGGACGGGGCGCAGCGCGCATCGATACTCCTTCGGTGTCCGCGGGTGCGATCGGCCGGGGAGGTGGTAACCGGCCTGCACTCCGAGTGATCGCGCCGCAGCCGCGGTGATACAGGGGATTTCGCTTGCATCGCGACCGGCTGCTGCGGGATGCTCGACGCATGAGCCCGCGCGATGTACCCGGCGAAGAAGAACCGCACGACGTGAGCTGGACCGGCAGCGAGCTCGAGCAGCCCGACGCCGAGTCCGAGCCCGAGGCGGCGCAGGAGCCCGAGCGGGAAGAGCTGCATCCGAACTTCGGGGCAGCGGCCGCGGAGGCCGCAGCGGCGTCCGCGGCGGCCTACGAGCGCTACAACGCTCCGCGCCGAGCCCGAGCCCGAGCCGGAGCCGGAGCCCGAGCCCGAGCCGGAGCCCGAGCCGGAGCCCGAGCCGGAGCCCGAGCCCGAGCCCGAGCCCGAGCCCGAGCGGGAGCCGGAGCCGGCGCCCGAGCGCACCGGCAGCATCCCGCCTCCCGGCGGTCCGGCGCCCGCGCCCGATCCGGGGCCGGCCCCGCCGGCGCGCGGCGCTGGCCTGCTGGATCGGCTGCGGCGCAAGCTCGGGCGCTGACCCGCCCCGCGCCGGCCCGTGATGGCGCGTTTGTGCTCGATGCCAACAGAAACGCGTCACTACGCCGGCGCGCGGGAGACACCCGCATGCGCCGCGCTGTGTCCGATCTGTGCCGATGCCGACCGCTGTCCGGCTATCCTCGTAGGACGGTCCACACGGCGCCAGGGCGCCGCCACCCCGCGCCCAGCCGCGCGTTGCGCAGGCAACCGATGGGTGTAGGACCAGTGCGATCGGGCTGCTGAGACGCCCCAGGCAGGGCGTTTCACCGACGGTCACACAACCCCACAACGAGGGAGCGCGCATGGCATCAAGCGGCAAGAAGAAGACGACGATGGCGAAGCTTGACCGCGAGCGCCGGATGCGCGAGAAGCGCATGGACAAGGCGGCCCGCAAGGAAGCCCGCAAGTACGCAGCCGCGAACCCCGAGCTCGTGCAGGACGACGCGCTGACCGGCGACGAGGTCGTCGACGAGACGCTCCAGCCCGCCGGCGTCGAGCGCTGATCTGACCCCCGGCGCCTGAACACGCCGGGACCCGTGCGACGCGACATCATGAGCTGATGCGCGTGCGCCACGCCGAACCCGAGCGCGACGGCGCGGCGTGCGCGGCGATCTACGCGCCGTTCGTCGACGGCAGCGGCGTGTCCTTCGAGGACGTCGCGCCGACGGCGCCGGAGATGTCGGCGCGCATCGCCACGACGAGCGCCAGATTCCCCTGGCTCGTGGCCGACGCGGACGACGGCGAGATCGCCGGCTACGCCTACGCGTCGCAGCACCGCGACCGCGCCGGCTATCGCTGGGCGGTCGACGTTGCCGTCTACGTCGATCCCGCCTGCCACGGCCGCGGGGCGGGCCGCGTGCTCTACGAGGCGCTGCTCGATCTCGTCCGCCGTCAGGGCTTTCGCTGCGCCTGCGCGGGAATCGCGCTGCCCAACGAGGCGAGCATCGGGCTGCACCGCGCGCTCGGCTTCGAGGAGGTCGGCACGTACCGCGACATCGGCTGGAAGGCCGGCGCGTGGCGCGACGTCGCCTGGTGGCAGCTTCAGCTCGCCCCCGCCGACGACGACGGAGCGCCGCCGGAGCCGCTCGAGCCGCAGCGGCTGTGATCCGCGAGCAGAACGTCTACGTCGGCATCGACCTCGGGACGGGCAGCGCGCGGGCGCTCGCGGTCGGCGCCGACGGCGCCGTCCGCGGCGCCGGCGCGGCGCCGCTGCGCAGCACGCGCGCGGGCGAGCGCCACGAGCAGGATCCGCGCAGCTGGTGGCCGGCGGTCGCCGCCGCCTGCCGCGAGGCGCTCGACGGCCTCGACGCCGAGCGCGTGCGCGCGGTCGCGACCTGCGCGACGTCGGGGACGATCGTGCTCGTCGACCGCGACGGCGAGCCGACCACGCCGGCGCTCATGTACGACGACGGCCGCGCCGCCGCGCAGGCGCAACTGCTCGCGCTGCCAGCGTCGTGGGCGCTGCCGAAACTGCACTGGCTGCTCGAGCACGAGCCCGTCGCGGCGGGCACGCGCCTCGCCCACCAGGCCGACCTCATCACGCGCCGCCTCGCCGGCCGGGTCGTCGAGTCCGACGCCAGCCACGCTCTCAAGAGCGGCTACGACGCCGAGCGCGCGGACTTCCGCGACGCGGGCGACGTGCGCCACATCCTGCCCGCGGTCGTGGCGTCGGGCACACGGCTCGGCGCGGTCTGCGCGGCGGCCGCCGCCGACAGCGGCCTGCCGCGGGGCGCCGCCGTGATCGCCGGCATGACCGACGGCTGCGCGGCGCAGATCGCCGCCGGCGCGCTGGCCCCAGGCGACTGCAATTGCGAGCTCGGCACCACGCTCGTGCTCAAGGGCTGCTCGCGCGAGCGCGTCGACGATCCGTCCTACGGCGTCTACTCGCACCGCTCGCCCGACGGCGGCTGGCTGCCCGGCGGCGCGTCGAGCAGCGGGGCAGGCGTGCTGACCGCCGCATTTCCCGACCGCGACCTCGCCGAGATCGGTGCGCGCGCCGCCGCGCACGAGCGCACGACCGTGCTCGCCTACCCGCTCGTCTCCGCCGGCGAGCGTTTCCCGTTCGTGGCCGCCGACGCGCGCGCGTTCATGCTCGGCACGCCCGCCGGCGAGGGTGAGCACGCGGCCGCGTTGATGCAGGGCCTGGCGCTCGTCGAGCGGCTGTGCCTGGAGCGGCTGGGCCGGCTCGGCGCGCCCGCGGACGGTGAGCTGAGCCTGACCGGCGGCGCGACGCGCAACCGCGCGTGGTGTCAGCTGCGAGCCGACGCGATCGGCCGCCCCGTCCGGCTGCCCGAGCGCGGCGAAGCCGCGTTCGGGATGGCGATCCTCGCCGCCGCGGCCGACGCCCGAGAGCCCGTCGCGGACGCTGCGGCGCGGATGTCGCGCACGCTCACGACGATCGCGCCGCGGGCGTCGATGCAGGCCCACCTCGACGAGCAGTACGCCCGCCTCGTCGGCGCGCTGGAGGAGCGCGGCTGGCTGCAGCGCTGAGACGACGCGGCGCCGCGATCGGACATCTGTCCGATCGCCTCCAGAACCCATCGGTCGATCGTCCGTCCGCCCTGCATCGATCGGCTGGACGCAGGGCGAGGACGCGGCCGAAGACACGAATGTGTCCCGCCGCCGCACTCGCTCGCTCGCTGCGCTGCTGACGGCGCTCGCGCTGAGCGGCGCCGCACCGGCGCAGGCCGCGAACGACCCGCTGCTCCCCCAGCAGTGGGCGCTCAGCACGCCGAGCGCGACCGGAGCTGCCGAGGCCTGGACGCAGTCGCGCGGCGACGGCGTCGTCGTCGCGGTCATCGACAGCGGCGTGCAGCTCGACCATCCCGACCTCGCCGACAGCCTCTGGATCAACCCGGGTGAGATCGCCGGCAACGGCGTCGACGACGACGGCAACGGCTACGTCGACGACGTCCACGGCGCGAACATCATCTCCCCGGCCGCGAGCGCCACCGACGACGAGGGTCACGGCACGCACGTGGCCGGCATCGTCGCCGCCCACGCCGACAACGCCACCGGCGGCTCGGGCATCGCCCCGGGCGCGCGGATCATGTCCGTCAAGGTGCTCGACTCCAACCGCGCGGGCAACTCGTCGCTGCTCGCCAAGGGGATCCGCTACGCCGTCGACGAGGGCGCGCGGATCCTCAACATCTCGCTCAACGGCGACGACACGAGCCGCGACCTCGACGACGCCCTGCGCTACGCCGGCGACCGCGGCGCGACGATCGTCACATCCGCCGGCAACGACTCCCGCGACCTCGACCTGCGGCCGTCCTATCCGGCCTCGTCGCCGCTGCCGTCCGTGCTGAGCGTCACCGCCAGCGAGCGCACCGGCGGCCTGCTGGCGGTCGCCAACCGCGGGCTGAACTCCGTCGACCTCGCCGCGCCGGGGGCGAGGATCCTCTCGACCGCGCTCGGCTCGCGCTACGAGCTGCGGCAGGGGACCTCGATGGCGGCCCCGTTCGTCGCCGGCTCGCTGGCGCTGCTGTCCGCCGCGCGCCCCGACATGTCGCAGCCCGCGCTGCGCGACGCGCTCCTGGCCAGCGCCCCGCGCAACGGGCTGCTCGCCGGGCTGCTCGGCTCGGGCAGCCTCGACATCGCCGCCGCGATGCACCGCGTGCTGCCCGGCGCGATGTGGAGAACCGGGCCGGCCGCCGGCGCGCCCGCGCGCCTGCAGGTGTTCGCGAAGGCGCGGATCCGGGCCGGCCGCACCGCGACCGTGCGCTGGCGCGCCCGCGGCGACGCCCGGGTCTCGCACTGGCGCGTGCTGCTCGACGGTCGCCGCGTCGGCAGCGTCGCCAAGGGCAGGCGCTCGAAACTGCTGACGCGCGTCCGGACCCCAGGCCGCCACCGCTGGATGGTCGTCGGCGTCGACGCCGCCGGCACGCGGGTCGTCTCGGCGACGCGCCGCTTCCGCGTCGTCCGCAAGCGCTGAACACGCTCACCATGGCCCCCGTGGCGCATCGTGGCCCCGGTCGGTTGGCCCTGAGGACGATGACGCCGTGTAGCCGGGTGTGCGCAAATGTGCATAGATGACGCACGTGGAGATCACGCGTTCGGCGCCCGCATACCGCACGGCACCCGGCTTCTACGACGAGCTGTTTGACAGCGACGGCAAGCCGCGCCCGCACGCGGCGGCGCTCGCCGCCGGTCTGCAGGCGCTCGGGCCGGAGCAGCTCGCCGCCGCCGGCAGGCGCCGCGACGCGATCTTCGTCCAGCAGGGGATCACGTTCGATACGACCGGTGAGGACGGGCCGACGCTCGAGCGCCCGATGCCGCTGGACCTCGTCCCGCGGATCCTGCCGGCCGGCGAGTGGAGGCAGATCAAGCGCGGCGTCGCGCAGCGCATCCGCGCGCTGAACCGCTTCGTCGACGACGTCTACCACGCCCGCGAGATCGTCCGCGCGGGGATCGTGCCGTGGCGCCTGGTCGTGTCGCGCAGCCACTTCGCGCGCGCGGCGCACGGCATCCGCCCGCCGGGCGGCGTCTACTGCCACGTCGCCGGCTGCGACCTCGTGCGCGATCACGACGGCTCGTGGAAGGTGCTCGAGGACAACGTCCGCACGCCGTCGGGGATCTCCTACGTGCTCGAGAACCGCACCGCGATGACCCGTCTCGTGCCGCAGCTCTTCGCGCAGTACCGCGTGCGCCCGGTCGACCACTACCCGCAGCTGCTGCTCGCGGCGTTGCGCGCGGTCGCGCCCGCCGCCGAGGGCGAGGCGACGGTCGTCGTGTGGACGCCCGGCCCGCTGAACTCGGCCTACTTCGAGCACGCCTTCCTCGCCCGTCAGATGGGCGTCGAGCTCGTCGAGGCCTCCGACCTCGTCGTGCGCGAGGACGTGCTCTACATGCGCACGACGCAGGGCCTGCAGCGCGTGCACGCCGTCTACCGGCGCCTGGACGACGACTTCGTCGACCCGCTCGAGTTCCGCCCCGACTCCGTCCTGGGCGTGCCCGGCCTGATGCGGGCCTACCGCGCGGGCACGGTCGCGCTCGCCAACGCCGTCGGTACCGGCGTCGCCGACGACAAGGCGATCTACCACTGGGTGCCGGAGATGATCCGCTTCTACCTCGGCGAGGAGCCGCTGCTGGAGAACGTCACGACGTATCTCATGTCCGACCCCGCCTCGCTGCAGCACGCCCTCAGCCGGATGCACGAGCTCGTCTTCAAGCCGACCGGCGAGTCGGGCGGCAAGGGCGTCTTCATCGGGCCGGCCACTGATCAGGTCACGCTCGCCGGCCTCGCCGACGTGATCCGCAGGTCGCCGGAGAAATGGATCGCGCAGGAGCTCGTGAAGCTGTCGACCGTGCCGACCGCCGACGACGACGGCGTGCTCGCGCCGCGCCATGTCGACCTGCGCCCGTTCGCGGTCTTCGGCGAGACGATCTCGATCGTGCCCGGCGGCCTGTCGCGCGTGGCGATGATCGAGGGCTCGATGATCGTCAACTCCTCGCGCGGCGGAGGCTCGAAGGACACCTGGGTGCTGGAGGACGACGAGGACCGCGGCGACCGTGCCGTGCCGATGCGGCCCGAGAGCCTGCCCCCGGCGCTGCCCGACCTGCGCTACGGCGCCTGGACGGGGCAGGCGCAGCAGCAGCAGCAGACGCCAGAGGGGCGCGCGGAACCGTGCTCGCCCGCATAGCCCAGGAGCTCTTCTGGCTGGGGCGCAACCTCGCCCGCGCCGAGTCCACGGCGCGCCTGCTGGAGGGCGTCTTCCAGGCCGACCTGCAGGGTGCGCCCGAGGACCCGAGCGCGACGCGGCTGGGCTGGGACTCGCTGACGCACATCATGGGCGGCGCGAAGAACGGCGCGGCGCCCGACCGCCGCGACGCGGTGCTCGAGACGCTGACCCGCGATCCCGACAACCCGGCCTCCGTCGTGGCATGCGTCGCTCGCGCGCGCGAGGGCGCGCAAGCCGTGCGCGACGTCATCTCCGCCGAGATGTGGGAGGCGATCAACACGACGCACCTGCGTCTGCGCGACGGCGACCTCGCGACGCCGCTGGCGAGCGGTCCGTACTCGATCTACAAGCACGTCAAGGAGCGCTCGGCGCTGTTCTGGGGCCTGACCGGGCGCACGATGCTGCGCGACGAGGCGAGCGCGTTCCTTGCCGCCGGCGGACGGATCGAGTCCGCCGACATGGTGCTGCGGATGCTGCGCGTCGCGCTGCCGGCGGGCGACGCCGGCGACAGCGCCGACGGCCAGGCGATCGCGCTGCTGCAGGCCGTCGGCGGCTTTCAGGCCTACCGCCGGGCGGTGCCGGCGCCGGCGCACGCCAAACCCGTCGCGCGCTTCTTGCTGTTCGAGCGCAACTACCCCGACTCGGTCGCGGCCGCCGTCGAGTCGCTCAACCGCGCGCTGCAGACGGCCGACGGCTCGCCGCGCAGCTCAGAGCCGATCCTGCGCCTCAGCCGGCTGTCGGCGGACCTCGAGTTTCGCCGCAGCGCCGAGGGCGACGCGGACCTGCGCGTCACCTGCCAGGAGGTCCAGCGCGAGCTCGGGTTCGTCGATGCCGATATCGCCCAGCGATACTTCGGTGCCGCACGGGCCGCCTAGCCTTGATGCCGCAACGAGCCATGCATTTCGCGATCCGCTTTCTCACCGAGTACGTCTACGACGCCCCGGTGTCCGACAACCTCAACGCGTTGCGCGTGCGCCCGGCGACGACATCGACCCAGCGCTGCGACGAGTTCACGGTGCGGATCGACCCCGAGGCGCGGGTCGGCCGCCACTCGGACTACTTCGGCACCGAGGTGCTCGAGTTCGGCGTCGTTCGCCCCCACACCCGGATGAGCATCGACGTGCGCGCCCGGGTCGTGACGGCAGAGCCCACCGACCCGCCCGAGGCCGGCTGGGACGCGGTCACGACGGAGGCCTACGCCGAGGCGGCAGGCGAATACCTGCTGCCGGTGGTCGACGACCCGGAGAGCCCGATCGTCGACGAGCTGTGCGAGACCGTGCGCGCCCAGACGCCGCTCGCGACGCTGCAGCGCCTCTGCGACCTCGTCCCCGACCGCTTCGAGTACCGCGCGGGCGTGACGTACGTCTCCACGACGGTCGAGGAGTTCATCGCCGCGGGCGCCGGCGTCTGCCAGGACTACGTGCACCTCGGGCTGATCATGCTGCGCCGCAACGGGATCGCCGCGCGCTACGTCAGCGGCTACCTGTGGGCGGCGCCGGCCGACGGCGGCGACGACTCCGTCGAGGTCGAGACGCACGCCTGGCTGGAGGCGCTGCTGCCCAGCGCCGACGGCCGCGGCGAGCCCGTCTGGGTCGGCGCCGATCCGACGAACCGCCGCCTCGCGGGCGAGCGCCACGTGAAGATCGGCCATGGCCGCCACTACGCCGACGTCCCGCCGGTGCGCGGCGTCTACCAGGGCACGGCCGGGTCGCGGCTCGATGCCAGCGTCCACATGACGCGCCTGGATCCGCAGGCGTGCGCGCGCGCCTGAGGGGCGATCGCGCGGTGCTCGGCACGCTCGCCGACCCGCATCGGCCGGCGCTCGGCGGGATCGACGTTCGCAACCGTCGACCCTGCGGGCCGGCCGCCGATCGACCCCTGGATCGATGCGGCGACAGCGATTCAACGACGAGCATCGGTGGATCGCGTCGGGGTCTGGCGCCGCCGGTCGAGCGCGCGCTATCCTGCTGCGCAAGACCTGCAGCCGCAGGTCGTTTTTCTGTCCTCTCGCCGTCACGGAGCTCCAGCATGGCCCGCGGAGACGTGCGTATCGCTGTGACCCTCGCATGCGAGGTCTGCAAGCGGCGCAACTACCAGACCAACAAGTCCAAGCGCAACAACCCCGATCGCATCTCGCTGCGCAAGTACTGCAAGTGGTGCAAGGAGCACACGAGCCACCGGGAGACCCGGTAGCGCTCAGGACACCCCGCATTCCATGGCCCGAAACCGCCAGCGCGCGAAAGATCGCAAGCAGAAGCTCCACCGCGAGAACGTCCCGGGGTCGCTCGACAACGCCTCCGGCGAGGTCGACCAGGTCGAGGCGTCGATCGTCGCCGGCGCAGCCGGCATTCCCGACGACGGCGCCGTCGAGCTCGAGGACGACTTCGACGCCAGCACCGTCGAGGACGAGCGGCTCGGCAAGGGCGCAGGCGATCTCGGCGGATCGGCTGCGGCACCGCCGCGCAGGGGCGGCCCGCGGCTGTTCAACTTCTTTGGCGCATGCGTGGCCGAGCTCAAGCGGGTCGACTGGCCCAACCGCAACCAGGTTGGTCAGGGGACGGCCGTCGTCCTGGGCTTCGTCGTCGTCGCGGGGGCCTTTCTCGGCCTCGCCGATGTCGTAGCCCAGAAGATCGTCGACTTCATCATCTAACTTCGAACGTCGAGAGAACCCATGTTTCGCTGGTACGTCGTCAACACCTATTCAGGCCACGAGAACAAGGTCAAGCAAAACCTTGAGCACCGTGTCGTCTCCTTGAACCAGAAGCGCAACGTCCGTCAGGTCGTCGTGCCGACCGAGTCCGTGTCCGAGATGAAGGACAACGTGAAGGTCACGGTCGAGAAGCGCACGATGCCGGGCTACGTCCTTGTCAATATGGAGCTCAACGAGGATTCCTGGGGCCTGGTCAAGGGCACGCCGGGTGTCACGGGCTTCGTCGGCGCCTCCAACGAGCCGGTCCCGCTCACGCAGGCGGAGGTCGATCGGCTCCTGCACCGCGAGGTCGCGGTGCGCGAACGCAAGAAGGCGACGTTCACGATCGGCGAGAGCGTCAAGGTCATCTCCGGGCCGCTGTCGGACTTCTCCGGCGAGATCTCCGAGATGAACGAGGATGCCTCCCGCCTCAAGGTGCTTGTGTCAATCTTCGGTCGCGAAACGCCGGTCGAAGTCGGATTCGATCAGGTGAAGAAGATCTAATGGCCAAGAAAGTCCTAACCCAGATCAAGCTGCAGGCCGTCGGCGGCCAGGCCAGTCCGGCGCCGCCGGTCGGCCCCGCCCTGGGCCAGCACGGCATCAACATCATGGAGTTCTGCAAGGCGTTCAACGCGCAGACCCAGTCCGATGCCGGCACGACGATCCCGGTCGTCATCACCGTCTACGAGGACCGCTCGTTCACGTTCGTCACGAAGACGCCGCCGGCCGCCGTGCTCATCAAGCAGGCGATCAACATCGACAAGGGATCGGGCGAGCCGCACCGTGTCAAGGTCGGCACGATCACCCAGGCGCAGCTGCGCGAGATCGCCGAGCGCAAGCTCGACGACCTCAACGCCAACGATCTCGAACAGGCGTCGAAGATCATCGCCGGCACCGCGCGAAGCATGGGAGTCGACGTTGTCTAAGCACGGAAAGACCTTTCTGGAGGCGCGCTCGCAGGTCGATCGCGAGCGCGAGTTCACGCCCGCGCAGGCCGTGCAGCTCGTCAAGTCGCTGCCCGGGCCGACGTTCAACGAGACCGTCGAGATCCACGTCCGTACCGGCCTGAACGTGCGCCACGCCGACGAGCAGTTGCGCGGCACGATCGCGCTGCCCAACGGCCTCGGCAAAGAGGTGAAGATCGCCGTCTTCGCCCAGGGCGACAAGGCGCGCGAGGCCGAGGAGGCCGGCGCCGACGTCGTCGGAGCCGAGGACCTCGCCAAGCGCGTCGAGGAGGGCTTCACGGACTTCGACGTCGCGATCGCGACGCCCGACCTGATGCCGGTCGTCGGCCGGCTCGGCCGCGTGCTCGGCCCGCAGGGCAAGATGCCCAACCCGAAGGTCGGCACGGTCACGATGGACGTCGGCCGCGCCGTCCAGGAGGCGAAGGCCGGCAAGATCGAGTACCGCACCGACCGCACCGCGATCGTGCACCTCCCGATCGGCAAGAAGGATTTCACCGAGCGCCAGCTGCTCGAGAACTACGCCGCCGTCATCGACGAGCTGATCCGCGCCAAGCCGTCCGCCGCCAAGGGCCGCTACCTGCGCACGATCACCATGGCTTCGACGATGGGCCCCGGCGTGAAGGTCGACCCGTCCCGCACCCGCGACATCCTCGAGGAGGCCGCTCCGGCATCAGCCGCGTGAGCGTCCGACCCTGAGGCCACCGCAGACCCCGGGCCGCCGCCGACACAACGTCGGTTGCAGAAGTCCCGGCGAGGAGGCAGATGAACAGAGAGCAGAAAGCCGCGGTGATCGACGAGATCACCGATCAGATCCAGCAGTCCGAGGCGGTCTTCGCGGTCGATTACCGCGGGATCAGCGTCGCGCAGGCCGCTGAGCTGCGCGGCAAGCTGCGCGAGGTGGACGCAACGCTGCGGATCGTGAAGAACACGCTGACGATTCGCGCGGCCGACAAGGCCGGAGCGGAGGCGCTCAAGCCCGTGCTCGAGGGGCCGACCGCGCTGACGTTCGTGCGCGGCGATGCCGCGTCGGCGGCGAAGGCCGTCGCCGACTTCGCACGTGTGTCGGGCCTGCTGCCGTTCAAGGGCGGCCTGCTCAACGGCGAGGCGCTCGCGCCCGAGCAGATGACGGCGATCGCCCGGCTGCCCACGCGCGACGTCCTCAACGCGCAGTTCGTGAACATCGTGGCGTCGCCGCTGACCGGCCTCGTGACGAGCCTCTCGAACCTCATCAGCGGTCTGGCGCGCCAGCTGGCGCAGGTCGCCGAGAAGAAGGAGTCGGGCGAGATCCCGGCCGGGGATGCGCCCGCGAGCGCGGCTCCCGCCGAGCCGGAGCCCGAGCTCGCCGCGCCCGCTGCCGTACCCGCACCTGAGCCGGAGGCCGCCGAGGCCGAGGCACCCGTCGCGCCGGAGGCGGCTGCCGACGAGGCAGCGCCCGCGGGCGACACCCCATCTGACCCTGACGAAGAGAAGGAGTAACCCATGGCCCAGTCCACAGCGGAATGGATCGACGAGCTGAAGAGCATCTCGGTGCTCGAGTTGAGCGAGCGCATCAAGGCGCTCGAAGAGGAGTTCGGCGTCTCGGCGCAGGCGGCGGCCGTGGCGGCCCCGGCCGGCGGCGGCGGCGGCGAGGCCGCCGCGGTCGAGGACGAGCAGACGGCCTTCGACGTCGTCATCACGGCGGCCGGCGACAAGAAGATCCAGGTCATCAAGGTCGTCCGCGCGGCCACGAGCCTGGGCCTCAAGGAGGCCAAGGCGCTCGTCGACGAGGCCCCCAAGGCCGTCCGCGAGGGCGTCGACAAGGACGAGGCCGAGAAGCTCAAGCAGGAGCTCGAAGAGGCCGGCGCATCGGTGGAGATCAAGTAGCTCCCCGCCTCGCAGCTGTCCTGGCCGTGTTCGAGGGGCGCCCGCCGGGCGCCCTTCGTCGTTCATGGCGGCGCGGCCGTCAGCGGCGGCCAGACGAGGACTGGATCGTTCAGGGACGGGGGGTGGGGTCGGGTGGCCGGCCCGGTGGCGATCGCCGCGCGTGCGTGAACGAGCGCCGAACGCGTTCGCCGTCTGGACACGGTCGGCGCTCGTGCACGCCTGGGATGTAGGAGCGCCGAGCGGGCTGCGGGGAGTGATCGGTTCGGCGCTCGTTCACGCCCAGCGTGGACGGGTCGGCACGCCGACGCGGTGCGCACGAGCCGAGGTCGATCGTCGATGAGACGCGTCGTGCATCGACAGCCCGTGCCGGCGGCGCGCCGCCGGGGTCCGATCCCCGCCACCGAGCGCCGACGCGCCGGCTACTCCGCGCCCTCGTCGGCCACGTCGGAGTAGGCGATGATCTCCACGCCCTGCCCGCCGGGCGCGTCGAGGTAGAACGAGCGCGAGCCGTCGCGGTGGCCGCTGACCTGCACCGCGTGCACGCCGGCCAGCCGCTCGAGCTCCGCGCCGGACACCTTGAAGGCCAGGTGGTCGGGATGCTCGTCGGCCATGACGAAGGCGAGCTTCGCGCCGCCGGCCTCGAGCAGGCCCCAGGTCTCGTCGGCGTAGAGCACGCGCGCGCCCGGCACGACACCCGACCACCACTCCAGAGCGGCGGCGATGTCCGGCACCTGCTGCGCGACGTGATCGAACTGCACGCCGCGAACAGTAGACGTGCTCCCGCGACCGGGCGCGACGCTGCATCGCGCGTGCACGCGGATCTGACGGGCGTCTCGCCCTCGCCGACCGTCCACTGCCATGGCCCTGCGCCACGTTTCGCGCTACCCTGCCAGTGTCAACCGATAGTCGTAGCCGCCTCCCACATGGGTTTCGCGCCCACATAGCGCGAACTTCGAGGCGGGGTCCGTGAGTGTTGACAGCCCCCTGAGGGGGTCGCTTCTTGCTGTGCTATCCTGGCGAGTCCGCGCCTGAAGGCCCCCGGCCGCGGCGCCGCCCCCCGAATGCTGTCCTCTCCGACCCCTTGAGGAGTCGCCGCCTTGCCCCCTGTTGACGCCCCCAGGACGCGCCGCTCCTTCGCGCGTCTGAATCGTGTTCACGAAGTCCCCAACCTCATCGACATCCAGCGGCGCTCGTTCGCCTGGCTGACGGATCCTGAAAAGGGCGGACTGCGCGAGACGATTTCGGACATCTCGCCGATCGAGGACTACACCGGAAACCTCGCCGTCGACTTCGGCGAGTTTCACTTCGACGATCCGGTCGCCTCGATCGAGGAGTGCCGCGAGAAGGACCTCACGTACGCGCGCCCGCTGACCGTCACCGTCGCGTTCGTCAACCGCGAGACCGGTGAGATCCGCGAGCAGTCGGTGTTCATGGGCGACTTCCCCTGGATGACCGAGCGCGGCACGTTCATCATCAACGGCACCGAGCGCGTCGTCGTGACGCAGTTGGTCCGTTCGCCCGGCGCCTACCTGATGGAGGCCAAGGACCGCGAGAAGCAGGTCTTCATCGCGAACCTCATGCCGGCCCGCGGCTCGTGGCTGGAGCTCGAGGTCGACAAGAAGGGCAAGGTCTTCGTCCGCATCGACCGCAAGCGCAAGCTGCCGGTCACCGTCCTGCTGCGCGCGATGGGCTACGCGACCGACGAGGAGATCCTCAACCTCTTCGACAACAGCCTCTACATCCGCAACACGATCGAGGCCGACACCGAGCCGACGAAGACCGAGGAGGGCGCGCTCGTCGAGCTCTTCAAGAAGCAGCGCCCCGGCGAGCCGCCGAGCGTCGACAACGCGCGTGCGCTGCTGCACCAGCTCTTCTTCGATCCCAAGCGCTACGACCTCACGCGCGTCGGTCGCTACAAGCTCAACGCCCGCCTGGGCCTCGACATCGACCTCGAGACGCGAACGCTGACGCACGACGACATCCTCGCGCTCGTCAAGGAGCTCGTCTCGCTGCCGCGGATCCTCGGCATGCCCGAGGAGCCCGAGGTCGAGATCAAGGACTACGCCGCGGAGGCGCAGACCTACCCGCGCGAGGCGGTCGGCGAGCACCTCGACGAGTACGAGCATTTCGGCAACCGCCGTCTGCGGACCGTCGGCGAGCTCATCCAGGAGGCCTTCCGCATCGGCCTGTACCGGATGGAGCGCGTCGTGCGCGAGCGCCTCACGACCGAGGACGCCGACACGATCACGCCGCAGACGATCATCAACATTCGCCCGGTCGTGGCCGCGCAGAAGGAGTTCTTCGGCTCCTCGCAGCTCAGCCAGTTCATGGACCAGACGAACTCGCTCGCGGGCCTGCGGCACCGCCGCCGCCTGTCGGCGCTGGGCGCCGGCGGCCTGACGCGTGAGCGCGCGCCGATCGAGGTGCGCGACGTGCACCCGACCCACTACGGCCGGATGTGCCCGATCGAGACCCCGGAGGGGCCGAACATCGGCCTGATCGGGTCGCTGTCGAGCTACGCCGAGGTCTCCGAGCACGGCTTCGTGACGACGCCCTACCGCGTCGTCAAGGACGGCGCCGTCACCGGCGAGGTCGTGCGCTACGACGCCACGCAGGAGGAAGAGCTCAAGATCGCCCAGGCCAACCATCCGATCGGCGACGACGGCAAGCTGCTCGGCGACGAGGCCGTCTGCCGGACGCTGGCGGGCCAGTACGTCACGGTCGACCCGAGCGAGGTCGATCTGATGGACGTCTCGCCCGAGCAGATCTGGTCGGTCACCACGGCGATGGTCCCGTTCCTCGAGCACGACGACGCCAACCGCGCGCTGATGGGCTCGAACATGCAGGCCCAGGCGGTCCCGCTGCTGAAGACCGATGCCCCGATCGTCGGCACCGGCATGGAGCGCCGCGCGGCGCTGGACTCCGGCGACGTGCTGCTGGCCCGCAACGGCGGCACGGTCTCCTACGTCGACTCGACGCGCATCGAGGTCGACACGAGCGACGGCGCCAAGGACGAGTACGACCTCGACAAGTACCGCCGCTCCAACCAGGGCACGCTGATCCACCAGAAGCCCAGCGTCAGCTCCGGCGAGGTCATCGAGGCGGGCCATGTGCTCGCCGACGGCTCGGCCACCGACCACGGCGAGATGGCGCTCGGCAAGAACCTGAAGATCGCCTTCATGTCCTGGGAGGGCTACAACTTCGAGGACGCGATCATCCTCTCCAAGCGCCTCGTCAAGGACGACGAGCTGACCTCGATCCACATCGAGGAGTACGAGATCGACGCCCGCACGACGAAGCTCGGCGACGAGGAGATCACCCGCGACATCCCCAACCGCTCGGAGGAGTCGCTGCGCAACCTCGACGACCGCGGCATCGTCCGCGTCGGCGCCGAGGTCGGCTCGGGCGACCTGCTCGTCGGCAAGGTCACGCCCAAGGGCGAGACCGAGCTGACGGCCGAGGAGAAGCTGATCCGCGCGATCTTCAAGGAGAAGGCGCGCGAGGTTCGCGACACCTCGCTGAAGGTGCCGCACGGCGAGGGCGGCGTCGTCATCGACGTCATGACCTTCAGCCGCGACGCCGGCGACGACCTGCCGCCGGGCGTCAACCACCTCGTGCGCGTGTTCGTCGCCAAGAAGCGCAAGATCTCCGAGGGCGACAAGCTCGCCGGGCGCCACGGCAACAAGGGCGTCATCTCGAAGATCGTCGACGAGGCCGACATGCCGTTCATGGAGGACGGCACGCCGGTCGACGTGATCCTCAACCCGCTCGGCGTGCCGAGCCGGATGAACGTCGGCCAGCTGCTGGAGACCCACCTCGGGTGGGCCGCCGCCGAGGGCTGGTACGACGACGGCACGCAGGCCTACAAGGACGCGCAGGCGCAGACCGTCGACGGTCGCCCGGGCAAGGTCTACACGGCGACGCCGGTCTTCGACGGCGCGTCCGTCGCGGACGTCGACAACGCGCTCGTGAAGTGGCAGGACGAGCACAAGGGCCGCATCCGGATGGACATCGACCGCTCGAAGACCGCGGGGATCCGCGCGTCGGGCAAGTTCACGCTCTACAACGGCCGCACGGGCGAGCCGTTCGAGCAGCAGGTGACGGTCGGCTACATGTACATCCTCAAGCTGCTGCACCTCGTCGACGACAAGATCCACGCCCGCTCGACCGGTCCCTACTCGCTCGTCACCCAGCAGCCGCTGGGCGGCAAGGCGCAGTTCGGCGGCCAGCGCTTCGGCGAGATGGAGGTCTGGGCGCTGGAGGCCTACGGCGCGGCGTACACGCTGCAGGAGATGCTCACGATCAAGTCCGACGACACGGTCGGGCGCGTGAAGGCCTACGAGGCGATCGTCAAGGGCGAGAACATCGCCGAGCCGTCGATCCCGGAGTCCTTCAAGGTGCTCCTCAAGGAGATGCAGTCGCTGGCGCTCGACGTCAACGTCGTCTCCGAGGAGGGCGCGCGCGCCGAGATGCGCGACGAGGACGACGACCTGCTGCGCGCCGCCGAGGAGCTCGGCATCGACCTTTCGGGGGTGCGCGCCGGCGCACCGCTGGAGGCTGCGGACGCGGCCGAGCCGGCGGCGGACGCCGACGCCGTGGCCGACGCGGCGGACGACGACATCGAGGCGGTCCTCGGGGTCGGCGACGCCGAGGGCGAGGCCGCGGTCGAGATCCCGGCCGACATCGAGAGCGACGCCGAAGCACCTGCGGAGACGTGATCGCGGCGCCGGACCCGCCGCCTCACCGCCTCCGCTCTCGGCCCGGGGCGACAGACCCCGAGCCATCACCACTGACGTAAGGACTCACCTTGATCGACATCAACAACTTCGACGCCATCGAGATCGGACTGGCCTCCTCCAAGCAGATCCGTGGCTGGAGCTCCGGCGAGGTCACCAAGCCGGAGACGATCAACTACCGCACCCTGAAGCCCGAGAAGGACGGCCTCTTCTGCGAGCGCATCTTCGGTCCGACGAAGGATTGGGAGTGCTACTGCGGCAAGTACAAGCGCGTCCGCTACAAGGGCATCGTCTGCGAGCGCTGCGGCGTCGAGGTCACGCGCTCCAAGGTGCGTCGCGAGCGCATGGGGCACATCGACCTGGCCGCCCCGGTCAGCCACATCTGGTTCTTCAAGGGCGTGCCGTCGCGCATCGGCTACCTGCTCGACATGGCTCCCAAGGAGCTCGAGAAGGTCCTGTACTTCGCCGCCTCGATCGTGACCTGGGTCGACGACGAGGCGCGCGAGCGCGACATGGCCGACCTCGAGGTCAAGGTCAACGAGGTCCTCGACGCGTACGCCGCCGAGCGTGAGGAGCGCGTGCTCGAGCTCAAGGAGCAGCAGGCCCGTCGCGTGGCCTACCTCGAGAGCGGCGCCCAGAAGACGTTCGACGACGAGGACCACCTCTGGGCCGAGGCGCTGGACGTCGACGTCAAGAAGCTCGACGACGACGAGCGCGCGAAGATGCTCAAGGAGCTCAACAAGAACTTCGACTCCGACATCGCCGACACGGAGGCCTACATCGAGGACGCCGCCGAGCGGATGCGCCAGGTGTGGCAGCTGTTCAAGGACATGGAGCCCAAGAAGATCGAGCACGACGAGACGATCTTCCGCGAGCTGAAGGAGCGCTTCGGCTCGCCCTACGGCTTCGGCGAGTACTTCCGCGGCGGCATGGGCGCAGAGGCGATCCGCGACCTGCTCCAGCAGGTCGACCTCGAGGAGGAGTCCGAGGAGCTCGGCGAGATGGTGCGGACCGCCAAGGGCCAGAAGCAGGCCCGCGCGGTCAAGCGCCTGAAGGTCGTCAGCGCGTTCATCCAGTCGGGCAACCGCCCCGAGCAGATGGTGCTCGAGGCCGTCCCGGTGATCCCGCCGGAGCTGCGCCCGATGGTCCAGCTCGACGGCGGCCGCTTCGCGACGTCGGACCTCAACGACCTCTACCGCCGCGTCATCAACCGCAACAACCGTCTCAAGCGGCTGCTCGACCTCGGCGCGCCGGAGATCATCGTCAACAACGAGAAGCGGATGCTGCAGGAGGCCGTCGACGCGCTGTTCGACAACGGCCGCCGCGGGCGGCCCGTGACGGGTCCGGGCAACCGGCCGCTGAAGTCCCTCAGCGACATGCTCAAGGGCAAGCAGGGCCGCTTCCGCCAGAACCTGCTCGGCAAGCGCGTGGACTACTCGGGCCGCTCGGTGATCGTGGCCGGCCCGTACCTGAAGCTGCACCAGTGCGGGCTGCCCAAGCTCATGGCGCTGGAGCTCTTCAAGCCGTTCATCATGGCCCAGCTCGTCGAGCGCAAGGCGGCGCAGAACATCAAGGCCGCCAAGAAGATGGTCGACTCGATGATCCCCGAGGTCTGGGACGTCCTCGAGCAGGTCATCCACGAGCACCCGGTGCTGCTCAACCGCGCGCCGACGCTCCACCGCCTGGGCATCCAGGCGTTCGAGCCCGTGCTCGTCGAGGGCAAGGCGATCCAGGTCCACCCGCTCGTCTGTCACGCCTTCAACGCCGACTTCGACGGCGACCAGATGGCGGTCCACCTGCCGCTCTCGGCCGAGGCGCAGGCGGAGGCCCGCATCCTCATGCTGTCGAGCAACAACATCCTGTCGCCGGCGCACGGCCAGCCGTTGGCGACGCCGACGCAGGACATGATCCTCGGCGCCTACTACCTGACCTACGGCCTCGAGGCCGAGGAGCTGGAGACGATCGACCCGGCGACGCACGAGCCCAAGCCGCACGTCTTCCGCACCGCCCAGGAGGCCGAGCTCGCCTACGAGCTGGGCGCCGTCAAGCTGCACGACCTGGCGGAGTTCCGCGTGCTCGGGCGCGAGCACGGCCACGTCCTGACGACGATCGGGCGGATCATCTACAACGACCGCATCGAGCGGGCGCTGCTGGAGGCGATGGGCGACGCGTTCGACGTCTCGCAGTACGAGTTCGTCAACAAGTCGATGAAGAAGCGCGATACGACCCAGCTCGTCGACCAGCTCGTCCAGAGCTACGGCGCGACGACGATCTCGCAGGTGCTGGACGCCTTCAAGGACCTCGGCTTCGAGTTCTCGACGAAGGCCGGCATCACGATCTCCAAGAACGACGTCGTGATCCCGCCCAGCAAGGGCAAGATCGTCAAGGAGTACGAGGAGAAGGTCGCCGAGCTGCAGGGTCAGTACGACATGGGCCTGATCACGCAGGAGGAGCGCCACGAGGCGGTCGTCGCGCAGTGGAACGAGTGCACCGAGGTCGTGGCCGACGCGATGGTCAAGAACCTCGACAAGCTCAACCCGATCTTCATGATGGCCGACTCGGGCGCCCGTGGCTCGTTCAAGCAGATCCGTCAGCTCGCCGGGATGCGCGGCCTGATGGCCAACCCGAAGGGCGAGATCATCGAGCGTCCCGTGAAGGCGAACTTCATGGAGGGCCTGGACGTGCTCGAGTACTTCACCTCGACACACGGCGCGCGCAAGGGACTGGCCGACACCGCCCTGCGCACCGCCGACTCGGGCTACCTGACGCGCCGCCTCGTCGACGTCGCGCAGGACGTCATCATCCGCGAGGCCGACTGCGGCACCGAGGAGAGCATCGAGTTCGCGCTGCTCAAGGACGACGGCTCGCTCAACGACAACCTGCTCGGCCGCTTCGCAGCCGCGCCGATCGCCACCAAGCGCGGCCGCGTGATCGTCGAGCAGGGCGCGATCATCGATCGCGCCGAGATCGCCGACATCCTGGAGAACGCCGACCAGATCAAGCCCGACCACCACGGCGTCGTGAAGATCGCCGTGCGCTCCGTGCTCAAGTGCGAGGCGGCCAGCGGCGTGTGCCAGGCCTGTTACGGGCGCTCGATGGCCTCCGGCCAGACGGCGCAGATCGGCGACGCGGTCGGCATCATCGCCGCGCAGTCGATCGGCGAGCCCGGCACGCAGCTGACGATGCGGACGTTCCACACCGGCGGCGTCGCCGGCGCCGACATCACGCACGGCCTGCCGCGTGTCGTCGAGCTGTTCGAGGCGCGCAAGCCCAAGGGCCTGGCGAAGATCGCCGAGCAGGACGGCACGATCACGATCGAGGAGTCCGACAAGGCGCTCACGGTCGTCATCACCGACGCCGCCGGCGAGGAGCACCGTCACACGTTCCCGCGCCGCACGCGCCTGTTCGTCGAGAACGGCGAGACGGTCGAGGCCGGCACGCAGCTCAACGAGGGGTCGCTATACCCGCACGAGCTGCTGGCGATCCGCGGCCGCACGGAGACCGAGCAGTACCTCGTCAAGGAGGTCCAGGAGGTCTACGTGTCCCAGGGCGTGGACATCAACGACAAGCACATCGAGCTGATCGCGCGGCAGATGCTCAAGAAGGTGCGCGTCGACCAGAAGGGCGACACGGACTACCTGCCGGGCCAGTTCGTCGACCGCTTCGAGTTCGCGCGCGTCAACGACGCGATCATCGCCAAGGGCGGCGAGGCGGCGCAGTTCGAGGACATCATCCTCGGCATCACGAAGGCCTCCCTGAACACGGACTCGTTCCTGTCGGCGGCCTCCTTCCAGGAGACCACGAAGGTCCTCACCGACGCGGCGCTGGAGGGCAAGATCGACCGCCTCAACGGTCTCAAGGAGAACGTCATCATCGGCAAGCTGATCCCGGCCGCGACGGGCCTGAAGCGCTACCGCCGGATCGAGATCGAGCCATCCGAGCCGCTGCCGCGGGCGATGGACGACGTCGGCCTGCTCGACCAGGACGAGATCGCGGCCGAGCTCGGGCTGGGCGACGGCGACGGCCTGGGCGGCTTCGGCTCGGCGTTCAACGAGGACATCGCGTCGCTCGAGGAGATCGGCACCGGCGTCGGCGACACCGGCTTCGCCGAGGAGCTCGCCGACCTCGACGTGCAGAGCGACAAGTAGTCCCGGGCAGCACGCCCGATCGATCGTCACCGCCGGCGCGTCCGCGCCGGCGGCGGCGGTCTGGCCCCGGACTTCGGGACCGGCCCGCAGTTGTGCGTAGTGCGATCCTCGTCCGATCAAGGACGAGCGGCAGCGGGCCGATCACCATGGTGTGCTCCGCCGCTGCCTCGCCGCGATCGCCGTCCTGCTGATCGCCGTCGCCTTCGTCGTCCTGCGTGGCGACGCGGCGTCCGATGCCGCCGGGCCCGCGGTCTCGCCGCTGCTTCCGGTTGCGCCCGCGCCTGCGGCCGCTGTCTCGCTCGCGCGCGAGAGCGCGCTGGCGAGCGCGCGCGCCCGCGCGCAGCAACTGCGCCGGCGTGAGGCCGACCGCAAGGCCGAGGCGCGCAGGCTGCGCCGCTCGCGCACCGTCGCCGGCGCGCTGCGGCGGGCGTGGCTTGCGCGCGCGATCGACCGCGGCGAGTACGAGCGCCTGCGCGGCATCTGGTGGCGCGCCAACCGCGACCTGGGGCGCCTGTCGGGCGTGCGCCGGGCCGAGCTCGCAGCGGTCGTCGGGATGGCCGCTGGGCTGGCGTCGGCGCGGGTGCTGACGGCCAGCCGCCTGGAGCCGGTGTTCCTCACGATCGCGCGCAACCGCGAGTTCTGGACGACGCGGGCGCTGCCGCGCGCGGGCGCGCGGATGAGCTTCCGCGGCGACCCGGTCGTCTTTCAGTACTACTCCGGCCGCGGGCTGGCGATCCAGCCGCTGGCGAGCTTCGGCAAGGCCAACGCGCTGGCGGGCTCGTGCCTGCGGCTGGTCACGCGCCACACGTGCCGGCCGGCGGCGCTGCGCAGGCTGCTCGAGCGGATGCTCGCGCTCGGCAGCGAGCGCGGCGGCGCTCTTGCCTGGGAGCACTACTTCTCGTTCGGCGGCGGCTCGCCGCCGTGGATCAGCGCCATGACGCAGGCGACGGGCGCGCAGGCGCTGGCGCGCGGCCGTCGCGCGCTCGGGGCCGCCCGCGGCGCGCGCTTCGCGCGCGCAGCGCGTCGCGCGCTGGGGGCCTTTGATCGGGCCCCGCCGCTGGGCGTCGCCGTCGCGGTCGGTGGCGGGCGGCGCTACACGATGTACTCGTTCGCGCCGCGGCTGCGGATCTACAACGGCGAGCTGCAGGCGCTGATCGGGCTGCGCGACGTGGCGCGGATCTCGGGTAGCCGGCGCGCAGCCGCCCTGTTCGCACGCGGTGAGCCGGCGGCGCGGCGCTCGGTGGCCGCGCTGGATACCGGCGCCTGGTCGTTGTACAGCGAGGGCGGCAGGGAGTCGACGGTCGACTACCACCGCCTCGTCGGGACGTTCCTGCAGGGCATGTGCTCGCGTACCGGGACGCGTACGTACTGCGCGGCGGGCCGGCGCCTGCATCGCTACGTCGGCGAATCTCCCCGCATGACGGTGCGCACGGCCCGCCGGCCGCACGCCCGCCGGCGCAGCGCGATCACGTTCACGCTGTCGAAGGTCTCCGACGTCAGCGTGCAGGTGCGCGACCGCCGCGGCGACCTCGTGGTCGCGCGCGCCATGCGCCTTGCGCGCGGCCGTCACCGGCTCGTCTGGGTGCCGCGGCGTGCCGGGCGCCACCGGCTGAAGATCGTCGCGATCGGGCCGGCGGGCACGCGCGGCGTGGTCACGCGCACGGTGCTCGCACGACCCGCGCCGCTGACGAACAGGCAGCGGCTGGAGCGCAAGCGCAAGCGCGCCGCCACGAAGCGGGCGCTGGCGAGGAAGCGCTCCGCGGCGCGCTCAGCGCGCTGACGCGAGCGCCGCCGCGAAGCGCTCGCCCTCGCCGGCGGGCGCCTCGACGACCGAGCGCGCGCGCATGCAGGTGCGCAGCCTGCGCGCCCGGACATCGCGGTCCAGCCGCACGAGCGCGCCCGTGCGGTCGAGCCAGAGCAGGTCGAGCGCGAAGCGCATGCCGATCGTGTGGACCGAGCGGCAGCCCGGCAAGAGCATCGCGTGGCCGCTCGGCAGCGCGTCGAGGTGGGCGAGGCCGCGCCGGCGCGCGCGGCGGTCAGCGGCCACGAGCAGCGTCAGTCCCTCCGCGAGGGCGCGCCGCTGCAGGCCGGCGAAGCGGTCGCCGGCGGTCACGGCCCGGACGTGGCGGCGTCCCGCGCCCACGCGACCAGCGCGGCGACGTGCTCGGCGCTCAGCCCGACGGCGGGGGTCGTCGCGACGAGCAGCGTGGGGGCGTTTCGGGCCGCCGCCCAGGCGTGGCAGGCGTCGTCGTGGGCGTCGTCGATCCAGGCCAGCGGGCGGTCCGGGCCGGCGTAGGCCTCGATCGCCGCGAGCTTCCAATGACCGTGCCCGCGCGCGGGGTTTCGCTCGAAGGAGAGAACGGGCAGGCCGCTGGGTAGGGACAGCAGGTGCGGCAGGTGGTCGTCGGCCTTCTCCTCCCAGCCGCTACACCAGACGAGCTCGAAACGGTCGCGGAGACCGAGCAGGTGGTTTCCCGCGTCGGACGAAAGGAAATGCGTGACCCCATCGACATTGTGGAAGGCGCCGACTGGACGCGCGTTCGAGTCGAAGCCCCACAGCGAGATGACGCCGTCGATGTCGACGAACAGCACCGGTTTCTCCCGCGTCTGCGGGGATTCTGCAACGGATTCGTCGCTTTGGCGCGTCATGCGGAATATCGCGATAGCCTGGTTGCAGCGCTGGACGCGCGTCAAGGAAGTCCACCGGGCTGTCGATGGTAGGGGTGTCGCCCGGCGCCGAGCTGTGCGCTCGACGCACGCGTTCAGCCCATCTCTATGAGCCTTCACTTCGGAATTCTTCTAGCGCTGCTCTGCGCCTTCGCGTCGAACCTGGCGTTTCTGTACAAGCACCGCGGCTGCGCGACCGCCTGCACCGTCGACATCCGCCACCCGTTCCGCACGGCCCGCTCGCTGTGGAGCCAGCGCTGGTTCGCGGTCGGCATGCTCGTCGGGCTCGGCGCCTGGCTGCTGCACGTCGCGGCGATCTCGCTGGCCCCGCTCTCCGTCGTCCAGGCGGTCCTCTCCGGTGGCCTCGTCCTGCTGGCGGTCATGGCCGACCGCCTCTTCGGCTTCAGCGTCGGCCGGCGTCAGTGGTGGGGCCTGGGCATGACCTGCGTCGGCCTGATCCTGCTCGCGATCACGCTGCCCGCCAGCCACGGCGCCTCCGCATCCTTCTCGGTCACCGCGATGATCGCCTTCGAGGCCGGCCTGTTCGGACTTGGCGCGCTGTTCATCATGGGCAAGCACATCGGCGGTCCGGCCGAGCACCACGGGATCATGCTCGCGGCCGCGGCGGGGATCCTCTTCGGCGTCTGCAACCTCGGCGTCAAGGCGCTCACGGGGATCGTCGGTGACGCCGGCGTCGTCGGCGTGATCCTCAGCCCCTGGACCTGGGTCGCGCTGACCGGTTCGGCCGCCGCGTTCTACGCCTCGGCCCGCTCGCTGCAGGACGGCGACGCGATCCCCGTGATCGCGATCACCGGCACGGCCGCGAACATCGCCACGATCGCGGGCGGCATCATCGTCTTCGGCGACCCGATCCCGAACAACACCGTCGGCATCGTGCTGCAGGCCACGGCGTTCGTGCTCGTGATCGTCGCATCGGCGCTCACGCCCGCACCGGTGCGGGCGGCACGCGCCGCGGCGGGCGCACCCGCGCCCGCTGCTGCTGCCGCCGCCGCGGCGTAGCGTTTCCTCGCGCCGGTCGGGTGGCCGGCCCTCGCGGCGGTCGCCGCGCCTGCGTGAACGAGCGCCGTACAGGTTCGTCGCGGGCACACGGTCGGCGCGTGTGCACGCCTGCGCTGCAGCCGCGCCGGGTGGGCTGCGCGGGGCGATCGTCGCGGCGCTCGTTCATGCCTCGCGGACCGGGTCCGCGGGTGCCGATCGGCGATCGACGCCGGCACCGCCCGGTCACCACCCGCCTACGTTTCCAGCTCCAGCACGTACTCCGCAAGCTCCAGCCCGAGCTCGCCCGACGTCTCCAGCCCGCCGGTCGGCTGCCAGCCCTGGCGCGCGTAGAACGCCTGCGCGCGCGCGTGCCCGTTGGCGACGAGCAGGCGCCCGGAGGCGAAGCCGCGCTCGCCGAGCTCCGCGACACCGAGCGCGTGCAGCTCCTGCGCCAAGCCGCTGCCCCAGTGCTGCTCGCGCACGAACAGCTGCGTCAGCAGCGCCACGTCCGCGCGCGGTTCGTCCGCGTCGTCGCGGTCGGGGCGGAACATGATGTGGCCGGCGGGCGCGGTGCCCTCGAAGGCGACATGCGCCCACGAGCCGTCGCGCGGGAAGCGCTGCAGCAGCCCGATCAGCATCTCCGTCCGCCGCGGCGGGTTCCACGCCATCGGCGTCCAGCCGCGGTACGTCGACAGGCCCTCGACGAGGTTGTCGGCGATCGTCCCGAGGTCCGAGCTCTTCGCGGGCCTGATCTGGAAGGCGCTCATAGCGAGCGCGACCCCGCCAGCACGAGGTCGGCGACCGCCGCCGGGTCGTCCCAGGTCGGGACGTGTCCGCAGCCGCGCAGCCAGACATGCCGCGCGCCCGGCATCCGGCGCCGCGCACGCCGTCCCTGGCGCGCCACGAGCAGCACGTCGCGCGTGCCCCAGCCGACGGTCACCGGCTCGTCGAGATCCCCATGGCGCCAGTCCCAGCTCAGGGTGTGGGGGAGGGTCGCGTCGAAGCCCGGCGCCGCGGCGAGGTCGTGCGTCGCCCGGATCGCGTCCTCGGCGGGCATCCGCCAGGGCCGGCCGATCAGGTGCCCCATCGTCAGCGTGCGGCCGACCGCCGTCCGCTGCAGCGGGTCCAGGGCACGCCCGAGTCCCCGCGCCAGCGACCGCGAGGACGTCAGCAGCGCAACCCCGTAGGCCTTCTCGCGCCCGTGCGCGAAGCCGATCGGCGACAGGCCCGTCGCGCTGCGCGCGCGGCCGGTGCGGGCGAGCTCGAGTGCGATCCCGCCGCCGAGCGAGTTGCCGGCGACGTGCGGGCGCGTCATTCCCTGCGCCGCGGCAAAGCTGCTGACGGCGTCGGCGAGCGCGGCGACCGTCGGCTCGGAGCCGAGCTGTGCAGAGCGGCCGAACCCGGGCAGGTCGATCGCCAGCACGTCGCGCTCGGCGGCCAGCCGGTCGAGCACCGGCGACCACATCTGCCAGTGGCTGCCGATGCCGTGCACGAGCACGAGCGGTTCCCCGCGCCCCCTGCGGGCGTAGTTGAGCACCGGGCCACCGTAGCCCCTCCGATGCCGCGGCGACGCACGGCGGCGGCGCTGCAGTCACACTGCCAAGCGTGATGAGGCGCCGGGGGATGACCGCTGTCGTGTTCGCGAGCGTGCTTGCGCTGCTGCTGCCCGCCGTCGCGGCCGCCGCGACGAAGGCGACGGCGAAGAAGCAGGCGCCGCCGGTCTCGGGCCCCGGACTGGAGACGATCGTGCAGGACGACGGCCTGCTGCTGTACCGCCCGGCCGAGGAGGTGCAGGCCGCCGTCGAGAAGATGAAGGCGCTCGGCATCGACCGCGTGCGCATCACCGCGAGCTGGTCCTCGCTCACGCGTCTACCCGAGTCCGACATCAAGCCCGCCGGCTTCGACGGCGCCGATCCCGCCGCCTACCAACAGTCCCGCTGGGCCGGCCTGGACGCCGCGATCCGCGCGATCCGCGGCGCCGGCCTGAAGGCGCTCGTCGACATCGGCTTCTGGGCGCCGCACTGGGCGACGAGCGACCCGCCCGGCCCGCGTGCGCGCGCGAACATCGATCCGGCGGAGTACGCCGCCTTCGCGAAGGCCGTCGTGCTGCGCTACTCCGGCGCCTTCACGCTGCCGCAGTCGCCGGCTGCCCCGCCGCCGCCGCCGTCGCAGGACGAGAGCGTCATCAGGGAGCTGCTGCAGCCGCTCGTCCCGTTCCCGCTGCCCGATCCGCTGCCGCCACAGGCGCGTCGCGCGCGCGCGGCGCAGACCGGTGCCGCGGTCGCCCCCGCCGAGCCGCTGCCGAAGGTCGACCGTTTCATCCTCTGGAACGAGCCCAACCACCAGGGACTGCTGCTGCCACAGTGGAAGGCCGACAAGAACACGCCGGCCAGCCCCGCCGTCTACCGCGCGATGCTGCGCGCGGCCTACGCCACGATCAAGCAGACGCGGCGCAGCGCCGGCGTCCTGATCGGCAACACGTCGAGCACCGGCGGCAAGCGCGGCCGGGGTCCGGTGCCGCCGCTGGAGTTCCTGCGCGAGCTCGCCTGCGTCGACGCGAGATTCACGCCGCGCACGACCGGCGACTGCGCGAACTTCACGGTCATCCCCGGCGACGGCTGGGCGCACCACCCGTACTCCCAGAACGAGCGCCCCTCGCGCGTCAGCAACACGAAGAGCGAGCGCGGCGACCTGCGCATCGCCGACCTGCCGCAGCTCGCATCGACGCTCGACCGGCTCGTCCGGATGGGCCGGCTGGCGGCGGCCAACCGCCGCATCTACCTGACCGAGTTCGGCTACGAGACGAAGGGCATCCCCGGCCGGCCGCGCGTCGACGAGCGCCAGCAGGCGCGCTGGATGACCTGGGCGGAGTACCTCGCCGACCGCGTGCCGACCGTCCGGTCGTTCGCCCAGTTTCTGTTGCGCGACCAGCCGCCGGCGCCGGTCCGCGTGTCGGCGAGCGTCAACCGTCCCTACGGCGAGTACTCGACCGGCCTGCTGCACATCGACGGCCGCGACAAGGTGATCGCCAGGTCGTTCCTCGCCGGCCTCTTCGCGCAGCTGCAGCCCAAGCGCAAGGTCCTGCTCTACGGGCGCCTGCGGCTCGGCGCCGGGCCGAAGGTGATCGTGCTCCAGCGCCGGCTCGAGGGCGGGCGCTTCACGCGCGTGGGGCGCCTGCGCGTCGACGGGCGCCACAGCTTCCAGCGCACGATCGCGCACAGGCCCGGGGCGCAGTACCGCCTGACCTACCCCGGTCCCGCGGGCAAGCGCCTCTCCAGCCTGGCGCTCAAGCCGGTTCCCGTCGGCCGCTGAGCCGCGATCCGGCGCCCGCCGGACGCTACGGCGAGGTTGCTAGCATCACGCCCCGCATGCCTACGACGTCACAGCTTGTCCGCAAGGGCCGCAAGGTGCCCAAGAAGAAGCTCGCCACCCCCGGTCTGAAGTCCGGCAAGGGACGCAAGAAGAAGGTCGCCGCTCCCCAGCGCCGCGGCGTCTGCACTCGCGTGTACACGACCACCCCGAAGAAGCCCAACTCGGCGCTGCGCAAGGTCGCGCGTGTGAGGATCACGGGTTCGATCGAGGTCACGGCCTACATCCCCGGCGAGGGGCACAACCTTCAGGAGCACTCCGTCGTGCTCGTCCGCGGCGGTCGCGTCAAGGACCTGCCGGGCGTGCGTTACAAGGTCGTTCGCGGAACGCTCGACGCCGCCGGCGTCAGCGACCGCAAGAAGGCCCGCAGCCAGTACGGCGTGAAGAAGAAGTAATGCCGCGTCGCTCTGCCGCAACGATCCGGCCGATCGAGCCGGACCCCATGCTTCGCTCGCGCGTCGTCCAGCAGGTCATCAACAAGGTCATGCTCGACGGCAAGAAGTCGACGGCCGAGAAGATCGTCTACGACGCGCTCGCGATCATGGGCGAGCGCACCGGCAAGGACCCGGTCGAGCAGCTCGAGCTGTCGATCAAGGCCCTGACGCCGGTGCTCGAGGTCCGCTCCCGCCGTGTCGGCGGCGCGACCTACCAGGTCCCCGTCGAGGTCCCGTCGCGCCGCGCGCGCACGCTCGCCGTGCGCTGGCTCGTCGAGTTCGCCCGTCAGCGCCGTGAGCGCACGATGGCCCAGCGGCTGGCCAACGAGCTCATGGACGCCCAGTCCCAGCAGGGCGGGGCATACAAGCGCAAGGACGACATCTACCGCATGGCCCAGGCCAACAAGGCCTTCGCGCACTACCGCTGGTAGGCCCGCTCCTTCCGGCGCCGCGCCGGGTTCAATGCAGGACGATGAGACCTCGCCTCGATCGACCGAATGACGCAGCCGCGATCGGCGGCGGATCGACGCTGCGACTGGCGACGATCGCGTGCGCGGTGGTGTTCGTGCTGGCGCTGCTCGGCGTCGCCGGCGCGGCCGGCGCGCAGGCGGCGTCCAAGGCGCCGCGCCTGACCGGGCTGCGCTGCGTCCCGACGACGGCGAAGGCCTGCCGTAGCGTCGTGCGCGTCAGCGTCGGCAAGCAGATCCAGCTCCGCGGTCGCAACCTCAAGCGCGGCATGCGCGTCTCCTTCCGCTGGTCGCGCGGCGCGCTCGCGACCAAGCTCGTGCGCACCCGCGCCGGCTACACGGCGCGCGTGCCTGCCGGCACCGCGATCGGCAAGGTCGCCGTCACGGTCGCCGACCGCGCCGGCCGGCGCTCGAACGCGCGCCACATCCACGTCGTCGCGGCGGCCGCGCTGCCGCCGCTGACCGCCGCCCGCCCCGGCGCGCTGCCGGCGATCTTCGCCGGCGACGGGATCTGGATCTGGTACGTCACCAAGAGCGAGGGCGGCAACCTCGACGCGATCGCGGCCCGCGCGAAGGCCGCCGGGATCAGCACCGTCTTCGTCAAGAGCGCCGACCGCGGCACGGTCTGGAAGCAGTTCTCGCCCCAGTTCGTCGCCGACATGCACGCGCGCGGGCTGCGCGTCTGCGCGTGGCAGTTCGTCTACGGCGCGGACCCGGCCGCCGAGGCCGCCGCCGCGGTCGCCTCGATCGCCGCCGGCGCCGACTGCTTCGTGGTCGACGCCGAGACCGCCTACGAGGGCCGCTACGCCTCGGCGCAGCGCTACATGACCGCGCTGCGCGCCGCCGTCGGGCCGAGCTACCCGATCGGCTTCACGTCGTTCCCGTACGTCGACTACCACCCGCGCCTGCCCTATTCGGTCTTCCTCGGCCCGGGCGGCGCGCAGGCGAACATGCCGCAGGTCTACTGGAAGGCGATCGGCGGCTCGGTCGACGCCGTCAGCGCGAAGACCGTCGCCAACAACCGCATCTACGCGACGCCGATGGCGCCGCTCGGGCAGTCCTACGACGCGCCGAGCGCTGCCGACCTACGCCGCTTCCGCGCCGTCTGGGCCGGCTACGGCGCGGGCGGGCTGTCCTGGTGGAGCTGGCAGGCTTCCAGCGACGCGACCTGGACCACGCTCACCGAGCCGGCGCCGGCAGCCGCCATGCTGCCCGATCCCGGCTGGCCGGCGCTGAGCAAGGGCTCCAGCGGCGATCAGGTCATCTGGCTGCAGCAGCACCTTGCCTCGGCCGATCCCGCGGTCGCGCTGGACGGGACGTTCTCCGCCGCCACGCGGGACGCGCTGAAGGCCTTCCAGATCGCGCGCGGCCTGCCGCCCAGCGGCGCGACCGACGCCGCCACCTGGCAGGCGCTGCTGACGGTCCCGCTGCGCCGCGTCGACTGGACCGCCGCTCCCGCACGGCGGTAGTGTCGCGGCCGCCGATGGCGCCGCGATCTCCCACCCGCCGCCGGTCGCGCCTCGTCCCCGTCGCGCTGTGCATCGTGGCCGGCGGCTGTGGCGGCGCCGACGGCCCCTCCGACGGCGAGCAGATCGCGACGGCGGTCGATCGTGTCATGGAGTCCGAGCGGATCGTCGACCAGTGCGAGGCCGGCGTCAGCGCGCGCTTCGTCCGCGACGTCTACGGCACGCTCGCGCGCTGCCGCCGGGCCAACGCGCCGCAGCCCGGCGACGGGCCGCCCGACAGCGCGACGGTCTCCGCCACCCGAATCGACGGCGACCGCGCCACGACGGGCGTCACGCTCACGAGCGTGAAGGGGTCACGGGCGACGGGGCGCGTCGCGCTCGTCAAGGCCGACGACACGTGGAAGGTCGATCGCCTCGGCGTCGACTTCCTGCGCTCGGTCTTCGTCGGGCTGCCCGGGGAGGCCGACACCGCCGAGGAGCGTCGCGTCCTGCGCTGCCTGGCCGACGCGACACCCGGTCTCACGAACGGCGACGTGCGCCGCATCGGCAACCTCATCATCGGTCGTCGCCTGACCGAGGAGGCGCTTCCCGACGCCGTCGCGAGCTGCGTCCGCTCGGGCGCTCCCGCGGCGGCTGCGACGACCGCTGCGAGTCTCGCCGGGGCGACCCGCCGGACACGAGCAGCGCGCCGCCGAGCGTGACGAGCAGGACGCCGCCCGCGATCTCCAGGCCGAGCGCCGGGCCCGCGCGCGCCTGCGCCTGCTCGTAGGCCAGCGACTCGGGCAGGCTCCCGCTCGCCCGCGTGTCGGGCAGGTCGACCGCCAGCGCGATCGCCAGCGCGACGAGCCCCAGCACGACGAGCGCCAGCGCCGGCGCACGCGCGCCGCGCAGTGCCGGCAGCGTCATCGCGGCCGCCGCGATCGCCACGACGAGCAGCGCGTAGCCGTGGTTCTGGCCCGCGGTCGCGCTGCGCTGGACGACCTCCAGGGACCCCACCGTCACCTCGAGCACGGTCGTGAACTCGGCGATCGCCAGCAGCGCCACGGCGATCAGCGCGGTCCCCGCCGCGGCACGTCGCGCGTTCACGAAATCCACCGGCGCCAAAAAGGCCCTTTGCTATAGTGCACGACCGTTCCCGGGGCCGCTGTGCTCATCCACGCCCACCCTGGGACCGCACTGCGCCCGACGATGGATTCCTCGACCACATAGCGCGACGGGCCCGACTTCCATCGGACGTGCGCGCGGGCCCGAGGGGCCCGTTTTTCATGGTCGTGACCGAAGAGAAGAGATCGAACCGATATGCCACGTAAACACACGCTCGCGAAGACCCGGAATATCGGGATCATGGCGCACATCGACGCCGGTAAGACGACGACGACCGAGCGCATCCTGTACTACACCGGGCGCACCTACAAGATCGGTGAGGTCCACGAGGGCGCGGCCACGATGGACTGGATGGAGCAGGAGCAGGAGCGCGGCATCACGATCACGTCGGCCGCGACGACCTGCGAGTGGCGCGAGCACCGGATCAACATCATCGACACGCCGGGCCACGTCGACTTCACCGTCGAGGTCGAGCGCTCGCTGCGCGTCCTCGACGGCGCGATCGCGCTGTTCGATTCCGTCGCCGGCGTCGAGCCGCAATCGGAGACCGTCTGGCGCCAGGCCGACAAGTACGCCGTGCCGCGGATCGCGTTCATCAACAAGATGGACCGCATCGGCGCGGACTTCGAGGGCTCGCTGAAGACGATGGAGACGCGCCTGGGCGCGAACGCCGTCCCGGTACAGATCCCGATCGGCGCCGAGTCGGAGTTCAAGGGCATCATCGATCTGCTCGAGATGAAGGCCGTCATCTACCTCGACGACCTCGGCAAGGACCAGGACGTCGTCGAGATCCCGGCCGACCTCGCCGACGCCGCCGCGGAGGCGCGCGAGCACCTGCTCACCCAGCTTTCGGACGTCGACGACGACATCGCCGAGCTCTACCTCGCCGAGGAGGAGATCACGGTCGCGCAGCTCAAGGCCGCCCTCCGCAAGGCGACGCTGTCGATCGAGATCACCCCGGTCCTGTGCGGCTCGGCCTTCAAGAACAAGGGCGTCCAGCCGCTGCTCGACGCCGTCCTGGACTTCCTGCCCTCGCCGCTGGAGGTCAAGCCGATCGAGGGCACGCTCGTCGACCGTCACGGCGACCCGCTGGACCCGATCGTCCTGCAGCCCAACGACGAGGACCCGTTCGCCGCGCTCGGCTTCAAGATCATGGCCGACCCGTTCGTCGGCAAGCTCACGTACTTCCGCGTCTACTCCGGCAAGCTCGAGGCGGGGTCGAAGATCCTCAACGTCTCGACCGGCCGCCAGGAGCGCGTCGGCCGCCTGCTCGTCATGCATGCCAACGACCGCGAGGAGGTCGACGCCGTCTACGCCGGCGACATCGCGGCCGCCGTCGGCATCAAGCAGATCACGACCGGCGACACGCTCTGCGATCCGACCCGGCCCGTGAAGCTCGAGATGATCGACTTCCCCGAGCCGGTCATCAAGGTCGCGGTCGAGCCGAAGACGAAGGTCGACCAGCAGAAGATGTCGGTCGCGCTGGCGCGCCTCGCCGAGGAGGACCCGACCTTCCAGGTGCAGACCAACGAGGAGACCGGCCAGACCGAGATCTCCGGCATGGGCGAGCTGCACCTCGAGATCCTCGTCGACCGCATGAAGCGCGAGTACAAGGTCGAGGCCAACGTCGGTCGCCCGCAGGTCTCCTACCGCGAGACGATCCGCGGCACGGCCGAGAAGGTCGAGGGCCGCTTCGTCAAGCAGACCGGCGGCTCGGGCCAGTTCGGCATCGTCTACATCAACATCGAGCCCGCTCCCGGCGAGGGGTTCGACTTCGTTTCGAAGATCAAGGGCGGGTCGGTTCCGTCGGAGTTCATCCCGGCGGTCGAGAAGGGCTGCGAAGAGGCGCTCGCGACCGGCGTGAAGGCCGGCTATCCGATGGTCGACGTGCGCGTGACGCTCGTCGACGGCAAGTATCACGACACGGACTCGTCGGAGATCGCGTTCAAGGTCGCGGGCTCGCTAGCCTTCAAGGAGGCAGCGCGTCGCGCCAAGCCCGTTTTGCTCGAGCCGGTCTTCGCGGTCGAGGTCGTGACACCCGAGGACTTCCTCGGCGAGGTCATCGGAGACCTCAACAGGCGGCGTGGACGGATCGAGGGTCAGGAGCGCCGTGGCAACGCGCTCGCGGTCACCGGCCGCGTGCCGCTGAGCGAGATGTTCGGCTACGTCAACGACCTGCGCTCCAACACGCAGGGCCGCGCGAGCTACACGATGCAGTTCGACGGCTACGAGGAAGTACCGGGCGCGATCGCCGAGAAGCTCGTCGAGCACCGCATGGGCGAGCCCGCCGCCGCCTGATCTCGCAGATTCGATAGTTTCATCCAGTTCATCGACAGACGCAGAGGAGCGAACCGAAAGTGGCAAAGGAGAAGTTCGAGCGCGACAAGCCGCACGTCAACGTCGGCACGATCGGTCACATCGATCACGGCAAGACGACGCTCACTGCCGCGATCACTACGGTGCTCGCCGAGCATGGCGGCGGCGAGGCTCGCAGCTTCGCCGAGATCGACAACGCTCCTGAGGAGAAGGCGCGCGGGATCACGATCGCCACCTCGCATGTCGAGTACCAGACCGACAACCGCCACTACGCGCACGTGGACTGCCCGGGGCACGCGGACTACATCAAGAACATGATCACCGGCGCCGCGCAGATGGACGGCGCGATCCTCGTGGTCTCCGCCGCCGACGGCCCGATGCCGCAGACGCGCGAGCACATCCTGCTCGCCCGCCAGGTCGGCGTGCCGTACATCGTCGTGTTCCTCAACAAGGCCGACATGGTCGACGACGACGAGCTGCTGGAGCTCGTCGAGCTCGAGGTCCGCGAGCTGCTGAGCTCCTACGACTTCCCCGGCGACGACATCCCGTTCATCACCGGCTCGGCGCTGAAGGCGCTCGAGGGCGATGACGACGCCAAGGCGCAGATCATGGAGCTGGCCGCAGCGCTGGACAGCTACATCCCCGAGCCCGAGCGCGCGCTCGACAAGCCCTTCCTGATGCCGGTCGAGGACGTCTTCTCGATCACCGGCCGCGGCACCGTCGCGACGGGGCGCATCGAGCAGGGCATCGTCAAGACCGGCGAGACCGTCGAGATCGTCGGCATCCACCCGCAGTCGTCGACGACCGTCGTCACGGGCGTGGAGATGTTCCGCAAGATCCTCGACGAGGGTCGCGCGGGCGACAACGTCGGCTGCCTGCTGCGCGGCACCAAGCGCGAGGAGATCGAGCGCGGCCAGGTGCTGTGCAAGCCCAAGTCGATCACGCCGCACACGAAGTTCAAGTCCGAGGTCTACGTCCTGAAGAAGGAGGAGGGTGGCCGTCACACGCCCTTCTTCACGGGCTACCGGCCGCAGTTCTACTTCCGCACGACCGACGTCACCGGCTCGGCACATCTGCCCGAGGGTGTCGAGATGGTCATGCCGGGCGACAACGTCACGATGGAGATCGACCTCATTCAGCCGATCGCCATGGACGCCGGCCTGCGATTCGCCATCCGCGAGGGTGGCCGCACGGTCGGTTCCGGCGTTGTGACGGAGATCATCGAGTAAGGAGCGCGTACGCCTTACAGCACGTATCGCGGGGCGGGCCTGGCAAACCAGGTACCGCCCTTCGTGCCGCTCGAAAGCACGCACAACCCAAAGCAATGGCTACCACAGAAAACAAGATCCGCATCCGCCTCAAGGCGTACGACCACTCGGCCATCGAGACGGCGGCCAAGGAGATCGTCGAGACGGCGACGCGGACCGGTGCAACCGTCTCCGGACCGGTGCCGTTGCCGACCGAGAAGAACGTCTACTGCGTGATCCGCTCGCCGTTCAAGGACAAGGACTCTCGCGAGCACTTCGAGATCCGGACCCACAAGCGGCTGATCGACATCCACCAGCCCACGCCGAAGACCGTCGACTCGCTGCAGCGGCTCGACCATCTGCCCGCCGGCGTGGACATCGAGATCCGCCTCGCCACCTGATGCCCGCGATCCTTGCCAAGAAGCTCGGCATGACCCAGCTGTTCCTCGCGGACGGCACGGTCGAGCGCGTCACCGTCCTGGAGGCCGGGCCCTGTCCGGTCACGGGTGTGCGCACGCACGAGCGTGACGGCTACGAGGCGCTGCAGCTGGCGTTCGGCTCCGTCAAGGAGAAGCACCTGACCAAGCCCGAGCTCGGCCACCTCAAGAAGGCCGACGCCCCGCCGATGCGCCTCGTCAAGGAGTTCCGCGACGAGGCCGGCGAGCATGTCGTCGGCGACTCGGTGACCGTCGAGGACTTCGAGATCGGCCAGAAGGTGAAGATCTCCGGCACCTCCAAGGGCAAGGGCTTCCAGGGCACGATCAAGCGCCACAACTTCGCCAGCGGGCCCAAGTCGCACGGCTCGCACAACGTCCGTGCGCCCGGCTCGATCGGCGCCTCCGCCTGGCCCGCCCGCGTGATGAAGGGCATCCGCGGCCCCGGCCAGATGGGCAACAAGCGCGTCACCCAGAGGGGCCTGACGATCGTGCGCCTGGACCCCGCGGACAACCTCATGCTCGTGCGCGGATCCGTGCCGGGTCCCCGCAACGGTTTCGTGGAGGTGCGCAGCGATGGCTGACGCGAAGATCCTCGGTGGATCCAAGAAGGCCAAGCTCGACGACAAGGCCTTCGGCGCCTCCTTCAACGAGGCGCTCGTGCACGAGTCCGTCCGCGCCGAGCTCGCCGCTCGCCGGCAGGGCACGCACGCGACGAAGACGCGCGGCAACGTCCGCGGCGGCGGCGCCAAGCCGTGGCGCCAGAAGGGCACGGGGCGCGCTCGCGCGGGCTCCTCGCGCTCACCGATCTGGACGGGCGGCGGCACGATCTTCGGTCCCTCGCCGCGCCACTACACCTTCAAGGTCAACCGCAAGGAGCGCCGCGCCGCGCTGCGCAGCGCGCTCTCCGTGCACGCCGCCCGCGACTCGATCGCGGTGCTCGACTGCAAGGCGTTCGACACGCCGGCGACGAAGAAGGCCGCCGCGCTGCTCGATGACTCCGGCCTGAACATGCCGATCCTCGTCGTCCTCTCCGACGAGCAGGAGCAGACGGCGCGCTCGTTTCGCAACATCGCACGCGTCTCGGTGCTGTCGGCATCGATGGTCGGCGTCGCCGATCTCATCGGCGCGGCGTCTGTCGTCTGCTCGCAGGACGCGCTCGACGCGCTGACCGCGCGGGCCAAGGGCGAGCGCAGCGACGACACGGCGACCGAGGCGGCGACGGCCTGATGGATCCCAGCCAGGTCATCATCCGACCGGTCGTCTCGGAGAAGAGCTACGTCCTCGCGACGGCCAACAAGTACGTCTTCCGGGTCCACCAGGACGCGCACAAGACGCAGATCCGCCAGTCGATCGAGGCGCTCTTCGACGTCTCCGTCATCTCGGTGCACACGATGAGCGTCAAATCCAAGCCCAAGCGCCGCGGGCAGATCCACGGCCGCACGCGGCAATGGAAGAAGGCGATCGTCCAGGTCAGCCCGGGCGACTCCATCCCGATCTTCCAGGGCCTCGAGTCCCTCGGCGAGGACTAGATGCTCACCTTCCCGACCCACACCGCCAGCTGCCCGCGTCTCGCGGCGCAGGATCGCCACGCGCCGAAGTCGGCCGTGCGGCTGGCACTGTCCAACTTCTGCGCGCGGCGCGGGTGGGCGGGTCCGATCCCGATACACGGCCATCTGACGGTGCGGGCCAGAAAGGCGAGCATCTAGCATGGCGATTCGCAAGCCCAAGCCCACGAGCCCCGGACGTCGCTTCTCGACGTACCCGGACTTCGCGGAGATCACGAAGCACCGGCCCGAGAAGTCGCTCGTCGAAGGCCTGACGAAGTCCGGCGGCCGCAACGCCCACGGGCGCAAGACGGCCCGCCATCGCGGCGGCGGCGCCAAGCGGCTGTACCGCAAGATCGACTTCAAGCGCACGAAGGACGGGGTCCCGGCGAAGGTCGCCGCGATCGAGTACGACCCCAACCGGTCGGCGTACATCGCGCTGCTGCACTACGTCGACGGCGAGAAGGCCTACATCCTCGCGCCGCAGCGCCTGCGCGTCGGCATGACCGTCGCCTCGGGCGAGGACGCGGACATCACGCCGGGCAACTGCCTGCCGCTGAGCCGCATCCCGATCGGCACGGTCATCCACAACGTCGAGCTGCTGCCCGGGCGCGGCGGTCAGATGGCGCGCTCCGCCGGCACCGGTATCCAGCTCATGGCCCGCGACGGCGGCATGGCGACGCTGCGCCTGCCCTCGGGCGAGATGCGGCTCGTGCGCGACAGCTGCCGCGGCACGATCGGCACGATCGGCAACTCCGACCACCAGAACGTCAAGATCGGCAAGGCCGGCCGCAAGCGTCACATGGGCGTTCGCCCGCAGACGCGCGGCACCGCCATGAACCCGGTCGACCATCCGCACGGCGGCGGCGAGGGCTCGACGACCGCGGGTCGCCATCCGGTGACCCCGTGGGGCGTGCCGACGCTCGGCTATCGCACGCGCAAGAAGAACAAGCCATCCGACCGCTACATCGTGCGCGGTCGCAAGCGCGGGAAGAAGAGGTAGGCAGCAGTGAGCCGTTCAAGCAAGAAGGGGCCGTGGGTCGAGGAGCGCCTGATGGCGCGCGTCGAGGCCCTCAACGCCTCCAACTCCAAGCAGATGCTCAAGACCTGGTCGCGCGCCTCGACGATCTTCCCGGAGATGGTCGGCCACACGATCGCCGTCCACGACGGCCGCAAGCACGTGCCCGTGTTCGTGTCCGAGTCGATGGTCGGCCACAAGCTCGGCGAGTTCGCGCCGACGCGCCTGTATCGCGGCCACGCCGGTAGCGGGAAGGTCCGCTAGCGATGGCCGACGAGAAGGATCCCAAGGTCTCGGCCGAGTCGGCCGAGGAGAAGCCCAAGCGGCGCGCTCCGCGGCGCAAGCCCAAGCCCAAGGCCGAGCCGCAGGCCGCTGCCGCCGCGACGCCGGAGGCTGCCGCGACGGCGGACGAGCCGGTCGCCGAGGCGCTCGCCGACGAGCCTGAGGCCGCGCCCGACAGCAAGCCGGCGAAGAAGACGGCGGCCAAGGCCGCCGCGAAGCCGAAGGCCGCCGCGGAGCCGAAGGCCGCCGCGGAGCCGAAGGCCGCCGCGGAGCCGAAGGCCGCCGCGAAGCCGAAGGCCGCCGCGGAGCCGAAGGCCGACGAGGTCGAAGCCGAGGAGCAGCCCAAGCCGGCGCGCCGCGCGCGCCGCAAGGCCGCCGACGACACGCCTGCCGCGCCCGCAGCCAAGCCGCGCCGGGCTCCGCGCGACTACGGCGACACGCCGCCGATGGTCCGCGCGCACGCCAAGTACGTGCGCACGTCGGCGCGCAAGGCGCGCCTGGTCTGCGACCACATCCGCGGCAAGTCCGTCCCGGAGGCGCGCGCGATCCTCGCCCACGCCAGCCGCGACGTCGCCCGCGACTGGAGCAAGCTGCTCGAGTCGGCGGTCGCCAACGCCGAGCACAACCACGAGCTGATCGGCGACGAGCTTCGCATTCATGCCGTCAAGGCCGACGAGGGGCCGACGCTGAAGCGTTTCCGTCCGCGTGCCATGGGGCGCGCGACGAAGATCCGCAAGCGCACGAGTCACCTCTCGATCACGCTCACACCGAGGGACGGGGATACGTAGATGGGTCAGAAAGTCCACCCCGAGTCGATGCGCGTGGGGTACATCCACGACTGGAAGTCCAACTGGTTCAACGAGAAGCACTTCTCGGACTACCTCGCCGAGGACGTGGCGATCCGCAACCACATCACGGGCAAGCTCTCGCACGCCGGCCTCTCGGACATCACGATCCGCAAGGACGCCAACGAGGTCGAGATCAACATCCACACCGCGCGCCCGGGCATCGTGATCGGCAAGTCCGGTTCGGAGGTCGACGCGCTGCGCAAGGACCTGCACCGGATCACGCGCAAGCAGATCAAGGTCAACATCCTCGAGATCAAGCGCCCCGAGCTCGACGCCAAGCTCGTCGCGCAGTCGGTCGCCGAGCAGCTGCAGAACCGTGTCGCCTTCCGGCGCGCGATGAAGCGCGCCCTGACGAGCGCGATGCGCTCGGGCGCCAAGGGCTGCAAGATCCAGGTCGGCGGCCGCCTGGGCGGCGCCGAGATGGCGCGCAGCGAGAGCTACTCCGACGGCCGCGTCCCGCTGCACACGCTGCGCGCCGACATCGACTACGGCTTCTTCGAGGCCAAGACGACGTTCGGCCGCATCGGCGTGAAGTGCTGGATCAACAAGGGCGAGATCATGCCCGAGGGCTACTCCGGCGCGGACCTCACCGACATGGAGGGTCCGGCGCAGCAGCAGCAGGATCGCGACGGCGGCCGCGGCCGCGGCCGCGGTGACCGCGACGGTCGCGGTGGCGGCGGCGGGCGCGGCGGCGGCGGGCGCGGCGGCGGCCCCGGCGGCCAGGGTGGCCGCGGCGGCGGCGGTGGCGGCGGTGGGCGCGGCGGCGGTGGCGCCGGCGGCGGCGGGACCGCACGTCCCGGCTTCGGCCCGGGCGCGCGCGGAGGAGGTGGCCGATAGTGGTCCCTCCAGCCAACCCACGCACCCTGGGCTCGGCCGCTGATCGTCGCCTTGCGACGTCCTCGGTCGTCGAGGTGCCAGGGGCAGACCTTCCTTCCTGCGTCCTTGCGAGGCAACGCCGGCAGCCGCCCCTGGGCACGCGGGCCGACCGGAGGAACCACTAGTGCTGTCTCCCAAGCGCGTCAAGCACCGCAAGCAGCACCGCGGCCGCAGGGCCGGGCTGTCGCGCGGGCAGACCTCGATCCAGTTCGGCGAGTACGGCCTCAAGTCGCTCGACGCCGGCTGGCTGACGAACCGTCAGATCGAGGCCGCTCGTATCGCGATGACCCGCAAGATCAAGCGTGGCGGCAAGGTCTGGATCAACGTCTATCCCGACAAGCCCTTCACGAAGAAGCCCGCCGAGACCCGCATGGGCTCCGGCAAGGGCTCGCCCGAGGGCTGGGTCGCCGTGGTCAAGCCCGGGCGCGTCATGTTCGAGCTCGCCGGCGTGCCCGAGCCGCTGGCCCGTGAGGCGATGCGCCTGGCCGCCCACAAGCTGCCCGTCAAGACGAAGTTCGTGATGCGCGAGGACACCCCGTCATGACCGGCAAGGACCTGCGAGACCTGTCTGAGAAGGAGCTGCTCGAGCACGTGGCGACGACCCGCAAGGAGATCTTCGGGCTGCGCTTCCAGCACGCCACGGGCGAGCTCGAGAACACGGCCGGCGTCAGGACCGCCAAGCGCGACCTGGCCCGTGCGATGACCGTTGCGCGCGAGCGCGGCGTACAGATTCCCAACCGGAAGTAAGCCATGGCTGACGACGAGACCACAGAGACAGAAGCGACCGTGACCGACGCCCCCGCGGCCGAGGCCGAGCCGGCTGCTCCGAAGCTGAGCGCCAAGGAGGACAAGCAGCGCGCCGCGCATGTCGCGGCGTCGCAGCGTCCTTCCCGCACGGCCGAGCAGCGCGACGCCGACCGCCGCGAGCTGCGCCGCGCGAAGGCCACGGCGCGGACGCGCCGGCGCCAGCAGGAGAAGGAGAAGAAGGCCAAGGCGCGGGAGACCGGACCCGCCCGCACCGGCACGCCGCCGGCCGAGCCCACGGTCTCCACGCCGCAGGCGCGGATCGGCACGGTCGTGTCGGCGAAGCCCGACAAGACGATCGTCGTGCGCATCGACATCGCCCGCCGTCACCGCAAGTACGAGAAGATCGTGCGCTCGACGAGCAAGCTGCATGTCCACGACGAGGCCAACGACGCCAACGAGGGCGATCGCGTCCGCGTCGTCGAGAGCCGGCCGCTGTCGCGCACGAAGCGCTGGAACCTCGTCGAGGTCCTGGAGCGGGCCAAGTGATCCAGAACGAGACACGCCTCAAGGTCGCCGACAACACCGGCGCCCGCGAGATCCTCTGCATCCGCGTCAAGGGCGGCTCCAAGCGGCGCTACGCGTTCGTCGGTGACACGATCACCGCGACGGTCAAGCAGGCCAATCCGCAGGGCACCGTCAAGAAGGGCGAGGTCGTGACGGCGGTCATCGTGCGCACGAAGAAGTCCTTCGGCCGCGACGACGGCACGTACATCGCCTTCGACGAGAACGCCGCGGTCATCATCGACGCCGCCAACAACCCGCGCGGCACGCGCATCTTCGGTCCGGTCGCACGCGAGCTGCGCGACCGCAACTTCATGAAGATCGTGTCGCTCGCGCCCGAGGTCCTCTAAGTCATGCCGGCACGCATCGTCAAGGGCGACGAGGTCGTCGTCATCAGCGGCAAGGATCGCGGCAAGCAGGGCAAGGTCCTGCGCGTCGACCCGCGCAAGGAACGGGTCTTCGTCGAGGGCCTGAACATCATCAAGCGCCACACGCGTCCGCGCCCCGGCACGATGGAGGCGGGCGGCGTGATCGAGCGCGAGGGCCCGATCCACCTCTCGAACGTCGCGCTGCGCGATCCGAAGGACAAGAAGCCCACGCGCGTGAAGACGATCGAGGAGCACGGCAAGCGGATGCGCGCCTCGGCCCGGACTGGAGCGAAGTTCTAGATGAGTACCCAGACTGCCCACCCACCCGCGCGCCTGAAGGCGCGCTACGTCGAGGAGATCCGGCCCGCGCTCGTCGAGCGCTTCGGCTACTCGTCGGTCATGCAGGCGCCGAAGATCGAGAAGATCATCCTGAACATGGGTGTCGGCGACGCCAAGCAGGACACGAAGGCGCTCGAGGCCGCCCAGAAGGAGCTCGCGACGATCGCCGGCCAGAGGCCGAACATCCGCCGCGCCCGCAAGTCGATCGCGAACTTCAAGCTGCGCGAGGGCATGCCCGTCGGCCTCGCCGTGACGCTGCGCAACGAGCGCGCCTACGAGTTCCTCGACCGCCTGATGTCCGTCGCGATCCCGCGCATCCGCGACTTCCGCGGGCTGAAGGCCAACGCCTTCGACGGCCGCGGCAACTACACGCTGGGCGTTCGCGACCAGACGATCTTCCCGGAGATCGACTACGACGCGATCGACCAGGTGCGGGGTCTCGACGTCGTGATCGTCACGTCGGCGCAGTCCGACATCGAGGCCTTCGCCCTGCTCGAGGCGTTCGGGATGCCGTTCTCCAAGGAGAACCGGCCCGACAAGGCCGAGCAGGCAGCCCGCGAGGCCGCCGCTGCCGAAGCCGCCCATCACGACGAACTGCGCCAGAAGGCCGAGGCCGAGCAGGCCGCGCTGGAGCAGCTGAAGGACGAGAACCCGGAGGCCTACGAGAAGCCGGCGCAGGACCCCGCCGAGGAGCCCCAGGAGGAGACGGACTAATGCTCTTCCTCACACCTACGGACGCGAACGGACGGGCGCCGATCCCCGACCGGCGGCGTCGGTCGATCTGCCCGCGGCATGCCTTCCTCTCCGCGTCCTTGCCCGCCGGCGCCGGCGGCGCGCCCCTTCACGCCCGTAGTCACGAGAGGAAGCACTAAGATGGCCAAGACGTCCCAGCGGGTTCGCCAGGCGCGCCCCGCGAAGTACAAGACCCGGGAGTACAGCCGTTGCCGCCGTTGCGGCCGGGCCCGCGCCGTGTATCGCAAGTTCGGCCTGTGCCGGATCTGCCTGCGCGAGATGGCCCATAACGGCTTTGTTCCGGGCATGACGAAGTCTTCGTGGTAACAGGCCAGACCGAGAGAACACCTTGAGCGCAAGCACAGACCCCATCGCCGATTTTCTGACCCGGATCCGCAACGCGATCCAGGCCGCCCACGAGACCGTCGACATCCCGTCGTCGCGGTTGAAGTCCGAGTGCGCGCGCATCCTCGCCGAGCAGGGCTACATCGAGGGCTACGACGTCGTCGCGCCGGATGCCGAGCATCCCGGCGAGACGATCCGTGTGCGGCTGAAGTACACCTCCGACCGCCGTTCGGCGATCTCGGGCCTCAAGCGCGTGTCGCGGCCAGGTCGCCGCACGTACGCGGGCTCGCAGGACATCCCGAAGGTGCTCGGCGGCATGGGCACCGCAATCGTCTCCACGTCGCGAGGCGTGATGACCGGCCACGAGGCCCGCAGCGCGGGCGTCGGCGGCGAAGTCGTCGCGCACGTCTGGTGAGCGAGATGGCCCATTCCACGACCCACACCGCCAGCTGCACGCGTCTCGCGGCGCAGGATCGCCACGGATCGAAGGCGTCCGTGCCGCTGGCACTGTCCACCTTCGCCCCGCGGCGCCCTGCATCCGCGATACACGTACATCTGACGATGCGCGCCGCAGAATGGACCATCAGCTGATGTCGCGCATCGGAAAGAAGCCGATCCCCCTGCCGAGCGGCGTCGTCGTCTCGATCGAGCCCGAGCTCGTTCGCGTCAACGGCCCGCGCGGGGAGCTCAGCGAGCGCGTGCCGCTCGCGATCTCCGTCGAGCAGGACGGCGACACGATCGTCGTCAAGCGCCCGACCGACCGCGGCGAGCACCGCGCCCTGCACGGGCTGACGCGTTCGCTCGTCGCCAACATGGTCGAGGGCGTCACGACAGGATTTCAGAAGACGCTCGAGATCCAGGGCGTCGGCTACCGGGCACTGCTGAAGGGACGCGATCTCGAGCTGGCGCTGGGCTACTCGCACGCGGTGCCGGTCAAGGCGCCGGAGGGCATCGAGTTCGAGGTGCCCCAGCCGACGCGGATCATCGTCAAGGGCAACTCCAAGCAGCAGGTCGGCGAGCTCGCGGCGAACATCCGCAAGAAGCGCCCGCCGGAGCCCTACAAGGGCAAGGGCATCCGTTACGAGGGCGAGCACGTCGCCCGGAAGGTGGGCAAGCGCGCATGAGTGCAGCAAAGCGGAACGTCTACCACCGGCCGGATGCCGGTGGACGATCTCAAGAGCGCCGACCGGATGGAGGCAACGGGTGAGCGTTCGGACCAAGCAGGCCACGCGCCTCAAGCGCCGCCGCCGCGTCCGCGCGAAGGTCAGCGGCACCGCGCAGCGGCCGCGGATCTCCGTCTTTCGTTCCAACCGCGGCATCTCCGCGCAGCTCGTCGACGACGTCGCCGGCCACACGCTGGCCGCCGTCGCGTGGACCGAGGCGCCACTGCGCGACAAGGCGCCGATGGAGCAGGCCACCGCAGCAGGCAAGCTGATGGCAGAGCGCGCGCAGGCCGCGGGCGTCTCCGTCGCCGTGTTCGATCGCGGCGGGTACCAGTACCACGGCCTCGTCAAGGCCTTCGCAGAGGGCGTCCGCGAAGGAGGACTCACCGTATGAGCGCACCAGTCGTCGATCGCAGCGTCAACCAGGCCGGCCTGGATCTCCAGGAGCGGGTCGTCGAGATCAACCGCGTCGCGAAGGTCGTCAAGGGCGGCCGGCGCTTCTCCTTCACGGCACTCGTCGTCGTCGGTGACGAGCGCGACGTGGTCGGCGTCGGCTACGGCAAGGCCAACGAGGTCCCGCTCGCGATCCAGAAGGGCGTCGAGCAGGCCAAGAAGAACCTCTTCCGCGTGCCCAAGCACGGCCAGACGATCACCCACACGACGACCGGCGTCTACGGCGCCGGGCGCGTGTTCATGAAGCCCGCGTCTCCCGGTACCGGCGTCATCGCCGGCGGTGGCGTGCGCGCGGTGCTCGAGCTCGCCGGGATCCACGACATCCTCTCCAAGTCGCTGGGCTCGCAGAACCCGATCAACCTCGTCAAGGCGACGGTCGCCGGCCTGCAGGGCCTGCGCCGCCCCGAGGAGGTCGCCGAGCTGCGCGGCCTGTCGATCAACCAGGTCCTGGGGATCGGTGCCACCGAGGAGGTCGCCGCGGAGACGATCTCTGCCGACGCGCCCGCCGACGAGGCACCCGCCGACGACGCGCCCGCTGCCGAGGCCGCCGCGATCGAGGAGCCCGCTGCCGAGGCCCCCGCCGCCGAGACTGCCGACGAGCCCGCCGCCGAGACTGCCGACGAGCCGGCTGCCGCCGCGCAGCCCGAGGAGCCCGCGTCGTCATGAAGATCACGCAGTACAAGTCCAAGAACGGCTCCGACCAGCGCCAGCTCGACACGCTGCGCTCGCTCGGCCTGCGCCGCATCGGCCACGTCGTCGAGATCGGTGACACGCCGCAGTCGCGCGGCATGGTTCATCGCGTGCGCCATCTCGTCCGCGTCGTCGAGGAGAAGTCATGACCCCTTCTGAGCCCGAAGGCATCGATCCGAAGGACATCGGGCTGCACTCGCTCAAGCCCGCTCCGGGCAGCCGCAAGCCGCGCAAGCGCGTCGGCCGCGGCCACGGCTCGGGCACCGGGAAGACCTCGGGCCGCGGCCACAAGGGCGCCGGCGCGCGCTCGGGCTCCAAGACCCGGCCCGGCTTCGAGGGCGGCCAGATGCCGCTGCACATGCGGATGCGCAAGCTGCGCGGCCCGCACATGAAGAAGTCGATGCCGTTCGAGCCCTTCCGCACGCATACGCAGGCCGTCAACCTCCAGGATCTCGAGCGCCGCTTCGAGCAGGGCGACGAGGTCACCATCGAGGCGATGAAGGCCAAGGGCCTGGGCACCCGCAAGGACATCCCGGTCAAGGTCCTCGCCAAGGGCGCGATCTCCAAGCCGCTCACCGTCCACGCGCACAAGTTCAGCGCCGCCGCACGCGAGGCCATCGAGGCCGCCGGCGGTACCTGCAACACGGTTGATTAGCGCCGGCTTGCCAGCCGACGCGGTGCTCTAACCTCATCCGTCGTGCTGTCGACGATCCTCAAGTCCTTCAAGGTCGCGGAGATTCGCAAGAAGCTCGCGATCACGATGTTCATCCTCGCGCTGTACCGGTTGGGCGCGCACATCCCGGTCCCGGGGATCAACGTCGAGGCCGTCAGGGCGGTGCAGGACTCGTTCAGCGGCTCGAGCATCCTCGGCTTTCTGAACCTCTTCAGCGGCGGCGGCCTGTCACGGATCGCCCTGTTCGCGCTGGGGATCATGCCGTACATCACGGCCTCGATCATCCTGCAGCTGCTGACGGTCGTCGTGCCGTCGCTGGAGAAGCTGCAGAAGGAGGGCGAGGTCGGCCAGCAGCGCATCACGCAGTACACGCGCTATCTCACCGTCGGCCTTGCCTTCGGCCAGTCGATCGGCTACGTCTTCCTCTTCAGGTCCTTCACGGCCAGCGCCGGGACGCCGATCATCGACAACTTCAACGCCGCGCGCGTCTTTCTGATCGTCATCTCACTGACGGCGGGCTGCATTCTGATCATGTGGATGGGCGAGCTGATCACCCAGCGCGGCATCGGCAACGGCATCTCGCTGATGATCTTCGCGTCGATCGTCTCGGGGCTGCCCAACGGCGTGCAGGCGTGGGCGACGAGCCCGGACCCGGTCTTCAAGGTCATGATGCCGTTCATCGCGCTGGCGGTGATCGCGGCGATCGTGTTCGTCCAGGAGGGCCAGCGGCGGATCCCGATCCAGTACGCCAAGCGCGTCATCGGCCGGCGCATGACCCAGGGCGGCCAGACCTACCTGCCGTTGCGCGTGAACATGGCCGGCGTCATCCCGGTCATCTTCGCCGCCTCGATCATGGCCTTCCCGCCGACCGTCGGGCAGCTGGCCAACAACGAGTTCGGGCGCGAGTTCGCCGCGTTCTTCTCGCCCAACGGCTGGGCCTACATCGTCGGCGAGTCGATCTTCATCGTGCTGTTCACGTACTTCTACACGGCGGTCACGTTCAACCCCGTCGACCAGGCCGAGAACCTCAAGAAGTACGGTGGGTTCATCCCCGGCGTGCGGCCCGGCAGGCCGACGGCGGAGTTCCTCGACCGCGTGCTCGCGCGGCTGACGTTCCCCGGCGCCCTGTACCTCGCGGCGGTCGCCGCGATGCCGACGATCCTCATCAACCAGACGAGCGCGAACTTCTTCTTCGGCGGCACCTCGATCCTGATCGTCGTCGGTGTCGCGCTGGACACGATGAAGCAGCTCGAGGCTCAGCTGATGATGCGCGACTACGAGGGCTTTTTGAAGTAGCACGCCTCGCGGCGTGCGCGAACGCCGCAGAGTAGTCTCTCGCCCCCTCATGTCGAGTGAGCTGAACCTCATCCTGCTCGGACCTCCTGGCGCCGGCAAGGGCACCCAGGCCGAGCGCCTGACGGACGACTTCAACCTGCCCTACATCGCGACCGGGAACATCCTGCGCGCGGCGGTTCGCGACGAGAGCGACCTGGGCAAGGAGGCCAAGGCCTACATGGACAAGGGCGAGCTCGTGCCCGACTCCGTCATCACGGGCGTGATCCTCGAGGCGCTCAACAGCGCCGACGCGCGCGACGGCTTCCTGCTCGACGGCTTCCCGCGCACGCTGCCGCAGGCCGACGCGCTCGTGCAGGGCCTCGAGCACTCCGAGCGCCGGCTGACCGCCGTGATCCTCATCGACGTGCCCGACGAGGAGGTCCAGCGTCGCCTCTCCGGCCGCCGCACGAGCGTCAAGACCGGGCGCATCTACCACGTCGAGTTCGATCCGCCCAAGCACGAGGACCGCTGCGACATCGACGGCTCGCGCCTCGTCCAGCGCGACGACGACAAGCCCGAGACGATCGCCAAGCGCCTCTCCGTCTACCACTCCGAGACCGAGCCGCTGGTCGACTACTACGACGCGCGTGGCCTGCTGCGGCGCTTCGACGGCACGCGCTCGCCGACCGAGGTGCACGACCACATCCGCGCGACGATCGCCACGCTGCGCCTCGAAGACGAGCTGTAGTTGTAGTGGCGATCGTCAAGAAGACTCCCGAGCAGATCGACAAGATGGCCGCCGCGGGGGACATCCTCGTGCGCACGCTCGAGCTCGTCGAGCGCAAGATCCGCCCGGGCGTGACGACGCTGGAGCTCGACAGCGCGGCGGAGAAGTTCATCCGCTCGCAGGGCGCGACGCCGGCGTTCAAGGGCTACCGCGGCTTCCCGGGCTCGCTGTGCGTCTCGCCCAACTCGATGGTCGTGCACGGGATCCCCGGCCCCTACAGTCTGCGCAAGGGCGACATCCTGTCGGTCGACTGCGGCGTCGTCCTCGACGGCTGGGTCGCCGACGCGGCGCGCACGTTCCCCGTCGGCCCGATCTCGCAGACGGCGCGCAAGCTGCTCGACACGACCCAGGCCTCGCTGTTCGCGGCCGTCGAGGCGTGCCGTGTCGGCAACCGCCTGGGAGACGTCTCGCATGCGGTGCAGGGCGTCGTCGAGGCCGAGGGCCTGTCGGTCGTGCGCTCGCTCGTCGGCCACGGCATCGGCCGCGACATGCACGAGGACCCGCAGATCCCCAACTACGGGTCGCCCGGCAAGGGCGTCAAGCTCGAGCCGGGGATGGTCTTCGCCGTCGAGCCGATGGTCACCGTCGGGCGCCATGCCGTGCGCATGGCGGAGGATCACTGGGCGATCTACTCCCAGGACGGCTCGCTGGCCGCACACTTCGAGTTCACGATCGCCGTCACGGCGAACGGGCCCCGGGTGTTGACGCCGTGGCATCAATCAGGTAGCTGAGCGGCTTTGCTACCCTCGTTGGTCGCGCGTGCGGCGGATCGTTCGTATCCCTGCGCGCGTTTCCTCACGTCTGCAAGAAGGGGCTCATGAAGGTACGACCGTCGGTGAAGCCGATGTGCGAGAAGTGCAAGATCATCCGCCGCCATGGCGCGGTCCTGGTCATCTGCTCCAATCCGCGTCACAAGCAGCGTCAGGGGTAGGGATGGCTCGCATCGCAGGCATCAACATCCCGCTCAACAAGCGCGCCGAAATCGGCTTGACGTACATCTACGGCGTCGGCCGGCCGACCGCCAACGAGATCCTCAAAGCGACGAGCATCGAGCCCGATCGCAAGGTGCGAGACCTCACCGAGGACGAGGTCGCCCGGCTGCGCGAGGCGATCGACGACCTCACGGTCGAGGGCGATCTGCGTCGCGAGCGTTCGCAGAACATCAAGCGCCTGATGGAAATCGGGTGCTATCGCGGCCTGCGTCATCGCCGCAACCTGCCCGTTCGCGGACAGAACACGAAGACGAACGCCCGCACGCGCAAAGGGCCAAAGCGCATGCAGGTTGCCGGCAAGAAGAAGGCCACGAAGAAATAGAGGACATCCCAGTTGCCTGCTCCCAAGCGACCCCAGCGTGGCCGGCGGAAGCCGAAGAAGAACATTCCGATCGGCCAGGCCCACATCAAGACCTCCTTCAACAACACGATCGTCTCGCTGTCCGACAAGGACGGCAACGTGATCGCGTGGGAGTCCGCCGGCGGTGCCGGCTTCAAGGGTTCGCGTAAGTCGACGCCGTTCGCCGCCCAGGTCACCGCCGACGCCGCCGCCCGCAAGGGCATCGAGCAGGGCCTGCAGAAGGTCGAGGTCTTCGTCAAGGGCCCCGGCTCGGGCCGCGAGACCGCGATCCGCTCCCTACAGGCCGCCGGCCTGGAGGTCACCGGCGTCAAGGACGTCACCCCGCAGGCGCACAACGGCTGCCGACCCCGCAAGCGGAGGCGCGTCTGATGGCACGTGATACCGGAGCAGCCTGCAAGCAGTGCCGCCGCGAGGGCCAGAAGCTCTTCCTCAAGGGTGAGCGCTGCCTGACCGACAAGTGCGGCGTCGAGCGCCGGGCGTACCCGCCTGGCGATCACGGCCGCGGCCGTCAGAAGCAGTCGGAGTACCGTGTGCAGCTGCGTGAGAAGCAGAAGGCCCGGCGCTACTACGGCGTGCTCGAGAAGCAGTTCCGCATCTACTACGCCAAGGCTTCGCGCCAGGAGGGCATCACGGGCGAGAACCTGCTCGCGATCCTCGAGTCGCGCCTGGACAACGTCCTCGTGCGGCTCGGCTTTGCCGCGTCGCGCCGTCAGGCGCGTCAGTTCATCCGGCACGGGCACTGGCATGTCAACGGCCGCCGCGTCGACATCCCCAGCTTCCAGGTGAGCGAGGGCGACGTGATCTCGGTCAAGGCCGGCACGCCCGTCGAGCCGCTCATCCGCGACGCCACGGAGCTGACCGCCCAGGTCCCGGCGTGGCTGCAGGCCGACCATGACTCCCTGACCGCGAAGGTGCTGCGCAAGCCCGAGCGCAGGGAGATCGCTGCTCCGGTCCAGGAGCAGCTCATCGTCGAGCTGTACTCGAAGTAACCCGATTTCCCCGCAGCATCTGCGCTCGTGCGCGCACGGATCGCCGCGCTGCAGCGCCCCCCAAGTGACACCCCGACGTTAGGACCCCGATGCTCGACTTCCAAGTCCCCCGGATCACCAGTGAGACGGTCGAGGAGAACCGTGGCTCGTTCACAATCGAGCCCCTTGACCGTGGTTTCGGTTACACGTTCGGCAACTCGCTGCGGCGCGTTCTGCTGAGCTCGCTCGCGGGCGCTGCCGTCACGAGCGTGCGTATCGAGGGGGTCGCCCATGAGTTCTCCACGATCAAGGGCGTCAAGGAGGATGTGACCGACATCGTCCTCAACCTCAAGGGCATCGTCTGCCGGATGCACTCCGACGCCACCGAGGTCGAGGCTCCGCTCGTCGTGACGGGCCCGGGCGAGATCACCGCGCGCGACATCGACCTGCCGTCGGGCGTCGAGGTGCTCAACCCCGACGTCCACATCGCGACGCTCGAGAAGAAGACCAAGCTCGAGCTGTACCTGACGGTCGGTCGCGGTCGCGGCTATCGCCAGTCGGAGGACAACAAGTCCCCCGATCAGCCGATCGGCGTGATCCCGATCGACTCGATCTTCTCGCCCGTGCGGCGCGTCGCCTACGGCGTCGAGCCGGCCCGTGTCGGGCAGCGCACGGACTACGACAAGCTCACGCTCGACATCGAGACCGACGGGTCGATCGACCCGCAGGCCGCGCTGCGCGAGGCGGCGGAGATCCTCATCGCCCAGCTGGCGATCTTCACCGACGCCGACCGCATCGAGGAGCTGCGCGCCGGTCCCGGCGGTCAGCTCGAGGGCTCCAACGGCCACGGCTCGCTCGGCGGCGCCGCGGGCGGCGGCGCCTCGGCGGGCCCGATGCACGACATCCTCATCGAGGAGCTCGAGCTCGGCGTGCGCTCGTACAACTGCCTCAAGCGTGCGGGCATCCAGACCGTCGGCGATCTCATCTCCAAGTCCGAGGGCGAGCTCAACGCGATCCCGAACTTCGGCAAGAAGTCGATCGACGAGGTCATCGAGACGCTGCACAACCGCGGCCTCGATCTCCGCGCCGACTGACTGTGCGCGCGGCCGGACGTTCTGCGTGGAATCCCGGGATGCCCGGCCGTGATCTGGCGGTCGGGGGTGCCCGCGTGCGTGCTGGTGGCACGGGGGCGGGCACCGGCGGCCGTCAGGCGCGGATCGGGCGCCCGGGACACGCGCAGAACGTCCAGCCGCGTGCACTAGACTGCTGATCCGCTCATGCGCCACCAGAAGACACGCAACAAGCTCAGCCGCTCGTCATCGCATCGCAAGGCGCTGCTGATGAACCTCTGCAAGGAGGTCATCGAGCACGAGCGGATCAAGACGTCCGAGGCGAAGGCCAAGGCCGTCAAGCCCGAGCTCGAGAAGCTCATCACGCTCGCCAAGCGCGGCGATCTGCATGCGCGCCGGCAGGCGCTCTCGACGCTCGGACAGGACAAGTTCGTCGTGCACACGCTGTTCGCCGAGGTCGCACCGCGCTACGCGGGGCGTTCCGGCGGCTACACGCGGATCCTGAAGCTGGGCCCTCGGCGGAGCGACTCCACCGAGATGGTCTACCTCGAGCTGGTCTAACTCTACGTGCGGGGCCGGGGCAGGGAAGGGTCGATCTGGCCCTTCGGGTGATTTCCTGCTCAACCCTTCCCTGCCCCGTCCCCTGCCGTGCCGTGATTGACGGCTCGTGGCCCATTCGCCTCCGTCTGAGCGGGCTGCGGGCCTTTCGGGGCTCGGGCAGCTAGGTTGCTCGCCGTGACGAGCCGGATGGTGCTGGAGTACGACGGGACGGAGTTCGCGGGCTGGGCGCGCCAGCCCGGGCAGCGGACGGTGCAGGAGCAGGTCGAGCAGGCGTTGTCGACGATCCTGCGTGCGGAGGTCGCGCTCGTCGTGGCTGGGCGGACGGATCGGGGCGTGCATGCGTGGGGGCAGGTCTGCTCCTACGAGCACGAGGCGGTCGATCCGCGGCGGCTCAACGCGCTGCTGCCGCGCGACGTCGCGGTGCTGGACTGCAACCCGGCGCCGGAGGGTTTCAGCGCCCGTCACGACGCCATCTCGCGGACGTACTGCTACCGCGTGCTGCATCGCCGCGCGCGCTCGGTGTGGGAGGACGGTCGTGCGCTGTGGCACGGCTGGAACCTCGACGTCGACGCGCTGCACGCCTGCGCGCGGGCGCTTGCCGGGACGCACGATTTCACCGCGTTCACGCCGAGAGAGACGTACCACACGCGCTTCGAGCGCCAGATCCTCGACGCCCGCTGGCGGCCCGACGGCGACCTGCTCGAGTTCTGGATCACGGCCGACACGTTCATGCGCCAGATGAACCGCATCCTCGTCGGGACGATGCTCGAGGTCGCGACCGGCCGCCGCGCGCTCGAGGACTTCGTCGCGCTGCTGGCGGGCGCAGCGCGCTCCCAGGCGGGACCGACCGCGCCGCCGCACGGCCTCGTGCTCGCGTGCGTCGGCTATCCACCCGACCCCTGACTACCCTCTGTGGTCGCATGAAGGTGCTGCTCACCAACGACGACGGGATCGACGCGCAGGGGCTGCAGACGCTGCGCCGCGCGCTGCTGCGCGTGCCCGGGATCGAGCTCGTCGTGATCGCGCCGGACGGCAATCGCTCGGCGATGGCGCGCTCGATCACGACGATGCGCCCGCTCTGGGTCGAGCAGATCACGTTCGAGGACGGCACGATCGGCTACGCGACCGACGGCACGCCGGTCGACTGCGTGCGCCTGGCGAACCTCGGCCTCGTCGACCACTTCAAGGCCGAGCTGATCGTCTCGGGGATCAACCACGGCGCCAACCTCGGCGACGACATCACGTACTCGGGCACGGTCGCCGCCGCGCTGGAGGGCGTGATCCTGGGGCTGCCGGCGATCGCCGTCTCGCAGCAGTCCGACGCCCGCGAGATGGACTTCCGGCTGTCTGAGACCTTCGACTTCGACGAGGGCGCGCGCTTCGTCGCCCGCGTCGTCGAGGAGATCGACGACGTGCCGTTGCCGCAGGGGACGCTGCTGAACGTCAACTGCCCGGCCGGCGACGCCGCCGGCGTGCAGGTCACCCGCCTGGGCAAGCGCATCTATCGCGACGAGCTGACGCTGACGGACCCCGACGGCGCCGACGGGCGCGACGGTCGGCGGCGCCGCTACTGGGTCTACGGCCGCGACCACGGCTTCCACGACGAGCCCGGCACGGACCTCGCGGCCGTCGCGGCGGGCGACATCGCCGTCACGCCGCTGCACTTCGACCTCACCGACGCGGCGGGGATGGACGCCCTCGACCGCCACGACCTGTCGCGCCTGCTGGCGCCGGCGGCCGAGGAAGTGGAGTGACGCCGAGCCCGGAGCAGCGCGCCGCCGAGCTGCGCGAGCAGCTTCACCACCACGGCCACCGCTACTACGTCCTCGACGACCCCGAGATCGGCGACGACGACTACGACGCCCTGCTCGACGAGCTGCGCGCGATCGAGGCCTCGCGGCCCGAGCTCGTCAGCGCGGACTCGCCGACGCAGCGCGTCGGCGGTGAGCCGGTCTCCTCGCTGCCGAAGGTCACGCACGAGATCCCGATGCTGTCGCTCGCCAACGTGCGCACGGAGGAGGAGCTGCGCGCCTGGGTCGCGCGCATGCGCGCGCACCTCGCGCGCGAGGGGATCGAGGAGCCGCAATTCCAGTTCGTCGCCGAGCCGAAGATCGACGGCCTGGCGATCTCCCTGCGCTACGAGGGCGGTGTCTTCGTGCAGGGCGCGACGCGCGGCAACGGCGAGGTCGGCGAGGACGTCACGCACAACCTGCGCACGATCCCGACGATCCCGCTGCGCGTCGCCGATGCGCCGCCGGTGCTCGAGGTGCGCGGCGAGATCTACATGTCGCTGAAGGACTTCGCGGCGCTCAACGAGCGCCGCGCCGAGGCCGGGCTGTCGACGTTCATGAACCCGCGCAACGCCGCCGCCGGGACGATCCGCCAGCTCGACCCCAAGCTCGCCAGGGAGCGCCCGCTGTCGCTCTGGTCCTACGGGATCGGACGCGTCGACGGGATCGCGTTCGACGGCCACTGGCAGGCGCTGGAGTGGCTGCGCGAGCACGGCTTCCGCGTCAACGCCGACGTCGCGCTGCTGCACTGCGAGGACGAGGTCGTCGCGCAATGCCTGGCCTGGCAGGAGCGCCGCGGCACCCTCGACTTCGAGATCGACGGCGTCGTCGTGAAGGTCTCCGACCTCGAGCTGCAGCGGCGGCTGGGCGTCGTCGGGCGCGATCCGCGCTGGGCGATCGCCTGGAAGTTCCCGCCGACGACGACGGTCACGACGCTCAAGGAGATCATGTGGAACGTCGGCAAGTTCGGCGACCTGCATCCGTTCGCCGCGCTCGAGCCCGTCCACGTCGGCGGCGTCACCGTCAAGCTCGCGACGCTGCACAACGAGGAGGACCTCGCGCGCAAGGACCTGCGCGTCGGCGACGAGGTCATCGTGCTGCGCGCCGGCGACGTCATCCCGCAGGTCCTCTCGCCCGCCCCGCACGCGGCGCAGCGCCCCGACCGCGCCGGCCCGCCGCACCCGCCCGCGGCATGCCCCTCGTGCGCCACGCCGACGATCAAGCCCGCCGGGAGCGTCTTCACGATGTGCCCCAACCGCGTCTGCCCGGGGCGCCAGTGGCAGCTGCTCAAGCACTTCGTCTCGCGCGGCGCGATGGACATCGACGGCGTCGGCGAGAAGCAGGTCTACCAGCTCCAACAGGCCGGCCTCGTGACGACCGCCGCCGACCTCTACCGGCTCACCCCCGAGCAGCTGATGGCGCTCGAGGGCTACGGCGAGATCTCTGCCAACCGCACCGTCGACAGCATCGCCGGCTCCAGGGAGCGTCCGTTCGGGCGCGTCCTGTTCGCGATCGGCCTGGAGGAGGTCGGCTTCGTCACGGGTCGCAACCTCGCGCAGCGCTTCCGCACGATCGACGCCCTGCTGGCCGCCGGCGCGGACGAGATCGAGCAGACGTCGGGGATCGGCCCGAAGATGGCCCGCAAGATCCACGACCAGCTCGCCGACGAGCAGACGCGCGCCCTGATCGCGGACCTGCGCCGCGCCGGCGTGAGGATGGCGCTCCAGGGCCCGCCTCCGGGCGAGGGCCCGCTCGCCGGCAAGACCTTCGTCCTGACCGGCACGCTGCCCGACCTGACGCGCGAGCAGGCGACCGAGCGGATCGAGGGCGCCGGTGGCCGCGTGACCTCGGGCGTCTCGCGAAAGACCGACTACGTCGTCGCGGGCGCCTCGCCGGGCTCGAAGCTCGACAAGGCCGAGCGGCTCAGCGTGCCGGTGCTCGACGAGGCGGGGCTGCTCGAGCTGCTGCCCGAGCCGGCCCCGCCTCCGAGCGCGCTGCCGCCTACTCGACCGTGAGCTCCTGCAGCATCCCCTGCTCGGCGTGCGACTTGCCGCCCTTGCGGTCGCTGAGGAAGCAGATCACGGCGTACCTGCCGGCGGGAAGGTCGACCGTGATGTTCTGTGCGATGCCGCCGTCGATGACCGTTGTCCCGACGCCCTTCGCGAAGTCGATCGGCGGCGGGCCCGACTCGGACGCGAACGCCTTCTCGACGTCCTCGATCGTGGTGCTGTCCTTGATGATCGGGAAGAACAGCGCGTGGTGCAGCTGGTCGCCGGTGTTCTCGAAGCGCACCTCGTTCGCGCCCGCCTTCAGGCCCTTGAACTCGAAGCTGTACTCCTTGTTGTCGGTGTCGGTGCCCTCGTCGATCGCGGTGACGGTCGCGGGCAGCGGCGGCAGCTCGTCGTCGGTGGCCTCGCCGGTGACCGTGAACTCGCCCTTCGCGCCGAGCTCGTCGTTGCCCGGAGCATCCTCGTCGTCGCTGCTGCTCTCGTCGTCCCAGATGACGTAGCGGCCGGGCGCGAGGTTCTGCGTCGCGGTGCCTGTGGCGCCGGGCTTGACCGCGGCGATCCCGCCGCCGTCCTGCATGAAGTCGGGGACCTTCGTGGACTCCTCCTCGGCGTTGACGACCTCGAGGACGTCCTCGACGGTCTGATCGCCCTCGACGCGGATGATCTGCGCGGAGCGCGGGACGGTGTCGGAGTTCGTCAGCGTCAGCGCGACGAGGCCCGCCTTGACGCTCGCGGGGAACTCGAGCGCCTTCTTCTTGCCCGAGGCCGTCGCGGCCACGGCGAACGCGGTCGGCTTCGCCGCCTCGCTGGTGGCGTTCTCGTCGTCGTCGTCGCCGCAGCCTGCCAGGAGCGCGCCGGCGGCGAGCGTGGCGAGAAGTGATCGCGTGAAGTGGCCCGTCCGAGCGTGCATCCGAGGTCCTTTCGAGTTGGCGAGCGCGCGAGTCTCGACCAATCCACCGCGAAAAGCTAGTTCCCGGGGCGTCGAAAAACGACGGATCTCAACCTGGCGCAGGCGCCCCGGAGCTGGGATGCGCCGGCGCGCCGCCCTCCGCGGGCGGCGCCGCCGGGGCTCCGCTCAGGCGCGCGATCGCCGCCGCGATCCGGTCCTCGCGCGCCTTGGCGACGTACGTGTTCGCGCGGTTGAACATCAGCGCGAAGCCGATCTCGCGCCCGCCGGTCGCACGGCAGTAGCCCGCCAGCGCGCTGACACCGCGCAGCGTCCCGGTCTTGACCTGGCAGCGGCCCGCAGCGGGCGTCCCGCGCATGCGCGACCTGACCGTGCCCGTCGAGCCGGTCACCGCCAGCGAGGCGCGGAAGCTCGTCGCGACGTCCTGGTTGCGCATCCGCTCGAGCAGCCGCACGACCTGGCGCGGCGTCGCGCGGTTGACGCGCGACAGGCCCGAGCCGTCGACGATCCGCGGCCGCACGCCGAAGTCGTCGAGCGTGTCGCGGACGACGTCTGCGCCCGCCGCGCTCGTGCCGGCGGCGCGGTGGCGCGCGCCGAGCTGCTTGAAGAGCATCTCGGCGGCGAAGTTGTTCGACGGCACGTTGATGTAGCGCGCGAGCTCGCCGACCGGCATCGAGGCGACGAAGGCGATCGTCTTGGCCGCCGGCGCCGCGACGCCGGCGCGGCTCCTGCCGGCGACGGTCACCCCGGCCGCGCGCAGCTGCGTGGCGAAGCGCCCGGCGGCGAACTGCGCCGCGTTCAGCCGCGCCCGACCACGGAACACGCCGCGGTCGTAGGCGAGCGCGCTGAGGACGCCCCCGAGGTCGAGGTCATAGCCCCTGCAGCAGCCCGCACGGCGCCTGTCGAAGGCGCTCTCGTCGCCGCGCACCGATCCGGCGACACGGCGGATGCCGGCAGCGTGGACGGCCCGGGCGAGGCGCGCCGAGGCTCCCGACCCGTCGCCGAAGAACGGGTCGCCGCCGCCGACGAGCACGAGGTCGCCGCGCAGGATGCCGCCCGGCTCGACGATCACATCCGGCGCGACGACGGCGCGGGTCTGCAGCGTCGCCGACGGCCCCAGGCGCAGCAGCGCGCTGGAGGTCGTGAAGAGCTTCTCGACCGAGGCCGGGATGCGGACGGCGTTCTCGCGCAGCGCGAAGAGCTCCTCGCCGGTGTCCATGTCGCGCACGTACGCGCCCGACGAGGCGGGCGCCTGGCGCATCTCCCTGGCGATCTTCGCCCGCAGGTCGGCTTCGGTGTAGGCGGTCGCCGGCGCGGCTCCCGCGAGCGTCGCGAGGAGCGCGATCAGGATGATGTCGGCCCGGCGCATCGTCCGTAGACAACAACACGAACCGGTCGAAGGTGCGCCGTCGGCGGTAACCGCGGCCCCGTGTGGACGTAAACTGCCTCGATGGGCAAGGTCGTCAAGCTCGAGCCGCAGGCGAAGGATCGCACCGGCGCCAAGGCCCGATCGCAGCCCAAGCGCTCCAAGACCGCGCTCGTCCTCGGTGGCGGCGGCTTTACGGGCGGGGTCTACGAGATCGGCGCGCTGCGCGCCCTCGATCTGCTCACGGTCAACCGCACCGTCAACGACTTCGACGTCTACGTCGGCACGAGCGCCGGCTCGTTCGTCGGCTCGATGATCGCCAACGGCCTGACGCCCGAGGAGATGATGCGGGTCGTCGACAACCAGCGCCCGACGCCGTTCCCCGACGTCGACCTCGGCAGCCTCCTGCGGCCGAACATCGGCGGCTTCGCGAAGAGCGCCGCGATGATGCCGTTGCGTACGGTGCAGCTGCTGCGCGGGATGGCCGCCCAGCTGGGCCAGGTCTCGGCGATGGATCTCGTCCTCGGCCTCGCGGAGGGGATGCCGTCCGGCGCCTACTCCGGCGCCGGCGTCGAGCGCTACCTGCACACCGTCCTGACGAGCGACCCGAACCGCAGCGACGACTTCCGCGAGCTCGGGAAGGAGCTCTACGTCACGGCGACGGACCTCGACACGTGCGAGCGGATCGTCTTCGGCTCCGAGGGCTGGGAGGACGTGCCGATCTCGACGGCGGTGCGTGCATCGACGGCGCTGCCGATGGTCTACTCGCCGGTCGTGGTGCGCGACCGCGAGCTCGTCGACGGCGGGATCGTCTCGACGACGAACCTCGACATCGCCGTCAGCGCGGGCGCGAAGTTCATCGTCGTCATCAACCCGCTCGTCCCCTACGTCAACGACTTCAAGACGAAGATCCGCACGCTCGGCGGGACGCGCACCCGCCGCGTCAGCGACATGGGCTTCCCCCAGATCGGCTACCAGGCCTTCAAGATGGTCGCCTACCAGCGCCTGCACGAGATGGCGCGGCAGTGGGAGCAGCGCTATCCGGGCGTCGACATCGTCCTCATCGAGCCCGAGCCCGACGACGAGCTCATGTTCCAGACGCCGATCATGAACTTCACGTCGCGGGTGGAGATCGCGCGCCACGGCTTCCAGTCGGTCACGACCCAGCTCGCGTTCGGCTACCCGCGCTTCCGCGAGATCTGCAAGCGCCACGGGATCCAGATCTCCGCGACCCGCGTGCGCAAGGTCATGAAGCACTTCGAGGCCGAGCAGGGGCGCACGCGTGCCTGGCGCAAGATCCTCGAGCAGACGACCGGCGCGCTGCTGCGCCAGTCCGGCGATCAGACCGAGCGCGGCTGATCGCGGCGCCTGCGGCCGGCCGGCGGTTGCGCCCGGCCAGACCCGTAACGACGCGCGCCCGCGGTGGTGCGGGCGCGCTTGAAGCTTCTGACCTTGCCGTCTAGACCTTGAGCGGCTCGGCGCGCTGCTCGGCGTCGAGGCTCGTGAGGAAGAGCGACTTGTCGATCCTGCCCTGGAAGATCGGTACCCCCAGCTGCATGCACTTGGAGATCACGTCGCGACGGTCGAGCCCTGCTTCGCGAGCGAGTTCCGTGGGGGTGAGGTGATTGGGCATCGGCAGAAACCCTCCTGTGTGGTTTAGAGCACCTATGTCTTGTACCACCCCGGGTGGACGGGCTCAACGGAAATGTCAGATCGGGTTCGGAACGTCCACGAACTCGTGCCCGATCGCGAAGCGCTCGGCCAGCATCTCGCCGAGCCTGCGCACGCCGAACGTCTCGGTCGCGTAGTGGCCGGCGGCGAGGAAATGGATCGACGCCTCCTGCGCGTGCGTCATGACGCGCTCGATCGGCTCGCCGGTCAGAAACGCGTCGTGGCCGGCGCCGACCGAGTCGCCGAGGAAGTCGGCGCCGGCCCCGGAGACGATCCCGATCGATCGCACGCGCTCGGGCCCGGCGAGGAACGTCAGCGGCTCGCGGCCCGTCAGCCGGGCGGTGCGCTCGACGAGCTCGGCGGCCGCGATGCCGTCGCCGTCGAAGCGCGCCGCGACGCCGATCGGCGCGCCGCGATACAGCGCGAACGGCTCGTGCGAGGAGCAGCCCAGGCCCGCGGCGATGAGCGCGTTGTTGCCGACCTCGGCGTGGCCATCGAGCGGCAGGTGGTAGGCGGCGAGCGCCATCTCGTGGTCGAAGAGCAGCTGCAGGCGCCGCTTGGAGGCAGCGGTCAGGGCCAGCGGGGCGCCGCTCCAGAACAGCCCGTGATGGACGAGCACGAGGTCGGCGCCGCGGTCGGCCGCGCGCTCGAAGAGCTCGGCGCTGGCCGACACGCCGGTGACGACCGTTTGCACGGCGGCGGGCCCGGGGACCTGCAGTCCGTTGGGCCCGTGGTCCTGGAAGGACGCGGGCGAGAGCAGATCGTCGAGGTAGGCGATGACGTTGTCGAGCACGATCCCGAACGCTACAGTTGCCACAGCTTGCGCAGCCCCCCGACGAGGCAGGACGCCGTCCGGGGGAGCCGTACACCACGGGACGCAATAGGGGAACTCATGCCGGCCTTGGCAGTCCTAACCAGGCCCACGGATGGCGACGCGGACGATCGCGATCTCGTCGCGGGTGTGCGCGCCGGGGACGACCGCGCCTTCGAGGTCCTCTTCCAGCGCTACCAGCCGCGGATCGCCGCCTACGTGCGCGGGATCGTGCGCGATCACGGCCGCGCCGAGGACATCACCCAGGAGGTGTTCCTGTCGGCGCTGCGGCGCATGCGCGAGGACAGCGAGCGCGACCTCCACTTCAAGCCCTGGATCTACGAGATCGCGAGGAACCGCTGCATCGACGCGTTTCGCCGGTCACGCACCACGAGCGAGGTCTCCTTCGACGCGCGCGACGCGATCGGCGCCGCCGAGCACGGGCGCCTCGCCGAGCCCGGCGCGACCCCGGACTCGGCGGTCGAGGGCAAGGTCGCGATCGACAACCTCTGCGGGGCGTTCGGCGCGCTGTCGCAGGTCCATCACGACATCCTCGTGCTGCGCGAGCTCGAGGGGCTGTCCTACCGCGAGATCGGCGATCGCCTCGGCCTGAGCCGCCCGGCGGTCGAGAGCACGCTGTTTCGCGCGCGCAAGCGGCTGACGGAGGAGTACGAGGAGATCGTCAGCGGCGCGCGCTGCCTGCGCGTGCAGCGCATCGTCGACGCCGGCGGTGGGGGCGCCGCGGGGTTGCGCGACCAACGCCGGATGGCGCGCCACCTCGCCCACTGCCAGCCCTGCCGGCGCTATGCCGGCCGCGCGGGCATCGACCCCGGCGCGGCCTCACGGCCCGCCGCGGTAGCGCGGATCGCCGCCCTCGTCCCGTTGCCGGCGTTTCTGCGCCGGCGCGGGTTCAGCGACGATGCGGGCCCGTTGCTCGGACACGGATCGGCCGGCCAGTGGTCGGCGAACATCGCCGCCGCCGTCGATCCCGGTCTCGCGTCGAGCTGGGCGAAGGCCGTCGCGACGGCTGCGACCGTGGCCGTCGCGGGCATCGGCGCCGGCGCGGCCCTCAGCGACCGCGCGCCGCTCGGCGGCGGCGGCGCCGCATCGCCGTCGGAGCAGGCGCCGGCCCTGGGGCTGTCCGCCGGCGGCCACGACGGGGCGGCGCCCGAGCGCGCGCCGGCCGTTGAGCGCGGCGCGCTCGGCGCTCCGCGCGCGCCCGCTGCCCGCGCGCCCCGGACGAGCGCCGTCCGGCCCGCCCGCACCGGGCCGGCGCCGATTGGGGCGCCGCCAGAGACGGCGCCGGCGAACGGACCGCGGCTTCCCGCGCTGCCGTTCGATTCGGACAGCAGCGGCCCCGCGCCGCACGTCGGCCGCGAGACCGCTGCGCCGCGCTTCCCCGCCGCGCCGGGCTCCGTTCGCGAGCTGGGCCGCGTGCTCGGCGCGGGCGCGGGCGCGGGCGCCGGCGCGGGCAGCGCCGGCACAACCGACGTACCGGCCCTGCTGGGCGGCGCGACCGCGCCCGTGGCCGGCGCCGCGGGCACGGTCGACGCTACCGGGCGCGCGCCCGTCGCGTCGATCCCCGTGCTCGCCCCCGCGGCGACCGCCGCGGTCGGTAGCGTCTCCTCCACGGTGACCGAGACGATCGCCTCCACGACGACGACGCTCAACGCCCTTGGTTGATGAGCGCGGTGACGGCGAGCTCGAGCCGTTCACCGACACCGCCCTCTACGCGCTGGGCGCGTACTTCGCCGACCGCCACCCCGAGCTGATGGACGACGTCGTCCGCCAGGCGCAGCGGATCGAGGACGCGGGCGCGGAGCGCTACGCTCACAAGGAAGGCGTCTCCCTGGAGTCCGCCCTGCAGACGCTCATCACAGGGCTCGCCGTCCGGTACTACCGGGCGGTGGCAGGGTCTTCGTGAGATAATCGCCAGGCATCGGGGCGTGGCGCAGCTTGGTAGCGCGCTCCGTTCGGGTCGGAGAGGTCCCCGGTTCAAATCCGGGCGCCCCGATAGCGCGAAACCCCCGTTTACACGGGGGTTTCTGCGTTCTACGGACGGGGCTTGCAACCAATGCGCTACCAATGGGCGATGCCCTCGCCGCAGGTCGGACCATCCAAGGGTGCCGTCGACCGCGCCGGCGTGGCGTTGCGTCGCTGGTGGGATGAATGGGAACCGGACGACCTGTTGCCCACGGCGCCGACAGAGCTGCTCTTCGCGTTCAGGGCGGAGTTTCAGACCCCGATGAGGAAGGTCACGGTCGGGGTCCGCCAGTTCGTCCGCCACGAGTGCGACCCGCAGGTTCCGATCACGGTCGGGCAGCGCTTGAAGCGCGCGCCGCAGATCGTCGAGAAGCTCAGCCGGCACCCAAAGATGAAGCTCTCGCGTATGCAGGACATCGGGGGCTGTCGAGCGATTCTCCAAGGCGGCACGACGAGGTACGCCGAGTCGCGGAGCGCATCGAACGCAACTGGATCGTCAAGCACCGCAAGCACTACACGCTCAAGGAACCCGCGCCGAGCGGGTACAGGGCTCTGCACATCGTGGTTGAACGAGACGAAAGGCTGATCGAGATCCAGCTCCGGACGCCGAAGCAGCACGAGTGGGCCGAAGCGATCGAGCGCACGGACAAGCGCCTCAAGTCCGACCTGAAATCCGGCCAGGGTCCTCGAGATCTGCTCCGGTACTTTCGCCTTGCCGCCGATGGACTTGCGATGGAGGAGGCGGGCCAGGCCCCCGGTTTGGCGTTCATGTCAGACTTCGAGAGCGCGCGCGACCGAGCGCAACCGTACTTCGAGCGACGGTAACCCGATGCCCCTGATCCACTACCTCCTCATCTACAACATCGACCTCGGACGCCTCGTCAAGACGGAGGAGTTCACGGACGCCTCCAAGGCGGCCGCCACGTACGCAGAGCTCGAGCGGGAGTACGCGGGCAAGGGAAGCTTCGAGATCGTGCTCGTCGGCGCCGACTCCATCGAGACGATCAAGCGGACCCACGGGCAGTACTTCGAGGACGACCTGGTCCACGCGTCACCCTTCCTGGCTGGCGTCTAGCTTTCGCCTCGGCAGTCAAGAGTGATGGTGGCCGTGGGTGAGCGCCGCGGTCGGTGATCGCGGTGTTTGCGGTGATTGGGCGAGGGGTTGCGCGGGCGGCCGCTGCGGGTCGGCAGGCTGATCAGGCGCCGTCGTGCGGCAGGCTTTCGTGTGCGCCGTGAGCAGCGGCTGCGCGGGCGGGTGGCAAGCTAGATTGCGCCGTCGTGCGGCATAGCTGTGAGCGCCATCACCGCCCGCGCCGCCGAGCGCGAGCGTATCGCTCATCGTCGTAGGGCTGTTGGGAATTGAGCAGTTGCCAGCACAGTCGGCAGGCGTGGCGGGCGAGCGCGACGCGGGCCTGGATCGGCCGGAAGCCACGGGCCCTGAGCTCGCTGTCGCGGGTCTTGAACGCGTCGCTGTAGAGCGACAGCCCCCAGGCGATCGCCATTAGTGCGTCGCGGTGCTCGGCCAAGCCCTGGCGGCTGATCTTGCCGCGCCTGGTGATCGTTGAGGACTGGTAGGTCGCCGGCGCTAATCCGGTCGCTGAATACAGGTGCTCGGGGGTCGGCCAGCGCTCGATCGGCAGCGTGTAGGCGCTGAACGCGGCGGCCCTGACGACCGCCACGCCGGGCAGCGTCGTCAGGATCTGGCCCGGCGTGCGTTTGAGCAGGCCGGCGAGCTGGTCGTCGGCGAGCGCGATATCGGCCTGCAGGTCTTGCCAGCGGCGCAGATCGCGTCCGAGGCGCGCGGCGCGCAGCTCGGCGTCGGCGGGCCGGGCCAGCAACCGCTTCCAGCGGTCAGCCCAAAATGATGCGGTCGCGTTGGTTATGCGGCCCGGAGCGCGGGCCAGCAACGAGCGCGTGCTCGGCGCGCGCCCGGCGAACGCCGCCGCGCAGCTGAGGACGGCTTGCCCAACGACGCCCTCGAGCTTCAGCGCGCGGCCGTGACCCGCGGGCGCCGAGAGCCCTGGGCACAGCGCGTTGAGCTGGTCATGCAGACGTTGCTGCAGCACGCGGCGTGCGTCGACGAGCTGGCGGCGATGACGAACCGTGCCCAACAGCGACTCGACGATCTGCGGCTCGGCGGGGCGGCCGGCGCCTTGGCGCAGCAGCCACACCAACGCAGCGCAGTCACGGTCGTCTGTCTTAAAGCGCCGCGACCCGAGCTGACCCCGCGCGGCCGTCGTCTCTGATGGCGCGAACAGCCGCAGCGACCCGGGCCAGCGCCGCTCGATCTCTGCCGCCCACGCCCGATGCAACGACCCCGTCGCCTCCAACCCGATCACCGGCAGCCCGCTGACGCCGCTGGCCGCGATCAGGCGCTCGAGCTCGTCGACGCCCTCACGCAGCACCGGCAACGTCACCGGCTCACCGACCAAGCCCCGTTCCCCGGTCGTCAGCCACACCCGGTTAAACGCCTTGCCCGGGTCGACCGCGACCACCAACGACGTCGCGGGCACCTCTCTGCGCAACAGGTCCAAGATGACTCCCTCCCTCAAAAGGACAGAACAAGAAAAGACCCTCCCGGCCAGCGCCGCAGAGGGTCTCCCTCAAGCCGGTCTTTACGGACCTATCAGCTGGTCGCGGGCCGCAAACGTACTCGTCAGCGACGAGGGCATCGGCAAGGGACGCTGCTGGCCTGGCTCACGGCTTTACTCACACGCGGCGCACTTGCCCGTCGACTTGCACGGCAAGCCCGCGCCAGCGGCGCGCAGGACTCAGCCACGACCCCTGAACCGGGTGGCGAACCCACGCTCATGTCAGAGTAGGCTGACATGATGATCGTCACACCCCTTGCCGACGGGCCGTTCTCGTTGCCCGCGCGGCCGACCGAGCCCGATCTCGTGGCGACGTACTTCAAGGTGCTCGCTGATCCCGCGCGCGTCCGCGTGCTCGAGCTGCTGCGCTCGCGCGGCGAGCTGTCGGTCGGGCAACTGACCGCGGCGCTGGGGCTGGGGCGCACGAACCTCTCCAACCACCTCGCGTGCCTGCGCTGGTGTGGGTTCGTGCTCACGCGCCGCGAGCGCCGCACCGTCTACTACCGCGTCGCCGACGCGCGCGTCGGTGAGCTGCTGGCGCTCGGCCGCGCGCTGCTTGCAGACAACGCCGAGCACGTCGCCGCGTGCCGCCACGTCGATCCAGGGGGAAGCTGATCGACGACACGCCCAAGGCGTCGCCGAGATCGCCCAGGACGGGGCTCGCCGCGCTCGCCATCGGGGGGTTTGCCGTCGCGTGCTGCGCGGGCGGGCCCTTGATCGCGGGGCTGCTGGGCGGCGTTGCCGTGGGCAGCGCGCTCGGTGTCGGGGCGGGTGTGCTGGCCGTGGTCGCGATCGCGTCGATCGCCGTCGGTGCTGCGCGACGGCGTTCGCGCAGCGCACCACGATCGGTGAGGCGATCCATCTGACGGCGCGGTCCTTCGCCCGCGACCCCAGCACGCTGTCGTGCTGCGCCGCCTGAGCACGCCCGCAGCGATCAGAGCGCGTCGAGCAGACGGGCGGCCTCGTGCAGCGTCGGCGCGCAGACGGTCGGCTCGGGGACCGTGCTGAGCAGGTACCCCTCACGGTGCCCGACCCAGGCGGCTTGCCAGCCGGCGCGCAGGGCGCCGAGCACGTCCCACGCATGGGCGGCGACGAGGCAGACGCCGCTCGCCGGCGTGTCCAGTCGCGCTGCCGCGTGACGGTAGACGCGCGGGTCGGGCTTGTAGGCGCCGACCTCGTCGGCGCCGACGACGGTCTGGACCTGAGCGCTGAGGCCGGCCGCGTCGAGTGCTGCGCGGGCGGCGTCGGCGGCGCTGTTGGTGACGACCGCGACGCGGTAGCCCGACGCCGTCAGCGACCGCAGCGCAGCGCCCGCATCGGGAAACGCCGGCAGCGTCCGCGCTCGCTGCATCGCGGCGTCGAGGATCGCGTCGTCGAGGCCGGCGACCTGCAGCGTGCGCTGCAGCGCGGCCCGCAGGTACTCGGGGAACGGGCGATGCTCGCCGGTCAGCGTGTCCGCCATCGCCTGCAGCACGGCGTCGTCGAGCGCTCTGCGGGCGAGATCGGCGTGCTCCTCGTCGAGCAGCGCCGCCGGGTCCAGCAACGTGCCGTTGAGGTCGAATGCGATCCACGTCGGCCGTCTCATGGCGTCTGCACCGGTGGGCGAGACGGGGCGCCATCGCCGCTCACCGCGGTCGCTCCAGGGCCCGCAGCGTGGCGAGCACGGGTCGCGCGATCGCGCGCATCCGCGGGCTGGCGTAGCGGGCGGCGACGTGCTCGTCGGCGGCGCGTGCGGGGCCTTCGCCGAGCGTGGGGTAGGCGTGGACGGTGCGCGACACGGCGTCGATTCTCGCGCCCTGCGCGATCCAGGCGGTCAGCTCGGCGATCGCCTCGCCGCCGCCCGGTGCCGCGATCGTGGCGCCGACGAGGCGCCCGCGGTGGTCGGCGACGAGCTGGGCGAAGCCGTACGGATCGCCGGCCGTGATCGCGCGATCCAAGCCCGCGTAGTCGAACTGCGCGATCTGCACGCGGTCGCCCCAGCGCTCGCGGGCCTGCTGCTCGGAGAGGCCGACGCGCGCGATCTCGGGGTCGGTGAACGTCACCCAGGGGATCGTGCCCGAGAGCTTCGAGCGGGTGTGGAACAGGGCGTTGGACGCGGCGACCCGCGCGTGATGGCCTGCGACGTGCGTGAACGCCAGCAGGCCGGTCACGTCGCCGGCGGCGAAGATGCCGCGCCCGCTGGTGCGCAGGCGCCGGTCGACGATCACCGCCCCGCGCGCGTCGACGTCCACGCCGACGCTGTCGAGGCCGAGATCGACCGTTCGCGGGGCGCGTCCGGCGGCGACGAGGATGCGCTCGAACGCGATGCTGTCGCCGCTGTCGAGCCGCAGCTCGCCGTCTCGGACCGCGGTCGCGCGGGTCGCGGTGCGCACGTCGATGCCCTCGCCGCGCAGGCGTTGCGCGATCATGGCGCTCGCGCGCGGCTCCTCCTTGATGAGCAGCCGGTGGGCCATCTCGACGATCGTGACATGCGCGCCGAGCCGCGCGAACGCCTGCGCGAGCTCACACCCGATCGGTCCGCCGCCGAGCACGACGAGGCGTTCGGGCAGCGCGCGCAGCGACCAGACGCTGTCGGTCGTCAGGGGCCGCGCGTCCGCGAGTCCGTCGACCGCGGGGAGCAGCGGTCGTGAGCCGGTCGCGATGATCGCGGTCCGCCAGCGCAGCGTGCGGCCGGCGACATCGATCCGTCCGGGGGCGACGAACCGGCCCTGCGCCTCGATGACCTCGACCCCGGCCTCGCGCAGGCGCTGCGGTGAGTCGTGCGGTGCGATCGTCGCGATCGCGCGCGACACGTGGCCCATGACGCGCCCGAAGTCGATCTGCGGATCGACCGGCGCCAGGCCGACCGCGTCGGCGTGGCGCATGCGGTGCGCGAGTCCGGCGGCGGCGATCAGGCTCTTGCTGGGCACGCAGCCGGTCCACAGGCAGTCGCCGCCCGTGCGCTCGCGCTCGATCAGCGCGACGCGGGCGCCCGCGCCGGCGGCGATCATCGCCGACACCAGGCCCGCGGTCCCGCCGCCGAGCACGACGATGTCGTAGCGGCCGCTCACGGCGCGACCGGCCGCGGTGCCACGCTCGCCACGATCACGAGGCCGTGCCAGATCGCCCGGAGGGGCCGGCGGCCGCGTCCTGCTCGCCGTCGACGAGTCGACGGATCGCTGTGCTGATCGTGCTCCATGAGGTCTGCCGATCGTCGGCATGTCCAATTGTGACCGCGCGGGCGCGCCGAAGGATTCCGCGGGCCGCGCCGACCCGCACATGAATCGCGCCGCCCGTCGTTGGCGATCTGTCCACCGCCGGCGGGCGGGCCGGCTGCTCGCGGCGACGAGCCGGTGACGCCCGCGACCGGTCAGTGATAGAGGCCCGATGCGAACAGCGTCCCGACGACGGCCAGCAGGAACGCCGCTGACCAGGCCAGCCGGCGCAGCTCCGGGGCGAGCGACCGCTTCGGCGGCGCGGCCGCCGGGCGCCGGCGGGCCGCGATCGCGCCCGCGAGCATCAGCGCGACGACGAGCGCGGCAGCGGCGATGAACGCCGGGGAACCGGGGTCGTCGATGCTGCCGCCGAGCGTCGCGAACGCGATCGCGCCGGGGATGATCCCGACCGCCGTGCCGGCAACGTAGTCGCGGGTCCGGATCGCGCTCGCGCCGGCGAGGTAGTTCAAGGCGTTGAACGGGACGAGCGGGACGAGCCGCAACGCGACGATCGACAGCAGGCCGTGCTCACGCAACCGCTCCTGGACGCGCGCCACGCGCTCGCTCTGCACCTGTTGCAGCGGTGCGCGGGCGGTGCGGCGCGCGATCGCGAATGCTGCCGTCGCACCGGCGAGCGCACCGGCGACGCTGACGAGCGTGCCGACGATCGGGCCGAAGATCGCGCCCGCGGCGATCGTCAGCGCCGAGCCGGGCACGAGCGCGACGGTCAGCGCCGCGTACAGCAGCGCGAACGCGACGGCACCCAGCACGCCGCTGCCCGCGAACGCATCCTGTAGCCCCGCGGGCGAGGTCGCGCCCGCCAGCGCCCCGGCGATGCTGCCCGTGACGAGCAGGACGGCGAGCAGCAGCAGGCGACGGGCGGGAGATTGGGCGGAGGTCGTCATTGCGAGGTGGTCCGGGCGCGCCGGTCGGCGGCGCCGTGACGTCTGACCTCGAAACCGGCGGCGAGGGTTCACCATGATGGCGCAGTGCGCGTTGCGAGCCCGCGACGGTCGACCATCCCCCGCATGCGAGCGGCGTGTCACGTGTGCGATCGTGAGCGTGATGCCTGACGCGGATCTTGTCCTCGAGGGCGGCGGCATGAAGGGGATCGGGCTCGGCGGCGCGGTCGGCGCGCTGATGCGCGCGGGCTACACGTTCACGCGCGTGGCGGGGACGTCGGCGGGGGCGATCGCCGGCGCGCTCGTCGCGGCGGGGATCAGTGAGCCGGGGCTGGCGGACGCGATGGCGCGGCTGCGCTACGAGCGCGTCGCCGATCGCGGCCGGCCGCACATCCCGCTGCTCAGCGAGGGGATCTCGCTGCTGCACTCCGGCGGCGCCTACGAGGGCGACTACATCCACGACTTCGTGCGCGACGAGCTCGAGGCGCTCGGCGTGCGCACGTTCGGCGACCTGCGCCGCAGCGATCCCGGCGCCGACGAGAACCTGCCGGCGGTCCGCAGCTACAGGCTCGTCGTCATGGCGACCGACGTCACGCACGGGCGCCTGCTGCGGCTGCCGTGGGACTACCCGAAGCTCGGGCTGGACCCGGACGAGCAGCTCGTCGCCGGCGCGGTCCGCGCCTCGATCTCGATCCCGCTGTACTTCGACCCGGTCGTCGTGCGTGACGAGCTGACGGGGGAGCGCGTGACGCTCGTCGACGGTGGCGTGCTGTCGAATTACCCGATCGAGATCTTCGACCGCACCGACCTGCGTCCGCCGCGCTGGCCGACGTTGGGCGTGAAGGTCGTGCCGGAGCTGCCCGCCGGCGATCCCGAGCTGTTCCCGGGGATCGCGCTGCCCGCGCTGGCGCCGGTGCGGCTGCTCGAGCGCGTCGTCGCGACGGCGATCGTCGGCAACGACCAGACGTACCTCGAGCGGCCCTGCGTGCGGCGCCGCACGATCGCCGTCGACACGAGCGCGGTGGGGATCGTCGAGTTCGATGCGTCCGCACGGCAGCGCGCCGAGGTGATCGCCAACGGCGTCACCGCGGCCGAGGACTTCCTCGCGACCTGGGACTGGGACAGGTTCAAGCGCGAGTGCCCCGACGTGCCGGCGGCGTAGCTCGCGGCGGCGCGGCGACGTCGCGGCAGGCCGCCGGGCGCTACCCGCGCGGTGGCATGCGCGTCAGGTCGCCGACCGGCCACGAGAACTCCTTCTCGTTGCCGGCGAAGCGGATCACGGCCTGGTAGTCGTCGATCATCCCGAGGACCGTCGCCTCGACGATCTGGATCTCGCCCGTCAGCGGCGCGAGGCGCATCACCGCGACGCGGTCGCCCGCCTCGAAGCTCTGCGGCTCCTCGGTGCCGTCGCTCATGCCGGTCTGCACGCTAACCGAGCGGCGCCGCTCGGGGTGGGAATCTGCGCGCTGCGGCGATGATGGTCCGATGCGCGCCTTCGCCTGCCCCACCTGCCGGCAGCTCGTGACCTTCGAGAGCGTGCGCTGCCTGCACTGCGACACGCCGCTGGCCTACGACCACGGCCCGCGCGAGATCGTCGCGCTCGGCGAGGGCGGCGCGCGCTGCGCGAACGCCGCGCTGGCGGCCTGCAACTGGCTCGTACCCGACGCCGGCGCGCTGTGCTTCGCCTGTGCGCTGACACGCACGCGACCGGCCGACGACGACGGCGAGGGCCTCGCCGCCCTGCGCGCCGCCGAGCCCGCCAAGCGGCGGCTGCTGTTCGAGCTCGCCGAGCTCGGGCTGCCCGTCGAGTCCTGGCGCGAGCGTGAGGGCGGGCTCGCCTTCGAGCTGCTCTCGAGCGCCGGCGAGCCGGTCACGACCGGCCACGCCGGCGGCGTCATCGTGCTCGACCTCGCCGAGGCCGACCCCGCCCGGCGCGAACGGCGCCGCACCGAGCTCGGCGAGCCCTACCGCACGGTGCTCGGCCACCTGCGCCACGAGGTTGGCCACTACTACGAGCCGATCCTCGCGCCGGAGGGGTCGCCGCAGATCGACGCCTGCCGCGAGGTCTACGGCGACGACCGCGCCGACTACCAGGCGGCGATCGACCGCCACTACGAGCACGGCCCGCCGGCCGACTGGCCGCAGCGCTTCGTCAGCGCCTACGCGACGATGCATCCGTGGGAGGACTGGGCCGAGACGTTCGCCCATTACCTGCATATCCGCGACGCGCTGCAGACGGCGGCCGCCCACGGGCTGCGCGTCGACGGCCCGCAGATCGCGGTCGCCGACGACCCGCCGCTGCGCTCCGTGCCCGTCGAGGACGGTGACCTGCGCACGCTGATCGACGCCTGGCTGCCGCTGACCTACGCGCTGAACGCGATGAGCCGCAGCATCGGCGCCGGTGACCTGTACCCGTTCGTCATCGCGCCGCTGGTGATGCGCAAACTCGAGCTCGTGCACCGGCTCGTACGGGCCGCGGGCGCCCCCGGCTAGCAGGCCGGCGCGGGGTGGACGTGGCGCGCGCGCCGCTATGTGCGTATAAGGTCTATGTTGCATACACACGCCACGCCCCGGGGGAGATCCTCACATGCCGTCGATGCGAATCGCGCTGTTGCTGGGGGTGGCGGTCATCGCCGCTGCCGGACTTGGACTGCACACCGCCACGTCGCAGACGACCAGGTCGGCGTCTGTCTTTAGCAGCGTCGTTCAGCGCGGCGCTGATGGCGCGGGTGCTGCCTACGGCCAGTTGCCGTTGCGCTTCGAGCGCAACGAGGGCCAGACCGACGAGCGTGCGCGGTTCATCGCCCGCGGGCTCGGCTACACGCTCTTTCTGACCGACGACGAGGCGGTCTTCGCGCTGGCCGGAGGCAAGGACGGCCGGCAGGTCGTGCGGATGCGCTTCGGCACCGGCGCGGGCGCCGCGCCGGTCGCGGGCACGCGCCTCCCGGGCGTGACGAACTACGCCCGCGGTGGCGACGACGTTCGCGGTGGCGACGGCGGGCGATCGGTGACGGGCATCCGCGGCTATGCGAGCGTCAGGTATCCCGACGCCTACCGCGGCATCGACGTCGAGTACCACGCCCGCCGCAAGGCGCTTGAGTACGACTTCATCGTCGCCCCCGGCGCCGACCCCCGGCAGATCGCGCTCGCGTTCGACGGGGCGCGTTCCCTGAGGCTCGACGACGCCAAGCGCCTGCGGATCGCCACCGCCGCCGGCGAACTGCGCCAGCAGCGTCCCGTCGCGCACCAGATCATCGACGGCCGCCGGCGCGCGGTCGCCGTCGACTTTCGGCTGCTCGCGGGCGACCGCGTCGGCCTGCGCATCGGCGACTACGACCGCTCGCACAGGCTCGTCATCGACCCTGTCGTCTCCTACGGCTCGCTGCTCGGCGGCGCGGGCACCGACTCGATCGCGGGGATCGCGGTCGACGGGTCCGGCAACGCCTACGTGACGGGCTCGACGACATCGACCGACTTCCCGACCGCCGGCGCGCAGCAGCCCGCCAACTCGGGCACGACCGATGCCTTCGTGGCGAAGCTCAACCCGAGCGGCAGCGCGCTCGTGTACGCGACGTACCTCGGTGGCTCCGCCGTCGACCGCGGCCGCGCGATCGCCGTCGAGGCCGGCGAGGCGTACATCGCCGGCGACACGCTGTCGACGAACTTCCCCACGACCGCCGGGGCGCTGGCGACGGCCGCGCCGGCCGCCGGCAACGGCTTCGTGACGAAGCTCGACGCCGCCGGCGGCACGCTCGCCTACTCGACGTACCTCGGCGGCACGCTGGTGGATGTCGCCACGGCGATCGCGGTGCAGTCCGGCGCCGCGTACGTCGCCGGCAACACGACGTCGACGAACTTCCCCACGGTCAGCCCGGCACAGGCCGCCCTCGGCGGGGTCCGCGACGCCTTCGTGTCCAAGCTCAGCACGACGGGCGCGGCGCTGACGTACTCGACCTACCTCGGCGGCGCGCTCGCCGACGACGGCCTCGGCATCGCCGTCGACGGCGGCAGCGCGTACGTCGCCGGGCAGACGGCCTCGGCGGACTTCCCGACGACGCCCGGCGTCGTCGGGGCGGCGCTGGCCGGCGGCGCGGGCACCGACGGCTTCGTGACGAAGTACGCTGCCGACGGCTCCTCGCTCGCGTACTCGACGTACCTCGGCGGCGCCGGCGTCGGCGGCACCGGGCCGGAGCCCACGGGCGACGACCTGGCGAGCGCGATCGCCGTCGCCTCCGGTCAGGCATACGTGACCGGCCAGACCGAGTCGAGCTCGTTTCCGACGACCGCCGGCGTGTCGCAGCCCGCGCTCGCCGGCGAGGGCGACGCGTTCGTCACGAAGCTCAACGCCGACGCGACGGGCTACGCGTACTCGACGTACCTCGGCGGCGGCTCGTCCGATCAGGGCAACGCGATCGCCGTGCACAACGGCAACGCCTACGTCGGCGGGTCGACGGCGTCGGGCAACTTCCCGCTGGAAAAGCCGGTCTCCCAGCGCGCCGGCAACGGCGATGCGTTCGTCAGCAAGCTGTCCGCCGGCGGAACGTCGCTCGTGCACTCGTCGATCGTCGGCGGCAGCATCAGCGACAGCGGCGCGGCGATCGCTGCCGACGCCGCCGGCAACGCGTACCTCGCCGGGCAATCGTCACGCTTCACCAACGGCGAACTGCCGACCGCAGGCGGCGCCCAGGCGAACTTCGGCGGCGCCGGCGGCGGCGCCGACGGCTTCCTCGTGAAGGTCGCCGACGCGGACCCGGCCGACCCGCTCGTCACGCGGCTGCTGCCACGCTCCGGGTCGACCTCCGGCGGTGCACGGATCACGATCCACGGCACGGGCTTCGGCGGCGCCACGCAGGTGACGTTCGGGGCGACGCCCGCGAGCGCCTTCACGGTCGTCTCGCCCACGCGCATCGACGCCACCGTGCCGGCCGGCACGACGGGCGCCGTGCACGTGCGCGTCACCGTCGCCGGCAGGCTGTCGCCGGCCAGCCCGGTCGCACGCTTCGCCTACGCCGAGGGCGATTGGGAGGTCGCCGGCCAGATGCAGCGGCCGCGCTTCGCCGGGACGATGACGTTGCTGCCCGACGGCAAGGTGCTCGCCGCCGGCGGCCGCGTCTCGCAGGGCGGCGCAGCGCTCGCGTCGGCGGAGCTGTATGACCCGCTGACGCGCAGCTGGAGCGCGACGGGGTCGATGAGCGAGACGCGCTTCACGCATACCGCGACGCTGCTGCGAAACGGCAAGGTGCTCGTCGCCGGCGGCTTCGGGGTCGGTCTCACGACGAACGCGCAGCCGAACCTCAGGACCGCGGAGCTGTACGACCCGGCGACGGGGACGTGGTCGAGCGCCGCGACGATGACCGTGCGCCATGCGCTGCACGCCGCGATCCTCCTGCGCGGCGGCGCCTGTTCGGACGCCTCGCCCCCGAGCTACTGCGGCAAGGTGCTCGTCGCGAGCGGCCGCACGTGCACGCCGCAGGACACGCCGCCCGCGGCAGGCTGCAACTCGACGTTCACGACGACGGCAGCCGAGCTGTACGACCCCGACGGCGGCCCGGGAGGGAGCTGGACCACGGCCGCGCCGCTGAACTCGGCCCGCACGACGACCGACGCGGCGCTGCTGCCTGACGGCCGCGTGCTCGTCCCGGCCGGCTTCCCCAGTGGACAGAACACGGCCGAGATCTACAACCCGGCCACGGACGCGTGGTCCAACACGGGCCTGCTCGCGACCGGTCGTGCCCGCGGTGGCGCGGTCAGGCTGCTCGACGGCCGCGTGCTCGTCGTCGCCGGCTTCCCGAACAACCAGACCGGCGAGGTGTTCGACCCCGTCGGCGGGGGCTGGACGACGACCGGCCAGATGCTCGGCTTCGGACGCTTCGACCAGCTTCAGGCGCTGCTGCCCAACGGCAACGTGCTCGTCGCCGGCGGCGGCAACGGCGGCGCGAGCGCGGAGCTGTACGACCCGGCCACGAACGGCTGGCAGACGGCGGGCCAGCTGAGCGCCGGCCGGGGATCGTCGTCGTCGAACGCCAACAGCCAGCCCGCCGTAGTGCTGTCGGCCAGCACGACGTCGTTCACGTTCGACCCCGCGGTCTGCGGCTACGATTGCGGCAAGGTCCTCATCGCCGGCGAGACGGACGACCGCATCAGCGAGCTGTACGCGCAGCCGGGCCTGCCCGGTCCGCCGCCGCCGCCCGCCGCTGCGCCGCCGCCACCGCCGCCACCGCCGCCGCCGCCGGGGTCCTATCCTGTGCCCCCGCCGGCCGCGGAGAAGTTCACGGCGAAGTTGTCGCTGGCGCGGGCGACGATCAATCGCAGCGCGCGCGTGCTCGACGTGCTGGCGCCGATCACGAGCCTGGCGTCCGGTCGCGCCGACGTGCAGTTGCACGCGGCGGGCCGGCGCTATCGCTTCACGACGGCGATCAACAGCCGTGACGGGCGGATCCGCTTTCGCCAGCGGATTCCCAAGGCGCAGGCCGACGTCGGCACGGGGATCGTGACGATCAGCTACCGCGGCGACGCCGACACGCGTTCGCAGACGGTCCGTCTGCGTGCCGCGTCGCGCCCCGCCGAGCTGCGTCTGCGCCGTCCGACGCTGAGCGCGGGCGGGCGCCTGCGTGCGGCGGGCACGGTCAGCGATCGTGCGCGCGGCGTCGTGCGCGTGCAGCTGGAGTACGTCGTCGACGGTGCCACGCGCACGCGGCAGTACACCGCGCGCATCAGCGACGGGCGCTGGTCACTGAACCAGCAGCTGTCGCAGACGATCCGCGACGAGATCGCACGGCGCAGCGGGACCGTGCACTCCTACACGCTGTTCACGGGCTACCTCCCCGCGCGCATGCGCGGCGAGATGCGCTCCTTCCAGATCCTCGGACCGCGCTGACGCGAACCGCGGTCAGGCCCGCGCGGCGTGCATCGCGGCGGCTCCCGGCGGGGAGCCGCCGAGGCGCAGCGCGAGCGCTGCCGCGCCGCCCGCGGCGAGCGCCGTGAGCGCGAAGAAGGCGCCCGCGTGGGCGCCGTCGCCTCCACCGAGGAGTGCGGCGAGCAAGAGCGCAGCGACGATGCTGCCGGCGTAGCGGCCGGTCGAGAACAGGCCGGACGCGACGCCCGCATGGCGCGGGTCGACGGCCTCGATCGCGGCGGTCTGCAGCGAGGCGTTGGCGAGGCCGAGGCCGACGCCGCCGAGCAGCAGCGCGCCCGCCAGGCCGGACGCCGGCGGCGCGCCGCCCATCGCGGCGAGCGCCGCGGCGGAGGCGGTCAGCAACGTCAGGCCGCTCGCGGCCGGGAGCCGGTGACCGCGGCGGTCGGCGATGCGCCCGCCGAGCGGCGCGACGGCGATCATCGCGACCGACAGCATCGCGAGCGCGAGGCCGGCGTCGGCGGCCGACCAGCCCGGCCGCCCGGCGAGCACGACGGGGACGGCGAGCAGCGTGCCGTACATCGCGAGGTTGCTGAGGCCGACGGCCGCTGTCGCGGCGCCGAAGACGGGAACGCGCAGCGGCTGCGCCCAGTCCCAGCGCGGGGGGCGTGCGCCGCCGGCGGATCCGTCATCGCCGGCGCGCCCGCCCGGCGCCACGCTCGGCAGCGCGCGCAGCGACAGCGCCACCGCGCCGGCGACGACGGGGACGTTGACGAGGAAGATCGCGCGCCAGCCGAACGCGCCGACGAGGACGCCGCCGAGCGCGGGGCCGATCGCGGCGGCGACGCCGACGGCCGAGCCGAGCAGCCCGAAGCCGGCGCCGCGGCGGCCCGCGGGCAGCGCGTCGCGCAGGAGCGCCATCGCGTTGGGGAAGACGAGCGAGCCGGCGATCGCCTGGCCCAGGCGCGCGGCGATCAGCAGCTCGAGCGAGGGCGCGAAACCGGCGGCGGCGGAGGAGGCGGCGAAGAGCAACAGGCCCCACAGCAGCACGCGGCGGCGACCGAGGCGGTCGCCGAGACGGCCCGCGAACGGGCCGAGCGCCGCCATCGCCACGACGTAGGACGTCACGAGCCAGGACGACGCGGCGACGCCGCCGCCGACGCCCGACGCGATGTCGGGCAGGGCGACGGCGAGCATCGTGGAGTTGAGCGGGAGCAGCGTCCCGCTCAACGCCACCGCGGCGAGGATCGCGCGATCAGACGATGCGGACGGTGCCCGCATCGCCGTCGACCTCGATCGTCATGCCGTCGCTGATGACGGCGGTCGCGTTGCCGGTTCCGACAACGGCGGGGATGCCGTACTCGCGGGCGACGACGGCGCAGTGGCTCAGCACGCCGCCCGTATCGGTGACGACGGCGCCGGCGGTCGCGAACAGCGGCGTCCAGGGCGGCGCGGTCGTCTTGGCGACGATGATGTCGCCGGGCTGGATGCGGCCCGACTCCGAGATCGATTCGATCACCCGCGCGGTGCCGCGGACGATGCCCGCGGAGCCCACCGAGCCGCGCACCTCGCGCTCGCCACCGGGCGCCTGCGGGACGCCGTTGAACTTCATCGCGAAGCGGGTGAACGGATCGTCCGGCGGCGGCGCCGACGGGACCGCGCCCAGCACCGGGGGCGGCGTGAGCGTGCGCTGGTAGGCGATCGTCGTCAGCCGCCGCTCGACGATCTCGCGCAGATCGGAGTCGGAGTCGGAGGACTCGAGCGCGAACTGCAGCTCGTCGGGGGTGAGCATGAACACGTCGTCGACGGTCACGATCACGCCGCCGGCGACGAGCCGCCGGCCCGCCTCGAGCAGGACGGCACGCAGGTGGTGGATCGACATCTGGTCGATCCAGAAGTTGTGATCCTCGGAGATCACGAGCCCCGCCTGCGCGGCCCCGAGCATCGCCTCGAACTGGCCGGCGATCTGCGCCGGGTAGTCGCGCACGCGGTCGCGTGCCGCGGCGATCGCCTGCTCGCGCGCGACGGCGGCGGACTGTGTGGTGACGGCGGGCGCCTCGGCCGCGGGCATGCGGACGAAGTCCTGCAGGCGCTCGATCGCCGGTGTGGGAACCTCGGTCCAGCTCGGGGCGACGATCGTCCACTTGTCGGCGCGGCGGCCGTACGCGTCGAGGTAGGCCTCGAGCTCGGCGAGGAACGCGCGGCCCTCGGATGTCGCGTAGAGCGCGGCCGGGACCTCGGTCGCGGGCTGCGACATCAGCACGTCGCGGACGCCGCCGGTCGCGAGCGCGCGGCGGCTCAGCGTCCACAGCGCCTGGCCGACCTCGACCGTCATGTTCGGCAGCCCCTCGAGCAGGCGGTAGGAGTCCAGCGGGCCGGCGTCGGGGAAGAGGCCGCGGTAGAGCTCGTCGAACTCGCTGACCGCGAGGTAGGCGGGCAGGACGACCTCGAAGTGCAGCTCCCAGACGCGCTCCACGCGCGCCCAGGTCTGCGCGACGTGCGACGCGAATGCGGCGCGGTTCGCGCCCTCCATGTCGAAGGCGTCCCAGAAGCCGAGGTGCTCGCGGACCTCGGGCAGGATCTGCTCGGACCACAGCGCGTCGAGCCGGCCGATGGCGGCGCGGACGGCGGTCTCCGCGCGCGCTCCCTGCGCGGCCATCTCGTCGGGCGTGCCCGTCACCGGGACCATCGATTGGTACTCGTAGCCGTCGATCGTGCGCACCTCGATGCGGTCGATCGGGGCGTCGTAGGCGCGCGCGCCGTGCGTGAAGCCGTGGCCGACCGCGCGCTGGATCATCGCGAACTCCATCGGGGCGAGCGGATCGGGGAAGTGCATCGTGTCCTGCTGCCAGAAGAGCGACTCGTCGGCGGGATCGACGGTGAACGCGTCGGTGATCGTCTGCGGGGTCATGCTGCCTCCTGGGCAAGGGTCGTGATCGGTCGGCACTGCAGGAGATGAAGGTCGTCGCCGGTCCAGGCGAGCTCGAGATCGACGGGGAAGCCGAGGTCGCGCTCGAGCTCGAGCGCGAGCGCCGCGGCGGCGCGCGCCTGCTCGTCGGTGATCGACGCGAGCCGGCGCAGCGGCGCGGGCACGTCGACCTCGCGGACGGCGCCGGGCGCGCGCACCGTCATGCGGCGCTTGTCGGCGATCGAACGCCGCGTGATGGCCAGCGAGGAGCGGCTGAGCGCGAAGTCGTCGGGCGTGACGGTCCCGCCGACGATGCTCTCGCCGAGGCCGAAAGCGGCATTGACGAGCACCTCGCCGCTGCCCGGCGTGATCGGGTCGACGCTGAACACGACGGCCGCCGCGTCGGCCGCGACGAGCAGCTGGACGAGCACCGGCAGCGGCGCCTTCGGCCCGGCGATGCCGTTCGCGCGGCGGTAGTGCAGCGCGCGCTCGGAGTGCTGCGAGGCGCGGCACGTGGCGATCGCGGCGAGCAGCTCGTCGATCCCGCGAACGCCGAGGATCGTCTCGTGCTGGCCGGCGAAGGAGGCCTCGAGGCCGTCCTCGTCGGCGGCGCTGGAGCGCACGGCGACGAGCGCCTGCTCAGCACCTGCGCGGGCGCTCAGCTCCGCGTAGGCGAGCTCGACGGCGAACGCGTCCAGCGCGCCGACGACGACGAAGCCGGGCGGGATCGGCAGGCGATCGGCGAGGCCGGCGAGCGCCGCGGCCTTACCGCCGGTGCGTCGCGGGCTCGCCGCGGCGGGGTCCTCGAGCCAGATGATCGGCTGCTGCTGCGGTAGCAGGTGAACGGTGGTGTTCATGACGTGCAGCAGCTTCACATCGCGGTAACACGCCGGAAAGGAGGGAGCCCTGTGTCTGACGGTGCGGCTGACCGCACCGTCCGGGGCGGTGGCGGTCACGCGGGGGGTGACGTAGCTACGTCACGAGATAGGCGGCGAGCACCGAGTACACGACGAGCTCGGTGACGAGCACGGCGGCGCCGAGCGTGTCGCCCGTGCGACCGCCTGTGAAGCGTCGCGCCAGCAGCGCGCACGCGACGGCGGCGATCGTCGCGCCGGCGACCGCGCAGAGTCCCGCGAGGATCCCGCTCGCGACGAGCGCGATCGCGAGCGCGACGACCGACGCGGCCGCGAACGCGAGCCGATCGGCGCCGAAGGCGGCGCCGAGGCCGTCCGCGCGCGCGGGCGCGACGAACGTCAGCTGCGCGACCGCCGCCCAGCGGCCGAGCGCGTGGCCGGCGACGAGCGCGCCCGCGGCCTCGGGCGGCGACAGGCGCGCGAGCGCGGCGGTCGCGAGCAGGGCGTAGGCGACGAGCGCGATCGCGCCGAAGGCGCCGATGCCGGGGTCGCGCATGACCTGCAGGCGGCGCGCAAGGTCGCCGCGGACGCCGAGGCCGTCGGCCGTGTCGGCGAGGCCGTCGTGGTGCAGACCGCCGGTCAGGATCGCGGCGACCATGAGCGCGAACGCCGCCCCGTAGAGGGAGCCCAGCAGCGCCTCGCCGAGCCCGTAGGCGACCGCCGCGACGATGCCGGCGAGGCCGCCGACGAGCGGGAACCACGGCGCTGCGCCGCGATCGCTGCCGGCGGGCAGCTCGCGCCGGCCGACGGGCACGATCGTCAGCAGCCCGACGGCGGCGCGCGCTTCGTCGGCGACGCTCATCGGCGGCCGTCGACGCCCGCTTCGGCGAACGTCGCCATCTGCGCGTGCAGCAGCCCCGCGCGCTCGACGAGCGGCAGCGCCACGAGCGCGCCCGACGCCTCCCCGAGGCGCATCCGCAGGTCGAGCAGCGGCTCGAGGCCGAGCTCGGTCAGCACGAGCTGGTGGCCGGGCTCGGCGGACAGGTGGCTGGCGAAGAGGCCCGCGCCGGCGGCCGGCTCGATCCGCGCGGCGGCGAGCGCGGCGACGGCGGTCGCGTAGCCGTCGAGGATCACGGGCAGGCGGCGTTCCCATGCCTCGAGCACGGCGCCCGCCAGCGCCGCCAGCTCGAGGCCGCCGGTGGCGGCGAGCATCGCCTGCGGGGTCGCCGCGGCGGCGCGGTGCAGGGTGACGGTCGCGTCGACGGCCGCGCGCTTGCGATCCAGGCCGGCCGCGTCGAGCCCGGTACCGCGACCGACGGTCACGCTCGCGGGCGCGCCCGTCAGCAGCGAGGCGAGCGCGGCGGCGGTCGCGGTGTTGCCCATCCCGATCTCACCGACGACGAGGCAGTCGGCGCCGCCGGCGGCGATCTGCGCAGCGAGCTCGCGGCCGGCGGCGATCGCCGCGGCGACATCGGCGCCGCTGCATCCGGCGACGGTCGTCATGTCGGCGCTGCCGCTGGCGACCTTGCGATCGATCACCCCGGCGGGCGTCGGCCCGCGCAGCCCGACGTCGGCGACGACGAGCTCATGGCCGCCGTCGCGGGCGAGCACACCGGCGGCGGTCTCGCCGCGCGCGGCGGCCGCCGCGACCTGCGCCGAGACGCGGCTGCCGAACAGGCTCGTGCCGTGCTCGGTGTGCCCGTGGTCGGCGGCGCAGACGAGCACGCCGGCGCGCAGCCGGGCCGGCGGCGGCGCGCCGCTCGTCGCGGCCCAGCGCTCGATCAGCCCCTCGAGGAAGCCGAGGCTGCCGCCGGGCTTGACGAGCGTGTCGGAGCGGTCGCGCGCGGCGATCGCCGCGGCGCGGTCGGGCTCGCGAGCGGCGGGCGGGGGCGGGGGCGCGGTCTCCGGGCCGGGCTCGGCCTGCCAGCGCTCCGCCATGACGACGCGCTCGAGCGGGAGCCGCGCCGCCCAGCCGCTGGACTCCAGGCCCGGACGCAGCGGCCGCTCGTCGGGCCAGCCGATGCAGAGATAGGCGATCGGGTCCACGCGCTCGGGGATCGCGAGGATCGCGCGCAGGTCGCTGAGCCTGTAGAAGCTCACCCAGCCGACGCCCAGTCCCTCCGCGCGCGCGGCGAGCCAGAGGTTCTGGATCGCGCAGGCGGTCGAGTAGACGTCGGTCTCGGGGATCGTGCCGCGGCCGAGGATCTCCTCGCCGGGGCGGCCGTGGTGGCAGCAGACGCAGACGCCCAGCGGCGCCTCGACGATGCCCTCGATCTTCTGGTCGAGGAATTGGCGCGCGCGCTCGTCGAAGCGATCGGCCTGGCGCAGGCGCTCGCGCGCGGCGACGTCACGGATCGCGATCCGCGGCTCGCCGGCGCGGATGACGATCAGCCGCCACGGCTGCATGAGCCCGACCGACGGCGCGCGGTGCGCCGCCGCGAGCACGCGCTCGAGCACGTCGTCGGGCACCGGGTCGGGACGGAAGCGGCGGATGTCGCGGCGCTCGGCGATGACGCGATGGACGGTCGCCAGCGCGTCGTCGTCGTAGCGCCAGCCGCGCGGATCGGCGGCGCGCTCGGCCGCCCGTGATGGATCGTGGCCCGCGGGCGTCGCCGGCCGGTACAAGCGCGTCGCGTCGCTCATGCGTCGCCGACACGGTAGTGCGTGCGCGCTATCTGCGCTGAATCCGCTCGCAGTTGCGGTTCACCACGTCGCGGCGGTCGGCGACGACCCGGTCGCTCCCGGACCCGCAGTCGATCCGGTCGCGCTGGCCGTCGCGTGCGCGAACGGTGTCGTTGCCGCTGCCGGCGAAGACGTCGTCGCGGCCCGATCCGGGGTTGATCGTGTCGCGGCCGCTGCCGCCCTGGATGTTGTCGTCGCCGCGGCCGCCGGTGATCGTGTCGTTGCCGCGCGCGCCGGCGATCACGTCGTCGCCCGGGCCGCCATCGATCGTGTCGTTGCCGCTGCCGCGCGTCTGGTCGCAGTCGTCCGGCGTCTTGGCGCCGGTCGGGCACGCGGCGTCGCCCTGGATGCTGTCGTCGCCGGGGCCGCCCTTGATGCGGTCGGCGCCGCTCAGCCCGAAGATGATGTCCGCGCCGGCGCGGCCGTCGATGATGTCGGCACCTGTCGTGCCCAGGATCGTGTCGGCACCGCTCGTGCCGGTCCGCGTCGCGGCGTAGCCGGCGCTCGCCAGCGCGAGCACGACGACGAGGACGCCCAGCACTGTGAGTCGCGTTCGCATGCTCAGCATTAGAGCACGGCGGCGTGGCGTTCGACCCCGTTGCGCGCTAGGGTCCAACCGGTCAGCGCGATGGTGCGAGGAACCCGGTCGGAATCCGGGACGGTTGCGCCACTGTGGCGGGGTATGAACCCCGAAGTCAGGAACTCGATCGTCGCGGCACCTTCCACGAGGGACGCACCATCCCCAGGAGGACCCAAACCCATGGATCCAGCAGCCACCGTTCAGCCGTTTCCGCTTCGCCAGCTTCTTCCAGCGCTGATGCTCGGCGTGCTGCTCATGCTCACGATCTACCTCGTGCAGTACGACCAGGGCGTCCTCTCCCAGACCGGCCTGTTCCTGCACGAGCTCATGCATGACGGGCGCCATCTGCTCGGCGTGCCCTGTCACTAGCGCCCGCCGGCCACAGGACACCCGTCATGGTCTGGACCCTCGTCCGCAGGGGCCTCGTCGTCGGCGCGATCGCCGGCCTGCTGGCGGGCGTGTTCGCGTTCGTCTTCGGCGAGCCGCGCGTGCAGGACGCGATCGAGATCGAGAACGCGGCGCTGGCACACGCCTCGCTGAGCGCGAGCCCGCTCGCCCACATCTCCGAATGGGTCATCAGCCGCGGCGAGCAGCGCGGCGGCCTGCTGCTCGCGACCGCGCTGTACGGCATCGCCGCCGGCGGGCTGTTCGCGATCGCCTTCGCGGCGCTGCGCGGCCGCGGCTCGCAGCGCACGGATTGGGAGCTCGCGACGCGCCTGGCGGGCGCGATCTTCGTCGCGATCGTGCTCGTGCCGTTTTTGAAGTACCCGCCCAACCCGCCCGCGGTCGGCGACCCGCAGACGATCGGCGACCGTACCGCGTACTACCTCGTCCTGCTCGTCGGCTCGGCGCTGGCGATGTTCGCCGCCGCGCGCGTCATGTGGACGATGAGGCCCGGCGCGGCGCCGTGGGCGCGGCCGCTCGCCGGCACGGCGACGTTCGTCGTCGTGGCGGGCGGGCTGGCGCTCGCGCTGCCCGGCTTCCAGGAGATCCCGGCGGGCTTTCCGGCGCCGCTGATCTGGGAGTTCCGGCTCAGCTCGCTGGGCACGCAGGCCGTGCTGTGGGCGGCGCTCGGGGTCGGGTTCGGGATCGCGACGATGCGGGCCGCGACGGCGCGCGAGCGCTCGGCGGCCGCGCGCGAAGGCTCGGCGGCAGCTCACTGAGACGCCTGCTGCTGATCCGTCATGCCTCGACCGACGCCGTCCGGCGCGCGGCGTTCCCGGTCGACGAGCCGCTCGACGACGGCGGGCGCTCGGCGGCCGCGGCGCTCTGCGGGCGGCTCGGGCGCGGCGATGCGCTCTGCAGCCCGGCGCTGCGCGCGCGTGAGACCGCGGCGGCGGCGGGGCTCGACGCGACCGTCGAGCCGGCGCTCGGCGAGTGCGACTTCGGCGCGTGGTCGGGCCGCTCGCTGGAGGACGTCCATGCCGCCGAGCCGGACGCCGTGGCGGCCTGGATGAGCGATCCCGGCGCGTGCCCGCACGGCGGCGAGTCGCTCAGCGCGCTGATCGCGCGCGTCGCCGCGTGGATGCAGGAGCAGGCCGCCGTCGACGGGCGCGCGATCGCGGTGACGCACGGCGGCGTCGTTCGCGCCGCCGTCGTGCACGCGCTCGGCGCGCCCGCGCCGTCGGCGTGGCGGATCGACGTCGCGCCGCTGTCGGTGACCGAGCTGCACGCCCGCGACGGGCGCTGGACCGTGTCGCGGGTCAACGCGGCGGTGGCGTCGTGAGCGCGTTGGGGCTGGCGCTCGGCTACGGTGCCGACCTCGCGCTCGGCGACCCGCGCCGCTGGCACCCGGTCGCGGGCTTCGGCCGCGCGGCGCTGGCGCTGGAGCGCGTCCTGTACGCGCCGAGCCGCGCGCGCGGAGCGCTGTTCGCGGCCGTGCTCGTCGGCGCCGCGGCGCTCGCCGGCCACGGGCTCTCGCGGCTGCTCGGGCGCCGCGCCGCGCTCGCGCTGCTGACGTGGACGGCGCTCGGCGGGCACTCGCTGCGCAGCGAGGCGGCGAGGATCGCCGACATGCTCCAGCGCGACGAGCTCGCGTCGGCGCGTGCCGCGCTGCCGGCGCTGGCCGGTCGCGACCCGTCCTCCCTCGACGCGGACGAGATCGCCCGGGCGGTCGTCGAGTCCGTCGCCGAGAACACCTCTGACGCCGTCGTCGGGACGTTGCTGTGGGGTGCCGTCGGCGGGCCTGCGGGGGTCTGCGCCTACCGCGCGGCGAACACGCTCGACGCGATCGTCGGCCATCGCTCGCCGCGCTACGAGGACTTCGGCTGGGCCGCGGCGCGGCTCGACGACGCCCTCGGCTGGCCCGCCGCGCGCGCCGGCGCGGGGCTGACCGTGCTGTGCTGCGGCGCGGCGCGCGGCCGCGCCTGGCGCGTCCTGCGCCGCGACGGTTCCGCGCACCCGAGCCCGAACGCGGGCCGCATGGAGGCCGCCTTCGCCGGTGCGCTCGGGCTGCGGCTCGGCGGGCCGCTGGCCTACGACGGTCGCGTCGAGCTGCGGCCGGTGCTCGGCGACGGCCGGGCTGCGGTCGTCGCCGACATCCGCCGCGCCAACCGCCTCTCCAGCCGCATCGGCGCGGCCGCGCTGGCACTCGGCGTCGCGAGCTGGAGCCTGCGATGACGCGCGCCGGCGCGCTGCTCGTCTGCGCAACCCATTCGGACGCCGGCAAGTCGATCGTGACCGCCGGGCTGTGTCGCTGGCTGCACCGCCAGGGCGTCTCGGTGGCGCCGTTCAAGGCCCAGAACATGGCGCTGAACTCCGTCGTCACGCCGGGCGGCGCGGAGATCGGGCGCGCGCAGGCTGTGCAGGCGGCGGCCGCGGGCATCGCGGCCGAGGCCGCGATGAACCCCGTCCTGATCAAGCCGTCGGGCGAGCGCAACAGCCAGGTGATCGTCATGGGCACGCCCTACGGCGACGCCGACGCGCGCTCCTACCAGGCGATGAAGGCCGACCTGCGGCCGATCGTCGAGGACGCGCTCGCCGACCTGCGCGCGCGCTACGACGTCGTCATCTGCGAGGGCGCCGGCAGCCCCGCGGAGATCAACCTGCGCGCGGGCGACCTCGCGAACATGGGCCTCGCGCGCGCCGCCGACCTGCCCGTGCTCGTCGTCGGCGACATCGACCGCGGCGGCGTCTTCGCCTCGCTGCTGGGCACGCTCGCGCTGCTCGACGCGGCCGACCAGGCGCTCGTCGCGGGCTACGTGATCAACAAGTTCCGCGGCGATGCGTCGATCCTCGCTCCGGGGCTGGACGATCTGCGCGCGCGCACCGGCCGGCCGGTGCTCGGCGTGCTGCCGTTCGTCGAGGACCTGTGGATGGACGCCGAGGACTCGCTCGCGCTGGAGGCGCGCGCGCCCGAGGCGCCGGCGCTCGCCGGCACGCTCGACATCGCCGTGCTGCGGCTGCGCTGGATGAGCAACTTCACCGACCTCGACGCGCTCTGCGCCGAGCCCGGCGTGCGCGTGCGCTTCACGCGCTCGCCCGCCGACGTCGAGCGCGCCGACCTCGTCGTGATCCCCGGCACGAAGGCGACGGTCGAGGATCTCGCGCGGTTGCGCGCCACCGGTCTCGACGACGCGCTGCGTGCCCGTGCCGCCGCGGGCGCGCCGATCCTCGGCGTCTGCGGCGGCTACCAGATGCTCGGCACCGCGATCGAGGACGGCGTCGAGTCGCGCGCGGGCGCGGTCGAGGGCCTCGGCCTGCTGCCGGTCGCGACGGTCTTCGAGGCGCAGAAGCTGCGGCGGCGGCGCTCGGGCAGCTGCGACTGGCTCGGCGCGCGCACGCAGACGGGCTACGAGATCCGCCACGGGCGCGTGACCCGCCACGGCGGTGAGCCGCTGCTGCGCGCCGACGACGGCGAGCCCGACGGCTGCCGCGCCGGCTGGACGATCGGCACCGCCTGGCACGGGGCGCTGGAGGACGATGCGCTGCGGCGTGCGCTGCTGCGCGCGGTCGCGCAGGCGCGAGGTCGTACCTTCATCGCGGGCACCGATTCCTTCGCGGCGCTGCGCGAGCGGCGTTTGGATGCGCTCGGCGACCTCGTCGAGCAGCATCTCGACACCGCCGCCGTGCTGGCGCTGCTGGAATCCGGCGCGCCCACCGACCTGCCGACCATCCACGCGGAAATGAGACACGCCGTTGCTGCGCTTCGTCACGACAGCTGACACCGAGATCCTCGCGACCGCCGCCGCCGTCGAGCGTCTCGGCGAGGACTTCCCGGCCGTGCGCTGCGCGAACCCCGGCGGCGCGATCGACCAGCAGGCGTTCGTCGACGAGTTGCTCGACGGCGCCGCCGTCGTGCTGTGCCGGATCCTCGGCGGCCGGCGCGGCTGGCCGGAGGGCTTGGACCTGCTGCGCGCACGCTGCCTGGCCGACGGCATCCCGCTGCTCGCGCTCGGCGGCGAGATCGAGCCCGACGCCGAGATGACGGCGCTGTCGTCGGCGCCGACGGGCGCCGTCGCGCAGGCCGGCGAGTACCTGCGCCACGGCGACATCGACAACGTCGAGCAGCTGCTGCGCTTTCTCGCCGACACGTTCCTGCTCGAGGGCTACGGCTTCGAACCGCCGCACGAGGTGCCCGACCTCGGCGTCTACGTGGCGGGAATCGGCGACGTGACGATCGAGGACGCGCTCGCCCGCCTGCAGGTCGACGGGCGCCCGACGATCGGCATCTGCTTCTACCGCTCGCACCGCATCACCGGCAACGCCGCCTGGGTCGACGAGCTCAGCGCGCAGATCGAGGCCGCCGGCGCGAACGCGCTCGCCGTCTGGTCGACGACGCTGCGGCGCGACGCGGACGGCAACGTCGCGGCGCTGGCGCTGCTGGACGGCCGCGTCGACGCGCTGCTCGTGACGATGCTCGCGACCGGCGGGTCGCATGCCGGCCAAGTAGGGGGTTCCGGAAACGGCGGAGTGGGGAACCCCGACGCCGAGCAGCGCTGGGATGCCGCCGCGCTGGAGGCGCTCGACGTTCCGGTCATCCAGGCCGTCTGCGCGACCTCGTCGCGCGCGGCGTGGGAGCAGTCGGCGAGCGGGTTGACGCCGCTGGACGCCGCGACGCAGGTCGCGATCCCCGAATTCGACGGCCGCCTGCTCGGCGGCGTCGTGTCCTTCAAGGAGCGCGGCGAGGGCGGCTCGATCGTCGGCGCCGCGATCCCGCGCTACGTCGCCGACCCCGAGCGCTGCGCCCGCGTCGCGCGGCTGGCGGTGCGCCACGCGCGGCTGCGCGCGACGCCGAACGCCGAGAAGCGGATCGCCGTCCTGCTGACGAGCTTTCCGACGAAGCACGCGCGCGTCGGGATGGCGGTCGGGCTCGACACGCCGGCGAGCGCGCTCGGCCTGCTCGACGCGCTGCACGGCGCGGGCTACGCCGTCGAGCGCCCGTACGCGCACGGCGACGAGCTCATGCACGCGCTGATCGCGGGCGGCGGTCACGACCCCGAGTTCGTCACCGACGAGCAGCTTGCGAGCGCGACGCTGCGCTTCCCGGTCGCCGAGTACGAGGCGTGGTACGCGACCCTGCCCGCGTCGTTGCGGTCGGAGATGGAGGCGCGCTGGGGGCCGCTTCCCGGAGATCAGTTCGTGATCGAGAGCGAGGGCGCGAGCTATTTCGTCGTGGCTGCGCTGGAGCTCGGCAACGTCCTCATCGCGATCCAGCCGCCGCGCGGCTACGGCGACGATCCGGTCGGCATCTACCACGACCCCGAGCTGCCGCCGACGCACCACTACCTGGCCGTCTACCGCTGGCTGGAGGCGACGTGGGGCGCGGACGCGATCGTCCACCTCGGCAAGCACGGCACGCTCGAGTGGCTGCCCGGAAAGATGCTCGCGCTGTCGGCTGCGTGCGCGCCCGACGCGGCGCTCGGCGACATACCGCTCGTCTATCCCTTCGTCGTCAACGACCCCGGCGAGGGCGTGCAGGCCAAGCGCCGCGCGCACGCCGTCATCGTCGACCACCTCGTGCCGCCGATGATGCGCGCCGAGACCTACGACGAGCTCGCCGAGCTCGAGGCGCTGCTCGACGAGTACGCGCGTCTGGAGATCCTCGACCCGCCGAAGCTGCCCGGCCTCGCGGTCCAGATCTGGGACGCGATCGAGCGCGCCAACCTGCAGGCCGATCTCGGCGTGCAGGAGCGCCCCGACGACCTCGGCGCGCTCGTCGAGCACATCGACGGCTACCTCTGCGAGGTCAAGGACATCCAGGTCAAGGACGGCCTGCACGTGCTCGGCGTGCCGCCCGCCGGTGACCAGCTGCGCGGCCTCACCAGCGCCATGCTGCGCCTGGACCCCAGCGACGACGTCATCGGGCTGCACAACGCGACGGCGGCCGCGCTCGGGCTCGACGACGGCGCGCTCGCCGCGACGAGCGGCTCGGACCGGCTGGCCGCCACGCAGATGGCGCTGCTCGACGCGCTCGCCGTGCGCGACTGGGCGCCGCACGCCGCGGGCGCTGCGTGCGCGGAGGTCCTCGGCCGCGCGGACGCCGACGTCGAGGGCGCGCTGCGCTTCGCCTGCGAGGTCATCGTGCCGCGGCTCGCGCGCACGACCGACGAGCTGACGAACATCCTCGGCGCGCTCGACGGCCGCCACGTGCCGGCGGGTCCCTCCGGGGCGCCCACGCGCGGCCGCGTCGACGTCCTGCCGACGGGGCGCAACTTCTACTCCGTCGACCCCCGCGCGTTGCCCTCGCAGCTCTCCTACGAGACCGGGACCAGGCTCGCTGCCGCGCTGCTGGATCGCCACGTCGACGACCACGGCGAGCTGCCGCGGATGGTCGGCCTCGTCGCCTGGGGGACGAGCGCGATGCGCACCCAGGGCGACGACGCCGCGGAGATCTTCGCGCTGCTCGGCGTGCGCCCCGTGTGGGCGCGCGAGTCGCGCCGCGTCACCGGCATCGAGGTCATCGCGCTGGAGGAGCTCGGCCGCCCGCGGATCGACGTCACGGTCCGCATCTCGGGCTTTTTCCGCGACGCCTTCCCGCACCTGCTGCGCCTGCTCGACGACGCCGTCGCGCTCGTCGCCGGGCTCGACGAGCCGGCCGACATGAACTTCGTCGCCGCGCACGCCCGCGAGGACGCCGCCGCGCTCGCCGGCGAGCTCGACGCCAAGCCCGCCTGGCGCCAGGCGACGACGCGGATCTTCGGCTCCAAGCCCGGCGCCTACGGCGCCGGCCTCGCGCAGCTGCTCGACGCCCGCGACTGGCGCGACAGCGGCGACATCGCCGACGTCTACGAGGCCTGGGGCGGCTACGCCTACGGCCGTGGACTCGACGGCAGCTCGGCGCGCGAGGCGATGCGCGGCTGCTTCGCGCGGATCGACGTCGCCGTGAAGAACGTCGACAGCCGCGAGCACGACATCCTGGACTCCGACGACTACTACCAGTACCACGGCGGCATGGTCGCGACCGTGCGCGCGCTGAGCGGGCGCGAGCCGGCGGCGCTGCTCGGCGACTCGTCGGACCCCTCGCGCGTCGTCACGCGCTCGCTCGCGCAGGAGACGCGGCGCGTGTTCCGCGCCCGCGTCGCCAACCCGCGCTGGATCGCGTCGATGATCCGCCACGGGTACAAGGGCGCTGCCGAGCTTGCCGCGACGGTCGACTACCTCTTCGGCTACGACGCCACGACCGGCGTCGCCGAGGACTGGATGTACGAGGACGTGGCGCGCAAGTACCTGCTCGATCCCGACGTGGGGGAGTTCATGGGCCGCTCCAACCCGTGGGCGGCTCGCGCGATCGCCGAGAAGCTCATCGAGGCCGCCGACCGCGGACTGTGGGAGGCGCCCGCGGACGACACGATGGGCGCGATCCGCGCCCGCTACCTCGAGCTCGAGGGCGAGCTGGAAGAGGCGTCCTCCAGATGACCCCCGGCTACCCGTTCAGCGCGATCGTCGGCCAGCAGGCGCTGCGCGAGGCGCTGCTCGTCAACGCCGTCTCGCCGGAGGTCGGCGGCGTGCTCGTGCGCGGTGAGCGCGGGACCGCGAAGTCGACCGCCGTGCGCGCGCTGGCACCGCTGCTGCCCGCCGCACCCGCCGCCGCCGAGCAGCCGTTCTGCTTCGCCCCCGGCGACCTTGCGCCCGACGGCGTCGTCGACCGCGGCGCGGCCGTCGAGGAGCGCCCGGCGCCGCTCGTGGAGCTGCCCGTCGGCGCGACGATCGACCGCCTGGTCGGCGCGCTGGACCTCGGCCGCGCGCTCGCCGGCGAGCGCGCCTTCGAGGCCGGCCTGCTCGCGCGCGCACACCGCGGCGTGCTCTACGTCGACGAGGTCAACCTGCTGCCCGACCACCTCGTCGACGTCCTGCTCGACGCGGCCGCGATGGGCGTCTGCCACGTCGAGCGCGACGCCGTCTCGGTGCGCCACGACGCGCGCTTTTTGCTCGTCGGCACGATGAACGCCGAGGAGGGCGAGCTGCGCCCGCAGCTGCTGGACCGCTTCGGCCTCGGCGTCGAGGTGTCCGCGCCCGTCGAGCCCGCCGTGCGCGCGGAGATCGTGCGCCGGCGGCTGTCCTACGAGGCCGACCCGACGGCCTTCGCCGAGCGCTACGCGCAGGACGACGCCGACATCGCGGCGACGATCGTCGCCGCGCGCGAGCGGCTGTCGGCGGTCGTGCTGCCCGAGCGTGAGCTGGACCGGATCGTGCGCGCGTGCGCGCAGATCGGCGTCGACGGGATGCGCGGCGACGTCGTGACCGCGCGTACGGCGCGCGTGCTCGCGGCGCTCGACGGGATCGGCGAGGTGAACGCCGAGCACGTACGCCGCGCGGCGCACCTCGCGCTGACGCACCGCCGCCGGCGCGATCCGCTCGCCGGCGACGCGTCGGACCCGCAGGACATCGATCGCGCGCTCGAGCCGGAGCCCGGGCCCGGACCGGACGACCCGCCGCCGCCGGGCGGTGGCGCTCCGCCGCCGCCGTCGGAGGCCGACGCCACGGTCGATGCATCCGCGCCGCACGACGACGACACGCCCGCGCCGGAGGCGCCGGACCTCGCCGCACCCGCCCCGCGCGACCGCCTCGACGCGCCCGAGCCGGCCGGCCGCGCAGTCGCGCTGCCGCCGCTCACGCAGCGCGGCGCGGGCGCGATCCGTGCCGGCCGCAGCGCCCGTGCGGATGGTCCGGCGGCCGCGCCGATCGACAGCCGCGCCGCCGCCGGCAGCGACGACGATCTCGCGCTCGTCGCGACGCTGCGCGAGCGGCTGGCGACCGGCGATGCGGGCGCCCGCCGCGTCAACGTCCGCGCCGGCCGCGAGGGCGCGCTCGTCGTGCTCGTCGTCGACGCCAGCGGCTCGATGGCCGCGCGCAGGCGGATGGCGCGCGTGAAGGCCGCGCTGCTCGGCCTGCTGCGCGACGCCTACGCGCGCCGCGACCGCGTCGCGATCGTGACCTTCCGCGACAACCGCGCACACGTCGTCCACGTCCCCGGCGCGCCGCTCGAGCATGCCGCCGCCGCCGTGCTGGCGCTGCGCACCGGCGGCCGCACGCCGCTCGCCGCCGGCCTCGATGCGGCGACCGAGCTGATCCGCCGCGAGCGTGCGCGCGATCCGCGCGGCCGCGCGATCGCCGTCGTCCTGACCGACGGCCGCGCACCTGCGGCGACCGCCGCCGCGGCGCGTCTGGGCCGTACCGCCGACGCCGTCCACGTCGTCGACACCGAGGAGGGCGCCGTCCGCCTCGGCCTCGCGCGCGAGCTCGCCGCCGCCGCGGGCGCGAGCGTCGTCGAGCTGCCCGCGATCCGGCGCCCGACCCCAAGGAGAGCCGCATGACCCCCGAGTCCGACCCGCTCGCCAGGCACGGCGGCGACGACGTCGACGTCCCGCACCGCCCGGGCGACCGCGGCAGCGCCGAGCCCAAGCGCCGCAAGCCGCGCGACAAGCCGCTGCTGATCGTCATCACCGGCCACGGCAAGGGCAAGTCGACGTCGTCGTTCGGCACGCTCATGCGCGCCTGGGCGCGCGGCTATCGCTGCGGGGTCTACCAGTTCGTGAAGTCCGGCAAGTGGAAGGTCGGCGAGGCGAAGGCGGCCGCCAAGCTCGGCGGCATCGACTGGGAGAAGATGGGCGACGGCTGGTCCTGGCTGTCGAAGGACCTCGACGAGTCCGAGGCGCTCGCGCGCGCGGGCTGGGAGCACGTCAAGCAGGTCATCGCCGAGGAGCGCTACGAGTTCCTGCTGCTCGACGAGATCACCTATCCGCTGAAGTGGGGCTGGATCGACGTCGACGAGTTCGTCACGACGCTGCGCGCGCGCCCCGGCTTCCAGCACGTCGTCGTGACCGGCCGCGACGCGCCGCCGCAGCTGATCGAGGCCGCCGACCTCGTCAGCGAGGTCGTCAAGATCAAGCATCAGATGGACCAGGGGATCCGCGCTCAGCAGGGGATCGAGTGGTGAACGTCGCGCGCGTCGTCGTCGCCGGGACGAGCTCGGGCGCGGGCAAGACCTCGGTCGCCTGCGGGCTGATCGCGGCGCTGCGCTCGCGCGGCCACGTCGTGCAGGGCTTCAAGGTCGGGCCGGACTACATCGACCCCAGCTACCACGCGCTCGCCAGCGGCCGGCCCGGCCGCAACCTCGACGCGTTCCTGTCCGGACCCGAGCTGATCGCGCCGCTGTTCGCGCACGGTGCCGCGGGAGCCGACATCGCGGTCATCGAGGGCGTGATGGGGCTCTTCGACGGCGCCTCGGGTCGCGGCGAGCTGGCCTCGACCGCGCACGTCGCCAAGCTCCTGGACGCCCCCGTGCTGCTCGTCATCGACGCCGCCGCGATGGCGCGCTCGGCGGCGGCGATCGTGCACGGCTACATGACGTTCGATCCCGACGTCGAGATCGCGGGCGTGATCGTCAACAAGGTCGGCTCCGACCATCACGTCGAGCTGCTGCGCGAGGCGATCGAGCCGCTCGGCGTGCCGGTCGTCGGCGCGCTGCGGCGCGACGAGCGGATGGCCGCGCCGGAGCGCCACCTCGGGCTCGTGCCGGCGGTCGAGCGCGAGCCGCGCACGCGCGGCGCGATCGGCGCGCTCGGCGCGGCCGTGCTCGCGCACGTCGACCTCGACGGCGTCGTCGCGCTGGCGCGGTCGGCGCCGGCGCTGGACGGCGAGGCCTGGTCGCCAGAGACCGCGCGGGGTCGCCGCGTGCGCTCGGGCGGGGACGTTCCCGGCCGCACCGCCTCCGTCACGGTCGCGATCGCCCGCGGCCACGCGTTCTCCTTCCACTACGAGGAGAATCTCGAGCTGCTGCGCGCCGCCGGCGCGACGCTCGCCCCGTTCGACCCGATGACGGCACGAGCCCTACCCGAGCACGCGGGCGCGCTGATCCTCGCCGGCGGGTTTCCGGAGGTCTTCGGCGCCGAGCTGTCCGCCAACGCGCCGCTGCGCGAGGACATCGCCGCCTTCGCGCGCGCCGGCCGGCCGGTGCTCGCCGAGTGCGGCGGCCTGCTCTATCTCTGCGAGGAGCTCGACGGCCTGGCGATGTGCGGCGTGCTGCCCGCCCGCGGGCGGATGGCCGGGCGCCTGTCGATCGGCTATCGCGAGGCCGTGGCGCAGGTCGACTCGGCGCTGTGGGCCGCCGGCGAGCAGGTGCGCGGGCACGAATTCCACTACTCCGCCGTCGACGGCGACGCCAGCGCCGCGTGGGAGCTCAGCGCGCGCGGCCGCACACGCGCCGAGGGCTTCGTCGCCGGCTCCGTCCACGCGTCGTATCTGCACGTCCACTGGGCGGCCGAACCGCAGGCCGCGCGGCGGCTCGTCGAGGCGGCGGCGCGACAGCCCGCCGGCGCATCGTGGGCCTGACGCTCGTCATCGGCGGGACGCGCTCGGGCAAGAGCGCGTACGCGGAGTCGCTGGCGCGCGACAGCGGGCTGCCCGTGCGGTACGTCGCGACCGCCGACCCCGGTGACCGCTCGCTGCAGGGGCGGATCGCCGCGCACGTCGCGCGCCGGCCGCCGGAGTGGGAGACGGTCGTCGCGCGCGATGACCTCGAAGGACATGTCAGCCCGGGTACGTGCGTGCTCGTCGACGGGCTCGGCACCTGGATCGCCGGCGTCATGGATCGCGCCGACGCCGAAGGCGAGGCCCGCGGGCTCGTGCACACGGAGGTCGCGGCGCTGGCGCGGGCGGCGGCGGTCACGCCCGACCCGGTGATCGTCGTGGCGGAGCAGGCGGGCGAGGGGACGCTGCCCGCCGACGCGCTGTCGCGGGCCTGGCTGGACCTGCTCGGCGAGGCGACGCTGGCGCTGTCCGAGCTGGCCCGCGACGCCGTGCAGATCGTGGCCGGGCGGGCGATCGAGCTGTCGCCGCGCGCCGCCACCAGCACGGCCGCGAGCGCGAGCCTGCGCCGGCACGGCGACACGCTCGTGCGCCCCGGCGACGCCGACCACGCCGTCAACGTGATGGCCGGCGGCCCGCCGGCGTGGCTGCGCAAGGCGCTGATGCGTGCCCTCGAGGGCGACATCGCGTCCTATCCGCGCGAGGACGAGGCGATCGCGGCGCTCGCCGCGCTGCACGGCCGCGCGCCGGAGGAGATCGTCCCGACCAACGGCGCGGCGCAGGCCCTGTGGCTGCTGCCCGCCGCGCTGCGCCCGCGCCTGGCGGCGTGCGTGCATCCCGGCTTCACCGAGACCGAGGCCGCGCTACGCGCCCACGGCGTCCCGGTCGCGCGCGTGCTGCGCCTGCCCGAGCACGACTTCGCGCTCGCCCCCGCGGCGGTGCCGCCGGTCGCCGACCTCGTCGTGGTCGGCAACCCGGCATCGCCGAGCGGCACGCTGGATCCGCTGGAGACGGTGCTCGAGCTGCGCCGGCCGGGTCGCGTGCTCGTCGTCGACGAGGCGTTCATGGACCTCGTTCCCGGCGAGACGGCGTCGCTCGTGCGCGCGCGGCTGCCCGACGTCATCGTCGTGCGCTCGATGACGAAGTCGCTCGCCATCCCCGGCCTGCGCGCCGGCTACGCCGTCGCCCCCGCCCCGCTCGCCGGCCGGCTGCGTGCCGTCCGACCGCCGTGGTCGTGCAACGCGCTCGCGCTCGCGGCGCTCGAGGCGATGGCCGAGCGGCCCGAGGCGCTCGCCGCCGCGGCCGACAGGGCGCAGGCCGAGCGGGTCGATCTCGAGCAGCGCCTGGCGCAGATCCCGCAGCTGCGCGTGTGGCCGGCGGCGGCGAACTTCGTCCTCGTGCGCGTGGACGGGGGGGCCGAGGTCACGCGGCGGCTGCGCGAGGCGCGCATCGCGGTGCGGCCGGCGGCCTCGTTCCCCGGCCTGACCGCCGACGACCTGCGGATCACCGCGCGCGATCCGCGCGACAACGAGCGTCTCGTCGACGCCCTGGCGGCGGCGGTTGCGCCGTGATCACCGTCGTCGGCATCGGCGCGGACGGCTGGGAGAGCGTGTCCGCGGCCGCGCGCGCCGCGGTCCTCGACGCCGACCTGCTCGTCGGCGGCGAGCGCCAGCTCGACCTCGTCCCGCCCGCGGCCGCCGGCGAGCGGCGCCCGTGGCCGAAGAGCCTGGCGACGCTCGTCGACGAGCTGCCGGCGCTCGTCGCGAGCGGGCGCAGGGTCGCGGTGCTCGCCAGCGGCGATCCGCTCATGCACGGCGTCGGCGTGACGATCCTGCGCCGACTCGGCTCCGAGGGCGTCCGGATCATCCCGAGCGTGTCGTCGTACGCACTCGCCTGCGCGCGCCTGCTGTGGCCGCAGGCCGAGGCCGAGCTCGTATCGGCGACGGGCCGCATCGCCGAGACGATCGTGCCGGCGCTGCAGCCCGGGCGGCGGCTCGTCGTGCTCGGCTTCGGCTCGCGCACGGCGGCCGAGGTCGCGCGTGTCGCGCGCGAACGCGGCTTCGGCGCGAGCCGCCTCGTCGTGCTCGAGGAGCTCGGCGGCGCCGACGAGCGGATCGTCGAATCGACGGCCGCTGCCTGGGGCGACGCCGACGCCGCCGCGCTGCACCTCGTCGCGCTCGAGGTGGCGGGCAAGGGCGCGCTGATCGGCCGCGGCCCGGGCCTGCCCGACGACGCCTACGAGAACGATGGCCAGCTCACCAAGCGCGACGTGCGCGCGATCACGCTGGCGGCGCTCGTCCCGGTGCCGGGCGAGCTGCTGTGGGACATCGGCGCCGGCAGCGGCTCGGTGTCGATCGAGTGGATGCGCGCGGCGCCGGGGGCGCGGGCGATCGCGATCGAGCGCGACGCCGGGCGCGCGGCGCGGATCGAGCGCAACGCGCTGGCGCTCGGCGTGCCGTCGCTGCGCGTCGTCTGCGGCGCGGCGCCGGAGGCGCTCGACGAGCTCGCCGGCGAGCGGCCCGACGCGATCTTCATCGGCGGCGGGTTGACGGGCTATGGCCTGATGACGCGCTGTCGCAAGGCGCTGGCGCCGGGCGGCCGGCTCGTCGCGAACGTCGTGACGGTCGAGGGCGAGTCGATGGTGTCGCGTGCGTGGGCCGAGCAGGGCGGGCGCCTGCGGCGCCTGTCGATCACGCACGCCGAGCCGCTCGGCGGCGTCACCGGCTGGCGCCCGGCGATGCCGATCACGCAGTACGAGCTGCGCGTGCGATGACCGTCCACTTCATCGGCGCCGGCCCCGGCGCGGCGGACCTCATCACGCTGCGCGCGCAGCGCCTGATCGCGGCGTCGCCGGTCGTGCTCTACGCCGGCGCGCTCGTCCCCGACGAGGTGCTCGGCCACGCGCCGCCCGGCGCGCGGCTGATCGACACCCAGCACCTCGACCTCGACGCGATCGTCGCGGAGTACGCCGGCGCGCAGGAGCGCGGGGAGGACGTCGCGCGCCTGCATTCCGGCGACATCTCCATCTGGAGCGCCGTGGCCGAACAGATGCGCCGCCTCGACGAGCTGCAGATCGACTACGACATCACCCCGGGCGTGCCGGCGTTCGCCGCCGCGGCGGCGTCGCTGGGCCGCGAGCTGACGCTTCCCGGCGTCGCCCAGACGGTGATCCTCACGCGCCACGCCCGCCGCGCGACGCCGCTGCCCGCGGGCGAGGAGCTCGACGCGCTCGCGGCGCACGGCGCGACGCTCGTCCTGCACCTCGCCGTCCAGGCGATCGACGAGCTCGCGCCGCGGCTCGCCGCGCACTACGGCGCCGATGGCGCGGTCGCGGTCGTCGCGCGCGCCTCGCAGCCCGACGAGGTCGTCCTGCGCGGCACGCTGGCGACGATCGCCGCGCAGGTGCGCGAGGTGGGAGTGCGCCGGACCGCGGTGATCATCGTCGGTCCGGCGCTCGATACCCCCGGCTTCTGCGACAGCCACCTGTACTCGGCAGACCGCGCGAGGACCCACTAGTACCCACCTGGCAGCTACGGGCCTTCTGAGAAGACGCCCTCGATCTGGTGCTCCTTCTCACACGTTCCGGGGAACGAGGCGTCCTCGCCCTGCTGCCCGTTGCAGACATCCTGCGAACCGGCGTCCGGCGGTCCGAAGGCGTCGCCGTTGAGCACGTCGTCGCCCTTGCCGCCCAGCAGCCTGTCGTCACCGAAGTTGCCGACGAGGAAGTCGTCGCCGTCGTGGCCGCGCACGAGGTCGTTGCCGGGCCCGCCGAACAGGCTGTCGCCGTCGTCCCCGCCGTCGACGTTGTCGTCGCCCATCTGCCCGGTTGCGAAATCGGCGCCGGCGCCACCGTGAATGTGGTCGTGGCCGCCCTCTCCACCGATGCCGTCATCGCCGTCGCCGCCGAACAGGTGGTCGTCGCCGCCGGGCACGCGCATGCCCGCCGGGTTGCCGAGCAGGAAGGACTCGCCCGTGTCTCCGATGACCGAGTCGGCGCCGCTGCCGCCGTGGATGCGGTCGTCGCCCTGGCCGCCGCAGATGACATCGTCGCCGCCGAGGCCGTGAATGACGTCGTCGCCACCGAGCCCGGCGATCACGTCGGGTCCTGCTGTCCCGCGGATGACGTCGCTGCCCGGTGTCCCGACGATCGTCGCCGCCAGTACCCCGGCACTCGGGTCCTCCGGGCTACTGGCGAGGAGGCTCAGACAGGTTGCGGGCGGCTCGTCGTGAGCATTGACGGCCGATGTCGCAGTCAGCCCGAGCGCTACGAGGGCGACAGCGACAGCGATGGATCTCCACATGACTGTTCTCCGTTCCTGATGGCCAATACACCGGATCGCAGACTAAGCATGCTCGGTGATCGGAACACTGAACTTTTGCCCAGGTCCCCAACCGCCCGGCGGGGGAGTCATCCGGTCGCCTCGAGCTCGAATTCGGCCATCTGCCGGCGGGCAATCGGCATCGCGACCGCCGTCGGACGGCCGACGCGGATCTCGAGCGTCTCCTTGCCGATGCGGACGTCGACGATCGCGCTGCCGGCGAGGGCGATCATCTCCTGCGTCTCGAGCAGCGCGCGCACGATCTGCGCGCGGCCGGCGCCGCAGGCGCACAGGAACTGCTCGACCCAACCGAGGCGCAGCATCGCGTCGTCGGCCTCGAGCTGCTCGAGCTGCGGCGACGGACGCTCGGCACCGCCGGGCAGCGCTGTGAGGATGCATGCCGCGATGTCGTCGGGCTGGCTCGTGCTGCGGCGCGCGACGCGCGCGACGAGCTCCGCGGCATCGCCGTGCGGGCCGACGGCCCGCAGCTCCTCGAGGAGGCCGTCGCGGCCGAGGCGTCCGCCGTGCGCGAGCGGCACCTCGGCGAGGCCGTCGGTGATGAAGCAGGCGGCGGCGCCCGGGGGCAGCGCGATCGTCGTCTGGCGGCGGCCGGTGGGGGCGCCGGCGCCGATCGGCGGCGACGACGTGGCCGTCACGACCGTCGCGTCCGTGCCCAGCAGCAGCGGCGGCGGGTGGCCCGCGCAGGCGTACGTGAGCCGGCCCGTGCCGGGGTCGAAGATCGCGACGACGACGGTGACCTGCAGACCGCCGAGCTGCGGCGCGAGGACGCCGGCGCCGACGTCCAGCGTCGCGCGCGGCGTCAGGCCGGCGACGAGATAGGCGCGCAGGTTGTAGCGGACGAGCGCGGTCAGCGGGACGGCGTCGCGTCCGTGCCCGGCGACATCGCCGACGATCACGCCGGTGCGGCCACCGGGCAGCTCGAACGCGTCGTAGAAGTCGCCGCCGGCGGCGAGCCCGGCGGCCGGACGGTAGGCGGTCGTGACGCGCGCCCCGCCGATGCGTTCGGGCACGTCGGGTAGCAGCGCGGACTGCAGGATGCCGACGTCCGCGAGCAGCAGCTTGCGCTGGTGTTCGAGGCGCCGGCTGCGGACCGTCTGCCGGGCCGTCGTGGCTGCGAGCAGCAGCCCGAGCAGCGCCAGCGCGCCGAGCGCGAAGCGAACGCTCGCCGGGACGACCTCGAGCACCTGCGTGACGGTCCGCTGCAGCGGCGACCGCGGTGGCTGCGCGCGCACCGCGACGCCGATGCCGGTGCTCGTCGACATCGCCGCCGCGGGCGTGCGTGCGACGGTCGCCGCGATGCTGAAGCGTGCGGGCGTCGCGGTCGCGGGTGGGGCGGCTGGGCGCTGCCGCGCGCGAGCGGCGGCCGCGCGCCGGCTTGTGCGGACGGCGCGGCGGACGATCGCGGCGCGTCGCATGCGTGCGCGTACGCGGGTCACCATCGCCGAGCTGGGGGCGCGCCGCGATGACGTCGCCGGGGCCGCGGGCGCCGGGGCCGCGGGCGCCGGGGTCGCGGCGGCGGGGAGCGCGGACGCCGTCGCCGCGGCGGCCGTCGTCGGCGTTGCGGCCGCCGGCCTGGGAGCAGTCGACCGCGCGGCGTCTGCGTCGTCGGCCCGGCCTCTGGGCTGCTCGTCGCGCTTGTCGCGCTCGTCGTTCTTGTCGCGCTTGTCGTTCTTGTCGCGCTTGTCGTTCTTGTCGCGCTTGTCGTTCTCGTCGCGCTCGTCGTTCTCGTCGCGCTCGTTCGTCGCGGCGCGCTCGGCCCGCGCTGCGTCGCGCTGCGCCCGCGCTGCGTCGCGCTGCGCCCGCGCTGCGTCGCGCTGCGCCCGCGCTGCGTCGCGCGACGGCTTGTCGCCGCCGTCCCCGCGCTGTGCGCGGTCGCGCTTGGAGTCCCCGGCGGCCTTGTCCCTGGCTGCGACCGCGGGCGAGACGAGCATGCTCGCGACGAGTACACCGAGAACGATCGCCCGCGCCGACGCTCCCGCGACGCGGGACCTACGGCTGCCGTCCGTGGGCCGTCCTGATTTCACGCGTCGTGTTCCCCTGCTGTGGCGGTGCGAGCGACCATCCTGACGCTCGGGCGCCCAAATGCAAACGATCTGGACGGAGGTATAGGCAGCAGGCGGGCGACGCAGGCACCGTTCGGATCAGGTCGCCAGCTGATCCTCGAGGCCGCTGACCGGCCTGACGGTCGTGCCGGTTCGCCTGCGCTCGCGGATCTCCAGCCGGCGCGACAGGCGCGAAAGCGCCAGGTTCGTGACGATGAACATCAGGCCGATGACGATGAAGACGTGCAGCAGCGGCGCCTCGACGCCGCCGAAGAAGTTGTTGCCGGTGAGGATCCGCCCGCGCCGGGAGACCTCCTCGATCGCGATGATGTAGACGAGCGTCGTGTCCTTGTTGAGCGTGATCAGTTGCGAGACGGTCGCCGGCAGCATCCGCCGCAGCCCCTGGGGCAGGATCACGATCCGCATCCGCTGCCCGTAGCTCAGGCCGAGCGCGACCGCCGCCTCGTCCTGGCCGCGGTCCAGCGACTGGATGCCGGCGCGCATGATCTCGGCCAGCACGGCGGAGTTGTAGAGCACGAGCGCCAGCAGGGCCGCGAAGACCGCGCCGGTCTGCAGGACGTCGGGCAGGAACGCCGGCGCGACGTCCTCGTATGCCCCGCGCCACGACGGCAGCGCGAGGTAGACGAAGAGGATCACGAGCAGCACCGGCAGGTTGCGCCAGACGTCGACCCAGAGCCCCGCGACGACGGCGAGCGGCCTGTTACGCGAGAGCCGCGCGAGCGCGAGCGCCAGGCCGCCGATCAACGAGCAGACGAGCGCGATCAGCGCGATCTGCAGGTTGACGAGAAAGCCCTCGAACAAGAACTGGAAGTTGTTGGCGGTGACCAGCCACTCCCAGTTGTCGGGGTCCAAGAGGTAGCCCATGCGCGCCTACCGCCGGATCGCGTAGCGCTGCTCGAGTCGCCGCACGGCGACGGTGGCGGCGACGGTCAGCAGCAGGTAGCCGACGGCGGCCCAGAAGAACGCGGCCTCGGTCTCGAACGTGCGCGAGCCGATGATCCGCGCCTCCTTGAGGAGGTCGTCGACCGCCACCGCGCCGCCGACGATGACCGAGTTCTTGATCATCGCGATCGTGATCGAGCCGAGCGGCGAGATCACCGTCCGGAACGCCTGCGGCAGCACGATCCGCCGCAGCGTCTCGCGCTCGTCGAAGCCCAGCGACAGCGCGGCCTCGATCTGTCCCCGGCTGACCGCGAACACGCCCGAGCGCAGCACCTCCGCGACGTACGCGGCGGTGTAGAGCCCGAGCGCGGCGATGCCCGCGGTCCACTCGTCGATCGGCACGCCCGCTCGCCGCAGCCCGAAGTACGAGATGAACAGCAGGACGAGCAGCGGGATGTTGCGGAACGTCTCGACGTAGACGCCGCCGGCGCGCTGCAGCCACTTCGACGGCGCGATTCGCAGCGCCGCGACGAGCGTGCCGACGACGACGGCGACCGCGAACGATCCTCCGACGAGCCGGAGAGTGACCCAGAAGCCGCTCGCCAGCGCGTCGAAGTTCTCCGTCAGCAGCTCAATCCACGAGCTCACTTCGTGAGGTCGATCGCCTCCTTGAGCGTCATCGTCGGCGGATCCTGCTCCTCACCGGTGTAGCGGCCGACCCACTTCTGGTACGTGGCGGCCCAGCGGCCGTCGTCCTTGAACTCCTGCAGGACCTCGTTGACGAACTGCTGGAACGCCGTATCGCCGTCCTTGATGCCGGCGCCGTAGGGCTCGGTCGTCAGCGGCTCGCCGACGAGCTTGAGCGAGTCGTCCTGGATGATGTGGCCGGTCAGGATCACGTCGTCGGTCGACTCCGCCTCGACGGCCCCGTTCTGGACCAGCTCCAAACACTCCGGGTACGTGTCCACGGAGCGCTGCTTGGCCTTCGGTGCCTGCTTCTTCAGCGTGTCCTGGTAGGTCGAGCCGATCACCGTGCAGACGCCCTTGCCCGCGAGGTCGTCGACGCTCTTGATCTCGGTGTTGTCCTTCTTGACGAGGATCCGGCCGCGCGCGATGAAGTAGGGGTCGGAGAAGTCGATCTCCTCGTCGCGCTCGGCGTTGATCGTCATCGTCGAGAGGATCAGGTCGGCGGTGCCGTCCTTGAGGAACGGGATCCGGTTGTCGGAGATCGCCTCGACGAACTTCGGCGTGACGCCGAGCGCCTCCGCGATCGCCTTGCCGACGTCGATGTCGAAGCCCTCGATCTCGTTGCTGCGTGGGTTCTTGAACCCGAACGGCGCGACGTCGAACTTCACCCCGATCGCGATCTCGCCCTCGTCCTGGAGGCGCTTCATCGTCGTCCCGGCCGCAAACGTGCGCGCCGGCGTGGTCGCCGTCGCGGCGCCGCCCGCAGGCTCGTCGTCGTCGTCGTCGCCGCAGCCCGCGGCGGCGAGCATGCCGAGCGCCAGCGCGAAGACCGTCAGCCAGCGCCATCTCATCGCGTTCATCCTGTCCCTTCCTCTCAGTGATGGATGATCTTGTCCACGAACTCCCGCGCGCGCGGGCTCTTTGCGTGAGCGAAGAACTCCGCCGGCGGGCCCTGCTCCACGATCTGGCCCTCGTCGATGAAGACGATCCGGTCGCAGACCTCCCGCGCGAAGCCCATCTCGTGCGTGACGACGATCATCGTCATGCCACCGCGCGCGAGGTCGCGCATGACGTCGAGCACCTCACGGATCATCTCGGGGTCCAGCGCCGACGTCGGCTCGTCGAAGAGCATGAGCTTGGGGTCCATCGCGAGCGCCCGCGCGATCGCGACGCGCTGCTGCTGGCCGCCGGACAGATCGGCCGGCGAGGCCTCGGCCTTCTCGGGGATGCCGACCGTCTGCAGCAACTCCAGCGCCCGCTCGCGCGCCGCCTCCGGCGCGAGCCCCTTGACCTTCACCGGCGCGAGCGTGATGTTCTGCAGCACCGTCATGTGCGGGAACAGGTTGAACTGCTGAAAGACCATCCCGATGTTCGCCCGCATCCGCCCGATCGTCTTCGCGCCGGGGTCGACCGGCTGGCCGTCGAACAGCACGCTGCCCGAGTCGATGCCCTCCAAACCGTTGATGCAGCGCAGCATCGTCGACTTGCCCGAACCCGACGGGCCGGCGACGACGACCGCCTCGCCGGCATCGATCGCGAGATCGATGTCGGCCAGAACGAGGTTGTCGCCGAAGCTCTTGTGAACGCCGCGCAGCTCGACGAGCGGCGCCACCGCCCCTTTGGTCGCCATGCCGACAACCCTACCTGCGCCTGTCCACCGGAGGACAGGCCGCGTCAGCCCTTCGCCCAGGCCAGCCCCTCCATCGTGTGCGCGGTCCACTCCGCGGCGTCGGTCCCGCTCACGGCGAACCAGTCCTCGAGCTGCTTGCCGTCGAGGACGAAGAGACTGCCCTTGCCGGCCTCGACGAGCTCGGCGCAGCGCACCGGGTGCAGCCGCACGACGAGCTGCCCGCCGTACAGCATCGCGAAGCTCTCGCCGGCGGCCTTCAGCAGCGGCGCGTCGGCGGGCCCGGTCGTGAGCTTGACGTCGAGCCGGCCGGCGAAGCTGCGCTGCACCGACGTGAAGATCGCCTCGGGAGTGGGGGTGTCGGACATCGGTTGAGCCTAGCCCGGCCCGCCCGCCGCCGCCACGCGGTTGGCGCGCCGGCGCAGCAGGTACGTGTCCATGATCCAGCCCTTGCGCTCGCGCGCTTCGGCGCGGACGCGCGCGATCTCGTCGGCCACGTCCGCGACGGCGCCGGCGACGAGGATCTCGTCGGGCGTGCCGAGATACGCGCCCCAGTAGATGTCGACCGGCTCGTCGCGCAGCGCCGCGAACGCGCAGTGCGCGTCGAGCATCACGACGACGTCGGGCGCGTTCGGCGGCAGGCCCTCGCGCGCCAGGCGCCGGCCGGTCGTGATCTGCACCGACTCGCCGACGCGGTTGAGCGCGATCGCGTGGCGCGCGCAGAGCGCGGCGATCGCGCTGATCCCGGGAACGACCTCGACGTCGAACTCCACGCGCCGTGCGGCGCGGATGCCATCGATGATCGTCAGCGTGGAGTCGTACAGCGACGGATCGCCCCAGACGAGGATCGCGCCCACGCCGTCCTCGGGCAGCTCCTCGGCGATCAGGCGCTCCCAGATCTCCGCGCGGGCGCGGCGCCACTCGTCGACCGCCGGGGCGTATGCGGCGGCCGTGCGGTCGCGCTCGGGGTCGCGCACCGCGACGATCCGGTAGGACTGCTCGTCGATGAAGCGCTCACAGACCTCGAGGCGCAGGGCGACGAGGTCCTCCGTGCCCGCCTTCTTCTCCATGACGAAGAACACGTCCACCTCGTTGAGCGCGCGAACCGCCTGCTGCGTGACGTACTGCGGATCGCCCGCGCCGATCCCGATCAGCAACATCCGTCTCATCGCGGCATCCTGACGCGATGCGGACGATCCTCGTGCTCGGCGGGACCGGCGAGGCGCGCGCGATCGCGGCCGCGCTCGAGCGAACGCCGGACGTCAGGGTGATCTCCACGCTCGCGGGCGCGATCGCCAACCCGCGCCTGCCGGTCGGCGAGGTGCGCGTCGGCGGGTTCGGCGGGCCCGACGGGCTGGCCGCCTACATCGAGGCCGAGCACGTCGGCGCGGTCGTCGACGCGACGCACCCGTTCGCCGAGCGGATGTCGTGGTCGGCGTCGGAGGCCTGCACGGCCGGCCACACGCGGCTCGTGCGGCTCGAGCGCCCGCCGTTTCCCCGCGACCCCCAGGTCGACTGGCGTGAGGTGGCGTCGCTCGCCGAAGCCGCCGCGCTGCTGCCGCGGACCGGGCGGCGCGTGTTCCTCACGACGGGCCGCCAGGGGCTCGCGGCGTTCACCGCGATCGCCGAGGCGTTCTTCCTCATCCGCTGCGTCGAGGCGCCCGACCCGGCGCTGCTGCCGCCCGACCGCACGGTGCTGCTCGACCGCGGGCCGTTCACGGTCGCGGGCGAGCTCGAGCTCGTCGACCGCCACGCGCTCGACGTCCTCGTCACGAAGGACTCCGGCGGCGAGATGACGCAGGCCAAGCTCGCGGCCGCGCGCGAGCGCGGGCTGCCGGTGATCGTCGTCGCGCGACCGTCGCGGCCGGCGGCGCCGACCGTCGCGACCGTCGAGGAGGCGCTCGCCTGGCTCGGCGAGCACGCTCACGAGTCCGGGTAGGTCCGTGGCGTGTAGACGAGCGTGCGCCCGCCGGCGCCGCTGATGACGCGCGTCGTCGTCGAGCCGACGACGAGCAGCGTGCGCATGTCGACGAGCTCGGCGTCGAAGCCGCCGAGCGTCGTCACCGAGACCGCCTCGGTCGGCCCGCCGACATCGCGCGCGACGACGACCGGGCACTGCGGATCGCGGTGGCGCAGGAGCACCTCGCGGGCGCGCTCGAGCTGCTCGCGGCGCGTCCGCGACGCGGGGTTGTAGAGCGCCAGCGCAAGGTCCGCCGCGCCGGCGGCCTCCAGGCGGCGCTCGATGATCGACCACGGCTTGCGCTGGTCCGACAGCGAGATGACGGCGAAGTCGTGGCCCAGCGGCGCGCCCACGCGCGCCGCGGCGGCGTGCATCGCGCTCAGCCCCGGTACGACGCGCAGGTCGACGTTCGCGAACTGGCCGTTGCCGGACTCGACCGCCTCCAGGACGGCCGTCGCCATCGCGAAGATGCCGGGGTCTCCCGACGAGACGACGGCGACCGACGAGCCGGCGGCCGCGAGCTCGAGCGCATGGCGCGCGCGGTCCATCTCGACGCGGTTGTCGCTGGCGTGGCGGCGCTGCCCGGCCCGCCGCGGGACGCGGTCCAGGTACGGCCCGTAGCCGACGAGCTCGTCGGCGGCGGCGAGCGCGGCGCTCGCCTCGGGCGTCAGCCAGTCGGGCCCGGCCGGGCCGAGGCCGACGACCGCGAGCAGCCCGCGCCCGCTCGCCTGCTCGCCCGCGCCGGCCACGCCACGCTCCGGCGACGGCGCGCTGCGCGCGGTCGGCACGAGCACGAGCGACATGTACGGCACGTCGCCCTCGACGTCGTCCAGTGCGGCGACGCGCTCGCCGTCGTGCGAGGCGCGCTCGACGTACACGCTGCGCCTGCCGACGCCCGCGCGCTCAGCCGCGTCGCGCACGCCGTCGAAGCGCCGCCCGAGCTTCATGACGACCGCCGCGTCGGCGTCGCGCAGGTGCGCGCTGAGCTCGTCCGCCGGCAGCGTGCCCGGCGCGATGACGAGCACGTCGTCGCGCTTGGCCAGCGGCGTGCCGGCCGCCGCCGCGGCGGCGCTGAACGCGGTCACGCCCGGCACGACCTCGGTGACATAGCGCTCGGCGAGGCGCTCGTGCAGGTACATGTACGAGCCATAGAAGAAGGGATCGCCCTCGCACAGCACGGCCACGTCGCGGCCGCCGTCGAGCACGGCGGCGATCCGCGCGGCGGACGCGTCGTAGAAGTCGTAGAGCGCACCCTCGTAGCCCTGCGGGTGATCGGTCTCGCCGGTCGTCACCGGGTAGACGAGCGCGAGCTCCTCGGCGCCCGCCGCGATCCAGGGCGCGGCCGCGAGGCGCGCGATCGAGCTGCCCGCGCGCTTCTCCGGATAGGCGACCGCTTCGCAGGCGCCGATGATGCGCTGCGCCTTGACGGTCACGAGATCGGGATCGCCGGGCCCGACGCCGACGCCGAACAGCCGCCCGGGAACCGGATCGCGCCCACCCGTCATTCGGCCACCTGCGCGAGCGCGTTGACGGCCGCCGCCGCGATCGCGCTGCCGCCGCGACGGCCGTGCACGACGAGGTACTCCACGCCGCTGTCGTTGCCCGCCAGTGCGACCTTCGACTCCGCCGCGCCGACGAAGCCGACCGGGACGCCGATCACGGCCGCCGGACGGGCGAGCCGGTCCTCGTCGTCCTCGCGGAGCAGCTCCAGCAACCGAAACAGCGCCGTCGGCGCGTTGCCGACGACGACGAGCGCGCCCTCGATGCGCTCGCGCCAGTGCTCGAGCGCGGCCGCGCTGCGCGTCGTCCCGAGCGAGCGGGCGAGCGCGACGATCCCCGCCTCGCCCAGCGTGCAGACGACGTCGTTGCCCGCGGGCAGGCGCGCGCGCGTCACGCCCGCCGCGACCATCGACACATCGCAGAGAATCGGCGCGCCGGCCAGCAGCGCGCCCTCGGCGGCCGCGCCGAAGCCCGGCGAGAAGGCGACGTCGGCGGCGAGGTCGACCATCCCGCAGGCGTGGATCATCCGCACGACGACGCGCTCGAGCACGGGATCGAGCCCTGCGAGGTCGGCCTCGGCGCGGATCGTGGCGAACGACCGGCGGTAGATCTCCGCGCCGTCGCGCTCGTAGGCGATCATCGGGCCGCCTCCACGAGCAGGCGCTCGGCGGCGGCCTCGAGCGTGCCGAGGATCGCGGCGCCGGCGCCGGCGCCGGCGCGCAGCTCGACGTCGCCGGCCGCGCGGACGGCGACCGTGACCGGCGTTCCGGGCAGCTCGCCGCAGCGCCGTTCGCAGGCGGCCCAGTGCTCGGCGGGATCGGTCGCCGCGCGCACGCGGGCGCGCAGCGCCGCGGCGGCGCGCACGTCGGCCAGCGCCTTCGGGCAGCCGGCGGTGCCGGCGCAGGCCGTCAGCCCGACCCAGCCCGAGCCGCCGTCGAGGACGAGGCCGGCCGCGGCGAGCGCGTCGCGCGTCGCGTCGACGGCGGTGGGATCGAGGTCGACGAGGGTGACCGTGCGCTGGGTCGACAGCCGTACGTCGTGGCTGACCGCGGCGAGAGCGCGCAGCAGCGACGGCCACAGCTGGCCGAGCGGGGCGAGCGCCGTCAGCGCGACGCGCCCGTCGCGCTGCTCGATCGCCCCCGGCCCGAAGGCGCGCGTGCGCGACGCGCGCGTCACGGGCGCGAGCTCCAGGCCGATCGTCTCCGCGATCGCGCGCGGGCCGCCGGGCGCCTCCGACAGCCGCCAGGCGTCGCCGCGCAGCGCGACGAACGCCTCGGCGGCGGCGACGGCTGCCGTCGCCGCCGTCGCGCCGTCGCCCTCGAACTCGACCGCGCTGCCGTCGAGGTAGAGGCCGAAGCGGCCCGCGCCGCGCGCGACGATCGTCACGTCGACTCCCGTGTCGCGAACCGCGCCCGAGCCGTCGTCGACGAGAAAGCAGAAGCGGCCCGGGAGATCGCGCGCCCGATGGCTGGCCATGAGCTCGCGGTCGAGCAGCGCGACGAGGTCGTCGACGTCATCCAGGGCGCCCGGGCCGCGGCCGGCGAGCGGGCTGGCGAGCACGTTGCGCACGCGGTCGTGCTGCGCCGACGGCAGCAGACCGACGTCCTGCAGCCGCGGCGCCAGCAGCGGCCCCGCGTCGGCCGCGAGCCCGCGCAGCTGCAGGTTCGCGCGCGAAGTGAGGTCGACGAGGTCGTTGCCGAGCTCCTCGGAGAGCGCGGCGAGCGTCAGCAGCGCGCGCCCCGACAGCCGCCCCCCGGGTACGCGCACGCGCGCGAGCCAGCCGTCGGCTGCCTCGTGAAGGGCGAGCACGCCGGGACAGCGATCCTGGCGGGTGCGCTGATCCGGCGCGGAGTCCACGGTCGCCAATCTAGTCGGTCGACCGCCCCGCTACCGTTGCCCCGATGACCTGGCCCGTAGCCTCCGGCTCGCTGCTGCTCGGCTTCGTCGTCGCCGAGGCGACCGGCGTCCGGCCGCTCGGCGCGATCGTGCTGATCGCGGGCTGCGCGTGGTGCGCGCTGCGCTGGCTGCGCGGGGGCGGGCGCGCCCGATCGTCGCGCGCGCTCGTGCTCGTCGTCGTCTACATCGGCTCGTTCGTGCTGGCGCACGTCGTCGCCGACACGCTCGGCGCCTGGCCGGCGGTGCTGCTCGCGGCCGCGATCACGGGGATCGCGGTCTACGTGCTGGCAGACCGCGCGGGCGCAGGCGCCGCGACCGACAGCCTCAGTCCTGCCCGCGCTCGACCTTGACGCCGGTGAACTCGGTGTCGACGGGCTTCGTGAAGCGACAGCCGTTGATCTCGTCGTGGCGGTGGAACGTCGGCGGGTCGATGTGCACCTTCAGCGTGTACTCGCCGTCCGCCGGCACCTCCCAGTTGCGCCCGTAGTGGTAGATCATCGGGTGCCACAGCAGCGGGTGCTCGTGCGTGCCGACCTCGTTGCCGTCGGGGTCGATCAGCGTCGCGGTGACGGTCAGCCCGGGGATGAAGCGCCCGTCTGACGCGTCGCACACGGCGATCTCGACGTGGAGGTTCTCGCGCTCGGGGTCCTGCCAGTGCAGCTCGCCGTCCTCCCACATGTACATCCCCTCGGCCTCCTCGATCGCGTATGCGACGAGGTACTGGTCGGCGGGCTGCATGCCGCCGTCGTGGGCGACGTCGTCGGCCATGTGGTCGAGCGCCTCGCGGTAGGCCTCGCCCTGCTTGCGCGCAAGCTCGAGCTGCTTCTCGTCGGCTTCGGAGCTGGTCGGATCCATCGGGGGGTTCTGTGTGCTCATGCCTCTCGGGTACCCCGACACGGCGGTCCGAACAACACCGTCCCGTTCAGGCGGCTTCGAGCGCCCGCGCCTCGGGCTCGGGGCGCATCACGTCGAGCTGGCGCAGGTCGACGGCGATCTCCTCGATCTCGCCGCCCTGCATCCGGCGCACGGTCGGCACCCAGGGCTCGTCGATGTCGATCGCGCTGACGACGCCGAGCCAGTCGCCCTCGACGACGACGTCGGTGCCGAGCGGATAGGGCATGCAGACGCGGCGAAAGGCGGCCGCCACGGCCGCGTCGAGGCTGCCCCGCACGACGCCCTCGCCGATGACGTTGACGCCGACGTGCGCCGGCGCGGCATGCTTGTAGGGGCGCTCGGAGCTGATCGCGTCGAAGACGTCGGCGATCGCGCAGATGCGGGCGAACTCGTGGATCGCGTCGCCTTCGCGGCCGGACGGATAGCCGGAGCCGTCGAGGCGCTCGTGGTGGTCGCGCACCGTCGCGACCGTCAGCGGCGAGGGGTTGGAGCCGCGCAGCAGGTCGACGCCCGCCGCGGGGTGCAGCTTGATCTGCGCGAACTCGTCGTCGGTCAGCCGGCCGGGCTTGTTGAGGATCACGGTCGGCACCGCGAGCTTGCCGATGTCGTGCAGGATCAGGCCGACGCCGAGCTTCGTCAGGCGCGCCTCGATGCCGTCGTGGCGCGGGCGCTCCAGCCAGTCGACCCAGCCGTCGCGCTGCCAATGGCGGCGCGCGATCAACATCCCGATCAGCGCGACCTGCACCGAGTGGCGGTGCGTGTAGGCATCGGCGGTCGAGAGGTCGTCGAGCGCGAGCGCCGCCTCGGGCGCGTCGGCGAGGCTGGACGCGATCAGCGTGACGGTCTTTGTGAGCTGCTCGAGATCCTGCTGCGGCACCGCCGTGCCGCCGCGCGACAGCGTCCGAGCTGTGCGGCCAAAGCTCTCCGAGACGGCGGTCTCGGCCGCCGCCCGCTGCTCGGGTGCGAGCGCCGGCAGCGGCTCGATGCCGGCCGACAGGGCGTCGTCGATCCAGACCGTGTGGATGCCGATCGCGCGCAGGCGCTCGGCGTAGGACGCGGACATCGTGACGCCGGCGCGCAGCAGCGGGATCTCTCCGGGGCGGCCCGTCCGCAGGTCGCGCGCGAGCACCATCCCGTCCGACAGCGAGCTGAGTCTGATGAGGCGCATGGCGTCCTCGGGTGGTCGGCGCGCGGAGGGTGAACTTGAGTCCGCGGCGCGCCGACGCCGATCTCGATCGCGCCGCGCGCCGGGTAGCTCCGCCGTCGGCCCCGCGGTTGCCAGCGCTGGACCTTCGTAGGGGGCGCGCGGCCGCGCCAATCCGTACATTGCGACGATGCCACGCACCGGCGTGGCTGGACGCGCCGCCGGCCAGAGGGGGACTGTCGAAGGTGGAGGACGAAAGGCGCGCAGAGGATCGCCGCTCGCCGGTCGGGGACTTTCTGCTCGGCGCGCTTGCGCTGCGGCCGGACGGCGAGCTCGCCTACGCCGAGCTGCTGCAGATCGCCGGTGACAGCGGGCTGAACATGTCCAGCGTGCTGGCCTGGGCCGCACGCGCCGAGGAGGCGGGCCTGATCGAGCAGCGTGCCGGCCCCAGCGGCCAGGGCCGCGTGCTGCGGCTGACGGAGGACGGCGCGCAGATCGCGCGCAACAACCGCCGCCGCGTTCATCGGCGCGAGCGCTGGCAGGCGCCGCCCGAGGATCTCGCCTAGCACCACCGTCGACGTCGCCCGCGCGCGATGGATCCCGCCCGCCGGCGCGGTTAGTGTGACGCCATGGAGCGTGCCTACGACGCGATCGTCGTCGGCTCGGGGTTCGGTGGGGGGATCGCCGCCTGTCGCCTCGCCGAGCAGGGCTTGCGCGTGTGCGTGCTCGAGCGCGGCCGGCGCTTCGGTCCCGGCGACTATCCCGACCGGCTCGCGCAGTTCCCGCACGCGCTGTGGCATCCGCGCCGCAACCCCGGCGGCATGTTCGACATCCGCATCATGCGCGATGTCGCCGTCGTGACCGGCGCGGGCGTCGGCGGCGGCTCGCTCGTCTACGCCAACGTCCAGCTGCGCGCGCCGGACGCGATCTTCGACGACCCCGCCTGGCCGCGCGCGATCGACGGTGGCGAGCTGGAGCGCTTCTACACCCGTACCGAGGAGGCGCTCGATCCGCGCACGACGCCGCCGTCGCCGCCGCTGCCGAAGGTCGCCGCGTTCGATCGGATGGCGCAGAACGCGGGCCGCACCGCGCTGCGGCTGCCGCTCGCCGTGCACTTCGGCGCTGACCGGCGCCACCCGTTCAGCGGCGTCTTCCAGCAGGGCTGCGACAACCTCGGCCGCTGCGACGTCGGCTGCCCGCGGATGTCGAAGAACACGATCGACATCACGTACATCGCGCGCGCCGAGATGTTCGGCGCCGAGGTCTTCCCGCTGCACGAGGTGGTTCGCATCGACCCGCCCGAGCGGCGCGGCGACGCCTGGCGCGTCGGCTTTCGCGACCTGCAGTACAAGATCGCGGGCGAGGTCCGCGCGCCGATCCTCGTGCTCGCCGCGGGAACGCTCGGCACGACCCGCCTGCTGCTCCACAACCGCAAGCGATTGCCGCGCCTGTCGCCCGCGCTGGGCACGCGCTACTCGGGCAACGGCGACGCGCTCGCGCTGGCGCTGGACCCGACGGCGACGGGCGTCGCCGGCGCGCGGGCGCAGTTCGGCCCGGTCATGACGAGCCGGATCGACTACATGGTGCAGCGCGGCCACATGGTCGCCGACGGCGGCCTGCCGGCGAGCTTCAGCGACGTCCTCGAGGTGCTGCGCGGGGTGCGGCTGCTGACCGGCCTCGGGCGCCTGCGCGTCGGCGCCAAGAACGCCGCCACGAAGGTCGGCTTCTCGGACCATGCGCTCGCTCCGCAGGACATGCGCGTGCGGCGCCGCCCGCCGATCGGCGATGCGCTGATCTTCCTCTGCATCGGCCGCGACGCCGCCGACGGGACGATCCGCCTGACGCACTTTCGGCGCTTGGACATCCGCTTCGACATGGCTCGCAGCAAGCGGCTGTTCGACGCGATGCGCGAGACGGTGCGCGAGCTCGCGCAGGCGGCCGGCGCGACCGCGTTCTTCGCGCTCGACGCGGGCCCGCTGGGCACGTACGTCACCGTCCACCCGCTCGGCGGCTGCCCGATGTCCGACGATCCGGTCGCGGGCGTCGTCGACGACGCCGGCAAGGTGTATGGCTACGGCGGGCTGTACGTCCTCGACGGCTCGATCGTGCCGACGGCGATCGGCGTCAACCCGTCCAAGACGATCGCCGCGCTGGCCGAGCGCGGCGTCGAGAAGCTGATCGCGGAGCGCGCGCCGTGAGGCAGCAGCCGTTCGCCACCCGCAAGACCTGGCGCAACCAGCTCGGCAACCAGCGGATCGACCCGCTGCGCATCTACGAGCCCAGGACGATCGCGGAGGTCCAGGCGATCGTGCGGCTCGCCCGCGAGCGCGGCGTCAACGTGCGCGCCGTCGGCTCGGGGCATTCGTGGTCGGACGTCGCGCTGACCGAGGGCTTCGTGCTCAAGCCGAGCGGCATGACGCGCGTTCCCGCCGCGGAGCCCGACTTCGTGCGGGCGCAATGGGCCGAGCGCAAGCTCGTTCGGGCCGAAGGGGGCGTTCGGATCCGCGCGCTCAACGCCTGGCTGGACCGCAACGGGATGGGCTTTACGAACCTCGGCGGCTACGACGGGCAGACGATCGCCGGAGTGACGTCGACCTCGACGCACGGCTCGGGGATCGCGTTCGGACCGCTCAACGACGCGCTGCGCTCGCTCGACGTCGTCATCGGGGACGGCAGCGTGATGCGCGTCGAGGCGACCGACGGGCCGACCGACCGCGCCGCGTTCGAGGCGCACTTCGGTGACCGCCGCACGCTCGTGCAGGACGATCACGTCTTCGACGGCGTCACCGTCGGGATCGGCTGCATGGGCGTCATCGTCACGGCCATGGTCGAGGTCCGCGAGCGCTTCTTCCTGCGCGAGGTGCGCGAGCTGCACCCGTGGGCGAAGGTCCGCGCCGACCTCGAGGACGGCGGCGTGCTCGCGCGCCACGAGCACTACGAGCTCGCCTTCAGCCCCTATGACGACGGCTATCCGTATCCGTTCCTCGTCACGACGCGCGACACGGTCGAGGACCCGCGCCGGCGGCCGTGGGACAAGCGGATGCGCAATTGGCTCGTCGAGGCCGCCGCGCTGTTCCCGTTCACGCCGCACGTCATCAACCTGCTGCTCGACGTCGCGCCGAAGCTCGCGCCGGCGCTGCTGCGCGGGTCGGTCAGGTCGCTCGTCAAGGACGAGTACGACGAGATCTCCCACAAGGTCTTCAACATCGGCACGCTGAACAACCTGCCCGCCTACTCGTGCGAGATCGGGGTGCCGATCGACGGTCGCCACATCGAGGCCGTCGAGACGATCTTCCGCGTCGCGCGCGATCGCCGCGAGTTGGGGCGGGTCTACCAGAGCTCACCGATCGCGCTGCGCTTCGTCAAGGCCTCGCCCGCGTACCTGTCGATGATGAACGGCCGCGACACGATGATGATCGAGCTCATCGGCCTGAACGGCAACGACGGCGGGATGGAGCTACTGAAGGCCTACGAGGAGGCGCTGTACGCGCTCGGCGGCCGGCCGCATTGGGGCCATCTGAACACCGTCAGCGGCAGCCACGGCTTCGTCGCGTCGATGTACCCGCGGCTGGCCGACTGGCTCGACGTGCGCGCCCGGCTCGATCCCGACGGCGTCTTCGACGCGCCGTTCACGAAGCGGACCGGGCTGTCGTCCGAGCCGTTCGTGCCGGGACCGGCCGGGCCGGGTGCCATGTCGTGACGGTGTTCTCTGTGAACAGGTTCGCGACACGGCTTCGACGGGCCCCGGTGCTCGCGGCCGTCGTGGCGCGTTTGTGCGCTATGTCGACAGAAACGCGCCACCACGCCGGCACGTCGCCACGCGATCCTAATCCTGCGCCGCGGTGTGCCCGCCGCTGCCGCCATCCCCCGACGCGAGCTTCAGCGCGTGCGGCAGCATCGGCGTCAGCACGCCGAGGCACTCGCGCACCGCCTTCGGATTGCCCGGCAGGTTGATCACGAGCGTGTTGCCGCGCGTGCCGGCGACCGCGCGCGACAGCCAGGCCAGGCGCTGGAACTGCGCCGTCTCGGCGCGCATCGCCTCGGCGATCCCGGGCGCCTCGCGGTCGATCACCGCGCGCGTCGCCTCGGGCGTGACGTCGCGCGGGGCCAGGCCGGTGCCGCCGGAGGTCAGCACGAGGTCGGCGCCGTCGCACAGCGAGACGATCGCATCCGCGATCTGCCGCTGCTCGTCGGGCACGAGCCGCGTGGCGACGACCTCGATCGCGATGCCTTCGAGGATCTCGGTCATCAGCGCGGTCGTCGTGTCCTCGCGCGTGCCCGCCGAGCGGGTGTCGGAGACGGTCAGGATCGCGGCGGTTAGCATCAGGGAATGGACGTTACCGTGAGGCTCTTCGCCAGCCTGCGTGAGTACGCGGGGGCCGGCACGCTGGCGCTGGCGCTCGGCGACGGCGCCACCGTCGCCGACGCGATCGCGCACCTGCGCGAGGGCGCGCTCGCCGGGCTCCCGCTCAACGCGCCGTTCGTCGCGGCCGTCGCGCGCGAGTACGTCCCGCAGGACCACCCGCTCGCCGACGGCGACGAGCTCGCGCTCGTCCCGCCGGTCAGCGGCGGCGCGGGCGCGGTCCTGCTCGCCGAGGTGACCGGCGAGAAGCTCGACCCCGAGGCCGTCCGTCGGCTCGTCGCGCACCCGTCGACCGGTGCGACCGTCGTCTTCTGCGGCACGACGCGCGAGGTCCCGAGCCTCGAGTACGAGGCCTACGTCGAGATGGCGCAGGAGAAGATCCGCGCGCTCGCCGAGGCCGTCGCCGCCGAGCACGGGCTCGCCGCGGTCGCCGTCGCGCACCGCACGGGATCGGTCGAGCTGATGGAGCCGAGCATCGTCATCGCCGTCTCCGCCGGCCACCGCGCCGAGGCATTCGCGGGCGCCCGCGCGCTGCTGGACGCGGTCAAGTCCCAGGCGCCGATCTGGAAGCAGGAGCACCCCGAGGACGGCCCGCCGGAGTGGGTCGCGGGGACGCTGCCGCAGGTCTGACCGGGTCCCGGGATGGGTGTCGACGATCGCCTTGACTTCGTGCCTGGGGAACTTCCGCCGCTGGCGAGCGCCATCATCCTCGTCGCGAGCGGCAAGGGCGGGGTCGGCAAGTCCACGATCAGCCTGAACCTCTCGCTCGCGCTCGTCGAGAGCGGCGCCAGCGTGGGTCTGCTCGACGCCGATGTCTACGCGCCCGACATCCCACTCATGATCAACCTCACGCGGCGCCAGCACCGCCGCAGCTGGCCGATGTTTCGCAACCCGCGACTGCGCGAGGCGCGCATGGAACCGGTCGAGCGCTGGGGCCTGAAGGTCATGTCCGCCGGCTTCTTGATCGGCGAGGACCAGTCGATGTCGTTTCCCTCGTCGTCGATCAACTTCGTGCTCAACCAGCTCGCGCAGCAGGTCCAGTGGGGACGGCTGGACTACCTCGTCGTCGACCTACCTCCGGGGACGGCCGACGTGCAGCAGCACCTCGTATCGCTGCTGCGCCCATCCGGTGCGCTGATCATCGTCGGTTCGCAGGACGCGGCGCACCTCGACGCGAAGAAGGTCGTGACGATGTTCCGCGAGCAGCAGGTGCCGGTGTTGGGCGGCGTCGAGAACATGCATGCACTCCAGTGCCCGCACTGCCATCACGAGGTGGAGATCTTCCCGCGCGTGCGGGAGTCGCGATCGATCTGGTCGATGGGCGTGCCCCAGCTTGCCGAGCTCCCCTTCGAGCCGCAGCTCGTGCAGGCAGCCGAGCGCGGCAGACCGCTGCTCATCGCCGCCCCGGACAGCGCACAGGCACAGCGCTTCCGCGCGCTCGCCGAACGGGTCGTGGCGGGCCTCGGGCCGGCGTAGGCGCCTCAGCGGCCCCAGCTCATGCGGACGCTGGCCTCGCCCGGTCGTTCGAAGCCGACGCCGAACCGCAGTTGATCGGCGCCCGGCCGGCCGCGCTGCCGCCACCCCTCGATCAACGCCAGCAGCACCTGTTCGGCGTCGCCGTCGCCGTAGACGTCGATGCCGGTGAACGTCTTCGGGCCGCCTGCCAGCAACGCGAGGCCATCGCGGTCGCCGCTGATGACGCCGATCGTCGGCCAGCCGCTGATCAGGCGGTCGCCGGGCGCCTCGATCATGAGGTAGAGCGACAGCGCCGGCCGAGCGGCGCGCAGGCCGAGGGGACGGCGGCGCGGCACGGACAGCGCGAGCGCGAGCAGCCGCCGCCGGCGGGCCTGCGAAAGCCGGCGCAGTGCGGGCCCTCCGAGCTGGGCCAGCGAGCGTAAGCGGTCATCGCTGCGCTCGACCGCGCTGAGGCTCGGCGGCAGCGACGGCACAGCTGCGCCCGGCGCATCGCGCAGCACCATGAAGTGCCCGTGCTGCACAGCCTCCGTAGACAGCGCGTGCGCGCCCTTGCGCAGCGTGACGATGATCTGGCCCCGGCGGTCGCGATCGAGCTCCAGCGGCAGCTCGAGCAGTCCGCCGTCGCGGAGCTGGTCGTACCAGGCACGCTGCACGTTCGCCGCCGCGGCCGTGACGACGATGCGGTCATACGGGGCCCCGCGCGGCCATCCGCTCCGGCCGTCGGCGCGGACGACTCTGGCCGCGGCGCCGACCTGGGCGAGCGCGCGCCGGGCATCGCGCGCCGTCGCGGGGTCCAGCTCGACCGACGTCACCCTGCCGCCGGCACCGACGATGCGCGCCAGCAGCGCGGCGTTGTAGCCCGTGCCGGTACCGATCTCGAGCACGCGGTGCCCGGGGCGCAGCTGGAGACGTTCGAGCATCGACGCCATCAGCGACGGCTGCGACGACGAGCTCGCGGGAACTCCGCGCGCGTCGAACCGCGTCACGATCGCCTCGTCGCGATAGACACGCCGCAACCCGTCGCGCTTGACGACATCGCTCAGGAAGCACTCGCGCGGTACCACCACGAACGCGCGGCGGATCGCCGGGTCGCTCAGGCACCCGCGGGCGTCGAGCTGCTCGACGAGCTCTCGGCGAAGCCGGGCGCTACCGCGCACGCTCGCCGAGATCAGCCTCCGCTGCCATCCGCCAATCCTGCCAGCGCAGCCCGACCTCGTGGGAACGGGCGGCTTCCGACCAGGCGGAGCGAGCACAGCGACCTATGCAATGCTTATGCACATGTTCCCGGGACCGCGTCCGCTCGCCGCCCTCGGCGCGGCGCTGCTCAGCGCGTTCGTCGTCGCCGCCTGCGGCGCTGACGAGACGTCGTCGACGGGTGCCGGCGGCGAGGTCGTCGTCTCTGCGGCCACCTCGCTGAAGACGGCCTTCACGAGCTACGGCGAGCGCTTCAGCGGCGCCGACGCGCAGTTCTCGTTCGCGGGCTCCGACGAGCTCGCCGCGCAGATCCGCGCGGGCGCCAGGCCCGACGTCTTCGCGTCCGCGAACACGACGCTGCCCGAGCAGCTCTTCGAGGAGGGGCTCGTCGAGCGCCCGCGCGTGTTCGCGCGCAACCGGCTCGTGCTCGCCGTGCCTGCGCGCAGCACCGAGGTCGGCGCGCTCGGCGACCTCGAGAAGCAGGGCGTGACGCTCGTGATCGGCTCGGCGTCGGTGCCGATCGGCGCCTACACGCGCAAGGTTCTCGGACGCCTCGGCAGCACCGTTCGCGCGGGTATCCTCGCCAACGTGCGCTCCAACGAGCCCGACGTCGGCGGCATCTCGGCGAAGCTCACGCAGGGAGCGGCGGACGCGGGCTTTCTCTACGTCACCGACGTCGTCGCCACGAACGGCCGCCTGAAGGCGATCGAGCTGCCGGCCGCGCTGCAGCCCGAGGTCGCCTACGGCATCGCGATCGTCACCGGCGCCGAGCACCGCGCCGAGGCGCAGGACTTCGTCGCCGGCCTGCTCGACGGCACCGGTGCCCGCGCGCTGAAGAGCGCGGGCTTCGCGGAGCCGCCCGCGACGCGGTGACCGGCCGGCGCTGGTTCGCACCGGCGCTCGTCGTCGCCCTCGCCGTCGCGCTGACGTTCCTGACGCTGCCCGTCGTCGCGATCTTCGTCCGCACGAGCCCGGGCAACCTGCTCGGCGCGCTCGACGACCCCGGCGTGCTCGACGCGCTCTGGCTGAGCCTGCGCGCGACGCTCGTCGCGCTCGCGATCGTCGTCGTCGTCGGGACCCCGGCGGCGTACCTGCTGGCGACGCGGACGTTCCGCGGCCACGCCGTCGTGACGACGCTCGTCGAGCTGCCGCTCGTCCTGCCGCCCGCGGTCGCCGGCGTCGGGCTGCTCGCGGCGCTGGGCCCGAGCGGGATCGTCGGCAGCGCGATCGACGACGCCGGCATCCGGCTCGTGTTCGAGACGGCCGGCGTCGTCCTGGCGCTGACGTTCGTCTCGGCACCGTTCTTCATCCGCGGCGCGCAGGCGGCGTTCGGCGCCGTCGACCGCTCGTGGCTGGAGGCGTCGCGCACGCTCGGCGCCAGCGAGGCGCGGACCTTCCTGCGCGTCGCGATCCCGGCCGCGGCGCCGGGGATGCTCGCCGGCCTGGCGCTCGCCTGGGGCCGCGCGGTCGGCGAGTTCGGCGCGACGCTGATCTTCGCGGGCTCCTTTCGCGGCCGTACGCAGACGGCGCCGCTGGCGATCTACGAGCGCCTGGGGACGGACTTCGACGCGGCGCTCGCGCTCTCGGCCGTGCTCGTCGCGGTCTCCGGTTCGCTGCTGCTGAGCGCGAAGCTGCTGGGCACGAGAGGGGTCGCGCGTGCTGCGCGTTGAGGCCCGGACGCAGCTCGGCGGCTTCGAGCTCGACGCCGCGCTCGAGGTCGCGCCCGGCACGTGCCTCGCGCTGGCCGGGCCCTCGGGAGCGGGCAAGAGCACGCTGTTGCGGATCGCCGCGGGCCTGCTGCGCCCTCGCGAAGGCCGCGTGACCTGCGGCGACGACGTCTGGCTCGACACCGCGAGCGGCCGCCGGCTGGCGCCCGAGCAGCGCGGCTGCGGCTACGTCTTCCAGGACTACGCGCTGTTCGGGCACATGGCGGTCTGGCAGAACGTCGCCTACGGGCTGCGCGGCATGTCGCGCGCGCAGCGCCGCCGCCGCGCCGAGCAGCTGCTCGCGCGCTTCGGCATCGCCGACCTCGCCGACGCGCGCCCGGGCACGCTGTCGGGCGGCGAGCGCCAGCGCGTCGCGCTCGCCCGCGCGCTGGCGCCGCAGCCGCGCGTGCTGCTGCTCGACGAGCCGCTGTCGGCGCTCGACGCGCGCACGCGCGCGAGCGCGTCGCGCGAGCTTGCGGGCGTGCTGCGCGACACGGGCGTGCCGGCGCTGCTCGTCACCCACGACTTCACCGAGGCGGCCGTGCTCGGCGACCGCGTCGCCGTCATCGACGGCGGCCGGATCGTGCAGGAGGGAACGGCCGGCGAGCTCGCCGCCGCGCCCGGGTCGGCGTTCATCGCCGACTTCACGGGCGCGGTCGTGCTGACCGGCGTCGCGCGGGCGCCGGCGGGCTCCGACGACGTCACGGTCGTCGACCTCGACGGCGGCGGCGTCGCGACGAGCACCGACCGCGGCAGCGGCCCGGTCGCGCTCAGCGTGCATCCGTGGGAGATCTCGCTGCAGCCGGCCGGCGCGCGCGGCGAGGGCTCGGCGCAGAACCACCTCGACGCCGAGGTCGTGACCGTGACCCACGTCGGCAACCGCGTGCGCGTCGGCCTGGCCGCGCCGCAGCCGCTCGTCGCCGAGATCACAGGTGCCGCCGAGGACGTGCTGCACCTCGCGCCGGGCGTGCGCGTGACGGCGACCTGGAAGGCGACCGCGACGCGGCTGGTCAACCTGTAGGACCGCCCGCGCGAGCGGCGCGGCGACGCCGGACGCGGGCACCGCGCGCGCGACCGACGCCGCCACGACGCACGGCCTGGCATGCTCCACACGTGCCTCGTGCGATCGTCGCGTCCGTGCCCGCGCTCGCCCTGGCGCTGCTCGTGCTCGCCGCCTGCGGGTCGGACGACAGCAGCGCCGAGACGCAGGCCACCGCCCCCACCGCCCCCGCCGCGACGACGCAGGCGCGGCCGTCCGCCGCCCGTGGCGTGAAGCTCGTCAGCGTCGGGAGGTTCAACAGCCCGCTCTACGTCACCGCGCCGCCCGGCGACGCGCGGCGGCTGTTCGTCGTCGAGCAGGGCGGCACGATCCGCCTCGTGCGCGGCGGCAAGCGCGTCTCGCGCCCGTTCCTCGACATCCGCTCGAAGGTCACCGCGGGCGGCGAGCAGGGCCTGCTGTCGATGGCGTTCGCGCCCGACTACGCCAGGACGCGGCGCTTCTACGTCAACTACACCGACAAGAGCGGCATGCAGAGCGTCGTCGAGTACCGCCGCTCGGCGAGCAGCCGCGACCGCGCGCTGACGAGCGGCCGCGTCGTCCTGCGCTACGACGGCGAGGAGTCCAACCACAACGGCGGACTGGTCGTCTTCGGGCCCGATCGGCTGCTGTACCTCGGCACCGGCGACGGCGGCGGCGCCAACGACCAGCACGGATCGCGCGGCCACGCGCAGGACCTCGGCAGCCTGCTCGGCAAGATCCTGCGGATCGATCCGCGCCGCTCCGGCGCGGGCGCCTACAAGGTGCCGGCCGACAATCCCTTCGTCGACCGCGCCGGCGCGCGCGGCGAGATCTACGCCTACGGGCTGCGCAACCCGTGGCGCTTCTCGTTTGACCGCTCGACCGGCGCACTGTCGATCGGCGACGTCGGCCAGAGCGAGATCGAGGAGATCGACTACGCGGCCAAGGACGGCGCGCGCGGCGCGAACTACGGCTGGCGCCCGTTCGAGGGCAGCATCCGGACGCCGGGCATCAGCACAGGCGAGACCGCGCCCGGCCACGTGAAGCCGGTCCTCGAGCTCAGCCACGACGACGGCAACTGCTCGGTGACGGGCGGCTACGTCGTGCGCGACCGGGGGGTGCCCGCGCTCAACGGCCGCTACGTCTACGGCGACTTCTGCAAGGGCGAGCTGCGCTCGGCGAAGCTCGCGCCGGGCTCGGCGAGCGACGACAAGGCGATCCCCGGTGTCGCCACGGTCGAGCAGCTGTCCTCGTTCGGCGAGGACGCCCGCGGGCGCGTCTACGTGACGTCGCTCGGTGGTCGCGTGTACCGCTTCGCTGCGGGCTGAGACGCGTTGGCGCATAAGGTTGCGCCCATGTCGTTGGAGCGCTTCGACGTCGCGCTCGTGCACGCCGACAACCCCGGCCCGTTCACGCTGACGGGCACGAACACGTGGATCGTCGGCCGCGACCCCTGCTGGATCGTCGATCCCGGGCCCGATCTTCCCGAGCACGTCGACCAGGTGCTCGAACAGGCATGGCTGCGCGGCGGCGCGGGCGGGATCGCGCTGACGCACGACCACCCCGATCACGCCGGCGCCGCGGCGGCGGTACGGACCGGCAGCGGCGGTGTGCCGGTCGCCGCCGCGCGCTGGCACGACGCCGACGTCGTGCTCGCCGACGGCGACGTCTTCGGCTCGCTGACGGTCGTCGCGACGCCCGGCCACGCGACCGACCACCTCGCCTTCGTGCACGACAGCATCTGCTTCACGGGCGACGCGGTGCTCGCGCAGTCGAGCGTCTTCGTGGCGCCCGATCCCGGCGCCCTGCGCGGGTACCTCGCGGCGCTCGCGCGCCTGCGCGCGATGGACCTGGAGCTGCTCTGCACCGGCCACGGGCCGGCCGTCGAGGATCCGGCCGCGCTGATCGACCGCTACCTCGCCCACCGCGCGGACCGCGAGCGGCGCCTGCTGGGCGCGCTCGACGACGGGCTGCGGACCGTCGACGAGCTGCTCGACCGCGCCTGGTCCGACGCCCCCGCGAGCCTGCGGCTGGCGGCGACCGCGACGCTGCTGGCGCATCTCGGCAAGCTCGAAGAGGAGGGACGCCTGCCTGCGGGCGTCGAGCGCCCGCAGTGGCCGCCGGCGGGCGGCGTGCGGCCCGTGGTCTGAGCAGCCTCAGCGGCCGGCTTCGGCCAGCCGCCGCCGCGCCAGCACCATCGCGGCGTCCAGCGGCGTCACGGAGCGATCGGCGGCGTCGTCGAAGATCGCCCGCAGCGTGTCGCCGATGCCGCGCACGAGCTTGCCGGCGCGGCGCGCGTCGTAGCCGTCCGGCTCGAGCTCGACGGAGATGTTGATGATCCCGCCGGCGTTGACGACGAAGTCCGGCGCCCACAGCACGCCGCGCGCCGCCAGCAGCGTCGCGACGTCGTCGTCGGCGAGCTGGTTGTTGGCGGCGCCCGCGACGATCGGCGCGCCGAGCCGCGTGACGCTGTCGTGGTCGAGCAACCCGCCGAGCGCGCACGGCGCGAAGACGTCGACCGGCGCGGTGAGCGCGTCGGCCGGCTGCACCCAGCGCGCGCCGAGCCCGTCCGCGAGGGCGCGCTTGCGCGCGTCGATATCGGTGACGAGCAGGGTCGCTCCGGCCTTCGCGCACGCCGTCGCGACGCGGCCGCCGACGTTGCCCAGCCCGGAGATCGCGATCGTGCGGCCCTCCAGCGACGGCGTGCCGAAGACGCGCTCGCAGCAGACGCGGACCGCGGCTTCGACGCCGAGCGCCGTCCACGGGCTCGGGTCACCGGAGCCGCCGAGGCGGCGCGAAAGCCCGGTCACGTGGCCCGTGTGCGACGCGATCAGCTGCATGTCGCGCGACGACGTGCCGACGTCCTCGGCCGTGACGTAGCTGCCGCCGAGCGCCTCGACCGTGTCGGCGAAGTCGCGCAGGGCGTCGGCGCGGCGGCCGCGACGACCACGACCGCCCTCGGGGGCGGCCGGGTCGGGCGCCATGATCACGCCCTTGCCGCCGCCCAGCGGCAGGCCCGCGACGGCGGACTTCAGGCTCATCGCCTGCGACAGGCGCAGGGCGTCGCGGACGGCGGCGCGGGCGTCGTCGTAGTGCCACATGCGACAACCGCCCAGCGCGGGGCCGCGCGCCGTCGAGTGCACGGCGACGATCGTGAAGCAGCCCGAGCGCGTGCCGCGGCGGACGAGCAGCGACTCGTGGTCGAGCGTTGCGAGGTAGCGGTCGATGGACCCGACTGTATTTAAGGCGCGGGCTGGACCGTCGCCGCCGATGCGGCAGGCGCGGTCGCGGGCGCGTCGGCCGGCGCCGATGCGCCGCCGCTCGCGGGCGGGGCGGCAGGCGCGACGGAGCCTCCTACGGGCAGCTCCTTATGCGGCTGCAGGCCGTCGACGCCATGGCCGAAGCCGGCTTCCTCGTCGGGTGCCGCGGCGCCGCCTGTCACGTCGTCGGCGGCGTCGGCCGCGGGCATCGCCACCGGGGACGAGGCAGCGCGCGTCGGCGAGGCCGTGCTCTCGCGGATCTGCAGCGCCGCCGCGCCGGCGCCGGCGCCCGTGGCGGCGGCCCGCCTGGCGGCCGGGCCGCGCGCGCCGCCGACGCCGACCAGCGACGCCGATCTGCCGGCGCGCGGCCCGGAGATCGCCGTCGCGGGCCTCGACGACGGCCCCTTCGCGGCCGCGCCGCTGCCGGCGCCGCGGGCGGGCTGCTTGAGCTTGTGGGTGACCTCCGCGGCGCCGCCGGCGGCGAGCGCCGCGCAGCAGACGACCGCCGTCACCTTCGCCGCCGTTCCGCCGCCCGCGACGACGGCCACGCCGCCGCCCGCGGCGGTGCTGGCGGCGCCGCCGCCGGCCGCGCCGCCGAGCCCGAGCAGCTTGAGCGCCGCGGCGATCGGCCCGAAGCCGCCGGGCGACAGCGCGGCGAGCCCGTCGCGCACCCCGCGCAGCTGCGTGCGGTAGTCCTTGCAGCCGGCGCAGTCGCGCAGGTGGCGGCGCGCGCGGCCGCTCGCGCGCACGCCGCGGTCGAAGGAGCCCGTCAGGTCGGCACGGATCTCCGAGCAGGCGGTGTCGCGGGCCTCACCGGCCTCGACGAGGCCGATGCGGGCGCGCACGAGCAGCGACTTCACGGCCTGCAGCGACACGCCGAGCGCCTCACCGAGCTCGGCGTAGCTCATGCCGTCCAGCTCGCGCATGAGCAGGGCCGAGCGCTGCTGGTCGGGCAACCTGCGCACGTCGGCGATCAGCTGGCGCAGGTCCTCCCGGCGCTCGGACTCCGAGATCGGGTCGTGCAGCGGCTTGCGCGACGTCTCGAACACGTCGATCGCGGGCGGGACGGGCCTGCGCAGATGGTCGATGCAGCGGTTGTGCGCGACGCGGTACAGCCAGGCGCGCAGCGAGACCGGGCGGTCGTTGCCGCGCAGCGAGGAGTAGGCGCGCAAGAAGACGTCCTGGAGCGCGTCCTCGGCGTCCTGGCGCGAGCCGCCGAGCATCTGCCGCGAGTAGGCGAAGAGGCGCTGGCGGTAGCGATCGTGGATGACGCCGAAGGCGCCGTCGTCGCCGGCGCGGAAGAGCGCAACCAGCTGCTCGTCCGAGCGCAGCCGCAGCAGCGAGGCCGTGACCGAGATCCGGTTGAGTGACGCTGGTGCTCTGAGCGTTCCGGCCTCCATGCGGTACCCGTGCACTGTAACTGCCCGACAGGCCGGAAGTTGTGCGATTCAGCCAACGACTACAACGCTGTATCGGTGCGCAGCGACGCCGCCGCGACGACGAGCGCGATCCCGACCGCCTCGACGACGCTCGGCACCTGGCCCAGCACGACCGCACCGACGACCGCCGCGGTCGCCGGCAGCAGCGCGAGCAGGAGCGCGAAGCGTGCGCGCGCCAAGCGCCGCATCGCGACCTGCTCGAGCGCGTAGGGCACGACGCTGGACGCGACGCCGACGGCCAGACAGGCGGCCAGCAGCAGCGGATCGACGAGCGCGGGAACGGCGGGAACGACGAGCGCGGGCGCGAGGCCGACGGCACCGATCGCCATCGCGAGCGCGAGCCCGTCCTGGGGCCGGATCTCGCGGTCGGCGGCGACGCGGTGGCCGAGCACGATGTACGCCGCCCAGAAGACGCCGGCGCCCGCGGCGAGCGCAAAGCCGCCCGGGCTGCCGGTGAGATGGACGTCGGCGAGCGCGAGCACGCCCGCCACGCCGAGCGCGAGCGCGACGAAGTCGCGCCTGCTGCGCGATCCCAGCGCCGCGACGAAGATCGGTCCGCAGAACTCGATCGCAACCGCAGTACCGAGCGGCAGGCGGTCGATCGCGAGGTAGAAGGTCAGGTTCATCAGCGCGAGCGCCGCCCCGAAGGCGGCGACGAGCCGCAGGCGCGCGGCGGTCCAGCGCGTGCGCCACGGGCGCCGCCACGCGACGAGCACGGCAGCCGACGCGACGACGCGCAGCCAGGCGACGCCGGCCGCCGGCACCGAGGCGAACAGCAGCACCGCGAGCGCGGCGCCGACGTACTGCGAGATCGCGCCGAGCACGAAGAGCGCCTGCGGCGGCAGCCGATCCAGTCGCGTGGAGCTGGGCGCGCTGGGGGCGGGCGCCGACACGGACGCGAAGGCTAGATGGTCGATGCCGGTCGTCCAATCAGCCATCTCGTCGTCGGTGATCCTCCGAACGGTCCGCCTCGCCGGACCTGCACAGCTTCTGGACACGATCCCCAACGCGCGCGCACCGCGGCGGCTTAGCATGGGGCCGTGGACGCCATAACGACCGCGACGATCGTCATCGTGGAGGACGAGGCGGCGATCGCCGACGCGCTCGCCGTGCGCCTGCGCGCGGAGGGATTCGCCGTCGAGATCGCCTCCGACGGCCTGCGCGGGGTCGAGCTGTGCGACCGGATCGCGCCCGACCTCGTCGTCCTCGACGTGATGCTGCCGGGCATCGACGGGCACGAGGTCTGCCGCCGCATCCAGCGCGACCGCCCCGTGCCCGTCCTCATGCTGACGGCACTCGACAGCGAGACCGATCTGCTCGTCGGCCTCGGCCTCGGCGCCGACGACTACATGACCAAGCCGTTCAGCCAGCGCGAGTTCGTCGCCCGCGTGCGCGCCCTCCTGCGCCGCGCCCAGCGCAGCGAGGAGCCGGCCACGAGGCCGATCAGCGCCGGTCCCGTGACGATCGACCCCGAGCGTCGCGAGGTGCGGCGCGACGGCCGCCTCGTACACCTCACCCCGACCGAGTTCGACCTCGTCCACCGCCTCGCATTGCGGCCCGGCGTCGTCTTCAGCCGCGAGCAGCTGCTCGAAGAGGTCTGGGGCTACGCCGACGGAACCGCCGGCGCGCGCACGGTCGACTCACACGTCGCGGCGGTGCGCCGCAAGCTCGGCGCCGACGTCCTGCGCACGGTCCAGGGGATCGGCTACGCGTTCGGGACCCCGGGCGCGGCCGACGACGTGCGATGAGCCCGCTGCAGTCGCTCGGCTCGCTGAAGCTCAAGCTCGGCATCGTCATCGTCGCGGCCGTCTGGATCACTGCCGTCGCGACGATCGTGGCGGTGCGCTGGCTCGGGCTGCCCTCGATCGTCGGCGCCGGCGCGGGCGTCGCGCTCGCGCTGGCCTGCGTGCAGGTGCTCGCCCGCGGGACGACGAGGCCGCTGCGCGAGATGGCCGCCGCCGCGACCGCGATGGCGCGCGGGGAGCACGGCCGCCAGGTCGCGGTCACCTCCAACGACGAGGTCGGTGCGCTCGCCAAGGCCTTCAACCGCATGACCGCCGAGCTGGCCGAGACCGATCGTCTGCGCCGCGACCTCGTCGCCAACGTCTCGCACGAGCTGCGCACGCCGCTCGGCGCGCTGCAGGCCGTGCTCGAGAACGTCGTCGACGGCGTCAGCGAGCCCGACCCCGAGACGCTGCGCACGATGCTCGCGCAGACGCGCCGACTCGGGCGGCTCGTCACCCAGCTGCTGGACCTGTCGCGCCTGGAGGCCGGCGAGCAGCCGTTCGACATGCGCCCGTTCGCGCTGCGCGAGCTGCTCGAGGGCGCCGCCCGCGAGGCGCGCCTGCACGCACCCGACGACGTCGTCTTCTCGATCGACGCGCCCGCCGCGCTGCGCGTCGAGGCCGACCCCGAGCGCATCCACCAGGTCGTCATGAACCTCGTCGAGAACGCGGTGCGCTACTCGCCCCGGCCCGGCCACGTCGAGCTGCGCGCGGCGCCGGGCGCCGACGACACGGTCGTGCTCGAGGTCGACGACGAGGGCCCGGGGATCCCCGCCGACGAGCTGGAGCGCGTCTTCGAGCGCTTTTATCGCGGCGACGGACACCGCGCCGACGGCGGCGGGGCCGGCCTCGGCCTGGCGATCGCGCGCTGGATCGTGGACCTGCACGGCGGCACGATCCGCGCCGAGCGGCGCGAGCCGCGGGGCAGCCACATGGTCGTCACGCTGCCGCTGGCGCGCACGTGAGCGTCGCTCGCTTCGCCGCGCCCCCGTAGCCTCCCCGGCATGAGCGCCGGGCTCCTCGTCGCAGCGACGTTCGCCGCCGTGTCGTTCGCCGTCGCCGGCTGCGGTGAGCAGCGCGGCGACGCCACGCGGACGGCGCCGCAGCCGATCGGCCCGGTCGCGACGCGCGACGCCCGCGTCGACGCGACCGCCGAGGTCTCGCTCGTCGACTTCGCGCTCGACGTGCGCGAGCCGCGCGTGCCGAAGGCTGGCCTGGTCGCGTTCGCGGCGACGAACGACGGCCGGGTGCGCCATGCGCTCGCCGTCGACGGCCCCGCCGGGACCGTTCGGACCAAGGCGCTCGAGCTCGGCGAGCTCGCGCTGCTGACGGTGCGGCTGCCGCCGGGCACGTACAGGTGGTACTGCCCGCTCGCCGACCACGCGCAGCGCGGCATGGTCGGGCGGGTCAGGGTCCAGGAGTGACCGGCGTCCTGCCGGATCGTCAGCCGATCGCGTGCTCGACGGCCCAGCGCGTGAGCTCCGAGCGGCGCCGCAGGCCGGTCTTCTCGCGGATCCGCGTCAGGTGGTTCTGCACCGTGCGCGGCGAGATGAACAGCTCCTTGCCGATCTCGTTGTCGGTCTTGCCCTGCACGACGAGGCGCAGGACGTCGAGCTCGCGGCCCTGCAGCGGGCGGACGGGCGACTGCTCGCCGCGCGCGGAGCTGGAGAACTCCTTCAGCAGGTGGCTGGCGAGCGACGGCGTGATGACCGAGCCGCCGCCGTGGGCGGTGATGACGGCCTGGCGCAGCTCCTCGCCGGTGCTGCGCTTGGAGAGGTAGCCGGCGGCGCCGGCGGCGACCGCGTCGAGCAGCGTGCTGGCCTGCTCGCTCGCGGTCATGACGATGATCCGGATCTCCGGACGGCTCGTGCGCAGCTTGTCGAGCACCGCCAGGCCGCCGAGGTCGGGCATGCGCAGGTCGAGGATCATGACGTCGGGGTTGAGGTCTTCGGCGAGCGCGAGGGCATCCTGCCCGTTCTCCGCCTGGGCGATCACCTCGATCGCGGGATCGCAGTTCAGCGCGCGCGCGACCCCCTCGCGCACGAGGGGGAAATCATCGGCGACGACGACGCGGATCTTCATGATCGGTTTTAGTCTCCTGGCCGTGATGTGACGAGCGTGACGAGGGTGCCCCCGCCCGGCGCATCCTCGAGGGATGCGTGTCCGCCGACGCGCCTCATGCGGCCGAGGATGCTGCCCTTGAGTCCGAGACCGTTGCCGTTCTCGGCCTGCTCAAGATCGATGCCGATGCCGTCGTCGGAGACGGTCACCACGGTGCGTCCATGCTCGTCGCACTCGACGCGCACGATCACGTGCTTGGCGTTGGAGTGCTTGCGGGCGTTCGTGACGGCCTCGCGCACGGCGCCCGCGAGCGCCTCGACCTGGTCGCTCGTCGGCGGCACTCCGATGTCGCGGACGACGAGCCGCTCGATGCGCGGGTCGAGCGAGCGCGCCTGCTCGGTGATGAGCTCGAGCTCGGGCAGCAGCTGCGGCACGTCGGGGTTGCCGACGGAGTCGACCCAGCGGTGCAGGTCGCGGGCCGCGCCGCCGGCCAGGCGGGCGATCTTCGTCGCCGACAGGCCGGTGCCGAAGGCATCGCCCGCGACGAACTCGAGGATCTGCAGAGCCGTGTCGTGCAGATGGCCGCGGACCCACTCGTGCTCCTCTGCACACGCCGGATCGTCGACGCCGGCGAGGCCGAAGAGCGCAATGCTGTCGTCAAGCGACTCGAGCTCGGCGCGCAGGCGGTGGGAGTGCAGGCCGGCGAGCGCGATCAGCTCAGCGGGAGAAGCGGCGGGATCGACGAGCTCCTCGAGCCCGGGGATGATGTCCGCGCGCACATGCGCCAGCAGCCGGCGACGCTCGAGAGCGCGCTCGGCTCCGATGTCGTGCCGGCCATAAGTGACCGCACCGCAATGTTCGCCGCCCGCCCCCTGCGGCTGCCCCTGCTGCCCCAGATACATAACATCCCTGCCTTCTCGATCCGAGACCCTCGTGGTCTGCAGAAAAAGGAGTGCTTCCGGCTGCAACCTTACGCAAGAGCGGTTGCGGAGGTCAACCCTAGTGTGCGCCTTCTCACGCTGCCGTCGTCGCCTGGGGTACCCCAGGGACATCCTTCATTTGCAGGTATTTCGCCGGGTTGCAAGGCCGCTGCGCGATCCTGCATCGAGCTGCGAGGCGGCTGTTTGCCAAGGCTGCAGATTCTGCACAGCCTTTATCTCGGACTCCTACGTTCCTCGACCGTCGTAGCCAGGCTCTCCGGGGAGCAGGACGCGCGGCGTTCCGCCGCCCTGCACGACGCGAGGGAGGACCGGCTGCACCTCGAGTCCGGCGGCGTGCGCGAGCAGCCGATCGACGCCGGAGAACGGCTGCAGGCTCTCGAGCAACTTCAGCGTCGGGAACACGAGCGCAAGCTCGCCGGCGGCATAGGCGTCGAGCGCCGCGCGGGGCGTGGTCCAGCGCAGGTCGACGCACTCGCGTCCGTCGACGCGCGGCCGCGCGTCCCGCGGCGCGCGCACGACGAAGAAGTGCGTGTCAAAGCGCGTCTGGATCGCTTCGGGCGTGATCCAGCGACTGAACGGCACCAGCGCCGCGGGGTCGACGCCGCCGATGCGGGCCTCCTCGGCGAGCTCGCGCACCGCCGTCGCCCGATGGGTCTCCCCGGCGTCGACGGCGCCGCCCGGGAACACCCAGAAGCCGCCCATGAAGCGCTGCTCGGGGTTGCGCTGCACGAGCAGCAGCTCGAGCGCGCCGTCGCCGTCGCGGACGACGATCAGCGACGCCGACTCGCGCGGCGCGGTCGGCGGTCCCTCGCGTCGCAGCCGGGCCGCGATCGTCGGGCGTTCCTGCACGAGGCGACCGTAGCGCGAACGCATCGCCTACCCTCATGTCTATGACGACCGAGACCGCCACCACCCGCTGGATCTGTGAGTCCTGCGGCTTCATCTACGACCCCGAAGAGGGCGATCCGGACGGCGGCATTCCGTCGGGCACGGCGTTCGTGGACATCCCGGACACGTGGTTCTGCCCCGTCTGCGGCGCGCGCAAGAAGGACTTCACGCCCTACGAGGACTGACACCGCGGCGCCCGGCGCTGATCGACGGGCTCGCGGTCAGGGTCAGCGCTCGCCACGAGGTAGGCTCGCGCCCACGATGGACGAGGGAATCCGGATCGGCGTCGCCGCGCAGGCGCTCGGCGTCAGCGTCGACACGCTGCGCCGCTGGGAACGCGACGGCCGGATCGCCTTCGAGCGCCGCGGCACCACGCGCGTGCTCGCGCCTACGGAGCTGGCGAGGGTTCTGCGCGAGCGCGGCACGAACTCGCGCTCGAGCGCCCGCAACCGGATGCCCGGCGTCGTCGTCGACGTCAAGCGCGACGGCGTGATGGCGCAGATCGACCTCGCCTGCGGCCCGTTTCGGATCGTGTCGCTGATGTCGCGCGAGGCGGCCGACGAGCTCGACCTCAGGCCGGGCCAGCCGGCGACGGCGGTCGTGAAGTCGCCGATGGTCATCATCGAGCGGCCCTGACGTCCGTTCGAGGTCAGCGACGCGGGCTGAGCGCCCGATCCAAGGCTTCAGGACGTACCGGAGGGAGCACTAGGCTTCCGTCATGGGCCTGATCGGCAAGGCGAGCAAGCGCACGCTGCACCGTCGCTACGAGGCCGCCGCCGCGGGCGGCGACGCCGACGCGATGCTGTTCCTCGGGACCGTCACCGCCGAGCAGGATCCGGCGGCCGCGCGCGAGTGGTTCCGCCGCGCCGCCGAGGCCGGCAACACCCATGCGATGTACATCACCGGCCTGTCCATCGAGCCGCGCGATCCCGCTGCCGCGCGGGGCTGGTTCGAGCGCGCGGCCGACGCCGGCCACGTCGACTCGATGGTCAAGCTCGGCGTGCTCGATCAGTCGCACGCGCCCGACGCCGCCCGCAGGCGCTATGAGCAGGCGGCCAAGCGCGGCAGCCCGATCGCGATGTTCAACCTCGGCCTGCTGCACGAGCGCACCGACCGCGACGGCGCGATCGGCTGGTACGCGCGCGCCGCCGAGGAGGGCGACGCCGACGCGATGTACAACCTCGCCAGGCTGACCGAGGACGAGGACCCCGAGGGCGCCCGCGAGCTGCTCGAGAAGGCCGCCGCCGGGGGGCAGAGCGAGGCCCAGGAGCGCCTGCGCTCGGCGTCAGGCCGCGGCCAGTAGCACCGGCCGCGCCGTCGCCTCGGCGACCGAGGCCGCGGTGATCTGCACGAGGTGGCTGATCTCGTCGGCGGTCATCGCCAGCGGCGGCATCAGCACGACGACGTCGCCGAGCGGGCGGATGATGGCGCCGCGGCGGCGCGCGGCGAGCGTCACCTGATGGCCCATGCGCGCCGCGAGCGGGAACTCGCGCAGCTCGATGCCGACCATCAGCCCGCGGCGGCGGATCTCGCGCACGCCCGGAAGCGGCGCGACGAGCTCGTCGAGCATGTCGTGCAGCAGCGCGATCTTCGGCGCGAGCGCCGCGAGCGTGCGCTCACGCTCGAAGACGTCGAGCGTCGCGAGCGCGGCCGCGCAGGCGAGCGGGTTGCCGCTGTACGTGTGGCCGTGGAAGAACGTCCGCAGCTGCTCGTGACTGCCGAGGAACGCCTCGTAGATGCGCTCGGTCGTCAGCGTCGCGGCGAGCGGCATGTAGCCGCCGGTCAGCCCTTTCGCCACGCACATGAGGTCCGGCGCGACGCCCTCCTGCTCGCAGGCGAACATCGTGCCGGTGCGCCCGAAGCCGGTCGCGACCTCGTCGCAGATGAGCAGCACGTCGTGCTCGTCGCACAGCGCGCGAACGTCGCGCAGGTAGCCGTCGGGATGCGTGAGGATGCCGGCCGCGCCCTGCACGAGCGGCTCGACGATGACGGCCGCGATGCGACCGGCGTGCTCGCGCAGCAGCGCCGCCATCGACTCGCTGTTACCGGGATCGGCCTGCCAGGCGTCGAACAGCAGCGGCCCGAAACGGGCGTGGAAGAGCTCGATCCCGCCGACGGAGACCGAGCCGATCGTGTCGCCGTGATACGCGTCGCGCAGGCAGATGAAGCCGTCGCGCTCGGGCATGTCGCGATGGCGCCAGTACTGGAAGGCCATCTTCAGGGCGACCTCGGTGGCGGTCGATCCGTTGTCGGAGTAGAACACGCGCTCGAGGCCGCGCGGCGCGATCCGCACGAGCCGGTCGGCGAGCTCGATCGCACCGGGGTGCGAGAGGCCGAGCATCGTCGTGTGCGCGACGCGGTTGAGCTGGTCGCGCACGGCGCCGTCGATCGCCGGGTGGCCGTGGCCGTGGACGTTGCACCACAGCGAGGACACACCGTCGAGATAGCCGTTGCCATCGGTGTCGTAGAGCGTGCAGCCCTGCGCGCGCTCGATGATCAGCGGCTCTTCCTCGCACCAGCCCTGCTGCTGCGTGAACGGGTGCCAGAGCGCCCGTTTGTCGATCCCTGCAAGCTCCCTCGTCCGCATGTCTGCGGACCCTAGGCGGGGGCGCGGACGAATCGGCGTGCGGTGAACCTCTGGGCGCGCGGGGGCGAATACCCTCGTGCCCCCGATGCGCCGCCTCCCCGAACCCCCGCTGGCCCTGATCGTCTTCGTCGTCGGCGTCGCGATCCTCGGCGCCGAGATCGCCGCCGCGCGCCTGCTGGCGCCGTACTTCGGCGCCTCCACGATCGTCTGGGCGAACACGATCGGCATCGTCCTCGTCGCGCTGTCGATCGGCTACTGGTACGGCGGCAAGCTCGCCGACCGCAACCCGACGCGCGAGGGCCTGTACAGGATCGTGCTGCTGTCGGGCCTGCTGCTGACGCTCGTGCCGTTCGTCGCCGACCCGTTCCTCGGCGTCGCGATCGACGCGCTGGACTCGATCTCGGCCGGCGCCTTCGTCGGCTCGCTGCTCGGCGTCACCGTGCTCGTCGCGACGCCGGTGCTGATCTCCGGCGCGGTCGCGCCGTATGCGCTGCGCCTGGCGGTCGCCGACGTCGCGCAGACGGGCACCGTCTCCGGGCGCCTGTACGCGATCTCGACCGTCGGCTCGCTGCTGGGGACCTTCTCCTCGGCGCTGCTGCTGATCCCGCTGATCGGCACGCGCCGCACGTTCATCGTCTACGGGCTCGCGCTCGTGCTGATCGCGGTCTACGGGCTGGCCCGGCGCCGCCTGCTGCTCGTGCCGGCGCTGGTGGCGTTGCTGCTCGTGCTGCCGTTCGGCACGGTCAAGGGCGAGACGGAGGCGGGTGCGTCGGTGATCCACGAGACCGACACCGAGTACCAGTACGCGCGCGTCGTGGAGCGGGCCGACGGCACCCGCCTGCTCGAGCTCAACGAGGGCCAGGCCGTGCACTCGCTGCGGCGGCCGAACTCCTACCTCACCGACAACATCTGGGACGAGTACATGATCGTTCCGTTCGCCGCCCAGGACCGCCCGCCGGGGCGGGTCGCGATCCTCGGCAACGCGGCCGGGACGACGGCGCGGGCGTACGGCCACTTCTTCCCGCAGACGTACATCGACGGCGTCGAGATCGACGGCGAGCTGACCGACATCGGGCGGCGCTTCTTCGACATGCGCGCGCCGCGGCTGCGCACGCACACCGCCGACGCGCGCCCGTACCTGCGCCGTACGAAGCAGCGCTACGACGCGATCTTCGTCGACGCCTACCGCCAGCCGTACATCCCCTTCTACCTCGCGACGAGGGAGTTCTTCGAGCTCGCCCGCGACCGCCTGGCGCCGGGCGGGGTCGTCGTCGTCAACGCCGGCCACCCGGAGGGCTCCGACGACCTCGAGCGGGTCCTCGGCGCGACGATGGCGTCCGTCTTCCCGACCGTCCTGCGCGACCCGTCGCAGCCCGTCAACACGCTGCTGCTGGGGACGATGGGCACAGACGCCTCGGCCGAGCGCCTGCGGCGCAACGCCGCCACGCTGCCCGAGGAGCTGCAGCCGCTCGCGCTCGAGGCCGCCGGCCGCGTCGAGCCGCGCCTGCCCGGCGGGCGCGTCTACACCGACGACGTCGCGCCGGTGGAGTGGCTGATCGACTCCTCGATCGTCTCGTTCGCGGCCGGCGAGGACGGGTAGGAGCCAGCGCTCGAACGACCCCATCGACTCCGCCGGGTCGCGCTTGTCGACGAGGCGCAGGTCGACGTCGAGGTCGTGGCCCTGGAAGCGCGGGTGGTGGCGGCGGACCTCGCGGCGAGGTCGTCGATCGAGGCGCGGCGGCCGCTCAGGTCGCGGGCGCGACCCCGCCGCCGCCCTGGAAGCGGTCGATCTGGGCGAAGATCGCGCGGGTGTGGGCCTTCGTCGTCTCGGTCGAGGCACGCGTCTCCGCGCGCATCTCTCGCAGTTCGCGCACGACGTCCTGGAAGACGATCTCGCTGCGGCGATTCAGCTCGCCCAGGAAGCGCAGGTTCTCGTCGGTCTGGTCCAGACGACGGTTCACCTGCGTGTGCCATTCGGCGCGTTCGCTGCGCATCTCCGCAAGGATCTCGTCGAACCGGTCAGCCATGCTGAGCTGCATGGTGGCATCCCGAATGTGACCGATCAACACCGCTTCGTGCCGGTTCTGCGCAGCGACAGCTACGCCGCGACCGCCGGCGTGATCGCCACCCCCGACCCCTCCGCCAGCGTCACGTGCGACGGCTCGGCGTCCGCCAGGAACGCCCACTGCGGCCCGTACAGCCTGCCGAAGTCGACGTCGACATCCAGCGACCGAACCGCGTCCAGCGCCCAGACCGGGTGCGCGACCTCGTACGACGCGGCGCCGGACTCACGGGCCGAGCCAGCGATCGAGCGGCAGCGTCGCGCCGGCCGCCGCGAGGTCGGCGACCGCCGGCGACGTCGCCGCCAGCGTCGCCACCTCGACCGCGCCGAGGCGCGCGATCGTCGCGCGGTTGGAGCGCTGCATGACGCTCGGCTCTCCGGGCCAGGGCGTCAGCACGACCGCGCGCACAACCAGTCCGGCCGCGCGCGCGGACTCGATCGTGAGCAGCGCGTGGTTGATCGTCCCCAGTCCCGGCCGCGCCGCGATCACGAGCGGCAGGCCGAGCGCGACCGCGAGGTCGCGCAGCAAGAAGTCGCCGAACGGGACGAGCAGCCCGCCGACGCCCTCCGCGACGAGCACGTCGGCCGCCGCCGCAGCTGCCCGCGCCGCGCCGACGAGCTCGTGCAGGTGGAGCGCCGTCGCGGCGAGCTCGGCGGCGAGATGCGGCGAGACGGCGGGACCGAACGTCGCCGTCGTCACGTCACGCGGGTCCGCGCCGACCGCCCGCGCCAGCAGCTCGTGGTCGTGCGGCCACGCACCCGCGGGCTCGTCGAGGCCCGTGACGACCGGCTTCCACACCGCCACGCGCTCGCCGCGCGCGTGCAGCGCGGCGGCGATCGCCGCCGCGACGACGGTCTTGCCGGCACCGGTGTCGGTGCCGGTGACGAAGCAGCCGCGAGCAGGCACGCGGCGAACGCTACGCGGCGGCGTCCGCGCGCCGCGGCGGCGGCGCGCTCGCCAGCGGCGCGCCCGGCCGCGCACGCTCCTGCGCGACCGCGACCGGCATCGCCGTCGCCGGCCGGAAGCCCGCCTGCAGCGCCGCGCGCCCGAGCACGCGCGCGGCCTCGCGCAGCTCCTCCTTCGTGTGCGTCGCCATCACGGCCAGGCGCAGGCGCGACGTGCCGTGCGGCACCGTCGGCGGCCGGATCGCCTGCGCGAACACGCCCCGCTCCAGCGCTGCCTCGCAGACGCGCATCGCCGTCGACGCCTCGCCGACGATGATCGGCACGATCTGCGTCGAGGAGCCGGCGACATCGAAGCCCTCGCGCGCGAGCTCGCCGCGCAGCACCGCAGCGTTGGCCCGCAGGCGCTCGACCCGGCGCGGCTGCTCCTCCAGCAGCTCCAGTGCGGCGAGCGCGCCGGCGACCGCGGGCGGCGGCGGCGCCGTCGAGAAGATCAGCGAGCGCGCGCTGTTGACGAGCAGCGCCGCGATGTCCTCGTCGCAGGCGACGTACGCGCCGTAGGAGCCGAGCGCCTTGCCCAGCGTGCCGACGACGACGTCGACCGCGTGCTCGACCCCGGCCTCGGCGACCGCGCCGCGCCCGCCCGGGCCGAGGCAGCCCGTGCCGTGCGCCTCGTCGACGACGACGCGCACGCCGAAACGGCGCGCGAGGTCGCAGATCTCCTCCAGCGGCGCGATGTCGCCGTCCATCGAGAAGACCGACTCGGTGACGATCAGCGCGCCGCGCCCCTCGGCCTGCTTGAGCCCCCAGGCGAGGTGCTCGACGTCGTTGTGGCGGTAGACGAACGTCTCCGCGCGCGACAGCCGGCAGCCGTCGATGATCGAGGCATGGTTGAGCTCGTCGGAGAAGACGACCTCACCGGCGCGCGACAGCGCGCCGACCACGCCGAGGTTGGCGAGGTAGCCGGAGCCGAACAGCAGCGCGGTCTGCGTGCCCTTGAACGCCGCCAGCCGCTTCTCGAGGCGGCCGTGGATCGTCATCGTGCCGCTGACCAGGCGCGACGAGCCGGCGCCGACGCCCCAGCGCAGCGCCGCCTCCGCCGCGGCCTTTTGCACCTGCTCGTGGTCGGCGAGGCCGAGGTAGTTGTTGGAGCACAGCAGCAGGACCGGCTGGCCGTCGAGCACGACGTTCGGGCCCTGCGGGCCGCTGACGAGGCGGGTGCGCCGGTACAGGCCGAGCTCCTTGAGCTCCGCCAGCCGGGCCCCGATCTCGCGCACGCCTGTCAGCCTCGGGCGGCCCGGGCCGCGTCGGGTGCGGCTTCGGGCCGCGCCGGTATCGGGCCGCGCTTGCGTGCGAAGCGCAGCTGCGTCGAGGGATCCCACAAGCGCACGTCCAGCGACTCGAGCTCGGCCGCGACAGCAGTCTGCGGCCCGCCGTCCGTCGCCGGCGTCTCGCCCTCCAGCCAGCCGCTGCGGTTGTCGGGCCGCGGGTTGGCGCCGTTGTCGGGCTGGCGCGCGACGTTCAGGCCGAGGTTCTCGAACATCGCCCGGTCCTCGTCGGGCGTGTTGCCCAGCGTCGTCAGGAAGTTGCCCATCATGACCCCGTTGATGCCGGCGCGGACGGCGAGCTGCTGCAACTCGCCGATGTTCTCCACGCGGCCGCCACAGAGCCGGAACAGCGCGTCGGGCAGGACGAGGCGGAAGATCGCGATCCACTTCACGGCCTCCCACGGGTCCATGTACTCGCGCTCGCCGAACTTCGTCCCCGGCCGCGGGTTGAGCAGGTTGATCGGCACGGATGTCGGCTCCAGCGCGGCCAGCTCGAAGGCCATCTCGACGCGCTGTTCGCGTGACTCGCCGAGGTTGAGGATCCCGCCGACGCACGTCTCCAGGCCGGCCTCGCGGACCGCGTCGATCGTCCGCAGGCGGCCCTCGTAGCGGACCGTCTGCGAGACCTCGGGGTAGTACGACTCGGCCGTCTCGACGTTGTGGTGCACGCGCTGTACGCCGGCATCCTTCAAGGCCTTGGCGCGCGTCGGCGACATGTGCCCGATCGACGCGCAGCGCTTGAGGTTCGTGTGGCGCGCGACGAGGCGGGTCCCCTCGAGCACCTTCTCGAAGTCGCGCTTGGACAGGCCCTGGCCCTGGGTGACCATGCAGAAGCGGTGCGCGCCGGCGGCCTCGGCCGCGCGAGCATGTTCGAGGATCTGCTCGGGCTCCATCATCGCGTGCAGCGGTGTCTCGGCCTCGGCGAAGCGCGACTGGGCGCAGAAGCCGCAGTCCTGCGCGCAGCCGCCGGACTTCGCGTTGACGAGCGAGCACATGTCCGTCGCGTCGTCGAAGCGCTCGACGCGGGCCTTCCAGGCGCGCTCGATCAGCGCCTCGATCTCGGCGTGGTCGGCGATCTCGCCGAGCCGCAGCGCCTCCTCGCGGGTGATCAGGGGTGCCATTGCGCGGCACAGTGCCAGCCGCGCCGGACGCGACGGCGACGCCGCGTCGCGCCGCGGCGAACGCCGTCAGCGCGCCGCCGTCGCGCGGACGAGCGCGTCGATCGCCTCGACGTCCTCGCCGGCCGCGGGGACCGGCCGGCGCACGCGCTCGGCGCGCGCGATCTGAAGCTCGCCGAGGGCGGCGGCGATCGCGTCCGGCGCCATGAGGATCGCGGGGTCCTGCGGCCCGCCATGGCCGTGCTCGATGTTCGTCGGGTCGTGGCCGACGACGAGCACGGTGCCGCCCGGCGCGACCGCGCCGGCCGCGCGCCCGAGGATCGCGCGCATGTCCCGGTCGGGCAGGTGGAGGTAGAGCACGACGACGAGCTCGAAGGCGCCCGCGGGCGGCTCGTACGCGAGCAGGTCGGCGCGCTCCCAGGTGACCTCGACGGAGCGGCTCGCGGCGAGCCGCGCGGCCTTGTCGAGCCCGACCTGCGAGAAGTCGACGCCGGTCGCCTGCCACCCGCGCTCGGCCAGCCAGACTGCGTTGCGCCCTTCGCCGCAGGCGAGGTCCAGCGCGCGCCCGGGGGCGAGGCCGTCGACCTCCTCGACGAGGAAGCGGTTGGCGTCCGCCGTCCAGACGAGCTCGCCGCCGGCGTAGCGGCGGTCCCATCCCGCACGGTCCATCCGATGGAGTGTGACGGCTGCGCTGCGGGGCGAGGCCGGTCGCGAGCTTGACCGCGCCCCGACCGTCGGTTTACAGTGCGGCTATGCATAGCGGATATGTATCGCGATGAAGCAGGCGTTCCTCGTGCTCCTCGGGGTGCGGCCCGCGCATGGCTACGAGCTGAAGACCGAGCTCGAGCGCCGTTTCGCGGGGCTGCTGCCGGCGCTCAACGACGGGCAGGTCTACACGACGCTCGCGCGCCTGGAGCGCGACGAGCTCGTGCAGTCGCGCGACGCCGACGGCGACGGGCGCGGCAAGCGCGTGTACGCGCTCACGGCGCGCGGCCGGCGCGCCGCGCGGGAGTGGCTCGCGAGCCCCGCCCCCGAGGCCAAGCTCAAGGACGAGTTCTTCCTGAAGCTCGCCCTCTCGGCGTCGACCGGCCTCGGCGACGCCACCGCGCTCGTCGACGCGCAGCGGCGCGCGACGTTGCTGTCGCTGCGCGAGCTCGACGCGCGCCGTCCCGGCGCCGACGGGGACCCCGTCCACGGCCTGCTGCGCGAGGGCGTGGCGCTGCACCTGGAGGCGCGCCTGCGCTGGCTGGATCTCTGCGAGGAGTGGCTCATGACACGAACGGAGGAACCCCATGCAGGCCGTCCTTGAAGGACGCTCGCTGGCCAAGAGCTACCGCGCCGGTGACGTCGACGTGCTCGCCCTGCGCGGCGTCGACGTCCGCGTCGCGCCGGGCGAGTGCGTCGCCGTCATGGGCCCGAGCGGCTGCGGCAAGTCGACGCTGCTGAACGTTCTCGGCGGGCTGGACCGCCCGACCGCCGGCGAGGTCCACCTCGACGGCGCGCGCGTCGACGGCCTCCCCGACGCCGCCTGGGCGCGCCTGCGGCGGCGGCGGATCGGCTTCGTGTTCCAGGCCTTCCACCTGCTCGACGCGATGAGCGCGCTCGACAACGTCGCCCTGCCCGCGCGGCTCGCCGGCGCCGACCGCGCGACGGCGCGACGGCGCGCCGCCGCGCTGCTCGCCGATCTCGGCCTCGACGACCGCGCCGGCGCGACGCCGGCCCAGCTCTCCGGCGGCGAGCAGCAGCGCGTCGCGATCGCGCGCGCGCTCGTCAACGACCCGTCGGTCGTGCTCGCAGACGAGCCGACCGGCAACCTCGACACCGACGCCGCGCGCGCCGTGCTCGCGCTGCTGACCGACCGGCGCGGCGACGACCGCGGGCTGCTGATCGTCACCCACGACCCGCGCGTGGCCGCGACCGCCGACCGCGTCGTGCGCCTGCGCGACGGGCTCGTCGCCGGCGACACGACGCTCGGCGACGGCGCCGGTCCGCGCCAGCTCGTCGAGCTCGAGGGCTGCTGAGATGGGCGCGCTGCTGGGCTCGCTGACGTGGTCGGGCCTGCGCGGCCGCCCGCAGCCGGCGCTGCTGACCGTCCTCGTCGTGGCCGTTGCGATCGCCACGGCGACGATCGCGCGCTCCGTCGGCGGCCTCGCCGATGCTCCCTTCGAGCGCACGTTCCAGGCCACGCGCGGCGCGCACGTGACGGCGATCGGCGGCCCCGGGACGGACTGGGCCCGGCTGCGCCGGGCACCCGGGGTCAGCGCAACCTCGGGCCCGCATGAGACGGCGTTCGCGGAGTTGCGCGCCGGCGGCGCGCGCGCCCCGGCGCTCCTGCGCGCGACGCCGCGCCGGCCGGCGGCCGTCGACCGCGAGCTGCTCGTCGCCGGCCGCCGACCCGGCGACGGGGAGGTCGTCCTCGAGCGCAGCCTCGCGCGGGAGCTCGGGCTCGGCCCCGGCGACCGCGTCCGGCTCGGCGCGCTGACCGCGCGCGTCGCGGGGATCGTGGTGACCTCCGGCCAGCAGGCCTTCCCCGCCGCCCAGCCCGGGCTCGTGCTCGCGCCGCCCGCGCTGCTGCGGGCCGTCGAGCCCGACCCGCGGCGGCGCGCGGCGCAGTTCGCGCTGCGGCTCGACGATCCCGCCGCCGCCGCGGCGTTCGCCGCCCGCGCCGAGCGGCAGGCCGGCGCCGGCCTGCGGCTTCAGACGTGGGACAAGCGCCGCGCCGACGCGCGCGCGGACACGCGCACGAACCAGGTCGTGCTCGCCTTCTTCACCCTCTTCACGCTGCTCATCTGCGCGGCGGTCGTCGCGACGCTCGTCGGCGCGCGCGTCATCGAGCGCGCGCGCACGGTCGCGACGCTCGCCGCGATCGGCTGCACGCCGCGCCAGGCGACCGCCGCCTTCGCCGCCGAGCAGGTCGTCCTCGGCCTCGGCGGCGTCGTGCTCGGCACCGTCGCCGGAGCGCTGCTCGCGCCGCGCTTCGTCGAGCGCTCGGCGGCGCTGCTGGAGGGCGTCCCCAACGCCGGCTCGCAGCCGCTGGCAGCGCTGGCGACGGGGCTCGCCGCGCTCGCGCTGATCGCCGCCGTCGCGGCCGCCGCCGCGTGGCGCGCGGGCCGCGGCGCGGTCGTCGACGGGCTGCGCGGCGGGGGCAGCGGCCGCGGCCGGCCCTCGCGCGGCGCCGAGCTCGCTTCCGCCGCCGGCCTGCCCGCGGCCGCCGTCCTCGCGGCGCGTGACGCGCTCTCGCCGCGCCCGCGGGCGACGCTGTCGGCGGTCGCCATCGCGCTGACGGTCGCGACCGTCGTCGCGGTCCTCGCGATGGAGGCGACGCTCGATGCCTCGGCCGCCGGCGCCGCCGCGCAGGCGCCCCTGGCGCCGCCGCACGGCGCACCGGCGCTGCCGCCGCCCTACGTCGGCGACGCCGGCGGCGGCGCCGAGCGGCTGCGCTCGGTCGTCTACGGCCTGTCGGTCGCGCTGCTCGCCGTCGGGCTGGCGAACCTCATGGCGTCGGCGATCCTCAGCGTGCGCGAGCGCGCGCGCGACGTCGCGTTGCTGCGCGCGCTCGGCGCCGGCGGGCGCCAGGTCGCCGGCGTCGTGCTCGGCGCACAGGCGATCGCCGCCACGCTCGCGACGCTCGCCGGGATCCCGCTCGGCCTGCTCGCGTTCCGGCTCGCCTACGCCGCCGACAACGGCTCGGCGAGCGGCGTCGCGATGCCGCCGGCCTGGCAGCTTCTCGCGCTCGTGCCCGCCGCCGTCGCCGTCGCGGCGCTCGCCTGCCTGCCCGCCGCCGCGCTCGCCCGGCGCACGCCACCGGCCGCCGCGCTGCGGGCGGCGCGCGAGTAGGCGGCGACGGTCCGCGGCAGGCCACGCCGGCGTCGGCCCGCGCCGAGGGTCCGGATTCCGGCGCGAGAGCGGGGGCTGCTGTAGGTTCGGCTCGCCGTGACAGACGCCGGATCGACCGTCATCGAGCTCTGCGGGCGGTTGCGCGTGCAGATCGAGGGCGAGCGTCTCGAGCACCGCCTGCGCGGCCGCCAGGGCCGGCTGCTGCTCGCCTACCTCGTGCTGCACCGCGACCGCCCCGTGCGCCGCGACGAGCTGCTCGACGTCCTCTGGCCGGAGGGCGACGCGCCGGCCGGGGAGGGGCTGCTCGCGCCGCCCCTGTCGCGCCTGCGCAGCGCGATCGGGGCCGACCGCGTCCGCGGCCGCAGCGAGCTCGGCCTCGTGCTGCCGGCCGATGCGCGCGTCGACTGGGAGGTGGCGCACGGCGCGATCGCCGGGGCGCGCGCGGACCTCGAGGCGCGCCACTGGGCAGCCGCGCGCGACGGCGCCTCGATCGCGGCCGAGATCGCCGGCCGCGGGCTGCTGCCCGGCCTCGAGGCGGGCTGGATCGAGGAGCTCCGCGCGACGCTCCTGGACCTGCGCGTCGAGGCGCTGGAGCTGCTGGCGACGGCCGCGATCCGCCTCGGCGGGCCGCACCTCGCGGCCGCCGAGCGGGCCGCGCGCGCGGCCGTCGACGCGGCCCCGTTCCGCGAGTCCGCGCGCGTGGCGCTGATGGAGGCGCTGAGCGCGGGCGGCAACGGGGCGGAGGCGCTGCGCGTCTTCGAGCACGTCCGCCGGCTCCTGCGCGAGGAGCTCGGCGCGACGCCCGGCGCCGCGCTCGTGGCGCTCCACGAGCGGCTGCTGCGCGAGGAGTCGGCGCCCGCGCCCGAGCCCTGCGCCGCGCCGCCTGCGCTGGGCTCCTCGGACCTCGTCGGCCGCGACGCCGAGCGCGCCCGGCTCGCGCAGCTCGTCGCCGCCGGCATCGCGGGGGCGGGACGCGTCGGCCTGATCGAGGGACCGGCCGGGATCGGCAAGAGCCGCCTGCTCGCGGAGGTGCGCGCCCTCGCGACCGACGCCGGCGCGCGCGTCCTGTCGGCGCGCTCCAGCCAGCTCGAGCGCGAGCTGCCGTTCGGCGTCGTGCGCCAGCTCTTCGAGATGACGCTGTCCGAGCCGGACGCGCGCGGCGGGCTGCTCTGCGGCGCGGCCGGACCGGCGGCGCCGGCGATCTTCGGCGAGCAGAGCGGCGCGGCGGACCCGGTCCTCGGCGACGCGTCGTTTGCGGTCCTGCACGGGCTGTACTGGCTGGCGCTCAACCTCGCCGCCGAGCGCCCGCTCGTCCTCCTCTGCGACGACCTGCAGTGGTGCGACGCGCCGTCGCTGCGCTTCATCGCCTACCTCGCGCGGCGCATCGAGGGTCAGCCCGTGCTCCTGGCGGCCGCCCAGCGCAGCGGCGAGCCGCCGACCGACCCCGCCCTCGTCGCCGAGATCGTCCAGGACCCGGCGCTCGTCGTCCTGCGGCCGCGCCCGCTCGACGAGGCCGCCGTCGCCGCGCTCGTGCGCGACCGGCTCGGCGCCGACCCCGAGCCGGCCTTCAGGCAGGCCTGCCTGCGCACGACCGGCGGCAACCCGCTGCTGCTGCGCCAGCTGCTGATCGGGCTGGAGGCCGGCGGGGTGCGACCCGACGCCGCCCATGCCTCCACGGTGCGGGCGATCGGCTCGCGGGCGATCGCCTCGACCGTGCAGCTGCGGCTCGCCCGCCTGCCGGCCGAGGCGATCGCCGTCGCGCGCGCGATCGCGGTGCTCGGCGAGGACGCCGCGCTGCCGGCCGTGGCGACGCTCGCGGCGGTCGACGAGCGGCGCGTCGCGGCGGCGACGGCCGACCTCGCGCGCGTCGAGATCCTGCGCCCGGGCGCGCCGCTGGGCTTCGTCCACCCGCTCGTCCTCGACGCCGTCTACGACGCGATCGCGGCCGGCGAGCGCGAGCTCGCGCACGCCCATGCCGCGCGCATCCTGCGCGACGCGGGCGCCGCGCCGGAGCGCGTCGCGACGCACGTGCTCGCGATGGGGCCGCGCGGCGAGCCCTGGGTCGTCGAGCTGCTGCGCCGGGCCGCGGCGGCCGCGCTGCGCAGCGGCGGCTCGCAGAGCGCCGTCGCCTACCTGCGCCGCGCCCTGCAGGAGCCGCCGGCTCGCGACGAGGCGCTTGCGATCGAGGTCGACCTCGGGATGGCGGAGACGCTGACGAGCGCGAGCGCGGCCGCCGACCGGCTGCTCGGCGTGCACGAGCGCCTCGTCGACCCCGCCCAGCGCGCGCAGGTCGCCGACGTGCTCGGCCGGGCGCTCATGTTCTCCGGCCGGGCGGCGGCCGGGCAGGTCGTCGCGCGCGAGACGGCGGCGTCGCTGCCGGCGGGCTTCGAGGACGCGCGACGCCGCCTCGAGGCGTTCGCGCTGATCGCCAACTGCTTCGAGGTGCCCGACCCGAGCAATTTCCACGAGGCGGCGCGCCACCGCCACGTGGCGCCCGACGGCGTCGGCGCCGGCCACATCGCGATCGTCGCCGCGCTGCAGTGGGCGTACACCGACGGCGGCGCCGACGCGTGTGCCGCGCTGACGCGCGCGGGGCTGCGCGAGGGCCGCCTCGCCGCGACCGACAACGGGCTGCTCTCGGTCGCGGCCGCGCTCGTGCTCGACATGGCCGACGCCGACGAGGTGCACCCGCTCTGGGACGACCTGCTCGCCGTCGGCTACCAGCGCGGCTCGCTGTTCTCGGTCTCCTCGGTGCACCTCTGGCGCGGCTACACGCTGTGGCGCCACGGCGACCTCATGGACGCCGACGAGTCGCTGCGCACCGCGATGGACGAGATCGCGCTGTACAGCTACGGCTCGGAGGCGCAGTTCTACGCCGGCGGCTTTCACGCCGGCGTCTGCGTCGACCGCGGCGACATGGAGGCTGCCCGGCGCGCGCTGGCCTGGGCGGGGCCGGTCGGCCGGACGGCGATCGGAGGACGCTACTGGCGTCTGTCGCGGATGGCGATGCTCCTGCACGAGGGGCGCGACGCCGAGGCGCTGCTCGTCGCCGAGGAGACCCAGCGCCACTACGCCTGGATCGAGAATCCGGCCGACGGCTCGGCGCTCGTCGGGCGCGCGCAGGCGCTCGCCCGGCTCGGCCGCGCCGAGGAAGGGCTCGACGTCGCCGAGGGCGAGCTCGTCCGCGCGCGGCGCTGGGGCGCGCCCGGCACCGTGGGGCCGATCCTGCGCACCCTCGGGACGCTGCGCGGACCCGACGGGCTCGAAACGCTCGAGGAGGCCGTCGACGTGCTCGATCGCTCGCCGCGACGCCTCGAGCGCGCCAAGGGCCACCTCGCACTCGGCGAGGCGCTGCTCGGCCTCGGCCGCGAGGCCGCGGCGCGTGACGTCCTGCGTCGCGCCCACGCGCTCGCAACGGTCTGCTCCGCCGCGGTCCTCGTCGAGCGGATCACGGCGCTGCTCGTCGCCGCCGGCGGCACGCCCGCGCCTCCGGCCGGGCCCGAGGCGCTGACGCGCACCGAGCAGCGCGCCGCGCAGCTCGCCGCCGCGGGCCGCGACGACCGCGACGTCGCGCAGGCGATGTTCCTCACCCCGCACGCCGTCGAGGTGCGCCTGGACGCCGTCCAGCGCAAGCTCGGGGTCGCGTCCCGGCGCGACCTGGCCGGGGTCCTCGCGAGCTGACCCGGGGCGCGCCCGCGCGGGCGGCAAGGTTGCGGCAAGGAGCGGCAAGCCACCTGCAACGGCCGGGGCGCAGGGTAGCCCCATGTCCATCCAGATCGCATCCGACGGCGCGCGCTCGCTCTGCGGCGGCGCCGCCTTCCTGCCCGGCAGCGACGGCTACGACGCCGGTCGCGGCGCCTGGCAGGCCCACCTCGATCAGCGCCCGGCGCTGCTCGCCTATCCGGCCGACGCCCAGGAGGTCGCCGAGCTCGTCGGCTTCGCTCGCGAGCGCGGACTGCGCGTCGCCCCCCAGGGGACCGGCCACAACGCCGCCCCGCTCGGCGACCTCTCCGGAGCGCTGCTGCTGCGCACGTCGGCGATGGCCGGCGTCTCGATCGATCCCGAGCGCCGCATCGCCCGCGCCGCCGCGGGCGTGCTCTGGGAGGACGTCGTCGACGCCGCCGCGCCGCACGGGCTGTACCCGCTGCACGGCTCGTCGCCCGACGTCGGCGTCGTCGGCTACTCGCTCGGCGGCGGGATCGGCTGGGCGGCGCGTCGCCACGGCCTGCAGGCCGACAGCCTGACGGCGGTCGAGCTCGTCACCGCCGACGGGCGCGTCCTGCGCGCCGACCACGACCACCACGCCGACCTCTTCTGGGCGCTGCGCGGCGGCGGCGGCAACTTCGGCGTCGTCACCGCGGTCGAGTTCCGGCTGTACCCCTACCGCGAGGCCTACGCCGGGATGCTCGTCTGGGACTGGAGCGAGTCCGAGCGCGTGCTCGGCGGCTGGGCCGACTGGTCGCGCACGGCGCCCGACGCGGTCACGACCTCGCTGCGGATCCTGCAGGTCCCCGACATCGACGGCCCGCCCGAGGCGCTGCGCGGCCGCAACGTCGTCGCGATCGACGGCGCGGTGCTCGGCCTGCCCGAGCAGGACGCGCGCGCCGTCCTCGCACCGCTGCGCGCGATGGCGCCCGCAGACGACCTGTGGGGTCCGATGCCGGCGCCGGCGCTCGTGCGCCTGCACGGCGATCCCGAGGAGCCGACGCCGGCGGTCAGCGCCGCGCGCCTGCTCGGTCCGCTGGACCGCGACGGCGTCGCCGCGTTCGCCGGCGCGGCCGGCCCGGGCTCGGGCTCGCCGCTGCTCGTGGCCGAGCTGCGCCAGCTCGGCGGCGCGCTCGGGCGCCGGCCGGCCGGAGCCGGCGCGCTCGGGATGCTCGCCGGCGACTTCGCGCTGTTCGCGGTCGCGATCGCGCCGACGCCGCAGGCCGCCGCCGCCGGCCAGGCCGGGGCCGACCGCCTCGCCCGCGCGATGGCCCCGTGGGCCACCGGCGGGCACTACCTGAACTTCGCCGAGTCGCGCGTCCCTACGCGCATGGGCTACGGCGACGCGGCGTACGCGCGGCTGCTGGCCGTCCGCGCCGCCTACGACCCGGGCGGCCTGATGGCCGCCAACCACGAGATCGATTGAGAGGACCCCATGCGAACCATCCGCATCCTGCTCGCGGCGGCGGCCGCGCTGGCCGTCGCGGCGCCCGCGGCGCAGGCCGACTCGATCGCGTACATCAAGGGCGGCGACGTCTGGCTGTCGACGGGTGACGGCGCGCGCCAATTCCAGGTCACGAGCCGCGGCGGCTACGCCGACGTCTCGCAGGCCGACGACGGGACGATGATCGCGCTGTGGGGCATCCGCCTGCACCGGCTCGATCGCTTCGGCAACCTGCTCGCGGACTTCGACACCCCCGTGAGCGACAGCCGGCCGCCGGGCGCGCGCACGTTCTACGGGCCGTTCGACCCGGCGGTCTCGCCGGACGGGACGAAGGTCGCCTACACCTGGTACTACCTCACGCAGTCGCAGAACCCGACCTGCTTCCCGCCGACGTGCTACACGACGATCAACGAGGGCGGGACGGGCTATTCGCACGCCGACCGCCAGACGGCGTGGGACGAGGCGGGCTTTCGCAAGCACAGCGGCTGGCGCAACCCGATCTGGGCGTCGGATAGCACGACGATGCTGTCGGACCCCACGCGGCTGCCGAACGCCGACGTCGTCGTCGACACGCCCGCCGAGCGTGGCGAGGGCGGCTTCCTCGTGCGCAACTGGTTCAGCGACACCGTCGGCGGCAACCCGCATCTCGGCGGCGGCGATGTCACCCGCGACCACGCCAAGCTCGCCTTCACGACCGGCGAGAACGACGTTTCGGTCTCGCTGTACCGGATGCGGGGCTTCCCGACCGTCTTCGGCGACGGCAACGCCGACCCATCGACGTATCCGGAGGTCTGCTACCGCTACTCGGGCGCCGCCGGCGGCCGCTACGGCACGCCGACGTTCTCACCCGACGGCGGCCGCGCCGCCTGGAGCGAGGCCGACGGCATCCACGTCGTGACGGTGCCGAGCTTCGCGGCCGGCTGCACGGTCGACGGCGCCTCGCCGACGGCGCCGCTGATGATCGCGGGCGGGTCGCAGCCCGACTGGGGCCCCGCCGAGGTGCCCGCCGCGCGGCCGAACCAGGGCGGCGGGGCCCCCGGCAGCGGCAGCGGCGCTCCCACCGGCGGCGGCTCGACGGGCCGGCCGGGGCGCGTCGTGCGGATCGCGGTCACGCCGGCCCGGCTGCGTCACGCGCTGCGCGCGGGGCTGCGGGTGCGCGTGAGCGGAGCCGCGCCCGGCCGCATCCGCGTGCTCGTCCGTCACGGCCGCCGAACCGTCGCGCGCGGCACGGCGACGGTAGGTCCCTCCGGCCGGAGCAACATCCAGGCCCGCTTCACGGCGGCGGCCAGGCGCGCGCTGCGCTCGCGGGCGCGCGTGACGCTGACGGTGTCGGCAGCCGGCGCGACGAGGCGGATCAGCCTGCGCCGCTGAGCCGGCGCCGGGGGGCTCGCCGAACGCGACCCCGGCCACCGCTCCTCTCCCGCGCCGCCGTGCCGCCCTCGGGCGGCGCGGCGGCGGTGCGGTGCGGTGCGCGGCTAGCGTCCCTTCCAACTCGGCGTGCGCTTCTGCGCGAACGCCGACACGCCCTCGAGCAGGTCCTGGGAGCGGAAGCTCGACTCGCGCAGGGCGAGCATCTCGCGCTCGACATCGGGGTCCAGCGCCCCCTCGGCGTGCAGCAGCTCGCGCATGACGCGCTTGTTGCCGGCCATCGACAGCGGCGAGTTGGCCGCCAGCTGCGTCGCGAGCTCGAGCGCGGTCGTGTCGAGCTCGTCGCGCTCGACGACCCAGTTGACGAGCCCCCAGCTCTGTGCCGTGTCAGCGTCGATGTAGCGCCCGAGCAGGAACAGCTCGCGCGTGCGCGGCTCGCCGATCGCGTTGATGAAGCGGCGCAGCCCGGTGTGCGAGTAGATCAGCCCGAGCTTCGCGGGCGGCATGCCGAGCTTGATGTGCTCGCCGGCGAGGCGCAGGTCGCAGGTCAGCGCGAGCTCGAGGCCGCCGCCGATCGTCGGGCCGGTGAGGACCGCGAGCGTCGGCACGTCGACGGCGTCCAGCGCGGCGAGCGCGCTGCAGAACGGGTGCGCGACGAGCTTCTCGGCCTCCTCGGCGAAGACGGCCGGGTCGAGATCGCCGATGTCGTAGCCCGACGAGAACATCCCCGCCCGTCCGGTCAGGATCACGCAGCGCGTGTCGTCCTGCAGCGACGAGAGCTCGGCGGTGATCGCGTCGAGGATCTCGTGGTCGAGCGCGTTGCGCTTCGCGGGGTTGGAGATCGCAAGCCGAAGGACGCCATTGGCGGGTCGATCGACGATCAATTCCCCCGGCATCTTCGGCGAAACGTAGCGCTCGGCGGCGTCGTTAGCACTTCACCTATGGTCGATTAGCACGACGTCGATGTATCGCCCAGGCGCGCTACTCGAGGATGACGAGCGTGTCACCCTCGTCGACGGGCTGGCCCTCCTCGCACAGGATCTCCTTGACGACGCCCGGATCCTCGGCCTCGACGGGCATCTCCATCTTCATCGATTCGAGCGTGACGACGGTGTCGCCTTCTTCGATCTGGTCGCCGACCTTGCACTCGACCTTCCACACGATGCCCGTGATGTGGGCTTCGACTTCGATCACGGCTCCTCCTCATTCGCACATCCGGGCGCGGCAGCGTCTGGCAGAGTAGCCGCCGGGATGGACGCCGACACGATCGTGATCGTCACCGCGCACGACGAAGCCGATCGGCTCGGCGAGACGCTGGCCGCGCTCGGCGAGGCGTTTCCGGGCGCGCGCGTCGTCGTCGCCGACGACGGCTCGACGGACGGCACCGCCGCCGTCGCGACGAGCTGCGGCGCCGAGGTCGTGCGCAGCGAACGCTCGATCGGCAAGGGCGGCGCCGCGACGCTGGCGGCGCGGCGCGTGCTGAGCCGCGCGCTGGAACCCGACCCGCCCGTCTTCGTGCTCGTCGACGGCGACCTCGCCGGCAGCGCCAGGCAACTGCCGGCGCTCGCCGACGCCGTCCGCGAGGGACGCTGCGATCTCGCGGTCGCGGTCTTTGCCAGCCGCGTCGGCGGCGGCTTCGGGCTCGCCGTCGGCTTCGCGCACAAGGCGATCCGCAGGCTCACCGGCCTCGACATGCAGGCGCCGATCTCCGGCCAGCGCGCGCTCAGCGGGCCGGCGTTCGCGACCGTCGTGCCGTTCGCCCCGCGCTTCGGCATGGAGATCGGGATGACCGTCGATGCCGCGCGCGCGGGCTTCCGCGTCGAGGAGATCGCGCTCGACCTCGCCCATCGCGCGACCGGGCGGACGCTGCGCGGCTTCCTGCACCGCGGCCGCCAGCTCGGCGACTTCCTCGCCGTCTATGCGAGCCGCCGGTGATCGGGCCGCGGCCGCCGCGGCCGCCTCGGCGCTCGACGCGTCGCGCTGAACGGGCTGTTCGACCGATGGGCGATTCGCGGTCGGGTGAATTTGGACGAGCGTCGATGGGACGGCCGCGCGCCCGTCCGTAGCTTCAGACCCATCACCGCCGGCGAGCACTCCCGTCGCCGGCGGCGACACAGGCGCAACGCGTGACGATCGCCACGCCGGCCCGCTGCAACGCCGAGGGCAACGGCCGGGACCGTCCATCCTCCCGGTCCCGGCCGACCCTCGCGCGGCGCGCCGCGCGCGGGTAGCGTCCCGGCCGTGATCCTCGCGATCGACCAGGGCACGACCGGGACGACCTGCCTGGTCTTCGACGAGTCCGCGCAGCTCGCCGGGCGCGCCTACCGCGAGTTTCAGCAGCACTTCCCGCAGCCCGGCTGGGTCGAGCACGACGCCGCCGAGATCTGGGACACGACGGTGGCCGTCGCGCGCCAGGCGCTCGAGGCGGCGGGAGCCGGCGACGGCGAGCTGCAGGCGATCGGGATCACGAACCAGCGCGAGACCGTCTGCGTGTGGGACCCGAAGACCGGCGCGCCGCTGCACCGCGCGCTCGTCTGGCAGGACCGCCGCACGGCGGCCCGCTGCGACGCCCTGCGCGCCGCGGGCCACGAAGCGCTCGTGCGCACGCGCAGCGGCCTCGTGCTCGACCCGTACTTCAGCGCGACGAAGATCGAGTGGCTGCTCGACAACGTCGAGGGTCTGCGCGAGAAGGCGTCCGGCGGCCGCGCGGTCTTCGGCACGATCGACGCCTGGCTGGTCTTCAAGCTCACGGGCGAGCACCGCACCGACGTCACGAACGCCTCGCGCACGATGCTCTACGACATCAACCGCGGCGACTGGGACGACGACCTGCTGGCGCTGCTCGGCGACGTCCCGCGCGCGGCGCTACCGGAGGTGCTGCCGAGCATCGGCGAGTTCGGCACGCTGCGCGACGGCGTCCTCGGCGCCGGCCACGACGGCGTGCCGGTCAGCGGGATCGCCGGTGACCAGCAGGCGGCGCTCTACGGCCAGGGCTGCCTCGAGCCGGGCCTCGGCAAGAACACGTACGGCACCGGCTCGTTCGTGCTGCTGAACTCCGGCGACAGCGTCCCGACGGCGCCGCCGGGCCTGCTGGCCACGATCGCGTGGGCGATCGGATCGCCGCCCACCCAACGCGTCGTGTACGCGCTCGAGGCCGCGATCTTCGTCACCGGCGCGGGCGTGCAGTGGCTGCGCGACGGCCTCGGGATCATCGCGCAGGCCGCCGAGACCGAGGCGCTCGCCGCGTCGCTGGACTCCAACGACGGCGTGCTCTTCGTCCCCGCGCTGACCGGCCTGGGCTCGCCGCACTGGGACCCCTACGCGCGCGGCACGATCGTCGGGCTCACGCGCGGCAGCACGCGCGCGCACATCGCGCGCGCCACGCTCGAGGCGATCGCCTACCAGACCGTCGACGCCGTCCGCGCGATGGAGGCCGCCTCGGGCCGGCCGCTCGCCGAACTGCGCGCCGACGGCGGCGCGACCGCCAACGGCTGGCTCATGCAGTTCCAGGCCGACATGCTCGGCGTGCCCGTGGCGGTCGCCGAGCTTGCCGAGACGACGGCGCTCGGCGCGGCCCTGCTGGCCGGCGTCGGCGCCGGCGCCTGGACGCAGGACGACGTCGCGCGGCGCGCCGGCACGGCCCGGCGCTACGAGCCGCGGATGGGCGGCGACGAGCGCGCGACGCTCATGCAGCAGTGGCAGCGCGCCGTCCAGCGTGCCGGTGGCTGGGCCCAGGGGTAAGGTTCTGTGCATGGCGAGGCTGAAGCGCTCCGAGCAGCTGGCGGCGATGGGAACGGGCGGTCGCGACGAACGCCCGGCGGAGGACTTCGTCGTCTTCCACGAGCGCTCGCGCAACGAGCAGCCGAACTTCGCCTACGAGATCGTCCGCGTGCTCACCGGCCTGTGGGCGCTGACGTTCTTCCGCACGCGCACGATCTCCAGCGACAAGGTGCCGCAGAGCGGGTCGGTCATCCTCGCGCCGAACCACGGCTCGTTCATGGACCACTTCTTCCTCGCCGCGTTCATCCGCCGCAAGGTCCGCTTCATGGCGAAGTCCCAGCTCTTCCAGCCGCCGCTGCAGTACGTCTACTCGCACGGCGGCGTCTTCCCGCTGCGCCGCGGCCACCGCGACGAGGAGGCGTTCATCACCGCGCGCACGATCCTCGAGCACGGCGGTGTCGTCGCGATGTACTGCGAGGGCGCGCGCTCGCGCGACGGCAGCCTCTCGCAGCGACCCAAGCCCGGCATCGGCAAGCTCGCGCTGCAGACGGGCGCGCCGATCGTGCCGGTCGCGATCCACGGCTCGGCGAAGGTGCGCAACTGGCGCCGCGGGCAGTTCCCGAAGGTCACCGTCCAGTTCGGCGACCCGATCCGCTGGGAGCCGGTCGAGGAGCCCACGCGCGACCAGCAGATGGCCGTCGCCGAGGAGATCTTCGGCGAGATCAGGGTCCTGCACTCGGGTCTGGAGACGCTCGGGCGCAAGGGCGTGCTGGCGCGCCTGCGCGAGCAGCGACGGATCGAGCGGCGCGGCAAGAAGCACGCCGCGACCGCGTAGCCCTGCGCTGACGGGCGGTGCGTCGCCGCGCCACGGCGTCGATCTGCTCGGCCCGCCCGGCATGCTTCCCCCGCGCGAGCTCGAGGCCTTCGCGGCACGAAGCCGCCTTGACGTGGCGTCGTGCAGGCGCGTAGCGTCGTCGGGGTGGCATACACCGTTGTTTGCATCTCAAGCGCGGACGGCGCGATGGGCGAGGAGATCGGCGCCCACGTCGCCCGCGAGCTCGGATTCCGGCTCGTGAACGAGCAGATCGTCGCGAACGCCGCAGAACAGGCAGGCGTTCAGGCCCACGTCATGGCCGATGTCGAGCAGCGTCGATCCGTGATCGATCGCGTCATCCACGAGCTGCTGGGGAAGGCGGCCCCCGGCGGCCAGGTCGGCCTCGCGCCGGCGGCCGCGGATCCGGCGCCCTCGGTCGAGAGCCTGCGTGGACTCATCCGAGGGGTCATCGAGGAGATCGCGAGCAGCGGCGACGCGATCATCGTGTCCCATGCTGCGTCGCACGCGCTCGCCGCCCGCGCGGACACGCTGCGCATCCTGATCACCGCCGGCCCGGACAGCCGCGTAGCGCGCGTCCGCGCGGCGCGCAAGCTGAGCGAGAAGGACGCGCAAAAGCGCATCGCACGCGGCGACGCGAATCGGGCCGACTACATCAAGCGCTTCTACGGGGTCTCACCCGAGCTGCCGACGCACTACGACATCGTGCTCAACAGCGATCGGCTCTCGGTCGACCAGGCGGTCGAGATCATCGTGCGGGCGGCGTCAGCGCAGGCGCTACCCGCGCCGATCAGCGAGACATCCACGCCGTAGAAGCGTGGCGCCAAACGCGCGCCGCTCGTCGCCATGGGCGCTACGCGACCGGAGCGTGGGGGTGCGCGTGCGGTTCGCGCCGCGCGAACGGCGCGTCCGCCACGTCGAGGGACTCGAGCATCCGCGTCTCGCGCGGCAGCAACCCGAGTGCCAGCACGACGAACGCGATGCCCGCCCCGCCCAGCAGCAGCTCGGTCTCGCCGAGCCACTCGCCGACCGGGCCCGCGAGCACGTAGCCCAGCGGGACGAGCCCGAGCGAGACCGTCCAGTCGTAGGACGTGACGCGCGAGAGCTTGTCGGGCGGGATCCGCTCGGCGAGCGCCGTCAGCCACCACACGTCGAACAGCGCGACGCCCGTGCCGGCGACGACCATCGCGGGGAGGACGACGGCGAGCGGGGCGCCGACCGCGAACAGCGCGATCGCTCCGGGCCACAGCAGGATGCAGGTCATCGCCTGGCGCATCGGGTAGCGCGGGCGCCAGCGCAGGGCGGCGAGCGACCCGGCGACGGTGCCCGCGCCGAAGGCGGCGAACACGTACCCGAAGACGGCGATGTCGCCGTACTGCTGCCTGGCCACGATCGGGCCGACGACGAACAGCGGCGCGAGCGCGCAGAACAGCGCGATGCAGAACGCCGCGAGCGTCGCCCAGACCCAGGCGCGCGAGCGGACCTCGGCGAAGCCGATCCGCACGTCGCTGCAGACCGAGACGGGCGCCAGCGCAGCGGGCTCGCCGCGCTCGCGCGGCCGCACGCGCACGAGCAGCGCCGCGCTGACGAGGAACGTCAGCGCGTCGATCCCGAACGCCGCCGCCGGGCTGAAGCCGAGCACGAGCGCCGTCGCCAGCGCCGGGCCGGCGAACTCGGCGAGGTTGGCGAACATCGTCGTGACCGCGTTGGCCTCTTGGATCTCCTCCTCGGGCACCGTCTGCGGGAGCAGCCCGGTCGCCGCGGGGCGGTAGAACGCCTCGGCCGAGCCGAACAGCACGCCGATGACGACGAGCTGCCAGATGCGGACGTCACCCGTGAGGATCAGCACGGCGAGCAAGCCGTGCAGGGCGCAGCGCACGAGGTCGGTCGCGACGACGACGAGATGGCGCGGCAGGCGGTCGGCGTAGACACCGCCGACAAGCAGGAAGACGATCAGCGGCAGGCTGTAGGCGGCCAGCACGACGCCGAGGTCCGCCGCGCTGCCGGTGAGATCGACGACGAACAGCGCGAGCGCGACCAGCACGATGCGATCGCCGACGACGCTCGCCGAGTTGGCGAGCCAGAGGAGGCGAAAGTCACGGTGGCGCAGGACGCGCAGCAGCTGACGGGGTTCGGGCATCGCCCGGTCAGCGTGGCAGCGGCGGGTCTCCTTGCCGAGCAGGATTCAAACCGCTGCGCCAGGCGCAGCTCGGCTCGCCGTGGCGACCGCCGACCGCGCCGGACTTCTGGCTCGTCGCAGCGAGCGCGAGCGCCGAGGCGGTCCTGGACGCATGCCGAGGACGACAGTCCGGCACGCCCGCGGCGCGGGCCCGTCACGCCCGACGTTGATCCGACGCGGTTCCGACGCTACGGTGGCGCGGTGAGCACGCGCTCAGGCAACCTCGCCGACGAGCTCAAGCAGGTCATCCGCCTCGCCGGTCGCGATCCGGAGACGCTCGAGGGCGCGCTGCCGACGCTCTGTGCGCTGCACCGCGTGCGGTCCGCCGGGGTGCTCGACGAGCCGGCCCGCGTGCACCTCATCCTGCACCGCCTGATCCCCGAGTACGTCGACCGGCTGCCGGCGGGCCGCGACTGCCGCGCGATCCGCGAGCTGATGACCTGGGAGGACGAGGACGGCGAGCTGCAATCGCTCACGACGCGCTACCACAAGGCCGCGGCGCACCTCGTCAACGCCGCCACGGACTTCGGGCGCCGCCAGGAGCCGCGGCTGCTGGCGGAGTGCGCGCGGCGCTTCATCGCCTTCGACCACGAGGACCGGCTCGCGGCCGAGGCCCCCGCGGGATCGGGCGTCGCGGCCGCGGGGTCGCCGGCCGCTCCGGTCGCGGTCGGCGCCGACGAGACCCACGCGCCGCCGCCGCTGCCGCTGGCCGACGAGGACGCGAACGCCGGGATCGTGCGCGTCCACAAGAACCTCGACTACCACCTGCTCGTCGACCTCATGGCCGAGGCCGAGGAGATCGTGATCCTCAACACGTGGATCCCGGACCTGAACATCCTCGACGACGCGCTCGTCGAGGCGCTCGCGCGCGGCACCTACGTCTCGATCCTCATGCTCTACCCCGACTCGCAGATCGCGCGTCTGCGCAGCCAAGCCCTGCAGGGGGCGACGCAGGCCCGCGTCCGCGAGGACCGCGTCATGCCCGGGGTGCGCCACTGCCTCGAGGTGCTGGCGGCGATCGCCCGCACCGCCGGCGCCGACGGCCGCCGCCACCTGCGGGTCAGGCTCTACCATTCGCTGCCGTCGATCTCCGTCTACGGCGTCGACGACCGGGCGTTCTTCAGCGTCTTCCTGCACGGTCAGCTCGCCGTCAAGTCGCCGCAGATCGAGGTCCTGGGACAGGAGTCGCTGATGGGCCGGCTCGTCTTCCGCGAGCTTGAGACGCTCTGGGAGACCGGGCACGAATTCGAGGATCTGGAGCAATGGCAGACGGAGCTGGAGGACATGGGCCGGAGGTTCGGAATCGAGTCCTGAGCGCCGACGCCGCCGAGGCCGAGCTGCTGGCGCAGTTCAGCGGCCACCGGCTGTTCGCCGCCATCGACGGTCTCGACCACGACGCGTTCCTCGAGGTCCTGCTGCAGCGCCGCTTCCTATCGCTGCTGTTTCCCGTCGTCTACGACATCGGCATCGACGGGCTCGCCGACGAGGCGTCGAAGCGCCTCGTGCGGGAGATCCTGCGCGAGGAGTATCCGGACGCCACCGGCGCGACGCCGTCGCATCGCGAGGATCTCGTCGGCGACCTGCTCGCGCTGGGCGCGACGCGCGAGCAGATCATGGGCGCGCGTCCGAGCGCCGTCACCGCGAGCGTCGCTCAGGAGGCGCTCGCGCTGATCCTCGACGCGGCCGCGGCGCCCGGCGACGCGGCCGTGCTGACGATCCTGCGCTTCTGGGGCGAGGTGCTCGTGTCGGTCGAGTACGGCGAGTTCTGGCGCCGGATGGAGGGCGAGCTCGAGATCGCGGGCCTCGAATCGCGCTTCTACCAGCCGCACCACCACCACGACGGCCGCGAGCCGCTCGCGGCGGCGGCCGACGACTCGGCGACGCACTCGGGCCGGCTCGGCGCGTGCCTCGTTCGGTCGCTGGCGCGGGAGCGCGGCGCGGCGGAGGCGTTCGCGCGGGTCGAGGGCGCGGTGCTCGCGACGCGGATGCGCTTCTACGACCAGTTCTGCTGAGGAGCCTGCCCCCGACGGGCCGGGGTGTCGATCCTTCGATGGGGGCGTGAACGAGCGCTGCATCGATCGCCCCGTGGCGCCCGCTCGGCCCTGCAGCACCGAGGGCGTGAAGGAGCGCCGACCGCGGCCTGACGGCGGCCGTGTTCGGCGCGTGTTCACGCCGGCGTGGCGATCGCCACGAGGGTCCGGACGGCCGCGCGCGGATAGCCTGCCGCTCGTGCGCGCCCCGTTGCTGAACGCCCGAGCGCTGGACGGCCGCGCGGTCGCCGCCGACGGCGCGATCGCGGCGGCGTGCGCCGCGGCGGGCGCGACGATCGCGGAGCGCGGCGATCGGCCGCTCGACACGCTCGTCGTCGACTGCGCGGCGCTGTTCGGCGACGGCGGGCTGGGAGGGCTGCGGGCGGCGCTCGACGGCGCGTGGTCGACGGTCTTCGCCGTCGCGACCGGGCAGTGGCTCGCCGCAGGCGCGCGCGCCGGCGGCAAGATCGTGCTCGTCGCCCCGCGCCCGGACGCCGGCGAGCACGCGCGCGCCGCCGCCGCCGCGCTCGAGAACCTTGCGCGCACGCTCGCCGTCGAGTGGGCGCGCGCCGGCGTACGCGCCACCGTCGTCGTGCCGGGCGCGCGCACGAGCGACGACGAGCTCGCTGCGCTCGTCGCGTTTCTCGCCTCCGCCGGTGGCGAGTACTTCAGCGGCTGCCGCTTCGAGCTGCGATGAGCGGCGGCGTCCGGGCGGGTGTCGCGATCGTCGTCGTCGGGCTGCTGTTCATCTGGCTGATCCGGCCGATCGGCAGCGCCTGCTCTGACCTCGACAAGTTGCCGAGCGGCAGCCGCGGCTCGTCGGCGCCGTCGCTCGCGCCGCCGCTGACGCGCACGTGCACGTACACGACGCCGGAGGGGACGGAGGCGCGCACGCGCTACGTGCCCGTGCTCGACGCGCTCGCGCTGCTGATCGTCGCGGCGATCGTCGGCGGCGCGATCGGGCTCCGGGGAGCGGGCGCGGGCGAGCGCGACGCGGCCGCGCGCGAACGAGCGCGCCAGGAGCGCCGGCAGCCCGAGGCCCGCCGCGGACGCTGAGCGCTCAGCGCGCCCAGGGAACTTCGACCGAGTCCTCCTGCGGCGCGTCGCGCGCGACGACGTACTCCGCGGCCTCGGTCTCGGACGGGTTGTCGAGCAGGTGCGTCTCGCGCGGCGGGACGTAGACCATGTCGCCGGGCTCGAGCGTCAGCGCGTGCTCGAGCTCCTCGCCCCAGCGCACGTTCAGCCGCCCGTGCAGCATGTAGACGGCCGACTCGCAGTGCGCGTGGTAGTGCGGCCGCGACTGCGCGCCGGCCGGGACACGGAAGACACCCATGTAGATGTGCTCCGCGCCGGTGGTGGCCTGCGACACCTCCGCGCCGCCGACGACGCCGCGCGGCACGAGGTGGTCCGGCCCAGGCTTCACGATCTGCATCGCCCGGAAGACTACTCCCCGATCCGATAGTCGGAAACCCGCAGAATGGAAACTCGACGTTCTGAGGGTCGCGTGTCCAGTTCTCGCCCGTAGCAGCGAGAACGCTGCGACGATCGCTACGTCGTCATGCCCGTGAACTGGCCACCGGTGATGTTCAGCGTCTGGCCGTGCACGTAGTTCGACCACGGCGAGCAGAGGAAGAAGACGCCGCCGGCGGCCTCCTGCGGGGTGCCGGGCCGGCCGAGCGGGATCACGTAGGACGCCATGCCGCGCATCTGCTCGGGGATGCCGAGCTGCACGGTCTCGCCGCCGATCTGGATCGTGTTGTCGTCGACCTTGGCCGCCGTCAGGCGCGTCTCGATGAACCCGAAGGCGACCGCGTTGACGTTGATCTTGAACTGGCCCCACTCCTTGGCCAGCGTCTTCGTCAGGCCCACGACGGCGGCCTTGCCGGCGGCGTAGTTGGCCTGGCCGGCGTTGCCCATCGTGCCCGAGATCGAGGAGACGTTGACGACCTTGCGGAAGACCTCGACGCCCTCCTCGCGCTCCTTCTTGGCCGGCTCGCGCAGATGCGGCGCGGCGGCGCGCAGGACGCGGAAGGGGACGATCGTGTGGATGTCGAGCATCCGCTGGAAGGCCTCGTCGGACATCTTGTGGACCGCGCCGTCGATCGTGTAGCCGGCGTTGTTGACGATGATGTCGATCCTGCCCCAGGCGTCGACCGCGGTCTGGACGAGCTCGTCGCAGGCGCCCGGCGCGGTCAGGTCGCCGCCGTAGACGACGGTCTCAGCGGCGATCTCGGAGGCCGTCTGCTCGGCGACGTCCGTATCGAGGTCGTTGATGAGGACCTTCGCGCCGTGCTCGCAGAGCAGCTCGGCGGTGGCGCGGCCGATGCCTCGCGCCGAGCCGGTCACGATCGCGACCTTGTCGTCCAGAACTCCCATGCCGATGCGCTCCTTGTCGTGAATTCGGGCTCGCCGCCCGCGCACGATAGCGACTGGTTGACTGGCCAGTCGGTTGTCCGCCTGCGGTCGGGCGAGGCGCTACTGCAGTTGCTTGAGCGCGACCAGGTCCAGACGCGTCGACCACCGTGCGCCGAGCTCGTCGATCGCACGCAGGACGAGCTCCGATCCCGCGACGTTGTCGAGGAACTCCTGCCGGCCGATGCCCGGAAGCGCGAACTGGATCGTCTTGACGCGCTCGTGCGTGAGCGAGGACCCCTGGCCGCCGCCGAATCCGGCGCTCGCCGGCCGCGGGCGCGCATGGCTGTGCACGTCGACCGGATGCCCGCTCTCGACGCGACCCGCGATGTGCGCCGCCAACTCCCAGCTGCGGATGATCCTCGGCGGGTCTCCGTGGTGCACCTTGACCTGGAGCTGCAGACGGGTCTGGTCGGCGGTGGCGGCGCCGGCCAGATCGAGCCCCACGATCGTCAGCGAGACGGTGCCGTCGTTGTCGTCGGGAAGCGCGAAGCGCGCTGCGACGTCGGCAGGCGTCGGCTCCGGATCGCCGACAGCCTGCGGCGTCCCCTTCCTGCCGCGACCGAGGCCTGCAAGCGGATTGCGCACAGCGCGCGACTTTACCTCGCGCCCGACCGCGGCGCACTAGCCTCGAAGCGATGATCGCCCTCGTCACCGGAGCCTCGAGCGGGATCGGCGCGGCGACGGCGCGGCGGCTGGCACGCGAACCGGGCGCCCAGCTCATCCTCGTCGCGCGCCGCGAGGACCGCCTGAAGGCGCTCGCGCTCGAACTCGGCGGCGACCCCGTCGTGATCGCGGCCGACCTCACCGACCCCGCGACGCCGCAGCGCATCGCTGCCGCCGTCGACGCCTGGCACGGGCGCCTGGACCTGCTCGTCAACAACGCCGGCGCGGCCTGGAGCGGTTCGTTCGGCGAGGCCGGCTGGGAGAACATGCGCCGGCACATGGAGCTGAACTTCGATGCGCAGGTGCGCCTCACCGAAGCGCTGCTGCCGTCGCTGCGGCGCAGCGCACCGAGCGCGATCGTGAACGTCGCGAGCACCGCCGGGCGCGTGGCGCGGGCGAACACCGGCGCCTACTCGGCGAGCAAGTTCGCGCTCGCCGGCTGGACGGATGCGCTGCACCTCGAGGAGCGCGCACATGGCGTGCACGTCGGCATGGTGCTGCCCGGGTTCGTCGCCACCGAGGGCTTTCCCCAGCGCCAGCTCGTCGACAGGCGCCTGACGCAGTGGATCGTCTCGACGCCCGAGAAGGTCGCCGAGGCGGTCATCGACGCCGGTCCCGGTGGCCGCGCGGAGCGCTACGTGCCCAAGCCGTACTGGCTCGGGGCGGTCGCGCGGATCGTGCTGCCGCGCGCGACGCGCCGCGTCCTCGGCCGCGCGGGCGGCGCCGCGGTCACAGCGGGCGCGTCAGGGGGTCGCCGGCGCCGCCGTACCACGTCGCGGTGAGCTCCGTGCGCGACCGCACGCCGAGCTTGGCGTAGGCGCGCGAGAGGTGGTGCTCGATCGTCTTCTCGCTGAGGAAGAGGGTCGCCGCGACCTGCTTGTTCGTGCGTCCCTGCGCGACGAGCTCGGCGACCTGAAATTCGCGTCTCGTCAGCGCCCCGGGCGCCGCCGCCGCCGCGACCGCTGACGCCTGCGGTCCGAGCGGCGCCAGGCGGATCCCGAGGCCGCGCAGCGCGCTGCTGGCGGCGTAACGCAGGCTCCACGCCTGCGCGCGGCCGGCGGCGTCGGCGACGGTACGCAGCTCCGCGCTCGCCTCGACCGGTCGGCCTGCCGCCGCCAGCGCGCGCCCGGCGCACAGGCGCGTCGACAGGGCGTCCAGCCGCGCCCCGAGGTGATCCTGCTCCTCGGCGGCCGCTGCAGCCAGTCGCGCGGAGCGTTCGAACTCGCCCTGGCTGTCGGCGTGGCGCTCGAGCAGCAGCAGCGCGCTGCCGAGCACCCAGGCGGACTCCGGCCACGCGGCGACGAGCTCGTCGGGCATGTCGGTGAACCCGCGCAGCGCCAGCTCGACGTGCCAGCGCGAGCGGGTCGGGTCTTGGCCCCAGTGCAGGCCGAGCGAGAGCAGCGCGTGGCCGAGCGCGTCGGCGCCGTCGAGCGTCGCGTCCGGCGCCGCCGCGGTCGTCGTCTGCAGCGCGCGCATCGCCCACCGGCGCACCGCCGCCGTGTCGTTTGCGAAGACGGCCGCGAACCCCCAGCTGCGTCTCCAGCGCGGCCCGCGAAGCGGCCGGGGCGCCGTCGGGCAGCGAGGCGAGCGCCCGTTCCATCGCCTTCGACCACGACGATCGGCTGGCGGCGCAGGTCCCAGGACGGGCCGCCCGCTACGGCCGGCACGAGCGCCGCCCCCGCGGCGCCGGCCGCCGCGCGGGCGGCGCACGCGCCCGACCCGGAGCAGGGCATCGTGCGCATGCACCGCAGCCTCGACTACCACCTCCTGCTCGACCACATGGCGCAGGCAGACGAGATCATGATCCTCAACACGTGGATCCCCGAGCTCAACCTGCTCGACGACGCCCTCGCGCGCGGGACCTACGTGTCGATCCTCATGCTCTATCCGGACTCGCAGGTCGCCCAGCTGCGCAACCAGGCGTTGGAGGGCTCCAGCCAGGCGCGCTTCCGCGAGGATCGCATGCGCCCCGGCCTGCGCCACTGCCTCGAGGTGCTCGCGGCGATGGCCCGCACGCTCGACGACGACGCGTGCCGCCACCTGCGCGTCAGCTCTTTCACTCGCTTCCGTCGATCTCGGTCTGCGGCGTCGACGATCGCGCGTTCTTCAGCGTCTTTCTGCACGGCCAGCCTGCGCTGCAGTCGCCGCAGATCGAGGTGGAGGGCCAGGAGTCGCTGCTCGGCCGTCTCGTCTTCGGAGAGCTCGCGACGCTGTGGAGCTCCGGGCGGGAGTTCACGGACCTGCAGCGATGGGAGACCGAGCTGGAGGAGATGCGGCGGGCGTTCGGCCTCGCGCCCTGAGCGCCGGCCGCTGCGAGGCCGCGCCCTCCCGCGGTCAGCCGCCCTCGCCGTGCCAGTAGCCGACCGCGCTGGAGCGCTGCGCGATCAGGTCGGCGGACGCGTCGCCGGTCCAGACGCCGACCTTGTCGCTGTCGGGGTAGACGGTCGCCGTCGGCAGGACCACGTCGGACCACAGCAGCACGCGCGCGGTCTCCTCGCCGTCGTTGCGCACCTGGTGGGCGCCCTCCGGGCCGCGCGGGAAGAACACGACGTCGTGGGGCTCGAGCCGGTGGGTCCCGTCGGGGTCGCGCAGCGTGGGGTTGCCGGAGATGACGAGCAGCCACTCCTCCTCGCCGTACTCGTAGTGGTAGGGGCACAGCGCCTGGCCGGGCGGCAGCTCGTAGAGGCTCGCGCCGGTCCGCTGGGCGCCGAGCGAGGGGCCGATGCGGAACATGCCCGAGCGGTAGCCCGGCGGGTCTGCGTCCTCGTAGGTCATGTCCGGCCGGCCGAGGTTGACGTGTCTCATGGCGGGATCGTCGCATCCCGGCCGTCGCCGGTGATCTCCTGCGCGACGGCTCGCCGCGGACGTCGGATCCGCGGCGAGCCGGATGGTTCGCGCTACAGCGCGCCGAGGTCGCGGAGGATCGCGCGGCCGATCGCCGTGCGGGCGGCGAAATGCTCGGGCCGCGTGATGTCGAGGTTCAGCGCGAACGTCCAGCTGCGCCGGCCGCGGGCGACCCATCCGACCCACCATCCGCGCTCCGGGGTCGTGGTGAACACGTAGCCGGTCTTGCCGCGCAGCACGGTCCGGCCGGTGCGCTCGAGGATCATCATGCGGCGCACCTCCCGCAGCGAGCGGCGCGAGACGGGCAGCGCGCCGCGGCGCAGGCGCTCGAGGAAGCGCACCTGCTCGCGGGCGGAGATCGCGAACGGGCCCTCGAGCCAGAAGCTGTCGACCGGCGCGCCGCCGACGCGCGCGTTGCCGTAGTGCATCCGGTGCAGCGCGCGACGGTACGCGGGCCAGCCGATGCGGCGGGCGATCCTCTGATAGATCGGGATGCACGAGTTCGCGAACGCGGTCGCGAGCGTCAGGTCGCCCTCGCAGGCCGCCGGCAGCAGCGGCTTGCCGTCGACGAGGTAGTTCGGGTTGGGCCCCGGATACGGCTGGCCGGCGCCCGAGGCGACGCCGCGGTCGATCGCCAGCAGCGAGTTGGGGATCTTGAAGGTCGAGGACGGCAGGTAGCGCTTCCGGCTGCGGCGGGACCCGACGACGATCGTCGCGGGGTGCGGGCCGGCGCGGTGCACGACCATCGTGCCGGTCGTGCCCGCGGCCTCGAAATGGCGTGCGAGGTCAGGCCGCGGCTGTGTCGCCGCGGACGCGGCGGCCGGGACGGCGAGGATGGCGGCGGCGGCGAGCGCCGCGGTCATGTGGGAGATGAGCATCGCGCCCCCGTACCCGGGGCGCGCGGGTTCCATCCCCGCGTCGACGGCGATCGTCGCCCAGGGCCGGATCGAGCGGCGCGCGCCGTCAACGACCGTTGACGGCGGGAGGCCGGGACAGCGCGGCGCTGCGCCGCAAGCATGCCGGGCCGCGGGACCACGATCGCTTGGGGCCGCCTGAGCGCCGGCTGATGACGGGCGGCCGGGCCGCCCTGCGCGCGGGTAGCCTGCTCGCCAGCTCCTGCAGGGCGGACTCGCTCTTGGCCAGCCCGCCCGGCACGAGCCACTCCAGCGCGGCCGGCAGCTTCGTGAACTGCACCTCGCGGTAGTCGACGATCTCGACGTGGTTGCCCCACGGGTCGTGGAAGCGCAGGCCGCCCTGCGGCGCGACGTCGACGCTGCGCCTCACCGAAGCGCTGCTGCCGTCGCTGCGGCGCAGCGCACCGAGCGCGATCGTGAACGTCGCGAGCACCGCCGGGCGCGTGGCGCGGGCGAACACCGGCGCCTACTCGGCGAGCAAGTTCGCGCTCGCCGGCTGGACGGATGCGCTGCACCTCGAGGAGCGCGCACATGGCGTGCACGTCGGCATGGTGCTGCCCGGGTTCGTCGCCACCGAGGGCTTTCCCCAGCGCCAGCTCGTCGACAGGCGCCTGACGCAGTGGATCGTCTCGACGCCCGAGAAGGTCGCCGAGGCGGTCATCGACGCCGGTCCCGGTGGCCGCGCGGAGCGCTACGTGCCCAAGCCGTACTGGCTCGGGGCGGTCGCGCGGATCGTGCTGCCGCGCGCGACGCGCCGCGTCCTCGGCCGCGCGGGCGGCGCCGCGGTCACAGCGGGCGCGTCAGGGGGTCGCCGGCGCCGCCGTACCACGTCGCGGTGAGCTCCGTGCGCGACCGCACGCCGAGCTTGGCGTAGGCGCGCGAGAGGTGGTGCTCGATCGTCTTCTCGCTGAGGAAGAGGGTCGCCGCGACCTGCTTGTTCGTGCGTCCCTGCGCGACGAGCTCGGCGACCTGAAATTCGCGTCTCGTCAGCGCCCCGGGCGCCGCCGCCGCCGCGACCGCTGACGCCTGCGGTCCGAGCGGCGCCAGGCGGATCCCGAGGCCGCGCAGCGCGCTGCTGGCGGCGTAACGCAGGCTCCACGCCTGCGCGCGGCCGGCGGCGTCGGCGACGGTACGCAGCTCCGCGCTCGCCTCGACCGGTCGGCCTGCCGCCGCCAGCGCGCGCCCGGCGCACAGGCGCGTCGACAGGGCGTCCAGCCGCGCCCCGAGGTGATCCTGCTCCTCGGCGGCCGCTGCAGCCAGTCGCGCGGAGCGTTCGAACTCGCCCTCGGCGAACGCGATCTCGGCGCGCGCGGCGAGCGCGCGCGTGACGCCGACCGGCAGCTCGTAGCTGATCGCGCGGCGCTCGATGAGCTCCGCGAAGCGGTGCGCCTCGGCGAGGTCGTCGCAGGCGATCGCGGCGCGCACGAGCACGAGCGCCAGCCACAGCGAGCGCGTCGGGTCGACGCGGTCCAGATCCGCGCCGGCGGCGGCGACCATCTCGCGCATCGCGAGCGCCGGATCCTCGCCGGCGTGCGGGACCGCCAGATTGCAGCGGCCGAGCGACTTGAACATGTCGCCGTCGTCGAGGGCGTCGAGCAGCGGACGGCACTCGGCCTCCAGCCGCCGGACCTCGAGCACGTCGCCCCGTAGCGAGGCCGCCGACGAGCGACACCACAGCGCCCACTGCAGCTGGTATGTCAGGCCCTGCAGCCGCGCGGTCTCCTCCGCGGCCTCGACGAGCTGCAGGCTCTCGGGCAGGTCGAGGGTCTCGGTCAGGCCCATCGCCAGCAGCGTCGCGAGCGGCGCGACGATGTGGCCGATCTGCCCGGCGCGCGCGATCCGCAGGCCACGTCGCATGACCGCCTGGCTGTCGGCGTGGCGCTCGAGCAGCAGCAGCGCGCTGCCGAGCACCCAGGCGGACTCCGGCCACGCGGCGACGAGCTCGTCGGGCATGTCGGTGAACCCGCGCAGCGCCAGCTCGACGTGCCAGCGCGAGCGGGTCGGGTCTTGGCCCCAGTGCAGGCCGAGCGAGAGCAGCGCGTGGCCGAGCGCGTCGGCGCCGTCGAGCGTCGCGTCCGGCGCCGCCGCGGTCGTCGTCTGCAGCGCGCGCATCGCCCACCGGCGCACCGCCGCCGTGTCGTTTGCGAAGACGGCCGCGACCCCCAGCTGCGTCTCCAGCGCGGCCCGCGAAGCGGCCGGGGCGCCGTCGGGCAGCGAGGCGAGCGCCCGTTCCAGCCGGCGGCGCGCCGAGCCGTGCTGCCCGAGCACGTTCTCGAGCGTCGCGCAGCGCGCCACGTGCATGATCCGCTCCGGGGCGTCGGGCGTCAGCAGCGCCGCGGCGCGCTCGAACGCGTCCCGGCTCTCGTGCAGGCGCCCGGCGGAAGCGAGCGCCGCGGCGCGCGCCGCCAGCACCGCGGCGTGGCGCTCGCCCGCGCCGGCCGGCAACAGGCGCTGCGCGGCCTCGTAGAGGCGCGCCGCCGTCGCGGGCGCGGCCGCCGCCGCCTGCGCAGCGGCTCGCAAGAGCAGATCGATCGCCTCGTCGTCGCCCGGTCCCGCGCACTGCTCGACGTGGTAGGCGCGCACGGCGAGTGGGGCGTCGCGCCGCGCGAGCTCGCCAGCGCTGCGTTCGTGCGCCGCCAGACGCCAGGCGGGGGGTGCGGCGTCGTAGACGGCGCGGCGCACGAGCGGGTGGCGGAAGCGAAACCCGCGCGCCGCCTCCGCGGGCCGCACGAGGTCGGCCGCGACGAGCCGGTCGAGCAACAGCAAGCCGTCCTGCTCCAGGCCCGCGGCGCGGACGGCAAGCTCGGGATCGAACGGATCGCCCGCCACCGCGGCGCCTTCGAGCAGCACGCGCGAGTCGCGCGGGAGCGAACTGACCTCCTGCTGGACGGCCGCGATCAGCGAGGAGGGCAGCGCGGCGGCGTCGCCCTGGCCGGCCACGTGCGCGAGCTCCTGCAGGTACAGCGGGTTGCCGGCGGCCTCGCGCATGAGCCGGGCGCGCAGCACGTCGTCGTCGACGCCGCGCAGCAGCTCGGCGGCGGCCGCGTCGCTCAGCGGCTGCAGCGCGATGTGCTCGTAGTTGGCCGCGCGCAGGGCGTCGAGCAACCGCAGCGCCGGCCCGACGCGCCGGCCCGCGAAGACGAGCAGATGCGCCGCTCGCGGCGGACGGCGGATGAGGTGCAAGATCAGCTCGATAGATGCGTCGTCGGCCCAGTGGACGTCATCGAGGACGAGTACGAGCGGCCGCTCCAGCGCGAGCAGCTCGAGCAGCGAGCGCAGCGCGCGGTGGTAGCGAAACCGCTCCGCCCCGCTCGCCGGCTCTGCCGCCCGCACGTGCTGGGCGACGGCCGGCAGCACCGCCGCGAGCTCGCTCGCGCGCACGGGGCCGAGCGCGCCGAGCTCGCGCGGGTCCAGCGTCGACATGTGGTCGTCGAGCGCGTCGACGGTGAGCGCGAAGGCGAGATCGCGCTCGTGCTCGGCGGCGCGACCGCAGAGCACGAGCCGACCGGCGCCGGCAGCGCTCTCGCTCAGCTCGCGCAGCAGGGCGGTCTTCCCGATCCCTGGCTCGCCGAAGACGCCGAGCGCGCGTGCCGGGCCGCCGCGCAGCGCGGCGAGCGCATCGTGGAGCACCCCGATCTCCGCATCGCGACCGACCAGCTGCTGCGCTGTCCGACGAAGTTGCACCGTCGCCAGACTAGGGCTTCAGCGCACCCCTTACTGGCCTTTCGGCCTGGTCGATCGAGGGGTTTCCCCGATGTGTCCCGCATCCCTCGGCTGACATCCTCGCGCTCACCCATCACGGATGAGACAAGGAGACGACTGAATGACGACACGCTCGAAGGCTCTGCGGGGTCTGCTCGCCACCGCTGTCACGGCAGGATCGGTCGCCGCGCTCGGCGGCGGATCTCCCGCGTCCGCGGACGCCGGCGCCGGCGCCGCGCCCGCCGCGACGCCGCCCGCGGCGACGATCTCGATGCGGGGCGCCGCCAAGTCGCGTCCTCGCTTCACGGGTTCGGGCAGCATCGCGACGGGCCAGGTGCTGCGCGTCCGCAACCTCTCCAACCCCAAGACGATCGGTCCCCACACCTTCACGCTCGTCGCTGCGGCCGTCGTGCCGAGGAGCCTGAAGGCGATGGAGAACTGCTTCACGCCCGGCAAGATCTGCCTGATCGGGGCGACGGCGCATGAGTTCAACCCGCGCACCGAGAAGATCGGCAAGGCGCTCGTCGAGTCCGGCCAGCCGGGCTGGGACAAGCGCTTCACGAAGACGGTCAAGGGCGACTCCTGGTACACGGAGAAGTGGCACGAGACGTTCGAGCAGGTCGTCAGCGCCAAGGCCGGGACGAACCTGAAGTACATGTGCCTCGTCCATCCCGAGATGCAGGGCACGCTCAAGGTCACCGGTTAGCGGACGCGGCCAACGGGCGCCGCAGGCTGTGCAGCACGAATCCGGTCCGCCAGCGATCGACGGCCTCAGCCGTCGATCGCTGCTGTCCGCCGCCGCGGTCGGTGCGCTCGCGCTGACGCTCCCGCCCGCGGCGCGGGCGCCCGCCGCGTCGTCGCGCCGTCCGGGCCGGCGCCCGCTGCGGCCGTATTCGCGCCCGCTGCCGATCCCCGACGTCCTGACCGGCGCCGACCTGAGGATCCCGATGCGCGAGGCCGAGGTCGCGATCCTGCCCGGTCCGAGGACGAGGATGTGGACCTACGGCGGCAGCTTTCCCGGGCCGACGGTGCGCCGTCCCGCCGGCGCCACGACGCGGGTGCGCTTCGAGCACCGCCTTCCACGCGCGGCCGGCGAGCTCACCGTGCATCTGCATGGCGGCCACAATCGCTGCACGGAGGACGGCCAGCCCGGCGGCCTCACCGCAGCGCAGCCGCAATCGCTGTACTGCGACATCTCCAGCGGCCTGACGGCATCCGAGTCGGGCAACGACCTGCTGATCGCCCCCGGCGGCGCGCGCACGTACACCTACGAGCAGGTCGAGGACGGCGGCCCCGAGCGCGCCGCGTTTCAGTGGTACCACGACCATCGCCTCGACAGGACGGCGGAGAACGTCTGGCGCGGGCTCGCCGGGATGTGGATCGTCGATGACGACGTCGACGCGTCGCTGCCGCTGCCGCGCGGTCGCCGCGACATCCCGCTGATGCTCGCCGACCGCTCGTTCGATCGCCGCAACCAGCTCACCGATCCGTTCGCCGCGCAGCGGCGCCCACCCGACGACGGTGTGCTGGGCCGGCACGTCCTCGTCAACGGCGCGGTGCTGCCCTTCCACCGGGTCGCGCCGGTGCGCCACCGCCTGCGGGTGCTCAACGCGTCGCAGTTTCGCGCCTACGAGCTGCGCCTGAGCGGCAACCTGCCGATGCTGCAGGTCGCGACCGACTCGGGCCTGATGCCGCGGCCCGTGCGCCGCACGCGGGTCCTGCTCGGTCCCGGCGAGCGCGCCGAGCTCGTCGTCGACTTCGCGCCCGCGCGCGGCGAGCAGGTGCAGCTGCTCAGCGCCAAGCGGCGCGGCGGCCCGAAGAGCCTCGGCTCGGGGTCCTACGCCGGGCCGCTGATGCAGTTTCGCGTCGGCACGCGGCGCGAGCCCGATCGCACCTCCGTGCCGGCGCGGTTGCGACCGCTGCCGGCGTGGGTCGCCGAGGCGGCGCCCACGCCGTCACACGTCTGGCGCGTCACGATCGGCGGCGGCTTCCGGCCGCGCTGGCTCATCAACGACCGCTCGTTCGACCCGACCTACGCCGACGTCACGGCGAGGCTCGGCGAGACCGTGACGTGGGAGCTGCGCAACGACACGGCCGTCGCCCACCTCATCCACCTGCACCACACCGACTGGTACATGCTGTCGCGCAACGGCCGCCGGCCGCCGCCCTGGGAAGCATGCCTGAAGGACACGTTCTTCCTCGATCCGCACGAGCGCGTCGTGATCGCCGGGCGCGCGAGCGACTACACCGGCAACTACGTCGTGCACTGCCACATGCTCGACCACGAGGACCACGGCCTGATGTCGCAGTTCAAGGTCGTCGCCTGATGGGCGGGCCGATCCGGACCGTTCGGCTCGTCGCCAGCGCCGTCGCACCGTCGGCCAGCGTGTAGCGCACGCGCGCCCGCAGGCGGCGGCGCGGGCGGACGGTGAACGTCGCGGACGAGGCGCGGTCGAGCGTCGCCACACGCACGGGCCACCAGCCGAAGCGCTCGGGCAGGAACGTCTGCAGGACCACGCGCCCGCCGCGCGACGCCGGCGTGACCCTGGCATGCAGCCGGACGCGTCCGTGCTGGGTGCGGCGCACGGTCAGCGCGACGCGGCGGTCGACGACGAGCAGGCTGACGGTCGGGCTGACGACGCCGCCGGCGACCGCCCGGAGGCCGACGCTCGTCTGCGGCGTGATGCGCGCGGCAAAGCCGCCGTCGCCGTCGACGGTGGCCGAGGCGAGGGGTGCGAAGCCCGTCCCACCGTCGGCCTCGATCGACACGGGCGTGCCCGCCGCGAGCGCCGACCGTCCCGCCAGCGCGAACGGGCGCTTCGGCGCGGCCGCCTGCCCGGGCGCCAGCAAGAGCAGATCGTGCGTGGCGACGACACCCTGGATCAGGGGATGCAGGCTGCAGTGATACGGCGTCTCGCCGGCGACCGTGAACCGGCGCGAATACATCTGCGTCGACGAGAGGCGACCCGAGTCGAAGCTCTCGTCGTCGGCCGTCACCGTGTGGACGCGTGCGCTCTCGTTCGTCCAGTGCACCGACTCGCCGGTCACGATGTCCAGCCGCCGCGGGCGGACGGAGTCGAAGCCGATGGTGGCGACGTGCGCCGCCCCGCGCGCGCCGTGGCCGGCGTCCGCGCCGTGCTCGCCGGCCTGCTGCGAGGCGGCTGGCGGCGCGACGGCGACCGCGAGCAGCAGCGTGACGGCGAGCGTCGCGCGCCTCACCTGCGGCTCGCGCGGTAGGTGCCGATCATGCCGCGTTCCATGTGCTGCTCGACGTGACAGTGATACAGCCAGACGCCGGGCGCGTTCTCGCGATAGCGGAAGCGGAAGGACTCGGCCGGGCCCACGGTGTGCGTGTCGCGCGGGACGCCGCCCGCCTCGAGCCAGCGGTGGCCGTGGACGTGGAACGTGTGATGCTCGGAGCCCATCGCCATGACGTCCCACTGCACGAGGTCGCCGACCTTCGTCCGGAACACGGGGGTGTTGCCGACGAACGCGCGGCCGTCGATCGTCTGGAAGTCTGCCATCGGAGCGAAGACGACGACGAACTCCCGGTCGGGCAGCGGCTCACCGCGGCGCCGGATCGAGAGCATGCCGTACATGCCGCCCATGATCGATTCGTGCATCGACGGCGAGTGGTCGTGGTACGGCCAGACGCCGGCGGACTGCTTGCCGGCGGTGAGGCGGTACGTCCAGGTCTTGCCCGGCGGGACGTTGCCGTCCGGGCCCGAGACACCGGGCACGAACGCACCGTCGGAACTGGGTTCGTACTCGACGCCGTGGAAGTGCATCGAGTGGCCGTTCATGCGCCTGAAGTCCATGTTCTTGAAGTGCACGACGATGTTGTCGCCGACCTGCGCGCGCATGAGCGGGCCCGGGATGAGGTCCTGGTTGCCCGACATCGGCGAGTTGGCGAGCGGCCGCCGCCAACCCTTGGAGTAGCGCCGGTAGACGGTCGTCGGCACGACGGTCTGCGCAGGGTCGAGCCGCGCGCCGGTGATGTGGTCGCGCTGGTTGGGCGCGATGTTCCACACGACCGGCGTCGCGGCCACCCAGAACTCCCGTGTGGCCGCTCCGGCAGTCGGCGCGGCGGCGAGGATTGCCGCCGCGCCCGTGGCCAGCAGGGCCGCGAGCGCGGCCGCCCGGCTCACTGCGCCTTGATCGTGGCGTGCATGAACGGGTGGATGAGGCAGTGGATGTCGTAGGTGCCCGCCGACGCGAACGTCACCCTGCTCTGGCCTCCGAGCGGCGACGCCGCGACGGCGTCCATCCCGCCCGAGTTCCAGAAGCCGTTGCCGTGCAGCGCTGGCGTGAGCGCGGCGGGCGCGGTCGGCAGGTCACTCGGGTACAGCGCCTCCTGAGCGGCCGCGGGGCTCTCGAGCGACGCGGCGAGCTTGCCGAGGTAGGACGCCGGCTGCTCGGGGTTCCCGGGGCCGGCCGTGACGGTGTGCGTCTCGAAGTCGCCGCTGCGCATCCGGAACGTCACGGTGGTCCCGACCGGGACGGTGAGCGCCGAGGGCGAGAAGCCGAAGAAGCTGACGCCGCCGCGGCCGGCGAGGCCGACGTTCACGGTGTTCGCGGGCGCGCTCGCGCTCTTGAACGTCTTGGCGACGGCGAGGGCGCGGGCGACCTGCGACCTGACGCGCGCGGCATCGGCCCGCGCCGACGGGACGGGCGCGCGCTTGGCGGCGACGCGTACGCTGCCCTTCATGCCGGGATGGATGTCGCAGACATACGTGAAGCGGCCCGCCTTCGTGAAGCGCACGGTCATCGGCTTGGGCTTGTCGGCAAGCGGCGCCCCGCTGTAGATCTCCTTCGTCCCGTTCGTCACGAGCGTCTTGCCGAGGTTGCCGGCCGGCGTGAAGACCTTCGGGTTCGCCGCGAGCTCTGCCTGTCCGTTGAACCAGAACGGAACGCCTGCTGCGTCGTTGACGCCGGCGATCGTCTTACCGCTGGGGACGAACGGCGTCGTCGGCTTCCCGGAGCGCCCGAGGAGATGGACGTCGTGGAAGCCCGCCGGCACGAACCGCACGCTGTCGCCGACGCGGATCGTGACCGAGCTCGGGAAGAACGCGTTGACGTCGGCGCGCAGTGACTGGAAGGCCTTCGCCGAGCTCGCCGGCGTTCCCATGCTGACGGTCTTGACCGCGGCCTGCGCGGCGCCCGGCGCAGCGAGCGCGACGCCTATGGCCGCCATCGACGCAACCCTGAATGTCGAACGCATGCTCGCCTCCCCGTGGAATCACGGCCTACCGTGTGACCGTGGGCGCCACCGTACAGCGTCCGCACATCGATGGTCGAAAAAATGTCGCAACGGCCAAGCCGGAGTGCTATGGCCGCGCACGGGCTCGCGGGTGCCCGCCGGCCCGGGCGCCGGCGCGTGGCGGGCTACAACCCGTAGCTGCGCCCGATCACGTCGAGCATGATCTCGTCGGTGCCCGCGCCGATGCGGTTGAGGCGCAGGTCGCGCCAGACGCGCTCGATCCCGTACTCCGTCATGTAGCCGGCGCCGCCGTGGATCTGGATGCACTCGTCGGCGACCTCGACCGCGATCCGCGAGGCGTGCAGCTTGGCCATCGAGATCTCGCGCACGGGGTACTCGCCGTTGGCGTTGCGCCACGCCGTCGTGTAGACGAGCTGGCGCGCCGACTCGATCTTCGTCGCCATCTCGGCGAACTTGTGGCGGATGACCTGGAAGTGGCCGATCTGGCGGCCGAACGCCGTGCGCTCGAGCGCGTAGGCGAGCGTGCGATCGAAGACGTGCTGGGCGGACGCGACGGCGCCCGCCGCGCCGATCAGCCGCTCGCCCTGCAGCTCCCACATGATGTGGTAGAAGCCCCTGCCGACCTCGCCGACGACCGCGCTCGCCGGCACGCGCACGTCCTGGAAGGCGAGCAGGGCGGTGTCGCTGGCGTGCATGCCGAGCTTCTTGAGGCGCTGCTCGCGCACGACGCCGGCCAGGTCCATCGGCACGAGGAAGAGCGTGAAGCCATCGTGGCCCGCATCGGGGTCGGTCTTCGTGACGAGCAGGATCGCGTCGGCGCGGTGGCCGTTGGTGATGTACGTCTTGGAGCCGTTGATGACGTACTCGTCGCCGTCGCGGACGGCGCGCGTCTTGATCCCCGCGACGTCCGAGCCGGCGTCGGGCTCGGTGATCCCGAGGCTGAGGATCTTCGTGCCGGCGATCGCGGGCACGACCCACTCCCGGCGCTGCTGCTCGGTTCCGAAGGCGAGGATCGGCGGCATCGCCATGTCGGTGTGCACCGCGACGCCCATCGCCATGCCGCCTGAGCCCGAACGGGCGAGCTCCTCGGCGAGCACGATGCTCGTGAAGGCGTCGCCGCCCTGGCCGCCGTAGCGCTCGGGCTTGTCGAGGCCGAGGAAGCCCAGCGCGCCCATGCGCGTGAAGACCCAGTCAGGGAAGGTCGTCTCCTCCCACTCCTCGGCGTGCGGCGCGAGCTCCTTGGCGACGAACGCGCGGATCGAGTCGCGCAGCGCCTCGTGCTCGTCGCTGAAGATGAAGTGCCCGCGGCGGGCGGCGTGGTCGGGCTTGAGGACGTGGTCGGTCGTGGCCATCTGCGGACGGTACCGCGCGATGGCGCCGAAGTGAACAGTGGTACGTCTTACTTTCAGCCGACGGCGGTCCGGCCTCGCGCTGTAGATTCCGGCCGGTGCCGCCCTACGAGACGCTGCGCTGGGAGGTCGTCGACGCCGTCGCGACGATCGCGCTCGACCAGCCGCAGACGCGCAACGCGCTCTCCGACGCGCTGCTCGACGAGCTGCTGCATGCGCTCGCGGTCGCGCGCGACGACGGCGCCGTGCGCTGCGTCGTGCTGGCCTCGACGCACGAGACGGTGTTCTCCAGCGGCGGCGACCTCGCGGGCTTCGCCGCCGACGTGCCGCTCGCCGATCGCCACGGTGCCAACGACCGCTTCCCGCGCCTGTTCACGCTGATCGGCGAGCTCGGCAAGCCGGTCATCTGCGCCGCCCGCGGCCACGTGCTGGCGGGAGCGCTCGGGCTGGCGCTCGCCTGCGACCTCGTCATCGCCAGCGAGCGGGCGACGTTCGGCACGCCCGAGATCAACGTCGGCCTGTTCGGGTTCATGATCGCCGCGCTGATCGGCCGCAACGTCGGGCGCAAGAAGATGACCGAGCTGCTGCTGCTCGGCGAGCGCATCGACGCGCACGAGGCGCAGCGCCTGGGGATCGTCAACCGCGTCGTCACGGCCGACGCCTTCGACGACGCCGTCGCCGAGTGGGCGGCGAAGCTGGCGGCGAAGTCGCCGCTGCTGATGAAGCTCGGCCGCGACGCGCTGTTCGCGCAGCAGGACATGGCCTTCGCCGAGGCGCTGGAGTACCTGCGCGCGCAGCTCACGATCGCGCTCTGCACCGACGACGCGCACGAGGGGGTGGCGGCGTTCCTCGAGCGCCGCGAGCCGCGATGGACCGGCAGATAAGCGCACTGCTGTGCCGCACGTCGGACCGCGGGCCCGACGGCGCGGCCGGGACGCGCGAGCTCGCCGAGCTGCTCGGCGCGCGGATCGTCGGGTCGCCCGGCGAGCCGCGCACGGGCGGCTGGGAGGAGGACCTGCGCGCGTCGCGCGGCTGCCTGCTCGAGGCCGGCGGCCAGATCGACGACGCCTTCGAGGCCGGGCGGTTCCCGCTGCTGCTCGCCGCCGAGTGCTCGGTGTCCGTCGCGACGCTGCCGGTCGTCGTGCGCCGTTACCCCGACGTGCGCGTGCTGTGGCTCGACGCGCACGGCGACTTCAACACGCCGGACACGACCGCCAGCGGCTTTCTCGGCGGGATGTGCCTGGCGGGGGCCTGCGGGCTGTGGGACACGGGCTTCGGCGCGGGCCTGGATCCGGCGCGCGTGATCATGCACGGCGTGCGCGACGTCGACGGCGGCGAGCGCGTGTCGCTGGACCGCTGCGGCGTGTACCTGATCGGTGAGGCCCAGCCGCTGGAGGGGATGGAGCTCTTCGTCCACGTCGACCTCGACGTGCTCGACCCCGACCTGTTCCCGGCACGGTTCCCGGCCCAGGGCGGCATGTCGTTCGAGGCGCTGAACGGGTTTCTCACCGATGTCGCGCGCGTCGCGACGGTCGTCGGCGCCGAGGTCACGTCGGCGGCCGCGGGCCACGGCGGGTCCGTCGCCGGTGCGATCGCGCCGCTGCTGGCATGAGCCTCCTGCGCCCGCTCGTCGAGGACCTGGACGCGCGCCGCGCCGCGATGCGGCTCGGCGGCGGTGCGGAGAAGATCGCGCGCCAGCACGCGGCCGGCAAGCTGACCGCGCGCGAGCGGATCGACCTGCTCGTCGACGCCGGCACGTTCACGGAGATCGGGATCCACGCCGGCATCCACCACTCGGTGCGCGGGATGGAGGACAGGCAGGCGCCGGCCGACGGCGTCATCACCGGCTACGGGCTCGTCGACGGCCGCCATGTCGCGGTCTGCGCCTACGACTTCACGGTCATGGCAGGCTCGATGGGCACGACCGGCGAGGTCAAGGTGACCCGTCTGCGCGAGCTCGCGCTGACGAAGCGGATGCCGTTCGTCTGGCTGCTCGACAGCGCCGGCGCGCGCGTCCAGGAGGCCGTCGGGTCGCTGTTCGCGGGCTCGGGGTGGCTGTTTCGCGAGCAGGTCGTCGCCAGCGGCGTGATCCCGCAGGTCGCCGCGCTGATGGGGCCGTGCGCGGCCGGCACCGCGTACATCCCAGGGCTCGCGGACTTCGTGCCGATCGTCAAGGGGCGCGGCTCGATGGCGCTCGCCGGGCCGCATCTCGTGCGCGCCGCCGTCGGCGAGGACGTCACGCAGGAGCAGCTCGGCGGCTCGCGCGTGCACTGCCGCACGTCGGGCGTCGGCGATCTCGAGGTCTCCGACGACGCCGAGTGCATCGACGCGATCAAGCGGTACCTCGCCTACTTCCCGTCGCATTGCGAGCAGGCGCCTCCGCTGGCGCCCGCGAGCGACCCGATCGACCGCATGGACGAGGCGCTGCTCGACGTGCTTCCAGCCTCCAACCGTCAGCCCTACGACATGTACGACGTCATCCGGCGGATCGTCGACGACGGCGCGTGGCTGGATCTCAAGCCGCAGTTCGCGCGCTCGATCATCACCTGCCTGGCGCGCATGGGCGGCCGCTCGGTCGGGATCGTCGCCAACCAGCCACGCCAGCTCGGCGGGATCCTCGATATCGACGCCGCCGACAAGGCCGCCCGCTTCGTCTCGCTGTGCGACGCGTTCGCGATCCCGCTCGTGTTCCTCGTCGACGTGCCCGGCTTCATGGTCGGCACGAAGGTCGAGGCGGCGGGGATCATCCGCCACGGCGCGAAGATGCTGCACGCGGTCGCCGCGGCGACGGTGCCGAAGGTCACGGTCGTCATCCGCAAGGCCTACGGGGCGGGCTACTACGTCATGAACGGCCGCGCCTACGAGCCCGACCTGATCGTCGCGTGGCCGACGGCCGAGATCTCGGTGATGGGCGCCGAGGGGGCGGTCGAGATCGTCTTTCGCCGCGAGGTCGACGAGGCCGCCGACCCGGCGGCGAAGAAGGCCGAGCTGATCGCCGCCTACCGCGGGCTGATCGACGTCTACGTCGCGGCGCGCAACGCGATGATCGACGACGTGATCGACCCGCGCGAGACGCGGCCGGTCGTGATCGGCGCCCTGGCGATGGCGGAGGGCAAGCGCGTCGAGCGGCCGTGGAAGCGCCACGGGGTCGTCCCGGTCTGAGGCCGCGGCGAGCCCGGCGCGCGGTGAACCCTCGGTCGGTAGGCGAGTGTGAGATATGTCACGCTCGTGCGCGGACCGTTCTGAGATCGTCGGCCCAGCATCGCAGCGCTGTCGCCACGCTGACGCGGTGATCGTTCGGTGGGCTGAGGAGGCGACGGCAATGATCGGCAAGACACGCGTGCTCGGCACGGCGCTCGCAGCGACCCTTGTCGGGTTCGCGCTCTGCGCGGGGCCTGCCGTCGCGGCACCGCAGCGCGCCGCATGGAGTACGTGCTTCGCGAAGCTCGGACCGTTCCAGTGCGCGACGGTGCAGGTGCCGCTGGACCACGACGCGCCGCGGGGCACGACGATCTCCGTGGCGATGGTGCGTTTGCCGGCCACGGACCCGGGTCGCCGGCTGGGCTCGCTGTTCCTCAACCCGGGCGGGCCCGGCGGCTCGGGGATCGACTTCGCGCTGTTCGCGGGTCCGTCGCTCTACACGCCCGAACTGCGAGCGCGCTTCGATCTCGTCGGCTTCGACCCGCGCGGCGTCGCTCGCAGCACGCCGTTGCGCTGCTTCGGCTCGCAGCGCCGGTGGGAGCCGATCTTCACACCGTTCGCGTTCCCCAGCACGCCCGAGGAGGAGCACGTCTGGATCGCCGCCGACCGCTATCTCATCGACGCCTGCGCCCGCCGCGGCGGACGGATCGCCGAGCACATGTCGACGGCCAACGCGGCCCGAGACCTCGACGTCCTGCGCAGCGCCGTCGGCGACGCGAAGCTCACCTACGCCGGATTCTCCTACGGCTCCTACCTCGGCGTCACCTACGCCAACCTCTTCCCGACGAAGGTACGCGCGCTCGTCGTGGACGGGGTGCTGGACCCGATCGCCTGGTCCACCGGCAGAGGCGGCGAGAGTGCCCGCCTGCCGTTCTCGACACGCCTGCGCAGCGATGTCGGCGCGCAGGCCACGCTGCAGGAGTTCTTCGGGCTCTGCGACGCCGGCGGGCCGGCGTGCGCGTTCGCCGGTGACTCGGCGGCCCGCTTCGCGGCCCTCGCCGCCGCGGTCAGGGTGAACCCCGTCCACGTCGAGATGCCCGACGGGTCGACCTTCGACGTCAACTACTCGATCCTGATCGCGATGACGCTCGGCGCGCTGTACGACTCGTCGTCGTGGGCCGAGTTCGCCGCGGCCCTCGCCGATCTGGAGTCGCGCGCCGCTCCGGCCGCGCTCGGCGCCCGTCTGCAGCGGTTCACGGTCACGAGGCCGGCGTACGTCGCCAAGCGCGGGTTCCCGCGCTACGAGAACGTCATCGAGAGCTTCCCGGGCGTCGCCTGCGCGGACTCCGACAACCCCGATTCCCATGCCGCGTGGTCGGCCGCCGGGGCCGCGGCCGACCGCTCTGGCTACTTCGGGCGTCTCTGGACCTGGGCGACGAGCATCTGCGCCGAATGGCCGTACTCCGACGCCGACCGCCACGTCGGACCGTTCGACCGCGTCACCGCGAACCCCGTCCTCGTCGTCGGTAACCGGTTCGACCCCGCAACGGGTTACGAGGGCGCCGTGACGGTCGACAACCTGCTTGCGCGCTCCAGGCTGCTGACCGTGCACGGCTGGGGTCACACGTCGCTGCTTCTCTCGCGCTGCGCCGACGACGCGATCGGCCGCTACCTCGTAGGGCTCGTCCTGCCCGCGCCCAACACCGTCTGCGAGCAGGACGACGTCCCGTTCTCCGCACCGTGACACTCAGCCGTCGAGCAGCCGCGCCATCACACCGGCCACCTGCGCCGGCGTCAGCGCCGCGCCCTGCCGCGCGAGCTCAGCGCTGAGCGTCGCGACGCTCGGCGACGCGGCGTCGCCGAGGATCGCGCGGACGAGCGCGCGGACGCGCGGGTCCACCGCGCCGCCCGCAGAAGCCGCCTCGTGCTCGGCGGCGATCCGGTCGAGGTTCTGCACGGTCAACGGCCCGACGTCGTCGATGACGTCCGCCGGGTCGACGCCGACGACCTCGACCTTGAGGCGCACGACGGCCGCCGCCGTCTCGTCCTGATAGATCCCTTCCACGCCGTTCACCGGCAGGCATTCCGGGTCCCAGATCAGCAGCGCGGCCTGCACCTTGCCGACCGCGGGATCGGCGCGGTGCTGGAACCGTGAGATGCGCTCGCGGTTGACGTCGCCGGCGATCGCCTCCAGCAGCGCGTCGCCGGCGAACAGCGCCGACGTCAGCATCGCGTACGCTCGGTCCCAGACACGCGCCGATCCTACCCTTGCACGCTCAGCACTCGTGCAAGTGATGCGTGTAGTTGCCGCAGGGCTTCTCGGGCCGGTCCTGGTTGATCATCGCCTGCGCGATCGCGGGCGTCGTGGTGGCGGCGGCGAGCGCGACGATCACGCCGGCGATGGTCCTGCGGAGTTTGCTGTGCATGGGACGGTCCTCCTGGGTCGGGTGTGCTGTCACCACGGTCCCGCCAAGCCCCCCGGCGCACATCGGGGCAGACCCCGAACATTCGAGAGGTTCGGGGTGCACACCGATTCACCCCGCTGAGGGATGGGCGTATTTCGGCCCCGCCCCGATGCTCTACAGGACATGAACGCGTTCGCCCCCCGCCGATCGACGGAGACGCAGATCAGCGGCGCGATCACGCTCGGCTGGCGGATCGCGGTGCTCTACAGCCTGCGCGCCGACGAGCTGCCCAGCTCCCCGCCCGACAACCTGCTGCCGATGCGGCGCAGCCTGCCGGCCGCCGAGCGCCTGGCGCTCGAGCTGCGCGCCGCCGCGGGCGACGCCGACCGGCTCGGGATCGGCTTGGAGGACGGCGCGCTCGATGAGCTGTTGGCGCTCGCCGTCACCGCACCGGCGTCCGACGCGGCCGAGACCGCGTTCCTGGAGCGCATCCGCGCCTGGCACATCCACCTGCAGACGATGCTCTGGGCCGACCACGAGGCGACCGGCAAGGCCTACGAGCTCGGCAGCTTCCTGTCGGACACGTCCAACCGCGTCGTGCGCGGCCTGCGCGGACTGGAGGACCAGCGCGGCCACGTCACGCGCGAGCTGCGCAGCGTCTTCGAGCCTCGGCGCGTCGAGCGGATCAAGCGCCTGCTCGACGACCTGCAGGCGAAGATCGATCCCGCCGCCGTGCGGATCGTCAAGGAGCACCTCGACGCCTGGCAGGCCGCCGTGCGCGATCGCGCCCCGCGCGCCACGACGCGCGCCGGCCTCGAGCCGCTCGACAGCCAGGTGATCATCTGGTTTCAGCTCGTGACGGGCGACAAGGAGCCCGAGGCCTTCATCGGCCACGACGACCGCACGCAGGTCCGCGGCACGATGATCTCGCGCATGGTCGCCTCCTACCGGCGCAGCTGGCCTGGCATCGTCGCGCTCGTGGCGCTCGTCGCGGCGGGCGTGCTGATCGTGCCCGAGCTCGGCATCGGCGACGAGCACGCGCCGCAGGTCATCGCGCTCCTGACGCCGATCGCCGGCGCGCTCGGGCTGCGGCTGACCTCGATCGGGCTGACGGTCCGCAAGAGCCTCGACGCGCGCGCCGAGCTGCTGTGGAACACCGCCCTCGTCGAGGTCATCAGCGCCAAGACGCTGCGCGTCGACGACGTGCTCGATCCCGCCATCGCGAGCCGACGCCAGATCACGCTGCCGGTCCCGCGCCGGCGCTCGCACCCGGCGGCACCCGCGCGACGCATGCGCGCACCGCACCGCCTGCGCGTTTGACCGCGGCCGCGGCGCGCGGCAGAGTGAGGAGTAGCGCGTTTCACTCTTCGCGCGTTCTCGCCCATGAGCCTCGACGACCCGGTCATCATCACCTGCGCGATCTCCGGCGCGCTCGCCAACCGCGCGCACTGTCCGGCGATCCCCTACACGCCGCAGGAGTACGCCGCCGAGGCGCGCCGGATCGTCGACGAGGGCGCCGTCATGATCCACATCCACGCGCGCACGCCCGACGGCACGCCGTCCTACGAGATCGAGGACTTCCGCGCGATCACCGAGGCGATCCGCGCCGAGCTCGGCGGCGACGACGTGATCGTCAACTACTCGACCGGCACGGTCGGCATTCCCGTCGCCAAGCGCGTCGCCTACCTGCGCGCCCTCAAGCCGGACGTCGCCGCGCTGAACATGGGCTCGATGAACTACGCGAAGTACTCGCGCTCGCGCAAGGCGTTCGTCTTCCAGACCGTCTTCGCCAACCCCTTCGACGAGATCGTCGAGCTGCTGGAGGCGATGAACGCGCTCGGCATCCGGCCCGAGCACGAGTGCTTCGACATCGGCCACGTCGGCTCGCTGGCGCCGCTGATCGACATGGGCGTGCTGCGCGCGCCGCTGCACGTCGACTGCGTCATGGGCGTCACGGGCGGCATCCCGGCGACCGCGCGCAACCTCGCGGCGATGGTCGACAACATCCCCGCGGGCGCGCACTGGGGGGTGATCGGGATCTCGCGCACACAGTGGATGCTCCTCGCCGCCGCGCTGGCGCTCGGCGGCTCGGTCCGCGTCGGCCTCGAGGACAACCTCTACCTGCCCGACGGCACGATGGCGCGCTCCAACGGCGAGCTCGTCGCGCGGGCGCGACGGATGACCGAGGACGCGGGCCGGCGGCCGGCGACGGTCGCCCAGGCGCGCGAGATGCTCGGCGTATGAGCGGCGCGCTGGAGGGGGTGCGCGTGCTCGACCTCAGCCGCCTGCTGCCCGGCGGCTTCTGCTCGCTGCTGCTCGCCGACCACGGCGCCGAGGTCCTGAAGGTCGAGGACATGGGCATGGGCGACTACGTCCGCTGGGCGCCGCCGGCGGTCGACGGCGCCGCCGTCAGCGCCGCCTCGGCGCTGTTTCTCGCGCTGAACCGCAACAAGCGCTCGATCCGCATCGACCTCAAGCACGACGACGGCCGCGCGGTGCTGCTCGACCTCGTCGGCGAGCACGACGTCGTGCTCGAGTCCTTCCGTCCCGGCGTGCTCGACCGCCTCGGCGTCGGCTACGGCGTGATGCGCGCGGTCAACCCGAAGATCGTCTACTGCGCGATCACGGGCTACGGCCAGGACGGCCCGCTGCGCGACCGTCCCGGACACGACATGAACTACCTCGCGCTGACCGGCCTGCTCGGGCTGACCGGTGAGGCGGGCGGGCCGCCGGTACAGGCGGCGGGGCAGATCGCGGACCTCGGCGGCGGCGCGCTGATGGCGGCGTTCGGGATCCTGGCCGCGCTGCACGCGGCGCAGCGCACGGGGGAGGGGCAGGTCGTCGACGTCGCGATGGCCGACGGCGCGCTGTCCTGGCTGGCGCTCGTCGCGGCGCGGGTCCTCGCCGACGGCGAGGCGCCGGCGCGCGGCGCGCTCGAGCTGGCGGGCGGGCTGATCTGCTACCGGCCCTATGCGTGCGCCGACGGCTGGGTCGCGCTCGGCGCGCTGGAGCCGAAGTTCTGGGCGGCGTGGTGCCACGGCGTCGGCCGCGGGGACCTCGTCGACGAGCAGTACGCGGCGCTCGACAGCGAGACAGGCGCGGCGGTGGAGGCGATCTTCGCGTCGCGCACGCGGGCGCAGTGGGAGACGTTCGCCGCCGCGCACGAGTGCTGCCTGGAGCCGGTGCTCGACCTCGACGAGGCGCTGCGTCGCGACCACGTGCGCGCCCGCGGCATGATCGTGGGGCTCGATCAGCCCGGCGCCGCCGAGCCGGTGGCGCTGCTGGGCACGCCGGTCAAGCTGTCGGTGACGGCGGCGGACTGCAACCGGCTCCCGGGCCCGGTCCTCGGCGAGCACACCGAGGCCGTGCTGCGCGCGGCGGGCTACGACGACGAGCGGATCGAGCGGTTGCTCGCCGCCGGCGCCGTCGGCGGCGCCGTCCACGAGGGCATGGAGCCGTTTCGCGTATGAACGCCGACGGGCTGCTGAAGATGAGCGAGCTGGCCGAGCGCTCGGGCGTCAGCGCGGGCACGATCAAGCACTACCTGCGCGAGGGGCTGCTCGGCGGCGACGAGTCGATCGTGCGCACGTCGCGCAACATGGCCTGGTACCGGCCCGAGCTCGTCGAGCGCGTGCGGCTCATCAAACGCCTGCAGGAGGAGCGCTTCATGCCGCTGAAGCTCATCCGTGGCCTGCTGTCCTCCAACGAGCGCGCGCTGGCGCTGATCGAGCTCGAGGACCGCATCCTCGAGCACGCGACGGCGGCGGCACAGGCGGGCGAGCGGATCACGGCGGCGCAGGCGCGGCGACGCTTCGACGTCCCCCGCAACGTGCTCGACCGCCTCGCCGAGCTCGACGTCCTGTCGCCCACGAGCCGCGGCTACGACGCCGACGACGTCGCGATCATCAAGGCGATCAGCCGCTTTCGCGCGAGCGGCTACGACGAGGCGCTCGGCTTCACCGTCTACGACACGCTGCGCTACCGCGATGCCCTCGCGCCGCTCGTCGAGGAGGAGGTCCGCACGCTGCTGGCGCGGCTCGCCGGCGAGGTCGAGCCCGAGCGCGCGGTGCAGATCGTGCAGAGCGGCGCCGAGCCGCTGCGCGAGCTGATCGGCGCGATGCATTCCAAGCAGCTGCTCGCCGAGCTGCGCCGCCAGCGGAGCGGCGGCCGGTAGCGGCCGCCTCAGCCGTCGACCGTTCCGGCCACCACCCAGGCGCGCGCGCTCAGCTCGAACGGACCGTCGCCCACGCCGAGGCGTCGGCGCAGCGCGTCGCGCAGCGCGGCCTGGCCACGAGCGTCGAGCGAGCGGCAGAACGCGCCCGACGGCGCGACGCCGGTGGGAAACGGCGACCACAGGTCCTCGAAGCCGTCGTACGCGGCGCTGACCGTCAGCGCGCCGCCGCGCTCGTCGCTCAGGCCCGCCTCTCCAGAGCCGACCGAGGTCGCCCTCCCCGCACCACGGCATCACGACCCCCGCCGCCGGGGAGCGCATGAAGTTCACCACGAGCTGGGACACGACGGCGTCGAACGCGCCGTCGGCGAACGGCAGCTCCTCGGCGGGCGCGAGCACGACCTCGACCTGCGGCAGCCGTGCGCGGCAGGCCTGTACGAACGGCTGCGACGGATCGGCCGCGGACACCGAGGACGGGCCCAGTCGTGCCGCCAGCTCGCCCGCGACCGCGCCGGGGCCGCAGCCGACGTCGAGCGCCCGCATGCCCGGCTCGACGCCCGCGAAGTCGATCAGCTCGGACGCGAGCTGCGCGGCGTAGCGGCCGACGAGCCGATCGTAGGCGTCGGCTGAGGCGCGAAACGTCTCGGCACCCGGCATCTCGGGCCGATCCTAACCGCTTCGGAGGCCGCCGTAAGCCGCCGCCGCGCCGTCGCGCGCGAGCGAGAAGTACAGCTGCTCGGCGCCCCACACGTGGCGCAGGCCGTGCTCGCGGAAGCCGAGCTTCGCCAGCACGCGGCGCGAGCCGAAGTTCGCCTCGCGCGTGATCGCGACGAGGCGGTCCATGCCGAGCGCGCCGAACGCCTCGACGACGACGGCGCTCGCCGCCTCGGTCGCGTAGCCGCGTCCCCAGTAGGCCGAGCCGAATGCGTACCCGAGCGCGACGTCGGGGCCGTCGGGCGCGAGCGGGAACAGGCCCGCCTCGCCGCACAGCAGGCCGCTCTCGCGCTCGAACACCGGCCAGAACGAGAAGCCGCCGAGCTCCTGCTGGGTCATCGTGCGCTCGAGCGCGGCGCGCGTGCCGGGCAGATCGCGCGGCCCGCCGAGCAGGCGCATCGCCGCCTCGTCGCTGTAGAGGACGGCGTGGAGCTGGCTCAGGTCGTCCTCCTCGTAGGCGCGCATCGCGAGACGCTCGGTGAAGATCGGCAGCGGCACGGCACACGATGGTGACGGGTCCGCTGACGTCGTGGGGTCGACCCGTCGGTAGGGTCGGCCCGATGCGGACCGGCGTGATCGTTCCCGTCCATGGCTGGCCCTCGCTGCTCGCCGAGACGCTCGACGGCATCCTCGGACAGCGGCCGCGGCCCGAGGCCGTCGTCGTCGTCGACGACGGCTCGCGCGACCCGATCGTGCTGCTCGACGAGCACGCGCCCCACTGCCGCCTGGTCCGCCACCCGCAGCGACGCGGGCTGGCGTACGCCCGCGCGACCGGCCTGGCGCAGCTCGAGGACTGCGAGCTCGTCGCGTTCTGCGACGCCGACGACGTCTGGGAGCCGGGTAAGCACGCCGCCCAGCTGGCCCAGCTCGACGCCCATCCCGAGGCCGTCGCCTGCTTCGGCAGCGCGCTCGTCGTCGGCCTCGACGGGCGGCCGACCGGCGAGCGCTGGGACGAGCTCGCCGCCGGCTGCCACACGCCGACCGAGCTGCTGCCGCTGCTCTACGAGCGAAACCCGCTGTGCGTGTCGAGCGTGCTGCTGCGGCGCGCGGCGGTCGTCGCGGCCGGCGGCCTGGAGTTCGCGCTTGCGCGCGCGGAGGACTGGGACCTGTGGCTGCGGCTGCTCGCGCGCGGCCACGCGTTCGTCGTCGCGCCGCACGCGCGCGTGCGCTACCGCCGCTCGCCGGGCGCGCTCTCCGCCGACATCGCCGGGCTCGCGAGCGCCCAGCTGCACGTCCACGCCGTCCACGCCGGGCTCGTCGACGATCCGGTCCGGCGGCGCGTCGAGGCCGCCGACCGCACCGCGCTGGCGCGCGGGCTCGTGCGCCGGCGCGACTACGCCGCGGCGCGGGCGGAGCTCGTGCGCGCGTTCGAGCTGCGCCCGCCGGCCGGCGGCGAGCGCGCGCTCGCGGCCTTGCTGCACGTGCCCGTGTTGCGCGCCGCGCTCGGGCGCCGCGACCCCTACGCGGTCGGCTGACGTCAGCGCGGCGGCGCTGGCGGCACGAGCACGCGCAGGCGCTCGCTGAGCGCGATCGTGCGCCAGCCGGCGGCGATCGCCCACGCCTGCGCCGGTGTGTTCTGGCGCGCGATCTCGCTGCGCCCGATCACGAGGATGTCGTAGTCGCCGTGGCGCAGCGCCTCGCGGAAGCGCGCCTCGTCGGGGTAGGGGGTGAGGAAGCCGTCGACGAACTCTCCGACGAACTCGACCTCGTTGCCGATCCGCGTCCCGAACGCGGGCCAGACGGGGGACAGGTCGCCCAGCGACCAGTACGTCGCGAACTCCAGACCGACGCGCTTGTCGGCCGGCGCGGCGCGCAGCAGCGCCCGCAGGCCGGGATCGACGTGGCCGTAGCGGTCGGTGTTGATGGCGTCCTGCATGCGGTCGGCGGCGGCGAGGCCGAGCAGCGCCGCGCCGAGCGCCGCCGCGGCGAGCACGGCGCGTCGCGCGCGCACGCGCCAGAGGCCGTAGGCGGCGCCGCCGATCAGCGCCAGCGCGATCGCCGCGGCGGCGACGTCGCGCGCCACGACCTGGTAGCCGTCGTAGGCGCCGAAGAGCACCGCGAGCGTGAGCGCGGCCAGCAGCGCGTGTCCGGCGAGCGGGCGCACGCGGCCGCAGACCCAGGCGAGCGCGGGCAGCGCGAGCATCAGTGCCGGGATCGCGTAGCGGGTGTTGGCGTGGGCGAGCGAGGGCGTGTCGCGCAGGCCCAGCGCCGTCGCCGGGGTCAGCGTGTAGAGGACGGCGAGCAGCGCCGCGCCCGCCGCGAGGACGAGCACCCGCGAATCGCGTTCGCGTCCGCCGGGGCGCGCCAGCACGAGGGCCGCGACGAGCGCGACCGCGCAGAGGATCGGAACGCCGCCGAGTCCCTCGACGATCTTGATCGCGACCTTCCCCAGTACCTCGGGCCGGCCGGCGTAGTCGGCGATCGAGAACCCGACCTCGTCGCGGATGACGTCGCGCGGTGCGGAGAAGATCGTCACGCCGAACACCTCGACGTTGAGCGGGAAGACGGGGTTGCCCGACTCGACGAGGTTGCGCGCAAGCCAGGGCAGCATCCCGAGCGACGCGAGGCCGCCGACGAGCACGCCGTCGCGCAGTACCGGCGCCGCGCGGCCGGCGCCCCGGCGTCTGGAGACCAGCAGCCGCGCCGCGAGCCAGATCGCCACGACGACCGGAACCGAGCTGACGCCGTACCACTTCGTCCCGGCCGCGATCCCGAGCGCGACGCCGGCGAGGACGAGATCCGAGCGCCGTCCGCTGCGCGCGTGGCGCAGGACGAACAGCACGCCGCAGGCGTACGTCGTCCACATGATCGCGTCGGGCAGCGCGCGCGGGATCGTCACGAAGCCGACGACCGGCAGCGACACGACCGCCGCCGCGGCGATCAGCGCTGCCGCCTGCGGCGCGCGCAGCTCGCGCGCCACGGCGTAAGCCGCGACCGCCGTCGCGCACAAGAAGAGCACGCTCGGCAGGCGCACGAGGAAGTCGTTGTGCCAGGGCAGGATCGTGCTCAGCAGCACGACGTCGCCGTTGTTGGGGTAGTTGCCCTGCGCCAGCAGCGGGACGAACTGGTCGATCTTCCAGATCGTGCCGTCCTGGATCCAGCGCGCGATGCCGGGCAGGTGGAAGGAGGTCGGGTCGTCGCCGATGACCTCGTCGCCGCCCCAGCGGCCGAGGTTGCCCAACGCGGCGACGGCGGTGAAGCCGCAGGCCAGCGCGGCCATCGCCCAGGCGGCGCGGCTGCTCGGCGGCGGCGGTTCGGGCGGCCGATCGGGAGCGCCGTCGCCGGCCTGCCGGACGAACGTCGCCAGCCCGGCCGCGATCGCGGCGGCGCCGATGACCGTGCCGCGCGCGAGGATGCCGAGCATGAGCGGGACGAGGTGGACCGCGATCAGCAGCGCGGTCCCGATGACGACGCTCGCCAGCCCCGTCTCGAGCGCGTCGAGGTGGCGCAGACGGCGGCGCACGACGAGCGCCGTCGCCACGACGACCGCCGCGAGCATGACGGTGAAGAGCGCCGTGCCGGCGAGGAAGTCCTGCAGGGGCATCGAGGGCTCGGAGCCTAATCAAGCGCTGATAGCCTCGCCCCGATGGCGCGATCGACCCTTGCGCGGCTGCGGCGCAGGCTGCGCCCCCTGTCCAAGGGCGACGCCGAGATGGCCTACTGGAACGACCGCGCAGCGCTCGAAGGGGTGCTCGGCAACGCCCACTACGAGCGCGTGTTCACGGCGCAGTTCGGCCTGCAGCGCAGCTTCTTCGATGCCAAGCGCGTGCTCGACGTCGGCTGCGGCCCGCGCGGCAGCCTCGAATGGGCGGCGAACGCCGCGCAGCGCGTCGGCCTGGACCCGCTCGTCGAGCGCTACCGCGAGCTCGGGATCGACCGCCACGCGATGCAGTACGCCGCCGCGCCCGCCGAGCGGATGCCGTTTTCCGACGCGTCCTTCGACGTCGTCGCGACGCTCAACTCGCTCGACCACGTCGACGACGTCGACGCCGCCGTCGCCGAGATCACGCGCGTCGCCGCGCCCGGGGCGACGTGGCTGCTGACCGTCGAGGTCGGCCACGCGCCGACCGCCACCGAGCCGCACTCGTTCACGTGGGACGTCGCCGACCGGTTCGCCGGCTGGACCGTGCGGTGGTCGGCGCGCAACGGCCTGCGTGCGGACCACGACATCTACGCGAGCATCGACGAGGACCGCCCGCCCGCCGGCGACGGCCCCGGCCTGCTGCGCGCGCGGCTGGCGAGGACGGAGCCCTGAGCCTCGGCAGCCGGGCGTGGCGCGCGCCGCGGCGCCGGTCCTCGACAATGCAGCCGATGGACGTCACGACCGACGACCGCGCGCCCGCGGAGATCGAGCAGACGAGCGACTTCGTCGGTTCGCCGCCGCCCGCAGGCACCGCGTCCGCGGGGCCGCCCGCCGACGTCGCGCCCGCGCTGACGCCGCGCGCCAACCGCGCGCTCGCCTGGGTCGCGCTCGTCACCGCGAGCCTGTCGGCGATCGCGCTGGCGCGATCGACCGGGGTCGTCGGCAAGGGCGGGCTCAACGAGGTCGCGCGCGCCGGCGCCGCGACCGTCGCGGTCTTCGGGCTCGCCGGCTTCGGCCCGGTGCGGCTGTTGCTGCCGCCGGGCCTGCGCCGCTTCGAGTTGCTGTGGGTGCTGCCGGTCGGCGCCGTCGCGACGGCGCTCGAGCTGACGGTCCTGACGTACGCGCACGTGCCGTTCGACGCCGCCCTGCCGATCGCGCTCGCCGCCAGCGCGGTGCTCGCCGCGTTCGCGTGGCGCCGCGACCCGGGCCTGCCCGCCGCGCGCTCGGCAGCGGCCGGTGCGGCGAGCTGGCGCACGCTGCTCGTGGCGCTGTACATCGCGCTGCTGATCGCGATGATCGCGCTGCTGCCGATGTTCCGCGCCGGCTTCGCGACGGTGATCGGCAACGGCTCGGACGCCCACCTCGCGGTCGGCACGGCGATGTTCCTGCAGGACAACCGCGCGGGCACGGTCAACGTCGACGAGCCCGTCGACAAGGTGCCGCTCGTATGGAACTCCAAGCCGCCGATCTACCTCGCCTTCGGCGCCGTCGCGAAGGTCGCGGGGATGGCGCCCTACGAGGTGATCGCGACGATGGCGGGCGTGCTGCTCGCGCTCGCGGCGCTCGGCTTCTGGCTGCTGGCGCGCGAGCTGCTCGGCGCGGGCGCGTGGGCGGCGGCCGCCGTGATGGCGCTGATCGGCCTCAACCGGATGACGCTGTTCACGGCGATGCATCCGTACTTCAACCAGATCTGGGGCTTCATGGCGATGCCGTTCGCGATCGTGCTGGCCCGCCACGTCGTGCGCCGCGGCACGCTCGGCGGCTGGATCCTGCTGGGGGCGTTCCTCGCCGTGCTCGCCTTCGCCTACCCGCTCGCGCTGCCGGTCCCGCTCATGTCGATCGTCGTGTTCATGGCCTTCGAGCGCCGCCGGCGCGGGCTGCGGGTCATCGCGCTGCCGCGCCCGCGCAGCCGCAGGGACCTCCTCTGGATCGTGCCGCTGGCGCTGCTGTTGCTGTCGGGCCCGGTCAAGGGCGTCTTCGAGAAGGCCGGCTCGGTCATGAGCCTGCTCAACTACGGCGGCTCGCTGGCGAACTGGGGCGGCGACCTGCCGGGCTTCATCCCCGAGCGCTACTTCCTCGGCCTCGGCGACGCGGGCGCGACGGCGATCGCGCTGGCGCTGCTGATCGTCGGGCTCGTGCTCGGGCTGCGCCGCGCGCCGCGCGACGTGCGCTGGGGCCTGGGCATCGTGCTCGTCTTCGGTGTCCTGGCGGCGCTGTTCTTCCGCCCGCGCGAGTACGGCTGGTACTTCCACTTCAAGGCGCTCGCGTTCGTCGCGCCGATCGGGATCGCGGTCGCGGCCGTCGGCCTGTCGCGCTTCAGGTACGCCTGGGTCAGCGCGCTCGCGCTGATCCTCCTGATCGGCGCGGCGCGCACGAGCGCCGCCGACGAGATCGGGCAGACGTTCGACCAGCTGCCCAAGAGCCTGCTCGAGCTGCGCTCGGTCGACGCGAAGCTGCCGCCGGACGCGTCGCTGCGGCTGGACATCCCCGCCGACGGGCGGATGCTGTGGGCGGGGATCATGCTCGGCGGCCAGCCGCTGTGCTCGCAGAAGCCGGTCATGGAGACGAGCTATCCGCATGTCGCGCTGTCGCGGGCGGCGGACTACGTGCTCGTCGACAACGACTGGCGCAGGCCGTTCGACGCCGTCGGCGCGCCGGTGATGACGCTCGATCGCTACCGGCTGTTCCGCCTGCGTCCGGGCCTGCCGGGCGGCGATCGGTGCTCGCGCGAGATGGTCCAGAACGTGGAGACGCTGCAGTGAGCCGGGCGCTGGTCTGCTGCGCGATCGCGGCGCTGACGGTGGCGGCGGCGTCGGCGTCGGCGTCGGCGCAGGAGCCGGCGACCGCGTTCGCCGCCGATGCGACGCAGCCCGGCGTCATCAGCCTGCTGTTCTTCGGTGCGCGGGGCGGTGAGGTGCGGTACTTCGAGCGCATCGGTGACGAGCGCAAGGCGCTTGGTCGGGCGCGCGCGCAGGCCGGCGCGGTCACGACGCTGAAGGACGCGACGACATGGTCGTGCAGCCGCCTCGAGCGCCGCTTCGAGGCGCGCGCGGCGCTGCCCGACGGCACGACGGCGACCGGTGAGTACGGCGTGCGCACGCCGTCGTGCGCGCAGCGCTTCCGCGTCGAGGCGCCCACGCGGATCGCGCCGGGGAGGCTCGCTCGCGTGCGCGTGCTCGACCGCTGGAACATCGGCGGCATCAGGCCGAGGCTGTGCATCACGGCGCCGGGCGGCGAGCGCACGTGCAGGACCGTGGCGTTCGCGCGCGCCGTCGCCGTCGCGACGCGGCGCTTCCGTGCCCGCACGCGCGGGCGCTGGCGCGTCGAGCTGCGCGTGCGCGACCACCGCCTGCGCCGCTACGTCGCCGTCGGCGGTGCGACGAAGGCGCGCACGGTCTCGCTGCCGTCGGTGCTGGCGACGGGCGACTCGACGATGCAGGGCATCGACGGCTTCCTGTCTGACGAGCTCGTCGACGACGCGACGCTGCGCAGCGACATCCAGCTCGGCAGCGCGATCAGCCGCGGTGACTTCTGGGCGACGTACGCGACGCGGCAGACCAAGCGCCACCACCAGCGCGTCAGCGTCATGTCGATCGGCGCGGCCTTCGACGGATTTCAGCTGACGGGTCCGGCGGGGGAGCAGGTCGACTGCTGCGGCGAGCCGTGGATCTCGCTCTACGCCGCGCGCGTGCGGTCGATCATGCTGACCTACCTGCGCCGCGGGCGCGGGCGCGTGTTCTGGTTGACGCCGCCGCTGCCCCGCGACCCCGTCCGCCTGCAGATCACGAGCGCGATCACGGTCGCGATCGAGGGCGCGGCTGCGGGCCTGCCGGGCGTCAAGGTGATCCGTGTCGACCAGCTCTTCGCGCCGGCGGGCGTCTACACCGACGTCATCCGCTACCGCGGCCGCGACGTGCGCGTGCGCGACGCCGACGGCGTGCACCTGAACATCTCGGGCACAGCGATCATGGCCCAGCTGCTGGCGCCGCAGATCCGCCGGGCGCTCGCGCAGACCGAGCCGGCCAGGAGATGACCGAGATGGCCCCGGGTGCCACGTGACGGCCACGCACGTCGGATCTGCGCCATCGACCGTCGCGCGTGTCGTGCAACGCCGTCGCCGCGGGTAGGGGAGGTGCGCGGTCCGATCGGCTCACCGCCGGCGGCGCAGCACCCGACGGTCGTCGGGTAGGCGCTTGGTATAGCGCGCCTGGTCGAGATGCTCGAGCAGTGCCTCGGCGTACTTGCGCGACGTCCCGAGCTCGTCGCGCAGGCGCGCGAGCGTCACGGCGCCCTCGTTCGCGATGATCGCGCCGACGCGATCGGCGACGACCGCGAGGGCGTCGCGGTGCGCGTAGAGGTCGCGGCCGATCCGGACCGCGGCGCCCGCCCCGATCAGCGCGGGCAGATGCGCCGTGGCAGCACCCAAGTCTGCGCGCGAGAGCGGCTCGTGGCCGGCCGCGAGCAGCCGCTCGGCGAGCTCGGTCGCGCCGGGGTCCAGCGCCGGCGCCGGCGGGGCGACGGCCGGTGCTAGACCGGGCGGTCCGGCGGTTGCCGGCCCCACCGCGTGCGAAGGCTCCGGCTCGCCGCGCCGCAGCCGCTGTAGGCGCGCCAGCACGTCCGGGCGGCGACCATGGCGCCGGGCCCGCGGATCGAGCACGGTGCCGCCGGCGAGCGTGTCGGGCGGTGCGACCGAGCGCACGACGAGCCGGTCACCCGCGGCGGCGAGCAGGTGTCCCTCGAGCCGCACCTGCCACAGGCCGGTGCCGAGCGCCGCCAGCCGCGCCGGCACCGCCCGCGTGCCGTGATGCACCATGACGCGCCGCCCGTGCAGATCGTCGCGGAGATCCAGCGCCGCGTCGATGAGCTGCGTCGGCACGATCTCCGCCGCCGGGTCGGCGAGCGCATCGCCGCGGGCGACGTCGCGCAGGGCGATCCCGGCGATGTTCACCGCCACGCGCTGGCCCGCGTGCGCCCGCTCGGCCGGCTGGTCGTGAACCTGCAGCGACCGCACCCTGACGTCGCGCTGCGCGGGCAGCAGGGTCAGCGTGTCGCCCGTCGCCAGGGCGCCCGACCACAGCGTTCCCGTGACGACCGTTCCGGCGCCGTGGATCGTGAACGCGCGGTCGATGTGCAGCACGGCCGCGCCCTCGCGGCGACCGTCGCCCCGCGGCGTCACGTGCTCGGCGACGCGCTCCAGCGCGGCCGCGACGTCCGCCACGCCGGCGCCTGTGCGCGCCGAGCACGCCACGACCTCGGCGCCGGGAAGCAGCTCGGCGGCCTCGGCGGCGGCTCGCTGCGGGGACGCGCGGTCGCACTTCGTGATCGCGACGACGCCCAGCTCGATCCCCAGTGCCGCGAGCACCTCCGCATGCTCGAGCGTCTGCGGCATCACGCCGTCGTCGGCGGCGACGACCATGAGATGGAAGTCGATCCCGGTCGCTCCGGCGACCATCGTGCGCACGAAGCGCTCGTGGCCGGGCACGTCGACGACCGAGACGTGCCGCCCGCCGGGCAGCAGCAGCGGCGCGAACCCGAGCTCGATCGACATGCCGCGCGCCTTCTCCTGCGGCAGGCGGTCGGTGTCGACGCCCGTCAGCGCGCGCACGAGCGCCGTCTTGCCGTGGTCGATGTGGCCGGCGGTCCCGAGCGTCAGTGCCGCGTGCTCGACGCTCACGGCGATACGGCGGCGCGGACCGAGAGCGCCACCTCGCGCGCCTCGTCGTCGGTCAGCGTGCGCGGGTCGAGCAGCAGCCGGCCGCCGTGGATGCGGCCCACGACCGCCGGGTCACCGGCCCGCAGGGCCGCGGCGAGCGCATCCGCGCCGGCAGGGCCGGGGTCGAGCGCGACCGCCGGCCCGGGCAGCTCGAGCAGCGGCAGCGCGCCGCCGCCGACGCGCGCCGTCGAGGCGACGACGGTGCCGCCGGTCGCCGCCGCGAGCTCGTCTGCGCGCCTGCTGAGCGTCGCGTCGTCGGCTTCGAGCATCGCGAGCACGGGCACCGCGCGGCGCGCGGCCGCCGGGTCGCGATGCAGGGCGAGGGTCGCCTCGAGCGCGGCGAGCGACAGCTTGTCGATCCGCACGGCGCGCGCGAGCGGATGGCGGCGGCACGCCTCGACCGCCGCGGACGTTCCGACCAGCATGCCCGCCTGCGGGCCGCCGAGCAGCTTGTCGCCCGAGAACACCGTGAGCGCGGCACCGGCGCCGACCGATCGGCGCACCGGCGGCTCGCCGGCGAGCAGCTCGAGATCGTCCGTGAGCACGCCGGAGCCGACATCGTCGACGACGGGCACGCCGAGGCCGCAGAGCTCTTCGATCTCGACCTCGGCGACGAAGCCGACGGTGCGGAAGTTCGAGGGATGCGCGCGCAGGATCGCCCCGACGCGCGCGCCTCCCGCAGCGAGAACCGCCTCGTAGTCGGCTCGGCGCGTGCGGTTCGTCGTGCCCACCTCGACGAGCCGCGTGCCCGCGACCGCGAGGATCTCGGGGATCCGGAAGCCGCCACCGATCTCGATCAGCTGTCCCCGCGACACGACGGTGTCGCGGCCGCCCGCCAGCGCGGCGCAGGCCAGCAGCACCGCGGCCGCGCAGTTGTTGACCACGATCGCCGCCTGCGCGCCGGTCAGCTCGCACAAGAGCTCCTGCACATGGGCGTGCCGCGAGCCGCGCGCGCCGCTGGCGAGGTCGAGCTCGAGGTTGCAGTAGCCATCCGCGGCGGTCGCCACCGCGGCCTGCGCCTCGGCGGCGAGCGGGGCGCGGCCGAGGTTCGTGTGGACGACGACGCCGGTCGCGTTGAGCACACGCCGCAGGTGCGGCTTCAGGCGCGCTCGGGCGCGCGCGACGAGGTCGACCGTCGTGTCATCGCCGGCATCGGTGCCGTTGAGGATCTCATCGCGCCGCGCCTGCAGCTCGGCACGCGCGACCGCGGTCGCCAGCCGGTCGACGGACGGAAGCTCGCGCAGCCGGTCGCGTTCGGTCATACGGAACGGCGAAGGAGTCGAACCTTCCAGCGCGATGTGCCGCGCCCCGCCGGTTTTGAAGACCGGATGGGCCACCGGGCCCGGGCCGCTCCAGGGTGCTGCAGCCGGAGCACAGCGATCATCGCACCGCGATGGCGCCGGGCTGACCGGCGACGATCTCGCCGACGATCGGGCCCGGCAGCGACGCCGCGGCATCGCGCGCGACGGCGACGAGCAGCCCGCCCGATGTCGTGGCATCGCACACCAGGCGCCGCCGCGACTCCTCGACATCCGTGCCGAATGTCGTGAACGTCTCGGCGTACTCGCGGTTGCGGCGGCTGCCGCCCGAGACGGCGTCGTCACCGGCGAGCAGCTCCAGCACGCCGTCGATCGCGGGCACGGCGGCGGCCTCGACGACCGCCGCGACGCCGCTCGCGCGGCCGAGCGAGTGCAGATGGCCGAGCAGCCCGAAGCCGGTGACGTCGGTCATCGCGTGCGCAGCGGCGGCGCGCGCCGCGGCGGACGCCTTGTCGTTGAGTGCGGTCATCGTGGCGACCGCCCGTGCGAGCAGGCCGTCGTCGCGCTCGCCGCGCTTGCGCGCCGTCGTGATCGCGCCGACGCCGAGCGCCTTGGTCAGGACGAGCACGTCGCCGGCCCGCGCGCCGGCGTTGGAGATCAGCTCGTCGGGGTGCACGGTGCCGGTCACCGACATGCCGTACTTCGGCTCCGGATCGTCGATCGAGTGACCGCCGACGACCGCGATCCCCGCCGTCGCCGCGACGTCTGCGCCGCCGCGCAGGATCTCGCGCAGGATGTCGCCGCCGAGCCGCTCGAGGGGAAACGCGACGACGTTCATCGCCGCCAGCGGCACCCCGCCCATCGCGTAGACGTCCGACAGCGCATTGGCGGCGGCGATGCGTCCGAAGTCGTAGGGATCGTCGACGATCGGCGTGAAGAAGTCGATCGTCATCACGAGCGCGATCGCCTCGGTCAGCTTGAAGACCGCGGCGTCGTCGGCGGTGTTCGTTCCCACGAGCAGCCGCGGGTCGTCGACCGTGGGGAGCCCCCGGACGATCGGCAGCAGCGCCGCGGCCGGCAGCTTGCATCCGCAGCCCGCGCCGTGCGAAAGCGACGTCAGCGCGATCGGCGCCACGGCGTGAGGATCGCTCACGGGCGCGCGGCCGGGCCAGGCATGGGAGGGGCGGCGGAGCACATCGGTTCGCGGCCGCACGTTACCCGCTGGCGGACCGCAGGCGACCTGGTGGCCGACGCCAGACGTCGCGCCATCGCCGGTCCCGTCGCGCGCCCCGGCAGGGAGTGCCGTCGCAGGGTGACATCTGGGAGGATCCGGGCGATGAACGCGGAGGTCGGGCTGACACGGATGGTCCACGTCGTGCGCGAGCTCGTCCTGGGTGAGCACACGAGCTACGAAGCGGGGCGCCTCGCCGTCGGCGAGGAGAGCGTGCGCGGCCTCCTGCGCGACCCCGCGCTCGCCGAGGTCCGGCTGGGCTGCGCCGCTCCCGGAGAGTCCGTGCGGATCGTCGGCGCCCTGGACGCCATCCAGCCCTGCTCCAAGGGGCCCGGCGGGGGCGGCGTGTTTCCGGGGCTGCTGGGTCCCGCGACGCCGGTGGGGCGCGGTGAGACCCACGTGCTGCGCGGCGCCGCCGTGCTGGCCGCCGGCTACGTGCCCCGTGCCCAAGAGGCGGTCATCGACATGTCGGGGCCGGCGGCGCCGCTGTCGCCGCTCGCCGCGACGCACAATCTCGTCGTCGAGTGGACGCCCGCCGACGACGCCTCCTGGGAGGACGTCGACGCGGCGCTGCGCCGCGGGCTCGTGAAGGTCGCGGCCCACCTCGCCGAGGCGGCGCTGGATGCCGAGCCCGACGCCGTCGAGGAGCTGTCCGATCCCGCGACGGCGACCGCGAACGGCGCACCACGCGTCGGCGTCATCCTCAACCTGCAGACGCAGGGCAGGTTCAAGGACGTCTTCGTCTACGGGCGCAGCCTGTCGGGCGGCCTGCCGACCGTGATCTCGCCCGGCGAGCTCGATGACGGCGCCGTGGTCAGCGGCCAGTACGGCCACCCGGCGCTGAAGAACCCGACGTACCTGCACCAGACGCATCCGGTGGTCGCCGCCCTGCGCGCCTGCGAAGACCTCGAGCTGGCGGCGCTCGTGCTGTGCCCCGAGCCCGTCAACCAGGCCGACAAGGAGCTCGTGTCGGCGCACGCCGCGCGGCTGTGCAGGCACCTGCGACTCGACGCGGCGATCGCGACGAAGGAGGGCGGCGGCAACGCCGACGCCGACGTCTCGCTGAAGATGGATCGCCTCGAGGAGGAGGGGATCACCGCGGTGGGGATCCTCGCCGAGATGGCGGGACGCGACGGGACCGGCCCCCCGCTCGTGGTCCCGCCGACGAAGGCCACAGCGCTCGTCAGCACCGGGAACTACGACGAGCGGATGGCGCTGCCCGCCGTCGACCGCGCGCTTGGCCGCGACCGCATCGCGCTGCTCGACCAGCCGTCCACCGACGCGGTCGAGCTGCCCGTCGCCGCCATCTACTGCGCGCAGAGCACGTTGGGCTGGGGCAGACTGACCTGCGCGGAGCCGAGCTGATGAAGATCGTCCACTACGTCAACCAGTTCTTCGCCGGCATGGGCGGCGAGGACTCGGCGGGCACCGGGCCGGAGCTGCGCGACGGGCCGGTCGGACCCGGGCGCAAGCTGGCCGCCCTGCTCGGCGGCGAGCACGAGGTCGTCGCCACCGCCGTCTGCGGCGACGACTACGCCGCCTCGCACCCTGAGTTCGCCGCCGAGCTCGTCACGCAGGCCAAGCAGCGCGGCGCCGAGATGGTCGTCGCCGGTCCCGCCTTCACCAGCGGGCGCTACGGCATGGCGTGCGCACGGATCGCGGCGGCGGCCAGCGATGCGGGGTTGCTCGGTCTGGCCGCCATGCATCCCGACAACCCCGGACTCGGCGAGGCCGCGGGCACGACGGTGGTCGAGAGCGGCCTGACCGCACGCCTGATGAAGGACTCGCTCGAGCGCTTCGCCGCGGCGGCGCTCAAGGTCGCCGCGGGCGAGGAGCTGACCGCGCAGGACGGGCGCATCGGCCCGGTCGCGCGCATCAACCGCTTGGCAGAGCAGAGCGCGGCCGAGCGCGCGGTCGCCCTCGTCCTCACGCGGCTCGGCGGCGACCAGGACGCCACGGAGATCCCGTTGCCGGATTTCGACAGCGTCACGCCGGCCGCGCCGATCGCCGATGCAGCCGACGCGTTGATCGCGCTGGTGACGGAGGGCGGCTTCGTGCCCGCCGGCAATCCCGATCGCCTGGAATCCGCGCGCGCGACCAAGTGGGTGCGCCACTCGCTCGACGGCCTCGACTCCGCCGAGGCGGGCGAGTTCGAATCGGTGCACGGCGGCTTCTCGACGCAGTGGGCCAACGCCGATCCCAACCGCATCCTGCCGCTCGACGTCGCCCGCGAGATGGAGCGCGAGGGCGCGATCGGACGCCTGCACGGCGAGTACCTGGGGACGACGGGCAACGGCACCACGGTCGCCGACGCGCGCCGCTTCGGGATGGAATGGGCCGCCGAGCTGCGCCAGGCGAAGATCCAGGCGGTCATCCTCACCGCCACCTGAGGAACGGGCACGCGTTGCGGGTCAACGCTCACGAAGGAATTGGAACGCGCCGGGATCCCCACCGCGCTGCTGTGCAACCTCGTCTCGATCGCCAAGCGCGTCGGCGCGCCGCGCATCGTGCCCACGCGCGGCATCCCCTTCCCGGCAGGAGATCCGGAGCTGGGGCCCGAGCAGGAGCGCGCCTGGCGCCGGACGCTGCTCGAACGCGCGCTGCTCGCCGTCGCCACGCCGGTCAGCGAGCCGACGCTCTTCGACGGCGATCCGCTTCAATAGGACGCAGTGACGGAGCTCCAATGACCGTTCCGGTGATCAGCGCCTCGAGCGCGGTGCTCGCGCACGTCCCCGGCCTCTGCCGCCACGGCTCCAAGCCGTCGCGCGAGCTCGGGCGCAGCCCGGAGGTCGAGGCGGCGTTCCTGGGCTCCCTGCGCACGTTCGAGCAGGCGGTGGCCTACGCGCCCCACCAGGCGTTCCTCGGCGCCGTCCATCCGCGCGACCTGCCGGAGCGACCGTGGGTCGGCGCCGCTCCCAACGGCGCGGGCCGTTTCGCCGGCGCCGGTGAGCTCATGCCCGAGGACGAGTTCCTCGGCCTGCTGGCGGCGGTCGACGACTTCAACCTCGTCAAGCTCGGTGCGCGGGAGGCCGGCACGATCGCCGAGCGGCTCGCCCGCCATCCGCTCGCCGAGCACTTCGACCTCGAGCGCGTGGCGGCCGCCGGCGGCGACGCCGAAGCTGTGGCCGCCGAGGCGGGGTCGCTGGGATTGCATCTGGGCGCCGATCGCCTCGCCGGGGCCATCCGTCGCGCCCACGAGAGCGACGGCGCCCTGACCGCCGACGTGCTGCTCGAGAACCTCGCGGGGAAGGCGAGCGCGACGCTGGCGCTCCTGCGCCTGCTCACCGACAGCGGGATCGACCCCGACTCGATCGATTACGTCATCGGCTCCGGCGAGGAGGCGATCGGGGACCGCTACCAGCGCGGTGGCGGCAACCTCGCCAAGACCGTGGCGGCATCTGCCGGCTGCAGCAACGCCTCGGGCGCAGACGTCAAGAACTTCTGCGCCGCCCCGGTCCCGGCGCTCGTCATCGCGAGCAGCCTCGTCGCCGCGGGGGTCTTCAAGCGCGTCGCGGTGATCGCGGGCGGCTCGCTCCCGAAGCTGGGGATGAAGTTCCAGGGCCACCTCAAGCACGACCTGCCGGTGCTGGAGGACGTGCTGGGCGCGTGCGCGCTGCTCGTGGAGGCCGACGACGGCAGCTCGCCGCGCGTGCGGCTGGACTCCGTGGGCGTGCATCCGGTCGCCGCCGGGTCATCGAACCCGAAGATCATGGAGGCCCTCTCGATCGCGCCCCTCGACCGTCTCGGTCTGGGGATGCTCGACGTCGACGACTACGCCACCGAGCTGCACAATCCCGAGATCACCGAGCCCCAGGGCTCGGGCGACGTCCCCGCGCGCAACTACAAGGTGCTTGCCGCCCTGGCCGTGCGCAAGGGCGAGCTGGGCCGGGCGGACATGGGCGATTTCGTCGAGCAACGGGGGATGCCCGGCTTCGCCCCGACGCAGGGTCATATCGCCTCGGCCCTGTGCTACGTTCCGCACGCTCGCGCCCGGTTGATGGATGGCGGCGCGCGGCGGGTACAGCTGATCGCCAAGGGCAGCCTGTTTCTGGGACGGATGTCCGAGCAGTCCGATGGCATGAGCGTGCTGCTCGAGGCCAACGACGACACGGAGGGATGAGCGAATGGGATCGGTGGCCGAGGCGACGCGCGAGAACTTCGACGAGCTGGTCGAGAGCGGCACCACGCTCGTCGATGTGTGGGGCCCGGACTGCCGGCCGTGCCTGGCGCTGAAGCCCCACGTCGAGAAGCTGGCCGAGGCCCGGGACGACCTGGCGGTCGTCATGCTCGAGGCGCCCAAGGCCCGCCGGGTCTGCATCCGCCTCAAGGTCCATGGGCTGCCGACCTTCCTGCTCATGCGCGACGGGGAAGAGGTGGCGCGGCTGTCGGCCTCGACCATCACCCCGACAGAACTCAACACATGGCTCGACAAGAGCCTCGACGAGATGAGAGATGAGGTGAGTTAGCACCCTATGTTCGAGAACAAGCAGATCATCGTGCTCGGCGAGCGCGACGGGATCGCGGGCCCCGCGATCGCCGAATGCGTCAAGCGCGCCGGTGGAAACGTGGTCTTCGCGTCGACGGAGTGCTTCGTCTGAACTGCCTCGGGGGCCATGGACCTCAATAGCCAGGAAGCGATCAAGCGCCTCGCTGACGAGCACGGGAACGAGCAGTTGCTCGTCATTCTCGGAGCTCCCGATGCGGAGAGCGCAGAGATCGCCGCCGAGACCGTTGTGCTCGGCGATCCGACCTATGCAGGTGCATTGGCCGAGGCCCAGTTGGGTCTCTCCGTGTATCACGTGCTCGAAGAGGAGTTCCGCAGCCAGATCGACGACGACGTCTGGGAAGACCAGATCGGCGTCATGGCCGACGTGCTCGACGCCGATGAGATCTCCACGGCGGTGAAGGGCATGCGCGAGCAGAAACCGTAGCCCGTCGTGTCCACGGAGGCGGGCGCCTCCGCCTCGCCGCACGTGGCTGTGGGGTGATCGAGTCGTGCATGTCTTTGTCTGAGACAGGGGAAATGCACCACTCGACGATCACCTCTTGCAGGCTTGCCCGGCGGCCGGCCGGTCGCTCACCGGAGGCCCGCCGCGGCGCGTCGTCCCGAGTCGGCGCGCGATCATCTGCGCGATCGCCTCCAGCCCGAGCAGCAGCGCGAGCCCGAGCGCCGCGGCGTGGCACGCGACCGCTGGGGAGTTCGCTGAGGCTCGGTCGCGCGCGCGTCGAGTTCGTCGGCGACGTGCACCACGGTGTCGCCGACGGCCTCGGTCGCGCTCGCGACGTGCGCTGCAGCGTCGAGCCCGGCACGCCGGGCGTGCTCGGCGCCTGCGGCGGCGACGTGTTCGGTGCTGTCGCGGGACTGCGATTGGACTCTCTCCACCTCCTCGAGCGCCGGGTGGCCTTCCATGTGGGCGGCCAGGCTCTCGAGCGGCTGTCGGACGTAGAGGACGACGGCTTCGGCGCCCGGGAGCATCGTCGCGACGTGGTCGATCGCGTGGCGGGCATCGTCTGAGCCGTCGTAGGCGATCAGGATGGGACCCGTGGATGTCATGTCAACTCCTTGCGTGTCGGGTCGGCGTGGCCGCGCCACGCCGACCGGCTGGATGGTCGTCAGGCCGCGACCGGCTGGCGATCGTCGGCGGGGGTGTCGGATCGGGCGGTCACTGCCGCCTTCGGTGTGTGCAGCAGCAACGCCGCGAGCAACGCGCCGGCGGCGGCGATCGAGGCGGCGCCGAGGAACGCCGCGGAGTACCCGTCGGTCAGCGCGCCGACGTCACCGAGCCGCCCGGCGCCCCACGAGGCTGCGACGGCGGTCATGACGGCCAGTCCGAGCGCCGAGCCGACCTGATAGCTCGTGTTCACGATCCCCGCCGCGAGGCCTCCCTCCTCGGGCTTGGCCGACTGGATCGCGGTGCCCAGCGACGGGATGAACGCGAGGCTCATGCCGGCGGCCGCGAGCAGCGACGCGGGCAGCACGTCCGCGACGAAATTGCCGTCCGGTCGCACGAGCGACATGAGCACCATGCCGGCGGCGAGCAGCAGCATGCCGGCCACGATCGGCGTCTTGAAGCCGAGGCGGTTGACGACCCGCGGCGCCACCATGACCATCAGAGCCATGATCGCGGCGGTCATCGGCAGCAACGCGGCACCGCCCTCGAACGCGCCGTAGCCGAGCACCTGCTGCAGGTAGAGGTTCAGAAAGAACCACATCGGGATCCACGCCGCACCGAGCAGCAGCTGCGCGAGGTTGGCGGCCGCGAGGTTCGGCGTCCGCAGGATCGTGAGGCGCATGAGCGGCTCACGGCGACGCGCCTGGATGGCGAGGAAGGCCGCAAGAGCGGCGCTGCCGGCGGCGAGCGTCAGCAGCGTCGTCGAGCTGCCCCAGCCCGCTTCCGGCGCGCGGACGATGGCGAACACGGTCAGCGCCAGCCCGGCCGTCGCCGTCAGGGCGCCGCCGAAGTCGATCGAGCCGCGCCGCGCGGGCGCAGCCGGCATCAGCGACGGGATCAGCGCCAGGGCGAGCAGCGCGATCGGGATGTTGACGTAGAAGATCCACGGCCAGGAGATCCACTCCGTGATCACGCCGCCGAGGAAGACCCCCGCCGTGCCGCCCGCCGGGGCGGCGGCGCCGTAGATCGCGAACGCCTTCATGAGCTCCTTCGGGTTGGAGCCGAAGAGCATCATCAGCAGCGTCAGCGCCGACGGTGCGATGAACGCCGCGCCGACGCCCTGGGCGGCGCGCGCGGCGATCTCGACGCCGGTCGTCTGGGCCAGCCCGGCTGCCAGCGAGCCGGCCGCGAGGATCGCCCAGCCCGCGGAGAAGATCCGCTTTGCGCCGAGCAGATCGGAGAGGCGGCCGCCGAGCAGCAGCAGTCCTCCGAAGGCGACGACGTAGGCGTTGAACACCCATGAGAGGTTCTCGGGGCCGAATCCCAGGTCGGCCCGGATCTCGGGCAGTGCGACGCCGATGATCGAGGTGTCCATGATCACCATGAACTGCGCGAGTGCGATGACGGCAAGCGCCGCCCAGCGCCGCGGATGTGCGGTCTGCATGCTGTGCCTTTCTGGGCCGCCCCGCGGCGACCCCACGAATGGATGGGGTGCCGGCTGCTCAGCGCGCGTCGCGCAGCGTGACGCGGCGCGTGACGCCGTCGTCGCCGAAGCGGACGGTGTACTTCGCGCCCGTGCGCAGCTTGCTCGTCGACGTCACGCGTGCGCGGTACGCGTAGTCGTCGCCGTGGCGTCCGCGCGCGACGACCGACGAGACCGTCTGCCTGCCGCTCGCGAACACGATGCGGATGCGGTACGTGCCGTCGGCCTTGCGCGCCAGCCGCTCGTCGGTCGTGAACGCGAGGGTGGCGTGATTGGCGTCGACGAGGCGCATCGTCGGCGCGCCGCGCAGCGCGACATCGGCGGCGCTGGCCGCTACGGGCGTCAGGGCCGCGATCGCGAGCGCCGATGCGGTGAGGGTCTTGAGGTTGGACATGACCGGCTCCTCTCGGATGTGGTGTGTGGTCGGGTCGGTTGGTGGCCGGTGTTCAGCCGACGTTCGCGCCGAGCAGTTCGGCGCGCGATGTCGCGATCTCGATCACGGCCGTCGTGACGAATGCCGCGCGCATGGCCTCGATCTCGCTGTCGAGATCGCGCATGTAGGCGGCGTTGCGGGCCAGTCCCTCGGCCGCGGCGAGAGCCCGCTCGATGCGCAGGCTCGCAAGCTGGCTCTTGATCTCCGACGCGCTCATCGCGACTCCCTCGGTTGTCGTGGACAATACCCCCCTGGGGTATTGGTCTCGGGCAACCGTAGCGCTGGCCAGCGTCGATGTCAAATACCCCCCAGGGGTATCTGGCAGTCGTGACGTCGGATACTCCCCCGGTATCGATAGGAGTGGTTGCGATGTCCCCCGAACCGCGCCGAACCCGAGGACCGCGCGTTCGACGACGCAGAGCTCGAGTGGGCCGCGCTCTGGAAGCCGCTCCCGAAGGTGGTGTTCTCGACCACGCTGTCGCGAACGATCGTGTCGCACCAGGGGTCGCATACACCCCTTCGTTCGACACGACCGCCGCGCCCCTTCTCGCGCTTTGCGGGTGCGGCCCGTCAGCGCTCGTGCCGTCGAGAAGGGGCGCTGTCGTATGTGGATCGCGAGCTACGATCCCCGTGTGAGGGTGCTATTCAGTGGCCGACCGGCGTTCGGTCACCTGTATCCGCTGATGCCGCTTGCCCTCGCGCTCAGAGACAATGGCGATGACGTCGCGTTTGCCACCGGCGCGGAGTTCGTTGAGCGCGTGGCCGCTCTGGGTTTCGAGGCTCACGAGGTCGGTAGGTCCATTCTGTGGGCCGAGGAAGAGGCGATTCGCCGGGATCGAGCGCTCGCAAGGCTGTCCCAGGAGGAGAAGCCGAAGCTCGGAGCGGCCATGTTTTCGAGGATTCTGCCGCCCTTGACCGCCCGAGATTTGCTGGCGCTGATCGAGAACACGAGGCCGTCACTGGTCGTCTATGAAGGCGCGGACTTCGGGGCGGCCGTCGCAGCGCGGGCAGCCGGGATCCCCTGCGCGTTTCATTCGTACGGAGCTCCGTGGCCGGCGTTCATGGTTGAGCTCATGAGGCCGGGGCTGGACGAACTCGCACGCTCCTATGGCATCGGAGCGGACGAGCTGGATCCCCTGAGAGGTGACCTATACATCGATATCTCGCCCGCGAGCCTGGGGGACGCTTCGCCACTGGGGCATCCAAGACGCCAGTCGCTGCGCCCGGTTGCCTTCAGCGAGCCGATCGGCGAGCCGCCGGCCTGGGCGCTTGAGCCGCGAGACCGACCGCTGGTCTACGTGACTCTCGGGACAGTGGTGTTCGAGAAGGTTCACGTGATCAAGGCGGCGGCGGCAGGTCTGGCCGAGCTGAACGTCGACGTCCTCATCACCGTGGGACCAGATGGTGATGTCAGTCTGCTCGGAGATCTGCCCGCCAATGTCCGCGCCGAGCGCTTCGTGCGCCAGGACCTGCTGCTGGCGCACGTCGACCTCATCGTGCATCACTGCGGCAGCGGAACGATGCTTGGCGGGCTGGCGCACGGGATACCGCAGCTTGCGGTCCCTCAGGGCGCCGACCAGTTCCAGAACACCGCGGCGCTCGTCCGTTCCCAGGCCGGGCTGGCATTGATGCCTGCTGAGATCGCATCGGGGACCATTCGCAAGCAGGTAGGCCGACTGCTGAACGAGCCATCGTTCAAGGCCTCCGCCGAGGCGATCGCCGCCGAAATCGCCTCCATGCCCCCGCCAGCGTACGTGGCTCAGACGCTCCCGCAGCTCCTCTGATGGCGATCTCGCAGTGGCGTGTTCGAGCGAATCCCAGATCTGGGCGACGGTACGAGCGGGGCCTGCGATGGTGACGTAGAACGCCTCTTCGTCGTATCTCACAGTGATCCCGGGAAGCCCGTTCGCCAGTTCCAGCAGATAACGCTCGAAGCCTCTCGGCGAGATCGCGCTCTAACTCGACGGGCAGGACCAGCGCCTTGGCTCGTCGTGTCAAGAGCGCCCCTGGCGATCATCAGCGTCCGCGGTCGAAGCTGACCCGTCCGAATCGAACTGCCCGCGCAGTGGCGTCATCCGGCTCGCACGGGCCTGATCCGGCCAGCCTTGCGTCGACAGCGGAGCACGCGATGCGCCGTGAGACAATCCGTCGCGACGTGGCCAACGCGACGACAACGCACGACGAGCCCGCCGTGAGGCGCCTGTGATCGAGCAGCTGGTGCCCGCGACCGTGACCGCGGTCGCGACGCGCGCCGACCTGTGCAGCGAGCTGTTCGCGGAGGAGGCGCACGCGCTGGGAGCGGCGGTCGGCGCGCGCCGCCGCGAGTTCGAGACCGGCCGCGCCTGCGCGCGCCGCGCGCTCGCGCGCCTGGGCCTGCCCGCGGTCGCGATCGCCGGCGGCAGCCGCGGCGAGCCGCTGTGGCCGGCGGGCTTCGTCGGCAGCATCACGCACTGCGCCGGCTACCGCGCCTGCGCCGTCGCGCGCAGCGACGACATCCTCGCGCTGGGAATCGACGCCGAGCCCGACGCGCCGCTGCCGGCGGGCGTGCTGGCGGCGGTCGCGAGCGCGGCCGAGCGGCGCGCGCTCGCGGCGCACGAGCCCGGCATTCGCTGGGACCGCGTGCTCTTCAGCGCCAAGGAGGCGGTCTTCAAGGCCTGGTATCCGCTGACCGGCGCAGCGCTGGGGTTCGAGGACGCCGACGTGCGCATCGACGCCGGCGCGGCGACGTTCACGGCGAGCCTGCGCGACGGCGAACTGCGTGGGCGCTGGGGCGTGCGCGACGGGATCGTCGCGACGGCCGTGGCGGTGGCGCGATGAGCGCGCCGCTGCCGTGGGTGCTGTCGGCGCACGACGAGGCCGCCCTGCGCGCGCAGGCCGCGCGGCTGCGCGACCAGCTCGAGGCGCACCCGCGGCTCGAGGCCGCCGACGTCGGCTGGTCGCTCGTCGCGGGCCGCGTCCAGCAGGGCCGCCGCGCCGTCGCCGTCGGCGCCGACCGGTCGGCGCTGCTCGGTGGCCTCGCCGCGATCGCCAGCGGCGAGCCCGCGCCCGGCGTCGCGCGCGGGGACGCCGCCGCACAGCGCACGATCGCCTTCGTCTTCCCCGGCCAGGGCTCGCAGTGGCCGGGCATGGCGCTCGAGCTGGCGGCCGCGTCGCCGCTGTTCGCGCAGTCGCTGCGCTGGTGTGAGACCGCGCTGTCGCCGCACATCGACTGGCAGCTCGACGACGTCCTGCGCGCCGCCCCCGACGACCCGCTGTGGGATCGCTCGGACATCGTGCAGCCGGCGCTGTTCTGCGTGATGGTCTCGCTCGCCGCGCTGTGGCGCTCGTTCGGCGTGCGGCCCGACGCCGTCGTCGGCCACTCGCTCGGCGAGATCTCGGCCGCCTGCGTGGCCGGGATCCTGTCGCTCGAGGACGCCGCCCGCGTCGCGGCGCTGACGAGCCGCGCCCTGCACGAGCTCGGCGGCGACGACGGGATGGCGCTCGTCGACCTCCCCGCCGAGCAGCTCGAGGCACGGATCGCGCAGGTCGACGGCCGCCTGGCGCTGGCCGCGTTCAACGGTCCTCACGCGATCGTCGTCGCCGGCGAGCAGCCCGCCCTCGACGAGCTGCTGGCCGCCTGCGAGGCCGACGGCGTCCGCGCCCGCCGGATCCGCGTCGACGGCACCTCGTCGGTCGCCCACTCCAGCCAGATCGAGGCGATCCGCGAGCGCCTCGCGCGCGACCTGGAGCCCGTCAGGCCGCGGCCCAGCGGCGTGACGTTCTACTCGTCGGTGACCGGCGAGCCGATCGACTACGGCGAGCTCGGCCCCGAGTACTGGTATCGCAGCCTGCGCCAGCCGGTGCGCTTCGAGCAGGCGACGGCCGCGCTCGTGCGCGACGGCGCGACGGCGTTCGTGGAGTCCAGCCCGCACCCGGTGCTGACGTTCGCGGTCGAGGGGACGATCGAGGCCGCCGCGCGGTCGCTTCCCGTGATCGGGTCGCTGCGCCGCGACGGCGGCCTGGCGCGCTTTCTCACGTCGGTCGGCGAGGCGCACTGCGGCGGCATCGCCGTCGACTGGACGCCGGCCTTCGCCGAGGCGCGGCCGGCGCGCGTCGAGCTGGCGCTGGCGCAGGATGCGCCGGCGGCGCTCGCCGACGCGCCCGCCGCCGTGCCGGCCGACTCGCTCCTGCCCGCGCAGCAGCGCACGGGCGCCGCGCTGCTGGCGCTCGTGCGCGAGCACGCCGCCGCGGTGCTGGCGCTGCCCTCGGCCGGCGACGTCGCGCCCAAGCGCGCCTTCAAGGAGCTCGGGATGGAGTCGCTGCAGGGCGTCGAGCTGCGCAACCGGCTCGCGCAGGTGACCGGGCTGCGGCTGCCCTCGACGCTCGTCTACGACCATCCGACGCCCGCCGCCGTCGCCGAGCGGCTGGCGGCGATCCTGTCGGGCGCGGCCGGCGCCGCGCGCGCGACGGTCCGCGCCGGGGCCCACCACGACGAGCCGATCGCGATCGTCGGGATGAGCTGCCGCTATCCCGGCGGCGTGCAGTCCGCGCAGGACCTGTGGGAGCTCGTCGCCGCCGGCACCGACGCGATCGGGCCGTTCCCGGCCGACCGCGGCTGGGACCTCGACGATCTCTACGACGAGGATCCCGACAAGCCCGGCAAGAGCTACGTCCAGGCCGGCGGCTTCCTCTACGACGCGCCCGACTTCGACGCCGCGTTCTTTGCGATCGCGCCGCGCGAGGCGGCCGTCATGGACCCGCAGCAGCGGCTCGTGCTCGAGACCGCCTGGTCGGCGCTCGAGGACGCAGCGATCGACCCCGACCGGCTGGCCGGCTCGCCGACCGGCGTCTTCCTCGGCGTCAGCTCGCAGGACTACGGCTCGTTCTTGCCGGGCTTCGCGACCGAGTACGAGGGCCTGCGCATGACCGGCTCGCTGACGAGCGTCGTCTCGGGCCGGGTCTCCTACGCGCTCGGTCTGCAGGGACCGGGCGTGACCGTCGACACGGCCTGCTCGTCGTCGCTGACGGCGCTGCACCTCGCCTGCCAGGCGCTGCGCTCGGGCGAGTGCTCGCTCGCGCTCGCGGGCGGCGTCACGGTCCTCTCCTCGCCCGGGATGTTCGTCGAGTTCAGCCGCCAGCGCGGCCTCGCGCCGGACGGGCGCAGCAAGGCCTTCGCGGCCGCCGCCGACGGCGCGAGCTGGGCCGAGGGTGCGGGCGTGCTCGTCGTCGAGCGGCTGTCGGAGGCGCGCCGCAACGGCCATCGCGTGCTCGGCCTCGTGCGCGGCACGGCGACGAACCAGGACGGCGCCAGCAACGGGCTGTCGGCGCCCAACGGACCGTCGCAGGAGCAGGTCATCCGCCAGGCGCTCGCCAACGCCGGTCTGCACGGCCACGAGGTCGACGCCGTCGAGGCGCACGGCACCGGCACGACGCTCGGCGACCCGATCGAGGCCGGCGCGCTGCTGGCGACCTACGGCCAGGACCGCACCGACGGGCCGCTGCGGCTGGGCTCGATCAAGTCGAACATCGGCCACTCGCACGCGGCTGCCGGTGTCGCGGGCGTCATCAAGATGGTGATGGCGATGCGCGCCGGCGTCCTGCCGCGGACGCTGCACGTCGACGCGCCGACGCCGCATGCCGACTGGTCGGCGGGGGCGATCGAGCTGCTGACCGAGACCGTGCCGTGGCCGCGCGGCGGGCGCCCGCGGCGGGCCGGCGTGTCGGGCTTCGGGATCAGCGGCACGAACGCGCACGTCGTGCTCGAGGAGGCGCTCGGGCAGGACGCGCCGCGCCGCTCGGTCGAGCTGCCCGCCGTCCCGCTCGTGCTGTCGGCGAAGACGCAGCCGGCGCTGCGCGCCCAGGCGCGCACGCTGCGCGCGCACCTCGACGCGCACCCGCAGATCGCGCCGGCCGACGCCGGCTGGACGCTCGCGACCGGCCGCGCCAGGCTCGGGCAGCGGGCGGCGGTCGTCGGCGCCGACCGCGCCCGGCTTCGCGCCGGCCTCGACGCGCTCGCGAGCGGCATGCCGGCGGACGGCGTCGCGAGCGGCAGCGCCCGTGACGCCGTCAAGGTCGCGTTCGTGTTCCCCGGCCAGGGCTCGCAGTGGCGCGGGATGGCGCTCGAGCTGTGGGACACGTCCGATGTGTTCGGGGCGCGGATGCAGGCCTGCGCCGACGCGCTGGCGCCGTACACGGGCTGGGATCTGCGCGCGGTCCTCGGCGCCGCGCCGGGCGCGCCCGCGCTGGAGCGGATGGACGTCGTGCAGCCCGCCTCGTTCGCCGTCTTCGTCTCGCTGGCCGCGCTGTGGCGCTCCTACGGCGTCGAGCCCGCGGTCGTCGTCGGCCACTCGCAGGGCGAGATCGCCGCCGCACACGTCGCCGGTGCGCTGACGCTGCAGGACGCCGCGCGCGTCGCCGCGCTGCGCAGCGCGGCGCTCGTCGAGCTCGCGGGCGCAGGCGGCATGATGTCCGTCTTCCTGCCGGCCGGCGAGGTGCTCGCGCGGATCTCGCGCTTCGACGGCGCGATCGCGCTGGCCTCGTACAACAGCCCCCGCTCGACGGTCGTGGCGGGCGAGCCGCAGGCGCTGCGCGAGCTGCTGGCGGAGTGCGAGGCCGCCGGCGAGCGGGCGCGGATGATCGCCGTCGACTACGCGTCGCACTCACCGCAGATCGAGCGCATCCGCGCGCGCCTGCTCGCAGACCTGCAACCGATCGCGCCCGTCGGCGCGCAGATCCCGATCTTCTCGACGACGACGGCCGCGTTCGTCGACGGTGCCGAGCTCGACGCCGAGCACTGGTACCGCAACCTGCGCGAGCCGGTGCGCTTCGAGCAGGCGACGCGGGCGCTCGTCGAGGATGGCGTGACGGCGTTCATCGAGTCCAGTCCCCATCCGGTGCTCGCCTGGGCCGTGCAGGAGACCGTCGACGAGGTCGCGCCCGAGCCCGAGCGGATCGCCGTCGTCGGCACGCTGCGCCGCGACGAGGGCACGCTGGCGCGCTTTCTCTGCTCGGCCGGCGAGGCCTTCGCGAGCGGGGTGGACGTCGACTGGGAGGCCGCGTTCGCGGGCGCCGGCGCGCGCCGCACGGGCCTGCCGACGTACCCGTTCGAGCGCACGCGCTTCTGGTTCTCGCAGCGCGGCGCGGCGGGCGACGGCGCGCATGCGCTGGCGGCGGCCGGGGTCGGCTCCGCCGAGCACCCGCTGCTCGGCGCGGCGCTGCAGCTCGCCGGCCGCGACGGCTGCCTGCTGACCGGCCGCGTCGCGCGCACGACGCACGCGTGGCTCGCCGGGCACGAGCTGTTCGAGGCCGTCACGCTGCCGCAGGCGGCGCTCGCCGAGCTGGCGCTGCGGGCCGGCGCCGAGGTCGGCTGCGCGACCGTCGAGGAGCTGGCGCCGGTGGCGCCGCTCGTGCTGCCCGCCGAGGGCGCGGTGCAGCTGCAGGTCACCGTCGGCGGCGCCGACGAGCACGGCCGGCGCGGCGTCGAGCTGCACGCTCGGACCGAGGGCGAGGAGCGCTGGAGGCGGTACGCGACGGGCACGCTGAACGGCGCGCCGCCGGCGATCGAGCACGACCCGCTGCCGGACGCCTGGCCGCCGGCCGGCGCGGCCGCGCTCGACGTCGACGAGCTCTACGACCGCCTCGCCGCGAACGGGCGCATGTACGGCGAAGCGTTTCAGGTGCTTCGCGCCTGGCAGCTCGGCGACGAGCTCTTCAGCGAGGTCGCGCTCGCCGCCGAGCAGGCCGCCGACGGCGCCCGCTTCAGCGCCCATCCCGCGCTGCTGGACGCGGCGCTGCACCCGGCGATCGCGCGGCTCGCGCCGGCCGGCACCGCGCTGGCGCTGCACTGGACCGGCGTGCGCGTGCAGCAACCGGGGGCGCTCACCCTGCGCGTGCGGATCGCGCCCGCCGGCGGCGCGGACGTGCTGCGGCTGACGGCGACCGACGAGCGCGGAGCGCGAGCCCTGACGGTCGACGCGATCGCCGTCGCGCCGCTGCCGGAGGGCGCCGTCGCCGCCCCCCGCGACGGCGCGCTCGAGGCGCTGTACCGCGTGCGCTGGACGCCGCTCGCGCCCGCGCCCGCCGCCGCCGGCGGGACCGCCGAGGTCGTCGCGCCGGCCAGCGCTGCCGAGGCGCTCGCGCTGCTGCAGGGCTGGCTCGCCGAGGATCGCCCGCGCGACACCCGCCTGGCGGTGCTCGTGCCCGGGTCCGCCGCCGTGCGCGACGGCGACACGCCCGATCCCGACGTCGCGGCGATCGGCGGGCTGCTGCGCAGCGCGCAGTCCGAGCATCCCGGCCGCTTCGTCACGATCGACGCGGACACGACCGAGGCGATCGACGCGGCGATCGCCAGCGGCGAGGCCGAGGTCGCCATGCGCGACGGCGAGATCCTCGTACGGCGTCTCGCGCGCGCCGCGGGCGACCCGCCGCCGACGGGCACGTGGCGCCTGGCGCCCGAGCGCGCCGGGGCGCTCATCGGCGCCGCACCCGAGCACGGCGACGGCGACCGCCCGCTGGGCCCCGGTGAGATCCGGCTGGCGGTCCGCGCCGCCGGCGTCAACCACCGCGACGTGCTGATCGCGATCGGCGTCGACGGCGGGCAGCTCGGCGGCGAGGCCGCCGGCGTCGTCGCCGAGGTCGGTCCCGGCGTCGAGGGACTGCGGGTCGGAGACCGCGTGATGGGGCTCGTGCCGGGCGCGTTCGGCCCGCTCGCCGTCACGCATGCGACGGCCGTCGTCGCGATCCCCGCCGGATGGTCGTTCGCGCAGGCGGCGACGGTCCCCGTCGCCCACGCGACGGCCTACCTCGCGCTGCACGCCGGCGCGCGGCTGCAGCCCGGCGAGCGCGTGCTGATCTGCGCGGCCGACGATCCCGCCGCGATCGCCGCCGTCGCGCTGGCCGAGCGGATCGGCGCCGAGGTCGTCACGACCGCCGACCACCCCGACGCGGTCGACGTCGTCGTGGGCGGTTTCGGCGGCGAGCAGAGCGGCGCCGTGCCGGCGCGGCCCGCACCCGCGATCCGCCACGTCGAGCTCGGCAGCGCGTCCGCGGAGCTCTTCGCGACCGCGCCTGAGCAGCTCGGCGCGCTGCTCGCGGCGGCGCTTGCGGGCGTCCGGCCGCTGCCGCTGACCGCCTGGGACGTGCGCGACGGCTCGCAGGCGCTGCAGGCCGCCAGCCGCGCGGGCGACAGCGCGAAGGCGGTGCTGATCGTGCCGCACGCGCTCGACGCCGACGGGACGGTGCTCGTCAGCGGCGGCACCGGCGGCCTCGGCGCGGTCGTCGCCGAGCACCTCGTGCGCGAGCACGGCGCCCGCCGGCTACTGCTCGTCAGCCGCCGCGGCCCCGCCGCGCCGGGCGTCGACGCGCTGATCGAGCGCCTCGCGCAGCTCGGCGCCAGCACGACCGCGGCGGCGTGCGACGTCGGCGACCGCGCCGACCTCGCCGAGCTGCTGGCGTCGATCGCCGCCGAGCACCCGCTGACCGCCGTCGTCCACGCCGCCGGCACGCTCGACAACGCGATGCTCGAGTCGCTCGACGCGGCGCGCCTGGACGGCGTCATGCGTCCGAAGGCGGACGCTGCGCGCTGGCTCGACGAGCTGACGCGCGCGCACGACCTCGCAACCTTCGTGCTGTTCTCCTCGGTCGCCGCGACGTTCAACCACCCCGGCCAGGGCAACTACGCCGCCGCCAACGCCTACCTCGACGCGCTCGCCCAGCGCCGCCGCGCGGCCGGCCTGCCCGCAAGCGCGGTCGCCTGGGGCCTGTGGGGCACGGGCAGCGGGATGTCGGCGCGCCTGAGCAGGGAGGACATCGAGGTGCTCGCCGCCGACACCGGCCAGCGCGAGCTGCCGGTCGCGCAGGCGCTGGCGCTGCTGGACGTCGCGATCGGTCATCGCGAGCCGCTGCTCGTCGCGACGACGCTCGACCTCCCCGCGCTGCGCGCGCAGGCGCGCGCCGGCGTCCTGCCGGCGCTGCTGTCAGACCTCGTGCGCGCGCCGGCGCGCCGTGCCGGCGCCGCCGCGACCGGCGGCTCGCTCGCCCGGCAGCTCGCCGCGATCGCCTCGGCGCAGGCGCGCGACGAGCTCGTGCTCGAGCTCGTGCGCGCGCAGGCCGCGGCCGTGCTCGGCCACGCCTCGGGGGCCGACGTGCCGCCCGAGCGCCGCTTCAAGGAGCTCGGCTTCGACTCGCTCGGGTCCGTCGTGCTGCGCAACCGCCTGACGCAGATCACCGGCCTGCGGCTGCCCTCGACGCTCGTCTTCGACCACCCGACGCCGCGCGCGATGGCGACGTTCGTGCGCGCGCTGGCCGAACGCGAGGATGCGCCCGAGCGCGACGAGGTCGCGCCGGCGGACGGTGCCCCTGCGATCGCGCCGAGTGCGAACGGCCACGGCCCGGCGGCCGCGGCCGCCGTCACGCGCGCCGCGCCCGAGCCGCCCGATGCCGCGGACGAGCCCGATCGCGGCTACCGTGGCGCCGTGCTCAGCACCGCCGCCGACGCCGTCCGCACGATGCGCTTCCGCGCCTGGGTCCTCGCGACGCAGGCGCGCCTCGCGCGCCAGCACTGCCGCTTCGTCGTCGAGACCGACGGCACGCCGCGCTTCGACGACCTGCCGCGGATCGTCACCGACGCCGTCGGCGCGGGCGGCGGCTCGCTGACGCTGCGGATCGGCCGCGACTGCCGCATCGGACGCGAGCTGACGCTCGACATCTGGACGCACGCCGACAGCGTGCTCGAGATCGGCGACCGCTGCCAATTCCAGGACCGCATCCGCCTGCAGCCGTGGGGCGGCGCGATCCGCTTCGGCGCGCAGGTGCGCGTGCGCGACGGCGCCGAGCTGAAGTCCAAGGGCGAGCTGATCGTCGGCGACGACTCGTTCATCGGCCGCAACACGACCGTGCACTGCCACGAGCGCATCGAGCTCGCCGACCACGTCAACCTCGCCGAGGGCGTCAACGTCATGGACTCCGACCACACGCACGACGGCAGCGACACGTACGTCGCCAGTCAGAAGATCGTGTCGGCGCCCGTGCTCGTCGAGAGCAACGTCTTCGTCGGCACGAACGCGCTGATCCTGCGCGGCTCGCACGTCGGGCGCAACGTCATGATCGCGACCGGCGCCGTCCTCACCGGCGGCGAATACCCGGAGCGATATCTGCTGGCGGGGGTGCCGGCGCAGCCGCTGCGGCCGCTGGCGCCCGACGAGCCGATCCCCTCCTGACCGGCGTCAGCAGCGGCGCCCGCCCGCCCGGCAGGCCGAGGCCGCCGAGCAGCCCGCGCAGCTCGCGCGGGTCCTCGCGCCGCGCGACGCACAGCGCCGCCGACGCGACCGCGTCGCCGAGCAGCGCCGCCGTCAGCGCCGCGCGCCGTGGCCGGCTCCAGTGCAGCGCCGCGTAACGGCGCAGCGACGCGACCCACTCGGCCCGCATCCGCGCCGGATCGGCGCGCTGCGCGCGGCCGACGCTCGTGCCGTAGCCGTGCGCGGCCGTCGCCGCGGGCACGATCTCGACGCCGCGGCCGGCGTCCTTCAGGCGCCGGCAGAGGTCGCCGTCGTTGAAGAACAGCGGGAAGCGCTCGTCGAGCGGGCGCGGCTGCAGGTCGCCGCGGCGGGCCATGACGCAGGCGGCGGCCGGGCAGAAGACGGCGACGGGCTCGCGCGGCGGGCCGTGCGCCCACAGCTGCTCGTAGCGGCGCGCTGCGGCGGCGCTGCCGCCGCGGCGCGCGTCGAGCCGCCGGCCGACGGTCGTGTATGCCCACAGCACCCCGGCCAGGCCGACGTCGCTGCGCGCGTGCAGTTGCGGCGTGCCGTCGGGGTCGTGCAGGAGCGCGGCGGCGAGCGCGACCTCGGGCCGCGCGGCGAGGTGGTCGCGCAGGGCGCGGGCGCAGCCCGCGTCCATCACGCAGTCGGGGTTGAGGATCAGGACGTGCTCGCCGGCCGAGGCGGCGAAGGCCGCGTTGACGGCGGCCGCGAAGCCGCGGTTGGAACCCATCGCGAGCAGCCGCACGCCGTCGCCGGCGCGCGCCGCGACGCGCTGCGCGGTGTCGTCGCGCGAGGCGTTGTCGGCGACGAGCAGCTCGAGCGTCAGCCCGTCGCGGGCCTGGGCGAGCGCGCCGTCGAGGCAGTCGGCGATCTCGTCGCCGTGCTCGTAGGTGACGATCAGGACCGATACGTCAGGGCGCGTGGACACCGCCTGAGCGTATGGCCTGCGTGGGACCCGCAGCGGCGGCTGTGACCGCACGGCGGTCACAGCCACCACAGGGGGACGGTGCTACGGCGCGACCGGCGCCAGCGAGATGTCGCTGACCTTGTTGGCGATGATCGACGTCTCCGACAGGCGGAACGGGACGCCGGCGCTGCACTCGAGCTTGATGTCCGACGGGCCGCCGACGGTGACCGTGTTCTGCATGTACAGCGTCGCCGGGGCTCCGCGCCCGTTGACGACGACGTTCTGCAGCGACTCGGTGGCGTCGCCGGCGGCGTCGAGCCGGCAGCGACCGCCGACGGCTCCGCTCTCACCGGTCAGGCCGGCGAGCACGCCCTGCGGGCCCGGCAGCGCCGTCATGATCGCCGAGGCGCTGATGCTGTAGGCGCCGGCCGGGACGGTCAGCGTCGCGACCGCGACGTTGACGTTGGCGGGCTGGCCCTCGGGGCCGGACTTGCGCACGGCGTGGTAGGCCGTCGTCGGGCCGCCTGCGGGCGCGGCGGACTTCAGCTTGTTGGCCGTGATCGTGCCGTTCTTGATGTCGACGCCCTGGATCGAGCCGTTCTTGATGTCCGCCGAGAGGACGATGCCGTTCTTGATCTGCTTGCTCGATGTGATCTTCGTGGCCGCGTAGGCGGTGCCGGTGCAGGCAACGGTGAGCGCGATACACGAGATGACGAGCGCCGGGCTCGGCCGTTGAAGCTTCATGGTGAAAGTCCTCCCATGGGATGTTGAGGTGCCTGCGTCCCGATCCCGAGACCTTAGTCTCTTCGGGTGACAACGGTGCCAACACGCGCCGGCCGCGGACGCTGCGGTACGGCGTTCGAGCGCGCTGCGGCCAACGCCCTCGGCGGGCGACCGGTCACCAGCGCGCGCTGTGGTGCTCCATGACGCCGACGCCTCGTCGCAGCGCCCCGGCGCCGGGCAGCGAACCGTCGAACGTGCCGAACGGCTGGCGGTACTGCGACGTCACGACGAGCAGCCGGTCGTGGCGCGCGCGGACGGCCTCGGCCGCGAAGCGCAGCCGCTCTCCGGTCGCGAACGAGACCGCCGACAGGTCCGCCTCGAAGCGCACGGGCTCGAGCTCGCGCGCGGCGCCGGCGACCCACAGCGAGCGCTCGCTCTGCGACGGCCCGTCGTTGACGCCGGCGACGAGGTTCCACCCGACCGGCTCGCCCGCAGCGGTCTGACCGACGCCCGCCGACCACCACCACTCGGTCGCGCGCGCGTGGTAGCCCGCGGTGTCGTCGACGATCGCGAGCACGTCCCCGCCGAGCTCGATCGCGCGGCCGCCGGGCAGCGACACGCGCCCGTGGACCGGACGGGCTGCCTGCTTGCGCGTCCAGACGTACTGCGCGCCGTGCGGGTTCAGCGACTCGACGCCGGCGCCCTCGTCGATGACGAGGTCGATCGCGACGCCGCGGTCGCGCACCGACGCGCGCCCGCCCGCGGCGAAGCGCACGAGCGCCGGGCCGGGCGCGATCCGCGTGTGCTCGTGCAGTCGCTGCTCGCGGCGATCCCACACGGCCCACCACGAGCTGCGCGCCGGGCCGACGCTCGCGACGGCCGCGCAGAGCATGATCTCCTCGCCGAACGCGGCGACGTAGCGCCAGCGCTTGAGCGGCCGGCCGCCGCGCAGCGGCGCCAGGCGCGCGGGCGGGACCGCGACCGGTAGGCCGGCGGGGGTACGGGCGGCGGTGTCCCAGCGCAACGGGAGCGAGACGGGCGGCGTCATCGGGGTAGCATCCCCGTTTGTTGACTGACCAGTCAATCCGGGGAATCCTCAAGAGATCACATGCGCGCAGCAGCAGTCCAGCTGAACTCCACCGCCGACTTCGACGGCAACCTCGAGCAGGCCGACCGGCTGACCCGCGCCGCGGCCGCCGACGGCGCGCAGCTCGTCGTCCTGCCCGAGAAATGGAGCGCCCTGGGCAGCGGCGACACGCTCGTCGCCGGCGCCCAGCCGATCGACGGTCCCGCGATCGCCTGGGCGCGCGCGGTCGCGCGCGAGGTCGGCATCGAGCTCGTCGCGGGCTCGGTCTCCGAGCGCATCGCCGACGAGCCGCTGCTGCGCAACAGTTCGGTCCACATCGGGCCCGACGGCGAGATCCGCGCGACCTACCGCAAGGTCCACATGTTCGACGTCGTCGTCGAGGGCACGGTCTACCGGGAGTCCGAGCACGAGCAGCCCGGCGACGAGCTCGTCGTCTCGCCGACGGCCGCGGGTGTCGAGCTGGGACTGAGCATCTGCTACGACGTGCGCTTCCCGGAGCTGTACCGGATCCTCGCGATCCGCGGGGCGCGCGTCTTCACCGTCCCGGCGGCGTTCACGGTGCCGACGACGCGCGACCACTGGGAGATCCTGCTGCGCGCCCGCGCGATCGAGGACCAGGCGTTCGTCGTCGCCGCCAACCAGATCGGCGAGCACGATGGCGGCCCGCCCGTTCTGCGCTCCGGCGGGCGCTCGATGATCGTCGACCCGTGGGGGATCGTGCTCGCGCAGGCGCCCGACCGCGCGTGCCACATCGTCGCCGACCTCGATCTCGACGCCCAGGCGCGCATCCGGCGCGACCTGCCGGCGCTCGCCAACCGCCGCCCGAGCGCGTACGCCTGGCCCGCCGAGGCGCGCGCCTGATGGCCTCCGCCTCCGCCCAGCCCGGCAAGCCGGCGACGCCCGACAAGCGGCGGATGATCCTCGACGCGGCCGTCATCGCGTTCGCCAAGCGCGGCTTCCACGCCTGCCGCGTGTCGGACATCGCCGACGAGGCGAACGTCGCCTACGGCCTCGTCTACCACTACTTCCGCTCCAAGGACGAGGTCCTCGACACGCTGTTCCTCGAGCGCTGGACCGTCCTGCTGGAGGTCATCACGGAGATCGATCGCCAGGATCTCCCGGCCCGCGACAAGCTCTACGCGATCGCCTCGTTCATCGTCGACTCCTACCGCTACGACCCGAACCTCATGAAGGTCATCATCGTCGAGGTCACGCGGGCGGCGAACTCGTTCGGGCGTACCCACCTCAAGACGATCCGCGAGGCCTATGCGCTGATCGCGAAGATCGTCGAGAAGGCGCAGGCCGACGGGTCCTTCCGCGACGCCGTCACCCCGGGCTTCGCGGCGCTCGCGTTCTACGGCGCGATCGAACAGGTCCTGACCGGTTGGATCTTCGACATGCTGCCGCGCGGCGAGGAAGAGTTCGAGCAGGCGAAGGCCTACATCGTCGAGACGATCTGCGGTGGCCTGGATGCGCACGACGGCGCTCCTCCGGCGTCCGCCCGAGCCGTCTGACAGGATTGGGCCGATGCAGAGCAACGAAATGGTCAAGCGCCTCGTCTGGTCCGGGCTGCTCGCGGGTATCGGCGCTGTTGCCTCGATCGCGACCACGCGTGTCGCCGGTCTGATTTGGCGTCGGATCTATGGGGAAGACCCGCCGGAATGAAGTTCGGAAAGCGCCGCCAGGAGGCTCAGGTGCCGGGAGTGCCGGGCGTGACGATCCCGAACGCCGACTCCAAGGACTCCAAGCGCCGGCGCGAGACCGCGACATCGGCCCCGCCCGCGCCCCCTGCGGTCACCGACAGCTGGACGCTGCCGCAAGGAGATGCGCAAACGCCACCTGCCGATCCGCCCGCTCCCGAGCCCGCCGAGCCGCTCATCTACGCCGAGCCCGTCGTCGAGGGTGAGGCCGTCGAGCTGCCCGCCGCCGAGCCGGCAGCACCGCTCTACGAGCCGCCCGTGCCGCTGACGCTCCAGGGCGCCGCCGCGGCGATGCCCGATCCGCTCGCCGACCAGCCGGTGACGGTCGTCGAGTCCGCTCCCGGCCCGCGGCCGGCGCCGGTGTCGTCGCTCGCCGGCAGCGGCGAGGCGTTCGCCTCCGGGCACGCCGCCGCGCCGGGACCGTCCTGGCAGGAGCCCCTGATGGAGCTCGCCAACGAGCGCCCCGAGATCGTCGTCGGGGCAGCATTCGCAGGCGGCGTCCTCGCCGCCATGATCCTTCGGCGCCTTGGCAACTGACAGCCCCACACAAGACCTGGCGCAGACCGTCCAGGACATCAGCGAGCGGGTCACGCTGCTCGTCCACGAGGAGATCGAGCTCGCGAAGGCCGAGGTGACCGGCAAGGTCACGAAGCTGCTGCGCGGGATCGTGATCGGCCTTGCGGCCGGCATCTTCGTCGTCGTCGGCCTGCTCTTTTTGCTGCACGGCATGGCCTGGCTGGCCTGGTATGCGCTGCCGGTCGGCAGCGGCTCGTTCTTCTGGGGCTTCTTCGTCGTCGCCGGCCTGCTGTTCCTGCTCGGCGGCATCGCCGGCTACCTGGCGGCGAAGTTCTTCAAGGAGAGCACCCCGCCGGTGCCCGAGATGGCGATCGACGAGGCCGGCAAGATCAAGCGGACGCTGATGCGCAAGAAGACGTGATGGCGACCCACACGCGCACACCCGAGCAGATCCGGGCCTCGATCGAGGAGAACCGCCGCCAGCTCGGCACCTCCGTCGAGCGCCTGCACCGGGAGATCGCCGTCCTGACGGACTGGCGCGGCCAGCTCGTCAAGCACCAAAAACAGGCGGTCATCGGCGCCGCGGTCGCCGGGTTCGTCATCGGGGGCGGCATCGCCGCCTTCGGCGGGCTGTTCCGGCGCAAGCGCTGAGCGCGCGGTTCGTCCACGCCGGCGCCGTCCGGCTTGCGCCATATCGTCACCCGCGTGTCGACCTGGGATGCCCTGACGACGCGCCAGATCGGGCGCATCCTCTTCACGACGGCGGCGTTTCTCAGCCTCCTGTACCTGCTCGTCCAGGTCCGCGGCACGCTGCTGCTGCTGGGGATCGCGATCTTCCTCGCGGTCGCGCTGGGGCCGGCGGTCGACTTCTTCTCGCGCGGCCGGATGCCGCGGGCGGCGGCGATCCTGCTCGTCTACGTGCTGCTGGTCTGCATGCTCGCCGGGGTCCTCTCGCTCGTCGTGCCGCCGGTCGTCAACGGCGCCGCGGACCTCTCCCGTGACATCCCCGAGTACATCAGCGACCTGCGCGACAACGCGACGATCCGCGACTTCGACAACAAGTACGACATCACGTCGAAGCTGCAGGAGCAGGCGCAGACGCTGCCGGCCAAGCTCGGTGACGCGGCGGGCGCGCTGCAGAGCGTCGCGACGGGGGTCTTCAACGCGGCCTTCCAGCTGCTGACGATCCTCACGATGACGTTCTTCTTGCTGCTCGACGGCAGGCGCATCTCGAACTTCCTCATCACCCGCTTCGGCCGCCACCGCGAGGAGCGGCTGCGCGGGATCGCCGAGCGGATCTACAAGTCGACGGCGGGTTACGTCGCAGGGGCGCTGACGATCACGTCGATCAACGGAATCCTGACGTTCGTCGTGCTGACGATCCTCGGCGTGCCGTTCGCGGTCCCGCTCGCGGTGATGATGTCCTTCTTCGGGCTGATCCCGCTCGTCGGCGCGACGATCGGCGGCGTCCTGATCCTGATCGTCACGATGTTCACGACCGGCTTCTCCGCCGCGGCGATCTACGGCGTCTTTTTGATCTTCTACCAGCAGGTCGAGAACAACGTGCTGCAGCCGTTCATCTTCAAGCGGACGGTGAACGTGCCGCCGCTGGCGGTGATCGTCGCGATCCTCGCCGGCTCCTCGATCCTCGGCGTCGTCGGCGCGCTCGTCGCGATCCCGATCGCGGCCGCGCTGCAGATCGTCATCAAGGAGTTCTACGGCGGCCAGACGACCGTGTCGGGCACGGTGATCCTGCCCGACGACGTACCGCCGCCCGACGACGACGACCCGTCGCCTCCGGCGCTCGTCGTCGAGCGGCCACCGCCGAAGCCGCCCCGGCCCACGCCGGCCTGACGTCCGCCGGCGGCCGGCCGGATTCAAGCTGCCTGCACCCGCCGCCGACAACGGTGGCAAGCACGTATCCCTTGATGCGAGCGGCTGCGGCCGCCCGCCCTCGAAAGGCCGACAACATGAGCCGCACCAGGAAGATCCTCCAGACGCTGCTCGTCATCGGGGTCGTCGGCACCGTCGCAGGCGTCGGCTCGTTCTCCGCCTTCACGAGCCAGGCCGACAACGACGACAACCTCGTCAGCTCGGGCACGGTCGTACTCGCCGACAACGACGGCGCCACGGCGCCGCTGTATGACATCACGAACGCCAAGCCCGGCAGCACGCAGACGCCGTCCTGCATCCGCGTCTCCTACGCCGGCTCGCTGGACGCGACGGTCAGGCTCTACACCCCGAGCACGATCGGTGCCCTCGGCCCCGAGGTGAACCTCAAGATCGAGGCCGGCACGCAGGCCGCGCCGAGCTACCCGGACTGCACGAACTTCGTCGCGCAGACGACGCTCTTCAACGCCGCGCTGTCGACGTTTCCGACGAGTTACGCCGGCGGCATCACCGACTTCCCCGGCGCCGGCACCGAGTGGGTCAGCGGCGACGCTGTCGTCTACCGCGTGACGGCGACGCTCTCGGCAAGCGCCCCTGACGCCGCGCAAGGCGCGACGACGGGCCTGCACACCCTGCGTTGGGAAGCTCAGAACCAGTAAGCGCACGCGCGGCGGACCCCGACGATGCGATCCGTCCGTGTTATCGGCGTTGCCTGCGGGCTCGTCGCGTTCGCCTTCGCGATCCACTCATGGGCGATCGCGTCGACCGGTGGCGCCCTCGGCACGGACCTCGGCATCGCCGCGATCGCGCCGGGCGAGCTGCACGTCTCCTCCGGCCTGGCGCTGCATGCCACGGGGCTGGCGCCGGGCGACGCCCCGGCGACGGGCAGGCTCCGCGTGCGCAACATCACCGGCGCACCGGTCCGGATCCGCTTCCGGGCGCTGCCGTCGACGCGGGCGCTCGACGGCGTCCTGGACCTGCGTGCCGGCGCCCGCGGGCAGCGGTTCGCGATCGGGCGCACGTGGACGACGGCGCCCGTCGTGCTGGGCGTGCGCCGCACCCTGACGGTCCGGCTGCGTGCCAACCTGCGGCGCCCGGCGCAGGGCCTGATCGCCGACGTGACGCTCGAGCTCGACGCGATCCCGGTGCGACGGCGATGAGCTCGCAGCCCGCCCTCGCGGCGCCGGCGCCGGCGATCGCGCGAGCGCCGCGGCGCTCGCGGCGCATGGCTTTGCGAGCCACGGTCGCCGCTCGGCTCGTCGTCCGTGCCGTCGCGAGCTTCGCTGGCTGGCTCGCCGCGGGGCTCGCGCTCGGGCTGCTGCTGGCGCTGACGGCGCCGCTGGCGTTCGGGATGCGCCCGCTCGTCGTCCTGTCGGGCAGCATGGAGCCCGTCCTGCACGTCGGCGACGTCACGGTCGTGCAGCGGATCTCGCCCCGCGACGCGCGCGTCGGCGACGTCGTGACGTTCAAGGCGCCCGGCAGCGGACGCACCACGACGCACCGCCTGCGTGCGGTGCGCCGGATCGGCGACGGGCGCTTCGCGTTCACCACGAAGGGCGACGCCAACAACGCCGTCGAGCGCTGGCTGCTGCCGGCCGAGGGGCAGCTCAGCCGCGGCGTCTACCGCGTGCCGGAGGTCGGACGCGTCCTGCTGTGGATTCGCACGCCGCTGGGCTGGGCGCTGCTCGTCGGGCTGCCGCTGCTGGCACTCGGCGTGCAGGAGATCGTCCGGATCTGGCGCCGCTCACCGGAGGCGCGCGATGCGCCGGCGCTGGCGTAGCCCCGCGATCGTCTTGGCGCTGGTCGCCGTCGTCGCGGTCGTCGGCACGACGAGCGCGAGCTTCGGCAGCCAGACCTCGAACGCAGCCAACCGCGTCGCGGCGGCGCCGGACTTCCGCGCGCCGACGGCGAGCGCGGCGGCCGTCGCCAAGAGCCAGACGCCGGGCTCCGGCTCGGGCTGGATCCGCCAGGGCGGCAGCTACCGCGTCTACGCAACCGTGTCGGACAGCGGCAACCCGGCGAGCGGCACGGCGACCGTGACGGCGAACGTCAGCGCGTTCAGCAGCGGCGTGACGGCGACGCCGCTGACGGCGGGCTCCTACTCGGTCGGCGGACAGTCCTACAACCACCGCAGCGCGGTCCTGACGGCGAGCACCCCCGTCGCCGAGGGCACGAAGAGCTTCACGTTCGCCCTGACGGACGCGGCCGCCAACAGCGCGACGTCGGCGAGCTTCAACGTCGTCGTCGACAACACCGCCCCCAGCGCGACGAACATCCAGACGGTCAGCGGCGGTGCGATCGGGACACCGTCCAACGGCGACCAGATGGTCTACACGTTCAGCGAGCCGATCGACCCCGACACGATCAGGTCCGGCTGGACGGGCAGCTCGCTCGCCGTCGACGCGAACGTCGTCGACGGTGGCGGCGGCCTGCTCGGCCTCGGCGGCGTGCTCGGCGCCGACCACGATGTCTTCACCGTCGAGCCCGACGGCGGCGGCACGCCGCTGCCGCTGACCGTCGGCCTCGGCAGCGACAACTACGCCTGGAACGTCGTCCTCGTCCTGCGCGTGACCTGCCACGCGACGTTTCACTCCTCGACGATGGTGATGAGCGCGAACACGATCACCGTCACGCTGGGCGGATCGGCGGGGTGCCCGAAGAACGAGTCCGGCAGCGCGACGCTGACCTACGTGCCGACCGCCGGGCCGACCGATCGCGCCGGCAACGCGCTGCCGACGACCGCGCTGAGCGAGCCCGGCGGCGCCGACCGCGACTTCTAGAGATCGAGGGCCGACGGCGCCAGACCGCCGACGCCGATCATGCCCGGGCCCGCGTGGGCCCCGATCACGGGGCCGACCTCGCTGACGAAGCGCGGCTCGCAGCCGAAGACCTCGATGCCGCGCTCGACGAGCCTCTGCGCCTCGCCCGGGGCCTGGATGTGCTGGATGCACCAGGCGTCGGCGCCGTCGCCGTGCAGCGTGCGCATGTACTGCACCATCCGCTCGAAGGCGCGGCCCCAGGTGCGCACGCGCTCGACGGGCTCGATCTGCGACTCCAGCGAGAGGATCGGCTTGATCTTCAGCGCGCCGCCGATCCAGGCCTGCGCGCCGCCGACGCGGCCGCCGCGGCGCAGGTACTCGAGCGTGTCGAGGGCGAACCAGATCCGCAGGCCGTCGCGCCCCGCCTGCGCGTGCGCGGCGACCTCCTGCAGGCTGGCGCCGCCCTGCGCGCGTGCGGCCGCGGCGAGCGCCATCAAGCCCGTGCCGCCGCAGACGGTGCGCGAGTCGAGCACCTCGATGCGCTCCTCGAAGCCGTGCTCGGCGAGCTGCGCACGCGCCTGCAGCGCGGAGTCGTACGTGCCCGAGATCCCGGCCGAGAGATGGATCGAGACGATGTCGTGACCGGCCTTCAGCAGCGGCTCGTAGCAGCCGACGAAATCGCCGATCGAGGGCTGCGAGGTCGTCGGCAGCGCGGACCCGCTGCGCATCGCCTCCCAGAATGCCGGCAGGTCGGTCATGTCGCTCTCGCGGACGAGGTGGCCGTCGAGCCGCACGTAGAGCGAGACCTCGTGCAGCCCGCGCTCGGCGACGAGCTCGGCGGGAAGGTAGTGCGTGCTGTCCGTGACGACGGCGACGGCCATCTGCAGCGACACTAGCGCGTCGACCACGAACGTCTCACCCGGAACCCGGGCCAGCGTTCACGAGCGATGGGGATCGACGACGAGCTTGCGCGCCTCGCCGTCGGAGGGCGCCAGCAGCGCCTCGTGCAGTTCGTCAAGGCCGATCGTGGGGCCGGCCAGCGCGCGCCAGTCGACGTCGCCGGCGGCGAGCAGCGCCAGCGCGCGGTCGACCTCGGCGGGGGTGTGATGAAACGCGCCGCGGATGTCGAGCTCGGCGTAGTGCAGCGGCGCCGCCGGCAGCGTGACGGCGCTGCCCGCCGGGCAGCCGCCGACGAGCACGACGACCGCCGCGGGCGCCGCCGCGTCGATCGCGGCGCGCCACGCCTCGGGGCGACCGACGGCCTCCATCACGAGATCGTGGCCGCTCGGCTGGAGCTGCGCTGATACGCGTGCGCCGAGCGCCCGCGCCTGCGCGCGGCGCTCCTCGTGGCGGTCGGCGAGCGTCACGTCGCAGCCCGCCAGCACGAGCAGCCGGGCGAGCATCAGCCCCATCGTGCCGCCGCCGAGCACCGCGGCGCGCGTGCCGGCAGCGGTGACCGCTGCGCCCGCGCGCGCGACGGCGTGCACGGCGGCCGCGAGCGGCTCGGCGATCGCCGCGCCCGTCGGCTCGAGGCCGTCGGGCACGGCGTGCAGCGCGGCGGCCGGGGCCGCGATCTGCTGCGCGAAGCCGCCCAGCACCCAGGTCATGTGCGCGCACAGCTGCGTGCGGCCGGCGAGGCAGTGACGGCACGCGCCGCACGGCACGGAGTCGCCGACGAGCACGCGCTCGCCGGTGTCCTCGCGCACGCCGACGGTCTCGTGGCCGAAGCGGGCCGGATAGGGACCGAGGATGAGGTGGCCGTGGCGCAGACACTTGGCGTCGGTCGCGCACGCGGTCGCGGCCTCGACGGTCACGAGCACCTCGCCGGCGGGCTCGGCGACGTCCTCGACGCGCAGGTCGCCCGGCCCGTGCAGGAGCGCCGCCCTCACGGCACGACCACGGCCTTGATCGCCTCGCCGCGGCGCTGGAGGTCCAGCGCGCGCGCCGTCTCGCCGAGGGCGAGGCGATGGGTGACGAGCGGCAGCGGGTCGATCGCGCCGCTCGCGATCAGCTCGCGGGCGGCGCGCATGTCGGTCGGGCCGGCCGACCAGCTCGTGAGGACCGTGATCTCGCGCAAGAAGAGCTGCTCGGCGTCGAGGCCGAGCGTCGCGCCCGGCTTCGTCGTCGCGTACAGGCACAGCGTGCCGCCGATCCCGAGCGCGGCGGCGGCGGTGTCGATCGCGTCCGGATCGGCGGTGGTGACGAAGGCGACGTCGGCCGCCGTGTCGTCGTGGGGGACAGCGCCCCAGCGCTGCGCCAGCGCGCGGCGCTGCTCGCGCGGCTCGCGGATCCAGACCGTCTCGGCGCCGCGCGCCCGCGCGGCGGCGACGGCCAGCAGCCCGTTGGACCCGGCGCCGGCGACGAGCAGCGCGTCGCCTGCACGCAGACCCGCCCGGTCCAGTGCCCGCAGCACGCAGCCCAGCGGCTCGACGAAGGTCCCCGCCAGCGGGTCGAGGTCGCCGAGCGCGAGCAGCTCGGACACGAGCGCGGCCTCGACGCGAACCTGCTCGGCGAAGCCGCCGGGGTCGATCGCCGTGGCGCGGAACTGGTCGCAGAGCGTCTCGTGACCGCGGCGGCAGCGCCGGCAGTCGCCACAGGGGGCGTGGTGGTGGATCACGACGCGGTCGCCCGGCTGCCAGCGCTCGACGCCCGCGCCGGTCTGCAGGATCTCGCCGACGACCTCGTGGCCGAGCACCGCGGGCAGCTTGCGCGCGACGTAGGCGTCGCTGACGTCCGAGCCGCAGACGCCGCAGGCGAGCACCCGGCAGACGACCTCGCCCGGTCCTGCGACGGGGTCGGGCAGCTGCTCGAGGACGACGTCGTGCGGCGTCGTGGAGCGGGCGGCTAGCACGGTCCTGCGCCGTCCGATCGCCGCCTGCGGCCACGTTGGGGACACATCGCCGCGGCGTGCGAGCGACGGATGCCGCGATCTGCCGGCGACGTCACCCGCAAAGCAGGGCCAGGACCGACTCGGTCGTCGGCGGCGAGGCGATCCCGCGCTCGGTCACGAGCGCGGTCACGAGCTCCGCGGGCGTCACGTCGAAGGCCGGGTTGCGACAGGGGGTGTCGGCGCCCGTCACCAGCGCGCCGCCCGCGTGGCGCACCTCGTCCATCGAGCGCTCCTCGATGACGATCTCCTCGCCGCTGGCGATCGAGGCGTCGATCGTCGAGGTCGGGCCCGCGACGACGAAGGGGATGCCGGCCGCGCGCGCGGCGAGCGCGTGCGCGTACGTGCCGACCTTGTTGGCGGTGTCGCCGTTGGCGGCGACGCGGTCGCAGCCGACGATCACCGCGTCGACCTCGCCGCGGCGCATGAGCCCGGCGGCGGCGCCGTCGACGAGCAGCTCGTGCGAGATGCCGGCGCGGCGCAACTCCCAGATCGTCAGCCGCGCGCCCTGCAGCAGCGGGCGCGTCTCGCAGGCGAGCACGGTGACGTCGGGCTCGCGCGCCGCGAGCTCGATCGCGACGGCCAGCGCGGAGCCGGCGCCGCCGCAGGCCAGCGCGCCGGTGTTGCAGTGCGTGAGGATCCGCCGCGAGCCGGCCAGCAGGTCGGCGCCCGCGAGCGCGATCGCCAGGCTCGCCGCGTCCTCACCGGCATGGATCGCCTCGGCCTCGGCGCGCGCGGCCGCGGCGCGCCGCTCGGGCGCGGCGGCGAGCGCGGCGGCCTGCACGCGATCGACGGCCCAGGCGAGGTTGACGGCCGTCGGCCGCGCCTCGCGCAGGGTCGCCGCCGCCGCGCGCACGGCGTCGTCGTCGGGCGCCCGGGCGATCGCCAACGTCAGCCCGTAGGCGGCCGCGATGCCGATGTTCGGCGCGCCGCGCACGGCCAGCCGGGCGATCGCCGCGGCGGTGTCGAGCGCACCCTGCAGGTCGATCCAGGCCTCCTCGGCGGGCAGCAGCGTCTGGTCGAGCAGGCGCAGAGCACGCCCGTCCCAGGTCAGCGCGGGCGTGGAGATGGTCGCGTCGGGGGCCATGCAGGGCGATGCTATTGGGGTCGTCGCGCTCGGGCCTCCAAGCGGCGCACGGTCCGCCACGACCTGCCCGCCGTTGCGTCGGCGCAACTGCGTCTCGACAGCGGCGTGGTGTCGATACATGACGCATGCCGTCGCCGGTCGACCGCGACCGCGCAGCGAGGCGCCGAGCCGTCGATCGGCGATGCGGTCGGCGTGAACGAGCGCCGAATCGATCGACCCGGGCAGCACGCCCGGCGCTCCTGCAGCACAGGCGTGCACGAGCTCCGACCGTGGCCGCGGGACGAACCCGTTCGGCGCTCGTTCACGCGGACGCTGCGACCGCCGCGACGGCCTACGACCCGCCCGTCAGCTCACCTCGACGATGCGGCATCGCGCCGCGGACGCGCTTCACCACGGCTGCGACACGGGCCGACGACGACCACCCGGACGTCAGACCACCTGAGCCCGCCGCGCGGCACGGCTGCTACCGTCGCCCCGAATGCGCCGCCTGCTCCTCGCCGCCCTCGTGGCCGCGCTCGTGGTGCCGGCCGGGGCGCGCGCCGCCGATCCGATCATGCCGCTCGCCGAGGTCGCGCCCGGGCAGCGCTGCACCGGCCTGACCGTCGTGCGCGGCCTGAAGATCGTCGCCTTCGACGTCGAGATCATCGACGTCATCGACCGCCAGCGCGGGCCCGCGGCGCGGATCATCGTGCGCGTGTCCGGCCCGGCCGTCGACGCGACGGGCCTCGGCCCAGGCTTCTCGGGCTCGCCGATCATCTGTACCGGCGCCGACGGCGTCGGCCGCAACATCGGCGCGATCTCCGAGACGATCGGCGAGTACGGCGGCCACACGGCGCTCGCGACGCCGATCGAGTCGATCCTGGCCCAGCCCGTCCTGCCCCCCGCGGCGACCCGCGCGGCGGCGGCGACCGCGCCGCGCAGCGCGGTCGTCGGCGCGCGCACGCTCGCCGCACCGCTGACGATCGCCGGGCTGCGCCCGTCGCTGGCCCGCAGCTTCATCCGCGCCGCGCGCAAGGCCGGCCGCGTGCTGCTGGCCTCGCCGGCCGGCACGCGCGCCGCCTTTGAGCCGCAGCCGCTCGTGCCGGGCGCGTCGGTCTCCGTCGGCCTGACCTCGGGCGACGTCTCGCTCGGCGCGATCGGCACGGTCGCCTACGCCGACGGCGCGAGCGTCTGGGTCTACGGCCACGAGCTCGACGGCGCTGGGCGTCGCTCGCTGTTCCTGCAGGACGCCTTCATCCACACGGTCGTCAACAACCCGCTCGCGGTGCCGGAGATCTCGACGTACAAGCTCGGCGCGCCGGGCAACGACGTCGGCACGATCAGCTCCGACGGCCAGAGCGCCGTGGCGGGGACCGTCGGCGCGCCGCCGCCGAGCTTCTCGCTGCGCGTCACCGCCAGGGATCTCGACACCGGTCGCGTGCGCAGCTCCGTCACGCAGATCGCCGACGAGGGCGACGTCGGGCTGCCGACCGGCGTCTCACCGCTCGGGCTCACCGCGGCCGCTGCCGCCGCCGAGTCCGCCGGCGCGATCCTGTCGGGCTCGCCTGCGCGCCAGTCCGGCGAGCTGTGCGTGAAGGTGACCGTCCGCGAGCTACGCAAGCCGATGCGCGTGTGCTGGAACTACGCCGTCGACGGCGCCTCCCAGAACGCGCTCGCCGGCGCGGTCGCGGGCGACGTGGCGAGCGCGGTCCAGGCGCTCGAGAGCTACAGGTTCGGCACGCTGCACCCGACCTCGGTCGAGCTCGGCCTGCGCGTGCGGCGCGGCCTGCGCCAGGCCTACATCCTCGGCGTGAGCGGACCGGCGCGCGCGCGCCGCGGCCAGTCGATCCGCCTGCGCCTCGCCCTACGCCGGACCGGCACCGGCGCCCGCTTCACGCGCACCCTGCGCCTGCGCGTGCCCGCCGGCGCCCCGGCCGGGCTGCGCACGCTGCGCCTGCAGGGCACGCCCGCCGACAGCGGCGGCGATCCCGACGCCGAGGGCGAGCTGAGCCTCATCTTCGAGGGCGAGGAGCCGACGTCCGACGACGCCGGCCCGCGGTCCGTCGGCGAGGTGCGCGATGCCTTCCAGGCGCTCGCGCGCTACGACGGCGTGACGGCGCGCCTCGGCGACAGCGAGATCCCGCTGTACCGCGATCCGCGCCTGCGCATCAGCGGCGAGGCGCGCATGCGGCTGCGAATCCGCTGACCCGCGCCGGCCGCCGCAGCGGCGACGAGCGATCGGGCCCGCGAACGCGCGCAAACGTGCGGATGGTTGGACTACCCGAGGCGGTTCTCGATGCCCATCGGCGCGGCCTGGGCCGGGTTGCCGGTGGGGGCCTGCGGGTTGGCGCCGGCCGGCGTCTGGACGCCGAGCGTCGTTGCCAGCTCGCCGGACTCGTACATCTCGGTGACGATGTCGCAGCCGCCGAGCAGCTCGCCCTTGTGGAACAGCTGCGGGATCGTGGGCCAGCTCGAGATCGCCGACAGCTCCTGGCGAATGCGCGGGTCGGGCAGCACGTCGACGGCGGCGAAGGGCACGTCGAGCTCCTGCAGCATCCCCACGGTGCGCATCGAGAAGCCACAGGCGGGCTGCTCGGGCGTCCCCTTCATGAAGAGGATCAGCTCGTTGTCCTTGATCGCCTCGGCGATCAGGTCGTGGATCTGGGTGTCGCTCATGTGGCCTCCGTCTTCAGTTCGAGGGCGTGGATCGAGCCGCCGAGCTCGCCGCTGAAGATGTCCATGACGAGCCGGTGCTGCTGCACGCGTGACAAGCCGCCAAAGGCGCTCGCACGCACGCGCGCGCTGAAATGGACCTCGTCGGGCGTCTGCACCTCGGCCTCGGCGCCGGGGATTGCGGCTTCGATCCGGTTCTTGACGTCTTCTGCGCTCGGCATCTGGTCAGAAAGCCTAGCGACCCAGCGCGAGTGCGAAGCTTGTCCAGCCGGTCCGCGCGGGCGCTACACTTCCTGAAGTATTGGCCGATCCGATTGAATGTCCGACTGGAACCCGACGCCGGGAGTTGCACACATGATCACGATCACAGACAAGGGTGCGGAGAAGGTCCACGAGTTCCTCTCCTCGCAGGGGACCGTCGACCCGGACGCCGGTCTGCGCGTGGGCGTCAAGGGTGGCGGCTGCTCGGGCTTTCAGTACAACCTCGCCTTCGACCAGAAGCGCGACGGCGACGAGGTCTTCGAGTACGCGGGCCTGAAGGTCTACGTCGACCAGCCCAGCCTGCCCTACGTGCGCGGCTCGGTCATCGACTACGTCGAGTCGCTGACGGCCGCCGGATTCCAGGTCAACAACCCCAACGTCGTCGCCGCCTGCGGCTGCGGATCCTCGTTCCGCGTGGCCGAGGCAGAGGAGTGCTCGGCGGTCTAATGGGTGTCCGTGCGCGATCACGCGCGCACGCATGCCGCCAGCGCCTCGACCGCCGACACCACGGCGGCCTCGGCGAGGTTCGCGTACCCCACCACGAGCGATGGCTCGCGCCCGCCGCCGCCCTCGACGGCGACCCCGGCCGCGCGCGCACGGCGCAGCACGTCGGCTTCGCTGAGCCGCAGCGGTAGCCGCAGCACGACGAACAGCCCGGCGGCCGCGCCGGACACCTCCACCTCCGGCAGCCGCGTCGCCAGCGCGGCGAGCAGCGCGTCGCGCCGGCGGCGGTACTGCCGCCGCGACCGGCGCAGATGGCGGTCGAGGTCGCCGCGGTCGATGAAGTCGGCGAACGCCAGCTGGTCCAGCGCGGCCGGCATCCCGCCGCGCCGCGCCTGCAGCGCGGCGATCGGCTCGGCCAGCGCCGGCGGCACGACGAGCCACGCCAGCCGTACACCGGGTGCCAGCGACTTGCTGGCCGAGCCGCCGTAGGCGACGTGCTGCGGAGCGAGCCCGTGGATCGAGCCGATCGGCTCGCGGTCGTAGCGGTACTCGGCGTCGTAGTCGTCCTCGACGATCAGCGCGCCGCGCTCCTGCGCCCACGCGACGAGCGCCGCCCGCCGTGCCGGCGGCATCACCGCGCCGGTCGGGTACTGGTGCGCCGGCGCGACCGCGACCGCGTCGATCCGCCGCTGCGCCGCCAGGCGATCGACGACGAGCCCATCGTCATCGACGGGGATCGGCACGGGCTGCAGGCCCGCGTCGCTCGCGGTCTGCCCGATTCCCCGCCAGCCGGGGCGCTCCGCGGCCACCCGCAGCGCGCCCCGCGCCGCCAGCGCGCTCCACAGCAGCCCGAGGCCGGCGCGCAGCCCGTTGCAGACGATGACCTGATCGGCGCTGCCGCGCACGCCGCGCGAGCGCGCGAGGTGGCCGGCGAGCGCCGCACGCAACTCGGGCACGCCGGCGGCGTCCGGCAGCCCGAGCCGCGCATCGGGCGCCGTGCGCAGCGCGCGGTTCAGCGCCGCCCGCCAGGGGCCGCGCGGGAACGCCGCCAGCGCGGGGACGAACGGGCTCAGGTCGTGGCGGATCTGAGGCTCGACGGACCCGCCGCCGGACCGGTGCGGCGACGGCAGCCCGCGCCCGGTCGCGGCGACGGTCGTGCCCGCGCCCTGGCGCGCCTGCAGGTAGCCCTCCGCGGTCAGTTGCGTGTAGGCGTCGACGACGACGCCGCGCGAGACGCCGAGCTGCGCGCACAGCGTCCGGCTGGGCGGCAGCCGCGAGCCCGGCGCCAGCAGTCCGCTGCGGATCGCGTCGCGCAGCGCGCTCTCGACGCGCGCGCGCAGCGTCCCGCCGGCGGCGTGATCGAGATCGAGATGCAGGTCCATTGGTCCGAGATTGTGGCATCAGATTGGTCCTTCACAGCGGGCCAATCGCTGCCTATCCTCGCGAGCCATGACGATCGCTCCGTCCCGACGCACGCGCGTGCGCCGCGCGCCCGCCCGCGCCGACTACGAGCGCGCGACGATCGACGCGATCCTCGACGAGGGCCTCGTCGCGCATCTCGGCTTCGCCGTCGACGGCCAGCCGTTCGTGATCCCGACGCTGCACGCGCGCGTCGGCGACACCGTCTACATCCACGGCTCGGCGGCGAGTCGCATGATCCGCGCGCTCGCCGCCGGCACGCCGGCCTGCCTGACGGTCACGCTGATCGACGGCGTCGTGCTCGCCCGCTCGGCGTTTCACCACTCCATGAACTACCGCTCGGTCGTCGTCCTCGGCGAAGCCCGCCCGGTGTCCGATCCGCACGAGCTCATGGTCGTGCTCGAAACGTTCACCGAGAAGCTCGTGCCCGGGCGCTGGGACGAGGTCCGCGCGCCGAACCGCAAAGAGCTCAAGGCGACGCGGGCGCTGGCGATGTCGCTCGACGAGGCGTCGGCGAAGGTCCGCACAGGCCCCCCGGTCGACGACGACGAGGATCTGGCGCTCGAGGTCTGGGCGGGCGTGATCGGGCTGCGACTCGCCGCCGATCCGCCCATCGCCGACCCGCGACTCGACGACGCGATCGCCGCGTCGGAGGTCGTCACCGGCTGGCGGCCGGGCGCGCCCTGACCAGCAGCGTCAGGGCTGGCCGCCGGCGCCGCCGGGCACGCCGGTGTTCGTCGAGTACTTCGGCTGGATCTTCATCTCCGGCCGGAAGGAGTGGACCGCCTGCGCGACCGCCACCGCCGCCTCCGCGTAGCCCGTCGCGATCAGCTTGAGCTTGCCGTCGAACGTCGTGATGTCGCCGCAGGCCCAGACGCCGGGCAGGTTGGTCTTCATGACCTGATCGACGACGAGCGCGCCCTTCTGGATCTCCAGGCCCCAGTTCTTCAGCGGCCCGAGCGCGGTCTTGAAGCCGAGCTGCAGGAGGATCGCGTCGACCTCGATCTCGATCTCGTGCGACTCGTCCTCGGAATGGAAGAGCCGGACGCGCTCGATCGCGCCGTTGCCGATGACCTCGCGGACCTGGAAGGGGACGTGCAGGTCGACGTGGCCGGCGTCGGCGGCCGACATCACCTGGCTGACGGTCAGCTCGTGCGCCCGAAAGCCTTCGCGGCGATGGCACAGCGCGACCGAGTCCGCCGTGTGGATGAGGTTGATGACCCAGTCGCAGGCCGAGTCGCCGCCGCCGATGATCAGGACCTTCTTGCCGTCGAACTCCGCCTTGGAGCCGACGAGGTAGTGCGCGCCGCGGCCCTCCCACGGCGTCATGTCGAAGCCCGGCAGCTTCTTGGGCTCGAACGCGCCGTGGCCGCCGGCGATGATCACCGCGCGGCTGCGCAGCTGCGGGTAGCCGGAGTTGTTCGTGTTCAGGACGACGACGTCGTCCTCCCACGCGATCGACTCGACGGTCGTCTCGAGGTGGACCGGCACGTCGAACTGCTCGAGCGTCTGGCGGCGCTGCTGCTCGACGAGGTCCTTGGCGAGGATCCGCGGATGGCCGGGAACGTCGAAGATCCACTTCTCCGGATACAGCGCGGTGAGCTGGCCGCCGATCTCCGGCAGCGAGTCGACGATCCGCGCCGAGGCCTCGCGCATGCCGGCCCAGAACGCCGTCGACAGCCCGACCGGTCCCGCGCCGATGACGGTGATGTCGCGGATCTCTCCGGGTTGCTCGTGCACGGCCCTCAGCCCACTTCCGCGGCCAGCATCTCGCCGTCGAGCGCCGCCAGGGCGCGCTCCACGGACGCGCTGATGCACGTGAAGGTCGGTGTGTCGCGCAGCGTGTACGACGACGACGCCGTTGTGCGCAGGCGCTGGACGAGATCCAAGAACGAGGCGGGATCGTCGGTCTCGAAGGCGACGACGAACTCCTGGTCGTCGAGGCCGAACGAGTAGGAGGTGTTGAGGTCGATGCTCGGATACTCGCGGCCGAGCGCGATGTGCTCCTGCATGATCCGGTAGCGCTCGTCGGCGTCCAGCGCGTACCAGGCGCGGGTCTTCACGAACGGATAGACGAACAGGTACTTCGCGTGCGCGGGGCGAACTTCGAGGCGTGACTCGTCCGAGTACTCGGAGGCCTTCGTCATCGCAAGGTACGAGTACGGGATCGTCGCCCACTTCATGAGCCCGCTCTGCGCCAGGACCACGTGGAACTCGTGGATACGATCGAGGTTCTGCGCCTGCACGAGCAGCATCAGGTCGGCGTCCCCGCGCGTGCCGATCGTCGAGAACGCCCGCAGCAGGTGGCCGTCCGCGAAATCGGCGCACGCGGCGGCAAACTCGCGCTTGCCGGCCTCGCGCAGGTCGGCATCCAACCGCCGCCACGCGGGCTCCATCTTCAGGAAGGTGTATTTGACGAAATGACGGGCCGGCACTGTCAGAAGGATAGAGCGGTCCTCGCGCGTCTCACGTACGCCGGCGGGCGCCCCCTGCTCGTGCTCGCGCTCGCGCTCGCGTTCCTGCTCGCCGCGCCGGCCGCGCCTGCCCACGCCGACGACCCCCGGGCCGTGCTGGCGTTCCTGCCGGCGGGCGGCGACGACAACCCCGAGCCGGTCCTCGATCGCCTCGACGCGCGCAACCGCTTCGCGATCGGCCTCGTCAGCGCGACCCAGGGACGCTCCTCGCCCGAGCAGATGGTGCTCGACCTGTCGGCCGGTTCGCGCACGTCGCGCGCCGTCTACGACCCCTCCGAGCCGCCGCCGCTCGAGCTCATCGCCGGCGGCGACGGCAGCGGCTTCGTCTTCGGCTGGAGCAAGGCGCTGCGACGCGCGCAGTCGGCGCCGGCGGAGATCATGCCCGGGCTGCTCGCCGAGGAGATCCCCGACGGCGCGGCGTACGCGGGCGTCGCGGGCCGCAGGCACGTCGAGGCCGCCGTCGCCGCCGACCGCCGCGGCGACGTCGCATCGGTGTCGCTCGGGCCGTCGGCGACGCTCGCCGACCGCGCCGGGGCGCTGCTCGTGCGCAGCAGGCTCGTCGTCGTCGGCCTGCCGACATCCCACAACGGCGACGACGTGCTCGACGACCTGCTGCGCGCGCGCCGTCGCGACGACCTGCTGATCGTCGTGCAGACCCCGCCCCGCTCGCCCGTGCCGCTGCTGCTGCCGATCGGCGTCCTCGGCCTGGCCGGCAACGGTCTGCTGACGTCGCAGACGACGCACCTGGAGGGGATCGTCGCCGGGATCGACATCCCGGTCACGATCCTGCGCCACCTCGGCATCGAGGTTCCCGGCGGTGTGCGCGGCCAGCCGATCAGGCAGGAGGGCGTTCGCAACGCGGGCGCGCTGGTCGCCGTCGAGGCGCGCCTGCGCGTCGTCAGCGGGCGCCGCACGCCGGTGCTGGGGGCGCTGGCCTTCACCTGGCTGGCGCTGCTGCTCGCCTGCGGCCTCGTCGCCGACCGCCGCGGGATCCGGGCCGCCCTGCGGATCGGCGGGTTGGCGTTCATGTGGGTGCTGCCGATGCTGCTGCTGACCGGCTGGCTGGCGCCGTCGCGACTGGGCGAGATGGCGATCATCGTCGCCGGCGCGTTCGGGCTGGCCGCGCTGACGGACCGCCTCGTGCGCTGGCCGCGCGGCCCGCTCGTGCCCGCCGGGGTCGCGATCGTCACGTACTCGGCGGATCTCGTCTTCGGCTCGCCGCTGATCATCCGCTCGCTGCTGGGCGTCAACCCGCGCTCGGGCTCGCGCTTCTACGGCCTCGGCAACGAGCTCGAGGCGTCGCTGACCGCGCTGCTGCTCGTCGGCCTCGGCGCGCTGCTGTTCGGCCGCGGCGAGTCGCGCCGCGCGGCGGCGGTGTTCGCGCTGACGGGCGCCGTCTTCGCGGTCTTCGTCGGCGCGGGCCAACTCGGGGCCGACGTCGGCGGCGTCATCACGCTGGGCGCGGGGATCGCGGCGGCGACGATCGTGATGTTGCCCGGCCGGCCGTCGCGGCGTGCGATCGCGCTGGCGGCGCTCGTGCCGGTGATCGCGCTGATCGCGCTCGCGGCGCTCGACCTCGTCACCGCCGGCGACGGTCACTTCACGCGCACGGTCCTGCAGGCCGACAGCGCCGGCTCGCTGTGGGACGTCGTCACGCGCCGGTACACGCTGGCGTTCAACGTCTTCACGCTCGGGGCGATGCCGCTCGTCGTCGTCGTCGGGGTGCTCGCCGTCGCCTATGCCGTGCGCTACCGCGAGCGCATCTACGCTCCGCTGCGCGGCTCGGCGTCGTGGCGCGCCGCGCTGATCGGCGGGCTGACGGCGTCGATCGTGGGTGCCCTGACGAACGATTCGGGGCCGCTGCTGTTCGCCTTCGGCGTCGCCGTGCTGACCTGCGCGACCGCCTACGTGCGCGGCGACCCCGCGCTCGTGAACGAGGCGCCTGGTTCGCGAACGGCGGGCGCGGGGGGATAGGATTGCGCGCAATGCGCATCGCGCTGGTGTCCCCGTACTCGTGGACGTATCCAGGGGGAGTGACGCGCCACATCGAATCGCTCGCGGAGCAGTACATCGCCGCGGGCCATGAGGTGCGCGTCCTGTCCCCGGTCGATCCCGACGACCGCCTGACCCGGCGGATGCATCGTGGAGCGCGCCCGTCGCAGCGCCCGCTGCCCGACTACCTCGTCCCGCTCGGGCGAACGCTCGGCTTCCCGTCCAACGGCGCGGTCTCGAACGTCGCCTACGGCACCTCGACGGTGTGGCGGCTGCGGCGCGAGCTGGAGCGCGGCTACGACGTCGTGCACCTGCACGAGCCGGTCGCGCCGATCCCCGGTTGGGACTCGCTGATGACGGTCGACGCGCCGCTCGTCGCGACGTTCCACTGCTACTCGGAGAACGTCTTCTCCAACAACCTGGCGAACGTCTTCGGAGCGCGGCGGCGGCTGAACCGCCTGCACGTGCGGATCGCCGTCTCGCAGGCGGCGGCCTGGACCGGGCGACGCTTCTACGGCGGCACGTACCGGGTCATCCCCAACGGCGTCGACGTGCCCGACATCAGGCGGGGGCGGCTCGGCGTCGAGCTCGAGCGCCTCGGCGGCGCGCGCGGCCCGCTGCGGATCGCGTTCATCGGCCAGGCCGTCGAGCGCAAGGGCCTGCCGGTCCTGCTGCGCGCCTTCGAGGCGCTGCGCGAGCACATCGCCGTGCGCCTGGACGTCGTCGGCGTCGACGACGAGCAGCTCGCGCCGCTGATGCTCGACACGCGCGACGTCGTCGCGCACGGCAAGTGCAGCGACGAGGACAAGCTGCGGGTGCTCGCCGAGGCCGACGTGCTCTGCGCGCCGTCGCTCGGCGGCGAGAGCTTCGGCATGGTCCTGACGGAGGCGTTCGCGGCCGGCACGCCGGTCGTCGCCTCCAACATCGCGGGCTACCGCGACGTCGTCGAGCACGGCGTCAACGGGTTGCTCGTGCCGCGCGGCGACGCGACCGCGCTCGCCGAGGAGCTGCGCGACCTCGCCCTCGACCCGGGCCGCCGCGCCCGGCTCGCCGCCGCCGCCGGTAGCTCGGCGCCCCGCTACGCCTGGCCGCGGGTCGCCGCCGAGGTGCTCGGCGCCTACGAGGACGCGATCGAGCTGCACGCGCGCGCCCCGCGCGGCGCCGCCGCGCGGATCGGCCTGAAGCCGGCCGACGGCGAGCGCGTTCCCGCCCGGCGGCTGCCGACGCTCGAGCCGGCGCTGCCGCGCGCCGCCCGCGACGCGTCGCAGCCGGGTGCGCGCATGGGTCGCCGGCTGGCGATCGGCGCGTTCGCCCTGTTCGCCGCGGTGCTGGCCGTGATCGCGGTGCAGCGGATCGGTCCCGACCGCGTCAGCCGGGCGCTGCTCGACGCCGCGCCGCCGTGGGTGCTCGTCGGCCTCGGGCTGATGTGCTTCTCGATGGTCCTGCGTGCCGTCGCCTGGCACGCGATCCTGCGCGCGGCGCTGCCGCTGGCCCGCGTGCGCTTGCGCGACGCCCTGCAGGGAACGTTCATCGGCGTGCTGATGTCGGCGACGTTGCCAGCCCGCCTGGGCGAGCCTGCGCGCGCGTTCGTCGTCGCGCGGCGGACCGGCAGCGCGCGCGAGCACCTGCCGGTCGTGGCGGGCACGATCGTGTCGCAGACGCTGCTGAACATCCTCGCGCTCGTCGTGCTCGGGATCACGATGTTCTCGACCGTCGACCTCTTCTCGCGCCACACGGCGCTGCTCGTGGTCGCGATCGCGCCGCTGGCGATCGTCCTGACGCTCGTCGCGGCGCCGGTGCTGCTGCGTTCGGGCAAGCCCTCGCGCTTCGCGCGCCTGGCGGCATTCACAACGCAGGCGCGCGCCGCGCTCGTCTCGCTGCGCGCCGGGCTGACGGTCTTCCGTCGCCCGCGCCTCGGCGCGCTGGCGACCTTCGCGCAGCTGTCGGCGTGGGGCGTGCAGTGGCTGTCGTGCTACGTGCTGCTCGTCGCGCTCGGCCTCGACCAGCAGGCCGGCATCGGCGCCGCGGCGGCGGTGCTGTTCGCCGTCAACGTCACCGCCGTGCTGCCGGCGACGCCGTCGAACGTCGGCGTCTTCCAGGCCGCCTGCGTCGCGGTGCTCGCGGCCTACGGGGTCGGCTACGCGGACGCGCTCGCCTACGGGATCATCCTGCAGTCCGTCGAGATCGCGACCGCGGTCGTGATGGGCGCCCCGGCGCTCGTCAAGGAAGGCCTGTCGTGGCGCGAGGTGCGGCTGCGCGCGATGCACGGCTCGCCCGTCGAGCTCGCCCCGGCGCAGAGCTTCGGTCGCGGCGAGGCGCGCGAGCCGGCGTAGCGATCGCGCTCGCCGTCCCGCCGGCCGTCGTTCAGCGCCGGCGGCCGATCGCCACGACGTCGGTCACCTGCCGGCGCCCGCTGCTGTGCTCCTGCTCGTAGGCGTGCTCGCCGCAGTGCAGCAGCTCGACGCCGCGCAGCGCCTGCCGCAGACGATCGGGCGTGTACAGGCGCTCGGCATCGGGCGGGCCGCGGCGGCCGTGGTCGGCGAGGATGACGCCGACCGTGAACACGTGCCCGCCCGGCGCCAGCGCGCGCGCCGCGCGCTCGAACAGGTGCTCGCGGTCCTCCGGCTGCGGGTGCATGAAGCTCACGACGACGAGCTCGTAGGCCGCCTCGCCGAAGTCATGCTCGTGCCAGTCGGCCACGACGCACGCAAGCTGCGTGCCGCGCGCCGCGGCGCGTTCGGCGGCCCGCTCCAACGCGACCGCCGACAGGTCCAGCGCGGTCACGTCCCAGCCCTGGGCCGCGAGCCAGATCGCGTTGCGCCCGTCGCCCGCGCCGACGTCCAGTGCGCGGCCCGGCGCGAGCTCGGCGGCGAACCGCGCGAGCGCCGCGTTGGGCTCCGTCGTCCACAGGTCCGGCGTCGCGCGGTAGCGCGCGTCCCACTGCGCGGCGGTCATCCGCCGATCGCCGCTCATCGGCGCAGCGTAGTACACGCGTCCGGACGTTCTCTGGGTTCTCGCGGCGGCACGGCGCGCCCGTCGTCGCCGCTCTGACGCGCCCCTCAGCAGGGGCTCGCCGGCACCTTCTCGGGCCCGCCGGCGAAGGCGAACCAGGCGCGGTAGGACCCGTAGGTCCGCTTCAGCGACGAGCTGACGAGCCCGACCGGGAAGGCGTGCGCCTCGCGGAACGTGTACTGGAACGCGGCGTCGACGCGATCGTTGCGCGCCCACGCGCGCAGGGCCGCGGACATCGCCTCGCAGCGGTGGTCGAACGTTCCCGTCTCGCCGATCCAGAGCTGCTTGGTCTGCGCGCAGCGCTTCGCGTCGAGCGCCGCGAGGACGTCGTCGATCAGGCTGTGGCGGGCGGCCGACGCCGGGTTGGCGCGGCGCGGCTCGCGACCACGGCGACCGGGCTTGCCGATGTATGCGTGCTGGGCGAACGGGCCCTCGATGCAGGCGACGTCGCGCGGCAGGCCCTTGATGAACTCGGCCGTGCCCGCGCCGTAGACGCGCGGCTGCTGCAACCCGGCGAGGCTTCCGAGCACGATCGTCTGCTCGTAGCGCAGCTCCTTCTGCGCGGCCCGCACGAGCTTGGCGTAGGCGCGCGGCGCGAGCGCCTTGGAGCGGCGGTTGCAGGTCGCGCGCTGAGGCTGCATGAAGCCCGGGTGGTTGGGCTCGTTCCAGGGCGTGATGTAGTCGATCTTCACGCCGACCTTGTCGGCGAGCGCGTTCATGCCGCGCAGGAACGTGCGGTAGGGAGCGATCGACGGCATCTGCGCGCGCGGCGTGCGGCTGCGGGCGCGCTGGCAGCCGCGGAAGCCGCCGGTCGCCGCCCACGTCGGCGTGAAGTACGGCACGGCGAGGATCTTCCAGCCACCGTCCGCATCCTGGCGCTGCTTGATCGCCCGCAGCACGCTGCGCAGTCCCAGCGGCGAGCGGCAGCCCGGGCTGACCTTCGGGCAGCCGCCGGGCGGCGCGTCCCAGTTGGGCTTGCGGCCCTTGATCGGCTGCAGGCGCTCCCACGGCACGAGCACGCGCACGTAGTTCGGCTTCAGGGCGACGACCTTGGCCGCCGCGCGGGACATCGGGCCCGCGGGGACGAGCAGGCGCGGGTCGCCCTCGGTCAGCCCGATCGCCAGCGGTGGCGGCAGCTTCTTCAGCGCCGCCGGCTTCTCCTCGCCGCCCGCCCCGGTGTCCGGCGGGCGCGGCGTCTGGCAGGGGATCAGCGGCGCGAGCGGGCAACCCTGCGCGGTCGCGAGGGCGGGCACGACGGCCGCCGTCGCGGCGACGACCACGAGGCTGGCGATGATCGTGGCTCGCGGAAATCGCACGGCCGCGCGATCTTAGTCTTCACCCCGGCCGGTCGGCGGGCATGATCACGGCGTGGCGCGTCGAACCCCATCGCCGATGACCTCCGACGCCTGGGTCTACCTGCTGCGTTGCCGCGACGGCTCGCTGTACTGCGGCTGGACCTCGGACATCGATCGCCGCCTGCGCCAGCATGACAGCGGCCGCGCGAGCCGCTACACGGCCGCCCGCCTGCCGGTGACGCTCGCGCTCGCCCAGCCGATGCCCGACCGCAGCGCCGCGCGCCGCGAGGAGGCGCGCATCAAGCGCCTGTCGCGGGCCGAGAAACTCGTGCTCGTCGCAGCCGGACCGGTGGCCGTGTAAGGTCGCGCGCTCGCCGGCGGCCGGCACTGCGGCCGTCTTCGAACGAACGGATTTCAGGAGTGACGAAGGTGCGCATCACGGGGTTGATGTCGACCGGCGCGTCGCGTGCGTGGCTGGGGGTCGCGATCGTCGGTGTGGTCACCGTCGCGCTCGTCGTCGTGCTGTCGCTGATCCCGCGCATGAGCGCCGGGCAGGAGTTCGTCGACGCCGCCGAGCCGGGCTTCACGGACGAGCGCGTGGCGGGGACGCGCGCGGGCGTCGAGCTTGTCTCGCAGTACGTCGACTTCGCCGATCCGCTGCTGACCGCGCGCGGCGGGGCCCACAGGGAGGTGCGCTCGCTCGTGCGCCTGATCCGGCGCGAGCTCGGGATCTCGAGCGCGCAGGCCCGCAAGATCCTGCGCCGCGAGGCTCCGCACGCCGAGGCGCTCATGCGCGCCCTGCCGCTCGAGCGCGTCGCCGAGGAGATCCCGATCCTGACGGCGTACCTCGCCACGACGATGACCGTCAGCGAGGACGAGCTCGCGGCGACGCTCGAGACGAGCTTCCCGCGCCTGGCCCAGGTGCTGACGAGGCTGCCCAACGTGACCGATGGTTGGAACGACGTGCCCGGGATCGAGGGCCTGACGCGGCTGGCGGGCGATAAACCGGTCCGCACGGTGCCGGGCCTGCGCAAGTACGTCCGCGACGACGTCGTGCCGCTGGTCGCCGCGGAGCGGGACGAGTTCAAAAGCCTGGCGGGCACCTTCGGCGTCGGCTACATCGGCTATCTGCTCGTGCTCGTCGGCCTCGTGCTGTTCGCCTACGGTCTCGCGCAGGCGCGGCGTGCCGCGCGCACGCACGCGCCCGGCAGGCTCTCGTGGAGCGTCGTCGTCGCGATCGGCGTCTTCTTGATCGTGCTCGTCGCCGGCGCGATGTACTTCCCGCGCCTGGACGACGGCCAGCAGCTCGTCTCCGACCTCGAGCCGGTGTTCGCCCGGGACCGCGCCGAGGGCGCAGCGGTCGGCCTGGACACGCTTCACGAGGCGGTCCTGCTCGGCGACCCGATCATGAACCGGCGTGGCGGCGCCTGGGCCGAGACGCCGCAGCTGTACCGGCTCGTCGCGCAGCGCACGGGACGCCGGCCCGGCGAGGTGCGGGGCGCGTTGATCCGCCGCGCGCCCCACACGATCGCGCTGCTCGACGCGCTGCCGCTGACGCGCGTCTCGCGCGATGTCCCGCGCCTGCTCGCCTACCTCGCCAAGGCGCTGCGGATGAAGCCCGACAGGGTCGTCGCGCTGCTGCGCCGGCGCGCGCCCGGCCTGACGCGGGCGCTGCTCGCGGCGCCGACGGTGACGTCGGGCTGGGCGGCGGTGCCGGGCACCGGTGAGCTGACGCGCTTCGACGGGGTGACGCCCGTGCGCACGATGCCGGCGGTCGACGACTACCTGCGCCAGGACTTCCTGGACGTGTTCGTCACGCAGCGCGCGCACGTCGAGACGTTCGCCGGTACGTCCCCGCCGCTGGGCGCGATCGCGCCCGCGGTGCTGATCCTCGGCGTCTTCGTGATGCTCTACGGCGGGGTGATGATGCAGTTCGTGGCGCGCCGCTATTGAGCCTGCTGCGGCGCGCCGGCCTCGAGCGCCTCGACGAGCGAGCCGGCGTCGAACGGGCCCTCGTGCAGGACGCCGTTGACGAAGAACGCCGGTGTGCCGGCGATCCCGGCCGCGCGCGCGCTGGCGTCGTCACGCGCGACGCGCTCGGCGTGCACGCCGCCGGCGATCTCGCGCCTGACGCGGTCGCCGTCGAGGCCGATCGCGCTCGCGTGCGCCGCGAGGTCGTCGACCGACAGGCGGCCGCGACCGGCGTACAGCGCGTCGTGCATCGGCCAGAACGCGCCCTGCGCGGCGGCCGCCTCGGACGCCTGCGCGGCGTCGGCGGCGTCGGGGTGGACCGGCAGCGGCATGTGGCGGAAGGCGAACCGCAGGCGCCCGTCGAGGCGCTCGCGCACGCGGCGCAGGATCGACTGCGCGGCGGCGCAGTAGGGGCACTGGAAGTCGCCGTACATGACGAGCTCCAGCGCGGCCTCGGCGGGCCCGTCGACGTGGTCGCCGGGGCCCAGCGGCGGATCGAGGTGGACGGGCATCGACGGGTCACGGTAGCGCCGGTGGCACGCTCATAGACTTCGCTGCCCGTGGGCGATATCGAGTTTCTCGTCGTGGTCCTGTTCGCGGCCGCGGTGTTCGTCCGGCTCGCCGACCAGATCTCGATCCCGTATCCGATCGTGCTCGTCATCGGCGGCGTCGCGATCGGCTTCGTGCCCGGCCTGCCGGAGATCGAGCTGGAGCCCGAGGCCGTGTTCCTGCTGTTCCTGCCGCCGCTGCTGCACTCCGCCGGCTTCGGCGCGTCGCCGCAGGAGCTGCGCGCCGCGGCCGGCCAGCTCGTCTCGCTGACGTTCGCGCTCGTGCTCGTGACGATGTGCGCGGTCGCCGCCGTGGCGCACGCCGTCACCGGTCTGAGCTGGGCCGAGGCGTTCGTGCTGGGGGCGATCCTCGGCCCGACCGACCCGGTCTCGGCGGCGGCGACGTTCAGCCGCCTCGGCGCGCCCGAGCGCGTGACGCTCGCCGTCGAGGCCGAGGCGATGCTCAACGACGCGGCCGCGCTCGTCGCCTACCGCGTCGCCGTCGGCGCGGTCCTCGCCGGCACGTTCGCGCTCGACGAGGCGGCGTGGGAGTTCGTGCGCACGGCGGCCGGTGGCGTGCTCGTCGGGGTGGCGTTCGGGTGGGTCGGTCAGCGGCTGCAGCGGCGGTTGACCGATCCGCCGCTGGCGATCTTCCTGTCGGTCCTGTTCGCCTACGGCTCGTACCTCGGCGCCGAGCAGATCGGCGCGTCGGGCGTGCTCGCGACCGTCATCGCGGGCGTCTGGTTCGGCTGGCACGCGCACGAGATGTTCGACGCCGACACGCGCCTCAGCGCGCTCGCGTTCTGGCAGGTGCTCGTCTTCGGCCTCAACGCGACGCTCTTCGTCCTGCTCGGGCTGCAGTTCGAGGGCGTGCTCGACGATGCCCGCGCCGACGGCACGACGGGCGCGCTGCTGCTCGACGTCGCGATCGTCAGCGCGGTCGTGATCGGGGTGCGGCTGGCGTGGGTCGCGATCGCGCCGCTGCTGGCCCGCGTCGTTCCGGCGGCCGCGCACGCCGACACCGGCGACGACTGGCGCGAGCGCCTGCTCGTCGGCTGGAGCGGGATGCGCGGCGCGATCTCGCTCGCCGCGGCGCTCGCGCTGCCCGCCCAGATCGAGGACCGCGAGCTGCTGATCTTCGTCACGGTCGGCGTCATCGCCGTGACGCTCGTGGGCCAGGGCCTGACGCTCGGGCCGCTGCTGCGCCGGCTCGGCATCGAGGGGGTGCGCGACTGGAGCCCGGATGAGGCGATCGCGCGGCTGGAGGCGGCGCAGGCGGCGCTCGACCGCCTCGACGAGCTCGAGCGCGAGGAGCGCATCAGCGACGAGCGCCTGCGGCGGATGCGCGAGCTGTACCGGGCGCGCTTCAGGCGCTGCATGGTGGTCGTCGGCGGCGACGGCGATGACGCGCGCGGCGAGACCGCCCGCGACGGCGTCGAGCGCTACGGCGCCCTGCGCCGCGAGCTCATCGGCGTCGAGCGCGACGCGATCCTCGGCCTGCGCAACGCGGGCACGCTGCGCCAGGAGACGATGCGGCTGATCCAGCGCGACCTCGATCTCGAGGAGGCGCGGCTGCCGGGGTAGGGCGCGGCCGCGGGCGGCTTCGTGCTGTTGGCGGGCCTCGTCGCGGTCGCGACCGCGATCGGCACCGGGGTCGGAGCCAAGGATCGATCCCTCGCGAAGGGACGCGTGCAGGTCGCCGGCGTCAGGCCAGGCGACCAGTCGACGATCGCCAGTGCGGCGGTCGTGTCGGACGAAGGGGCGCATGTGACCCTCGATGCGACACGACCGCCGGGATCGGCGGGAGCGGCCCGCGCAGCGGGCCGAGCGAGCCCTACGCCCGCGCGTCGGCGGTGAGCGCCGGCTCGTCCTCCGGCGGACCCTCGGCGGGGTCGACGTCGCCGCGGCGCATCGTGGCGTCGCGGTCGGAGCCGGCGATGATGTCGTCCGGCGCCTTGTCCTTGGGCAAGAAGCCCGACTTCATGCCGAAGTAGACGGCCTGCGGGTGGTGCACGACGATCGCCAGCGTCGACTGCTCGGGCTCGACCGCGAAGCCGCCGGTCAGCGACAGGCCGATCGCGGGCGCGTCCAGCAGGCGGTAGATCTTCTCGTGCTCGGACTGCTCGGGACAGGCGGGATAGCCCCAGGAGTAGCGCCGGCCCTCGGTCGGGCCGATACCGAGATCGGAGCGCACGCGCGAGTGCAGCCACTCGGCGGTGCCCTCGGCGGCCTGCACGCCGATCCCGTGCGTGAAGAGCTGCTCGGCGAACTCGCCCTCCTGCTCCAGGGCGGTGATGACCTCGGTCACCTTCGGCCCGACGGTCACCGCCTGCAGCGCGACGACGTCCACCTCGCCGCTGTCCTTGGGGCGGAAGAAGTCGGCCAGGCAGATGCGGTGATGGCCGGGCTGGCGCGGGAACGTCAGGCGCTCGAGCACCGTCTCGCGGTCCTCGGGATCGAGCACGACGACGTCGTTGCCCTCGCCGTAACAGGGGAAGTAGCCCAGCACCGCGCGCGGGCGCAGGTAGTCCTGTTCGCGCCACATGCGCTCCAGGCGCGGCTGGAAGTCCTCGCCGACGAGCTTGCGCCAGGCCTCGCCCTTGACGCCGCGCCCGCCCCAGTGCAGCTTGAACAGCACGTGCGTATCGAGGTGCGGGAAGACCTCGTGCAGCGGCACGTCGATCTCGCGCCGACCCCAGAACGGCGGATCGGGGATCGCCACGTCGGTGCGCGCCGCGGAGCGGACCGTGTCGTCGTCGGTGATCAGCGGCGGCGGGTCCTTGCCGTGCTCGCGGAAGTGCGCGGCGGCGTCGCGCGTCTTGGTCAGCAGCGCCTCGCGGGTCTCGGGCACGATCAGCTGGTCCATCTTGTTGAGGCCCTCGAAGGCGTCCTTGCAATAGAAGACGCCCGGTGCGTAGATCTCGTCGGACTCGCGCTTGAACGGATACAGCGCGCGCAGGCCGAAGTCGCGGTTGATCGCCGCGCCGCCGATCAGGACGGGGTAATCCAGGCCCTTGGTGTGCAGCTCCTCGATGCACAGCGGCATCTGCTTGGAGGTCGAGACGAGCAACGCGCTGAGCCCGATCGCGGTCGCGTCGTGCTCCTGCGCGGCCTCGAGGATCGACGAGATCGGCACCTGCTTGCCGAGGTCGACGACCGTGTAGCCGTTGTTCGTGAGGATCGTGTTGACGAGCGACTTGCCGATGTCGTGCACGTCGCCGAAGACCGTCGCCAGCACGACGGTGCCCTTCGTGTAGCCCTCGACCTTGTCGAGGTAGTTCTCCAGCTGCGCGACCGCGCGCTTCATGACCGTCGCCGACTGCAGGACGAACGGCAGGATCAGCTCGCCGGCGCCGAACTTGTCGCCGACCTCCTTCATCGCCGGCAGCAGCACGTCGTTGAGCGTCGGAACGGCGCCGATCTTCTCGACCGAGCGGTCGATCCAGTCCTCGACGCCCTCCTTCTTGCGGCGCAGGATGTGGAAGTGCAGCGCCTCCTCGGGCTCCATGCCGGCGGTCGGGTCGGCCTTCTCCTCCTCGGCCACCTCGCCCTGCGACTCGAAGTGCGCGATGAAGACCTCCAGCGCGTCCTCGCGCGCGTTGAAGACGAGGTCGTCGGCGAGCCGGCGCTCCTGCTCGCCGATCTCGCCGTACGGCGTGATGTGGTTCGGGTTGACCATCGCGAGGTCCAGGCCCGCCTCGACGCAGTGGTGCAAGAAGACGGAGTTGAGGACCGCGCGGGCGCGCGGCGAGACGCCGAAGGAGACGTTCGAGACGCCGAGCGACGTCTTGACCATCGGGATCTGCTGCTTGATCAGCCGGATCCCCTCGATCGTCTCGACCGCCGACGGGCGCCACTCCTCGTCGCCGGTCGTCAGCGTGAAGGTCAGGCAGTCGAAGATCAGCGCCTCGGGATCGAGGCCGTGCTCGTCGCAGCACAGCTCCTTCAGGCGCTGGGCGATCTCGAGCTTGCGCGCGGCGGTCTTCGCCATCCCGACCTCGTCGATCGTCAGCGCGATCAGGCAGGCGCCGTGGGCGAGCGCGATCGGCACGACGCGGTCGAGCTTGTCGCGGCCGGCCTCGAGGTTGATCGAGTTGACGATCGCGCGGCCGGGGATCTGCTCGAGTGCGGCCTCGATGACCTCGGGCTCGGTCGAGTCGACCTGGATCGGGGCGGGCTGCGACAGCGACACGCGCTCGGCGACGCGGCGCATCTGCTCGCCCTCGTCGTCGCGCTCCACGAGCGCCACGCAGAGGTCGAGCACGTGGGCGCCGCCGTCGACCTGGTCCTCGGCGATCTGGTTGAGGCCGTCGTAGTCGTCGGCCAGCAGCATCTCCTTGGCCTTGCGCGAGCCCTGCGAGTTGACGCGCTCGCCGACCATCGTCGGGCGCGGCTCCTGCACGAGCGGCGTCGCGGTGATCATCGAGCTGACGTGCACCTCGCGCGGGGCCGGGCGCGGCTTGGCGCGGCGGCCCTTCAAACGCTCGGAGAGGACCGCGATGTGCTCCGGTGTCGTGCCGCAGCAGCCGCCGACGATGCTGACGTCGTAGCGGTCGACGAACGCGACGAGCGTCTTGGCGAACTCCTCGGGTCCCTCGGGGAAGATCGTCTCGCCGTCGGGTCCCTGGATCGGGATGCCCGCGTTCGGGACGCACGCGATCGGCACGGGCGAGAACTCGTGCAGGAAGCGGATCGCGTCGCGCATGTCCTCCGGGCCGGTCGAGCAGTTCAGGCCGATCGCCGCGACGCCGAGCGCCTCGAGCGTCGCCAGGACCGCGGAGATGTCCGTCCCGAGCAGCATCTTGCCGCCGTTGGGCAGCAGCGAGACGTGGGTCTGGATCGGCAGCTCGCGGCCGGCGTCCTTCATCGCCGCGCGGGCGCCGAAGATCGCGGCCTTGACCTCGAGGATGTCCTGCGCCGTCTCGATCAGGATGACGTCGACGCCGCCATCGATGAGCCCGCGGGCCTGCTCGGCGAAGGTCTCGGCGAGCGTGCGGAAGGAGATGGCGCCGAGCGTCGGGTCGTCGGACGCGGGCAGAAAGCCGGTCGGACCGATCGAGCCCGCGACGAAACGGTCCTCGCCCGCGACGCTGCGCGCGATCTCGGCGGCGCGGCGGTTGATCTCGGTCGTCTCGTCACCCAGGCCCCACTCGTCGAGCTTCAGGCGGCTGGCCTGGAAGGTGCCGGTCTGCAGCGCGTCGGCACCGGCGTCGATAAAGCCCTGGTGGACCTCGGCGATGACGTCGGGCCGGTTGAGGACGAGCGCTTCGTGCGCGCGGCCGGGCAGCCTGTAGTCCTGCTCGAGCGAGAGATCCATCTGCTCGAGCGTCGCGCCCATGCCGCCCTCGAAGAGGATGACGTGCGTCCTGATGGCCGATGTGTAGTCGCGCATAGCTCCCTCGTAGGCTAGGCGACACGAGCGCCGACCACCGTCGCTGTGCCAGGTTCCTACGCTAGGCAGCGAGCGTTCGATGAATCCGCAGATGCTCCTCCAGCGCCTCGACGTGCTGGTGCTCCAGCGAGCAGATGCGGCGCACCCACGGCTCGCCGACGCGGTGGGCGAGCCTCGCGTCCTCGTCGCCGATCGCCGCCGCGAGCGTGCGCCAGGCGTCGGCGAGGTCGTCGCAGACGAGCGCCGCACGGCTGAGCTGCGGCGATCCCAGCAGCCCGGCGGCGTCGTGCAGGAAGCGCGCCTGCAGCGAGCGGTACAGCGTCCCCCCGGTACCGCCGTCGCGGATCCGCGAGCGCACGGCGCAGAGCGTCAGCCCGAGGCGGTTGCCGGCGACCTCGGGCAGGGTCGTCCAGGCAGCGGCGAGCGCGTCGATGGCCGCGAGACCGGTACGCACGTGCGGATGGTCGGGGCGCGGTGGCCGGCGCATCGCGAGCACGACGCGCTCGAGCGCCGCGGCGACCGCGGCGCGCGGCTCGGCGAGCCGCTGGCGGTCCGCGCCGAGCGCCAGCAGGCCGTGGCGGGCCGGCTCCGGCCAGCCGTGCGAGGCGCGCGCCGCCGCGAGCGCGCGCCTGGCGGTGCACTGCGGCTCGGGGAAGCCACCGTCGGCGACCCAGAGCACGTCGGCGACGGGGTCGTAGCTCGTCGCGACGACGGCGTGGCGCGTGTCGTGGCGGGCGCCGTCGCGATAGTCCAGCAGGGCGGGGTCGGCGCGCACGAGCGTGGGGCGGCCGTCGGCGAGCTCGGAGCGCAGGGTCTCCCAGCCGGCGTCCGCATCGGACGTCGCGTGCCAGCGCGCGCCGAGCCCGAGGTGGCGACAGAGCTCGAGCTCGAGCGTCGGCGCGCGGCCCTCGATGTCGATCGTCGGAAGCGCGGCGCCGGCGATCCGCACACGCAGGTCGAGCGCGCCCGAGAACCCGAACAGGGCCCCCTCCGACAGCGGCTCGGGCGCGTAGGACAGGCGGTGGTGCTCGAGCAGGTCGCGCAGCGCGCCGCTGGCGGCGTGTTCGGCGACGCGGTGGCGAAAGCCGGTCAGCACAGGGGGCGGGGAGAGGGTCATCGTGCCGGTGCGATCAGCGCGCGTTGAGCAGGTCAGACCGCGCCTCGGCGCCCGCGGCGAGGGTCTCCCGCACGAGATCGCCGAGCGAACGGTCGCGGCCGGCCTCGACATAGTGCGCGGCCCCCGCCGCGCTCAGCGCGAGGATCGTCTGGCGCCACAGCACCGGCGCCAGCAGGCACGCGGTCAGCTCGGCGCGCGGGTCGCGCATCGGTGCCGCGGTGACGGTCGAGTAGACGATCCGCGTCGCATCGTGAAACGCGACCGCCGCGAGCGCGTCGGAGAAGCGGCGGGCGGCGAACGCCATCGCGGGACCGTGCACGGCGCCCGCAGCGCGCACGTCGACGACGGAGACGTAGAGCTCCTCGGCCGCGTCGCGCGCGTGTGAGAGCTGCTCGTGGCTGCCGGCGAGGACGACCCGGCGTGGCGAATCCTGGCGCGCGACGCGCGCGCCCGAGAGCGCGGCGATGTGGCGCGCCGCGTCGTCGGCCTTGTCGGCGACGACGCACAGCATCCCGCCGGCCTGCTCGGCGTTCGCGCGGGCGATCAGCTGCTCGCGCAGGCGCGACAGCTCGACCGCGTCGCGGAGGTCGAGCACCTGTGCCGCCGCGAGCGCGGCGAGGTCGCCGAGCCCGTGACCGACGACGACGTCGGGCTCGCAGCGCCGCACGAACGGGCCGGGGCCGCCGCCCCGCAGCTCCGGCCCGCTGAACAGTGCTGCTGTCAGGTCGTCGCCCACACCCGTCAGGCGTTACCTACCGGTGAACAGTGTTCACGCTCAGCCGGGCGCCCTGACGAGGGCGTCGAACAGGCGCCCGAGCGTCGCCGCCGGGTCCCGCGTGAGGCCGGTGTGGACCTTCGACGGCTGGATGATCGTGGAGGCCGGCGCGACGACCCAGCCGAAGCGCTCCGACGGCGGCAGCTGCGCGAGGGCGCCGCCGGCGGGCTCGCCGCAGACGACCGCGCGGATCGCGTCGAGGCTGGTCCCGACGCCGGCGGGGTCGAGCGCCGGCGCGAGCGCCGCGAGGCGCCGCTTGTCGACCTCCGCGCGCAGGTCGAGGAAGTCGCGCTGGCGGCAGAACAGCACGACGCCGGCGTTGACCCGCTCGCCGCGCTCGACGCTCGGGACGACGCGCAGGATCGCGTAGGCGAAGGGCGTGTCGGGCTTAGCCGCGGGCACGTTCGATCTCCTTCAAGAAGCTGCGCGGGCGCGCGAGGCGCTGCATGAGAAACGCGGCGAAGTCGCTGCGTCGGGTGGTGGGGTTCACGCCGAGCCACTGCGCCGGCACGCGCGCGATCGCCTCGCCGACGGCGGACACCGCGCGGCTGCCGAGGCGCTCGTCGGCCTCCTCGATCGAGCCGGCGGCCGCGAGCAGGACGTGCTCGGCGAGCATCGGCGGCGGCATCGGGTCGTGCGCGGTCTGCGACAGCGGCGTGGCGGCGTGCTGGCGAAAGAACGCGGCGCCGTGATCGATCATCCACACGCGCCGGTGCCAGACGAGCAGGTTGGCGTTGCGGTGGGTGCGGTCGACGTTCGTGATGAGCGCGTCGAACCAGACGATGTCGGCGGCCAGCTGCGGGTCGATCGGCCCCCCGGGCGTGTACGGCAGCGAGCCGGGCAGGAAGTCGATGCCGAGGTTGAGGCCTGGGCTGGCCTCCAGCAGCTCCTGGATCTCGGCGTCGGGCTCGGCCGCGGCGAGCGCCGGATCGACGTCGATCGTGACGAGCTCGGGGACCGGCAGCCCGAGCGCGCGCGCCAGCTCGCCCGCGACGACCTCGGCGACGAGCGCCTTCTCGCCCTGCCCGGCGCCGCGGAACTTCGTCACGTACATGCCGTCGTCGTCGGCCTCCATCAGCCCGGGCAGCGACCCGCCCTCGCGCAGGGCCTCGGCATAGCGGGTCGCGGTCACGCTGCGCAGCGGTTCGATCACGCGCGCAGCTTGGCAGGGCGGGACCTCGCATGGCCGTGCGACCCGCCGGGTATGTGGCGAGCGACACAACCGCGAGCGCCCACCGGGAGGGAGCAGGCCATGTCGTCAGCCGAGCCGCGCGTCGATTGGGAGGCAATCGAGCGATCACCTGAGTTCCAGGAGCTGATCGCCAAGCGCCGGACCTTCGTTCTGCCCGCGACGATCTTCTTTCTGTGCTGGTACATCGGGTTCGTCCTGCTGGCCGGCTACGCGCCCGGCTTCATGGCCGAATCGGTCCACCAGGGGCTGACCGTCGGCTACTGCCTCGCGCTGACGCAGTTCGTCATGGTCTTCGCGCTCGGGATCTTGTACCTGCGCCGCTCGGAGAACGTCTACGACCCGCTGCGCGACAAGGTCGTGGCGCGCGCGCAGCGGGCGGTCGAGGGCCCGCCGGCCGACACCACCGGCGTGCGTGAGCAGGTGTCGCGATGATCGTCATCGCAGCCGTCAACGTCGAGGCGCTCGTGATCTTCACGATCGTCCTCTCCGGCACGCTCGTGATCACCTACTGGGCGTCCAAGCGGATGACCGGCGCGACCGCCTTCTGGGCCGCGGGGCGCTCGATCAGCGGCTTCCAGAACGGCCTCGCGATCTCCGGCGACTACCTGTCGGCGGCCTCGTTCCTCGGTATCGCCGGCCTGATCTTCATCTTCGGCTTCGACGGCTTTTTGTACTCCGTCGGCTTCCTCGTCGCGTTCTTGACGGTCATGTTCCTGCTCGCCGAGCGGATGCGCAACGCCGGCAAGTACACGATCGCCGACGTCCTCGCCTTCCGGCTGCGCGAGCGCCCGGCGCGCGTCGCGGCGGCGATGGGGACGCTGACCGTGGCGGCCTTCTACCTGATCGCGCAGATGGTCGGCGCGGGCGTGCTGATCCAGGCGCTCGTCGGCATCGACTTCTCGATCGCCGTGCTGATCACCGGCGTGATGATGCTCTGCTACGTGATCTTCGGCGGCATGCTCGCCACGACCTGGGTGCAGATCATCAAGGCCGTCCTGCTCATGACCGGCATCGTCGTGATGTCGATCTTCGTGCTCGAGCGCGTCGGCTTCAACCCGATCGAGCTGTTCAACCGCGCCGAGGCCAACACGACCGCGGAGTCGACGTTCTCGCTCGGCCCGGGCACGTTCCTGTCGAGCCCGATCGACACGGTCTCGCTCGGCATCGCGCTCGTGCTCGGGACGGCCGGCCTGCCGCACATCCTGATGCGCTTCTTCACGGTGCCGGACGCCAACGCCGCGCGCTCGTCGGTGGTGTGGGCGATGTTCATCATCGGCGCGTTCTACGTGCTGACGACGTTCATCGGCTTCGGCGCCCGCGCGCTGCTCGGCGAGGAGGGCGTCGCGGCGGCGGGCACGGGCGGCAACCTCGCCGCCCCGAACCTCGCGCTGTTCCTCGGCGGCGGCGAAGGCACGTTCGGCGGCGACCTGTTCCTCGCCGTGATCGCGGCGGTCGCGTTCGCGACGATCCTCGCCGTCGTCGCGGGACTCGTGCTGTCGGCGTCGGGCGCGGTCGCGCACGACCTGTGGTCCAACGTCATCCGCAAGGGCCGCGACTCCGAGCACGAGGAGGTCCTCGTCGCACGGATCGCCGCGGCCTCGATCGGCGCGATCGCGATCGTGATCGCGATCGTCGGCGGGGCGGGCCTGAACGTCTCGTTCATGGTCGGCCTCGCGTTCGCGGTCGCGGCGAGCGCGAACTTCCCGGCGCTGCTGCTGGCGCTGACGTGGCGGCGCTTCAACACCGCCGGCGCGGTGACGGGCGTGCTGTTCGGCGTCGTCAGCTCGATCGTGCTCGTGATCATCTCGCCGAAGGTCTGGCCGGGACCCGACGCCGAGGGCGGCGCGCTGTCGTTCTACGACCTCGCCAACCCCGGCATCGTCTCGATCCCGATGGGCTTCCTCGGCTGCTGGCTCGGCACGATGCTCTCCAGCGAGCACGGCAACGAGCGCCAGTTCGCCGAGCTGCACGTGCGCTCCGAGACCGGGCTGGGGGCGGAGAAGGCGGGCGAGGTGGCGCCGGAACGCGAGCTCGTCGTGCAGTAACGTTGCCCATCGTGCGCGCTCACATGTAGAGATGCCGGATCACATTTTGAGGAAATATGTATCCAGTGTGGTAATTTCTGGTTGAATTTCTCACGGTCCACCCGTAGCGTGCCGATACTGAACGCTCTGGGAGCATTGGGCAGTCGCCGTTCCAGGTCCTAGGCCGGGCTGAACGCGTAGCGCCACCGAGTCCTCCGAAATCCATCAGCGACGCGGTCTCGTCGCGCAGGAGGACCAGCATGATCGATCACCTCAACCGCGCCACGCGCCGTCGCCGCACGACGATCGGCGCCGTCGCGCTCGTCGCGTCCGCCATCGCATCGAGCGCGAGCAGCGCGCTCGCGGCGTCGCCCGTGCCGCTCGGGACGGCGGACTCCTTCGCCCTGCTCGCCGGCTCCACGATCACCAACACCGGGGCCACGACGGTCTCCGGCGACATCGGCCTGTGCTGCAGCGGCCTGGGCCTGGCCGGGTTCGGGACGCTGACGCAGCCCGTCGGGGCGCAATACGTCGGGCCCGGGACGGCGGCGGCGATCGCCCAGGACGATCTCGACATCGCGTACGCCAACGCCGGCGCCCAAGCACTCTCGAACATCGTGGCGGTCGACCTGTCGCTGACCGGCACGCCGGCCAATCCGCTGCTCCCCGGCGTCTACGAGTCTCCCGCGTCCGGCGCGCTGCAGATCAACACGGGCCTGACGCTCGACTTCCAGGGCGATCCGAACGCGGTGTTCATCTTCCGCGGCACGACGCTGACCACGGCCGTGGGCGCCGGCGGCTCGGTGCGCATCGTCAACGGCGGCGCCGCTCCGAGCACGTGCAACATCACCTGGCGGCTGTCGGATGCCACGCAGGGCGTCACGCTCGGCACGAGCAGCGCGTTCAAGGGGACGACGCTGGCGCTCGGCGCGAGCGTGCTCGGCAACAGCGCCACCGTCGAGGGCCGGATCCTGACCCGGCGCTCCAAGGCCGTGAACCTCGATACGAACACGATCACCCGCACGGGCTGCGCCAGCCTCGCTGCGGTCGGCGGCGGCGCCGCGCCGACGACCTCCGGCACCGCGCCCGCGGTCGGCGCGCCACCGTTCACCACGAATCCGGTGTCGGCGACGCCTCCTCAGGCGAAACCCGTGGCGAGCGTCGCACGGCCGTCTGGCGGCACCGCGCAGATCGCGGGTCCCGACGGCGCCGTCAGGGGGCCGTTCACGGTCTGGGTCACCGGGCGCGCGATCGCGAGCGTCGACTTCTCGATCGACGGCCGCCACGTGGCCACCGTCCGCGCCAAGCGGGGCCGCACGAAGTTCAGGCTGAAGGTCGATCCGCGCGGCCAGAGTCGCCGTGTCCACCAGATCACGGCGCGCGTGCGGTTCACGGTCAACAGCCGGACGGGGATGACGACGCGCCGGATCACGTACCGCCGCGCCGGACCGCCGCGCCCCCCGCGCTTCACCGGCTGAGCCGATGAGGCCTCGGCACACGGCGCTCGTCGCGCTGGCGCTCGGCGTCGTCGCAGTGCCGGCCCCCGCGCTCGCCGTCGCGGGCGACGCCGCGGACGCCCGGCCGGTGCGTCCGCTCGCCGCCCACGGACCGCTGGGGAGCGCTCGCCTATCTGACGAGCGGCGCCTGAGCCGCCATGCGAAGGCCGTCGCCCGCGCGGCGGTGAGGGCGCTGCCGAGCATGCAGGCAGCGCGCGTCGGCCGCCTGCGCTTCGTCACCGAGGACGGGCCGGACGAGATCTACCCCGTGCTCGAGAGCTACGTCGACACGCGCGCCCGGACCTGGCTGCGCGTGCGCCTGCCCGCCCGCCCCAACGGCCAGAGCGGCTGGGTGCCGCGCAACGCGCTCGGACGGCTGCGCGCGGTCAGCACGATGCTGCGCGTCGACCGCGCCACGCTGCGCGCGACGCTCTATCGCGACGGCCGTAGGGTCTGGTCGTCCTCGGTCGGCGTCGGCGCGCGCTCCACGCCCACGCCGGCCGGGCAGTTCTGGATCCGCAGCCGCCTGCGTGACCTGCGCGACAACTCCGCCTATGGGCCCTACGCGTTCGGCACCGCCGCCTACTCCGTGCTCAGCGACTGGCCGGGCGGGGGCGTGATCGGCATCCACGGAACCGACCGGCCCGACCTCATCCCCGGCCGCCCGTCACACGGATGCATCCGCGTCCCGAACGTCGCTATCACGCACCTGTGGCGCCTGATGGCCGTCGGCACACCGGTGGAGATCCGCTGATCGGCCGCGCGCGCGATCGCGGCATCGATCACCGCGCTCGCCGTCACGTCCGATGCGATCACGCCGCGGACGCCCCGGCGGTCGCCGACGCGCTGCACATGATCGGCCCCGCGACGAACGAACGCCCCGCATCAGCGGGCGTTCGTGTCCAGCCGGTCGCGGCGGACCCGCTACTTGATGAACAGCACCTCCGCGTACTTCGGCAGCGGCCAGAGGTCGTCGGCGACGAGCTTCTCGAGCCTGTCGGCGATCGCGCGGACGGCGTTCATCGCGGGGACCGCCGTGTCGCGCATGTAGATCGCGAGATCCATGCCCTCCAGGCCCGGGTCCTCGTTGGCCTTCTCGAGCGCGACGATCGCCTTGTGGAAGTCGCCGACGATCGGCGCGAACTCGTCGATCAGGCCCTCTCGGCCCGAGGCGATGAGCTCGTTGAGGTAGCGCACGCAGGCCGGCAGCAGCATCGTGCGGGCGATCGACGACGCCGTCTCGGACTCGATGTTGAGCTTCGTCGAGTACTGCTCGACGGCGACCTCCATGCGCGCATCGAGCTCGCGCTCGGAGAGCACGTTGTACTTCGACATGACCTCGACGGTCTGCTCGTGGGCGAGCCACGGCAGCGCATCGGGCGTCGTCGGCAGGTTCTCCAGGCCGCGCTTCTCGGCCTCGGCGTGCCACGCCTCGGAGTAGCCGTCGCCGCCGAAGACGATCTGCTTGCTCTCGTTGTAGGCGTCCTTGACGACGGCGACGACGGCCTCGTCGAGGCCCATGCCGCCATCGAGCTTCTGCCCGAGCGCGGCGGCCATCTCGTCGATCGCCTCCGCGGTGATCGTGTTGAGCACCGTGTTGGGCAGGCCCAGCGACGAGGACGAGCCGGCCATCCGGAACTCGAAGCGGTTGCCCGTGAACGCGAATGGCGACGTCCGGTTGCGGTCGCCCGAGTGCAGCGGCAGCGGCGGCAGCACCGGGGTGCCGAGCCCGAGGAAGCCGTTGTCGGAAGAGACCGCGGCCTCACCGGAGCCGATCGCCGTGAAGACCTTCTCGAGCTCGGCGCCGAGGAAGATCGAGATGATCGCGGGCGGCGCCTCGTTGGCCCCGAGGCGGTGGTCCTGGCCGACGTTGGCAACCGACGCGCGCAGCAGTGCCTGGTGCTTGTTGACGGCCTTGATGACGGCCGCCGCGAAGAACAGGAACAGGAGGTTCTCGTGCGGCGTGTCGCCCGGGTCGAGCAGGTTGCCGCCCGTGTCGGTCCCCATCGACCAGTTGTTGTGCTTCCCCGAGCCGTTGATGCCGGCGAACGGCTTCTCGTGCAGCAGGCAGACGAGGCCGTAGCGGCGGGCCACGTTCTGCAGCAGCTGCATCGTCAGCTGCTGATGGTCACAGCCGACGTTCGAGTTCTCGAAGATCGGCGCGATCTCGTACTGGTTGGGCGCGACCTCGTTGTGGCGCGTCTTGACCGGCACGCCGAGCTTGGACAGCTCGAGCTCGGTCTCCATCATGCACGCGAGGATCCGCTCCGGGATCGAGCCGAAGTAGTGCTCGTCGAGCTCCTGGCCCATCGGCGGCTTGGCGCCGAACAGCGTGCGCCCCGTCGTGATGAGGTCCGGGCGCTCGAAGTAGTACTGCTCGTCGACGAGGAAGTACTCCTGCTCGGGGCCGACCGTCGTGAACACGCGCGTGGCCGCGTCATCGCCCAGCAGGCCGAGCGCATGGACGGCCGACGTCGACAGCGCATCCATCGAGCGCAGCAGTGGGATCTTCGTGTCGAGCGCCTCGCCCGTCCAGGAGACGAACGCCGTCGGGATGCACAGCAGCGCCCCGTTCGGGTTCTCGAGGATGAACGCCGGCGACGTCGGGTCCCACGCGGTGTAGCCGCGGGCCTCGAACGTCGCGCGCAGGCCGCCGCTCGGGAACGACGACGCGTCGGGCTCACCCTGGATGAGCTCCTTGCCGGAGAACTCGGCGATCGCGCTGCCGTCGCCGGTCGGGCCGAAGAACGAGTCGTGCTTCTCGGCGGTCATGCCGGTCAGCGGCTGGAACCAGTGCGTGTAGTGCGTCGCGCCGCGCTCCAGGGCCCAGTCCTTCATCGCCTGGGCGACGGAGTCCGCGAGCGCGGTGTCGAGCGCCTCGCCCTTGGCCAGCGAGGACCGCAGCGCCTTGAAGACGTGCTTGGGCAGACGGGCGCGCTGGACGTCGGTGGTGAAGACGTTGGCGCCAAAGAGCTGGTTGGCCGGCACCGTCAGGTCCGGCGAGCCGAGCGCGCCGCCGTTGGCGCTCCACTGCGCGGCCGTCACGTTCTGCTGCCTGATTCTGCTCATGGTCCTCCTCGGTGTGAACGCGATGACTCTAACCGCGCGCTAGCGGCCGTCGCCTTGTCCAACCGGACAAGTCGCGGCTATCGGGATTGTCCACAGGACAGCCCCGCGGCGCCAATCACTCGTGGCGAAGTTCTGCGCCGGATCTTTCGACAGCGGGACAAAGACTCATCGGGGGGCGGCCGTCGACCATGACGCTCGATGACGGCTGCACCCAATCGAGGAGGACAGATGAGACGGACGATGGCGCTGAAGGGGCTGCCCGTGGTAGGGGCCGGGTTGCTGATCGTTCTGGCACTGCCAGGGATGGCATCGGCGGACACGGTGGACTCCGCGATCAATAGCAACGGCGGGATCTCCGACACGCTTGGATTGACGTCGGTCGGCCTCAACACGATGTGGGTGATCGTCGCCGGCATGGTCGTGATGTTCATGCAGTGCGGCTTCATGTTCCTCGAGATCGGCTTCTCTCGGCAGAAGAACGCCGGGACGATCGTTGCAAAGGTCCTGACGAACTTCTCGATCGCCGCGATCATGTGGTACCTCGTCGGCTTCGCGCTTGCGTTCGGCAAGGAGCCCGACGGCCTGACCGGCTTGATCGGCGGCACCGGCTTCCTGTTGCAGGACTTCGGTGATCCCGCCGAGGCGTTCCCGGTGATGGGCATCTTCAACGTCACCGTCGAGGCGAAGTTCTTCTTCCAGTTCGTCTTCTGCGCGGTCTCCCTGGCGATCGTCTGGGGCTCGACGCTGGAGCGGATCAAGTTCGGCGTCTACATCATCTACGCGATCGTCTTCGCCGGGCTGATCTATCCGATCGGCGCGCACTGGGTCTTCGGCGGCGGCTTCTTGCAGACCGGCGACTGGCTCGGCACGGGGATCGTCGGCATGCAGGACTTCGCGGGCTCGACGGCCGTCCATCTGATCGGCGCCACCGGCGCCCTGGCGGCGCTGCTGCTGCTCGGGCCGAGGAAGGGCAAGTACGGCGCCGACGGCAAGCCGCGGGCGATCCCCGGCCACAACATGCCGCTGTTCGGCCTCGCCGTGATGATCCTCTGGCTCGGCTGGTTCGGGTTCAACGGCGGCACCGCGTTCGGCACGCAGGACGGGCGCTTCGCGGAGATCATCATCATCACGAACCTCGCGGCCGCCTGTGGCGTGCTCGGCGCGCTGCTGATGTCGCGTGTCATGCAGAAGACGCTCGACATCGGCATGGCCGGCAACGGCGCGATCGGTGCGCTCGTCGGGATCACCGCGCCGTCGGGCTACGTCGAGATGTGGGCCGCCGTGCCGATCGGCATGATCGCCGGTCTGCTCGTGCCGCCCTGCGTACTGTGGATCGACAAGCGGCTCGACGACCCGGTCGGCGTGCTGACGGCGCACGGCATCTGCGGCATCTGGGGGACGCTCGCGTGCGGCCTGTTCACGTCGCCGCGCCTGGCGCAGTACAACGCGTTCGGAGATCCCGCCGGAGGCCTGCTGTACTCGGGCTCGCTCGCACAGTTGGTCGCCCAGGTGGTCGGCTTCACGATCGCGTTCACGTTCGTGTTCGCGATGAGCTACGGGACCTTCTACGTCATCAAGATGACCTACGGGCTGCGTGTGACAGAAGAGGAAGAGGACGCCGGCCTCGACATCTCCGAGCACGGCATGTACGGCTACCCGGAGCAGTTCATCCCGCCGGCCGAGCTGATCGGCTACGGCGGCGGCGCGACCGCTACCGTGCCGCCTGCACCCGTCACCGCGCTTGCCGCAAAGGAGAGTCCCGCATGAAGATGGTGATCGCGTATGTCCGCCACGAGGCCTTCGAGCCGATCAGAACGGAGCTGCTGTCGCTCGGCTTTCCCTCGCTGTCGATCAGCGAGGTGAAGGGCTCGGGGCGCCAGAAGGGCATCACCGAGCGCTACCGCGGAGCGGAGCTGACGAACTACCTGCGCCCGAAGGTGAAGATCGAGTGCGTCGTCGCGACGAAGGACCTCATGACGATCGTCGACACGATCCTCAAGCACGGGCGTACGGGGGCCGTCGGAGACGGCAAGGTGTTCGTCGTTCCGGTCGAGGAGGCCTACCGGATCCGCACCGGCGAATCCGGTGAGGAGACGCTGCAGGCCCATCCGGACGCCGCGACCGCGGCGGCCGGTTAGGGGTGGTGAGGGTGGCCGCCCCGACAGCGGCCACCCTCGTCGAGCGGCTCAGGGGGCTGCATCTGCGGATGGTCGACGCCGTCCTGGCCGGTGACGGCCTGGAGCGTGTCGCAGAGCTCGCCGCCGAGGCCATCGGCGGGTCGGTGGCGATCGTCGTGCCGCGGCTTGGGGCCGCGGTGATGGCTCCGCATGGCACCCCGGCATCCGACCGCCTGCCGGAGCTGCGCCGCTACGTCGCCGACCGCGTCGCCGACCGCCCGGCCAACCGGCCGCGCGGGCTGGCGATCGAGATCCCGATCGCCTCCGGCGACGAGACGGTCGGCTGCGTGCTGCTGATCGAGGGCGCCTCGGCGCCGGCCAGCGAAGCGTCGGAGTACCTGCACCTCGCCGCCGTCGCGTCGCTGACGGAGGTCGCCGTCGAGGAGGCGCGCGACGAGGTCGAGCAGAACCTGCGCGGCTCGTTCTTGGAGGACCTGCGCGCGAGCGCGGGCCTGCCGCCCGACGAGCTCGTCCGGCGCGCCGCGCGGCTGGGCTGCGATCTGAGCCACGGCGCCGTCGCGCTCTGCGCCGAGCTGCACAGCGACCGCCCGCGCCACGTCGTCGCGACGATCGCCGAGGATGTGCCGGGCGCGCTCGCCCAGCACATGGAGGGCGTCCCGACCGGGTCCGGGCGCGTGTACGCGCTGCTACCGGCGCTCGGCAGCGAGGGCGCCGCGGAGACGACGCTCGCCGCCGCCGCCCGGCTCGCGACCCGGCTGCAGCGTCACGGCACCGTCGGGCTGTCGTCCTTCTACGCCGATCCGGCCGAGCTGGCTCGCGCCGTGCAGGAGGCCGAGCTCGTGCTCGACGTGCTGACGGTGTCCGGCGAGCCGATCGCCGAGGACATCAACCAGGGCACCTATCGCCTGCTCTTCCGCGTCCTCGCGTCGCACCCCGAGGAGGTGCGCTCCTTCTACGAGGACACGGTCGCGCCGGTCGTGCGCTACGACGACCAGTACCGCACCGACCTCGTCGGCACGCTCGAGGCCTACCTCGCCGCGAACTGCCACATGAGCGCGACGGCGGCGGCGATCCACGCCCACCGCCACACGGTCGCCTATCGCCTCGAGCGCGTGCGCGATCTCACCGGCCTGGACCCGATGCAGTCAGAGGACCGCGAACGGCTCGGCCTGGGGCTGAAGGCCTACCGCATCATCGCGCCGCGCCTGCCGCGCTGAACGCTGCGGCGGGGACGGCGCGTCGAGACGCTCGGGTCTAGACGTTCGCGGTGTGCGCCAGTGCCTGCGGCGCGATCGCCAGGCGCGTGGACTCGATCCGCTCGCGCTGGGACTCGCCGCGGGCGATCAGCTCGTCGAGGTCGTAGCCCTCGAGCGTGGGGTAGGCATCGGCGACCGTCTTGAGCGCCTTCCACATACAAACCTTGCCCTCGACACCCATCGAGAGGGTTTCGAGTGTGATGAACGCGTTGAGCTCGTCGTCGTCGCCGCCGGTGAACTTCGGCGCCATGACCTTGGAGCCGATCTCGGCTGCGGCGGTCTTCGTCGCGCTCTTCTCGATGTTGAGCTCGTCGATGAGCTTCTGAAGCGTCGCGTAGTCGGCCTTGATCTCGCTGGCGATCTCACCGAAAAACGCACCGTGCTCGTCTCCTCGGTGCTCCTGGGAGGCCATCTCCGCAAGGTTGACGCCGGCGGTCGCGCCGGCAAGGTGATCGGTGAGGTAGCTCTCGAGTCCCTGGTATGCCATCTGTTCGCCCCTCCGCTGGATCGCGTGTGAACGCTTTCGCGTGTACGTACGGGGCGTACCCTACTGCCAGCGATCTACTCCTGCCGGATCACCTCGCCCGTGCGCGGATCGACCCGTGCGCGCGACGGTGCTGCACTCACACGAACGGTGAGTGAACCGCGCGGCTCCTCGCCTCCGCTCAATTCGACGCGCCCGCTGCCGGCCGTCGCGGGAGCGATCTCGTACGTCAGCTTATGCGTGCCGGCGACGACGGGCGTGACGTCCCAGCGCAGCGTCGCCGTGCGGCCGGGCTCCACGCGGCCCACCGCCCAGGTGTCGTCGAAGGCCGTCCCGGCACGGGTCGGAGCGCGGCCGACGATCCACAGATCGCGGCCGCGATCGGCGTCGCGCGAGCCGCCCGCGCGGTCGGTGAACCCGCGCACGGTCACGGTCAGGTTGGGGATCGCCTGCTCCCCGGCGTTGCGCACGGAGATGATGAGCGCGTTGCGCTGCGCGAGGCGCTGGCGCGGCTCGAAGGAGGCCCGCTGCACCGCGACCGTGTAGGAGCGGTCGGTCAGGCCCGCATCGCGTCGCTCCTCGCCGCCGCAGGCGGCGAGACCGACGATCGCCGCGGCCGTCGCGGCACGGATGCACAGGTGCCTCACAGCGGCGCCAACGTACCACGGCCGGCGGCCACGCCCGCCGGCCTGGCGCCCAGGCGGACTGGCGGCCTGGGCCCCGTTCACCTAGGCTGCGGGCGACGCCGGGAGAGCGTCGCAGCCCGGGAGAGAGGAAAACGAACAACTGATGGTTCGCAACGTCGCCGATCGAGCGTTTCTTCCGACGAAGAGCCTGCTCGAAGAGGTCGGGGACATGATGATCCTGACGGGCAAGACGATCATGTCTGCCCTGCGTCCGCCGTACCCCTACGGTGGCGAGTTCGTCAACCAGTTTCTGTTCGCCCTGAAGCTGTGCTGGTTTCCGCTGCTCGTCTCGACGGTCGCCTTCGGGTACGGCGCGCCCGGCCTGCAGGCGGCGAACTTCCTCGTCCTGTTCGGGGCGATCGACCGCCTCGGCGGCTTCTTCGTGCTCGCCTCGATCCGCGAGTTCGCCCCGTTCGTGACCGCGATCGTGCTCGCCGGCGTGGCGGGCACCGCGATCACCGCCGACCTCGGCGCGCGCAAGATCCGCGAGGAGCTCGACGCGCTGCAGGTGCTCGGCATCGACCCGATCAAGAACCTCGTCGTGCCGCGCTTCCTGGCGCTGATGCTCGTGACCGGCCTGTTCAACGTCTACGCGCTGCTGTTCGGCGTCTTCGCCGGGGTGCTTGCGACGCTCGTCAACGGCGCGCCGCTGGGCGGGTTCTGGGCGACGTTCTTCGGCCAGGCGTCGCTGACGGACCTGTGGGGATCGACGCTGAAGACGACGTTGTTCGGAGCGATCATCGCGATCGTCTGCTGCTACAAGGGGATGACGGCGTCCGGCGGGGCCGAGGGGGTGGGCCGTGCCGTCAACCAAGCGGTCGTCATCGCCTTTTTGGGCATCTTCGCCTTCAACTACGTGTTCACCCAGACGCTGCTGGCGACGAGCCCCGAGCTCGCCAACCTGCGCTGATGGCCGGCGAATGGACAGCGGTTCCGCGCGACTGGATCGCCAACGCCGGGGGGATCGCGAAGTTCTCCGGGCGGATCATGGGCGAGGTCTACGGGCTGCGCGTATTTCGCTTCTTCGGCGAGGCGCTGCGCCAGGCCGGAATCCTGATCGTCTCCTCGACGCTCGTCATCTGGGGGCTGGTGTTCATCATCGGCCTGCAGTGCGGCATCGAGGGCGCGTACTTCAACCGCTCCGTCGGAAATCCCGCCTATGCAGGCGTTTTCGCGGCCTGGTGCGACCTGCGCGAGCTCGTGCCCTACGCCTTCGGCTACATGATGGCCGCCAAGGTCGGCACCGGGATCGTCGCCGAGCTCGGCTCGATGCGGATCTCCGACGAGATCGACGCGCTCGAGGTGATGGGCATCAGCTCGATCACGTTCCTGTGCGCGACGCGCCTGTTCGCCGCCTGGCTCGTGCTGCCGTTCGTGTACATCGCTGCGATCGGGGCCGGCTTCTTAGCCTCCTATGTCGCGGTCGTCGAGCAGATCGGCGAGGTCTCCAGCGGCGGCTACTTCCTGATCTTCTGGATGTTCCAGAACCCGCCGGATCTCCTGTACAGCCTGGCCAAGGCGATGGTGATGGCGACGGCGATCGTGCTGGTCGGGTGCTACTACGGCTACAACGCGGGCGGGGGGCCCGTCGGAGTGGGAACGGCGACGGCGAAGTCGATGGTGCTGAACATCGTGCTCGTGCACCTGATCGGGATGCTCGGCACACAGCTGTTCTGGGGCGCGAACCCACGCGCGCCGATCGGAGGGTGAGAGGGCGATGAGCGTGCGGATCGGCACGCGTGTGAAGAACGAGGCCAGCGAGGTTTCGAACGAGGGACGGGAGGACGTGGCGTCAGCGGCGTCAAAGGGCCGTCCGCAACAGCAGGCGGAAGGGGAGACATGATCAGGGGCAAAGACGACCTTGCCGCGGCCGCGGCGAACGCCGCGTCGGCGTCGGCCGAGGCCTACGAGCGCTTCGTCGCACAGGCCAGGGCGGTGGTCGAGTCGGCGGCGGACACCGTCGCCGAGCAGGCCGAGACGCTCGTGACCAAGGCCGAGGCGGCGGTCGACAGCATCCCGGCTGCGGCGGGCTTTCGCCACGGCGTGATCAGGCTGCTCGGCGGCGACGCGGCGCCCGAGCCCGAGGAGGCCGCGGGTGCGCCGCCGGCCGCTGCCGCGGCGGCGAGCGGCGAGGCCTCGGCGGTCGAGTACGGCGCGCTCGCGGCGGAGGCCGCCGCGGCGTCGGCGGCTGCGTACGAGCGCTACGGCGCGGAGGCGCCGGGGGAGGCGACGCAGGAGGGCTCGGCGGTCGAGTACGGCGCGCTCGCGGCGGAGGCCGCGGCGGCGTCGGCGGCTGCGTACGAGAGCTACAACGCGGCGGTCCGGCGGGAGGCCGCCGGGGCGCCCGCGGCTGCGGCGCCGGACCTTGGCGCGGTGGCGGCGGAGGCCGCGGCGGCGTCGGCGGCGGCCTACGAGCGCTACGCGTCGCCGACCCCCGCCGTGCAGGAGCGCGAGCAGCCCGACGGGCACGATTACGCGACGCAGGCGGCCGCAGCGGCGGCCGCGTCGGCGTCCGCCTACGAGCGCTACGCCTCGGCGGCGCAGGCGCACAGCGACGATTCCGAGCAAGAGACGGCGAGTGAGATGAGCACGACAGCGACCGAGACCACTGCGCCTCCGACCCGGCTCAAGCTGGGTGGAGCGACCTACGGCGGCGCGGGGAGCGCCGCGCCCGCCGCGCCCGCGGCGCAGGCACCTGCGCAGCCCGAGGCGGTGGCGCAGCCCGAGCCGGCGGCGGAGCCTGCCGTGGCTGCGCAGCCTGGCGTTGCGGCGTCCGGCGGCGACGGCGTCGGCCATGGCGCGATCCGCTTGCGCACGGCGGCTGCGGAGCCCGCGGCGGCTGCGGAGCCCGCGGCGGCTGCGGAGCCCGAGCCGGTGGCGGCGCAGCCTGAGCCTGCGGTGCCCGAGCCGGCCGCCGCGGCCGAGCCCGCGCCTGCGCCGATCGGACCGGCGGGTCACGGGACGATCCGCTTGCGCGGTTCGGCGGCGCCTGAGGCGGCGGCGGAGCCCGAGGCGGTCACCGCGCCGGAACCCGCGCCCGCCCCCGGGCCCGACGCGGGCGGCCATTCCGGCCACGGCGCGATCCGCTTCCGCGATCGCGTCCCGGCGCTGGCGCCGGAGCCCGAGGCAGAGCCCGAGACGGCTGCGGCGCCGGCACCGGCGTCGTCGTCCAGCGGCGACGTGCTGCCCGAGATCGCGCGTCTGGAGGAGGAGGCCAAAGCCGCCGCCGCCGCGGCCTACGAGGCCTACAGCGTCGGTCACGGCCAGCTGCCGGCGGCCAACGCGGGCGAGCTGCTGGCGGCCGCGGCCGCAGCGGCGCAGAAGCTCGCTGCGGCGAAGGGCTGAGGCGGCCCGGCAGGCCGCCCGTTCAACCGAGGAAAGGACGCAGATGTCGACGATTCCCGCAGGCCAGGAGGACGAGTACCGTTGGCACACCGGCGTGAAGCGCCCTCACGGCGCGAAGGACGCTGTGGAGTTCGTCGACGTGCACAAGGCGTTCGGCCGCAACAAGATCCTGCGCGGCCTGAACATGGGTATCCCCGAGGGCAAGATCTCGATGATCCTGGGGCCCTCGGGGACCGGTAAGTCGGTCTGCATCAAGCACATGGTCGGGCTGCTGTATCCCGACCAGGGCGATGTGCTGGTGCACGGCGAGTCGGTCCCGAACATGGAGGACGACGACCTCTTCAAGATGCGCCAGAAGTTCGGCGTCCTGTTCCAGGACGGGGCGCTGTTCGGGTCGATGAACGTGTTCGACAACACGTGCTTCCCGCTGCGCCAGCACACCGAGAAGAGCGAGCAGGAGATCGCCGAGATCGTCAACCGGCGACTCGAGGAGGTCGGCCTGCAGAACGCGCACGACAAGATGCCCAACGAGCTGTCGGGCGGGATGCGCAAGCGCGCGGGCTTCGCGCGCGCGCTCGTGCTGGACCCCGACATCGTGCTGTTCGACGAGCCCGACTCGGGGCTGGACCCCGTCCGCACGGCCCTCCTGGGCGAGCTCATCCAGGAGATCCACGAGGACATGATGGGCGAGGCCGCCAAGCGCGGGACGCCGCCGCCGGCGTTCACGCTCATCACCCACGACATCATGACCGCGCGCCGCGTCGCCGAGCACATCTCCGTGCTCTGGAAGGGCCGCATCGTCGAGTCCGGCCCGGCCTCGGAGCTGTTTCAGTCCGACAACCAGTTCGTGCGCCAGTTCCTGGCCGGGGAGTCGCAGGGCCCGCTCGGCATGGAGTGACGCCACGCCGCCTTCCCGCCACGTAGCCTGACAGCGTGGAGGCCCCCCGCCCGCTGTACCGCGCCGCGTCGTTCGCGGCCCGGCGGCCTGCGCTCGTCCTCGCGCTGACCGCGCTGCTCGCGCTCGGTGCGCTCGCGCTCGCGTCTCAGCTCAAGACCGACGCCGGGATCGACACGCTCGTCGGCACCGACAGCCCGGCATACGAGGCGACGACGACGTACCGCGAGCGCTTCGGCGACGACCCGATCATCGTGCTCGTCCGCGGCCCGCTGACGAAGCTGCTGCTGACGCAGGATCTCGAGCGGGTGCTCGGCCTCGAAGGCTGCATCGCCGGCAACGTGCCGCCGGGCGTGACGCCGCGCGGCGGCGCGAACGGACCCTGCGTGCGGCTCGCCGCATCCAAGCCCGTCAAGGTCGTCTTCGGGCCCGGGACGTTCATCGCCGAGGCCGTGCGCCAGCTCAGCGGCGGCTTCGCGCGCCGTGTCGCCGAGAACGAGCGGCGCGCGGCGGCGGCGGCCCGCGCGGCCCGCCGCGCGGCGCGGCGCCGCGGCCTCGGCGCCGCCGCCGCGCAGCGCGAGGCGGACGCCGCCAGCGCGCGCGTGAACGCCGACTTCCAGAGCGAGGTCGTCGACCTCGCCGTCCGCTACGGCCTCAGCGCGGTCCCGCGCCTGGACGACCCGAACTTCGTCTCGACGCTCGTGTTCGACCCGGCCAAGCCGGCGGGCACGCCGAAGCGCAAGTTCGCCTACCTCTTTCCCTCCAAGCGCGCCGGGCCGGGGCAGTCCGCGCTGATCCAGGTGCGCCTGAAGGCGGGGCTCGGCGAGGCGCAGCGCGCCGAAGCGCTGCGGCTCGTCCGCGCGGCGGTCGCGATGCCGGAGTGGAAACCGCGCAACGGCGCGACGTACACGGTCACCGGCGCGCCCGTCGTCGTGTCCGATCTCTCCGCGTCGATCGCCGGCTCGCTGTGGGTGCTGCTCGGCGCCGCGCTGCTCGTGATGGCGCTGACGCTCGCGTTCGTCTTCGCGGGCCGGCCGCGGCTGCTGCCGCTGGCGATCGCGCTCGCGGCGGCGGCGCTGACGTTCGGCCTGCTGTCGCTGCTCGGCGCGTCGCTGACGATGGCGTCGATCGCCGTGGCGCCGGTGCTGATCGGCCTCGCCGTCGACTACGCGATCCAGCTGCAGGCGCGCATCGAGGAGGAGCGCGACTCGGGCGCGCTCGGCGCGGCGCCCGCGGCGCGGCGGGCGGCGCTGCTGGGCGCGCCGACGGTCGCGGTCGCGGCGACGGCGACGGCGGCCGGCTTCGCCGCGCTCGCGCTGTCGCCGGTCCCGATGGTGCGCGGCTTCGGGCTGCTGCTCGTCGCCGGCATCGCGATCGCCTTCGCGTGCGCGCTGATGGCGGGCACGGCCGCGCTCGTGCTCGCCGAGCGCGCCGCGATGCCCGCCGCGCTGCGGCGTTCCAGCGCCGGCGCCGGCAACGTGATCGCCGCGCTGCGGGCCCGCGCCGCCGCGAGCTGGATCGCCCGCCGCGCGCGCGGCGGGGGCCGCGCGGCGCTGGCGCGCGCCGTCGCGCAGCCGCGGCGCGTGCTGCTGATCGCGCTGGCGCTCGCCGCCGCCGGCTGGGCGCTGGACACGCAGACGCGGGTGGAGTCCGACATCCAGAAGCTCGTCCCGCAGGACCTTGGCGCGTTGCGTGACCTCGACGCGCTGCAGCGCTCGACCGGCGTCGGCGGCGAGCTCGACGTCCTCATCGAGGGCCGCGAGCTGACCGATCCGGCGGTGCTGAAGTGGATGACCGCCTACCAGACGAAGGTGCTCGAGCGCTTTGGCTACTCCGCCGAGCGCGGCTGCGGGACGGCCGAGCTGTGCCCGGCGTTCTCGCTTCCCGACCTCTTCACGACGCCCGCCTCGCGCCGCGACGCCGCCGGCATCCGCAGCCTGCTCGACGCGGTCCCGCCGTACTTCTCGCAGTCGGTCGTCTCGCCCGACCGGCGCACGGCGACGCTCGCCTTCGGCATCCGCCTGATGAAGCTCGACCGCCAGAAAAAGATCGTCGACGAGATGCGCGCGCGCCTCGACGATGGGCGCCCGCCCGGCGTGCGCGCGAGCCTCGCCGGCCTGCCGGTGCTGGCGGCCGACGCGAACGCCGAGATCGCCTCCAACGTGCGCCGGATGCTGACGCTGCTGGCCGGCCTGCTCGCCGTCGCGATCGTCCTGCTGCTGGCGTTGCGGCGCATCGAGCGGGTGCTGATCCCGCTCGTGCCGATCGTGCTGGCGACGGGCTGGTCGGCGCTCGTGCTGTTCGCGCTGCGCGTGCCGCTGAACCCGATGTCGGTGACGCTCGGCGCGCTCGTCATCGCGATCTCGACGGAGTTCAGCGTGCTGCTGTCCGAGCGCTACCGCCAGGAGCGCGCGCTCGGCCACGACCCGCAGGCCGCGCTCGCACGGACGTACCGCTCGACGGGCGCCGCCGTGCTGGCCTCGGGCGCGACCGCGATCGCCGGCTTCGCCGTGCTCGTCGTCTCCGACATCCGGATGCTGCGCGACTTCGGCTTCGTCACCGTCATCGACCTGACGGTCTCGCTGCTGGGCGTGCTGCTCGTGCTGCCCGCGGTGCTGCTGCTCGCCGAGCGCCGAGCGGGCGCCACGGCCGCGACGGCCCCGTCGGCAGCGGATCGAAGCGAGCCCGCGGCGGCGACCGAAGCGCTCGCGTGAGCGACGGCCCCCGCCGGCCCGTGCTGCGGAGGCATCGCTACGCCTGGGTCGTCGGGATCGCGGCCGTGCTCGTCGGCAGCCTGCTCGTCATCGGCTCGACGCGCCCGGCCGGCCCCGGCGTCGCCGGGCTGGCGACCGGAGCGCAGGCGCCGCCGTTCGCCGTCGTCCTGGCGACCTCCTCCGTGCAGTGCGACAGCGGCGACGATCCCTGCGACGCGAACGTCGCCGCCGCCGGCGTCCGAGATCCCGGCGGGGCCGGCAGTCGCCCCGCCTGCGAGGTCCGCGGTCCGACGATCCTCAACCTCTGCCAGCTGACCGAGCGCGGCCCGGTCGTGATCGGGCTGATGGCGACGCGCGCCGCCGGCTGCCCGGCGTCGTTCGACGGGCTGGCGGCGCTGCCGCGCCGCCATCGCGGGCTGCAGGTCGCCCTCGTCTCGATCCGCGGCGAGCTGGATGACCTGCGCGACGTCCTGCAGGCGCGACGCTGGAGCTTCCCCGTCGGCTGGGATCGCGACGGCGTGCTGGCAAGCCTCTACGGCGTCGCGACGTGCCCGTACGTCGTCGCGCTGCGCTGGCGCGGGCGCGTCGGCGCGACGCTGCTGCGGTCCTTCACGCCCGCCGACCTCGAGCGCCAGGCCGTACGCGTCGTTGCGGCATCGCGGGCAGCGGGCTGGAGACCGTAGCCTTACCGGCCCATGGACTCACGCGAGCCGCGCCGCATGGCGCTGCGGGGACTGCATCACCTGACGGCGATATGTCAGGACCTCGAACGCACGACCGCGTTCTATCGCGACGTCCTGGGCCTCACGCTCGTCGGCGATGCCGTCAACGACGACGACCCCGAAGCGCGCCATGTCTGGTTCGGCTTCGGCGGCTCGGCGCGCACGACGCTGCTGTCGTTCTTGGAGTACCCCGACATGGAGCCCGGCCAGATCGGCGTCGGCGCGACGCATCACTTCGCGCTCCTCGTCGACAGCGTCGAGGAGCAGCAGGCGTGGCTGGCGTACCTGCGCGAGTGCGACGTGCCCTGCAGCGAAATCTTCGATCGCAACGGCTTCCGCTCGATCTACCTGCGCGATCCCGACGGCCACATCGTCGAGATCGCGACGCGCGGCTGGGACTTCGGCTGACGGGGTGTCCTGCTGCGTCGGTCGAGCCGCTGGCGCGGTCGCGTCGGCCGCTTGCGACCCGAGCTGACGACCGACGACACGCGCGCGACGAGGCGGGGCCGTCCTGCAGCGTCCGTTCGCTCTTGGGCGCCCGCTGATCACAGGCTCCCAAGAGCAAACGGACGTGCGGGACGAACCCGTTAGGCCAGCAGCGTGACGACGAGGCTTCGCTGGCGCTCGGTCATCGAGCCGACGGTCTTGGTCTCGGATATCCCGAGGCCGGCGAGAAACTTGCTGCAGCGCGTCGTGCCCCAGCGGCGCTGGCTGGTCAGCAGCTCGGCGATCGTCATGCTCGCCGCCTCCCGCGGGCACGTCCGGACGATGTCTTGGACGGTGGCGGCGCCGTCGCTGACCCGGCGCTTGAGAAGGGCGCGTGCGAGGCGTATCTCGTTGGCGCGCTGCAGGGCCTGCATATGCTGCGGCGGCGCAGGGGCCAGCGTCGCTGTCGCGTCGTGCATTGATCCTCCCCAGCTGCCCATCCGTGATGAGGCAGCGTCGTGATTGCTGTTCTTGGTCAGATGCGCGGGCACGGCACCGACCTCCGGCAACACTCGCCCCTCCGAACACCCCTTCCCTGGTGCTTCGGAGGCGGTTGACTGTCTCCACCGCTCGCCCGCGCTGAGCGCTCCGCGAAGGTATGTCAGGGCCGGGGCCGACGCAAGGCATCGGGACGCCAAGCGGCCGCTCAGAGCGAAGAAAACCTTTGGTGAAGAGCTTGTGAAAACTTGGACAAGCAGATCGGTCGGTCAGACCGGCAGCGGACCGTGCTGGGCCTCGAAATCCGCCTTCACGGCTGCGAACGCGCCAAGCGCGCGATCGAGCGTCGCGCGGTCGTGCGTCGCCATCACGCTCGTGCGCAGCAGCGCGCCGCCGGGCGGCACCGCGGGGTGGATCGCGACGTTCACGAAGACGCCCGCGTCGTAGAGCGCGCGCCACAGCAGCACGGCCTTCCAGTCGTCGCCGACGATCACCGGGACGATCGGCGTCATGTGACCGCCCTCGTGCTCGACGACCTTGAAGCCGTGCTCGCGCAGTCCGGCGTGCAGGTAGGCGGCGTTGTCGAGCACGCGCGCGAGCAGCTGCGGCCCCTCGGCGGAGCGCACGATCCTCAGCGCCGCGAGCGCGGCGCCGACCGCTGCGGGAACGCCGGCCGCGGTGAAGAGGAAGGCACGGCTCTGGACGCGCAGGTAGTCGATGACGTCGTGATCGCCGGCGAGAAATCCGCCGCAGCTCGCCAGCGACTTGGAGAACGTGCCCATCCGCAGGTCGACGCGGTCCTCGACGCCGAGCAGCTCCGAGGCGCCCGCCCCGCGCGCGCCGAGCACGCCGGCCCCGTGCGCCTCGTCGACCATCAGGCGCGCGCCGAAGCGCGCGCACAGCTCGGTGATCGACCCCAGCGGGGCGACGTCGCCCTCCATCGAGAAGACGCCGTCGACGACGACGAGCACGCCGCCGCCGTCGTGCTGAGCCGCCTTCTCGAGCGCCTTCTCGAGCTTGTCCATGCGGTTGTGGCGAAACGCGCGCAGCTTCGCCCGGCTCAGCAGGCAGCCGTCGAGGATCGAGGCGTGGTCGCCCGCGTCGGCGACGACCGTGTCGCCGGGCGCCAGCAGCGTGCCGAGCGCGGCGAGGTTGGCCTGGTGGCCGGTCGTGAAGACGAGCGCCTCCTCGGTGCCCATCCACCCCGCGATCTCGAGCTCGAGCTCGAGGTGCAGCGCGATCGTCCCGTTGAGCAGGCGCGAGCCCGTCAGGCCGGTGCCGTATGTCGTCAGCGCGTCCTGCGCGCCCTGCACGACGCGCTCGTCGCCGGTCAGGCCGAGGTAGTTGTTGGAGCCGAGCATGATCCGCTCGGCGCCCTCCATCTCGACGACCGGGCCGGCCGGGCCCTGGAGCGTGCGGAAGTAGGGCAGCACGTCGGCCTCACGGGCGGCGCGCAGCTGCTCGGCGCGCTCATGACCGCGGACCTTGGCGAAGACGTCGTGTGACAGGGAGGCCATGTAGCGTGCGAACCGTGAGCGTCGACGTCCAAGCAGTCTCGTCGCGCCGGGACCTGCGGGAGTTCATCGAGCTCCCGTTCCGATTGCACTCTACCTCCCCACAGTGGGTTCCCCCGCTGCGACTGGAGCGGCGCATCTTCCACAGCCGCCGCCTGAACGCGTACTTCAAGCACGCCGGGGCGCAGGAGTTCCTGGCGCGCCGCGGCGGTCGCGTCGTCGGGCGCATCTCGGCGCAGGTCGACGGCGCCTACGACGCCCAGCACGGCGCCGGCACGGGCATGTTCGGCTTCCTGGAGCTCGAGGACGACGCGCAGATCGCGCGGGCGCTGCTCGACGGCGCGCGAACATGGCTCGCCGAGCGCGGCCGCCACCACATGATCGGGCCGATGGACTACACGATGAACGACGAGTGCGGGATCCTCGTCGAGGGCTTCGAGCGCGAGCCGATGATCAAGCAGCCCTGGCACCCTCCGCACTACCAGCGGCTGTTGGAGCAGGCCGGTCTGCAGAAGGCGATCGACCTGTTGATGTGGGAGCTCGTGATCGACGACCGCGAGAAGATCCTGCCGATCATCTTCGAGCTCGCCGAGCAGTGCGAGACCAAGCACGGCGTGCAGCTGCGCCACATGCGCCGCCGCGACCTGTTCAAGGAGATCGACGGTCTTCGGCGAGGTCTACAACGCCGCCTGGAAGCGCAACTGGGGCTTCGTGCCCTACGGCGAGGCCGACCTCACGCAGTACGCCGCCGACCTGCAGCTCGTCTTCGACAAGCACTGGTTCATGCTCGCCGAGAAGGACGGCGAGACGATCGGGATCGCGATCACGGTGCCCGACGTCAACCAGGTGCTCAAGAAGATGGGGGGGCGGCTGCTGCCGTTCGGCTGGTGGCACTTCCTGCGCCGCGCGCAGACGATCGATCGCGTGCGCGTCGGCTTTCTGGGCGTCAAACCGGAGTACCAGCACACCGGCACGGCGGCGCGGTTCTACGTCGAGCATTTCGACATGGCGAAGGTGCGACCGCAGAAATGGGGCGAGATGGGCTGGATCCTCGAGACCAACCGGGCCATGAACAGGGGGATGGAAGCGATGGGCGGCCGCGTCGTGAAGCGCTACCGCGTCTACGAATCGAGGTTCTGAGCCGTGTCCGCCGTCGCCGGGCTGCGAGCTCGTCCGCGCATCGCGGGCACGAGGCGGACGGCTGCCGGTGTCTGGCTGCGCTCGCCGGGCTGGGATCTGACGTTTCTCATCCTCAGCGCGGCGCTCGTACCGATCCCGCTGCTGCTCTTCCATGTCGGCGGCATCTCGCAGACGGCGGTCAACCTCGTCGTCGCCGGCCTGATCGGCGGACCGCACCTCTACTCGACGTTCACGTACACGTTCATGGAGCCCGGCTATCGCCGCCGCCACGGACGCTTCCTCGCCGCGTCGCTGGCGCTGCCGGTGTTCGTGACCGTGCTGTCGTTCGTCGACCTGCAGGTCCTGCTGACGGTCTTCTTTCTGTGGGCGTCGATCCACGTGCTGCACCAGATCACGTACATCAACGACTGCTACGCCGCCAAGGGGCCCGTCGCGCGGCCCCGGCGCGAGCGCGTCGTCGACTACGGCGTCGTCTTCCTGTGCCTGTATCCGATGGCGACGCCGCAGATCCTCGAGGGCTCGTTTCAGCTCGGCGGCACGGCGCTGTACGTGCCCGACTGGGCGACGCGCGGCCTCGTCGCCGACCTGCAGATCTACGCCATCGCGGCGCTGTTCGCGGTCTTCTTCGGGCTCTGGGTCGCCAAGTGCGTGCGCGACTGGCGGGCGGGCCGGCTGCTGCTTCCGAGCGTGCTGCTGATCGGCCTGACGATCGCCGTCGGCTTCACGTTGCCGCTGTTTCCCAACAGCGATGTCGCCTTCCAGGGCTTCAACGTCTGGCACTCCCTTCAGTATCTAGCCCTCGTGTGGTTCTTGATGGCAATGCGCAAGGAGCGCGGGGAGATCGACAACCGATTTGTCGCGGCGATGAACGGGCCCGATCGGGTGTGGCGGTTCTACGGCCTGGCGGTCGCGCTGACCGCCGCCGCGGCCGTGCTCGTGCTCGTGATCCACGGTGCCTTCGGGGTACCCCTGCAGCAGGCGTACTACATCGTCATCCTTTCCACCTTGCTCCAGCACTACTACCTCGACCACCTGCAGTTCACGAAGCTCGGCGACATGCTGGGCGGCAGCGACCGAGCGCCGGCCGGAGCACCGTGAGCGATCGGCCGCCAGAGGTGTTCGACCAGGCCGCCGACGCCGACGCCGCCGACGAGGACGAGGTGCTCGACGGCGTCGCGGTGCTCGGCCCCGCGGCCCGCGTACTCGAGCACCCGCGCGTCCCCGGCGCGCTGAGCCCCGCCGTCGTGCAGACGGTCGCGGTCGTCTGCACGAGCATGGTCGCGGGCGCCGCCACGGTCGCGATCGTCAGCCGGCGCCGCACACGCCGGCTCGCCCGCCGCAGGCGCCGGCTGCTCGCCCCGGTGCTCGCCAGCCGCTCGTTCCTCGTCGACGTGCACGTGCTCGGCGAGCGCGGCGGCAAGTAGCGCTCGGAGCGGGATTGCCCGGCGCGGGCGTCCTGCTCGCCACGTAGGTTCTGCGCCGTGGTCGAGGCGCGCGTCGAGGTCGTTCCCCGCTGGCCCGTGCGGATTCCCGCACACGGCGGCGGCGACGGGGTGCTGCGCTGCCGCGGCGGGGTGCTCGAGCGCCTGCTGCACCTCGATGCGGGCCCGGTCATCGTGCGCGTCGCCCAGACGAGCGATCGCAGCGTGCTGTTCGGCGCATGGGCGCCCGACCGTGCGAGCGCCGACGCGGCGATCGCGCGCATGCGCTTCGCGCTCGGCGTCGACGACGACCTGCGCCCGTTCTGGGATCTGTACCGCGACGACCCGCTGATCGGACCGTCGCTGCGGCGCAGGCCGTGGCTGCGGGTCACGCGCCGGCCGGTCGCCTTCGAGGCGCTCGCCTGGGCGATCTGCGAGCAGCTCATCCAGACCACGCAGGCCCACAGGATCGAGCGCCGGATCGTGCGCGCGCTGGGCGGGCGCTGCGAGCAGACCGGCCTGCGCGACGTGCCGGCCGCGGCGGCGATCGCGGGCTGCTCACCGGCGCGACTGGAGAGCTTCGAACTCGCCGGGCGGCGGGCGATCGCGCTCGTGCGTGCGGCGCGCGAGGTCGCCCGCGGGCGGATCGAGCTCGACGCGCCGGCGGGCGGCGGTCAGGAGGGTTCCTGGCGGCGACTGCTGGCGATCCCGAACATCGGCCGCTGGACCGTCGAGATGACGGCCCTGCACGGGCAGGGGCGCTACGACGTCCTTCCCGCCGGCGATCTCGGCTTCCTGAAGCTGCTCGGCCGCGCGCGCAGCGGCGGGAACCCCGCCGCGCGCGCCGAGGAGGCCGACGTGCGCGCGCTGTTCGAGCGCTTCGGCGAGTGGCGCGGGCTCGCGGGCTTGCACGCGCTGAGCGCGCCGGCGAGCGCGCTGCTGGCGTCGTGAGCTGCGAGCCGGCCGCAGCACCGCAAGCGGGTCCGCGCTCGAGTCGTGGTGGAACATGCCGTGTTCGCAACCATCGCCGTCGCCAACAGACTGGACCGCCGTATGTCGAGCCCCCGGAAGCGATCGACCACCGCCGTTCCCGCGCTCGAGCAGGCTCGTACGAACTACGAGCTGGCGCTCGCCTACGATCCCGCGACCGCGGGCTGGCCGGGTCTGCATCTCGGCAGGCTGCTGCATCTCAGCGGCGACCTGCACGCCGCCGGCGACGCCTTCCGCGCCGCGATCGCATCCGGACATCCCGCGTACGGACCGGTCGCGTCCTACCACCTCGGCAGGCTGCACGAGGATCTCGGCGACGCCGAGGCCGCGATCGCGGCCTATCGCCAGGCCGGTGAGTCCGCCGACCCCAAGCAGGCATCGGCGGCGACCTACAGGCTCGGCCGACTGCTCGAGGCCAGCGGCGAGATCGAGGCCGCACGCGCCGCCTTCGAGCGCGCCGCCGCGATGACGACCACCTGGTACGGCCGTCTCGGCGCGGACGCGCTGCGGGCCCTGGGCTGAACGTCGCGCCCGGCTGTCGTCGCCGCCGTGCCGGTCGCAACCGCGCCGAGCCGCCCGCCGCCAGCGGTGCCGTCAGCCGAAGGCGAAGAGCGGGGGGAGAACCACGACGACGGTCGTTGCCCAGAGGGCGAAGATCGGCAGGTAGCCGGTCTGCCATCGCTCGAGGCGATGAAAGGCGGTGCGTCCGGTGAGAAACCGGAACGACAGCCACGCGGCCACGGCGAGGTTGACGAGCAGGACGAGGTTGAGGCCCAGTGCGGCGACACGGTTGGCGGTGAACCCGAGATCGCCGATCCGGGCCACCATCGCGCCGAGCACCATCAGGTCGAGGACGAGGGCGCTCACGACGGCAAGCAGCTGGACGCGGTCCAGCAGCCCGGCCGGCAGCGCCGGCTCGCGCGCGGACATCGCGTACAGGACGAGCCCCAGCACGACCACCAGCAGGGCGTCGAGGACGCCGACCAGCTCGCGGTCGAACGCGCCGCCGAGCGCCGTCAGGGCGTAGGTCGCGGCGGCGATCGTCAGCATCACGGCGAACAGCGGCGTGAAGAGCATGGTGAGCACCGGCGCCATGTTCTCCACCACGTGCTGCTTGGACTCCACGAGCCACGCCGCGACGATCACGGCGCCGGCCGCACCCGACGGCAGCAGCCACTGAACGACGAGTTCGACGTCGGCCCCGATCGGCTCGAAGATCAGCGCGGTGAGCGCGAGCAGCACGCCGCCGCCGAGCGCGATGAGCGCGTAGTAGATGACGAACTCGCCGGTGAAACGCACGTAGTCCATGCGGCGCTCGTGCGATCCGAGCGCCCCGGCCGTGTACGGGTAGGCGAGCGCGAACCACAGCGCGGCGGGGAGATAGAGCGCCACGAGCAGCTCGGTCGCGGAGTCCGCGTCGTAGGGGTAGAGGTTGACCGCGAGCGCTGCGAACGCGAACGGCGCCGCCGCCAGCATCGACCGCCGCAGGTCGAGCCGCCGGCGGCGCGCGAAATAGGCGGCGAGGAACGGCAACACGAGCAGGCCGACGTTGCGCACGAACCACGCCGGCTCCTCGTCGGGGAGCTGGGCCGCGAGCCGTGCGACCTGGATCGCGACGGCCGCAGCCAGGGCGATGACGAGCGCCTCCAACCAGTGGCTGGCTGGCCGCCCAGGCCCGTCCTCGCCGCTCAGCACGAGCTGCTTCCACAGACGGCCGCTGTGCTCGCGCGCGAACTCTCGCGACAGCTCGTCGAGGTCTCCCATCCGCTTGACCGCGACGAGGAACGCCTCGTCGGCGGCGAGGCCCGCCGCACCCAGCTCGGCGATCTGATCGCGAAGATGCGCTTCCAGCTCGTCGATGTCGCGGCCGTCGACGGCCGGGACGTTCGAGACGAAGGCTCGCCACTCGGCGATCTGTGCCTCGATCCCATCCACGGTCAGGTCTCGCCGTGAGCCGCCGGCTGCAAGCCCGCGGCGCCCCAGACGACACCGAGGGTGCGGGTCACCGTGACCCACTGCCGTCGCTGCTCGGAGAGGGCCGCGCGCCCGTCGTCGGTGATCGCGTAGTACCGGCGTCGTCGGCCCTCCGGCGGCGTCCTCCATTCCGTCGTCACGTACCCGAGCCGCAGCAGGCGATGCAGCAGCGGATAGAGCATGCCGTCGGTCCACTCGAGCTCGCCCTGGGAAAGCTCACGCACCCGCTTGAGGAGCGCGTAGCCGTAGCTCTCTCCCTCGCCCAGGATCGCCAGCACGAGCGGCGTCGCCGACGCCGCGACGAGATCCTTGCCGATGTTCACGTCCGCCTCCCACAGATTGAAGCCCGATGCATAGTAACACTATGCATAGAGCGACTAGTTGACCCGTCCGGAAGTTCGCGGAACTTGCGGACGGGTCCACCAGCGAGAACGCTCGGGTGGCGCCGCGCACGCAGCGGCGCGCGCCCGCGCCATATCCTGCGCGCGGTGACGACGCCCACGACGCCCAGCGGGGCGCTCACGATGCTCCCGACGGCGCGCGCGGGAGGCCGGCGATGAGCGCCGGGCTCGCCGCGCTTCTGGACGACGTCGCCGTGCTCGCGCGCGCCGCCGCGGCCTCGGTCGACGACGTCGCCGCCGGTGCGGGTCGGGCGAGCATGAAGGCCGCCGGTGTGATCGTCGACGATGCGGCGGTCACCCCGCGCTACGTGCAGGGGTTCCGACCCGACCGCGAGCTGCCGATGATCAGGCGGATCGCGACCGGCTCGCTGCGCAACAAGCTGCTGTTCATCCTGCCCGCGGCGCTGCTGCTCAGCGAGTTGCTGCCCTGGCTGCTGACCCCGATCCTCATGGTCGGCGGCACGTACCTCTGCTACGAGGGCGCCGAGAAGCTGTGGGAGAAGATCAGCCCGCACCACCAGCGCGCCGAGACGCCGGTCAGCGCGCAGGGACCGGAGCAGGAGGAGCAGCTCGTCGGCGGGGCGATCCGCACGGATTTCATCCTCTCGGCGGAGATCATGGTGATCTCGCTCAACGAGGTGACCGACGAGCCGTTCATCTCGCGCGCCCTGATCCTCGTGGTGGTCGCGCTCGCGATCACGGCGGTCGTCTATGGCGCCGTCGCCCTGATCGTGAAGATGGACGACCTCGGTCTGCGGCTCGCGCAGGAGCGCAACGGCGGCGCCGCAGCGTTCGGGCGCACGCTCGTCCGCGCGATGCCGGTCGTCCTGTCGGTGCTCGCGACGGTCGGGATCGCCGCGATGCTCTGGGTCGGCGGGCACATCCTGCTCGTCGGTCTCGACGAGCTCGGGCTCTCGATCCTCTACGACGCCGTCCACCACGTCGAGCAGGACGTCGAGCACGCGCTCGGCGCGGTCGGCGGTGTCGGCGCCTGGCTGACGAACACCGCAGCATCGGCGGCACTGGGGCTCGGCGTCGGCGCGATCGTCGTGGCGGTCGAGCACCGGCTCAACGCCGCACGAGGGCGCTGAAGCGCCAGCCCCGCTGCAAGGAGCGCGATCGCGCCGCCCTACGGCCGCGTCGCAACCTCGACGCCGCGCGCCCCGCGCCACGCCGCCAGGCGCTCGAGCGCGCGCATGACCGCGCGATCGAGCGCCGCCGAGCGCTTCACGTCGGGCTCGCGGTGCAGCGCGAGCACGCGCAGGACGCCGGCGTCGCGGTCGATCGCCATGTCGGCGCGCGCGACGAGCCGCTCGCGGTGCAGGATCGGCAGCACGTAGTAGCCCCAGCGCCGCCGCGCCGCCGGGACGTAGATCTCGAGGCGGTGGTCGAAGCCGAACAGCTCGGCCGTGCGGGCGCGGTCGCAGAGCAGGTTGTCGAACGGCGACAGCGCGGTCGTGCGGGCACCCGGCGCGAGCTCGCCCGCGCGATCGAGGTCCTCGGGCGCCGCCAGCCACTCGCCGCGCAGCCCCGCGACGGAGACCTGCTCCAGCCGTCCGGCCGCGACGAGCCCGGCCAGCGTGTCGGGCAGCTGCCGGTAGCGGCGGCGCAGGAAGTGCGCGCGCACGTGGCCGCTGCGGGCGACGCCGAGCATCCGCACGGCGCGCAGCGCGGCCGCGCGCTCGGCCTCGTCGTCGGACAGATCGACGACGGATCCGGCGCCGGGCGGCAGGCAGCGCTCGAAGACGTCCCACAGCCGCTCGCTGCCGTGGCGGCCGCCGACGCCGGCGCGGCCCGTGATCCAGAGCAGGTGCAGCATGCGCCCGATCGTCTGGCGACCGGAGACCTCGTCGGTCCACCAGCCGTGGCGCCAGGGCTCGCAGGAGCGGTCCTCGAGGTCGCGGGCCCGCAACGGCCCGCGCTCGCGCAGCTCGTCGAGCAGCTCCTCGCCAAAGCGCGCGTTGGCGGCGAGGAAGCTGCGCGCGCGTTCGGCCCGCGGCCCCGGCGCGCCGAGCCACGTGCGCATCGCCCAGCGGTGCAGCGGCAGGTCGGCCGTCGCCACGAGCGAGGCCTCGTGCGCCCAGGCGTCGAACAGCGTGCGCCGCTCGTAGGCGGCGCGGTCCAGCGCCTCGTCGCGGATCGGTCCCAGCCGGGCGAAGAGGACGAGCAGCGGGCTGCGCGCGACCGCGCTGACGGGATCGAGCTGCAGGCAGCCGATCCGCCGCGTCAGCGCGGCGATCGCGTCCGGCCCGCGTGATCGGCCCGCATCAACCCGCGCGCCGGCGAGCCCCTGCGCATGCAGGGCCAGCCGCCGCGCGTGCGCGAGCGAGACCGTGCGGCGCGCCGCGCTCAGATCAGATTCCCTCGCCCGGCAGGAACTCGTTCGTGAACGCCCGCTGCGAGCTCTCGGTGCTCGGCAGCAGGTCGTTCGCGGCCATCCACTCCGCGTACTTGCGCCAGGCAACGGGATCCTGGAAGCCGAACGGGCGATCCTTCCCGGCGGGGAAGAAGACCGGCAGCGTCGCCTTGATCTGCGCGCGCTGGAGCTTGCGATCGAGGTCCGGGTTGGCCTTGACGAGCGCGTCGACGCCCGTGTCCACGTTCCTGCGCACGGCTTCGTGGCCGCGCGCCAGCGCGCGCATGAAGCGCCGCAGCAGCGGCCCGCGCGAGCGCACGTCGGCCGCGCGGGCGACGACGATCAGCTCGTTGTAGGTCGGCACGCCGATCTCGTCCACGCGCAGGATCACGGGGTCCTTGTTCTGGCGCCGCAGCTCGACGCCCTCGACGTTCCAGAACATGCCGAGGACCGCGTCGACGCGCTTGCTCACGAGCGTCGGCACGAGGTTGAAGCCGACGTCGATCGACGTGACGCGGTCGGGGTCGGCGCCGGCCTGGTCGAGGATCGTCTTCAGGTAGGCGTCCTGGTAGGGGATGCCTGCCGTCCCGACCTTCTTGCCCTCCAGCGACGCGGGGCTGCGAATCGGCCGCCGGCCCAGCGAGATGATCGACGTCAGCGGCGTCTGGACGAGCGCGCCGACCGAGACGAGGTCGGCGCCCTTGGCGCGGGCCAGCAGCAGTTCGGGCTCGTAGGAGATCGCGAGATCCGCCCGCCCCGACGCGAGCAGCTTCAGCGGCGCCGACGGGTCCGACGGCGTGCGCGGCTTGACGTCGAGCTTGGCGGCATCGAAGTCGCCCTCCGCGATCGCCGCGTAGATGCCGGCGTGGTCGGCGTTGGGGAGGTAGTCGAGCATGAGGTTCACGCGCTCGGCCGGCCCGCTGCCGGATGTCGTCACCTCCTTCCCGCCGCAGGCCGCGAGTCCGAGCGCAAGCGCTACGACGGGGAGGACGAGCAGGCGGCGGCGGCGGATCACGGAGCGGTTCCTCTCGATTGGTGGGCCCACGGGACGAGCCGTCGCTCGGCGAGGGCGAGCAGCCCGAACAGCGCGACGGCGAAGACGGACAGGATCAGCACGGCGGCGAACGCGCGCGGCGTCTCGAACTGCGGGATCGCCTTCATCATGAGGTTGCCGAGGCCGGACTCCGAGCCGGCGAGCTCGGCGAAGACCGCGCCGATCGCGGCGACGGCGACGCTGAGCTTGGCTCCCGTCAGCAGGCCCGGCAGGGCGGCGGGCGCCTCGACCATCCGAAACGTCTGCCAGCGCGAGGCGCCGAACGTACGCATGAGCTTGCGCAGGTCCGTGTCGACGCGCTCCAGCGCGTCCAGCGTCGGCACGACGATCGGAAAGAAGCAGACGAGCGCGACGATCGCGAGCTTGGGGAACAGGCCGAAGCCCCACCAGGCGATCAGCAGCGGCGCGACGAGCACGACCGGGATCGTCTGCGAGCTGACGAGCAGCGGATAGACCGCCCGCCGCAGCACGCTCGAGAAGTGGATCGCGACGGCGCACGCGAGGCCGAGCACGAGCGCCAGCACGATGCCCAGCCCCATCTCCGTGGCGGTCACGGTGAAGTTGCTCCAGAGCAGGCCGCGGTCGTCGTGGAGCGCCGTCAGGACCGCGCTCGGCGCGGGCAGCACGATCTCCTCGACGCCGCTGAACTGCGCATAGGCCTCCCACACGCCGACGAGCCCGAGGACGAAGATCGCGGCGATCACCGGCGCAGCTCCTCCAGCGCGCGCTCGCGCAGCGCGACGAGGCGCGCGTCGGTCCGCCGCCGCGGGCGCGGCACGCCGACGTCGAGCGTCGCGACGACCCGCGCCGGCCGCGGCGACAGGACGACGATCCGGTCGGCGAGCACGATCGCCTCCTCGACGTCGTGCGTGACGAGCACGACCGTGCGCGGCGCGATCGCCAGCGCGCCCGCCAGCCAGTCCTGCATCTCCTGGCGGGTGAGCGCGTCGAGCGCGGCGAACGGCTCGTCGAGGCACAGGACCGTGCGGCCCGACAGCAGCGTGCGGGCGAAGGCCACGCGCTGGCGCATCCCGCCCGACAGCTCGTGCGGGCGGGCGCGGCCGAACCCGGCGAGGCCGAAGTCGTCGAGCAGCGCGGCGGCCCGCGCGCGCGCCTCGTCGGGGCCGACCCCGGCGACGCGCAGCGCGAGCGCGGCGTTGTCGACCGCCGAGCGCCACGGCAGCAGCAGGTCGCGCTGGGCCATCAGCGCGGCGGGGGCGGCGTCGACGCTGCCGCGATCGGGCTCGACGAGCCCGCAGACGAGCTCCAGCAGCGTCGTCTTGCCGCAGCCGCTCGGCCCGACGACGGCGACGATCTCGCCCGGCGCGGCCTGCAGCGAGACGCCGGCCAGCGCGGTGACGGGCTCGGAGCTGCGGCGCGCGGCCGCGAACGTCTTGCGGACGTCGCGCAGCGAGACCGAGCCGAGCTCGGTCTGCGTCGCTGCCCGCGCCACCTCCGGCGCCCGGATCCGCGTCTGCATCGCTCCCTCCGCGGGCATTACCCCACAGGTTCGAAGGGTCAGCGCCGCCCGCGGGCGCTATCTCAGCCGGCCTGCCGCCAGCCCCCCTGGTCGTCGTTGCCAGCAGCCTACTTCTTGCGGTCCACCGCCCGCTGAAGCTGCGCCTTGTTCATCTTCGAGCGCCCGTCGATGTTGAGCCTCCTGGCCTCGTTGTAGAGCTGGTCGCGGGTGCGGCCCTTCTGGCGGTCGCTGCCCGAGCGCAGCCCGCCGCGGCGGCTGGAGGAGATGTCGTCCGTCGACGACTTCGAGCGCCGGCGCGACTCGCCCGCGCGGGCGCGCTCCTTGTTGACCGTGCGCGCGGCGATCTCCTCGGCGCGGTCCTCGGAGGAGCCCTGCTCGAGCTGGCTCTGCTTGATGTGCTCGTACTGGCGGGCGCGCTTGCTGCCCTTCTTTACGCCTGCGGGTGGCATGAGACTCCTTCCGGTCCGTTCGTCGCGGCTTGCAAGGGGGTACCCGCTTGCCGTGCTCGTGCTCACACAGCCGCGCGGCGAGATCAGCGCAGCGCTGATCAGCGCCCTGCGGCGCCCGGTCCACGCCTTGCGTGCGCCGGCGCTGCCGGCATTCGCCGGCGCGCTCGCCGACGAGGACCTGCAGCTGGCGCTGTACCTCTGCTACGAGCTGCATTACCGCGGCCTGCCGGACGTCGCCGACGGGTGGGAATGGGAGCCGGCGCTGCTGGCCCTGCGCCGCGAGCTCGAGGCCGCCTTCGAGGCCGCGCTGCTCGCCGCCGTGCCGCGGCCGGCCGGGCCCGATCGTCCCGAGGAGATGGACCTCGCGCTGCGCGCGATCGCCGACGCGGACGAAGGCCCTTCGCTGTCGCGCCACGTCGAGCGCCACGCGACGACCGCGCAGCTGCTCGAGTTCATCGCGCACCGCTCGGCCTACCAGCTCAAGGAGGCCGACCCGCACTCCTGGGCGCTGCCGCGCCTGCACGGCGCGCCGAAGGCCGCGCTCGTCCAGATCCAGGCCGACGAGTACGGCAACGGCGATCCCGACCGCATCCACGCGCAGCTGTTCGCCGCGACGATGGACGAGGTCGGCCTGGACGCTCGCTACGGCGCCTACATCGACCACCTGCCGGGCGTGACGCTGGCGACGGTCAACCTCATGTCGATGTTCGGCCTGCAGCGGCGCTGGCGCGGCGCGATCGTCGGCCACCTCGCGCTGTTCGAGATGCAGTCCTCGGTCCCCAACCGCCGCTACGCCGCCGGGCTGCGGCGCCTGGGCTTCGGCCCCCGCGCGACGGCCTTCTTCGACGAGCACGTCACCGCCGACGCGATCCACGAGAACATCGCCGTCGTCGATCTGGCGGGCGGGCTGGCGCGCCAGCAGCCCGAGCTCGCCGGCGACATCCTGTGGGGCGCGGCGTGCCTCGTCGCGCTCGACACCAACCTCGCGCGCCACACGCTCGGCGCGTGGGAGCAGGGCGCTTGCTCGCTGCGGCGGCGGTTACCCGGAGCGCTACTCGATCGTGTGCAAGCCGCCGTCGAGCCGGAGATCTCAGCCGTCGCGCCCTGATTCGGCGCCGCTCGGCGCGCGGAAGCGCACGACCTTGTGCGACCCGTCGCAGAACGGGCGCAGGCGCGACTTGCCGCAGCGGCACAGCGCGATCGTGCCGCGGCCGGTGTCGATCGCGTTGCCGTCCTGGTCCTCGAGGCGAAACGGACCGCGTACGAGCAGCGGTCCGTCGCGGTAACTCGTGATGCGGGCCTGCTCCATCGTGGCCGGTCTGCCCGTTGCGGCCACCGGCAAACGCCCCGCGACATGCTCGGCGCCTGCGAGGAGGTGGCCCGGCACCGGCCACGGAGTGCCCGCACCGCAACTGCCGTTCGGCGGCGGGGTTGCGAGGTTTGCCGATCCCCATCTGGGTGTACGACGCATGTACCCGGGGATGTGGATCGCTGCGCGGCGACGATGGCGCTGCGCGACGCCATGGCTGTCGCCGACGATCGTCGTCGTCCAGCCGCGCGACCCAGACCCGGCCCGTGTGGCCGTGATCGGAGAGGAGACGCAACTGTGCAGCATTCGATCAACATCGCTCTGCGAGGCCTGCTCGTTGGTGCCCTGGCGGTGCTCGCCGGGACTTTGCTCACGACGACCGCGCTGGGCGCGACACCGGCCACGGTCTATGACGAGGTGGCGGTGGATGCACCGGACGGCCAGAGCACGGGTCGCTGGGCCGAACGGCTCGCGACGGCCGGCGACATCAACAACGACGGCGTCAGCGACTACTTCGTCGCGGCGCCCAGCCAGACGATCGGCGGCCTCAACAACGCCGGCCGGGTCTACCTCATGAACGGACGCACGCACGACGTGCTGTACCGGATCGACTCCCCCGAGCCGCAGGCCGACGCCCAGTTCGGCTTCTACATCTCCGCGTTCGGCGACGTCAACGGCGACGGCGAGACCGACATCGCGATCGGCACCGACGCCCAGGACGTTGGCGCCAACACGCGCCAGGGCAGGGCGTGGGTCTTCAGCGGCGCCAACGGCAGCCTGATCCACACGCTCGACAACCCCGACCCGCAGTCTGACGGGCGCTTCGGATCGCGGATCGGCAGCGCCGGTGACGTCACGTCGGACGGCGTCGACGATGTCCTCGTCGGGGCGTCGAACAACGACATCCCGGCGGGCTGCGCCGTCGGCACGACCGCGGCGACGATCCCTCCCGGCTGCTACCGCAACATCGGGCAGGCGTACATCTTCAACGGCGCGACCGGCGCGCTCGTGCGGACGCTCGACGTTCCGGCGACCGACCGCGCCTTCCTCGGGCTGAGCTGCTTCACGGGCTGCGGCTCGTTCGGCATCGCCGTGCAGAGCCCGGGCGACACGAACGCCAACGGCGTCCGCGACCAGCTCGTCGGCGCGTCGAGCATGACCACCGCGGCAGGCTCCGCCGTCGGCCGCATGTACCTGTTCGAGGGCGCCACGGGCGCGCTGCGACTGCGGATCGATCCGCCCCAGCCCCAGTCGGGCTCCAACTGGGGCTTCCAGGACGCGGCCCCGGGCGCGCCCGGCGACGTGACCGGGGATGGTCGCGCCGATCTGTACGCCAACGGCTTCATGCACAACGGCCCCGCCGGCCCCGGCCAGGGCCGCGCCTGGATCTTCAGCGGCACGAACGGGGCGCTGGTGCGGACGCTCGACGATCCCGCTCCCACCGAGGGCGGACAGTTCGGCTGGTCGGTGGCGGTGACCGACTACAACAAGGACGGCGTGCCCGACCAGTACGTCGGCCAGTCGCCGCACCACGTCGCGGGCGCCGAGGACAACGGCGGCACGTACGTGCTCGACGGCCGCGACGGAGCGCTGCTGAAGGCCTTCGAGCTGCCCGCGGTCGACGCGCTGCAGGGCAGCACGACGCCCGCCGGGCCGCGCCTGGGGTGGACGGTCGCCGCCCCCGGTGACCTCAACGGCGACGGTGAGCCCGACTACCTCGGCGGGGCGCCGTTCACCGACGTCGGCGCCAACAGCGACCAGGGCCGCCTGTGGGCATTCATGTCACGTCCGGCCGCCGCCGCGCCGCCGCCGCCGCCGCCGGCCCAGCCACCCGCCTCGGCCGCCGGCAAGGCCACCGCGAAGCTCGCGCTCGCGCGCGCGACGATCAATCGCCGCGACCGCGTCCTCGACGTGCTGGCGCCGATCACGAGCCTCGCCTCGGGCAGGGTGAGCGTGGAGCTGCATGCGGCCGGACGCCGCTACCGCTTCACGGCGCCGGTCAACTCGCGCGACGGCCGCATTCGATTCCGTAAGCGGATCCCGCAGGCGCAGGCCGAACTGGGGACCGGGATCGTGACGATCGTCTATCGCGGTGACGCCGACACGCGTCCGCAGACCGTCCGTCTGCGGGCCGCGTCGCAGCGCGCCGAGCTCGAGCTGGGCCGTCCGACGATCAGCGGCGGCCGCCTGCGCGCCGCGGGCACGGTCTCCAGCCGCGCTCGCGGGGTCGTGCGCGTGCAGCTGCAGTACGTCGTCGGCGACAAGACGACCACGCTGCAGTTCAAGCCGCGCATCGCCGACGGCCGCTGGTCGCTTGACCAGGCGCTGTCGCAGGCGGTGCGCGACGCGATCGCGCGGCGCACCGGGACGGTGCACTCCTACACGCTGTTCACCGGCTACATGCCGCGCCGCGTGCGGGGTGAGATGCGCTCCTTCCAGGTCCTCGGACCACGCTGACCGACGGCGTCGGCGGCGACGTCAGCAGACGTCGCCGTCGCGCCAGTCGCAGCACAGCTCCCCGTCCACGTCGAGCTCGGCGCCGTTGAGCAGCACATGGACGCAGCCGTGCTCGTCCGCCGCGAGCGCGGCCCGGTCCAGCTCGGCGGTGTGCGCGAGGCGGAGCTCCGCGATCGCGCTCAGACGGCGTGGATCGGCTGCGTCAGCGCCTTGACGAAGTCCTCGAGCTGGCCCGTCGTCCAGCACTCGAAGGCCTGGCAGTGCTGCTCGTACGTCGCGATCACCGAGTCGCCGTAGTTCCAGTACAGCCGCGGCTCGGGGTTCAGCCAGAACGTGCGCCCCGCGCGCGCGGCGACGAGCCCGAAGATGTCGGCGCGCGGGTCGCGCCCGTTCGTGCGAGCGTCGCCGAGGACGATGACCGTCGCGCGCGGGTGCAGGTCGTCCTCGACGAGCGCGCGGAACTCCGACCAGACGCGCCCGTAGTCGGTGTAGCCGCTGATGTCGGCCACGCCCGCGTCGCGCCCGATCGCCTCCGAGACGGCGCGGAAGTCGCGCTCGCGGTCGAAGACGTCGGTCACCTCGCTGATGCGCTCGATGAAGACGAACGAACGCATCTTGCGAAACGAGTCGTGCAGCGCGTGCAGGACGCTGAGGAAGAAGACCGAGGCGCTCGTGACGCTCGTCGACACGTCGCAGAGGACGTAGATCTCCGGCCGCCGAGGGCGCACGGGCTTGTAGCGCAGGTCGACCGGTACGCCGCCGGTCTGCAGCGAGGCGCGCATCGTGCGGCGCACGTCGACGTGCGCGTGGCGGGCGTGGCCGCGGTGCTCGGAGCCCTGCGTCTTCAGACGCCGCTTGAGCTGCGCGACGACGCGATGGACCGCGGCGAGGTCCTGCAGCGGTCCGCTCGGCAGCGCGCGGTCGAGCTCGTTGAGCGGCCGCGACGGGGGTAGCTTCGCCGTGCGCTCGATCTGCCCGCGCTCCAGCTCGCGGCGCATGAGCGCCTCGAAGCGCCGCAGCGCATCGCGCGGCACGCCGTCGCGGCGCGGGTCGCCGGCGGGCAGCTCGCGCTGCGGCTCGGCGCGCAGGCCGAGCGCGCGGCGGATGCGCTGCACGTCGACGCCGATGACGCCCGAGCCCTGGCCCTGGCGGCCGAACATCGCGATCGCCAGGCGCGCGAGGTCGCGCATCAGCGACTCCTCGCCGGCCTGCAGCGCGGCCGCGATCTGGCGGCGCAGCTCGTCGACGTCAAACGCGCCCGCGGGCGCGTCCTCTCCCTCCCGGGTGCTTGCGGCGTCCTCGTCGGCGCCCTCGCGCACGCCCTCCCGGAGCGCCGCCGCCTCGGCGGCGCGGAAGAAGAAGCGCTCGAAGACGAGCTCGAAGATGCGCCGGTCCTCCTGGGACTTCGCGAGCGTCGCGGCGAGCGCCTCACGGACGTCGTCGGGCCGTGTCCACGGGATCTCGGCGAGCACCGCGAACGCGTCGAGCAGCTGCGAGGTGCCGCTGTTGACGCCCTCGGCGCGCAGCTCCTCGGAGAACTCGACGAGGCGCGCCGCGAGGCCCGGCGCGACGGCGGGTGTCGCGGCCATCGCCGACCTACGGCGCGGTCACGCCGGTCGGCGGACCGAGCTTCATGCCGACCCGCTCGGCGACGATGTCGAGGTCCGTGCGGTGCTTGACGATCAGCGACAGCGTCTCGCGGAACGTCGTCGTGTCGATGTCCTGTGCGCCGAGCAGCAGCAGGGCGCGCGCCCAGTCGATCGACTCGGCGATCGAGGGCGGCTTCTTGAGGTCGAGGTCGCGGACCATGCCGACGATCTCGACGAGCTTGCGCGTAACGGTGTCCTGCAGCTCCGGTACGTGCAGGCGGACGATCTCGAGCTCGTGCTCGAGCTCGGGATAGTCGAGCCAGAGGTACAGGCAGCGGCGCTTGAGCGCTTCGGTCAGCTCGCGCGAGTTGTTCGAGGTCAGCAGCACGACGGGATGGGTGCGCGCCTCGACGAGGCCGAGCTCGGGAATCGAGATCTGGAAGTCCGACAGCAGCTCGAGCAGCATCGCCTCGAACTCCTGGTCGGTCTTGTCGATCTCGTCGATCAGCAGGACGACCGGCTGCTCGGACGTGATCGCGTCCATCAGCGGGCGCGAGAGCAGGAACTCCTCGCCGAAGATGTCGTCGTGGACGGCATCCCAGGCGACGTGGTCGGGATCTGACTGGCCGGCCTGGATGCGCAGCAGCTGCTTGCGGTAATTCCACTCGTACAGCGCCTTGGCCTCGTCGAGACCCTCGTAGCACTGCAGGCGCACGAGCCGGCGGTCGAGAACCTTCGCGAGCGCCTTGGCGAGCTCGGTCTTGCCGACCCCGGCCGGGCCCTCGACGAGGATCGGCTTGCCGAGTTTGAACGCCAGGTAGGAGACCAGCGCCGCCGACTCGCCGGGCAGGTAGCCGGCCGCGCGCAGGCCGCCGGCGATCTCGGCGACGGACTCGGGGGCGGCAGCGGCCATCGCCGGATGATAGGAACTCGGCCGCCGCGACCGGGGCCTTCGGACCGCCATGCGGCGGTCGCCTCGCGATCGCGCTTGCGGCGGCCGGCCGGGTGGCGCGCGTCCGCCACGCCCCCGGCCGGGATCGACACTAGCTCGGGCTGTCGCGGACCAGCTCCTCGGCCGAGAAGGTCACGGTCTCGGTCAGGACGTCTCGCACCGCCACGACCTCGAGCTTCGACGGCCATGCGTTGACGAGCTGCCAGCGCGCGACCGCCTTGCCCCCCGCGCCGGCGTAGAGCGTGAGGACGACGGTCTTGAACGCGTTGGGAAGCCCCTCGCGCACGAGCGCGTGCCACTGGGCCAGACCGAGGCCGTAGGTCATCGGGCGCCGCAACGTGACCGTCGGTGGCTTGAGCCGTCCGACCATCCTGCGCATCTGCGGGCCCGTGCTACCAGCCTCCATGTACTCGTGCGTCTCGACCTCGCTCGTCATCGAGATCAGATCGGTGAACCTCGCCGAGACATCCGCGCCGGTCATCTCGTACAGCGGCGCGCCGACCTGGCCCGGCTTCGGAGACAGCGGCGCCGGTGGGTTGGCCGGCGTCTGCCCAAGCCCGGACGGGACGGCGATCGCGGCTCCGACTGCGATGGCGGCGGTCGCTGCGATCGCGGCGCCGCGTGTGATCGAACTGGACATCCACATCTCCCTGGGAAAGGCGCGGCTCCGCGCGGCGGCTCGACCCGTCTTCCCGCCGGAGCCCACGCAGGGCCGAGCGTAATTCGCGGGCGGCGCTGGGAGGGATTTCCTGTGAGCCGACGACAGGCGCGCCGAGCCGGGAGCGTGCGGCCGGCGCGCCGCGCCGTCGTCGGCGAACGACGTGCGGCGGCAGAGGCCGGCGTCGGCTGATAGGAACCCACCCGTGCCCACCTCGATCCTCGGCGCGTCGGACCTGTCCGCCACACCGGTCGCGCTGCTGATCGGCTTCGGCGTCGTCGTCGCGATCGCCGGCCACGTCGCCCGCTCGCGCCGCACCGTCGTCGTCGGGATCGCGATCCTCTTCGTCGCGACCGCGCTGCTGATGGTCGGCGGCTACATCGCCTACAAGGACGACCCCGGCGATCCGCGCCCGTGCGACGCGCCGCGCGGCTGCTGATCGGCGGGTCGTTCGCCAGCGTCAGATCGCCGCGCGCAGCCGCGCCTCGACGTCGCCCGTCAGCGGGCCGTAGTGCGCCGGCCAGCACGTCGCCGGCCCCAGCGCGGCGAGCTTGGCGATCGACTCGGCGCAGCGCTCGTCGGACCAGTTGAACGCGCTGTGGGGGATCCGCGGCCGCCGACCCGGCAACGGGAACAGCGGGTGAAACAACGCGAAACAGTCGTTCGTGATCGCGAGCCGGTCCGACGCGCGCCACAGGCCGATGCAGCCGGGCGAGTGGCCGGGCAGGTGGACGACCTCGAAGGCGCCGACGCGATCGCCCTCGGCGAGCGTGGCGGCGACCTCCAGCGGACCGCCGTCCCAGGACTCGAACGTCCTCTTCGTCAGGCCGCGCGCGAACGACGGCAGCTTGCCGAAGTCGAAGTCGTGCGCGGCACCGTCGCCCTCGACGTTCTCGCGATCGTCGGCATGGCAATGGATCGGCGCGCCGACCGCCCCGGCGCCGCCGCGGTGGTCGGCGTGCGGGTTGCCGAGGACGACGCGGGTCGCGCCGCCCAGCGCGTCGGCGGCCTCGCGCACCGCCGGACCCATCGGCTTGCTGCCCGCGTCGAAGACGGCGACGCCGTCGCCCTCGCGGATGAAGAAGACGTTGATGCGCAGCGGCACGCCGCGGGTGATGCGCCAGACGCCGTCGGCGATCTGAGTGGTCGATGACGCCATCTGCCGACATACTGCCACGGCATGGACACAGGGCAGCGGGGCACACCGCAGGAAGCGCAGACCACCGGCCGTTCCGTCGTCGTCTTCGCCGACGGCGTACGTGGCGACACGGACGCGATCGCCGTCGCGCTGCGCGCGATCGCCGGGATTGCGACGGTCGTCGAGGCGACCGACGAGCGGGTCCTCGATCCCGACGGCCCGCCGGCCGAGGCGATCGCGTTTTCGGCGCTCGGCATCGCGGTCGTCGCGATCGATCCGAGCGTGCTGACGGCGACGCTGGCCACGAACGGCGCGACGAGCGGGCCGATCGTCGCCGTCGAGCCCGAGCGCGTGCTGCACGCGATCGAGACCGATAAGCCTGCGACGCAGGCCCGCTTCGCCGACGATGAGCTGTTCACCTGGGGCCTGCGCGCGACCGGCGCCGACACGACGGACGCGACCGGGAGCGGTATCCGCGTGGCGATCCTCGACACCGGCCTGGACCTCGATCACCCCGACTTCGTCGGGCGCGCGATCACGTCGCGCTCGTTCGTCGCGGGCCTGACGGCACGCGACGGGCAGGGCCACGGCACGCACTGCACCGGCAGCGCCTGCGGCTCGGTCGATCCTCCGCAGGGGCGCCGCTACGGCATCGCCGCGGAGGCCGAGATCTTCGTCGGCAAGGTCCTCAACGACGCCGGCGCGGGGACGGACGCGAGCATCCTCTCCGGCATCGACTGGGCGATCACGAACGGCTGCCACATCGTCTCGCTGTCGCTCGGCGCCAACGTTCGCACGGTCTCGGTCGCCTACGAGACGGTCGGCCGCCGCGCGCTCGACGCGGGCACGCTGATCGTCGCCGCCGCCGGCAACAACGCCAACCGCCCGTTCGACGTCGGGTTCGTCGGCATGCCGGCGAACAGCCCGTCGATCATGGCGGTCGCCGCCGTCGACTCCGATCTGCAGATCGCCCGCTTCTCGGCGGCGAGCAACCCGGTCGAGGGCGGGCAGATCGACATCGCGGGCCCCGGCGTCGACGTCTACTCGTCGTGGCCGATGCCGCAGCGCGCCAACGTCATCTCCGGGACGAGCATGGCGACGCCGCACGTCGCGGGGATCGCGGCGCTGCTGTCGCAGACGACGGGAGCGCGCGGGCAGGCGCTGTGGGACGCGCTCGTCGCGGGCGCCCAGGCGCTCGACCTGCCCGCGACCGATGCCGGCGCCGGCCTCGTGCGGGCGCCGGGCTGAGCGCCGGCCGTGCGGCGCGACGTGACCGTGACCGTGACCGACTCGCACGCCGCTGCGCTCGAGCAGCTCGCGCAGCGGCTGGCGCGCGCCGGCATGCAGGTCGACGAGGTGCTCGCCGCGGCCGGGGTCATCACCGGCTCGCTGCCGGACGATCGACGCGAGGAGATCGCGGCGCTCGATGGCGTCGCCGCCGTCGAGGAGCAGCTGCCGATCCAGCTCGCGCCGCCCGGCGCAGACGTCCAGTGAGGCCTGCGAGCCCGTCGCGACAGGATCCGTCCGCTAGTCGCCGGCGCGCGGGACCTCGCCGGGCTGCAGCGGCGGCTCCTCTGAGGGATCGTCGAACGTCAGCTGCTGCGCATCCTCGCGCGTGACCGCCGAGCTCGCGCCGCGCCGTCCGCCAGACCTCGGCACGACCGCGGTCGCCGCCGTCGCGTCGGCGCTGCCGGCACCGGCGTGGGTGCGCCGCGTCCGCGGCGGGGGATCGGGCTCGGCCGCCGGCAGCGGCGGCTCGGGCCGGTGTGCCGCGCGGATGCGCTGACCCGTGTACGCCAGCGCGCCGGCGGCGACGAACGCGACGAAGAAGCCCCACTGGATGCCGACCGTGCCGCCCTCGCCGCTGACGTCGGGGCGATCGAACACGCGATAGAAGATCAGCGCCGTCGCCCACAGGCCGGCGCCGGAGATCACGCTGCCGTCGCCACCCGGGAGGTGAAACGGGCGCGCGTCGGCGCGCATGAGCAGCAGCGCGAGCACGCCCGCCGCGACGAGGAAGATCGCCGCCTCGACGAACGAGACCGCGCCGAAGGCGCTGATCGTGTCGGTCGCGAAGCTGCGCGTACCGGTGATGACGACGTTCTTCTCGTACCACGGCAGGAACATCGCCAGCAGCAGGCCGATCGCCGCACCGGCGGCGAAGCGCTGGTCGCGATCGAGCGCGGCCCAGGCGCTGCGCAGGCGCTGCGCTGCGTCGTTCACGCCGCGACGCCGGCCGCCGCGTGCATGCGCTCCATGAGCAGCGCTCCATCGGCGTCGCAGACCGTGCGCAGCTGTCCCTGGAAGGCGAGCTTCCAGTGCTCCGCCGGCCACTTGCGGATGTGGGCAAGGTCCTCCTTGACGGTCTCGGCCGGCAGCCAGCGGTTCTCCTCGAGGACGAGCTCGGGCTCGGTCGCCAAGCGCCACGGGTACGCGTCGGCCTTGCCCGGCTTGCCCGGCCAGATCTTCGTCCGGTCCTCGTACAGCTCGCCGGTGACCCGGATCGCCGCCGCGAACCGCATCACCCGCGTGAGGTACAGCACGATCCTGTCACCGGGCTCGATCATCATCGCCTGGTTGCGCCGGCGCTCCTTGCAGCCGATGACCGCGAAGCCGCGATCCGCCGTCGCCGCATGGTTCTCGGGCGAGGCGGTGAGGATCCACGTCGTGGCGCCGTCCGCGGCCATGGCGCGATTGTACGCGCGGCACCGGTGGGGATCCGCTGACGGCCGTCGTGCGCAACGCCGATCGCGTCGCCCGCCGCTTCGACGACGGCGACCTGCGCGCGCAGGGCGCCGTGCGATCCAGTGGCGGATTCTGACGGCTGGGCCGTCGAAATTCGCCACTCGACGGATCTCGCCGGCCGGTGCGCCGCTCAGCGCCGCGCGCGCCGCGCCTTCAGCACGCGCAGCCGGCCCGTGGCGGAGCTGCGCTTGCCGGTGATGTCCTTCGCCGCGATCACGACGCTGTAGCGACCGGCGCGGCGCGGCGGCCGGTGCCAGCGCAGCGCTCGCACCCCGCTCGAGGCCTGGGCAGCGAGCGTGGCGACGGTGCGGCCGCCGCGGCGCACGCGCACCGTCACGTAGGACGGCTTGTTGACCGCGACCTTGACCGCGGCGGGCCTGCCGCCGCGCACCTTCGTCGAGATCAGCGCCACGTCAGGCGGCTGGGTGAGGTACGCCGTCCAGCGCTGCGCCGCCGCGCAGTACGGGGCCGGGTCGGCGGCGACGAGCGCGGCGGCGGGCATCGTGCCGCCCGTCGGCGCAGCGGCGGCGGGCGCGGGCGCGGCGCTCCCCGTCAGGCGCGTGCAGAGGCCGCGCAGGAAGTCGCGCGCGACCACGTGGTAGTGCACGTCGGCGTCGCGCACGGTCGAGTAGCGCGACCAGCCGCCGGTGTCGTAGGCCGGGATCTCTGCTCGCAGCTGCGCCTCGCCGGCGGCGAACATCGCCAGCCCCTCGGGGTCGGCGGTCAGCCCGGCGTAGTCGTGCAGCCCGTTGACCGCCTGCGTGAAGCCGTTGAGCACGCGCAGCCGCGGCGCGAACGAGTAGATGAGGTAGTGCGCGCCCGCCGGCGTCGCGACCCGCACGCCGCTCGGCGGCGCCTCGCGGAAGATGCCCAGGCCCGCCTTCGCGGCCGCGAGGTAGGCGGGTTCGCCGAGCTTCGTCGCCGCTCGCGCGATCGCCTGCACCGCGGTGCCCTGCGCGAGGCCGCTGACCCACGGCGGCCGCCCGCCGTCGAAGTCGAAGAGGTACTCGAACGCGATCCCGCCGGCGCGCTGCGCCGCGAGCGCCAGCGACTCGTCGATCAGGGCGCGCAGCGAGGCGTCGTAGCCGCCGCTCCACAGGCCGTTGGCCTTGCCGAACGTGCCGAGCCACTGGATCTGCAGGCCTTCGCCCGCGTAGTACTGCCAGACGAGCTTGCTGCCCTGGAAGCTCACGCGGGCGCCGTTTCGCAGCAGCGGGCCGTTGGACCACCACTGGCGGTTGCGCCGCACGGTCTCGAACAGCGCCGGCAGGCGGCTCACGGTCAGCCCGCCGGCCGCCGCGACGTCCTCGAGGTTGGCGATCACGGCGCCGATGGCGGCCCTGCGCGCGCCGCGGAGCTTGCCGCGGAACGCGATCGCGTCGACGTAGGTCGCGCGCCGCTCGTCGTGCGTCGCCCGGTCGATCGCGCCCGCGGCGAGCATCCGCGCGAGCTCGCCGCGGACGCTGCGCGTGCGCGCGCCGGCGGAGCGCGCCCGCAGCGCGCCGCGCGACCGCGCGGCGCCGGCGCCCGCGCCCGCCGGATCGGCGCTCGCGGGCGCCAGCAGACGGTCCTCGCGGACGTAGGTGGTGCCGTCGTCGCGGAGCGTCAGCAGCGGCGAGGCGACAGCCGGGGGAGCGAGGACAAGCGCCAGCAGAAACGCCGCCGCGAGCCCTGGCGATGGGATCCAGCGCACGGGTCCGATGCTAGGTTGAACCCACCGCGCGGGCTGCAGTTGCCCTTGCAGGGAACCTTCCGACCATGATCTGCCCGGCGCGCCGCCTCCCGCTTCTGCTCGCGTTGCTCGCGCTGGCGGTCGTGCTGCTCGGCGGCTGCGGCGGTGACGAGCAGCGCGGGCAGTCGCCCGCCGAGATCCTCAGCCAGACCGTTCGCAACAGCGCGTCGCAGATCGACGACGGCACGCTGTCGCTCGACTTTCGGCTCGACCCCGAGGGCCTGCTCGCGGTCGGCGGGCCGGTCAAGCTGACGCTCGACGGGCCCTTCGGCGCGGCCCGCTCGGGCGAGCTCACCCGCTTCGACGTCGACTTCGTCGCGACCCTGAACGAAAAGCCCTACAGCGGAAACCTGCTCTCGACCGGGAAGCGAGAGTTCCTGACGCTCGACGACGGCAGCTACGAGGTCGACGACGCGCTCGTCAAACGGCTGCGGCGGTCGTCGGACCGCGACGGCCTCGCCGTGACCGGCTTCGACCCCGGCCGCTGGATCAGCGCCCCACGCGACAAGGGCGAGGAGCGCGTCGCCGGCGTCGACACGATCCGCCTCGGCGGCAAGCTCGACGTCGAGCGGTTGCTCGCCGACCTCGACGGCCTGCTGACGAAGGCCGGCGGCTCGAGCTCGCGATCGACGCTGCTGGCGCCGAAGCTGCGCCGCCAGATCGCCGCCGCCACCGACTCGTCCTCGGTCGACATCTGGACCGGAGCGGCGGACAAGCTGCTGCGCCAGTTGGCGGTCAAGATCGTCTTCTACTTCAAGGATGGCACGTCGCCGCTGCAGGTCCTCAACGGCGCCACGATCAACCTGCGCCTGCGGATCGACGACGTCAACCGCACGTCGGTGCCGGCCTTCGCCGCGCCCAGCGGCCGCACGCGCCCGCTCTCGCAGCTCACCCGCGGCAGCGCGGCGAACGTCCTCGACGGCGTCGGCGCCGGCATCACGGGTGGCAGGGGCCGCGAGCTGTTCGCCTGCCTGACGGCCGCGAGCGGAAGCAGCTCCAAGCTCGTGCGCTGCGTCTCCAAGCTCGCCCCCTGAGCGCACCGGGGCGCCGCGTCGCGCGCCCCGCGGATCGCACGAAGCGGCCGGGCATCTACCCTTGTGGCGGATGCGCGCGCCCTCCCATACCGCGATCGGTACCTGGAGCGGTGGGCGCTACCTGCATTTCGGCGATCCGATCGCCGAGGAGCGCCTCGAACGGCTGCTGACGCCCGGCGCCGGCCTCGACACGCTGCTGACCGCCGACGCCTACGGTGCCGGCGAGGCCGACCGCGTCCTCGGCCGCGCGCTGGCCGGCTGCGAGCGCGACGCGGTCTGCGTCATCGGCGCGATCGGGCACGACTTCTACGACGGCGAGCGCGAGGGCGCGAAGGGCTATCCGCGCTTCACCGACCCGCGCCTGCGCGGGCCGGCCGGTTACGCCGACTACGTGCGGATGGCGACCGAGCGCAGCCTCGAGCGGGCCGGCATCGACGCCTTCGACCTGCTGCTGCTGCACAACCCCGACCGCACCGGCTACACGAGCGAGATCGTCTGGGAGGCGCTGCGCGCCGTCCGTGACGACGGGCTCACCGGCAGTCTCGGCATCGCGCCCGGCCCCGCCAACGGCTTCACGCTGGACATCATCGACTGCCTGGAGCGCTTCGGGGAGCTGATCGACTGGGCGATGGTGATCCTCAACCCGCTCGAGCCGTGGCCCGCCGAGCTGTGCCTCGACGCCGCGCGCAGGCACGACGTCGACGTCATGACGCGCGTCGTCGACTACGGCGGCCTGTTCTGGGACGACGTCCGCCCGGGCCACCGCTTCGCGCCGCGCGACCACCGCACGTTCCGGCCCGACGGCTGGGTCCAGGCCGGCAACGAGAAGCTCGCGAAGCTGCGGCCGATCGCCGAGCGCCACGACCTGACGCTGCTGCAGCTGGCCGCGCAATGGTGCCTCGCCCACGCGCCCGTCGCGAGCGTCGTCCCGACGCTGATCCAGGAGATCGGCGACGGCGCGCGGCCGATCGAGGACAAGCGCGCCGAGCTGCTCGCCACCCCCGCCGAGATCGTGCTCGACGATGCCGAGGTCGCGCAGATCCGTGCGATCGGCGACAACACCGGCAGCATGTCGCTGAAGGGCGCCGGCCCGCAGCACGACGGCGAGCCGCGCCCCGACCGCTGGCCGCTGACGCCCGACCTCGACGCCGTCGCCCGGCGCTGGGGGATCGAGCCCGATCGCGATCTCGCGCACCTCACCGCGACGCGCGCCTGATGACGAGCGCACGCCGCTTTCTCCTGTCCGGTTCGGGCTGGCCGTACCTGCTGATCCCGTTCATCCCGATCGCGATCATCCTCGAGTTCAGCCACGCCGAGGCGGCGATCATCTTCGCTGCTGCCGCCGCCGGCGTGATCCCGACCGCGGCGCTGATGGGCCGCGCGACGGAGGAGCTCGCGCACCGCTCGGGTCCCGGCATCGGCGGCCTGCTGAACGTGACGTTCGGCAACGCACCCGAGCTGATCATCGCCCTGTTCGCGCTCAACGCCGGCCTGCAGGAGGTCGTCAAGGCGTCGATCATCGGCTCGATCCTGGGCAACATCCTGCTCGTCATGGGCGCCGCGATGCTCGTCGGCGGACTCAAGCGCCCGTTTCAGACGTTCAACCCGACCGCCGCCGCCGTGCAGTCCTCGATGCTGCTGCTGGCCGCGGTCGCGCTCGTCATGCCGACGATCTTCCAGCTCGTCGCGGGCGGCGGGCTGCCGCGGGTCGGCGAGGAGCGCGTCGACTTCGGCGCCGACCTCGAGCGGATGTCGCTCATCGTCGCCTTCATCCTGCTGGCCTCCTACGTCGCCGGTCTGTTCTTCTCCCTGCGCTCGCACAAGGCGCTGTTCAACCCCACGGCAGAGGCCGAGGAGCAGGTCGGGCAGCCGTGGACGGTCAGGACGTCGATCCTCGTGCTCGCCGGCGCCGGCATCGCCGTCGGCGTCATGTCGGAGATCCTCGTCGGCTCGATCTCCGAGGCCTCGGAGGCGATCGGCCTGAGCGAGTTCTTCGTCGGCCTGATCGTCGTGGCGATCGTCGGCAACGCCGCCGAGCACTGGGTCGCGATCTACTTCGCGGCGCGCGACAAGATGGACCTCGCCGTGAACATCGCGATCGGCTCGAGCGCGCAGATCGCCCTCTTCGCGGCGCCGCTGCTCGTGATCATCTCGTTCTTCGTCGGCCCCAACCCGATGGCCCTGGTCTTCAACGGCTTCGAGCTGGGCGCGGTGTTCCTGGCGATCCTGATCGCCAACCACGTCACGCAGGACGGCGAGTCGACGTGGTACGAGGGGCTGCAGCTGCTCGCGGTCTACGCGGTCCTCGGCGTGGTTTTCTTCTACGCGTAGTGGGCACCTAGGAAAACCAGCTGATGGAACTGGTCGAATTCGGCGGGCTCGTGCTCGTGCTGCTCGCGCTGTTGTGGGTCGACCTGCACTTCTTCGCCCGCGGTCGCGAGGCGACGTTCGCCGAGAGCGTGCGCTGGTCGATCGGCTGGCTCGTGCTCGGGCTCGCCGTCACGGGCGTCGTCGTGGCGCTCAACGGCAGCGAGGACGGCGTCAACTACGTCACGGTGTACCTCATCGAGCGCTCGCTGTCGCTCGACAACCTCTTCGTCTTCATCCTGCTGTTCGCGTACTTCGGCGTGCCGCACGAGCACCGGCCGCGGCTGCTGTTCTGGGGGATCATCGCCGCGCTCGTGCTGCGTGGCCTGGCGATCCTCGGAGGGACGGCGCTGATCGAGCAGTTCAACTTCGTCCTCTACGTGCTCGGCGTGCTGCTGCTCGTGCTGGCCTACCGGATCTACAAGGGCGTCGGTGAGAACGTCGATCCCGATCGCAACATCGTCGTGCGCGCGGTTCGCAGGGTCTTCCCGGTCACGGACGGCTTTCGCAACGGGCACTGGTTCGCGAACGAGAACGGTCGCCGTCACGTCACGCCGATCTTCCTCTGCCTGGCGGCGATCGTCGCGGCCGACATCGCCTTCGCCGTCGACTCGATCCCGGCGGCGTTCGCGATCACGCGCGATCCGTTGATCATCTGGGCGGGCAACGTCTTCGCGCTGCTCGGGCTGCGCGCGCTGTTCGTCCTCGTCGAGGGCCTGATCCGCCGCTTCCGCTACCTCGACGAGACGATCGCCGTCGTCCTCGGGATGATCGGCGTGAAGCTGTTGATCGAGGAATGGGTCCACATCGGCCCGGTCCTGAACCTCGTGCTCGTCGGGACGGCGTTCGCGGTCGGGATCGTCGCGTCGCTGCTCGGCGACAGGCGCGACCCCGAGGGCGCCGCGCGGCGCCGCGAGCAGCAGGCCGCGGAACCGCCGCCCAGCACGGTCGACCACGAGCTGTAGCGCGCGCTTCACACGACCTCGCCGTTCGGCCAGCTCCCTCGGACCGCCGACGTGCGTAGGATCCCGCAGCGATGACGCGTCGTGATCGCCACCTGCTGTTCGCGCTCTCCGGGCTCACGCTCGCGCTGATGTCGCTGACGCTCGTCGGCGTCCACAGCGACGTGCTGCTGGCCGTGCCGGTGCTCGTGCTCGTCCTGCCGCTGCTCGCCGGGCGCTATGTCGGCGAGCAGCAGCTGGCCCGTCTGGCGGCCGCGTTCGTCGCCGAGCCGCGCCGGCCCGCGCCCGCGCTCGTGCCCGTCGCGCGCCGCACCGGCGCCGCCCTGCCGCGCGGAGGACGCCTGATCGCCGCGTCGCTCGCCGTGCGCCCGCCGCCGGCCTCCTCGCCGCCCCTCGCAGCGAACTAGGACGCTTCGGCCACCTTCCGCGGGTCGAAGCCGAGCTTCGATCCACGAGAAGGAGGGCCCATGGCCCGTCGCATCGCCCTCGCCGCCGCCGCGCTGTGCGCAGCGCTGGCAGGACCCGCAGCCCCCCGCGCAGAGGCCCACTCCGGCAACCCGAACTACCGGTCGATCGTGCGCGCGATCACGCCTCAGATCCCCGGCTTCGCGGTCGAGGTGCTCAACGGCGACGACCGGATCGAGGTCCGCCACAGCGGCCCCGCCACGGTCACGATCGAGGGCTACAACACCGAGCCCTACCTGCGTCTGCGACCCGGCGGCACGGTCGAGGTCAACCTCCGCTCGCCGGCGTACTACCTCAACCAGGACCGCTTCTACGGCGCCCGGGTTCCCGACAGCGCCGATCCCGGGCGCGCACCGCAATGGAAGGTCGTCGCGCGCACCGGCCGCTACGAGTTCCACGACCACCGGATGCACTACATGGGGCGCAACGTGCCCCAGCAGGTGACCGACAAGGGCAGGCGTACGAAGATCTTCAGCTGGAAGGTGCCGCTGCGGACGGCGACCGCGGACGGCGCGATCCGCGGCGAGCTGTTCTGGCGCGGCGCGCAGCCCGGCGCGCCGGCCGGCGCGTTCGCCGCGCTCGGCGCGCTCCTGCTGTTCGGCGCCGTCGCGGTCGTGGTCGTGCGCCGCCGGCGCCGCGGCGCCGGGGGCGATCGCGACGCGACGCCGCCGCCACCGCGCGCGGAGGCCTGGTGACGCGGCGGTTGTCGCCGCTCGCGACGGCGCTCGCCGTCGCGGCGCTCGCGCTCGTGCTGGTGCCGGCGGGCGCGTCGGCGCACGCGCTGCTGCTCGACAGCGTGCCGCAGCGCGGCGCGACGCTGCGCGAGCAGCCGCGCCAGGTCGTGCTGCGCTTCAGCGAGTCGGTGGAGGCGAACTTCGGCGCGCTGCGGGTCTTCGACGCGCGCGCCGAGCGCGTCGACGACGGCCGCACGCTGCATCCGGGCGCCAGCGGCGCGCGCCTCGCCGTCGGGCTGAAGCCCGGCCTGCCGAACGGCACGTACGTCGCCACGTACCGCGCGATCTCCGCCGACGGCCACCCGGTCGCCGGCGGCCTCGTCTTCTCCGTCGGCGCGCCCGGCGACGCGGCCGCGCAGTCGGTCTCCGACCTGATCGGCGCCGGCGCGGCGGGACCCGTGACGCAGGCGCTGTTCGGCGCGGCGCGCGGGCTGACCTACCTCGCCACCGCGATCGCCCTCGGTGGCGTCGTCTTCCTGCTGGCCGTCTGGCTGCCCGCGCTGCGCGCGACCGGCGCCACGGGGCAGGAGTGGGCGGCGGCGGTGCGTGGCTTCGAGCGCCGGACCGCGCGCCTGCTGTTGGGCGCCGCCGCGGTCGGCGTCGTCGGCGGGATCGCCGCGATCGTCCTGCAGGGCGCGACCGCCGGCGCGACGAGCGGCTGGGCGGCGCTCGCGCCGGCGGTCGTCGGCGACGTGCTCGGCACACGCTTCGGCGAGGTCTGGGGGCTGCGCGTGCTCGCCTTCGCGCTCGTCGCCGGCGCCGTCGCGCTCGCGTCGCGCGGACGTCGCCGCGCGGCGACGGCGCTCGCCGTCGCGCCCGCGCTGCTGATCGCGCTCGCGCCGGCGCTCGCCGGCCACGCGAGCGCGCAGCCGCCGGTGGCGCTGCTGTTCTCGCTCGACGTCGCGCATGTCCTGGCGATGAGCGCCTGGATCGGCGGCCTCGTCCTGCTGCTGTTCGCGCTGCCTGCGGCGACGCGCCGCCTCGACCGTCCCGACCGCACGCGTCTGCTCGCCGCGGCCCTACTGCGCTTCTCCCCGCTGGCGCTGGGTTGCGTCGCGCTGCTCGTCATCACCGGCACGTTGCAGGCGATCGAGCACGTCGGCTCGTGGGACGCGCTCATCGACAGCGGCTTCGGTCGCGCGGTCGTCGTCAAGGCCGTCCTGCTCGTCGTGCTCGCCGGGCTCGGCGCGGTCAACCGCCGCCGGGCGATCCCGCGCCTGCGGCGGCTTGCGGCGCAGGGGGCGACAGCGGGCGCGGCCGGCCATCTGCTGCGGCGCGCGCTGCGCGCCGAGGTCGCGCTCCTTGTCGTCGTGCTCGCCGTGACGTCGGCGCTTGTGAGCTATCCGCCGCCGAGCTCGTACGCCGGCGGCCCGTTCAGCGGCTCGGCGCGGCTGGGCCCGCTGCGGATGGAGGTCACGGCCGACCCGGCCCGCGTCGGCCCCAACGAGCTGCACCTCTACCTGCTGCGCGCGAGCGACGGCACGCCGTTCGCGGGCACGCAGGAGCTGACGCTGACGCTCGCCCTGCCGAGCCGCGACATCGGCCCGCTCAGCGCCCGCGCCCGCGAGGCCGGGCCCGGCCACTACGTGATCGACACGGTCGCGATCGCACCCGCCGGCGAGTGGCGCCTGGCGGTCACGAGCCGGGTCTCGGAGTTCGACCAGTACGAGGCCGCGATCGTGGTCCCGGTGCGATGACCGCGGTCGTCCTGCAGTTCGCGCCCGCGCTCGTGCTGCTGCTCGTGCTCGTGCGCGGGCGCTACCCGGGCGAGCGCTCGCTCGCCGAGCTGCGCCGCCGCGTCGCGGCGCGACCGCCCCTCGGCAGACGCGCCGCCCAGCGCTGGCCGCGGCGCCCGCCGGCACGCCATCGCCGCGGCCTATGGCTCGCCACGGCGTTCTCCGCGCGTCCGCCGCCGGCCGGATGAAGCAGCGCACACCGACACGACTTCATCCACGTTTTCAGCATCTGAGGAGCAACGCCATGAACCGCAGGACCACGATCGCAGTACTCGCCGCCGCCGCCGCTTGCGGGCTGCCGTCCGCCGCCCAGGCGCACGTCACGCTGAAGCCCGATCACGCGCCCGCCGGCGGCTTCACGCGCCTCGACGTCCGCGTTCCCAACGAGCAGGACGCGGCGGCGACGACGAAGGTCGTCGTGCAGATGCCGCCCGGCTTCGCCGGCCTGTCCTACGAGTCCTATCCGGGCTGGCGCGTCACGGTCGCGACGCGCAAGCTCGCGTCGCCGGTGAAGACCGACGACGGCACGCTCACCGAGGAGGTCGCGAAGATCACGTTCGCGGCGACCGGCAAGGGCATCGCGCCGGGCCAGTTCAAGGACTTCGGGCTGTCGCTGCGCCTGCCGGAGAGGCCGGCCGGCACGAAGCTCACGTTCAAGGCGCTGCAGACCTACAGCGGTGGCGAGGTCGTGCGCTGGATCGGGGCGCCGGGGAGCGACCGGCCGGCGCCGCAGGTGACGCTCGCCGCCGCCGCACCAGGTCACGGCGCGGCGGCCGCGACGGCCCCGGCGGTCGCTGCCACGGCCACGGGCGACGACGACGATGACGACGGCGGCGACGGCCTCGCGATCGTCGCGCTGATCGTCGGCGGGCTGGGTCTGCTGGCGGGCGGCGCCGCGCTCGTCAGGGCACGCCGCTGAGCCGACGCGTGCGGGCGGGTGCGACCGACGCGGTCGCGCCCGCCGCGTCGCGCCGGCGACCTACTCGTCGTCGAGCTCGTCGGCCTCGGGCTCGGCGTTCTCGGCCTCGTCGACGATGTCGTCGCCGGCACCGAGGCCGGCACCGAGGGTGGCTCCGTGGCGGACCTGGAAGGCCTGCATGAGCTCGTCGCGGGCGTCGCTGTCGATCGGGACCTCGTCGGAGATCAGGACCCAGTCGGCGCCCTCGAAGTCCTCCATGTTGAAGATCTCCGTGTGGAGGTCGGGCGAGTCGTCGATGACGACGAGCACCTCGGTCTGCGGGTTGAAGTACGTCCCCGGGCGGTTGACGATGTCTTCGAGGTCGAACTGTCGCGGGTTGGCCATTGCCCTATCTCTATCAGGAAAGGTCGCGGATCCGCCGCTCGATCTCCTCGTCGACGTCGACCGGCTCCTCGCCCGCCCGTACCCGCCGCGCGTTGCGGGCAACCACATGCTGGCGGATCTCCTCACGCAGCTCGTCGTCGACGACGGTCGCCGGCCGCGTCAGCGCGGCGAACTCGGCCTCGACGTCCTGCTGCTGCTCGCCCCTGCGCGCGCGGCGCGCGTTGCGCGCCTCGAGCAGCTGGCGGATCTCCATGTCCCGCTCGGCGTCGGCGTCCCTCCCCGTGACGCCGGCGCTGTCGTCCTCGTCGTGACCGATCCCGCCGCCCCCGATCTCGCGGTAGCTGCGGCCGGTCCCGATCAGCGTGTAGACGGCGACGATCGCGCCGACCACGGCGACGACCCAGACGAGCGTGCCGAACGCGTCCTCCATCGCGCAGATGATCGCAGCAGCGCCCGCCCGCGCCGAGCAGGGACCGAGCGCGAGCAGCCCGACGTCCCAGCCGCGACGACGAGCACCGTCACGAGCGGCGACCGCCGACCGCGCGCGCGGGCGCCAATCGTCGACAGCGCCTGTGACAAACGCTACCCTCCCGGGTACACATTGACTGACCAGTCAATCTAGACGTCCCGATACCTTCTTCCAGGAGCCACCAATGGTCGATTTCACGCTGAGCGACGAGCAGAAGAACCTCCGCGAGCTGGCGCACGACTTCGCGGCCAAGGAGATCCGCCCGGTCGCCTGGGAGCTGGACCGCGACGGCGCATGGCCGCAGGCGATCATCGACAAGGCCCACGAGGTCGGTCTGATGAACACGCACATCCCCGAGGAGTACGGCGGCGCGGGCCTGAACTACCTCGACGGCTGCATCATCGAGGAGGAGCTGTCGTGGGGCTGCTCGGGCGTGCAGACCTCGCTCGGCGCCAACGGCCTTGCCTCCGCGCCCGTCATGCTCGGCGGCTCGGAGGAGGTCAAGCGCGAGTTCGCCGAGGACCTCGTCAGCTCGCCGAAGCTCGCCTCCTTCTGCCTGACCGAGCCCGACGCCGGTTCCGACGTCTCGGGCATGCGCACGAAGGCCGTGCGCAGCGGCGACACGTACGTCCTCAACGGCTCGAAGTGCTTCATCACCAACGGCAGCTACGCCGACTGGTTCGTCGTCTACGCCAAGACCGACCCCGAGGCCGGCCACCGCGGCATCTCGGCCTTCCTCGTCCGCAAGGACGACACGGTGATCGTGGACAAGAAGGAAGACAAGATGGGCCAGCGCGCCTCCAACACGGCGACGATCACGTTCAACGACACCGAGGTCGACGCGCGCTACCTGCTCGGCGAGGAGAACAAGGGCTTCAAGCTCGCGATGATGGTCCTCGACCGCACGCGCCCCGGCGTCGCCGCGATGGCGACGGGAATCTCGCGCGCCGCGTTCGAGTTCGCCACGACGTACTCGAAGGAGCGCGTCCAGTTCGGCGTGCCGATCGCGATGCACCAGGCGATCCAGTTCATGATCGCCGACATGGCGACGAAGGTGCACCTCTCGCGCCTGGCGACGTGGAACAGCGCCGTGCTGCTGGACCAGGGCAAGCGCAACACGCTGGAGTCCTCGCACGCCAAGCGCTTCGCCGCCGACTCGGCGATGGAGGTCGCCACGGACGCGGTCCAGGTCTACGGCGGCTACGGCTTCATCAAGGACTACCCCGTCGAGAAGCTCATGCGCGACGCGAAGATCATGCAGCTCTACGAAGGCACGTCGCAGATCCAGCGGCTCGTCATCGCCCGCGAGACGCTGCTGCCGCGGCGCATCGACGAGCCCGCCAAGGCGACGGCCTGAGCGATCGCCGCGGCAACCGTGCGAGGGCGGTCCGACCCTACGGGCGGGCGGGTCGTCTCTTCGTGCGAGGCCGCAGGCAGACACTCGTGCGCAGGCGCAGGGCATACTGGAGCAATGGCCGCTCGGCATCCGTCGACGCAGGACGCCGTCGCGGACGCTGCTGCCCACAGCGACATGCGGACCGCCGCCGGCGCGCGGGCGGCGAGCGGTGGCGGGCCGGGCTCGGCCGATCCGCTCGTCGCCGGGCTGCGCAAGGCCGGGCTGCTGCGGCTGCTCGTCCTGCACCTGCTCGGCTCCGGCCCGTCGTACGGCAACCAGTTGATGGATCGTGTCGGGGAGCTGACCGGCGGCCTGATCGCCGTCAACCCGAACACGATGTACCCGCTGCTGCGGGCGCTGGAGGCCGAGGGCCTCGTCGCCGGCCGGTGGGAGCACCCCGAGCGGCGCTCGCGGCGCTTCTACGAGCTCAGCGACGCCGGTTGCGCCGAGCGCGACCGGCTCGTGGCGGAGGTCACGCCGCGGCTGGACGAGCTCGCCGGCGCCGTCGACATGATCCGGCGCGAGCTGGTGGGCTGAGGCGCGTGCGCACCGTCGTCGCGCGGCAGATGCTGCCGGGCGCCTCGGCCGACGAGGCCGCGCGGTTGTGGTTTGACCTGCAGCGCTGGCCGTCGTTCGTCGACGGCTTCGGGGCGATGGCGCTGTGGCATGGCGAATGGCCGCAGCCCGATGCGCGGATCGTGTGGGACTCGCTGCGCAACGGCCGCGGCCGTTGCGTCGAGCAGGTGCTCGAGTACGAGCCCGGCGTGACGCAGCTCGTGCGCATCGAGGACCCGCAGCTGACGGGCACGCAGCGCGTCCGCTTCGGCGCGGTCGACGGCGGCTGCGTCATCCGCGTCGAGCTCGAGTACGAGCTCAAGCGCGACGCCGGCATCGGCGCCGTGCTGGCCGATCTGTTCTTCGTGCGCCGCGCCCTCGGCGACGCACAGCGCCGGACGCTCCGGCGCTTCGCGGTCGAGTTGCAGGCCGACCGCGCCATGACATAGACCAACGAGAAGGAGACAGTCAGCGTGTTCGTGTTCAAGGCCGCGGTCGTCGGAGCAGGGACGATGGGCGGGGAGATCGCCCAGGTCATCGCCTCCGCGGGCATCCCCGTGGTGCTGAAGGACGTCAAGCAGGAGTTCGTCGATGTCGGTCTCGCGAAGGCCGAGGAGGTCACGCGGGGGCAGCTCGGCGGCCTCGTCCACAAGCAGAAGATCACCGAGCAGCAGGCTGACCAGCAGGCGACGGAGATCCTGGCGCGCATCACCGGCACGACCGGATACGAGGGTTTCGGCGACGTCGATTTCGTCATCGAGGCGGTGCCCGAGCGGATGGCGATCAAGCAGGCCGTGTTCGCCGAGCTCGACGCGGTCACCCCGGGCCACGCGATCCTCGCCTCCAACACCTCGGCGCTGCCGATCAGCGAGATGGCCGACGCGACGTCGCGGGCCGACAGGGTCGTCGGCTTTCACTTCTTCTATCCGGCCTCGTTCATGCGCCTCGTCGAGGTCGTCGAGGGCGCCGACACGTCGCCGGAGACGATGCAGACCGCGACGACGTTCGCCCAGACGATCCGCAAGCTGCCGATCACCTGCGGCGAGGAGCCCGGCTTCGTCGTCAACCGCATCCTCAACTCCGCGATCAGCGAGGTCTGGCGCTTGCAGGAGTCCAACGGCCTGTCGATCAAGGCGATCGACGACGCGGTCTCGGCGTCGGGCGTCGCTCCGATGGGGCCGTTCTTCCTCACCGACCTGCTCGGCCTCGACACGGTGCTGCACGTCGCGCAGCACCTGCAGGAGTCCTACGGGCCGGAGTCGTTCTACGTCCACGAGGGCATGAAGGCGTTCGTCGCGGCCGGCGAGCTGGGCGCGAAGACGGGCAAGGGCTTCTACGAGAACGGCGAGCCGCGCGTCGAAGGCGAGACGGCGTTCGACCACGACGAGCTGACCCAGCGCTTCGTCCTGAAGGCGTTCGTCGAGGCCTGCCTCGTGCTCGAGGACGGGATGGCGACCGCCCGCGACATCGACCTCGGCATGATGGCCGGCGCCGGCCTGATCCCGCCGCCCTTCGCGCGCGCCGATCAGACAGGCCTCGACGAGCTGCTCGCCGCGCTCGGACGCGCGGAAGCGCAGTGGGGCGAGCAGTACGCGCCGCCGCTGATCCTGCGCCGGCTCGTCGCCCAGGGCCGCCTCGGCGCCAAGAGCGGCCAGGGCTTCTTCGCCTACAAGCAGCTCGACGAGAGCTTCGAGCAGGGCGAGGCCGTCGGCCTGGAGACGCGTGACGGCTACGCGATCGCCTGGCTCGACCGCCCGCCCGCGAACTCGCTGTCGCCGCAGGTCATCGGCGAGCTCAAGCGCGTCTGGGAGCACGTCGACGCCGACGAATCGATCCGCGCGCTGATCGTCGCGTCGGCGAACCCGATGCTGTGGTGCGCGGGCGCCGACATCAAGGCGTTCACGAAGCTCGACGTCGACGGCGGCGCGCAACTGCTGCACGACGCGCACGGGCTGCTGCGGGCGATGGAGCGGTCCTCCACGGTCACGATCGCCGCCGTCAACGCCGTCGCCTATGGCGGCGGATGCGAGCTGGCGATGGCCTGCGACGTGCGCATCGCCGCCCAGTCGGCGAGCTTCGGCCAGCCCGAGATCAACCTCGGCATCATCCCCGGCTTCGGCGGCACGCAGCGGCTGCCGCGCCTCGTCGGCACCGCGCGGGCGCTCGAGCTCAACCTCACGGGCGATCCGATCTCCGCCGACGAGGCGTTCGAGATCGGGCTCGTCAACCGCGTCGTGCCCGACCACGAGCTGCACGACGTCGCGCGCGCGTGGGCGCGCAAGCTCGGAAGCCAGGCACCGCTCGCGGTCGGCGCGATCAAGCGCACGACCGCAGGCGACGCCGATCTCGACGAGGGCATCGAGGCCGAGAAGGTCGCGTTCGGCGAGGTCTTCCAGAGCGCCGACGCGCGCGAGGGGATCGGCGCATTCCTCGGCAAGCGCGCGCCGCGGTGGACGGGGACGTAGCCGCCGCGGGCGACGTCGCCGCGCTGGCGCAGCGCATGCGCGGCGCCGGGTCGGTCGTCGCCCTGACGGGCGCCGGGATCTCCGTTCCCTCGGGGATCCCGGACTTCCGCACGCCCGGGACGGGGATCTGGGAGCACGTCGACCCGATGCAGATCGCGCACATCGATGCCTGGCGCGCCGATCCCGGGCGCTTCTGGAGCTTCTACGGCAACCGCTTCCAGACGCTCGGCGACAAGCGCCCCAACGCCGCACATGAGGCTCTGGTCGAGCTTGAGGCCCGGGGCCTACTCGACGCCGTCATCACGCAGAACATCGACATGCTGCACCGGCGCGCGGGCCAGCGCGAGCTGATCGAGATCCACGGCTCGATCGCGACGTGCTCGTGCCTGTCGTGCGGCGAGCGGGTCGAGTCCGCGGTCGTTCTCGCCCAGCTCGAGGATGCGCCCGTACCGCTGTGCGTCTGCGGGCGCCCGCTCAAGCCCGACGTGGTCCTGTTCGGCGAGTTTCTGCCCGCGGCGGAGCTCGAGCTCGCGACGCGGCTGTGCGCAGAGGCCGGCCTGCTGCTGTGCATCGGCTCCTCGCTGGAGGTCGATCCGGTCGCGCAGCTGCCGGCGATCACGTTGCGCCACGGTGGCGACGTCGCGATCGTCACGCACGGGCGGACGCCCTACGACGGGCGCGCGGCGGTGCGGCTGAGCGGCGACGTGGAGCAGGAGTTGCAGGCGCTCGTGGCCGCGCTGTGAGCGCGCCGTCCGGCGACCGGCGCAGACCGCAGCGCGAGCGCCGGGCCGAAGACCGAGTCGGGACCGGTCACGGCGCCGCGCCCGTGACGCGTGCCCGCAGCGCCGCCTCGACGCGCCCGAGTGCGGACACGACGACGGCGATCTGGTCGTCGTCGAGGCCGCGCTGCAGCGCGACGCCGGCGACCGCGCCGACCGCATCACGGCGCTCGCGCAGATCCGCCAGGCGTGCGCCCAGGCCGGCGGCGTCGCGCCACGGCTCGAGCTCGGACAGCGCGGCGTCGAGCGCGACCGGGATGCCGAGCGCGGCCTCGCGCAGGCGACCGGCGTCGACATCCAGGCGCGCGCGCAGCGTGAGCTCCTCGCAGGCGAGCGCGACGTCGCGGCCGGCGAGCAACGCCGCCAGGCGCTCCTGCGGGCGCAGACCGGCGCGGCGCGTGTGCGCGCGTGAGGCCAGCGGCTGGGGCAGCTCGCGAGCGCGTTCCCAGCGGCCCTCGGCGACACGCTCGCCGTCACCGAAGCCGACGCGCACGACGAGCGCCTGCGCGAGCGCGACCTCGCGCGCGTGGGGGTCGGCGGCGGCGATCCGGTGTGCATGCAGGACGCGGTTCAGGCGCGCCAGCGCCGCGCCCGCGACGGTCGCGAGGTCGGCGCCTGCGAGCCACCGCGCCGCAGCCTCGTAGTCCTCGGACGCGGCGGTGTCGACGAGCGTGGCGCGCGTCGTGACGACCGGCTCGGGCGCCGGATCGGGGGGCGCGTCGACGACACGCCCGCGCCCACGCCGCCCTGCGAGCAGCCGCCGTTGCGCCGCACCGAGCGTGCGTATCACGAGCACATGCGACGGCGTCTCGCCGAGCTGCTCGCGGATCGTGTAGCGGCCGTCAGCCGGGCCCAGCGGCCAGGGGTATTCGAACTGCACAACGCAAAACCGCCGCGACCCTGGGGTCGCGGCGGTTTCGGTCACTGCGCGAATCGACGTGTGGCTACTCGGCCTTGTGGGCTCGGCTTGCACGCGTCGCCGCTCCGACCTTGATCGCGTACTTCGACGGCGCGAGCTGCACCGTCGGGTTGTCGATCTGGCCGAGGCGGTCGATGAGCTTGATCCACTGCGACGGCTTGAGGACCGACTCGGCGATCTTGCCGGCCTTCGTCGTCGCGTCGAACTGCGGGCGGAAGCCCACGTGGATGTGATCGGCGTGGTCGCCCATCGCGATCGTGTTCGTCGTGCCCTCGTACTTCATCAGGGTGATGATCTGGGCCGGCGTCATCGTGCCCTGCAGCGTCAGCAGCCGGCGCACGGTGATGTCCGTGATCGAGCCCGCACCCTGGTTGCCCAGGATCGGGATCCCGTTGATCTTCGCGATGTCGATGGCGTTGCCCGACGAGTGCGCCGAGACGTTGCCGCTCGAGGTGTAGAAGCCGTGGCCGCAACGCAGCGACGTGACCGTCGGCTTCAGACCGGAGGAGGCGAGGAACTCGAGCGTCGCCAGCGCACGGCGGTCGACGACCCCGGCCGCGATGTCGCGGCGACCGCACGAGTAGATCTCGATCCGCGGGTTGGCCAGGACGCGCTGGACGAGCGTGTCCTTGCTCATCAGCAGGATCTGACCGATCGTGGCGCCCTGGGCGTTCTCCCCGAAGAACGGGTTCTTGCCCTGCGCGCGGTAGATCGCGGTCGACTCGAGCAGCTTCCAGCCGTCGAGGATCGGCTTGGGATCGATGCGCGGCGCGCCGCGGCCCGCCGGGCGGATCTCGAACATGACGTTCGGAGCGATGCCCGGAGTGACCGTGCCGATGCGGCCGAGGATCGTGCCCGCGATGACCTTGCGGCCGGGCGTCATGCGCTTGAGCACGACGTCTTCCTTGTTGAGACCGTAGACCCCGGTGAAGTAGGACTTCACGCTCGAGCCCGGCGCCAGCGCCGACTCGGACTCCATGATCTGCTGCTTGCCGCCCGCCGACAGCGCGTTGGGGCGCGTCGGGTTGGCGAACAGGCGCTCCTTGGCCAGGTCGGTCGTCTTCTCGACGGCCGCCGTCGCCGGCTCGGCCGCCGCCTTGACCTTGTCGGCGGCGCCCTTGACCGTGGAACCGGCGCTGGCTGCCTGCTTGGGGGAGGGATCGGCCTTCGGCAGCGCGAGCTCCTTGGCGATCGACGCCTTCGTCTGCGTCGTCTCCTTGGGCACCGGCACCTGCGAGGCGACCTTCTTCAGGCCCGCGTAGGTGTAGGTGTTGCCGTAGACGTCGCGCATCGTCACGAACTTGCCCAGGCGCGAGTTCTGGCCGACCTTGACGATCCTGCCGTCCTGGACGGCGACGACCGGGGAGCCCGCCTTCGCGAAGATGTTGATCCCGCGACGCTTGCTGCTGGACTCGACCGGCAGCGCGGCGTTCTTGCCACGTGCGACGCGCCGCGATGCCTCGCGCTCGGAGATGTCGTCGGCGTACTTCGCCGCGGCATGGACCGGGAACAGGCCCTGCGTCAGGCCGCTGAGCGAGCCGACGAGGTCGGACGGCATGCCGCCGATGAAGCGTGCCCGCATGAGCACGGAATCGACGTACCAGTCGGCGTGGTTGTAGGCGAAGATCGCCTTGCGCAGGTCCGTGTCGGCCCCGGCTGCCTTGAGGTAGCGCGCCGCCGCGAAGATCGCGTCGACCGGGTTGTAGGGATCCTTCTTGCCGTCGCTGTTGGCGTCGACGCCGAAGGCCTTCCAGCTCGAGGGGATGAACTGCATCCAGCCCATTGCGCCGGCCGAGGAGACGTTGAGGTTGCGACCGTAGTCGGTCTCGATCTCGTTGATCGCGGCCAGGACCTCCCAGCGGATGCCGTACTGGATGCCGGCGGCCTGGTAGATCGACAGCAAGAACGGCGGGATGCGGAACTTGTTGATGAAGAAGTTCGGGACGCCCACCGGCACTGGTCCGATGCTCGCCAGGGAGAGCGTCGGGTTCGTCAGCGTGGGAACGCCGCTGGAGAAGCGCAGGCTCGTCTTCGCTGGGCGCGCGCGCTCGGGCAGCGGCGAGCGGAGAAGACGGCCGCGCGAGTCGAAGACGGGCTGGCCGATCGACGGCTTGCCCTTCTTGCCGCGCTTCGACGTGCCTGTCGCGGTCTCGGCGGCAGGAAGCACCGGCGTGGTCGCCGAAGGCGCGGCCACAGCCGGCGTCGGCTTGATCTGGAGCGACGGCAGGCCGCCACCACTGGAAGGCGCGTCCGCCGGCGTCGTCTCGACGATGCTCAGGATCGCTCCGAGGTTGATGCCCGGAAGCCTGATCTGGTCGACCGGCGTATCCGCGCCGACGTCCAGCGTGATCGTCTTCGACCCAAGCAGGCCGGTGACTTTGAAGGTGCGAACTTTGGCGTTCGCAGGTGACGCAAAGGTCCCGAGACCGGCGGTGATCCCGCCGGTCAGGGCCAAGGCGATGAGCAGCCTACGCTTGTGGTGCATGTGTCCCTGCATCTCCCCCCTGGAGGTGTCCCTAGTACGCGAGCCCGATGCGCGTGCGCGGCACACTACCGTGAATCGCCGTCAGACGTAAACCCACGCTGAGCGGCCGCGAATGAAGCCCCATACAAGCGGGCGCGCAGGACGGAAGAGCGGCGTTGGATGACGATCGTACGCCGGGCTTCCGGGCACTTCTGTTCACGCGCGCTCGCGAAGGCAGGGCACTCCGGTAGCCTCCGTCCGCCCGGCAATCAGAAGGGTGTTTCCCTCGATGAGCGACGATGTTGACGCCGAAGGACTGCGCGAGCGGCTGACCAAGCAGGGCGAGGACACCTTGGGCAAGCTCGCCGAGGACCTGATGGCCAACCCGTTGGTCGCCGGTGCAATCCAGCGTGCATTCGATGCTCGCGAGAAGGCGTCGAGCGCGCAGGAGGCCGCCCTCGGGGCGCTGATGCTCCCGTCTGCGGCCGACATCGAGCGCCTGACGCGCCGCGTGCGCTCGGTATCCCAGCGCCTGGAGGGCATCGAGGACGGCATCGATCGGATCGACGAACGCGTCGGTGCGACCGCCACCGCGGCCGGCATCGACGCGCGCCTGGAGGCGATCGAGACGCAGCTCGCGGCGCTCACCGCCGAGCTTTCGGCGATGCACAAGGCGATGCCGACCGCGCCGAAGGCGGTCTCCTCGCGCCAGGAGCGCCTGAAGGTCTCAGGCTGAGCCGGGCTCGGCGCGCGCGCCGAGCGCCTCGGCACCGATGCGGCCGAGCTGCTCGGCCGCCCGCACCAGCGCGTCGGCGTCGATCCGCTGCCGCGCGCCGTCGGCGTCGAACACGTCGCTGACTGCCAGCAGGCAGCCGACCGGGATCGCGCGCAGCTCGCCGACCCGCAGCAGCGTCGCGGCCTCCATCTCGACGGCGATCGCGCCGGCCGCCCGCCAGGCGCGGGCGCGGTCTGGATCTCGGTCGTAGAAGAGGTCGCTGGAGGCGATCGCGCCTGTGCGGGTCCCGTTGCGGCCCGCGGTCGCCGCCCGCAGCGCGGCGACGACGGCGGCGTCCGCGGCGACGCGGCCGTCGGCGCCGAGCGCGCGGCTCGTCCCGTCGGACGCCAGCGCGGCGGCGGCGATCACGAGCTCGCCAAGCCTCAAGTCAGGGTCGAGGGCGCCGCACGTGCCGACGCGGATCGCGACCTCGAGGCCGAGGTCGCAGAGCTCCTCGAGCACGATCGCCGCGCTCGGACCGCCCATGCCGGTGCTCTGGATCGTCAACGGCTCGCCGTCGGCGGCGGTCCCCGTGTAGCCCCACAGGCCGCGGTTGTGGTTGAACATCTTCGGTTCGGACAGCACGAGCTGGGCCAGCGCGAGCGCGCGGCCGGGATCGCCCGGCAGCAGGGCGCGGCGGGCGAGCGGGGCGGTGGGGTGGATGTGGACGGGCATGATGCCGGGCCATATGATCGACGCATGGCCAAAAAGAAGAACGCCTCGCGCACCGACCAGGTCCGCGACGCGGTCGATCAGGCATTCAAGACCCAGATCCCGCGGGAGCGGTTCTCCGAGCTGCTCGACGAGCTTGGCAACACCGCCGGCCGCCTGAAGGGTGCGGTCGACGAGCTGCGCCCGGCGACCGAGGCCGAGATCAAGGCGCTGCGGTCCGACATCGAGGCGCTGAGGTCGCGCGTCGCGGCGCTCGAGACCGCTGCCAAGCCGGCGCCGCGACGCCGCGCACCGGCCGCCGCGAAGAAGCCGGCCGCCAGGAAGCCCGCCGCCACGCCACGGGCGCGCAAGCCGGCCAGCCGGCCGCCGGCCGCCGGGTCCTAGTCCAGCTACCTCAGGGAGGTCACACGATGGGAGCCGAATTCAGCGGTCCCAAGGAGTTCCGCACGGTCATGGACCGCATCTTCTCGATGATGAGCGAGGACCCCGAGATGGGCCCCAAGCTGCGCGCCGCCGACGTCCCGCAGCGCTTCGAGTTCGAGGACGTCGACATGGTCGTCAACATCCGCGCGACGGACGAGGACGAGGACGGCTGCCTGCACTGGGAGTGGAACGACGACGTCGACTGGAAGCCCAAGGTCAAGATGGCGATGTCCTCCGAGACCGCGAACAAGTACTTCCAGGGCAAGGAGAACGTCGCCGTCGCGATCGCCCGCCGCCGCATCAAGACGAGCGGCGACGTCAAGGCCGCGCTGGCCCTGATCCCGATCACGAAGCCCGTCTACGCGCAGTACCGGGCGGTCGTCGAGACCGAATATCCGCACCTGAAGGTGTGACCGCAGACGTTAAGTGCCGTTGACATCGCGTCGTCGGAGGCGTATGCATCAGCTACCAGGTCGAAAAGTGGATGGTTCGCCGTCCGCAAGGCGCCGCCGGTTCAAAGACGAGCGCCGCCGACCGAGGCAGCGGGCCGTATCGCCCGCAGACGGCGGGGCCCTGGCTCCGCCGTCGTCGTGACCGCAGGCCGACGACGTGGACATGCCACCACCGTCAGCCGCGCACGTCGCCCGTGAGATCGGCACGACGCCGGCAACGCTGCGGCGCTGGGTCCGGCGCGGGCTGATCCCCGAGCACGACGGGCGCTGGACGCCCGCCGCCGTGGCGCATGCGCGGCTCGTCGCACGCATGCGCGAGCGCGGCCACTCGCTCGACGAGATCCGCGCCGCAGGCGAGCACGGCCGTCTGGCGTTCGGCTACCTGCAGGGGCTGTTTCCGTCCTCCGAGGCGACGCACACGCTCGCGGAGGCGGTCGCCGACACCGGCCTGGAGGCGGCGCTGATCGAGCGCATCCTCGCGACGCTGGGCCTGCCCGCCGGCGCCGTCGACCGCATCTCCGCGAGCGAGATCGAGCTGCTGCGCTATACGGCGGCGGTGCTCGCGGCCGGCTTTCCGCTCGTCGCCTTCCTGCAGCTCGTGCGCGTGTACGGGCAGGCGCTCGCCCGGATCGCCGACGCCGAGGTGCGCCTGTTTCACATGTACGTCCATGAGCCGCTCATGCGCCAGGGCGTGCCGGGCGTGCAGATGTCCGAGGAGATGCAGGACCTCGCCGCCGAGCTGCTGCCGCTGACCTCGCCGATCATGGACCTCGTCCACCGGCGCCTGCTCGGTCACTTCGTCGACCAGGACGTCATCGGGCACATGGAGGTCGACCTCGATCAGCGCGACCGCCTCGCGCTCGGCCACGTGCGCGTCGCGATCGCCTTCGCCGACCTCGCCGGCTACACGCGCATGACCGAGGAGCTCGGCGACGAGCATGCCGTCGACGTCGTCGAGCGCTTCGTCGTCAACGTCGCCAACACGATTCCCGACGACGCCCGCATCGTGAAGACGATCGGCGACGAGGCGATGGTCGTCGGCGCCGACGCCGCCGCGCTCGTCGACTGGGCGGTCGGCTTCCAGCTCCTGCACGCGACGCGGCCGCTGCCGCGGATCGGGATGCACCACGGCGAGGTGCTCTACCGCGACGGCGACTATTACGGCCGGGCCGTCAACCAGGCGGCGCGTGTGTCGGCGCGCTCGGGCGCGGGCGAGGTGCTCGTCACGCGCGAGGTCGTCGAGATCGCCGGCCGGCACCTCGACTTCGAGCGCATCGGCGAGGTGCGGCTGAAGGGCTTCAGCGAGGCCACGGAGCTGTTCCTCGCGCGCTCGCGCGCGGACTAGATGCCCCGCGGCTCCGGCTTGAGCCCGGGCCGCGGCGTGGTGGCGAGTTTGTGCTCCATGCCGACAGAGAAACGCCACTACGACGCCGCGCTGTGCGTGCGTCAGTCGATCCGGCGCGCCGCCGCCCAGCGCGACAGCTCGTGGCGGCTCGAAAGCTGCAGCTTGCGCAGGACCGCAGAGACGTGCGCCTCGACGGTCTTCGCGGAGATCCCCAGCCGCTGGGCGATCTCCTTGTACATGTAGCCGCGGGCGATGTGCTGGAGGACCTCGCGCTCACGCGGCGTGAGCTGGTCGAGGTCGGCGTCGCGGTCGGCGGCGCTCTGACCCCGCGCGGGTGCGGCGGCGCCGGCGAAGGCGTCGAGCACGAAGCCCGCCAGCCGCGGTGAGAAGACGGCGTCGCCGCCGTGCACGCGCCGCACCGCGTCGGCGAGGTCGGCTCCGGAGATCGTCTTCGTGACGTAGCCGCGCGCGCCGGCGCGGATCACGGCGATGACGTCCTCGGCGGCGTCGGAGACCGACAGCGCGAGGAACTGCGTCGCCGTCGAGGCGGCGGACACCTGGCGCAGGACCTCGATGCCGCCGCCATCGGGCATGTGCACGTCGAGCAGGACGACATCCGGGTTCGTCGCGCCGATCAGGGCGACCGCATCGGCGACGGTGGCGGCGTCGCCGACGACGTCGACGAGCCCGTCGAGCTCGGAGCGCACGCCCGCCCGGAAGAGCGCATGGTCGTCGACGAGCACGACGCGCGGGTTGCTCGCGCCGGCGGCCCCGGCGGCGCCGGTGTCCCCGCGGGCGTTCATCCGGGCTCACCGGCGCGCTCGAGCACGAGCTCGACCTCGGTGCCGCCGCCGTCGGGCGCGGCGTGGATCGCCGCGCGGCCACCGTGGCGCTCCATCCGCCCGACGATCGACTCGCGCACACCGCGCCGGTCGGCGGGCACGGCGGCGAGGTCGAAGCCGGGCCCGCGGTCGCGGACGAAGACCTCCGTGCGCTCGGGGCCGACCTCCACGTAGACGGCGACGGCGCCGGCGTCGCCCGCGAACTTCGCGGCGTTGAGCATCGCCTCGCGGGCGGCGGCGACGAGCGCCTCGCCGTCGCGATCGAGCGCCACGTCGCCGACCGCGACGACGTCGATCGCGACGCCATGGGCGCGCTCGATCTCGTCGGCGGCGGCCTGCAGCGCCGGGGCCAACCAGCGCTCGCCCGCGGCGCGCGCCGGCGCGCCGCTCAGCCACGTGCGCAGCTCGCGCTCCTGGCGGCGCGCGAGGGCGGCGACCTCGCGCGGGTCGTCGGCGCGCTTCTGCATCAGCGCCAGCGTCTGCAGGACGGAGTCGTGCAGGTGCGCGGCGACCTCGGCGCGCTCCTGCGAGCGGATCCGCTCGGCGCGCTCGATCGACAGCGACGTCAGCAGCCGCACGAAGAACGGGGCGAAGATCACGATCAGCGCGATCGCGACGACGAGCGCGGCCAGCGCGACGTCCGACGCGGCCGCGAGCGCGCCGCTGAACTGCAGGAACACGATCGCCGCGGTGACCACGAGCGTCACGCCGATCCCGATCCGCGAGATGACGGCCGGGCGCGACTCTGCGCCGCCGTCGTCGAGGAACGGCGGCGGCGCGTCGCTGCCGGCGCCGGCGGCGGCGGGCGTGGCCGGCGCGCGGCCGGCGCCGGGTCGGCCGACCGACTGGCGCCAGATCAGCGCGCCGCCGGCGGCGACGAGCACGAGCGGCCACGTGAGCACGTCGGAGAACGGCAGCCCGACCTCGCGGAAGGTCAGCAGGATCGCGACGACGAGGAACGCGGTGCCGAAGCCGACCTCGAGCGCGGCGCGGCGGTTGCGCGCGCTGCGCCGGTCGGCGGCCGCGACGGCCGCGGCCGGCTCGGCGCCCTCGACCGGCAGCAGCCACCAGGCGAGCAGGTAGGCGGCGATGCCGAGGCCGCTGGCGAGCGTCGTCGCGCCGAAGACGATGCGCAGCAGCAGCGGGTCGATGTCCAGCCGCCTGCCGAGCCCCTCGCAGACGCCGGCGAGGATCCCGTTCTCGGGGTCGCGACGCAGGTCGCGCAGGGGCGCCGCGTCGCGGCCGCTCGGCGTCGGCGTCGGGCTGGCGGCGATCTCGGGCATCGGCGTCATTCTCACCGGCTCAGGCCGGTGGCGAGCAGGATCGCCCCGATCACGGCGAACGCCATCGGCGCCATCGTCCCGAACGTCAGGCGCAGCGTGCCGCTGCTGTCGAGCAGCAGCACGACGCCGAAGGCGACGAGCACGAGGCCCGCGACGAGCGACGTGGCGTCGATCTCGCGGACGCGGCGCATCAGCTTGCCGCCGCGCAGGCGGCGTTGCGCTCGTCGTCGGCATCCTCGCGCGCGAGGCGGTTGCGACGACGCTCCCACGGCGAGCCGCCGGCGAGGTGGTCGATCTCGCTGTGGCGCACCTCGAGCAGGCCGAGGCCGACGTCGCCCTCGAGCACGAGCCGAGCGGCGCCTGTGCGCGCACGGCGGCCGTCGTTCCAGTCGACGTCGATGCCGCCGTCGATGCGGTTGAAGACCCGCACGGCGCCGATGCCGATGTCGGCCGAGGTCGCGACGCAGACGTCCGCGGGCACGAGCACGAGGGCATGGCCGGTGCCGATGCCGACCTTCAGCGGATGGTCGCCGGCAGGCAGGTCGAGCTCGCGCAGGTCGACGACGAGCTCGCCCGCGCCGAGGCGGTAGCTCTGTTCGAGCTCGGCGACGGTCGCGGGGCGCTCGCGCCGCTCGCCGAAGCCGCCGTCGAGGTCGATGTCGGCGGCGGAGACGAACGCCAGCGGCAGCGCGATCGCCAGGGCGGGCAGCACGAGCCAGCGCGCTCCGCCGACGAACGCCGCGGCGACGAGGCCCGCGCCGGCGGCGACGACGACGGCGGCGACGACGGAGCCGCCGCCCAGGCCGCTGGCGAAGAAGCTCGCCACGGCCAGCGCGCCGCAGGCGATCAGCAGGCCGATGCCGAGCGCGGCGCGGCGCACGACATCGCCCGGGCTGCCGCTCGGTCGCTCGCCGGACACGAGCCAGTAGACGGCCAGACCGGCCAGCGCGAGGAATCCGACCGGTACGAGCGCGCCCGTCAGCGCGAAGCCGAAGCCGAAGCCGAAGACGATCCCGACGAGCAGCAGCGCGACGGCGATCGCGATCGCCAGCGCGGTCGACGTCTTCGGGGGAGCACCGGCTCCCTCCTCGTCCAGCGGGACGAGCAGCAGGGCGGCGGCGTAGACGACGAGGCCGGTGCCGCCGAGCAGCACGAGCGCGACGAAGCCGATCCGGACGAGCGTCGGGTCGATGCCGAAGTAGCGCCCGATGCCGCCGGCGACGCCGCCGATCATGCGCTCGCGGCTCGAGCGGGTGAGCCTGCGCGGGGCGGGCGGGGGCGGGTCCGGCGCTGCGGCTGGGGTGTCGGAAGGGGTCTGCATGCGTTGCAGTGTCGGCTCCCGGGACGCCCGTGCCAATTGGGAATCCTCCCTAGGGTCCGACCCTCGGGTCACCCTAGACTCGACCCGCATGGATCTGCTCGATCGCGTCGGCGCGACCGGCCTGCTCGCTCCGCTGGAGGCCGTCGTCGTGCTGCTCTCGGGCGGCCGCGACTCGGTCTGCCTGCTCGACGTCGCCGTGCGGCTCGCGGGGGTCGATGCCGTCAGCGCGCTGCACGTCAACTACGGCCTGCGCGACGCCGCCGCCGCCGACGAGACGTTCTGCGCCGAGCTGTGCGTGCGGCTCGGCGTCACGCTCGACGTCGAGGCGGCCGCGCGCCCCGACGACGCGGGCAACCTGCAGGCCTGGGCGCGCGACGTGCGGCTCGGCGCGGGCGCCCGGCTGGCGCTCGCCCGCGGCGCGCAGCTGGCGACCGGCCACACCGCCAGCGACCAGGCCGAGACGGTCCTCTACCGGCTCGCCGCCTCGCCCGGGCGCCGCGCGCTGCTGGGCATGAGCGAGCGCGACGGGCTGCTCATCCGCCCGCTGCTCGGCGTCACCCGCGAGGAGACCGCCGCGCACTGCGCCGCCCGCGGCCTGGCCTGGCGCGAGGACGCGTCCAACGACGATCCCGCCTACGCACGCAACCGTGCACGCGCCGGGCTCGTGCCCGCGCTGCGAGCGCTGCACCCGGCGGCGGAGCGCAACGTCGTGCGCACGGCTGAGTTGCTGCGCGAGGAGGCGGCGGTGCTCGACGAGGTCGTCGACACGGCCCTCGCCGGCCGCGATCAGATCGCGGTCGCGCACCTCGGCGCGCTGCCGGCGGCGCTCGCGCGGCTCGTCGTGCGCCGCCTCGCGGAGGCGGCGGTGGGTGGGTTGTGCGCACGCGCGCCCGGTCGCCTCGCCGACATCCTCGCGCTCGGCGACGGGGCGCTCGACCTCGGCGACGGCGCGCGTGCCGTCGTCAGCGGCGGGCTGCTGCGCGTCGAGCCGACGCCGCCGGGGCCGCAGGCGCCGGCGGCGCGCGCCGGGCGCGAGCGGGACGGATCTCGTACGACCGCGACGAGCGGTGGCAGCCCGGGTTGCGCCTAGACTGGGCCTCGCATGATGCGCGACGCCTCCGTGGGCGAGATCCTCGTCCAGCCCGATGACCTTGCTCGCCGCGTCCGCGAGCTGGGCGCGCAGATCACGGCCGACTACGAGGGGCGCGACCTGCTGCTCGTCGGCGTCCTCAAGGGCGCGGTCTTCTTCCTCTCGGACCTCATGCGCCACATCGCGGTGCCCTGCGAGCTGGACTTCATGGCGGTCGCGAGCTACGGCTCGTCGACGGACTCCTCGGGTGTCGTGCGGATCCTCAAAGATCTCGACGTCGCGCTCGAGGGCCGCCACGTGCTGATCGTCGAGGACATCGTCGACTCCGGCCTGACGTTGCAATACCTGCTGCGCAACCTCGGGGCGCGCAACCCGGCGTCGATCGAGGTCTGCGCGCTGCTGACGAAACCCGCGCGCCTGAAGGTCGCGCTCGAGCCGCGTTATGTCGGCTTCGAGATCCCCAACCGCTTCGTCGTCGGATACGGCCTCGACCACGTCGAGCGCTACCGAAACCTGCCCTACGTGGCCGCCCTCGAGACGAGCGACTGAGCTGCCGATACAGGCGACGAGCGCAGGCTCGCGCGGCGTGATCCGATCGGCGGGAAGCACCCGTACCCCTGCTACGCTGGCACATTCCTTGACCGACTGGGTTTCCGCATACATATGAGCCGTTTTTCCAAGAGCGCAGCCTTTCCGATCCTGATCGTCGTGATCCTGGCGTTCTTCGCCCAGCAGCTGATCTCGAGCCCGAACAAGGAGAAGGACCCCGGCTTCGGCGCCTTCCTCCAGCAGCTCGAGGGCGGCCAGATCAAGACGATCGAGATGCGCAACCGCGCCAACGAGCTGATCGTCACGAAGAACGACAAGAAGCGCTACGAGATCGGCTTCGCGACGAACTACGGCGACACGCTGACGAAGACGCTGCTGGCGGCCGAACAGGAGAAGAAGATCGAGTCCTTCGAGATCAAGGGCACCGGCGCGACCTGGTGGTCGTCGCTGATCTACATCCTGCCGTTCCTGCTCTTCATCGGCTTCTGGATCTTCATCATGAACCAGATGCAGGGCGGCGGCTCGAAGGTCATGTCGTTCGGCAAGTCCAAGGCCAAGCGGATGTCCGTCGACGCTCCGAAGATCACCTTCCGTGACGTCGCCGGCGCCGACGAGGCGGTCGAGGAGCTGCACGAGATCAAGGAGTTCCTCGAGAACCCGAAGAAGTTCCAGGCGCTCGGCGCGCGGATCCCGAAGGGCGTGCTGCTGTTCGGACCTCCCGGCACCGGCAAGACGCTGCTCGCCCGCGCCGTCGCCGGCGAGGCCGGCGTGCCGTTCTTCTCGATCTCCGGCTCGGACTTCGTCGAGATGTTCGTCGGCGTCGGCGCATCCCGCGTGCGCGACCTCTTCGAGCAGGCCAAGCAGAACAGCCCCTGCATCATCTTCATGGACGAGATCGACGCCGTCGGGCGCCACCGCGGCGCCGGCATGGGCGGCGGTCACGACGAGCGCGAGCAGACGCTCAACCAGCTGCTCGTCGAGATGGACGGCTTCACGATGACGGACAACATCATCCTCATCGCGGCGACGAACCGCCCCGACATCCTCGACCCCGCGCTGCTGCGCCCGGGCCGCTTCGATCGCCAGATCGTCGTCGACCGCCCCGACCGCAAGGGCCGCGCGAAGATCCTCGAGGTCCACACGCGCGGCAAGCCGCTGGCGAAGGAGATCAACGTCGACGATCTCGCCGGCCAGACCCCCGGCTTCACCGGCGCCGACCTCGCCAACCTCGTCAACGAGGCCGCCCTGCTCGCCGCCCGCACGGGCAAGAAGGAGATCGGCCAGCACGAGCTCGAGGAAGGGATCATGCGCGTCATCGCCGGCCCGGAGAAGAAGACCCGGGTCATGAGCGAGAAGGAGCGCCGCATCACCGCCTACCACGAGATGGGCCACGCCCTCGTCGGCCATCACCTCGAGCACTCCGATCCTGTCCACAAGATCTCGGTCATCGGTCGCGGCCAGGCGCTCGGCTACACGATCTCGATGCCGCAGGAGGATCGCTTCCTGACGACGCGCGCAGAGCTGACCGACTCGATGGCGATGACGCTCGGCGGCCGCGCCGCCGAGGAGATCGTCTTCAGCGAGATCACGACCGGCGCGTCGAACGACCTCGAGAAGGTCACCGCGACCGCGAAGGCGATGGTCATGCGCTACGGCATGAGCGAGCGCCTCGGCCCGCGCGTCTTCGGCCACGACCGCTCGCAGCCGTTCCTCGGCCGCGAGTTCTCCTCCGAGTCGGACTACTCCGACGAGATCGCGCGCGAGATCGACGACGAGATCCGGCGCGTCGTCGAGGCCGCCCACCAGGCCGCCCGCGACATCCTCACCGAGCACCGCGAGACGCTGACGACGATCTCCGAGATCCTCGTCCGCCGCGAGACGATCGAGAAGGCCGAGTTCGAGGCGCTCGTCGCGGGCAAGGCCGAGGAGGACGTCTTCCCCGAGGAGGCGCCGACGCTGCCCGCGCCGCCGACGGCGGCCGACAAGCCCGGCAAGGCGCCGCGCACGCTGCCGCGCCCCGGACTCGCCGGCGGCGTCGAGGCGCGCGCCGACGAGCCGCGCAAGCCGACGCTGTAGCGGCCCTCCACGGCGGCGCCGACGACGTAGCCTCTGCGCGCATGCGCGCAGAGGTCCCCGACCCGATCGTCATGGGCATCGTCAACGTCACGCCGGACTCGTTCTCCGACGGCGGTGCGTGGCTGGACCCCGATGCGGCGATCGCCCACGGGCGCGCGCTCGTGGGCGAGGGCGCGGAGATCCTCGACATCGGCGGCGAGTCGACGCGCCCCGGCGCCGAGCCGGTCACCGAAGCCGAGGAGCTGCGCCGCGTCGTGCCGGTGCTCGAAGGCCTCGCGGGCGCGGGCGCGCGGCTGTCGATCGACACCTCCAAGGCCGCCGTCGCCGCCGCCGCGCTCGATGCCGGCGCGACGATCGTCAACGACGTCACGGCGCTGCGCGGCGACCCGGCGATGGCGGCGCTCGCCGCCGAGCGCGGCTGCGATGTCTGCCTCATGCACATGCTCGGCAAGCCGCGCACGATGCAACGCGACCCGCGCTACGGCGACGTCGTCGCCGAGGTGCGCGCGTTCCTGGCCGAGCGCGTCGCGTTCGCGCGCGATGCGGGGATCGACGAGGCCCGCATCTGGCTCGACCCGGGGATCGGCTTCGGCAAGACGGCCGCTCACAACCTCGAGCTGCTCGCGCGCCTCGGCGAGATCGTCGCGCTCGGCCACCCGGTCGTCATCGGCACGTCTCGCAAGTCGTTCCTCGGCGCGATCACCGGCCGCCCGGCGAGCGAGCGCGTGGCCGGCACGCTCGCGACGAACGTGCTCGCGCTCGCGGCCGGGGCGCGGATCTTCCGCGTCCACGACGTCGCTCCGGCCCGCGACGGGCTGCTCGTGGCGGCCGCGACGCTGCGCGCGGGCGCGCCCGGCCCCCCGGTTCACATTTGACACCTTGTTATCAACAGGGGAGCGTTGTCTCGTCGCTTCGGAGCAGTGTGGGGGTCCTGCTCCTCGAGGCGTCCGACATCACCAACTGAACGGGGAACATGTCCTACAGGCTGGAATCATCCGGCGCGCATGCTCGCGCTCGCACGAAACGCCCGCTCGCCGGCTCCTCCGGCGCCCTGTGTGCACTGGGCGTCGCGGCGGCAGTCGGCCTCAGCGCCGGCACGCCCGCCCAAGCCGCGTTTTCCGGGCTCAACGGCCGGCTCGCCTGCGAGGGTCAGCGCGGCACCCTGCCGGTCCCAGCGCCGCCCGGCAGCTCGGGCACCGAGGTCTTCACGGTCAACCCCGACGGCAGCGGCGAGCAGGTCCTGACCAACAACCTCGTCCGCGACGGTGACCCGGGCTGGTCGCCCGACGGGCGCTTGCTGGCGTTCGAGAGCTTCCGCGACGGCTTCTCGGAGGCCTACAAGATGGGCGCGGACGGGTCGAACCCGGTTCGCCTGACGACGAGCGGCAACAACGAGGATCGCTCGACGAGCTGGTCGCCGGACGGGACCAGGATCGCCTTCCATTCGACCCGCGACACGGTGCCGGTGGGATCCCCCGTGGGCAGCAGCGCGTTCGAGCTCTACGTCATGAATGCCGACGGCAGCAACCAGGTGCGCCTGACGGACAACCTCGCGCAGGACACGTTCCCGGCGTGGTCGCCGGATGGCAGCAAGCTGGCCTTTCTCAGCAATCGTGACGGCGACTTCGAGATCTACACGATGAAGCCGGACGGCAGCAACGTCGTGCGCCTGACCGATTCGCCGGGCGAGGACGCCCACCCGAGCTGGTCACCGGACGGCGCGCAGATCACGTTCCACAGCCGGCGCGACAGCCCTCCCGGGGGAACCGCGCTGGAGATCTACCGGATGAACGCCGACGGCAGCAACCCGACCCGCGTCACCACGGGTGACGGGTTCAAGTACTTCCCGATCTGGTCGCCCGACGGAACGCGGATCGCCTTCAACGGCAACCTCGATCCGGCCGACAGCGCCAACACCGACGTGTACCACGTCAACGCGCTGGACGGCAGCGACGTCGTGCGCGTGACCACCGCGGCGGGCTTCGACGGACGCTGCGACTGGCTGGCCCTCCCGGTGCCGGTCGTCGCGCCGCCGCCGCCGCCGCCGGCTGCCCCGCCGCCGCCGGCTGTGACGCCGCCGGCGAAGGTGTTCGCGGCGAAGTTGTCGCTGGCGCGTGCGCGGTTGCTGCGTGGCGAGCGGAAGCTGGATGTCCTGGCGCCGATCACGAGCCTGGCGTCGGGTGATGCGAAGGTCGAGTTGCACGCCGCTGGCAGGCGGACGCGGTTCTCGGTGCCGGTGAACTCGGTCGACGGGCGGATTCGCTTCACGAAGGCGATTCCGGCCGCGCAGGCGCAGCTGGGGACCGGCATCGTGACGTTGACGTATGGCGGTGACGCGGATACGCGTCCGCAGACGGTGCGTCTGCGCGCTGCGGCGGGCAAGGCGAATCTGCGCCTGGCGCGTCCGACGATCGTCGCTGGGCGCCTGCGGGCGGCCGGGACGATCAGCACCGAGGCGCGGGGTGTCGTGCGGGTGCAGATCCAGTACGAGTCCGATGGTCAGACGCGCACGTTGCGGTTCCTGGCGCCGATTCTCGACGGGAAGTGGTCTCTGAACGAGAAGCTCGCCCGGAGCGTCGTCGACGGGATCGCGCGGCGGACCGGGACGGTGCATTCGTACACGTTGTTCACGGGGTACATGCCGCGCCGGATGCGCGGCGAGATGCGCTCCTACCAGGTGCTCGGCGACCGCTGAGCGATCCGCCCGCGTGCCGGCGGCGGTCCGTCCCTCGCGGGGCGGACCGCAGCGGCGCGGGGCGCGCGTGATCGCCCTGCCGGCGGGTGCCGAACGCGGCCCCGCCGGGCGGCGGTGGCGGACCGGCGCCGCGGTTGCCGCGACGGCTGCTACCTTGCGCGGGCGATGGCGCCCGACGACGACATCGACGACGACGGCGCCGACGACGACTTCGACGACGACGCCATCCAGACCGTCGTCACCGTCGAGGTCAACGGCCTGTCGCTCTACACGCATCACGGCGTGACCGCGGCCGAGCGCGAGGTCGGCCAGCGCCTGATCCTCGACATCCGCCTCGAGCTCGGCGAGTCCGACGCGACGGTCACCGACCGCGTCGAGGACACGGTCGACTACGGCCGCGTCTGCGAGGTGGCGGCGCTCGTCGCCACCCAGCGCTCCGACAAGACGCTGGAGCGCCTCTGCGCGGCCGTCGCCGACCGGCTGCTGAAGGACTTCGACGCCCAGGCGGTGTCCGTGAAGTGCTCCAAGCCCGAGCCGCCGATCCCGCTGCCCGTCGAGGACGTGTCGGTCGAGGTCTGGCGGGAGCTGGGGGAGATCGACGACTGACGCCGATGCAGACCGGCTATCTCGGGCTCGGGTCCAACGTCGGTGACCGGCGCGGCAATCTGCAGGCCGCCGCCGACACGCTGCCCGCCCACGGCGTCGAGCTGCTCGCGAGCTCCTCGACGTACGACACCGATCCGGTCGGCGAGATCCTCGACCAGGCACCGTTCCTCAACGCCGCGCTGCGCGTGCGCACCGCGCTCGACCCCGAAGCGCTGCTCGACGCCTGCAAGGCCGTCGAGCGCGAGCTCGGCCGCCAGGCCGGCGGCCCGCGCCACGGCCCGCGCCCGATCGACGTCGACGTGCTGCTGCTCGGCGACGTCCAGTACGGATCCAAGCGTTTGACGCTGCCGCACGAGCAGGTGCTGGCGCGGCGCTTCGTCCTGATTCCGCTCGTCGAGCTGGACTTCGACCTCACGACGCCGACCGGGGCGCGCCTGGCCGACGCGCTCGCGGCGTTGCCGGTCGACGAGGGCGTGCGCCGCGCCGGGCCGGCGCTAGCCTTGCCCGCATGAGCGGACACGACATACAGCCGTCGTCCAACGGCGCCGCCGGCAGCGGCGACGACATGCCCCGGCGCAGCGCCGCCGAGGAGGCGCGGACGCTCGTCTCGGCGATGACCGTCGGCTACCTCGCGACGGTCGGCGACGACGGCAGCCCGTGGTGCTCGCTCGTCGTCTACGGCCCGACCGCCACGGGCAACCCCGTGCTGCTCGTCTCGACGATGGCCGAACACGGTCGCAACCTCCTGCACGACCAGCGCGCGAGCCTCGCGCTCAACGACCCGACGGCGCCGGGCGACCCGCTCGACCGGCCGCGTGTCACGCTCGCCGGCCGCGCGATCCAGCCCGCGGGCGAGCAGTCCCAGGCGGCGCTGGACGCGCACGTCGCGGCGATCCCCGGGGCGATGCTCTACGCCGGCTGGGACGACTTCACGCTGTGGGTGCTCGACGTCGACCGCGTGCGCTGGGTCGGCGGCTTCGCGGTCATGGACACGATCGACCCCGAGGACTACCGCGCGGCCGAGCCCGACCCGACGCAGCCGGTCGCCGCGAAGTCGATCGCGCACCTCAACAAGGACCACAGCGACGCGCTGCTGGCGATCGCTCGCGAGCTCGGCGGCACGCGCGGCGCCGTGTCGGTGTACTGCACCGGCATCGACCGCTACGGGATCGACCTGAGCTGCACGGGCGCGGGCCAGTCGGCCGCCGCGCGCGTGCCCTTCCCCGAGCCGCTGCAGCGGGCCGCCGACGTGCGGCCGGCGACCGTCGCGCTCGCCCGGCGAGCGCGCGAGCTCGCCGGCGGCTGAGCGCGGCGGCGGGCGTCAGGCCGGCGCCGGCAGCCAGTCCGCCGGCAACGCGCCCGCCGGGACGTCGCCGGCGAAGTCGGCGAACAGCGCCAGGGCGAGCGCCCCGCCGGGGCGGCCGTCGAGCAGCGGGCGAACGTCGGCGATCGTCGCCAGCAGCCGCAGCGAGGCGCCGATCTGCAGATCGGCGGCATTGGGCTGCGTCGCGGAGCCCAGCACACCGTCGCCGATCCATGCGTCGATCTGGTCCAGCCGCGCGGGCAGCGCGCGCAGGTCGGCCTCGACGGCGTCGTCCGCCGCGCGGTTCATCGCCCGCTCGATCGCGATCACGCCGGGCGCGACGAGCTTCACGACCGGGCGCGGCAGCCGCGGCAGCTGCGAGTCCTGCTGGAAGCTCGGGATCGCCCCCGGCCGGCGCTTGAGCGCCGCCCAGACGATCCGCCGCACGGCGCCCTGCAGCACCTCGTCGCCCCAGCGCTCGGCCGCGAGCACTTGGGCACGTGCGCCGGCGTCGGCTTCGGGCGGCAGCAGCGGCGGGTCGGCGACGAGCTCGTCGAGCCGGCGCAGGATCGCGCGCGAGCCGCTGATCTTGTCGCCACCGTCGAGCTTCAGGCCCGGCACGGTGCGCCTGCCGAAGCGCAGGCGCTGCATCAGCGGATGCAGCGGGATCAGCCACTCGACCGTCCTGTATGGGATCCCCTTGAGCTCCAGCGCCTTCTTGACGGTCGCGCAGGGGTGCGAGGAGTGGACGACGTAGAGCTTGTGCACGCCCACGGCAGCATAGAGTCGTGACCATGCTCCTGGCCGTCGATGTCGGCAACACGCAGACGCACTTCGGCACGTTCCGCGGCGACGCGCTGATCGAGCACTGGCGCTTTGCCACGATCACCGAGTCGACCGCGGACGAGCTCGGCGCCGTGCTGCGCAACCTGCTCGAGCTGCGCGGCATCGGCCTGGCGGACATCAGCGCGTCGATCGTCTCCTCGACCGTGCCCGCGCTCGCGCCGCAGTGGTTGGCGATGGGCGAGCGCTACCTGGGCCACGAGATGCTCACCGTCGGGCCCGGGCTGAAGACAGGGATGGCGCTGCGCTACGACAACCCGCGCGAGATCGGGGCCGACCGGCTCGCCAACGCGGTGGCGATCCGCGAACGCTTCGGCGGACCGGCCATCTGCGTCGACTTCGGGACGTCGGTGAACTTCGACGTCGTCGGCCGCGAGGGCGACTTCCTCGGCGGCGTACTCGTTCCCGGCGTCGAGATCTCGCTCGCCGCGCTGACCTCGCGCGGCGCCAAGCTGCCGAACATCGACCTCGAGCCGCCGCGCACCGTGATCGGCAAGTCGACCGTCGACGCGATCCGCTCGGGCGTCATCTACGGCTTCGCCGGCGCGATCGACGGGATCCTGCGCCGCCTGCTCGACGAGCTCGGCGACGACACCGACGTCATCGCCACCGGCGGCCTCGCCGGAGCGATCGTCCCGTTCGCCGACCTCATCGACGAGATCGACGACCTGCTGACGCTGACCGGGCTGCGGCTGCTGTACGAGCGCAACGCGTAGCGATCTGAACGCGCCACGCGCGTCGGCCCGACCCCGGCGGCGCAGGCGTGTCGCAGACCTGTTCGCATCGAACAGTTTCGCGACACGGCTGCGCAGCGCACGGCAGATCTTGCACGCGCCGCGACCCGCGAACCACCCACCCCGCCTACCATGGACCTGCGATGCCGCGCTCGCTCAACGATCCCTGGAGGCTCGCCCACCTCGACGTCCCCAACCGCGTCGTGCTCGCGCCCCTGGCCGGGATCGGCAACTGGTTCGTGCGCCTGCAGGCCAAGCGCTACGGCGCGGGGATGGTCGTCTCGGAGATGGTCTCGAGCTTCGGCATCCACTACGGCAACGAGAAGACGACGACCGAGATGCTGCGCATCGAGCCCGCCGAGCGCGCCGGCGGACCGGTCGCGATCCAGCTCTTCGGCCAGGAGCCCGAGGTCATGCGCAGCGCCGCCGCGACGGTCGCGCGCGAGACCGCCGCCGACATCATCGACCTGAACATGGGCTGCCCCGTCCCGAAGGTCTGCAAGACCGGCGCGGGCGCCGCCCTGATCGACGACCCCGACCTCGCAGTCGCCGTGGCCAAGGCCGCCCGCGAGGGCTCGAACCTGCCCGTAACGGTGAAGATCCGCAGCGGCCGCAAGGTCGGCGCGCGCGACGGCTTCGAGCTCGCCCATCGCCTCGTCGACGAGGCCGGCGTCGCGGCGATCGGCTTTCATCCGCGCTCGGCGCAGGTTCACCACAAGGGCTCACCGGACCTCGACCTTGCCCGTGAGCTCGTCAAGACGCTCGGCGCGCCGGTGATCCTCAGCGGCGCGATGGACGACCCCGACGCGATCCGCCGCGCCTTCGAGTACACCGGCTGCGAGGCCGTGATGCTCGCCCGCGGCGCGCTCGGCAACCCGTGGTTGTTCGCGCGCGTGCTCGGCACGCGCGACGAGGAGCCGACGACGGCCGAGGTCCTCGCGGAGCTCGAGTGGGTCATGCAGCGCGCCGTCGAGCACCTCGGCGAGCGCCGCGCCGGCCGCTACCTGCGCAAATTCTATCCCTGGTACGTCGAGCGGATCGGCGGCGGCAAGGCGCTGCAGGGGGCACTTCAGGCCACGGAAACGGTCGCCGACGCGCGGGCGGTGCTCGCCACCGTGGACGCCCTTTCGGTCGCCGCTTGACTCACTGCTACCATGCGGCGTCGCCTGCGCAGCCACACGCTGCATCCACCCCGCCCAGAGCGGGTTTTTCTATCTAAATGAGACCATGCCCAGGGATGTAATCCTCACAGCCGACGGACTCGAGAAGCTCAAGACCGAGCTTGCTCTGCTGCAGGGCGACAAGCGTCGCGAAGTCGCCCAGCGCATCAAGGAAGCGCGCGAGTTCGGCGATATCACCGAGAACTCCGAGTACGACGACGCCAAGAACGAGCAGGCCATGCTCGAGGCGCGCATCGCGCAGGTCGAGGAGCGCCTGCGCTCGGCGACGGTCGTCGACGCAAAGGACGTCTCGACCGAGATCGTCCAGGTCGGCTCGGTCGTGAACGTCAAGGACGAGGCGAGCGGCAAGTCGCAGAAGTTCACGATCGTCGGCTCGCCCGAGGCCAAGCCGCCGGAGCGACTGTCCTACGAGTCGCCGGTCGGCAAGGCGCTGCTCGGACACCGGCGCAACGACGTCGTCAGCGTCCCGCTGCCCAGCGGCAAGAGCATCCAGTACAAGATCACGAAGATCGACGTCGGGCTCTAGGCCCCTCAGCGCCCCGACGCTCTAGGCTGACGCAGATGGCTGACGAGCTGCTCGCCGTCAGGCGCGCGAAGCTCGACAGGCTGCGCGCCGACGGCATCGACCCCTTCCCGCACGAGTATCCCGGCGTCGAGCCGGTCGCCGGCGTGCTCGCTGCGCACGCCGGCCTGCACGACGGCGAAGAGACCGCGGCGGCGCACCGCGTCGCCGGCCGCCTGGCCGCCCGCCGCGGGCAGGGCAAGATGGCCTTCCTGGACCTCGTCGACCGCTCCGGGCGCCTGCAGCTGCAGGCGCGCCTGGACGTGCTCGGCGAGGAGCGCCACGAGCGGTTGCTGACGCAGGTCGACCTCGGCGACATCATCGGCGTCGACGGCACCGCCCTGCGCACCAAACGCGGCGAGATCTCGCTGCGGGTCGACGACTTCAGCATCCTCGCCAAGTCGCTGCGCCCGCCGCCCTCCAAGCACCACGGCCTGCAGGACGTCGAGACGAGATATCGCCGCCGGGAGCTGGATCTGATGGCCAACGAGGAGGCCCGCGAGCTGTTCATCGCCCGCGCCAGGGTCATCACCGCGGTCCGTCGCGAGCTCGACGACGCCGGCTTCATCGAGGTCGAGACGCCCGTCCTGCAGCCGCTCTACGGCGGCGCGCTCGCGCGTCCCTTCACGACGCACCACAACGCGCTGGACCGCACGCTGTATCTGCGCATCGCCACGGAGCTGTACCTCAAGCGCTGCATCGTCGGCGGCCTGGAGCGCGTCTACGAGCTCGGTAAGGACTTCCGCAACGAGGGGCTGTCGACGAAGCACAACCCCGAGTTCACGATGGTTGAATTCTACGAGGCATATGCCGATTACAACGACGTGGCCGACCGTCTCGAAGCGCTCGTACGGTCCGTCGCGGCGCAGGTCGGGTCGACCGGTGAGGTCGACCTCGAGCAACCGTGGCGGCGCGTCACGCTGCGCGACGCGATCCACGACGCGACCGGCATCGACTTCACCGCGCACCCCGATCACGCGAGCCTCGCGGCCGCCGTCGGCGATCGCATGCCGACCGATGGCCGCACCTGGCCGCAGCTCGTCGACGACCTCCTGGGCAGGTACGTCGAGCCCGAGCTCCAGCAGCCCACGTTCCTGATGGACTATCCCGTCGAGCTGTCGCCGTTCGCCAAGGCGCACCGATCGCAGCCCGCTCTCGTCGAGCGCTGGGAGGCGTTCTGCGGCGGCATCGAGATCGCCAACGCCTTCACCGAGCTCAACGATCCCGACGAGCAACGCGCCAGGTTTGAATCCCAGGCGCGCCTCGCGGCCCAGGGTGATGAGGAGGCTGCGCCCTACGACGAGATCTTCGTGCAGGCGCTGGAACAGGGAATGCCGCCCACGGGCGGGGTCGGGTTGGGCATCGACAGGCTCGTCATGGCCCTCCGCGACCGATCGTCGATCCGCGAAGTCGTGCTGTTCCCCGCGATGCGTGACTGATGCGTGCGCGGTGCAACAATTTGGTCACCTGGGGCGTTGGTAGACTGCCCCATGTCCGCCATCTGTCCCCGACCTTCATCCATTTCGTTCGCGGAGCCGAAAGGATGAACACCGTCGGGCAATTCGCCGTTCGTTAGAAGCACACCCGGACCACGTCTGAACCGAGGCTAGAGGCCCCGCCCCAGCAGGAAGGATCAAGCAGCATGTTCGAGCGATTTACAGAGCGAGCCCGCCAGGTGGTCGTTCTCGCGCAGGAAGAAGCGCGCACGCTCAAGCACAACTACATCGGGACCGAGCACATTCTGCTCGGCCTCCTCCGTGAGGAGGAAGGCCTCGCTGCGCGGGTCCTCGAGTCGCTCGACATCACCGTCGAGCGCGTGCGCGCCCAGGTTGTCCGGATCGTCGGGTCGGGTGAAGAGGTCACGTCTGGCCAGATCCCGTTCACGCCCCGGGCGAAGAAGGTCCTCGAGCTTGCGCTGCGCGAGGCGCTGAGCCTCGGGCACAACTACATCGGCACCGAGCACATCCTGCTCGGCCTCGTGCGCGAGAACGAGGGCGTCGCCGCGCGGATCCTGCTGGACTTCGACGCGGACTCCGAGAAGATCCGCAACGAGGTCATCCGCATGCTGTCGGGCCCCGGTGGGCGCCGTCAGGGAGCGGGAGCGGGCGCCGGCGCCAGCGCGTCGGGCGCGAGCTCGTCGGGCGAGGGCAAGAAGTCCTCCAAGCTGCTCGACCAGTTCGGCCGCAACCTCACGAAGCTCGCCGAGGAGGGCAAGCTCGACCCCGTCGTCGGGCGCGCCACCGAGATCGAGCGGATCATGCAGATCCTCTCGCGGCGCACGAAGAACAACCCCGTGCTCGTCGGCGAGCCCGGCGTCGGCAAGACCGCCGTCGTCGAAGGCCTCGCCCAGCGCATCACGACCTCCGACGTGCCGGAGCTGCTGAAGGGCAAGCAGATCTACACGCTGGACCTGGCGGCCCTCGTGGCCGGGTCGAAGTACCGCGGCGAGTTCGAGGAGCGCCTGAAGAAGGTGATGAAGGAGATCACCCAGCGCGGCGACATCATCCTGTTCATCGACGAGCTGCACAACCTCGTCGGAGCCGGTGCGGCCGAGGGCGCGATCGACGCGGCCTCGATCCTCAAGCCCGCGCTCGCGCGTGGCGAGCTGCAGACGATCGGTGCGACGACGCTCGAGGAGTACCGCAAGTACCTCGAGCGCGACAGCGCGCTGGAGCGCCGCTTCCAGCAGATCCGCGTCGAGCAGCCGTCGACCGAGGAGACCGTGCAGATCCTCAAGGGCCTGCGCGATCGCTACGAGCAGCACCACAAGGTGAACATCACCGACGAGGCGCTGGAGGCGGCCGCGGAGCTTGCCGACCGCTACATCTCCGACCGCTTCCTGCCCGACAAGGCGATCGACCTCATCGACGAGGCCGCCTCGCGCATGCGCATCAAGTCGATGACCTCCCCGCCCGTGTACCGGGAGCTCGAGGAGGAGATCGAGACGACGCGCCGCGACAAGGAAGCCGCGATCGAGGCGCAGGAGTTCGAGAAGGCCGCGAACCTGCGCGACGCCGAACGGCGCCTGACGCAGCGCAAGCGCGAGCTCGAGGAGCAGTGGGAGGCCGGCGAGGCCGAGACCGAGCGTCCGTCGATCGGCGAGGAGGAGATCGCCGACATCGTCTCGATGTGGACGGGCATCCCCGTCTTCAAGCTCACCGAGGCCGAGACGGCGAAGCTCATGCGGATGGAGGAGGAGCTGCACAAGCGCGTCATCGGCCAGCAGGCCGCCGTCGAGGTCATCTCGAAGGCGATCCGGCGCTCGCGCGCCGGGCTGAAGGACCCCAAGCGGCCGACCGGATCGTTCGTCTTCCTCGGACCGTCCGGCGTCGGCAAGACCGAGCTCGGGCGCACGCTCGCCGAGTTCCTCTTCGGCGACGAGGACGCGATGATCCGCGTCGACATGTCGGAGTACATGGAGAAGCACTCCGTGTCGCGGCTCGTCGGCTCGCCTCCGGGCTACATCGGCTTCGACGAGGGCGGCCAGCTGACCGAGGCCGTGCGGCGCAAGCCGTACTGCGTGCTGCTGCTCGACGAGATCGAGAAGGCGCACCCGGATGTCTTCAACATCCTGCTGCAGATCCTCGAGGACGGCCGCCTGACCGATTCGCAGGGCCGCACCGTCGACTTCCGCCACGCGATCGTGATCATGACGTCGAACATCGGCGCCTCCGAGATCGCTCGCAACACGCCGCTCGGATTCGCCGTCTCCGACGACGAGACCGGCATCACGTACGACGACATGAAGAACCGGATCATGGGAGAGCTGAAGAAGGTCTTCCGGCCCGAGTTCCTCAACCGGATCGACGACGTGATCGTGTTCCACAAGCTGCAGAAGGACGAGATCAAGGAGATCGTCGACCTGCTGCTGCGACGGATCCGGGAGTCGATGGCCGAGCGTGGCCTGCAGCTCGAGCTCACCGAGGAGGCCAAGGACCTGCTCGTCGAGAAGGGCTGGGACCCGGCGATGGGCGCTCGCCCGCTGCGCCGCGCGATCCAGCGCTACATCGAGGATCCCCTGGCCGACTTCGTCCTGCGCGCCGAGCTGACGCCGGGGGCGACGATCATGGTCGAGAAGGCGCCCGACGAGGACGACCGCGAGGTGTCCCTGACGGTCGTCGAGCCGAAGAAGGTCCCGGCTGCCGTCGGCGGCGGCTCCGCGGAGGCCGAGGCGTCGGCCGCCACGGACGACGCGCCGGCCGAGCCCGGCGGCGCGCTGGACCAGCCGCCGGTCGAGGATTCGACGGAGGAGACGATCTGATCTGACCGCCGCCGCGGCGGCGACGACGATCGACCGAGGGCGGCCCACGGGCCGCCCTCGGTCGTTGTGAGGTCAGGGGATCGTCGGCGGGCGTGCGCGCGCCGGCCACGCGAGCGCGGCCGAGCACGAGCAGGCCGACCGCGCGCGCACCACCGGCGAGGAATGCTCCTGCTATCCGCGCCGATGGATGGCGCTACAGCAGCGTGCCGCGGGCCAGCGCGATGTCCACGTGCGTCTCCCAGCGCGCGATCTTCCCGTCGCGCACGGTCCAGACGTGCGCCGCCGCCCATGCGAGCTCGTCGGCGCCGCCGCGCGGCGTGGCGCTGATCGAGACGAGCGCCAACACGTGCTCGGGGCTCAGCGGGATGAGGCCGTCGATCGTGATGTGCATCGACTCATAGCTCTCGTTCCAGCGCGCGACCCACGCCTTCCAGCCGTCGAGCCCGCGCAGGGTCGACTCGTCGGGGCGCAGCGGATCGCAGACAAGCTCGATCGCGGGGTCGACCTGCTCGGTGAGAACGTCGAGGCCGCCGTCGTTCCAGCGGGTGTACAGGTGGTCGGCGACGTCGCTGGCGGTCGGAGGCACCGCAACGACGATACGCCGGCTGCTGAACGCGCTGGCCACGTGTACGAGCGTGAAATCGGTGCGTTCGGGTCCTGCGTGCAATCGCAGCGAACGGTGTTCGTCGCGGCGTCACGCCCAGAGGTCATGGAGATCCTCCGCCTCGCCACGCTGACGCCGCTTCATCCGCTGAGCGCGCGTCAGCTCGGCGATATCGCGCCCCATGCCTGCGAGCTGACCGTCCGCGTCGGCCAGCGGCTGCTGCTCGACGGTCCGTTCGCCCAGGAGCTCGTGCTCGTCGGCGCGGGACGCGGCCGCGTGCGCTGCGCGGGCGAGGCCGTCGCCGAACTCGGCCCGGGCGACGTCTTCGGCGCGCTGGCGCCGCAGCGCACGGTCTACCCGACGGCGACCGTCACGGCGATCAGCGACCTGCGCCTCGTGTTGTTCAGCACGCGCGACATCCGCCTGCTGCGCCGTAGCGCGCCGGAGGCGATGGCCGCGCTGCTGGCCGCCTGCACGCTGACGCCGCGCCGGCGCGAGGAGCTCCCGCGCCTCGCGCTCGCGGCGGCCGTCGCCGCATGAGCCGCTCGCCAGGCGTCCACTAGCATCCGCCGCATGAGCGACTGGCCTCCGCGCGCGGGCGACGCCGCGGCGCGCCGCGTCGGCGACGGCGCTCCCGCGACCCGCGTCGTCCACGCCGGACTGCCGGCCGCCGAGCAGGGCACGCCGTTTCTGCCCGGGCCCGTGTTCGCGGCGCCGTATCACCTGATCGGTCCCAGCGACGCGTCGCGCTACGGCTACGCGCGCTACGCCAACCCGACGTGGTCGCGCTTGGAGTCCGCGCTCGGCGAGCTGGAGGGCGGCGAGGCCGTGCTGTTCGCGTCGGGCATGGCGGCCGTCACTGCGGTGCTCGTGCCCGCGCTGGAGCCCGGCGACAGCGTCGTCGTGCCGGGCGACGGCTACCCGGGCGTGACGTCGATCGCGACCGACCACCTGCGCCCGCGCGGGGTCGAGGTGCGCGTCGTGCCGACCGACGAAGCGGCGATCCGCGCCGCGCTGCCGGGCGCCACGCTCGTCTGGATCGAGACGCCGTCCAACCCCGGCCTCGACGTACTCGACGTCGCCGCCCTCGCCGAGGCAGCGCATCGGGCGGGCGCGCTGCTGGCGGTCGACAACACCCTCGCCACACCGCTGTTGCAGTGTCCGCTCAAGCTCGGCGCCGACCTCTCGATCACGAGCGCCTCGAAGGGGCTGACGGGCCACAGCGACCTCGTCCTGGGCTACGTCGTGACCGCCGACCCGGCGCGCGCCGAGGCTCTGCGCCACTGGCGCGGCCTGACCGGCGCGATCGCCGGACCGTTCGAGACCTGGCTTGCGCACCGCTCGCTCGCGACGCTCGACGTCCGCCACGCGCGCCAGTGCGCGAACGCGCTCGCGCTGGCCGAGGCGCTCGCGGCGCGATCGGACGTGCGCGGCGTCGTCTACCCCGGCCTGCCGGACCATCCCGCGTACGCGCTCGCGGCGCGCAGCTACGGCGGCGAGCGCTTCGGCACGCTGCTGTGCTTCGACCTCCAGACGCAGGCCCGCGCGCAGGCGTTCCTGCAGGCCGCGGCCCTGATCGCCGAGGCGACGAGCTTCGGCGGCGTGCACACGTCCGCCGAGCGACGCCAGCGCTGGGGCATCGACGACGTCTCGCCGGGCTTGATCCGCCTCAGCGCCGGGATCGAGGATCGCGCCGATCTCGTCGCCGATGCCCTCGCGGCGCTCGACGCTACTGGCTGACCCGCAGCCCGATCCCGAAGATCAGGCACCTCGCGTCGGCCGTGCGGTTGGCGTCGCTGCGCGAGGCACCGTTGATGAACACCGTCCGCTGGCGGGCCTGCAGGACGAGCTGGAAGAGCGAGTCGGCGAAGCTGAGGATCGGCACCGGTTCGGTCGGCAGCGCGGTGAAGACGACGGCGTTGCGGGCGCTCTCGATGTCACGGCCGAGCAGCCGCGAGACGTTCACGCCGCCGGGGTCGGAGGCGGTGAAGGTGATGACGGTCTGCGTCGACTCGACGCCGGGCGTCGCGTCCTGGTCGCGGCACTGCGCGTCGAGGCGGCCGATGCGCGGGATGATCGCCAGCGGGACGACCGGTCCGTCGGTGTTGTCGACGACGCGCAGGTAGCGCGTCAGCGACGTGGCGCCGCCGCGCATGACGCCCGACACGAACCTGTGCGGGACGCGGCCGCGGCTGGGTCCGGAGCTCGCCGTCGCGACGAGCTTGCCGCCGGCGCGCTTCAGCGTGGCGCTGGAGGAGACCGCGCTCTTGCCGTCCACGGCGCCCGCGTTGCGCGCGTAGCCGACGACGGCGACCGCGGTTCCCGACAGCGCGACGAAGAGCGCGATCACGGCGACGACCATTGCTGGTGAGGGCATTCGCAGTCGCATCTCGAACCACACCTCCGCGGCGGCTGGGCGGGGGCCCTGCGCCCCCACGCTGTGCGCAGACCGTACCGGCCCCGGGGCGAAGCTGTCGGGGCTGGACCCTACTGTGGTCACATGGCCCGCCCGACGACCGTTCACGTGTGCTCGCAGTGCGCCCACTCCAGCGTCCGCTGGCACGGCCAGTGCCCGGGTTGCGGGGCCTGGAACACGCTCTTCGAGGAGCGCGCGCCTGCGGCCGGTGGCGCCGGCGGGGGGCGCGGGCGCGGCGGCGGCGCGGCCGGCGCCGCGGTGCCGGCCGGCCGGCCGGTCCGCCTCGCCGACGTCAGCACGGAGCGCGTACCGCGGATGCTGACGGGGATCGGGGAACTCGACCGGGTCCTGGGCGGCGGCCTCGTACCCGGGTCGCTCGTCCTGCTCGGCGGCTCGCCGGGGATCGGCAAGTCGACGCTGACGAACATGGCGCTCGGCAACCTCGCCGCCGCCGGGCGGCGCACGCTGTACGTCTCCGGCGAGGAGTCCGCGGCGCAGATCCGCCTGCGCGCCGAGCGCCTGATCGTCGCGACGACGGGCGCGCTCGACGTGCCCGTGCTCGCCGAGACCGACCTCGACACGATCCTCGCCACGCTGCGCGCCGAGCGCCCGGAGGTCGTCGTCATCGACTCCGTCCAGACGATGCACGCCGCCGACCTGACGGGCGCGCCGGGCTCCGTCGGGCAGGTCCGCGAGGTCGCCGGGCGGATCATGCAGGTCGCCAAGAGCGGCGGGATCGCGGTGCTGCTCGTCGGCCACGTCACGAAGGAGGGCGCGCTCGCCGGCCCGCGCGTGCTCGAGCACCTCGTCGACTGCGTGCTGCAGTTCGAGGGCGAGCGCGAGCGCACGTACCGCACGGTCCGAGCGCTGAAGAACCGCTTCGGCTCCTGCAACGAGGCCGGCGTCTTCGAGATGCGCTCCGGCGGCCTCGTCGAGGTGCTCGATGCGAGCGCGCGCTTCGTCGCCGAGGCGACCGGCAAGCCGGGCTCCGTCGTGCTGGCGGCGATGGAGGGCTCACGGCCGCTGCTCGTCGAGGTCCAGGCGCTCGTCTCGCCGTCGGAGATCGTGCCGCCGCGCCGCGTCGTCAGCGGCCTGGATCGCAACCGCCTGGCGCTCGTGCTCGCCGTCCTCGGGCGTCACGCGGGCATCGGCGCGGGCAACGCCGATGTGTTCGTCAACGTCGTCGGCGGCGTTCGCGTCGACGAGCCGGGCGCAGACCTCGCGGTCGCCCTGGCGGTCGCGAGCGCCGTCCGCGGCGTGCCGTTGCAGAGCGGCGGCAGGACCGCGCCGGTGGCCTGTTTCGGTGAGCTCGGCCTGACCGGCGAGCTGCGCTGCGTCGGTCATGCCGACCGCCGTGTCGCGGAGGCCTCGAAGTTCGGCCTGCGCGACGTGATCTGCCCGGAGAGCGCCCCCACGCTGCGCCAGGCGCTGCGCGCCGTGCTGCCCGCACGGGCCCCTCAGGCCGCCTGATCGGACCCTACGGAGGGCTGTGGCGGACGAACGCCCGGAAATGCTAAGTACCCGCTAAAATGGGCTGGATGGTTCAGCGAGTTGGGGATGAGTCACACGAGCTTGAGTCACGTCAAGAGCCCCGACTGGTCAAGGCGTTGGAGATGGTCGCGCCCGGCACGACGTTGCGTGAGGGGATCGACAACATCGTCCACGCGCGCACCGGCGGACTCATCATCGTCGGCGAGGTCGACGACCTGAGCTTCCTCTTCTCGGGCGGCATCAAGCTCGAGATCGACTACTCGCCCGCGCTGCTCTACCAGGTCGCCAAGATGGACGGGGCGATCGTGCTGAACGCCAACGCGACGAAGATCGCGATGGTCAACGTCCAGCTCATGCCCGATCCGACGATCCTCTCGGTCGAGACCGGCACGCGCCACCGCACGGCCGAGCGTGTCTCCAAGCAGACCGACGCACTCGTCATCGCGATCTCGCAGCGCCGCGAGGTCGTCTCGCTGTACGTCGACGGCGGCAAGTACATCCTCGAGGACATCCCGGTCGTGCTCGCCAAGGCCAACCAGGCGCTCGCGACGCTCGACAAGTACCGCACGCGCCTCGACCAGGTCGCCACGCGCCTGACCGCGCTCGAGTTCGAGGGCGGCGCGACGCTGCACGACGTGCTGACCGTGCTGCAGCGCTCCGAGCTCGTCACGCGGATGGCCGTCGAGATCGAGCGCTACATCGTCGAGCTCGGCACGGAGGGACGCCTGATCGAGATGCAGTTGGAGGAGACGATGGTCGGCACCGCCGCCGACAAGGCCGCGCTCGTGCACGACTACCTCGCCGAGAACACCGACGAGGCCTTCGCCGGCGCGCTCGATCAGATCGGGCGCCTGCCCCACCACGACCTGCTCGACTTCGGTCGCCTCGCCGAGCTGCTCGGCTACGACCGCAAGCTCAACACGCTCGACTATCCCGTCTCTCCACGCGGCTTTCGCATCCTGGGGCGCATCCCGCGCCTGCCCAAGCTCGTCGTCGCGCAGATCGTCACCGACTTCGGTGGCCTCGACGAGCTGCTCGCCGCGACGGATTCCGAGCTCGAGACCGTAGATGGCGTGGGCGAGATCCGCGCGAAGGACATCCGCGAGGGCCTTCGCCGGCTGCAGGAGATCAATCTCGTGGACCGCTATCTCCAGACCTGACCGACCGTCCCGCCGACGCCGGGACCGAAACCAAGGAGGGAACACCATTCCCGAAGTGACCGAAGAGCAGCTGCTGGAAGACCTTGTAATTCCACTCGAGAACATCGAGTTCGAGCTCGGCGACAACGTCGTCTACCCGCATCATGGTGCCGGCCAGGTCCTCAAGAAGGAGCGGCGCAAGATGTTCGGTGAGGAGCGCGAGTACCTCACCATCAAGATCCTGCACAACGACATGACCGTGATGGTCCCGTGCGAGAACGCCGCGCTGGCGGGCCTGCGCCGGGTCATCGACGAGGAGACCGTCAAGAAGGTGCTCGACGTCCTCGCCGACGACGTCTCCGAGATGCCGAAGAACTGGAACCGCCGCTTCAAGCACAACCGCGACAAGATCAAGACCGGCGACATCTACGAGCTGGCCGAGGTCGTTCGCAACCTCGCGATCCGTGAGCACGAGAAGGGGCTCTCCACCGGTGAGAAGCAGATGTTCACGCGCGCGAAGAAGATCCTCGCATCGGAGCTGATGTACGCGCTGGACAAGGACGAGGAAGAGGCCGAGCAGCATCTGGACGACCTGCTCGCCGACAGCGCCGGCGTCTCGGTGACCAAGTAGCCGTCGCGCTCGTCGTCGCCGCCGGTCGCGGGGAACGCCTTGGGTTCGGGGAACCCAAGGCGTTCGTCATGCTGGCGGGCCGTCCGATGCTCGCCTGGAGCATCGACGCGTTGAGGGCGGTGCCGGCGATCGACACGATCGTCGTCGCGCTGCCCCAGGGCTGGGACGGATCGGCGCCCGCGGGCACGATCGGCGTGCCCGGCGGCGTCCATCGCTCGCTGTCGGTGCGGGCCGCGCTCGCCGCGGCCGGCGGCGACCCCGTGATCGTCCACGACGCCGCGCGTCCGCTGCTGACGGCGGCGATCGTCGAGGCCGCGCTCGACGAGCTCGAGCAGCACGGCTGCGATGCCGTCATCGCCGCCGCGCCGGTGACCGACACGATCAAGCAGGCCGATGGCGGCGTCGTCGTCCGCACGCTCGAGCGCTCGGCGCTGTGGGCCGTGCAGACGCCGCAGGTCTTTCGCCGCGCCGCGCTCGAGCAGGCCCTGGGCGCGCCCGACGCCGTGCTCGCCGCGGCGACGGACGATGCCTGGCTCGTCGAGCGCGCGGGCGGCACCGTGCGCGTGGCCGCCGCTCCCGCCGAGAACATGAAGATCACCACCGCCGCCGACATGCAGGTCGCCGAGCTGCTGCTGCGCCGGCGCGCTGGTGGCCACTAGATGGCTAGCATGCGCCGCGCATGACGGGCAAGGAACCTCGGCGAGCGATCGCCATCGCGCTCGCGGCAGCGGGGTGCAGCGCGGGCGTCGCGCTCGCGCAGGCGCCGGCGACGACGACCGGCAACTTCGGCGGCGGCGCGATCGCCGTCCCGGTCGACGAGAACTCCGTCGCCAGGGACATGCTGCTGTCGATCCGCGCGGTCGCCAGCGGCCGCATCGGCGTCGACGGCCAGATGTACACGCGCTGCGGGCACGCGACGATCAAGGGCAAGACGACCCTCGCGGCCGACGGCAGCTTCACGCTGCGCGGGACGGCGACGCGCAAGCCGGTCGTCGGCCTCACCGAGCGCACGACGTTCACGATCACCGGGACGCTGACCGCGGACGGCGGCACCGGCCGCGCGAAGGCGAGCGTCCGCGCGAAGGCCGGCAAGCGCGCGGCGCGGACCTGCAACAGCCGCACGGTCAGCTGGGCGGTGCGCCGCCCGGTCGAGGCGCCCGCGGCGCCCGCCCCGGGGCCCGCCGCGGCGACGCTGTTCGGCATCACGGCGCAGTCCGGGGCGCGCGCCAGGAAGGCGGTCGTCCTGCACGTCTCGAAGACCGGCCGCGCGATCGACCGCTTCGTGCTCGCCTTCCGCGCACCCTGCGAGGAGCGCCGGATCGTCGTCACCGACGACGTCAACTACTCACCGGAGTTCGCGGTCGCAGCGGACGGCTCGTTTCGCTTCGTCGAGCGCTTCCGCGTGAACTTCTCCGACGTCGCGCAGCGCACGACGATCGTCGTCCGCGGCCGGTTCGACGAGGCCGGCGCGGTCGCCGGCAAGGTGGCCGTGACGCAGCGCTACACGAACCGCCGCAGCGGCAAGCGCGTCGACCTCTGCAAGACGGGAGCGCTGGCGTGGTCGGCGCGTCCCTGACACGCCGCTGAGCGGCCGAAGCGGATGCTGACCGACTACCACCTGCACCTGCGGCCCGACGCGCCCGGGACGCAGGCCGCCGAGTACTTCACCGCCGCCAACGTCGATCGCTACCGGGCCGTCGCCGACGAGCGCGGCGTCGCCGAGCTGGGCTGCTCTGAGCACATCTATCGCTTCGCACAGGCGCTCGAGGTCTGGCAGCACCCGCTGTGGCGCGAGAGCGCGACCGACGACCTCGACGAGTACGCGGGCTTCGTGCGCGAGCGCACCGACCTCAAGCTCGGCATCGAGGCCGACTTCATCGCCGGTCGTGAGGACCGCATCGCGACGCTGCTGGACGCGCACGACTGGGACTACGTCGTCGGCTCGGTGCACTTCGTCGGCGAGCACGCCGTCGACCACGACGGTTACGAGGTCTGGGACCACCGCTCGCAGCGCCCCGACGAGCTGTGGCGGCGCTACTTCCACACGCTCGGCGAGGCCGCCCGGACCGGGATGTTCGACATCCTCGCGCACCCCGACCTCGTGAAGATCTGGGGTTCGAGCAGGCCCGTGCCCGAGGGTGACCTGCGGCGCTTCTACGAGCTTGCGATCGACGGCATCGCCGAGTCGCAGATCGCGATCGAGGTCTCGACGGCGGGCCTGCGCAAGCCGGTCGCCGAGCTGTACCCGGCGCGCGCGTTCCTGCAGATGTGCCTCGACGCCGGCTGCCCGGTCGCGCTGTCGAGCGATGCCCACGTGCCGGGCGACGTCGCGCGCGACTACGACCGCGCGCTGCAGCTGCTCGACGCCGCCGGCGTGCGCGAGCTCGCCGTCTTCGAGCGCCGCGAGCGGCGGCTGGAGCCGATCGGATGAGCGCCGCCGGCGTGCGCACGGGGCTGGGCTGGGACTCGCACCGCTTCAAGGCCGGCCGTGCGCTGATCCTCGGCGGCGTCGCGTTCGAGGGTGCCGAGCTCGGCCTTGACGGGCATTCCGACGCCGACGTGCTCACCCACGCCGTGATCGACGCCCTGCTCGGCGCCGCCGGCCTCGACGACATCGGCGTGCACTTCCCCGACAGCGACGGCGCCTACAAGGACGCGGACTCGATCGCGCTGCTGCGCTCGGTCGCGGCGACGCTGGCGCAGCACGGCCTCGCGATCGCGCACGTCGACACGACGGTGCTGATGGAACGTCCGAAGATCGGGCCCTACCGCGCGGCGATGCGCGCGAGCCTGGCGGAGGCACTCGGGCTCGACGTCGCGAACGTCAACGTCAAGGCGTCGACGGGCGAGGGGATGGGCTTCGTCGGGCGGCTGGAGGGCGTCGCGGCGCTGGCCGTCGCGACCGTCGTCGGCTAGATCGATCGCAGCGCTGCGGGCATCGGGACCGTGAGCGCTGCTCGGCCCGTCAGGCACGCTGCCCGAGGTGCCAGCCGCGGCCTTCCCTTCCGCCACGAGCGGCTTGAGCTCGCGTATCCGCGCGCCGATCTCAGCTCGCTTCTGATCGAGGAAATCTGTCGGCATGCATGCGTCCCTCCGTGTCGTGTTGACGTACGTACCGTCACGCGACGTCGTCGAGTAGGACGTCGCGTCGTCGGTGATGGGCGTGAGGCGGGGCGCCGACTCAGACGCTGCCGGCGGCGGCCCGTCGTGCCGCGACCCCCGCCCGCGCCTGTTCGTGCTCGGCCTGGCGCTTGAGCTCGCACAGCGAGCGGCGCAGGTTCTCGCGCACCGCGGGGGCGGCGACCTGCTCGGCGACCCAGCCCAGCAGACCGGCGCCGGCAACGCCGTACTGCAGGCGCAACTCCACGTGCGTGTGGGCCGGACGGGTCGGACCGGAGCTGCGTTCGCGCAGGCGCCAGCGCCCGCGCTGGTCGATTCCCGTCACCGACGTCCACGCCAGGTCGCGCGGCTCCTCGTGCTCGACGATCTCGACGAGCCCGCCGACCTCGGCCGAGCCGACCCGCATCAGCGTCCGGTACCGCGCGCCGCGGCCGCGCGCCTGCTCGGACGCGACCTCCCAGCGCGTGATGCCGTTCATGAAATGCAGGTAGCGCGTGGGATCTGTGACGAAGTCCCAGACGAGCTGCGGCGGCGCGGCGACGTCGATCGCGGCCTGGACTCTCATCCGATGATCGGCAGGCGCCGCTCGGCGGCGAGCGCGTCGAGCGTCTCCTGCATCGTCGTGGTGACGTGGTCGTAGATCTCGCCGACGTCGGGAGTGGGACCGAACTGCTCGCGCAGGTCGATCGCCGGCAGCACCTCGACGGTGATCTTCGCCGGCAGCGGGATGTGACCGAACATGTCGCCGACGTTCAGGCCCCAGGGCGCGGCGATCGAGATCGGCAGCACCTTCAGCCGCAGCAGGCGGTCGAGCATGAGCGCCTTCGCGAGGCCTTCGCCGCGACCGAGGAACAGCGCGGTCTCCTGGCCGCCGATCGAGACGACCGGGACGATCGGGACGTCGTGCTCGAGCGCGAGGCGCACGAAGCCGCGGCGGCCGTCGAAGTTGATCGTGTTGCCCTCCCAGCTGGGCCGGTGGACCTCGTGGTCGCCGCCGGGATAGACGAGCACCGCCGCGCCGGACTGCAGCGCCCGCGCGGCGTTCTGCGGCGACGCCGCGACCGTGCCGTACTTGCGCAGGAAGCCCAGCCCGGGCATCGACAGCACGAGGTTGTGCGCGAGCTGGTGAAAGCGCCGCTCGACGCCGAAGTACGTGCTGAAGGCGAGCGTGAAGACCAGCGAGTCGGGGGACATGTTGCCGCCGGAGTGGTTGCCGACGAGCAGCACCGGCCCCTCCTCGGGGATGTTGCCCAGCCCGCGCACCTGGCCGCGAAACCACAGGCTGGCCAGCAGCCACTGGGCGGGGAGGCTCTCGCGGATGTAGTCCGGGTCGCGCTCGTCGAGGTCGGCGTCCGGGACGCGCGAGCCGATCGCGCCGGCGATCGCCCTGACGAAGCGCTCGACCGGATTGCGTGCGCTGTCGGGGCCGGGGCGACCGGGATCGCGCTCACCGAGGGCGTCATCGGCGGCGGCGAAGGGTCCGCCGCCGGGCGTGTGGCCGTTGCGCGATCGAGCGTTCGCGGTCTGTGTTCCCATTGCGATCGAGTCTACGCGGCCCTCTCGGAGGGCACGACCCGCAGCGGCCCCAGCGCGCCGGTGCGCGCGAAGAAGCGCTCGAGCAGGCCGATCGTCTGCTCGGCGCGCTCGACCTGCGGCACGTGGCCGCAACCCTCGAGCACGATCTGCTCGGCGCTCGGCAGCCAGCGCGTGACGTGGTGCGCGAACGCCGGCGGGATGACGCGATCGTGCGAACCCCAGACGAACAACGCGGGCGTCTCGAGCTGCGACAGCCGCCCGTAGAAGCCGTTGCGGCCGTAGGGAGCGTCGAGGTAGATGTTGCGCGCCGCCGAGAGGAAGGCGATCCGCCCGCCGGGGCTTGCGTAGATGCGCTGGAACTCGTCGACGACGACGTCGGCGACGCTCGGGTCGATCGCGTCGGGGTCGGCGAACAGCGACCAGAAGTGCTCGGTGACCTTGTCGCGGTTGAAGCGGTGCGGCAGCAGGCCCAGCTCCGGTCGCAGCGCTCGTACGATCGGGTGATAGGTGCGCTTGACGAACGCGACCGCGGGGCACAGCAGCGCCAGGCTCGTGACCCGCTCGGGATGGCGCAGGCCCAGCTCGATCGCGACACGGCCGCCCATCGAGTTGCCCGCCACGTGGGCACCCGCGATGCCGAGCGCGTCCATCGTCTCGCGCACGGTCTCGGCGAACCAGCGCGCGGTATAGGGCGCGGTCGTCGGCTTGGAGGACGAGCCGAAGCCCGGCAGGTCGAGCGCGTGCACGCGGTACCGGCGCGACAGCGCGGCCGCGGTGTCGAAGAACGAGCTCTTGGCGCCGCCGAGCCCGTGGATCAGCAGCACGTCGGGCCCGGCTCCCATCGTCAGCGTCGAGACGCGGCGGCCGGGCAGGCGCACCTCGTGGATGCGCAGCAGCGGCTTGCGTCCGTTCTCGAGGCGGAACATGCCCTCGAAGGCGATCGCGAGGTCGAGGTTGCCGCGCGCGTAGAGCAGCCGGCGGGTGAACGCCTCGACGCCCGACAGCTCGCCGCTGCGCAGGGCATTCCACGTGTGGGCGTCGGTGCCGATGACGACGTCGGGCGAGCGGCTCGTCGCGCCCTTGCGGACGCGCGCGCCGTGCGTCGTGCAGCGCACCTCCCAGGTGTGCCCGACGTCGCCGAGCACGATCCTCCAGGTCGCGTCGAAGCCCGGTTCGGCCCCGAGGTAGCGGTCCGGCAGCGAGCGAAACCCGGCCTCGGCCGCGGCCAGTCGCGCAGCGTGGGGGACTGCAGCAGCCATTGCAGCACGGTACCCGGCCGCGGAGTTCGTGGCAGCGGTCACATGAACGCCATCGTCCAACGGACGGGCGAGCTTGAGTCGCTTGTGCCCGGTTGGCGCTCGATAGGGTCCCGCGATGGCCACGATTCGCCTGCACGACACGCGCTCCGGCGCCCTGAGCGAGCTCGTCCCGCGCGCCGACGGCCATGTCGGCATCTACGCCTGCGGGCCGACGGTGTATGGCCGCATCCACGTCGGCAACGCGCGCCCGTTCGTCGTCTACTCGCTGCTGAAGCGCTTTCTCGAGCACGAGGGCCACGACGTCACGCTCGTCATCAACATCACGGACGTCAACGACAAGATCTATGACGCCGCGGGCCCGCTCGGCGTCGCCAGCGCCGATCTTGCCGCCGAGATGGCGGCCGCATACAAGGCCGACACCGACGCGCTCGGCCTCGGGCGCCCCGACGCCGAGCCGCTGGCGTCGGAGACGATCGAGCCGATCGTCGCGCTGATCGCCGAGCTGATCGAGCGCGATCACGCCTACACGGTCGACGGCGACGTCTACTTCCGCGTGCGCTCGGACGCCGACTACGGCTCGCTGAGCCGCCGCGCGGTCGACGACATGAACCAGGGCGAGGGCGAGGGACTCTCGTCGGTGGGCGCACCGCTCAAGCACGATCCGCTGGACTTCGCGCTCTGGAAGGCGCACAAGGAGGGCGAGGACACGGTCTGGTTCGCGCCCTGGGGCCGCGGTCGGCCGGGCTGGCACATCGAGTGCTCGGCGATGGCGGAGGAGCTGCTCGGCGTCGGCTTCGAGATCCACGGCGGCGGCAACGACCTCGTCTTCCCGCACCACGAGAACGAGGCCGCGCAGACGCGGATGGCCCGCGACGCCGAGCTCGCGCAGATCTGGATGCACAACGGGATGCTGCAGTTCGGCGAGGAGAAGATGGCCAAGAGCGTCGGCAACGTCGCGCTCCTGCATGAGGTCATCGACGAGTTCGGCCGCAACGCGCTGATCATGCTGTTCGTCGGCGCCCACTACCGCCAGCCGATGGCGTTCGACGACATGCGGATGCTGGAGGCCCTGGCGCGCGTGGCGCGCGTGCGAGACGCGGCGCGCGGCCTCGTCGACGGCCCGTCTCCGGCCGCGATGCGCCCGCTGCGCGACGCCTTCTTCGCCGCGCTGGCCGACGACTTCAACACGGCCGCAGCGCTCGGCGCCCTGTTCGAGTGGATCAACGAGCGCCACAAGCGCCGCGACGAGCCCGTCGGCCGCGAGGATCTCGTCGAGATGCTGTCGATGCTGGGCCTCCACAACCTCGCCGAGCACGGCAGCGAGGCCGGCGCCGAGGAGCAGGAGCTGCTCGAGCAGCGCGAGGCGGTCCGCGCGGCGGGCAACTACGGCGAGGCCGACCGCCTGCGCGACGAGCTGCGCGCGCGCGGCTGGGAGGTGCGCGACGGGCCCGGCGGACCGGAGCTCGTGCGCATCGAGCAGTGATCCTCTACGGCCGCAACCCGGTACGCGAGGCGCTGCGCGCCGGGCGCAGGACGATCGGGGCGGTCTGGGCGACAGAGCGTGCGCTGCAGCGCGAGGCGTGGCTGCGCGACGCGGCCCCGCGGATCGCGACCCCGGAGGAGATCGCGCGGCGCAGCGACTCGTCCGACCACCAGGGCGTCTGCGCCGACGGCGGCGGCTATCCGTATGTCTCCGCGCCCGAACTGCTGCGCGTCGCGCGTCCGTTCATCGTCGCGCTCGACGAGCTGCAGGATCCCCAGAACCTCGGCGCGATCGCCCGCACGGCCGAGTGCGCGGGCGTCACCGGGCTCGTGATCTGCGAACGCCGCGCCGCCGCCGTCACGCCGGCCGTCGCGAAGGCGTCGGCGGGTGCCGTCGAGCACCTGCGGGTCGCCCGCGTGCGCAACATGGCCGACTTCCTCGGCGACGCCAAGCAGGCCGGCGCCTGGTGCTACGGCGCCGACGGCGCCGCCACGACGTCCTACGACGAGCCGGACTACAGCGGCGGCGTCGTGCTCGTGATGGGGGCGGAGGGAACGGGCCTGCGGCCGCGCGTCGCGAAGTCCTGCGACGCGCTCGTCGCGCTGCCGCTGCACGGGCGCACCGAATCGCTCAACGCGAGCGCCGCGGCGGCCGTGCTGATGTACGAAATCGTGCAGCGGCGCGGCGCGGCTTGACAGGGCTCCATAACTCGGGGTACTGTGGCCGCACATCAGGGTGAACCTGAGGTACAGCATCGGACATCGACATACTGCGGTTGGCGCCCTGGGAGGGGTCCGCCACTGAGCACACCGGCTGATCGGGAGCCGGGAAAGGACTGCTCGTGGCACGAATCTCTCACAAAGCTCACTCTCAAGTTCAGGTCGATGATTACTTCCTGATCGCGCTGGCGAAGAGCGGCGACCGGACGGCGTACGACCGCATCGTGCGGCGCTACTACGGATTCGTCCGTCTGAAGGCGTCGTCGTACTTCCTCGCCGGCGGCGACTCCGACGATCTGATCCAGGAGGGTCTCGTCGGCCTCTACAAGGCCGTGCGCGACTACCGCTCCGACCGCGAGTCGTCGTTTCGCAACTTCGCCGAGCTGTGCATCACGCGCCAGATCATCACGGCGGTGAAGACCGCGACGCGCAACAAGCACACGCCCCTGAACCAGTACGTCTCGTTCTCGGCGACGCCGGCGGGTTCGAGCGGCGACGGCGAGCCGACGCTCGAGGACATCATCCCGGGCGCCACGGTCCACGACCCGGTCAACCAGGTCATCTCCTCCGAGGAGCTGCAGTCGCTCGTCGGCTGCCTGTCGACGGCGCTGTCAGAGCTCGAGTCGCGCGTGCTCGCCCTCTACCTCGATGGCCGCCCGTACGAGGAGATCGCCGACCGGCTGGGCTGCGACGCGAAGACCGTCGACAACGCCCTGCAGCGCGTCAAGCGCAAGGTCGGGCTGCATCTCGTCCAGCGCAGCGTGCTGAGCTAGACGGGTCGATCGCGATCTCGTACCGCGATCCGCGGGGTCTGCGCGTCTGCCGGGCGCCCGATCGCCGCCGGCGCCCGCCCCGTAACGACGGCACAACGCGGGTCGGCGCCGACCGTCGCACCCGCCCGTGCGTCCCGCGAGCGCAGGCAGAACCCCCGACGGTCGACCCACTAGCATCGCAACCGTGACCCTGATCGCCGCCTCCACGCTGGGCATCGTCCTGATCGTCCTGGCCGTCGTCCTCCTCCTGCTCGCAGCGGGCGGCTACGTCGCCGCAACGCGCCGTGCGCAGTCCCACGAGGGCGACCTGCAGCGCGAGCTCGCCACGGCCGAGCGCGAGCTCGCCAAGGCCCACGCCAGCGACAAGGGCTGGGATCCAGCGCTGCTGGCGGCCGCCGCGCGCGACGCCGCGACGGAGCGCTTCGGCGACGCCACCGTCGGCGATCCGCTGCTCGTGCAGGTCGTCGATCGCCCCGGCACCGACGCCGACCAGGCGATCTTCCTGATCAAGACCGCCGACGGCGGCGAGCATCGGATGACGCTCGGCCGCGCCGGCGGCGTGTGGGGCGCGGCCTGAGCCTGAGGGCGTCGCGCCCCGCGGCCGCGGGGCGCGCTGCTGGGGCAGACGGGCCTGGCGGAGCGACGATCAGCCCGGCGTGACGTCGAGCAGATCGACGACGAAGACGAGCGTCGCGTCGGGCCCGATCGAGCCCTGGCCGCTTTCGCCGTAGGCGAGATCGGGCGGAATCGTCAGCATGCGCCGGCCGCCGACCTTCATCCCGGCGACACCCTCGTCCCAGCCCTTGATGACGTCGCCCTGGCCGAGCGTGAAGTCGAACGGGCTGCCGTTGTCCCAGGAGGCGTCGAACTGCTCGCCGTCGGAGAAGAGCACGCCCACGTACTGGACCTGGACGCTGTCGCCGGACTTCGCCGTCGCGCCCTTGCCCGTGACGATGTCCGTCGAGACGAGCTTCGTGGGCTCCTTGCCCTTGGGCTTGGGGATCGTCGGCTTCTTCGCGGTGTCGGTCGAGATGCCGGTGGACTTCGCGGCGGCCGTCGGTGTGCCGCCGGCGGACTTCGTCGCCGTACCGTCGTCGGTCGTCGCCGTCTCGGCTGCGGTCGTCGTCTCCGGGGCGGCGCCGGCGGGGATCGCCGGCGGCAGGTCGGCCGCGCCGCCGTCGCCGTCCTCACCGCAGGCGCCCAGTCCGAGGGCGGCGGTGGCGAGCAGCGCGATCACGCGTGAGCGCACGATCAGTACCCGACCTTGACGAGATCGACGACGAAGACGAGCGTCTCGCCGGGCGCGATCGGCCCGACGCCCTGGTTGCCGTAGCCCAGCGACGGCGGGATGATCAGCGTGCGGCGCCCGCCGACCTTCATCCCGGTGACGCCCATGTCCCAGCCCTTGATGACGCGACCGCCGTCGAGCGGGAAGTCGAACGCCGAGTTGCGATCCCACGACGAGTCGAACTGCTTGCCGGTCGACCAGGACACGCCGACGTACTGGACGTGCACCTGCTGGCCGGGCACGGCGGCGGCGCCGTCGCCGACGACGACGTCGTCGGTCACGAGCTCGGCAGGCGGCTCGCCGGTCGGCGCGGGGACCTCGGGCTTGCTCGTGAGGTCGTCGGAGATCTCGAGTTTCGTCATGCCCACAGCCTACGTAAGGCAGCGCCCGCGACGCGGCGTCAGCCGTCGAGAGGGCGGAAGTCGCCGAAGGTCCAGTGCACGTTGTAGCCGAGCGCGGTGCCCGCCGGGCTGGCGTGCATCGCCGGCAGCACGACCGTGCGCATGAGCTGCTCGACGATCGCCGACCGCGTCGCCGCGTCCTCGATCTCGGGCAGGTACTCCTCCTGGTTTGAGGGCACCAGCAGCGTGTCGACGGTCTCCTGGTCGGCGATCTCGTAGGTCTGCGTCGTGACCTCGCCCTCGAAGCTGCCGCGCAGGGCGTCGCCGATCTCAGACCCGGTATGGGGGCGGGGGAGGATGCGGCGGCCGGCGCGGTCGTCGTCGATCAGCGGCACGCAGCCGTCCGCGGCGCGGGCGATCGCGGCCGCGACGGCGTCGCGCTGCAGCTGCGTGGCGGGCGCGGCCTCGCCCAGCAGCAGCGACTTCCAGTGTGCGCGCAGCGCGCGGTTGGGGTCGTGGAAGAGGACGGCGTAGGGGCCGTGCGGGCCGAGGTCGGGCGCGTTCCACAGCAGCCGCCCGCCGGGGGCGGTCACGTCGGCGAGGCCCTCGGCCACGCGGCGTACGGCCTTCGGCGGGATCAGGTGGAAGACCATGCTCGACATGACGACGTCCATCCGCACCCCGCCGGTGACATCGAGCAGCGGCCGAAAGCGCCCGTCGTCGCCGACGAGCGAGTGACAGCGCGTCCACGAGCTGTCGCGGACGACGTCATAGCCGTAGGCGAACCAGCTCGACGGGATGTCGACGAGGTGCAGCTCGAGCGTCACGCCGGCTCGCTCCAGGCGCTGCTCGAGGCCGGTCTCGCGCGTCGCCTTGAGCAGCTCGATCGCCGCCAGCGCCGTGCCGGTGCCGTAGTCCAGGACGCGCAGCACCGCGCCCGCGGGCAGATCCTCGAGGCGCCGCTCGAGCACCGCCATCGCCTGCGACACGAGCAGGCTCGTCGCCGCCGAGGACCACAGCCGCGGGTGGCGCAGGTCGCCGCGCTCGTAGAGCAGCTCGTGCAGACCGCGGCCGTCGCGGCGGTCGACGTGGCCCTCGGGCTGCCAGCTGTCCTGGCGCGAGACGTCCCCGTCGTAGCCGGGGATCAGCTCGTGCTCCTCGGCGACGGCTCCGAGCAGGTGGTTGAGGCTGACCGCGACGAACGGCCGCGTCGTCGGGTAGCGCCGCTCGCCGGTCGCGGCCTGGCGCAGGCCGGCGCTGCGCAGCGCCGCGATGAACGCGCGCCGCTCGACGGGATACTGGCGCGAGTAGCCGTGGTAGGCGTCGAAGGCGATGCTGTGCAGCGCGCCCTGGTGGCGGGCGGCGACGAGTGGCGCGACGCAGTGCGCCTCGAGCACGATCAGGCCGTGGCGGGCGACGTGCGGAGCCCAGCGCGCGAGGTGCGCGGCGAGGTCGGCCTCGACATCGGCGGGATCGAGCGCATGGCCGTCCTCCGACAGGTAGGCGCCGCTGGACGTGCCGGTCGCGGTGGCGGGGGCGTGCGCACCGCCGTAGCCGCGATCGTGGTCGACGAAGGCGTGCACGTGCAGCCCACGGTCGATCGCGAGCCCGTGGCCGGCGAGATCGTCGCGCAGGGCGTCGGGATCGGAGACGTCGCCGTAGAGGACGAGCGACGGCGCGCCGGTCGCCGCCAGCGTCACGCGTGCGCGCTCGAGCGCGGCCGCGCTGAAGTCGGCGCCGACGAGCGTCAGCGGGTGCTCGTCGAGATGGCGCCCGCGCAGCGTGCCGTCGCGCACGAGCGCGTGGATACGGGCCAGCCAGCTGGCGTCGCCGCAGCCGGTGTCGAGCACGAAGCGCGGCTGCTCGGACAGCGGCTCGCGATCGAAGACGTCGGCGATTGCGCGGTCGGCGTCGCCGAAGTAGCGGCCGTGGGCGGCGGTGCTCGCGCGGATGTTCAGCTCGCGCTGGACGTGCCACTCGCGACCGTCCGGGGGTCCGCTGCGCGCGCCGCTGAAGGCGCCGGAGTACAGCTCGGGCAGGCGGCCGAACATCGGCAGGTAGGAGCCGACGAGGCCGAGGTGCACGACGAAGTCCAGGGCGGTGACGCCGTCGTCGGTCCAGGCGCCGTCGTCGCTCAGCCAGCCGAGCGCGTGCAGCAGGCGCGCGACGAGCTCGCCGGCCGCGCCGGCGGGGAGCGCGGGGCCGTCGGCGGCCTGGTCGAGCCCGCCCGTCGCCTCGAGCCACAGCAGCGCGGGCGAGGCGAGCGCGCCGTCGAGGTGGGCCCGGACGTCGTCGCTCAGCGGCGCGTCGAGATCGTCGAGCTCCCAGCGCGCCTCGGCGGCCTCGACGAGGTCGTGCAGGCGCGTCAGGCGCTCGCCGCTCCACGGCTGCTCCCAGGTGCCGGGCGCGTTGTCGGGGAACGTCGCGAGGAAACGGCCGAGCGCGAGGTAGCTGCCGTGGTGGGCGGCGACGGCACGGCCGGCCGGGGTCCAGGCGATCGTCGTCAGCTCGGGCGCGAGCTGCGGTCCGTTCGCGATCCAGCCCGCCTGCGCGAGCGAGCGCAGGCCGACGCGCAGGTGCGCGAAGCCGGTGTCCGTCAGGCCGGGGTAGAGGCGATCCAGCGGCTCGGCGCGCTCCAGCGACGGCGCGAGCAGGCCGATCTCGTCGATCCCGCGCAGCGTCGTCGCCAGGACCATGCCGTCCTGGAACAAAAACGCCAACCGCCGCAGGGCATCCCTGCCGATGCCGCGATCCGTGAGCCGCACGGCGCCTATCCTGCCCGATCTCGTCGCCACGTGGCGCGCCCACGCGCCGGACGGTCGATTCCGGGCCTGCAATCGATCGTCTAGCCTCCGGCCAGCCTGCCCGCCCGCCTAGCTCAACTGGCAGAGCACTTCACTTGTAATGAAGAGGTTTTCGGTTCGAGTCCGAAGGCGGGCTTCGCCTCAGCCGGCGTCGGCGCCCGGCGCTCCGACGTGCTCGAGCTTGCCGTGGCCGTTGCTGGAGACGACGTGCTCGTAGGACGGGATGTCCGGATCGGGCGGCGCGTTGAGGCGCCGTTCGAGCTCGCCCATGACGATCCCGAAGACGAGGTGGCGCCACGTCGCCTGGGCGAAGGCGCGGCCGTTGGCTGCCAGGCGCGGCAGCTCGTCGCGAGCGGGATGGACGCGGTCGACGGCGATCGTCAGCGGCCACGTCGCGAGGTGCTCGGCGAGCGCGACGAGCGGGCCGCGGCTCCACGACGGGAGCGGCATCCGCGCCGCGACGTTGGCGTAGGCGGCGCCCATCAGCGCCCCGTTGCCGACGTGGATCAGGGCGCCGACGACCGGCCACGCCGCTCCGCGCGTGAAGGCCTTGCCGAGCAGCTCGCTGTCGTCGTAGTCGACGCCGAAGAGCGGCTTGTCGAGCGGCTGCTGCGCGAGCCAGACGCCCGCGGCGACAGCACCGGCGAAGGCTCCGCGAACGGTCTTGGCGCGATCGATGACCATGACGCGTCACGGACTGTAACGCTCGTCACGAAGGCGGGTATCCAGCGGCATGGATCGCAGCCGACTCTTGGCGCGCGCACAGGGGCGCGGCGTCAACCCGCTCGTCTACTGGGTTGCCCGTGCCCTCCTGCAACCGATCTTCCTCGTCTACTTCCGCATGCAGCGGATCGGCATGGAGCACATCCCCAAGGACGGCGCGCTGATCATCGCGGCCAACCACCGCTCGTTCATGGACCCCTGGGTGATCGGCATGATGCTGCGCCGGCCGATCTACTACGTCGCCAAGGCCGAGCTCTTCCACCAGCGCGCGATCGCGTGGCTGCTGAGCTCGCTGGGCGCCTTCCCGGTCGACCGCGGCAACGGCGACCGCGACGCGATGGACGCCGCGCGGCGGATCCTCGAGCGCGGCGACGTCGTCGTGATCTTCCCCGAGGGCACGCGCACCCGCCCGGGCGCGCTCGGTGCGCCCAAGCGCGGCGTCGGCCGCCTGGCGCTGGAGACGGGCGCCGCGGTCGTCCCGATCGCGCTGATCGGCACCGAGGCCGTTCGCAACGGCTGGCGCATCCGCCCGCACAAGGTCCGCATCCGCGCCGGGCGCCCGCTGCGCTTCCCGCACGTCGACGAGCCCTCGCCGACGCTCGCACGCGCCGTGACCGAGCGGATCTGGCCCTGCATCGAGCTGCAGTGGGAGTGGCTGGGCGGAACGCCGGCGCTGCGTCGCGCGGCGATCGTCGGCGCCGGCTCGTGGGGCACCGGCCTCGCCGTCGCGTTCGCTCGCGCCGGCATCGAGGTCGAGCTGGGCTGCCGCACCGAGCAGCAGGCGGCGCGCCTGCAGCTCACGCGCGTCAACGACCACTACATGCCGGGCGTGCGGCTGCCCGACGCCGTCCGCGTGACGGTCGCCGACCAGCTCGCGCTCGATCGCGCCAACATCGTCTGCTTCGCGGTCCCGGCGGCGGCGCTGCCGGCCGCCGTCAAGACGCACGCCCCCGCGATCTCCCCGTCGGCCGGCGCGCTCGTGCTCTGCAAGGGCCTGGTGGCGCCCGACGGCACCCTGCCGAGCGCCTACGTCGGCGAGCGCGTCGACGCGCGCGCCGTCGCCTGCATCGGCGGGCCCAGCCACGCCGCCGACGCGCTGGAGAGCGGGGCCTCGCTCGTGATCGGCTGCGCCGACCCGATCTACGCCAGGCAGGTGGCGCGCCTGTTCAGGTCGGCGGGCTTCGACACGACGACGACCGCCGACGTCGCCGGCGTCGAGCTCGCCGGCACCGCGAAGAACGCGGCCGCGCTGGCCGCCGCCGCAGCGGGCGTCAGCGGCCCGAACGCCGCCGGCGCCGCGGCGGGAAAGGTCTTCGCCGAGGTCGACGCGTTCGCGCGCCGCTGCGGCGGGCATCCCGAGACGTTCGCGGGCCTGGCGGGCGCGGGCGACCTCGTCGCCACGGTCGTCGCGGAGGGCAGCCGCAACCGCCGCGCGGGCGAGCTGTTGGGACAGGGCATGTCGGCCCAGCACATCGGGGACCGTCTCGGGCAGTCCAGCGAGGCGATGGAGGGCGTCGGCCTGCTCGCGCAGACGCTGCGCCGCGAGGGCGTGCCGTCGCCGACGCTCGACCGCCTCGCCGAGCTCGTCGAAGGGTCGATCGACGCCGACGAGTTCACCGCCGCGGTCACCGGGCTGGGCGGGCGCTTCCGGCGCGGCAGCACCGCCGCGTCGCAGCTGGCGGCCGCTTCGGGGGCCACCGAACGCAGCTCGGCGCAGGGGTAGGCTCCGTGCACCGTGGACCATCCCGACAAGGCGCGCCTCGACGCGGCGTTCTCCGAGCTCTACAAGGCGCACCTGCGCGACGTCTACAGCTACGCCTACTACCGGGTGGGCAACCACCACGACGCCGAGGACCTCACGGAGCAGACGTTCCTGCAGGCCTATCGCCACTTCGAGCGCGCGCAGGCGGAGTCCGACGGGCGTCCGCTGCGGCCCTGGCTGATCCGGATCGCCCACAACCTCGCCGCAAACCTGTACCGCGACCGCTCGCGCCGGCCGCAGACGCCGATCGACGACACGACCGTGCTCAGCGCCATGCACACGACCGAGGACCTCGTCGAGGGACGCGATGAGCTCGCGCGGATCATCGCGGGCATCCAGGAGCTGCCCGATGAGCGTCGCGAGGCGCTCATCATGCGCTTCGCTCTCGGGATGGACAATCGCGAGATCGCACGTGCGATGGGCAAGACCGACGGCGCGACCAAGGTACTGCTGCATCGGGCCATCAAGCAGCTCGAAGGGATCGTGACGCCGGCATGAGCGACGCCGCCCACATCGACATCGAGCAGATGCTGCGCCGCGCGCTCGCGCCCGTCGATCCGCCCGAGCGCCTCAAGACGCGCCTGGAGACGACGCTGCAGGAGCTCACCGACGCCGCCGTCGACGAGCTCGAGGGCTGGGAGCTGTCGTCGATGCGCGACCCGCGCAACTGGGTGCGCCCGGTCGTCGCGACCGCGGTCGGCGCTTCTGCCGGGACGGCGCTCGTCGTATTGCGCGTGCGCCAGGAGCGGCGCAAGCGCGCCGCGCAGTCGCGCAACCCGCTCGATCTCGCCCAGCGCACGCTGGCGGCGGCGGCGGGCGAGGCGCGCAGGCTCGCGCGCCGAGACTGATCCGCGACCGCGGATCCGGCGTATTCCAAGCACATGTCACGCCTGCGAAAGAACGCCGATCCGAGCCCGACCGAGCTGCGCGATCTCGCTGACGAGGACCTCATGCAGCTGGTCCGTCGCGGCGAGGCCCAAGCCTTCGAGGTCGTCTACGAGCGCCACTCCAGTGCCGCCTTCTCCCTCGCCTACCGGATGTGCGGCTCCCGCGCCGCCGCCGAGGACGTCGTCCAGGAGGCCTTCCTGTCGCTCTGGCGCAGCGGCGCGCGCTACGACCGCGCCCGCGGCTCCGTCCGCACCTGGGTGCTGGGCATCGTCCACAACCGCGCGATCGACTCGCTGCGCCGCTCGGTCGTCCACGATCGACGCCGCGCGAGCGACGAGGGCATCGAGGAGCGCTTCGAGGCCCGCGAGCGCACCGAGGTCGAGGTCGCCCGGCTCGACGAGGCCGAGGAGATCCGCGAGGCGCTGACGACGCTGCCGGCGGAGCAAAGCCGCGTGATCGAGCTCGCCTACTTCGGCGGCTTCACGCAGACGGAAATCGCCTCCATGCTGGACACGCCGATCGGTACGGTGAAAGGCAGGATGCGGCTCGGCCTGGAGAAGATGCGCGCGCAGCTCGGCGGCTTGCGGGAGGTGATGGCGTGACGGTCGATACGTGCCCGCGGGTCGACGACGCCGGCAGCTACGTCCTGCGCGCGATGCCCGACGGCGAGTGGGAGCGCTACAGCGCCCATGTCGTCGACTGCCAGATCTGTGCCGGCAAGGTGGCGGAGCTCGCATTCGTCTCCGACGCGCTGCTCAGCGCCGTCCCCCAGCTCACAGCGCCGCCGCAGATCCGCGACCGCGTCATGTCCGTCGTGCGCGCCGAGTCCGAGCTGCTGCTCGCGTCCGGCCCGCTGGCCGACCTCCCGGTGCAGCGTGCGCCCAGGCGCCGCTTCGCGCTGCCGTCGCTGCGCCTGTGGCCCGCGACGGTGCTCGCGGCCGGGCTGCTGGGGCTCGGCATCGGCGGCGGCGCGCTGATCGTCGGCGCCGAAGACGACAGCGTTCGCCCGCGGACGCTTGCCTGCGCCAGCGCGCCGAGCGGCGCGAGCTGCCAGGTACGCGTCGCTGCCGACAGCACGAAGCTCGTCGTTGCCGGCCTGCAGACGCCCCCGGACGGACGGATCTACCAAATCTGGCTGGACCGCGACAACGGCACGGCCCCCGAGCCGACCGAGGCGCTGTTCTCCGTGCGCAAGGGTCGCGCGACCGTCAACGTGCCCGGCGACCTCGAGGGCGTCAAGCAGGTGCTCGTGACCGACGAGCCGGTCGGCGGCAGCGAGGTTCCCACGCGCCAGCCGGTCATCGCCGCGCCGGTGGCGTAGCGGCGGCCGGCGCGCACACGGGCCGGCCCGGGTGGGCGGCTGGTAGCGTCACCTGATCGTGGAAGCGTCGACCGCAACGACCTGTTATCGCCATTCCGATCGTGAGACCGGCGTGTCCTGCTCGTCCTGCGGGCGGCCGATCTGCCCGGACTGCATGACGCCGACGCCGGTCGGCATGCGCTGCCCGGAGTGCTCGCGCCAGAAGACGAAGGTGCGCACGGCGGCGACGATCCGTCGCGACCCGCAGCTCGCGTACGCGCTGATCGCGATCAACGTCATCGCCTTCGTGGCGATGTCGACGGGCGGCGGCGCGCTGATGGGCCGCGCCGGCGGCGGGGTCTTCACGAACGGTGCGCTGTTCGGCCCGGCGGTCGCCGACGGCGACTGGTGGCGCATCGTCACGGCCGGCTTCCTGCACGCGAACCTGCTGCACCTCGCGTTCAACATGTACTTCCTGTACTTCCTCGGCCAGCTGCTGGAGCCCGAGATCGGCAGGGCACGCTTCGCCGCGATCTACTTCGTCTCGCTGCTGGGCGGGTCGTTCGGCGCGCTGCTGCTCTCGCCCGACGCCGTCACGGTGGGTGCGTCGGGCGCCGTGTTCGGGATGATGGGCGCCGCGATCATCGCGATGCGAGCGCGCGGCATCGACCCGATGCAGTCGGGCCTGGGCATGACGCTCGTGCTCAACCTCGGGATCACGTTCCTGATCCCGGGCATCTCGATCGGCGGCCACATCGGCGGCCTGCTCGCCGGCGGCATCGTCGGCTTCGTCATGTTCGAGGTCGCCGACCGCCGGCGCATGTCGCTGACGCCGGTGCTCGGCGCCTGCGTCGCGCTTGGCGTCGCCCTCGCCGTCGGCTGCCTCGCGGTCGCCGCGAGCGCCGGCGCCGTCTGAGCGAAGGCGGCGTCAGACGGCGGGCGCTGCCACGCGCTGCGACGGCCGGCAGCGCCGATCGCCGCGCGGGCCTCACAGCAGCCGGTCGTACAGGCCCTGGAGCTCGTCGAGCATCCGCGCGGCCGAGAACCGCTCGCGCACGTCGGCCGCGGCCGCGGCACCGAGCCGCTCGCGCGCGACCGGGTCGCCGCGCAGCTCGGCGAGGGCGCGGGCCAGCGCGTCGGGATCGCTGGGCGTGACGAGCCGGCCGGTCACCCCGTCGGCCAGGATCTCGGGTAGCCCGCCGTGGTCGGCGGCGACGACGCAGCAGCCCGCGGCGGCGGCCTCGAGCGCGGCGTTGGGCAACGGGTCGGGCTGCGTCGAGGGCACCACGACGACGTCGGCGGCGCCGTAGACGTTCTCGACGTCGGGCCGGAAGCCGGCGAAGCGGACGCGCTCGGCGACGCCGAGCGCCTCGGCGAGCGCGTGCAGGTCGTGCAGGCGGCGCTCCTCGCCGGGCCAGGGGTCGCCGGCCACGAGGGCGATCGCGCCGTCGTCGGCGCCGAGCGCCGCGAGCGCGCGAACGAGGACGTCCTGGCCCTTCCACGACGAGATCCGCCCGAGGATCGCGACGACGAAGGCGTCGGCGGGCAGATCGAGCGCCGCCCGCGCCGCGTCGCGCGGGGCCCGCGCGGGCAGGAGCGCGAGCCCGTCGTGCAGCACGCATGCCTTCGCGTCGTCGCCGAGCTGGGCGCGCGTCGCATGCGACACGCAGGGCAGCGCGTCGGCGCTCAGCAGCAGGCGCCGGTAGGCGGGCCAGTAGCGCTCGAAGCCGGCATAGATCTCGCGCACGTGCCAGACGTGGGGGACGCGGGCGATCCGCGCCGCGGCCATCCCGCCGAGCGTCACCGACGTGTTCGTGTGGACGAGGCGCACCCCGCGAGCGCGCGCCAGCCGGCCCAACCCGCCGGCATCGCGGGCCAGCGCGCCGCCGATCTGCGCGAGGCCGCGCGGCGACATCGCGGCACGGCGCAGCACCGCGAGCGGGCGCACGAGCACCTCGACGCCGGCGTCCTGCAGGTCGCGGCGCAGCGCGCCGTCCATGGCGAGCAGGACGAGCGGGCGATAGCGCGCCGGATCGAGCCCCCCGGCAAGCAGCGCGAGCTGGCGGTCGGCGCCGTAGCGCCCCGCCGACGAGTGCAAGAACAGGACGGTCCGCGCAGGCGGCAGCGGGCTACAGCTCCACGGCCAGCGCCTCGGCCGGCGCCTGCGGCACGCGGTCGGGGTGCAGGATGTGCGCCAGCAGCTCCAGACCGTCGATGAGCCGCGGGCCCGGCCGCGAGAAATAGGCCGAGGCGTTGACGGCGACGACCTGGTCGGCACCGAGCGTGCGCAGCTGCGCGCCGAAGTCCTCGGCCTCGACGAGCGCGCGCGCCGCGTCGTAGCCGCACGGCATGACGATCACGACCTCCGGCTGCGCGGCCGCGACCTCCTCCCACGTCGCCTGCCGCGACGGCTCGCCGGCGAAGCCGAGCACGTCCTCGCCGCCGGCCATCTCGATCAGCTGCGGCGTCCAATGGCCCGCGACGAAGACCGGGTCCATCCACTCCAGCGCGGCGACCCGCGGCCGGGGCGCGCCGCGCACCGCGAGCCGCACGACGTCGGCGCGCCGCGCGGTGCGCGCGATGAGATCCAGCGCGGCGTCCTTGGCATCGGTGGCCTGCGCGACCGTGCGCACGTCGCCGACGGTCTCGCCGTAGGTCGTGGGGTCCAGCGAGATGACGCGCGGTGGGCCGGGCAGGCGCTGCGCGAGCGCCTGCACCTCGTCGACCGAGACCGCGCAGACGTGGCACAGCGCCTGCGTGACGATGAGGTCGGGCTCGAGTTCGGCGACGAGCTCCTCGTCGAGCTCGTAGATCGACTCGCCGGCGTCCGTACGGGCGCGCACCGCGGCATCGATCTCGCCGGGCGGGAGGCCCGGCGGCAGGACGTCGCGGGTGACCTGGGGGAGGTCGAGGGCATCGTCCGGGTAGTCGCATTCGTGTGTCACGCCGACGATCTGATCGTCCAGTCCGAGCGCGAACAGCAGCTCGGTAGCGTGTGGCACCAGGCTCACGATTCTCACAAGGAGAGCGTACGCGTATGGCACGACTGGACGATCGCGAGGTCGACGAGCGACTCGACGGCATGGACTGGCGGCGCGCCGGGGACACGATCGTGCGCGACGTCGAATGCAAGGGCTTTCACTCCGCGATGGCGCTCGCCAACGCCGTCGCCGACGCGGCCAACGAGGCCAACCATCACCCCGACATCCTCATCCACGGCTACAAGCACGTCACGCTCACGCTGTCGACGCACTCCGAAGGGGGCATCACCGAGAACGATTTCGCGCTGGCGGGGACGATCGACGGACTCGTGTCCGACGCCGCCTGACGGCGTCCCGCGGCGCGACGCGTGTGGACGGCGCTCGCGCCCCTGCTACCTTTCGCCACGCAGCGTCAATGAACGACGACCTTCCTCGAAGTCGCGGCCGACACCCTAGGCCCGGCACCATCCGCGCCTCTTGATCGCGCTCCTGCTCAGCGCGGTCGTCGTGCTGATCTTCGCCAACGGCTTCTTCGTCGCGGCGGAGTTCGCACTCGTGCGCGCCCGCCGCTCCCGCGTCGAGGAGCTCGTCGAGTCCGGTGATCGCAAGGCGCGGCTCGTGCTCGCCCAGCTCGACGACCTCAGCGAGTACCTGTCGGCCTGCCAGTTCGGCATCACGCTCGCGTCGCTGGGCATCGGCTTTCTCGGCGAGCCGGCGATCGCCGACCTCGTCGAGCCGCTGCTCGAGGACTTCGCCCACGCCGTCGCCGCACCGGTGTCGATCGCGATCGCCTACATCCTCGTGACGATCGGCCACATCACCGCCGGCGAGCAGGTGCCGAAGATCTACGCGATCGTCAACGCCGAGCAGGTCGCGCGCTGGGTCGCGCGGCCGCTGAACGTCTTCAACACGGTCATGCGGCCGTTCATCCACCTGCTCAACAAGGCATCGAGCGCGATGCTGCGGCCGCTCGGGATCAAGGGCGATCACGACTTCGAGGAGGGCTCGAGCCCCGAGGAGGTGCGCGCGATCATCGCCCAGGCGCACGCCGGCGGCCACCTCGACCCGGGCGAGGCGGGGATGCTCACGGGCGTCTTCCACCTGCACGAGCAGCAGGCGCGCCAGGTCATGACGCCGATCCCCGCGGTCGTGACCGTCGACGTCTCCGAGGACGTCGGCACGGCGCTGCGACGCTGCATCTCGACGGGCCACACGCGCCTGCCGGTGACCGAGGACGGCAATCCCGATCGCGTGCAGGGCGTCGTGCACTCCAACTCGCTGGCGCGGATCCTCATGGCCGACGGTCCAGAGGCCGAGATCGTGCCGGCGATCAAGCCCGCCACGATCGTGCCCGAGACCAAGCCCCTGGACGACCTGCTCGCCGACCTGCAGCGCAACCGCTCGACGATGGCCGTCGTCGTCGACGAGTACGGCCGCGTCGCCGGCATCGTCACCGTCGAGGACATCATCGAGGAGGTCGTCGGCGAGATCGACGACGAGACCGACCCCGCCGGCGGCGACGTGCGCCAGCTCGCCAACGGCGACTGGTACGTGCGCGGCCACGTCGCCATCACCGACCTCGCCGACTACAGACTCGACCTGCCCGTCGACAGCGACGCCTACAACTCGATCGGCGGGTTCGTCTTCGCGCGGCTCGGGCGGTTGCCCAAGCGCGGCGACACGGTCAGGGCCAACGGCTACGCGATCCGCGTCGAGTCGGTGCGCGAGAACCGCATCGAGGCCGTCCGGATCCGCGAGCGGCGCGGCAAGGATGGCGCCGATGACGACGCCGACGGCGAGCAGGACGACAGCGACTAGGTGGTTGCGGGGAGCGCGCGCACGGATTCGCGCAAGTATGGCCCCGCCTCTGCGTTACCGCCTGGACACCCCCGCCCGTGGGACGGCGGAGGCCGGGCGAGCTGGAACCGGGGTGGGTCCACTCGCATCCGCAGACACGACGGGCCCGCGCAGTGCGGGCCCGTTGCGTGCTTCTGGGCGGTGCGAGCGTCGTCGCACGCGCGATCTTCCGGTCCTGAGCCGAACGGCCGCGACAGCGCGTCAGCGTGCGTAGAACTCCGGCGGATACAGCCCGTGGCGCGTCTTGCGGCCCAGGATGCCCTCCGCGCAGAGGTCGCGCAGGCGCTGCGGGACGTTTGCCTCGATGGCGTCGCCGATCGCCACAGAGACGTCGAGCCCGATGTAGTCCAGCAGCGCGATCGGGCCCATCGGATGGGCCGCGCCGAGCTGCATGCAGGTGTCGATCGAGGCCGGCGGCAGGCCGGTCTCCTGCATGAAGTCGACGGCGCTGAACAGGTACGGGAACAGCAGCCGGTTGACGACGAAGCCGGCCAGGTCGGGTACGTCGACGGGCTCCTTCTCCAGGTCCGTGCACAGCGCCGTTGCGCGCGCGCGCGTGGCGTCGGTGGCAGCGTCCGGATAGGCGAGCTCGACGAGCTTCATCCGCGGCACGGGGTTGAAGACGTGCAGCCCCACGAAGCGCTCCGGGCGCCCCGACGCCTGCGCCAGTTCGGTGACCGACAGCGACGACGTCGTCGTGCTGATGACCGCGTCGTCGCCAGCGATCTCCCCGAGCCTGCCGAGCAGCTCGCTCTTCAGCGCCGTGTCCTCGGAGATCGCCTCCACGAGGAACGTCGCGTCGGCGAGCGCCTCGAGTTGCGTCGTGACGCTGACGTTGGCAGCGTCGAAGTCCTCGCCGAGGCGCTCGCAGGCCTTCGCGATCGCCTTCGTCGCCCGCTGCGCCGATCCGTCTGACCGTGCCCACAGCACGTGCCCCGGGGTCCTCGCGGCGCATGCCGCCAGGCCCGTCGCAATCGCACCGCTACCTGCAATCCCCAGCTTCTCGCCCATGGCCGTCCTCCCGCGTTGACTCGCCAATCGGTCGAGTACCTTAGACGTCATGAAGACACAGCAGGGTCGTGAGGTCGTCATCGTCGAAGCCGTGCGCACGCCGATCGGCCGCGGCCACCCCGAGAAGGGCTACTACAAGGACACGCACCCCAACGAGCTGCTCGGCCTCTGCTTCACCGAGGTCATCGCCCGCGCGGGCATCGACGCAGCCGAGGTCGAGGACGTCATCGCCGGCTGCGTGCAGCAGATCGGCGAGCAGAGCTTCAACGTCGCGCGCAACGCCTGGCTGCAGGCCGGGCTGCCGATCGAGACCGCCGCGACGACCGTCGATCGCCAGTGCGGCTCGGCCCAGCAGGCCGTCAACTTCGGCGCCGCGCTGATCGCCGCCGGCGTCCACGACGTCGTCATCGGCTCCGGCGTCGAGCACCTCGGCCACATCCCGATGGGCGTCACGTTCAGCTTCGTCGACCAGGTCGGCACGCCGTTCCCGCCGCAGCTCATGCAGAAGTACGACCTCGTCCCGCAGGGCCTGAGCGCCGAGCTGATCGCCGACCGCTGGGAGATCCCGCGCTCGGAGCTCGACGAACTCGCGGTCCGCTCGCACCAGCGCGCGCAGCGGGCGACCGAGGAAGGTCGCTTCGAGCGCGAGATCGTTCCCGTCGCGACCAACGGCGACACGCGCTACGTCGACCAGGGCATCCGTCCCGACACGAACCTCGCGGCGCTCGCGCAGCTCAAGCCGGCGTTCAAGCCCGACGGCAAGGTCACGGCCGGCACCTCGTCGCAGATCTCCGACGGCGCCGCGGCGCTGCTGCTGATGTCGCGCGACAAGGCCGACGCGCTGGGCCTGAAGGCGCGCGCACGGATCGTCGACCAGACGACCGTCGGCGTCGACCCGGTGATGATGCTCACGGGACCGATCCCGGCGACGCGCAGGCTGCTGGAGCGCAACGGCATGACGATCGGCGACATCGACCTGATCGAGATCAACGAGGCGTTCGCGCCGGTCGTCGCCGCCTGGCGGCGCGAGCTCGATCCGGACATGGACCGCGTCAACGTCAACGGCGGCGCGATGGCGCTCGGCCATCCGCTCGGCTCGACCGGCGCGCGGCTGCTGACGACGCTGCTGCACGAGCTCGAGCGCTCCGACAAGGAGACGGGCCTCGTGACGATGTGCTGCGGCGGCGGGCTCGGGACGGGGACGCTGATCGCGCGGCTGTGAGAGAGCGCTGAGAGGAGCGGCGGCGAGGCATACCCGGAGGCGCTCGCGGGTACTCATACGCGCACACCGTCCCTGTCGCTCAAGGAGGAGTCTCGCCCATGATCGGAATCCTGATCGCCGTCCTGGTGGCCGCGCTTGTCTACTGGGTCTGCCTGGCTCTCGGGCTGCCCGCGATCGTCGCCATCATCGCGGCCGTCCTCGTCGTCATCAGCGGCATCGGAACCGGCGGTTACGGCTACCGCCGACGGGGGATATAGCTCCTCGCGGGACGACCCCGACCCGCGCTCCCCCTCCCGCGAAGCCCGGCCATCGGCCGGGCTTCGCGCGTCAGGCGTCCCAGCGAAAGCCGGTCGCCGACGGCGCCGGCGGCAGCGGGCTGGAGGGCAGGCCGGGCGGCGGGTCGACGACATGAAAGCCCGACGGCGACGTGTCGTTGGGGGTGTCGGGGTGGAAGACCGACGCGAGGTACTGGATCTGGCCGCGACCGACGCCGAGCTCGAACTGGCCGCCGCCGTAGGCGCCGATGCCGCGCTCGGCCGTGTAGTCGTAGGCGTCGAACAGCGGCTCGATGCCTCCCAGCCGTGACGGCTTGAGGTTCACCATCCGCGGCGCGAAGGGCAGGCTCTCGATGTCTTCGATCGAGTGGATGTTCGCGTCCCAGGTGATGCGGTCGCGGTGCGGCGCCAGCGCCGCGTCGACGTCCGGCGTGAGCTTGGGATCCTCGATCCAGGCGTCGGGGAAGGCGTCGATCACGCGCATGTAGAAGTCGGGGTCGGCAGGGTTGTCGACGATCGTGCCCTCGTACAGGCCCTTGAAGTCCAGCGAGTCGACCGCGCCGGTCTCGACGAGCGCCTCGATCAGCTCGGCGTCCCAGGACGGCGTCGGATCGAGCTTGAAGCGCAGCGTCGGATAGTGCTCCATCCGCCCCCTGATCGGCTCCAGCGACGGCGGCTCGCCGAGGCGCAGCGAGACGACGAACGTCAGCGGCCGTGACGGGCGCCCGAGCACCGCGTGCAGCGGCTCGCCCGCCTGGCGCAGCGCGAGGTCGAGCGCCGCGGATTCGTAGGCCCACACGCGGTACAGCTGCGAGACGTCGCGCTGCGGCTCCTCGGCAAAGAGCTGCAGTCCGGTCAGATGTTCGGAGAACGAGCGCACGGTCCAGTCGCCCGCGAGGTCGAGGATCGGGCCTTGCCGCTGGGCGATCTCGTGGTCGACGGCGTCGTAGACGACGTCCTCGCCGAGGCCCTCCTGGCCGGCGCCGTGCAGCCGGATGATCGTCGTCTTGCGCTCGAAGTCGCTGGAGACGTTCTGGACGAGGCCGTCGAGGTCGTAGCGCTCGATCGTGAACGGCAGGTCGGCGACGAGGTCATAAGTGCTCATCGGCCCGAATCTATCGTCCGGCCCCGCTCTACTCTCGGTGGGTGCTCGTCCTCGCCGCGGAGCGTGGCTTCTCCTTCGCAGATCCATACGCGATCGGGCTCGCCTTCGCGGGCGTCGCCGTCTTCGCGGCCGTCGGCGCGCTCTCGCACCAGCACGAGCGGGCGTTCTCGGCCAGCCTCATCTACCTCGCGCTGGGGATCGGCGCGGCGACGATCATCGACCTGCTCGGCGTCGCCTGGATCGACCCGCTCGCCGATGCCGAGCTGATCGAGCACCTCGCCGAGTTCGCGCTCATCGTCGCGCTCTTCGGCACCGGCCTGAAGCTCGAGAACGCGCTGGACCGGCGCAGGTGGGGCTCCGTCGCGCGGCTGCTGGGTATCGCGATGCCGTTGACGATCGGCGCCGTCGCGCTGTTGGGCACCGCGGTGATGGGGCTCTCGCTCGGCGCGGCGATCATCCTCGGCGCCGCGCTCGCGCCGACCGACCCGGTGCTCGCCGGCGACGTCGGCGTCGGCCCGCCCGGTGACGAGGAGGAGCACGAGGCGAACTTCGCGCTCACCGCGGAGGCCGGCCTGAACGACGGTCTGGCGTTCCCGTTCGTCTTCCTGGGGGCGTTCATCGCGGCCGAGGGCGGCGCGGGGTGGCTGACCGAATGGCTCGCCGCCGACGTGCTCTACGCGGCGTTCGCCGGTGTCGCGCTCGGCGCCGCAGGCGGATACGCGATCGCGGCGAGCATCGCCTGGCTGCGCGCGCGGCGGCTCATGATCCAGTCGCTCGACGGCTGGGTCGCGGTGGCCGCGGTCCTGCTCGTCTACGGGCTCGCCGAGGTCGCCGGCTCCTACGGCTTTCTCGCGGCGTTCGCCGCCGGCGTCGCGTTTCGCAACTACGAGCACGGCCACGAGATGAATCGCAGCGTCCATGACGGCGCCGAGGTCGTCGAGAAGTTCTGCGAACTGGGGCTGATCCTGCTGCTCGGCTCGCTGATCACGATCGCCGGCCTGGGCGAGGTCGGCGCCGGTTGGCTGCTCGTCGTGGCGCTGCTGTTCGTCATCCGCCCGCTGGCGACGGCGGTCGCGTTCGTCGGCTCGCGACGGCCCCCGCGCGAGCGCGCCTTCCTCGGCTGGTTCGGCGTGCGCGGCATCGGTTCGCTGTACTACGTGGCTGTCGCGCTCGGATCGGGCATCCTGTCCGGCGACGAGTCGCGGGCGCTGTTCTGGACGGTGGCCGCCTGCGTCGTCGTCTCGATCGTCGTCCACGGCGTGACCGCGTCGCCGCTCAGCCGGCGCCTGCTGGACCAGCAGACCCCATGAAGCCGCCTTCGCTCATCGCCCTCGTCCTCACCGCGCTCGCGCTCGTGCTCGCCGCCTGCGGTGGCGACGACGACACGGGCGCGCAGGGCGGCGCGGCGCCCGCGACGACGGTCGCGCCCGCCGCGCAGCGGCCGATCATCGGCATCGGCGAGCAGCAGTCGCCGATGTTCAAGGACAAGCGCTTCGCGGACCTCGGCGTCAAGCACGTCCGCCTCGTCGTCCCCTACGACGCGGCGCGCCTGCGCACCGAGCGCGATCTCGCGACGCTGTGGCTGGCGGAGGCGCGGCGGACCGCCAGCGAGCCGTTCATCACGTTCGGCCACTCGCGCAAGGACCCGAGCAAGCTGCCGAGTGTGAAGGAGTACCGCGCCGCGGTGCGCGCCTTCCGCAAGCTGTTCCCGCAGGTCCAGGTGTTCGCGCCGTGGAACGAGATCAACCACAACAGCCAGCCGACCTTCGACGCGCCCAAGCGCGCGGCGCAGTACTACAACACGCTCAAGGCCGAGTGCCCGACGTGCACCGTTCTCGCCGGCGACGTGCTCGATCAGCGCGGCATGGTGCGCTACCTGAAGACCTACCAGCGCCACCTCGAGGGCGAGCCCGCGATCTGGGGGCTGCACAATTACTCCGACACCAACCGCTTCCGCTCGACCGGCCTGAAGGACATGCTCGCCACGGTCGAGGGCGAGATCTGGCTGACCGAGACCGGCGGCCTGGTCCAGTTCGGCAAGAACTTCCCGCGCGACGAGCAGCGCGCGGCGCGCGCGACCGCGTACGCGATCAAGCAGGCGCGCGACAACGAGCGCGTCGCGCGGATCTACCTCTACAACTGGACCGGCACCGACCCGAAGGCGCGCTTCGACGCCGGCCTGATCGCACCCGACGGCACCGCGCGGCCCGCCTACGACGTGCTGCGCGAGGCGCTCGACGACTGAATCGGGGCCCCGCGCCCGTCGGTCGCGATGCGTCCTACGCGGTGCCCGCCCCCGCCTCCAGGCGCGCGACGAGGTCGTCGAGGCGCAGCTCCTCCAGGCCCTTGCCGACGGCCTCGAGCTCGGCGGCGCACAGCTCGACGAGCGTGCGGCCCTCGCGGCACAGCTCGAGCGTCTCGCGCAGGCCGGCCGCGCCGGAGTCCAGGCGCTTGATGATCTCCTCCAGGCGCGCGGTCGCGGCCTCGTAGCTCGGCTGCTGCGCTGGCTCAGTCATCGTCGCCGCGGATCGTCGCATCGACCGCGGCGTCGCTGAAGCGCAGCCGCACGTCGCCGGCGGCGCGCGCCGCCGCGGCGCTCGTGACGAGCTCGCCGTCGCCGTCGGTGACGAGCGCGTAGCCGCGCTCCAGGGTGCGGTCGGGGTCGTGCGCGGCGAGCGCCATCGCGAGCGCGTTCAGGCGCGTTGCGCCGCGCGCGTCGCCCGCGCCGGCGAGCGCCTTGCGATCCACGACGAGCGCCATGCGGGCGCTGCGGCGGCGCTCGTGCTCGACGCGGCGGCGACCGGCGGCGCGGATCTCGCGCACGCGCTGGTGCAGCCGCCGCCGCTCGCTCGCGATGTGCTCGCCGGGGGCGCGCGACAGGCGGACCAGCGTCTGGGCGCGGTGCAGCAGCGCGCGCCGCGCGTGGACGCCGAGCCGGCGCGTCATCGCGACGACCTCGGCGCGCGCCTCGGCGCAGTGCACGGGCACGGCGGACTCGGCGGCGTGGGTGGGGGTCGAGCACGACAGCGCCGCGACGTCGTCGATCAGCGTGCGGTCGGTGTGATGTCCGACCGACGCGATCACCGGCACGCCGAGCAGCGCGACCGTGCGACACAGCGTCTCGTCGCAGAAGCAGAACAGGTCTGCGAGCGAACCGCCGCCGCGCGCGACGACGATGACGTCGACCTCGCCGGTGGCCGCGAGGTCCTGCAGCGCGGCGGTGATCGCGCGGCGCCGCGTGGCGGTCCTGGACGGGCGCGAAGGCCCACACGAGGCGGCCCTGCCAGCCGCGCCGGCGCAGCCCGGCGAGAACGTCGTCGCGGGCCTTGCCGCCCTCGCCGGTGACGACGCCGATCGTGCGCGGCAGCGCCGGCCGCGGCAGCCGCTTCTGCGCCGCGAACAGCCCCTCGGCGCCGAGCCGCTTGCGCAGCCGGTCGAGCTGCGCGAGCAGGTCGCCCTCGCCGGCGACGCGCAGCTGCGTGACGGTGAAGGTGAACGAGGGCGACGACGTGCGCGTGCCGGGGTAGTAGTCGGGTCCGCCGGCGATCACGACCTGCGACGCCGTCGGCGAGCGCGCCGTCGCCGAGGCGCAGGGCGTCGAAGTCGTCGCGCCACATCGAGCACGGCAGCGCGCCGTCGGCGTCGCGCAGCTCGAGATAGACCTTCACGCGGCTGAGACGCAGGTTCCAGACCTCGCCGAAGAGCTGCACGCGCGGGCGCTGGCGCAGGAAGTCGCGCAGCCCGGCGGCGTAGCGCCCGACGCCGTAGGGGCCCGGCAGCGTGCTGCCGTCGATCCCCGCGGGGGTCGTCACAGGCTCGGCCATCGTCGCGTCCATTGTAGGAACGGTCATGACGGTGGCCGCGCGAGCCGGCTCGCGGTCGACGCGGCGGCGGCGCGCAGGCCGCGGCCGAACGCGTCGGTGCCGTGTCGTGAATGTGTTCGATGCGAGCACGTGTACGACACGGCTCACAGCAGGGACGGGCGGCCGCGCCGTGGTGGCGCGTTTCTGCGCGATGACAACACAAACGCGCCACTACGCAGGCGCTTCGCGAGCGATCGTGGGCGGATGCGACGGCCGGCGGTCGCGCTGCCGCTAGTGGCCGCCGCCGGTCCCGTGCGGGTCGCCGGTGACCGACGCGAGCGTGGCCATGCCCGGCTCGGCGCCGTGTCCGCGCACCTCGCCCTCGACGCCGAGGGCGGTGAGCCGTGCGATCTCGCGCTCGCCCTCGACGCGCGCGGGGTGGCCGGCGGGCAGGCCGCGCACGAGCTTGGCGATGCGGTTGCGCAGCTGCAGCGCGAAGTGCGGCGTCGAGGCGCCCATGAGCTGGCGCACGTCGTCGAGCGTGACCTCGTGGTCGGCGCGCAGCCGGTCTGGGTGCTCAGCTTGACTCATCGTTGTCCGGGCCGTCCAGCGTACCGGGAAGCTGCTCGGGAGCGATCTCCATGAGCGCGTCGATGCGCGCCTGGACCGCGATCGAGATCGAGTCGGCGGCGCCGATGATCCAGCCGTGGTTGTAGACGCCCGCGACGGGGTCGGTGCGGTAGGCGGGCTGCGTGTCGAGCAGTTGGCTCTGCAGCGGCGGCGGGAGGCGCAGGGCGTCGTCGAGCAGGAACAGCGGCCCGTACGTGCCCGATCCCGACAGCGGCGCCGCCGCCGCCGCGAACAGCGGCCGGCCGCTGCGCATGAAGACCATCCCGTGACCGGAGTTCGCCACGCCCCAGCCGAACTCGCCGCCGCGGTAGCGCGCGAACTCGATCGCGTTCGTGACCGGGTCCTGGCCGCCCAGGCGCCGCACCGCGCCGAAGCGCTTGAGCTGCTTGTTGACGCTGGGCGAGATGAGCTTCGACGGGCCGAGGATGTAGATCCGCGGTTTCGCCAGTCCCTTCAGCGCGGCGAGCGCGGCGCGCGTCTCGGGCGGGATGTCGTCCTTCGTCACGAACAGGATCGGGTCGCCGCTCTTGGCGGCGTAGGCGGCGGCCGGCATCGCGAAGGAGGGGTCGTCGGCGCTTGCGATGATGATCTTCGAGGCCACCCGCGGCCGCGCCGAGCGGATCAGGCCGGCGATCGAGCGCGTCAGGGCGAGCGCGTTGCCGCCCTGCAGGTCCGTCGTCTTGTAGCCCGCCGGGCGCGCGACGTTGCCGACCCGGATGATCTGCGCGTTGCCGGCGGCCTTCGCGCCCTCGGGCCGGAGCCTGTCCAGCGCGGCCTGCGATGGCCCCGGCAGGCTCGCGCCGTCGCTGAAGAGGATCGGCGCCTTGAACGGTGCGGCCATCAGGGCCGAGGCGGCGACGGCGACGCGCCAGTCGCTCGTGTCGACGATCGTGATCGCGCTCGGCTTGCGCGCGGGATCGGGGAAGACCGCCCGCGCGACCGCGGCGGCGAGCTGCGTCGCGTCGGTGGCCGGCACTCGCGTCGTGTTCTTCGTGGCGGCCTCGGGGAAGCCGAGGTTCTCCTTCTGCTTGCTGGGCGGTGCCAGCAGCGCGGGCTGCGACGGGTCGTCGGAGCGCACCTCGCGGCCGCAGCCGACCACGACCAGCGCGGCGACGAGAAGCAGGGCGGCAAGCCTCGGGCTGGACATCGCGGGGCACCATAGCGGTCGCTGCCACTTCAAAACGCCACCCTTCGTCCGCGCCGCCCGCGTACCGCCGGGCGGCGGACGGGGTAGGCAGCGGCGTGACGCGCTCGCTGCCCGCCGTCCTGACCCTCGCGTGCGTCGCCGCGCTCGTCGTCGCGGCGCCTGCCCGCGCCGCCACCGACGCCGAGCTGCTGCGCCGTCACGCGCCCGTGCTCGTGCTCGACGCGCGCGAGCCGGGCCCGCCGGTCGCGGTCGATGCATTCCTGCGCGGAGCCCGCGGCACCCGCGCGATCGGACCCCACCCGCGCGCGTCGCGCGTCTACGGCCATGCCGTCCGCGACGACGGGCGCCTGTGGCTGCAGTACTGGTTCTTCTACCCCGACAACCCGCAGGACCGCGGCATCGTGCGCAGCGGCCGCCACGAGGGCGACTGGGAGATGCTCCAGATCGGCCTCGGTGCCGCCGGGCGGCCGCAGGTCGTCACGTTCGCCCAGCACTCGTGGCGCGAGGCCTGCGCCTGGGGCGCGGTCGAGCACGACGGCGCGGCGCCGGTCGCGTACGTCGCGCACGCCTCGCACGCGAGCTATCCGCGCACGGGCACGATCGACCGGCCCTGGCCCGACCCCGACGACGAGGTGCGCGCAGACGGCGCGCGTGTGCGCCCGCGCGTCGCGGTGATCGGCGACGAACGGCCCGCGTGGGTCGCTTCGCGCGCGCCCTGGGGTGGCAGCCGCGCGGCATGGTGGAACCCGGCCGAGAAGTCCAGCCCGCCGGGTCCGCGCTTTCAGGCAGACGGGCGCTGGCGCGCGCCGGCCGCGTGGCACGCCGGTGCGCGCTCGTGCGCATCGGGCGCGCCGGGCCATCCGTGGTGGGTGTTCGCGGGCGCCGCGGCGCTCGCGGCGCTCGCGCTTGCGCGCAGGCTGCGCAAGCGCATGTCGCCAGCGTGCTAGAAAGACCTGACCACCACCCCCGAGGAGGCGCGATGGCCGGCATGGCCGGGCGGATGTCCACCGTCATCAAGTCGAAGATTTCCAAGCTGCTGGACAAGGCAGAGGATCCGGGCGAGACGCTCGACTACAGCTACCAGAAGCAGCTCGAGTCGCTGCAGGGCGTCAAGAAGGGCATCGCCGACGTCGTCACCGCCAAGAAGCGCCTCGGGATGCAGGCCTCCAAGCTCGAGCAATCCGTCGTCAAGCTCGACACGCAGGCGCGTCAGGCGCTGGCCGCGGGCAACGAGGAGCTGGCGCGCACGGCCGTGGAGCGCAAGCAGCTCGCGCAGACCGAGCTGCAGTCGCTCGACCAGCAGGTCACCGAGCTGCAGTCCCAGCAGGAGAAGCTGACCGAGTCCGAGAAGCGCCTGCGCCACAAGATCGAGGCGTTCCGCACGAAGAAAGAGGTCATCAAGGCGCAGTACTCCGCCGCGGAGGCGCAGGTGCGCATCTCCGAGGCCGCGACCGGCGTGGGCGAGGAGATGGCCGACGTCGGCCTCGCGATGCAGCGCGCCGTCGACAAGACCGAGGACATGCGTGCGCGCGCGTCCGCGGTCGAGGAGCTCGAGGCGGCGGGAACCTTCGAGGACCTCACGCAGCTGGGCGCCGGCCAGGACGACATCGACCGTGAGCTCGCGCAGCTCGGCGCCGGCGGAATGGTCGACGACGAGCTCGCGAAGCTGAAGGCCGAGCTGGGCCAGGGCAGCGCGCCCGCGCCGGCGGAGCTCGAGTCCGGCTCCGGCGAAGGCGAGAAGCCATGATCGTCCGGATCATGGGGGAGGGTCAGTACCGGCTGCCCGAGGCGGTCCACGAGCGCGTCAACGAGCTCGACAACGCCGTGGTGGCGGCGGTCGAGAAGGACGACGAGGATGCGTTTCACGCGTCGTTTCAGGAGCTGCTCGACCTCATCCGCTCCGACGGCGAGCAGCTCGACGACGAGGAGCTCGAGACCTCCGACGTCATCGTGCCGCCCGCCGACACGTCGATGGGCGAGGCGTCCTCAGAATTCAGCGGCGAGGGGCTGATCCCGGACTGATTCGCCTGTCGGAGCGCAAGGGGCGGGGAGGACAGCATCGACAAGCGCGCGTTCGGTCCCCTTTCCACCCTCGGCGTCAGGCGCGCCCGTCGGCCTTGAGCTGGCGCTCCTCCCACTCCGAGACGGCGCGCGAGCCGGGCGTGCCGCCGACGACGAACACGGCGGTGCCGGGCGCGGAGGCGAACGCCTCGCGCGTCGCGCCGGGCGCGACGAGCACCATGCTGCCGGCCGGCAGCTCGTGCTCGGCGCCGTCGACGACGAAGCGCGCGGCGCCGCGGACGACGACGTAGAGCTCCTCGTCGCCGCCCGTCTCGTCGTGCAGCTCGACGACGCGGTCGCCCGCGGCGGCGCCGAGGAACGCGTTGACGCCGAACGAGCTGATCGCGAGGTGGTGGCGCACCGGGCGCCAGTCCAGCGACGGGTCGCACGGCTGCGCCGCGCGCGGGATCTCGTCGAGCGCGACGATCATCGCTTCACCTGCGCGGCGCGCAGCCCGAGCAGCTCGACGATGCCGCTCGTCGGGACGAACGGGTCGGCGACGGCACGGCCGCTGCGCACGTCGAGCGCGGCGACGATGCGCCCGCCGAGCTCGCCGATCAGGCGCTCGCCGCCCGGCAGCTCGGGGCGCTCGTCGAGCGCGGCGAGGCGGGCGAGCGCGGATTCGTCGGCCGCGTCCGCGGGGCGGATCAGCACCGCCTCGTCCTGCGCGGACGAGCGCTGAAGGCGCGGGCGGTGATGCGGCGCGAGGCCGGCGTACTGGATGAACGTGGACGGATGCAACATGGCTACTCCCCTGACATGGCGCGTGTAACTGGCTACAGATTATAGCTGGTTAGCTAACCTGTCAACCCGCTACACTGGTTTCGTGTCGAATCCCGCCCCAGGGTCGCTCGAGACCGTCCGCGACTTCGTGAACACGCGCGACGTCGACGACGACAGCGAGCTGCTGTCGGGACCAGCGCAGCTCGTCGCATGGCTCGCCGGCAACGGGCTGCTCGCGGGCGATGCGACGGCGCGCGCGAGCGTTGCCGACCTGCGGCGCGCGATCGAGCTGCGCGAGGCGCTGCGCGCGCACCTGCTCGCACACCACGGCGAGCCGCTCGCCGCGGACGCGGCGCAGACGCTCGACGCCGCCTCGCGGCGCGCGCGCCTGACCGTGCGCTTCACCGGCACCGACGAGACCGATGTCGAGCCCGAGGCGGCCGGCGTCGACGGCGCGCTCGGGAGGCTGCTGGCGATCGTCGCCCGCGCGATCGCCGACGGCACATGGCAGCGCCTGAAGGTCTGTCCGGCCGACACCTGCCAGTGGGCGTTCTACGACACCTCGCGCAACCGCTCGGCGGTCTGGTGCGACATGCGCGTCTGCGGCAACCGGGCGAAGGTGCGCGAGTTCCGCGAGCGCTCGCGGGCGGGCGACGGGCACCCGCGCTGACGGCGACCGATCAGATCGGGATTCCCCAGAGCGGGAACCAGCGCTCGAGCTCGGGCTCGATCGGCAGCTCGTTGCCGATGATCGCCTTGATCTGCAGCTCGCGCTCGCCGTCGCGCTCGCGCGTGCCGGCGGGCACGAACGGATACCAGTGGCCGCGCTTGTAGTTGTAGATGAAGTACACCGGCCGGCCCTTGGAGTCCTTGAAGGCGAACACCGCCGCCAGCACGCGGTCGCCGTAGCCGCCGACCATGAGCCCGTCGCTGACGGCGTTGATGCCGACGACGAGGTCCTCGATGTCGTCGTCGCGCAGGATGATCCAGCGGTAGCCGTGCTCGTCCTCTTCGCTGGAGATCGTCGTGCCGGTCTCCTCGCCGGTGCCCTTCAGGATCTCCTGCATCTCGGTGACGATCGCCTCGAAGTCGGCCGTGCCGAGCTGCTGGAAGACGATCGCCGCGGCACCGTTCGTCGCGATCCCGTGCGAGGTCGACAGCGTGACGTATGCCGTCGACATCGCGAAGAGGCGATCGGGCGCCGGGCCCTTGAGCTTCTTCTTGCCGCCGAGGATCGAGTCCAGGAATCCCATGTCCCGAGCAGGCTACGCGCTGTGCCCGCGCCTACGCGGCGGCGAGCGTGCCGCTCTGCAGCTCGCCCTCGAGGCGCATGAGCTGCTCGATGCGCTTCTCCATCGGCGGGTGCGTCGCGAACAGGCCGCCGATGATCTTCTTCGGCGAGGCGATGAAGAACGCGCTCAGCTCGTTGGCGACGCGCAGGTCCTGCTGCGGCAGCCGTTCCATCCCGGATGAGATCTTGCGCAGCGCCGACGCCAGCGCGCTCGGCCGGCCGGTGACGAGCGCCGCGCCGCGGTCGGCGGTGAACTCGCGGTAGCGCGACAGCGCCATCATGAGCAGGAAGGACAGGACGTAGACGACGAGCGAGGCGAGCAGGATGACGATGAAGCCGGGGCCGTCGTCGTCGTCGCTGTGCCCGCCGCCGAAGAGGAAGCCGAACTGCAGGATCATCGCCGCGACCGAGGCGAAGAAGGAGGCGATCGTCATGATCGCGACGTCGCGGTTCTTGACGTGCGCGAGCTCGTGCGCCATGACGCCCTCGAGCTCGGCGGGGGAGAGCAGGTTCATGATTCCCGTCGTCGCGCAGACGGTCGCCGACTTCTGCGACCTGCCGAGCGCGAACGCGTTGGGCATGTCGGTGTAGGCGACCGCGATCTTCGGCTTGGGCAGGTCGGCCTGGATGCAGAGGCGCTCGATCATCGCGTGCAGCTCAGGGGCCTCCTGCGCGCTGACCTCCTTGGCGCCCATCGCGTGCAGCGCGAGCTTGTCGGAGGTGAAGAACTGCAGCGCCGCGAAGCCGCCGGCGATGAGCAGGATCATGAAGCCCTGGACGCCGGCCGCGAACAGCACGCCGACGAACGCGACGTACAGCGCTCCCAGCAGGAACATCGTGACCAGCATGCGCGACTGCAGTCCTGCATCGCGTGTGAACGTCGTCTTCGTGGCAGCCATGGATCCATTCTGGCAAACGTCTTGCATGGGCTCGCCCGGCGACCCCTTCGACCTACACTGCGCGCTGTATGCGGGTCCGCCTTCTCCTGGCCGCCGTCGCGCTGCCGCTCGTCCTCTGGGCCGTGTTGCCGCTGCCTTCGACCGGCCAGTCCAAGCAGCAGGAGCTCAAGGACCTGCAGAGCAAGATCGACCGGGCGCGCGAGAAGATCGGCCGCAAGAAGGGCACCGAACGTGTCCTGACGACGCAGATCGCCGGCTACAACAAGCGCATCCGCCGCCTGCAGGGCGAGATCGGCGTGCTGCAGACCCGCCAGCAGCGTGTGCAGGTCGACCTCGACGCCAGGCGCGCCGAGCTCGAGAGCCTGCGCTCCGAGCTGCGCGCCGAGCGCGCCCGGCTCGTGCGCCTGCGCGCGCGTCTCGCCGAGACCCGCAGGCTGCTGCGCGTCCGCCTCGTCGAGATCTACAAGGCCGAGCCGCCCGACGTCGTCACCGTCGTGCTGAACTCCGACGGCTTCGCCGACCTGCTCGAGCGCACCGAGTTCATCCGGCGCATCTCCGATCAGGACCGCAGGATCGTGGGGATCGTGAAGGCGGCCAAGAGCGACTCGGTCGCCGGCGAGAAAAAGCTCGCCAAGCTCGAGGCGCGCCAGCGCAGGGTCACGACGATCGTCCAGCAGCGCCGCGACGAGATCGCCGACGTGAAGATGCAGCTCATCGGCACGCGCGTGGGCTACACGCGCACCAAGAACGGCAAGGCGGCCGCGCTGAGCAGCGTGCGCGCGGACCGCAAGGGCCTGGAAGAGCATGTCGACGGCCTCGAGGCCGCGTCGAACAAGATCGCCCGCCAGCTCGCGGCGGCGCAGGGCCAGTACGCCGGCGACCTGCCGATCAGGCGCGGCAACGGCAGCATGATCTGGCCCGTCAACGGCGCCCTGAGCTCGCCGTTCGGGCCCCGCTGGGGACGGTTGCACGCCGGCATCGACATCTCCGCCGCCGAGGGCACGCCGATCCATGCCGCCGATGCGGGCCGCGTCGTGCTGATCCAGGGCACGGGCGCCTCGGGCGGCTACGGCAACTACACCTGCGTCCAGCACACGACCACGATGTCGACCTGCTACGCGCACCAGTCGCGCTTCGGCACGAGCCAGGGCGCGCGGGTGTCGCAGGGCCAGATCATCGGCTACGTCGGCAACACGGGCAACTCGTTCGGGGCCCACCTGCACTTCGAGGTACGCGTCAACGGCGCGCCGACGAACCCGCTGGGCTACCTGTAGCCGAGCCGCCGCGCGCTAGCGTCCTGCACCGATGCAGCCCGAGATCGATCTCTTCGGCCTGCCCCTGAAGACGTTCGGGCTGTGCTTCGGCCTCGCGTTCGTCGCCTCGGGGGCGATCGTCGCACGGCGCCTGAAGGAGCTCGGCAAACCTGTCGACTGGGCTTACGAGATGGTCTTCGCGGCGCTCGTCGGGGGGCTCGTCGGCGCGCGCCTGTACTGGGTCCTCGGCAACCTCGACGAGGTCGGCGACGACATCGTCGGCAACGTCTTCGGCGGTTCGGGCCTCGTCTGGTTCGGCGGTGGGCTCGGCGGTGGCGCCGGCGTGTTGCTGTGGGCCTGGCGCAAGGGCATGTTCAACCTCCGGCTGCTCGACATCTGCTCGCCGGCGCTCGCGCTCGGCTACGCCGTCGGGCGCGTGGGCTGCCAGGTGTCCGGCGATGGCGACTACGGCAAGCCGACCGACCTGCCGTGGGGGATGGCCTATCCCGACGGCGTCGTGCCGACCACCGACGTCGTCCATCCGACGCCGATCTACGAGACGCTGAGCATGTGCCTCGTGGCGTGGTGGCTGTGGCGCATGCGCGACAGCTTCCGGCCCGGCGTGCTGTTCGGCTTCTACCTCGTCCTCGCCGGCACCGAGCGCCTGCTCGTCGAGTTCGTGCGCCGCAACGAGCCGGTGCTCGCCGGGCTCACCGAGGCGCAACTGCTGAGCATCGTGATGATGCTGGCCGGGCTGGCCTGGCTGTGGGTGCGCGCGCGCTCGGGCGGGCTGCGAAGCGAGGCCGGCGGCACGGGCGCCACGGGCGCCGGCGCCGCAGCGCCTTCGGCGGCGAGCTGAGCGCAGGCACGTGGTCCGGGACGAGGACGGACAACGGGCGCAACGTCGCCTGACCTGCGCCGATCAGCCGGAGAGCGCGTCGAGCGGCGAGCGGCGCGTGGCCCGCGTGCCCGCCGAGGCGGGCCGCAGCAGCGCCGCCGCGCCGTAGAGCGCGATCGCCGCGAGCGCGACGGCCGCGCCGGCGGCGATGTCGAGCTCGGCGCTGGCGACGACCCCGAGCAGGCCCGCGAGCGCGCCCAGCCCGGCGGCCAGCGCGATCTGCGCGCGCAGGCTGGCACCGAGGCGGATCCCCGCCGACGCCGGCGCGACGATGAGCGCCAGCACGAGCAGGTTTCCCAGCCCCTGCACGGCGGCGACGACGGCGACGGCCAGCAGCGCGAGCAGCGCGAGCTGCATCCGCGCGGGGCGCACGCCGAGCGACCGCGCGGCAACGGGATCGAAGACGGCCGCCGCCAGCGAGCGATGGCCGGCGACGAGCGCGAGCGCGACGAGGCCGCCGAGCGCGCCGGCGGCGACGAGGTCCGCCGTGCTCGTGCCGAGCAGGTCGCCGAACAGCAGCTCGCCGAGGCGGGCCGGCACGTCGGGCGCGAGCGCGAGCACGGCGCCGAGACCGAACGCCGTCGTCACCGTCACGCCGACGGCGACCTCCGCGCCGACGCGCGTGTCGCGCGCGGCGAGCGCGATCAGCGCCGCGGCGACGAGCACGCCACCGGCCGCGCCCAACAGCAGCGGCGCGCCGACGAGCGCGGCGACGACGAGACCCGGCAGCATCGCGTGGGCGAGCGACTCGGCCGCGTACGTGGAGCGCACGTGCAGCAGCCACACGCCGAGCGCTCCGCACGTCGCGCCGACGATGACGACCTCGAGGAGGGCGCGCTGCAACAGGCCTGAGCGAAGGATCTCCACGAACCGCTCAGTGCGAGTGGGAGTGGTGCTGGATCGCGACCGCGCGGTGCCCGCAGTCGAGCATCACGATCTCCTCGCCGTACGTGCGCTCGAGCACGGCGTTGGTCAGCGTCGTCGCCGGCGGTCCGTAGGCGACCTGCGCGCCGGCGAGACAGAGCACCTGGTCCCAGCCCCGCGCCTGCTCGACGTCGTGGGTCGCGATCAGCAGGACACGTCCTTCGGCGCGCAGCTCGTCGAGGATCGCCAGGATCGCCTCCTCGCTCGTGCGGTCGACGCCTGCGAAGGGCTCGTCGAGCAGCAGCACGCCAGCGTCCTGGACGAGCGCACGCGCGATCAGCACGCGCTGGCGCTGGCCGCCCGACAGCGCGCCGAAACGCCGGCGGGCCTGCTCGGCCAGGCCGACGCGCTCGAGCGCGGCGCGCGCGAGCGCGCGGTCGCGACCGGCGATGCGCCGGTACCAGGGGGTGCGCGCGTAGGCGCCCATCAGCGCAACGTCGAGCGCGCTGACGGGGAAGTCCAGCCGCGAGCGCTCGGTCTGCGGCACGTAGGCGGGCGCCGCCTCGATGTGGATCGTGCCCGTCGCCGCGGGCAGCTCCCCGAGCATCGCACGGAAGAGCGTCGTCTTGCCGCCGCCGTTGGGGCCGAGCACGGCGACCGCCTGGCCCGCGTCGGCGGTGAAGCTCACGTCGCGCAGCGCGATCGCGCCGTTGCCGTAGCCTGCCGACAGGCCCGCGATCTCGATCGCCGCGCTCATCGCACGCTCCGCATCCGCAGCGAGGCGGCCAGCGCGGCGAGCGCGAAGCCGCCGCCGCCGATGACCGCGATCGCCGGCCCGGGCGGCAGGTCGAGGTGGTAGGCGAGCAGCAGCCCGGCGACGCCCTCCAGCGCCGCCAGCCCGACGGCCGTCGCGAGCAGCGCGCCGAGCGAGCCCGTCAGCAGGCGCGCGGTCGCCGCGGGCACGACGAGCAGCGTGCTGACGAGCAGCGCGCCGACGGCCGGCAGGACGGCCACGACGGTGACGGCGAGCAGCGCCAGCAGCAGCCAATCGCCGCGCGTGGCGCTGACACCGAGCGCGGCGGCGCCGGCGGGATCGAAGCCGGTCGCCAGCCAGGTGCGCGCGAGCGCGGCGGTCGCAGCGACCGCGGCCAGCGCGGCGCCGGCTGCCAGCGCGATGTCGCCGTCACCGAGGCCGAGCAGGGTCCCGAAGAGCAGCCGGTCGACGCCCGCGCCGGAGCTGTAGACGTCGCTTGCGAGGATCGCGCCCAGCGCGAGCGCGGCGGTCAAGAGCAGGCCGGTCGCGGCGTCGGCGCTCGTCGCGCCGCGGCGGGTCATGCGCGCCAGCAGGCCGGCGAAGCCGAGCCCGGCGCCGAGCGCCGCGAGCGGCGGGGCGAGCCCCCACGGGCCCGCGACGACGAGGCCGGGAAACGTCGCCGTGCCGACGGCGTGGGCGAAGAACGCGAGCCTGCGCAGGACGATCCACGTGCCCAGCAGACCGGCGGCGACGGCCAGCAGCAGCGTCGCCAGCAGCGCGCGCTGCATGAACGGGAGCGCAAGGGGATCGGTCAGCCAGCGCACCGGGCGAGCTTATCGAAAACAGTTCTCATCTAGACATCGATGAGCGGCAACGCGCCAACTGTGCGCGAACCGCTCATGTTCGTGATCGTGGCTGCCGATAGACCCTGCGGGTACCGCTGTCATGCGCCCTTCTCGCCCGCCGATGATGTTGGAACGGTCCTGGCTTGCCGGAGCCGGATTGGCGATCGCTGCGACCCTGTTCGCCGTCGGTGGCAGTCTTGTGTCCTTCGGGCTGTGGTCCGACGACCTCGCGCACACGGGCACGCAGCGGATCGTGCTGCGGACGCCGGCGACCGAACGTCCCGCTGCCGAGCGGTTGCGCCGCGCTGCGCCGGCGCCGCGCGCCGCGGGCTCGCAGCCGCGTCGCGACCGGGCCGCCGTCGCCGCGGGCGCAGCGATCGCGCCGCCCGCGGCCGGGATCGAGGTCTCGCCGCGTGAGCCTGCGCGCTTCGACGAGCCCATCCCCGCGGCGGTCAAGCCCGAGTCGGCGCCGGTCGACCCGATCGCGCCGGAGCAGTCGCTCCCGCCGATCGCCGAGCTCGTCGGCGAGAGGACCGGCACGCTCGCGCAGACGCTCGACGCCTTCGCCGCAGCCCCGAGGCAGGGGCTCGCGGCGGTCGGCGAGCTGCTCGGCTGGCCGGACCGCTAGCGGGCGCCGCGGCGTGAAGCAGCGCCGGATCGACGGAAACGTGTGGCGGCGTCGGCGCTGGTGCAGCGAGCGCGTGAAGCACAGACCGATCGGCTGCGCGCGCCGATCGTCTCGGCGCTCGTTCATGGAGCAGCGACGGCTCGGCGCGCTCCATACGCGGGGGCGTCGGTTCTCGCGCTTGGCGATGCGCGCCGGGGTGGCGCGCCGGCGCTCAGGTCAACGCGACGAAAAACTCGACCGCCGACGCCTGCAGCGCGCGGTCGTGCTGGGCGGAGTGGTGATCGCCGCCGGGGACGGCGATCAGGCTGCTGCCGGGCGCGGCGGCGTGCAGGCGGCGCGAGTGCGCGATCGGCACGCGGTCGTCGCCCTCGGCGTGGACGAGCAGCAGCCGTGAACCGAGCGCCCGCGCCGCGCTGTCGAGATCCTGCGCCGCGATCAGCGGCTCGAGCGCGCCGCGCTCGGCGCGGAACGCGAAGCGCTCCTCGCGCAGGCCGCCGAGCAGCAGCTCGGGCCCCGCCGGGCAGATGGCGACGACGCCGGCGGCGCCGATCGGGCCGGCGGCCGCCAGCGCGACGAATCCCCCCATCGAGGAACCGCGTAGGAAGACCGGCACCCCGGCGGGCAGCAGCGTCGCGATCGTCGCGACGTCGTCGATCGCACGGCCGTCGAACGCGCCCTCGCTGGCGCCGTGACCGCGCTGGTCGAAGACGATCGCAGCCAGCCCGTTGTCGGCACACAGCGCCGCGAAGTCGCGGTGGTTCTCCTTGCACGAACCGGCGCCGTGCAGCACGACGACGCCGCCGCGCGGCGCGCCCGCCGGCAGCGCCAACTCGTAGGCGAGCCCATCGTGACGGTGGCCGGACATAAACGGCATAGTCTCCGATCCTCGATGCCGGCCACCCGCACCCAGCTCTCGCAGGCCTATCCGATCGGCAGCCGCCTCGACGAGGACGGTCGCCTGCAGATCGGCGGCTGCGACGCCGTCGAGCTCGCGCGCGAGTTCGGCACGCCCGCCTACATCGTCTCCGAGGACGACCTGCGCGCCCGCGCGCAGACCTTCGTCGAGGCCTTCCGCGCCCGCACGCAGAACTTCGACGTCCTCTTCGCCTCCAAGGCGTTCCCCTGCACCGCCGTCTACCGCGTCCTCGCGCAGGAGGGGATCTCCTGCGACGTCGCGTCCGGCGGCGAGCTCGCGCTGGCGCTGCGCGGCGGCTTCGATCCGGCCCGGATCTACATGCACGGCAACGCGAAGTCCGTCGACGAGCTGCGCGCGGCGCGCAGCGCCGGCGTCGGGCACATCGTCATCGACAGCGCCGGCGAGGTCGAGCGGCTGGAGGCGGTCGTCGGCGACGGGCCGCCGCAGCCCGTGCTGCTGCGCGTCACGCCCGACGTGCGCGGGCGGACGCACGACAAGGTCTCGACGGGCCAGGCGGACTCGAAGTTCGGCGTCTCGATGATCGACGCGCCGGCCGTCATCGCCCGCATCCAGGACAGCGCGCAGCTGCGCCTCGCCGGCCTGCACATGCACATCGGGTCGCAGATCCTCGAGCTCGACCCGTTTCGCCGCGCGATCGAGGCGATCGCGCCGCTCGGCGATTTCGGCACCTACAACCTCGGCGGCGGCCTCGGCGTGGCCTACACCGCCGCCGAGGAGCCGCCGCGGATCGCCGACTACGTCGCGGCGAAGGTCGACACGGTCGCCCGCGTACTCGGCCCGGGAAAGCGGATCCTCGACGAGCCCGGCCGTGCGCTCGTCGCGAACTCGACGGTCACGCTGTACACCGTGCAGAGCGTCAAGCGCAACGTCTCGACCTGGGTCGCCGTCGACGGCGGCATGTCCGACAACCTGCGCCCGATGCTCTACGGCTCGGTCTACGAGGCCCAGGTCGCCGACCGCTTCGGCGGCGGCACGCCGGTGCGGCTGACCGGCAAGCACTGCGAGTCCGGCGACGTGATCGTGCACGAGGCCGAGCTGCGCGATCCGCGCGTCGGCGACGTCGTCGTGACGCCCGCGACCGGCGCCTACGGCTACGCGATGGCCAACAACTACAACGGCGTCCCGCGCCCGCCGGTGATCTTCGTGGCGCAGGGCGACGCGCGCGTCGTCGTGCGGCGCGAGACCTACGAGGACCTCTTCGCCCGCGATGTCGACTGACCCGTTCCCACCCCCCGCCCCCGCCACCGAACCCTTCAAGATCGGCCTGCTCGGCCACGGCACCGTCGGCGCCGCGTTCGAGGCGCTGCTCGGCCAGCGCGCCGACCACGTCGCAGCGACGACCGGCCTGCGGCCCGAGATCAGCGGCGTCCTGACGCGTTCGCGCGGCGATTTCGAGGAGATCCTCGACGGCTGCGACCTCGTCGTCGAGCTGATCGGCGGCCTGGACCCGGCGCGCGACTACGTCCTGCGCGCGATGCGCGCTCACAAGCACGTCGTGACGGCGAACAAGCAGCTGCTCAGCCAGCACGGCGAGGAGCTGTGGGCGGTCGCGCGCGAGCACGGCGTGCAGCTGCGCTTCGAGGCCGCGGTCGCGGGCGTCGTGCCGGTCATCCGCGTGCTGCAGGAGTCGCTCGCCGCCGCGCACATCGACCGCGTGCACGGGATCGTCAACGGGACGACGAACTTCATCCTCTCCGAGATGGCGCGTACCGGCTGCTCGTACGCGGGCGCGCTCGCCGACGCCCAGCGCCTCGGCTACGCCGAGGCCGACCCGACCGAGGACGTCAACGGCAGGGACGCCGCCGCGAAGATGGCGATCATCGCGCGGCTGGCGTTCGACACGCCCGTGCACCTCGACCAGGTCACCTACGAGGGCATCGAGCAGATCACGGCCGACGACATGGAGTACGCCCAGGACCTGCGCCTGGGGCTGAAGCTGATCGGCACCGCCGAGCGGATCGACGGCAAGCTCGCCGTCCGCGTGCACCCCGCCTTCCTCTACTCCGGTCACCCGCTGGCGAGCGTGCACGGCCCCTTCAACGCGGTCACCGTCGAGTCCGACGCGATCACGGAGATCACGATGTCCGGCCCCGGCGCGGGCGGCCCGCAGACGGCGAGCGCCGTCCTCGGCGACGTCATCAGCGCGATGATCCCGCCCGCTTCGACGCCCGAGACGACGCAATCGCTCGAGATCGTCGACGACATCGAGTCCTCCTTCTACCTGCACATGGAGGTCGCCGACCGGCCCGGCGTGCTGGCCCAGGTCGCGCTCGTGCTCGGCGAGCACGGCGCGTCGATCAAGTCCGTCGTGCAGAAGGGGCTGGGGGAGAAGGCGCGCCTCGTCATGGTCGTCCACCCGGTCCTCGAGTCGCAGTTCTTCGCCGCCGTCGACGAGATCGCGGCGCTGGACTTCGTGCGCTCGCGGCCGCGCGCGATCCGGGTGATCGACGAGGAGTTCGTGTAAGCCGTACGGTGCGCGCTGCGACAGCGTTCGTTTCGTCGCGCGCGGTGCCCGGGGATCAGCTCAGGCAGAGCCCCCGGGTGACCGGGTGGGCGACCATGAGCGCGACGCCGCCGACGCCGGCGAGCAGCGACCACCAGCCGGCGGCCTGGATCGCCGCCCACACCCGTTCGCCCGCCGGCCGCCGCGCCACCCACCACGCGTTCAGCGCGATTCCCAGCGGGATCGTGATCCAGAAGAGCACGAGTGCGATCAGCAGCGGTAGCCCGACGATCACGAACCACCGCGTGTCGAGTGCGCAGAGCACCGCGTAGACGGCGAGCAGCGCGACGGCGACCCGGGTCGCCGTCCCGGCGCGCGGCGGCCCGCCCGGGCGCGACGCGTTGCGCCAGCCGCTGACGCGATACAGCATCCCCAGCACGACGAGCGCGCCGAGCGCCAGCAGCGGGCGCGCGCCGGCGAGCCAGTCGGCGACGACCGCGGCGCGGCCCGGCGCGTAGTCATCGGCGCAGTTCGTGTGCTGCGGCCGCGTCCGGACCAGCCAGAGGACCAGCAGCGACGCCGGCGTGAGAAGGAAGACCGCGAGGGCGGCCGGCCTGCGACCGTCTTGCATCGTCCGACCCTACGGCCGGAACCCGCCACACGACAACGATCCTGCCGCTGCGGCGCGCGCGGGCTGCCCGCGCAGACGTCCCGCATGAAGGAGCGCTACGTGCACGACAGTGGTGGCAACGTCGGGATCGCGTCCGGTGTCCACGGAGGTCCGGCTGCTGCGCAACCCACTAGGGTCACGCCCGATGCCCGGCCTGATCGAGCGCTACCGCGACCGCCTGCCGTTCGCCCACGGCGACCCCGTCGTCACGCTCGGCGAGGGCGACACCCCGCTCGTGCACGCGCCGCACATCTCCGAGCTCGTCGACGCCGAGGTCTGGCTGAAGCTCGACGGCACGAACCCGACCGGCTCGTTCAAGGACCGGGGCATGACGTGCGCGGTCAGCGCGGCGGTGCGCGAGGGCGCCAAGGCCGTCATCTGCGCCTCGACCGGCAACACCGCCGCCAGCGCCGCCGCCTACGCCGCCCGCGCCGGGCTGACCTGCGCGGTGATCGTGCCCGAGGGCAAGATCGCCGCCGGCAAGCTCGCCCAGGCGCTCATGCACGGAGCCCGCGTGATCGCGCTGCGCGGGAACTTCGACCAGGCGCTGACGCTCGTGCGCGCGCTCACCGATCGCCAGCCGATCGCGCTCGTCAACTCCGTCAATCGCTTTCGCCTCGAGGGCCAGAAGACGGGCGCGTTCGAGATCGTCGAGCAGCTCGAGACGCTCGACGGGCTCTGCATCCCGGTCGGCAACGCGGGCAACATCACCGCCTACTGGAAGGGCTTTCAGGAGCTCGACGTCGCGCCGCGCCTGTTCGGCTTCCAGGCCGAGGGCGCCGCACCGCTCGTGCTGGGCAGGAAGGTCGACCAGCCCGAGACGATCGCCAGCGCGATCCGGATCGGCAATCCGGCGCGCTGGGAGGAGGCGATGGAGGCGATGACGAACTCGCGCGGGATGGTGCGCGCCGTCAGCGACGCCGAGATCCTCGCCGCCTACCGCCTGCTGGCCGCGCGCGAGGGCGTCTTCTGCGAGCCCGCGAGCGCGGCCGCGGTCGCGGGACTGCTGCGCTACGGCGCCGATGGCGCGCGCCGGATCGCCTGCGTGCTGACCGGCCACGGCCTGAAGGATCCCGACACGGCGCTCAACGCGGTCGGCGGCGTGATCGCGTGCGAGCCGAACCTCGGCGCCGTCGAGGAGGCCGTGCTCGGGTGACCCCGACCCACCGCCGCCGGCTCGTCCGCGTCCCCGCGTCGTCGGCGAACCTCGGCCCCGGCTTCGACGCCTTCGCGGCCGCGCTCGCGCTGCACGTCGAGGTCGAGGTGATCGAGTCCGGCCGATTCGCCGTCGAGACGAGGCTCGACATCGCCCGCGACCGCCGCAACCTCTGCGTGCGCGGCTTCGCGCGCCTGCACCCGCCCGACGGCTTCACGTTCCGGATCCGCTCGACGATCCCGCTGTCCGGCGGCCTCGGATCGAGCGCCGCCGCGTACACCGCGGGCGTGCTGGCGGCCGCGCACATGTTCGAGCTCCAGGAGGATCTGCTCGGCCACGTCAGCGAGCTCGAGGGTCATTCCGACAACGCCGCCGCGGCGCTGCTCGGCGGCTTCGTGATCGTCAGCGGCGGCGAGGTCGCGCGCTTCGAGCCGCCCGACGGGCTCGAGGCCGTGATCGTCGTGCCGCGCGCCGCCGTCCGCACCGCGGTCGCCCGCAAGGCGCTGCCGCAGAGCGTGCCGATGGCCGACGCCTGCGCGAACGTCGCGCACGGCGCGATGCTGACGCTCGGCCTCGCCACCGGAGACTTCAGCCTCGTCGCGCGCGGCCTCACCGACCGGCTGCACCAGCCCTATCGCGCGCATCTGTTCCCGCGCTCGATGGCGCTGCTGCAGCGCGCCCGCGAGTTCGGCGCGATCGGCGCGACGATCTCCGGCGCCGGGCCGACCGTCCTGTTCTGGACCCAGGCCGACGCGACCGGCGCCGTCGCCGGCCACCTGCGCCGCGAGAGCGAGGGCTGGGCCGACGTGCTGCGCGCGCCGTTCGAGTCGCTCGGCGCCGACGTGCGCGAGCTGTAGCGCGGTCGCGCCCGCGCCGCTCGCCGAGCGCCTGAAGCGACTGCTGGAACGCGCGGCGGCCGCACCGGGCGCCTGACGCCAACGCCCGGCGACGGCCTACGCGACGATCAGCAGCGGCGAGCCGAGCGGCACCGTCGCGATCAGCCAGCGCATGTCGGCCTCGCCCGCGCGCAGGCAGCCGCTGCTGACGGGCATACCGAGCGTGGCCTCGTTCGTCGTGCCGTGGATCGCCAGCCGGTCGCCGCCGGTCCAGCCCTGCTGGACGTTCGGCTGGCGGCCCGTCAGGGCCAGCGCGCAGCAGCCGTAGGGGCCGCCGGCGCGGCCGATGACGAGCGCGTCGGTGACCGCGAAGCGCCCCGTCGGCGTCGCCGTCGCGGGTCCCCCGATCGCGACCTTGATGCGCCGTGCCACGCGCCCCTCGCGGCGCACGACGAGCGTGCGCTGCGAGAGGTCGGCGTGCATCGTGTACGGCTCGAAGAGCAGCTTCGCGCCGTTGGCGGGGATCCACGCCGCGCGCGAGTTGGCGACGTGGTGCGTCAGGACGGCGAGCCAGCCCGGCCGCTGCTCGACGACCGCCAGCACGCGCTGCGAGCCGAACTCCGTGCGTCGCCCGATCGCGCGCAGGATGCGACCGCCGGGGCGTTCGCGCAGCATCACCGTGCGCCGCAGGCGAGCGCCGAACGGCCCGTTCGTGGTCCGGCCGACGCTGCGCCGCGTCGGGCTGCGGACGACCTGCTCGGCGGAGACCGCGCTGGGCTTCGGCGCCAGCGCAGCGAGCGTCCTGCCCGCGGGATCCGGGTCGAGCGTGAACGCGGCCAGCGCAGCGGCCGCCGCGAGCAGGGCCGAGACGCCGAGCACCGCCGAGACCGCGCGCGCTGCCAACGGTCAGGCTTCCGCGAGGGCTTTCAGCCGCTCGCGCGGCGCCGACATCTTCAGGCGCTGGAGGACCTCGTCGGCGAGCGCGAGGTAATCGGCGCCGAGGTCGGGGCGATGATCGAGGATCGACAGCGCGCGCTCGGCCGCCTCGGCATAGGCGATCGACGAGCGGATCGTCGTATCGAAGAGCTTGCGGCCGACGTGCTCGCGCAGCGACGCGTAGGCGTCGCGGCTGTGGCGGGTGCGCATGTCGGCGATGTTGAAGACGACCCCGAGCCAGCCGAGGTCGGGGTTGAGCCCGTCACGCGCGAGCTCGATGACCTCCAGCGCCTGCTCGACGCCCTGCATCGCGAAGTACTGCGCCTCGGTGCTCAGCAGCGCGTGGTCGGCGGCGACGAGCGCGTTGACGGTCAGCAGCCCGAGCGACGGCGGGCAGTCGAGCATGACGAGGTCGTATCGCTCCTTCAGCGGCTTGAGCGCGCGCTTGAGCGTCAGCTCGCGGCCCATCTTGCCCGCCAGCAGCAGCTCGGCCTCGGCCAGCGACAGGTTCGACGGCACGACGCCGTCGTGGATCGCCGCCGCGGCGTCGGCGCGGCCGGCCAGGACGTCGCCGATCGACGGCGTCGCCTCCGGATCGACGTCGAAGTAGTCCGACAGGTTGCCCTGCGGGTCCAGGTCGACGGCGAGCACGCTCAGCCCGACGCGGCGGAACACGTCGGTCAGCGTGCGGACGGCGGTCGTCTTGCCGGTGCCGCCCTTCTGGGACAGGACTGCGATCGTGACGCCCAAGGGCGCCTGATGCTACTCGGCCACGAGGGCGGTGCCGGCGGCGCCCGCGGTCATCTCCGAGAGGTCGGCGAAGCGCAGGCGATAGCGCCCGATGACGACCTCGTCGCCGTCGGCGAGCAAACGCGAGACGACCCGCTCGCCGTTGACGAACACGCCGTTGAGGCTGCGATCGTCGAGCAGACGCACGCCCTCGGCCTCCGTCACGAGCACCGCGTGACGGCGCGAGACGGTCGGATCCTCGAAGCGCAGATGCGCCGACAGGCTGCGGCCGATCCGCATCGAATCGCCCGGCATCGGGACCGCCCGGACGGAGCCGGCGTCGTGGAAGATCAGGTAGCGGCCGGGCTGCTCGATCGCCGCGCGGGCGGCGTCGAGCGCATCGGCGTCGCGCACCGTCTGCGGATCGGGCTGGGTCCGCTTGAAGCGCCCGCTGCCCGCGAACAGCGATGTACGCGTGAAGCTCGCGCCGTCACAGCCCGGGCACGAGGGAAGCACGTCGGCGGTGGTCATCTCCACGACATGACCGCATACCTCGCAGCGAAACGTCCCTGTACCGGCGAGCGTTCCAGACGTGAGCGACTCCATACGACACTCCCTTCGCCAATGGGTGCAAGCGGCCGCTCCTCCTGCAGCTTGTGCGAAATATAACAATCGCGTCAAACCGCGGCCCGCTGTGCGCGGCGCGCCTCGAGGCTGAGCGGTCTACCCATGGTGGGGACGAACCTAAAGCCAACCTCAATCCTGGCGATGAAAGGAGCACGCGGCCGGACGGCGAAGCACGCGTCATGCCCCGGACGGTGCCGACGATCGACGAGCACGATCTCGAGCGCGCGCTGCTGCGCAAGAGCGTCGGGACGCTCGCAGGTCGGCGCGACAGCTGCGCCGACTGCGGCCGCACGCCGCTGATCGGCGAGCAGCTGCACCGCTACGCGGGCGGCGCGACGGTCTGCGAGCTGTGCAGCCCGCTGCGCCGCGGCGAGCCCGCCGAGAGCGAGCGCGTGCGCCACAGCGAGTTCGGCCTGGCCGTGCGCGTGCACCGCCAATAGCCGTTCGCACGGCCGGCCGCGCTGATCCGCGTCGGTGCGCATTCCGTAACTCCCAAATCCAGCACAACGGATCGGGAGGTCCAGATGAACGCACGTGTTCTTGCCGTTGCGGTGGCCGGGGTCGCCGCGGGGGTCCTGCTGTCGCCGATCGGCGGAGCCTTCGCCGGCCACACCAACTCGATCCTCAGCGCCGATCTCGACGGCCGCCAGGAGGTGCGTACCGGCGCGACGAACAAGAGCATCGCCGGCGATCCCAACGGGCGCGGCGAAACGTACGTCTTCGGGATCGACGGTGACGCCAAGACCCTCTGCTACGTGCTCAACGTCGAGCAGATCCAGTTCGTCGAGCCCGGCATGGCGGCCCACATCCACAAGGGCGCCGCAGGCGAGAACGGGCCGGTCGTCGCCAACCTGGCGCGTCCCTTCGACGGCGACGCCGCCGACTGCCTGACCGAGGGCGAGATCCTGCCCAACGGCGCCGCCGCCTTCCCCACCGGCGAGAAGGTTGCCGACATCCTCGCCAACCCCGCCGGCTACTACGTCAACGTGCACAACCCCGAGTACCCGGGCGGCGCGATCCGCGGCCAGCTGGCCGGCCAGTAGCGATCGGCTCGGCCCGAGGCGTCCGTGCGCCGGTCGCGCGTTCCCAGCGCGCGACCGGCGCAACGCCCGTGTAGATAGATTCCCCCGCCATGGAGCCGCTCTCGCTGTCGACGACGATCGCCGCATCGCGCGAGCAGGTCTTCGAATACCTCGCCGACGTCGCCAACCACGAGGAGTTCAACGACCACTGCATGGTCGACTGGCACCTCACGCGTGAGGACTCCTACGGCCGCGGCGCCGGCGCCCGCTTCCGCGTCAAGTCGCGCTTCGATCGCTTCTCCTACGGCGACATCACGCTCGTCGAGCTCGCGCCGCCCGAGCGGATCGTCGCAACCGGCCGCTGCGGGCGCTTCAACCGCATCCGCACGCTCTCGTCGTGGACGCTGGACGACGACGGGCAGGGCCGCACGACGGTCATGTTCGAGACGCAGTCGACCCCGGTGCTGAAGTCCGACGAGCTGATGGAGAAGTTCCTGCGCGTCCGCGTCGCGACGGAGCGCTGCCACAGGCGCGCGCTCGAGCGTCTGCGCTCGATCCTCGAATCGGGCGACGGCCGCGGCGAGCGCACGACGGTCGCCGGCGGGGCGCGCAAACCCGCCAGCGGCTTCAGGTTGTAGATTTCCCGGCCCTTGTCCCGCCTGCGCCGTCCGATCGCCGTCCTCGCCATGCTGCTCGCCAGCGGTGGCCTGTCCGCCTGCGGCAACCACCACGACGAGGACGCGAAGATCCAGCGCATCGAGGGCGAGGGCTTCTACCTCAGCCTGGGCGAGCTGAAGTACCAGGTCCAGATCTCGCGCCAGCTCAACCCGAACGACATCCAGGACAAGGCGTACCTCGTCGGCGTGCCGGCGGCCGAGCAGCAGCTCGACCCCGACGAGGTCTGGTTCGGCGTCTTCCTGCAGGTCGAGAACGAGTCGCACGCGGCGCTGTCGCCGGCGAGCGACATCGAGATCGTCGACACGCAGGAAGAGGTCTTCAGGCCGCTCGCGCTCGAGCCCACGAACCTGTTCGCCTACCGCTCCGGCGAGGCGATCCCCGCCGGGGAGCGGGCGCCGCTGCCCGACACGCCCGCCTACGACACGCCGATCCAGGGCTCGATGCTGCTCTTCAAGCTCAAGAGCACGGCGCTCGACAACCGCCCCCTCGAGCTGAAGATCGAGGGCCGGCAGACGCAGCAGACCGGGATCATCGACCTCGACGTGTAGGACCGGCGGCGACGCTCAGCGCGTCGCCTTCAGGCCCGCCAGCAGCGCTTGCCTGGCGACGGGCGCCGCGGTCTCCCCGCCCGTTCCGGACTGCACGAGCAGGACGGCGACGGCGACCCGCGGGTTGGTCGCCGGCGCGTAGGCGGCGAACCAGGCGGAGGTGTCGGTCGGGTCGTCGGGCGACGGCGGCGGGCAGGTCGTGACGACCGCCGGGTCGGGGCTCGGCACACACTCGGGCTCGGTCGTGTCCTCCAGCTCGGCGGTGCCGGTCTTGCCGGCCACACGGACGTTTGCGATCTGCGCGGCCGTGCCGGTGCCCTCGCGCACGACGGCCTCCATCATGCGCCCGACGAGCCGCGCGACGCCGGCGTCGATCACCTGCGTGCGCTGCAGTGTCCGGCCACGCTCGAGCGTCAGCCGCGGGCGCTTGCCGCGGCCGGCGATCGTCGCCGCGACCCACGCCATCTGCAGGGCGCTCGCCTGCAGGCGTCCCTGGCCGATCGCCGACGACCCGACCGCGAGATCGTCGCCGATCTCGCCCGCGGGCGGGATCGTGCTCGTCGCCGCGCCGGGGATCCCGATCTCCGTGTTGAAGCCGAACTTCTCGGCGATCCGCACGAGCCGCTCGGCGCCCAGGCGCGCACCGAGCGGCGCGAAGACCGAATTGCAGGAGTGCGCGAAGGCGTTGCGCAGCGAGCCGCCGCAGGACTCGCCGTTGGCGTTCTCGAGCTCGACGCCCTCGATCGTCGTCTTCGTCTCGACCGGGTACCTCGAGTTCACGCCCGCGAGCTTGGCCTCGAGCACGCCCGCCAGCGTCACGATCTTGAACGTCGAGCCGGGCGGCTGCAGCCCGGAGAAGGCGATTCCGGCCAGCGCCAGGATCTCCCCGGTGCGCGGGCGCACGACCGCGACGCCGCCGAGGCGGTCGCCCTTCGCCGCGACGGCCGCGCGCTGCACGGGCGGGTCGATCGAGCTGCGGACGGGCTTCGCCGGCCGCGGAATCGTCTGCGCGAGCACGCGCTTGCCGGCACGCAGTTGGCCACCGGGCTTGCCCGCGAGCCTGTCCTCGAAGACCCGCTCCAGGCCGGTTGTGCCGACGGAGGCGCTGTCGGGATAGCCCAGCGCGCGCAGCCGTTCGGTGCGTTCGGGCGGCGGCGTGCCAAGCTCGCCGACGATCGATCCGGCGACGTCCTCGATCGGCGACGTGCGGTCCTTGCCCTGCGCGAGCGGCGTGCCGTCGCGGGCGAGGATGTCGGCGCGGCGCGGCAGCGCCGTGCGCCGCGCGAGCCGCTCGCCGTCGGCGAGACCGGGGAAGACGAGGCTGGAGCGCCAACCGACGTGCTTGTCGTCGCCCTCGCCCGAGAACGTCAGCCGCAGCGTCGCGCCGACGGTCCCGAAGACGCGCGTGGAGACGGTCATCGGCACGTCGACGGCGCCGTCCTTCGGGTCGCCGACCTGGCCATGCGCGACGGCCGTGGCGGTCGCCATCGTCGCTGCCTCGCGGTAGGCCTCGGCGAAGCGGCGGACCGGCATCGCGCGCCGGTCCTGCTCGGCCAGCTCGGCATGCATCGCCGCGTAGTCGCCCTTGGCCCAGGCCGTGACGAAACGCTCGGCGACCGCCTTCTCGGCGGGCTCGCCGCCGGTCAGCGTGAACAGCGCGACGACGCCGAGAAACCCGGCGAGCAGCGCGGTTGCGATGATCCGCTGCCGGGAAGGAACCGTCCGGCGCGATCGTGACGACTCAACGAGCATCCGACACAACTATGGCTGCGGCGCGGACGTACCCGCGCCGTTTGCCGTCAGCTGCGGCGCAACGGTCACGGGGTTGACCCCGATCGACATCATCATCGTCCTGCTCGCCGCGTTCTTCGCGTTCGTCGGCTTCGCACGCGGCTTTGTCATCGGGGCGCTGTCGCTCGTCGGTTTCGCCGGCGGCGCGTACCTCGGCACCCGCTTCGGTCCGCAGCTGCTCAGCGAGGGCAACGCCTCGCCCTTCGCACCGCTGTTCGGCCTGCTCGGCGCGCTCGTCGGCGGGGTGATCCTGTCGGCCGGCGCCGAGGGCTTCGCGGGCGCGCTGCGGTCGGGGATCCGCTCGCCGGCGTTCGCGGCCGTCGACGGGCTGCTCGGCAGCGCGCTGGCGATCGCGCTGGCGCTCGGGCTGGCCTGGCTCGTGAGCGTGATCGTGCTGCAGACGCCCGGCATCCGCGACATGCGCCGGCCGATCCAGCGCTCGGTGATCCTCAAGGAGCTCAACCAGGTGCTGCCGTCCGACAAGGTCCTCAAGGCGCTCGCGCGCTTCGATCCGTTTCCGAGCATCCGCGGCCCCGAGGCCAACGTTCCGGAGCCGGACTCGAAGGTCGCGCGCGATCCGGACGTCCAGCGCGCGGCGAAGTCGGTCGTGCGCGTGCTGTCGAACTCCTGCGGCCTCGGCGTCGCCGGCTCGGGCTGGGTCGCGGGCCCCGGCATCGTCGTCACGAACGCGCACGTGATCGCCGGGTCGGGCAGGATCTCGGTCGAGCCCAACGGCAGCAGCGATCGCTTCGACGCGACGGCGATCGCGTTCGATCCGCGCAACGACATCGCCGTCCTGCGCGTGCCGTCGCTGGACCGGCCGGCGCTGGACTTCGCCCGCGAGGTCGTCCCGACCGAGCCCGGCGCGGTGCTCGGGTTCCCGCTCAACGGGCCGTTCAAGATCCGGCCGGCGCGGATCGCGCGCACGACGACCGTGCTTGCCAACGACGCCTACGGGCGGCGGCTCGTGCGGCGCAAGGTGACGGGCTTCCGGGCCGACGTGCAGCCCGGCAACTCCGGCGGCCCGATCGTCGATGTCGCCGGCCGTGTGTCGGGAACGGTGTTCTCCAAGGTCCTCGCCGGACCGGACGGCGGCTACGCCGTTCCCAACGACATCGTGCGCGACACGCTCAGCGGCGCCCGCGGTCGCGTCGACACCGGGCCCTGCGTGAATTGACAGCCCGATTTCGTCGGGCCCGCTCACCATGGCGCTACCCTGCGGCCCGTGCCCGAGACCAAGACGCTCGTCATCGCAGAGAAGCCGTCCGTCGGACGCGACCTCGCGCGCGTGCTGCCCGGCCCGTTCCAGAAGCACGAGGGCTTTCTGGAAGGTCCCGAGCACGTCCTGACCTGGGCCGTCGGCCACCTCGTCCAGCTCGCCGAGCCCGACGAGTACGACGCGAAGTTCAAGAAATGGCGCATGGCCGACCTGCCGATCGTGCCCGCCAAGTTCAAGCTCGTCGTGCGCGACGAGCGCTCCAAGAAGCAGATGTCGGTCGTCACGCAGCAGCTCAAGCGCGCCGAGATCGCCGACGTCATCAACGCCTGCGACGCCGGCCGCGAGGGCGAGCTGATCTTCGCCTACCTGTACGAGAAGGCCGGCTCCAAGAAGCCCGTCCAGCGGCTGTGGCTGTCCTCGATGACGAAGTCCGCGATGCAGCGCGCGTTCGGCGAACTGCGCCCGGCGAGCGAGTTCGCTGCGCTCGAGGCGGCCGCGCGGTCGCGTTCGGAGTCCGACTGGATCGTCGGCATGAACGCCACGCGCGCGGCGACGATCCGCCTGCGCTCCTCCTTCGACGGCGCCGTCTCGCTGGGCCGCGTGCAGACGCCGACGCTGGCGATCATCACGCGCCGCGAGGAGGAGATCCGCGCCTTCGTTCCCGAGCCCTACTGGCTCGTCGACGCGCTCTTCGCAGCCCCCGGCGAGCGCACCTACGAAGGCCGCTACCACGACGGCGCCAAGCCGCGCCTCGCCACGGCCGAGCAGGCAGACGCGATCGTCGCCGAGGTCCGCGGGCAGACCGGCACGATCACCCAACTGGAGCGCAAGAGGCGCAAGGAGCGCGCGCCGCTGCTCTACGACCTCACGTCGCTGCAGCGCGAGGCCAACAGCCGCTTCGGTTTCACCGCGCGGCGCACGCTGGCGGCCGCGCAGCGCTGCTACGAGGAGCACAAGGTGCTCACGTATCCGCGCACGAGCTCGCGCTACCTGACGAGCGACATGATCGCCGAGCTCAAGCCGATCGTCGGCCACGTCGGCGCCGCGTCGCGCGAGTACGAGGCCGCGGCCGCGTACGTGCAGGGCCTGGACATGCTGCCGCTCGGGCGCGTCGTCGCCGACGACAGGGTCGGCGACCACCACGCGATCATCCCGACGAACTCGACGCACAACCTCGACAAGCTCTCCGACGACGACCGCCGCATCTACGACCTCGCCGCGCGCCGCTTCCTGGCGGTCTTCCACCCTGAGGCCGAGTTCGAGAACACGAAGGTCTCCACGACGGTCGCAGGGCACATCTTCCGCACCTCCGGCAAGGTCCTGCTCGTGCCGGGCTGGCGCGGCGTGTACGGCGAGCTGCCCGAGAGCTCGAGCGCCGTCGAGGACGACGCCGGCCGTGACCAGCAGTTGCCCAAGCTCGAGCTGCAGGAGCTCGTCGAGACGCGCGCGGTCACCGCCGCCGAGAAGGAGACGCAGCCGCCGCGGCGCTACTCCGACGCGTCGCTGCTGGGCGCGATGGAGACGGCCGGCCGGCTCGTCGACGACGACGAGATGCGCGAGGCGATGAAGGAGTCCGGCATCGGCACGCCGGCGACGCGCGCCTCGATCATCGAGCGCCTGATCGACGTCGGCTACGTCGAGCGCGACGCTCGTGCGCTGGTGGCGACCGAGAAGGGCCTGAACGTCATCCGCCTGCTCGGCGACCACCCGCTGACGTCACCGTCGCTGACCGGCGACTGGGAGCAGCGGCTGGGCCAGATCGAGCGTGGCGAGGAGCCGCGGACGAAGTTCATGGCCGACATCGCGGGCTTCGCCGAGTCGACCGTCGCCGACCTCGACGCCAAGCTGAAGGACGTGCGGATCCCGCGCGCGAACCTCGGGCCGTGCCCGGTCTGCGGCCACGACATCGTCGAGAACCGCAAGGGCTTCTCCTGCTGGGGGCGCGAGGACCCGGGCTGCGGTTTCGTCATCTGGAAGTCGAAGGCCGGCAAGACGCTGCCGCTGGCGATTGCCAAGGAGCTCATCGCGACGGGACGCACGGTGAAGCCGGTGACCGGCTTCAAGGGTCGCAGCGGCCGCTCGTTCCGTGCGAAGCTGGCGCTGCAGCAGAGCGAGGAGGGCAAGTGGCGGGTGGAGTTCGATGAGGCATGGGCGCGGGAGGGTGCGGCAGGCGCGCCCGACCCGGCGGAGGCGGCCGCGGCCGATCCGGACGTCGCCGCTGCGGCCGCGGCGAAGGCCGAAGCCGCCGCCTAGAAGCCTGTCGCAGCAGGCCGCTTGCGGCCGGGGGGACGTGTGAGGCGGTCGCGGCGCGGTCGCCGGCAGCGCTCGCCGGCCGCGCTCGTCGCCGCCGTCGTGCTGGTCGGCCTGGGCCTGGGGGCGCTGGCGTGGGCCGCGATCGGCGCGCTGTCGCGGGCAGCGGCGCGCAGACCGGCGCGGCGCCCGCGACCGTCGCGCGGCTGCCGCCGGCGGTGGCGCCGATCGAGCCCCAGGGCGCCGTCGGTCCGCTGCCCGAGCCGGCGGGGGCGGCGCATGTCGACCTGACGCAGCCGTCGCTGATGTCCTACCTCCGGCTCTCGCCGCAGCCCAAGGCGGGGCTGGCATTCGATCTCGCCGACGGCAGGGTGCTCTGGCGCCACAACGCCACGACCGTGCGGCCGATCGCGAGCCTGACGAAGCTCATGACGGCGCTGCTGGCGGTCGAGCGCTTCAGCCCGCGCCAGCGGGTGCGGATCTCGCGCGAGTCCGACTGGGTCGGCGGCTCGCGGATGGGCGGCCTCAAGCCGGGGCGACGGGTACGCGCCGACGTGCTGCTCAAGGGGCTGCTGATCTCGTCCGCCAACAACGCCGCCGTCGCGCTCGCCAGCGCCGGCGCCGGTTCCGAGCGCGCGTGGGTGAAGCTCATGAACCGGCGCGCGAAGCTGCTCGGCCTGGCCTGCACGCACTTCGTCGACGCGCACGGCCTGGACGGACGCAACCGCTCGTGCGCCGCCGACCTCGCGACGCTCGCGATGCGCGCGATGAACGAGCCCCGGATCGTCGAGATCGCTCGCAAGCGCTATGCCCGCGTGTGGCCCGGCGCGGGCAGGAAGCTGACGCTGCGCACGACCAACCACCTCCTGCGCGACCGCTACCCCGGCGCCGTCGGCCTGAAGACCGGCTACACGAACCCGGCCGGCTTCTGCCTCGTCGCGATCATCGAGCGCGGGGAGCGGCGGATCGGAATCGTCGTGCTCGGATCGCGCGATTCGTTCGGCGACGCGCGGCGGATTGCGCGCGAGGCGGCGCGGATGGGCGTGCTGCCGCCGGCGACGTGAGCGCGGTCGCTGGCGCGGGCGCGTCGAACCGAGCGCGGACCGACCGCAGCGCGCGTCGGACCTCCGTGAACGAGCGCCGATTCGGTCGCCGCGTGGCGTCGGCTCGGCGCTGCTGCACGCTGTCGCGCAACGAGCGCCGATCGTGCCGCCAGGCCAGATCGAGCGGGCGCTCCTTCACGCCGCGGCGAGCACCGGGCGCGGCCGACCCGTCGACGCGGCGATGCGGTGTTTCGCCGCCCACATCCCCGTGTGAGCCGACGCCGCGTGACGAACCCGCCGCCCGCGCGTAGTGTCCCCATCAGCCCAACCGGGAGGGACACGATGACCGCCGTACGGATACCCGCAGCAGCCGCGCTCGCCGCGCTCATCGCCGCAGCTCTCCTCGCCCTGCCCGCCACCGCGCCCGCCGCCAAGCGCGCGGTCAAGCCGTCGGCGCTGCCCGCCTTCCCGTCCTGCAAGTCGCTGCTCGGCTACGCGCGCCGCAACGCCCGCCGGACCGGCGGGCGCACGGGCGTGCCGACGCGCGCGGGCGTCGCCGTGGCGCAACCGTTGATGACCCCGGTGCAGACCGACAGCGCGGGCGCACCGCTCGCCGCCGCGCCGGCTCCCGCGGCCGCCGAGAGCAAGGGCGGCGTGCCCGACTTCTCCTCGACGAACGTGCAGGAGGCGGGCGTCGACGAGCCCGACATCGTCAAGACCGACGGCCGCATCGTCTACGCGATCGCCGACGGCAAGCTGCACGCGCTCGACGTCACGGGCGCTGCGCCGCGGATCGTCGGGACGCTCGCGCTCGACGGCACCTACGGCCATCAGCTCCTGCTGCGCGGCCAGCGGCTGCTGATCATGAGCAACGCATTCGGCGGCGGCCCGTTCAGCAGCGACGTGATCGCGTCCGCGTCGCAGGTCGTCCTCAGCGAGGTCGACGTCACCGACCCGGCGGCGATGAAGGTCCTGCGCACGATGACGACCGACGGCGCGCTCGTCGACGCGCGCCTGACCGGCGGCACGGCGCGCATCGTCGTCGGCGCCTCGCCGGACTACATCCGGCCCGCCGCGATCGCGCGCGCGCCCGTCGCCGACTTCGTCCCGCGGACGGTCCTGAAGAGCAACGTCTCCGGCCGCACGTTCCGCCGCTCCGTCGTCGCCTGCGACGACGTCCGCCACCCGCGCCGCTTCTCCGGCCTGGACCTGTTGACGGTGCTGACGGTCGACCTCGACAAGGGCCTCTTCAACGTCGACCGCGACGCGATCATGGCCGGCGCGCAGACCGTCTACGCGTCGACGACCGGGCTCTACGTCGCCTCGCAGCGCTACGTCGCGGCGCTCGAGAACGGGCGCGCGATCCCGCAGCGCAGCCGCACCGAGATCCACCGCTTCGAGGCGTCAAGAACGGGCCAGACGAGCTACGCATCGTCGGGCAGCGTCGCCGGCTTCGTGCTCAACCAGTACTCGATGTCGGAGTTCGACGGCGCCCTGCGCGTGGCCTCGACCGAGCAGCCGGCCTGGTTCGACGACCGGCTCGCACGCGACAGCGAGTCGTTCGTGACCGTGCTCGGCGAGCGCGGCTCGCAGCTCGCGACCCTCGGCCGCGCCGAGGGCCTGGGCAGGGGCGAGCGCATCTACGCCGTGCGCTTCGCCGGCGACAAGGGCTACGTCGTGACCTTTCGCCAGGTCGATCCGCTGTACACGCTCGACCTGTCCAAGAAGACCGATCCGCGCGTCGTCGGCGAGCTGAAGATCCTCGGCTACTCGGCCTACCTGCACCCGATCACCGACGACCTGCTGCTCGGCGTCGGCCAGGACGCGACCGCGGAGGGGCGCACGCAGGGCACGCAGCTGTCGCTCTTCGACGTCTCCGACCCGCGGCGCCCGGCGCGCCGGGCGCAGGTCTCGCTCGGCGCCAACGCCTCGTCGACCGCCGAGTACGACCCGCACGCGTTCCTGTTCTGGAAGCCGGCAGACCTCGCCGTCATCCCGCTCGCCTCCTACGGCAGCGCCGGGCGCGAGTTCGAGGGCGCGGTCGGCTTCTCGATCGGCCCGGCGAGCCTCGCCGAGCGCGGGCGCATCACGCACCCGCCCGAGGGCAGCGGCGACGGCACGTACCGTCCGCCGATCGGCCGCTCGTTCGTCATCGGCGACAGGCTCTTCACGCTCTCCTTCGCCGGCCTGGCCGCCAACCGCGTCGACAGCCTCGCCTCGCTGTCGTTCACGGCGTTCCCGAGGTGATCACGCCGTCAGGCGCCGGCGCGGCACGCACAGCGCGTGGACGTTGACCCACGCCTCCTCGACGGGCTCGGGCCCGTCGAGGTTGAGCACGTCGTAGCCGGCCTCGTGCATCGCCGCGCAGAACTCGCGGTTGCGCCCGTGCATCTCGCAGACGACGACCGGCTGCGCCTCGTCGAGCACGCGCCGCATGCCGGCGACGACCTCGAGCTCGGCACCCTCGACGTCGATCTTCACGAGCGTCGGCGGCGGCGCGTCGAGGTCGTCCAGCGCGCTCCCCGCCACGACGACGCGCTCGGTCTGCAGCTCGTGCTCGCCGACCGAGGCCAGGCGCGTCCACAGCGTGTCGTCGACGACGTTGAGCGCCACGTCGCCCGAGTGGTCGGTCGCGGCGACCTCGCGGACCTCGATCCAGCCGAGGTCGTTGCGCGCGGCGTTGGCGCGGATCGCGGCGGCGCAGCCGGCCTGCGGCTCGACGGCGATGACGCGGCCGGTCGGGCCCACCATGCGGGCGGCGACAAGGCTCAGCGCGCCGATGTTCGCGCCGACGTCCCAGACGACGTCACCGGCGCCGACGCTGCGCCGCAGCGCCTCCTGGACCTGCAGCTCGTGCGTGCCGGTGAGCACGGCGTAGGCCTGCGCGCCCCACGGCGCGAACGACGCGCCGCCCAGATGCATCCCGCTGCCGATCCCGCCCAGGACGTTCAGCTCGCCGCGCAGCAGCACCCGCTCCAGCGGCGCCAGCCAGCCGCGACGGTGCCATGCGTAGAGCCGCTCGTGGCTGACCACGCGCATCAGCAGCCAGACGAGCCGCGTCCTCAGGGCGGTCACGATCGATCACCGTACCCGCATCGAGCGCGGACTTCTCGCCCGCACCTCGTCAGACCGTCGTCCCGACGCGCGACGATGCAGGAGTGCCCCTCACGCTCGTCACCGGCCCCGCCAACGCGGAGAAGGCGAAGGTCGTCCTCGACGGCTACCGCGCCGCGCTGAAGCGGGGCGCCGAGCCGATCCTCGTCGTGCCGCGCTTCGAGGACGTCGAGCGCTACCGCGCCGAGCTCGCGGCGTCCGGCGTCGTCTTCGGCGCCAACGTCATGCGCTTCGGCTGGCTGATCGAGGAGTGCGCCCGCCGCGGCGGTGTGCGCGGGCGCCCGCTCGCGCCGCTCGCCCGCGAGCGCGTCGCGGCGAGCGCGGTCAAGGCCGCCAGGCTCCAGTCGCTCGCCCGCTCGGCGCGGACGCGCGGGTTCGTGCTCGAGTTGCTGCGGCTCGTCGACGAGCTCGAGGCGCTGCGCGTCACGCCGCAGCGCCTGACGCAGGCGCTGCGCGCCTGGGCGGGCGACGAGGCCGGACGCCGGCGCTACGCAGACGAGGTCAGCGCCCTGTATGCGGGCTACCGCCGCGCGCTGGAGCGCCTCGGCCGGCGCGACGCGCGCCTCTACGAGGCAGCCGCGCTCGACGCCCTGCGCGAGCAGCCCGCCGCCTGGGGCGACACGCCCGTCTTCTTCTACGGCTTCGACGACCTGCAGCCGCTGCAGCGCGACGCCGTCGACACGCTCGCCCGGACGGGCGCCCAGGTCACGCTGTCGCTCTCCTACGAGCCCGGCCGGATGGCCTTCGCCGGGCGCGCGACGACGTTCGCCGAGCTGTTCACCGACGACGTCGAGCACGTCGCGCTGACGCCGCGCGCCGAGCACTACGCGCCGCAGTCGCGCGGGCCGCTGCACCATCTCGAGCGCGGCCTCTTCGAGCTCGACGAGACGCAGCTGTTCGATCCCGACCCCGTCGATCCCGGCGCGGCGGTGACGCTGCTGCAGGGTGGCGGCGAGCGTGCCGAGCTCGAGCTCGTCGCGGCCGAGGCGGCGCGGCTGATCGGCAACGAGGGCGTGGCGCCGGAGGAGATCGCGGTCGTGCTGCGCGCCCCCGGCGAGCACGCCGCGCTGCTGAGCGAGATCTTCGGCGCCTACGGCGTGCGGCTCGCGCTCGAGCGCACGGTCGCCCTCGGCCACACGCCGCTGGGGCGCGGCCTCGTCGGCCTCGCGCGCTGCGCGCTGCCCGGCGGCGGCGCCGAGGACCTGATCGCCTACCTGCGTACGCCCGGCCTGCTCCAGCACCCCGAGCTCGCCGACCGGCTCGAGACGCGTGCCCGCCGGGAGGGCGCCCGCAGCGCCGACGCGGTCCGCGCGCTGTGGGAACAGGAGCACTGGCGCCTGGATGCGATCGATCGCGTGCGCGCCGCGCAGGCGCGCGGCGGGGCCGAGCTCGCCGAGCGCCTCGCGGCGGAGCTACAGCTGCTGATCAGCGCGCCGCGGCGGCGCGCCGCGGAGGTGCTGAGCGGCTCCGAGGCGCAAGACGTCGCCGTCCTGAAGGCCGGCCGTCGGGCGCTCGGCGAGCTCGCCACGCTGGCGCGCGCCGACCGCGCGCTGGCCGCCGAGCCGGGCGAGCTTGCGGCGCTCCTGCACGACCTGGCGGTCGAGGTCGGCACGCGGCCGGCGCCCGGCCGCGTGACCGTCGCCGAGCCGCTGTCGCTGCGCGCCCGCCGCGTGCGGATCCTGTTCGCGTGCGGCCTGCAGGAGGGCGTCTTCCCCGCGCCGCCGCGCACCGAGCCGTTCTTCGCCGACACCGAGCGCGAGCAGATCGCCGCCGCCTCGGGCCTGCGGCTGCGCCGCCGCGACGACCTCGGCGCCGAGCGCTACCTCTTCTACGCGACGGTCTCGCGGCCCGAGGAGCGCCTCTATCTGTCCTGGCACGACGCCGGCGACGACGGCGAGCCCGCCGTGCGCTCGTTCTTCGTCGCGGACGTCTGCGACCTCTTCGGCCCGCAGCTCGAGGAGCAGCGGCGGATGCGCTCGCTGGGCCAGGTCGGCTGGCCCCAGGGTGCGGCCCCCAGCGAGCGCGAGCGCCGGCGCGGCGCGGCCGCGAGCGGGCCGCGGCGGCGCGAGGCGCCGATCGCCCCGCTACGCGACGAGACGCTCGTCGCGCGGCTGCGCGACCGCCCGACGTGGTCGGCGTCGGGGATCGAGCTGTGGGCGAGCTGCCCGGTGAAGTGGTTCGTCGAGCGGATGCTCAAGCCCGAGGGCCTCGCGCCCGATCCCGAGGCGATGCTGCGCGGCGCGCTGACGCACGCCGTGCTCGAGGCCGTCGTGCGCGGGCTGATCGAGACGACCGGCGCAGGCCGCCTCGACGAGACGACGCTGCCCGCGGCGCGCGAGCTCGCCGTCACGGCGCTCGACGGCTTTGAGGGCACCGAGCTGTACGTCATGTCGCGCGACCCCAGCCGCCAGCGCGCGATGGAGCACCGCCTGCGCTCCGACGTGCTGCGCTACCTCGACCACGCTGCCACGTCCGGTTCGGAGCTCGCCGCGAGCGCGCTCGAGGTCGCCTTCGGCGCCGGCGACGTCGCCGCGCTCGAGCTCGGCGACGGGATCCGGCTGAGCGGGCGCATCGACCGCGTCGACACCGGTCCCGGCGGCACGGCGCTCGTCTACGACTACAAGGGGCGCATGTCCGTCGAGTCGGCGAACTGGCGCGCCAAGCGCAAGTACCAGGTCGCGCTCTACATGCTCGCCGCGCGCGACGTCCTGGGCCTGGACCCGATCGGCGGCCTGTACCAGCCGATCGGCGGGCGCGACCAGCGCGCCCGCGGCCTGCTGCGCGAGGACGCCGACCCGGGCCTGAAGGCCGTCCGCACCGACCGCCGCGCGCCGACGGAGTTCGCGGCGATCGTCGACGGCGTGGTCGAGGACGTCCTCGCGGTCCTCGCCGAGCTGCGCAGCGGCGCGCTCGCGCCGAGGCCGGACACCTGCTCCTACAACGACAAGGGCTGCATGTATCCGACGATCTGCCGCTGCGAGGGGGCCTGATGGCCGTCCAGGCGCCGCTTTTGGGGCCCGGCGGCCGACCGTTCACCGCGGAGCAGTCCGCGGCGGTCCGCCGCCGCGACGGCTCGCTGCTGCTCGAGGCCAACGCCGGCAGCGGCAAGACGTCGGTGCTCGTCGAGCGCTTCGTGCGCTCGGTGCTCGAGGACGGTGTGCGCCCGGCGCGGATCCTCGCGATCACGTTCACCGAGCGCGCCGCCGGCGAGCTTCGCGCGCGCGTGCGCCAGCGCTTCGTCGAGCTCGGCCGCCGCGACGCCGCGCGCGAGACCGAGGCCGCCTGGATCTCGACGATCCACGGCTTCTGCACGCGCGTGCTGCGCGCCCACGCGATCGCCGCCGGCCTGGACCCGGCCTTCACCGTCCTCGACGAGGCCGCCGCGCGCCCGCTGCTGGACCGCGCCTGGGAGGACGCGCTCGCGCGGCTGCTCGACGGCGCGCACGGCGCGCCGGCGCTGGACCTCGTCGCCGCCTACGACGCCGACCGCCTGCGCACGGCGATCACGATCGCCCACGACGCGCTGCGCAGTGCCGGCCAGACGCGGCCGAGCCTGCCGCGCCCGCGAGCGCTCGCCGACCCGCACGCGCTGCGCGCGCCGCTGGAGGCGGCCCGCGCCGCCGCCGCCGCCGAGCTGCAGCTCGCCGGCCCCGGCAAGACCGTCACGACTGCGCGCGAGCGCCTGCAGCGCTGCGGCGACCTGCTCGTCGCGACGCCGCCCGGCGAGCTCGCGCCCGAGCTCGGCGATCTGACGCTGGGGGTGAACGCCAACGCGCTGAAGACGCCGGTCTGCGACGCCTACCGCGCGGCGCTGCAGGCCTATGCGTGCGCCTGCCGCGACGCCCGCGCGGCCGCCGCCGTGGCGCTGCTCGACGAACTGCTCGGCGACTACGCCGACGCCTACGCCGAGGCCAAGCGCGACCGCGCGGCGCTGGACTTCGACGACCTCGAGCTGCACGCCCGCGACCTGCTGGAGGACGAGCCCGGCCTGCGCAGCTCCTACGCCGAGCGCTTCGACCGCGTCATGGTGGACGAGCTGCAGGACTCGAACCCCCTGCAATTGGCCCTGTTTCGTGCGCTCGACCGCGACGACCTCTTCGTCGTCGGAGACGAGCAGCAGTCGATCTACGGCTTCCGTCACGCCGACGTCGACATCTTCCGCGCGCTGCGCGCGCAGTTCGCGGCCGGCGACCGGGTGGCGACGCTGGCGACGAACTTCCGCGCGCACGGCGCGATCCTCGACACGATCAACGCCGCCTTCGCGCCACGCATGGGGGCGAGCTTCGTCGCGCTGCGGGAAGGGCGCCAGACCGAGCCCGCGGCGCAGCCGCTCGTCGAGCTGCTGGTCACCGACCAGGCCGGCTGGGAGGACGTCGACCTCGGCGCCGTGCGACCCGGCACCAGGGCCTGGCGCCAGGCCGAGGCGCGGCTGCTCGCCCAGCGCCTGCGGGAGCTGGTCGACGCCGAGCTGCATCGGGCAGAGGACATCGTCGTGCTGCTGCGCGCGCTCGGCGACCTGCCCGTCTACGAGCGCGCGCTCGAGGACCAGGGGCTGCTGACGATGTCCGTCGGCGGCCGCGGCTACTGGGGCCGCCAGGTCGTGCGCGACCTCTGCGCCTGGCTGGCCGCGCTCGCCAACCCGCGCGACGAGACCGCGCTCTACGGCGTGCTCGCGTCGCCGCTCGTCGGGCTGTCCTCCGACGCGCTCGCCCACGTCGCGCGCGCCGGCGCCAGCGGTGGCGGCTGGCGCGCGATCGCCGACGACGGCGCGCTGCGCGAGCGCCTGGCAGCGGACGATCGCGAGCGCCTCGACGTCTTCGCGACGCGCTTCGGCGCCGAGCGCGCGCTCGCGCCGCGGCTGGCGCTCGACGAGCTGCTGCGCCGCGTCGTCGATGCGACGGAGTACGACCTGCACGTCCTGTCGCTCGCCGGCGGTGAGCGGCGGCTGGCGAACGTCCACAAGCTGCTGCGCGTCGCCGCCACCTTCGAGCGCGACCACGGCCGCGACGTGCGCGGCCTCGCCGACCTCGCGAACGCCGAGCTCGAGGCGGAGGCGCGCGAGACCGACGCGCCCGTCGAGCTCGGCGACGTCAAGGCCGTCCGGCTGATGTCGATCCACGCCGCCAAGGGCCTGGAGTTCCCCGTCGTCTGCGTCGCCGATCTCGGCCGCCAGCGACCCGGCGACGGCGACGAGGACCTGCTCGTGCACGGCGACGACGTCGGGCTGCGGCTCGTCGGCCTCGACGGCACGAGCAAGACGGCGCTCGCCTACGAGCGCCTGCGCGAGCGCGCGCGCGAGCGTGCCGCCCGCGAGGAGGAGCGCGTCATGTACGTCGCGGCGACCCGTGCTCGCGAGCGGCTGATCGTCAGCGGTGGCGTGACCGTCGACAACTGGCCCCAGGAGGGACCGAAGTCGCCGCCGCTGGCCTGGCTCGGGCCGGCGCTGCTGGGCGGCGACCTGCGCGCCCTGCCGACCGACGACGATCCGCAGCAGGACGTCGAGATCGGCGCCGGCGCGCGCGTCCGTGTGGCGCTCAACCGGCCCGCAACCGTCGGCCGCGTCCTGCGCACGGAGTCGCTCGCGCCGGCGGGCGCGAGCCTGCCGATCGCGGTCGCGCCGACGCCACGCCTGTCCGAGCGCGAGCCGGCGGGCGGGCCCGAGCCGGTGCGCACGCTCTCCTACTCGCGCCTGTCGGCGTGGAGGCAGTGCGGCTATCGCTTCTACCTGCAGCGCGTGCTGGGCCTGCCCGACGAGCAGCCCGCAGGCGCCGAGCCGGGCGGGGCGCCCGCCGCTCCGGCGTTGGACGCGCGCACGCGCGGCTCGCTCGTCCATGCCGTGCTCGAGCACGACGACGCCGACCTCGCGCAGATCGCGACCGCGTGGGGGATCGAGCTCAGCGCCGGCGAGCACGCCGACGTGCTGCGCCTGGCGGCCGCCTTCGCCGACTCGCCGCTGGCCCGGCGCATCGCGCGCGCCCGTGCGGTGCACCGCGAGCACGGCTTCACCGTCGCGCTCGGCGACACGCTGCTCAACGGGGTCGTCGACGTGCTCGCACACGAGCGCGGCGGCGCGCAGCTCGTCGTCGACTACAAGACCGATGGCCTCGATGCCGGGACCGACGTCGCCGCCTACGTCGAGCAGCGCTACGGCATCCAGCGGCGCGTCTACGCGCTCGCCGCGCTACGCGGCGGCGCCGTCCGCGTCGAGGTCGCCTACGCCTTCCTCGAGCGCCCGCTCGAGCCGCTCGCCGCGAGCTTCGAGGCCGCCGACGCCGATCGCCTCCAGGACGAGCTGCTGGCGCTCGCGGGCGGGCTGCTCGCCGGCGAGTATCCGGTCACCGCGACGCCGCACCGCGAGCTGTGTGAGACCTGCCCGGGCCGCCGCGCGCTGTGCTGCTACGACGAGCAGCGAACCCTGCGCCCGCGCGCCGGCGCGGATCCGTGCGAGGCCGATTCACGGTGAACGTCCAGCCGCCGGCGCCGCATCCGTCCGCCCCGCAGTCGCAGGCCCCCGGTGCCGCGCCGGCGCTCGTCCTCGGCATCCTCAGCATCCTGCTGTGCCCGCTCTGCGGGCCGTTCGCGATCGCCCTCGGGCGCAAGGCCGAGCAGGAGATCCGCGCCTCCGGCGGTCAGCTCGGGGGCGCCGGCATCGCAACCGCGGGCAAGATCCTGGGGATCATCGGCTGCATCTTCCTCGGCCTGCTCGTCGTGGCGCTGCTGCTGTTCGCGCTCGGTAGCGGAGGGAGCACTAGCTCCGCGTGACGGGCGGTGCGAGGGCGTCGCGCCCCTGGTCGCCGCCGTCCGCGGGCCGGCGGTCGTCGATGCCGGTCGCCCGCTGCGCCCCGCCGCGACCGTCGACGACGCTGTTCAGCTCGGCGCCGAAGAGGAAGGCGACGCTCGCGATGTACAGCCACAGCAGCAGGATCACCGCGCCGGCAAAGGCGCCGTAGGTTGCGCCGTACTTGCCGAAGTTCGTGACGTACAGGGCGAAGCCGATCGAGGCCACGATCCAGACCCCGACGCCGACGAGGCCCCCGGGGCTGATGATCCGCCGCCGCCGCGCGCCGATGTCGGGCGCGAGTGCGAACACGAGCCCGTAGATTCCGAGCACGGCGCCGATCGCGACGGCCCAGCGCGCAACGCGCCACAGCGCCGCCGCGGTGTCGCCGAGGCCGATCGTTCCGAACAGGTCACCGGCCAGGTCACCGCCGAGGAAGACCGACACGAGCGCGACGAGCGCGAGCGCGATGACGAGCACGGTGAAGCCGATGTCGGCGAGCTTGTGCTTGACGAAGCCGCGCGTCTCCTCGACGCCGTAGACGGCGTTCAGGGCCCGTCCCGCCGCGCCGAACGCGCCCGAGGCGCCATACAGCGCGACCGCGATGCCGAGCACGAGGGCGCTGGAGACGGCGCTGCCGGTGGCGCTGACGGTCGTCGTCAGCAGCGCCTCGAGGGCGTCGGTCACCTCCGCCGGCGCGCCGTTGTCCTGCGCGTACCCGACCGCGTCGGTGACGAGCGACTGGTCGCCGAGCAGACCCAACAGCGAGACGCCGACGAGCAGCGCCGGGAACAGCGACATCATCATGTAGTACGTCAGCGACGCCGCACGATCGGCCATCTCGTCGGCTTGGAACTTCCCGAATGCGCTCTTGAGGACGGCGATCATGCCCTATGAGGTTCCCGCCGGGAGGGGCTGCCAACCCGATCCGGTGGCGCGATCACGCCGCGTCAGTCGGACAGGTCGGGGAGCAGTGCGTGACCCTCGGAGACGGCGTGCGCCAGCTCGAGCACGCGACGGTTGGAGCTGCGCGCCCGCTGGCGCAGCAGCTCGAAGGCCTCGTGGTTGTCGACGCCGTGGCGCTCCATCAGGATTCCCTTGGCGCGCTCGATCGTCCCGCGCCGCTCCAGCGCGCCCTCCAGCTGCTCGACCTGCTCGACCAGGTGCATGCGCTCGCCGTGGCGCTTCATCGCCAGCTCGATCGCGCCCTGCACCTCCTGCTCGAACTGCGGGCGGGCGAACGCGTCGATCCCGCGCTCGGCCGCGCCGCGAACGAATGAGGAGTCATGCGTACCCAGCAGGACGATGATCGCGCCGCGCGCGTACTCGGCGATCTCCTCGATCAAATCGAGCGCGTGGTCGTCGTCGTCGTGCACGACGACGACGGACAGGTCGGGGTCCTCGCTGGCGATCAGGTCGCCGGCCTGGCCGACGTTGACGGCGTGCGCGACGACCGTATGACCGAGGTCCGCGAGCAGCCCGTCGATCGACTTGAGCGTCTGCTCGTTCTCGTCGGCAGCGAGGATGCGCAGGCTCGTGGTGTTCGTGTCGTCTGCCATCGGAACCGCGCGGGTTGCACCCGGGGCTTGGGTATCATGACCTATGCGCGGCCGTGTCCCCGCTGCGCGCAGCAAGCGCCCTAGACCTCCGGCGTTCCCGACGTTGGTGTGCGGAGGTCTTCGTGGACGGGACATCGCTGTGCTGGGAAGGCGTTCGATGGCGCTCGTGAACGCATCGCCGGCCGCCTCCGGCAGCGGACCCGAGCGATCGCGCGAGGACCGCGTGCTCTTCATCCGCTATCACCGCGACGGGGACGCCCAGGCCCGCGACCAGCTCGTCGAGCGCTTCCTGCCGCTCGCGCGCCAGCTGGCGCGCCGCTACCAGCGCGCCAGCGAGCCGCTCGACGACCTCCTGCAGGTCGCGTCGCTGGGCCTCATCAAGGCGATCGACCGCTTCGATCCCGACCGCGAGATCGCGTTCTCGTCCTACGCCGTGCCGACGATCCTCGGTGAGATCAAGCGCTACTTCCGCGATCGCACCTGGGCCGTGCGCGTGCCGCGCGACCTGCAGGAGCTGACGCTGAGGGTCGATCGCGCCGTCGGCCAGCTGTCGGACACGCTGCGCCGCTCGCCGTCGGTGTCGGAGATCGGTGCCGCCGTCGGCGTCGACGAGGAGGAGGTGCTGGAGGCGCTGCAGGCCGGCGGCGCCTACCGCGCGGTCTCCTTCGATGCGCCGCGCGCCGGCGGCGACGACGACGTCGCGACGATCGCCGACTCGGTCGGCATCGACGAGGACGGCTTCGACCGCGCCGAGGAGCGCGCGACGCTGCAGGCGCTGATGTCGACCGTGACGCCGCGCGAGCGTGAGGTCCTGCGGATGCGCTTCGAGCAGGACATGACGCAGGCCGAGATCGGCGCCGTCATCGGCGTCAGCCAGATGCAGGTCTCGCGCATCATCCGTCAGGCGATCGCGCGGCTGCGGGCCGCGGCCGACGCCCCGCCCGCCGCCGGCGCGCCGCCCACGGCCGCGCAGCGACTGACACGGCGTTCGCGCGGCGGTCGATCCGGGCATGCAGATGCCTGGATGACCGACGACGCGCGCACCCCCTCACAGGACGCGGAGACCGAGAACGAGCGGCTCAACCGCGAGTTCGACCAGCTCCTCAACGAGTTGCGCGTCGCGATGCCCGGCGTGCAGGTGCTGTTCGCCTTCCTGCTCGCCGTCCCGTTCCAGCAGCGCTTCGGTCAGGTCACGGAGTTCCAGCAGACCGTCTACTTCTCGACGCTGCTGTTCGCGGCGGCCGCGTCGGCGTTGTTCATCGCGCCGACGGCCTACCACCGGCTCATGTTCCGCGAGCGCGAGAAGCCGATGCTCGTGCGCGTGTCGAGCAAGCTCGCCGTGCTCGGCCTCGTGTGCCTGGCGGTCGCGATGAACGGGGCGGTGCTGCTCGTCACCGACCTGCTGTTCGAGCAGACGACGGTCACGGTCACGGCCGTCCTGATGGCGACCGTGTACGTCGGCCTGTGGTTCGGCCTCGGGGTCATCCGGCGCCTGACCAGGGAGGCGCCGGCGAGATGACGCCTCCGGCCGCGATCCTCGACATCGACGGGACGCTCGTCGACTCCAACTACCAGCACGCCCTGGCCTGGTACCGGGCGCTGCGCCTGCACGGCATCACGGTCCCCGTCTGGCGCTGCCACCGCGCGATCGGCATGGGTGGAGATCAGATCGTCGGCCACCTCGCCGGCGAGGGCTTGGATCGCGAGCAGGGCGACGCGATCCGCATGCAGGAGCACGCGCTCTTCGCCCAGATGCGCCACGAGGTGCAGCCGTTCGCCGGCGCGCGCGGGCTGATCGAGGACCTCAAGGCACGCGGCAGCGCGGTCGTGATCGCCTCGTCGGCGAAGGCCGAGGACCTGCAGCACTACCTCGACCTGCTCGACGCGCGCAAGCTCGTCGACGGCTGGACGGACTCGAGCACCGTCGAGCGCACCAAGCCCGCGCCCGATCTCGTCGCCGCCGCGCTCGAGCTCGCCGGCGGCGGAGCGGGCGTGATGGTCGGCGACTCGACCTGGGACGTCGAGGCGGCGACGCAGCTCGAGCTGCCGACGCTCTGCGTGCGGACCGGCGGATTCGGCGCCGACGAGCTGCTCGAGGCCGGCGCCGAGGCGGTCTTCGCGTCGATCTCCGAGCTGCGCGAGCGCTTGGACGAGACCCGCTTCGGGTAACGCCGCCCAATGGTCCTGACACTCGCACGCGCGGTGCCCGCGCTCGAGGTTCCCCAGCCCGTAGAGCCGCCGACGCCGGTTGTCCCACAGACGCCGAGCGTGCCCGTCGAACCCGATCCGGTGCCGACGCCGTCGCCCGATCCGCCGAGCGTGCCCGAGCCCGATGCCCCGCGCGACGTGCCGATCGAGCCGCCCGCGCCGCCGCAGACCGCCTGACCCGCCGCCGGCCGCTGCAACGCACCGTGCGAAGCGCAGGACTACGAGCGCCCGGGGGGTAGTCTGCCTTCATGGCCAGGTCGATCTGGAGCGGTGCGATCTCCTTCGGGCTCGTGACGGTCCCCGTGAAGATGTACTCGGCGGTGTCGAAGAAGTCGGTGCGCTTCCACCAGCTCAACAAGGAGACGGGGGTGCGCATCCAGCAGAAGCGCGTCGACCCGACGACCGGTGACGAGGTCCGCTACGAGGACATCGTCAAGGGCTACGAGCTGACGCCCGATCACTACGTGGTCATCGAGCCGGGCGAGCTGGACGCGCTCGATCCCAAGAAGACGAAGTCGATCGAGATCGAGGACTTCGTCGCGCTCGACGAGATCGACCCGATCTACTTCGACCATCCGTACTACCTCGCGCCCGGCCCAGGCGGCTCCAAGCCCTACCGGCTGCTGCTCGAGGCGATGCGCGCGACCGGCCGCGTCGCAATCGCCAACGTCGTCATCCGTTCCAAGCAGCAGCTCGTCGCCGTCCGCCCGATGGGGGAGAACGTGCTCGCGATGTCGACGATGGTCTATCCCGACGAGGTCGTCGACGCGTCCTCGATCGACGAGCTCGGCGCCGTCGAGGAGGTCGAGGTCAACTCCCGCGAGCTCGACATCGCCAAGCAGCTCGTCGACTCGCTCGCCGGCACCTTCGACGCCGACAAGTACCGCGACACATACCGCGAGGAGGTCCTCGCGCTCGTCGAGCGCAAGGCCGAGGGCAAGGAGATCGCCGTCCAGCCGGCGGCCGACGAGGACGACGCCGAGGTCCCCGACCTGATGTCGGCCCTGAAGGCCAGCCTCGACGCGGTCAAGGCGCGCGAGGGCAACGGCGGCGGCGCCGCCAAGAAATCGGCGGGCAAGAAGTCGGCGGGCAAGAAGCCGGCCGCGAAGAAGACCGCGGCGAAGCGTTAGCCGCGGTCGCGGCGCCGGGTACCACGACCGGCGCCGATGGCCGCCGCCGCCACCCACACGACGTCGCGGCGCCTGCGCCGTTCGGACCCGAGCGCTCCCGGATACGCGCGGCGGCGCTGCGGCAAGGGCTTCGTCTACCTCGACGAGGAGGGCGAGCGGATCACCGACACCGAGGTCGTCGCGCGGATCGTGGCGCTCGTCATCCCGCCGGCCTGGCGCGACGTCTGGATCTCGCCGGACCCGTTCGGCCACATCCAGGCTACGGGCATCGACGCGCGCGGGCGCAAGCAGTACCTGTACCACCCGCGCTGGCGCGAGCGCCGCGATCAGGAGAAGTTCGACGAGATGGTCGCCTTCGCGCGCTCGTTGCCGGCGCTGCGATCGGTCGTCGACCACGACATCACGCTCGGCGACATGTCGCGCGAGCAGGTGCTCGCCTGCGCCGCGCGGCTGCTGGACCGCGGCTTCTTCCGGATCGGCACGGAGGAGTACACGGTCAGCAACGAGACCTACGGTCTGGCGACGATGCTCAAGCGCCATGTGACGCTCGAAGGCGAGACGATCCGCTTCGACTACATCGCCAAGGAGAGCAAGCGCCGGCTGCAGGCGATCGTCGATCCCGAGGTCGCCCTCGTCGTCGGCACGCTCAAGCGCCGCCGCGGCGGCGGCGAGGAGCTGCTGGCCTACAAGCGCGGCGGGCGCTGGTGCGACGTGCGCTCGCCGGACATCAACGCCTACCTCAAGGCCGCCACGACGCAGGACATCTCCGCCAAGGACTTCCGCACCTGGGGCGCGACCGTGCTGGCCGCCGTCGGGCTGGCCGTGACGGAGCCGACGGAAGCTCAGCCCGACGGGGCGCAAGCGCGCGATCGCGCGCGCGGTCAAGGAGGTCGCGTTCTACCTCGGCAACACGCCGGCCGTCGCCCGCAACTCCTACATCGACCCGCGCGTGCTGGACCGCTACCGCGACGGCGAGACGATCCCGCTGGAGCCGATCGGCGCGCTGCCCGACGCGACGGCGATCCAGGGACCGGTCGAGGAGGCGGTGCTGGAGCTGCTCGAGCGGTGAGGCTCAGCCCGCCGCGTCGCGCGCCGGATCGACGGCGTCGACCGCCTCCGCGCGCGTCGGCACGATCGTGAAGATCTGATCCAGGCCGGTGATCTCGAACGTCTTGGAGATGTTGTCGTCGACGTTGACGATCGCCAGCGCGCCGTCGCGCGATCGCAGCCGCTTGACGGCGCCGATCAGGACGCCCAGCGCGGTCGAGTCCAGGAAGGTCGTGTCGGTGAGGTCGACGATGATGCGGATCCGGCCACCCTCGATCGCCTCGGCCAGCACCTGCTTGAGCTCGGGGGCCGTGAACAGGTCGATCTCGCCGCGCACCGCCAGCACGTGACGCTCATCGTCGATCGGGTGCTCGGTGATCGCGAACTCAGGTGACATCGCTCTCCATCCTGTCGGGTGTTGACGGGCGTTGGGCGTCGAAGTCCAATCGGATCCGCAGATACTCGTCTTCCTCGCCGCCATCGCCCTCCCAGGGCTCGAGATCGTCGGCGACCCGCTGGAGGACGTTGCCCACGCCCGGCAGCGCTGCGGAGGCGATCAGCGCGTCGGCGCCGCCGTCGCGCAGCGGGCCGACGTGCAGCTCCACGGAGCCCAGGCGCGCGACGATCTGCACGCGGATGCGGCCGTCGCGGCTGCATGCTGCAGCCCCGGCCGCGACGGCATCGGCGACGAGCAGCGCGTCGTCGAGGCGGTCGATCGGGCAGTCGGCGCGCGCGGCGAGCATGCCGACGACGCGACCGAGCACGGGAGCGCTGAGCGGTCCGCTCGCGAGACCGACCCACGCCTTGTTGAAGACCGGCTCCTGGTCGTCGATCACTACGGGTCGCGATCCTCGTCGAGCCGGAAGGTCATCCGCACCTCGGTGTGGTCGCCGCGGTCCCGGCCGAGCTCGAGCGACTCGGCCAGCGTCGCGATCAGCGGCAGGCCGAGGCCGAGGCCGGGGGAGTCCGGCCGCGGGACGATGCCGCGACCGTTGTCGCGGATGATGACCGTCAGGCGCCGGTCGTCGATGCTCGCATCGACCTCGAGATCGCCCTCCTCGCCGTCCTCGTAGGCGTGGATCACGACGTTCGTGCACGCTTCGGTGACCGCCAGCTTGATGTCGGCCAGCGTCTGCTCGTCGACGCTCAGCGCCTCGGCGAACCCCCCGAATGCGTGCCGGATGACCGCGACGTTCTCAGCGCGTGCCGGCAGCTTGAGCTCAAGATCGGGCGTGGCGGTCACCCCTTCGGATGTGGACGGAACGACTCCGTCCGAGCCGTCAACGGCCATGGTGCCCGTGCTGATCGCGTTTCACTCTCGTCCCGACTCGCGAAGTGGCCAAGTGCAATGGATCGGGCTGCGATCCGCCGGGGAGGATAGACGCCGGACGCGCTCGGCGAGGTCCAGGCGCAGCTGCGCGGGACCGCGGACCGGCCGAACTCAGCGCTGCGGGTCCAGCGCGTCGGCGAGCTCATCGCCCGTCGTCGCGCTCCCGAGCGCCGCCAGGAGAACCATCCGAGCAGCCTGCGGCGACAGCCCGGCGGCCGGCAGCGCGCCGCTGGAGCGCACATCGCCCTCGGCGCCGTCGAAGCCGTAGGTCTCGTGCAGCAGCACGCCGTGCTCCGGGCGGACGGTCAGCGCCACGGGCAGCGCGCCCGCCGCGTCGCGCAGCGCCGCGAGCACGGGCGGCGCGACGTGGCCCGCGCCGAGCGCGACGAACACGATCGCGTCGGCGCCGTCGCGGACGGCGGCGCGCAGTCCGGCGCCGTCGTCGCCGAGATGGGTCGGGACGATCGGCACGCGCGCGTCGAGCCTGTCGGGCGTGGGCAGCGGCCGCGCGGGGCGCACGGGGCGGGCGGCGATCCGCACGCGGCCCTCGGCGACGCTGCCCAGCGGGCCGGTCGCCGGTGAGCCGAACGCGCTCGCGCTGATCGATGAGACCTTGCGCACGGCGCGCGCCGCGTGCAGCTCGCCCGCGAACGCGACGAGCACGCCGAGCCCGCCGGCCGGCGCCGCCCCGGCGGCCGCGACGGCGTCGAGCAGGTTCGCCGGCCCGTCCGCGCCGGGCGCGCTCGCCGGCCGGATCGCGCCCGTCAGGACGATCGGCTCGTCGCGGCCGTGGAGGGCGTCGATCAGGACCGCCGTCTCCTCGAGCGTGTCGGTGCCGTGGGTGATGACGACGCCGCGGCCTTCGGCGGCCTGCGCGAGCGCGGCGCGCGCGATCTGTAGTGCGTCGGCGGCGCTGAGGTGGGCGCCCGGGAGGCTCGTGACCGAGCGAGCCTTCAGGCCGGCGACGTCGGCGAGCGCCGGGACCTCGGCGAGCAGCGCGGCGGCGTCGAGCGCGGGCTTCGCGCGCGCACCGGACATCGCGATCGTGCCGCCGGTACAGAGCACGGTCACGGGTCGCAGGACGGCGGGCACGCAGGGCGAGTCTTGCATCTCAGGCGGCGGGTGCCGTGTCGCGAACGCGTTGCATGCGAACACATTCGCGACACGGCATGGGGTGCGCGCGTCGCTTCGCGCCGTCGATCGCAGGTGCCTGCTCGACGGCGAGCCGACGGCGCCGATGTCGCCGCCGCCGAGTCCCCGCCCGGCCCCGTCCCGTGCTCGGAAAGCTGACCGTTGCGCTCGCTCTGCGGCGAACGCGACGCGACGCTCCAGCGGCAGACGCGGGGAGAGATTCGGCGCGATGCCGCTGCTACCCTTGTGGCGCCGCCTCACGGTGCCGGCGTTCCGCCTTGGAGGCACTCATATGAGCACGATCACTTCGCCCCCGCAGGCCGCTGGCCTCTACGACCCACGCTACGAGCACGATGCGTGTGGCGTGGCGCTCGTCGCGCGCCTGGACAACGTGCCCGCGCACGAGGTCGTCGACATGGGCCTGCGCGCGGTCGAGAACCTCGAGCATCGCGGCGCCACCGGCGCCGACCCGCGCACCGGCGACGGCGCCGGGATGCTGCTGCAGCTGCCGGACGCGTTCTTCCGCGCGGTCGTCGACTTCGAGCTTCCCCCGCGCGGCCGCTACGGCGTCGCCGTGTGCTTCCTGCCGACCGACGTCGGGCGCCGGGCGAAGCTCGAGGCGCTGCTCGAGCTCAACGTCCGCGTCGAGGGTCAGCGCGTGCTCGGCTGGCGCGACATCCCCGTCGACCTCGACCACGTCGGCAGGACCGCCGACGAGACGCGCCCGGTCATGCGCCAGCTGATCGTCGAGGCCGGCCCCGGCTTCGACAACGACCAGGACGCCTTCGAGCGCAAGCTGTACGTGATCCGCCGCATCTGCGAGCTCGCCGCCGGCCCGGATCTCTACGTCGCCTCCTTCTCCTCGCGCACGATCGTCTACAAGGGGATGCTGGTCCCCGACCAGGTGCGCGGCTTCTTCCCCGACCTGAGCCACCCGAAGATGGCCAGCGCGATGGCGCTCGTGCACTCGCGCTTCTCGACGAACACGTTCCCGAGCTGGCCGCTGGCGCACCCCTACCGCGTGATCGCCCACAACGGCGAGATCAACACGCTGATGGGCAACGTCAACTGGATGCGCGCCCGCGAGTCGCAGCTGTCGTCGGCGCTGTTCGGCCTCGACCTGCAGAAGATCATGCCGATCGTCGCGCCCGGCAACTCCGACACGGCGACGTTCGACAACGTCCTCGAGCTGCTCATGCTGGCCGGGCGCAGCCTGCCGCACGCGGTCATGATGATGATCCCCGAGGCCTACGCCGGCAGGGAGGACCTGCCCGACGAGCTGAAGGGCTTCTACGCCTTCCACTCCTGCCTGATGGAGCCGTGGGACGGCCCCGCAGCGGTCGCCTTCACGAACGGCTCGATCGTCGGTGCGACGCTCGACCGCAACGGCCTGCGCCCGGGCCGCTGGGTCGAGACGCACGACGGCCTCGTCGTGCTCGGCTCGGAGGCGGGCCTGCTACCGATCAAGACCGCCGACGTCAAGCGCCTGGGCCGCCTCGCGCCCGGCAAGCTGTTCCTCGTCGACCTCGAGCGTCACCGCATCGTCGAGGACGAGGAGATCAAGCAGCAGGTCGCCACGCAGCGGCCATACGGCGACTGGTACGAGCACAACACGATCCACTTCGACGACCTCGCCGAGGCGCACGTCACGATGACCGGCCAGCAGCCGACCGACCTGCGCCAGCTCGCCTTCGGCTACACGCAGGAGGACCTGCGCGTGCTGATCGCCCCGATGGCCGCGACCGGTGCGGAGCCGATCGGCTCGATGGGCAACGACAACGCCCTCGCCGTCCTGAGCGACCGCCGCCCGCCGCTGTTCTCGTACTTCAAGCAGCTCTTCGCGCAGGTCACGAACCCGCCCATCGACCCGATCCGCGAGTCGATCGTCATGTCGCTGGCGACCCGCATCGGCGGCGAGAAGAACCTCCTCGCCGAGACGCCCGAGCACGCCCACAAGCTCATCCTCGACCAGCCGATCCTGCGCAACCACGAGCTCGAGACGCTGCGCAAGGTCCACGACGAGATCTTCCGCGCCGACACGCTCGACATCACGTGGCCGATCGCCGACGGGCCGGAGGCGATGAAGGCCGCGCTGGCGAAGCTCTGCGACGACGCCCACGACGCCGTCGCGGCAGGCGTCAGCGTGCTGATCCTCTCCGACCGCCAGATGGGCCCCAAGCGCGCGGCGATCCCGTCGCTGCTCGCCGTCGCGGCCGTCCACGAGCATCTCGTGCGCGAGGGCACCCGCCTGCGCACCGGCCTCGTGCTCGAGTCCGGCGAGCCGCGCGAGGTCCACCACATGGCGACGCTGATCGGCTACGGCTGCGAGGCGATCAACCCCTACCTGCTGCTCGACACCGTCGACGTGATGGTCGCCGAAGGGCGCATCCCGAAGGTCGCCGACGGCGACACGGCCGAGCGCAACGTCGTCAAGGCGATCGGCAAGGGCCTGCTCAAGACGATCTCCAAGATGGGGATCTCGACGACGCAGTCCTACTGCGGCGCGCAGATCTTCGAGGCCGTCGGCCTCGAGAAGGGCCTCATCGACCGCCACTTCACCGGCACCGCCTCGCGGATCGGCGGCATCGGCATCGACGTCCTCGCGCGCGAGACGCTCGACCGCCACGCCGAGGCCTACCCGACCGACCACGAGCGCCTGCTGCCGGTCGGCGGCATCTACGCCTGGCGCCGCGACGGCGAGCACCACATGTGGAACCCGGAGACGATCGCGCTCCTGCAGCACGCGGTCCGGTCTCCGAACGGCAGCGCGCAGGCGAAGTACGACGAGTACTCGGCGCTCGTCAACGACGACGCCTCACGCAAGGCGACCCTGCGCGGCCTGATGACGTTCCGGACCGACGGCGTCGAGCCGATCGAGATCGACGAGGTCGAGCCCGCCAAGGAGATCGTCAAGCGCTTCGCCACCGGCGCGATGTCGCTGGGCTCGATCTCGCGCGAGTCACACGAGACGCTCGCGATCGCGATGAACCGCCTCGGCGGCAAGTCCAACACCGGCGAGGGCGGCGAGGACCCGGTCCGCTTCACCCCCGACGACAACGGCGACCTGCGCCGCTCGGCGATCAAGCAGGTCGCCTCCGGCCGCTTCGGCGTGACGATCCACTACCTCGTCAACTCCGACCAGCTGCAGATCAAGATGGCGCAGGGCGCCAAGCCCGGCGAGGGCGGCCAGCTGCCCGGCCACAAGGTCGATGCCTACATCGGCGGGGTACGCCACACGACCCCCGGCGTGGGCCTGATCTCGCCGCCGCCGCACCACGACATCTACTCGATCGAGGACCTCAAGCAGCTCATCTACGACCTGCGCTGCGCCAACCCGAGCGCGCACGTGTCGGTGAAGCTCGTCTCCGAGGTCGGCGTCGGCACCGTCGCCGCCGGGGTCGCGAAGGCCAACGCCGACCACGTCCTGATCGCCGGCCACGACGGCGGCACCGGCGCTTCGCCGCTGAGCTCGATCCAGGCGGCCGGCGTGCCGTGGGAGATCGGTCTCGCCGAGACCCAGCAGACGCTGCTGCGCAACGACCTGCGCTCGCGCATCATCGTGCAGACCGACGGCCAGCTGAAGACCGGTCGCGACGTCGTCATCGCCGCGATGCTCGGCGCCGACGAGATGGGCTTCTCGACCGCGCCGCTGATCGCCGCCGGCTGCATCATGATGCGCGCCTGCCACCTCAACACGTGCCCGGTCGGGATCGCGACGCAGGACCCGGAGCTGCGCAAGCGCTTCACGGGCACGCCCGAGCACGTCGTGAACTACTTCTTCTTCGTCGCCGAGGAGGTCCGCGCGATCATGGCCTCGCTCGGGATCGGCTCGATGGACGAGCTCGTCGGCCGCTCGGACCTGCTCGTGCAGGACGAGGCGATCGAGCACTGGAAGGCGCGCGGCGTCGACCTCTCCAACGTCCTCGCGATGCCCGAGCTGCCCGCGGGCGCGCCGCTGCGGCGCGTGCGCTCGCAGGAGCCGGTCCTCGACGACGCGCTGGACTGGGATCTCGTCGACGCCTCGGCGGCGGCGCTGAACGACGGCGCGCCGGTCTCGATCGAGCGCCCGATCCGCAACGTCAACCGCTGCGTCGGCGGCATCCTCTCCAGCCACATCGCCAAGCGCCACGGCGCCGAGGGCCTGCCGGCGGGCTCGATCCGCGTCCGCTTCGACGGCTCCGCGGGCCAGTCGTTCGGCGGCTGGCTGGCGCCCGGCGTCGAGTTCGAGCTGCACGGCGACGCCAACGACTACACCGGCAAGGGCCTGTCCGGCGGGACGCTCGCGATCATGCCGCCCGACGGCGCGACCTACCCCGCCGAGGACAACGTCATCATCGGCAACACCGTCCTGTACGGCGCGACGAGCGGCAAGATGTTCGCGCGCGGCCTGGCCGGCGAGCGCTTCGGCGTGCGCAACTCGGGCGCCAGCGCCGTCATCGAGGGCGTCGGCGACCACGGCTGCGAGTACATGACCGGCGGGCGCGTCGTCGTGCTCGGACAGACGGGGCGCAACTTCGCCGCCGGCATGAGCGGCGGCCTGGCGTTCGTGCTCGACGAGGACGGCGCCTTCCCCGGACGCGTCAACCCGGAGATGAGCGACCAGCTCGAGGAGCTCGACGAGGGCGACGCGATCGAGGTCCGCGCGCTGATCGCCGAGCACGTCGAGCGCACCGACTCGCCGGTCGGGCGGCGCGTGCTCGACGAGTGGGACGACCTGCTCCCGCGGTTCGTGAAGATCTACCCGACCGACTACAAGCGCGTGCTCGCCGAGCGTGCGGCCGCCGAGGCCGCGGCCTCCAACGGCGGCGCGGCCGCCCACGCCGCCGCCAAGGAGATCCGCTAGATGGGTGAGGTCGGAGCCTTCTTGAAGATCGAGCGCGTCGGCGTTCCGTACCGCGATCCCGCCGAGCGGGCCAAGGACTACGAGGAGTTCCTCGTGCGCCGCTCCGACGAGGAGCTCGGCGCGCAGGGCGCGCGCTGCATGGAGTGCGGCGTGCCGTTCTGCCACAACGGCTGCCCGCTCGGGAACCTCATCCCCGACTGGAACGATCTCGTCTACCGCGACCGCTGGCAGGACGCGATCCGCCAGCTGCACGCGACGAACAACTTCCCCGAGTTCACGGGCCGCCTCTGCCCGGCGCCGTGCGAGGCGGCCTGCGTGCTCGAGATCCGCGAGGGCGACGCCGTTTCGATCAAGCAGATCGAGAACGCGATCATCGACCGCGCCTGGGACGAGGGCTGGGTCAAGCCGCTGCCGCCCAAGCGCGAGAGCGGCCGCACGGCGGCCGTCGTCGGCGCCGGTCCGGCGGGCATGGCGGCCGCGCAGCAGCTGCGCCGCGCCGGCCACACCGTGACGCTGTTCGAGCGCGACGAGTCCGCCGGCGGACTCGTGCGCTTCGGCGTGCCGGACTTCAAGATCGAGAAGTGGGTCGTGCAGCGGCGCGTCGAGCAGCTCGTCGCCGAGGGCGTCGACGTGCGCTGCGGCGTCGACGTCGGCGTCGACCTGCCCGTCGACGAGCTGCTGCAGGCCTACGACGCCGTCGTCCTGGCGACCGGGTCGCGCACGCCGCGCGACCTGCCCGTGCCGGGCCGCGAGCTCGACGGCATCCACTTCGCGATGGAGTACCTCTACGACCGCAACCGCTACGTGCAGCAGCAGACCGGCACCGCGACCGGCTCCGAGCCGCCGCCGCTGCGCGGCCTGACCGCCAAGGACAAGCACGTCGTCGTGATCGGTGGTGGCGACACGGGCGCCGACTGCGTCGGCAACTCGCTGCGCGAGGGCGCGGCGTCGATCACGCAGTTCGAGCTGTTGCCCGAGCCGCCCGCCAAGCGCCCCGATGACCGCACGCCGTGGCCGCTGTGGCCGCAGAAGTTTCGCCTCTCCTATGCGATGGAGGAGGCCAGGCAGCTCGACATCGGCGAGCAGGACTACTCCGTCGTCACGACGCACTTCGTCGGCGACGACGCCGACCGCGTGCGGGCCCTGCACTACGCGACGGCCGAGGCCGCGCCGCCGTTCAAGCCCGTCGCCGGGACCGAGGGCGAGCTGCGCGCCGATCTCGTCCTGCTCGCGATGGGCTTCCTGCATCCTGAGCAGGACCTGCTCGACAAGCTCGAGATCGCCAAGGACCAGCGCGGCAACGCGAAGGTCGTGCGGCCCTACACGACGTCGGTTCCCGGCGTCTTCGCGGCCGGCGACGCACGCCGCGGCCAGTCGCTGATCGTCTGGGCGATCAACGAGGGCCGCCAGTGCGCGCGCATGGTCGATCGCTACCTCGGTGCGCTCGACGCCGGCCGTCCGGCCGATGCGGACGCCGACCGCGGCCCGTCCGGCCCGCCGCAGCACGTCGGCCCCGGGGTGCCGGCGTAGGCCGCCGGCCGGAGGGGTAGTCACGCGCTCATGGACTTCCTCGCGTACCTTCTGATCCTCTGCATCATCGGCCTCGTCATCGGCGGCCTGGCCCGGCTGGCGCTGCCCGGGCGCGATCCGATGGGGATCGGCATGACGATCGCGATCGGCCTCGGCGGCGCGCTGTTCGCCGGCTTCATCGCGCGCGCGGTGTTCAACAGGCCCTACCCCGGCTTCCTGCTCGCCTTCACGTTCGCGGTCGTCGGCGTCTACCTCGTGCGCCGCTCGCGCGGCGGCGGGCTGACCGATCCCGGCGTGCCACCGCTCGACCGCTGACCGAGCGGACCCGGCGGCCGGGCATCGCGCCGCGCCGCGCCGCGCTTCGACCAACGACGCTCGGCCGGTAAGGTGACGCCTGCGTCATGTTCATCGATCGCGCGGGCATCGCCACCCCATGAGCAGGCTCCCCACCGCCGCCGTCATCGGCGCCGGCTCGTCGGGCATCGCAGCGGCGAAGGCGCTGCAGGAGCGCTGCATCGACTTCGACTGCTACGAGGCGTCTGACCGCGTCGGCGGCAACTGGGTCTTCGGCAACCGCAACGGGATGTCGGCGGCCTACCGCGACCTGCACATCAACACCTCGCGCGACCGGATGGAGTTCTCGGACTTCCCGATGCCGCGCTCGCTGCCGGACTTCCCGCACCACACGCAGATCGCCGCCTACTTCGACGCCTACGTCGACCACTTCGGCCTGCGCGAGCGGATCCGCTTCCAGACCGCCGTCGAGCGCGCCGCGCAGCGAGAGGACGGGACCTGGCTGCTCGCCGACGAGCACGGGCGGTCGCGCGCGTACGACATGCTGCTCATCGCCAACGGCCACCACTGGGACACGCGCTGGCCCGAGCCGGCGTTTCCCGGCAGCGACAGCTTCGAGGGCATCCAGATGCATGCCCACGACTACCGCGACAACGAGATGCTGGCGGGCAGGGACGTCGTCGTACTGGGGATGGGCAACAGCGCGATGGACATCGCCGTCGAGTCGTCGTATGTCGCGCGGTCGACGCAGCTGGCCGCCCGGCGCGGCGCGTGGATCGTGCCGAAGTACCTCTTCGGCAAGCCGCTGGATCAGGTCTTCACCGCGCCGCTGGTCCCCCCATGGCTGGGCTCGAGGGTCGGAGAGCTGGTCGTCCGCCTCCACACCGGCCGTCCCGAGCGCTACGGCCTGCCGCGGCCCGATCACCGCTTCGGCGAGGCGCACCCGACGGTGTCCGGGCGCATCCTGGACCGCATCATCCATGGCACGGTCACGCCGCGGCCGAACATCGCCCAGCTCGGCCCCGACTGGGTGCAGTTCGCCGACGGCACGCGCGTGCACGCCGACGTCGTCATCTACTGCACGGGCTACCGGATCTCGTTTCCGTTCTTCGACCCCGGCTTTCTGACCGCGCCCGACAACCGCATCGACCTCTTTCGCCGCGTCTTCGCGCCGCGCAACCCGAACCTCGCGTTCGTCGGCCTGCTGCAGCCGCTCGGCGCGATCATGCCGCTCGCCGAGGCGCAGGGGCAGTGGATCGCCGAGTACCTGAGCGGTGGCTACCACCTGCCCTCGCAACGCGCGATGGAGGCCGACATCCGCCGCGAGCGCAAACGCATGCAGCAGCGCTACGTCGCGTCCAAGCGCCACACGATCCAGGTCGACTTCGACCGCTACCTGTTCGACCTGCGGCGCGAGCGCCGGCGCGGGGCGCGTCGCGCCGACGGGGCCGGCAAGGCGCTGCCGGTGGCGCCGCGGTCGGCCGCCGTGACGGCCGCCGCCGGCGCCGCTGCGACGGTGGCCGCGCCATGAGCATCGCCGCCGACCGGCACGGCGGCCGGCGGGCGGCGACGAAGGCCGCCAACCGCGCCGCGATCCTCGACGCGGCGCGCGCGGTCTTCGCCGAGGTCGGCTTCGGCAGCGCGTCGGTGCGCGACGTCGTCCGCCGCACGGACCTCGCCAGCGGCACGTTCTACAACTACTTCCCCGACAAGGAGTCGCTGTTCCGGGCGGTCCTGGAGGAGAGCGCGGAGAAGGTGCGCGCGCGCGTGCAGGCGGCCCGCCGCCAGGCCAGCTCGCTGGAGGACTTCGTCGCCGCGGGCTTTCGCGAGTACTTCAGCTTCCTCGCCGACGATCCCGAGGCGTTCGCGCTCATGCGCCGCAACAGCGGCACGATCCGGGCGATGTTCGATCAGCCGATCTTCGGCGCCGGGATCGACGAACTCGCGGCCGACCTGCGCACGGCGATGAAGATCGGGATCGTCCCGCGCGTCGACGCCGAGTACGCGGCGGCGGCGATGGTCGGCGCCGCGCTCGAGGTCGGCGTCGCGATGATCCAGCGCGAGCCGCCCGACGTCGACGGCGCGACGCAGTTCGCGACGCGCGTCTTCCTCACCGGAATCCAGGGCCTCGCCGCTCGGCCGGACGCGTAGAGCGCGCCGGCGAGGCGATCTTGCGGCGGGCGCGGCGGTCTGGAGACTCCTAGACTGGCGTTGTGCCTCCGAGCTTCTGTCGCCACAACCGGTTTCTCCAGAACTGCCCGATCTGCCGCCCGTCGGATCCGACGCCGGCTGCCAAGCGGCCCGCACGGACGCCGTCCGCACGCGCACGCTCGGCGAGCGCTGGCGCCACCCGGACGGCGCGCACGAGCGCGGTGCGCACGCGCCAGCTGGCGCAGGCCGCCGACGACGGCTATCGCTCCGAGCTCGTTCCCGGCCTGAAGGCGACCTCCGACGCCGAGCGGCTCGCCGCCGAGCTCGCGTTTGCGAGCGCCCGGCTGGAGGAATTCTCCGACGACCCGCCCGGCCTGTACGCCGACATCGTGACGATGGACGCTCCCGAGGAGGCGCTGTGGCTGGCGTTCCTCGTCGCGTTGATCTGCCCGCTGGAGGTCGAGGACCCGGCCGCGGAAGATCCGTTCGCGGCGATCCGCGCGGCGCACGTGCCGTGGGCGTCGGGCGAGCTGCCGCGGCTGGACGTCGCACGCGGGCCGCGGACGCAGGTCGCCGACGCCGAGTCGGGCGCGAGGACCGTCCTGGCCTACCGTGCCTGGGCGGCTCGCTCGGGCGGCCAGCAGGCGGCCTTCCGCGGCGAGGAGGCGTGGACGCCGCAGCGGCGCTTCGACCGTGTCTTCGAGCGGCTGTCGCTGCCGGGCCTGGGCCGCGGCGGGCGCTTCGAGCTGCTCGTGTCGCTCGGGCGCCTGGACGTGCTGGACGCGCAGCCGGCGACGCTGCGTTTCGGCGACGACGCGACGACCGTGGCGGCCAAGCGCGTGTTCGGGATCGGCGACACCGTGCTGCTCGAGCGCCGCGCCCGCGCGCTGGCCGATGCGACCGGGCTGCCGCTGGAGGCGTTGGATCTGGCGCTGCACAACTGGGGCGCGCGGGCGCGCGGCGAGCGCGCGACGCACGGCTCGCAGGCGGTCGTCGAGCAGGGCCAACGCGACGCGATCGCCGCCGTGCTCGGTGCCTGAGGGCGCTCGTCCGCTCACACGTACGTCGAGGTTCGGTCTGCAGCGATCGGCTTCGTGGTATCGGCGCCCGATGAGGTCCTCGGAGCGACAGAAGAGATGAAGATGAGCCCTCGTGTGAACGTCCTCAAGCAGCTCGTCGCCGACGAGCACTACGTCATCGACGAGTCCGCGATCGCCGCGGCGATGGTGCTGCGCGCGCGGCTTCAGCGAACCCTGCCGGATGTGACGTTTCGCTGCGCGCCGCGTGCGGCGCCGCAGGTGAAGTCGTTTCGCCCGCATCGCGGAGCGCGTTCGTTTCGGCTCACGCGAGCCGAACGCCGGCCGCTGCATCTGCGCGACGCCGGCCTGAGGCTCGTCAGCTGAAGATCGGCCGCCGCGCGGCGCCGCGGCGGCGCGCACACGCCCGACCGTCCCGTCCGACCGCATCCCTACCGTGCGTCGTGTCCGCTTCCCAGGCCAGGGAGTCGCAATGCCGCTGTGCTTCATCGAACCGCAGGACGCGATCCGCGTGATCGCGGAGTCCGTTGGCCGTGAGGCTCGCAGGCAGCTGCTGGGCGAGCTGGTGCGCGCGTGGGTCGACGAGATCCCGGAGAACGAGCTCGGGTCGCACTACGCGAAGGCGGTGCAGGATCTCGACGAGCACGATCTGTCGATGCTGGCGGCCTGGCACGCGTCGCTGGAGGTCGGTCATCCGATCGCCAACCGCGACTTTCTCGTCAACGTCTTCGCGAGCCTGGGCGACAACCGGCGCGAGGCGCTGAAGATCGCGGCCGGCTTCCGCGGCGAGGAGGCGTTCGACGCCGGCGTCGCCGAGGACCAGGCGCTGCAGACCGTCCTGCCACACCTCTCGCGCGAGCGCTGCATGGAGCTGGCGACGGAGTGCGTCGAGCTCTACCTGTGGGACCGGCTCGGCGGCGACAACTAGTGGTCCACTAGCCGTCTCGTACCGCACGAGCGGACGCGTCTCCGATCAGCGCTTGCGCCGGCGCTGCGCGCCGTTGTCCAGGCGCCGCATCAGGTCATAGCGCCCGACGCCCTCGCGGCCCTCCATGCGCCAGCGAAAGAACGAGCTGTCCAGGCGCATGTCGCCGAGATCCGACCGCGTGCCGCAGAACGCCTCGCCCGCGGCTCGCCGCGCCAGGCCGCCGTCCTCGCTCATCCACAGCTCCAAGCCCGCACGGCGCTGGTGCATCTCGGCGTCGTAGGTCGTCGAGATGCGCGGGTCGAAGATCGTCTGCGGCTCGCCGCCGTCGAACATGAAGCCGGCGAGCAGCTCCTCGTCGTGGTGCTTGGCCTTCGCGGGACGAATCGCGGTCACGTGCACGGCGCGGTCGGCGCCCATCCATACCGTCAGCGTGCGCGCGAGCTCGATCTTGCGCCAGTCCGGCGCTCCCCACAGATGGCCGCGCTGGCCGAGGCAGCGCACAGGGACCGCCCGCCCGCCGACCCGCACCGTGCCCGTCACGCTGCACAGCTGCTCGTACCCCTCCATCCCGCCCAGGCGCGCCACCGGATCATCGGCCTCCAGCACCGCGGGCGCCGACACCGCCTCGAAGCGCAGGTCGAAGCCCGTGTCGCCGTCGTCGAACCTGACCGTCCAGGTCGACAGCGGCGTCTGGACCGTGCTTCGCACGCCCGCCGCGGTGACCGCGTCCCAGGATTCGGCGGTCTCCGGGGCCGCCGTCGTCTGCAGCGACGCGCCGGCCACGACGGGCCCCCGGTACACGATCGCCGACCCGCTCGCGCCGTCCGCGCCGAGGCCGATCCGCGCCAACCCGCAGAGGTCGGCGATCGGGTCGCCGAACGAGAACGTCACCGTGTCGCGAAAGCCCGGCGCTTGGATCGCGCGTGGGGCCTCGTCTGAAACCGAGATCGTCATGGCAGCTCGCGCCGGTGCGGCGGGACCTCGCGCGCGGTGCCCTCGACGGTGTCGTCATCGGTCCCGGCGACGGGGCCGCGCGCGCCGCCGCTCGTCTGAAACGTGAACATGCGGCCCATGCGGTTCTGCGCGCCGGTCGCCGCGTTGGCCACGAGCATGCCGCCGAAGCGCGCCACGAGCGCGCGCCGGACGAGCGCCCGCGTCGGCGGCAGCAGCAGGATCAGGCCGAGGATGTCGCTGAGAAAGCCCGGTGTCAGCAGCAGCGCGCCGCCGAAGATCACGAGCGCGCTGTCGAGCACCTCCTTGCCCGGCACGCGGCCCTCGGCCAGCGCGCGGTTGAAGCGCATCCACGCGGCGCGGCCCTGCGAGCGCATCAGCATCGCGCCGAGCACCGAGTCCAGGATCAGCAGCGCGATCGTCGGCAGGACCCCGATCGCCTGCCCGATCTGGATGAGCACGTAGAGCTCCGCGATCGGGACGGCGATGAAGAGCATCACGAGGACGAGGGCCATGTCGACGTGAAGGCTACGCGAGCCGACCGCTCGGCCGGCGCGAGCGCCGGTCAGGCGGGCGCGGGCGCGGGCGCGATCGTCACGCCGGGCAGCCGATGGAGGCCCACGTACTCGATCAGCACGGAGATGTCGGGCTGCGCGCCGCGCAGGATCAGCTCGCGGCCGGCCTTGCGCAGGCGCCGGGCGATCATCGCGAGGTCGAGCATCAGCGACGGATCTGCGAACGCGAGCTCGGCGAGCTCGACCACGACGTCCTCAGGGGCAGACAGCGCCTGGGAAAGCGCGCGCCTGCGCAGCGACTGGGTCGAGCGATCCTCGTCCCCGTAGCAGCGCAGCGTCGGCGGATTGTCCTCGAACGTGACGATTGCCCCTCCAACCTACCTCGGCGTGGACCCGCCCGTGGATACAATCACCTGAATGGCATCCCTGCAAGAGATCGAAGAAGCACTCACCAACGTCATCGATCCCGAGCTCGGTTTGGACTTCGTCGAGCTCGGTCTGATCTACGGCATCCAGCAGGACGCCGGCAACGTCTGCGTCACGTTCACGCTGACGACGCCCGCCTGCCCGATCGGTCCGCAGATCACCGAGCAGATCGAGGAGTTCGTCGCCCCGCTGGAGGGCGTCAACTCGGTCAAGAGCGAGATGACGTTCGACCCGCCATGGTCGCCGGAGAAGATGAGCGAGGACGCGAAGTTCGCACTCGGTTTCTGAGCGCCTGACGTGCCGCTGAGCGCACGCCAGGTTGCTGCACGCGCGGCGCATCGACTGGACGTCGGCGGGGTTCTCGCGTCTGTGCACCCGCTGCCCGTGATCCGCCTCTGCCTCTGCCTCGCCGTGCTCGCGCTGGCGCTCGTCACCGTACCGGCACAGGCGCAGGCCGCCGAGGCCGAGCGCACCGGCCGCCTGCTCGTCACGCTCGACGCGCCGCAGGCGGGCGTCAGCGGCGCGCGCGCGGCCGCCGCGGTGCTCGCGACGGCCGGCCTGCGGCGAGACGGCGCACAGATCCCGCAGATCGGCGTCGTCAGCGTCCGTCCCTCCGCCGGCCAGGCGCTGTCGGCGCTCGCCGCGGATCTGCGCCGCCGGCCCGGCGTTCGCTCCGTCGAGGTCGAGCACCGTTACCGGCTGCGCTTCACCCCCGACGACCCGGCGCTGAGCGCGCCCGAGGCATCGCCCGGCACGCCCGCCGGCACGCCGCTGGCCTGGTGGGTCGCCCGCACCGGGCTGCCCGCGGCCTGGGACGTCGCGCGCGGCGACGGCGCGGTCGTCGCGGTCATCGACACGGGCGCCGACGGCAGCCACCCGGACCTGTCGGGCAAGATCGCCGAGGCGATCGACAACGACGCGATCGCCTCGCACGGCGGTGCGACGACGGACGAGAACGGCCATGGCACGCACGTCTCCTCGCTCGCCTGCGGCGCGGGCGACAACGGCTTCGGCGTCGTCGGCGCGGGGTTGAACTGCAGGCTGCTCGTCATCAAGAGCGACCTCAGCGACGGCTCGGTCGCGCGTTCGATCGTGCAGGCCGCCGACCGCGGCGCCGACGCGATCAACATGAGCTTCGGAAGCGACGGGCGGTTCGCGCCGACGCGGGCGATCGTCGAGGCGATCGACTACGCCGTCGCCAGGGACGTCGTGCTCGTCGCGGCCGCATCCGACAGCCCCGTCGAGGAGAACGGCGATCCGGCCAACCTACTGCAGCCGACCGGCACCGGACCGGACATCACCGCCGGCCGCGGCCTGACGGTGACGGCGTCGAACTTCGCCGGCGCGCGCGCGTCGTTCGCCGGCCGCGGCTCGCAGATCTCGCTCGCGGCGCCCGGCTCGTTCGGCGATCGCGGCGGCCCGCCCGGGATCTTCGCCGCGTTCCCGGCCGGCGCGACCGAGCTCGAGGCCGGTGAGGGGATCCTCCTCCCGACCCCCGGATGCCGCTGCCGCGCGACGTTCGCCGGCGATTCGCGGTACGCCTACCTCCAGGGCACCTCGATGGCGGCACCGATCGTCGCCGGGATCGCCGCGCTCGTGCGCAAGGCCAACCCCGGGGCGACGGCGCAGGACGTCATCGGCGCGCTGAAGCAGACCGCGGCGCGGCCGGCGGGGAGCGGCTGGAACCCCGAGCTCGGCTGGGGCGTCGTCGACGCCGCCGGCGCGATCGCCGCCGTGCGGGCGATCGACCGCAGCGCGCCCGCGTCCGCGCTGACGGGCCGCACGCGGATCCGCGCCGCGCGCGCGTTCACGCTGCGCTGGAGCGGCCAGGATCCCGCACCCGCCGGGCTGATCGCCTCCGGCGTCGACGTCTACGAGGTCTACCGCTCGGCCAACCGCCGGCCCTACAGACGCATCAAGCGCACGCGCGCGACGAGGTTCAAGACCGCGGTCAAGCCGGGCTCGCGCTACCGCTACTACACGATCGCGGTCGACAGGGCGGGCAATCGCGAGGCGGTTCCGTCCAAGCCGGATCTGTCGACGCGCGTGGACGTCAAGCGCGCGAGCACGGCCAGGCGCTAGGACGCTACGCGGGCGCGGTCGTGGCCTTCGCGGCCGCCTTCGCGCGCTTGCGCGTCGCGCGCGCTGCGAGCGACACGAGCTCGGCGAGGCATGTCTCGATCGCCTCGCCGAAGGCGTTGAGGTCGGGCATCGCGTCGTAGTCGCCGAGCAGGCCGAAGTTCATCTGGCCGTTGTAGGACATGATCGCGATCGCCAGCGCGTGGTCCTTGGGCAAGAACGCGATCGGGAAGACGCTCGTCATCTCGGCGCCCTGCACGTAGAGCGGGAACTGCGGCCCCGGGACGTTCGTGACGAGCAGGTTGAACAGGCGGGTGGAGAAGTTCAGGCGCGAGGCCTGCGCGAGGATCGTCGGCGGCGCGAAGGCCTGCATGCTCGTCAGCACCTCGGCGCCGACGGCCTGCTTTGACTCCTTCAGGTCGTCCATCGCGACGCGCACGACGCCGAGCCGCTCGACCGGGTCCTCGACGTAGACGGGCAGCGGGCCGCGCATGACCGCGAGGCGGTTGCCGGTCGCGCCGCCGTCGTCGTCGTCGCGGTGGCGCACCGAGACCGGCACCAGCGCGCGCAGCTCCAGGCCCTGCGTGCGCACGCCGCGCGAGTGCAGCCAGTGGCGCAGCGCGCCCGCGACGACCGTCAGCACGACGTCGTTGACCGTGCCGCCGAACGCGTTCTTGACGACCTTGAAGTCCGACAGCTCGCAGGCGATCCCGGCGAAGCGCCGGTGCGGCCCGATCTCGACGTTCAGCGGCGACGGCGGCGCCGGGTTGGCCGCCGCCCAGATGATCTCGCCGAGCCCCTCGGCGGCGACGGCGGCCTCTTCGAGCGCGCGCTCGGGCCGCGCGAGCGAGCCGATCGCCTTGGCCGCGACGCCGACCGATGCCCGCGTCATCCCGGCGACGCCGGCCGCGAGCAGGTCCAGCGGGCTGGGCTCGGGGTCCGGGGTCCAGGGCTCGAGGTCGTCCTCGGGCGGGCGGCCGTCGCGACTGAGGTCGAACAGGACCGTGCCGAGGTCGACGCCGGCGATGCCGTCGATCATCGCGTGGTGGCTCTTGGACAGCAGCGCGAAGCCGCCGCCGGCGAGGCCCTCGACGAGCCACAGCTCCCACAGCGGCTTGGAGCGATCGAGCTGCTGGGAGAAGACGCGTGCGGCGAGGTTCGTGAGCTGCTCGTCGCTGCCCGGAGCGGGCAGCGCGGTGTGGCGGACGTGGTACTCGAGGTTGAAGTCCGTGTCGTCGGCCCACAGCGGTCGCCCCGTCGAGGCCGGCGGGTAGACGAGCCGCTGGCGGTAGCGCGGGACGTGGTGCAGCCGCGTGCGGATCGAGTCGAGGAACTCCTCGTACGGCGGTGCGGGGCCCTCCGCGCGCACGAGCGCGCCGATATGCATGTGCGAGACGGGCCCCTCCTGATGCAGGAATGACGCGTCGACTGCGGTGAGCCTGTCGAGGTGGCGCGGCGGCATCTCCGGGCAGCGTAGTCAACGGACCGTGCGGGCGGAGCGGGGCGCCACGGCATTCTGCCGATGGCGCGCCGCGGGCGTCGCCGCCGCCCCGCCCGCCCCGGCGAGCTCGACGTCCTGGCGATCTGCCGCGGCGATGATCGCCGGTGCCCTGTCGTCCAAGCGACCGGCGCGTACGACCATGACGGCCCTCCTCGCCGGGGGCCGCTGCGGCACAGATCCGGACGACCTGCCGCAGAGACGAACGGCATCGTCGGGGGCGGGCCGACCTCGCAGCTCGTGCAGCAACGATCGCGGCCACGAACCGCTGCCGAGACGTCGATCGTCCCATCCGCCCGGCCGTGCAGGAGCGCCGTGTCGGTCGGACGGCGGGGTGCGGTCGGCGCTGCTTCATCGTGGGCGTGCAGGAGCGTCGTGTCGGTCGGACGGCGGGGTGCGGTCGGCGCTGCTTCACCCTGGCCGTGCAGGAGCGCCGTGTCGGTCGGACGGCGGGGTGCGGTCGGCGCTGCTTCATCGTGGGCGTGCAGGAGCGCCGACCACGGCCCACACGGACGACGTGCTCGGCGCCTGTTCACGCAGACGCGGCGGCGACGGCCGCACGCGCGCATCGACGGCGGACGAGCCGTACCCGGTCGTGCGATCCTCGCAGAGGCGGTTGTGCGCGCTGGACGCCCTCGCTCCGGCGGCGCCGTCCCGCGCACCACCGCACGCGCGCCCCCTACCCTGCACCGAGATGGCGTGGGACTTCTGCACCGAACCCGACTTCCAGCGGCAGCTCGACTGGATGGCGCAGTTCGTGCGCGAGGAGGTCTGGCCGCTGGAGACGCTCGAGCTCGACCAGGCCCAGCTCGACCGCGCGCTGCGCCCGCTTCAGGACGAGGTCCGCGCCCGCGGGCTGTGGGCCGCGCACCTGCCGCCCGAGCTCGGCGGCCAGGGCTTCGGGCAGGTCCGGCTCGGGCTCATGCACGAGATCCTCGGCTCGTCGCCGTTCGCGCCGAGCGCGTTCGGCAACCAGGCGCCGGACTCGGGCAACTCCGAGCTGATCGCGCTCGCCGGCAGCGAGACGCAGAAGGACCGCTGGCTGCATCCGCTGCTCGCCGGCGACCTGCGCTCGGCGTTCTCGATGACCGAGCCCGGCGTCGCGGGCGCCGACCCGACGACGATCCAGACGCGCGCCGTGCTCGACGAGAGCAGCGGTGAGTGGGTCATCGACGGCCACAAGTGGTTCTCCACGAACGCCTCGGTGGCGGACTTCCTCATCGTCATGGCGGTCACCGATCCCGACGCGCACCCGCACCGGCGCGCCTCGATGATCATCGTCCCGGCCGACACGCCCGGCGTCCGGATCCTGCGTGACGTGCCGACGATGGAGCACCCCGGCGAGCAGTTCGGCCGCCTCGGCGGTCACGCCGAGATCCGCTACGAGGGCGTGCGCGTCCCGGCCGAGAACCTGCTCGGCGTGCGCGGCGGTGGCTTCCTGCTCGCCCAGGCGCGGCTCGTCCCGGGCCGCATCCACCACTGCATGCGCTGGCTCGGCGTCGGCCGGCGCGCGTTCGACATGCTCTGCGAGCGCGCGACGTACCGCGTCTCGCACGGCTCGGTGCTCGCCGACAAGCAGACCGTGCAGAACTGGATCGCCGACTCGGCCGCGCAGCTGCAGGCCGCGCGGCTCATGACCCTGATGGCGGCCTGGAAGATCGACACGCAGGGCGCCGCCGCCGCGCGAACCGACGTCTCGATGATCAAGTTCTACGGCGCGCAGGTCCTGCACGACGTCGTCGACCGCGCGCTGCAGCTGCACGGTTCGCTCGGCTACTCGACCGACATGCCGCTGGAGGCGATGTACCGCCACGCCCGCGGCGCGCGCCTCTACGACGGGCCCGACGAGGTCCATCGCCAATCTGTCGCGCGGCAGATCCTGCGCGGCTACGACCCGCCGGCCGGCGGCATCCCCAGCGAGCACGTGCCGACACGCCGCGCCGCCGCCCGCGAGCGATTCGCGGAGCTGCTGGAGACGGTCACGAGCAACGACTGACGTGGCCGCGCAGACCGAGACCACGGGCAGCGCCAAGGCCGGCGAATGACGCCGATCCTCCGCCTGCTCCGGCCGCCGGCGATCGCCGCCGTGCTGGCGTGCGTCGTCGTCGCCGCCATGCTCGCGTCGGGCTGCGGCGCCGACGACCGCGGCGACTCGACGGCGCAGGCCCAGCCCGCGCTGCCGGCACCCGGCCCCGGGGCCGCGACGACGTCGCTCGCGCCGCGCGCGAGCTCGAACCGCTTCGACGGCACCCGCGCCTTCGCGCTGCTGCGCGAGCAGGTGCAGACCTACGGCTGGCGACCGGCCGGGTCGCCCGCCCTGCGCCGCCTCGCGGTGCGGCTGCGCGCGCTGATGCCGCGCGGCAGGTTCGAGGCGATTGCCGGCCACAAGGGCCTGCGCAACATCGTCGGCACGGTGCCCGGCCGCAGGCCGGCGATCGTCGTCGCCGCGCACTACGACGTCGAGGCCGCGCCGAAGGGCTTCGTCGGCGCCAACGACGGCGCCGCGGGGACCGCCGCCGTCGTCACGCTCGCGCGCGCGTTCGCGAAGCTCAAGCGCCCGCGCGGCGCCCGCGAGCTGCGCTTCGTGCTCTTCGACGGCGAGGAGGAGCCGGCAGGCTGCGTTCCGTTCGAGTCCTGCGGCATCCGCGGCTCACGTGCGTACGCCAAGCGCCACGCGAACGAGATCCGCTCGGTGGTCCTGCTCGACTACATCGCCGAGGCGCGCGGTCTGCGGATCCCGCGCGAGGGCGGTTCGGATCCCGCGCTGTGGGCGAAGCTGCGTCGCGCCGCCGACGATGTCGGCGTCGGCTCGATCTTCCCTGCCGACGCCCCGACGGTCCAGATCGTCGACGACCACTACCCGTTCACCCAGCGCGGGATCCCGGCGATCGACATCATCGACTTCGACTACCCGCAGCGCGACTCGCTGCGGGACGACCTCGACGCCGTCTCGCAGCGCAGCCTCGACGCCGTCGGCGAGGCCGTGCACCTGCTCATCGCGCGCCTGCAACGATCCGGCTGATCGTCACCGTGCGGCCGGTGCTCGCAACGAACCGGCCGTCGGTGATCGCGACGAACACGCGGTAGCGGCCGCCGCGCGCGATCCGCACGCGCTTGGCATAGCGCGAGACGCCGTCGCCGCTGCTGCGCACGACGCCGCCGGCGACCGTGCGCCAGGCGCCGCGGCGCAGCGCCTGGATCGCGAACCGGGCGCCCGGCCGGGCCGGGCGGACCGTGCCGAAGAACCGCACCGCGCGGCCGGTCCGCACGCGTGTCGCGCTCGTGTTCGTCGATACGCGCACCGCGACGCCGAGGCCGACGATCGGGCTCGCGATCTCCGGCCGCCCGGGGATCGAGACGCGGAAAAGCGTGTTGAGCGGCACCGACAGCAGCGGGAACGCGAACTGGCCGGCGCCGTCCGTGAGCTGCACGTTCGTCGTCGGCGCGAAGCCCTGCGTGTACGGGAAGGGGCTGGACTGCAGCAGGATCTGGCGGCCGGCGTTGCCGGTGCCGGTGAGCGTCCCCGAGAGCACGACGGGACGGCCGAACGCGACCGGGTTGGGCGTCGCGGCGAGGACCAGGCCGAGCGGCTGGCGCCTGGTCTTGAACGTGCGCCGCGCGCCGCGCGTCGTGCCGTTGCGGTTCGTGGCGACGAGCCGGTAATGGTACGTCGTGAACGGCGCCAGGGCGCCGAGCGGGGCCGTGACGTTGACCGCGCCCGCGCCGGCGGCGGCGACAGCGGCCGGTGTGACGGCGCCGTAGCGCGCCGTCGGGCCGTACTGGAAGTGGTAGGTCGTGCGGGCGCCGCGGGGATCGATGCGGCCCAGCAGCGTCGCGGTCTGCGCCTGCAGGTCGGCCACGGCGCCGGTCCTGGCCGCGGGCTTGGCGCTCTGCGCCTGCGCGATCGCCGGGACGACGAGCGCGAGCGCGACGACCGTGATCCAGCCCCCGATGCGGTGCGAACTGCACGTCATACGCTTCCCCCTGGATGAACTGAGCTGCGACTACCCCAGCGTGCGCCTGCCTACACTGCCCCTATATGTCCTTTGAGGTCCGGAAGTTGCTCCTCGCGGCACCGCGCGGCTACTGCGCCGGCGTCGACCGCGCCGTGCAGACCGTCGAGCGGGCGCTCGAGCTCTACGGCGCGCCGGTCTACGTGCGCAAGGAGATCGTCCACAACAAGCACGTCGTCGAGCAGCTGCGCGACCGCGGGGCGATCTTCGTCGACGAGATCGACGAGAGCATTCCCGCCGGCGCGACGACGGTCTTCTCGGCCCACGGCGTCTCGCCCGCGGTCCATGCGCAGGCCGCAGAGCGGTCGCTGTCGACGATCGACGCGACCTGCCCGCTCGTCACGAAGGTCCACGTCGAGGCCAAGAAGTTCGCGGCCGAGGGCTACACGATCGTGCTGATCGGCCACGGTGGCCACGAGGAGGTCGAGGGCACGATGGGCGAGGCGCCCGACTCGATCGTGCTCGTCGAGACCGAGGCCGACGTCGACGCACTCGAGGTCGCCGATCCCGAGAAGGTCGCCTACATCTCGCAGACGACGCTGTCGGTCGACGAGACGCGCACGATCATCAACCGCCTGAGGGAGAAGTTCCCCGCCATCACCGGGCCGCGCACCGACGACATCTGTTACGCGACGACGAACCGCCAGGCCGCCGTCAAGCAGATGGCCGCGGCATGCGACCTCGTGCTCGTGATCGGCTCGCAGAACTCCTCCAACTCACAGCGCCTCGTCGATGTCGCCCGCGACTACGGGACCGACTCGCACCTCATCGACAACGAGGCACAGGTCGCCGAGGAGTGGCTGGAGGGCAAGCGCGTCGTCGGCATCTCCTCCGGCGCGAGCGCGCCGGAGGAGCTCGTCGAGCGGCTCGTGACGTTCTTCACCGACCGCGGCGTGCAGGACGTCTCGGAGTTCGAGGTCATGCGCGAGGACGTGCGCTTCATGCTGCCCAAGCGCATCCGCGAGGACCTCGCGGCGCAGACCGCGTAGCAACCCTGCGCACGCTCGTCATCTCCGACCTGCACCTCGGCCTGCGCAGCGGCGCCGAGGTCCTCACCCGGCCGGCCGCGCTCGGCGCGCTGCTCGAGCGCCTCGCCGACATCGACCGGCTCGTGCTGCTCGGCGACACGCTCGAGCTGCGCCACGGGCCGACGCGCGACGCGCTGGCGACCGCCGAGCCCGTGCTGCGGGCGATCGGCGACGCGCTCGGACCCGGGCGCGAGATCGTGCTCGTGCCCGGCAACCACGATCACGCGATCGCCGCCGGCTGGCTGGACTGGCGCGGCCGCCGTCAGGCGCCCGAGCCGCTCTCGCTCGCCGAGCGCGTTCCCGCCGAGCGGGCGTCGTGGATCGGCAAGCGGATCGGCGCCATGCTCGCGCCCGCCGGCGTCACGGTCGCCTACCCGGGCCTGTGGCTACGCGACGACGTCTACGCGACGCACGGCCACTACGGCGACGCGCACCTCAGCGTCCCCACGCTCGAGCGGCTCGCGGCCGGCGTGATGACGCGCATGGTCGGTGCGATCCCCGATCCGGCGACGCCCGACGACTACGAGTCCGTGCTCGCGCCGATCTACGCGCTCAGCCAGGCGAGCGCCCAGCGCGCTGCCCCGGGCCGCGTCACGATCGGCGGTCGCTCGGCCGTCGGCGCCTGGCGCGCGCTCAGCGGCCGTGGACACCCCAGCCGCGTGCGCAGCCGCGCGCTCGCGGTGCCGTTCCGGCTCGGCGTCGCGGCCGCCAACCGCGCCGGCGTCGGCCCGCTCGAGGCGCGCGTGAGCATCGCGGACCTGCGCCGCGGCGGCCTGCAGGCCGCGACCGAGGTCGCGCGCAGGCTGCGGCTCGCGCCCGCCCATCTCGTCCTCGGCCATACGCACCGCACCGGCCCGCTGGAGCGCGACGATGCCGCCGAGTGGTGCACGCCGAGCGGCACACGGCTGCACAACGCCGGCAACTGGATCTTCGACCCGCTGTTCATGGGTCGCGGGCCGCAGGGCTCGAGCCCGTTCTGGCCCGGCGGCGCGATCGTCGTCGAGGACGACGGCCCGCCGCGCCTGGAGCGCCTGCTCGCCGACGTGCCGGCGAAGCTGCTCCGCGCATAGCATCGACGATACGGGGGGCCGATCAGGCGAGCAGGCCGGGCGTGAACTGCACGGCGTGGCAGGTGACGCCCGCACCGGGCTCGAGCTCGAGCACGCCGACGCTGTGGCGCTCGTGCTCGACGAGCACGAAGCAGCCGGCGTGGGGGACGGCGATCGCGCGTCCGTTGGCGCGCACCTCGGCCGGCTCATCGCCGCTGGGCTCCAGGACCGCCCAGACGGCGCCCGCCTCGTACGGGCCCGAGTACGCGCCGGGCTGCTCGGGCGTCGGCCGGCCGACCGCCGCGCCCGGCGCGTCCAGCGCGCGCAGCGGCGCCAGCGGCTCGGGCTCGATCTCCAGCAGCGCGCAGATCTCCGCCTGCGTCTCGTCGTAGGCGCCCTCGCCGTAGTGCATCGAGTACAGCCGCAGCCGGCGGTCGAAGAGGTAGCGCGCGGGCCAGGCCTCGTTGTCGTACTCGTGCCAGAGCTTGAACTCGGTGTCGAGCAGGACGGGGTGCTCGATCCCCAGCCGCGCGACCGCGGCGCGTACCTGCGCGGGGTCCTGCGACGGCGCGTAGGCGCCGGCGTGGACGGAGATGACGCGCAGGCCGGCGGCCGCGTAGCGCTCGTGCCAGCCCTGCATGTAGCCCAGCGTGCGCAGCGAATTGCAGCGGCAGAAGTCCCAGAACTCGATCAGCAGCGGGCGCCCGACCTGCTGGTCGAGGCGCAGCATCGCGACGTTGACCCACTCCGCCCCCTGTGGGAAGAACGGCGCGCTGATCCTGTCGGGCGGTGCGCGCACGCCTACAGCGCGGACTTCAGCGCGCGCTCGAACGCGTCGAAGCCGAACGAGCCCTCCAGCCGCGCGGTCACGCGACCGCTGCGGTCGAAGACGAACAGCCACGGCTCGGTCTTCAAGTTGAAGTCCAGCAGCGGCTTGCGCAGACCCTTGTTGGGGTCGTTGGCGACGAACACCTCCTGGTGGATGAACTGCACGCGGTCGCCGTAGCTCGCCTTCAGCTGCGCGGCGATGTCGACGACCGGGCCGCAGACCCTGGACGCGCACAGCGCCGGCGTGGCGAACAGCAGCGCGACCGGCCGCTTGCCGATGACGTCGGCGAAGTCGGTGTCGTGCATGTCGTCGGGCGGTAGCCGCGTGTCGATCGACGCGATGTCGCCGCTGGCCTTCTGCACCGTGTCGGTCGTGATCGCCGGCGGCTTCTCGCCGGGCCGCGGGATGTCGTCGGATGCGACCGTCGTGACGTTCAGCTCGGCGGGCGCGCCGGCGAGCTTGTCGCCGATCTTCGTCACGACGAGGATCGATGCGCTGCCGGGCTTGGTGAGCGGCACCTGCGTCTCGTAGATCGCGGCGAAGATGTCGTCCTCGGCGGCCGCGGTCCGGCTGCGGAACGCCGGATCTGTGACGAGCAGGTCGGCCGGCGCGGCGTACGGTCCGCGCGCCTTCGCGCCGGGGCTGTCGGCGACATAGACGGCCGTCTTGCCGTAGACGAAGCCGGACTTCGGATCGATGACGCCGAAGGCGAGCCGGTTCTCGCCGACCGTGAAGACGCTGCCGGCGAGGCCGACCTGTGGTCCGGTGAGATCGAGCGCGTCGGCGACCTGCTGCAGGCTGCGCCCGTTCGTTGCCGGGAAGTCGCCCGCCCGCGACTGCGTCGCGCCCTGCAGCTCGGCGCGCAGCTTGGCTGACGACGCGGCCTGCGGCGCGCGCGGCTCGTCGGAGTCGCCGCCGCCGCAGCCGCCGCCCAGCAGCGCGGCGGCGATCGCCGCCGTCGCGGTCAGAGATCGTGGCGCGCGCATCAGTGCTGGTGCCCGCCGAGCGCAGCCAGCATCAGGCACAGCGACAGCACGGCGGACGTCAGCCGCATGCCGATGCCGCTGCTGAGCCACGAGAGCGCCTGCTCGCCGCGCGTCAGCACGACCACGACGAGCGCCGCGAACGCGAGCTCCAGCAGCGTCGCGATCGTGTCGCCGACGCCGACCTTCGCGACCCGCCCGGACTCGGGGCCGAACGGCACCCCGGTCGTGCGCGACCAGACCCACAGCAGCGCGACGACGACGCTGGCGCCCGCGACGACCTTCAGCAGCCGCACGTCGAGGCCGTCGTGATAGATCCTCCAACCGGCGGCGGACTGCCCGGCGCCGACGAGCGTGAAGAAGGCCGCGAGCGCCCAGTCCTCGCCGATGTGCTCGATCGTGGCGACGAAGTGGATAATGCCGACTGTGGCCGCAAGGCCGGCGAGCGCGAGCGCGCCGTGCGGCAGCGTCGCCACGCGCGACAGGGGACGCTCGATCGGGACGTCGGTGGCCATCGCTCGATCATAGATACGAACCGCCCCCAGCCTGCCGATCACCGCGGCGGGCCTCCTACGTCGCGAAGGCACGGCTGGCGTAGTAGCCCAGCGCGGCCGCCAGGACACCGCCGGCGATCGACGCCGCGAGATAGCCGAGCGCGAACGACGTGTCGCCGCCGCGCGCGTCGAGGAAGACCTGCACGCTGACCGTCGAGAACGTCGTGAAGCCGCCGCAGAACCCGACCGCGATGCCGGCGCGGGCCGGGTCGGAGAGCTGATCGCTCCACGGCAGCACGGCGCCGAGCAGAAACGAGCCGGCCATGTTGATCGCAAAGATCATCCACGGCTGGTTGTCGGCGGAGACGGTCGTCCCGAGCCCGTAGCGGGCGAGGACGCCGATCAGGCCGCCCGCGGCGACCAGCAGGACGGTCACGTGCCGCATGATGCCCGATCGCGCTGCGCCGCCGAGGCCCGCCGCTTCCTAGACTGCTGCGCCATGCACCCGCGCCTGCTGCTCACACTCGCCCTCGTCGCCGCCGGACTCGTGCTGGTGGCGGTGCCCGACGCTGCGCTCGCGCACGGGCTCGTCGGGCGCGAGGACCTGCCGATCCCGAAGTGGCTGTTCGGCTGGGCCGCGGTCGCGGTCCTCGTCGCGTCGTTCGTCGGCCTCGCCGTGCTGTGGCCCAAACCGCGGCTGGAGCACCCGACCGAGCGCCGCGTCGCGGGCCTGCCGCGGGTCCTCGACCCGCTGGCAGGGGCGATCGGCGTGGCGCTCTTCGCGCTCGTCCTGTATGCGGGCTTCGAGGGCGATCAGACGACGACGAACAACCTCGCTCCGACGTTCATCTTCGTCCTGTTCTGGGTCGGGCTCGCCGCCGTCAGCCCCGTCTTCGGCGACGTCTTCAAGGCGCTGAACCCGTGGCGGGCGATCGCCCGCGCGATCGCCTGGGTCGCCGATCGCGTGAGCCGCGGCGGTCTGCCGTCGCCGATGGCCTACCCGGCGAGGCTCGGCCGCTGGCCCGCCACGATCGGCATCCTCGCGTTCGCCTGGGTCGAGCTCGTCTACTCCGGCCGCGGCGATCCGAGCAACCTCGCGGTCCTCGCGCTCGTCTATGCGGCCGTGCAGCTCGTCGGCATGAGCCTCTACGGGATCGAGACCTGGAACCGCTACGGCGACGGCTTCGGCGTGTACTTCGGGTTCATCGCGCGGATCGCGCCGTTGCGCTGGGCACGCGAGGGCCTGTTCGTGCGCAGGCCGCTCAGCGGGCTGACGACGCTCGACGTCGTGCCGGGCACGGTCGCGCTGCTGTGCGTGATCATCGGGACGACCTCGTTCGACGGGTTCTCGGGCGGACCCGCGTGGTCGGAGATCGCCCCCGAGCTGACGGACCTGTTCCGCGACCTCGGTCTCGGCCAGTCGCTGGCGCTCGAGCTCGCGTTCACGGTCGGCCTCGTCGCCGCCGTGCTGATCGTCGCCGGCCTGTACCGGCTCGGGATTCTCGGGATGCAGTCCGTCGACCCGCGCTCGACGACAGCGACGAGCGAGCTCGCCGGGCGCTTCGCGCACTCGCTCGTGCCGATCGGCCTCGCCTACGTGATCGCGCACTACTTCTCGCTGCTCGCCTACGAGGGCCAGCGCGTGGCCTACCTCGTCTCCGACCCGCTCGGCACCGGCGCCAACGTCTTCGGCACGAGCTCGGCGACCGTGGACTACACCTGGGTCTCGGCGACCGCGATCTGGTACGTGCAGGTCGCGGCGCTCGTGATCGGCCACATCGCGGGCCTCGTACTGGCCCATGATCGTGCGCTCATATCGTTCGGCGACAGCCGCACCGCCACGCGCTCGCAATACTGGATGCTCACCGTGATGATCGCCTTCACATCGCTCGGACTCTGGCTGCTGTCGGCGGCGAACTCGTGATGCTCACGCTCGCGCACGCCGGCCACTGGCTCATCAACGTGCTCTATGTCGCGCCGCTGCTCATCATCGTGGCGGTGCTCGGCGTGCAGTCGATGAAGGGCCGCCGCGAGCTCAAGCAGGATGGCGGCGAGGCGCGCCGCCCGCCGCCGCCGGACGCGTAGGTCGATCGCTCAGGACGCCGGCTTCGGCGCGGCGCCCGCCTCGCGGGCGAGCAGCGCGATGTCGTGCGCCAGGCCCGCGGGCGTCAGCACGCTCGCCGCGAAGCCGACGCGCTGCACGCCGCGGCCGTCGAGCAGGACCGTCGAGGCGGTGTGGTCGTCTTCGGCGGTCTGCGGCGCGACGCCGTAGGCCTTCCAGATGCGCTGCAGCTCGTCGGCGTCGCCGAGCGCCCAGCGCATGCGGCCCTGCATGCCCTGGCGCAGCGCGAACGTGCGCGCCCGGCGCGCGGTGTCGTTGCCGGGATCGACGCTGACGGCGACGACGGGCACGTCGTAGCCGAGGTCGTCGAGCGCGATCCGGATCTGCTGCGCGGTCAGCGGGCAGGTGTCCTTGCAGGTCGTGTACAGGAACGTCACGACGACGGGCCTGCCGCGCAGGTCGGCGAGCCGCAGCATGCGGCCGTTCTCGTCGCGCACGCCGAAGTCGGTCGGCGCGATGTCCGGCGGGCGGGTCGCGCCCGCGAAGCTCGACGCGGCCGTCGTGACGGTCTTCTCGCCGACGGCGAACAGCAGCACCGCCGCGATCGCGGTGATCGCGAGCAGGCCCGTGACGAAGAGGGCGAGACGCAGGCGAGCGGGCATCGCGGGGAGGGTAGCCCCTCGCGCGCGCCGCATTCGCCGTCTTCAGGCCTCGATCAGCCCGCGGCGGATGGCGTAGCGCACGAGCTCGACGCGATCGCGCATCTCGAGCTTGCGCATGAGGTTGGCGCGGTGCGACTCGACGGTCTTCTCGGCGAGGTGCAACGTCTCGCCGATGGCCTTGTTCGTGTACGCCTCGGCGATGAGCTTGAGCACCTCGCGCTCGCGCAGCGTCAACGGCTCGACGGGTCCGCTGCTGTCGTCGGCCATCCACTCGCGCAGCAGCGACCGCTCGGCGGCGTTCGTCATGAACGGCTCTCCGCGCGCGACCGCGCGGACCGCGTCGACGAGCGCGGTGTCCGCCTCCTGCTTGAGGATGTAGCCCGACGCGCCCGCCTGCAGCGCCTCGAAGAGGTAGCGCTCGTCGTCGTACATCGACAGCAGCAGGACGGCGATGTCGGGCGCGTGGGTCCTGATCTCGACGGTCGCCTGCAGGCCGGTCATGCGCGGCATCGAGACGTCGAGCACGCAGATGTCGGGCCGATCGCGCAGCGCCATCTCGACGGCCTCGACGCCGTCGCAGGCCTCGGCGACGACCTGCATGTCGGACTGGCGGTCCAGCAGCAGCCGCAGGCCGCCGCGGACGATGCCGTGGTCGTCGGCGATGAGGAGCTTCACAGCGCTCCCGCGAGCGCTCCGCGCGCGCGCACGGTCAGCTCGACGGTCGTCCCGCAGCCGGGCGTGGGCCCGATGTCGAGGCGCCCACCGGCGAGCATCGCGCGCTCGCGCATGCCGACCAGGCCCGAGCCGCTGTCGCGGAGGCGATCGGGGGAGAGCCCGATGCCGTCGTCGATGATCGAGACCTTGATCTGGGCGCCGTTGCAGCCCATCACGGTGACCTTCACGTGCTTGGCGCCCGCGTGGCGCGCGATGTTCGACAGCGCCTCCTGCACGACGCGGTAGACGACGAGCTGCTCGAACTCGCCGAGCAGCGGGCGGGTGCCGTCGGCGGCGAACTGCGCCGGGATCCCCCAGCGCTCGCCGAACAGCCGCACCTGCGTGCGCAGCGCGGGCAGCAACCCGTGGTCGTCGAGCGCCGCGGGGCGCAGCTCGCGCGCGAGGCCGAGCAGCTCCTGCATCGCCTGGCCGGCGAGGCGCTGGGTCTCGGCGAGCTCCTCGGCGAACTCGCGCGGCGCGTGCTCGGCGGTCGCCGCGAGCCGCAGCGAGACGGCCGCGAGCGCCTGGTTGACCTCGTCGTGGAGGTCGCGCGCGACGCGGGCGCGCTCTTCCTCCTGGGCGCGCAGGACCGCCGTCGCCGAGCCCGTGCGCTCGGCCTCCAGGCGCGCGAGCATGAGGTTGAAGGCCTGGCGCAGGCGCGTGATGTCGACCGACTCGCCGTCCTGCGCCTGCGCGCGCACGCCGGGCAGGGTGAGGTCGACGCGCTCCATCGTGCGGGTCAGGGACTCCAGCGGGGCGAAGCGGCGACGCATGATGAAGTTGTTGGCCAGCAGCGTGGCGAGGATCGCCGCGACGAGCACGAGGAACTGGCGCTCGCCGGCGCTGTCGCCGAGATCCAGGCGTGCGGCGACGCTGGCGGCGAAGACCGTCGCGACGACGAGCAGGGTGTTGACGGTCAACACCTGCGAGAGCAGGGCTGTTCTACGCATGGGGTCTGGACCCTATGTCGGCAGCGCGCCGCAGAACCGATACTGCTCGTGCAGCAACCCTCCACGAACGTTTGCCCTCCAGCAGATGCGGCCGACAAGGGGCGTCCCGCGCAGCACGGGACGCCCCTTTCGGCGTTCGATCGCTCCTGTGCGGCTGATCGGAGTGCTCGCGGCGGCCGTATCCGGGCACAATCCGGTCGCGAGGCGCGCCGAGAGCGGCCGCTATACTTTCTGAAGCAACGAAGTCCGACCACCTTTGAGGAGATTCGTGTGAGCCCGTCCGGGGCGGAGTTCATCCGCCAGATCAAGAGCCAGATCGCCCAGGTCGATCCGGGCGAAGTCCACGACGCGCTCGCCGCCACCCCGAACGGCGGCGGCCCGATCGCGCTGATCGACGTGCGCGAGAACGACGAGGTCGCCCGCGGCCTGATCCCCGGCGCCAAGCACGTGCCGCGCGGACACCTCGAGTCGCGCATCGAGGGCGCGGTCCCCGACCGCTCCCAGCACGTGATCATCTACTGCGCCTCGGGCACCCGCTCGGCGCTCGCCGCCAAGACGCTGGAGGAGCTCGGCTACGAGAACGTCGAGTCGATGACCGGCGGCTACACGCTGTGGAAGGACCGCGGCTACACGGTCGAGATCCCGAAGGTCATGACGGCCGAGCAGCGCGAGCGCTACAGCCGCCACATGCTCGTGCCCGAGATCGGCGCCGAAGGCCAGCAGAAGATGCTCGACGCCAAGGTGCTGCTGCTCGGTGCCGGCGGCCTCGGATCGCCGACCGCGCTCTACCTCGCCGCCGCCGGGATCGGCACGATCGGGATCGTCGACGACGACGTCGTCGACCTCTCCAACCTCCAGCGCCAGGTCATCCACACGACCGACCGCATCGGGACGCCGAAGGTCGATTCCGCGCAGGAGTCGATGAACGCGATCAACCCCGACGTCGAGGTCGTCAAGTACGAGACGCGGCTGGACAGCTCGAACATCATGCAGATCATCGAGGGCTACGACGTCATCGTCGACGGCGTCGACAACTTCCCGACGCGCTACCTGCTCAACGACGCGACGGTACGCCTGAAGATCCCCGTCGTCAGCGCCTCGATCCTCGGCTTCGACGGCCAGCTGTCGGTGTTCTCGCCCTACGAGGGACCGTGCTACCGCTGCCTGTACCCGGTGCCGCCGCCGGCCGAGATGGCGCCGTCGTGCGGTGCCAACGGCGTGCTCGGCGTGCTGCCCGGGACGATGGGCCTGCTGCAGGCGACCGAGGTCATCAAGCTCATCGTCGGCGCCGGCGAGCCGCTGATCGGCCGCCTGCTGCTCTACGAAGCGCTCGGCGCGACGTTCACCGAGCTGAAGGTCCGGCGCGACCCCGAATGCGCGATCTGCTCGCGCGAACCGTCCGAGATCGCCGACGACGAGATGGGCGTCTTTCCCGACTACGAGGCGTTCTGCGCCGCCGCGGGCTGAGAACGGCGACCGGATGACCCCGCTCGACATCGTTGGCGCGGGCCGAACGCCCGCGGCGTGCTAGAACCTCCGACCCTATGGCCACCGTACGCATCCCTCCAGTCCTGCGCCCGTCCGTCGGCGGCGTCAAGGAAGTCGACGCCGACGGCGACAACGTCGGTGACGTCCTGCGCTCGCTCGCCGAGCAGCATCCGGCGACGCAGACGCAGATCTTCGCCGACGGCGGCGAGCTGAACCGCTACGTCAACGTCTACCTCAACGACGAGGACGTGCGCGTGCTCGGCGGACTGGACACCGAGGTCGGCGACGGCGACGTGCTCGTGATCCTGCCGGCGATGGCCGGCGGCTGATCGGCGGCGCAGCAAGCGGCGAAGGCGCGCGGCGGGGGCGCTACATTGCGCCCGCATGGATCGTGCCGTCATGACGCTGGCAGGACTGGTGATGCTGCTGGCGGCGGCGGCGCCCGCGCCGGCATCTGCCCAGACGCCGCTGCCGTCCCTGCTCGTCACGGGCGCGACCCTGCGCCAGGTCGACGCGGACCTGCAGTTCGGGCTGTCGTTCAACCGCGCCCTGCCGTTGCGCGAGCTGCAGCCGCGCCGCGGGCGCTCGATCTGCGTCGTGCTCAGCCCGGACCGGCCCTCGCGGCGGCGCGTCTGCGTGAGCCGTAGCGGCGGCAAGCTGCGCGCGACGCTCGTTGCGATCGAGGAGACCGGCGCCGCCGCCGGCGTCACGCGCCCGCTGCACGGCGCGCGCATCGTCGCGCGCGGCGCCGCCCTGACGGTACGCGCGCCGGCCGATGCGCTGCGGGTGCGGCTCGGCGACAGCGTGTCGTGGCGCGTCGTCGTGCAGTGGCAGAACGGCTCGGGCTGCGCGGCTGTGGCGCCCGGGCCGCGGGCCTGCACGCAGATCCTGCCGGCGAGCGGCGCCCTGTCGTCGCCGACGCGGTCGGCGCGGCGACCGCGCTTCACGCGCCTGCCGCGGCTGCGGCTGCTGGCGACGGGCGACTCGATGATCCAGATCATCGACGGCTACCTCGAGCAGCGCGTCGGCCGCATGCGCGGCGCCACCGTGCGCAGCGACGCGCATATCGGCAGCGCGATCTCCAAGCCCGCGCAGCTGGACTGGGTACGCAAGGCGCGCGGCCAGTCGTCGGGCTTCAAGCCGGACGTCACGGTGATCTTCCTCGGCGCCAACGACGGCTTCCCGATCGCGGGCGCGGCGTGCTGCGACCGGCCCTGGGTGGCCGCGTACGCCAAGCGCGTCGAGGCGATGATGCGCAGCTATCTGCGCGGCGGGCGTTCCTACGTCTACTGGCTGACGCTGCCGACGCCGCGGCGGGCCGCGTTCGTGCCGATCTACAGCTCCGTCAACGTCGCGATCCATCGCGCCTCGCGGCGCGTCGGCGGCGGCGTGCGCGTGATCGACGTCGCGCGCGTCTTCACGCCGGGCGGGAGGTTCCGCCAGCGGATCACGTTCCGCGGCAGGTCGATCGACGCGCGCCAGCCCGACGGCGTCCACCTGTCGAGCGCCGGGGCCTCGGTCGCCGCGACGCTGATCGTCGATCGCCTGCGCGCCGACCGCGCGCTGCCCTGACGGAGCGCTGGTCGATGCGCGCCGGCGCGGTCGCCCTGCTGCTGCTGAGCGGCGGCCTCGCCGCCGGCTGCGGATCGTCCTCGGCGGGCGGACCGACCGAGCCGGCGCCGGCGGTGGGCGGCGCGAGCGCGGCGATCACGATCCAGGCGCCCGCCGACGGCGCGCGGCTGGAGGCCGGACAGTCGAGGGCCGGAACGCTGCGCGCGCGCACGCGCGTCCGCGGCCGGGCGCGGCCGGGCAGCACCGTCTTCATCACCGCGGGCTGCCGGCCCGAGCCCTGCGCCGCGCAGGCGCGTGCGGGCGAGGACGGCCGCTGGGCGGTGACGCTGGCGCTGACCGTCGCGCGCGCGGGCGGGTTCGTGACGATCGACGCCAACGCCCGGCGCGACGTCGTCGCCACCGGCTCGGCGGTCGCGACCGTCGAGCTCGTGGGACCGGCGCAGCCGGGGGCACAGCGGCCGGCGCCGCGCAGCGGGTCGCCGGCGCGGTCACAGCCGCGGGCCGGCGGCGGTGCGACGCCGGCGCCGTCGCGGCGAGCTCTGCCGCGCGACGTCCTCGTGATCGGCGACTCGCTCGCGGTCGGGTTCGAGCCGGCGCTGAGGGCGGCGCTGGCGGGTTGGCGGGTGCGCCTCGACGGGCGCATCGGACGCCCGCTCGCGGAGGGCATGGGCATCCTCGCGCGCGAGTCCTCGCCGCCGGCGATCCTCGCCCTCAGCCTGTTCACGAACGACGGCCCGCGCAACACGGCCGCGCTCGAGGCCGCCGTGCGCGCGACCGCGACGCGGCCCGGCAGCTGCGCGGTCTGGGCGACGGTCGTGCGGCCGCCGCTGGAGGGCGTCAGCTACGACGCCGCGAATGCGCTGCTGCGCGGGCTGGCCGGCGATACCGAGCTCGCGCTCGGCCTGCAGCTCGTCGACTGGGCCGCCGAGGTCGGGCGGTCGCCGTCGCTGCTGGCGGGCGACGGCGTCCACGCCACGCCCGCCGGCTACCGCGTGCTGGGCCGGCTCTACGCCCAGGCGATCGCGGCCTGCGCCGGCTCCTGACCCGTTCAAAGGTGAGGCCGCTCGCTCCGCCGGTGGCCGTGGCCGCGCGCCGATCCGCGCCACGGTGACCGCACCGCACAAGCAGCGTGGCTGCACGTTCCCGGGCGACCCACTGACGCTCAGTGCGTGGCCGCGAGTTGTCCGGAGAGCGTGCTGTGCAGATCCTCGCTGCGCCGGTTCAGCCCGGTGATCTCGACCGTGACGCCGTGGCGGGCGTAGTGGGTCCCGATCGCGTCCAGGGCAGCCACCGCCGAGGCGTCCCAGATATGGGCGCGGGACATGTCGATGATGACGTCGGGCGGGTCGGCGGCGTAGTCGAAGGCGTCGATGAACTCCTGGTCGGAGGCGAAGAACAGCTCGCCCGTGACGGAGTAGATGCAGGTCGTGCCGTCGGGGTCGACGACGCGCTGGACGTCGACGAGGTGCGCGACGCGGCGCGCGAAGACGACCATCGCGGTCAGGACGCCGAGGCCGACGCCGATCGCGAGGTTGTGGGTGGCGACGGTCGCGGCGACGGTGACGGCCATGATCAGCGTCTCGCCCGCGGGCATCCGCCGCAGGGTGGCGGGAGCGACGCTGTGCCAGTCAAACGTGGAGACCGCGACGAGGATCATGACGGCGACCAGCGCGGCCATCGGGATGATCGCGACGACGCCGCCCAGGCCGACGACGAGCGCCAGCAGGAAGGCGCCGGCCGAGAACGTCGAGATCCGGGTGCGGGCCGCGGAGGCCTTGACGTTGATCATCGTCTGGCCGATCATCGCGCAGCCCGCCATGCCGCCGAACAGGCCGGTGACGACGTTGGCGATGCCCTGGCCGCGCGACTCGCGCTCCTTGTCCGACGGCGTCTCGGTGATGTCGTCGACGAGCTTGGCGGTCATCAGCGACTCCAGCAGGCCGACCGCCGCCAGCGTGACGGAGTAGGGCGCGATGATCGCGAGCGTCTGCAGCGAGATCGGGACCGCGGGGATGCCGAGGAACGGCAGCGCGCTCGGCAGCTCGCCCTCGTCGCCGACCGTGGGCACGTCGACGCCGCCGAGCACGACGACGACGGTCAGGACCGTGATCGCGATCAGCGGTGCCGGGATCGCGGACGTCAGGCGGGGAATGAGGTAGATGAGCGCGAGGCCGGCGGCGACGAGCAGGTAGACGGTCGCGCCGCCATCGGTGAGGTGCGGGATCTGGGCGAGCAGGATGAGGATCGCCAGCGCGTTGACGAAGCCCGTCATGACCGACCGCGGGACGAAGCGCATGAGCTTCGAGACGCCGAGCAGGCCCAGCGCGATCTGGATCGCACCGGCGAGGATCGTCGCCGCCAGCAGGTACTGCACGCCGTGCTCGTCGACGAGGCTGACGACGACCAGCGCCATCGCGCCGGTGGCGGCCGAGATCATCGCCGGGCGGCCGCCGACGATGGCGATCGTGACGGCCATCGTGAACGAGGCGTAGAGGCCGACGCGGGGGTCGACGCCGGCGATGATCGAGAAGGAGATCGCCTCGGGGATCAGCGCGAGGGCGACCACGAGGCCGGCCAGCAGCTCGACGCGCAGCGTCGCGGCGCCGGGCAGGCGAACGTCGGGAACGGAGAGGGGCAAAGCGTTTGGATGTCCTTGAGTCGGCGGGATGCTCGCCAGGCGCGAGCGCGGGCTGACCGCCGCGGGCGACGGTCGTGAAGGTGTGGATGCTGTGGAGCGCGCGCTGAGTCGCGCGGTTGCTGCCGGGCCGAGATCAGGTGCTTCTCAGGCCGCGGCGCGCACAGGGCGGCGCATCAGCAGGACAGCTCCGACGCACGACAGACGCGAGGCGATGCGCCTCGCGGACCGTATCGGCACGAGACAGCAAGCCTACCTGAACGCGCGGGCCGACCGGTCGGGTGCGCGTCCGCGCCTCGTCAGTCGCCGAGCCTGGTGAAGTCGGCGCGCAGGCGCGCGAGCACGATCTCCATCGCGATCTTCGAGCCGGCCTCGTTGAGATGCACGCCGTCGGGCCGCCGCACGATCGTCTGGCGCCCGCCGACGTCCTGCGCGGCGCGGTAGCGCCCGTCGGGTGTGAACACCGTCGCCATGTCGAGCACGCGGACCTGCGAGCGAAGCGGCTGCGCCGCGACCTCGATCGCGGCGTTGACCGTGCGCGCGATCGCCTGCGCCTGCTTGTCGCGCGGGAACGGCAGCGTCAGCCAGTACACCCGCGCCGCGCCCGCGCGGCGGTAGCTGTCCATCATCCGCCGCGCGCGCGTGGCGTAGACGACGGCCCAGTCGGGGCCGCAGCACTGGATGCTCGCGCCGCCGGCGCCCGGGAACGGAAAGCCCTCGTTGGCGCCCATGAACATCACGACCGCATCGGGCTTGCGGTCCTTGGCCTGCTGCGTCGACAGCACGCCCCAGTCGATGATGTCGGTCTTCGAGATGCCGGTGCCGAGGCGGACGTCGCGCACCGTCTGCACGCCGTCGTCGGCGAGGCGCCGCGCGAGCTGTACGTCCAGCGGCTGGGCCAGCGAGTCGCCGGTCACGAGCAGCGTCTTGAGCCGCGGCAGCTGCTTGGACCTGGTGCCGAGCTCGGTCGGATCGAAGGAGTCCGTCGTGATCGGCACGCTGGCGCCGCCGCCCGTGCCGCCGCTCGCGGCCGCGGCCGGTCCGGCGACCGGGGCGGCGTTGAAGCCGCCCTCGCCCGAGAGCTCGTCGTCGGGCGACAGGAAGGCGGTCACCTCGTCGGCGGCATCTGCCAGCGGCAGGCGATCGGCGAGCCACCCGGCGGGCTCGCCGACGGCGAGCACGAGCGTGCGCTGCCAGCCCGGGTCCAGCTTCTCGCCGCTGCTGCGCAGCGACTCGCCCTGTGTCAGCAGCAGCAGCAGCGCCGCGACGAACACGCAGACGATGCAGTCGCGCGCGCTCAGGCGCCGCCCGGTGGGGCGGTCGAGGATGAAGGGATCGCGTTCGACGGCGGACATGCTCAGAAGGAAAAGTAGATGAACGGAGGGACGCCCTGGCTCGACACGGTAGCCGCGACGAGCAGGATCACGGTCGCCATGCTCGCCCCCAGCGCGACCGGGTGCAGCCGCTCGAAGCGCACGCGCAGGGCGTCCATCGGTTTCGCCGGGGCGAGCTGCAGGGCGATGACGAGGAACGTCACGATCACGACCGCCGGGCTCCACAGCGTCGCCGGGCCCCAGTCGGCGAAGCGCCCGACGAAGTCGCCCGCAAGGCCGAGATCGGGCGCGCGGAACGGGATCCAGGCGAGTACCACGAGGTGAAACACGATCGCCCACGCCAGCCAGCGCGGAAGCCGGACCCGGCCGCGGAATTGGTGCTCCACGACGAGCGCGGCGCCGTGGATCGTCCCCCACAGCACGAAGCCCCAGGCGGCCCCGTGCCAGAGGCCGCCGAGCATCATCGTGATCATGAGGTTGCGGATCGTCTTGAGCTTGCCGCCGCGGTTTCCGCCCAGCGGGATGTAGAGGAAGTCGCGCAGGAAGCGCGACAGCGTCATGTGCCAGCGGCGCCAGAACTCGCCGAAGCTGGCGGCGCGGTACGGGCGATCGAAGTTCTGCGGGAAGACGAAGCCCATCAGCAGCGCCAAGCCGATCGCGATGTCCGTATAGCCCGAGAAGTCGCAGAAGATCTGCACCGCATAGGCGTAGGAGGCGAGGATCGCGTCGGGTGCCGAGTAGGCCTGCGGCACGCCGAAGACGGGATCGACGATCTCGCGCGCGAGGAAGTCGGCGATCGCGACCTTCTTGACGAGGCCGATGACGATCAGCGCGATGCCGGCGCCGACCGCGACCTTGCGCGGATCGCGCGGCTTCTCCAGCTGCGGGATGAACTCGCGCGCGCGCACGATCGGGCCGGCGACGAGGTGGGGGAAGAAGCTCAGGTACAGCGCGACGTCGATCGTCGTCGCCGGCTCGATCAGCCGGCGGTACACGTCGACCGAGTAGGAGATCGCCTGGAAGATGATGAAGCTGATCCCGACCGGCAGCGCGATCGCCGCGAGCGGGATCGGCAGCCCGAGGCCGGCGCTGTCGAGCAGCCCGTTGATCTCGGTCGCGAAGAAGCCGTAGTACTTGAAGACGCCGAGCGTCGCGAGGTTCAGCGCCACGGCGAGGACGACGATCCGCTTGCGCAGGCGCGCGCTGTCGCTGCCGTGGATGATCTTCGCGCACGCCTGGTTGCCGAGCGTGACGCCGGCGAGCATCACGCAGAAGAGCGGGTTCGCGGCCGCGTAGAAGACGTAGCTCGCGCTGAGCATGGCCGGCTTCCACACGCCCTGGCGTCGCATGAGCGCCCACGAGAGCGCGAGCACGATCGGGAAGAAGACTGCGAACTGGACCGTCGGGAAGACCATCGGGGAAACGCGCCTCGGGAAGGGGACGGCAGCGGCCCGAGGCTAGCGAAGCGAGCGGCGCCGGCCCGCCGGTGAAGATGGCGCGGTGCAGGGCTTCATGGCGGTAGGCCCATCTGTCTACACTGGATGGACACATGGGCCTCCCGCCGCTCCAGAACCGCCCCTGCGGCGGTCGCTACGGGGACATCGTGCAGGCGATCGGCAACACGCCGCTCGTCGAGCTCAAGCGCCTGAGCCCGAAACCGGGCGTGCGCATCTGGGCGAAGATGGAGTCGATGAACCCGACGGGCTCGGTCAAGGACCGCGTCGCGCGGTCGCTGATCGAGCACGCCGAGGAGAACGGTCTGATCCATCCGGGCCACACGATCCTCGAGCCGACGTCGGGCAACACCGGCATCAGCCTGGCGATGATCTGCCGCCGCAAGGGCTATCCGCTGAAGGTCGTCATGCCCGACAACGTCACGCCCGAACGCACCCAGCTGCTGGAGATGTACGGCGCTGAGATCGTCTACAGCCCCGGCAACCAGGGCTCCAACGGCGCCGTCGCGATGGCCAGCGAGCTCGCGCTGGACACCGACAGGTACTACATGCCCTACCAGTACGGCAACGAGGCCAACCCGCTCGCGCACTACAACGGCACGGCGCTGGAGATCCTCGAGGAGCTCGACGAGATCAGCGCCTTCGTCGCCGGCCTCGGCACCGGTGGCACGCTGATGGGCAACGGACGGCGCTTCAAGGAGGAGTTCGGCGACGCCTGCAAGATCGTCGCCGCCGAGCCGATGCAGGGCGAGCCCGTGCAGGGCCTGCGCTCGCTCGACGACGGCTTCATCCCGCCGATCATCGACCTCAGCGTGCTGGACCGCAAGATCTTCGTCACGAACTCCGACGCGATCGTGTGGACGCGCAAGCTGCTCGACGAGGAGGGCATCTTCGCCGGTGTCTCGTCGGGCGCGATCGCCCGCGTCGCCGTGCGGATCGCCAACGAGCTCGACGAGGGCAACATCGTCTTCATCGTGTGCGACGACGGCTGGAAGTACCTCTCCTCCGGCATCTACACGAAGCCGCTGGCGGAGATCGAGAACCTGGAATCCACCGTCTGGTGGTGATCCGGCGGGCCTGCGCGTCCGCACCAGTCCCGGCAGGTAGCGTGATGGATTCCCTACACGGAGACTGGCATGGACATCGACGGCTTCCTGCGCGACCCGCAGTCGCGTAGGCGCTTCTTCCAGAGGTCGGGTGTGATCGTCGGCGCCGGCGGCGCGGCGATGTTCCTGGGCGCCTGCGGGAACGAGGGCACGACCACGCCCAACGTCGTGACCGGCCCCGACGAGTCCGACCAGGCCGACGTCGAGATCCTCAACGGCGCGCTCGACCTCGAGCTGCTGGCGGTCGCCGCCTACAAGCTCGGCGCCGGGCGGCTGCGCGGCAGCGTGCTCGACATCGGCAAGCGGTTCCTCGAGCAGGAGCAGGAGCACGCCGACGGCCTCGCGGCCGCGATCAAGGACGCCGGCGGCACGCCCAACCGCGCGAAGTCCTCCTACACCGACTTCCCCGTGCTGCGCACGCAGACCGACGTCCTGCGCTTCGCCGTCGAGCTCGAGAACACGTCGATCGCCGCCTACATCGACGCGCTGCCGAAGTTCTCGCAGGGCGATCTGCGCGCGACGGTCGCGGGCATCGTCACGAACGAGGCCGAGCACCTCGCGGTGCTGCTCGACGCGCTCGGCTCGGAGCCGGTGCCGTCGGCGTTCGTGACCGGAAAGGCGACATGACGGCTCGCATCCCGATCACCGACGGCGCCGCCGACACCGCCGCCGTGGCGGCCTTCGAGCGCGACCGCCGCGAGCTGCTGCGGCGCGGCTTCGCGCTCGGCGGCGCCGCGATCGCGGCGTCCTCGATCCCGCTGCTGCTGTCGGCCCGCGACGCGTTCGCGCAGGACACCGGCGACGCCGGGATCCTGCAGCGCGCGATCAACCTCGAGCAGGTCGCGGTGATCGCCTACGACGCGGCGATCGGCGGCGGGCTGCTGTCGGCGGGAGCGCTGCGCGCGGCGCGCCGCTTCCGCGCTCACGAGCAGCAGCACGCGGACGCGCTGACGACGGCGCTGACCGACCTCGGCGGTGCGCCGGCCGCGCCGCCGAAGGGGATCGCCGACGTCGAGGAGGTCGTCAAGGGGATGGCGGACGTCAAGACGCAGGCCGATGTCGTGAACGTCATGATCGAGCTCGAGCTCGCCACCGTCGCCGCCTACCACGAGGCGCACGCCGACCTCATCGAGGCGCGGTTGCTGCAGACCTTCGCGACGATCATGGCCAACGAGGGTCAGCACCTCGTCGTCCTGCGCACGATCGTCGGCACCGAGCCCGTGCCGAACGCGTTCGAGACCGGCGCCGCATGACGCGCTGTACGACAGCCGACCTCCGGCGCGGCGTCGGCAACTACCATCGAAGCGTGCACGCGATCGCCGCAGGCGACTGATCCAAGGAGGGCAGGACACCGATGCCATTCAACCTCGGGCCCGGAGAGCTGCTGCTGATCCTGGCGATCGCACTCGTCGTGCTCGGACCGAAGAAGCTTCCCGAGGTCGGCAGGTCGCTCGGCAAGGGCATGCGCGAGTTCAAGGACTCGCTGTCGAACATGACCGGCGGCATGGACGACGACGACGACGACAGCAAGCGCCTGAAGAGCGCGTAGTGCGCCCGGCAGGCCGCCCTCGGCCGGAGCCCCGACCTGCGGGCGCGTCCGGGCCGTGAAGATCGACCGCGCCATGCTGGACGAGATCGTCGCGCACGCCGTGCGCGACGCGCCGAACGAGTGCTGCGGCCTCGTCCTGGGCCGCGACGGGACGGCGACCTCCGCCCGTGCCCTGGAGAACCTTGCGGCGAGCCCGTTTCGCTTCGACATCGACGGCCGCGAGCTGATCTCGTTCGCGTTCGCCGACGAGGACGACGAGCAGCTCGTCGCGATCTACCACTCGCACACGCGCTCGGCGCCCTACCCCTCGCAGACCGACGTGAACTTCGCCGCCGGCTGGCCGGGAGTCGAGTGGCTGATCGTCGGCGTCCCGAAGGCCGGCGACGCGGCGCCGGCGGTCAAGTCCTACCTCATCGACGACGGCGCGATCCGGGACGTCGAGATCGAGGTGACCTCCTAGATGACATCCACCCTTTTCTAGTACGGTGGCCGCGTCCGAGCCGCTCATCTGCCCGAGCTGCGCCGAGCCGCATCCGCTCGACGAACGCTTCTGCCGCTCGTGCAACATGCCGCTCGTCTACAGCGGTGCGATGACCGTCGACGAGCCCGTCTCCGCCCGCCACGAGCGCGCGCGCAAGATCGACCCCCGCTACATCGAGGGCGACCTCGTCCACGTCGCCGGGGCGATGAACCAGGCCGAGGCCGAGTTCGTCCAGGGGATGCTGCTCGAGGAGGGGATCCCGTCGACGCTGCGCCGCACGCGCGGCTTCGACGTCCCCGACATGCTCGCGGCCGGGCCGCGCGACGTCATGGTCCCCGCTTCCGGCCACCGCGCGGCGCGCGACGTCCTGCTCGAGGCCGAGATCGTCAACGACGATCCGGCGCCGCCACCGACGGCGCCGTCGCGCGTGCTCGCCTTCCTCGTCGCCGGTTGCGCGCTCGCCGCGCTGATCATCTGGCTCGGGACCCAGCTTCGCTAGTGGGTCGACCACGCGGGAGGTCGCGCGGGGAGCCGCTCAGCGGCGCGTGACAGCGAGCACGTGCAGGCGCCGGACCATCGGCTCCGGCAGGCTCTCGAAACGCAGCGCGTAGACGTTCGCGCGCTCGATCCGCAGCACCCGCGCGCGGCCGCCGACGCGGATCCCGAGATCGGGCAGGTCGAAGGCGACGGTCTCGTCGAGCGTCATCGGCCGCTGGCTGCGGACGAGCATCCCGCGCGGGCCGATCTCGAGCGTCTCGCCGCCGATCGGCGAGCCGACGGAGCGCCGCAGCGTGCAGCTGATGGCCAGGCGGGCCTTCGGTGCGCGGCCTTCGATCGTGACGCTCATGCCCGGAACACTCTAGACGTCTGTCCCGGGAACACGTCCGGTGCCTGGACGAGTGTCGTCAGCGGTCTGCCATCCGCGCCAGATGGGCGCGCCATGTGCCCTCGGTATGGACCATCGCACGCCCGTGGAAGACCGAGATCAGCGCCTCGCGCGGCCCCCCGCGCGGCAGCGCGCCGGCCAGCCGGACGGCGGTTTCGGCGCCCTCCTCGCGCGCGACGAGGTCGATGACGCTGCCACCGAGCAGGACGGCATCGCGCAGCGACGGCGGGAAGTCGGGGCGCTTGCCGTCGCGCAGTCGGCGGGCGATCAGCGGGCGCGCGTGCGCCGTCTGCCCGGAGAACCACTGCGCCGTCCCGGCGATGAGCCACGCCCAGCGCGCGGCGCGGGCGGTCGAGCGCGGTCCCCAGGGCGGCGGCAGGGCGGGGTTGCAGGCCGCGAGCGCAAGCTGCACGTACAGCGAGGCGGGCGTGAGCGCGAGCACCTCGCGCGAACCCTCGACGCTCGCCGCCCGCTCGGCGAGCAGCCGCGGGGTCAGAACATGCAGCGCGCCGCGGCCCACCCAGCCGGCGAGGTAGCGGCGCGCCAAAGGATCCGTCAGCCGCCGCACGACCGGCAGGAACGGCTGCGCGAGGTCGAGCTCGATGGCGCTCGGATGCAGGACGACCGTGACCTCCTCGGGCAGCGCTCCGAACAGCGGTCCGATCCGCTCGCGCGTGTCCTCCAGCAGGTCCAGCACCGCCCCGACATCACCGTCGTCGCGCTCCTCGTGGCGGGCGGTGAAGTTGCGCGACGCGGTCTCGACCCAAGCGGACATATCCGTCCTGCCGGGCTTCGCTACCGCGGGCGGTGGCCCTGCACCTGCACCGCCAGCTGGTAGGTCGGCCGGTTCTGCCAGCCGATCGCCGGCTGCGTGAGGCCGCCCGTCGCGCGGAACTCGATCCGGTCGTAGCAGACCTGGTCGCCGGCCTTGCCGGCCGCGGCGCAGCTGGCGTCGCGGTACAGCGTCGCGGGATCGACCTTCAGCGCCGCGGCGAGGGCGCCGCGCAGGGCGCGTGCGCAGCGCGTGCGCTGGGCGCCACCGCAGTAGCGCTTGCCGTACGGCGCGCGGACCTTGAGCCCGAGGACGCGACGCAGGTCCTTGTAGGCGTAGCCGTACCAGCCGGTCTGGTAGGCGGACCCGAGGTGGTCGCCGTGGCCGTTGGGGGTGTTGTCGATGTCGTGCGCGCCGGTCAGCTGCGCGTAGAGCGGCGCGCCGAGCGACGGCTCGAACTGGGCGCGCAGCCAGCGCGGCCAGAACGCGTCGAGGATGCGGATCGCCGCGGCGTGCTCGTAGACGCCGTCGCCGTCGCGGTCGCGACGGTGCGACCCGTCGGCGACCCACGCGCGCAGCTTGGAGACCGCGTCGGCGAGCTTCGGGTCGCGCGGCGTGCCGATGACGCGCAGCGCCAGCGGCAGCACCTTCTCGGCGCGCAGATCGGTCGTCGCGGCCTCGCCCATCGCCTCGACGAGGCCCGGCAGGTCGATCTTCTTGCGCCCGGCGATCCGCTGCTCGATCTCCTCGTCGAGCATCTGGGAGCGAAAGACCGACGAGAAGAGGTTCGTGTCGGCGCCCGCGTAGCCGCGCGCCTGCTTGTTGTTCCACGACGTGATGTACGGCTGGCCGTTGACGGCCTGCGGGTGCTTGGCGAACGACGTGTAGGCGGCGGTGTTGCGCTCGGGGTCCAGGCCACGCCACTCCAGGCGGGCGGGCGTCGGCAGCTGGCCGGTGACGCCCTTGGCGCGCTGCGGGTTGTTGCCGGAGTTGAAGTACGCGATGTCGCGGTCGTCCGCGTAGAGCCAGTTGAACGTGTAGCCGATCTTGTGCGCCGCGCGCTGGAAGTCCTGCGCGTTGCGGATCTTGTCGGGGTTGTTGAAGTCCGAGAACCCGAGCGCCGAGTCGACCTCGTGCATGTACGTCGAGCGCAGCCGGGTGTAGGCGACGGGCGCGCCCCTGATCGTCGCGCGGGCGGTCACGAGGCCGAGCTTCGTGCGCTCGGCGCGCAGGCGTTGCGACCCGGCGGGCGTGGAGTCCGCCAGCGTCGGCGCCCAGCGGTTCGTGCGCTCGAGCACCTCGATCGGGATGCAGCGGCCGCGGAACACGTAGTGCATGGAGGCCGTCGTCGGCGGCTTCGCGCCGCCCGGCTCGCAGAGGTCGACGGCGAACGTGTCGATGATGTCCTGGCCGGCGGAGGTCGCGCTCCAGGCGTAGTCCTGGCCGCGGCCGAGCTGCACGTAGAGGTTCACGCCCGCGAAGGCCGCCCCGCGCGCGTCGATCGTCGGCGCGTGGACGTCGACCTCCATGAGGATCTGCGGTGAGAAGTACGCGACCTGCGGGCCGAAGACCGCCAGCGGGCGGCCGCTGGCCGACTCCGAGGCCGCGACGACGAGCGCATTGGAGGTGCCCATCCGGCGCAGCCCGCCCGGCAGCAACCCGCCCGGCAGCAGCCCGCCGAGCGACGGCGCGGCCGCGCTCTCGGACGCGACCGCGGTGCGCTGCAGCGATCCCGCGTCTGCGATCGCCAGGCCATTGCGCGCCGGCGTCTTCGGTGGCGTCTGATAGGGGAAGGCCTTGGACGTCTTGACGGTCGTCGGCGCGTCGGCGTCCTCGTAGCCGGCCCACTCGCGCCACAGGCGCTCGCCGCGGCGACCGCCGTAGCGCGCACGGAACGAGCGCCGCAGCTGCATCTGCGTCAGCTCGTCACCGCCGCCCTTGCCGAAGATCCCGCCGACGAGCGCCGCCGTCGCGATGATGTCGCTGACCTTCCACGGGTCGGGACCCAGGGGACGGCCGATCGCCGCGTACTCGCCGGGCATCTTCGTGATGTCGAGCCGGGCCTCGCCGATGTACCTGTTGACGCCGGCGACGTAGCTGGCGGCGTCCTGCTGTAGCAGCGCGCCGTCGGCGCCGTAGAGGTCGTCGAGCTGGTCGGCCTGGCGCTCGAGATCGGCTTCCGTGTACGGGGCGGTGGCCCACTGCTCGGCGTCCTGCGCGCGGTTGCCCGCGGCACCGCCCGCGAAGGAGCTGAGCTGACCGCGCCCGACGTGGCGCAGCGCGTCGATGAGGAACAGGCGATCCTCGGCCGCGACGTAGCCGAGGCCGAAGATCGCGGCCTGGCGCGTCGTGCCGTAGACATGCGGCACGCCGTATGCGCTGTCGCGCGTGATCGTCAGCCCCGGCGCCGGCGAGTAGGCGCGCGCCTGGCCGCCGGGCGGGCTGCCGAAGCTCGCGTCCTTGAAGAGCGTCCCGAAATTCGCCGCGCTGACGCCCGGCGTCGTCGAGAGCAGGCGCGCGTACATGTCGCGCTGGTCGTCGTTGTGCCTGGGACGGGCGCCGGTAGCGAGAAAGGCGGCGAGCTCGACGAGGTTGGAGTGCCCGTTGGCGCCGGGCGGCAGGACGTCGTAAAAGCCGCCGAAGTCGTTCGCGCGATAGGGCTGGACCTGCGCCGCGGCCGGCGCCGCGCCGACGATCAGCGCCGCGGCGGCGAGGCAAGCGATGAGGGTGCGCGCGGGCATCGTGTCGCCCGTCGAACCCTACCGTTCATCTGCGGGTGGATGCGCCGCAGATCCAACCGTCTAGGCCGGGAGGGCGCGCTCGTATCCGATCGCGGCCGCGGTCGCGCCGCAGCGCAGCTTCTCGATGCCCAACCGGATACGGCTCTTGACCGTCCCCAACGGCTGATCGGTCCGCGTCGCGATCTCGACGTGCGTCAGCTCCCCGAAGTACGCCAGGAAGACGGCTTCCCGCTGGTCGGACGGGAGGTCGGCGATCAGCCCCAGCAGGGCGGCGCGCTCGACCTTCTCGGCCGGCGCCGCCGTGCTTTCCAGCTGGCGCGCCCCGTGCTCTGACACGGCGACCTCCGTCGGCCGGCTCGTCGTGCGGCGCCAGGCATCGACCGCGCGGTTTCGCACCATCCCCGACAGCCACGAGCTGACGTTCCCGCGCTCGGGCCGGTACAGGTGCGCGCCGCGCCAGAGGGCGAGGAACGCGTCGCTGGCGACCTCCTCGGCGAGCTCGGGGCTCGCGCAGACCTTGCGCGCCTGCATGAGGACGCGACCGTGATGGCGGCGGTAGAGCTCTTCGAACGCGCCGGTGTCGCCGGCGGCAAGATCCCGCATGAGCGTGCGATCGCTGGCGATGGACGCGGCGCAGTCGCGAGCGGCGGGGGGAGAGAGCAGAGCGGGTGTCATGCGGACACTGTACCGAGTTTGTACAAGGTTTGTCAAAGGTTCGTGCAACCTGCGATACTGCCGCCCGTGGACGACGACGGGGATCGCTGGCGGATCAAGGAGTTCGCCGTCATGGTCGGCGTGCAGGAGGTCACCCTGCGCGCCTGGGAGCGCCGCTACGGGCTCCTCGCGCCGCAGCGCAGCTCGGGCGGGTTTCGGCTGTACTCGCGCGCCGACGAGCGCCGCATCCGTTCGATGCAGGCGCACATGGCGCGCGGCATCGCGGCGGCGCAGGCGGCGGCGCTCGCCGTCGCGGAGTCGGCGCTCGAGATCGCGGCCCCGGACGAGCCCGCCGAGCTCGTCGCAGAGCTCGTGGCCGCGACCGAGGCCTACGACGCGACGCGCATCGAGCTGCTGCTCGACGCCGCGTTCACGCGCGGCCGCGCGGCGGGAATCGGCGCCGTCGTGATCCCGATGCTCGTCGAGATCGGTCTGCGCTGGGAGCGCTCCGAGCTCACGATCGCCCATGAGCATTTCGCCAGCCACCTCGTCGAGCGCCGCCTGCTGGCGCTCGCGACGGGCTCGGAGCGCGGTGGCGGCCCGCTCGCGCTGCTGGCGTGTCCGTCCGGTGAGCGTCACACGCTCGGGCTGCTGTGCTTCGGCGTGCTGCTTGCCGATCGGGGCTGGCGGATCGCCTACCTCGGGGCCGACATCCCGGTCGATCAGATCGCCGCGGCGAGCGCGTCGGTGAAGCCCGACAGCGTCGTTCTGTGCGGCCTTCGAACGGACGTCTTCCGCGACAACGCGGAGGCGATCGGGGCGCTCGGCCGCGCGCGCCACACGCTGCTGGCCGGCGCGGGAGCGAGCCCTGAGCTGGCGCGGGAGCTCGGCGTCGCCTACGCCGGCGACGACCCGCTGGTGGCGGCGCGGTCGCTCGCCGAGCGGCCGTCCTAGCACTGGAGATCCATCCGCGACAGCTCGCGGAGCCTCCGGCCGCGTCGGCTAGCCGCGTTCTGAGTCGAGCTCGGTCGGGATGCCGCGGCCGCGCAGGATCGCGTTGGCCTCCTCCAGCGAGCGCGCCCGCGCGACGAGCCGCGCGCAGCGCGCCGCCGTCTGCAGCGCGACGAGCGGGTCGAAGAAGAAGATCAGCCCGCCGGCGGTCGTGAGCTGGACGGTGCGCCGCCCGTCGCGGATCGGCGTCGCGCCGAGCACGCCGCGCGCGCAGCGCAGCGCCATCGCGCTCGCCTCCGTCGGGATCTGTGCGACGGCCGCGTCGAGCCGTGCCAGCTGCGCGCCGCCGGGGCCCCAGGCGCCGAGGTAGCCGCCGGCCTGCGCGACCTCGGCGATCCGTGCCAGCACCTCGTCGGGCGTCAGCTCGCCGTCGCAGCCGGCGCCGAACAGCGCGCCGAGCAGCGCGACCCCGCGCTCGGCCAGCAGCGGCGCTGCCGCGAGGCAGACGGCGTCCGCGAGCGGGCTGCCGAGGCCGGCCTCGTCGCCGTGGGCGAGGACGTCGCCGCCGACGTCGGTCAGCACGACGAGATCGCAGCGCAGCCGGCGCGCGGCGTCCTCGAGCGCGTCGGCGATCGCGCCCGGGCCGCCGCCGGGGTCGAGCAGCAGGACCGGCGCGCCGAGGTGGCGGGCCATGTGCGACTCGGCGAAGTGAAAGCCGCCGGGGCCGGTCGTCGCCGGGCTCGCGAGCCCGGCATGCTCGTTGAGCCGCTCGACACCGGCGATCTCGTCGATCGGGCGCGGGCCCGCCAGCGGGTCGATCGGGCGGCGCTCCCAGCTCAGCCCGCCGACGACCGCCGGGGTGCCGAGCTGGCCCGCCAGCTCGGCAACGGCCAGCGCGCCGACGACGTCACCGCCGCCGCCGATACCGACCGCGAGGACGCGCTCGGCCGCGGCGATCGCGGCGAGCACGGCGTGCGGCGCCGCTAGACGAGCGCGGGGACGCCGCCGTCCGCGATCATGCGGATCTCCTCGGCAGCGCGCTCGAACTCGTCGTCGGAGAGGACCGGCGTGCCCTCGAAGGGCAGGTCGCGCTGGAGCTCCAGCCACGACCGGCAGCCGCCGTACTCGTCCTTCACGCGCACCGTGACCGGGCGCGGGATCCGGTACGTGCGCAGCAGCAGGACGTGCAGCGGATGGCGCCGCTTCCACTCCAGGCGCTTCTCGGCGTAGTCGGTGCTCCAGACGTAGAACGGCGACAGCGCGTCGACGCAGCGAGGATCGGTGATCGTGAAGTGGTCGGCCAGCTCGGCCCAGGCGCGGATGCGGACGCGGTCGGGCTGCGGGAGCGGATTGAGGCCGCTGCCGTCGAGCGCGCCGGGGGGCGGCTCGCCATCGGCCCAGACCCCCTCCTCGAGCGCCCGAGCCAGCTCGGGTACGTGCGATGCCCGCACGCAGTCGCCGCGCTGATGGTCGAACGTGGGGTACAGGAAGAAGCGATCGTGCTCGACACGAAATCGCTTGTCCGACTCGCGAATACCGCCCTTTCGCAGGGTGATGAGCTGCTCACCCTCAGCAAGAGCACGAACGGTAACCGCCCACTCCTTGAACGCAATAGGCATAGATCAAACCCAGACGACGACGGGACAAAGACAGACACAGAACGAAACGACCCGTCGTCCCGAACCATGCCGATGATTCGAACGACGGGAGGCGGAGATTGTGCCATGTTCCCGCCAAATGACAAAACATCCCTGCAAACTCCGGGGATATACGGCGCGAGCTTGTAACGTTCATCAGTCGAGAGCGACGCCTGCGAAGGCCTCGAGGACCTCGACGAGGGCGGCGAAGTCGTCGTCGCCATGTCCCCGCGCCATCGCCGCGACCAGCACGTCGCGGGCCCGCGAGGCGGAGCCGAACGGTGCATTCGCGCGCTCGGCGGCCTGCAAGCACAGACGCACGTCCTTGAGCATGTGCTCGAGCTTGAACAGCGTCGCGTAGTCGTGCGCGCGCATCGGCGCGGACTTCAGCTCGAGCATCGCCGAGCCGCCCGACCCGGCGCCCATGACCTGCACGAGCGCGTCGAGATCGACGCCGGTCGCCTGGCCGACGATCAGCGCCTCCGCGACCGTCGTCGCGTTGGCGGCGGCGACCGCGTTGTTGATGATCTTCACCATCTCGCCCTGGCCGAGCGCGCCGACGTGGACGACGAGCGCGCCGATCACCTCCAGCAGCGGCCGCGCGCGTTCGAACTCCTCGGCGCCGCCGCCGGCCATGATCGTCAGCGTGCCGTCCTGCGCCTTCGGCGAGGAGCCCGTGACGGGCGCGTCGAGCAGCTTCAGGCCGCGTTGCCGCAGCTCGGCGCCGATCGCGCGCGTCTGCGCCGGCGCGATCGTCGACATATCGACGCAGAGGGTGCCGGGCGCCGCGCCGGCGGCGACGCCGTCGCCGTCGAGCAGGACAGAGCGCACCTGCTCGCCGTCGACGACCATCGTGATGACGATGTCGCTCGCGGCGCCGACCTCGGCGGGGCTGGCGGCGACGGCGCCGCCGTGCTCGGCGACCCACGCCTCCGCGGTCGCGCGGGTGCGGTTGAAGACCGTCAGGCGATAGCCGGCGCGGGCGAGGTTCGCCGCCATCCGCGAGCCCATGATCCCGAGGCCGACGAAGCCGACGCGTGCGTGCGTTGCAGCAGGTTGCGGTGCCATAGGCCCGTGATCCTAGGCGGGGCAGGGCGGCCGTCCGCGCCCGGCCGACGACCGTCTGCGCAGGTCAGTCGCGGCGCGCCTCGTCGCTGCGCCTGTCGCGGGCGGCGGCGCGCCGGCGCGTGCGGGCGTGGGCGGCGGCAACGAGCACGTGGCCGACCGAGCGCGTGTCGTCGCGTACGCGTGCTGGGGGGCGGGTGCGCGGCTCGCCGGGCGCGGGCGGAGGGAGCGTCGTGGCTGCCGGGACGGGCTCGCCGACGGTTGCCGCGGCGGGCGCCGCGAGCGGCGCGGCCAGCGCCACCGGCGGCGCCGACGCGAGGATCCGCTCGACCTCCTGCGCTGCGAGCCTGCGCTCGGCGTCCGCACCGGCGAGCATCTGCTGGACGCGGGCGGCGAGGCCGGTCACCGCCGGCCGCGGCGCCGGCGTCCAGGTCACGGCGGCGGGCCCGGTGGCGGTCGGCTGCCGGCCGGGCAGGTCGTCGCTCGGCAGCGGCGGGGCCGCGGGAGCGTCCGGCGACGGCGAGCCGCCGTCGTCGTCCTCCTCCTCCTCGTACCAGCCGCCGGGCGCCTGCGGCGCGCGCGCCATCCAGACGCAGGGCATGACGAGCAGCCAGGCGACCGCGCCCAGGACGGCGCTCGCGATCGTCAGGCCGGCCAGGGCGAGCACGCCCATGACGAGCGCGGCGACGCAGCCTGCGACGATCAGACCCAGTCCGACCCCGGCGCCGTCCTCGACCGGCCGCGAGGGAGCGGGGATCAGCATCGCCACGAGCAGGGTCAACAGCAGCGCGACGGCGATCAGCCCGAACACAGGATCTGTCATGGCGCTTCTCACGGTACCCGGCGACGGCGGCGGCTGAACAGCGATTTCCCCCCGTTTGTCGGGGTGCTGGCGCGGCGGCGTTCGGACCTCGGCGCCGGGGCGGTCTGCGCGCCGCGCACGCGCGCTGCCGCGAGGCCCCGCGCCGGCGACCCGCGCGCGCCCGCCGCCGCGGCGGCCTGAGCGGCGGGAGATCGCCATGTCACGCCGCCGCGAGGGTGCGGCCAGCCGCACGATCGGAGACGGGGTGGACCCCATCCTCGCGCCGGCGCGGCGCTGGGAAGCTCGCCGCATGCACCCACGTCGCAAGCTCCTCATCCCGGCCCTCGCGCTTGCAGCGTCGCTGTGCGCGCCGGCTGTGTCCAACGCCGCATGGCCCGGAACGCCGGGCAAGATCGCCTTCCTGGACCGCGGCGCCCCGGGCGTCCCTCTGAAGGTCTTCACGCCCGACGGCTACGGCATCGGCGGCACGCACGTGACCGTCCGCCAGGACACGTTCATCCCGCCGAACAGCGAGAACAAGGTCCCGACGATCGGCTTCATGTCGGCGCCGGTGTGGTCACCGGACGGCACGCGGCTGGCATTCGCCGCCAAGATCGACGATCCCGGGATCCCGGGCGCGACGCATACGGCGATCTTCGTCTGGGACTGGAGGACGCGCACGACGACGCAGGTGACGACGCCGCCGCCGGGCCTCGTCGTGCCCGACCACCCCGAGCTCGGGCACGAGCTGACCGACTACTCCCCGGCCTGGTCGCCGGACGGCAAGAGCCTCGCCTACGTGCGGCTGATCGGCGCCGGCACGCAGGACGCGCTGTACCCGACGCTGGGCGGCAACGTGCGGATCGTGTCGCTGACCGGCGCCGGCAGCCGCCTCGTCACGACGATGTACGGGGAGCAACTGTTCATGGCGCTGAGCTGGGGCGGCGACCCCGACGGGGAGACCCACCTCGTCGGCCGCCACGCGACCACCGGCGGGGGCGCGATCAGGTTGCTGGAGATCGATCCGCAGTCGGGCGCGACGACGCCGATCCTGACGGGCATCGAGGCGGCCGCGATGACGGACTTCGACGTCATGCCCGACGGCCTCTCCGTCGCCTACCGCGGCTCGCTCAGCGGCGCGCACCTCGTCGGCTTCGACGGCAGCTCCAAGAGCCTCGGCACCGACCTCACGGCCGGCGACCTGCGCGCCAGCCCGACGGGCAACGGCATCCTGCACATCGGGCTGGCCGACGTGCCCGGGGAGGGCCAGCGTGCCGGCATCGTCGAACGCCACATGCCCGACCCGAGCGCCGATCGCTGGCCCGAGGACCCGAAGGCGCGCTGGATCAACGGCAAGACGCTGCTGACCGGCCCCGCGGGCGGCGCCACGCCGGGGCGCTCGACGTGGGACGTGCAGCCCCAGCGGCTGCCGATCATCAACATCCCGGGCTTCGCCGGCTCGACGATCACGTGCGGTAACGACCGGCTGTGGGCGCCCGGGTTCAGCGGCAACGGCGAGCGGCTGAACGCGATGCAGCTGGCGCCCGACGGCGTCACGAACGCGGGCTGCGCGAGCGCGGGGCCGACCGATGACCCCAACGCGCCCGACGCGTTCGTCAACGACGCGCTCGGGCTGCCGATCTACCAGGCGCAGGACGACTTCATCGAGCAGATCGCCCCCGGCGAGCGCGGCTGGCGCTTCTCGTGGGACTGGCGCAAGGCTCCGGGCGAGTCGCTCGCGCGGCTGCACTCGTTCGTCGCCCACGTGCTCGACACGGACTTCGCCCGGGCCCAGGGCATCGAGAAGGTCGTCATGTACGGCCATTCCTACGGCGGCCTGCTGATGCGCCAGTACACGAAGGAGCACCCCGACAAGGTCCAGCGCGTGCTGACCGCCGGGACGCCGTTCTGGGGCGCGGCCAAGCCGCTGTTCTTCCTGGCCTTCGGCGTCGAGAACCCGCTCAGCGGCGTCGCCGACCTCGACACGTTCCTGCCCAACGCCGAGGCCAAGGCCTGGGCCGGCACGGCGACGGGGATCTACCACCTGATCGGGTCTGACAACTTCGGGCCGTGGCTGCGCGTCGGCCCCGCCGAGCAGGACCAGGCCGGCGTGCGGCGCTGGTTCAGCGCGGTCGCCGGCGCCAACGGCGCGCTGATCGATCAGGCGCGCACCTGGCATCAGCAGTTCGACGGCTTCTCGACCGAGCGCGGGTTCGTCGAGACCCGTGCCGTCATCTCGACCGGGCTGCTGACGATCGGCGGCGTCGACGTCGCCGACCAACCCGATGCCGACGGCAACCTCAGCGCGATCATCCGCATGGTCGACGGCGACGTCACGGTCCCGGCGACGAGCGCCTCGCAGGGCCCGCTCGGCTCGCACACGCCGCTCGGCGACCCGGTCCACGTGCAGGCGACGTGCCGGATCTCGCACATGGAACTCGGCGGCAGCCCGCGCGTGACCGAGCCCTACACGGAGTACCTGCTGCAGGGACGCACGCCGCGCAGGACCGAGGGTGCCTGCAAGCCCAGCGGCCGCACGATCCGGATCACGAAGCAGGACCTGACGCCGGGACTGCGCGCGGTGGGCGGGTCGATGACGCTGCGCGCGGCATCCGACGCCGGGCTGCTGCAGCTCGTCGAGATTCCGGGCTCGCCGGTCGCGGTCCTGGACGACCATCGTCCCGTCGACGTGACGCTCGGGCGCAACGTCTCATTCGAGATCACGCGCTATGTCGACGGCGAGGCGGCCGCGACGCAGACCTACACCGACGTCGCCGGCGACGTGCGGCTGACGACGGATGCGGCCGGTGGTACGGAGGTCAGCGCCGATGGCTTGCCGGTCGCGCCGGACGGCTCGCCCCCGCCCCGCCGCCGCCCCCGCCGCCGCCCCCGCCGCCGCCCCCGCCGCCGGCTCCGGCTCCGCCCCCGGCGCCGGCTCCGGCTCCGGCTCCGCCGCCGGCTCCGGCCCCGCCGCCCCCGCCGGCTCCCACGCCGCCTCCTCCGGCGCCCGCTCCGGCCCCAGCGCCGCCGGCTGGACCGGTGTCCGCGCCGCGCCCGGCCTCCAAGCCGCGCCCGCGCACTGTCAAGCGCTGCGTCACGAAGACCGTGCGCGTGAAGGGCAAGACGCGCAAGGTCAAGCGCTGCAAGAAGGTCAAGGTGACGGCGAAGGCAAGGCGCTAGCGGGGAGAGCGCCGCCACAACGAGGTGCGCCTGGGGACGTGGCCGCTGGAGCGGGTCAACGTGACGCTCGCGGACGAGCAGGCGCAGAAGCCGCTGCGCCTGGCCGAGCGGATGCATGTGCAGCCGGGCACCGTCGCGCGCTCGCTGCGGATCCCGGCCGAGCCACGATCAGCGGTCGTAGTCATCGCGACGGTGACCAACGGTGACGACGACCACCAGGAGCACGTCGTCCCGGACGGTGTAGATGATGTACAAGACATCCCCGGCGCGGAACGTCTCTCGGGATCCCGCCATCTCAGGTTGGCGCCGGATCGCGTCAGCCCCGACCGCACGCGTAACGCGCGACAAGGGAGCGGCCGGCGGCGGTCGTGTCGAACGAGGGGGTGCATGCGGCCCCTGATGCGACACGATCACGCGCGGCAGCCCCACAATGTCGGGACGCCGATGCGCAGAGCGGTCCACCGCGGGCTCCTCGGAGGTGCTGTTGCGGAGCAGACGCCGCGTAGATGTCGCGTGGACCCGAGACTTGCGGTCCTACGCCGCGCGCTTCCGTGGCGCTGCTCGTGCAGCGGCGCGTGGCCGGCCTGCGTGCGCTCGCCGCGCAGGCGACCGGTCGTGACGCCGCCGGCGCCGATCGCGCGCTCAACCGCCGCTGTCCGGCGCGCCGTGGCCGCCGCCGCCGGGCGTCTCGATCGCCAGCCGGTCGCCCGGCTCGAGCTCGCCGGTCGCCTTCGCCGGCAACTCCTCGCCGTTGAGCAGGTTGCGCCCGCGGGCGCCGGGCTCGCCGCCGTCGGCGCCGGGCGGGGCGTGGCGGCGGCGCTCGGTGATGAGCGCGTAGGACATCGGCGCCAGCGCTTCGAGCTCGCGCACGATCCCGTCGCCGCCGCGGTGGCGCCCGGCGCCGCCGGAGTCGCGCCGGATCGCGTGGCGCACGACGCGCAACGGGAACTCGAGCTCGAGCGCCTCGACGGGCGTGTTGAGCGTGTTCGACATCGCGACGTGGACGCCGCTCGGGCCGTCGGCGTCCGGACAGGCGCCCTGGCCACCGCCGAGCGTCTCGTAGTACGTGAAGCCGGCGCCGGCGGAGGCGCGATCCGCCGTGCCGTCGCTGCCGAGCGTGATGTTGTTCATCGTCCCCTGGCCGAGCGCGCGGCCGAACGCGGCGAGCACGAGGTCGGCGACGCGGCTGGAGGTCTCGACGTTGCCGCCCGCCACCGCGGGGGCCGCGCCGCCGTCGTCGGGCGCATGGGCGTTGAGCAGCGAGCCCTGCGGCGCGCTCACCACGATCGGGCGGTAGGCGCCGGCGTTGGGCGGCACGTCGGGGTCGGTCAGCACGCGCACGGCGAAGTACGCGGCCGAGCGGGTCACCGCGAGCGGGCAGTTGAGGTTGCCGCGGTGCTGCGGCGCGCTGCCGGCGAAGTCGAGGATCAGCCGCTCGCCGTCGATCGTCGCGACGAGCCGCAGCTCGATGTCGCCGTCGATGCCCTCGAGCACGTCGCGCGCCTCGCGCGGGCCGTCGGGCAGCGCCGCGATGCAGGCCCGCGTGCGGCGCTCGGCGTAGTCGAGCACGGCGGCGGTCGCCTCGCGCAGTGCCCCGGCGCCGAGCCGGCCGGCCAGCTCGATCAACCGCATCGCGCCGATCCGGTTGGCCGCCAGCTGGGCGCGCAGGTCGGCGCGGCGCTGCGCCGGCTGGCGCATCTGCGCGACGAGCTCGTCGATCGCGTCCTCGTCGAGGACCCGCGGAGCGATCACGACGCCCTCCTCGTCGAGCGTCGTCGAGTCGGCCGGCATCGAGCCGGGGACGCGGCCGCCGACGTCGGCGTGGTGGGCGCGGTTGGCGGCGAAGCCGAGCAGCTCGCCGTCGCCGCCGAGCACCGGCGTCACGACGGTGATGTCGGGCAGGTGGGTGCCGCCGCGGTAGGGGTCGTTGAGGATCCACGGCCGGCCGGAGGAATGGTTTTCGCCGAGCACGGCCGCGATCGCGGCCGGCATCGCCCCGAGGTGGACGGGGATGTGCTCGGCCTGCATGACCATCTCGCCGGCGGCGTCGAACAGCCCGCTCGAGCAGTCGCGGCGCTCCTTGATGTTCGCCGAGTGCGCGCTGCGCACGAGCGCGGCGCCCATCTCCTCGCATGCCGCCCGCAGCGCGCCGGTGACGACCTGCAGGTCGATCGCGTCAAGCGCCATCGGACCCGCCCTCGCGCGCGAGCACGATCGTCCCGGCCTCGTCGACCGTGCCCTGCCAACCCGGCGCGATCGCGAGCGTCGCCTGCGGCAGCTCGCAGATCGCCGGGCCCGCGATCTCCGCGCCCGGCGCGGGCTCGCCGCGCAGGACGACGGCGTCGTGCTCCTCCCCGGCGAAGACCACGCTGCGCCGCGACCGCTCGGTCTGCGTCGGGGCCGCCGCGGCGAGGTCGATCTCGGGGCCGGGCAGGCGCGCGGTGGCGCGGATCGTGACGACCTCGATCGGCGCGCCGGCGTCGCGGTGGCCGTAGCGCTCCGCGTGCAGCGCCTCGAACGCCGCGCGCACGCCGGCGACGCTCGCGCGCTCCAGGTCGCGCACCGTCAACTCGTGCGCCTGGCCGCGGTAGCGCACCTCGTAGGCGACCTCCAGCCGCGTGCCGTCCTCCTCACCCAGCGTCGCGCGCGCCGCCGCCGCCAGCTCGTCGCCGGCCTGCGCGAGCGCGCCGTCGGTGAGCCGGTCGGCGGCGAGCAGGACGGTGCGCTGCTCGGTCGCGCGGCGGTCGGCGGCGGCGAGCCCGAGCGCGCTCAGCACGCCCGACGCGCGCGGGCAGAGGATCGTCGTCATGCCGAGCTCGTCGGCGATCGCGGCGGCGTGCAGCGGGCCGGCGCCGCCGAAGGCGAGCAGCGCGAAGCGGCGCGGGTCGATGCCCTGCTGGACGGTCATGACGCGCAGCGCGCGCACCATCTCGGCGTTGGCGACGCGCACGATCCCCTCGGCACAGGCGATCGTGTCGAGGCCGAGCTGCTGCGCCAGCGCCGCGACCGCGTGCCGCGCCGCCGCGCCGTCGAGGACGACGTCGCCGGCCAGCGGCGCGCCGGCGCCGAGCCGGCCGAGCAGGACGTTCGCGTCGGTGACTGTCGGCTCCTCGCCGCCGCGCCCGTAACAGGCGGGACCGGGCTGCGCGCCGGCGCTGCGGGGGCCGACGCGCAGCGCGCCGCCCGGATCGCGCCATGCGACCGAGCCGCCGCCGGCACCGACGGTGTGGATGTCGACCATCGGCAGCGCGAGCGGCCGCCCGCCGACCTCGCGGCCGGCGGTCTCGCGCACGGCGCCGCCCTCGACGACGCAGACGTCGCACGACGTTCCGCCCATGTCGAAGCAGACGAGGTCCTCGCGGCCGCTGCGGCGCGCGACCAGCGCGGCGGCGGCCGCGCCGCCGGCCGGTCCCGACAGCACGGTGAACGCGGCGTGGCGGGCGGCGAGCTCGGCGGCTGCCAGGCCGCCGCTGGACTGCATGATCCGGGGCTCGGGCAGGCCCGCGTCCGCGGCCTGCGCCAGCAACCTCCGCAGGTAGCGGCGCAACAGCGGCGAGAGCGCGGCGTCGACCTCCGTCGTGGCCGCGCGCTCGTACTCGCGGAACGTCCCGACGACCTCGTGCGAGAGCGAGACGTGCACGTCGGGCAGCGCCGTCGCCAGCGCCGCGCCGATCGCGCGCTCGTGCGCGGGATGCGCGTAGGCGTGCAGGAGCACGACCGCGACCGCCTCGGGCGCGAGCGCGGCGACCCGCGCCGCCAGCGCACCGGGGTCCTCGAGCGCCCGCAACACGCCCTCGGGACCGCAGCGCTCGGTTGCGGCCACGCGACGCCTCGGCGGCACGAGCGGCGCCGGGCGCGCGGCACACAGTCGGTACAGGTCCGCGCGCGCCTGGCGGCCGAGCTCGACGACGTCCGTGAAGCCGTCCGTCGCGACGAGCACCGTGCGCGCCCCGCGCCCCTCGAGCAGCGCGTTCGTGGCGACGGTCATGCCGTGGGCGAAGCCGTCGACGTCGGCGGCCCGCGCGCCGGCGCGCTGCAGCGCTGCGGACACGGCCGCCATGACGCCCTCGGACTGGTCGCCGGGCGTCGTCGGCGCCTTCGCCGTCACGAGCCGGCCGCCGGTCGCGAGGACCGCGTCGGTGAACGTCCCGCCGACGTCGACGCCGAGCAGCATCTATTCGGCGCGGCGCCGAGCGAAGAACACGTCGGGCATCGGCGTATCTAAGCGGACGAGCGGCTGGACGCCATGTGGCCGATCCACGAGACGTTCGGGTCATGGCGGCGACGATGCTCTCGCTGGGCCGCGGCATCGCCCTCGCCGCCGTCCTGCTCGTCGCCGCGCCGGCGACCGCCTCGGCGATCACCGCGACGGACGCGCGCATCGCGCAGCACCAGGGTTTCGTGCGCGTCGTCGTCGACTTCACCGGCGGCACGTTCAACGTCAACGACGCCGACGCGACCGATCCGGTGCCGTCGGAGGGCAGCGCGCGGCTCGTCGTGCGCGGCAGCGCCATCGGCACGATCGCGATCGACAAGGCGGCCGCCGGCGTGCGCGTGCGCGTCACGCGCGTCACGAACCAGCTCGTCATCCGCCTGACCAGCGCCGTGCGGGCGTTGAAGTACCTGCGCGTCTCCGGGCTGCACGGACCCGAACGGCTGGTCCTCGACCTCTACAGCGCCAGGCCGCCGAGCGCGGCGGCCGAGATCGGCAGCGGCCGCCTGAGCTGCCTGCGCCTGACGAGCATCGCGCCCGACGGGCGCGGCTTCCGCGTCCGCGGCGTCGAGAAGGACCTCTTCGAGGGTCGTTCGTCCTGCGCGTGCGCGACGCGCGCGTCATGACGGCGCGCGGGCGCTTCGACGTGCGCGTGGCCTATCGCGTGACGCGCGCCGGCACGGGCACCGTCGAGGCCGTCGCCGCCTCGGCGAAGGACGGCTCGCTGGCCTGCCTCGTGCAGCGGCGGGTCGGCCTGAACCCGTAGCGGCCGACGAGCCGCGTCGGACGGGCGGACCGACCTAGGCGGCGATCCGCTGCTCGATCGCGGCGATGATCTCGTCGGTCTCGGCGAGGTGCTGATGTGACGGGCAGTAGCCGTTGTGCGCGAGCGGCATGCGCTGGCAGGGGGTCCCGCGGCGCGTCGTGGCGCGGCACTCGAGCGGGTTGCCGTTGACGTCGTAGCCGTGCTGGGGCTGCTTGGCGAGCCAGTCCTGGGCGGCGGCGATGTAGGCCTCGACGACCTGCCAGACGCGGGGCTGCGCGGCGATCGGAAAGTTCGTGCGGATGTCGTTGAAGAGCGTCCGTGCGGGCTTGGCGAAGTAGTGCCGATCCGTGGCGAGACGCTCGATCGTGCACTCGCAGGCGCGCAACACGCTGGCGTGGCCGTCGCGCGCGTCGTGGGAGCCGTCGATGAACGGCGACAGCTCTCGGTAGATCGCGCGGCTGAACTGATACATGGGGGCGGAAGGTCCTTTCCTCGGTACGACCAGGCGGCGGGAGTCTCCCTTGCCCGTATGAAGGTAAGAACGAAACCAATGTTGAGTTCGTATTAAGCTTGACGACGTGTCAAACCCATCTCGCCGGTTCCGGCTCGTGGTTGTCTCCGATCTCGGTGTGGCGGTGATCGAGGGCGGGATCGACGTCGGGGAAGTCGGCGCGCTGGTGGGCGCCGCGGCTCTCCTCGCGCCGTAGCGCGCAGGCCGCGATCAGTCTCGCAAGCGGGTGCGGGTCCTGCGCCAGTCGCAGCAGGCCCGCGCGCGTGCGCACGGTCCCGGCGTCGCGCCACAGCGCCTCCCTAGTCGAGCGGGCGGGGTGCACGAGCGCGGCAGCCGACGGCGGCGCGCCTGCGTTCGCGCCGGACCGGGCCGGTTCGTCGAGCCCGGCGTGGGCCGCCCGGGCGCCGTACACGAAGCACTCGCTGAGCGAGTTCGAGGCCAACCGGTTGGCGCCGTGCAGCCCCGTACAGGCGGTCTCGCCGACGGCGTACAGGCCCGGCACCGTGCTGCGCCCCTCGAGGTCGGTGACGACCCCGCCCATCATGTAGTGCGCCGCGGGCGAGACCGGGATCCGCTCGCTCGTCGGGTCCAGGCCCGCGTCCTGCAGCGCCGAGACGACGTTGGGAAACAGCGCGGGATCGACGTGGCGCATGTCGAGGCCGACCGAGCGGGCGCCCGAACGCTCCAGCAGTGCGGCGATCGCGCGCGCGACCTCGTCGCGCGGGGCGAGCTCCGCGACGAAGCGCTCGCCGTCGGGACCGTGCAGCGTGGCTCCCTCGCCGCGGATCGCCTCGGTGACGAGAAAGCCTTCCCGGCCCGGGACGCCGATCACGGCGGTGGGGTGGAACTGGAGGAACTCGAGGTCGGCGAGGTCGGCGCCGGCACCGTGGGCGATCGACATGCCGATGCCCAGCGATCCGGGCGGGTTCGTCGTGCGCGACCACAGCGCCGCGGCGCCGCCGGTCGCCAGGATCGTCGCCCGCGCCTTGACGGCGCGGCCATCCTCGAGCGTGACGCCGGCGCAGCGGCCGTCCTCGATCCAGGCGCCCGTCGCGCGCGCCCCCTCCAGCACGGTGATGCTCGGCTCGTCGACGACGAGCGCGGACAGCTGGCGCACGATGCGGCGGCCCGTCGCGCTGCCGCCGGCGTGCACGACGCGGCGCACCGAGTGGCCGCCCTCGAGGCCGAGCGCGAGCACGCCGCGGCGGTCGGCGTCGAAGCGCACGCCCATCGCCTCGAGCGCGCGCACGTGCTCGGGCGCCTCGCGGACGAGCACCTCGGCGGCCGAGCGGCGCACGAGGTTGCGCCCGGCGGTCTCGGTATCGGCGAGATGGCGCCCGAAGGAGTCCTCGACGGCGAGCGCGGCCGCGATCCCGCCCTGCGCCCAGTAGCTCGCGGTCTGGGCGAGCGGGGTCGCCGACACGAGCGTGACGGAGCCGCCGTCGGCGGCCGCGCAGAGTGCCGCGTACAACCCGGCCGCACCGGCTCCGACGACCGCGAGGTCGCTGCAGATCACCGGATCGTCGGCCACAGGCGGGGTACCGTACTCCGATGCCCGCGCCGGTCCTCCTTCACCACCCCTCGTCGCTGGAGCACGACACGGGCGGCCACCCCGAGAACGCTCGCCGGATCGTGGAGATCATGGCTGCTCTACAGGAGCGCGACTGGCTGGGCTGGGACGTGCGCCTGTCGCCGCGGGCGTCGCGCGAGGCGATCGCGGCGGTCCACTCGATGCGCCACGTCGAGCGCATCGAGGCGATCTGCGCGCGTGGCGGGGGGATGATCGACGCGGACACGATCGCGTCGCCGGGCTCATGGGAGGCGGCGCTGCACGCCGCGGGCGGTGCCGTCGCGCTCGTGGACGCGCTGCTCGGCGCGGGCGTGCGGGCCGGCGCGTCGCTGCACCGGCCGCCGGGCCATCATGCCGAGCCCGAGCAGGCGATGGGCTTCTGCCTGTTCGACAACGTCGCCGTCGGTGCCCAGCACGCGCTGGATTCGCACGGCGCCGAGCGCGTGATGATCGTCGACTGGGACGTCCACCACGGCAACGGGACGAACGCGATCTTCCACGCCCGCGGCGACGTCCTGTTCTGCTCGATCCATGAATCGCCGCTGTATCCCGGGACGGGCGCGGCGGCGGATGCGGGGAGCGGTGCCGGCGAAGGCTTCACCGTCAACATGCCGGTCCCGGCGGGGTCGGGCGATGACGTGTTCCTGTCGCATGTCGCGCACGTCGTGGTGCCGCTGGCGCGGGCCTATGCGCCCGATCTGCTGCTCGTGTCGGCGGGCTACGACGCCCATGCCGAGGACCCGCTGGCGTCGTGTCAGCTGAGCGACGAGGGCTTCGCCGGGATGGCCGCGCTACTGCATGCGTGCGCGCGCGAGCTCGACGTGCCGCTGGGTCTCGTGCTCGAGGGCGGCTATGCGCTCGGCGCGCTGGCGCGGGGGGTGGTCGCGACGCTGGAGGTCGTCGGCTCCGCGCAGCCGCTGGTCGTGCCGGACGTGGCGCCGCACCCGCTGGCGCTGCGGGTGCGGGAGCGGCTGGCGGGGAGCCACTGGCCGGCGCTGGTGTAGGGCTGCGTCGATCGACCCACCACTAGGGCGCGGTCTCCTTCGTCGTCGGCTGGCTGCTCGTCGTCGCCGTGTTGTCCGACGACGACCCCGACCCCGACCGCGGCGCCAGCGGCGTCGTGCTCGTCCTGTCGGTCGTCGCGGGCGCGGGCACGGTCGCGGTCACCGTCTGCCCCGGCACCGCCGTCGGTACCGTCGTCCCGGCGGGCAGCGTCGACGTCGCGGTCGTCGGGACGACCGGCGGCGGCACGACAGCCGGCGGCGGCACGACAGCCGGCGGCACGGTCTGCACGACCGCGGTCGGCGTCGTTTGCGCCACCACCCCGTCATCGCTCGTCAGCTCGACGAACGCGAACGCCAGCAGCGCGCCCGCGAGCAGGACGATCGCGCCGATCGCGACCGTCGGAAGCTGCCAGTTCGGCGTCGGGGCCAGGCGCGTGCGAGCCGGGGCGCCGCAGTCCAGGCACCAGTCCTGATCGGGACCGACGGTCGCCGAGCAGCGCGGGCAGCGCAGCGAGCCGGGCGGGGGGAGCCGGTCGGGACCGGCGGGCGGCTGTGCGCTCACGAGCTACAGGCGGTCGTCGGACGCCTGCGGGGGCAGGAACGTCTCCGTCGGCTGCGATGTCGTCGGCGACTCGGTCCGCACTGCTGGCGCCGGAGCGCCCGGCGGCACTGATGGCGGCGGTTGCGGCGCCACAGCGGGGGTCGGTGGCGGCTGCGCCGCGACCGCGGCCGGCGATGCCTGATGGACGGGCTCCAGCGGCGCCTGCGGCGGTGCGGCGATCGCGCCGCCGACCTCGCCCATCGCGCGCGCGCCACCGACCTGCAGGCCGCAATGCGGGCAGAAGTTCGAGTCGCTGGCATGCAGCGCGCCACAGCGCGCGCACGAGGTGATGCCGGGCTCGCGCAGCTCGTGCAGCGGGCGGCGGTCGTCGAGGATCCGCTCGAGCGCGCGCAGCTCCTGATCGACCGCGCCGAGCGCGGCGATCTTCGCCTCCACGAGATCGGGCCGCTCGCGGCCGAAGCGGCGCATGTCGAACAGCAGACCGCCGATGTCGCGGAACGCGAGCTCGCGCGCGCGGCGCAGGAAGCGCAGGCGCCGGCGCAGCTTGCCGCGGTCGCGGAAGCTCGCGCCCGCGCCGCCGGCGCGCGCGTCCGATTGCGTGACGATGACCTGGGTCTCCTGCGTCGGCTGCGCCAGCCCGTGGCCGGCGGATGCGCTCGCGGCGGCCTTCTTTCCCCAGGGCAGGCGGTCTCTGCCCGCGCGCTTGCCTAGCAGGCCGGACGGAAGTCGGCCGAGCAGGCCGCCCGTACCACCGCGTGCTGAGCCGGGGGTGCGGCGGCGGAAGATGCGTTGCATCGGTCCGGTCATGACGAATCGGCGCCGCGTGACGACGTGGCCGGCGCTTCGGCGGGAGTGTATAGCGGCGGGGCCGGACCACCCTCCGCGAGCCAGCGCCACGCGCCGGCGACGCGCTCGGCCAATGCCTCGGCGGAGAACTCGAGCGCGCGCTCACGACCCTCGATACGCGGGTCGGGGTCCTCGAGCTGCGGCGCCAGCGCCGCGCGCCAGGCGGCGAGGTCCCACTCGCCGCAGTGCGTGCCGGCGATGCCCCGCAGCGCCTCGCGATGCGCGCCGGTCGGCCGCGCGAGCACCGGCACGTCGCAGGCGAGCGCCTCGATGCAGGCGAGGCCGAACGTCTCCCAGTCCGCCGGGCAGACGACGGCGTTGGCGGCGTTGAACCAGGTCGGCACCTGCTCGGGCGCGACGGCACCGAGCGTCAACAGCTGCGCATCGTCGCCGGCCAGCTCGCGCGCGCGGTCGAAGCGCTTCACGGCGCGCGCCGGGTCGTAGGGGAAGAGCAGGTAGCGCCCGGCGGGATCGAGGCCGAGCTGCTCGCGGGCGGCGCGGCGGTCCAGCGGGCGAAAGCGGTCGACGTCGATGCCGCACGGCAAGATCGCGACGTCGCGGCGGGTCCCGGCGCCCGGCACCGCGGCTGCGAACTCGGCCGTCGGCGTGCCGACCAGATCGATCCGCCCGAGCGCGGCGGTCGTGATCGGCCGCGAGCGCGGGTGGTAGAGGTCGTTGCCGTGCAGCGTGACGAGGCGATGGCCGGCGTCGGCGGCGAGCGCGGGCCAGGCGGTGAGGCCGAAGTGGGCGTGCACGATGTCGAAGTGCTGCCCGGAGAAGCGGGCGCGTAACGCGCGGGCGGCGCGGACGTAGCTGCGCACGCCCCCGGGGGCGAAGGCATAGAGCTCGACCTCGAGGTCCTCGATCCGCCGCAACGCGCGGACCTGGTCGCGCACGAAGCTCCCCAGCGCGGGCCGGGCGGGGGAGGGGTACATGTTCGTGACGACGAGCGCGCGCACAGCAGGTGACGCTCATTCAACCCGACTCGCCCAACGGCTCCGGAAATCCACCGCAACGTCTGCGCTGATTTGTCACGAACGCGTCTGGATCCGTGACACGAGGCTGCGCAGCATCTGTGCACCACATCACCGTCCCCTGGGAGGCCGCAGATGCCGTATCGCACGATGGGCTGGATCCACGCATTCCTGGCGCGCCTGAGCAGCGATCAGCGCGGGCAGGGCACCGTCGAGTACGTCGGGCTCATGCTGCTGCTCGCCGCGCTGCTGTCGGGCGTCGTGCTCGCCGCCAAGGGGATGAAGGACGGCGGCGGTCTGGCGAAGGAGATCGCCGACAAGCTCAAAGCCACGATCGAGTCGGTCGGTACGGGCAAGCCGTGACGGGGCTGCGGCCACACCGGCCTGCGCGGCGCCTCTGCGAACATGGCGCCCCGTGCCGACCGCGCCCCAGACCACCGCCCCGATCGGCGTCTTCGACTCCGGCGTCGGAGGGCTGACCGTCCTGCACGAGCTGCTCGTCGCGCTGCCGCAGGAGGACTTCCTCTACCTCGGCGACTCCGCGCGGTTTCCCTACGGCGACCGCACGCCCGCCGAACTGCGGGCCTTCAGCCGGCAGATCGCGGGCGTGCTGCTCGAGCGCGGCGCGAAGCTCATCGTCGTCGCCTGCAACTCGGCGACGTCGAGCGCGCTGGCGGACCTGACCGCGTTCGTCGGGGACAGCGGCAGCGGCGTCGACGTCATCGGCGTCGTCGGGCCGGAGTCCAACCTCGCGGTCGCGCAGACGCGCAACGGCCGCATCGGTGTGCTGGCGACGCCGGCGACGATCGCCAGCGGCGCCTACGCGCGCGCGGTGCTCGCGGCCGACCCGCTCGTGAAGCTCACGAGCGTCCCCTGCCCGCAGCTGGCGAGGATCTCGCAGGACGGCGCGCCGATCACCGAGGACGACGTCGCGCTGGCGCGCCTGTACTGCGCGCCGCTGCGCGCGGCGAACGTCGACACGGCGATCCTCGGCTGCACCCATTACCCCTTCGTCGGCGCGCTGCTGCAGCGCCTGCTCGGCCCGCAGGTCACGCTGATCACCTCCGGGACCGCGATCGCGCGCCGCGTCCAGCACGCGCTCAGCACGCGCGAACTCGCGACGCCGCGGACCGGCGAGGGCAGCTACAGCTTCCTGTGCACCGGCGACGCGGAGGCGTTCGCCGAGGTCGGCTCGCGCTTTTTGCAGCTGCCGATGGGCGCAGTCGACCATGTCTCTCTCCCGACCGAGGTGCCCGCATGACGACCACCGACACGACGGCAACACCGAGCCGCTCCTACGGTCGCGCGCCGCGCGACCTGCGCCCGACGACGATCCAGCCGCATTTCGTCAAGCCCGCGGCCGGCTCGGCGCTCATCTCCCAGGGTGAGACGCGCGTGATCTGCACCGCCTCGGTGCAGGAGAGCGTCCCGAGGTGGATGGCCGGCAAGGGCCGCGGCTGGGTGACGGCCGAGTACGGGATGCTGCCGGCGTCGACCGGCGACCGCAAGGCGCGCGACATCAGCAAGGGCAGGCTCGACGGGCGCAGCGTCGAGATCCAGCGTCTGATCGGGCGCTCGATCCGCGGCGTGATCGACTTCGAGGCGCTCGGCGAGCGCACGATCTACCTCGACTGCGACGTCCTGACCGCGGACGGCGGCACGCGCTGCGCCTCGATCACGGGCGCGTTCGTCGCGCTCGACCTCGCGCTCCGGCGGTTGCTCGAGCAGGGCAAGATCGAGCGCTCGGCGCTGACCGGCAGCGTCGCCGCCATCTCCTGCGGGATCGTCGGCGGGATCGCGCTGCTGGACCTCGACTACTCCGAGGACTCGACCGCGGAGGTCGACGCCAACGTCGTCATGACCGGCGAGGGCGGCCTGATCGAGGTGCAGGCGACCGCCGAGCGCACGCCGCTGTCGCGCGCGCATCTCGACGAGCTGCTCGCGCTCGCCGGCGGCGGGATCGAGCAGCTGCGCGCGGTCCAGGCGCAGGCGGTGGCGTGAAGCTCGTCCTCGCCACCCGCAACGCGCACAAGCTGCGCGAGTTCGAGCGCCTGCTCGCGCCGCACGCGATCGTCGCGCTGCCGGCCGCCGTCGAGCTGCCGCCCGAGAGCGCCGACACGTTCGCCGACAACGCGCTCGAGAAGGCGCGCAGCGCCGCGCGCGCGACCGGCCTGCCGGCGATCGCAGACGACTCCGGGATCCAGTCGCAGGCGCTCGGCGGCGCCCCCGGCGTGCGCTCCGCGCGTTACGCCGGCGAGCAGGCGAGCGACGAGCAGAACCTCGCCAAGCTCCTGCGCGAGGCGCCCGCCGGATCGCCGCTCGCCTACGTCTGCGCGCTGGCGTACGTCGACGGCGGCGGCGGCGAGCACATCGTCGAGGGCCGCTGTACGGGCACGCTCGCCTCCCGACCGCGCGGCGACGGCGGCTTCGGCTACGACCCGGCCTTCCTGCCCGACGACATCGGCGACGGCCGCACGATGGCCCAGCTGCGCGCCGACGAGAAGGACGCGATCAGCCACCGCGGTCGCGCGGCGCGCGCGCTGCGCGGCCTGCTTGACTCGTAGCGGTCATGGCCGGACCGCTGATCGCCACGCACGCACCGCGCTCCTCGGGGTCGGTGAAGACCCGCGCGGCCGCGCTCTCGATCGCCTCCAACGCCGTCCTGATCGCGCTGAAGCTCGCCGCCGGCGCGATCACGGGCTCGGTCGCGATCCTGACCGAGGCGATGCACTCGTCGATCGACCTGATCGCGTCGTTCGTCGCCTACTTCTCTGTGCGCGAGGCCGACAAGCCGGCCGACGCCGAGCACCCCTACGGCCACGCGAAGATCGAGAACCTCGCGGCCGCGATCGAGGCGATGCTGATCCTCGTCGGCTCGGGCGTGATCATCTACGCCGCCGCCCGCAGCCTCGCCAACGGTCCCGAGGTCCACTCGCTCGGCATCGGCATCGTCGTGATCGGCTTCTCGATCGTCGCCAACGTCGTCGTCTCGACGGTGATCGCGCGGCGCGCGCGCGAGACCGACTCGCCCGCGCTGGAGGGCGACGCCGCGCACCTGCGCACCGACGCGGCGACCTCGGGTGCCGTGCTGGTCGGTCTCGTCGTCGTCCAGGCCACCGGCGCGACGTGGCTGGACCCGGTCATCGCGCTCGCCGTCGCGGGCGCGATCGTCTACGCCGGCATCAAGCTGCTGGCGCGCGCGTCGCGGGTGCTCGTCGACGAGGCGCTGCCGCCGCAGGAGCTCGACTCCGTCCGTGGCGCGATCGCCGAGTTCGGCCCGCGCGGCGTCTGCGGCTACCACAAGCTCCGCGCCCGGCGGGCGGGCTCGCGCCGCTACGTCGACCTGCACGTGCAGTTCGCGAGCGGCACGACGCTCGAGGACGCGCACGCCACCGCGCACGCGCTGCAGGACGCGATCCGCGAGCACCTGCGCGGTGCCGACGTCCTGATCCACCTCGAGCCCGAGGGCAGCGTCCACCCGGGGACGGAGATCAGGCCGCGCTGAGCGGCGCGCCCCGCCCGCGGTCGCGCATCAGCGCAGGTTGATCGCGGCCGACAGGCCGACCGCGACCGCGACCGCGCCGTAGCCGTTGTAGCCCGACAGCAACAGCAGCAGCGCGGTGACGAGCGCGGCGGCGACGGTGACGAGCCAGGCGATCTTGTTGAAGCCCATGGCCGCATCCTCGCGGATCGGGAACGGTCCGGTCACGGTGCTAGCTTCGAGGCGTTCGTAGTTCCGCCTGCAGCACAAGGAGCGAGGCTCGTGACGAAGTCCCAGCTCGTCGATGCGGTCCAGACGCGCACCGGCCTGACGCGCAAGCAGTCCGCAGACGCCGTCGAGGCGCTGCTCGAGACCGTCCAGGAGGTGCTCGGCCGTGGCGGCGAGGTCGCGCTGACGGGCTTCGGGAAGTTCAGCGTCTCCGAGCGCGGCGCCCGCATGGGCAAGCACCCGCGCACCGGCGAGGCGATCGAGATCGCGGCCACGCGCGTTCCGAAGTTCGCGCCCGCGCCGGGCCTCAAGCAGGCCGTCCGCGCGTAGCTGTCGGTGCACGGCCCGGCGACTCCCGCGAACACGGCGACGACGACGTTCGCCGACCGGCTGTCCGACGGTGTCGCCGCGCGCGAGTCGCAGATCGTCCTCGGCCTCGACCCGGACCCGGCGCGGCTGTGGCCCGCCGCGCTCGCCGCCGCGCCGGCGCACGGTAGCCCGGCGCAGCGCGCCGCCGCCGCCGTGCAGGCCCACTGCGCCGCGCTGATCGACGCGGCCGGTCCGGCCTGCGTCGCGGTCAAGCCGCAGCTGGCCTGCTTCGAGCGCCTCGGCGCGCCCGGCTGGGCGGCGCTCGCGGCGACCGTCGCCTACGCCAAAAGGCAGGGCCTGCTCGTGCTCGCAGACGGCAAGCGCGGCGACATCTCGGTATCCGCCGCCGCCTACGCGCAGGCGCTCGTCGGCGCCACCGCGACGCCGTTCGGCGACGTCGAGGGGCTCGGTGCCGACGCCTTCACGGCCAACCCGCTGCTCGGCATCGATGCGGTCGAGCCGCTCGTCGACGGCGCCCGCACCGCGGGCGCGGGCGTCTTCGTCCTCGTGCGCACCTCCAACCCCGGCGCGAAGGACGTCGAGGACCTCGAGCTGGCCGACGGCGAGACCGTCTGGGAGCGCCTCGCGCGAATCGTCGCCCAGCTCGGCGAGCCGGCAGGTGCGCGGAGCGGCCTGTCCGACATCGGTGCCGTCGTCGGCGCGACCGCGCCCGAGCACGTCGCCCGCATGCGCGAGCTGATGCCGCGCACGCCGTTCCTGCTGCCGGGGATCGGCGCACAGGGCGGACGCGTCGAGGACATGGCACCCGCCTTCGCCCCGGGTCGTGCCGGCGGGCTCGTCAGCGCGTCGCGCTCGATCGCCTCGGCCTACGAGGCGACGGGCGCCGAGCCGGCCGCGGCCGCGCGCGCAGAGGCCGAGCGGCTGCGAGCGGCCGCGTGGTCGCTGTAGAGCATCGCCCGCGGCGGCCGATGCCCGTATCCTCACAACGGATGGAGGAGGTCGATCTCGAGCGGCTGGTCCTTCCGGCGCTGCTCGCACTGCTGGTCGTGGGGGCGCTCATGATCCTCGTCACCAGCGGTGGCGCCGAGCAGTCGCTCGCGCCGCTGCCGGCCGAGCCCGTGGGGTCGACGGCGGCGACGGCTCCGGACAGCGCGCCCGCCAAGGCTCCGGCCGAGCCCGCCGTGACGGCACCCTCGGGGCGCTTCGTGAAGGTCGCGGAGGGCGACACGGCGGAGTCGATCGCGGCCGCAGCCGCGATCAGCGTCGACAAGCTGCGCGACCTCAACCCGAGCATCGATCCCGACAGCCTGCAGGTCGGGCAGACCCTCAAGCTCGCTCGGTGACCGCGCGTCCCGTCCTGTTCGGAGCGCTCGTCGCGCTGCTCCTGGCGACGCCCTGCGCCCGGGCGCAGTCGTCCGCGGGCGCCCCGTCCCTGCAGGGCGCCAAGGCGGCGATCGTGATGGAGGCCTCGACCGGCGACGTCCTGTACGCCAAGAACGCCGGGCAGCGGCGCCAGATCGCCTCGACGACGAAGCTCATGACCGTCCTCGTGGCGCTGCAGCGCACCGACCTCGACGACGTCTTCAGCGCGACCGGCTACGACCCGCTCCCGGTCGAGTCGCAGATCGGGCTGCGGCCCGGCGAGCGGATGAGCGTGCGCGACCTGCTGCGCGCCACGCTGCTGCCGAGCGCCAACGACGCCGCCGCCGCGATCGCGGTCGGGACGATGGGGTCGACGGAGGCCTTCGTCGCCGAGATGAACCGCGGCGCCAGGACGCTCGGCCTCGAGGACACGAGCTTCGCCAACCCGATCGGGCTCGACGACGAGGCCAACCACTCCAGCGCGCTCGACCTCGCGAAGCTCGCCGTCCGCCTGCGGCGCTACGAGTTCTTCCGCCGCACCGTCGACCTGCCCAGCGCGGTGCTGCGCAGCGGCGCGCGCAAGCGCACCGTGATCAACCGCAACGGGCTCGTGCGCCGCATCGACGCCGTCGACGGGGTCAAGACCGGTCACACCCGCCGCGCCGGCTACGTGCTCGTCGGCTCGGCGACGCGCGACGGCGTGACGGTCATCAGCGTCGTTCTCGGCGAGCCCAGCGAGCGCGCCCGCGACGCCGACTCGCTCGCGCTGCTGCGCTACGGCCTGAGCCGCTACGACGCGCGCACCGTCATGCCCGAGGGACGCGTGCTGGGGCGCGTCGCGTTGAAGTACCGCGACGAGTCCGTCGACGTCATCGCCGGCGAGACGGTCCAGCGCGTGCTGCGCACCGGCACCCGCACGCGCGTCTCGATCAGCGGCCTGCCGCAGGAGATCGACGGCCCGCTGCCGCGCGGCACGCGTCTGGGCACGGCGACGATCCGTGCCGGCGACGACGTGCTCGCACGCGTCCCGGTCGTGACCGCGCGACCGGTCGCGGAGGCCGATCTGAGCGATCGCCTCGACGACATGATGGGCCGTTCGCAGACGATCATCGCCATCGTGCTGCTGCTGGTCTGTAGCCTCCCTCTCCTGTTGCTGCGCCGCCGGGCGATCAACCGCAGAAGGGCGCTGGATGCCGAGCACCGGCGGGCGCGGCGGCGTGAGGAGACACCGGTTCAGTGAGCTTGCACACGTGATCATCACTGTCACCCTCAACGCGGCGATCGACAAGTCGCTGTCGGTGCCGAACTTCCGCCTCGGCCGCCGGCACCGGACCGTCGAGCAGACGACGCTGCCGGGCGGCAAGGGCGTCAACGTCGCGCGCACGCTCAAGACGCTCGGCCAGCCGGTGATCGCGACCGGCTTCGCGGGCGGGGCGACCGGCACGCGGATCGTCGAGGCGCTCACCGACGAGTCGATCCTCAACGACTTCGTCCGCATCCGCGAGGAGTCGCGCACGAACACCGCCGTGCTCGACCCGACGAACGGCGAGCAGACCGAAATCAACGAACGCGGCCCTGCCGTCAGCGGGCGCGAGCTCGAGCTCTTCCGTGACAAGCTGCTGTACCTCGCGCGCGGTGCGGCGATCGTCATCTTCGCGGGCTCGCTGCCGCGCAACGTCGACACCGACGTCTACGCCGACCTCATCAAGGACCTGCGCAAGCTCGGCCTCGCCGTCGTCATCGACACCGACGGCGACCCGCTGCGTCACGCCGTCCGTGCCGAGCCGCACGTCGTGTCGCCCAACGTGCTCGAGGCCGAGGAGCTCGTCGGCCACGAGTTCAACGACGACGAGGACCGCATCATCGCGGTCCGCGAGATGGTCTCGCTCGGCGCGCAGGAGGCGATCATGACGACGCCCGACGGCTGCTTCGCGTCGGTCATCGACGAGGGCGAGACGGCGCTGTACCGCGTCCGCATCGCGCCGCGCGAGGCGGTCGCGACGGTCGGCGCGGGCGACGCCTTCCTCGCCGGCTACGTCGCCGCGCGTTACGGCGGCAAGTCGCCCGCGGAGTGCCTGCGCTACGGCGTCGCCTGCGGCGCGGAGTCCGTCCAGCGACTCGGCGCCGGCCTCGTCGACCCGCAGAAGGTCGACCGGCTGCACAGCGAGGTCGAGGTCGAGCGGCTGGCGGCGCCCGCCGAGGTCAGCTGACCGTCAGACCGGCCGGCGGCGCTCGCCGCTGTGGCCGGGCGAAAACGTTGGCGATCGACCCGCGTACTAGGCCGCGTCCTGCACGCCCGGGTCGCCGCCGAGCGCGACGCGGGCCCGCGCCGTCGTCAGGTGGTAGACGATCAGCAGCTGGACGAGCGCGAGCGACTCCGAGCGGTGCACGTGGTTGCCGACGGTGAACTCGCCGAGCTTCTCGGAGCGCAGGTGGCGGGCGAAGTGCATGCGGTCCCAGACGGTCTCCTCGATCCGCGCGGCGCGCTCGCGCGGCAGCGCGCCGGGGATGAACAGCACGCTCTCGCCGTTGCGCTCGTCGAGCGTGATCTGGCCGTCGCTCTCGTCGACGAAGGGGGCGAGGTCGGGGTGCGGCAGGCCGTCGCGCAGCGTCAGCCGCGCGTCGAGGATGAACGGGTCCGCCTCGCTGGGCATGCGGCAGACGACCATGTCGGCGTGGCGGCGCTGGGGCCGGATGAACGCCTCGGAGTCGGGCTCGCGGCGGTCGAGGTCGGCGAGCACCTCGTCGGTCGTGTAGCCGCGCTTGGAGCAGTCGCGGTCGACCTTCCACTGGCGCCGCAGCGACTCCGGCGGGTCGAGGTAGACGCGCACGTCGTAGGCCGAGCGCATGTCCTCGGTGTGGTATCCGAGCAGCCCCTCGATCACCATGAAGGCGTTCGGCGCGAGGTACACGAGCGGGCCGAACGTGCCGTCCTTGTGCTGGTAGACGGGCTTGAGGATGCCCTCGCCGAGGCGCAGGCACTGCAGGTGCTGGGCCATGATGTCGATGTAGTTGCACTCCGGGTTCAGCGGAGTGATCGCGCGCTCGGCGCGCTGGCGGCGGTCGTACTTGTGGTAGTCGTCGGTACAGATCGCGGTGACGGAGTCCTCGCCGAGAAGCTGCACGAGGCCCTTGCTCAGCGTCGTCTTGCCGGACGCCGAGTCCCCCACGATTCCGAGCATGATCGGGCGCGCCATCGTGGGCGGGAACCTTACCCCCAATCGTTCGCGCAACGCAGGACGGGGTGGCGAGCGCGACCGCGCCGGCGGCTCAGGCGGCGCGGGGCTGCGCGACGGCGAGCGTGACGAAGACGCGCTCGCCGCGCACGTCGACGGCGTGCGCCGCGACGGCGTCGCCGGTCGTCAGCGCGGCGCCGCTCTCGAGGTCGAAGCGGCGGTCGTGCAGCGGGCAGATGACCGCGCGGTCGCAGACGATCCCATCGGCCAGCGGGCCGCCGCGATGCGGGCAGACGGCGTCGATCGCGTACCAGCCGCCGCTGGCGCGGAAGATCGCGATGCGGCGGCCGTCGAGCGTGATCGCGCGACCCTCGCCGAGCGGGATGTCGTCGACGCTGCAGGCGTACCGGCGCACCGGGGCGATCGTGCTCACAGCTCGGCGCCCGCCGGCGGCCCGACGAGCGCAGGTTCGGGCTCGTCGAGGTCGTCGAACTGGCGCGGGTGATACGGCTCGTCGCGCTCCAGCCAGGGATCGCGGGTCGCCGCCTTGGCGATCCGCAGGCGCTCGCGCAGCGCCGCCCCGCTGTCCTCGCCGAGCACGATCTCGCGCACCTGCTCGAGCCCGATGCGCGGGATGAAGTCGTACGTGCGCTCCTTGTAGTCGGCGTTCTCGCGATAGAACTGCAGAAACGTCGTCGCGACGCGCAGCGCCTCGCCGCGGGTCTCGACGGTCGCCAGGACGTCGGCCTCGCGCACGTTGGCGCCGGCGGCGCCGCCGGCGCGCACCTGCCAGCCGCCCTCGACGGCGACGCAGCCGATGTCCTTGACGGTCGCCTCGGCGCAGTTGCGCGGGCAGCCCGACACGCCGGACTTCACCTTGTGCGGGGTGTGCAGGCCCTCCCACAGCTTCTCCATCTCGATCCCGAGGCCGACGGCGTCGCCGAGGCCGAAGCGGCAGAAGTCCGTGCCGACGCAGGTCTTGACGGTGCGCACGGCCTTGGCGTAGGCGTGGCCGGAGGGCATCCCGAGGTCGCGCCAGATCGCCGGCAGATCCTGCTTGCGGACGCCGAGCAGGTCCAGCCGCTGGCCGCCGGTGACCTTCACCATCGGCACCTCGTACTTGTCGGCGACGTCGGCGATCCGGCGCAGCTCGTCGGGCGTCGTGACGCCGCCGTACATCCGCGGGACGACCGAGAACGTGCCGTCGTGCTGGATGTTTGCGTGCACTCGATCGTTGATGAAGCGTGCGTCGCGCTCTTCTCGGTGCTCGTTGGCGCAGACCTCGGAGACCAGGTATGCCAACGCCGGCTTGCAGACCCCGCATTCGCGGCCGGTACCGCATGCCGCCGCGACCGCGCTGACGGACTGCAGCCCGTCGGCGCGGATCTGCTCGGCGAGCGCCTCGCGCGTCTGCTTGCGACACGGGCACAGGTAGGCGGGCTCGTCGTTGAGGCCGCCGGTCGCGAAGGCGACGATCTCCTTCACCGCCGGCCGGCAGGAGCCGCAGCCCGTGCCGGCGCGGGTGACGGCCATGACCTCGCGCGGCGTGGCGCAGCCGCCGTCGCTGACGGCGGCGATGAGGTCGCCCTTGCAGACGCCGTTGCAGTCGCAGATCTGCGCGCTGTCGGGCAGGTCGGCGGGGCCGGCGAGCGACGCGTCGGCGAGCGCCTGCAGCGGATCGTCGATCGGCTCGCCGGCGCGGACCGCGGCGACGAGCGCCTCCGAGCCGCGCGTGTCGCCGAGCAGGACGGTGCCGATCACGCGCCCGTCGCGGACCGACAGCTTGCGGTAGATGCCGGTCGCCGCGTCGGTGACGACGGCCTCCATGTCGCCGCCGGACTCGCCGGCGCAGACGAGGTCGATGCCGGCGACCTTGAGCTTGGCGCTCGGCACGGAGCCGAGGTACAGCGCGGTGAGGTCGGCGCCCGTGCCGGTCGCGTCGCTGATCAGCGTCTGCGCGGCGACGCGCGCCTGGTCGTAGATCGGCGCGACGAGGCCGTAGACGATGCCGCGGTGCTGGGCGCACTCGCCGACGGCGAGGACGCCGGGCAGGCTCGTGCGCATCGCGTCGTCGACGATGATGCCGCGGTCGCAGACGATCCCGATCGAGCGCGCGAGCTCGGCCTCGGGGCGGATCCCGATCGACACGACGACGAGGTCGGCGCGCAGCTCCGAGCCGTCGGTGAAGCGCAGGCCGTGGGCGCGGTCGGGGCCGATGATCTGCTGCGTGTTGCGGTGAAACTCGACGTCGATGTCGAGGCCGGCGAGCGCGGGCGCGAGCAGCGACGAGGCGCCCGCGTCGAGCTGGCGCTCCATCAGGCGGTCGAGCAGGTGCACGACCGTGACCGCGCAGCCCTGCGCGGCGATACCGCGCGCGGCCTCGAGACCGAGCAGGCCGCCGCCGATGACCGCCGCGCGCTCGATGCCGCTCGCGGCCGCGGTGCGGATCGCCTCGCAGTCGGCGGGGTCGCGGAACGGGTGCACGCCGGCGAGGTCGATCCCCGGGATCGGCGGCATCAGCGGTTGCGAGCCGGTCGCGATCACGAGGCGGTCGAAGCGCAGCTCGGCGGTGTCATCGAGCCCGAGCACGCCGCGCTCGGCGTCGACCCAGGTGACCGTGCGACCGACGAGCAGGTCGACGTCGTTGTCGGCGAACCACTCGGCGGGGCGCAGCGCGAGCGTCCGCGCGTCCTCTCCCGAGACGAGGATCTCCGACAACCGCACGCGATCGTACGGTGCGCTGCACTCGCCACAGACGAGCGTGATGGCGACGTCGCGATCGCGCTCACGGAGCGCCTCGCAGACGGCCTGGCCGGCGATTCCCCCACCGACGATGACGACCCCGCGGTTCATGCCGACCATCGTGGGCCAGGCGGGTTTCCTCGGCGTGGATGGCGTGTTTCCACGTGATGAACGCGCCGCCGCCCGGATCGCTGTGGGCCCGATCTCAGGCGCGCGCGGCGGCGGCTTCGAGCTCGAGCAGCGAGCGCACGTCGGCGGCGCAACCGCCGCAGCCGGTCGTCGCGCGCGTGCGCGCACCGACCTGCGCGATCGTGCTCAGCCCGTCGCGGCGGATCGCGGTCTGCACGTCGCCGACGCTGACGGCGTTGCAGGAGCACAGCGTCGCCGACGGGTCGGCGGCGAGCGCCTCGCGGCTCGCGCCTGCGCCGCCGGACGTCAGCAGCTGCGCCGGCACGGGGTCGCCCGTGCGCAGCAGTTCGGAGAGCTCGCGTGCGGCGCCGACGTCGCCGACGAGCGCGGCGCCGGTGAGGCGCTCGCCGTCGAGCACGAGCCGGCGGTAGATGCCGTTGCGCGTGTCGCTGAGCACGATCTCGTCGTGGCCCGCGGGCGCGGCGGCGGCCGACGCGCCGCCGGCGTAGACGTCGACGCCGGAGACCTTCAGCGTCGTCGCCGTGACGGCACCGTGGAAGGCGGCCGGGTCGCCCGCGACGCCGGCGCCGGCGACGCGCGCCTGCTCGGCCAGCGGCGACCACAGGCCGTAGACGATGCCGCGATGCTCGGCGCACTCGCCGACCGCCCAGACCGACGGCGCGCCCGCGCGCAGGGCGTCGTCGACGACGATCCCGCGCGCGACGGGCAGGCCGGCGGCGCGCGCGAGCGAGACCTCGGGGCGCACGCCGGCGGCGACGACGACGCGCGTCGCGGCCAGCTCCTCGCCGTCGTCGAGCACGACGCGGTCGGCCTCGATCCGCGCCGCGCTGCGCCCGAGCCGGCAGGCGATGCCCTGCGCGGTCAGCGTGCGCTGCAGCATCGCGGCGGCGCCGGCGTCGAGCTGCTGGCCCATGAGCTGCGGGGCGAGCTCGACGACCGTCACCGTGACGCCGCAGGAGCGCAGTCCGGCCGCCGCCTCGAGACCGAGCAGGCCGCCGCCGACGACGACCGCGCGCGTGCCGCGCGGCGTGGCGGCGAGCGCGTCGGCGTCGCGCCAGGTCCGGAAGACGTCGACGTGGGGGAGGCCGGCGCCGGGAACGGGCGGGACGAACGCGCGCGAGCCGGTCGCGAGCACGAGCGCGTCGTAGGGATGCTGGCCGCCGGACTCGTCGACGACCGCGCGCGCGTCGAGGTCCAGCGCCGCGGCGCTGCAGCCGCCGCGCAGGTCGACGCCGTGCGCGGCGTACCAGGCGAGCGGGCGCAGCTCGAGCTCCCCGGGACCGCACGTGCGCGCAAGCAGCTTGGAGAGCAGGACGCGGTTGTACGACGGGCCCGGCTCCTCGCCGAGCATGACGATCTTCCACTCCTCCGCGCCGCGCCGGCGCAGCGCCTCCTCGACGACCGCCAGGCCCGCCATCCCGGTGCCGACGACGACGAGCCGCTTGGGCCTCGCGGGCGCGCGGCGCCGGACCGGCACGTCGCGGCGGCGGACCGGCTCCAGGCGCACGGCGACGACCTTCAGCTCGGGCTGCCGGGAGGTCTCGTCGACGGTCGAGATCGTCAGCGCGTTGAGCGCGCCGGCGCCCGCAGCGGCCCGCAGCTCGCCCCAGTGAAACGGTGCGAAGGCGACGCCGCGCGGCAGCGTGTCGTCGAGCTCGGCGGCGACCCGCAGCTCTCCGCGGCGCGAGACGATGCGCACGAGCGCGCCCTGCTCGAGGCCCGCGGCGACGGCGTCGAGCGGGTGGCAGGAGAGCGTCGGCTCGCCCGCGGAGGCCAGCAGCGCCGGGGAGTGGCGGGTGCGGGTCATCGTGTGCCACTGGTCGGCGACGCGGCCGGTCGTCAGCAGGATCGGGTAGTCGGGGTCGGGCGTCTCGGCCGCTGCGGCGTGCGGCGTCGGGATGAAGCGCGCGCGGCCGTCGGGCGTCGGAAAGCAGCGCTGCTCGTAGAGCCGCACGGTGCCCTCGTGCTCGTCGACCTCCTGCGCCGGGCACGGCCACTGCAGGCCGCCGGTACGGCGGATGCGCTCGTGCGAGACGCCGGTCATGTCGCACGGCCGTCCGGCCGTGCAGGCGGCGAACTCGTCGAAGACGGCGGCGCTGTCGGGCCAGGCGAAGGCCGCCCCGTAGCCGAGGTGGCGCGCGAGGCCGGCGACGATCTCCCAGTCGGGCTTCGCCGCGCCGGGCGCCGCGACGGCGCGCCGCACGAGCCCGATGCGGCGCTCGGAGCTCGTCATCGTGCCCTCCTTCTCCGGCCAGGCGGCGGCCGGCAGGACGGCGTGGGCGAGCGCCGAGGTCTCGGTCGGGTGGTGCGGGTCCTGGACGACGACGAGCTCGGCCCGCTCCAGCGCGGCGCGGGCGCGGGCGCCGTCGGGCAGCGAGACGAGCGGGTTGGTCGCCATGATCCAGACGGCCTTCACGGTCCCGGACTCGAGCGCCTCGAAGAGCTCGACGGCGGGCAGCCCGGGGTTCGGCGACAGGTTGGCGAGGGGGACGCCCCAATGCGCGGCCATCGCGGCGCGATCGCCGGCGTCGGCGACCTTGCGGTAACCGGGCAGCAGGTGCGACAGACCGCCGGTCTCGCGCCCGCCCATCGCGTTGGGCTGGCCGGTGAGCGACAGCGGGCCGCTGCCGGGGCGGCCGATCTGGCCGGTCGCGAGGCAGAGGTTGATCAGGCCGCGGTTCTTCAGCGTCCCGACGGTCGACTGGTTGGCGCCCATCGACCACAGCGCCATCGCGGCGCCCGCGCCGGCGAAGCGGTGGGCGGCCTGCTCGATCAGCCTGGCGGGGACGTGGCAGACGGCCTCGGCGCGCGCCGGCGACCAGGCGTCGGCGACGGCGCGCGCCTGCGCCCAGCCCGTCGTGTGGCGCTCGACGAAGGCGTCGTCGACGAGGCCGTCGCGATCGACGACGTGCAGCAGCGCGCTCAGCAGCGCCAGGTCCGTGCCCGGCCGCACCGGCAGATGCAGGTCGGAGTTCTTCGCGGTCGGCGTCAGCCGCGGGTCGGCGCAGATGACGAACGCGCCTTCGGCCTGGCGATCGCGGATGCGCGACCAGAGGATCGGATGGCAGGCGGCCGTGTTCGTGCCGAGCAGCAGCAGGCAGTCGGCGAGCGCGATGTCCGCGTAGGCCGGCGGCGGGCCGTCAGATCCGAACGCGCCCGTGTAGCCGGCGACGGCGGAGGACATGCACAGGCGCGAGTTGGAGTCGACGTTGTTCGTCCCGAGGAAGCCCTTGGCGAGCTTGTTGATCGCGTAGTAGTCCTCGGTCAGCAGCTGACCGGAGATGTAGAAGGCGACGGCGTCCGGACCGTCCTCGGCGACGATCGCGCGGATGCGACCCGCGAGCGTGCCGAGCACGTCCTCCCAGCCGGCCGGCTCGAAGCGCGCGTCGCGGTCCTCGCGCCACAGCGGGACGATCGCGCGGTCGGGCGCGCTGACGGCGAACGGCAGGCCCAGCGGCTTGCGGCAGGTGCGGCCGCGGTTGGCCGGGTGCAACGGATCGCCGCGGACGGTCGTCAGGCGGCCGTCGTCATCGGTGTCGGCAAGCAGGCCGCAGCCGACGCCGCAGTACGGGCACTGGGTCGGGGTGGTCTGCACTGTCCCGGCAGCCTGGGGGCGGGCCGTTTCCCCGGCGCGTCGTTTCGATGAACGCTCTGTGAACGCGCCCGCGGGAGTTCGACGGTGCCAGCTTCTGATCCCCGGCGGGCGGGCAGCCGTAGGCGGTCGCAGAACGCTGCCAGCAACCAGGGGGTTTTGTCATGCAGGTCTCGGACATCGGAATCGCGCTGCTCGTCATCGTCGCCGTCGCCGTCGTGGCGATGGTCGTCATCGTCGGCTTCGGAGACAGCGTGGCCTGACAGCTCGCTGCGCCAGGACCTCGCCGACGCAGGCGTTCACGCGGTCGCGCCGCCGGCGAGCTCGGGCGGCAGCGCCCGCGGCCCGTCCGGATAGGCGTGGGCGAGCTGCTCGGGGGTCATCTCGAGCGTGTTCGCAAGCTCCGGCGGCGTGCCCACGACGAGCCACAGCACGGGCGCGTCGGTGTCGTTGAAGACCTGGCGCACCGTCTCGGGCTCGACGATCACGCACGAGTGCGGCGCGAGCGTCAGCGGCTCGTCGTCGTCGATCCGCATCCGGCCGGTGCCCTCGATGACGACGTAGAACTCCGATTGCGTCATGTGGCGGTGGCGCGTCGACGCCTGCCCGGGCTCGAGCAGCCAGTAGCGCGCGGCGAGCGGATCGGCCTCGAGCTGCGTGCCGAGATCGGTGTTCAGCACGCCCATCTGGTTGGACGGGCGCCAGTGGGCGTCGGCGGCGTGCAGGACGCGGGCGGCCATCGGTCTGATGGTAGGAGCTGGCGCGCAGGCTCGGCGACCGCGCGCGACGCCGATTGTGAACGGCGGATGAACAACTCGACCTGATGTCCGCGCGATAGGACCGTGTGGCCAAAGACAGCGGCCCGGTCCCTACATACGTTCCAGGTCGTGACCACCAGGGACGAATTCGTGCTGCGCACGGTCGAGGAACGCGGCGTGAAGTTCGTTCGCCTGTGGTTCGTCGACGTGCTCGGCCTGCTCAAGAGCTTCTCGATCCCCGTCTCGGAGCTCGAATCGGCGCTCGAGGACGGCGTCGGCCTCGACGGCTCGTCGCTGGAGGGGGCCTCGCGGCTGCGCGAGCACGACGCGATCGCCCACCCCGACCCGCGCACGTTCCAGGTCCTGCCGTGGAAGCCCGACTCGCTCGTCGCGCGGATGTTCTGCGACGTGCGCCAGCCCGACGACGCGCCTTTTGGCAGCGACTCGCGGGCGACGCTGCGGCGCGTGCTCGAGCAGGCCGCTGCGCTGGGCTACACGATGCAGGTCGGCTGCGAGGTCGAGTTCTTCATCTTCGGCCCGCTGGGGAGCAACGGGGCGGCGCCGACGACGCTCGACGACGGCGCCTACTTCGACCTCACGCCGCTGGACGTCGGCAGCGACTTCCGGCGCCGCACGATCGAGTACCTCGAGCAGATGGGGATCCCCGTCAAGGCGTCGCATCACGAGGTCGCGCCGTCGCAGCACGAGATCCAGCTCGCCCACACCGACGGGCTCTCGATGGCCGACTCGATCTCGACCTTCCGGCTCGCCGTCAAGGAGGCCGCCCACGAGCTCGGGGCCTACGCGACGTTCATGCCCAAGCCGCTCGCCGCCCACCCGGGCAGCGGCATGCACCTGCACATCTCGCTCTACGAAGGCGATCGCAACGCGTTCCACTCGCCCAACGCCGACGAGCCGCTGTCGCCCACCGGCCGCTCGTTCCTCGCGGGCGTGCTCGCCCACGCCGGCGAGCTGACCGCCGTCACGAACCAGTGGATCAACTCCTACCGGCGCCTCGCCACGGGCTTCGAGGCGCCCGACTACGTCAGCTGGACGCGGCGCGGGGCGGCGGCGCTCGTGCGCGTCCCGTCGCGGCGCCCCAACCGCGAGGAGAGCACGCGCTTCGAGCTGCGCTCGCCGGACCCCGCGTGCAACCCCTACATGGTGCTCGCGCTCGTCCTCGCCGCCGGCCTGCGCGGGGTCGAGCGCGGCTACGAGCTGCAGGCCGAATCGATCGACGACGAGCCCGACGGCGCCGCGCGCCTACCGCTGGACCTGCGCGAGGCGACCGACCTCTTCGACGGCTCCGAGCTCGCCCGCGAGACGCTCGGCGATCGCCTCTGCGACGTCTTCGTCGCCAACAAGCGCCGCGAGCTCGACGACGAGCGCCGCACCGTGACCGAGTTCGACCGCTCCCGCTACCTGAGGCTGCTGTAGGGGCCCCGGTGAGCGACGCCTGGATCTACGGCAGTACGAGCTCGGCCGAGGACACGTCGCGGCTGCTCGCCGAGCTCGGCTTCAGCCCGCATCGCGTGGCGGCCAACGGCACGCTGCGACCGCCGGCGGGCGACCCGCGCGCACCGGCGCTCGCGATCGTGCTCGCCAACGGCCTCGAGCAGCCGTCGTGCGCCGAGCTCTGCGCGCGCCTGGCCGCCGACGAGGAGCTCGGCGAGGTCCCCGTCATCGTCGCGATGGCCTCCGATGCGCTCGGGCAGGGGATCGGCGTCGCCGAGGGCCACGAGCTGCTCGTCGAGCCGTTCAGCGCCGTCGAGCTGCAGGCGCGGATCGCGCGCGCGCGGCGCGCCGTCAACGGCATCGACCACGACGACGTCGTCCGCGTCGGCAGCCTCGAGATGAACCTCGCCACCTACCAGGTCGCGATCGCCGGCCGGCCCGTGGACTTCACGTACATGGAATACGAGCTGCTGAAGTTCCTCGTCACCCACCCCAAGCGCGTCTTCTCGCGCGAGGCGCTGCTCAACCGCGTCTGGGGCTATGACTACTACGGCGGCGCGCGGACGGTCGACGTCCACGTGCGCCGCGTGCGCGCGAAGCTCGGCAGCGAGCACGCCGCGCGGATCAAGACCGTGCGCAGTGTCGGCTACCGCTGGGAGGAAACATGACGTCCGAGGCGCGCACCGACCTGCCCTACCGACGGGGACGCAGCGACTACGCCGGCTTTCGCGCCGTCATCAAGGCCGTCGGGACCGGACCCCGGGGCAGCCGCGCGCTGACCTTCGACGAGGCGCGCAATGCGACCGCCGGCCTGCTCGCCGGCGACGTCAGCCCGGTTCAGGCGGGCGCGTTTCTGATCGCGATGCGGATCAAGGGCGAGACCCCCGCCGAGCTTGCCGGCATCACGCAGGCGCTGCGCGACGGGGCGCGCTCCGTCGCGCCCGATCCGCCGGCGGGTGGCCGGCCGATCGTCGCCTGCGCGGGCGCCTTCGACGGCATCCTCGAGGCGCCGCAGCTGTCGCTCGCCGCGGCCGTCCTCGCCGCCGCGGCCGGCGCGCGCGTCGTCGTGCACTGCGGCGGCCGCCTCGGACCCAAGCGCGGGACGACCGCGGCGGACGTGCTCGTCGCGCTCGGCGGCCCGCTGCGGCCAAAGCCGGCCGAGTCGCTGGCGATGCTCGAGCGCTCCGACGTCGCGCTCGTGCACGCGAGCGCCGCGATCCCGGGTTGGGACGCGCTCGCCGCGATCCGCGACGAGATCGGGCTGCGCGGACCGCTGCACACGGCCGAGAAGCTCGTCGACCACCTCGGCGCGACCCGCTTCGTCGTCGGTCACACGCACAGCTCCTATCGCGAGCGGATCCTCGGCGCGCTCGCGCTGCTGGGCGCCCAGCGCTCGATCGCCGTGCGCGGCATGGAGGGCGCCGACATCCTGCGCCCGGGGCGGCCGTCGGCGGCCGACGCCAGCGGCCCGCTCGAGATCCCCGAATCCCCGGGCAGTGTCCTGCGCGGCGACCCCGACCCGCAGGTCGCCGCCGAGTTGACGCGCGCGATCGCGGCCGGCGACGAGCACGGCGTCGCCTCGCACACCGCGATCCTCAGCGCCGGTCTGCGCCTCTACGCCGCGGGCCGCTGCGAGAGCGTCAGCGCCGGCGCCGCGCTCGCCGCCGCCGCGGTCGGCGACGGACGCGCGACGGCGACGCTCGAGGCGCTGCTGGCGAGCTGAAGGCCGCGAGCGCGCAGCGGGCCTCGCGACAGCGGTCGCGCCGCTGCCAGATCCGGTCGGCGGTCGTGGCCGCGGCGTGCACGGATGGATGTACTAGCGTCCTGGTGATGGCCGTCTCGATCGAGCAAGCCCGCGCCGCGGTGCTCGAACACGCCCGGGTGCTGGGCTCCGAGGACGTCTTCCTCGACGACGCGCTCGGCCGGGCGCTCGCCGTCGACGCCAGCGCGCCCAACGACGTCCCGCCCTTCGCCGCGTCGGCGATGGACGGATTCGCGATCCGCGCCGCCGACACGATCGACGGCTCGGCGACCCTGCGGCTGATCGGCGAGGCGAAGGCCGGCACGGCGGCCGGCGTGACCGTCGAGCGCGGCACGGCGGTGAGGATCTCGACCGGCGCGCCCGTGCCCGACGGCGCCGACGCGATCGTCCCGCAGGAGATGACGACGAGCGACGGCGCGACCGTCGAGATCGACGGGCAGATCGCGATCGGCTACCACGTGCGCCCGCCCGGCGAGGACATCCGCGCCGGCGAGCTCGTCGTCTCCGCCGGCTCGCTGCTCGGGCCCGCCGAGCTCGGCGTCCTGGCCTCGATGAACATCCCGCGCCCGAGCGTCGTGCGCCGCCCGCGCGTCGCGATCGCGGGCACCGGCGACGAGCTGACCGATCCCGGCAAGCCGCTGCGGCCCGGCGCGATCCGCGACTCCAACGGCCCGGCGCTCGGCGGCGCCGTGCACCGCGCCGGCGGCGAGCTCGTCGCCCGCGTGCGCGTCGGCGACGACCTCGAGGCGACGGTCTCCGTGCTCGGCGCCGCGCTGCGCGACGTCGACATGCTGATCACGACCGGCGGCGTCTCCGTCGGCCCGCACGACCACGTCCGGCCGGCGCTCGCGCGGCTCGGCTACCGCGAGGCGTTCGCGGGCGTCAAGCTCAAGCCCGGCCGCCCGACGACGTTCGCCGTCGGCGAGGACGGGACGCTCGTCTTCGCGCTGCCGGGCAACCCGGTCTCGGCGCTGATGGCGTTTCGCCTGTTCGTCGTGCCCGCGCTCGACGCGATGCTCGGGCGCAGCGGCGAGCACCACCCGATCACGGCGACCGCCGACGAGGCGCTCGAGGGCGCGGTCGGGCGCACGACGGTGATCCGCTGTCGCACGACGCTGCAGGACGACGGCTGGCACGTGCGCCCGACGAAGTCCCAGGAGTCGCACATCCTCACCTCGATGCTCAACGTCGACGCGCTCGCGCTCGTGCCCGAGCACCGCGACGGGATCGAGGCCGGCGAGCCGGTCGAGATCGAGTTCGTCGGCTAGCCCCTCACGCCGGCCGCGAGCGCGAGCATCGACCGACGGTGTGTCGAATAACCGTCGCCAGACGACGATGATTCGACACACCCTTGGGCGCGCCGCGAGCCGGGGCGACATAACCCCGCTGCTAAGCTCCGACGACGTTCCGTCCCCGCCCGCAAATAGCGGATTTCGCTGCTCCCGGCCCCGCTTCGACGGGGTCGTTTTGTCCGCCCACACGCCTAGGATTCGCATATGGAGATTGAGATCGGCCGAGGCAAGAAGGCTCGCCGCGCGTACGGCTTCGACGACATCGCGATCGTGCCGTCCCGGCGCACGCGGGACCCTGACGACGTCGACATCTCGTGGAAGCTCGGCGACTATCGCTTCGACCTTCCGCTGCTCGCATCGGCGATGGACGGCGTCGTCTCGCCGCGCACGGCCGGGCTGATCGGCAAGCTCGGCGGCCTCGCGGTCCTCAACCTCGAGGGCATCTTCACGCGCTACGAGGACGCCGACGAGCAGCTCGAGCGGATCGCCAAGCTGCCCAAGGAGGCGGCCACGCGGGCGATGCAGGAGATCTACGACGCGCCGATCGTCCCCGAGCTCATCGCCCGGCGGATCGCGGAGGTCAAGGAGCACGGCGTCGTCGTCGCCGCCGCGCTGACCCCGCAGCGGGTGCGCAAGCACTACGAGCTCGCGCTCGAGGCCGGCCTCGACGTGCTCGTCATCCAGGGCACGGTCGTCTCCGCCGAGCACGTCTCCAGCGACGAGGCGCGCCCGCCGCTGAACCTCAAGGAGTTCATCCGCGAGGTGCCCCTGCCCGTCGTCGTCGGTGGCTGCGCCAGCTACCACACCGCCCTGCACCTCATGCGCACGGGCGCCGCGGGCGTGCTCGTCGGCGTCGGCCCGGGCGCCGCCTGCACGACGCGCGGCGTGCTCGGCATCGGCGTTCCGCAGGCGACGGCGATCGCCGACGTCGCGGGCGCCCGCTCGCAGCACATGCTCGAGACCGGCGAGTACTGCCAGGTGATCGCCGACGGCGGCATGCGCAACGGCGGCGACGTCTCCAAGGCGATCGCCTGCGGCGCCGACGCGGTCATGATCGGATCGCCGCTGGCACGCGCCTTCGAGGCGCCCGGGCGCGGCTTTCACTGGGGGATGGCGACGTTCCACCCGACGCTCCCGCGCGGTGCGCGCGTCAAGACCGTGCAGAACGGCACGCTCGAGGAGATCCTGACCGGCCCCGCGCACGAGAACGACGGCACCTTCAACCTCATGGGCGGCCTGCGCACGTCGATGGCGACGTGCGGCTACAAGGACATCGCCGAGTTCAACCGCGCCGAGCTGATGATCGCGCCGGCGCTGCAGACCGAGGGCAAGCAGCTGCAGAACGCGCAGGGCGTGGGCATGGGCGCACGCGGGGCCGGCGCGACCGCGCCGCCGCCGGAGCCGGCGAACGGCAACGGGGCGCACAAGGAGCCGGCCCTCGCAGGCGACGCATGACCGACGGCGTCGTCACCAGCGCGACGGCCGCCACCGAGCTGGTACAGGACGACGTCCGCGAGATCACGGCGCCGCGGGCGGTCGACGAGGTCGTCGTGCTCGACTACGGCGGGCAGTACTCGCAGCTCATCGCCCGCCGCGTCCGCGAGCTGGGCGTGTTCAGCGAACTGCTGCCACATCACGTCGGCGCCGAGGAGGTCCGGCGGCGCAAACCCAAGGGGTTGATCCTGTCCGGCGGGCCGGCGTCGGTGTACGCACCGGGCGCCCCGCGCCTGGAACGCGAGCTGCTCGAGCTCGGCATCCCCGTGCTCGGCATCTGTTACGGCATGCAGCTGATCGCGACCGAGCTCGGCGGCAAGGTCGAGGGCGCCGAGGTCGGCGAGTTCGGCCGCTCCGAGCTGACGGTGCGCGAGCCGGGACGGCTGTTCGCCGGCCTGCCCGCCGACCAGACGTGCTGGATGTCGCATCGCGACACGGTCTTCGAGCCGCCGCCGGGCTTCACCGCGCTGGCCTCGTCGACGGGCTCGCCGGTCGCCGCGCTGGAGAACGTCGCGCGCGGCATCTACGGCATCCAGTTCCATCCCGAGGTCGTCCACACGCCCTACGGGCAGACGATCCTCGAGCGCTTCCTCGGCGAGATCTGCGAGGCCGATCGCACGTGGTCGCCGGAGAGCATCGTCTCCGAGCAGATCGCGCGGATCCGCGCCCAGGTCGGCAGCGGCAAGGTCATCTGCGGGTTGAGCGGCGGCGTCGACTCGAGCGTCGCCGCGCTGCTCGTGCACCGCGCCGTCGGCGACCAGCTCACGTGCGTCTTCGTCGACCACGGGCTGATGCGAAAGAACGAGGGCGAGCAGGTCGTCGCCGCCTTCCGCGACCACTTCAAGGTTCCGCTCGTCGCCGTCGACGCCGAGGAGCGCTTCCTCGAGCGCCTGCGCGGCGTCAGCGACCCCGAGACGAAGCGCAAGGCGATCGGCCGCGAGTTCATCCGCGTCTTCGAGGAGGAGGCGGCGAAGCTCGGCGACGCGAAGTTCCTCGTCCAGGGCACGCTGTACTCCGACGTCATCGAATCCGGCGGCGGCACCGGGGCGGCGACGATCAAGTCTCACCACAACGTCGGCGGGCTGCCCGACGACCTGCAGTTCGAGCTCGTCGAGCCGCTGCGCGCGCTGTTCAAGGACGAGGTCCGCGCCGTCGGCGCCGAGCTCGGCCTGCCCGAGCGCCTCGTCTGGCGCCAGCCCTTCCCGGGACCCGGCCTGGCGATCCGGATCGTCGGCGGCGAGGCGACGAAGGAGCGCCTGGACCTCCTGCGCGAGTGCGACTACATCCTCCAGGACGAGATCCGCGGCGCCGGCCTGTATCGCGATCTGTGGCAGTCCTTCTGCGTGCTGCCCGACATCCGCACGGTCGGCGTGCAGGGCGACGAGCGCACGTACGGCAGCGTCGTCGTCATCCGCGCGGTGACGTCCGACGACGCGATGACGGCCGACTGGGCGCGCCTGCCCTACGACCTGCTCGAGCAGATCGCGTCGCGCATGATCAACGAGCTGCGCGACGTCAACCGCGTCGTGCTGGACATCACGTCCAAGCCGCCGGGCACGATCGAGTGGGAGTAGCCGCGCCGTAGGGTCGGGCAGGGTGTCGGCCGAGTCGAACGTCGAGCAGGCACGAGCGTTCGCGCGCGAGGAGATCGAGCGCCTCCTCGGTCTCGACGAACAGATGCTGCGCGCTGTTCGAGCTCGCGCAGGGTCACGCGCGCCGACCATCTGGGAGACACGCTTCCAGCTCGGCGGGCCCTACCGGGCCGCGCGCAGTGGTACCCGTTCGAGATCGTCGTGCAAGCCGCCGTCGACGGCGACGACGACGCGCTTGCCTACGCCCTTGCCCGCCTGCAGATGAACTGACCGCCGCTGGCCGACATGGCCGAGCGGGTCCTCACCCGGCGACGACGGCTACGAGCCGATCAGCCACTCCAACGGAAACGGGGGCTGCGCCAGCGGACGGACCGCGAGGTGCATGAGCACGAGCGGATTGTCGTCGCCCGCGATGCGGTTGAGGTGCACGACGTCGCACCCGTTGCAGCGGTGCACGAGCATCCATTCTCCGTTCGCGCGAGCGCAGACAGCCACCGGCTCCATCGAGGCCGAGCAGTCCCTGGCGTCGCGGTCGCCCGGCAGATCGTCATCGAGGTGCTGGCTCCAAAGGCAGTTCGGGCAGTGGTTGCGGTGCTGCGTGCCCGGCGCGGTCGTCGATACGTCGAGGCGGCAGTTACGACATCGAAACGAGTCCCGGGTGCGTGGCCGGGCACGGTTGCGCTGATCGCGCGACAAGCGGAGACCTCCAGAGAATGCTGTGACTACGAGAACGAGGGACGCGTTGCGCGACGGCCCGGTGTTCTTCCCTGGCGGTGCGGCGCGTCAGCCCTGGCGGTGCGACGTGGGGTGTTCCGTAGCGGCACTCATAGGTCTTCGCCCTTCGCGCCCTTCGACGCCTGCCCTCACAGCGGACGTGTGAAACGACGCCGCAGCAGCCTACGCGCGACGCGCGTCGTGCGCAAGCGGTCCCACGCTGACGGCGGGCGTGATGCCATCCGCCGCGACGATCCGCGTCACCGTGGCATGCGCCTCGTCGCCACGATGATCCTGCGGTCGGCGCGGACGTAGACGCCCGTCCACGGCCGGCGCCCGCTGCGGTGCCAGTCGTAGTAGCGCCAGCCGGCGATCCCCGCCAGCGCGCGGGCACGCGCGAGCCTGCGCGCGCGCAGGCAGCTCACGCGGTCAGCGCCGCGCACGACGAGCACGTCGAGGCGACCGGCGCGCCCGCACGGTTTCGCGCCTGTCGCCGTCACCGGCACGCCGAGGCTGCGCGGCGGGTAGAACGGCGCCAGACGGCGCCGCACGAAGCCCGCGAACGCGCGCGCGCCGCGGTCGCTGACGTGCAGCCCGTCACCGGCGAACACCCCCGCGCGGCCGCGGCTGAAGCCAAACCAGTCGATCAGCACGACGCGCTCGGGGTGACGACGCGCGGCGCGGCGCATCGCGTCCGCCGAGCCCGAGCCGGTGCGCGACGGGGTCACGAGACCGAGCACGCGGGAGCTGCCCGTGATCCGCAGCGCGCGCCGGATCTGCGCGGCGCCGATCGAGCCGTTGGAGCCCAGCGCGAGCACCGCGACCTTCGGCAGCATGCCCGCGCGCCTGCGCGCGGCGAGCAGGTCGATGCCATCGTCGAGCTGGCGACATCCGCGCGCGTCGGCCTCGATCCCGTGCGCGCCGAGGTAGGGCGTGGCAAGCAGCATCGTCGAGTCGCCGACGATCAGCGGCGCACGGCCGATGCGCGACGGGTCCTTGTGCGCCCGCGCGACCTTCGTGACGTCGCAGGCGCCAGCCGGCCCCGCGGCCGCGAGCATCCCCGCGACCACCACGCCGACGACCGCCGTATATCTGAGAACCGCCGCGCTCACGGCGCGAGAGGATACGGTGGTGCGGTGCGCGACGGCAGCGGTATCGCCGACGTTGCCGGAGCCCGTATCGCCTGGTGGTCGCAGAGCGCGGGCCCGGCGCTCGTGCTCGTCCACGCGGGGGTCGCCGACGCGCGCATGTGGGAGCCGCTGCTACCCGCACTGCCGAGCGGTCGTCGCATCGTGCGCTACGACATGCGCGGCGCCGGCCGCACGCGCGCGGCTGCCGGTACCTATGCGGACGCACGCGATCTCGCCGGCCTGCTCGACACGCTCGGGATCGAGCGCGCCGACATCGTCGGGGCGTCCTACGGCGGCCAGGTCGCGCTCGAGCTGGCGTCGACGCACCCGCAGCGGGTCGCGTCGCTCGTGCTGCTCGCGCCCGCGCTGCCCGACATCGAGCCTACGCCCGCGCTGCAGGCGTTCGCCGACGCCGAGCAAGCGGCGATCGAGGGCGGGCGGATCGACGATGCCGTGGCCGTGAACGTCGCGATGTGGGCGGGCCACAGCAGCCCCGAGGTGCGCGCGCTCGTCGCCGACATGCAGCGCGGCGCCTTCGAGGTCCAGCTGCGCGAGGGCGCCGAGCTCGTCGAGCTCGACCCGCCCGTCTCCGCGCGCCTGGATGCGATCGCGGCGCCGACGACGATCGCGGTCGGCGATCGCGACGTCGCGGACTTCGCGGCCGTCGCCGAGCGGCTGCTGGCGGCGTTGCCGCAGGCGCGCCTGCAGCGCGTTCCCGACGCGGGCCACCTGCTCGCGCTCGATCAGCCCGCCGCGGTGGCGCAGCTCGTCGCCGACCACCTGCGCGGCTGACGCGGGCTATCGCAGCGTCGCGGCGACCGTGATCTCGACGTTGCCCGTCAGCGCGCCCGAGATCGGGCAGCCCTCGCCGGCGGCGGCCGCCGCGGCCGCGAACGTGTCCTGATCGATCCCCGGTACCCGCCCGCTGACGGCGATGTGCGAGGACTTCACGCCCTCGCCGGGCACGAAGTCGACCGTCGCGGTCGCCTCGAGACGGTCCGGCGGGGTGCCCGCCTCGCCGAGCTCGTGCGCCAGCCCCATGCAGTAGCACGCGGCGTGTGCGGCGGCGAGCAGCTCCTCGGGGCTCGTCTTGCCGGCCGCGCGCTTCGTCCGCGACGCCCAGCTGACGTCGGTCGGCGGGAACGCTCCGCTCGCCGGAGTCGTCACGCCCGAGCCGTGCCCGAGGTCGCCCTCCCATACCGTCGTCGCGCTGCTCGAAGCCGCCATACGTGCCCCCCTACGGGTCGCTTGAAAGGTCCTGCGAATCTAATGCACGGATCAGGCCTGCGCGGGCGCCGCCGGCGCGATCCGGTGGCGGCGCACGAGCAGCCACGTCAGCCACAGGCCGATGCCGAACAGCGGCAGGCCCATCGCGGTCTTCGCGACGCCGAGCGCGACGACCGCGCCGGCGAGGTACAGCGGCAACTGGACGAGCAGGCGCAGCCCGAACAGCGCCGCCCACAACCAGGTCGCGCGCACGAAGGCGCGCACGCGCTCGGGATCGTCGCGCCACTCGCTGCCCTCGCCGTCGAGCGAAGCGACGATGATCCCGACGAGCGGCCGCCGGACCGCCAGCGAGATGAGAAATCCGGCGGCGTAGGCGGCGTTCGCGAACAGGCCCGGCAAAAAGAAGTTCTCCGCGCGCCCGCTGCGCGTCGCGACGAACGCCGCGAAGGCGACGCCGACGAGCCCCGACAGCGCGTAGACCGGCGACTCGCGCTTGACGATCCGCGCCAGCGAGAGGACGAGCGCGAGGGCGACGGCGACGATCGCGGCGGTGTTCGTGTCCGAGCCCGACGCGGTGTAGGCGACGACGAACGCGACCGCCGGCAGCGACGTCTCGGCCATCCCGAGCGGTCCGCCGACGGCATCGCGGAGGTTCGTCGGCGGGGTCGCGGACTTGCGCCGGCGTGCGTCTTGCATGAACCCAGGCTAGTCGGTCGACCGCAACCGCCTGGCCCCCTACGCGGTCGGCCGGCGGCGCCGCCGCAGGGCGCCGGGTCCGAGCAGAACGACGCCGATGACGAGGAACGGGACGAGGTTGAGCAGGTGCAGGACGAGCGCGTAGGAGAGCGCCTCGGCGTGGGGGACGTCGAAGGCGCGCAGCGCGATCACCGTCGCGGCCTCGAAGACACCGAGCGCGGCGGGGGAGGAGGGCAGCACGAGCGAGAGGTTGATCGCGACCGTCACGAGCATCCCCGCGGCGAGCGGCAGATCGAGATGGAAGGCGTTCGTGAGGATCGCGTAGGAGACACCGAGCGTCGCCCACGAGGCGATCGTCAGGAGCATCCCGCGCAGCGCGATGCGGGGGTCGCGCAGCGCGACGAGGCCGCGCGTGGCGTTGACGGCGGCGGACTCCAGGCGCTCGGCGACGCCCTCGCGCCTGATGCGCCGCAACGGCGACAGCAGCCAGTGCACGGCACGCTCGTCGTAGCGCACGACGACGAAGATCAACGCGACCAGGACGGTGACGACGACGGCGCCGAAGATCGCGGCCGCACGCAGCCACGAGATCGCCGGCAGCCACGGATAGGAGGCGAACAGGATGATCAGCAGCGCGAGGACGTCGAACAGGCGCTCGACGACGACCGTGCCGAGCGTTTCCGCCTTCGGCGTCGAGGCGCGCTTGTGCAGCGCGATCACGCGCGCAGCCTCGCCGGCGCGCGCGGGCAGGATGTTGTTGAAGAAGTAGCCGATCAGCAGCGCGTGGCTGATCGCCCGCAGCGGTGGTCGCTGCTGCGGCGAGAACATCGACCACCAGCGCAGTGCGCGCAGCACGATCGCCAGCGCGAACACGGGGATCGTCGGCACGAGCCACCACAGCTCGCTCGCGCGCAGCGCGTCGACCGCCTCGTCGAGCGCGACGCCCCGCACCGCCAGATACATGCACGCGACCGTGACGACGAGGCCCGCCGCCACGAGCACCGGCCGCAGGCCGCGTCGTGCGGTCACCGCCGTCGCAACCGGACCTGCACGAGCACGCGGATCGCCTTGAAGCCGTCGCGCCAGGTGATGTTCTTGCCCTCCGCGTACGTGCGCCCGTAGTAGGCGATCGGCATCTCGTAGATGCGCAGCTTGCGACGACACACCTCACCGGTGATCTCCGGCTCGATCGCGAAATCGTCCTGCGTCAGCCGCAGCGAACGCAGCACGTCGGAGCGAAACGCCTTGTATCCGGTCTCCATGTCGCTGAGCGTCGTGTTGAACAGCACGCCCGTCAACAGCGACAGGAAGCGGTTGCCGATCAGGTGCCAGAACATGTACGCCCGCTGCGGGGCGCCGCCGCTCAGCCGCGAGCCGTAGACGACGTCGGCGACGCCGCGCTCGATCGGTGCGATCAGCGCGACGACGTCGGCCGGGTCGTACTCCATGTCGGCGTCCTGGATGACCGCGATCTCCTTCGTGATCCGCGTCGCCGCCAGCCGCACCGCCGACCCCTTGCCGCGGTTGCGCTGACGCAGCAGCTCGACATGCGGCCGGCCGGCCGCGTACGTCTCGACGATCGACGCGGTCGCGTCCGTCGAGCCGTCGTCGACGACGACGATCTGGGCATCGAGGCCGAGCGCGTCGATACGCGCGAGGACCTCGCCGATCGTCGCCGCCTCGTTGTACGCGGGGATGAGAAACGAGACGCCGATGCGGGCCATTCAAGCGGACGGGCCGTCGTGCAACCTCTTTGGGTAGATTCGCCCGCGATGAATGCTGCGCGCGACGACCGCGGCGTCGCGGCACGTCTGGGCGGCGCTGTGGCTCTGTTTTTCCTGCTCGTCGGGCAGGCACAGGTGACGGTCCTCGACGGCAGCTCGATGCTCGCGGTCGCCCAGTCGGTCGTCCACGACGGGTCGCTGTCGGTGCCACCCGAGCTCGGCGTGCCGGGCCACGACGGCATCACGCACTACTCGAAGTACGGGATCCTGCTGCCGCTGCTGTCGATCGTCCCGGTCGCGCTCGCGCAGCCGATCGGCGCGGTCATCGGGCGCGTCGAGCTGGTCGAGGCGGCGGCGGCCGCGTCCTTGATGGCCCTCGTCGCGGGCGCGCTCGCGAGCGCGCTGCACCTCCTCGGCCGGCGGCTGGGCGCGCCGCGCGCGGCCGCGGGCCTCGTCGCGCTGGGGACGGTGCTGGGCACGTACCTGCTGCCCTACGGGCGCGACTTCTTCACCGAGCCGCTGGTCGCGCTCGGCCTCGTCGTGATGGTCGAGCGCGCGCTTGCGGGGCGTGAGCTGCAGGCCGGTGCGGCGCTCGCGCTCGCGGTCCTCGCGCGGCCGCAATCGGCCGCGTTCGCGCCCCTGCTGTTCGCGTTCTTGCTGCTGCGCGGCGGCTCCTTCGCGGCGATCGCGCGCACGCTGCCGCCGCTCTGCGTGGCGGCGCTGCTGACCGTCGCCTACAACGTCTACCGCTTCCACGACGCGCTCGAGTTCGGCTACCGGCCGCCCGTCGACCCGGGCTTCACGACGCCGCTGCTCGACGGCGCCGGCGGGCTGCTCTTCTCACCCGAGAAGGCGCTCGTGCTGTTCGCGCCGGCGATCGTGCTCGTGCCGCTGGGGCTGCTCGCGCTGTGGCGGCGCGACCGCGCGACGACCGGCCTGCTCGTCGCCGTCTTCGCGGCGACGTTCGTGCTCGCCGCGACGTGGTGGTCGTGGATGGGCGGATGGAGCTGGGGTCCGCGGCTGCTGATCCCCGGCGTCGCGCTCGTGCTCGTCGTGGTCGGCCCGTGGATCGGCACCGACCGGCGGCGCTGGAAGATCGCCGCGGCGCTGTTCGCAGTCGGCTTCGTGCTGTCGTTCTCGGCCGTGCTGGCGCCCGCCGGCGCGCAGCTGCTCGACCAGGCGCCGGGCACGGACGGTCCGCAGATCGTGCGCCAGTACCGCGAGCTGCCTGCGCTGACGGAGCGCTCGATCGACGCCGCATCGGACCGCTCCGCCCGCGACGACGACTACCGGCGCTACCTGTCGCCGTGGCAGGCAAACCTCATCCGCGAGCTCGGCCCCGCCGGCGTGCTGCCGGCGCTCGTCGGCACGCTCGCGCTGCTCGCCGCGCTGGCGTGGATCGCCGCGCCGCTGAGGCAGCAGATAACGCCTGCACAGCTCGATCAGCGCGGGCGCTGCGCGACGCGTGGCAACCGCTAAGGTTCCGCGACTTCGACGACCGACGCAACAGGGAGAACTGCACATATGGCACGGCCGATCATCCTCGGCGTCGTCGGCGACTCAGCGACCGGGAAGACGACGATCACGAAGGGCCTCGTCGAGATTCTCGGGCGGGAGAACGTCACCCACATCGGGATGGATGACTATCACCGCTATGACCGTCAGGAGCGCGCTGAGAACGGGCTGACGCCGTTGAACCCGGATTGCAACTACATGGACATCATCGGTCAGCATCTCGGCCATCTGCGCCGCGGTGAGCCGATCCTCAAGCCGGTCTACGGGCATGGAGATGGGCGCTTCGGGCGGCCGGAGTTCGTCGAGCCCAAGCCGTTCGTCGTCGTCGAGGGATTGCTCGGCTACCTCACGCCGGAGCTCAGCTCGCAGTTCGACGTGCGCGTGTATCTCGCGCCGCCGGAAGCGTTGCGCCGTGAGTGGAAGATCAAGCGCGACAGCACGAAGCGTGGCTACAGCGAGGAGCAGGTGCTGCAGGAGCTCGACCGCCGCGAGCCCGACTCGGAAGCGTTCATCCGCCCCCAGAAGGGGCGCGCGGATCTTGTCGTGACCTTTCAGCCGGGCGTCGCCGACGACGCCGACCATCTCGATGCGGTGCTGACGCTGCGCGACGGTCTGCCGCATCCCGATCTGTCGGTGATGCTCGACGAGGAGGGCCGCGACGGCATCACGCTGGAGCAGCGCGCGTCCGAGCGCTGTCTGACGATCCCCGGCAACATCGAGCGTGATCGTGGCGCCGCGATCGAGGAGGCGATCTGGCAGAAGATGCAGTTCGCGCGCCACATGCGCACCGAGCGTCTGGGCGTGTTCGCCGTCGGCGCCGACGAGAGCCACCGCTCGGAGTCGCTGGCGATCACCCAGGTGCTGATCCTCTATCACCTCGTGACGGCGAAGGCGGTCGTCGCGGTCGGCGGGGACGACGCGGACGGGCGCGAACCGAGCCGTCGCGCGGCGGCGTAGCGCCCGCCGGGCAGAGGGCCGGCTTAGCGAGAATCATTCCCGATAGAGTTCTGGCGCGATGCCCCCGCGCCCGCTCGCCGCCCTCGTCCTCGCCGTCGCGCTGCTCGCGAGCTCGCTGTCGGCCTGCGGTTCCGGCGACGGCGACGGCGCGCTCGTCGTGGTCACGACGACGCAGGTCGGCGACCTCGCGCGCGCCGTCGCGGGCGAGCGCACCGGTGTGCGCCAGATCCTGGCGCCCAACTCCGACCCGCACGAGTACGAGCCGCGCCCGAGCGACGCGAAGGCCGTTGCCGACGCGAGCGTCGTGCTGCGCTCGGGCGGCGATCTCGACGCGTGGCTCGGCGGCCTGCTGGACAACGCGGGCTCCGACGCGCAGGCCGTCACGCTCATCGACGCGGTCCGCACGCGCCGCGGGGAGCGCGGCGCCGACCCGCACTGGTGGCAGGACCCGCGCAACGCCGTCGTCGCCGTGCGGCACATCCGCGACGCGCTGATCGCCGCCGACGCCGGCGGCGCCGCGACGTACACCGCCAACGCCGCCGCCACCATCGCCGAACTGCGCGCACTGGACCGCTCGATCGCGGCCTGCATGCGTTCGATCCCGGCCGCACGGCGCAAGCTCGTCACCGACCACGACGCGCTCGGCTACTACGCCGATCGCTATGACATCGACGTCGTCGGCACGGTGATCCCGGCGCTCTCGACACAGGCGCAGGCATCGGCCGGGGAGGTCGCGCGCCTCGTGCGCACGATCCGCGCCGAGGGCGTGACGACGATCTTTCCCGAGAGCTCGGCCAGCGCGAAGCTCACCCGCGCGATCGCCCGCGACTCCGGCGCCCGCGTGGGCCCGGCGCTCTACGCCGACACGCTCGGCGCGGCGGGCAGCCCCGGTGCCACCTACGCCGGCTCGCTGCGCTTCAACACGCGCGCCCTCGCCGCCGGCTTCGGCGGCGCCGGCGGGCGCTGTCAGCTGTAGGCGTCCCAGGCCTTCAGGAACGGCAGCGGGTCGATCGCCGCGCCGCCCGTGTACCAGCCGGGTCCGGTCCACAGCTCGAAATGCAGATGGCAGCCACGCGCGCGACCGCTGTCGCCGACATGGCCGATCGCCTGACCCGTCAGCACGCGCGTGTCCTTCGCCAGCGGCGACCGGTCGCGCAGATGCATGTAGACGTAGTCGACGTCGGTGCCGTCGCCGTCGATGACGACGTAGTTGCCGGCCGCGCTCTGGTAGCGGTTGAGCTTCACGACGCCGCCGCGGGCGGCGACGAGCGGCGTCCCGCAGCGCGCGAACACGTCGTGACCGTCGTGCGTGTGCCCGCTGCGGCCGGCGCCGAACGCGGCCTCGGCCTCGCCGTAGCTATGGCGGCCGCGAACGGGGAATTTGTGGTCGACGAGGTCGAAGGGGGCGGTTGCGAGCGGCGACGGCGCGGAGGCGGCGACGGCGAGGCCGGGCGGCGCGGCTTCGAACACGCGAAACTCGTAGCGGCCGGCGGGCTGCGGCTCGCCGGCGACGCGACCGTCCCACAGGACGCTCGCGACGACGCCGGGGGAGAGCGACAGCGGCCAGACCTGCACGGTTGCGCCGTCGGCGACGCGCACGAGCGCGACGTTCACCGACATCGCCTCGCGGGCCAGCAGGTCCACGCGCGCCGGGCGTGCCGCGCCGAAGAAGACGCGGCTCTTGACGACCTTGACGTCGAGCGCGGCGCTGCCCGCGCCGCGCTGCACCGAGACGGTCGCGCGGCTCGCCGACGAGCGCGCGCCGTCCTTGTTGATCGCCCGCAGTGGACCGCTCGAGGCGTTCTCCGGCACGGCGACGTCGACGCTCTTGCGGCGCGCCTTGAGCACCCGTGCGACGACGTTGTCGTCGTTGCCCCTACCGCCGAGGAAGACGACCTTCGCGACCGAGCGCATGCCGCGTCCGCGCACGCGCACGATGCTGCCGGTCCTCGCCGCGTCCGCCATCCCGCAGCCGGTGACGCAGGCGACGGCCGTGATCTTCGCCGGCTCGGAGGCGTAGGCACCGCCCGACGGGGCCGCCGACGCACCGGACGGTGCCATCAGGCAGACCCCGCAAACCCCCGCGACGACGTAGCGCTTCAGCTCGATCAGCCCCCTTGTGTGCTGCCTACGGGGTTAGCTGACGGGCTCGCGCGGTCAAGTTCCGCGCTACCGGTGACATCCACCTGGATTCGCCCCACAGCATGCGCGCCGAGACGCGCACGCCGATGGTTCCCCCGCTCCGCCGCGACGCACGGCGAATTCGGCGACCTGCTGGGCAGGACCGTACATGATCGGGCGGCGCCGGAGGGTTGACATATCGCTTCAGTTCCGTGCCCGTTTGGAATGTCCTATGCTGATGACCGCCGCGCGGAGGATCCGCGTGGCGTTTTTCACGCCATGAAGACCTACGTAGCCAACGCCAACGATCGCGAGCGCAACTGGCTCGTCGTCGACGCCACCGGGCAGACGCTCGGCCGTCTGGCGACCCAGATCGCCGACGCCCTACGTGGCAAGCGCAAGCCGACCTACACCCCGCACGTCGACACCGGCGACTTCGTCGTCGTCGTCAACGCGGAGAAGATCTCGGTGACGGGCAACAAGCGCTCCGCGAAGATGTACTACCGCCACTCGGGCTACCCCGGTGGGCTCAAGACGCGGACGCTCAACGACATGCTCGAGCGCCGTCCCGAGGAGGTGCTGCGCCTCGCCGTCAAGGGCATGCTGCCGCGCAACCGCCTCGCTCGCAAGCAGCTCACGAAGCTCAAGATCTACGCCGGGCCTGAGCATCCCCACCAGGCCCAACAACCCCAACCGATGGAGCTTTCCTCGTGATCGACGAGAGCGCCGAGCCGCCCGAGGCGCAAGAGCCCGCAGCCGACACCCCGCAGGAGGACGCCCCCGCCGCGGAGCCTGCCGCCGCAGCCGCCGAGGAGCCTGCCGAGGCCGCAGCCGCCCAGCCCGAGCCGGACGCCGACGAGGACGACGAGGAGCCCGCTCCGCGCGTCAAGCCCGCGATTCCCGGCGCCGATCTCGAGGTCGACATCGTCGCCGAGGGCGCCGATCCACTCGCCCGCGAGGACATGGACGAGTACGAGCTCGCCGAGGCGCTCGCCGCCGAGGAGGACCGTCAGGACGAGCAGCCCGTCGCAGCCGTCATCGACCTCGCCTCGGGCGCCCGCTACCGGGCGACCGGCAAGCGCAAGACGGCCGTCGCCCGTGTGATCCTCAAGCCCGGCAGCGGCACGTACCTCGTCAACGGCAAGCCGCTGGACACGTTCTTCCCGCGCCCGTCGCTGGGTCGCAACATCCGCCAGCCGCTGGAGGCCGTCGGCTACGAGGGCCGCATGGACGTCGTCGTGCGCGTGCACGGCGGCGGCGTCAGCGCCCAGGCCGGTGCCCTGCGCCACGGGATCTCCCGCGCGCTGCTGGAGGCCGACCCGAACCTGCGTGGCGAGCTCAAGCGGCGCGGCTTCCTGACGCGTGATCCGCGCGTCAAGGAACGCAAGAAGGCCGGCCTGAAGAAGGCCCGCAAGAAGCCGCAGTTCTCCAAGCGCTGACAGCGCCGCCGACGCGCGACGAATCCATGCGCAAGCTCTTCGGCACCGACGGTGTCCGAGGCGTCGCCGGTGAGGTGCTGACGGCCGAGCTGGCGCTCGCGCTCGGCGCCGCCGCCACGCGCGAGGTCGGCGGCCAGCACCCGCGCGTGCTCGTCATCCGCGACACGCGCGAGTCGGGCCCGATGCTGGAGGCCGCGCTCGCCGCCGGGATCGCCTCGGCGGGCGGCGACGTGCTGCTCGGCGGCGTCCTGCCGACGCCGGCCGCGCCGCTGCTGATCGGCCGCTTCGGCTTCGACCTCGCCGCCGTCATCTCGGCCTCGCACAACCCGTTCCAGGACAACGGGATCAAGTTCTTCGGCGCCGACGCCTTCAAGCTCTCCGACGCGACCGAGCTGGCGATCGAGCAGCGCCTTGAGGCGCCGCGGCCGCCAGGTCCGCCGGACCGGATCGGGTCGATCAGCGACCTGCACGGGACGACCGAGGACTACCTGCGCGCGCTGCTTGAGCGCTTCGCCGGGCTGTCGCTGGACGGCGTCGACGTCGTGCTGGACTGCGCCAACGGCTCGACGCATCGCGCCGCGCCGGAGATCTTCCGCCGCCTCGGCGCGACCGTGACGGTCCTCGCCGAGACGCCCGACGGGCGCAACATCAACGACGGCTGCGGCTCGACCCACCTGGAGGGCGTCGTCACGGCGATGCGCGCGGGCGGGCACGACATCGGCTTCGCGTTCGACGGCGACGGCGACCGCCTGCTGGCGGTCGACAGGGCGGGCGCGATCGTCGACGGCGACGAGCTCGTCGCGCTCGCGACGCTGCACCTGCGCGCGCAGGACCGCCTGCCCGGCAACGGCGTCGTCGTGACCGTCATGACGAACTACGGCTTTCACACCGCGATGCAGGCCGCCGGCGTCGACGTCGCGACGACCGCGGTCGGCGACCGCTACGTGCTCGAGGAGCTGCGCGAGCGCGGCTGGGGCCTGGGCGGCGAGCAGTCCGGGCACATCATCGACATGGGCTTCGTCCCGTCGGGCGACGGGATCGCGTCGGCGCTGCTGACGCTCGAGGCGCTCGCCGGCCAAGACCTCAGTGAGCGCGACGCGATGGACAAACTGCCCCAGAAGCTCGTCAACGTGCCCGTCGCCGACCGCGACGCGGCGATGGCGAGCGCCGCGCTGAGCGCTGCGACGGCCGACGAATCGGCCGCGCTGGAGGGCCGGGGGCGCGTGCTCGTACGGCCGTCGGGGACCGAGCAGCTCGTGCGCGTCATGGTCGAGGCGCCGACGGCCGCGGAGACCGATGCCGTCTGCGGTCGGCTCGTCGCGATCGTCGCGTCCGAGGCCGCGCCGGGCGCCACCTAGCCAGACCACCAGGCAGGGTTCGCAGCGCCCTCGCCTACTCTCTGTGGCATGTGCGGAATCGTCGGCTACGTCGGACAGCGTCCGCCCCAGGAGATCCTGCTGGCGGGGTTGGAGAAGGTCGAGTACCGCGGCTATGACTCCGCCGGCGTCTCGGTCATGAACGCGGGGGCGATCGCCTCCGTCCGCGCCGTCGGTGAGCTGAGCCATCTGCGTCGCGCGGTCGACGACCTCGCCGCAGCGGCGGGCGAGGCCGCCGAGGGCGCGGCTGCCGTCGCGCTGGCCGAGAGCACGCCGATGACCGGGATCGGCCACACGCGCTGGGCGACGCACGGGCGCGTGACCGAGGCCAACGCGCATCCGCACTTCGACACGAGCGACCGCGTCCACGTCGTCGTCAACGGGATCGTCGAGAACCACACGGTGCTCAAGCGCCGGCTCGTCGACATCGGCGCGACGTTCACGTCGGAGACCGATGCCGAGGTCATCGCGCACCTCGTGTCGCACCACATGGCCCGCGACAGCCTCGTCGCGGCGGTGCGCGCCGCCTACGCCGAGCTGGAAGGCCACTACGCGTTCGTCGTCATGGCCGCCGACGAGCCCGACACGCTCGTCGGTGCGCGCAAGGAGTGCCCGCTGGTGATCGGCCGCGGCGACGGCGAGCAGTACGTCGGCTCGGACATCGCGTGCTTTTTGGAGCACACGCGCGACGTGCAGTACGTCCACGACGGCGAGCTCGTCGTCCTGCGACCCGCCGGCGTGGAGTTCATGAGCGCCGACGGGACCCCGCTCGAGCGCGCCGTCACGCACGTCGACTGGGACGCCGAGACCGCTGAGAAGGGCGGCTACGAGACGTTCATGCTCAAGGAGATCCACGACCAGGCCGACGCCGTCGCCGAGACGATCCGCCCGCGGACGCTCGGCACGGCTGGCGTCGACCTCGCCGACCCGGACTTCGACGAGGCGCTGCTGGAGGGCATCGACCGCGTCCTGATCCTCGCCGCCGGGACGTCGTTTCATGCCGGCCTGATCGCGCGCTACGCGATCGAGGAGTGGGCGCGCGTGCCGGTCGAGATGGACATCGCGTCGGAGTGGATCTACCGCAACCCGATCGTCGGAGAGCGAGAACTCGTCATCGGCATCACGCAGTCCGGCGAGACGGCCGACACGCTGACGGCGATGAAGCTCGCGCGCGACCTCGGCGCGCGCGTCATCGCCTGCACGAACGTCCGCGGCTCGTCGGTGACGCGCGCCTGCGACGGCGTGCTCTACACGCGCGCCGGCATGGAGGTGTCGGTCGCCGCGACGAAGACGTTCGTCTGCCAGGTCGCGACGATGTACCTGCTCGCGCTGCGGCTGGCCGAGTTGCGCGGTGCGATGGAGCCCGCGCGCACCGCAGCGCTGCTGGCCGAGATCAAGCACCTGCCGCACCAGATCACCGAGCTGATCGAGGGCCTCGACGGGCGCCTGCAGGCGACGGCCGAGCGCCACGCCGCGTCGAACTTCTTTCTGTACCTCGGGCGCCACGTCGGCCGGGCGGTCGCGCTCGAGGGCGCGCTCAAGCTCAAGGAGATCTCCTACATCGCGACCGACGCGTACGCGGGCGGCGAGATGAAGCACGGGCCGATCGCGCTGCTCGACGACAACACCCCCGTCGTCTGCGTCGCGACGGACATGCCGATCCTCGACAAGATGGTCTCCAACATCGAAGAGGTCCGCGCGCGCGGCGCGCACGTCATCGCGATCGCCACCGAGGGCGACGATCGCCTCGACGACGTCGCCGAGGAGGCCTTCCACGTCCCGCGCACGGACTGGATGCTGCAGGCCCTGCTCGCCGTCATCCCGCTACAGCTGTTCGCCTACCACATCGCCCGCAAGCGGGGCCTGAACGTCGACAAGCCGCGCAACCTGGCGAAGACCGTCACGGTCGAGTAGCCAGGGTCGGCTTCCGGCGGAGCCGTGTCGCGAATGTGTTCGCATCGATCACGTCGGCGACACGACATCCGTGCCGGTCGGCTTTCGGCGGAGCCGTGTCGCGAAGGTGTTCGCATCGATCACGTTGGCGACACGCCATCCGCGCAGGGTCGGCCCACGCGGCGACCGCAACCACGATGAACACGGTCCATCGCGTTCGTCGATGCAGTGACGAGACACACGCCGCACAGCGCGGCCAGCGGGCGGACAGCACACGCGGCGAGCATCGCGACCCACCGCAAACGCACGCTGTGGAGATCCTGCGCGGATCGGGCGCCGGGTCGCCTCTACGATGCAGCGCATGTCCGTCGGGATCGACCTGCTGGAGATCGAGCGGATGGAGCAGGCGCTCGAGCGGCGCCCGGGACTCGCGCTGCGGCTGTTCACCGACGGCGAGCGCGCCTACGCCGAGCACAAGGGCCGCCCCGGCCAGCACCTCGCCGCTCGCTTCTGCGCCAAGGAGGCCGTCGCCAAGGCGCTGCGGCTGGAGGTCTGGAGCCATCACGACATCGAGGTCGTCGGCGAGGGCGCGCAGACGCGCGTCGCGCTGCACGGTCCGCTCGCGCGGCTCGGCGTCGAGGTCGAGATCTCGATGACGCACTCCAAGGCGACCGCCGGCGCGGTCGCGATCGTGCGGTGAGCGCGCCGCTTCCCGACTGGCTGGAGCCGCTCTACGGCGCCGCGCAGATGCGCGCGATCGATCGCTGGGCGATCGAGCAGCGCGGCGTCGCATCGCTGGATCTGATGGAGCGTGCCGGCGCGGGGCTGGCGCTGTTCACCGACCGCGCCGTGCCGCGCGGGCCCGTCGTGGTCGTCTGCGGCAAGGGCAACAACGGCGGCGACGGCTTCGTCGCCGGGCGGCTGCTGCGCGAGCTCGGCCGCAGCGTGCGCGTGCTGCTGCTCGCCGAAGCGCACGAGCACAGGGGCGACGCGGCGGTCAACCTCGAGCGCCTCGAGGGCGCCTGCGAGCCGTTCGACGCGCTGGCGCTCGCGGATGCCGCGGTCGTCGTCGATGCGATCCTCGGGACCGGCTTCGACGGCGAGCCGCGCGGCCGCGCCAAGGACGCGATCGAGGCGATCGCCGGCTTCGGCGGCGCGGTCGTCTGCGCCGACATCGCCAGCGGCGTCGACGCCTCGACCGGCGCGGCGGCGCGCGCGTCGGTGATCGCCACCACGACCGTGACGTTCCACGCCGCCAAGACCGGCCACTGGATCGCGCCCGGCAAGCGCCAGACCGGCGAGCTGCATGTCATCGACATCAAGATCCCGCCGGGCGCCGCGGTGCGGGCCGACGTCGGGCTGCTGACCGAGCGCGTGCACGCGCTCGTCCCCTCGCGCGACGCCGCGGCGACGAAGTTCAGCTCCGGGCACGTCGTCGTGGCCGGCGGCTCGCGCGGCCTGACGGGTGCGCCCTGCCTCGCCGGCGAGGCGGCGATGCGCGCCGGCGCCGGCTACGTCACGGCGCTCGTCCCCGCCTCGCTGGAGCTCGTCTTCGAGACGCGGCTGCTGGAGGTCATGACGCGTGCCATGCCCGACGCCGACGGCGCGCTGTCGCCCGACGGCGTCGACGTCGCGCTCGCGGCCGTCGCTCGCGCCGGCGCGCTCGTGCTCGGCCCCGGCGCGGGACGCAGCGACGGCGCCGTCGCCTTCGTACGCGCGCTCGCGGCCCAGGCCGACGTGCCCCTGCTGCTCGACGCCGACGGCCTCAACGCCCTCGCCGGCGAGCTCGACTCGCTCGCGCTGCGCCGCGCGCCGACCGTCCTGACGCCGCACGCCGGCGAACTCGCGCGCCTGCTCGAGCGGTCCGGCGACGACGTCGCCGGCAGCCGCCTGTGCAGCGCCCGGGAGGCAGCGCGGCGCGCGAACGCGGTCGTCGTGTTGAAGGGCGACGACACGATCATCGCGCTGCCCGACGGCCGCGCCGCCGTCAACACGCTCGCCGCGCCCGCGCTCGCGACGGCCGGCACCGGCGATGTCCTGAGCGGCATCATCGGCGCGTTCCTCGCCAAGGGCGTGGACCCGTTCGCCGCCGCCTGCGCCGGTGTGCGCCGCCACGCCGCGGCAGGGCGCGTCGCGGCGGCGCGGTACGGCGTCGACGGCGTCATCGCGAGCGACGTCATCGCCGCGCTGCCCGACGCCGTGCGCGCCGCGCCCGAGTAGCCTGCGCCGATGGCTGTTCAGCAGGACGCGGCGGTTCGCGCGGTCGCCCGCGTCAACGTCGCGGCGATCGAGCGCAACGTCGCCCGCATGCGTCGCGAGCTCGTCGCCGGGGGCGCGCTCTGCGCGGTCGTGAAGGCCGACGGCTACGGCCACGGCGCGGTCCCGTCCGCGCGTGCGGCGCTCGCCGGCGGCGCGACCTGGCTGGCGGTCGTCGCGGCGCACGAGGCCGCCGCACTGCGCGACGCCGGCATCCACGCCCCGATCCTCGTGATGGGCGCGCTGTCGCCGCGCGAGCTCGACATCGCGCTCGCCGCCGACGCCGACGTGATCGCCTGGGACGAGGACTTCGTCGCCGCGGTCGCGATGCGCGGCGGCGGCTCGGTGCACGTCAAGCTCGACACCGGGATGGGGCGGCTCGGCACGCGCGACGCCGCCGCGGCGACGCGCGTCGCGGAGCTGGCGGCGGCGACCGAGGACGTCTACCTCGCGGGCGCGATGACGCACTTCGCGACGGCCGACGAACGCGGCGACGCGTTCTTCGGCCGCCAGCTCGCACGCTTCGAGGCCTGGGCGCACCCGCTGAAGGCCGCGCACCCGTCGATCATCCTGCACGCCGCCAACAGCGCGGCCACGCTGCGCGACCGGGCCGCGCACTTCGACATGGCCCGCGCCGGCGTCGCGATCTACGGGCTGGACCCGTTTCTCGAGGATGCCAAGGCGCGCGACCTGCAGCCTGCGCTCGAGCTGTGCTCCTACGTCGCCGCGGTCAAGCCGATCGCGGCCGGGGAGAGCGCGGGCTACGGCCGGCGCTTCGTCGCGCGCGAGCCGACGCACACCGCGACGATCCCGATCGGGTATGGCGACGGTGTGCGCCGCGCCCTGACGAACAACGCCGAGCTGCTCGTGCGCGGCGCACGGCGCGCGCTCGTCGGCACGGTCAGCATGGACAACGTCATCCTCGACGTCGGCACGCCGCCCGCGGCCGCGGTCGGCGACGCGGCGATCCTGATCGGGTCGCAGGGCGACGAGCGCATCAGCGCCGAGGAGGTCGCGGCGCGACTGGGCACGATCAACTACGAGGTGACCTGCGGGCTGCTGCCGCGCGTGGAGCGGGTCTACCACCGCGACGGCGAACCCGTCGTGTGACGTCGTTGGAAGGTCAGAGCCTGCAGATGACCGAGGGCCGAGATCCGCTCCGCATCGCGCGGGTGGCGTTGGTGGGTCGCGACGCCTGGGTGGTCGGCGGCGCGCTGCGCGACGAACTGCTGGGCCGCTGGACGGCGGATCTCGACATCGTCGTCGACGGCGATGCGGGCGCGGCGGCGCGCGCGGTCGCCCGCGCCGCGCGCGGGCTGGTGTTCGAGCTCTCCGACGACTTCGGCGCGTGGCGCGTCATGGCCCGCGACAGCAGTTGGCAGATCGACGTCAGCCCGCTGCGCGGCGGCTCGCTCGAATCCGACCTCGCGCTGCGCGACTTCACCGTCAACGCGATCGCCGAGCCGCTGGCGGGCGGCGAGCGGATCGACCCGTACGGCGGCGCGGACGACCTCGCGGCCGGCCGTCTGCGCGCCGTCGGCCCGCGCTCGCTGGCCGACGATCCGCTGCGCGTCGTGCGGCTCGTGCGGCTGGCGGCGGAGCTCGGGCTGCAGCCCGACGCCGAGACGGTCGCGCTCGCCGGCGCGAGCGCGCCCGCGAGCGCCGCCGTCGCCCAGGAGCGCGTCTTCGCCGAGCTGCGGCGGATCATCGCCGGCGACGGGGTGATCGCCTCGCTGGCGCTGATGGACGAGATCGGGCTGACCGCCGCGATCCTGCCCGAGATCCAGGCGCTGCGGGGCGTCGAGCAGAACCGCTACCACCACGCCGACGTCCACGCGCACACGATCGAGGTGCTCGAGCAGGTGATGGCGCTGCAGGCCGACCCGGGCGCGGTCTTCGGCGCCGAGCGCGCGGACGCGATCGCGGCACTGCTCGCCGAGCCGCTCGGCGACGGGATCGATCGCGGCTTCGCGCTGCGCCTCGGCGCGTTGCTGCACGACGCCGCCAAGCCGGTGACGCTCGGCCATCGCGACGACGGCTCGCCGACGTTCCTCGGCCACGATCGCGCCGGCGCCGACCTCGCGCGCGAGATCCTCACGCGCCTGCGCACCAGCGAGCGGCTCAAGGCGCACGTGTGCGCGCTCACGCGCCACCACCTGCGGCTGGGCTTCCTCGTCCACGAGACGCCGCTGTCGCGACGCGCGCTGTACGGCTATCTGAAGACGACCGAGCCCGTCGAGGTCGACGTCACGCTGCTGTCGGTCGCCGATCGGCTGGCGACGCGCGGCCGCAAGGCCGTGGAGTCGATCGCCAAGCACGTCGAGCTCGCGCGCGAGGTCATGCCCGCGGCGCTGCGATGGCGCGCGGAGGGGCGCCGCACGCCGCTCGTGCGCGGCGACGCCTTGGCAGCCGCGCTGCAGATCGAGAGCGGTCCCCAGCTTGGCCGCCTGCTCGCGGAGATCGACGAGGCGCGCTTCGCCGGCGACGTGACGACGCCCGACGAGGCCGTCGCGTTCGCGGCGCGGCGGCTCGAGCGTGAGCGCTAGCGGGTCGTGCGCGACCTCGTGCCCGAACGCCGGGATGGCGGCGCCGCGTGGCAGGGGCGCGGGATCGAGCCTGTGGCGCAGCCAACCATTTAGGCTTCGCTGACGGATGGCCGCCACCGATCCCGACTGCCTCTTCTGCAAGATCGTCGCCGGTGTGATCCCGGCCACGATCGTCGCCGAGGACGAGCGCACGATCGCCTTCATGGACATCAACCCGGCGACGCGCGGCCATGCGCTCGTGATCCCGCGCGCTCACGCCGGCGACGTCCATGAGATCGAGACCGAGGACCTCGAGGCCGTCGTGGCGACGGCCAAGCGGATCGCCGCGTTGCAGCTCCAGCGGCTCGGCGCGGACGGCGTCAACCTGCTGAACTCCAACGGCTCGGCCGCCTGGCAGACGGTCTTTCACTTCCATATGCACGTCATCCCGCGCTACGCGGGCGACCCGCTGCGGCTGCCCTGGAAGCCGTCCCCCGGCGACCTGGACGACATCGGCGCGGCCGGCGCCGAGCTCGCCGGCTGACACGGGCGCGCGCTTGCGCGGTCGATTCCGGCGGCGCGGTGCGTCATATTTGCCGGATGCCCGGCTTCCCGCAGCGATCGAGCAGCCGTGCGCGGCGCCGCGTCGCGGCCGCCGCGATCGCCACCGCGATCAGCGCGCTCGTCGTCTCGGCGGCGTTGGCGGCCCCGTCGAGGACGGTCGTCGTCTCCGATCCCGACGACGATGTCAGCGGCGCGCTCGACATCACCCGCCTGTCGCTGCAGCGCGGCTCCGACGGGCGGCTGCGTGCCGCCGTGACCTTCGCCGAGCGGCTCACGCCGGGGACGCTGCTGGCGAGCTCGGGCCCGCCCGGCTCGGCCTGCCTGCGGATCTGGACGGATCCCGCCGCCGACCCCAGGGCGATGCGGCCCGACCGGCTCGTCTGCGTGACGGCGCGCGCGCGCGACGAGTTCCGCGGCGGGGTCTACGAGGTGACGGGCGCCGAACTGCCCAAGCGCGTGGCCGGCGCCACGGTCAAACGCACCGCCAGCGGCCGCAGCATCGTGATCCGCTTCTCACAGAGCTCGCTCGGCCGGCCGGCGCGCATCCGCTTCGCGGTCGAATCGACGCGGCCCGGCTGCGCGCGGCCGAGCTGCATCGACACGGCGCCCGACGCGGGCGCCGTGCGATCCTTCAGGCCGCGCTAGCGGGTCGCGGGCAGCGGACGCGTCCGCAAGCTCCCGGGGCTTGCGCGCCGGATCAGCCCTGGCGGCTCATGCCGCGCACGGCAAGCGTGCCGAAGACCGTCACAAGCGCTGTGAGGGCCAGCAGGGCGGGCCATGTCGCCGCCCAGCTGACGTCGCCGACGAAGCCCTGGCGCATGCCCTCGAGCACGTGCGTCACCGGGTTGACGTCGGCGAGCGCGCGCAGCCAGTCCGACAGCAGCTCGCGCGGGGCGTAGGCGGTCGTGAAGAAGATGACGATGAACGCGCCGATCTGCATCAGCGGCGCCGCCTGCTGGGTGCGCAAGCGCAGCGCGAGCACGGTCGCATAGCAGGCGACGGCCGCCGCGAAGCCCATGACCAGCAGCGCGCCGAGCAGCAGCGCGCCGATGCCCGGCCAGCTCACGCCGAGCGCGAACGAGACGCTCAGCAGGAGCGTCGCCGGCAGCAGCGAGCGCAGGCAGGCCGAGCCGACGATGCCGGCCAGCAGCACCGGCCGCTTCGCCGGCGCGAGCATCAGCCGATCGAACCAGCCCTGCTCGATGTCGCGGGCGAGGTTCACGCCCGTCGCCGCGCCCGCGAAGCCCGCGCCCTGCAGCATCCCGACGGCCACGATGAACGTGCGGAAGTCGTCGGCGCTGAAGCCGGGCAGTTGCGCCGCCTCCCCGAACGCAGCCGACAGGCCGAGCATGAAGATCGTCGGTGCCAGGACGCCGGGGATCGCACCGCCCGGTACGCGCATGATCTCGTTGAGGCCCCGGCGCATGAGCGCGCCGATCGTGCGCAGGTCCTCGCGCAGCGCGCTCACGACGCGCGCAACCTTCCGCGCAGCGCGAGCACCGACAGTCCGGTCGCGACGATCGTGACGGCCGCCGCGGCGGCGAGGCCCTCCAGCAGCGGCGCGAGCTCGTTGCCGAAGGCGATCGGCTGGCGCATGCCGTCGGCGATGTAGGAGAGCGGGTTGTAGACGGCGATGACGTCGGCGGGGAAGCTGAGCAGGCTCGCCGGAAAGAACGCCGACGAGACGAACAGCACGACGAGGACGATCGGGAAGATGCCCTGCACCGTCGAGGCGCTGCGGGCGCGCAGCGCGATCATCACGCCGAGCGCGCCGAACCCCGTCCCGGCGACGACGCCGATCGCCAGCACGCACAGCACGCCGACCACGCCGCCCTTGATCGAGGCGCCGAAGATCGCGCCGAGGACGAGGAAGTACGTCACCTGCAGCACGGCGATCACGCTCACCGCGAGCACGCGGCCCAGGACGATCGCCAGCCGCGGGGTGGGGGAGGCGACGAGGCGATCGAAGAAGCCGCCCTCGATGTCGAGCGCCGCGGCGATCCCGGCGCTGACGCCTCCGAGCAGCAGCGACAGCGTGATCGCGGCGGCGAGCTGGAAGTCGAGGAAACCGTCGACCGTCGGGAAGCCCTCCAGCGACGTCGTGCGCTCCAGGCCGCCGACGTTGACCGCGAGGAAGAGCGTCGGAAAGAGGACGAGGGGAGCGAGGAACTGCGGCTTGCGGAAAGAGTTGCGCAGCGCGCGCCGCGCGAGCGCGACCGAGGCGACCCTCACACGAGCTCCGGCTCCGGGCTCGGGCTGCGGCTCGGCGCCCTCGAGATGCTCACCGGTCTTGGCGAGGAAGACGTCGTCGAGCGTCGGCTGCTTGAGCTCGAGCTCGGCGACCGCGAAGCCGGCGTCGTCGAGCGCGCGCAGGACCGGCGCGATGCCGGCGGCGCCGTGCTCGAGGCCGATCGAGAGATGGCAGCCCTCGGTCGCCGGACGGTGGTCGCCGAAGCCGGCGACGGCCTCGCGCGCGCGGCCGAGGTCCGAGCAGTCGACGAGCACGAGGTCCAGGTGCGGCGTACCGATCTCGGCCTTCAGCGCGGCGGGCGTGCCGCCCGCGACGATCCGGCCCGCGGCGATGATCCCCAGGCGGTCGGCGAGCTGGTCGGCCTCCTCGAGGTACTGGGTCGTGAGGAAGACGGTCGTGCCCTCGTCGCGCAGGCGGCGGACCTCGTCCCACAACGTCAGGCGCGACGTCGGGTCCAGGCCGGTCGTGGGCTCGTCGAGGAACAGCACCTCGGGCTCGTGGATCAGCGCCATCGCGAGATCCAGGCGCCGGCGCATGCCGCCCGAGTACGTGCCGACGCGGCGACCGGCGGCCTGGCTGAGCCCGACGCGCTCGATCAACTCGGCGCCGCGGGCACGGACCGTGCGCGGCGCGATGCCGTGCAGCGTGGCCTGCAGCTCGATCAGCTCGCTGCCGGTCATGAGCGGGTCGAGCGCCGCGTCCTGCAGCGCGACGCCGATCCGGCGGCGCACCTGCGCGGGCGCCCTGGCGACATCGAAGCCGGCGACGCGGGCGTGACCGCCGGTCGGCCGCAGCAGCGTGACGAGCATGCGCACCGTCGTCGTCTTGCCGGCGCCGTTGGGACCGAGGAAGCCGAAGACCTCGCCGGCCGCGACCTCGAGGTCGATGCCGTCGACGGCCTTGATGGAGCCCTTGAACTCGCGCTCAAGCCCGGTGACCTCGATCGCTGCGATCGGCGCAATGATATTGCACGCGCAACTTCTTTCGGATGGGGCCGACGCAACAACAACCGGTCAAGCGTGTTGAATGCGGACATGAAACGCCATCGCCTTCTCCTCAGCTCAGCCGGGCTGGCAGCCGCCGCCGCGCTCGTGCTCCCCGCGGCGTCGCCCGCGAAGATCGCCGAGCTGGGCCAGCTCGCCGACGGCGTCCGCGGCGCCTGTCCCGACAACTGCCAGGCCGTCAGCCGCACGACCGGCTACCAGGCCAAGGTCGGGCCCGACCGCACGCTCTACCAAGCGCCCGCCGACGGCCGCGTCGTCGCGTGGACGATCGCCCTCGGCAAGCCCGGCCCCAAGCAGACCGCGTTCTTCACCGAGCGCCTCGGCGGGGAGTCGCAGGCCACGATCGTCGTCCTCGCGCCGAACAAGAAGCTCGTCCGTCGCGTCGTCGCCAAGGCGCCGTTGCAGGAGCTGACCGACTACTTCGGTCAGGTCGTGCAGTTCCCGCTGGCGCGCTCGCTGCCGATCAAGAAGGGCCAGTACGTGGGCCTGTCCGTGCCGTCCTGGGCGCCCGCCCTGCAGATCGGCCTCGGCGCGGACACGTCGTGGCGCGCCAGCCGCGCGAAGGACACCTGTGGCGACACCGCGACGCAGTCGGCGCTCGTCGGCTCGCGCAGATCGGTGCCGTTCGCGTGTCTGTTCAAGACGGCGCGCCTGACCTACAGCGCGACGATGATCACGAACCCGACGAAGGAGCCGGCCGCCGGGGCACCGACGCGGCGGTAGCGGCCTGACGACCTGACGGCCGGCGTCAGCAGGCGCCGGGGTTCTGCGCGCAGAAGTCCTCGAACTCGGCGCCGCCGCCGGCGCCCGTCGTGGGCGTACCCGGAGACGCGGACTGACCGCCCGTCGTCTGCGAACCGGCGGGCGGAGCCGGCGGCGTCTGGGCGGGCGGCGTCACGGCCGGTGGCGCGCTGCCCGCCGCCGCCGCTGTCGTGCCCGTCGCGGTCGTCGTCGAGGGTGTCGTGGCCGCCGCGGGCGGGGCCTCGGTCGTACCCGTCGGGATCGTCAGGTCGGGCGAGGTCCTCGGGACCTGCGTCGACAGTTCGTCATCGGAACCGCAGGCTCCCAACCCGCCGGCGAGCGTCAGGACGGCGAGCAGGCTGAGAAGGCGCTGGCGGCGCATGCCGGGACCGACGTTCAGCTGACCGGGTCCATGCGCCGGCCGCAGTGCGGGCAGTCGTTGAGGTCGCGCTGGCAGAGCTGGTCGCACCAGGGACAGAAGCGCAGGTTCTCGACGGCCCACGGCAGGCGGGACTTCGACGGCGCGAGCGGGAGGACCTTGCCGACGATCTCCAGCGGCTCGCCGCTGTGCCTATCGACGTAGACGCGACCGGGCTCGGCCTCACGGATGATCTCTCGACCGGTCTTGGGTGCGCGCATCCGGTAGCGCTGAGGAGCTTCCACGGGGCCACCCTAGCAAGCGCACCCGCTGCAAACGCGCGCGGCGCGGGGCCGGTGGCGCCGCCCCCGCGGTAAGGGAACGCCGTCCGGGCCGCTTGTTTAGACTCCCGCGCTCGCATGAGCCAACCACCCCTGAGAAACAGACTTCTCGGCGTCGCCGCGTGCGGCCTGCTGGCCGCCGGCCTGAGCGCCTGTGAGAGCGACAACGTCGACAAGAACGCCGATCTGATCGCGGGCAAGAAGGCCTTCGCGCAGAAGTGCAGTTCCTGTCACGTGCTGGCACGTGCGGACGCCAAGGGCACCGTCGGACCGAACCTCGACGAGTCCTTCCGCCAGGCCCTCAGCGAGGGCTTCGGACGCGACACGATCCACGGCGTCGTGATGTCGCAGATCGACCATCCCGCCAAGGTCCCCGAGGACAGCCCGGCGTACATGCCCGCCGACCTCGTCAGCGGCAAGGCCGCGAGCGACGTCTCCGCGTACGTCGCGGCGGTCGCCGCGCGCCCCGGCAAGGACACGGGCAGGCTCGCGACGGCGGTGCCCGCCGCGGGCGCCGGCAAGCCGATCGCGGCGAAGGACGGCAAGCTCGAGATTCCGGCCGACCCCAACGGTCAGCTCGCATACGTGACCAAGAAGGCCACCGCGACCGCGGGCAGCCTGGAGATCTCGTCCAAGAACGACGCCACGATCCCGCACGACATCGCGATCGAGGGCGGCGGCGCGAGCGGCAAGGGAGCCACGGTGCAGGGCGGCGGGGTGTCGAAGTTCACGGTCACGCTGAAGGCCGGCGAGTACCAGTACTACTGCACGGTCGCCGGGCATCGCGAGGGCGGCATGGAAGGCACGCTCACCGTCAAGTAGCCGGGTGGCTGCTGCGTCGGCGTGGTCTGTCGGCGCGCCCCTGCGCCGCCCTGCAGCGCGGCGATCGGATGAGGTGTGGGTCGGCGTCGGTCGGCGGACGCATCGCCGCGCTGCGGCGACGTCGCGCGGCGGCGTGCTGGGAACGGTCGATCGGTCCCGTCTCGCTCCGAGCGTGAACGAGCGTCGTGTCGGTCGGCGCGCGGGACCGAGACGTCGCTCGTGCACCGTATGCGTGAGCGAGCGCCCAGCGCGCTCGGCGCGGCCACCCGTTCGGCGCTCCTTCACCCGCGTAGCTGCTCGAGCGGTATCTGGCCCGGATCGCTCAGCGCCGCCGTTCTGCCCGCGCGCGGCGAGCACGCTCGCCGCGCGTCGCTAGAACATCGCCTTCAGCGCGACCGCGAGCAGGGCGATCGCGACGCACACGGCGAGCACGCGCAGCAGAAACGCGAAGGCTGCCTGCTCGGACTCCCACGGCGGGCGCACAGCGCTCATCGCCTCCGAACCTGGGCGGCGCCCACGACCGCGGCTGGACCACCCCGAGCTCCGACGACGTTCACGACAGACTCCTAGATGATGTAGATCGCCGTGTACACGATGATCCACATGACGTCGACGAAGTGCCAGTAGATGCCGGGCACCTCGACGCCGTGATGGTGCTCGGGCGAGAAGTGCCCGCGGAAGGCCCGTACGGTCACGATCAACAGCAGCGTCAAGCCGACGAAGACGTGTGCGCCGTGCAGGCCCGTGAGGCCGTAGAAGATCGTGCCCTGGGCGTGGTCCTGCGGCGAGAACCCGATGTGGACGTACTCGTTGATCTGGATGAAGAGGAAGGTCGCGCCGAGCAGCGACGTCAGCACCATCCCGGCCTTCAGACCGAAGTGGTTGCCGTTCTTGATCGATGTCTGCGCCCAGTGCATCGTCAGCGACGAGCTCAGCAGGATCGCCGTGTTCATGCCGGCGATCGCGACGGGCAGCTCGACGCCATCGATCGGAAACCAGGTGTGGCCCTCGGCGACGAGGCGGATGAAGAAGTAGGCCGTGAAGAAGGCCCCGAAGACCATGATCTCCGAGATGATGAACAGCAGCATCCCGAGGATCTCGTGCGAGACGCGCGAGCTGCGGTTGGCGATCGGCGGCCCGTGATGGCCGTGGTCGTCGTCGCCGTGGTGGTCGAGCGCGATCGCCGCGCTGATCGGTGACGCCTCCATCAGCCCTGTACCTCGGCGGGCGCCTCGGCGACGATGTGCTCGACGTCCATGTTGGCCGCCTTGCTGACGCGGTCGACGAGGTCGGAGCGCATCCAGCCGGACTTCGTCACCGGCAGCGTCGAGATGATGATCCGCGACACGCTGTAGAACTGCAGCGCGTTCATCGTCGCCGTGTAGGGATCGGGGTCGCCGATCATCCCCGCCACGAGCAGCCCCTCGCGGCGCATCCTGTCCAGCGTGTTGCCCAGCCGCGCGCGGGCGACCGCGGCGGCGCGACCGTCGCGGTGCGCCTCGAGCGGTACGACGACGATGAACAGCATGTCGTCGACCCCGGCGGCGATCTCCTTCATGCGGGCGCGCAGCTTGCCGCGGCCGGCCGTGACGTTCGCGACGACGAGCGTGACCTGGAAGGGGAGACCCTCGGCGTCGATGTCGGAGACGACGTGCGTCACGGGCACCGCGGTGCTGCCCTGGATGCGCTCGATCAGATCGCGCCGCAGCCAGCCTGAGGATGCCTGCGGCAGCGTCGAGATGATGACCTCGTCGGGGCGGTACTCGCTGATCGCGTCGAGCGTCGCCGTGTAGGGATCCTCGTCGCCGATGTCGCCGCCGGCGACGATGTCCTCGCCGCGAAGGTACGACAGCGCGAGGTCCAGGCGCACCTGCGCCGCGTCGCGGACCGCGTCGTCGTAGATGACATAGCCCGACTTGGGCCGCGTCATCGGGACGATCAGCGTGAAGACCGTATCGGGCGCCTTGGCGCGCTCGCGCACGAGCTCGAGCAGCGACACGCCGCCGATCGTCTGGTTGGCCACAACGAGGATGTGCTTGGACATCGCTGGCTACTCCTGATCCGTTGTGGCGCCGGACGATCGGTGCCCGTGACTCGCCGCCGAGGCAGCCGCACCCGCGGGCTGCGGTATCTCGCCGCCCTTCAGGACGCCGTGCACCGCGCCCGGGACCCCGTACTCGTACGGGCCGCCGACGACGGTCGGGATCGCGTCGAAGTTGAAGATCGGGGGAGGCGAGGTGACGAGCCACTCGAGCGTGAGGGCGCGCCACGGGTTGGACTCGGCGCGCGGTCCACCGCGCCAGGACGTGATCATGTTGTAGGCGAACACGAGCGCGCTGAGGCCGAGGAAGAAGCTCACGATCGAGATCGCGAGGTTCCAGCCCGCCCACTGCTCGGCGTAGTCGGCGACGCGGCGCGGCATCCCCTGGATGCCGATGATGTGCATCGGCGCGAACGTCGCGTTGAAGAAGATGAACGTCGTCCAGAAGTGCAGCTTGCCCAGCCGCTCGTCGTACATCCGGCCCGTCATCTTCGGGAACCAGTAGTAGACGCCGGCGAAGATCGTGAACAGCGATCCGCCGAACAGCACGTAGTGGATGTGGGCGACGATGAAGTACGTGTCGCTGACGTGGATCGTGACGGGGATGACCGCGAGCATCACGCCCGAGATCCCGCCGAGCGTGAACATCGTCAGGAAGCCGAGCGCGAACAGCATCGGCGTGTCGAGGTGCAGCACGCCGCGCCACAGCGTGGCCAGCCAGGAGAAGATCTTGATGCCGGTCGGCACGGCGATGATCGCCGTCGTGATCATCATCGGGACGCGGATCCAGTCCTGCATGCCCGAGACGAACATGTGGTGCGCCCAGACCGTGAAGCCGAGCACGACGATCGCCAGCAGCGAGAAGGCCATCATGCGGTAGCCGAAGATCGGCTTGCGCGACTTCACCGCGAGGATCTCGGAGATGATCCCGAACCCGGGCAACATCATGATGTAGACGGCCGGGTGCGAGTAGAACCAGAAGATGTGCTGGTACATCAGCACGTCGCCGCCGCCCACGGGGTCGAAGAAGTTGAAGCCCAGCGATCGGTCGAAGAGGACCATGAACTGCGAGACCGCGATGAACGGCGTCGCGATCACGACGAGCAGCGAGGTCGAGAAGTTCGCCCAGACGAGCAGCGGCATCCGGAAGAAGCTCATCCCGGGCGCACGCATGGTGATGATCGTCGCCAGGAAGTTCAGCGCGGTCGCGATCGACGACGCGCCCGCGAACTGCACCCCGATCGTGAAGAAGACCTGCCCCTCCGGCGCTGTCACCGCCAGCGGGGCGTACGCCGTCCAGCCGCTGGCGAACGAGCCGCCGGGCGCGCCGAAGGACATCAGCATCATGATCCCGGCGAGCGGCAGCATCCAGAACGACAGCGCGTTCAGGCGCGGGAAGGCCATGTCCGGCGCGCCGATCATGAGCGGCAGGACGAAGTTCGCCAGGCCGGCGAAGACCGGGATGATGAACAGGAAGATCAGCAGCGACGCGTGGACGCTGAACAGGCCGTTGAACGTGTTCGGGTCGACGAACTGCATGCCCGGCTGCGCGAGCTCGGCGCGCATGAGCATCGCGAACAGACCGCCGACGAAGAAGAAGAAGAACGAGGTCACGACGTACTGGATGCCGATGACCTTGTGGTCGGTGTTGACCTTGAAGTAGTCGCGCCAGGAGTGCGCGCCGTGGCTGGAGTGGTCGTCGGCGACGGTCTTCTTGCCGGCCGCCCAGTAGAACCAGTAGTCGAACGCGCCCAGGCCGATGAGGAAGCCGATCGGTGCGAGGAACAGCGCCAGCTCGAGCACCGCGAAGCCGTCCAGCCGCGGGTCCAGGTCGTACCAGGACCGCATGATGAAGATGATCAGGTACGACAGCGCCGTGGCGAGCACGATGCCCAGAGCAGCCCTGGGCATTCCGGGTCCTCGGAGCCTGCTGACCATCTAGCGCATCCTTTCCATCGTGGTGCTCACTTCCCGGCAACCTCGCCGAGATACTTCACGAGCGCTTCGAGCTCTTCGGGCGAGAGCGTAGCGCCGTAGTTCTTGGGCATGATCCCCGCCTGGAAGCCGGCGGCGATCGCCTTGTCGGGCTCGACGATCGCCTCCTCGACGAACGTCGCGTCCTTGCCCGCGAGGGCCTTGTCGAGGTCGGGGCCCGTCTGGCTCTGGGTGCCGGCGTCGGCCAGCGTGTGGCAGGCGCCGCAGGCGGTCGCGGACCCGTTGCCGTCGCTGAAGAGGGCCTTGCCGTCGATCTCGCCGTCGGCGGTCGCGGCGGCGGGCGCCTTCTGCTCGGCAAGCCACTTGTCGAACTCGGCGACGGCGACGACGCGCGTCTGGGCGCGCATGACCGAATGGCCCAGGCCGCACAGCTCGGCGCAGACGACCGGGTAGTTGCCCAGGCGGTTGGGCGTGATGCGGTACTTCGTCTCGATCCCCGGGACGGCGTCGACCTTCATCCGGAAGGCCGGGACCCAGAAGTCGTGGATGACGTCGAGCGCCCTGACGTAGAAGCGCACGGGCCGATCGACGGGCAAGACGAGCTGCGTGGACTTGATCGGCTTGCCGCCGGCCTGCGGGTACTCGAACGTCCAGGCGAACTGCTGGCCGACGACGTTGATCCGCATCTCGTTGGCCTGCGCCTCCTCGATGTCGTTGAGGACGATCCAGGCGTATGAGCACAGGACGACGAGCACGACGGCCGGGATCGCGGTCCAGATGACCTCGAGGCGGGTGTTGCCGTGGATCGGCGGGCCGTCGAGCTGCTCCTCGCCGGGGCGCATCTTGAAGTTGCGCACGCTGAACAACACGATGATCGTCACGGTCACGAAGACCGGCACCGAGGTCCAGATCAGGAGGTCGTAGAGATCGTCGATCGGGCCGGCCTGCGTGGAGGCCTGTTCGGGGAACCATTCGATCAGCAGCCCCACGGCGATGCCGACCGCGGATGCGATCACGCCGTGGACGACCATCCACAGCACGGGGGTTTTCTCGTCGCGCGCTCGTTCCCGTCTCATGCGGCCCGGCATCCTATGGGGTGCGCGCGACGAACGCGATCAGGTACGTCGGCGCCGGGCGCAGCGGCGCTCGACGGCGGCTCGGGGCCCGCCGCCGGCGCGCGTCCGCGAGGGGCTCAGGCGGCGATCGCGGAAGCCACGCGGAAGCGACGCGTGTCGCGGAACGCGGAGGGGGCGAGGCCGTGGTGGCGACGGAACGCCTTCGCGAACTGGGCGGGCTGGCGGTAGCCGACGCGCTGCGCGACCTCGCGCACGGTCAGACCGCGGGTCATCAGCAACTCCGCTGCGCGCTCCATGCGCACGGCCGTGAGGTGCTCACGGAACGTCGTCTCGCCGATCTCGGCGTAGGAACGCTGCAGCTGACGCCGTGAGGAGGCGACGCGACGGGCGATGTCGTCGAGCGACAGATCGCACCCGTATTCGGTTTCCACGATCGCGACGGCATCGCGAAACAGGCTCGTGCGGTGACGGACCGTGGCGGGACGCTGAATCGGAATCTCCATGGCTACTGTTACGAGGCCTTACCCGTTGAAGGATGCGCGCGAGCACCAATCTTGGCGCGCCGACGCTCGCCGTCGATACGTTAGCGCGGCGCGGCACGGATCGGGCGCTTCGCAAACGCGCGCCGCCAGCCGATCGGCGGCGGCGGCGAGAACGTCGCGACGCCGGCTACCGGTGCGTCGAGCCGAGGTCTTCGGGCAGCGCGCGCAGCTCGCGGCGCGCGTCTGCGATCCAGCGGATGATCACCCAGACGGTCAGCACGAGGCCGCTGACCAGCAGGAACCGGCCCAGCGTCACGCCGACGAGCGTCAGCGTGATGCCGAGCGCCAGCAGGATCGGCTGCAGGCTCGGACCGGGGAGGTGGATGTGCTCCCCGGGCGGCGGTGTGTCGGGCTCGAGCGTGCTCACTGCGCTCAGGAGACGTAGATCGCGGCGGCGACGAACGTCATGCCGAACATGAACATGATGACCACGGCGGCCAGGAGGCCGGAGCGCAGGTTCTTGCGGGCGAGTTTCTGATCCATGCGGGGCCGGAGTCTAGAGCTTGACGTCGAGCACCATCGCGCCGAACAGCAGCGCGAGGTACAGCAGCGAGAACAGGTACAGGCGCAGCGCGCTCTTGCGGTCCGCCCGCCGGTACAGCAGGACGGCAGCGCCGATGAAGATCGCGCCGAGCACGATCGAGGAGACCATGTAGATCCGGCCCAGGCCGCCGGCGCAGAACGGCAGCTGCGTGACCGCCCACAGCAGGACCGAGTAGAGCAGGATCTGCCGGCGCGTCTCGTCCTCGCCCTTGACGACGGGCAGCATCGGCACGCCGACGCGTTCGTACTCCGTCTTCATGAGCAGCGAGAGCGCCCAGAAGTGCGGCGGCGTCCAGAAGAAGACGATCGCGAACAGGTACAGGGGCATGCCGCCCAGCCCGCCGGTGACGGCGGCCCAGCCGACGAGCGGGGGTATCGCGCCCGCGGCGCCGCCGATGACGATGTTCTGCGGCGTACGGCGCTTGAGCCACACCGTATAGACGAAGACGTAGCCCAGAAAGCCGGCGAACGCCAGCGTTGCGGCGAGCAGGTTCACGGTCGACGTCAGCAGGACGAAGGACAGCAGCGCCAGGACGCAGCCATAGACGAGCGCCGCGCGCGGCGACACGCGCCCCGCCGGCACGGGCCGGTCGGCGGTGCGCTCCATCAGCGCGTCGATGTCGCGGTCGTACCAGTGGTTGACGGCGCCCGCGCCGCCGGCCGACAGGTAGCCGCCGACGACCGTCAGCGCGATCAGGCCGATCGAGGGGTCGCCGGCGACCTCCATCGTGCAGACGGTCGTCAGCAGCAGCAGCGACTGCACCTTGGGCTTCGTCAGCGCGACGTAGTCCGAGACGACCTGACGCCAACCCGTCTGAACGGGCGCGGCGACTGCCTGCGAGGCCTCCATCAGTGCGCCGACGATCCCGCTGGAACGGGGCTCGGCTCGCCCTCGGCCTGGCGCGCGACCTGGCGGCGGATGTCCTTCATCGGCTCCACCGAGCGCACGCGCGGGATGACGTCGAAGTTGTTGACCGGCGGCGGCGACTCGGTGAACCACTCCAGCGTGTTGCCCTTCCACGGGTCCGGCCCGGCGAGGACGCCCTTCTTCAGCGAGCGCACGCAGTTCCAGACGGTCAGCAGGACGCCGAGGCCGAGCATGAACGAGCCGATCGTGGAGATGAGGTTGTAGAGCGCGAGGTTGCCGACGTCGGGGTACTCGTAGATGCGTCGCGGCATGCCCTCCAGCCCGATCGAGTGCTGGATCATGAAGGTCACGTTGATGCCGACGTACATGAGCGCGAAGGACCACTTGCCGATCGCCTCGCTGAGCATCCGGCCGGCGATCTTCGGATACCAGTAGTAGATCCCGGCGAAGATCGCGAAGACCGAGCCGCCGACGAGCACGTAGTGCAGGTGGGCGACGACGAAGTACGTGTCGTGCAGCTGCCAGTCGACGGGGAAGACGGCGAGGAAGACGCCGGTGATGCCGCCGATCAGGAAGACCGAGATGAAGCCGACGCCGAAGATCAGCGGCGTCTTGAACTCGACCGTGCCGCGCCACAGCGTCGCGACCCAGTTGAAGATCTTCACGCCCGTCGGTATCGCGATCAAGAAGGAGCTGATCATGAAGAAGACGAGCACGATCGTCGCGCTCGGCGTCGTGAACATGTGGTGCGCCCAGACGAGCAGCGCGAGGAAGGCGATGACGACCGTCGCCGCAGCGATCGCCTTGTACCCGAAGATCGGCTTGCGCGCGAACACCGGCAGGATCTCCGAGATCATCCCGAAGCCCGGCAGGATCATGATGTAGACCTCGGGGTGGCCGAAGAACCAGAACAGGTGCTGCCACAGCAGCGGATCGCCGCCCTGGCTCTGGTCGAAGAAGCCCGTCCCGAAGTGGCGGTCGGTCAGCAGCAGCGTGACGGCGCCGGCGATCACGGGCAGGGCGAGGATCAGCAGGATCGCGTAGACGAGCAGCGACCAGACGAACAGCGGCAGGCGCCCCCAGCCCATGCCGGGCGCGCGCATGTTCGCGATCGTCGCGTAGAAGTTGATCGCGCCGAGCAGCGACGAGATGCCGGTGAGGTGGATGAGGAAGATCCACGCATCCATCCCGCCGGTCTCGGAGAACGTCTCGCCCGACAGCGGCGCATACGACGTCCAGCCGGCCTCGGGCGGCGAGAAGAACAGCGAGACGTAGAAGACGATGCCGCCCGCCAGCAGCAGCCAGTACGACAGCGCGTTGAGCTTCGGGAACGCCATGTCGCGCGCGCCGATCATCAGCGGCAGGAAGTAGTTGCCGAAGCCGGCCATGATCGGCACGACGAACAGGAAGATCATCGTCGTGCCGTGCAGCGTGAACAGCGCGTTGTACGTCGACGGCGTCAGGAACGTGTTGTCGGGCGTGCCGAGCTGGACGCGCATCAGCAGCGCCTCGACGCCGCCCATGAGGAAGAAGACGAACGTCGTGACGAGGTAGAGGATCCCGATCTTCTTGTGATCGGTGGTCGTGACCCACGAGACCCAGCCGCGCTGCGGCTTGTCGACCCGCGCGGCGGTGATCTCGGGCACGAGGGCCGCTGTATCGATGGCTGCCATGACGCCTACGATCCTTCGCCCTGGGCGGCGCTCTCGCTGTCGACGGGCGACGCGTCCTCGGTCGGGCTGTCGCCCTCCGCGGCGTCCTGCGCCTCCTGCTCGCGGCGCACCTGGGCGGCCTTGTTGTTCGCGTCGATCTCGGCCCGCTTGGTCTGCAGCCAGGTCTTGAACTGCGCCGGCTCGACGGCGACGACCTTGGCGAGCATGTCGGCGTGGTTGCGCCCGCACAGCTCGGCGCACTGGCCCTTGAACGTGCCCGGCGCGGAGATCTTGAACCACGTGAAGTTCGTGTGCCCGGGGACGGCGTCCATCTTGCCGCCCAGCTCGGGGATCCACCACGAGTGCGCGACGTCCTGCGCGACGATCGCCAGCGTGACGGTCGTCTTCGTCGGGACGACGAGCGTCTCGTAGCTGAAGGTGTTGTTCGTGGGGTCGTTGTCGCCGTCGGGGTACGTGTAGCGCCAGACGTAGCGCTGGCCGTTGACCTCGATGTTCAACGCGCGCCCGTTCGGCGGCCGGGGCTGGTAGGCGGACGCGTTCTGGACGTTGACGACGCGCGCGGTCGGGAAGCCGTCGGGATCGGAGTTGGGCGGGTTGCGGACGTCGTCGAGCATCGCGAACGTCACGATCGCGAGGACCACGAGGATGGCGGCGGCGCCGAGCGTCCAGCCGATCTCCAGGCGCGTGTTGCCGCGGATCTGCGCGGGCACGGCGTCCTTGCGGGCGCGGAACTTGACGAGCGAGTACAGCAGCGCGCCCTCGACGCCGAAGAAGACGACGGCGGCGACGACGAGGATGTACTTGTAGAGCGTGTCGATGCTCTCGGCGTTCGGCGACCCGCCGCCGGACTCGGGCGTCCAGAAGTCGGCCGCGGCACCGGTCGCGAGCAGCAGCATGCCCGCCAGCGCCGCGACGAGCGTAAGCGTGAAGGCGCGGCGACGGGTTCGGAGACGGGCGGGGGCCAAAGCGGCGGGGATTGTATTCATGCGGCGGCGATCTGCTTTCCCCACGACATCCGGCGCGCCGAAGCGAGCCCTGGGCGCGTCCGGGTCGCCGTCCCCGGGGCGGTCATCCACCGGAGAATCTCGGCGACCGCTTCTCGAGAAACGCGGTGACGCCCTCGCGGAAGTCGGCGGACTGCGCCATCTGCTGCTGGATGCTCGCCTCGAGCTCGAGCTGCTCGTCGAGGTTGGCGTACATCCAGGCGTTGATCTGGCGCTTGGAGCCCGCGTAGGACTGCGTCGGGCCGGCCGCCAGCCCGTCCAGCGTCGTGAGCACGAACTCCTCGAACTCGTGGTCGGGCAGGACCTCGTTGACGAGGCCCCACTTGCGCAGGTCCGACGCCGGTACGCGCCGGCCGAGCAACGCCATCTGCGTCGCGCGGCCCGCGCCCACGCGCGTGGAGATCAGCGCGAGCGCACCGCCGTCGGGAACGAGGCCGATGTTCACGAAGGCCAGCAGCATGTACGCCGACTCGGCCGCGATCAGCAGGTCGCACGTCAGCGCGAGCGAGCAGCCGATCCCGACCGCCGGGCCGTTGATCGCGGCGATGACCGGTTTGGGCATGCGCCGCAGCGTCGTGAGGATCGGGTGGTACACGGTCCTCAGCGTCGTCTGCACGTCGATCTCACCGTCGGCGGTGAGCCCGCGCATCGTGAGGTCGCGCAGGTCGGCGCCCGAGGAGAAGGCGCGTCCGCTGCCGGTCACGCAGACGGCGCGCACCGCGTCGTCGTCGGCGACGCTGCGGACGGCGTCGAGCAACTCGGTGCCCAGCTTGTGGTTCCAGGCGTTCAGCGCGTCGGGACGGTTGAGGCGGATGATCGCGGCGTCCCCGCGGCGCTCGAGCTCGACGGTCTCGTACATGGACGGAGAAGCTACCTTGATAGCCGATGGCTCGGCCCGTGATCGGCATCTGCACCCCGCTGGAGCGCGCACGCTGGGGCGTGTGGGAGCTCGACGCGTTCCTGCTGCCGCGCAACTACGCCGACGCCGTCAACCGCAGCGGCGCGATGGCGCTGCTGCTCGCCCCCGACCCCGTGCTCACCGCTGACCCCGACGAGATCCTCGATCGCATCGACGGGCTGATGCTCGCCGGCGGCGCCGACCTCGACCCGGCGAGCTACGGCGCCCGGCCGCACCCCGAGACGATCGGCAGCGTGCCCGCGCGCGACGGCTTCGAGATCGCGCTCATGCGGCGCGCGCTGGAGCGCGACATCCCGGCGCTCGGCATCTGCCGCGGGATGCAGATCATGAACGTCGCCTGCGGCGGGACGCTGCACCAGCACCTGCCCGAGCTGCTCGGGCACGAGCAGCACCGTCGCGTGCTCGGCAGCTTCGACGGCGCCGACCACGACGTGCGCCTCGCGGCCGATTCGCTCGCCGCCCGCGCGGCCGGCGAGGAACTGCACGGAACGAAGTCCCATCACCACCAGGGCATCGACCGCGTCGGCGAAGGCCTCGTCGTGACGGGCTGGGCCGTCGTCGACGACCTGCCCGAGGCGATCGAGGTTCCGGGACAGCACTTCGCGCTGGGCGTGCAGTGGCACCCCGAGGCCGACGAGACGAGCCGCCTGATCGGCGCGCTCGTCGAGCACGCGGCGTCGCGCGTGCGCTGAGCCAGGCCGAAACCTGGTCGAGGGTCGCGTAGACACGCTGTCGTACGGTCTGACGCCAGACCTATACTCGCGTCCTCGCGCGCGGAACGAGGACGATGGACTCGAAGGACCAGCCACCGGTGGTCGATCCCCCGGAACCAGACGAGGATCAGGAGGATCTCGACGAGGCGATGCCCCGCGTGCAGGTCACGCGCCGCAGCCTGATCCTCGGCGTCTTCTTCGTCGTCTCCGTGGTCGCGTTCCTGTACCTCGTGCTGCCCCAGCTCGCCGACCTGAGGAAGGACGGCGTGCGCGTCGGCGAGGGCAACCGCGTCTGGCTCGGCGTCGCGTTCGTCTTCACGCTGGCGTCCTTCGGCGGCTACGTGATGATGTTCCAGGGCGTCTTCGTCCGCGGCGGCGCGCGCGCGCGAATCGACTGGAAGGCCAGCTACCAGATCACGATGGCCGGCCTCGCCGCGACGCGGCTGTTCGCCGCCGGCGGTGCGGGCGGGATCGCGCTGACCGCCTGGGCGCTGCGCCGCTCGGGCATGCCGCGGCGCAAGGTCGCCGACAAGACGCTCGCGTTCTTGATCCTCACCTACGCGGTCTATATGGCGGCGCTCGTGGTCTGCGGCTTCGGTCTGTACTGGGGCCTGCTGCCCGGTCCGGGACCGTTCGGGATCACCGTGATCCCCGCGCTGTTCGGGCTCGTCGTGATCGCGGCCGGGCTCGGCCTGTCGCGCGTGCCGCCCGACCTGCAGCGCCGCCTCGAAGGCTTCGCGACGAGCGGCGGGCGCCTGGCGCGGATCGCCCAGCGGCTGGCCAACGCGCCGGCAGCCTTCTCGGCCGGGATGCGCGAGGCGCTGTGTCACGTGCGCGAGCGCGACCCGGCGCTGCTGGGCGCGATCGCCTACTGGGGCTGCAACGTCGCCGTCCTGTGGGCCTGCTTCCACGCGTTCGGCGATCCGCCGCCGGTGGCCGTGATCATCATGGGCTACTTCGTCGGCTTCCTCGGCAACCTGCTGCCGCTGCCGGGCGGCATCGGCGGCGTCGACGGCGGCATGATCGGCGCCTTCGCCGCCTTCGGCGTGCCGCTGTCGCTGGCGGTGCCGGCCGTGCTGGCGTACCGCGTCTTCACGTTCTGGCTGCCGACGATCCCGGGCGCGATCGCGTACTTCCAGCTGCGCCGCACCGTCGCGCGCTGGCGCGAGGAGCGACCGCGCAGCGAGATCGCGGCGACCGCGGGCGCGTGACGACATCGCGTGCCACTACACTTTATGAAGTGACTACCCCCAGCCCTGACACCATCGAGAACGTCATCATCGTCGGCTCCGGCCCGGCCGGCTATACCGCGGCGCTCTACACGTCGCGTGCGAACCTCGATCCGCTCGTGATCGAGGGCTTCCTGTGGGGCGGGCTGCTGCAGCAGACGACCGACGTCGAGAACTACCCGGGCTTCCCCGAGGGGATCGAGGGGCCCGAGCTGATGCAGCGGTTCCGCGACCAGGCAGAGCGCTTCGGCACCCGCTTCATCACCGACCAGGCGACACGGGTCGAGCTCTCCGACGAGGCGGGCGGCGTGCATACGGTCTGGGTCGGCAAGGACGCCTACCGTGCCCGCACCGTGATCCTCGCGATGGGCGCCGAGCACAAGAAGCTCGCGGTCCGCGGCGAGGAGGAGCTCAGCGGCCGCGGCGTCTCGTACTGCGCGACCTGCGACGCGGCCTTCTTCAAGGACAAGCCGACGATGATCGTCGGCGGCGGCGACAGCGCGATGGAGGAGGCGATCTTTTTGGCGAAGTTCGCCTCGAAGGTCGTGATCGTCCATCGCCGCGACGAGTTCCGGGCGTCGAAGATCATGCTCGAGCGGGCGCGCTCGACGGACAACATCGACTGGCTCACGCCGTACACGGTCGACGAGCTCGTCGCCGGCGAGAACGGCGGCCTGGCGCTCGCGCGCCTGCGCAACGTTGCCGACGGCGAGACGCACGAGGTCGAGATCTCCGGCGCCTTCATCGCGATCGGCCACGAGCCGCAGTCCCAGCTCGTCGAGGGCCTCGTCGACCTCGACGACGAGGGCTACGTCGTCACCGAGGGCCGCTCGACGCGCACGCGCAAGCCCGGCGTGTTCGCCGCGGGCGATCTCGTCGACCACACGTACCGCCAGGCGGTCACGGCCGCCGGCTCGGGCACCCAGGCGGCGCTGGACGCCGAGTGGTACCTGCGCGACACGCCCGGGATCCCGGCCGTCGAGGGCATGCCCGCGGGCGATCTCGCCGAGGCGCACTGGGCACCCGCGAGCGAGTCGGCATAGCTGATCGCTGCGCGGGGCGGATGTCGCCGTGCTCAGGTCCTTAAGCACGCGGACCCGGGACCTCCGGTCCCGGGTCGCTGAAGCCTCCATGCAAGTCCGCGTACGGTGCTGTGCGCTCGGCCGACGTCCGTGTGGTGCGCTCCGATCGACCCTCCTGGTCAACCGCTAGGCTCTTTCTAGTCGGTTGCACGGCCGGGCACACTAGGGCAGCTCCCCAGTCTTTTGACGAAGCGCGCACCAGTCGCCACAGGAATCACGGGGCCGGACAACCTCCTCGAGCGGGAGGCGGAGTTGCGGGCGGTGGATGCGCTGCTGGAGGCCGGCAGCGCGGCGACCGGTCGGCTGCTGCTCGTCGAGGGTCACGCCGGGATCGGCAAGTCCGCGCTGCTCGACGCCGCGGTCGCGCGCGCCCGCACGCGCGGCATCACGGTGATGCGCGCCCGCGCCTCCGCGCTCGAGAGCGACTTCGCGTTCGGGATCGCGCTGCAGCTCTTCGAGCCGCTGCTCGCGGGCGCCGACGACGAGACCCACGACCGCCTGCTCGCCGGCTCGGCCGCGCTCGCAGGACCGCTGCTCGAGCGCCCGACGAGCTGGGGCGGCGACGAGGCCGAGGACCGCTCCTACCCGGTCATGCACGGGCTCTTCTGGCTGCTGACGAACCTCGCCGAGGCGGGGCCCGTGCTGATCGCGATCGACGACGCGCACTGGGCCGACCGCGCGTCGCTGCGGCTCGTGCTCTACCTCCTGCAGCGCCTGGACCAGATGGCCGTCTCGATCGTGGCCGCACGCAGGCTCGGCGAGCCCGGCGCGCCCGACGACCTGCTCGGCCAGATCGCCGCGCACGTCTCCAGCCGCCGGGTGCGCCCCGCGGCGCTGACGCGCGAGGGTGCTCGGCAGCTCGTCGTCGCCGCGCTGCCGAACGCCGACGACACGTTCAGCGACGCCTGCTGGCGGATGACCGAGGGAAACGTCTTCTTGCTCGGCGAGCTCGTCGGCGCCGTCGAGGCGGAGGGCTGGCAGCCCGACGCGCAGGCCGCCGCGCGGATCGGCACGCTCGCGCCCGAGCCGGTCCTGCGCGCCGTCTCGGTGCGGCTCATGCGCCTGTCCGACGACGCCGCCGGCGTCGCGCGCGCCGTCGCCGTGCTGGGCGACGACGCCCACATGCGTCACGTCGCCGCGCTCACCGGGCGTGAGCCCGGCCGCGTCGCCGCGGCCGCCGACGCGCTCGCCGCGTCGGACATCCTGCGCCCCGTCGACAACGGCGCGCTGCGCTTCGCCCACCCGCTGCTGGCCTCCGCGGTCTACGCCGACGTCGGCACCGGCGAGCGCGCCGCGCTGCACCGGCGCGCCGCCGAGATCCTGCGTGACGAGGACATCGCGCCCGAGCGCGTCGCCGCCCACCTGCTGCCGAGCAGCGGCAGCGGCGAGAGCTGGGTCGTGGAGGTGCTCGGCGAGGCCGCCGGCCGCGCCCACGCGCAGGGCGCGCCCGAGTCCGCGGCGAGCTACCTGCGGCGCGCGCTGGAAGAGCCGCCCGTCCCCGCCGCGCGCGCCGCGCTGCTGCGCCAGCTCGGCATCAGCGAGGCGGCGACCGGCCTGCCGAGTGCGGTCGATCACCTGCAGGAGGCGCTCGCCGCCGCGCGCGACGACGGCGAGCGCGCGCTGACGCTGCTCGCTCTCGGCGCGACGCTGTCGAGCGTCGGGCGCAACGCCGACGCCGTGCGCGCGTTCGACGACGCCGTCGCTGCCGACGCCGAGCCGAACGTGACCGCGCAGGCGCGGGCCGAGGCGGGCGCGCTGGGGGCGCTGGACCGCACGCGGCGCGCGCTGCTGCTCGCGGCGGCGGGCGAGCGGGTCGACGGGGCTGGCGTCAGCGCGGCGAGTCCCGCGCAGCGCGCCCGGCTGGCGACGCAGTGCATGCACGACGCGATGCGCGGCGTCGGTCGCGACGACGTCGTCGCGACCGCGCGGCGCGCGCTCAGCGGCGACTCCCCGCTCGGCGACGTCGGCGCCGGCGGCTCGGTCCTGTACGGCGTCAGCGTCGCGCTGCACTCGGCCGACGAGCTGGCCTGGAACGACCGCGTGCTGACCGCCGCGCTGACGCACGCCCGCGCCCAGGGGTCGATGATGGCCTTCGCCACCGCCAGCCTGTGCCGGGGCGCGTCGCGCTGGTCGCAGGGCCGGCTGACCGAGGCGCTGGCCGACGCCGAGCAGGCGATCGACGCCGAACGCTACGGCTGGCGCCAGTTTCTCCCGGGCGCGTACGGCACCGTCATCGGCCTGCATCTGGACCGCGGCGAGATCGAGGCGGCGGCGAGGTGCGCGACGCGTTACGAGCCGCCTGCCGGCGACGAGGGCTGGGCGACGCTCGCGCCGTGGCACGAGGCGCTCGGCCGGCTCGCGCTGATCGAGCGCCGCGAGAGCGACGCGCTCGCGCATTTCGAGGCCTGGCGCGACGTCGCCGCCGACATCGCCAACCCGGCCTGCTTCGCGGCCTGGCGCGCCGCCTCGGCATACGCGCTCATGCACCTCGGCCGCGCCGACGAGGCGCGCGTGCTGGCGGCCGAGGAGCTCGAGCTGGCGCAGGCCTACGGCGCGCCGCGCGCGATCTCCAACGCGCTGCGCGCGCTCGCCCACGCCGAGGCGCACGGCGATCTGACGCTGCCGATCGAGCGACTGGAGCAGGCCGTGGCGATCGTCGCGCCGTCCGAGGCGCGCTTGGAGCACTGTCGCGCGCAGCTCGATCTCGGTACCGCGCTGCGCCGCGCCGGCCGGCGCTCGCAGGCCGGCCGCGCGCTCGGCGAGGCGCTCGAGCTCGCACGGGCATGCGGCGCGCGGCCGGCCGAGGAGCGCGCGCTGGAGGAGCTCGAAGTCGCAGGCTCGCGCGTGCGGCGCGCCGCCCGCCGCGGCGTCGACGCGCTGAGCCCGAGCGAGCGCCGCGTCGTCGCGCTGGCGATCGAGGGGCTGAGCAACCGCCAGATCGCCGAGGCGCTGTTCGTCACCCGCAAGGCGGTCGAGTGGCACCTCGGCAACGCCTACCGCAAGCTCGACGTGCGCTCGCGCCGCGAGCTGCCGGCGGCGCTCGGCGCGGCGGAGGCCGACGACTGATCGCTCGGGAGGCCGGCGCCGCGCTCAGCGCACGCCGGCCGACGGGCCGCACGCGGCGACGTCGTCGACGAGCCGGCGGCCGCGCTCGGCCGTCCAGCGGTCTGCGTCGACGAGCTGCTGGACGAGGTCTTCGACCGCGGCCAGCTCGTCGTATCCGTCACCCTCGAAGAGCAGCGCGTCCGCGGCGGTGCGGATCGTCTGCTGCTCGTCGGCGCTCAGCTTCGTGGGGCCCATGTCGGCAAGCGTCTTGATGACCCGTCCGTAGGCCTCGGAACGTGCGTTGTCCATGATCCGAGGCTAGCGAGGCGTTCTAGCGAGCCTGCAGGGCGTCCTGTCCGACGGCGAGCGCGAGCGCCAGGCGCCGGTCGACCGTGCGGCCGCTGTCGGGAGTCAGGTCGATCGTGTAGACGTCGCGGAACTTGCCGATCTGGCGCCTGTTCTCGCCGAGCAGCTCCTCGCCGCGCTTGAAGACGAAGTGGTAGGGGATCGGCAGCCAGTTGGCGATGTTCTCGACGTAGGGGATGAAGCCCACCGCGCGGCGCAGGAGCGCCACGCCGAGGCTCTTCTCGGTCGAGATGAACAGCTCCTGTCCGCTCGCGTCGTTGATGCGGAACGTGGAGCGCAGCAGGCTCGCACCGAAGACCTTGCTGATCTCGCCGATCTTCGTACCGGCCTCGTCGGTGATGTCGTACGTCGCGCGCGGATCGAAGCGCTGGCGCGCCTTGATGCGCAGCAGCTCGGTCGTCTTCGCGGCATCCAGGTAGAAGCGGATGTCCTCCTTGAACTTGAAGCGCTTCTGCTCGACGAAGCAGATCGGCTCACCCGGCGTCTTGCCGTCGGCATCGGGCAGAAAGAACTCGTACTGGTTGATGACGAGCTTGATCTTCTGGCGCAGGACGAAAACGTCATGCTGGTTCGGGTCGACGGTCATCAACGGAGACTAGTGTTTCGCCCTGCGATCGCCGCAAGCGGCGAACTCCGGTCGACGTTACGTGGCTTCGATCCCCAGCAGCAGGCGCTTGCGGTCCAGGCCACCGGTGTAGCCGCCGAGGCCGCCGCCGGAGGCGAGCACGCGATGGCAGGGGACGACGATCGGGATCGGGTTGGAGCCCAGCGCCCCGCCGGCGGCGCGAAACGCGCGCGGCGAGCCGGCGGCGATCGCCATCTGCTTGTAGGTCCGCGTCGCGCCGAACGGGATCCGCGCGCACTCCTGCAGGACGCGGCGGCGAAAGCCGGGCGCCGTCAGCGCCCAATCGAGCGCGAGGTCGAAATCCTCGCGGCGGCCCGCGAAGTACTCGTCGAGCTCGCGCCGGACGGCGTCCAGGCGCGCGGGCGCTTCGACGATCGCCGGCGACAGCCTCAGCGCGGCATCGTCGAGGATGCTGTCCAGGCCGCCGTTCTCGAGCTCGTAGGCGAGGCGCGCGAGCCCGCGCGGCGTGACGATGGCGACGAGCCGGCCCGCGGGGCTGTCGACCGTCGCGTAGACGGCCTCGGCGATCCCCTCGTCGGCGGCGCGGGCGGCGGTCCTGGCGGCGAGCGCGGCGGCCTCGCCGGGGCGCAGGTCAGGCGGTGGCAGGGACATCTCGGAGCTCCTCTCGAAGGGCCTTCAGGCCGTCGGCGGCGGCACGCCGGGCGGCCTCTTCGCTGCAGCCGAGCGCGGCGGCGATCTCGGCGTGGGTCAGGTCCGCGCCGTAGCGCAGGGTGAGCACCTCGCGCTGGCGCGGGGGCAGTGCGCGCACGCGCTCCCAGTGGTCGTCGGCCGGTTCGAGCGCCGGTGCGCGCGCCCGACCCTCGTCGATCTCGGCGACCGGGACGGGGTTGCGGCCGCGCGCGCGGTGCACGTCGAGCGCCTTGCGGTGGGCGATCGTCAGCACCCAGCCGCGCAGGTTGCTGCCGGGCCGCAGCCGCGGATAGGCGCGCAGCGCGGAGATGAACGTCTCCTGGAAGGCGTCGTCGGCGTCGTGACGGCCCAGCGAGGCGACGAGGAAACGCAGGACATCGTCGCGGTGGGCGTCGAGGAAGCGCTGGAAGGGAGGCAGGCGGGCGGGTGGCACGGGGATCAAACGCTCGCCGGCGCCGGTTCGTGAGGTTGCCCGCCTACTCCGGCACGAGCGCGTTGATGCCGGTCAGCGCGCGGCCGATGATGAGCTTCTGGATCTGCGACGTGCCCTCGTAGAGCGTCGTCACGCGGACGTCGCGAAACCAGCGCTCGACGGGGTGGTCGTCGACGTAGCCCGCGCCGCCGTGGACCTGGATCGCCTCGTTGGCGCACCACTGCGCCGCCTCGGTCGCGTAGAGCTTGGCGATCGAGATCTCGGTCGTGCACGGCCTGCCCTGGTCGCGCAGCGCCCCCGCCCGCCAGACGAGCAGCCGCGCGGCGTCCGTGCGGACCCGCATCTCGGCGAGCATCGCCTGGACGAGCTGGAAGCTCGCGATCGGGCGGTCGAACTGGCGGCGCTGCGTCGCGTACGTGACGGACTCCTCGACGCAGCCCTGACAGATCCCGACACAGCCCGCGGCGACCGAGTAGCGCCCGGAGTCCAGCGCGCTCATGGCGATCTTGAAGCCCTCGCCGACCTCGCCGAGCAGCGCGTCGTCGGGGACGACGACGCCGTCGAGTGCGATCGACGCCGTGTCGGAGCCGTGCAGGCCCATCTTGTGATGGATCGGCTGGGTCGCGAACCCGGGCAGGGCGCTGTCGACGAGAAAGCAGGCCAGGCCGCGGTGACGCAGCTCGGGATCGGTCTGGGCGAAGATCAGCGCGACCTTGGCGTGGTTGCCGAGCGAGATCCACATCTTCGCGCCGTCGAGCTGCCAGCCGCCGTCGACCTTCGTGGCGCGCGTGCGCTGGCTGGCGGCGTCCGAGCCGGCCTCGGGCTCGGTCAGCCCGAAGCAGCCCAGCCACTCGCCGCTGCACAGGCGCGGCAGGTAGGTCGTCTTCTGGTCCTCCGTCCCCCACGCGAGGATCGAGCCGCAGACGAGCGACGTCTGCACCGAGATGACCGTCCGCATCGCGCTGTCGCCGCGGCCGATCTCCTCGACGACGAGGGCGTAGGTGATGTGGTCCAGGCCCGCGCCGCCGTACTCGCGCGGCACGATCGCGCCGAGGTAGCCCTGCTCGGCGAGCTTGCCGACGAGCGCGAGGTCGAAGTGCTCGTTGCGGGCGTTCTCCCGCGCGCGCGCGACGACCTCGCGATCGGTGAAGGCGCGCGCCGTCGCGCGGATGAGCTGCTGCTCGTCGGACAGATCGAAGTCCATCTGCGCGCGGACGCTAGCGTGCGCATCATGCGCGTGCTCCTGATCGGCGGCGGCTGCCGCGGCCTGCAGCTGGCCGAGAACCTCGTTGCCGACGGCCACGCGGTGCGCGCGGTGACGCGCGACGAGGCCAAGCGCGCGCGGATCGAGCGGACCGGCGCGGAGTGCTGGATCGGCGATCCGGACGTCGTCGGCACGCTGCGCTACGCGCTGGAGAACGTGACGATCCTCGTCTGGGCGCTCGGCGCCGCCGGCGGGAGCACCGACGCCGTCGCCGCGCTGCACGGCCCGCGGCTGGAGATGATGCTCTCCAAGACGATCGACACGACCGCCCGCGGGATCGTCTACGAGACCGCCGGCACGGTCGATGCGGCGACGCTGGCGGCGGGCGCCGCCCTCGTGCGCCGCATGTGCGAGCTCAACGAGATCCCGTTCGCGCTCGTCGACGCCGATCCGGCGCGTCCCGACGCGTGGGTCGCCTCGACGCGGGCAGCGATCGACGGGCTGCTCGGCCTCTGACCGGGCGACGTCAGCCGCCGCGGCGCAGCAGCGGGCCCGCCATCCGCTGCCAGCTCGAGCTGCGGCGCAGCGGGCTGAGCGCGACGGAGGCGAGCGGATTGCCCGCTCGGTAGGCGTGCTCGACGCCGGCCCGCAGGTCCTGCGTCCAGCCCCACTTCGGCAGCGCCCGCAGCTCGCGGGCGGGCTCGGTGCAGTGGTGGCAGACGACGACGATGCCCGTCCGCGGGGAGGTCTGGGCGAGCGTCTGGATGACCTCGCGCGCGGCCGTCTCGCAGCCGGTGGCGTCGAGCAGCAGGACGTCGGGGCGCTCCTCGTGCAGCAGGCCGGCGATGTCGTCGGCGTCGGCCAGCGACGCGACGGTGAAGAAGACGGGGCCCAGCTCGGACAGCACCGTCCACGCTCGCTCGCGATAGGCGAGATCGGGGCTGATGACCAGTGTCCGGATGGGGCGCAACCGGATGACGGGCGCGAGGCGGTCGGTGCCGGCCGAGCCGGGCTCCGTGTGCGGTGCGAAGGGGTCCTTCGACTGCATGGCGGCAGTGTCGCGCGAGCCGCGGACGGTTGTCGCTCGACGAAGGTCGAGGTTGGGGCGGAGAAAGGTTGCAAACGCCTCGACGGGCCGCCGCGGGGCGCCGAACGGTACGGCTCTGGACAGATCAGGCGTGCGGGGCTGCACAGTTTGTGATGCTTGCGGGGCCGCGTCCCGATCCCCGCGAAGCTCACTCCGACATGATCAGAGTCTGCATCGCTGACGATCACCGTCTGATTCGCACCGGCGTCCGTGCCGCGCTCGAGGCTGCCGGATTCGAGGTCGCCGGCGAAGCATCATCGGGCGACCAGGTCGTCGCGATGGTCGACGAGCACGAACCCGATCTGCTGCTGCTGGACCTGCGCATGCCGGGCGCCGACGGGCTCAGCTGCGTCGCGCAGGTCAAGGCACGCCACCCGGCCGTCAGGATCATCATGCTGTCGGCGTCGGAGAACCCCGACGACATCGCCGCGGCGCTCGCCGCCGGTGCGAGCGCCTACGTCGGCAAGCGCATCGCGCCCGCAGACCTCGGCTCGGCGTTGCGTCAGGTCGTCGAGGGGACCGTGCCACATCGCGCGCTGGAGGCCGCTTCACCGGACGGCGACGCGATCGCGCTGACCGAGCGCGAGAGCACGATCCTCGAGGCGCTCGGGCGCGGGCTGAGCACGAAGGCGATCAGCCGCGAGCTGTGGATCAGCGAGACGACGGTGAAGTTCCATCTGACCAACGTCTACCGCAAGCTCGGCGTCCACAATCGGGCCTCGGCGATGCGCTACGCCTACGAGCACGGCCTGATCTCCAGCGACCGGACGTCGAGGGCGGAGGCTGCACCTTCGAGCGGCTGAGACTGCACCAAGATCCCGTTGGATCCCGGCGCGCGGTCGGCGAGAGTGGCGACCGCCGGACAAGGAGGTCACGAGGTCCTGCGGGGCCTGCGGCTCCCTCGCCCATCGCCATCTGATCCGAGGAGACATCGTGCAGACCATGACGCCAGCGCCGACCCGACTGCGTTCCACGGCCAGCAGTGCTCCACGTGCGGCGCGCGCCGCCGTGGCTCCCACGTTCACAGCGGTCGCGGCCAGGGAGTCGTGGCTGCGCTTCAAGCGCGACGGCGACAGGGAGGCGCGCGATCGCCTCGTGCTCGGCTACGCCCCGCTCGTCAAGTACGTCGCCAACAGGATGGGCTCGGGGCTGCCGGCGCACGTCGACCAGGCCGATCTCGTGTCCTACGGTCTCGGCGGTCTGATGGCCGCGATCGACCGCTTCGATCCCGTCCGCGAGGTCCGTTTCGAGACCTATGCGCTGTCGCGCATCAGGGGCGCGATCCTCGACGAGCTGCGCGTGATCGACTGGGTTCCCCGCTCCCTGCGCGCGCGCGGACGCGAGATCGAGCGTGCCGAGGCGACGCTCGCGCGCGAGCTGCTGCGCACGCCGACCGACGCCGAGCTGGCGGCGGAGCTCGGCATCACGGCGGACGAACTCGATGCGTCGCTCGTCGCGCTGTCGCAGGCGTCGATGGTCGCCCTCGATGCCAGGCTGGCGCGCGTCGACGCGGCCGGCGACCACATCTCGCTGCTGGACATCCTGCCCGACCGCGACGAGACGGACCCGGCCGCGATCGTCGACCGCGCGGCGCTGAAGGACAGCCTCGCGGCGGTCGTCGAGCGGTTGCCCGAGCGCGAGCGGATCGTCATCGGCCTGTACTACTACGAGAACCTGAAGCTGCACGAAATCGGCAAGGTCCTCGGCGTGACGGAGTCGCGCGTGTCGCAGTTGCACACGAGCGCGCTTCTGCGGCTGCGCGGCGCCGCCGCCGACCACGGCCTGGACGCGTGATCGGGGCCGCTCAGCGCAGCGGCACGAAGCGCACGGCATCCAGTTGCGTGCGCTCGTAGCCGGCGGGCGTGCGCCGCACGAAGAGCAGGTGCTCATCGCCGGCGCGGTCGACGGGTGCGATCAGCCGTCCGCCGATCGCGAGCTGTGCTTCGAGCGCGGCGGGCACCTCGCCGCGGGCCGTCGCGGCGACGTTGATCGCCGCAAACGGCGCGCGCTCGGGTAGCCCGGCCGCGCCGTCGCCGGCGATGACCGTGACGTTCTCGATCCCGGCGAGCCGCAGCGCGCCGGCGGCCTGCGCCGCGAGCCGCTCGTCGAGCTCGATCCCGTAGACGTGGCGCGAGAGCCGCGCCAGCAGCGCGGCGTGGTAGCCCGAGCCGGTGCCGATGTCGAGCACGACGTCGCGGGGGCCGAGCTCGAGCAGCTCGCACATGCGTGCGACGAGCGACGGCTGGGAGATCGTCTGCCCGCCGCCGATCGGCAGCGGCTGGTCGGCGTAGGCGCAACGCTGCAGCGCGGTGGCGACGAACAGCTCGCGCGGGACGGCCGCGACGGCGGCGATCACGCGCTCCTGAACGCCGCGCGCTTGCATGCGCTCGAGCAACTGCTCGCGCTTGGCCACGGCCCACCTCCTTGGGAAGCGTCGATCGACACCTGCACGCTGTACACACCTGCCCGCGGCGCCAGAGGCCACCCTCGATGGGCGGCAATGCCACCAGTATTCCTGCACATCGGGTGCGGCGCCCGCAAGCGACGGATCGGGCCCCGGACCGCGCCGCTGCCCGCGAACGCTTCCTCAGGCGCCCACGCCGTCGAGAACGGGATCGATCCGCTCGAGCAGGTCGCCGACGATCCGCGCCGTCGCGCCCCAGATCACGGCCTGCTCGCTGATGTCGTACACGTCGCTGCGAAACGGGATCCCGCGATGCAGCAGCCGCCGCCGGGAACGGGCGGCGCGCAGGTCGCGCAGGCGCAGCTCCATGACCTCGTCGACCTCCCGCGCCGACGGCGTCCAGGCGTAGCCCGGCTCGATCAGCCCGACGAACGGATAGACGCCGAAGTTCGTCGCGACCGTCGGCGTCGGCGGCAGCGCGCCGACGATGTCGACCGCGCCGGGCGGCAGGCCGATCTCCTCCTCGGTCTCGCGCAGCGCGGTGTGCAGCAGGCTCTCGTCGTCGGGGTCGCGCCGGCCGCCGGGGAAGGAGATCTCGCCGGCGTGGCTGCGCAGGTCGTGGCGGCGGCGGGTGAAGACGGCATGCAGCTCGCCGCCGGCGACGTACAGCGCGACGAGCACGCCGGCCTTCGTGCGGCCGTGGACCTCGACGGCGCTGGCTTCGCCTGGGTCCATGAGGACCGCGCGCAGCGCGTCAGGCAGCGAGTTGGGTGCGCTCGACACGCTCGTCGAACATGACCTCGCCGTCGAGTGTGCGGTGCACGGGGCACTTCGTCGCGATGACCTTCAGGCGCTGGACCTGCTCGTCGGTGAGGTCGGTCGGCAGGCGCAGCACCAGCGTGAACTTCGTCGGGCAGCCGCGCTCGGCCGGCGTGTACTCGCACTCGACCTCGACATCGCGCAGGACCCAGCCCTTGCGGGCAGCGTACATCTCCATCGTCGCAGCGGTGCAGGAGGCCAGGCTCGCCGCCAGCAGCTCCTGCGGTGAAGGGGCGGCGTCGTCGCCGCCGGCATCCTTGGGTTCGTCGCTGTTCAGCCGGTGCTGGCGAACCTTGACGATGTGCCGATAGCCGCTGATCCGTTGCGCTGATGCGTGCATCGTCAAGATGCTACTCCCGCTGGCCGAGCGGATTGAAGAGCAGGCCGGTCGGAACTTTGGGGAAGAAGTAGGTCGATTTCGGCGGCATGTTCACCCCTGCCGCGGCGATCTGCTGAATCTGCGAGACGGGGATCCCGCGCAGAAAGAAGCCGGCGTCGAAGGTGCCCGCTTCGACGAGCTCGCGAGCCTCCTGGAAGGAGCGCGCGTAGCCGAGGCCGTTGAGGTGCGAGATGTCGTCCTCGCTGAGCTGCAGTGGCCCCTTCAGGACGAGCGCCTCGAGCACGGCGGTGTCCAGGCGACGGTACGGCTCGGGCATGTCGGGCAGCGCCTCGTCGGCGATCGCCTGGTCCTTCAGCGTCAGCCGGAACGCGCGCTTGAAGTGGCTGTCCATGTAGCCGATCTGGATCGTGCCGTCGCCCTCGCCGGGCGGGACGAGGTCGTCGGCGGTCGTCTCCTCGATCTCGAAGTGCTGCCTGAGTGTGGCGGCGAGCAGCTCGGGCTTCTCGGTCCCCTTCAGGCCGTCGACGAGGCGATGGGTGGGGAAGACCGTGAGGCCCTCGTCCTGGAGCGCGACGAGGCACATCAGCACGTAGCGGTGATCGCCCTCGCCGCCGATCTCGTCGGCGTACGCGCGCGCGGTCTCGTAGCGATGATGGCCGTCGGCGATCAGCAGCTCGGCGCCGGCGATCGCCTCCTGCACGGCGGCGATCGCGTCCGGGTCGGCGATCCGCCAGAGGCGGTTGTGCGTGCCGTCCTCGTCGGTGACCGCTCCGAAGGGCTGCTCCTGCGTCGCCGGCTCGAGCGCACGCCAGGCCTTCAGCTCGGGGTCGGAGTACAGCGAGAAGATCGGCGAGAGGTTGGCCTGCGTGGCGCGCGTGAGCCGCAGACGATCCTCCTTCGGGCCGGGGTGCGTGCGCTCGTGGGGGCGGATCGTGCCGGGGCCGTAGTCCTCGACGCGCACGCGCGCGAAGAACCCGTTGCGCGTCAGCGGGCGCCCGTCGGGGCCGGTGTAGTCCTGGACGATCGCCCACAGCGCGAGCGCGTCGTCCTGCACGACCGCCCCCTCGGCGCGCCAGGTCTCCAGCAGCGCCGCGGCGTGGGCGTAGACGTCGCCGCCGTCGGGATCCTCGGGCAGGTCGATGCGGACGACGTTGTGCGGCGCGCGGGCGGCGAGCGACGCGCGCTGCTCGGGATCGATGACGTCGTAGGGCGGCGCCGCGAGATCCTGCAGCGGGCCCGCCACAGCGGGGTCGTAGTGCAGGGCTGCAAGCGGCTCGACATGGGCCATCGGCGCTGGAGACTAGCGACGTGCCGGCGCGAGCACCGGTAGGCCACTAGCGCGTGCGGCGGAAGCCGAAGTTCGTCGTATACGTCGCCGCGGGCTCGCCCTGGACGTCGTCGGGAGCGCCTGTCGCCACGCCGAGTCCGATGTGGCGGAAACGGCGGTCGAGGATGTTGCGGCGGTGCCCGGGGGAGTTCATCCACGAGCGCACGATCTGCTGCGGCGATGCGAGGTCACCCGATCCCCAGGCGATGTTCTCGCCCAGCGACCAGCTGCGGACGCGGCCGCGCAGGTAGCTCGTACCGCCGCGCACGCGGCTGGCGAGCGTCGACCCCGTGGGGCTGACGTGATCGAAGAAGCGCTGGCGCACCATCGCGGCGCTGAACCGCTGTGCAGCCTTGGCGAGCTCGCGGTTGGACGACAGCTTGGAGAGGCCGCGGGATCTGCGCTCGCGGTTGAGCAGGCAGAGGGTGGCGGACTTGACGCTCGCGATGTTGGCGGCGCTGGGGACGACGTCCGTGTTGGAGCACGATGCGGCCGACGCCGAGGCGGGCAGCGCGAGCGCGATGCAGGCCAGCAGGACGAAAGCGAGGAGCTTGGCGACGTGTGCCATGTCCTCCTGATCGACTGTCCAGCGGCGGTCCACCATGCGCACGGCGCTGGACTGGACAGAAGGGCGATGCGGTGCGTCCATGCAGATCTGGACGCATCGACGTCACCGACGGGTTCCACTCGCCCGCGTAGACTCGCGCTGACGGGACGTAGCGCAGCCTGGTAGCGCGTCGCCTTTGGGTGGCGAAGGTCCTCGGTTCGAATCCGGGCGTCCCGATATCGGCCTGTCCGGCGCGCGCGGACGTAGCATTCGGGTGCGAGCCCCCGTAGCTCAGATGGATAGAGCGTCGGCCTTCTAAGCCGAATGTCGCTGGTTCGAGTCCAGCCGGGGGTGCTTGACGAGCCCGAGTTCAGGCGGCGCCGGGGCAACGCGAGCGTCCCCGGTCGCGCGCGAACAGCAGCGGCCGGTCCAGTGCCGCGGCTCGATCGACAGCCGCGGCTCGGGGTTCACGCCCGCGCGCTCGGGACGATGGCGGCCGCGTGACCGGTTACGCGGGTCTGCTGAGCTCGAACGTGTAGCTGCCGGAGCCCGAGTAGGACAGGATCCGCCAGCGGTAGTAGCCCGGCGTACCGCTGTAGGTGACCGTCTCGGTCGCCGTCGTGCCGACGCCGCTTGCGACGCTGGCCCAACTCGCCCCGTTCCAGCGCTGCAGGTACAGGTCGAAGTCGACGCCGGCCGGGCCCTTGAGGCAGCCCTTGTGCGTGCCGTTGGTCGTCGACTGGTAGTAGCTGCCGCCGGGCTGGTAGTCGGCGTCGCCGGTCCCTGACAGCGTCCCGCTGTAGACCGTGCCGCACGTCGGCGGCGGTGGTGGTGGTGGCGGCGGTGGCGGCGGCGCGGCGCCGAGCAGCGAGTACAGCAGCCGGTTGGGTGAGCCGCTGCCCGGGTTCGTGACGACGCCCGTCGTCGCCGCGTTGACGATCGCGTCGCGGATCTGCGCCGGCGTCGCCGACGGCGTGCCCTGGAGCGCCAGGGCAGCGACGCCGGCGACGTGCGGCGTCGCCATCGACGTGCCGCTGATCGTGTTCGTCGCGGTGTCCGACGTCGACCAGGCCGAGGTGATCCCCGAGCCGGGCGCGAACAGGTCCAGGCAGGTGCCGTAGTTCGAGAACGACGAGCGCGCGTCGCTGCTCGTCGTCGCGCCGACGGTGATCGCCTCGCTGACGCGGGCCGGCGAGGAGTTGCATGCGTTCCTGTTGTCGTTGCCGGCGGCGACCGCGTAGGTCACGCCGTCGGCGATCGAGTTGCGCACGGCCGTGTCGAGCGCCGCCGAGGCGCCGCCGCCGAGGCTCATGTTCGCGGTCGCGGGCTGCCCCGCCGCGTGCACCGAGCTGACGTAGTCGATGCCCGCGATGACGCCGGAGTTCGTCCCCGAGCCGGAGCAGTTGAGCACGCGCACGGCGACGATCCCGACCGCCTTCGCGACCCCGTAGGTCGAGCCGCCGACGGTGCCCGCGACGTGCGTGCCGTGGCCGTGGCAGTCGTCCGCGGTGCCGCCGTCGACCGCGTCGAAGCCCGACACGGCGCGACCGCCGAACTGCGCGTGGGTCGTGCGCACGCCGGTGTCGATGACGTAGGCCGTGACGTTCTGGCCCGTCGGCGTGTACGAGTAGGTCGTGCTGAGCGGCAGCGCACGCTGATCGACGCGATCCAGTCCCCAGGTCGGGTCGGTCTGCGTGGCGCTCAGCGTGACGACCTGATCGGGCTCGACGATCGCGACGGCCGGATCGCTCTGGATGGCCTCCAGCGCCTTCTTGTTGAGCTTCGCCGAGAACCCCTTGACCGCCCGCCGGTAGCCGCGCTCGACGCTACCGCCGTTGCGCCTCGCCTTGTCCTTGACGCGCTCGTTGGCGCTGTCGTCGGCGCCCGCGGCCAGCACGACGATGTACTTGTCCTTGATGTCCGGTGCGGCGGCCGCTGACGGCGCCGTCGTGAAGGCGAAGGCCGCCGTGGCGAGCAGCCCTGCCCTGAGCCCGAGTGCAACCGACACGTTCCCCTCCTCCGTTTCTCATACCTCGGCGAGACGCTACCCGCTGCGGGCGCGGTGGGGAGATTAAGTTGCGGCGAGCGCAGGGCGCGGGCTCGAACGCACCCGGCGCAGCCAGCTCGCGCGCGTCCTCAGAAACGCTTGCCGAAGACCGTGGCGTAGGTCGCGGCCTGGCCTCGGACGGGCTTCGGCGCGCCGGGCGCGACGCCGATGCCGATATGCCGGTAGCGGCGGTCGAGCACGTTGCGCCGGTGTGCGGAGGACCGCATCCAGGCGCGCACGATCTGCCGTGGGGTCGCCCGTTGCGACACGCCCCAATGGAGGTTCTCGGCGAGCGCGAAGCCGCGTGCGTCGCTCACGTAGCTCGTGCCGGCCGTGACCCGGCTGAGCAACGTCGAGCCATCGGGGCCGACGTGGGCGAAGAAGCGCCGCCCGACCATCCGGCGCGCGTGGCGCCGCGCGGCCTTGCGCAGCTCGCCGCTGCGCAGCAGCGCGGCGCGCCCGCGGCGCGTGCGCTCGCGGTTGATCAGACAGCGCGTGGCTGCGCTGACCTTGACGACGTTCCGCGGGCTCGGCACGGCGTACTGGTACCTGCAGGCTGCCACGGCCGATGCCGGCGCCGCGGACGACGGCAGCGTGGCCGTGATCGTGAGCAGCGCGGTGACGAGCGCGGGGCGACGACGACGCTCGCGTCGCCGGTCGTGGTTGTGGCTTGCAGCGCGCGGGTCGTGTGCTGGCTTGGAGGGCATGTGGTGGGCTCGCTTGACGTCGACGGCAGGGTGAGCGACGACGTTTCCGCGCGTCGATGAGACATCGGTGAACGCCGTCTGAGGGCGATGTCACGGTCGCAGCACGATCGCTCCCCCCGCATCGTGCGCCGCAGGGGGCAGTCTGGACCAGCTGCGCCATGCCTGCGCGATCGCGAACTCCACGACCGCCAGCGACGCCCCGCTGGAGCGTAGCAGCGCACCGGGCCGCTTCAGCGCGAGCGCGCCGGGCCGACGACGATCTGCGCGCGGTCCTCGTCACCGGCGAGCGGGCCGGCCTGCGTCGGGACGAACGCCGCGTGCACGGCGCCGTTGGACGAACGCTGCAGGACGCGCGGCGCCAGCCGCGCCGCGCCGCAGTTCGACGGCGGCGCCCCCGGCGCCGACCTCGAGCAGCGCTGCCGCGTCAGTGCGAATGAGCGTGGCCGTGATGGTGATCGGTCGCTGCGCCGACGCTCGAGTGCAGGCGCCCGCCGCAGCGCGCGTAGGCGGCGACATGCGCCCGCACCCACTCCGCGACGGCGATCGCGCGCGGCGGGTTGCGCAGCGAGACCGCGAGCACCGGCAGCGTCCCGCGGCGGCCGGTCGCGTCGCTGATCATGCGGCCGACGTCGGAGCCGACGAACGGCGCGAGGTCGGTCTTGTCGATGACGAGCAGGTCCGCGCGCGCGACGCCCGGCCCGCCCTTGCGCGGGATGTCGTCGCCGCCCGCGACGTCGATGACGAAGATCTGGACGTCGGCGAGCGCCGGGCTGAAGACGGCAGTGAGGTTGTCGCCGCCGCTCTCGACGAGCACGAGCTGCAGCGGGCCCTCGTCGCGCTCGAGCTGGTCGACGGCCTCGAGGTTCGTCGAGATGTCGTCGCGGATCGCGGTGTGCGGGCAGCAGCCCGTCTGGACCGCGACGATCCGCTCGGGCGACAGCGCGCCGCTCGCGCGCAGGAACTGCGCGTCCTCGGTCGTGTAGATGTCGTTCGTGACGACGCCGATGCGCAACTCGTCGCGCAGCTCGCCGCACAGCGCCGCGATCAGGCTGCTCTTGCCCGACCCGACCGGCCCGCCGATCCCGACGCGCAGCGCACGCTCAGCTGGCAAAGAAGCGCTCCGTGCGGGCGGCGTGGATCGACGCCGCAAGCTCGATGCCGACCGCTGCCGGCGGCGGCTGCTGGGCGATCGGCCGCGTACCGGCGACGACCGTGCGCGCGACGACGTCGATCTGCGGTCCCAGCTCGGCGACCCAGCGCGCGGCCTCGGCGGGGTCGAGTTCGAGCAGCTTGAGGGCGGCGCTGGAGACCGTCGCGGCGTCGTCGTAGAGCGCGATCGTCGCGACCTCGGCGTCGTCGATCGCGGCGGCGGCGCCGACGACGCCGAGCGCGACGGGCCGCGGCGTCGTGCACGACGTCGCGCGGTAGTTCTCGATCGTCGGACACGGCCACGCGGTCGCGGCCGAGCGCAGCAGCTGCGCCCCGAGGCGGCGCGCGATGTCGCGCAGCACGGGGCTCGGGCAGCGCGCGCCGTGCTCGTCGTCGAGGACGGCGAGGCCGACGAGGTCGCCGGCGATGGCCGCGCGGCGTGCGGCGACGCTGAGCGCCGCGTCGGCGCGCGCGACGAGCCGCAGGCGCGCGGCCATGAAGCGCGCGACGCCGTCGACGCCGAGACCGTCGCTTACCGCCTGCTCGAGGCCGAGCGAGTGCGCGTAGCCGCCGGCCGGGAAGCGCGAGTCGGCGAGCAGGAGTGCGACCGCGCCCATGTCAGAAGAGCTCGTAGCGCTGCGCGAGCGGCAGCTCGTCGACGGGTCGGGGCTCGATCTGCTCGCCGTCGACCCAGACGCGGAACGTGTCGGGCTCGACGCGGATCTCGGGGCAGGCGGTGTTCTGCGGCATGTCGGCCGTGCCGAGCGAGCGCGTGTCGCCGATCTCGACGATCTCGGACTCCAGGCGTAGCGGCGCGAGGTCGCCCTCGGCGAGCGCCAGGGGCGCGACGAACGTCATCGAGCTGCGCGCGGCCAGCCGCCCGCTGCCGGCGAACATCGGCGCGCCGAGCACGGGCTGTGGCGTCGGGATCGACGCGTTGGGGTCGCCGATCGGCGCCCAGGCGACGGCGCCGCCCTGGATCACGAGGCGCGGGCGGATCGCGAAGAAGGCCGGGTCCCAGAGCACGAGGTCGGCGAGCTTGCCGACCTGCACCGAGCCGACGTGGGCGTCGATCCCGTGCGCGATCGCCGGGCAGATCGTGTACTTCGCGACGTAGCGGCGCAGGCGCTCGTTGTCGGCGCGGCCGGGCGTCGCCCCGAGCGCGCGCCTTCATCGCGTGCGCGGTCTGCCAGGTGCGGATGATCGTCTCGCCGACGCGGCCCATCGCCTGCGCGTCGGAGCCGATGATCGAGATCGCGCCGAGGTCGTGCAGGACGTCCTCGGCGGCGATCGTCGTCGCGCGGATGCGCGACTCGGCGAAGGCGAGGTCCTCGGCGATGTCGGGGTTGCCGGCCTTGCCGAGCGCGACGATGCGCCCGCCCCTGATGCCGACGTCGCAGCGCACGATGCCCCAGTGGTCGAGCACGACGACGCTCGTGACGACCATGTCGGGCGCGCCGCCGGCGGAGCTACGGCTGCCCTGCAGCATCGACTCGCGGATCGTCTTGCCGCCGCCGAAGACGGCCTCGTCGCCGCCGGCGCAGCGGTCCTCCTCGATCTCGAGCCAGAGGTCGGTGTCGGCGAGACGCAGCTGGTCGCCGACGGTCGGCCCGAGAGGGCGGCATAGCGGTCGCGGCCGATCGTGCTCATGGCTCGCGGATCTGCAGGCCGGGGACGGTCCGCCTGCCCGCGAGCGCGACGAGCGCGACGCTGCGGCTGGCGCCGGGCTCGAAGCGCAGCGAGGTCCCCGCGGGGATGTCGAATCTGAATCCCCGCGCGGCGGCGCGGTCGAGCCGCAGCGCCGCGTTGACGTCGGCGACGTGGAAGTGCGAGCCGACCTGGATCGGCCGGTCGCCGGTGTTCAGGACCGTCAGCTCGATCGTCTCGCGGCCGGCGTTCAGCTCGAGCTCGCCCGGCGCGACGCGCAGCTCGCCGGGGATCATGCGACCGGCTCGTGCACGTCACGAGCTTGCGCCCGTCGCGGAAGGTGGCCTCGACCTGGACCTCGGCGACCATTTCGGGAACGCCCTCCATGACCTCCTCGCGCGTCAGCACGCGGCGCCCGCGGCCATCAGCTCGGCGACCGAGCGGCCGTCGCGCGCCCCCTCGATGACCCAGCACGACAGCAGCGCGACGGTCTCGGGATGGTTGAGCCTGACGCCGCGCGCGCGCCGGTCGCGGGCGATCATGCCCGCCGTCGCGAGCAGCAGCTTGTCCTTGTCGGCGGGGGAGAGGCGCACCGCCCGGACCGTAACCGCGCACAGGTGCTCAGAGGTTGGGCCGGTTGGAGCAAGCGAGCGCCCCGCGACCGGCCACGTGGCTAAAGAGCTCCGGCGCGCTAGGAGGGGACGGGCGTGATCAGCCGGTGCAGGGCGGCCGCCGCCGCGACCGCGGCGGCGATGCCCAGCCCGACGAGGAGGGTGCGCTTCACCCGCCCATTGTCATCAGAACACGACGGACTTGGCCAGGCGGTGCCGCGCGATCGTTGGCGGCGCCGTGCCTGAACGACGCCAGCGGCAGCGTCGGCGTGATCGTGTGCGGGTCCGCGATGGTCTCGACGTGACCGTGATTTCCATGCCGAGCTTCGGACGCTGCGCGCGCCGGACATGAGCCGCGTCTCGTCACGACGCAGCTGCAACGGGTTCGCGGGTCGCTGGCGCGCTCGACCTCCGCGACAGGGCCAAGCGTGACGTCGTCGCGCTCAGGCCTTCCACTTCACCGAGCACCCGCGCGCGCGCGTCTCGGCCTCGGCCGGCTCGTCGCCGGCGAGGACGGCGTCGAGCGCGTCGCGCAGCCAGCGCGCGTCGAGCGACGGGTCCTGATGGTCGGCGTCGGGCGCGCCGCGATAGCGCAGGCGCTGGTCGCGGTCGAGGACGAACACGTGCGGGGTGACCTGCGCGCCGAGCGCCCGCGCGACCGCCTGGGACTCATCGCGAAGGTAGGGAATCGGCCAGGAGTGGTCGTGCACGAAGCGCGCCATCGCGTCGGGCGAGTCGGCCGGGTAGCGCGCCGCGTCGTTGGCGTTGATCGCCAGCAAGCGCACGTCGCGGGGCGCGTAGTCCTCGGCGACGGCGCGCAGGCGCGGGTTCCACGCGATCACGTACGGGCAGTGGTTGCAGGTCACGACGAGCACGGTCGCCGCGGGCGCGGGATCGGCAGGCACGCTGTGCGCGGTGCCCGCGGTATCGGCCAGCGTGAAGGCCGGCACGCGATCGCCCAGTTCGAAGCCCATGGCGGGATGATCTCAGGCACGTGCCCGCTGCTAGATTCAATCGCGCACGGTGGGCGTAGCTCAGTTGGTAGAGCTCCTGGTTGTGGTCCAGGCGGTCGCGGGTTCAAGTCCCGTCGCTCACCCTCGTGAACGCACCGCGTAGGCCGGCGTGTGCCGTGTATAGGCAGTGTGAAGGGCGCCGCGGTACCAACGGGGTACGAACGTCCGATTGGCGGCGGTGCCGCGCCAACTCACGCCGGGGACGTTCCTCCGGAGACGTTCCGCCGGGGACGTTCCGCCGGAGACGTTCCGCCGGGGACGCCTGCGACGTCGCCGCGCCGACACGGAACAGCCTCGGGTCCTCGAGCGCCATCGAGGCCAACACATACGTGGTGGCCAGGCGATCACCGCGAACGGGCGGTCCGCGGAGTTCCGCAAGCAACGCGGTTGCGAGACTCTGGCGGCGCGGCTCCGCGCTGCTCAGATGCATAGCCGCATCGCTGAACACTGGGTCGTCCGCGATGACCTCGGGATGATGCTGCAGACAGGCGCGATCTCCAGATCCGGATGATGCCAATGCGCCGCTGTTCCTTCGGACGAGCTCGGGCAGCGCCGGCGGCCGCACCATGCTGCTCGCCGTGGAGCCGGAGAGTTGGGTGGCGTGGGAAGGTGGGTACCGTCCGCGTATGGGGGCGTCGGTGGTGTGCCCGGTTGCGAACAGCGCCGGGACGAGGATGGTGACGGACGTGATGCGTCTTGAGATGGCCGAATCGCGGATCGTGCCGGTGTGCGGCGGCGACGATGAGCGTCTTCACTGAGGCGGAGCTTCGGTATCTGGTGGGCGGCCGGCAACTAGGACGGATCGCGACGGTCGGCGCGGATGGGACGCCGCACGTCGTGCCTGTGGCATTCATCTACAACGCGGTGCGCGACACGATCGACATCGGCGGCCACGAGCTCGAGCGGACCAAGAAGTTCCGCGACGTGGTCCAGTCGGGGCGAGTCGCAATCGTGATCGACGACCTGCAGAGCACGGACCCGTGGCGTCCGCGAGGGATCGAGATCCGTGGCCGGGGCGAGGCGATCGCGCTGCCGACGCCGCTGATCCGAATCCATCCGGAGCGGATCGTCAGCTGGGGCATCGACCGCGCGCGCAGCGCGCGAACGGTCGCGACTTAGGCGCCCCCGAGCAATGGCCGCAGATGTGCGACCGGCAACCGATCCAACGCAGTCGCTGCTGGTATGGACGAGATGGGGGAGCCCGTGCTGGGAGGAGGGAGAGCCCCAGTTGCGCGAGGAGCGACAGTCGGGCCGGTTTGATTCCCGGAATCGTTGCCGGCGATCGAGGACGACCGGCGGCATCCAGCAGCACCTGCGACATGCGGACGCCGGCACAGGTCGACTTCTCCGCGCGCTGGAACGCGGCCGCCCGCCGCGCCGATGTCGCCGCCGATCGGGAGCAGACGATGGCGGCACGCTTCGAAGAAGCAGCTCGGCTCAGCGCCCTGGCGAGCGAGCTACCGACCAGGGCGAAGTCGCGCGCGATGTTCGACCCACGTGATCTGATCGCCGCGCTCGACGCCGCCCGTATCGAGTACGTCGTCATCGGCGGGTTCGCAGTCGCCGCACACGGCTACGTTCGGGCGACGAAGGATCTCGACATCGTCCCGTCGCCAGCGCCCGACAACCTCGAACGCCTCGCTGGTCTGCTGCGAGATCTCGACGCGGAGCTGTACGGCACCGGAGATTTCGACGCCGCCGAGTTCCCGTTCGATCCGCTCGACCCCAAGCAATTGGCAGAAGGCGGCAACTTCCTCTTGCAGACGCGCTTGGGGCGACTCGACATGATGGAGTGGGTTCCTGGCATCGATGTCGAGCCGGCGTACGAGCACCTCAGCGCGTCCGCGACCTCGATCATGGTCTGGGGCCATCCGATCTCAGTCTGCTCCAAGGACGACCTCATCACCATGAAGCGAACCGATCGAGTGGCGAGTTCTGACGGCTGAGCCGTCAGAAAACGCCACTCGACCGATTCGCTGCAGGATCAGCGCTGACTGCAGCTGCCGCGGCGTCCGCTGCCTCGCGCGACGAGCATCGGCCCGCGGCGGTCGTGTCGAACGAAGGGGTGCATGCAGCCCCTGATGCGACACGATCGCTCGCGACAGCGCGGCTGCGGCGCGAATCGCTCGGGTACGGCGGGTCGAACGCCGGTGACGACGGTCGCCTGCTCAGCTGGCCGCCGCGCCGTGGGTCCGGGGCGCCAGAGTTTCCCTCCTCCTCGACGAACTGAGCGCGCTCATGCCGGCTGCCGCAACGGACGAGACGGGGTAGGAGCAGCGGTACGTCAGAAACCAGCAGGCGCCGTTGGACCGCGGCCGTCAGCTCGCTCCGCGGTGGCGCCACCAGCACCGGTTATTGCGGTACAACGGGTTGGTGAGTCTTGAGCAGATCAGGCGGATCAGCGCTGCGATCCCTGCAGGCTGGTGGACGACGTACCAAGACATCGGCGAGTTGGTATACGGACACCGACGAGCGATGCAGCCGGTTGGCGACCTCCTTGGCCGCGCCGGGGACGTCGACGGGGCACACCGCATCCTGCGTCAGGGCGGCCACATCTCAAGAGCGTGGCACCGCACCGACGGCGGACCCGAGAAGTGCCTGCGCCTGCTTCGCACAGAATGCGCGTGGGACGACGCGCGCGGCCGCGCGCGGAATGACCGGTACCTCGACGCGCCCGCGCTGCGACGCTCCCTCTGAGCATCAGAATGTGCATCGCGGGGATCCGATGACCCGGGTGATCGTCGCAGACGACTTTCCCCTCGTGCGCGAAGGTTTCGCGCGCGCGCTCGACGCCGACCCGGCGATCGAGGTCATCGCCCAGGCGCAGAGCGGCCGGCAGGCGCTCGACCTCGCGGAGAAGCTCGAGCCCGACGTCATGATCCTCGATCTGCGGATGCCCGACCTCGGCGGCCTGGCGGTGCTCGACAAGCTGCGCACGAGCCGCCCGGCGGTCCGCGTTATCGTCATGACGGCCAGCGAGCAGGACAGCATGCTGCTCGACGCGGTAGCCGCCGGCGCCGCCGGCTACCTCTCCAAGTGCTCGACCGGTGAGGAGCTGCGCCAGGAGGTCATCACCGCCCATGGCGGCGGCTCGGTCATCACGCCGTCGCTCGCCAGCCATCTGCTCAAGGAGTTCTCCAGCGCTGCGCGCGGAATGCAGTCGCAGGTGCGCCCGCTGCAGGGCCGCGAGCTCGACGTCCTGCGGCTCGTCGTGCAGGGCAAGACCGACAGCGAGATCGGCAAGGAGCTGTTCATCTCGCCGCGGACGGTGCAGAACCACCTCACGCGGATCCGCGAGAAAACCGGCATGCGACGCCGCCGGTCAGACGAGCCCCCGGGGAAAGGCGACGCGGCCGGTGGCGTTCGCGAGCCCCGTCGCCGTCCTCCCGACAGCGGCAGCACGTCGGCTGCACTGCGCCCGCCCCCGGCTTCTGAGCGATAGCGAGGCCCGCCTGGCGACGCGAGCCGGGCGACGATTGGCTTCCGTCGATTCAACTGCGCGTGCCGTCAAAGCGCCCCGTTGCGCGAGGAGGAGCGTTATGCCGCGGTGCTCCTGACAGCGGATGGAGCTGGCCCCCGGTTAGCGTCGAACGATGGCTTTCGACGACGTGCTGGAGCTGGTCCGCACCTGGCTCGGCAAGGACGTTGCTGCACGGGCTCGCCGACGAGCGGGCCGGCGATGTGGCGGTCGTTGAGGACGTCCGCGTTCGCGCCCGGCGTCGCCGCCGACCTGCATCCCACACCCACCCGACCGCGCCCCACGATAGGCCCGCATCCCGTTGATGGCCTTGAAGTGACCCCGGAAGAGCGGTAGCGTCAAAGCCGCGATCCTGATGGGCCAGCGGCGCTGGTCCCGTGGATGGCGCTTGCTGGTTTGGACGCGCCGGCAGTCACGCCCTGACTGCCTGTCGAGCGGACGACGGCGCCCGACGTTTCGTCGGTGGCTTCTGTTGTACGGGTCCAGGCAGCATCGTGTCCATAACCACAACGCGCGCCGATCTTCGCCCGATGGGGCGTCCTTTCGTGGGCCGCGGCAGCGGATGGCTCGATCGTGGGGCGACGCCGAGGGCGCTCGTGAGTGCAGCTGGTGCGGGCGCGCCGGCCACGCCGATCATCGTGCGTGCCTCAGACCGCGGCGGAGCGCCATCGTTCCCCGACTGTGCGCGCGAGGTGCTGACGCGTGACCTCGGCTGCCACTCCGGCGCCGCGGTCACGCTCCGCTTCTACTGCCGCGACGAACTGCGCGGCGTTGGTGCGTCACGCCGCGCGGCGCGGCTGATGACGGATGGTGCCGCGCGATGAGCTACCTGCACTGCCCGCGCTGCCGACTCGCGATCAGGTGCCGCGCCGACTACCTGACGATGAGGCACTGCCCGCGCTGCCTGGCGCACGCAGGGATGGCAACAACGCTGTTCGCCTCACCGCTCAACGCCTATGAGATCGCCGCCCGGCCAGAGCGGCCGGACCGCCCCCCCCGGCCGCAGAGCGCCCGGCCGCTCGCGACAGCTCGACCGGCTGAATCCGACGACCACGGTGACACTCCCACCGTCCATCGAACCACCGCCCGACAGGCACCGCGCAGCCGTTGCGCGGACGCTGCAGTGGGCCGACGGCTGCGCAGCGCGCGGCGAGTACGCCGATGGCCTCGAATGGCTCGCGATGATCGAAGGCCACGGGGACACGCTCCCGCCCGAATACGAGACCAAACGCGAGATGTGGATAGCGGCGCTCGAGGCGCGACAGAGACGGTAGGGCTGGCTACCGGTGCGGGCGCTATGGAGCAGTGGCTGGATGCGCTGGCTGGACGAGCGCGCGCCGGCGCTGTGCGGGCGTACACGACGATCGTGTCACTGTGGTTTCTCATCGTCGATGAACGGCGTTGAGCTGCGCACCGCCCACCCCCGGGAACGCGTAGGGCGCGCGACGCTCGCGCGTACGTATCCCCAGGTCAGCACCGTGACGGCATCATGCAGGGCTTACTGCTTGAGGCCGTCGACGGGATCAGGCAAGCGACTGGCTTGATTGTTGATGCCGAGGCCGGCACGGCCCTGAATGCGTAGTGACGACATCGCGAGGTTCGCACGACTACGGCTTGCAAGCGGTGGCCTAGGGTGGGCAAGCCCCGAGACCGAAGAATCGCCGCATCGTGCTTGCGTTCGGTGACGGCCTGGCTGGCGGCAGGCGCGATCGGCGCGCTACCCAACCGTCTCATAGAGCGAAAATTATGTTTCGGACGAACTGCTCGACATATCCTCCGGTGTCGCCGCCGGAGCGGGATCCGGCGGTGTGACCGCCATGGGCCCAGCGCCCCCCACCACCACCCGATCGGGATGCGGCCCCGCCGGCCGCGCCGGACCGCGGAGGGGAGACCGATGCCACACTCGCAACCGTCGCGCCCGTCGACAGCCAACGACCCCGACCCCGACCCGCAGCCCTCCGGCGGGCACTTGCTTTCGGCGATCTCAAACAGCATCTCGGCGCTGCGGCGCGAGCACTACGGCCGCGGCCCGCTGAAAGCCAAGACGTACATCCTGGACGACATCATCATCGTCGTGATGCGTGAAATCGGCTACAGCGCGATAGAGAAAACGCTGATCGACAACGGCGAACCGGAACGCGTGATCGCATTGCGCGAAGACTTTCAGCGCGTCATGGCAAGGCGCTACAGCGACACGATCGAAACACTCACGGGCCGCACCGTCGTCGCGTTTCTCAACCGAGCCCATGTGGAGCCCGACCTCAGCATGAAGGTCTTCATCATCGACCGCCCGCCGGATGGCTTCGGCGCCGGCGAGATCATCGATCGGCAAGACCTCGCAGAGCCATCACAACAGCGCTAGAACACACGGGTTCTCGCACGGAGCCGCACTACGGGCAGATCAGCAGCCTGATCTCGTTGGGTTGCCTTTGGGTTGGTTGTCGGCGCCGATGCTCCGCCCGCCGGTGCGTGGCGTATGGGGGGCGTCCTCACCGCAAGCCTGCGGTCGTTGACGGAGCCGGTTGCTCCGCGCCGCCGCTACAACTGCCGCCGCTGACCCGCCTTGGCCTACGCCGCCCGGTGTCGTCGTCGGCAGCGCACGCGGATCGAGATCGCGCCCCAGCTAAGGGCCCGCGCAGGAACAACTGCGCGAGCCCTAACGGAGCGCGGTCTCGCACGCTGCTCCTGACCACGTCGGGCAGCAGGCGCGCAGCAGAGCGCCCCCTCCTCGACGGGACCAGCACCCTCGCTCGGACTGCCGATGGGACGAACGCTGCAGCGTCGGCAGAGCGCTCGTATGCGCGTGGAACTGAGCGCTCTCCCTCCGGCTGCCGCAACGAACGAGCTGGAGAAGCGCGCGACCGACGCCGGCGAGAGCGCTCAGTCGCGCGACGAGGGACAGGGCGTTGATCCGCATGTACTGCGTGGTTGCGATTCCGAGCACGCGCGAGCTCGTGTCGAACAGCTCGCGGGCTTCCTCCCGCGACGACCCCAAACGGAACCAGTCGACGCTCATGGGCGGAGCGCGACCAGCAGCCCCGTCGGTCGCGCGTCGCGTATTGAGGGTTTTATGTTGAAGCGGCGACCGGCGCCGCTCATCAGGGGAAGGGCCGCGAGCGGCGCGGCCAACGACACGAGGAGAACGACGATGCCGAGGTATCTGCTGCACGACGAGTACACGCCGCAGGAGCTGGCCGGAGGCCGTTCGTGACCGTCCAGCGCCTGGAGCACATCGGCATCGTCGTCGACGACCTCGCGGCGGCGACCGCGTTCTTCGCTGCACTCGGGCTCGAAGTGGAGGGCGAGGCGTTCGTCGAGGGCGGCTCGGTGGACCGCATCAACGGGCTCGTGGGCGTGCGGGCGGAGATCGTGATTCTGCGGACCCCGGATGGCAACGCCAAGGTCGAGCTGGCCAAGTACCGCTCGCCCTCATACGAGGGCGACAGCGGGCCGGCGCCGGCCAACGCCCCGGGCATCCGCCACATCCTCTTCGTCGTCGACGACATCGAGGAATCGCTCGCCGGCCTGCGAGCGCATGGCGGCGAGCTCGTCGGCGCGCTGGAGAACTACGAGAACAGCTACTGGCTGTGCTACGTGCGCGGCCCGGCGGGGATCATCGTCGAGCTGGCGCAGAAGATCGGCTGATCGGGTCGCAGTTCGGTCAGGAGCACATCGTGCCGCTGGCGCACGGTGCGCGAAATGCGGTGGCACGCGGCGGTCGTGTCGAACGAAGGGGTGTATCCGCCCCCTGATGCGACACGACCCCTCGTGAGAGCGCATCGGCGGCGCGAATCCATGGGATATCAGGGCGAGGTGCCAGCGACGACTTCGCCCGCTGGGGATGGAGTTCGGCCGAACGAGGTCTCGGCCCGTCGAGCATGACACCGGCAGTACCCGGTGCCGCCGGCCGACGACCGCGAGCGGACATCCGCGACGTGCTGCAACCACGACCGCCGTCGTCGCGACGAGAGCCCGCTGACGTCGAGGATCTCCGCGCGCCGAAGGGGTACGCTTCGGTCATGCCCTACGACCCCGCCAGGGTGAGGCAGGCGCCGCCGCGGTACCAGCCCGCAGCCGAGGCGAGCGACGAGGAGGCGGGCCCCGTGTACGACGAGAACGACCCGCCCTCCTGGAAGGACTTCATGAAGGCCGCCAACCGGGCTCGAAAGATGTTCAAGGACCTCAAGCCCTGACGGACGGACCGCCGCGTCGTGGCGAAGACGCTCGCGAGCTACGGGGCACCGCGCGCCGGCCAGCGCCGCCGGCCAGGACAATGGCGCCCGATGCCTGCGGTCGCTTCCCAACGCGTCGCACGTCGCGCCGACATCGAGCAGATCTCGGCGCTCATGCGCGCGTCCGTGCTGGAGATCTTCCCGCGCTTCTACGAGCCCCACCAGACCGCGAGTGCCGCGCTCTACATCGCGCGCCTGGACGTCCAGCTCGTCGCGGACGGCACGTACTTCGTGCACGAGCGCGAGCCGGGGGAGATCGTCGCCTGCGGCGGCTGGAGCCGGCGCGGCAAGCTGCACGCGGGCGCCGGTGACGCGCCCGGCGACGATCGCCTGCTGGACCCGCGCACGGAGCCCGCGCGGGTACGGGCGATGTTCGTGCGCGGCGACTGGACGCGGCGCGGCCTGGGCCGGGCGATCCTCGAGTCCTGCGAGCGCGCGGCGCGAGCCGAGGGCTTTCACCGCCTCGCGCTGATGGCGACGCTGCCGGGCGAGCAGCTCTACCGCGCCTTCGGCTTCCGCGAGACCGCGCGGCCGCTGCTGACGCTCGACGACGGCGTGCAGGTCGAGGGGGTCGCGATGGAGCGCGCCATCTCGATCGCGACGTAAGGACCGCGTTACCCGCGGCTGCCATCGTCCGGGGACATGGATCAGGGCACGCCCGTCGGCCGCCGCGCCTTCTTCGGCTTCGTCGGCCTCGGGCTGTCGGATCTACGCCGTCAACCCGCCGCACCCGCGCTTCGACCCGGCGACGTGGCGGCTGCGGATCGAGGGGATGGTCCGGACGCCGCTGACGCTGACCTACGCACAGCTGCGGGCGCTGCCGCAGGCGCGCCAGACCTCGGACTTCGTCTGCGTCACCGGCTGGTCGGTCGACGACGTGCGCTGGTCGGGCGTGCGCTTCGACGACCTCCTCGCCGCCGCGCGCCCGCTGCCGACCGCGACCGCGCTGAAGTTCGTCTCCGCCGAGGAGCCCTACGAGGACTCGTTCACGCTGACACCCAGCTGCGCGAGCCCGACGCGATGCTCGCCCGGACGATGGACGGCGAGCCGCTGGAGCGCAAGCGCGGCGCCCCGGCGCGCGTCGTCATGCCGCAGATGTACGGCTACAAGGGCGTGAAGTGGGTGTCTCGGATCGTCGTCACCGACCGCGTCGAGGACGGCTACTGGCAGCGGCGCGGCTACGACCGCGGCGCCTGGATCGGCGGCTCCAATGGCCGTTGACCCGCGGCTCGCGCTCGCCGCCGCACCGCGCGTGCAGCGCTTCGGCCTGACCGAGCGGCGCCTGCACACGCTGCACGCGGTCGCGTTCTCGATCCTGCTCGCGACCGGGTTCGTGCTCTACCTGCCGTTCCTCGCGCAGATCTTCTCCGACCGCCCGCTGGTGACGGCGATCCACCTCGTGACGGCCATCGGCTGGCTGGCCGGTCTCGCCCTCGTCGCCGTGCTCGGCGACCGCGCGGCGCTGCGCGAGACGCGCCGCGAGATCGAGCGCTTCGACGCCGACGACGTGCTGTTCGTGCGCCGCCGCCGCTCCGCGGCCGGGCGCTTCAACGGCGGCCAGAAGGCGCACGCGATCCTCGAGGCCGGCCTTCGACGCCCGGCTCGCTGGAGGCAATCAGGCGCGGCACCGTGACGGCGGACTATGCGGCCGAGCATCACGAGCGATGGCGGCCCGCGCCGCCCGCGCCGCCCGCGCCGCCCGCTGGGGCCGCGCCGCGGTCCCTGCGCGCCGGCTCGCTCGTGCTCGCGGCGATCGTGCCCGCGGCGGCGGTGGCCGCGCTGACGCAGCTCGTCTGAGCGCGGCGGCGTGATGGCCGAGCGTGCGCCGACGGTCGGTCCCGACCGCGTGCGGCGCCGCAGACGCCGAGGCCCGGCGCAGCGTCCCGACCATGAACGGCGCGATCGGGGTATGAGGCGCGCATGAAACCGCGGCGATCACGGGCGGCGAACATCCCCGTCAGCGCAGCCTCGGCCGTCCCGCCAGATCCCGAGGGCGGTGGCCTGAAGCGCGCGATCAGCCCGCGCCTGCTGCTGTTCTTCATCGTCGGCGACATCCTCGGCGGCGGCATCTATGCGCTCGTCGGCGAGGTCGCGGGGGAGACCGGCGGGGCGATCTGGGCCGCGTTTCTGCTCGCGCTCGTGATGGCCGCGTTCACGGCCGGCTCGTACGCCGAGCTCGTCGGCAAGTATCCCCGCGCCGGCGGTGCGGGCCTGTACGTGCACCGCGCGTTCGGCCATCCGTTCCTGAGCTTCCTCGTCGCGTTCGCGGTCGTCGTGTCGGGCATCACCTCGGCGAGCGCCCTGGCGCGCGCGTTCGGCGGCGACTACCTCAGCGTCTTCCTCGATGTCCCCGTCGTCCTCACCGCGATCGCGCTGCTCGCGCTCATCTCGGCCGTCAACCTGCGCGGCATCGAGGAGTCGGTGAAGCTCAACGTTGGCTTCACGGTCGTCGAGGTCGGCGGCCTCGTCCTGATCGTCGTCGTCGCCGCGGCGGCGCTCGCCGCCGGCGACGCCGAGCCGTCGCGGGCGTTCGAGTTCAAGCAGGGCTCGACCGTGATCGGGGCGAGCCTCGCCGGCGCCGCGCTGGCGTTCTACGCGCTGATCGGCTTCGAGGACTCCGTCAACGTCGCCGAGGAGACGCAGGACCCGCCGCGCGCCTATCCGAAGGCGCTGTTCGGCGGGCTGGCGATCGCCGGCGCGCTGTACCTGCTCGTCACGATCGGCGCCTCGATCGTCGTCCCGACGGGCGACCTCGTCGGCTCGAGCGGGCCGCTGCTGGAGGTCGTCAAGCAGGGTCCGCTCGACATTCCCGAGAAGCTGTTCTCGGCGATCGGCCTGCTCGCACTGTCCAACGGCGCGCTGATCAACATGATCATGGCCTCGCGGCTGCTGTACGGGATGGCGCAGGAGGGCGTCGTGCCGCGCCCGTTCGCCGCCGTTCTGCCCGTCCGCCGCACGCCGTGGTTCGCGATCGCGTTCACCGCGTCGATCGCCGTCGTGCTCGTCGCCACCGGCGATCTCGGCTCGCTCGCCGACACGACCGTCGCGCTGCTGACGATCGTGTTCGCGGTCGTCAACGTGACCGTGCTCGTCCTGCGCCGCGAGCCCGTCGACCACGAGCACTTCGTCGTTCCGTCCGCGATCCCGGTGATCGGCGTCGTCGTCTCGCTGGCGCTGCTGACCCAGGTCGACGCCGCGACCTACGGCCGCGCCGCGCTGCTCGTCGGCCTCGGGATCGTGCTGTGGATCGTCAACTGGCTGATCCTGCGCCGCGCGGGCCGGGACGCGGCTACGGCGCCGCCGCCCACTTGACCTCGCCCGACGCGCAGGTCTGGATGATGTTGCCCGTCGCCTTGTCGACCGTGCGGTCGCTGAGCGAGAACGTCCCCTTCGCGCCGCGGCGTCCGATCACGGCGGTGAACCTGTCGTCGACGTAGGTGAGGGTCGCGCCGTTGTCGATCGTCGTCCGCTCACGGTCCTTCGCACGGCCGGTCCTGCTGATCGCGACGTTCGTGCGTGGCGCCTCGATGCCGATCGCGCGCGTGCCGTCGCTGCACTTCACCTGCTCGCCGAACAGCGCGCGCGAGATGCGCTCGCCGTCGCCGGAGATGCGCAGCACGATCGGCCGCCGCGGGCCGACGCCGCGCTGCGCGGTCGTGCCGTAGTAGCGCGCCGCGCCCTCGGCGCCGCGCTTGCCGATCTCGCTGCCGGGTCGCCGGGCGCCGAACTTCACCGTGCCCGTCCTGCAGGTCTCCCTGTCGCCCGACGCCGTGCGCGTCAGGGTCGCGGAGACGGTGCCCTCGATCGCCGAGGCGGACGTGAACGCGCCGGAGAGCTTGTACCTCGTCGACACCTTCGCGTCGGGAGTCGGGTTCTGGGTCGCCGTGCCGCCGGCGCTGAACGTCCCGTCGGCGGCGATCGTCACCTCGGCGCTGATGTCGCCGCCCGCGCACCTGGCCCTGACGGTGGCCTCGATCTCGAGCTTGCGCTCGTCGAGCGCGCGCAACGCGACGACCGCGTTGCCGGCGCCGAACAGGTCCCTGGGCGGCGCGACGAGGGCGCCGCCGCCGAAGTTCCCGCTCGGCTTGCGGGGAGCCTGGGCAGTCGCCGCCGCCGCCAGCACGAAGGTGGCCGTGACCGCACACAGAATTCCGGGGATGCGCACGCCCCGGACCCTAGCCATCTGCTCGTTGGCGTGCGCAGTTCTCACCATTACTCTCGACGCTCCCGATCCGCACCCAAGGAGGCACACCGCATGGCGACACGAGGACAGGCACCCCCGACGACGTCGCCCTGGGAGACCACGCGCGCGGGCGCGAAGGCGGACACCGCCTCGCTGCTCGGGCAGGTGATGTTCCTCGTCGCGATCGCGCTCGGGTTCACCGTCGCCGGCAGCTACATCGGCCGCGATCTCGCCGAGGGCACCGCCCGACTTCTGTTCTTCGTGGCCTTCGGGATGCTGATCGCGCAGGCCTTCGTCGGGGCGCTGCGCGGCGGTCCGCTCGCGGTCGGCTGGCTGTACGCGATCGCCCTGCTGCTCGGCCTCAGCATCGGGCCGACGCTGAACTACTTCATCAGCACCGATCCGGCCGTCGTCACGCAGGCGGCGGGCGCGACCGCGCTCGTCACGCTCGGGATGGGCGCCGGCGGCTTTGCGCTCAGCAAGGACCTCAAGGCCTGGATGAAGCCGCTGTCGTTCATCATCCTCGGCCTCGTCGTCGTGTCGTTCGCGACGCTGCTGTTCGCCAGCGGCGGCAACCCGATCCTCAGCGCCGCGATCGGCATCGTCTCGGCGCTGCTGATCGCGGTCGACTTCAACTACCTGCGCAAGCACGGAACCGCCGCCGACGCCGTCTGGCTGGCGACCGGCATCTTCGTCTCGATCATCAACATCTTCCTCGCGCTGCTGAATATCTTCAGCGACTGAGGGCCCCGCGGACGGGGACCCGGGCGCCACGGTGCCCGGGCGCCGCGGACGTTCGTCGCCCGAGGAATCGCCCGTGACGGAGCGCCGATCCTCGATGATGCGCGGGAGATGGCGCCGATCACCGCCTATGCCCGCAACGGCGACGTCAACATCGCCTACCAGGTCCACGGCGACGGGCCGATCGACATGCTGTTCGTCAGCGCGTTCATCAGCCATGTCGAGCACGTCTGGGAGGACCCGGGACTGGCCCGCTTCCTCACCCGGTTGACGGGCTTTGCCCGCGTGATCCTGATGGACCGCCGCGGCACGGGCCTGTCCGACGATGGCCCGCTCGCCGTCGAGCAGGAGATCGCCGACGTGCTCGCGGTGCTCGACGCCGCCGGCAGCGAACGCCCGGCGCTGCTGTCCTACACCGCGGGCGGGCCGCTGGCGGCGATGTTCGCCGCGCGCCACCCCGAGCGCGTCAGCGCGCTGGTCCTGTACGGCTGCATCCTGCGCGCCGTGCGCGACGACGACCTGCCCTGGATGGAGGCCGCCGAGGAGCGCGAGGCGCGCTTCGAGCAACTGCTCGAGCACTGGGGCGACGGCAAGATGATCGATGCGCTCGCGCCGAGCGCCGCCGGCGACGAGGCGCTGCGCGCGTGGTACGGGCGGCTCTCGCGGCTGGCGGCCAGCCCGGGGCGGATGCGGCGGCTGGTCGTCGCGCTCGCGCAGATGGACCCGCGTCCCGAACTGGACCGCATCGAGGCGCCGACGCTCGTCCTGCACCGCACCGACGACGCCTTCACCGACGTGCGTCACTCGCGCGAGTACGCGCGCCGGATCCCGGGCGCCCAGCTCGTCGAGCTGCCCGGCGTCGACTCGCTTCCCAGCGTCGGCGACAGCGATGCGCTGCTCGGCGAGATCGAGGAGTTCCTGACCGGCGGCCGCGGCTCCGAGCGCGAGCGGGTGCTGCTGACGATCCTGTTCAGCGACATCGTCGGCAGCACCGAGCTCGTCGCCGAACTGGGCGACAAGCGCTGGCGCGACCTGCTCAGCGCGCACGAGAGCGATGTGCGGCGCACGCTGCGCAGGTTCGACGGGCGCCTGCTGCAGCGCATCGGCGACGGCTTCCTGGCGGTCTTCGACGGGGCGCCCAGCCTGGCTGTGCGGTGCGCACGGGCGCTGCGCGACGACGCCGCCGGCGTGCACGTGCGGATCGGGCTGCACACGGGCGAGTGCGAGGTGATCGGCGAGGACATCGTCGGCATGGCCGTGCACATCGCCGCGCGCATCGGGGCGCTCGCCGAGGGTGGCGAGATCCTCGCCTCGGGCACGACCTACGGCACGATGGTCGGCGCCGGCCTGGACTTCGACTACCGCGGCGAACACCGGCTCAAGGGCGTCTCGGGACGCTGGCCGGTGTTCGCCCTCAACGGCTGACCGGAGGGCCGCTCCGCGTGAACAAGCGCCGACCGCGTCCGCCGTTCGGGCACGGTCGGCGCTCGTGCACGCCATCGGTGAAGCAGCGCCGAGTGGGCGCCGCGGAGCGCTCGATTCGACGTTCGTTCACGCCCCGCGCATCGACGCCGGACAGCTCGACGCGTCCAGCAGCAGGCGCGCAGCCGTCGACGGCGCGGGCATTGCCGAGGTCTTACATCCGATCCAGCCGCCCCCGCGCCCGCACGTACTTCACGAGCACCCCGCCCCAGTCCGCCAGGCCGGCGTACAGATGCCCGATCGGCCCCGTGACGATCCACGCCGCCAGCACCTCGAACCATGACCGACGCCGCCGCATGGCCTGACGATAAGGTGGGCGCCATGGCCACCGCTGTCACCACCACCGTCACCGAGCTGCCCGAGTCACGCGTGAGCGTGAGCGTCGAGGTCGCCGCGGAGGAGATCCAGCGCTCGCTGGAGACCCAGGCGCGCAAGCTCGGCCGTGAGATGAAAGTCCCGGGCTTTCGCACCGGCAAGATCCCGCCGGCTGTCGTCATCCAGCGCATCGGCCGCGAGCCGATCCTCGACGAAGCCGTCCGCGGCCGCCTCACCGACTGGTACATGAAGGCCGTCGATGAGTCCGGCATCGCACCCGTCGGCGACCCCGACGTCGACCTCGGCAAGCTGCCCGACGAGGGCAAGCCGCTGACGTTCTCCTTCGAGGTCGGCGTGCGCCCGACCGCCACGCTCGGCAGCTACCGCGAGCTCGAGGTCCCCAAGCGCGAGCCGGTCGCCGATCCCGCGATCGTCGACGACCAGATCGATGAGATGCGCGAGCGCTTCGCCCGCCTCGAGGTCGTCGACCGTCCCGCCGAGAACGGCGATTTCGTGATCCTCGACTTCGTCGGCACGATCGACGGCGAGCCCTTCGAGGGCGGCGAGGGCCGCGACCAGCTCGTCGAGGTCGGCGCCGGGCGCCTCATCCCGGGCTTCGAGGAGGGCCTCGTCGGCGTCTCGGCGGGCGAGCAGAACGTCGTCGACGCGACGTTCCCCGAGGACTACGCCGCCAAGCACGTCGCCGGCAAGCCGGCGCAGTTCGAGTTCACCGTCAAGGAGGTCAAGCACAAGGACCTTCCCGCGCTCGACGACGACTTCGCCTCCGACGCCGCCGGCTACGACACGCTCGACGAGCTGCGCGATTCGATCTCCAAGGAGCTGCTCGAGCACGACGCGAAGCAGGTCGAGAACGAGTTCCGCGCCAACGCGCTCGACGCCGCCGTCGCCGACGCGACCGTCGACGTGCCCGCGGCGCTCGTCACCGCCCGCGCCCAGGAGCTGCTGGACCGGATGCTGCACTCGCTCAGCCACCAGGGCATCGCCAAGGCGCACTACCTGCAGATCAGCGGCAAGACCGAGGAAGAGCTCGTCGAGGAGTCCAAGCCCGACGCCGAGGTCGCGCTGCGCCGCGAGGCCGTGCTGGCCGCGATCATCGAGGCCGAGAAGATCGAGCCGACCGAGGCACAGCTGCTCGAGGCGCTCGAGGGCGCCGCCGAGAAGGAGCAGGTGTCGCGCCAGAAGCTCCTGGACCGGCTGCGCTCCGCCGGCCGCGTGGACATGCTCGCCAAGGAGGTCGCCGCCGAGCAGGCGATCGACCTCGTCGTGACGACCGCCAAGCCCGTGGCTCCGAGCGCGGCCCCCAAGAAGGCCAAGAAGGCCAAGGCCGAGACCGCCCCGAAGAAGAAGCCCGCCGCGAAGAAGAAGCCCGCGGCGAAGAAGAAGGCGCCGGCCAAGAAGGCGGCAGACGCGGCGCCGGCCGGCGAGGAGATCTGGACGCCCGACTCCGATCCCGCCGCAGCCGGTGCCAAGGGCCGGTTGTGGACGCCCGATAGCTGACCGGAGGTCCAGGAGCACCGTCCGGACCCGGGACAGGCGGTTGGTACGCTGCCCCGGCAGGAGTTCAGAAGACGATGCCTAACTGAAGCGAGGACCATGAGCCCCCTTGTCCCCATGGTGGTTGAGCAGACGTCGCGAGGCGAACGCGCCTTCGACATCTACAGCCGCCTGCTCAACGAGCGGATCGTCTTTCTGGGGACGCCCGTCGACGACCAGATCGCGAATCTGGTCGTTGCCCAGTTGCTGCACCTGGAGTCCGAGGATCCCGACAAGGACATCTCGCTCTACATCAACTCGCCGGGCGGCTCGGTCTACGCGGGCCTCGCGATCTACGACACGATGCAGTTCATCAAGCCCGACGTGTCGACGATCTGCGTCGGCATCGCGATGTCGATGGGCGCGCTGCTGCTCGCGGGCGGCGCAGAGGGCAAGCGCATGGCGCTGCCCAACGCGAAGATCCTCATCCATCAGGTCTCCAGCGGCTTCCAGGGCCAGGCGACGGATATCGAGATCCACGCTAAAGAGATCATCGACATCCGCCGACGACTGGATCAGATCATCGCCGAGCACACCAAGCAGCCGTACGACAAGGTTCGTACGGACACCGAGCGCGATTACTTTTTGAGTAGCGATGAGGCCAAGGATTACGGCATCATTGACCGGGTGATCCACCAGCACTGAGCCTCATGGCGCGACCGACCGATTCCAACGAACAGCTCCTCTGCTCTTTCTGCGGCAAGTCCCAGCGCCAGGTGAAGAAGCTCATCGCCGGCCCCGGCGTCTACATCTGCGATGAGTGCATCGACCTCTGCAACGAGATCATCGACGAGGAGCTCACCGCTCCGCCGACGTTCGACATCGAGAGCCTGCCCAAGCCGCGCGAGATCTACGACGTGCTGGACGAGTACGTCGTCGGCCAGGACGAATCCAAGCGCACGCTCTCCGTAGCGGTCTACAACCACTACAAACGCGTGCAGATGATGCAGGCCGAGGACTCGGACATCGAGCTGCAGAAGTCCAACATCCTCCTGCTGGGCCCGACCGGCTGCGGCAAGACGCTGCTCGCCCAGACGCTGGCGCGCATCCTCAACGTGCCCTTCGCGATCGCCGACGCCACCGCGCTGACCGAGGCCGGCTACGTCGGCGAGGACGTCGAGAACATCCTTCTGAAGCTCATCCAGGCGGCCGACTACGACGTCAAGAAGGCCGAGACCGGGATCATCTACATCGACGAGGTCGACAAGATCGCGCGCAAGGCCGACAACCCGTCGATCACGCGCGACGTCTCCGGCGAGGGCGTCCAGCAGGCGCTGCTGAAGATCCTCGAGGGCACGACCGCCTCCGTGCCGCCGCAGGGCGGGCGCAAGCATCCCCACCAGGAGTTTCTGTCGATCGACACGACGAACGTGCTGTTCATCTGCGGCGGCGCCTTCGCCAACCTCGACAAGGTCATCGAGCGCCGGATCGGGTCCAAGGGGATCGGCTTCGGCGCCTCGATCACGTCCAAGCACGACGCCGACAAGGGCGAGCTGTTCGAGAAGACGCTGCCCGAGGACCTCGTCAACTACGGCCTGATCCCCGAGTTCATCGGACGCCTGCCGGTCGTGAGCGCGGTCCACCAGCTCACGCGCGACGACCTGATCACGATCCTGACCGAGCCGCGCAACGCGCTCGTCAAGCAGTTCCAGCGGTTCTTCTCCTTTGACGGGATCGAGCTCGTCTTCTCCGACGACGCGCTCGTCTCCGTCGCAGAGCGGGCGCTCGCCCGTGAGACCGGCGCGCGCGGCCTGCGCTCGATCATCGAGGAGGTCCTGCTCGAGGTGCAGTTCGAGCTGCCCTCACGGCGGGACGTCAAGAAGTGCGTCGTGACGAAGGAGACGATCGAGAAGGGCATCACGCCGACGCTCGTCACGGAGGCGGCGCCCGACGAGCCGGAGGCGCGCCGCGCCGAGTCGGCGTAACCCAGATGCCCGGCCTCACCCGCGTCCGCGCCATGCCGTGGGTCATGGTCTTCGAGCTGGCCGTCACGCTGCGCAGGCACTGGAAGAACCTCGAGGCCGGCGAGCGCGCCGAGCTCGCCGCGCTGATCAAGAAGTCCCAGGGCCGGCCGTCGAACCTCGACGCCGGTGAGCGCAAGGCCGTCCGGCGGCTCGTCGCCAAGCTCGAGCCGGGCAAGATCGCGCGCAGCGTCGTGCCGATCGGGCGCCGCGCCCGCCGGGCCCGCGTCGGGCGCTGAAGCAGCGGCCTGGACCGCGATCCCGCCGATCCGCGATCCCCTGCGGCAGGCTCAGCCGGCCTTGCGCGCGACGACGCGCGCGTACTGCGCCTCGTAGGACAGGCCGCCGTCGGTCGCGGTGTTCATCGAGCGCATGAGGTCGTCCATGTCGTCCAGGAACGTCATGTAGCGCTCCTGCGAGAGCGCCGCGCGCGCGGCGGCGACGAAGTTGTTGGACTCCTCGGCCTCCTCGCGGGCGGCCGCCGCCGACGGCCAGCTCCACCGCACGCTGTCGAGCTCGAAGCGCACGTCGACCGCCCATGGCGCCAGGCGCGCGCGGCAGATCTCCTCGTTGCCCCAGTCGTTCGGCGGCGGCGGCGGGTCCGGCGGCTGCGGGAAGTAGCGCCCCGCGACCTCGCCGAAGCGCGCTGCGGCCGAGCCCGGCGTCCAGGCGGCGAAGCCGACGCAGCCGCCCGAGCGCGTCACGCGGAAGGCCTCGGCGATCGCGACCTCGGGGCGCGGAGCGAACACGAGCCCGAAGACCGACAGGACCGCATCGAAGCGGCCGTCGGCATAGGGCAGCGCCTCGGCATCGGCGATGGTCCAGGGGATCTCCCACTCCCCGAGCGCGTCACAGCGCGCCTTGCCGGCCTCGACGAGCGCGGGGGTGAGGTCGCAGGCCTCCGGCGAGGCGCCCGAGGCGGCGATCGCGAGCGCGACGTTGCCCGTGCCCGCGGCGACGTCGAGCCCCCGCATCCCCGGCCCCAGGCCGCAGGCGGCGACGAGCTTGTGCGCGGCGCCTTCAAAGCGCCGCGCCGTGACGGCGTAGTCGCCGGCCGACCACAGCCGGCGCTGGTTGTCCTTGAACGCTGCGAGGTCGGTGCTCATCGACGCTCCATAGACTGATGCGCAGTCTATGGGGGATTTGCAAGAGCGCACACGATTTGAGCCCGCGGAGGTCGAGCCGCGGATCCTCGAGCGCTGGCTGCGCGACGGCTTCGTCCATCCCGAGCCGGCCGGCGCCGCGGCGGAGAACTTCTCGATCGCGATCCCGCCGCCGAACGTCACCGGCGCCCTGCACATGGGCCATGCCCTCAACGGCACGATCCAGGACGTGCTCGTGCGCACGAACCGGATGCGCGGCCGGCGCACGAAATGGATCCTCGGCACCGACCATGCGGGCATCGCCACCCAGCGCCAGGTCGAGAAGCTGCTCGCGTCCGAGGGCACGTCGCGCACGCAGCTCGGCCGCGAGCCGTTCGCCGAGCGCGTCTGGGAGTGGCGCGCCAACTACGGCGGCCAGATCATCGAGCAGTACAAACGCCTCGGGGCGACCTGCGACTACGAGGACGAGCGCTTCACGCTGGACCCGCAGTACGCGCAGGCGGTGCTGAAGGTCTTCGTCGACCTCTACGAGCAGGGCCTGATCTACCGCGACAACTACATGGTCAACTGGGATCCTGGCCTGCGCTCGGCGATCTCCGACCTCGAGGTCGAGGAGCGCGAGGGCGTCGTCGACACGCTGTACTCGATCGCCTATCCGCTGGCGTCGGGCGACGGCGAGGTCGTCGTCGCGACCGTGCGCCCCGAGACGATGCTCGCCGACACGGCCGTCGCCGTGCATCCCGAGGACGAGCGCTACGCGCAGCTCGTCGGCCAGCAGGTCGTGCTGCCGCTCGTCGGCCGCCGGCTGACGATCATCGCCGACGAGTACGTCAAGACCGACTTCGGCACCGGCGCGCTGAAGATCACGCCCGGCCACGACCCCAACGACTTCGAGATCGGCCGCCGGCACGGCCTCGAAGAGATCGGCGTGATCGGCGAGGACGGGCTCATGAGCGCCGCCGCCGGCGAGCCCTACGCCGGGCTGACCGCGCTCGCTGCGCGCGAGCGCGTCGTCGCCGACCTCGAGCGGATCGGCGCGGTCCGCGGGCGCGAGCAGTACGTCCACACCGTGCCCTTCAGCCAGCGCTCGGGCGAGCGCGTCGAGCCGCTGATCTCGCTGCAGTGGTTCATGCGCATGGACGAGCTCGCCGTGCCGGCGATCGACGCGGTCCGCTTCGGACACGTCAAGATCCACCCCGAGTCGCAGTCGCGGCGCTACGTCGACTGGCTGCAGAACATCCGCCCGTGGTGCATCTCGCGCCAGCTGTGGTGGGGCCACCAGATCCCCGTCTGGTACCGCGACGAGGAGACGTACGTCGGTGCGACGGCGCCCGGGGGCGACGGCTGGGAGCAGGATCCCGACGTCCTGGACACGTGGTTCTCCTCGGCGCTGTGGCCGTTCGCGACGCTCGGCTGGCCCGAGCAGACCCCGGAGTTGCAGGCGTTCTTCCCGACCGACGTGCTCTCGACCGGGCGCGACATCCTCTTTCTGTGGGTCGCGCGGATGGTGATGATGGGGTTGCGCTTCGCCGACGACATCCCCTTCGAGCACGTCTACGTGCACTCGATCATCCAGGCGCCCGACGGCCGCCGGATGAGCAAGTCGCTGGGCACGGGGATCGATCCGCTCGCGCTGATCGAGGGCGGCCCGCGCCCGCCCGTCTTCACGCAAGGGGGCGACTTTCCCGCCTACGGCGCCGACGCCGTCCGCTTCGGCCTGCTGGCGATGTCCTCGACGCAGGACGTGCGCTTCAGTGAGGAGAAGGTCGCGCAGGGGCAGGCGCTCGCCAACAAGCTCTACAACGCGACGCGCTTCGTCGTGCTGCGCGTCGGCGAGGACGCAGAGCGCGTCGCCGCGGGCGCGTCGGGACCGGATCCCAGGACCGTCGAGGACCGCTGGATCCTCTCGCGCCTGCAGGCGGTCAAGGCCGACACCGCGGCCCGCGTCGACGGCTTCGACTTCGCCAAGGCGGCGCTGGGCCTGTACGACTTCATCTACGGCGAGCTGTGCGACTGGTACCTGGAGATCGTCAAGCCGCGCCTCGCCGACGACGCCGACCCCGCCGACCGCGCGGCGCTCGGCGCGACGCTGCTGCACGTGCTGCGCGAGACGCTCGCCACCGCGCACCCGGTGATCCCGTTCGTCACCGAGGAGCTGTGGAACCTGCTGCCGGGCAGCGAGGGGATGCTCGCGACGGGCGTGCTGCCGGCGGCCGATGCCACGTTGCGCGATCCCGCCGCCGAGGCGGAGATGGAGCGCGTCTTCGAGGCCGTGCGCGTGCTGCGCGGCTGGCGCGAGTCCGTCGGCGTGCGCGCCGGCGCGGTGATCCCCGCCGTCCTGAGCGCCGAGGGCTACGAGGCGACGGGCGACCGCGTCGGCGCGCTCGCCCGGTTCGCCTTCGACGGCGACGGCAGCGGCCGTCGCGCGCAGGTCGCGAGCGTCGCGATCCCGGGCGGCGCGGTCGCCGTGCTCGACTCCGGCGACGTCGACCTCGGCGCCGCCGGGCGGCGACTGCAGCGCCGGCGCGCCGAGCTGCTCGAGCAGATCGCGTTCGTCGAGAAGAAGCTCTCCAACCCGGGGTTCGTCGCCAAGGCGCCGCCGGCGGTGGTCGAAGCCGAGCGCGACAAGCTCACGCGTCTGCGCGGCGAGCTGGAGGGGCTGTGACCGCGGCCCGGCGCGATGCCGGCGCCGTCGCCGCCTGGAGCGCCCGCGACGCCGAGCGCTGGCTGCTCTCGCTGGAGCTGTTCGGCATGCGCTTCGGGCTGGACCGGATGCGCCGGCTGATGACGGCGCTCGACGCGCCCAACGAGGCGTTCGCCGCGATCCACGTCGTCGGCACGAACGGCAAGTCCTCGACGGTGCGCATGATCGCCGCGCTGCTGCACCATCACGGCGTCCGTGCGGGCGCCTACCTGTCGCCGCACCTCGTCTCGTTCACCGAGCGCATCCGCGTCGGCGGGCACGACGTCTGCGAGCGCCAGTTCGCGGCCGCGGCCGGTCGTGCGCGCCGCGCCGCCGAGCTCGTCGACCGCACGCTCGACGGCGACGACCGCGTGACGCAGTTCGAGGCGCTGACGGCCGCCGCCTACGCGCTGCTCGCCGAGGGGAACGTCGAGGCCGCCGTCGTCGAGGCCGGCCTCGGCGGGCGCTGGGACGCGACGAACGTCATCGGCGCCGAGGTCGCGGTGCTCACGAACGTCGGCCTCGAGCACACGCGCTGGCTGGGGCCGACCGTCGCGGACATCGCGCGCGAGAAGCTCGCCGTCGTCGCGCCCGGCGCGACGCTCGTGCTGGGCCCCGACCTGCATCCCGACGCCGAGCGCGAGGCGCGCGCGGTCGCCGATCGCGAGGGCGCGACGATCGTGCGCGCGGCGGCCGAGCCGCCGGCCGCGGTCGGCGACCGGCTGCTCGCGCGCGGCACGTTCCAGCGGCGCAACTTCTCCGTCGCCTGCGCGGCTGCGCGGGCGCACCTCGGCCACCTCGACGACGAGGCGGTGCGTGCGGCGGCCGCCTCGACGGCCGTTCCCGGGCGCTTCGAGGTCATCAGCGGCGGCGCCGCCGGCGCCGAGGTCGTGCTCGACGGGGCGCACAACGCGGGCGGCTTCGAGGCGCTCGCCGAGACGCTGCCGGGCTTCCTCGCCGGCCGCCCGCTCGTCGCGGTGCTGTCGGTGCTCGACGACAAGGACGCGGCGTCGATGCTCGAGCGGCTGCTGCCGCTGTGCGCGGCGGCGGTCTTCACGACGAATGCCAATCCGCGGGCGCTGTCGCCCGCGACGCTCGACTCGCTCGCGGGCCAGGTCGGGGCGGGCGGGTGGGGCGGCGTCGCCCGCGTCGAGGCCGATCCGCGGCGCGCGCTGGCGCTCGCCGAGCAGCTCGCGGGCGCGGGCGGGGTCGTGCTCGCGACGGGTTCGATCTATCTCGTCGCCGATCTCATGCGCCCGGTCGGGGCCGGCCGGGGGTCGACGCTGTGAACCGCGAGGGCCCGTCGGCGCTCGCGCTCATCGGGGCCGTCGCGCTGATCGTCGCGCTGACGATCCTCGTCTGGTTCGGGATCGGCTACGCCCTCGGGCGGATGTTCCTGTGACCACGCAAGCCGTCATGCACCACGCCGCCATCCCCCTCGACGGCTAAGCTCCTGCGATCGTGCTAGCAGTCTTCGGCATCAACAGCGACGGGCTGAACCTTGCGGTCAACATGCTCATCCTGTTTTTGGTCGTCATCTACCTGGCGCTCGTGTACTGGACGTACATGGACGCGATCAGGCGGATCGAGGATCCGATGCTCGTCATCTGCGCGACCGTGGCGTCGCTGTTTCCGTTCGTGGGAACGATCCTGTACGTCATCGTGCGGCCGCCCGAGTATCTCGAGGACGTGCGCGAGCGCGAGCTGGAGATGCAGGCCGCAGAGGCGCGGCTGCACGAGCTGAACTACATGCTGTGCCCGCACTGCGACTACGAGGTCAAGGAGGACTTCCTTCGCTGCCCGAACTGCATGCGCAAGCTGCGCGACCCGTGCGCGAGCTGTGCCCGCCCGCTGGATCCCACCTGGAAGCTCTGCCCGTACTGTGAGGCAGAGCTCGGCGACTCGTCGCGCCAGCCGCGGCTGCGCTCGCAAGCCTGAACCTCGAACCGAACTTCCTAGGAGACTGACTCGATGGACCGGACCCTGATCCTGGTCAAGCCAGACGCGTTCGCGCGCCGCCTGACCGGCGAGATCATCGCCCGCTTCGAGCGCAAGGGCCTGCACCTCGCCGCGCTGAAGCTCATGACGCTCGACGTGCAGACCGCCAGGCGCCACTACGCCGAGCACGAGGGCAAGCCGTTCTTCGACGGCCTCGTCGCCTTCATCACCTCGGGCCCGCTCGTCGCGATGATCCTCGAGGGCCCGAACGCGATCGAGGCCGCGCGCCAGCTGATCGGCGCGACGAACGGCATCGAGGCGGCGCCGGGTTCGATCCGCGGCGACCACGCGCTGGAGGTGCGCCGCAACCTCGTGCACGGGTCGGACTCGCGCGAGTCGGCCGAGCGCGAGATCGAGATCTACTTCGGGGAGTAGCGCTTGCGAGGCGGGTCCGGCGCAAGGTGCGTGCCGGCCGGCCGCGCCGCGTCGGCGCGCCAGCGGCCATCCATGGGGCAGGGGCAGCCGAGCGCGGCGCGATCCGCGGCGTGAAGGAGCGCCGAACAGATGAGACCGGATGCTGCGCTCGGCTCGGCTTCACGCCAGCGCTGTAGGAGCGCCGAGTGGGGCAGCCCGCGCGATCGACTCGGCGCTGGTTCACGGTCTGTGGCAGCGGGGTCGGTTCGCATCGGCGACCGCTCCGGCACGCTTCATCTCCTCGAGCGCCGCTCACCGCACGCGAGCGCCGGCCCGACAGCAGCTACGCTCCCGCGCCGTGCCCCCGCAGCCGCTCATCCTCGCCAGCCGCTCGCCGCAGCGCCGCGCGATCCTCGAGCAGCTCGGCATCGCGTTCGAGGTCATCCACACCGACGTCGAGGAGATCGGCGACGGCGACCCGATCGAGGTCGCCCGCGCCAACGCGCTGCTCAAGACCGACGCCGGTCAGGCGCAGCGCCCCGACCGGACGATCCTCGGCGTCGACACGGTCGTCGCGCTCGACGGCGAGATCTTCGGAAAACCGTCCTCGCACGAGCACGCGATCGACACGCTCAAACGCCTCTCGGGGCGCACGCACGAGGTCGTCAGCGGCCTCGCGCTCGTGAAAACGTCAAACCCTCAGGTTGTGCATGAGGTCACGAAAGTGGAGTTCCGAGCGCTCGACGACGACCTCATTCGACGGTATGTCGAGACGGGCGAATGGTCAGGCAGAGCGGGCGGTTACGCGATTCAGGGCAGAGGCGCGGGGCTCGTTCGCCGCATAATGGGCGACTACCTGAACGTCGTCGGTCTGCCCGTCGGAAAATTGCTCGACCTCGACTTGACCCTTATGCTCAGGCAGAACTAGAGGGATGGCGTGGCCGCAGGCCCGCCGCCGCTAGACTCAGCGGCGGCGACAGCCCCGCGGGCATGACCCGCAGACGGGGTTGATCCGGGTTCTCGCCACCTCTTCATGGGCTTCTTCAGCTACCTCACCGGATTCGGTGGCCGCGACATGGCTGTCGATCTGGGCACGGCCAACACGCTCGTCTACGTCCGCGGGCGCGGCATCGTGCTGTCCGAGCCGTCCGTCGTCGCGATCGACTCGCGCACGAACGAGGTCCACGCCGTCGGCATCGAGGCCAAGCGCATGCTCGGCCGCACGCCGGGCACGATCCGCGCGATCCGGCCGCTGAAGGACGGCGTCATCGCCGACTTCGATGTCACCGAGGAGATGCTGCGCCACTTCATCCAGAAGGTGCACCAGAACCGCTGGGCGCACCCGCGCGTCGTCGTCTGCGTGCCCTCCGGCGTGACCGGCGTCGAGAAGCGCGCCGTCGAGGAGGCCTGCCTGAGCGCCGGCGCGCGCCAGGCCTACCTGATCGAGGAGCCGATGGCCGCGGCGATCGGCGCCGGGCTGCCGGTCGGCGAGCCGACGGGCTCGATGGTCGTCGACATCGGCGGCGGCACGAGCGAGGTCGCGGTCATCTCGCTCGGCGGGATCGTCGTCTCGCAGTCGATCCGGATCGGCGGCGACGAGCTCGACGAGGCGATCATCAACTACGCAAAACGCGAGTACAAGCTGCTCATCGGCCAGCAGACCGCCGAGGAGGTCAAGCTCGAGATCGGCTCGGCGTATCCGATGCAGGAAGAGGTGCAGGCCGAGATCCGCGGGCGCGACATGGTCTCGGGCCTGCCGAAGACCGTCGTCCTCACGAGCGAGGAGATCCGCCAGGCGCTCGAGGAGCCGTTGTCGCAGATCATCGACGCGGTCAAGGAGACGCTCGACAGAACCCCGCCGGAGCTGTCCTCGGACATCATGGACCGCGGCATCATGCTCGCCGGTGGCGGCTCGCTGCTGCAGGGCCTGGACGAGCGCCTGCGCGAGGAGACGCAGATGCCCTGCCATCTCGCCGAATCGCCGCTGACGTGCGTGGCCGTCGGCTCGGGCCGCTCGCTGGAGGAGTTCGAGGTCATCCACCGCACGAACCGCAACTCGTCCAAGAGCCGCCGTCGGTCGCGGTACTAAGAACCCACCCTTGGAGTCAGCCCCCGCGTGTATGACAAAACGGTCCGCCGGCGCCGGGCAGTCCTCGGACTACTCGTCGCCTGCTCACTGATCCTGCTCACGGCCTATTTCGGTGAAAGCGGCGGCGGCGCGCTGCACGGGGTGCAGCGCGGCACGAGCGAGATCCTCAACCCGATCCAGGAGGGCGCCAGCCGGGCGCTGAAGCCCGTCCGCGACCTGTTCGGCTGGTTCGGCGACACGATCGACGCCAAGGGCCAGGTCGAGGAGTTGCGCAAGGAGCGCGACCGCCTGCGCAGCGAGGTCCTCAACAACGAGATCCGCAAGTCCGACTACGACCGGCTCTCGGACATGGTGCAGCTCGACGGCGCGCTGGGCCTCGAGGACAAGGGCCTGCTGACCGGCCGCGTGATCTTCCAGTCGCCGACCGTCTGGTACGCGACGATCCGCGTCGACAAGGGATCGGACGACGGCGTGCGCGTGGGGCACCCCGTGATCAACGAAGAGGCCCTGATCGGCCGCGTGACCGAGGTCTTCGGCGGCGCCGCCCAGGTGACGCTCATCACCGACACCACGATGAAGGTGCCCGCCCGGGCCGGCCGCCGCGGCGAGTTCGGGATCGTCGAACCCGCCAGCGCGGGCAACCCGCACGACCTCCTCATGAAGTTCACCAACCCCGGCGCGCAGATCGCGACCGGCGACCGCGTCGTCACGCGCGGGACCGAGCCCGACGACCGCAAGCAGTCGCTGTACCCCGTCGGTCTGCCGATCGGCGAGGTCACGAGGATCGAGAACGAGGGCACCGACACGCAGCAGATCCACCTGCGCCCGTTCGCCGACATGCGCAGCCTCGACTTCGTCCAGATCCTGACGAACCCGCGCGGGGGCAAGACGACGCCATGACGAGCCCGACGCCGCAACTCGTCGCCCGCCTCGCCGCCGTCGGCCTGCTCGGCGTGATCGTGCAGACCGCCTTCGTCTCGCAGCTGCCGATCGCCGGCGCGAACGCCGACCTGTCGCCGCTGTTGGTGATGGCGGTCGGGCTGCTGTGCGGCTCGCTGGCCGGCGGCAGCTTCGGCTTCGGCGTCGGGCTGTTCGCCGACGTCGTCTCGCTGCAGACGCTCGGCGTCTCCTCGCTCGTCCTGCTCGGCGTCGGCTACGGCGCCGGGCGCCTGCGTGAGGCGCGCGATCCCGAGGGCACGCTCGTGCCGATCGCCGTCGGCGCGGCCGCCACGCTCGCCTTCGGGATCGGCTTCGCGCTGCTGCAGTTCCTGCTCGGCGTCGACGCTCCCGTCAGCTGGGCGCTGATCCGCCAGCTGCTGGCGACGCTCGTCCTCAACGCGCTCGTCGCGCTGCCCGTCTACGCGCTCGTGCGCCGCCTGCTGGCGCCGGCGCTGCCCGAGGACCCGCGCCGGCGCCGCCGGCGCGCGTACACGACCGGCGGCCTGAGCCCGCTGTCGCGCGGAATCGAGATCCGGCGATGATGATGGAGCCCGGCAGCGGCCGGACGCCGATCACCCCGCAGCTCGCCCTGCGCGTCGCGATCTTCGGCGGCGTCGCCCTGGCGCTGTTCGCGATCGTCTTCTTCCGCCTCTGGTACCTGCAGGTCCTGTCGGGCGACAAGTACCTCGCCGAGGCGCGCGTCAACCGCGTGCGCGAGCTGCGCATCCAGGCCCCGCGCGGCAAGATCGTCGACCGCAGCGGCCGCATCATCGTGCGCAACCGCCTCGCCGCCGTGGTCGAGCTCGACCCCGCCAAGCTGCCCGACGATGAGCGCGAGAGCGCCGCCGCGTGGGGCAAGGCGGCGGGCGACCGGCTCGCGCGGCCGAAGGGCAAGCGCGGCCCGGAGATCAAGTACCCGCCGATCGCGACCAGGCAGCTGGCCGCGCGCTACCGCCGCCTCGGTGAGGTCGTCGGCAAGTCGGCGACGCAGATCCACCGCGAGGTCGTGCGCTCGCTCGTGCTCGTCCCGTACTCGTCGGTGCGGATCAAGACCGACGTCGACGAGTCGGTGCTCGCGTTCATCTCCGAGCGGCCCGAGCAGTTCCCCGGCGTCGAGGTCGAGAAGTCCTATCTGCGCGAGTACCCCCACGACGAGCTCGCCGCCCAGATCCTCGGCACCGTCGGCGAGATCAGCCCCAAGCAGCTGAAGGACCCGCGCTACCGCGGCGTCAAGCAGGGCACGATCATCGGCGGGGACGGCCTCGAGCGCACGTACGACCGCTACCTGCGCGGCGTCGACGGCGTCCAGCGCGTGCAGGTCGACGCGTTCGGCCGGCCGGTTCCCAACGGCGCGCTCCGACGCGAGGAGCCGATCGGCGGCCAGCGTCTGCGCCTGTCGCTGGATCTCGCGCTGCAGCAGACCGGGCAGCGAGCGCTGGCGGCGGTCGGTGGCGGCAGGCCGGGCGCGTTCGTCGCGCTGGACTACCGCGACGGCCAGGTCCTCGCGATGGGCTCCGCGCCGAGCTTCGACCCCGCGGTCCTGACCAAGCCGTTCACGCAGAAGCGCTACGAGCAGCTGCTCGGCGTCGGCGGTGTCGGACCGCTCTTCAACCGCGCGATCGGCGGCCGCTACCCGACCGGCTCGACGTTCAAGGCGATCACCGCGCTGGCGGGCCTGCAGCAGGGGCTGATCACGCCGGGCGCGACGATCAACGACGACGGCTGCATCCAGGTCGGCGAGATCGAGCGCTGCAACGCCAAGAAGCAGAAGTACGGCGCGGTCGACCTCACGCGCGCGCTGCAGGTCTCGTCGGACATCTACTTCTACAAGCTGGGAATGAACGCCTTCAACATCCCCGGCGTCCCGGGCGACCGCGTCATCCAGGGCTACGCCCGCAAGCTCGGGTTCGGCCGCACGACCGGGATCGACCTGCCCGGCGAGGACAGCGGCGTCGTTCCTGACAAGCGCTGGCGCAAGGAGCGCAACGAGGCCGAGGTCCAGTGCCGCAAGGACAAGGGCATCTCGCAGGAGATCAACGTCTTCGCCGCCGGTGCGCAGGGTTGCGGGATCGCCGACGGGCGCCCCTACAACCTCGGCGACACCGTCAACATCGCGATCGGCCAGGGCGATCTGAGCGCCACCCCGCTGCAGCTCGCCGTCGCCTACGGTGCGATCGCGAACAGGGGCCGCGTCGTCGTGCCCGCACCTCGGCCTGGAGATCGAGCGTGCCAACGGCGAGCTCGTCCAGCGCATCGAGCGCGATCCGGCGCGCCGCGTGAAGATGGACGAAGACGACCGCCGCGCCGTCGCCGAGGGACTGCGCCGGTCCGTCGCCGAGCCGGGCGGCACGTCCGCGGACGTCTTCTCCGGCTGGCCGCACGGTGCGCTTCCGGTCTACGGCAAGACCGGCACCGCGCAGACGCCCAAGGGCGACCAGTCGTGGTACGTGGCCTACGTGCCCGATCCGAAGCGGCCGATCGTGATCGCCGTCACGGTCGAGCGCGGCGGCTTCGGCGCCGAGACGGCGGCCCCGATCGCCTGCCGGATGCTGGAGAAGTTCTACAAGGTCGACAGCGCCGTCTGCACCGGCGGCGAGTCGGTCACGCGATGAGCGAACCGGCCCCGGCACGCCTTCCGACGGGCCTGCGCCTGCCCTTCGATCCGCTGCTCGCGCTCGCGGCGGTAGGGCTCATGGCGGCGTCGCTCGTTACCCTCAACGCATCGACGAGCACAGACGTCCCGGGCGATCCGCACTACTACGTCACGCGGCAATGCGTGTTCTTCGTCGTCGGCACGCTCGTCGCGATCGTCCTGAGCCGGATCGACTACTCGCGTCTGCGCGAGCTGAAGTACGGCATCTACGGGCTGATGATCGGCGCCCTGCTGCTCGTCGCGGTCTTCGGCGGCGACACGCGCGGCTCGCGCCGCGCGATCCAGTTGCCGTTCGTCGAGGTGCAGGCATCCGAGCTGGGCAAGGTCCTGCTCGTGGCCGCCCTGGCCGGCTTCGTCGTCGACCGCTCGCGCCGCCTCGGCGAGCGCGACACGACGGCCAGGCTCGTGCTCCTCGCGATGGTCCCGGCGATCTTCGTCATGACCTCCGACCTCGGCTCGGGGCTCGTGTACATCGCGATCCTGTTCGCCGTCCTGTTCGTCGCGGGCGTCTCCTGGCGGCACTTCGCCGGGCTGCTGACGCTCGGCGCCGTCTCGGTCACGCTCGTGCTCGTCGCGGCCCCGGCGCTCGGGGTGACGGTGCTCGAGGGCTACCAGGTCGAGCGCCTGACCTCGTTTCTGGAGCCCTCGTCCGTCGCGGGCGACGCCGGCTACCAGCAGAACCAGTCGCGGATCGCGATCGGCTCCGGCCAGAAGACCGGCCGTGGCGACCGCGCGACCCAGTCGCCACTGAACTTCCTGCCCGAGGATCGCACGGACTTCGCGTTCGCCGTCGTAGGCGAGCGCTGGGGTTTCGCCGGCGCGGGTCTCGTCCTCTCGCTGTACGCGCTGCTGGTCTGGCGCGGCCTACGGATTCTCACCGTGGCCAAGAACCTCTACGGCGCGCTGATCGCCGGAGGCATCGTGGCCATGCTCCTGTTCCAGGTCTTCATCAACGTCGGCATGAACGTGGGGATCATGCCCATCACGGGTATCCCGCTGCCGCTTCTCTCATACGGCGGCAGCTCGGTGCTTTCCACCCTCTTGGCCATCGGCCTGTTGCAGTCGATCTATGCGCAAGGGCGCTTTGCGGCTGCAACCAAACGCCGGAGCCTCCCATTCTGATCAAAGGACTCCACCGCAATGAAGAAGCAAGTGCTGGTGAGCGTCGACCGTGGAGAAACACGTGTCGCGCTGCTGGAAGCGACCGGTAAGCCCGGCGCCGCGAAGAAGCCGACCCGCTCCAAGAAGGTCGACCCCGCCGACGGCTACCGCGTCGCCGAGCTGTACTTCGAGCGCCGCGGCGCGCGCTCGATCGTCGGCAACATCTACAAGGGCAAGGTCGACAACGTGCTCGCCGGCCTCGAGGCCGCGTTCGTCGACATCGGCCTGGAGAAGAACGGCTTTCTGCACGTCGACGAGATCGTCGTGCCGGGCGTCGAGGTCAGCCGCCGCGGCCGCGGCGGCAAGGAGGGCGGCTCGAAGATCACCGAGCTGATCAAGCCCGGCCAGGAGATCGTCGTGCAGGTCGTCAAGGACCCGCTGAAGAGCAAGGGCGCACGGTTGTCGATGGAGGTCACCGTCGCCGGGCGCTACATGGTCTACGCCCCGATGGGCGAGGGCGTCGGCGTCTCGCGCCGCCTCGAAGACCGCGAGCGCGAGCGCCTGCGCCGCGAGACGAAGGGCCTGGACCTGCGCGGCGGCGGCGCGATCATCCGCACGGCCGCCAGCGGCGCCGAGCGCGCCGACTTCGAGCGCGAGCTGCAGTACCTCTTCAAGCTCCACGACGTGCTCGACAAGCGCGTCGAGGAGACCGTCGCGCCGGGGCTCGTCTTCCAGGAGGCCGACCTCTCCGTGCGCGTCGTGCGCGACATCTTCTCCGAGCACTTCGAGCGCGCGATCGTCGACGATCCCAAGCAGCACCAGCGCCTCATCTCGTTCTTCACGCGCACCGCGCCCGAGCTCGTCGACCGCGTCGAGCTCTACGAGGAGAAGGTCCCGCTGTTCGAGGCCTACGGCGTCGAGAAGGTCATCGACGGCCTCATGACGCGCCGCGTCGACCTGCCCAGCGGCGGCTACCTGATCATCGACTACGCCGAGGCGCTGACGGTGATCGACGTCAACTCGGGCTCGTTCATCGGCCGCGGCAAGGGCGCGCGCCTGGAGGACACGATCACGACGACGAACCTCGAGGCCGCCGAGGAGGTCGTCAACCAGCTGCGTCTGCGCGACATCGGCGGGATCATCGTCATCGACTTCATCGACATGGCCCGCGCGCGCAACCGCGACGCCGTCCTGAAGACGCTGCGCAAGACGCTCGACGAGGACCGCACGAAGACGTTCACCGCCGAGATCTCCAAGCTCGGCCTCGTCGAGATGACGCGCCAGAACGTCACCGAGGGCGTGCGCGAGATCATCTCGCGGCCCTGCCCGACGTGCGACGGCGACGGCGTCATCAAGTCCGAGGAGACGATCGCGATCGAGTTCGAGCGCCGTCTGCGCGTGATCACCAAGAAGGCGCTGAAGCGCAGCGAGGCGTTCCTCGTGCAGATGAACCCGCGCGTCAGCCAGGTCTTCACCGGCAACGCCAAGCGCGTCCTGCACGCGCTCGAGGAGGAGACCGGCCGGCGCTTTCACTTCACCGGCTCGGAGGGCCTGCCGATCGACCACTTCGACATCGTCATGGAGGGCTCGCGCGAGGAGGTCATGGAGCGCGCGGTGCCGTTCCGGATGGGCGACGAGGTGCTCGTCCACATCGTCGAGCCGCACATGTACGACGTCGACGACGCCGTCGCGAAGATCGACGGCTACATCATCTCCGTGGCCGGCGGCGGCCGCTTCGTCGGCTCCAAGCGGCTCGTTCGCATCGAGCACGCCGGGCGCACCTCCGCGACGGCCACGATGCTCGACGCGCCGGAGGACGTGCCGGAGGAGCCCAAGCCGGCGCGCGCGCCCCGTGCGCCGCGCGCGCCCCGTGCGCGCAAGCCCAAAGCGCTGCCCGAGCCTACGGAGCCCGAGACGACCGAGGAGCCCGCAAGCGAGGCGCCGACGGCTGACGGCGAGGATGGCGTAGAATCGACGACTCGGCGCCGCGGCCGCAGAGGCGGACGGCGCCGTTCGCGCGCCACGACCGAGTCCGGCGCGACCCCTGCTCCTGAAAGCTGAACCACCCTTCACCATGCCCTACGCAATCGTCAAGACCGGCGGCAAGCAATACCGCGTCGAGGAGGGTCAGACCCTGCTCGTCGAGCGGCTGAAGGACGACGAGGGCGCGACCGTCGTCCTGCAGCCGCTGCTGTACGCCGCCGATGACGCCGTCTTCGACGCCGACGGACTGAAGCAGGTCTCCGTCAAGGCGAAGGTCGTCGCCCACGAGCGCGGCGAGAAGCTGCGCATCTTCAAGTTCAAGCCCAAGCGCGGCTACAAGCGCACGACGGGACACCGTCAGGAGCTGACGCGCCTGGAGATCACGGAGGTCTCCGGCGGCGGACGACGCCAGTCCAAATCAGAACGTGGGGCCGCACGCCCCACGGAGGTGACCCCCAATGGCACATAAGAAGGGCCTCGGCTCCTCGCGCAACGGGCGCGACTCCAACGCACAGCGCCTCGGCGTCAAGACGTTCGCCGGTCAGACCGTGACCGGCGGCGAGATCATCGTGCGCCAGCGCGGCACGGTCTTCCGTCCCGGCGAGGGCGTCGGCATCGGCAAGGACGACACGCTCTACGCGCGCTCGCCCGGCACGGTCGTCTTCGGGAAGAAGCGCGGCAAGCGCGTCGTCTCGATCGCGCCTGCCGACGCCGACTGACCCGCGGTCCCGGGTCCGTCGACGCGCTCGCCCGAGCGCCTGCCGACCGACCGCCTGCTGCTACAACGCGGGCGCGACGCGCACGCCCGCTACGCGGGGTGCTGCTCGAGCCAGGTGCGCGCGGCGACGCTCGCCTCCTGCGCGACCTGGGCCAGGCTCGCGCCCGGCGCCGGGAGCCTGATGACGCCCAGCATCACGAGCGTGCGGATGATCGACTCGCGCGGGTCCATGGCGTTGCACCACGGCTCCGGGAACGGATCGCCGACCTTCGCGTCGGCCACCCATTCGACGAGCAGCCGCTCGCGCAGCGCCACCCGCGGCGGCGCGTCCATCGGCCGGACGGGTTCGGGCACGACTAGATCCCGTAGCTGCGGCCGCGCTGCTCGCGGCGCCACTCCCGCGCGACCGCGGTCTGCGGTCGCGGGGTCTGCGCGATCCAGGACTTCGCGGCGGCGGTCGCGGCGGCCGCGGTCTGGGCGACCGAGGCGTCGGCCGGCGGCGGCGTCATGACGCCGAGCTCGACGAGCTGGTGGATCATCGAGCGCAGCGGCGAATGGGCGTGACACCAGGGCTCGGGGAACGGATCTCCGGGCGTCGCCCTCGCGACCCAGTCGACGAGCAGCCAGTCGCTCAGGCGGACGGGATCGGGGAATCCGGCGAAGTTCATCGCGCCCGTCATGTCGGCTGGCTGACCGGCCGGATCAGGATCTCGTTGACGTCGACGTGCGGCGGCTGCTGCACCGCGAACATGACCGCCCGCGCGATGTCGTCGGGCTCGAGCGCGTCGGAGACCGGGTTGTCGAAGAACGGCGTGTCGACCATGCCCGGCTCGATCGACGTCACGCGCACGCCGCTGTCGTTGAGCTCCTGCCGCGCGGACTCCGCCATCGCCGTGACGGCGTGCTTGGTGGCGCTGTAGAGCGAGCCCGGCAGGGCCCGGCGGCCGGCGACGGAGCTCGTCAGCAGCAGATGCCCGCGCGCGTCCTTCAGCGACGGGATCGTCGCGCGGATCGTGTACGCGCAGCCGAGCACGTTGGTCAGCACCATCGCGCGCCACTGCTCCGGGGTCTCGTTGAGAAACCCGCGCGCGGCGCCGAAGCCGGCGTTGGCGAACGCGACGTCGACCCGCCCGAAGGCGTCAAGCGCGGCCGCGACCATCGCCTCCTGCTGGTCGAACTCGGTGACGTCGCAGGTGACCGCGATCGCGCGCTCGTAGCCACCGAGCTGCTCGGCCAGCGCCGACAACTTGTCGGCCGAGCGCGCCGCGAGGACGAGCCGGTAGCCGGCCTGCGCGGCGTGGCGGGCGGTCGCCGCGCCGATCCCGCTGGATGCGCCGGTGATGAGGAAAACGGGGTCGTCGGCCATGGGAACTCCTCGTCGGAGGCTACCTTCATAGCAGTGCTCTACGACAAGGCCCGCATCTTCGTTCAGGCAGGCGGCGGCGGCAACGGCTGCCTGAGCTTCCGGCGCGAGGCGCATGTGCCGATGGGCGGTCCCGACGGCGGCGACGGCGGGCACGGCGGCGAGGTCGTCGTGATCTGCGACGACTCGCTGCGCGATCTGCAGTCCTTCAAGCGCCGCGCCCACTACAAGGCCAAGCGCGCGGCCCACGGCGAGGGCGATCTGCGCCATGGCGCCGACGGCCCCGAGCTCGGGATCCGCGTCCCGCCGGGCACGCACGTGACGTCGTGGGACGGCAGCACGCACGACCTGCTCGTCGCCGGCCAGCGTGTCGTCGTCGCGCGCGGCGGCTCCGGCGGTCGCGGCAACAAGCGCTTTGCGAGCTCCACCCGCCAGGCACCGCGGCTCGCCGAGAACGGGCTGCCGGGGGAGGAGGGCTGGATCGAGCTGCGCCTGAAGCTGCTCGCCGACGTCGGCCTCGTCGGCCTCCCCAACGCGGGCAAGTCGTCGCTGCTGGCGCGCATGACGCGCGCCGCACCGAAGATCGCCGCCTACCCGTTCACGACGCTCGAGCCGGTGCTCGGCACGCTCGAGGGCCCCGAGCGCCAGCTCGTGATCGCCGACATCCCGGGGCTGATCGAGGGCGCCAGCGACGGTGCCGGCCTCGGCCACGACTTCCTCGCCCACGTCGAGCGCACGCGCCTGCTCGTCCACGTCCTCGACCTCGCGCCGGTCGACGGCTCCGACCCGCTGCACAACCACGCGACGATCGAGGCCGAGCTGCGCGCCCACGACCCGCGCCTGGCGGGGCTGCCGCGCCTGCTCGCGCTGTCGAAGGCCGACCTCGTGCCCGCCGAGGACGCCGAGCGCGTTGCCGGCGCGTGGCGTCAGCGCCTCGGCGACGAGGTCGACGTCTTCGTCACGTCGTCGGCGACCGGCCAGGGCCTCGAGCAGCTGTCGCTCGAGTTGTCGCGCCGCGTGCCGTTGCTGGGGCCGGCAGGGACGGGCCACGACACGGTCGCGCTCGACGACGCCCCCGCCGTCGAGCACAAGCTCTTCCGCCCCGCCGCGGGGCGCAACTTCAGCGTCGAGCGCGCCGCGGACGGGGTCTTCCGGGTCGACGGCGACGGCGTAAAGCGGCTGTTGCTGCGCCACGATCTCGACAACGACGAGGCGCTCGCCCACATCGAGAGCCGCCTGCGCCGGATGGGCGTCATCAGCGCGCTCGAGGCGCAGGGCTTCGAGCCCGGCGACGACGTCGAGATCGCCGGCGTGCTGTTCGAGCTGCATCCCGGCTGAGCGGGACCGAAAACCGGCGCGGCGCAACCTTCGCGTCCCCGGCTGTGTTGTCGCCCGCAAGGGGTATCGACCAGGGGAGGATTCTGTGCGGCAACGCAGCGAGCACGACGTCGCCGGTGAGGCGCGAGGCGGGGCGAACGTCTACCGTTGCGCGCCGATGAAGCTTCGAACCCTCGCGCTTGCCGCGCTGCTGCTCCTGACGCTGTCCGTGCCCGCCGCACAGGCAGGCCCTGATCAGGTCTCCGTGATGATGGACGACGATCAGCTGCTCTATCGCACCGACAAGATCCGCGGGCGCACGCTCGTCCAGATGCGGGCCCTCGGCGTCGACGTGATCCGCGCCACGGTGCTGTGGAAGACGGTCGCCGAGGGCGCCTCGCTGACGAACAAGGAGATCGAGCGCATCAGGGGCGCGAAGAACCGCGACAAGGCGCGGGCGCAGCGGCGGCGCTTCAAGCCCTCAGACCCGCGCACGTATCCGACCCGCAACTGGGACCGTTACGACAACCTCGTCAAGGACGCCGCGAAGTTCGGCATCCGCGTCTACTTCACGATCACCGGACCCGGGCCGTCCTACGCGCACAAGAAGGCGCCGCGGAGCCAGCGCAGCAACGCCGGCACGTACAAGCCCTATCCGACGCGCTTTCGCGACTTCGTCGAGGCCGTCGGCAGGCGCTTCAACGGCAGGACGCGCGACGAGAACGCCATCCGCAGGCCGCTGCCGCGCGTCTCGCTGTGGTCGATCTGGAACGAGCCCAACCAGCCGGGCTGGCTGACGCCGCAGCACGAGCGACGTGCCGGCGTCGTCGTCCCGGCCGCCCCGGCACTGTTTCGCAAGCTCTACCAGGCCGGCGTCCAGGGCCTCGAGCGCGCGGGCCACAACCTCACCGACGACGGCATCTTCATCGGCGAGACCGCCCCGCTGGGCTCCTCGCAGACGGGCCCGCGCAACGGCATGCGGCCGGTCCCGTTTCTGCGCGAGCTGCTGTGCCTCAAGCCCGACGGCACGAGCTACGACGGCGCCGACGCCGCGCGCCGCGACTGCGACGACTTCGCCCGCAACGGGCCGTTGAAGGCGACCGCCTACGCCCATCACCCGTACACGAAGAAGGTGGCCCCGACGAAGGCGCCCGGGTTCCCGGCGGAGGAGATCACGATCGCGAACATCGGCGCGCTCGGTCCGCTGCTCGACACGCTCTCAGACCAGTCGGGCGGCAGGCTGCCGCGCGACATGCCGGTGCTGCTGACGGAGTTCGGCTACGAGTCCAACCCGCCCGATCCGCGCAACGGGATCCCCTACCTGCGCCAGGCGGAGTTCAACCAGCTCGCCGAGTTCCTCGCCTACAACGAGCCGCGCGTGCAGGCCACGACGCACTTCTTGCTGCGCGACGTCGCGCCGCTGAGGCGCTACCCGCGGGGCTCGCGGTTGTACTGGTTCACCTACCAGTCGGGGCTCGTGACGAACGCCGGGCGCTCCAAGCCCGCCGTCTTCGCCTACGCGCTGCCGCTCGTCGTGTTCCCCTCGGGCGAGGGCGTCACGGGCTACTGGGGTCAGCTGCGCTTCCGGCCCAACGGCGCGCAGGACATCGCCGTGATCATGTGGCGGCCCGATTCGAAGTCGCTCTGGCAGCAGATCGGCGAGCCCGCCCCGACGACGCCGCGCGGGTACTTCGGCGGCACGGTGCCGACGCCCGCTGTGGGCGGCGAGTACCGCGCCGTCTACGTCAACCCCGAGAGCGGCAGGATCACCCACAGCTCGCTGCCCGCGAAGCTCTGAGCGCGACGTCCAAGGCGCTGCCCGCCGCAGCCCGCCGGGTTCGGATCGGGCGCCGGGCGGGCGCGCGGAACCCGCGGCGGGCGCCACTAAGCTGAGCGGGCCGTGGCCCGCTACGTCATCAAGCTCGGATCGAGCATCGTCGCCGCGGACGACGGCGAGCTGCGTGCAGCCGTCATCGAGCGCATCTGCGCCGAGGCGGCCGCGCGCCACGCCGCCGGCGACGACGTCGTGCTCGTGACCAGCGGCGCGATCGCTCGCGGCATGCGCGTCATGGACCTCGCCGTTCGCCCGCGGGCGATCGAGGACCTGCAGGCCGCCAGCGCCGTCGGCCAGGGCAAGCTCTATCGCGTCTACGACGAGCTGCTGCGCGAGCAGGGGATCACGTCGGCGCAGGTCCTGCTGACGTTCTTCGACATGAGCGCCCGCACGCACTACCTCAACGCGCGCCAGACGCTGGGCAAGCTGCTCGAGTGGCGCGTGCTGCCGGTCATCAACGAGAACGACACGACGACGACCGACGAGATCTCCTTCGGCGACAACGACTTCCTCGCCGCCCAGGTGGCGCTGCTCGTCGGCGCCGACCTGCTCGTTCTGCTGACCGACGTCGAAGGGCTCTACACCGCCAGCCCGCGCACCGATCCGAGCGCCGAGCTCGTCCGGCGCGTGACGGACTTCGACGCGCTCGGCGCGCTGTCGATCGGTCACAGCACGTCGCCGCTCGGGACGGGCGGGATGCGCTCCAAGGTCGTCGCCGCCGAGATGGCGACGGCGGGCGGCGTCGAGACCGTGATCTGCAGCGGGCTGCGCGAGGGCGCGCTCGGCGCCGCGCTGGACGGCGACGCCGCGGGCACCCGCTTCGCCGCTCGCGAGACGCGCTACAGCTCCTTCAAGCTGTGGCTGAAGTACGCCAAGCCGTCGCACGGGACGATCGTCGTCGACGCGGGCGCGGCGCGGGCGCTGCGCGACGGCGGGACCTCGCTGCTGCCCGTCGGCGTCACCGAGGTGCGCGGCTCGTTCGGCGCCGGCGACGCCGTCCAGGTCGCGCACGGGGCGATCGTGATCGGCAAGGGGATCTGCAATTACGCCGCCGACGAGCTCGTGCAGGTCATGGGGATGAAGTCCGCCGGCGTGCGCGAGGTGCTGCCGCGCGCGACCGACGAGGCGATCCACCGCGACTACTTCGTGCTGGGGTAGCGAGGCTGATCTACCCTTCGGCCATGGCAACCGTCACCCGCACGGTCTCGGACGTCTGCCTGGCGGCGCGCGACGCGGCGCGGGAGCTGGCGGCGCTCGACACCGACACGAAGAACGCCGCTCTGCTCGCGATCGCCGCTGCGCTGATCGCGCGCACCGACGAGATCGTGCAGGCCAACGCGCGCGACATGGACGCCGGGCGCGCCGGCGGCCTGGACGCGGCGCTGCTGGACCGGCTGGCGCTGGACCCGGCGCGGATCGCCGGCATCGCCGCCGGCACGCGCGCGATCGCGGCGCTGCCCGATCCCGTCGGCGAGGTCGTCGAGGGCAAGCGGCTGCCCAACGGCCTGGACGTGCGCAAGCTGCGCGTGCCGTTCGGCGTCGTCGCCGTCGTCTACGAGGCGCGGCCGAACGTCACGATCGACGCCGCCTCGCTGTGCCTGAAGTCCGGCAACGCGGTCGTGCTGCGCGGCTCGTCGTCGGCCGCGCACTCCAACGCCGTGCTCGCGACGATCGCCGCCGAGGCGGCGACGGCGGTCGGCGTGCCGGCGGGCGCGATCGGGCTCGTCGCGGGCGGCGGGCGCGAGGAGCTCGCCGAGCTCGCCACCCAGGACGGCGTCGTCGACCTGATCTTCCCGCGCGGCGGCGAGGGGCTGAAGGCGGCGCTGAAGGCGGTCGCGACCGTGCCGGTCATCTACGCCGCGTCGGGCAACTGCCACGTGTACGTCGACGCGAGCGCCGACCTCGACGCCGCCGAGGCGATCATCCTCAACGCCAAGGTCCAGCGGCCGGGCGTCTGCAACGCCGCCGAGACGCTGCTCGTCCACGCGGCCGCCGCGCCGGCGTTCCTGCCGCGGGCGCTGACGGCGCTGCGCGCCGCCGGCGTCGAGCTGCGCGTCGACGGGCGCGCGCGGGCGCTCGCCGGCGACGCGCTGGCGCCGGCGCTGCTCGACGCCGTCGAGGAGGACTGGGCGACCGAGTTCCTCGCGCTCGTGCTGGCGGTGCGGGTCGTCGACTCGATCGACGAGGCGATCGAGCACGTCGACGCCTTCGGCTCGGGCCACTCGGAGGCGATCGTGACCGGCGACGCGCGCGCGGCGCGGATCTTCGAGCGCGCCGTCGACGCCGCCTGCGTGTACGTCAACGCGTCGACGCGGTTCACCGACGGCGGCGAGTTCGGGATGGGCGCCGAGATCGGCAACTCCACGCAGAAGCTGCACGCGCGCGGGCCGATCGGCCTGCGCGAGCTGTGCACGTTCAAGTACGTGGTCGCCGGCGACGGCCACGTGCGCCCGTAGCGTCGGTGGCCCGGATCGGCGTCCTCGGCGGGTCGTTCAACCCGCCGCACCTCGCCCACCTCGTCTGCGCCTCGGAGGCCTGCGCGCAGCTCGAGCTCGACCGCGTGCTGCTGACGCCGGTCGCGGCGCCGCCGCACAAGGATGCCCAGCGCGATCCCGGCCCGCGCGAGCGGCTGGAGCTCTGCCGCCTGGCGATCGGCGACGACGAGCGGCTCGGCGTGTGCGATCTGGAGGTCCTGCGCGGCGGACCGTCGTACACGGTCGATACCCTGAGGGAGCTTCATGCGCGCACGCCGGAGGATCACCTGACGTTCATCGTCGGGGGCGACATCGCCCTCGGACTGCCGAGCTGGCACGAGCCCGAGGCGGTCCTCGGTCTCGCACGGCTCGCGGTGGCGGAGCGTTCGGGGGCCGGCCGCGAGGACATCGCGGCCTGTCTGAGCGAGCGCTTCCCGGCCGCGCCGCCGGCCGTCTTCTTCGACATGCCGCGGATGGACATCTCCTCGTCGCAGATACGCGCGCGTATCGCGGCGGGCCGCCCGATCCGCTACCTCGTACCCGCACCCGTTGCCGAGCACATCGCTCGGGGAAAGCTCTATCGATGACGCCAGAACAGCTCGCAGCAGCGATCGCCGCGCAGGCGGCCGACAAGAAGGCGATCGACGTCGTCGAGCTCGACGTGCGCGGCGTCGTGGGCTACACGGACTTCTTCCTCGTCTGCTCGGGCAACACCGCGCGGCAGGTGAAGGCGATCCACGACGGCATCCACCAGACGCTGAAGGACGAGCACGGGACGCTGCCGCGGCGCGTCGAGGGCGTGCGCGAGGCGACCTGGATCCTGATGGACTACCTCGACGTCGTCGTCCACATCTTCACGCCCGAGGCGCGCGACTTCTATCGCCTCGAGCAGCTCTGGGGCGAGGTCCCGGCGCGGGCGATGGAGGCCGTTCAGGGCTGAACGCGACCGCGTCGGTCGCACCCTGGGCCGCGCGAGGCGCCGCGCCGCGGACGGGCTCGACGCCGATGCGGTTCCCGCTCGTCCGCGCTCTCAGGCGCGAAGCGTGCGGTCCGACGTCGGCGTCGGCGCGGGAGTGGAGCTGAGGGGGATCGAACCCCTGACCTTTCGGCTGCCAGCCGAACGCTCTCCCAGCTGAGCTACAGCCCCAGGCGGATCATCGGCAGCCATCTTAACACCGACGAGCCGGCGGCTCGGCACCGCCCTCGTTCGCACCTACGCGAACGCTCGCCGCTGGAACTCCTCGACGGGCTGCCGGGCTCCCGTCGACCCGCTGGCGCGGCCGCGACGTCAGCGGCGCTTGCGCGGAAGGAACTCCGGCACGTCGGGGACCGCGGGCGCCGGGGAGGAGGCCGCCCGGCCCGGCCGGGCGGGGCGGGCAATCGCGGATCCGGCGCGGTCGGGATCGGCGCGATCGAGGCGGGCGGTGAGCTCGGAGTGCGCGTCGCGGACGTCGCGCAGCAGTCGTTCGGCGTTGACGCGCAGGGAATCGGACAGCTCGCGCAGGTGGCCGCTGAGCGTCTCGCCCTCGCGCAGGACCTCGCGCGCGACCGCGCGCGCCTCGGCGATCAGCTCGCGCGCGCGCAGCTCGCCCTGATGGCGCGCCTCGAGCGCGGCGTCGGCGGCCTCGTTGCGCAGGCCCTCCGCCTCTGCGACGGCCTCGGAGCGCAGCTCGTCGGCCTCCTCCTCGGCGGCCTGGATGCGCGACTGCGCCGCGCGCTCGGCCTCCGCGATCCGCTCGGACGCGCGCGCCTCGGCCTCGGCGCGCAGCTCCGCCGCGGCGCGCTCGGCGACCTCCACGATCTGCTCGAGATGGCGCGCCGTCGACGCGACGGAGGTCTCTGATCGCGACGTCGCCATGACCCTCGATGGTAGGCAGGCAGCGCACGGTCCGGCGCAAGAACGCCACCACGCGGTGAATCCGGGCGCGCCGCGCGGTGCGCCATCCTTGACGCGTGCCGCCGGTCGCGAAGGTCGAGCCGATCACGACGGCCCGCGCCCTGCGCGGGCCGTTTGACTACCTGCGCCCGGAGGGGGTCGAGATCGGCTCGGTCCTCGTCGTGCCGTTCGGCCATCGCGACGTCGTCGGCGTCGTCGTCGGCCTCGCCGACTCCTCGCAGCTGGCCGACGACCGCCTCGTGGCGCCGCGCCGCGTGCTCGATCACACGCTGCCGCGCGACCTCGTCGAGCTCGCCGGCTGGATCGCCGACGAGTACTGCTCGACGCCCGCCCGCGCGCTCGCGCTCGTCTCACCGCCGGCCGGCGGCAAGGCGAAGCTCGCGTGGTGGGCGACGACGACGGGGGCTGAGCCCGCGGCCGGTCGCGCGCCCACAGCCCGCCAGCGCGCCCTGCTGGCCGAGCTCCCGCGCGCGGCCGGATCGGACCTGCCCGCGCTGCGCCGCCTGGCGGCGCGCGGCCTCGTCGCGCTCGAGCAGCGCGCGACGCGCCGCCACGTCACGCACGAGCCCGTCGGCGCGCGCCGCGCGCAGCCGCAGCTGACCGCCGACCAGGCGCGCGCGCTGGCCGCCGTCGAGGCCGCGATGACGGAGGACCGGCCCGAACCGCTGCTCCTGCACGGCGTCACCGGATCGGGCAAGACCGAGGTCTACCTGCGCGTCGCCGCGGCCGCGCTCGAGCGGGGGCTGGGCGTGATCGTCCTCGTCCCGGAGATCGCGCTCACGCCGCAGATCGTCAGCCGCTTCGTCGACCGCTTCGGCGATACGGTCGCGGTTCTGCACTCCAAGCTCTCGGCCGGCGAGCGCCACGACGAGTGGGCGCGCCTGCGCAGCGGCGCCGCCCGCGTCTGCGTCGGCCCGCGGTCGGCCGTCTTCGCGCCGCTTCAGCGCCTCGGCCTGATCGTGCTCGACGAGGAGCACGACTCCTCCTACAAGCACGAGGGCGACCCGCGCTACGACGCCCGCCACGTCGCCGCGCGCCGCGCGCAGCAGGCCGGCGCGCTGCTGCTCGCCGGCAGCGCGACGCCGCGGCCCGAGAGCGTCCACGCGCTGCGCCGCCTGCGCCTGCCCGCGCGCGTCGACGGCCGGCCGCTGCCGCCGGTCGAGATCGTCGACATGCGCGCATCGACGCCCTCCGCACCGCTGCACCCCGACACGAGCCACGCGCTCGTCGATGCCCCCAAGGCGATCGTGCTGCTCAACCGCCGCGGCTGGTCGAACTTCGTCGACTGCCGCTCCTGCGGACACGCCTGGACCTGCCCGCAGTGCGACGTCGCGCTCGTCCTGCACCGCGCGCGCGGCGATCTCGCCTGCCATCACTGCGGCCACCGCGAGCGCGTGCCGCAGCGCTGCGTGAAATGCGGCTCGATGTCGGTCGCCCGTCACGGCGCCGGCACCGAACGGCTCGAGCACGAGCTCGCCCAGATCGGCCACGAGGTCTTCCGCCTCGACGCCGACGTACGCGATCCGGGGGTCCTGCTGCGCCGCTTCGAGCAGGCCGAGCGCGGGATCCTGCTCGGCACGCAGATGGTCGCCAAGGGCCACGACTTCCCCGATGTCACGCTCGGCGTCGTGCTCGACGCCGACGCCACGCTGCGCTTCCCCGACTTCCGCGCCGAGGAGCGGACGTTCGCGCTCGTCGCCCAGCTCGCCGGCCGCGCCGGGCGCGGCGCCGGCGGGGGCCGCGTGCTCGTGCAGACGATGTCGCCCGGCGCCGCCTCGATCGCCGCCGCCGCGCGCCACGACGCCGACGGCTTCTTGCGCGGCGAGCTGGCGCGCCGCGAGGCGCTGCGCTACCCGCCGTTCTCGCACCTCATCAGGATCGTCTGCTCGGCGCCGGACGGCGCCGCGGTGAGCGAGGCCGCGCGGGCGATCCGCGCCGAGCTCGGCGAGATCCCCGGCGCGAGCGTGCTCGGTCCGGCACCGCTGTTTCGGCTGCGCGGGCGCGAGCGCGCGCAGCTCGTCGTCAAGGGGACGCAGCGCGCGCGCGCGGTGGGCGCCGCCGGGCGCGCGGTCGACGCCGTCGCGGGCGACCGCAGCCGGCGGGGCGTCGCGTTCAGCGTCGACGTCGATCCGCAGTAAGCACGCGCCCAAACCCTGCAACGCATTCTCGGACGCTTCCTACGGATGGCCGGTTGCGTCCGCCGATCTACAATCAAGGACAGATGACCGACGACGTCGCCGAACCCACCGAGGAGGAGCCCGAGGCACCGCCCGAGCTGGACCCCGAGGTGCTCGCGCGCCGCCGCGCCGCGATGCGCCACGTCCGCTTCCTCGGCGATCCGATCCTCAAGACGAAGGCGCGCCCGGTCGAGCGCTTCGACGACGACCTGCGCGACGAGGTCGCGCGGATGGCGCTGCTCATGCAGGACGCGCTCGGTATCGGCCTCGCGGCGCCGCAGGTCGGCATCTCCCATCGCGTGCTCGTCTACCGCGTCGAGCCCGACAGCCCGACGATCGCGCTGATCAACCCCGAGATCGAGTGGTCCAGCCGCGAACAGGAGATCTCCGAGGAGGGCTGCCTGAGCCTGCCGCTCGTCCACGTCGACGTCGAGCGCCCGGTCGCGGTGCTCGTGCGCGCGCACGACGAACACGGTGACGAGCTCATGATCGAGGCCTCCGGCCTGGAGGCGCGCGTCATCCAGCACGAGCTCGATCACCTCGACGGCATCCTCATCCTCGACCGCACGACCCGCGAGCAGCGCAAGGCGGCGGTGCGGGCGATGCGCGAGGCCGAGCAGGCCGCCGCCGCAGACGCGGCCTAGCGCGCGCCCGTGGCGCGGACCGTCTTTCTCGGCACATCGGACTTCGCCGCCGCGATCCTCGGCCGCCTCGCCGACAGCCCGCACAGACCGCAGCTCGCGGTCACGCGTCCCGATCGGCCCGCCGGGCGCGGGCGCAGGCTGTCGGCGCCGCCCGTCGCCGACGCCGCCCGGGCGCTGCAGCTCGAGCTCCTGCAGCCCGAGAACGTCAACGATCAGCAGGCCTACGAGCAGATCGCCGCCGCCGAGCCCGACGCCGTCATCGTGTGCGCCTTCGGGGCGCTGATCCGCGAGCCGCTGCTGTCGGCCTTCGAACTGCTCAACGTGCACCCCTCGCTGCTGCCGCGCTGGCGCGGCGCGGCGCCCGTCGAGCGGGCGATCATGGCCGGCGACCGGCGGACCGGCGTCTGCATCATGCGCCTGACGGAGGGCCTGGACAGCGGCCCCGTCTTCCTCGCGGGCGACGAGCCGATCGCTCCCGAGGACACCTACGGCACGCTCGCCGCGCGCCTGCGCGAGCGCGGCGCCGATCTGCTGCTGCGCGTGCTCGACGAGCGACCGCAGCCGGTCGCGCAGCCCGACGACGGCGTCACGTACGCCGACAAGATCGCCGCCGCCGACCGCACGCTGCAGCCGAGCGCGACGGCGGCGGTCAACGACCGTGTCGTGCGCGCGCTGAGCCCGCACATCGGCGCCCGCGCCGCGCTGCCCGGCGACGGCGGCTTCCTCGGCGTCCTGCGCGCCGCCGTGCGCGCGCCCGACGAGGTCGGTGAGCTGCGCGCCGACGGCGAGCGCCTGCTGCTCGGCGGCCTCGAGCTGCTCGAGGTCCAGCCCGCAGGCGGCCGCGCGATGGACGCGGCGGCATATCTGCGCGGGCGCAAGCCGTGAAGGCCGCCGCAGCGGTCCGATCGTGCCGCGCGGAGGGGCGGATATCGCCCGCGCTTCGACATCACCACCGCCGAGGGCGCAGGCGCGACGACGGGCCGGCCGACGGATGAGCGATGTCACGCCCGCCCGGCGGGTCGCCCACGCCGTCATCCGGCGCGTCTTCGAGCAGGGTGCGTACGCCGATCGCGCGCTGCACGGCGAGGCGCGCGGTCTCGATCCGCGCGAGCGCGGGCTGGCGATGCAGCTCGCCTACGGGACGGTCCAGCGGCGGCTGTCGCTCGACCACATGGTCGAGCAGCTCGCGCGGCCCGTCGCCGAGCTCGACGCGCCGACGCTGGCGGCGCTGCGGCTCGGGCTCTACCAGCTCGCCTTCCTCGGCAACGCCGCGCCGCACGCGGTCGTCGGCGAGAGCGTCGAGCTGGCGAAGGGGCACAAGGGCGGCCATGCGCTCGTCAACGCCGTCCTGCGCCGCGCGCTCCGAGACGGGATCCCGCCGCTGCCGGATGACGACACGCCCGCCGGGGCGGCGGTCGCGCACTCCTACCCGCCCTGGCTCGTCGAGCTGTGGTGGGAGCGCTTCGGGGCCGACGAGACGCGCGCGCTGCTGCGCGCCGGCAACGAGCCGGGCGAGCTTGCGCTGCGCGTCAACACGCTCGTCACGACGCCGTCGGACGTCGCCGACCGGCTCGGCGTCCCGACCAGACCCGCCGGCGAGGAGCTGCCCGAGGGCCTCGTCGTCAGCGGCGCGTTCGACGCCCACGCCCACCCGCTCTACCGCGAGGGCGCCTACGTCGCGCAGTCGCGCGCCGCGATGCTCGTCGCGCGCGCGCTCGACCCGCAGCCCGGCGAGCGCGTGCTCGACCTCTGCGCCGCGCCCGGCGGCAAGACGACGCACCTCGCGGCGCTGATGGGCAACGAGGGCGAGATCGTCGCCGTCGAGCGCCACGGCAAGCGCGCGCAGGCGCTGCAGCGCACGTGCGAGCGGATGGGCGCGACGAGCATCAGGGTGCGCACGGCCGACGCCGCCCATCTCAGCACGGACGAGCCGTTTGATCGCGTGCTCGTCGACCCGCCGTGCAGCGGGCTGGGAACGCTGCAGGGCCATCCCGACCTGCGCTGGCGGATGACGCCCGCGGCGATCATGAAGCTCGCCGCGGTCCAGACCGAGATCCTGCGCGCGGGGTCGCGGGCGCTGAAGCCGGGCGGCGCGCTCGTGTACTCGACCTGCACGCTGTCGCGACGCGAGAACGAGGCGATCGTCGAGGCGTCCGGCGTGCGGGTAGAGTCCGAGCGCCTCGTGCTGCCCCACCGCGACCGCACCGACGGCTTCTACATCGCCCGCCTGCGCAGCTGATGTCGACCGAACTCGGCATGACGTGCCCGAACTGCAGCGAGCCGTGGCTGCGGCCCGCGAACATGCCCGGGCGCTACCGCTGCGTGTACTGCCTGCATCGCTTCGAGCTGTGCTCGCTGTGCCCCGACTGCGGCGAGCATTCTACGATCGTGCGGATGTCGAAGACCGCGATCCTGTCCTGTAACGCCTGCCAGGCATCGATGCTCCGGGAGATCTAGATGTCCATCGCCGATCACGGGCTCGCCGCGTTCTCGTCCGGTCGTGGGCCGACCACCCCTTTGCCGCGTTGGGTCCTTGCCCGCCGGCGCCAGCCACCGCCCCAGCGCACAACTACGTACCGGAGGTAGCACCAGGTTGTCCGTCCTCACCGAACGTCACGTCGCACCCTCGATCCTGTCGGCCGACTTCGCCGACCTCGCCGCCCAGGTGCGCGAGGTCATGGACGCCGGCGCGCGCGTGATCCACTGCGACGTCATGGACGGCCATTTCGTCCCGCCGATCACGTTCGGCCCGATGGTCGTCGCCGCGCTGCGCGAGTCGCTGCCCGACGAGGCCTACCTCGACGTGCACCTCATGATCGAGCGCCCCGAGCGCCACGTGGGCGAGTTCGCCAAGGCCGGCGCCGACGGCATCACGATCCACGCCGAGGCGACGCCGAACATCGCCTTCACGCTGTCGGCGATCCGCGAGGCCGGCTGCAAGGCGGGCCTCGTCGTCTCGCCCGGCACGCCCGCGGACCACTTCGGCGAGAACGAGATCGACCTCGCGCTGATCATGACCGTCAACCCCGGCTGGGGCGGCCAGCCGTTCCTGCGCAACCAGCTCGACAAGATCAAGCGCGTGCGCGCGATGCTCGGCGACGGGATCCCGATCGAGGTCGACGGCGGCGTCAACCCGCAGACCGCCGCCGAGTGCGCCGCGGCCGGCGCGACGTGGTTCGTCGCGGGCTCGGCGATCTTCAACTCCGACGACCCCGCCGCGAAGTTTCGCGAGATCGCGGCCGCCGCCGGCTGCTGACGTCGCCCGCGACGACGTCAGGTACCGTGCGCCACCTGCGCGCGTTCGTCACAACCGTGCTGCTCGCCGCCGTGCTCGCGCTCGGTCTGATGCCCGCTGCGGCGCAGGCGGCGGGTCCCGGCGCGACGGTGTACTTCAACACGATCCCGGGCCCGGTCGACATCCCGGGCGCGCAGTTCTCCGGCGGCATGACGATCCGCCAGATCATCTCGAACAACGGCATCGATCCGGCATCGGTCACGTTCGTCAACGTGACCCGTCCCGACGGCGGCCAGGTCGCGCTCACACAGGGTGACCTCGGCGCCGTGATCATCGACAACGGGACGACGACGCGGTTCGTCCGCGGCGCCACGACGATCACGGCGACGGCCGACACGGGACCGCTGCAGATCAACGTCAACGGCGGCGACATGGTCGTCGTCGCGTCGGTCGACCGCAGCACGATCGAAGAAGGCCAGAGCGTCTCGCTCAGCGCTCGCGTGCGCTTCGCGCCGCCGGGCGCGCAGCTGCGCTTCGAGTGGGACTTCAACGACGGGACGGCGCCCAAGAGCGGCCGCTCCGTGTCGCATGTCTACAAGGCTGCGGGCCAGTACCAGGCGCGCATCACCGTGCGCGGGACGAGCGGGTCGACCGGGCGCTGCGCGACGGGGTGCGTGGGCGTCGACGACGTCGACATCACGGTCGGCGAGGGCCTGCCCGAAGAGCTCCCGCCGCCCGGCACAGCGGGCGGCACGGGCACCGGCAGCGGGACGGGAAGCGGGTCCGGCAGCGGCGCGGGCGGCAGCGGCTCTGGCACCGGCAGCGGTACCGACCCCGCCGGCACCGACGAGCCCGATCCGGCGGTGACGCCGACACCCAAGCCCAAGCCGAAGCCCAAGCCGAAGCCGGCGAAGCCGTTCGGCGTCCCGATCTCCGGCGTGCTCATCAACGACCTCGGCGCGCAGGTCAGCAAGCTGCCGCAGGGCAGGGAGGCCGGCGCGGCGGCCGGGCGGCGCCAGCGCGAGCGCAACCCGCCGAGCGGCATCGAGATCCCGCTCGCCGGGCTGCTGGCGATGGCCTTCGTCTCGCTCGGAGCGCTTCGCGAGCGCCGAGGCGTCAAACTGCGCGTCGCATGATCGCCGTCACCGGAATCGAGGAGGTGCTGTTCGAGCTCGCCAACGCGCTGCGCGTGCCCGTCTTCGTCGCCGCGATCGCCGCGCTGGCCTTCCTGCTCGTCGACGTCGGCGCGTTCTTCGTCGAGTTGCTGCGCCGCGGCCGCAGCGACGGCGGCGAGCGCGTTGCCGAGGCGGCCGCCAACGCCCGCGCCGCGCTGCAGACGCGCGACCTGCCCGAGGCCGAGCGCGCGCTGATGCCGCTCGCGTCGAGCGCGCAGATGGCCGACACGCTCGCGACGCTCGTCGCCCAGCACGGCCAGCCGGGCGCCGACGACCGCCGCGCGAAGGCGCTCGCCGACTTCGACCTGCGCTCGCTGCGCAAGCTCGAGCGCAGCCGCCTGCTCGTGCGCTTCGGCCCCGCGCTGGGCCTGATGGGGACGCTGATCCCGCTCTCGCCGGCGCTCGAGGGGCTCGCCGACGGCAACGTCGCGCAGCTCTCGGACAACCTGCGCGCGGCGTTCAGCGTCACCGTCGTCGGGCTGCTGATCGGCGCGGTCGCGTTCGCGATCTCGCTCGTGCGCGACCGCCTCTACGCGCAGGACCTGTCCGACCTCGAGTACGTCGTCGCCTCGCTCGAGCCGCAGGAGCAGTCGTGACGCCGCGCGTCGCGCGCGCCCGCGTGACGCCGCGCGCGACGCGGCGCGGCGACCGCGGCGGCGATCCGCTCGACGGCCTCGTCAACCTCTTCGACCTCGGCATCGTGCTCGCGGTCGCGTTCCTGCTCGCCGCGCTGCAGTCCGTCAACCTCACCGACCTGCTGACGCAGTCCAACGTCACCGTCCTGCGCACGGAGCCCAACAGCCAGACGCTGATCGTCAAGGAAGGCGACCAGATCAGGACCGTGAAGCTCAGCAAGGACACGGTGACGGGCTCGGGCCGGCGCGTCGGCGAGGTCTTCCGGCTGGCCGATGGCCGGCTCGTCTACGTCGAGGGCAAGGCCACCGTGACGCCGTAGGCACGCGCGACGGACCGCTCGCGTCGCGGTGGTGGGACTCAACGGCCCGCGTCGACGTCGGCGCCGAAGACGGCCTGCCCGCCCGTCAGGTGGCGGTCGCCGAGGCGCGGTCGCCGGCGCGGTAGACGAGCGCCAGCAGCGCGGCGAGCAGTGCCGCCGCGCCGCAATAGCCGACCTCGGTACGCAGCAGCTGATCGCCGACCGCCGGGCTCAGCATCCACAGCACGAAGGCACCCGCGCAGGCCAGCCAGGCGAGCGCCGCCGCGGGCGCATGGCCGCGTGCGAGGGCGGCCTGGTTGAAGGTCCCGGCGATGAGGTGAAAACCCATCCCCAGGCCGACGAGCGCAAGGCCGCCGCGGCCGATCGAGCGGTCGATGTCGAACAGCGCCGTCACGACCGGCGGGCCGATCGCGAAGAGGCCCAGCGCGACGGCGAGCGCGAACGCGCCGATCGCCAGCACGGTGGTGCGGATCGCGCGGCGGAAGTCCGCCGCGCCGGCGGTCGCCTGCAGCCCCGCGAGGTGTGGCAGCAGCGATCCCTGCACCGCCTGGAAGAGCTGCAGCGGCGCGCGCGCGATCAGCAGCACGCTGAAGACGATGCCCGCCAGCGCGGCGTCGGATGAGGTCCCCTCGACCGTCAGCACCGCCGCGTTGAGCAGCGTCTGCTCGGCGACCATGATGGCGAAGACGGCGGCCGCGAACGGCGCGCCACGGCGCAGTGTCAGGCCGCCCTCGGTCTCCTGCACGGCGGCGACGTCGGCCGGCGGGTCGGCCGACTCGCCGCGGCGCGCGAAGAACCACGGCACGACGAGCAGCGACATCAGCGGGGCGGCCGCCATGCCGAGCGCCACCGCCGACTGGCCCGAGGCGATCCCGATCACGACCGCGAGCGCGAACAGCACGCGCGAGATCGCCTCCAAAAAGACGAGCAGGCCGTAGAGCTCGAAGCGCTGGTGTCCGGCGAGGAAGCCGCGCGCGAAGTAGCTCGCCGCGTAGGCGAGGACGCCGACGACGAGCACCCAGTACAGCGGGGCCGAGCCGTCGAAGAGGTCGTTCTGCAGGCTGTCGCGCAGCAGCAGCGCGATCACCAGGAACGTCAGCGCGAACGCGGCCTGGATCAGCAGCGCGACGCCGAGGTTGTGCCCGCCGCTGTGGCCGCGCGCGCGGCGGTCGGCGATCGTTCGCGACAGCAGCTGCTCGATCGGACGGTAGATCACCGACGCGACGACGAACATGATCGACCAGACCAGCGAGATGCGCTTGTACTCGACCGGGTTCAGCGCGTGCGCGGCGAGCGCGAAGTACGCGAACGTGACGAGCCCGGTCGTCGCGATCCCGATCGACAGGACCCGTGCGCCGCGCCCGTAGCCGGAGCCGGGCGGCCCGCTGCCCGTGCCCGCGCTCATGTCGGGTGCGGGCACTACAGACGGACGAGCAACATGGTCCACGGAAACGGCGAGCGCGCCTGGACGACGTCGCCGTGGCGGGACAGCAGCTTCACGAAGCTGCGCTTGGACCAGTGGTTGAGGTGCCCCGGCGTGTTGCCGAGCTCCTTCAGGTAGGCGCCGCGGGCGATGTTCAGCCCGCGCCACATCGGCTCGCGCGGCACCGAGACGAGCAGGTGGCCGCTGGCGACGCGCGCCATCTCGGCGACGGTGTGCGCCGGATCGGGCACGTGCTCGAGCACCTCGATCGCCGTCGCGACGTCGAACTCGCCGTCGGCGAAGGGGAGGTTCTCGGCCTTCATGACCTGGTAGGTGAGGTTCGGCGCCCGGCGCTGCTCCCACTCGGCGTGCAGCAGCGGGTCGTCGAGGTCGATGCCGACGACGCGGCGCTCGCCGAGGCGCTGGGCCCACTTGTGCGTCAGCACGGCCTCGCCGCAGCCGACGTCGAGCAGCGACTGCGGGTCGGCCTGCTCGAAGAGCTCCTCGAGCGTGCGCTCGAAGCCGCTCATCAGGCGCCGCACGACGGGGTTCGTCGAGCCGTACTTGTCGTAGGTGTTGCCGGTGACCGTGCCCTCTGCGTCGACGGTCACGTCGACGGGAGCCGGCGTCACAGGGCCACCACGTCGCGCTCCTCGGTCTTGCCGGTCGCGGCGCCCGCGTCGGCGCCGGTCGTCGGCCCCTGCGTGCTCGACGGCTGGCCGGGCTCGTAGTGCGAGGGCGCGACGCCGAGCTGCAGCTCGATCCGCCGCACGCGCTCGAACGTGCGCTGGATCATCGTGCGCTGCGCCGACATGATGTCGCCCATCACGCCCAGCGCCGCGAGCACCATCGCCGCGTTGAACAGCACCGCACCGAGGATCAGCGACTGGACGTGGCCCTTGCCCTCGTCCTCGACGATGTAGAAGTAGGCGAACCGCCCCCAGACGACGAGCGCGATCAGCCCGACGACCGCGGCGGCGGTCATGAAGACGCGCAGCGGCTCGTACTGCGAGTAGATCCGGAAGATCGAGACCGAGTTGCGCCGGACGTAGGACCACATCGACGGGAACAGGCGCGACTCGCGCGTCTTGGGATTCGTTGCGATCGCGACGTGATCGACCGCGACGAGCTGCTTGCCCGCCTGGATGATCGTCTCCAGCGTGTACGTGAACTTCGACACGACCGCCATCTGGATGGCGGCCTCGCGGTTGTAGGCGCGGAAGCCGGAGGTCGTGTCCGGGACCTCGGTCGAGGACGCCTGGCGCACGACCCACGAGCCCAGCCGCTGGAGCGTGACCTTCAGCGGCGAGAAGTGCTCGATCTTGTGGACCTCGCGGTCGCCGACGACCATGTCGGCCTTGCCCTCGAGGATCGGCCCGACGAGCTTGTGGATGTCCCTGCCGTCGTACTGGTTGTCGCCGTCGGTGTTGACGATGACGTCGGCGCCGAGCTTCAGCGCGGCGTCGAGACCGGCCTGGAAGCCGGCGGCCAGGCCCTTGTTGTTCGTCAGACGAACGATATGGTCGACGCCGCCGGCACGGGCGACCTCGATCGTCTTGTCCGTCGAGCCATCGTCGATGATCAACCATTCGACCGCGTCGAAGCCGTCCATTCGTCGCGGAAGGTCCGCGAGCACGAGCGGGAGTGTCTGCTCCTCGTTGAAGCAGGGGATCTGGATGATCAACTTCATGTGGCGGGTCCGCGTGGAATCCTAACGGCCATCGCAGCGTCTTCTGTGTCCAGCACCGCAACCCCTGCCACCGCCACCCCGCCGCCGCCTGCCGAGGAGCCCACTCGGCGGCGCCGGCGCGTGCCCGCGGTCCGCGTCGCCGTGCTCGAACGCGCCGGCATGGGCGCACTCGCGCTCGCCGCCCTGATCGGCTTCTTCGTCTACCCGACGTATCCGAACTACGACTCCTACTACTCGCTGCTGTGGGGCCGCGAGCTGCTGGCGTTCGACGCGCTGTCCTTCGAGGCCTACCGCGCGCCGACAGAGCACCCGCTCGCGATCGCCTTCGGCGCGGCGCTGTCGCTGCTGGGCGACAGCGCCGACCGCGTGATGGTCGCCTGCGCCGTGCTCTCGTTCCTCGCGCTCGTCGCGGCGGTCTACGCGCTCGGCAAGACCGCGTTCACGCCGCTCGTCGGCGCCGTCGCGGCGGCGCTGCTCGTGACGCGGTTCGACTTCCCGTTCCTCGCCGCCCGCGGCTACATCGACATCTCCTACCTCGCCGTCGTCGTCTGGGCGGCGGTGATCGAGCTGCGCGCCCCGCGCCGGCATCCGGTGATCGTGCTCGGCCTGCTGGCGGCGGCCGGGCTGATGCGACCCGAGGCCTGGCTGCTGGCCGGCGTCTACTGGCTGTGGCTCTTCCTCGGCTTGACGTGGCGCCAGCGCGCGCTCTATGCGGGGCTGGCGGCGGTCGGGCCGCTCGTCTGGGTCGGCGTCGACTTCGCCGTCACCGGCGAGCCGCTGTACTCGCTGACCGGGACGCGCGACCTCGCCGAAGAGCTCGGGCGCAACAAGGGCGGCGCGGCGGTGCCCGCCGCGCTGTACGCGTTCCTCGTCAAGCTCGCGAAGTTCCCGGTCGTGCTCGCCGGCATGGCGGGGGTCGTGCTCGCCGTCGTGCTGACGCCGCGGCGCGCGCTGATGCCGCTCGTCCTGTTCGCGATCGGGGCGGGCACGTTCGCGCTCGTCGGGCTGGCGGGCCTGTCGGTGATCGACCGCTACCTGCTCGTGCCGTCGCTGTGCGTGATGGTCTTCGCGGCGGTCTTCATCGCCGGCTGGACGATGCTCGAGCCGGGGACGAACTGGCGGCGGGTATGGATGCTCGCCGCCGGCGCGATCGTCGTCTTCGGGATCGTGTTCACCGCGACGCGCGTTAACCTCACGCAGCTGCGCAACGAGCTGCAGTTCCGCGGCGATGCCCACGTCGCGCTCGAACACGTGCTGCACGACCCCGATGTCGTCGCCGGCCTGCGCTGCGGACCCGTCTATGTCCCCAACCACAAGCTCATCCCCGACGTCCGCTGGATCCTCGACGGTTCGCAGTCCGACGTGATCGCGCGATCCTCGCGCGAGATCGGCGATCCGTCGCGCGGCGTCGTGATCCTCGTGCACAACCGCCCGGCGCTCTTCAAGCAGGCCTTCGTGACCGACGACGACAAGAGCGCCGACAACCTGCCGCCCGCCGGCTTCGTGCGCGTCGCCACGAGCCGGTACTACGGGGCCTATGCCCGCTGTTAACGAGCTGCGCGAGGCGCAGCGCCATCCGCCTGCGGTGCCCGAGCCGGGCGGCCTGACCGGCGTGCTGACCTCGCCCGGCCTGGGCTTCGGCCGCATGACGAGCGACAGGCTGATCTGGGGATCGGCGATCGGGGCCGTCCTGGTGCTCGCCTTCGGGCTGCGCATCTGGGGCGTCAGCCACGGCCTGCCCTACGCCTACAACGCCGACGAGAACGCGCACTTCGTGACGCGGGCGATCGGGATGTTCGGCCACGACTGGGATCCCAACTACTACGTCAACCCGCCGGCCTATACGTACCTCGTGCACCTCGTGCTCGGCGCCTGGTTCGGCGGCCGCGCCGGCGTCTCGAACTCCTTCGCCGCCGACCCGACGGAGATCTGGACGATCGCGCGCACGATCTCCGCGCTGTGCGGGACGCTCGCCGTCTGGCTGCTGTACCTCGCCGCGTCGCGGCTCGTCGACCGCCGCGTCGGCCTGCTGTCGGCCGGCATCTTCGCCGTCGCGTTCCTGCCGGTCTTCTACTCCAAGCTCGCCCTCAACGACGTGCCGACGCTCGTCGGCGTCTGCCTCGGGCTCTGGGGTGCGGCCGGGATCCTGCGCAACGGGCGCCTGCGCGACTACGTCTGGGCGGGGATCGGGCTCGGCCTCGCCGCGGCGACGAAGTACACCGGCGGGATCGTATTGCTGCCGATCGTCGCCGCCGCCGGCGCGCAGTTCGCGGCCGGCGGCGGCAAGGGCGGCGCGCTGCGCGGGATCGCGATCGCCGGGGGGCTGTCGCTCGTGACGTTCGTCGTCGCCAACCCCTACGCGGTGCTGGACTTCGGGTCCTTCTGGAACGGCCTGACGCACCAGTCGACGGCCTCCGGCGACGCCGCCGGCAAGCTCGGGCTGACGCAGGACTCGGGCTACGCCTACTACCTGTGGTCGTTCGGCTGGGGGCTGGGCTGGACGGCGTTGCCGTTCGCCGTCGGCGGCGCCGCGCGCCTGTTCTTCGACGAGCGCCGGCTGCTGTGGATGCTCGTTCCGCCGGTGATCCTGTTCGTCTTGTTCATGGGCTCGCAGGAGCGCTACTTCGGACGCTGGCTGATGCCGGTCTTCCCGTTCGTGTGCGTGCTGGCGGCGTACGCGGCGGTCGAGCTCGCCGACTACCTCGGGCGCTTCTCGTCGGCGTTGCGGCCGACCTTCGTGGCGGCCGCGGTCGTCGTCCTGTGCGGCCAGGGCTTCGTCTACTCGCTGCACTCGGGCCTGGTCATGTCGCGCGAGGACACCCGCAACATCGCCCGCGAATGGATGGTGCTCAACGTCCCGGCGGGGACGAAGATCGTCGTCGAGCCGGTCGTGCCCGACCAGTGGGCGCAGGACATCGGCAACCCGTCGCCGATCATCCCCAACGGCAATCGCTGGAACAAGTATCCGCTCAGCCGCAAGATCGATCCGAACACCGGATTGCCGGTGCCTGGCGTGGCCGGCATCGTGAACATCGAGGACTTCGAGCGGGTGCTGCATCCCGAGCTGGTCGACGTCTTCGAGCGGCAGGGCTACTGCCACGTCGTCGTCGGATCGACACAGCGCGGGCGCGCCGAGGTGGAGCCCGAGGTGGTGCCCAACGCGCTGCGCTACTACGCCGAGCTCGAGCGGCGCTCGAAGGTCGCCTACAACGTGTCGCCGTACTCGAGGGGCAAGGGCCCGGTCGCGTTCAACTTCGACTGGACGTTCAACTACTACCCGCTGGCGTACAACAGGCCCGGGCCGCTGGTGACGGTCTACCGCCTGCAGGGCGGCGCGTGCTCCGAGGACGCCACAGCTGGCCCTTAGGTAGCGCCCTATGCTGCGTCTGTGCCACTGCTGACCGCGGCCGACCGCGTCCATCTCGCGCGCTCGATCGAGCTGGCGGAGTTCGGCCTCGGGCGCGTGCATCCCAACCCGATGGTCGGCGCCCTGCTCGTGCGTGACGAGAAGGTGCTGGGGGAGGGCTGGCACGAGGACTGCGGCGGCCCGCACGCCGAGGTCAACGCGATCGCCGACGCCGTCGCGGCCGAGGGCCCGGGCGCGAGCTTGCGGGGGGCGACGCTGTACGTATCGATGGAACCGTGCTGTCACCACGGCAAGACGCCGCCCTGCACCAACGCGATCCTCGCCGCCGGCCTGACCCGCGTCGTCGTCGCCTCCGACGACCCGAGCCCGAAGGCCGCCGGCCGCGGCCTCGGGATCCTGCGTGACGAGGGCGTCCAGGTCGACGTCGCCGACGGCGAGATCGCTGCGCGCGCGCGGCTGGTCAACCAGGCCTTCCGCAAGCATGCCCGCACGGGCCGGCCGTGGGTGCTGTTCAAGTCCGCGATGACGCTCGACGGCAAGGTCGCCACGCGCACCGGCGACTCGCAGTGGATCTCCGACGAGTCCAGCCGCGCGCGGGCGCACCGCTGGCGCGCGAGCGTCGACGCGGTCGTCGTCGGGATCGGCACCGCGCTGGCCGACGACCCGCAGCTGACGGCCCGCGTCGAGGGCGTGCACCACCAGCCCCGCCGCGTCGTCTTCGACGCGACCGGCCGGCTGCCGCTGGACTCCAAGCTCGTCAGCGCGGCGCCGGAGTCCGCGCTGACGGTCGTCGTCTCGCGCGCGGCCCGGCGCTCGGCCGTCGAGGCGCTGGAGATGGCCGGCTGCGACGTCGTCGTCGCGACCGGCGAGAACGAGCCCGCGCGCGTGCGCTCGGCCCTGGATCTGCTCGGGGCGGGCGGCATCACCTCGATCCTGCTCGAGGGCGGCCCGCACCTGGCCGGCGCGTTCCTCGACGCCGGCGAGATCGACGAGGTGCGGCTCTTTCTGGCCCCGCTGCTGCTCGGCGGCCGTGCCGCCCGCGACCCACTCGAGGGCGAGGGCGTCGAGCAGATCTCCGAGGCGCTGCGCGCGCTGACGCTCGACTGCGAGCGCGTCGCCGACGACTTGCTGATCTCCGCGCGCCTGCGCGAGTGGTGAGGCCGGGGTGTTCACGGGACTCGTCGCCGATCTCGGCAGCGTCGCCGCGGTCGCCGCGACCGCCGGCGGCCTGCGGCTGACGCTGCGCACGCGCCTGGCCGGCGAGCTCGGCGAGGGCGATTCGGTCGCCGTCAACGGCGTCTGCCTGACGGCGACCGCGGTCGACGGCGACTGCTTCGCCACCGACGTCATGCACGAGACGCTCGACCGCTCGACGCTCGGCACGATCGCGAGCGTCGGCGCGGCCGTCAACCTCGAGCTCGCGGTGCGCGCGGCGGACCGGCTCGGCGGCCACATCGTGCAGGGCCACGTCGACGGCGTCGGCACCGTCGACGGCGTGCGCGACGACGGCTTCGCCCGCGTCGTGACGATCCGCCCCGCGGACCCCGAGCTGCTGCGCTACGTCGTCCACAAGGGCTCGATCGCGCTCGACGGCGTCTCGCTCACCGTGGCCCGGATCGACGACGAGAGCTTCGATGTGTCGCTGATCCCCGAGACGCTCGAGCGCACGACGCTCGGCGCCGTGTCCGCGGGCGTGCGGATGAACCTCGAGGTCGACGTCGTCGCGAAGTACGTCGAGAAGCTCGTGCGGACGCGTGGCGGGCCGGCCGGCGCCGGCGATGGCGCGGCCGGTGCGGGCGCAGATCGGCCGGGATAGCGCAGGCTCCGTTCGATCACGTGCGCCGCGCGTGGTTCGGCGAGATGGCGCAAGTTTCTGTCCTGCGCCGCGTTTGAACGAGCATGAGACACCGTCGCCGCCTTTTCATCTCGTTGGCCGTTGGGATAGCTCTCGCGTGCGCCGCACCCGCTGGCGCAGCGGTACAGGGGGTCGACGAGCGGGCCGGCAAACCTGCCGACTACCTGAAGATCAAGGGGCTCTCCGCACCGGTCCACGACGAGATCACGCGCGAGGTCGTGCGCCTTGGCGCCTTCGACGGCGAGCAGCTGTATCTCGAGATCGTGCGGCCGGTCGGCGCCGGACCGTTTCCCGTCATCCTGGAATCCAGCCCGTATCACGGCACGCTCGCCGACCGCGACGGCACGCGCATCCTGCCTGGCCCCAAGGATCCCGAGGGCGCACCGCTGGGGCTGACGGGCTACTTCGCCCCGCGCGGCTACGCCGTCGTGATGATGGATCTGCGCGGCACCGGGCGCTCGCAGGGCTGCCTCGATCATCTGGGCCCCAAGGACGCGCGCGACCTCAAGCAGGTCGTCGAGTGGGCGGCCGGACAGTCGTGGAGCAACGGCAAGGTCGGCATGACCGGCCACTCCTACGTCGGCTCGACGCCGTCGGTGGCCGCGGCGCAGAACCCGCGCGGCCTCGCGACGATCGTCCCGAGCGCAGGTCTGGCGTCGATGTACGACCATCAGTTCCAGCACGGCGTGCCGTACTTCCTGCAATGGGCGGGACCGATCGAGGCCTATGAGCAGCTCGCGCTGGAGCGCAAGCTCCCGAACGTCGAGGACCCGTTCGGGCTGACGACCACCGGCGACGACTTCGGCAACTCGGTCGAGGACACCGGCTGCGGGCTGCCGCAGTCCGCGGCCGTCGCGGGCGAGGACCAGCTGTCGGGCCGCTACGCCGACTGGCACCTCGTGCGCGACCACCGGGCCGGCGCGACGGCCGCGCAGATTCCGACGTTCCTCGTCCACGGTGTCAACGACAACGCCGCGCGCGTGGACGCCATGCAGTGGTTCACCGACCGCGCCGGACGCGCCGGCGACAAGCTCTGGCTGGGCCAGTGGGATCACGGGTCGGGCTGCTGTCCGACGCGGCGCGCGGAGCAGTGGACCGGCGCCCTGCACGCGTGGTTCGATCGCCACCTCGCGGGCCGCAAGGTCAGCACCGGGCCGGCGGTCGAGGTGTTCATGAGCGACGGCACGTTCGAGGAGGCGCGCGCCGGCGACCGCGAGGAGGTGCTCACCGCCAAGGGATGGGGCGTCGTGCGCAACGATGAGCTGACGCTGCGCCCAGCAGCCGACGGCGGGCTTTCGAGCGCGCTGCCGGCGGACGGGTCGCTGTCGTTCGCCGGAGACCCGACCGGCTTCAACGATCCGCAGGGCACCGGCGGCGCGACGTTCTCGACGACGCCGCTGACGCAGGACATCGTGCTCGCGGGCGTGCCGCTGTTGCGGCTCTCGGCGTCGGTGACCGCGCCGCGGCTGCACCTGATCGCCAACCTCTACGACGAGACGCCCGACGGCAGCGATCGCCGGCGGCTGAGCCAGTGCGCGATCAACCCCGAGCTGCGCGGCGGCATCGCCACCCGGCAGCTCGTCGTGCCCGGTCAGCGCTACGACATGACACCGCCGTGCTTCGCGATCGCGCACCATCTGCGCGCGGGCCACAAGCTCGTGCTGCGCGTCACGACCAGCGACCCCGACAAGGTCCCGCTGTTCGCGCTGGACCCCCAGGTGCAGGTGTTCACCGGCGCTGACGCGACACGCGTGAGCCTGCCGGTGGTCGCCGGCGCGACGCTGCAGCCGGACACCGTCCCGCTCGATGGCGGCGTCCTGGCGGGACCAGCGCAGAGCCCGATCTCCGCGACCGTCACGCCGGCGCTCGGCCTGCCGGCGCGCGCGGCCGGCACGACGACCGCGTTCTTCGAGTTCGACTCCGAGGCGAGCTTCGACAACGCGAAGGCGGTCGTGCAGGCCACCCCCTCCGCTCCGGCGGACATCGACCTGTACCTGCAGCGCCGGCGCCCCGACGGGACGTGGAGCGGCGACCTCGCCAACGGCGGCTCGTCGGACCTGATGGGTGAGACGATGACGACGCAGCGACTCTCGCCGGGCCGCTACCGCGTCGAGGTCCACAACTGGGCAGGACTGCCCGCCACCAACGTGGCCCTGAACCTCGTGTTCCACAACAGCGACGGCACGCCCGGCACCTGACAGGCGCCTCACCGAATCCGGCCCCGCCGTCGCTCGGCGAGCAGCAGCGGTCTGCGGCGGTCGTGTCGAACGAAGGGGTGTATGCGGCCCCCGATGCGACACGATCGCCGCAGACGAGGGCGCGGCTGCCGCTGGTTCCGCTGCGGACCGGGCCGCTTCCGATCCGCTCAGCCGGGCGGCGGGGCCGGCGTCAGACCGTGGCGGCGCATCACCGCGCCGATGGCCGCGAGATCGCGCGGACCGCCGGCGTTGACGACCGCTGCCATGTCGCGGAAGAACTGCGGGCCGATCACCGCCGGTGTCACGACCGCGAGCTGCCTGGCGTGCTCGCCGCTGACGTTGGCGAAGCCATGAACCTCGCCGCGCTTGATGCACACATGGTCCCCCGGACCGAGCGGATGCTGCACACCCTCGACGGTCCACGTCACCGTCCCCTCCAGCCCGTACATCGTCTCCTCGTAGGCATCGTGGCTATGCGGAGCAGGGACCCCGCCGCCGGCGGGGACGTCGACCTCGAAGATCGCGGCGCTGCCGTTGGAGTGCTCCCCGTCGACGAGGAAGCGAATCGTCAGCTCGCCGACGTGAATGTCCTCACCGGCCACCGCGTCATTATCAGCGATCCGACGCGTGGATGCAGCGCGGAACGCCGGCGGGCGACCGGGCCCACCGCTCTGGCCGGTGGCATGATCGAGTCGCGCCGGCGATCACCAGTTTGCCAAGCTAGGGAGCATGAGCCAGATGACACGCAGCCCGTTTGCCACGATCGACGAGGCGTTGGAGGACATCCGCCAGGGCAAGATGGTGGTCGTCTGCGACGACGAGGATCGCGAGAACGAGGGCGATCTGACGATGGCGGCCCAGTTCGCGACGCCCGAGGCCGTGAACTTCATGGCGACTCACGGGCGCGGGCTGATCTGCCTGTCGCTGACCCCGCTGCGCTGCGACGAGCTCGGCCTCGATCTCATGGCGGCGAAGAACGAATCGCCCTTCGAGACGCCGTTCACGGTCTCGATCGAGGCCCGTGAGGGCGTCACGACAGGCATCTCGGCGCATGACCGGGCACGCACGATCCAGGTCGCGATCGATCCCGAGAGCTCGCCCCGCGATCTCGTCCAGCCCGGCCACATCTTCCCGCTCAAGAGCCGCGCCGGCGGCGTGCTCGAGCGCATCGGCCAGACCGAGGCGGCCGTCGACCTCGCCCGCCTGGCGGGCCTGAACCCGGCCGGCGTGATCTGCGAGGTCATGAACGACGACGGCACGATGGCGCGCGTCGGCGACCTCGTCGGGTACTGCGACCGTCACGGCCTGAAGATGGTCACGGTCGCCGACCTGATCGCCTACCGCCGCCGCCACGACAAGCTCGTCGAGCGCGTCGTCTCGACGAAGCTCCCGACGGGCTTCGGCGACTTCGACGCCGTCGGCTATCGCGAGCTCGTCGGCGGCAAGCACCACGTCGCGTTGGTCAAGGGTGAGGTCGACGGCGCGTCCGATGTGCTCGTGCGCGTGCACTCGGAGTGCCTCACCGGCGACGTCTTCCACTCGCTGCGCTGCGACTGCGGCGAGCAGTTGGAGTCCGCGCTGGCGATGATCGAGCGCGAGGGCCAGGGCGTCCTGCTCTACCTCTCCCAGGAGGGGCGCGGGATCGGCCTGCTGAACAAGCTGCGCGCCTACAAGCTGCAGGAGGGCGGCCTGGACACGGTCGAGGCGAACCTCCAGCTCGGCCTGCCCGCCGACCTGCGCGACTACGGCATCGGCGCCCAGATCCTCGTCGACCTCGGGCTGTCGTCGATCAGGATCCTCACGAACAACCCCAAGAAGATCCGCGGCCTCGAGGGCTACGGCCTGTCGGTCTCCGAGCAGGTGCCGATCGAGCACCTCTCCAACCCGCACAACGAGGACTACCTGCGCGCCAAGCGCGACCGGATGGGGCACACGCTGCACCACCAGGGTCTCGACGTCGACAAGGAGATGCTGCACGACGAGGGCGAGCGCGATGCGCAGGCCGGAAACGCGTCGTAGATGCCCGATACCCGCTACGCGATCGTCGTCGGCGAGTTCTACACCGAGCTCGCCGAGCGGCTCGTCGAGAGCGCCACGCGCGTATTCGAGACCGCCGGCGCCGATGCGGTCGACGTCTTCGCCGTCCCCGGCGCCTTCGAGCTGCCGCTCGCGGCGCTGATGGCCGCCGAGACCGAGCGCTACGCCGGCATCGCCTGCCTGGGCGCCGTCATCCGCGGCGAAACGAGCCACTACGACCACGTCTGCAACGAGGCCGCGCGCGGGATCCAGGACGTCGCGTTGCGCACCGGCGTCCCGTGCGGCTTCGGCCTGCTGACCGTGAACAGCATGGACCAGGCGATGGCCCGCAGCGGGGGCGGCAAGCGCGACCAGGGCGCCCATGCGGCCGAGGCCGTCCTGGCGTTGCTGCGCGTCCGCGCCGAGCTGACGTAGTCACGCGCGCCGCGGAGGTAGGCTGCGCCCATGGCCGCAGGCCAGGCAGAGGAGATCGTCGCGCTCGCGCTCGTGTTCGCCGTCCACGTCGTCGGCGGCGCGATGCTCGTGTGGGCGCTGCTCGACGGCGAGCAGCGCTCCGGCTGGCGCCGGCGCTGGCGCGGCGACGGCGACGACGACGGCCCGCCCGACGCGCCGCCACCGCGTGGCGGGGGCGACGGCGCCGGAGCGCAGCTGCCGCTCGCCGCATCGGCGCCGAGCCGCGTACGCCTGCGCGAGCCCGTGCCCGCCGCCGAGCGCCACCGGCGCCCGGCCCGCCGGCCCGCGCACCCGCCGCAGCCGCGCGAGCCGGTGCGCCGCGAGCCGCGGCGTCGGTGAAGCCCCAGGTCGTGAAGCGCGTGCACTGCACCACGGCATTGCAGGCGCGGGCCGCCGCGCCGTAGGCGAGCGCCTGGCGCTGGATGCGATCGGGGCGCCCGACACCGAGCAGCGACATGCCGACGTCCATCTCGGTGATCTGGACCTCGAGGCCCAGGCGGGTGAAGCGGCGCATCGTGCGCGCCAGCGTCGCCTCGTCGGTGTGCCGAGGATGTGCGTGTGCGACTGCAGGCCGATGCCGTCCAGCGGCACGCCGCGGGCGACGAGGTCGCGCGCGAGCCGGACGAGCCCGTCGAGCTTGGCCCCCGGATACTCGACGGCGAAGTCGTTGATGAAGAGCTTGACCTCCGGGTCGGCGGTGCGCGCCGCGCGCAGCGCCTGCTCGACGTAGTCCGGGCCGATGAAGCGCCGCCAGGCGGTCGGGGCGAGCGAGCCGTCCTGCGCCATCGGCTCGTTGACGACGTACCATTCGGCGATGTCGCCCTCGTAGCGGCGCATGACCGTGCGGATGTGGTCCTTCATGACCGCCATCAGCTCGTCGCGCCGCCAGCCGGTCAGCATCGTCGTCGTCTCGCCGACGAGCCTGCCGAGCGCGTTGGGCAGCGCCGGCAGCGCGATCGGCGCCAAGCGCAGCCCGATCCGCTCGAGCGCGCCGTGGTCGACGAGCCACAACGGCAACGCCTGGCCCCAGACGAGCGTGTGCCCGCGCACCGCCGTGCGGTTGCGCCGCGCGAAGCGCACGAGCTCGTCGGTCGCGGCGAAGTCGTACTGGCCGCGGCGCGGCCGCAGCGCCTGCATCTTCATCTCGTTCTCCGCCGTGAGCGAGTCGAACTCGCGCAGGAACGTGTCGCGGTAGCGCCCGTCGCCGCGCAGCGACGACAGGCGCACGGCGCTGCCGAGCGGCACGTCGGCGCGGGACCGCGGCCGGGGCCGGAGCGGGCGCCTGCGAGCGCACGGCGTCCGGCAGCACGAGCGCCGCCAGCGCGGGGAGCACAGCGATCCCCCAGGCCGATCCCCTCATCCGACGAGCGAATCTACCGCCTGCCGGATGTACTCGTGGCCCGTCTCGTAACGGTCCACCGGTAGCCCCGGGGCGCCGATCACCGCCTGGCGGCGTCCCGTTTTCCGGTCAAACGTTCCTGGTCGACCCCTTGGAACGTAGGCGAGGAGCGTGAGACGAGGTGTCGGTGGTCATACGTGACGCGAGCAGAACTGCATCTGTGAAGCGGTGGGGCTGACGCTCGCGCTGGCTGGCGTCTGGGCGCGGCGCGGAGGCGGTCGGCGCAGCCGTGGTCGTTGGACGTGCAGGTGTGACGGGGCGTTGGTGCGCGCATCGCGCTCAGTCGTGTCTGCAGCACATGCGTGCACTGTGACGGGGCGTGCGCGAGCGCCGGTTGTTGCGTCACATCTGCATCCCGCCGCGCTGTTGTGGTGGCGCGTTTGTGCTGGCATGAAGCATGCATGCGCCACCACGGCTCACACCGCGCGCCCCGGCCGGGAGCCATGTCGCGAACATGTTCGCACCGAACATCTTCGCGCCACGGCACCCCCGGGCCGGCCCCGGTGCGGCGGCCCGTCACCACGAACACCCCACCCCTCATCGATGCAGTTCCTGCCGGCGCCGCGGCGGGCGGCGCCAGATGGGTCACCGACGGGCGGGCCGTATCGCCGCCGCCGGGTTTCGAGTGCAGACGGGCAGCTGATAGGTCCGTAAAGACCGGCTTGAGGGAGACCCTCTGCGGCGCTGGCCGGGAGGGTCTTTTCTTGTTCTGTCCTTTTGAGGGAGGGAGTCATCTTGGACCTGTTGCGCAGAGAGGTGCCCGCGACGTCGTTGGTGGTCGCGGTCGACCCGGGCAAGGCGTTTAACCGGGTGTGGCTGACGACCGGGGAACGGGGCTTGGTCGGTGAGCCGGTGACGTTGCCGGTGCTGCGTGAGGGCGTCGACGAGCTCGAGCGCCTGATCGCGGCCAGCGGCGTCAGCGGGCTGCCGGTGATCGGGTTGGAGGCGACGGGGTCGTTGCATCGGGCGTGGGCGGCAGAGATCGAGCGGCGCTGGCCCGGGTCGCTGCGGCTGTTCGCGCCATCAGAGACGACGGCCGCGCGGGGTCAGCTCGGGTCGCGGCGCTTTAAGACAGACGACCGTGACTGCGCTGCGTTGGTGTGGCTGCTGCGCCAAGGCGCCGGCCGCCCCGCCGAGCCGCAGATCGTCGAGTCGCTGTTGGGCACGGTTCGTCATCGCCGCCAGCTCGTCGACGCACGCCGCGTGCTGCAGCAACGTCTGCATGACCAGCTCAACGCGCTGTGCCCAGGGCTCTCGGCGCCCGCGGGTCACGGCCGCGCGCTGAAGCTCGAGGGCGTCGTTGGGCAAGCCGTCCTCAGCTGCGCGGCGGCGTTCGCCGGGCGCGCGCCGAGCACGCGCTCGTTGCTGGCCCGCGCTCCGGGCCGCATAACCAACGCGACCGCATCATTTTGGGCTGACCGCTGGAAGCGGTTGCTGGCCCGGCCCGCCGACGCCGAGCTGCGCGCCGCGCGCCTCGGACGCGATCTGCGCCGCTGGCAAGACCTGCAGGCCGATATCGCGCTCGCCGACGACCAGCTCGCCGGCCTGCTCAAACGCACGCCGGGCCAGATCCTGACGACGCTGCCCGGCGTGGCGGTCGTCAGGGCCGCCGCGTTCAGCGCCTACACGCTGCCGATCGAGCGCTGGCCGACCCCCGAGCACCTGTATTCAGCGACCGGATTAGCGCCGGCGACCTACCAGTCCTCAACGATCACCAGGCGCGGCAAGATCAGCCGCCAGGGCTTGGCCGAGCACCGCGACGCACTAATGGCGATCGCCTGGGGGCTGTCGCTCTACAGCGACGCGTTCAAGACCCGCGACAGCGAGCTCAGGGCCCGTGGCTTCCGGCCGATCCAGGCCCGCGTCGCGCTCGCCCGCCACGCCTGCCGACTGTGCTGGCAACTGCTCAATTCCCAACAGCCCTACGACGATGAGCGATACGCTCGCGCTCGGCGGCGCGGGCGGTGATGGCGCTCACAGCTATGCCGCACGACGGCGCAATCTAGCTTGCCACCCGCCCGCGCAGCCGCTGCTCACGGCGCACACGAAAGCCTGCCGCACGACGGCGCCTGATCAGCCTGCCGACCCGCAGCGGCCGCCCGCGCAACCCCTCGCCCAATCACCGCAAACACCGCGATCACCGACCGCGGCGCTCACCCACGGCCACCATCACTCTTGACTGCCGAGGCGAAAGCTAGTCGTCGTCGTTGTCCTTCTTGTTGCCCTTGCCGGGCTTGTCGCCGCCGAGCGCGGCCTGCGCGTCGCGCAGTTCGCGCTCGACGGTGCCACGCTGGTTGGGGTATTTCAGCCGCTCCTGCAGGACGTCGACCGCCGCCGCGGGATCGCCCGAGCGGTTCAGCGCGACGCCGAGGTTGTAGAGCGCGAAGGCGTAGCCGAGCTCGTCGGTGCGCCCGGCGCTGCGGTAGCCGTCGACCGAGGCCCGCAGGGGCGCGACCGCCTCGGCGTAGCGGCCCCGGTTGTTGAGCGCGAAGCCCTGGTCGTTGAGCTTGACCGGATCGCCGCCGGCGGCCGCCGGGGTCGACGTCGACGGCTGCTCGGCCGCGGCCGCGGGCGCCGCGCTCGTCTGCGTGCGCTCGCCGGCGTTCTGCGTCGCCTTCGGCGTCGTCGAGGACGTCGGCGACCCGTCGTCGCCCGCCTGGCTGAGCGCGATCGCCAGCACGGCGCCGACGATCGCGGCGGCGATCGCAAGCGCCGCCAGCGGGGAGACCGTGTGCGGCCTGTGGGCACGCGGCTGCGCGGGCGCGGGTGCGGGCGCGGGCGCCCGCGCCGGCGCCGGCGCCTGCTGCGGGGCGGGAACCGGCACGATCGGCGTCACCCGCTTCGTCGGCTCGGTCTGCGCGGCGGGATCGAGCGCGCGCTCGAGCTCGTCGACGAGCGCGGCGGCGGAGGCCGGGCGCTCGCCGGGCTCCTTCGCCAGGCCGCGCGCGAAGACGCCGTCGATCGCGCTCGGCAGTCCGGGCGCGACCTCGCTTGCGCGCAGCGGCGCGGCCTCGGCGTGCTGGCGCAGCTGCGCTGTCGCCGGACCGCCCGCGAAGGGGCGCGTCCCGGCCAGCAGCTCGTAGGCGACGACCGCGAAGGCGTAGCGGTCGCTGGCCGCCGTCGCCGGCCGGCCGAGCGCCTGCTCGGGCGACAGGTAGGCGGCGGTGCCGAGCAGCATGCCGGTCTGCGTCATCGACGTGTCGTCGGCGAGGCGGGCGATGCCGAAGTCGCCGACGGCGAGGCGCTGCTGACCGTCGAGCAGGAGATTCGCCGGCTTGACGTCGCGGTGGACGATCCCGGCCGCGTGGGCGTGGTCGAGACCGCTCGCGGCCTCCCGCAGCCAGCGCAGCGCCGATTCGCGCGGCACGCCGCGACCGCCGTCGCCGGCCGCCTTCAACTGGTCGGCGATCGTGCCGCCGCTGAAGTACTCCATGACGATGAACGCGTCCTCGCCGTGCTCGCCGATGTCGTAGATCGTCGCCACGTGCGGGTGCTCGCTGGCGCGCGCGGCGGTGCGTGCCTCACGCGCGAAGCGGGCTCGCGCGCCGGCGTCGGCGGCGTAGTGGGCGCCGAGCACCTTGACCGCCACGACCCGTCCCAGCAGGAGATCCTCGACCTCCCAGACGGATGCCATGCCGCCGCTGGCGATATGGCGTGTGACGCGGTAGCGCTCGGGCAGCTGGATGTGCGAGGCCAGCGGCATAAGTGCCCCGTCAAGATACCCATCGTCCGCCGCCGCCCAACCGCACGCGGCCATCGGACGCGGGACTGCGCGGGCGCTACCGCTACACTGCCACCTCGCTATGGCCAAGGTCTGTCACAGCTGCGGTAAGGGTCCGGCCTTCGGACACAGCCGCAGCCACTCGATGCGCGCCACGAAGCGGCGTTTCAACCCGAACCTTCAGAAGGTGCGGGTCCTGATCGGCTCCGCTCCGCGTCGTGTGTACGTCTGCACGCGCTGCCTGAAGGCCGGCAAGGTCCAGAAGGCGGTCTAGGCTCGTCGCCCGCGAGGGCGATGCGAGCGACGTGCGGCTTCGTCCCACGATCGCCGTAAGCGGCGACCTTCGGCCGACGTTGCACATGGACCCCAGCCTCGTTCGCTTCCGCGCCGTCGTCGAAGCTGCGCTCGCGCAGCTCGAGTCGCGCCGCCAGGAGATCAACGATCTCAACGTCTTTCCCGTCGCCGACGGCGACACCGGCGACAACATGGCGCTCACGCTGCGGGCCGTGCTCGCCGAGGTCGAGCGCCTCGCCGGCGACGAGCGGCGCCTGATCGACGAGATCGGTCGCGACGAGATCGTCGAGTCCGTCGCCCGCGCCGCGCTGCTGGGCGCGCGCGGCAACAGCGGCGTGATCCTGTCTCAGCTCATCCGCGGTGCCGCCGAGGAGCTCGTCAGCCGTCCCGGCGAGCTCGTCGATCCCGTCCTGATCGGCGCCGCGATGGCGCGCGCGGCGCAGCGCGCCTACAGCTCGGTGCGCGCGCCCGCCGAGGGCACGATCCTCACCGTGATGCGCGAGATGGCGACGAGCGTCGCCACGCAGATCGCCCACATGGGCGACGCGCGGATGGGCCCCGAGAGCGACGCGGCGGCGCAGAACGCGCTCATCGCCGACGTGCTCGAGCGCGCGCTGCGTGCCGGCGAGGAGGCGGTCCGTCGCGGCCCCGAGCAGCTCGCGATCCTGCGCGACAGCGGCGTCGTCGACGCCGGCGGGCACGCGCTGACGGTGATCATCGCCGGCGTCATCGCCGCCCTGCGCGGCAGCGAGGCGCCGCAGATCGCTCGCCAGGCGCCGCCGCCGGCGCAGGTCAGCCACCCCGAGCACGACTCCTCGACGTTCCGCTACTGCACGAACTTCGCCGTCACGGGCCGCGCGCTGGACCCCGGCAGCTGGACCGAGCCGCTGGAGGCGATCGGCGACTGCGTGCTCGTCGTCGGCGATGCGGCGACGCTGAGGATCCACCTCCACACCGACGCCCCGGATGCCGCGACCGCGCTCTTCGGCGGCGTCGGCACGATCTCGCACCTCGACGTCGCCGACATGCACGCCCAGATGCTCGAGCGCGACGCGCGGCTGGCGAGCGATCGCTGCGGCGCGCTTGCGGTCGTCGCCGGCGACGGGTTGCGGGCCCTGTTCGAGTCGCTCGGCGTCGCCGTGCTCGACGGCGGGCCGACGCTCAACCCGTCGACGTACGAGCTGCTGGCCGGGATCCACGGCGTCCGCGCCGAGGAGGTCGTCGTGCTGCCCAACTCGGCGAACGTCGTGATGGCCGCCGAGAACGCCGCCGGGTTGTCGGAGAAGGTCGTGCGCGTCAGCGCCGCGCGCTCGCAGCAGGCCGGCCTCGCCGCCGCCGTCGCAATGGACCCGGAGCGCTCGGCGGACGACAACGCCGCCGCCGTCGACGAGGCGCTCGCGCACGTGCGCACCGGCGCCGTCGCGCCCGCCGCGCGCGACGACGCCGACGGGCGCTTCGCGATCGGCGACGCCGTCGGCTTCGTCGGCGACGCGATCGTCGCCTGGGGCGCACCGGGCCTGACGCTGGCGACAGTCCTCGAGCAGCTCTCTGCGGACGCCGAGCTGCTGACCTGCATCGCCGGCGACGGCGCGCCGCTGGACGAGGCCGCAGTGCGCGCGCTCGCGCCCGCGGGCGTCGAGCTCGAATGCAAGGACGGCGGGCAGCCGGCGTACTGGTGGCTCGTCGCGGCGGAGTAGGCCCGGGCGCGTTGCATCGCACCCCAAACGCGTGTAGACATGGCCATGGCGGCCACCGGTCGGACCCGCAGGACCGCGACGTTCCTGGGGGCGCTCGCAGCCTCGCTCATCCTGCTCTCCTGCGGCGGGGGCGAATCCGACGACGCGCCGAAGGCCGGCGGCACGGCGAAGCTCGACGGCGCCAGGATCGCCGCTGAGGCGGCGGGCCCCAACCGGGCGGCCCGCTCGGGCAGGATCGACGGGAGCGTGGAGCTCACGCTGACCGGCGTGAAGGAGTTCGCCGAGCCGTTCTCGCTCAGCGTCAGCGGTCCGTTCGAGTACCGCAAGGGTGCGGCACTGCCCGACTACGAGCTCGAGAACGGCGTGCGCAACAACGGCGTCGGCGTCACGTCGCTGGGCGGCAAGTCGTGGGTCAGCCTCGGCTCGACGGGCTACGCAATGCCCGCCGCGGTCCGCAGGCGCCTGGTGCGTGCCTCGTCGCGCGGCAGGAACGGGCTGACGCGCACGCTCGAGCAGTTCGGCATCGCGCCCTGGCGCTGGGAGACCGAGCAGCGCGTCGCCGGCACCGAGCGCATCGACGGCGTGGAGGTCTACCACGTGACGACGAGCTTCAACGCGGGCCGCATCCTCAAGGACGCCAACACGCTGCTCGGGTTCCTCGCCTCGCTCGGCCTCACGCGTGCCACGGGACTGCCCCACGAGCTCACGCGGCGGGCGCGCAGGGTCGTCGTGGCCGGCGTGACGCTCAAGCAGGGCGCGTCGTGGATCGGCGTGAAGGACAAGGTGCTGCGCAAGGCGGGCTTCACGATGAAGTTCACGATCCCGAAGGCAGATCGCGCGAAGATCGGCGGGCTCTCCGGCGGCACCGTCGTCGGCGAGCTGAACGTCACCGAGGTCGGCAGGCCGCAGAAGATCAGCGCGCCCGCGAGCATCGGATCGTTCCCTGACTTCCAGCTCGGCGTCGACGCCGTCGGCGACGCCCAGGGGGGCTGACCGCGACGCCGATCATCATGGGGCTGTGCCGACGGCCTTCGCGACCTCCGACGAGCTCCGGCGCGACGTCCTGCTCGGCGCTCCGCTGCGCTGGCCGCGGCCGTCGGCGCTCGAGCACGCGCTGAAGATCACGCCGCGGAAGTCGGCCGACGCGGCCGAGCAGCTGGGCCTGCGACACGATCGGCGATCTGCTCGAGCACCTGCCGCGCGATCGTCGCGAGGCGCGCACGATCGCCGCGCTGACGCCGGAGGAGAGCGCGACCGTCGTCGTCGAGGTGCGCTCGATCTCCAGCCGCCCGGTCCGCCGCCGCGGGATGAAGCCGCTCGTCGAGGCGACCGTCGCCGACGACACCGGGACCATGAAGGCGACGTTCTTCAACCAGCCCTGGCTGCAGCGCAAGTACGCGCCGGGCACGCGCCTGGTCCTGCACGGCAAGTTCGCGGCCCGCAACGCCTTTCGCGTCACGAGCCACGCCCCTACCGACGAGCAGACCGGCGGCGAGAGCGAGGTCGCGCACTACCCGGCGACCGAGGGACTGTCGTCGACGCAGATCCTCGCGCTCGTGCGCCGGCACCTGGCCGCTGTCGATCACGTCGTCGAGCCGCTGCCGGCGCGCCTGCGGGTGCGCGCCGGGTTGCCCGACCGCCAGGCGGCGCTCGTCGCCGCGCACACCGGCGATCACGAGGGCGGGCGGCGCAGGCTGGCCTTCGACGAGCTGCTGCTCGCGCAGCTCTCGCTGCTGCGCCGCCGCGCTCAGCGCCGCGCGGCCGGCAGCGCGCCGGTGCTCGACCAGCCGCCCTCGCTCTCGCGCCGCTGGCGCGAGGAGCTGCTGCCGTTCACGCTCACCGGCGACCAGCTGCGGGCGATCGAGGTGCTCGACGACGAGCTCGCCCAGCCGCGGCCGATGCAGCGCCTGCTCATGGGCGAGGTCGGCGCGGGCAAGACCGTCGTCGCGCTGCACGCGATGCTGCGCGCGGTCGAGCACGACATGCAGGCGGTCTTCATGGCGCCGACCGAGACGCTCGCCGAGCAGCACTTCGCGACCCTGCAGGCGCTCATGCCGGGGGAGTCGGTGCGCGCCGCGCTGCTGACCGGATCGACGCCCGCCGGCCGGCGCAGCGACATCCTCAACAAGCTCTCGACCGGGGAGCTGTCCTTCGTCGTCGGCACGCATGCGCTCGTCGAACCCGACGTGCACTTCGACCGCCTCGCCGTCGTCGTCGTCGACGAGCAGCACCGCTTCGGCGTGCGCCAGCGCGCGGCGCTGGATGCCAAGGCGCAGGCGGGCCTCACGCCGCACGTGCTGCACATGACGGCCACGCCGATCCCGCGCACGATGGCGTTGCTGCGCTACGGCGACCTCGACATCACCACACTGCGCGAGCTGCCGCGCGGGCGCCGGCCGGTGACGACGCACGTCGCCTCGACCGACGCCGAGCGCTCCCGTGCGTACGAGCGAATCCGCGAGGAGCTCGACGCCGGTCGCCAGGCGTTCGTCGTGTGCCCGCTGGTGGAGGAGTCCGAGGCGCTGCAGGCGCGCGCCGCGACGGCCGAGTACGAGCGCCTGCGCGGCGGCGAGCTGAAGGACTACCGCGTCGCGTTGCTGCACGGGCAGATGCGCTCCAAGGAGAAGCAGGCCGCGATGTTGCAGTTCGCCGCCGGCGGCGCCGACGTGCTCGTCGCGACCACGGTCATCGAGGTCGGCATCGACGTTCCCAACGCGACGGTGATGCTCGTCGAGGGCGCCGAGCGCTACGGCATCAGCCAGCTGCACCAGCTGCGCGGCCGCGTCGGCCGCGGCGAGCACGCGTCGGTCTGCCTGCTGTTCGGGCCGAAGCTGGCGGCGCGGCTGCGCGCTCTGCGCGATCACAGCGACGGCTTCGAGCTCGCGCAGATCGACCTCGAGCTGCGCGGCGAGGGCGAGCTGGCCGGCACGCGCCAGTCGGGCCTCGCGCAGTTCAAGGTCGCCCGGCTGCCGGAGGACGAAGCGCTCGCGGAGCTGGCGAAGGTCGATGCCGAGCGCCTGCTCGAGACCGACCCGCAGCTCGAGCGCGCCCGAGCACGTCCTGCTCGCCGATGCGCTCGCGCAGGCCTACGGGGCGGCGGAGCTCGCGCCGCTGCCGGCGTGAGGCGTGGCTCGTGGGATGGCGTGAGGTTGGGGCGCTCGTGAACAGCATCACTGAGGGTGTGAGGGCACGGGCCCCGCGGCGCCCTCCCGAGCGTCACCCTCGCCGTCCGGCGCCCGCGGGCGGTGGTGAGTCGAATTTCCGTCGCCAGGCGACGACGATTCGACACACCACGGTTCGAGATCGTCGTCTGCCGATGGTCGTGGCACCTGAGTGGCGTTATGCGCCCAAGAGCTGCCACGACCGACGGCCGCGGCGGATCAGACCGACTCCCTCAGAGATGCTGTCCGCACGCGGTTGCGCGACCGCGAGCGCGGAGCGAATGGGGCGTTCAGTCCCATGAGGGTCGTCGCCGGCGTCCACCGCGGCCGCCGCCTCGTCGCGCCGCCCGGCGACCAGACCCGACCCACGAGCGACCGCGTGCGCGAGGCGCTGTTCAGCGTGCTCGGCCCGTCGGTGCAGGGCTCGCACGTGCTCGATCTGTTCGCAGGCTCGGGCGCGCTGGGCATCGAGGCGCTCTCGCGTGGAGCCGCCGGCGCGGTCTTCGTGGACCAGGCACCGCGCGCGATTGCGGCCATCCGAGCCAACCTCGCGGCGCTCGGGATCGAGGCCGACGTGCACCGGATCGAGGCGCGCGCGTGGCTGCGCGCGGCGTCCGCGCGTGCGGATGCATACGATCTGGTCTTCCTCGACCCCCCGTACCGGCGCGCCGGCGGACTGGGACGGGAGCTATCGGAGGGTCTGGCCGCCGTCCTGGCGCCCGGCGCCCGTGTCGTCACCGAGAGCGACCGCCGCGATCCGCTGGAGCTCGCACTACCGCTCTGCGACGAGCGCCGCTACGGCGACACCGTCATCCGCATCCATGACACCTGACCACCGCATCGCCGTCTGCCCGGGTTCCTACGACCCGATCACGAACGGCCATCTCGACGTCATCGGGCGCGCCTCGCACCTCTTCGACGAGGTCATCGTCGGCGTCGTCAACCTGCCCCAGCGCAAGGGCCCGACGCTCTTCAGCGTCGAGGAGCGCCTGGGCTTCATCGAGGAGGCGACGGCGCATCTCGACGGCGTCCGCGCCGAGCCGTTCTCGGTCCTCGTGGTCGAGTTCGCACGCCAGAACGGAGCTCGCTCGATCGTCAAGGGGTTGCGCGCGATCTCCGACTTCGAGTACGAGTTCGAGATGCACCAGCTCAACCGTCTGCAGGCTCCCGACATCGACACGCTCTACCTCATGGCCAGCCCGCAGTACAGTTTCCTCAGCTCCAGCGGGATCAAGGAGCTCGCCACCTTCGGTGGCAACATCGAAGAGCTCGTCCCGGAACGGGTGGCTGCACGGTTGAAGGAAGAGCTGGGCCGCTAGCGAACAGAAGGATTGCTATGGACGTCCTCGTACTCATCGACAAGCTCGACGACCTGGTGCACAACGCCAAGCTCGTCCCGATGACCGGCCAGGTCCGCGTCGACAAGGACGAGATCTACGACATCCTCGACCAGATGCGCGCGACGATCCCGGAAGAGATCAAGCAGGCGCGCTGGATCGTCAAGGAGCGCCAGGAGATGCTCGCCGAGGCCAAGCGCGAGGCGGAGCGGATCATCAAGGAGGCGCGCGAGCGCCAGGAGCAGCTCGTCGGCGAGGAAGAGGTCACCAAGCAGGCCCAGCGCGCCGCCGAGGACATCATCGAGGACGCTCGCGCCCGCGAGCGCGAGATCCGCCTCGGCGCCGAGGACTACGCCGACGAGATCCTCAACACGCTCGAGGTCAACCTGTCGAAGTTCATCGCCGCCGTGCAGCGCGGCCGCGAGCGCCTGCAGGGCAAGGACGAGCCCGCCGAAGTCCGCTGACGGGCCGCGGCGCGCGGCTCAGAACGCGTCGTCGCGCTCGGGCCGGTGCACGGTCAGAGCGACGAGCCGGGAGACGACGATCGCGAGGTACGCGAGGCCGGCGAGCTGCTCGATCATCACGATGCTGCGCGCGGTCGCCTCGACGGGCACGACATCGCTGAGGCCGGTGCTCGAGAGCGTCGTGAAGCTCAAGAACAGCAGCTCCATCCACGTGCGCTCGGCGTCGGCGTCGATCGCCGCCGTGAAGCTGCCGGGATAGACCGCCTGGGTCACGACGAACAGGTACGCGAACGCCCACGCGAGGAGCGTGAACGTCGCGCCGACGGCGTACAGCTCGTCGCGGGTGATGACGCGGTCGGCGAGCATGTAGGCGACCATCGCGCCGGCGGCGTAGAAGTACAGGGCGGCCTCGAACGCCGAGGAGTAGGGCAGCAGGTCGTCGCTGCCGGTGGTCGCCTGGATCAGCAGCAGCACGGTCGCCGGGATGCCGAGCACGACCGTGACCCAGTTCAGCCCCGGGGTGCTGCGCACGGCCAGCACGACGAGGCCGAGGATCGCGATCCCGAAGACGCTGAACAGCGCGCGGCCGACGTCGCTTCCCTCCATGAAGGGGTACAGCAGGACGCCGAGCAGTTGGCCCGCGAGCAGCAGCGCCGAGGGCTGGCGTCGGAACACGGACCGCACGGCCGCAAGGTAGCCGCCGGACCGGTCGGGAGCGCACGAATCGCCTCACGGCCGCGTCACGCGCCGGCGACGATCCGGCGCGCGACGGCGTCGCTCACGCGCCGTTGCCGGCCAGAAGTCCCGGCAGCTCGGCCATGTCCTCAAACGGCTCGCCGCCGGCGGCCGCGAGCAGGTCCGCGTCGGTGTCGCCGGCGAACGCGAGCGCCCGCATCCCGGCCGCCCGCGCCGCCTCGACGCCGGGCACGCTGTCCTCGACGACGGCCGTGCTCGCGGGATCGAAGCCCATCGCGCGGGCCGCGTGCAGGAACAGGTCCGGGGCGGGCTTTCCGTGCTCGACCTCGGTCGCGCTGAAGATCCGCCCCGCGAAGCGCTCCCACAGGCCGGTGCGCCGCAGGGTCGCCTCGATCTTGTGGTGAGGACCGCTCGACGCGACGCACGACGGCAGCGCGATCCGGTCCAGCGCCGCGGCGATCCCCGGCACCGCCTGGCCGTCGCGCGCGAAGGCCGCCTTCAGGTCGGCGTAGTAGCGCTCGGCGAGGTCGCCGGGCAGCGCCGCGCCGTGGCGCTGCTCGGCGAGCGCCATCACCGACTGCATCGAGCGCCCGCGGTACTCGCGCAGGCAGTACTCCAGCGTCGTCGGCAGGCCGGCCGCGGTCAGCAGCCCTGCGAGCACGGTGTTCGACGTCAGTTCGGTGTCGACGAGGACGCCGTCGCAGTCGAAGATCACGGCCCGTGTCACCTCCTTGACGCTACCCCGTGCTGCGGCTCCCGCGTGCGTGGATCGCGCCGCGCGGCGTCAGTCGTCGGCGGCGCCGGCCTCGGCGAGCAGCAGGTCGATCGCCGTCAGGTGGCCGCGCACGTTGACCGCCATCGCGTCGAGGATCGTGCGGGCGGCGTCGATCCCGCTCGTCGCGTTCGTCAGCTGGGACTTGATCCGGCGCACGTCCTCCATCGCGCCCTGGGCACGTTCGACCTCGACGCGCAGCGCGCCCTCGTCGATGCCGCCGACGGCCGCGCGGGCCGTCAGCACGCGGGCGCGGGCGAGGCCGTAGGCGACCTCGAGCGCGAGCGTCGAGCCGTCCTGCGGATCGAACGTGACGAACAGCTTGTCGCCGTTGAACTCGCGCAGCGGGTGCGTGCGGGCGGGCAGCTTGTCGTCGGCGGAGACGACGAGCACGGCGTAGTCGGCCGCGCGCGTCTCGATCGCCGCGTCGAGCTCGGTCAGCGCCTCGTTCTTGGAGAGCTTGCGGTTCTTGGCCTCGAAGACGAGCTTGCCGCGCGCCGGGCCGCTGCAGGCGTCGATCGCGACGACGAAGTCGCCCTTCCTGCCGCCCTCGCCGCGCGTATCGCCGACGGCTTCGAGGACGTCACCGCGCGCGGCCGCGAGCGCGTCGAGCACCTCGGCGACGGCCTCCTCGTACGTGCGCCCCTTCGCCGTTCCCCTGTCCTCGACGGCGGCGATCTCGGCGAGCTTGTCCTTCTCGGAGCGCAGCCGCGCGATCTCGAGCGTCATCCGCTCGAGCTTCTCGTTCATCGCGCGCATCTGGTCGGACTGCTGGCCGGCGATCTGGCGCGTGGCGGCGAGATGGGCGTTCTGGAAGCCGTGCAGCGGGTTGGACTCGCTGTCGGAGGTGAACTGCCGGCGCAGGTCCTCGCGCATCTGCACGGACACCTCGGCCAGCAGCGCCTTGACGCGGTTGTGCACGGCGACCGAGGACTCGTCGCCGAAATGGCGCGCGAGCGCCTTCGTCACGTGCCCGTGCTCGGGCCCGAAGGCCTCGTCGAACTTCGCGTCCAGCCGCTCGGCGACCTTGCGGGCGCGCTCGACGAACTGGCCGTCGAGCTCGCGGGCGGTCTTCTCGAACTCGGCGCGCACGAACTCGGCGTTGGCGCCGGTCTGCTCGCGGTCGAGCACGCGCGCGCCGATCTCGATCGCCTCGACGACGAACTGCGTCGGGTCCTCGCGCTCGGCGGCGAGGCGGACGGCGGTCTCGTCGGCGATCGTCAGCCAGTCGATCGCAAGACGGCCGTCCGAGACGTGCACCCGCGCGAGCGGAAGCGGGGTGGCAGCGTTGATGGCCATCGCTCGCACGGTACGGACCGCGCCTGACGGACCGCACGATCCTCTGCGAGCTGCTCAGGCGCCGCCGCGCTGCTCCCACCAGCGCAGCAGGTCCTTGCGCTGGTGTGCGAGCGGGTTGGCGCGCGGGTTGCGAGCGCGCACGCGATCGAGCGCCTCGGCCGGCTCGACGCCCTCGCGCAGCGCGACGATCGCCGCCGCCACGGTCGCCGAGCGCTGCATCCCGGCGCGGCAGTGGACGTAGACGCGCTCGCCCTCGCCGAGCCACGCGAGCGCCGTCCTCGTGGCGAGCTCGATGTGGCCCGGCAGCAGGTTGCCGTAGTCGACGACCTCGACGCGCTGCTCGCGCATGCCGGCCTGGCCGAGCGCCGCGGCGCAGGCGTCGCGGCCGTCCGCAAGCTCGTACTCGACGTCCTGGACGAGGTTGAAGACCGCCGTCACGCCGGCCGCGCTGAGCGCCGCGACGTCGTCGGCGTCCTGCGGGTAGGCGCCCATCAGCAGGTCGTCGCCGATCTCCGCGAAGCCGAAGTGCTCAAACCAGTCGGACATGCGGCGTCGAGGGTAGTGGCGTGTGGGTCGCCCGGCGACCGGCGGGCTACATACTCGTGCGATGAGCCAGCTCGCCAACGCGCTCCAGGACGCCGGCGGTACGGCCGCACCGCGCGAGCGCTCGGCGCAGCTGCGCGATCTGCTGCGCGACGAGCTGCAGCGCTCCGCGCGCGAGCTGGCGCTGCCGCGCTCGGGCCGTGACGAGCCCGTCACGGTCGCCTTCGCGGCCCGCGACGAGATGCTCGTCGCCGTCGTCCCCGTCGCCGCCGCGCTGCGCGCCGACCCGGCCGCCGCGCCCGAGCGCGGGTTCCTCGCGGCGGCCGCCGCGATCGGCGCGCTCGTCGAGTGCGCCGGCCTCGGCGCGCCCGACGGCGCCGCCGACCTGCTGCTTCAGACGGGCGAGCTTCACGGGCACCTCGCGCTGCGCGTGCCGGCGGCGGGCGCCGGCGGCGACGACGCCGAGCTTGCGGCCGTCGCCTTCGACGAGCACGCCGCCGGCATCGCGCGCCTGCGCGGTCGCGGGCTCGCGCTGCCCGCACACGCGCTCACCGAGGCCGGCGACTGGCGCGCGCCGATCGCCCAGGCGCTGCGCAGCGCCGAGCTCGTCGCGCGCCTCGGCGGCCGCCCCGCCGACGGCGACTCGGTCGGCGAGCACGAGGACGCCGTGCTGGCCCTGATCGGCGCCGAGACCGGCCCCGCGCGGCCGCACGACGACCCGCAGCCGGCGCGCCGGATCGCGCGGCGGATCCTGCAGCGCCTCGACGGATTCGGCAAGTGGGGCGGCTACCACACCGACTTCCGCCATCTCTCACGCGGCTTCGCCGGCAACGAGCGCGCGCTGGCGGCCGAGGTCGGGGAGGCGCTGCTGGCCGCCGGCCTGCTCGACGAGAAGCCGAGCGTCGGCCAGCGCCACGTGTTCCTCAACTCGCGCCGTGCGGCCGACATCCACCGGCTGATCGAGTCCGGCGAGGTGCCGGACGGGCTGCGCCTTCCGTAGATTCCCGGGCATGCTCCTCGACACCCTGTCGACGAAGGCCCGCACCGTGCGCACCCTGATCGAGTGCGGCATGTTCGGCCCGTCGCGGCCCGACAAGCTCGTGCGCGCGATCAAGGCGATCAAGGACTGGGGTCCGACGACGGCCGCCGGCTACACCGCGTCGGCGATCCGCTACCCCGACGACGTCTCGATCATCGACGAGGCAGGCTCGCTGACGTTCGCCGAGGTCCACCGGCGCACGAACGCGCTCGCGCACGCGTGGAGCGACGAGGGGATCGTCGAGGGCGACAACATCGCGCTGCTGTGCCGCAACCACCGCGGCTTCGTCGAGGCGATGGTCGCCTGCTCGAAGCTCGGCGCGCACGCCCTGTTTCTCAACACCGCGTTCGCGGCGCCGCAGCTCGCCGAGGTCTGCGAGCGCGAGCAGCCCAGGGCGATCGTCTACGACGAGGAGTTCGAGCGCCTGATCGAGGCCGCGGCGAAGGGTCGCCGCCGCTTCGTCGCCTGGTCGGACAGCGCGACGGCGCCCGACGGCGCCGACCTGCTCGAGACGCTGATCGAGCGCGGCGACCCGCGCGACGTCGTCGTGCCCGCGACGAAGGGCAGGATCGTGATCCTCACGAGCGGCACGACCGGCACGCCGAAGGGCGCCAACCGCAAGCAGCCCGCGACGCTGGACCCGGTCGCCGGCCTGATCGAGAAGATCCCGCTGCGCGCCCGCGAGCGCACGCTGATCGCCGCGCCGCTGTTTCACTCCTGGGGCCTCGCGCACCTGATCCTCGGGATCGGGCTGTCGTCGACGCTCGTCCTGCGCCGCCGCTTCGACCCCGAGGACACGTTGAGCGCGATCGACGAGCACGGCGCGACGCGCGCTGATCGTCGTCCCCGTGATGCTGCAGCGGATCCTCGAGCTCGGGCCGAAGACCGTCGGGCGCTACGACAGCGGCTCGCTGCGCGTCATCGCCGCCAGTGGCTCGGCGCTGCCGGGCGAGCTCGCCACGAAGGTCATGGACACGTTCGGCGACGTGCTCTACAACCTCTACGGCTCGACCGAGGTCGCCTGGGCGACGATCGCCACGCCGGCGGACCTGCGCGCCGCCCCCGGCACCGCCGGGCGCCCGCCGCGCGGCACGGTCGTCAGGCTCTACGACGCCGACGAGGGCGAGGTCGCCGCGGGCGCGACCGGGCGCATCTTCGTCGGCAGCGAGCTGGCCTTCGAGGGCTACTCGGGGGGCGGCAACAAGCACGTCATCGACGGGCTCATGTCCTCCGGCGACGTCGGCCACTTCGACGAGGGCGGGCGCCTGTTCGTCGACGGCCGCGACGACGAGATGATCGTGTCGGGCGGCGAGAACGTCTTCCCGCGCGAGGTCGAGGACACGATCGCCACCCTCGACGGCGTCGAGGAGGTCGCGGCGATCGGCGTCGAGGACGCCAAGTTCGGCCAGCGCCTGAGGGCCTTCGTCGTCGTCAGCGACGGTGCGACGGTGTCCGAGCAGGACGTCAAGGCGCACGTGAAGGCCCATCTGGCGCGCTACAAGGTCCCGCGCGACGTCGTCTTCCTCGAGGAGCTGCCGCGCAACGCGACGGGCAAGGTGCTCAAGCGCGAGCTCGTCTGACCGCGGTCCCCGCAGCGCTAACGTTGAAGGGCGATGGTGCCCCGGACCGACAGCTTCGATCTCGGTCGTCTGCGCCTCACGGCCGGCGAGGGCCGGCGCCTGGCGCTCGAGGTCGCGCTGGACGCGCTGCAGTTCGGCGGCGAGACGTACGCGATCACGCCCGCCGCCGTCACCGCGACGCTCGACATCTCGGCCACGACGCACCACGGCTACGCGCTGCGGCTGCGCTTCGGCGCGTCGCTGCAGGGGCCCTGCATGCGTTGCCTGGAGCCGGCCCGGCCGCAGATCGACGTCGACAGCCGCGAGGTCGACCAGCCCGGCGACATCGAGGAGCTGCGCAGCCCCTACGTCGACGGCGAGGTGCTCGACGTCCACGCCTGGGCACGCGATGCGCTCGCGCTCGCGCTGCCCGCCCAGCTGCTGTGCCGCGCGGACTGCGCCGGCCTGTGCCCGGTCTGCGGCATCGACCTCAACGGCGCCGGTCCCGAGCACGCGCACGAGCGCGAGCCCGATCCGCGCTGGGCCAAGCTGCGCGAGATCAGATTCGAGTAGGACGGCCGGCGCGGATCTCCGCCGTCGCCCAGCCCTCGTCGCCGGTCTCGGGCGCCAACGCCGCAGGCGCCTGGGCATAGGGCCCCGCGGGGGCGCTGTTGCGGGCGATCCGCTCGAGATCCACGCGCGCGGCGACGAGCGGACGCACGTTCGCGGCGAGCTGCACGGTGTCGGCCTCGTCGAAGAGGTCGCGGTAGCCGCGCGTGCCGCCGGGCGCGAAGTTCACGTCGATGTCGACGCAGCTCGTGATGAACGAGCAGGGGGCGATCTCGCGCAGGTCCATGCGGCGGTAGTCGAGCTGCGTCTCGGCGGCCGTCCCGGCGATGCCGAGCTCGGCGTTCATCGCCGTCAGCGCGCCACCGAGGCGCTCGGCGTTGCGCCCGTAGGCGCCCGGCACGATCGCCAGACTGGAGACGAAGCCGCCGTCGTTGTGGATCGCCTCCGCGACGTCGCCGACGACGACGAACTCGACGTCGTGCTCGCCGAGCGTGCGCAGGGCCTCCAACAGGGTCGGATCGAGTTCGAGGGCACTCATGCAGCTACCGTTCGCGCACGGCCGCGCCACTCCTTCCCGGATCCTGAACGGACGTCGAGGGAGCCGCAGTCGCGCGCTGCGCTACCCTTCCGCAGCCATGGCCGTCCCCAAGCAGAAGCAGTCGCACGCCCGCACCGCGCAGCGCCGTGCCCAGCACAAGATGGCCGCGCCGGTCTTCAACTCCTGCCCGCAGTGCCACAGCCCGCGCCGGCCGCACCGCGTGTGCCCGGTGTGCGGCCACTACGCCGGCCGCGAGGTCGTCGCGCCGACGTCGGCGCACGACCACCACGACCACTGAGTCAGGCCGGCGCATGCCGGCCCCACGGTTCCGTGCGCTGAAAGACCGCTCCAACGGGGATGACCCCGTCGAGCCGGTCCACGTCCCGATCATCGCCGTCGACGCCAACGGCGCCGACCTCGGCCCGGCCGAGGTCGCCGAGGGAGCGAACATCGCCGCAGCGCAGGGCGTCCGCGTGCTGCTCTTCGGGTCAGCCGCCGAGCTCGGCGCCGCCGGCCCGGGGATCGAGGTCATCGACGCGCCGCTGTCGATCGCCAAGGAGCCCAACCCCGCCGCGGCCGCGCGCGCCAACCCGGAGTCCTCGATCGTGCGCGCCGCCCAGGCCGTCGCCGCCGGTGACGCCGACGCGCTCGTCTCGGCCGGCGCGACCGGCGCCGCGCTCGCCGCCGCGCTCTTCAACATCCGCCGCGACCGCGGCATCCTGCGGCCCGCGCTGGCGGCCACGATTCCCGTTCCCGGCATGCCGGTGACGCTCGTCGACGTCGGCGCCAACACCGAGGTGCGCGCCGAGCACCTCGTCCAGTTCGCCTTCATGGGCGCCGCGCTCGCGCAGGTCGTGCACGGCGTCGACAGGCCGCGCATCGCGCTGCTGTCCGTCGGCGAGGAGGAGACGCGCGGCTCGCCGCTGACGATCGACGTCCACGCCCGCCTGGCGGCGATCGAGGGACTGAACTTCGTCGGCAACATCGAGGGCCACGCGCTCGTCGAGGGCACGGCCGACGTCGTCGTGACCGACGGCTTCACCGGCAACGTCGCCCTGAAGGTCATGGAGGGCGTCTCGGACAAGATGATCGCCCTGCTCAAGGAGACCGCCACCTCGTCCTCGCGCGCGAAGGCCGGCGGCCTGCTGATGGCCCCGGCACTGCGGGCGTTCCGCGACGAGATCCATCCCGAGCTCGCCGGCGGCGCCTACCTGCTGGGCCTGCGCAAGCTCGGCGTCGTCGGGCACGGCCGCTTCACGAGCCGCGGCTTCGCGCAGGCGATCCTGCTGGCGGCGCGCGGCGTCAGCGGCGACGTCACCGGGCGCACGCACGACGCGCTCGATCGCGCGGGCGCGCTGCGCAAGGGCGGCGGCGCGCTGTCCGCCTCCGCCTCTAGCGTGTCGACGCAGTGATCGCGTGACCCGAGAAGAGATCTTCGCCCTGATCCAGGCGCACCTCGTCGACGAGCTCGAGGTCGATCCCGCGCGGATCGACGACAGCACGAACTTCCGCGTCGACCTCGAGGCCGATTCGCTGGACCTCTACACGCTCGTGCAGGAGCTCGAGGACTCCTACGGCGTGAAGATGACCGACGAGCAGGCTGCGAAGATCGTCACCGTCGGCCAGGCGGTCGACTTCGTCCTCGCCGGCGTCCACCAGCCCACTGAACCCTGAAGCTCCTCAACGACCTCCTGTCGGAGCTGCCGGAACACCTGTACCGGCAGGTCTTCACGCATGCCTCCTGGACCGAGCGCCGCAGCGACTCCTACTCGCGGCTGGCGTTCCTCGGCGACTCCGTGCTCAGCCTCGCGGTCACCTCGCACCTGTACCCGCGCCTGGAGGCCGAGCGCTTCGGCGCGGGCCGGCTGACGAAGATCCGCGCGCAGAGCGTCTCGGGCGTGTCCTGCCGCTCGGTCGCCGAGCGCCTCGGCGTGCCCGACAAGCTGCGTGCCTCGGCGCCGGCCGGGATCGGCCAGAGCGCGGACTCGCTCGTCGAGACCGAGCGCGTGCTGGCGTCCGTGATCGAGGCCGTGATCGGCGCCTGCTATCTGCACACGGGCTACGAACGCACCGCCGCGGCGGTCGTCGAGGCCTTCACGCCGGAGATCTCCAACGCGCTCGACAACCCCGTCGACTTCAAGTCCACGCTGCAGGAGCGCCTCGCCCGCCGCGCGGAGACCGTCGAGTACTCGATCGCCTCGGAGGACGGGCCGCCGCACGACCGCACGTTCCAGGTCGTCGCGAAGGTCGGCGGGGCGCCGGTCGGGCGCGGCGCGGGCCGCTCCAAGAAGCACGCCGAGCAGGAGGCCGCGCGGATCGCGCTGGAGACGCTGGATCCGCTCGAGCCGCTCCAGCCCCCGGAACCGGCCGACCCATGATCGTGGTGATCGCGTGCACCTGAGGTCGGTCACCCTCAAGGGCTTCAAGTCCTTCCCGGACCGTACGCAGCTGGACTTCGGCCCCGGCGTGTCGGTCGTCGTCGGCCCCAACGGCTCGGGCAAGTCGAACATCACCGACGCCGTGCTGTGGGCGATGGGCGAGCAATCGCCGCTCGCCGTCCGCGGCCAGTCGATGCGCGACGTCATCTTCGGCGGCGGCCGCGGCGTGCAGGCGCGCGCCGCGGCCGAGGTCGAGATCGTCATCGACAACGGCGACGGCGCCGTCGACGTGCCGATGGGGGAGATCTCGATCCTGCGCCGGCTGGATCGCAACGGCGAGGGCGAGTACCGCCTCAACGGCGCCAGGTGCCGGCTCGTCGACGTGCTGGAGATGCTCTCCGACACGGGACTGGGAAAGGAGATGCACTCCGTCGTCTCGCAGGGCCGCGTCGAGTCGATCGTGACCTCCAAGCCGAAGGACCGCCGCCTGCTGATCGAGGAGGCCGCGGGCCTGGGCAAGCACCGCAAGCGCCGGCGGCGCGCGCAGCTCAAGCTCGAGCGCACGCAGGACAACCTCGACCGCGCGCTGGATGTCGAGCGCGAGGCGCGCTCGCGGCTGCGCCCGCTCAAGCGCCAGGCCGAGGCCGCCGAGCTGCACGAGCGCCTGGAGCGACAGTCCGTCGAGGCGCGCTGGGAGCTCGTCCGCGATCTCGCCCGTGCCCGCCGCGCCGAGCTGGCGGACGCCGAGCAGCTCGCGACCGCCACCCGCGCACGGCGCGAGCAGGCACAGGCCGCGCTGGACGACGTCGCCGCGCGCCGCCAGGAGGCCGAGCAGGCGATGGCCCGGCGCAGCGAGCAGCGCGAGGCGTTCGCGCAGCGTGTCTACCGCGCGCGCTCGGCCGGCGAGCGCGTCGAGCTGCGCCTCGAGCGCACGCGCTCGACCGCCGAGGACCTCGTCGAGCGCGCCGAGCGCGGCGGCCACGAGCTGCGCGCGCTGCAGGCGCTGGCGGCGACCGCGGGCGCGGCGGCCTCCGACGACGGCGAGCAGCGGGTCGCCGCGCTGGAGGCCGAGCTCGGGCGGCTCGCCGCCGATCACGCCGCCCAGCTCGAGCAGGAGCTCGCCGGCCTGGAGCAGGCGCGCGCGGCGGCCGACGCGGCGACCGCGCAGAGCAAGGCCCGCGTCGACGCGGCGCGCGCGCTGCTGGCGTCCGCCACCGTCGCGGCCGAGGCCGTGCGCGCCCGCCGCCACGAGACCGATCGCGGTCTGGAGGCCGCGCGCCGTGAGGCCGCCCGCGTCGGCGCCGAGCTCGCGGCCTGCAACCAGTTCTTGCGGACGCGCTCGGCCGTCGCCGTCGCCGGCGACGGCGGCGACGGTGCGCGCACGCTCGCCGACGCGCTCGATGTCACGCCCGGCTACGAGCGTGCCGTGGCGGCGGCGCTCGGCGGCCTGCTGCGAGCGATGCTCGCCGAGCGCGTGCTCGACGGCAGCGCGCTGCTCGACGGCGCCGGCAGCGACGGCGGCCGCGTCCTGATCGTCGACTCGCTGGCCCCTGGACCGGCGGTCGCCAACAACCCCCCGGCGCCCGGCGCGCGCCACCTCGCGCAGTTCATCGGCGGCGACGAGCGCACGCTCGCGACGGCGCAGCGGCTGCTGTCCGATGCCTGGCTGGTGGAAGCGATCGAGCGGCTGCCGCCAGGCTTCACCGGCGTCGCCGTCACGCGCACAGGGCGTATCTGGCACGGCCGCCGCCGCGAGATGCGACAGACGCCGGAGGGCGGCGAGGAGCGCGTCCTGGCCGAGCGCAACCGCCGCGAGCGGCTGATCGCCGCCAGCGAGGTCGCGGTCCAGGCCGAGCATGCCGCCCGCGCCGCCTGCGAGGCGGCCGACGGCGAGGTCGCGGCCGCCGACGCGTCGCGCGAGCAGGCCGACGGCGCGCTGCGCGAGGCGGCGCAGGAGCTGACCGCCTCGGGCGAGGAGGCGCGCCGCGCCGGCTGGCTCATCGAGCAGCGCCGCGCCGCGCCGCAGCAGGGTGCTGCGGCCGTGCGCCGCGCGCAGATCGAGGGCGAGCTCGCGGCCGAGCGCCGCGCCGTCCAGCGTGCCGAGCGCGAGCTCGCCGAGCGTGCCGAGCGGATCGAGCGCCTGCGCTCGCGCGTCGCCGCCGACGAGGCGCTGGCCCCGCAGGCCGCACGGCTCGCGGGCGCGCTCGCGCAGGTCGCCGAGGCGATCGGCGCGCGCGCGACCGAGCTGGAGGCGCAGCTCGCCGCCGGCCGCGCCGAGGGCGAGGGCCTCGCCGCCGAGCTGCGCGCCTGCGCCTCGCAGGAGGCCCAGATCCAGGCGCAGTTGCGCGAGCGCGGCGAGGCCGTGACGAGCGCCGAGGTCCGCGCGCAGCAGGCGCGCGACCAGAACGCCGAGGCCGAGCGCGAGCTGACCGAGCTCGCCGCGCAGCTCAGGCTGCCCGCCGAGCCCGCCGCGGAGCCGCTCGCGCCCGAGCAGGCGCAGGCGCTGCAGGACCGCATCGAGCGCCTGCGCCGCCGTCGCGAGCAGCTCGGCCCGGTCAACCCGCTGGCGAAGGACGAGTACGAGCAGGCGCTCGCGCACGTCACCGAGCTCGAGACGCAGCGCGCCGACCTCGAGACCGCCCTGCGCGAGCTGCGCACGCTGATCCGCGACACCGACCGCCAGATCGACGAGACGTTCGCCGAGACCTTCCAGGCTGCGGCCGAGAACTTCGAGGAGCTCGCCGCCCAGCTCTTCCCCGGCGGTCGCGGGCGGCTGCGGCTCGTCAAGGACGAGCAGCACATCACCGGCTTCGCCGGCCAGCCCGCCGCGGACGCCGACGCCGCCGCCGGCGAGGACGCCGACGACGCCGCCGAGGCCGAGCTGGGCTCCAAGCAGGCGGAGGAGGTGCTCGGCGTCGAGATCGAGATCACCCCCGCCGGCAAGTCGATGAAGCGCCTGACGCTGCTGTCGGGCGGCGAGAAGTCGATGACCGCGATCGCCTTCCTGTTCGCCGTCTTCCTCGCCAAGCCGTGCCCGTTCTACATCCTCGACGAGGTCGAGGCGGCGCTCGACGACCCGAACATCACCCGCTTCCTCGCGCTGCTGCGCACGTACGCCGACCGCGCGCAGTTCATCGTCGTCACGCACCAGAAGCGCACGATGGAGGCCGCCGACACGCTCTACGGCGTCTCGATGGGCGACGACGGCGTCTCGAAGGTCATCTCGCGGCGGCTGCCGCGCGAGGAACCGACCGCCCCGGCGGCCGGCGCCGGCGGCGCGGCGTAGCCGCCGCGCCGAGTCCGTGCCCGGCGCGATACGGCGATCGGGGCGTCGCTCGCTCACGTCCACGGCGCTGGCTGATCGGAGGTAGGGTCGCGCGATGCAGTTCGACCACAGCTTCTCCGTCGCGGCCCCGATCGACGTCGTCTGGGCGACGATCACCGACATCGAGCGCGTCACGCCGTGCGTGCCCAACACGCGCCTGAAGGGACCCGCTGGCCCCGGCAGCTTCGATGTCGAGATCACGGCCGCGGTCGGCCCGTTCGAGATCACCGCCGACGGCAACATCACGCTCACCGAGCGCGACGACGCCGCGCATCGCGAGGTGTTGACGGTGCTGGCGAGCGAGCCCGACGGCGACCGGCTCGCCGAGGCGACGGTCACGATCGTGCTGAGCCAGGACGGCGACAGGACCGACGGCGCCGTGCACTCGAGCGTCGAGGTCGACGGTCTGGCGACGCTCGTCGCCGAGGACACGCTCGACCAGGTCGCCGGCAACACGCTGAGGTCCTTCGCCGCCAACCTCGAGACGCTGCTGCGCGACCAGCAGGCGGGCTGAGCCGCCGTTACAGCCGCTTCTCGGCGAAGTAGTCGGCGATGTGGTTGGCGTTGTAGGGCGCGATCTCGGCGTAGCCGGCGTCGGCGAAGAGCGCGCGGCTGTGGCGCTGCCTGGGGCCGCTGTCGACCCGCACGCGCTCGTAGCCGAGCTCGCGCGCGACGTCCTCGAGCGCGGTCAGCAGCGCGCGGCCCGCGCCGCGCGAGCGCGCGGCGGGCACGACGTACATGCGCTTGATCTCGCAGACGCCGTCCTCGTCGAGCGGGCGCAGGCCGCCGATCGCGATCGGGCAGGCGTCCTCGTAGCCGACGAGGAACGCGCCGTGCGGCGCGACCATCTCGTCGGGCGTCGTCACCGAGCCCGGCCTGGCGGCACGGCCGGGGTACTGGCTGTTGAACAGCTCGATCAGCTCGCCGAGCAGCTCGCGCCCGGGAGACTCGTCGGATCTGCTGCGTCGAAATTCGTACGCCATCGGCGGTCGCTATCGTCGCGCATCGCCATGGCCCGCGACTGGAACGACCTCTTCATCACCGACGGCGTGAGCTCGGCCACCGCGCCGGCCGCAGCGGCCGACGGCGAGCCCGAACGCAAGCGCGGCTTCCTCAAGCGCCTGCGGACGAACCTCTCCAAGACTCGCGAGGCGCTCGGCGCCGAGATCCAGGCGACGCTGCTGGACGGCGACGTCGACGAGCAGACGTGGGAGCGCCTCGAGGAGGCGCTGATCATGGCCGACGTCGGCGCGACCACGACGGCGCGCGTCGTCGGCGAGCTGGAGGAGGAGGCGACAGGCGGCGCGATCAGCGGCGGCGAGGCGCTCGGCAGCCGCCTCGCGGAGATGCTCGCCTCGATCGCCCGCACCGGCGAGGACCGCATCGACCTGCGCCATGCGCCGACGGTGATCATGGCCGTCGGCGTCAACGGCACCGGCAAGACGACGACGATCGGCAAGCTCGCCTGGCACCTGCAGCAGGAGCTCGGCCTGAAGGTCGTGCTCGGCGCCGCCGACACGTTCCGCGCCGCCGCCGTCGAGCAGCTCGCCGGCTGGGCGAAGCGCGCGGGCTGCGAGATCGTCACCGGCCGTGAGGGATCGGACCCCGGCTCGGTCGCCTTCGAGGCCGTCAGGCAGGCGCGCGCCGGCGGCGCGGACGTCGTGATCATCGACACCGCCGGCCGCCTGCACACGCAGGACAACCTCATGGCCGAGCTCGCCAAGGTGCGCCGCGTGATCTCCAAGCAGCTCGAGGGAGCGCCGCACGAGACGCTGCTCACGGTCGACGCGACGACGGGCCAGAACGGGCTGCGCCAAGCCAAGCTCTTCTCCGAGGTCGTGCCGGTCGACGGGATCGTGCTGACGAAGCTCGACGGGACCGCGAAGGGCGGGATCGCGCTCGCGATCGCCGGCGAGCTCGGGATCCCCGTCAAGCTCATCGGGATCGGCGAGGCGCTCGAGGACCTGCGCCCGTTCGACGCCGACGAGTACGCCCGCGCGCTGCTGACCTGAGCTCGGCTACGGGCGGTTGCGCGCGACGCGCAGCGTGCCGACGAGCCCGTCGTCGCCGGACCGGCCGGCGCGTTCGTCGCCGTCGGCTCCCAGCCCTGCGGTCCGGCGACGGCGAGGCGCACGCGCGTGCCGCGGAGAACGGTCCATATCGTTACAACATCGCCGGCGCGCGCGGGTTCCACATGGACCTTCGGGGCGCCGCCCGTGATACTCACGGCAATGCACCGCTTTGCTGTCGCCAGCGTCGCCGCCATCGTCTTCTTCGCGCTACCGGCCGCCGCGTCGGCACAGCGCACGCTGACCGCCTCCCAGTTCGCGGGGATGGACGCGGTCTACGTGGCGTTCGCCGCGTTCGCCGACGCCGACGGCGCGACCGCCGCCGACCGGCGCGCGGCGCGCGCCGCCTGCACCGCGCTGGGCAGCGCCGACGCGCTCGTCGTCGCGCTGCGCAGATCGTGCGGTTCGCAGCTCGACGTCGGCCAGGCCCTGGGCATCAACGCGCGCTGCAAGACCCGCCGGTCCTGCCTCGTCGGCACCCGCCGCGTGCAGCGCGCCCTGAAGACGTTCATCGCGCAGCGGCGCGCGGTCAACCGGGCCGTCGTCGCGGCCGGGCTCGGCACCGCCTGTACGCGCGAGCTGCGCACGACCATGAAGGCGCTGCGCTACTTCACCCGCCTGCGGGTCGGCTTCGCGCGACTCGAGCGGGCGCTGCGCGCGCGCTCGGTCGTGGCGGCGGACCGCGCGCGGCGGCGCATCGATGCGCTCAAGGACCCCGACACGCGCTCCGTCGCGCAGTCCGGCGAGGACTTCCGCGCCGCCTGCGCGCCACCGGCCTGAATCGTCGGCGACGTCGGCTCGCGAGCAGCGGCCGCGACGGGATTGGCCGCCCCGCGTTGCGCCTATAGTCCGTAGCGATGGACGCTTGGATGTTCTGGATCCTGCTGGCGGTGCTCTTCGCCGCCGGTGAGGTCATGACCCTCGGCTTCTTCCTCGCCCCGTTCGCGGCGGGCGCCGTGCTCGGCGCGGTCGCGGACTTCGCCGGCGCCGGCTCCGTCGTCTCGATCCTCGTCTTCCTGATCAGCTCGGGCCTGTTCTTCGGCCTGCTGCGCCCGGTCGCCCGCCGCCACCTGCGCACGCCGGCGCAGCTGCGAACGGGCACGGACGCGCTCGTCGGCAAGACGGCGATGGTGACGGTGCGGATCGACGCCGCCAGCGGCACGGTCAAGCTCGACGGCGAGATCTGGACCGCGCGGCCCTACGACGGCGACACCGTCTTCGAGCCCGGCAGTCGGGTGCACGTCGTCGAGATCAAGGGCGCCACGGCGCTCGTCAGCGAAGCTTAGGAGGCCCCATGGAAGCCGGTCTGATCGTGCTCGCCATCATCGCCGTGTTCGCGCTGCTGCTCGCCGCGCGGACGGTGCGGATCATCCCGCAGGCCCGCGCCGGCGTCGTCGAGCGGTTCGGCCGCTATCAGCGCACGCTGCTGCCGGGGCTGGCCGTCGTCGTCCCGTTCGTCGACCGCGTGCGCCCGCTGATCGACCTGCGTGAGCAGGTCGTGACCTTCAAACCCGCGGGCGTGATCACGGGCGACAACGTCGGCATCCAGATCGACAGCGTCCTGTACTTCACGATCACCGACGCGAAGTCGGTCTCCTACGAGGTCGCCAACCCGCTGCAGGCGATCGAGCAGCTCACGGTCACCACGCTGCGAAACGTCATCGGCGGCCTGACGCTCGAGCAGGCCCTGACGAGCCGCGACGAGATCAACTCGCAGCTGCGCACCGTGCTCGACGAGGCGACCGGCCGCTGGGGGATCCGCGTCAACCGCGTCGAGGTGAAGGCGATCGACCCGCCCGCGACGATCCAGGAGGCGATGGAGAAGCAGATGCGCGCCGAGCGCGACCGCCGCGCCGCGATCCTGACGGCGGAGGGCTCCAAGCAGTCGCAGATCCTCAACGCCGAGGGCGAGAAGCAGGCCGCGGTGCTGCGCGCCGAGGGCCAGCGGACGGCGGCGATCCTGCGCTCGGAGGGCGAGGCGAAGGCGATCGACACCGTCTTCAAGGCGATCCACGACGGCGCTCCCGACCAGGGCCTGCTGTCCTACCAGTACCTGCAGATGCTGCCCAAGCTCGCGCAGGGCGACGCGAACAAGATCTTCGTGATCCCGAGCGAGTTCAGCCAGGCGCTGGGCCAGATCGGCGGCGCGATCTCCGGCGCGGTGAAGCCGGCGCCGCCGCAGCCGCCGCCGCCGTCGGTGTGAGCGCGTTCATCGTCCCCGAGGCGGTCGAGCAGTACGCCGCCGCCCACACGTCGCCGCCGGCCGGCTTCCTGCAGGCGCTCGCCGCGCAGACGCGCGCGACGCTCGACTCGCCGCAGATGCTGACCGGCGAGGTCGAGGGCCGCCTGCTCGAGTTCCTCGTCTTCCTCGCGCAGCCGCGGCGTGTGCTGGAGATCGGCACGTACTCCGGCTACAGCGCGCTGTCGATGGCGCGCGCGCTGCCCGCCGGCGGGCACATCGTCACGTGCGAGCTCGACCCCGAGCGGGTCGCCTTCGCCCAGCGCCACATCGACGGCGCCGGCCTCGCCGACCGCATCGAGATCCGCCAGGGTCCGGCGCTCGAGACGATCGGCACCCTCGACGGCCCCTTCGACCTCGTCTTCATCGACGCCGACAAGGAGGGCTACCGCGGCTACTACGAGGCCGTCCTGCCCAAGCTCTCGCCGCGCGGCCTGATCGTCGTCGACAACGTCCTGTGGAGCGGTCGCGTCGCGCAGCCGCCGTCCGACGAGGACAGCGACGCGACCCGCGCGCTGCGCGCGTTCAACGACCACGTCGCCGCCGACGAGCGTGTCGTCAACGTCATGCTGAGCGTGCGCGACGGCGTGACGCTCGCGCGGCGCGCCTGACGCAGGATCAACTCCACGTCACCGGCTGCTGCAGCGCGACGAGGAGCGCGAGCAGCAGCGCGAGCACGATCGTGGCCGTCAGACCGATCGTGATCCAGCGGGGCTCGCCGGTAATGGCCGTGCCGATCGCGCCGGCGATCGCGGCACACGTGCCGGCAAACACCACGACGAGGTCCAGCGTGTCGACAAGACCGCTGCAGGTCGCGCTGCCGTCGTAGTCGCACGTCGACATCAGCGCGTAAACGCCGCCGACGACGAGCATCGCCGCGCCGGTGGTGAGGCCCACGAGGATGCCGAGCACGCGACCGGCTGTTCCCACAGTTGGCGAGGACCTGGGCTCGTCGATCGGCTGGGGGAGCGGGACGGTTTGCATCGCGACACCTCATCTCTTGCTGACCGGCGGTTGACAAGCACGACCGTAGCACGTTGTTGACCAGTGGTCAAGAAGAGTCCCGGCGCGGTGATCACCACCGCGCGCACACCGGCGAGTGGCGCCACGCCTAGACTGCAGCGGCCGTGTTCGACACGCTCTCCGAGAAGCTCCAGGCGACGCTCGCCGACGTCCGCAAGCGCGGGACGCTGACCGAGGCCGACGTCAACGCCGCGATGCGCGAGATCCGCCTCGCGCTGCTCGAGGCCGACGTGAACTTCAAGGTCGTCAAGTCGTTCACGAACACGCTCAAGGAGCGCTGCCTGGGCGCTGACGTGCTCGGCCAGCTCAACCCCGGCCAGCAGGTCGTGAAGATCGTCAACGAGGAGCTGACCGCCCTGATGGGCGGGTCCTCGGCGGCGGTGGCGTTCGCGCCGCGGCCGCCGACGGTGATCCTCATGGCCGGCCTGCAGGGCTCGGGCAAGACGACCGCGACGGCGAAGCTTGCGCGCTTCCTCAACGCCGAGCACGGCTCGTCGGTCGCGCTCGCCGCCTGCGACGTCTACCGCCCGGCGGCGGTCGACCAGCTCGTCAAGGTCGGCGGCCAGGTAGGCGCGACGGTCTACGAGCAGGGCACCGAGAAGGATCCCGTCGAGATCGCGAAGTGGGCGCTCGACCAGGCCAAGCGCGACGGCAAGGACGTGCTGATCGTCGACACCGCCGGCCGCCTGCACATCGACGAGAAGCTCATGGGCGAGCTCGTGAAGATCCGCAAGGCGGTCAAGCCGACGACCGTGCTGCTCGTCGTCGACGCGATGACCGGCCAGGACGCCGTCAACGTCGCCGAGCAGTTCGCCGGCGCCGTCGCCTTCGACGGCGTGCTGATGACCAAGCTCGACGGCGATGCCCGCGGCGGCGCGGCGCTGTCGGTCAAGGCCGTCACCGGCAAGCCGATCATGTTCGCCTCGACGGGCGAGCACCTGGACCAGTTCGAGCGCTTCCACCCCGACCGCATGGCGCAGCGGATCCTCGGCATGGGCGACGTGCTGTCGTTCATCGAGAAGGCCGAGGCGCAGATCGACGAGGACGAGGCGAAGGAGCTCGAGCGCAAGCTGCGCCGCAACGAGTTCACGTTCGAGGACTTCCTCTCGCAGCTGAAGATGATGCGCAAGATGGGGCCGCTGCAGTCGCTGCTGGGGATGATCCCGGGCTTCCAGGGCGCGGCGATGAAGAACGTCAAGGTCGACGAGCGCGAGCTCGACCGGATCGAGGCGATCATCCTGTCGATGACCCCGCTCGAGCGCCGCCGTCCGGATCTGATCAAGGGCTCGCGGCGGCTGCGGATCGCGCGCGGATCGGGCACGTCGGTCCAGCACGTCAACCAGCTCGTCAAGCAGTTCGGCCAGATGCAGAAGCTCATGAAGCAGCTCGGCAAGGGCAAGATGCCCGACCTTCAGGCGCTCATGCGGCAGGCTCGCTAGGCTAATCGCACGTTATGGCCGTCCGAATGAGACTCACCCGCGTCGGTGGACGCAAGGATCCGATCTGGCGCATCGTCGTCGCCGACTCCAGGTCGCCGCGCGATGGTCGCGTCATCGAGACGATCGGCCACTACAACGCGCAGACGGACCCCTCGACGATTCGCGTCGACGAGGATCGTGCGCGCCACTGGCTCGAGCGCGGCGCGCAGCCGTCCGACCAGGTGCGCAAGCTGTTGCACATCCAGGGCATCGCGTAGCTCGATCCCAGGGCCGCGCGGTCCGTCGTGCAAGAGCTACTGGAATACCTCGCCCGGGCCCTCGTCGATGACCCCGACGCGGTTCGCGTCGAGAAGTTCGACGAGGACGACGGCAGCGTCGTGCTGGAGCTGTCGGTCGGCGAGGACGACTACGGCAAGGTGATCGGGCGCGGCGGCCGTACCGCCAACGCGCTGCGCACCGTGCTGAAGGCCGCCGCCGTGAAGGAAGGCTGCCGCGTTTTCGTCGACATCGTCGACTGAGCCCGCAGGGGGCCTGGCATGTCGCTGCTGAACGCCGGCCGGGTCGGACGCCCGCACGGGCTCGACGGGTCCTTTCACGTCACGCGGCCGCGCGGGGTGCTGCTCAAGCACGGCGGCGCGTTGCGGATCGGCGCCGACGTGTTCGAGATCGTCCGCCGCGCGGGGACCGAGGACCGGCCGATCCTGCGCCTGCTGGGCGTCGACGACCGCGCCGGCATCGAGGCGCTGCGCGGCGCGGACCTGATGGTCGAGCGCGCCGACGCGCCCGCGCTGCCCGCGGGCGAGTACTGGGCCGAGGACCTCGAGGGCTGCGCGGTCCTGACGGCCGACGGACGTCAGCTCGGGGTCGTCGAGCGGATGCGCCCGCTGCCATCGTGCGAGGCGCTCGAGGTCGGCGACCTGCTCGTGCCGATGGTCGCCGACGCGGTGCTCAGCGTCGACGTCGTCGCGCGGCGGATCGTCGTCGACCACGCCTTCCTCGGGCTCGAGGCGTGACGTGCGGCTCGACGTCGTCACGCTGTTTCCCGACTGGTTTGACTGGTTCCGGGGCCAGCGCCATGTCGCCAACGCGCTCGCCGCCGGGCACGAGCTGCGCGCGCTGGACCTGCGCGCGCACACGCCGCTGAGCGGCGGTCAGGTCGACGACACGCCGTTCGGCGGCGGCGCCGGGATGGTCCTGCGCGTCGACGTCATGGACGCGGCGCTGCGGGCGTTCTACGGCACCGACCCGGCCGACCTGCGCACCCAGCGGCGCGTGATCGCGCTCGCGCCGGGCGGCCGCCGGCTCGACGACCGCTATGTCGACGAGCTCGCCGCGGAGCCCGACGTGACGCTGCTGTGCGGCCGCTACGAGGGCTTCGACGAGCGCATCGTCGAGCACTTCGCCAGCGACACGCTCTCGATCGGCGAGTACGTGATCGCGGGCGGCGAGCTCGCCGCGATGGTCGTCTGCGACGCCGTCCTGCGCAAGCAGCCGGGCGCGCTGGGCCACAGCGATTCGGCGCTGGAGGAGTCCTACTCGACCGCGCTCGAGGGGCATCCGGAGTACCCGCACTACACCCGGCCGGCGGAGTACCGCGGCTGGAGGGTGCCCGACGTCCTGCTGTCCGGACATCACGAGCAGATCCGCTCCTGGCGGCTGGAGCGCTCGCGCGAGCGCGGAGCGCGGCAGGGCGACTGAGCAGCGACCCCGCAGCGCGGAGCCGGTGTCGTCCGAGCGTCGCTATCATGCGGCGTCGGCGCGGCCAGCCCGTCTACGACCGCGCCCTTTCTTCGCCATGTCCTCAGTCATCCAGAGTCTCGAGCGCGCTCAGCTGCGTCGTGTCCCAAGCTTCCAGGCGGGCGACCGCCTGCGTGTGCACTTCCAGGTCATCGAGGGCACGCGCAAGCGCACCCAGGTGTTCGAGGGTGTCGTCATCAAGCGCCAGGGTCACGGCGCTCGCGAGACCTTCACCGTGCGCAAGCAGTCCTTCGGCGTCGGCGTCGAGCGGACGTTCCCCGTCCACTCACCGAAGATCGAGAAGATCGACGTCGCCGCCCGCGGTGACGTACGGCGCGCGAAGCTGTACTACCTGCGCGACCGCGTCGGCAAGCGCGCCCGCGTGCGCGAGCGTCGCTACACCGGTCCGGAGGAGCGCGTCGAGGCGGGCCTGCTGTACGACCCCGCCGCGCAGCTCGAGGCGCAGGCGGCAGCCGAGCCCGAGGCCGTCGACGCAGAGGGCGTCGCCGCCGACGAGGCCGTCGCCGAGGCGGTCGCGGCCGAAGCACAGGCAGACACCGAAGGGGCCCCGACGAACGGGACCGCTGCCGAAGGCGAGGCCGCTGAGGCCCCCTCCGGCGAGCAGACGTGAAAACCGAAGAGCCTTCGATGGAGGCGGCGCCTTCCGAGGAAGAAGGACCCTCCAGGCAAGCGAAGCCTTCCAAGGGCAATTCCTTCGTCGAGCTCGTCCTGATCGTCGCCGTGGCGCTCGGCCTCGCGCTCGGCATCCAGGCGTTTCTCGTCAAGCCGTACCGCATCCCCTCGCCGTCGATGGTCCCGACGCTCTCGGTCGGCCAGCGCGTGCTCGTCAACCGCATCGGCAACAACTTCGGCGATCCCGCCGTCGGCGACGTGACGGTCTTCCATCCGCCCAGCGGGGCCGAGCGCGACGAGCAGTGCGCCGTGCGCCAGGAGCCCAGGCAGCCCTGCCCCAAGTCGACCTCCGAGAAGGCCGAGGTGAACTTCATCAAGCGCATCGTCGCCGGCCCCGGCGACACGATCGCGATCGACGACGGTCACGTGATCCGTAACGGTAAGCGCCAGGACGAGCCCTTCATCGCCCCCTGCGGCGCCGGCCCCGAGTGCAACCTCACGACCGCCATCACGATCCCGAAGGACCAGTACTTCATGATGGGCGACAACCGCGGCTCGTCGGACGACAGCCGCTTCTGGGGTCCCGTGCCGCGCGAATGGATCATCGGCAACGCATTCGCCACGTACTGGCCGCCGAAGCGGATCGGCCTGTTGTAGCCGCGACCCGCGCGGATCGACGATCGACCCGCTCACGACGCCGTCCGGCGGCGGCGCCGGCTGCGAGCTCCCGCGGCCGAACACGATTCCGCCCGACCGCTGGTTCATGATGGGCGACACCGTGGAGCCTCCGACGACAGCCGCTGCTGCGGCCCAGCGCCCACCGGCTCCATCGTCGGCCCCGTTCTCCTCCGCTCCCGGGCCGGTCGCGGCGCCGGCGGTCTCCGACAACCGCGCGCGCCGCCGCAAGGCCGCCCGCAAGCGCACGAGCGGCCGCCGGCTGTTCGCGTTCGACCGCGGCCTCGGGTACCGCTGGGTCGCCGGCGCCGACGAGGCCGGGCGCGGCTGCCTGGCGGGCCCGCTCGTCGCCGCCGGCGTGCTCTTCGACATCCCGTCGCTGACGACGCGCGAGCTGCGCGCGCTGAGCCGCCTCAACGACTCCAAGCAGCACACGCACGAGGTGCGCGAGGAGCTGTTTCCGATCGTCATGCGCACGGCCGTCAAGGTCTGCGTCGTCTCGCGCTGTGCACGCACGATCGACGCCCGCGGCCTGCACAAGACGAACCTCGCCGCCCTGCGCGACGCCCTGATCGGCGTCGCCCGGCCCGGTTGCATCTGCCTGTCCGACGGCTTTGCCGTCGGCGACGTCGGCCACGAGCAGCGTGCGATCGTCGAGGGCGACGCCACCTCCGCCGCGATCGCCGCCGCCTCGATCGTCGCGAAGGTCACCCGCGACCGCTACATGCGCCGCGCCGACGAGCTGCACCCGGGCTGGGAGTTCGCGGCCCACGTCGGCTACTCGACGCCCGAGCACCGCGACGCGATCCAGCGCCTCGGCGTATCGCCGCTTCACCGGCTGAGCTTTCAGTCGACCGCGTACCAGCAGCTCGCGCTGTAGCGCCCGCGCGCGAGCCATTCAGAACGCCGCCTCGAGGTGGTCCAGCCGCACGAGCCGGCCCCGGCGATCGACGGTGATGGCGACGACGTCGAAGCGCAGCTCGCGCGAGCGCGGGCGGTCGGGCGCCTCGACGAGCCAGGCGGCGGCCATCCGGCGCACGCGCCGACACTTCTCCGGCGAGACGGCCTGCAGCGACGACTCCAGGCCGCCCGCGCGGCGCGTCTTGACCTCGACGAACACGAGCCGGCGCTCGTCGCAGGCGATCAGGTCGAGCTCGCCGAAGCGCGTGCGGTAGTTCGCCGCGACGATGTCGTAGCCGAGGCGCTCGAGGTGCTCGCGAGCGAGGCGCTCGCCGTCGCGGCCGAGGTGGTGACGCAGGTCGATGACCATCGGCCGCCACGCTAGGCATCGGCGCGTTGCATTTCAGCACGCGACTGCAACAAATTCGCGCAGACATCGTGCCGTCTTCCACGCGGCCGCGCCGCCGCGATCGCGGCAGCGGTGGTCGCCCGGTCTCGAGGAATTCCTTGCCCCGCTCTGTGCCCATTCCATGTCGGCTTCTGCGCAGAATTGTCACGAGGAGGTGCTGTCACGTCACACGATCGCGCCTACGGTTGCGCCGATGCTCGCCAACGTGACGACCTTCGCCCTCGACGGGCTCTGCTCGCGCCGGATCACGGTCGAGGTGGACCTGCGCCGCGGCCTGCCCGCCTTCACGATCGTCGGCCGCGGCGACGCGGCCGTGCGCGAATCGCGCGAGCGCGTCCAGACCGCGCTCATCAACGCCGGCTTTCAGTTTCCGCAGCGGCGGATCACGGTGAACCTCGCGCCCGCGCATCTGCGCAAGGTGGGTCCGGGCTTCGACTTGGCGACCGCCTGCGGCGTGCTCGTCGCCTCCGAGCAGCTGCCGGCGCGCGGCCTCGAGCACTGGGCGGTCTTCGGCGAGCTCGGGCTCGGCGGGGAGCTGCGTCACTGCCGTGGTGTGCTGACCGTCGCGGAGGGAGCGCGCAGCGCCGGTATCGCGGGGCTCATCGTCCCGCGCGACTGCGCCCGCGAGGCGGCGCTCGTCGACGGCCTCGAGGTCGCCGGCGTCGCAAGCCTGCCCGCGGTCGCGGCGATCCTGCGCGGCGCGCCGCCGCCGCAGCTCCCACCACCCGCGCAGCGCGCCGCGCGGCGAGCCGCAGGGCCGGACCTGGCCGACGTGCGCGGCCACAGCGGCGCGATCCGCGCGCTCACGATCGCCGCCGCGGGCGCACACAACCTTCTGCTGTCGGGCCCGCCGGGAACCGGCAAGACGATGCTCGCGCGGCGGGCGATCTCCGTCCTGCCACCGCTGACGCGCGACGAGGCGATCGCCGTCACGCGCATCCACAGCATCACGGGCGGGCACGTCGGCGACGGGCTCGTCGAGCAGCGGCCGTTCCGCGCCCCGCACCACTCGATCTCGCCGTCGGGGCTCGTCGGCGGCGGCGCCGTCCCGATGCCGGGCGAGGCGAGCATGGCCCATCACGGGATCCTGTTCCTCGACGAGCTCTCGGAGTTCAGCCGGCCGGCGCTCGAATCGCTGCGCCAACCGCTGGAGGACGGCGTCGTCGCGATCGTCCGCGGCCAGCGGACCGTCACGTTCCCGACGCGGTTTCAGCTCGTCGCGTCGACGAACCCCTGTCCCTGCGGTCACGCGGGCGAGCCGCGCTGCCGCTGCAGCGAGGCCGACATCGCACGCCATCGCCGCAAGCTCAGCGGCCCGCTGCTGGACCGCATGGACCTGCTCGTCCACATGCCCCGGCCCAAGCCCGAGGCCCTCGACGGGGATCGCGGAGCGTCCTCGGATGCGGTGCTCGCGGCGGTGCTCGAGGCCCGCGAGCGCCAGGCGCTGCGGCTGGCGGGCAGCGGGCTGCGCACGAACGCCGAGCTCACGCCGCGGCTCCTGCGGCGCCTCGTCCGTGCCGATGCGGGCGCGGAGACGGCCCTGCGCGGGGCCTACGCCCGGGGCGATCTGAGCCCGCGCGGGCACGCACGAATCCTGCGCGTGGCGAGGACGATCGCCGATCTGGAAGGCAGCGCCCGCGTGGGCGCCGGGCACGTGTGCACCGCGCTGCACTTCCGCGACGAGAACGTTCTCAGCGGCGAGGCGGCCGCCGCATGAGCGCCTGCGACGCCTGCCTGCGGCGTACGGCGCTGATCGCGCTGCTCGCCCCGCATGTCGAGCGCGGCCGGCGCGACCGCCGCAGGCTGGGCGAGATGCTGTCGCTGTCCGACGAGCGGCTCGTCGAGGCGCTCGCCGGCGACCGGCGCGCCGCGATCCGACAGGCCCATGAGAGCTTCGACGCCGGCGGCGCCCGCGAACGGCTCGCCGGCGCTTCGATGCACGCGCTCTGCCGCCACGACCCGCGCTACCCGGGGCGGATGCTCGACGCCGCCGACGCACCGGCCGTGCTGCACGTCGCCGGCGACGTCGAGCGCGTCGCCGTCCTCGCCGACCGCGACGTGCCCGCGGTGGCGATCGTCGGCGCGCGCCGCGCGGGGGCCGACGGGATCGAGGTCGCGCGCAGCCTCGGCCGGGGGTTGGCGGCGGCCGGCGTCAGCGTCATCAGCGGGATGGCCCTCGGCATCGACGCCGCCGCGCATGCCGGTGCGCTCGAGGCCGGCGGGCCGACGATCACCGTGCTGGCGGGCGGGGCCGACGTCGCCTATCCCGCGAGCAAGCGCGGCCTGCACCGCGAGCTCGTCCGGACGCAGGCCGCGGTGTCGGAGATGCCGCCGGGCTTCAGGCCGTTGCGATGGTGCTTCCCGGCCCGCAACCGCACGATCGCGGGGCTGGCCGCGATGACGATCGTCGTCGAGGCGACCGAACGCTCGGGGTCGCTGATCACGGCCGATCTCGCCCAGCAGCTGGGGCGCACGGTCGGCGCTGTGCCGGGACCGGTCACGGCCGCGCGCTGCGCCGGGACGAACGCGCTGCTGCGCGACGGCGCCCTCGTCATCCGCGACGCGCAGGACGCGCTCGACGAGGTGCTCGGCATCGGCGTCGCGACCGCGCTGACGGGGCGCCGCCCGGCGGAGCTCGCGCCGGACCTGCGCACGCTGCTGCGACGCGTCGAGGACGGCCGCGACACCGTGTCGGCGCTCGCGGCCACGCCCGACGACGCGCAACAGGCGATCGCCGGGCTGTTCGAGTTGGAGGGGCTGGGACTCGTCCGGCGCGGACCGGGAGGGCACTATGTTCGCGTTCCGTGAGGGCGCTGAGACGCTGGCGCGGGCCGGGCGCCTATGCTCGCCGCATGCCAGCCCGCCGCGTCCCCGTCGCGCTCTCGATCGCCGGATCGGACTCCGGCGGTGGCGCGGGAATCCAGGCCGATCTGAAGGCCTTCGCCCGCGCCGGCGTGCACGGAGCGACCGCGATCACCGCGATCACCGTCCAGAACACCGTCGCCGTCACCGCCGTCCAACCGATCGACCCGGAGATCATCGCCGGCCAGATTCGGGCGGTGGCCGACGACCTCGGCATCGACGCGATCAAGATCGGCATGCTCGGCGACGTGCGCACGATCGAGGTTGTGGCGCGGGCGCTCGAGGAGCTGCCGGCCGGGACGCCGATCGTCCACGACCCCGTGATGATCGCCGAGTCCGGCGCACGCCTGCTGGAGGTCGACGCTGTCGATGCGCTGCGCGCGCTGATCGTCGCGCGCGCGACGGTCATCACGCCGAACCTCGCCGAGGCGCGGGTGCTCGCCGATGACGACGAGGCCGACGGCATCGATCTCGTCCGCGCGCTGCATGCACTCGGCCCCCGCAACGTCGTCGTCACCGGTGGGCACCGCGACAGCGCGACGGACCTCTTCTTCGACGGCGACACGCTCACCGAGCTTCCCGGCGAGCGCCATCGCGACGGCGCGGCGCACGGCTCGGGCTGTACGCACTCCTCGACGCTCGCGGCGCGCCTGGCGCTGGGGGACACGCCGCTGGCGGCGGCGCGTTGCGCGCGTGCGGTCGCGGCGGCCGCGGTCGCCAACGGATTGCGCGACCTCGGGGCGGGCGCCGGGCCGGTCGACGTGTTCGGGCTTGCGGATCGGGACTGAGCGCCGCCCGCCGAAGTGTTCCTTGAGAGACCGCCGCTTTGCCATAATCGCCGCCTGTGCGGTTCCTTCGGATGAAGCCCGGTCATGGAGAGGTCCTCATCGCGGAAGGCGATGTCGAGGTCGCGGAGGAGCACGACGAGCTCGTCGCGGCGTTTCGCGAGCAGCTCGACGCCGGCATGTGGGCCGCCGTTCCGCAGGCGGATTCGGGTGGTCGCCGGCAGGCGCGCATGGTCACGAGCTTCGAGGACGTCCCGCAGGATGCCGACCGCGTGATCTTCTTCCCGCGTGCGGCGGGCGGCCGCTAGGACGAGCCGATGCTGCTTGCCATCAGCGCCAGCGTGATCGTCGTCCTCGTCCTGCTGTGGGAGGTCGGCTGGCCGGTCGCGAGCGAGAAGTTCGCGTGCTGGCGCGCGCGCCGTGCCCGCATCGAGGTCGAGGGCTACGACCCTGGCCGCGAGCGCCGCGCCGAGCACCGCGCGCGCACGCTGCTGCGCTCCTGCGTCAACGACGAGGAGTGGGCGATGTACAGCGACCTGGGCTTCATCCGGGTCTGGGGCGGCCTCAGCGAGGGCCCGGTGAGCGATCGCGACGGCCACGGCGCCGCGTACGCGTACCTCATCTACCCGCACAAGCCGATCGTCGCCTACATGCCGCAGACCCGCCGCCTGCTGAGCGAATACTGCGTGACGTTCCCCGACGAGACGCGGCCCTACGGGTCCGCGCGCCTGCCCGACTCCGACGACGTGCTCGCCAAGTGGATGGCGCTGACCGGTGACGAGCGGCGCATCATCGCCGAGGCGAACCTGCACCTGCCAGGCCGGCAGGTCGACCCCAAGCAGGTCAAGCGCGACCTCTGGCGGCTGGGTCAGTGGGAGCAGGCCCGGCTCCGCGATCAGCGGCGCGGCGCGGGTAGTGTTCACGCCCCTTGAGCGCGAACGGAAACCTCGATCCGAAGCACAACTCGCGCGCCCTCACCGAGGGGCCATCGCGTGCGCCTGCGCGCGCCTACCTGCACGGCATCGGCTTCGACGCCGAGGCGCTGAGCAAGCCGATCATCGGCGTCGCCTCGACCTGGATCGAGACGATGCCCTGCAACTTCCACCTGCGTGCGCTGGCCGCGAAGGTCAAGGAAGGCATCCGGCTGGCCGGCGGCACGCCGATGGAGTTCAACACGATCGCGATCTCCGACGGCATCACGATGGGCACGAGCGGGATGAAGACGAGCCTCGTCTCGCGCGAGGTGATCGCCGACTCGATCGAGCTCGTCGCCCGTGGCCACCTCTTCGACGGGATCGTCGCGCTCAGCGCCTGCGACAAGACGATCCCCGGCACCGTGATGGCGCTCGCGCGCCTGAACCTGCCCGGGGTGATGCTCTACGGCGGCTCGATCGCGCCCGGCAGCTTCCGTGGCAAGGACGTCACGATCCAGGACGTCTTCGAGGCCGTCGGCGCCCACGCCGCCGGAACGATCTCCGACGAGGACCTCGCCGAGCTCGAGCTCGTCGCGAGCCCAGGCGCCGGCGCCTGCGGTGGCCAGTTCACGGCGAACACGATGGCGATGGCCTTCGAGGTGCTCGGCATCAGCCCGATGGGCTCGGCGATGGTGCCGGCCGAGCACAAGAGCAAGGCCGAGGTCGCGGTCCAGGCCGGCAAGCTCATCATGGACGTGCTCGACCGCGGCCTGCGCCCGCGCGAGATCATCACGAGGGACTCGCTCGAGAACGCGATCGCGGCGATCGCGACGTCCGGCGGCTCGACGAACGGCGTGCTGCACCTGCTCGCCGTCGCGCGCGAGGCCGGCGTCGCGCTCGACATCGACGACTTCGACCGTATCTCCGAGCGCACACCGCTGCTGTGCGATCTCAAGCCGGGCGGCCGCTACGTCGCGACCGACCTCTACGCCGCCGGCGGCGTGCCGCTCGTCGCCAGGCGGCTGCTCGAAGCGGGACTTCTGCACGGCGATGCGATCACGGTCACCGGCCGCAGCGTCGGCGACCATGCGCGCGAGGCGCAGGAGACCGAGGGCCAGCGCGTCGTGCGGCCGCTGCACGACCCGATCAAGACCACCGGCGGCCTGGCGATCCTGCGCGGCAACCTCGCGCCGGAGGGCTGCGTCGTGAAGCTGTCCGGGCACGAGCGCCGCCGTCACGAGGGCCCGGCGCGCGTTTTCGAGAACGAGGAGGACGCGATGGCCGCCGTCGTCGACGCGACGATCAAGCGCGGCGAGGTGCTCGTGATCCGCAACGAGGGCCCGGCCGGCGGGCCCGGCATGCGCGAGATGCTCGGCGTCACCGCGGCGCTCAACGGCATCGGCCTCGGCGAGCACGTCGCGCTGCTGACCGACGGGCGCTTCAGCGGCGCCACCCACGGCTTCATGGCCGGCCACGTGGCGCCCGAGGCGGTGCGCGGCGGCCCGATCGCGGCCGTCCACGACGGCGACACGATCACGATCGACGTCGACGCGCGGCGCCTCGACGTCGCGCTCGACGACGCCACGATCGCGCAGCGCGTCGCCGCCTACGAGGGCGACGACAATGCCGATCTCGGCGGCGTGCTGGGCAAGTACGCCAAGCTCGTGTCGAGCGCCTCGGAGGGCGCCGTCACCTGAGCGCGATCGGCGCGGCGCCGGGCCGCGTTGCCGCGAGCTCGCCCGGCGAGGTTCGCCCCGCGCCTGTCACGTGGTGATGGTGACGCCGACGTCGGTGAAGTCGGCCGTGATCTCGCGGTGACCGGCACGCCTTCAACGCGGGCGCTGCGCCGACCGTCAGACCCGGCCGCGCATCGCGAAGTTGCACCAGAACCGCCCATCGCCGTGCTGGAGTGAGCTTCACCGCAAGGCAGAACGCCGCCCGCGCGCGACGTCACCCCGGCGCCTGCGTCAGAAACACCCGCAGGTCGGCGTTGAACCGCGCCGGGCGCTCGAGCATCGGCAGATGCCCGGTGTCGGGGTAGACGATCTTGCGGGCATCGGCGATCAGCCGCTGGAACGATGCGGCGTCGCGTAACGGCACGAGCCGGTCGTCGGCGCCCCAAACGACGAGCGTGGGGCAGACGATCTGTGCCAGGCGATCGCGCAGCGGGTAGCCGACCATCGCCCGCAGCGCGGGCATGAAGCCCGGCCGGCCGAAGCCCTGCGCCTGCTCGGCGACGATCGGCCACGGCACGAGCTCGGGGTGCCGGGCGACGCCGGCGAACATCAGGCGCCGCAGGCGCGTGCGGCGCGCGACGGTCTGCGCGTGGGCCGCCACCCAGCCGCCGTAGATCGCCACGACGCGGTCGACGCGGGTGCGTGCCAGCGCCGCCAGCGGGCGCTGCAGGTGCAGCTCGGCGATCTGCAGCCCGGCGGCCGACACGAGCACGAGCCGTTCGACGCGCGGCGGCGAGGCGATCGCCAGCTCGGCCGCGACGAACCCGCCCATCGAGTTGCCGACGACGGCCGCGGCGTCGACCGACAGCACGTCGCAGAGCAACTCCAGCGTGCGCGCGTAGCCGGTCACCGAGATTTCGCCCGCGGGCATCGCCGACGCCCCGAAGCCCGGCAAGTCGACGGCGATGACGCGATGGTCGCGAGCCAGATCGGGCAGGTTTTCCAGCCAGTTCTGCCAGCACCCGCCGAGCCCGTGGACGAACAGCAGCGGCGGGCCGCTGCCCAGCTCGACGACGTTGACGAGGTCGTCCTGCACCCGCACGAAGCGCTGGTGCGCGCGCCAGTCGATGTCCAGCCAGGCCGAGCGCCCGGACGGTCCGTAGGCATCGGGGTGCGGACGTTCTACGCTGGGGGACGCGTCGGCCACGGCCGTCGAAGTATGCGCATCGCGATCGACATCGACTCGACCCTCCATCACTACTGGGACCGTCTGTCCGATGCCGCGTTGCGCCGCTTCGGCGTCGACCTGCCCTACGAGGAGCAGCTGGACTGGGGCATCACACGCCTGCGGCCCGACCAGTTGCGGCTCTGCATCGAGGAGACGCACTGCCCGCAGGCGATCCTCGCGGGTGAGCCGTATCCCGACGCGGCGGTCGTCGTCACCCGTTGGCACGACGCCGGTCATGAGATCCACATCGCCAGCCACCGTGACCGCGCGGCGCTGGGGGCGACCGCCGAGTGGCTGGCGCAGATCGGCGTGCCCTACCACGAACTGCATTGCTGTGAGGACAAGGTCGCGCGCTGCGTGGAGCTCGGCATCGAGCTGCTGATCGACGACAGCCCGGTCAACCTCGCCAGGGCGATCGAACACGGGATCCGCGTCGCCACGATCTCACACCCCTGGAACCGCGACCTGTGTGAGGAAGAGGATGTGATCTGCGCGGAGGACTGGCGCGGCCTGGCGGCGAACGTGGATCCACTGTTACGCCGCGGCACGAGCGTGCGACCGTGATCAGGATCGCGATCGTCGAGGCCACGACGGACGGCGGCCGCGGAATCCACCAGCGCGTGGGCCGCACGTAACCGTTGTCCGAGAAACTCCGGGCGGCGCGGGCGAACCGGGTGTGTCACGCACGACGTTCCCGCGCGACCCGCCGGCGACCGCAACCGTCACATCGCCGCAGCCCCGTCGCGTACAGTGATCCGCGCCAGAACGCAGTCACGAAGCTTCAAGGATGGTCATGCCCCCCAAGTTGATCACGCTCGTCGCCGTCGCTGCGGTCGTCGTCCTCGCCATCGCGGGCCTGTTCGTGTGGGACGCAAGCCGCAGCGACGTCATCGCCAACGGTGTCAAGGTCGGCCCCGTCGACGTCGGCGGGCTGTCGCGCGCCGACGCCCGCGCCCGCCTGCAGGAGCGTCTCGTCACGCCGCTGCAGACGCCGCTCGTGATCAGCGCGTCCAACGAGACGTTTGCGTTGAGCGCGCGCGAGGCGAAGATCCAGATCGACGTCGACGCGCTGCTCGACGAGGCCGTGCGGCGAGGCCGCGCCGGCTCGATTCTCGCGCGGACGTGGCGGTCGATCAGCGGCCGGCCGGTCGGCGCCACCGTGGCTACCGGCGTGCAGTTCTCACGGCCCGCCGTGCAGCGCATCGTCGACCGCGTGCGGGTCGCCGTCAGCCGCAAGGCCGTCGACGCGAAGGTCGACTTCAAGCCGCAGGCCGTCTCGATCCGGCGCGCCCGGAGCGGCCGCTCGATCGACGCCCGCAAGCTCCGCAGCGATGTCCAGACAGCGCTCGCCACGGCGGTCAGCGACCGCACCCTCGATGTTCGCGTCACGACGGTCAAGCCGAAGGTCTCCGGCAAGAAGCTCGCCGCCGAGTACCCGGTCGTGCTGGCGGTCGATCGCGGCAACTTCCGTATCAGCCTCTTCAAGAAGCTCAAGAAGGTGAAGGTCTACCCGATCGCCGTCGGGCAGGCGGGCCTGGAGACGCCGGCCGGCCTGTACAAGATCCAGAACAAGGCGATCAACCCCGCATGGACGGTGCCCAACTCGCCCTGGGCGGGGTCGCTGGCCGGCCAGGTCATCCCCGGAGGCACGCCGCAGAACCCGCTCAAGGCGCGCTGGCTGGGCGTCTACGACGGCGTCGGCGTCCACGGCACCGACGCACGCGGCTCGATCGGGACCAACGCCTCGCACGGCTGCATCCGCATGCTCATCGAGGACGTCGAGAAGCTCTACGACGAAGTTCCGGTCGGCACGCCGATCTACATCCACTGACGGCAGCGGCCGCTCAATCACGAGGCGGCCTAAAGCCCGATGCCCGCGGGCGGGATCTCCTCCCAGCCGGACTGCAGGAGCAGGGCATGGTGCGGCGAGTGTCGAAGGACCAGCGTGCCGATGAAGACACCCCGCTCCGACTTGCGCATCACGGCGTACCACATCGTCGAGGCGTCGCCCGTGCCCTGCACACGCAGCCACGGCCGCGGCGGGATGCCGGTGGCCGGAGCGACGCCGGCGTCGACGAGCTGGTGCTGGGTGGCGACGGTGCCCTGAGCCGTGTCGATGAAGAAGACGCCCATCGAGCTCGAGGCTAGCGCGGACTGGCGCGCGGCGATCGCGCGCTTCGACGAGGATCTGCGCCGCCGCGGCGCCGCCGAGAAGACGCGCAGCGCCTACGCCGCGGATCTGCGCCAGTTCGCCGTCTGGGCGAGCTGGCAGAAGGTCGAGCCGCCCGCCGTCACGCACCGCCTCCTGCGCCACTACGCGGCCGCGCTGTCGGAGCGAACGTCGGCCCCCGCGACGGTCGCCCGCAAGCTCGCCGCGCTGCGCGCGTTCTACGAGACGTTGCGCGAGCACGGTGCGATCGAGGCCAACCCGGCGAACCTGCTGTCGGCACCCAAGCGCGCACAGCAGCTGCCACGCGTGCTGGCGCCCGACGAGATCGGCCGGCTGCTGGACCGCATCCCGGCGTCGACGCCGCTGGAGCTGCGCGACCGCGCGCTGTTCGAGATCGCCTACGCGTCCGGGCTGCGCGCCGAGGAGCTCGTCTCGCTGAACCTCACCTCCGTGGACTTCGACGCCGAGCAGCTGCGCGTCGAGGGCAAGGGCTCCAAGACGCGCTTCGTCCCCGCCGGCGAGCCCGCGCTGCGGGCGCTGGCGCGCTACCTGGAGCGCGCTCGCGGGGCGCTGCTGCAGGACCCGGGGGAGGCCGCGCTGTTTGTGTCGAAGTCCGGCCGGCGCCTGTCGACGTCGGACATCCGCAGGCGGCTGCGGGTCTGGGCGCGGCACGCGTCGGTGCAGGGCGGAGTGCACCCGCACGCGCTGCGTCACTCGTTCGCGACGCACCTCTTGGAGGGCGGCGCGGATCTGCGATCGATTCAGGAGCTGCTCGGCCACGCCTCCGTCTCGACGACGCAGATCTACACTCGGGTAGAGTCGGCCCGCCTGAAACGTGCGTACTCGCAGGCGCATCCCAGGGCCTAGGGGTATGGAGACCAACGTCAAATCAATCGAGCTGAAGGATCTGTGGCGGCGCTACAAGCGCGACGGCGACGACCGTGCGCGCGAGCGCCTCGTCGTCGCCTACTCGCCGCTCGTCAAGTACGTGTCCGGCCGTATGGCCTCGGGCCTGCCCGCGCACGTCGAGGAGGCCGACCTCATCTCCTACGGCCTCGGCGGCCTGATCTCGGCGATCGAGCGCTTCGAGCTCGAGCGCGAGATCAAGTTCGAGACGTACGCGATCACGCGCATCAAGGGCGCGATCATCGACGAGCTGCGCTCGCTGGACTGGGTCCCGCGCTCCGTCCGTGCCCGTGCCCGTGCGATCGAGCGCGCCAACTCCAAGCTCGAGCACAAGCTCCAGCGCGCGCCGACCGACGAAGAGATGGCCCGCGAGCTCGAGATGACCGTGACCGAGTTCCAGGACGCGCTGCTGCAGATCTCCAACTCCACGGTTGCCGCCCTCGACGAGCTCTGGACGGTGTCCGACGCCTCGGGCGACCAGGTCTCGCTGCTCGACACGCTGCAGGATCCGGGCGCGCCCGATCCGGCCCGCGTCATCGACGCGACCGACCTCAAGGATCGCATCGCCGACGCGATCGCGCGCCTGCCCGAGCGCGAGAAGCTCGTCGTGGCGCTGTACTACTACGAGAACCTGACGCTGCGGGAGATCGGCGAGGTCCTCGGCGTGACGGAATCGCGCGTGTCGCAGCTGCACACGAAGGCCGTGCTGCGCCTGCGCGGCCGCATGTCCGACGAGAACATCGTCGACGACTGAGGCAACCGCTTTGGACGACCCGGTCCGCCGCCGGTCGCAGTAGATAGTTCACGGCAGCAGAGCTAGCATCGCGCGATCCCCGAGGAGAGGAGCCGCGCATGCACAAGCCCGCTGACCGCATCCGCAACGTAGCCCTGATCGGCCATCGCGGAAGCGGCAAGACGTCGCTGCACGAGGCGCTCCTGTTCGCGGCCGGAACGACGAACCGACTCGGCTCGGTGCTGGACGGCACGACCGTCTCGGACTCCGAGCCCGACGAGCAGGCCCGCACGATGTCGATCTCGCTCGCGCTCAGCTCCTTCGAGTGGGACGGGCGCAAGATCAACCTCATCGACACCCCGGGCGAGCCGAGCTTCGTCGCCGACGCGCTCGGAGCGATGCGCGTCTGCGAGTCGGCGGTCTTCGTCATCAACGGCGTGATGGGGGCCGAGGTCACGACCCGGCGCCTGTGGGCGCGCGCGCAGGAGCTCGATCTCGCGCGGATGATCTTCGTGAACATGCTCGACCGTGAGCGCGCCGACTTCTTCCGCACGCTCGACTCGCTGAAGGAGGCCTTCGGCGCCCATGTCGTCGCGACCGAGATCCCGATCGGATCCGAGCACGACATCTGCGGCGTCGTCGATCTCGTCGACATGAAGGCCTACCGCTACTCGAACCTCGCCGCACCGGTCCGCGAGAACTGCACCGAGATCGAGATCCCCGCCGACATGCAGGACCTCGCGGAGGAGTACCGCGAGAAGATGATGGACGAGATCTGCGAGGTCTCCGACTCGCTCATGGAGCGCTATCTGGAGGGTGAGGAGATCGCCCACGACGAGATCGTCGGCGTCCTCAAGGACGGGACGAACCATGGCTCGCTGTTCCCGGTCACGTGCGGCGTGGCGACGCAGAACCTCGCCACGAACAGGCTGCTCGACGCGATCGTCGAGGATTTGCCCTCGCCGGTGAAGCACGGCTCGCTGCAGCTGCCAGAGATCACGCTCGAGGCCGACGAGACTGCGCCCCTGTACGCGTACGTGTTCAAGACCCGCGCCGATCCGTTCGCCGGCCGCATCAACCTCTTCCGCGTCTACCAGGGCGTCATGCGCCACGACAGCCACGTCATGAACACGACGAGCCACAACAAGGAGCGCGTCGGCCAGCTGCTCGTCTTCAGTGGCAAGGACTCCGGCCATGCCGACGAGTTCGGGCCCGGCGACATCGGCGCCGTCGCCAAGCTCAAGGAGACGCGCGCCGGCGACTGGCTCGCCGAGCGCGACGAGCCGATCTCGATGCCGCAGATCGAGCTGCCCGCGCCGGTGATGGCGTTCGCGATGGAGGCCCAGGGCGACGAGGACAAGGTCTTCACGTCGCTGCGGCGCCTGCAGGAGGAGGACCCGACGATCGACCTGCATCGCGACCCTCAGACCGGCGATCAGATCATCGCCGGCCTCTCGCAGATGCACGTCGAGGTGATCGTCGACCGCCTCAAGGAGCGCTTCGGCGCCGAGGTGACGCTGAAGCCGCCGCGCGTGCCGTACATGGAGACGATCCGCAAGCCCGCCAAGGCACACGGCCGTCACAAGAAGCAGTCCGGCGGCCGCGGCCAGTTCGGCGACTGCCACATCGAGATCGAGCCGCGCGAGCCGGGCGCGGGCTTTGCGTTCATCAACAAGATCAAGGGCGGCGTGATCCCGACGTCGTTCATCCCCGCCGTCGAGAAGGGCGTCAAGGACGCGATGCAGACCGGCCCGATCGCCGGCTGCCCGGTCAAGGACGTCGCCGTCACCGTCTTCGACGGCAGCTTTCACACCGTCGACTCGTCGGAGATGGCGTTCAAGCTCGCGGGCTCGATCGCGATGAAGGAGGCGATGAGCAACGCGTCGCCGGCGCTGCTGGAACCGATCATGCTCGTGACGCTGTCGATCCCCGAGGAGTCCGTCGGCGACGTCATCGGCGACCTCAACTCGCGCCGCGGGCGGCCGCAGGGGATGGAGGGCGTCGGCGGCGGCCTGACCGAGGTCAGGGCCGAGGTACCGATGTCCGAGATGCTCACCTACGCGCCCGACCTGCGCTCGCTGACCGGCGGCCAGGGCGACTACACGATGGACTTCGACCACTACGAGGAAGTGCCCCAGCACCTGCAGCAGAAGATCGTCGCCGAGGCGACCGCGGACGAGGCGGTCAGCGCGTAGGGGCGAGCGTCGCGTCGCTGATGCCGTCAGCACGGCTGTGAGCGACGCTCAGGAGGGCAGCTACGATGACCGCGATGTGGCCGCCCGCCGCGCTCGAGTTCCTGCGCGAGCTCGAGGACAACAACGACCGCGACTGGTTCAAGGCCAACCGCGCGCGCTACGACGACCACCTCGTCGCGCCCGGCCGCGCGCTTGCCGGCAGCCTCTCGCACCTCGGCACGGCGAAGTTCTTCCGGCCCTACAACGACGCCCGCTTCCATCACCGCCCGCCGATCAAGGAGCAGCTCGGGATCGCGATCGGCTACGGCGGCGCGGGCGGCTTCTACGTCGAGCTGTCGCTCGACGGGCTGCTGCTCGGTGCCGGGCTGCACCAGCCGGCGACCGACCAGCTCGAGCGCTTCCGCACGGCGATCGACGACGGCCGCCGCGCCGCCGCCTTCGAGCGCGCCGTCATGCAGGCCGCCGCCGCCGGGATGACGCTCGTCGACCCGGTCCTCAAGCGCGCGCCGCGCGGCTATCGCGTCGATCACCCGCGCATCGAGCGTTTGCGCCTGAGGAGCCTGACGGTCTACGCCCGCCACCCGCTCGAGCCGTGGCTGCACGACGACCGTTGCCGCGCGCGCGTTCGCGGGCAGCTCGACGCCGCGCGCCCGTTCGTGACGTGGCTGGGCAGACACGTCGGACCCTCCGACAGCCGTTGACGATCCCGTGCGTGGGAGCCCGCGGCCGGTACCCTGAGGGCGAGCATGGAGCGCAAGTCGATCACGACGAGCCGCGCCGCGGTCGCCTGCGACGTCTGCGGGCGCACGCTGCTGCGCGGCGAGCACTCCGACGCGTTCATCGCCAACGGCTCGCGCCGGATGGTCTGTGAGCTGTGTACCGCGCGCGCAGCCAACGAGGGCTGGATCCGTGAGGGCGCCGACAACGCGCTCGGCGTCCGCGGGCGCAACGGGCCGCGCGCGGGCCGCTCGCTGCTCGGACGCCTGAAGCCGCACCGCCGCGAGCCGCCGCCGGCGGTCGAGCTCCCCTACCGGCGCATCTCCTCCAACGTCGACCGCATCAAGAGCGCCAGCCGGGCCGACGCCGAGAGCGCGCGCGCAGCGGCGGGCGACGCCGTCGAGGCGCAGGCCGACGGCGCGGCGGCGGCGGCGGTGTCCGTGCCGGGAGCGGTCGCGGCGCAGATGCCCTCGCGCGAGCCGCGCGCCGTGCACGCCGTCCCGACGAACGCCGACCTCAAGATGGCCCGCGCGCTGGACGTCTTCAACAGGAGCGCGCACCCGCGCCGGATCGCCGGCGTCACGCGCTCGCTCGGCACGCCGATGGTCGCCGTGCTGCCCTCCGAGACCGAGGGCGCGCTCGTGACGATCGTCGTCGGCTGGGAGCTGTGCTGGTATCGCTACGAGGTCGACCTCGCCGACGAGGCGGCCGGCGTGCGCGTCAGCGGCCAGGGCGCCGAGCTGTCGGAGCTGACCGCGGCCGAGCAACTTGCCAACGCGGTCTCCGACGAGCGCGGACGTCTCGTCCTTGCCGCTTGAGCCCGGGCTTGTCTAGGGTGAGGACATGATCTACTGCGTCGTGCCGGAGGCACTGGAAGCCGAGCTGTTCGACAGGCTCACCGCGTACTACGCCGACGACGAGAACGTCACCGTCATCGTCGACCGCCGCAAGTCCGAGCGGCGCGGGCCCAACGACGATCCCGCGGCGGCCGAGCAGCGCCAGATTCGCGACCGCCGCCGCGCACGCGTCGCCGGCGAGTTTCCGCGCATCGAATCGGAGTGAACGTGCCATTGTGAGGGTCGTCGTCCATGTCGACGGCGGCGCGCGCGGCAATCCCGGACCGGCGGCCGCCGCCGCCGTCATCTCGACGCCGGACGGCGAGGTTGTCGCCCAAGCGGCCGAGACGCTCGGCGTCGCGACGAACAACGTGGCCGAGTACCGCGGGCTGCTGCTGGGCCTGCGCGCGGCGGGCGAGCTGGGCGCCACCGAGGTCGAGGTCGTCAACGACTCCGAGCTCGTCGCCAAGCAGGTCAACGGCGACTACAAGGTCAAGCATCGCGACATGAAGCCGCTGCACGCCCAGGCGCAGCAGCTGCTGAGCGCGTTCGATCGCTGGTCGATCCGCTCGGTTCCGCGGGCACAGAACGCCGCCGCCGATGCGCTCGTCAACCAGGCGCTCGACGCGTCACGCCATTAGCCTGCTGGCGCGGCGGCCGGCGCTCGCGGCGCTGGCGGGCGCGCTCGCGATCGCGTTCTCGGCGATCCTCGTCGACCTCGCGGCGGTCAGCCCGTCGACGGCGGCGGTGTTCCGCTGCGCCTACGCGCTGCCGGTGCTCGGGCTGCTCGCGCTGCGCGAGCGCCGTCGCTTCGGCCCGGCCGCGCCGCACCACTGGCGCTACGGCGCCGGGGCCGGCGCCTTCTTCGCCGCCGACCTCATCCTCTGGCACCACGCGATCGCCGACATCGGCGCCGGCCTGGCGACGACGCTCGCCAACCTCCAGGTCCCGCTCGTCGCCGTCGCCGCGTGGGCCCTGCTCGGCGAGCGGCCGTCGGCGCGCGTCGCGATCGCCGTGCCGCTCGTGTTCGCCGGCGCCGTGCTCATCTCCGGCGCCATCGGCGAGGGTGCCTACGGCGACGATCCCGCGCGCGGAGCGCTGTACGGCGTCCTGACGGCGGTCGCCTACACCGGGTTCATCCTCGTCCTGCGCGAGATGGGGCGCGACCTGCGGCGGCCCGCCGGCCCACTGTTCGCCGCGACGCTCATGGCCACGCTCGTGGCGGGCGTCGCGGGCGTGTTGCTGGGGGAGGCCGACTTCGCGCCGAGCTGGCCCGCGCACGGCTGGCTCGTGACGCTCGCGCTGACGTCGCAGGTGCTCGGCTGGCTGCTGATCGCGTTGGCGCTGCCGCGCCTGCCGGCGGCGCTGACGTCGGTCGTGCTGACCGTGCAGCCTGTCGGCTCCGTCGTACTGGGGATCGTGCTGCTCGGCGAGGACCCCGCGCCGCTGCAGCTCGCCGGCGTCGCGGTCATCGTGGCGGGGATCATGATCGCCACGCGCCGCTCCGCAGCCGGCGCCGTTGTGCCCGACCTCTCGCGGGGTAGGTAACGGGCGTGCCGATCAACGAGCGCGAGCAGCACAGCGACGGCGCATTCGTGCGCGAGCACAGCACGCTTCGCCGCTGGGTGCGCGCAGACGGCTCCGGCGACGTGCCGGCCGAGCATGGCCGCTACCACCTCTACGTGGCCAAGGCCTGCCCGTGGGCGTCGCGCGCGCTGATCGTGCGCCAGCTCAAGCGCCTGGAGCGCGCGATCTCGATCTCCTTCGCGCACCCGCTGCGAGACGAGCGCGGCTGGGCGTTCCCGGGCGGCCAATTCCACGATGGCGTCAACGGCTTCGCGTACCTCGCCGAGGCCTATGCGCGCGACGAGCCCGGTTCGGACGCCCGTCCCACCCTGCCGGTCCTGTGGGACAAGCAGGAGGGCCGGATCGTCAACAACGAGTCCGCCGACATCATGCGGATGCTCAACGCCGAGTTCGACGCGTTCGCGGACGATCGCGTCGACCTGTACCCGGCCGATCTGCGTGCCGAGATCGACGCGCTCAACGAGCGCATCTACGAGACGGTCAACGACGGCGTCTACAAGGCCGGTTTCGCGAGACGCCAGCGGGCCTACCACCGCGCGTTCGTCGAGCTGTTCGTCACGCTCGGGGCGCTGGACCTGCGCCTGGCCGGCAGCCGCTACCTGACCGGGGAGCGCATCACGGAGTCCGATTGGCGTCTGTTCGTGACGCTCGTGCGCTTCGACGCCGTCTACTACTCGCAGTTCAAGTGCAACCTGCGGCGGATCGTCGACTACGAGCACCTGTGGGGCTACACGCGTGAGCTGTACCAGTGGCCGGGTGTCGCCGCGACGGTGGATCTGGGCGAGATCAAGGCGCATTACTACGGGACGCATCCAGCTCTCAACCCGACGCGAATAGTCCCCGACGGGCCCGCGTTGGATTTCGACGCCCCCCATGGCCGAATGCAATGATCGTCGGCGTGGGGCTATAGACCCCAAGCGATAGAAGGAGGATGAGCATGGAGACGACGGTGCCCCTGAAGGTGACCGTCAACGGGGAAGCGCGCGAGTCCGACGTACCGGCGCGCCTTCTACTCGTGCACTACCTGCGCGACGAGCTCAAGCTGACCGGCACGCATGTCGGCTGCGACACCTCCAACTGCGGCGCCTGTACGTGCCTCGTGGACGGCGAGTCGGTCAAGAGCTGCACGGTGCTCGCCGTCCAGTGCGACGGCGCCGAGATCACGACGATCGAGGGGATGGCCGGCGAGGACGGCACGCTGCACCCGCTGCAGGAGGGCTTCTGGGCCGAACACGGCCTGCAGTGCGGCTACTGCACGCCCGGCATGATCATGGCGGCCGCCGACCTGCTCGCCCGCCGCAGCGGTGACGGGCCGATCGGCGAAGCCGAGGTCCGCAAGGGCCTGGAGGGCAACCTCTGCCGCTGCACGGGCTACGAGAACATCGTCAAGGCCGTCCAGGCCGCCGCCGAGGCACAGCGGGGAGTGACAGCATGAGCATCACCGAGATTCCGGCCGGCAGCCCGTCCGTCGGCCTGTCGCTGCGCCGCAAGGAGGACCCGCGACTGATCACCGGCCGCGCGACCTACATCGACGACATCGTCCTGCCGGGGATGCTCTACGCCGCGATCGTCCGCTCGACCGAGGCGCACGCCAACATCACCGCGATCGACACCTCCTCGGCGCTCGGCCGGCCGGGGGTCAAGGGCGTCTACACCGGCGGCGACCTCGGTGACCTGCTCGCCCCGCTGCCGATGGCCTGGGCGCCGCCCGGCGTGGAGATCAAGACGCCCGAGCGCTGGCCGCTGGCGCGCGGGCACGTCGCGCACGTCGGCGACGCTGTCGCGATGGTCGTCGGCGACGACCGCTACGGCGTCGTCGACGCCGCCCAGCACGTGCGCGTCGAGTACGAGTCGCTGCCGGTCGTCGTGGATGTCGAGGAGGCGCTCAAGGACGAGATCCTCGTCCACGAGTCGCTCGGCACGAACAAGGCCCACGAGTGGTCGATGGGCGGCGGTGGCGACATCGAGCAGGCGCTGGCGGCCTCCGACGTCGTCGTCGAGCGGCGGATCGTCAACCATCGCACCGCCGGCGCGGCGATCGAGTGCCGCGGCGCGATCGCCGACTACCGCGCCGGCCAGCTGACCGTGTGGTCCTCGACGCAGGTCCCGCATCTGCTGCGCCTCTTCTACGCCGTGCAGATGGGCATCAGCGAGGACAAGGTGCGCGTCATCGCGCCCGAGGTCGGCGGCGGCTTCGGCGGCAAGCTGCAGGTCTGCGCGGAGGAGACGCTCGTCGCGTGGGCATCGCGCAGGCTCGGAGTCCCGGTCAAGTGGATCGAGACGCGCTCGGAGAACATGGCGGTCACGCACCACGGCCGCGACCAGGTCGACTACGTCCGCATGGGGGCCACGAGCGACGGTGATATCACCGCCTTCCACGCGAGCATCATCCAGGACCTCGGCGCCTACTTCGGGCTGCTGACGCCGATGATCCCCGAGCTCGGGGCGTTCGTGATGACCGGCTGCTACAAGATTCCGGTCGTCCAGACGGACATCACCGGCGTGCTGACGAACAAGTTCTTCACGGACGCGATCCGCGGCGCCGGGCGACCGGAGATGACGCACATGCTCGAGGTCATGATCGACCAGCTCGCCGAGGAGTTGGGGATCGACCGCATCGAGCTGCGGCGCAGGAACTTCATCCCCGCAGACGAGTTCCCCTACGAGACGCCGTACGGCATCACGTACGACTCGGGCGCCTACGAGACCGCGCTGGACCGCGCGCTGGAGATCGTCGACATGGACGCGTTCCGTGCCGAGCAGGAACAGTTGCGAAGCCAGGGGATCCTGCGCGGGATCGGCTTCTCGACGTACACGGAGATCTGCGGCCTGGCGCCCTCGCGGGCGGTCGGCCCCAGCGGTTTTGGCCTCGGCATCGGCCTCTACGAGTCGGCGATCGTGCGCGTGCACCCGACCGGCTCGGTGACGGTCTACACCGGTGCGTCGCCGCACGGCCAGGGCCACGAGACGGGCTTCGCCCAGATCGTGGGCGACCGCTTCGGCGTCGATCCGTCGCTCGTCGAGGTCGTCCACGGCGACACCGCGACGGGCCCGATGGGCCTCGGCACGTACGGCTCGCGCTCGCTGTCGATCGGTGGCGTCGCGGCGGCGCAGGCGGCCGAGAAGATCGCGCAGAAGTGCCGCGAGATCGTCGCCCACAACCTCGAGGCCGACGTGGCCGACATCGAGCTGCGCGACGGCAAATTCTCGCTGAAGGGCGACCCCGATCAGGGCATGACGCTCGCCGAGGTGGCGGGCTGCGCCTACATCGACGCGACGAAGATGCCCGAGGGCATGGAGCTCGGCCTCGAGCAGACGCTCATCTACGACCCGTCGAACTTCGTGTTCCCGTTCGGCACGCACGCGTGCGTCGTCGACGTCGACCCCGAGACGGGCAAGGTCGCGGTCGTGCGCTGGGTCGCGGTCGACGACTGCGGACCGGCGGTCAACCCGATGCTCATCGACGGGCAGCTGCACGGTGGCGTCACGCACGGCATCGGTCAGGCGCTCTACGAGCAGGTCGTCTACGACGAGCGCGGGCAGCTCATCACCGGCACGTTCATGGACTACGCGCTGCCGACGGCGCAGGAGATCCCGAACTTCGAGCTCGATCGCACGGAGACGAAGTCGCCTTCGAACTCGCTCGGCGTCAAGGGCATCGGCGAGGCGGGAACGATCGCGGCGACGCCGGCGATCGTCAACGCCGTCGTCGACGCGCTGCGCCACGAGGGCATCTCGTACATCGACATGCCGCTCACGCCGATGCGCGTCTGGCAGGCGCTCGAGCAGGCGCGCGGCCGCGGCGACGGCCCGCCCGCCAGCGAGCAGGGCGTCGCGCTGCCGCCGCAGGGCGAGGGCTCGGCGGGCTCCGGACCGACGATCCCGCAAGGAGGTGGGTCATGATCCCCGCCGAGTTCGACTACAAGGTCGCGGGCTCCGTCGACGAGGCGATCGCGCTGCTGCAGGAGGGCGGCGGCGACGCCAAGCTGCTGGCCGGCGGGCATTCGTTGCTGCCGCTCATGAAGCTGCGCTTCGCGGCGCCCTCGCTGCTCGTCGACATCGGCCGGATCGGCGAGCTGCGCGGTGTCGACACCGGCGACGACGCGTTCCGGATCGGCGCGCTGACGCGGCACGCCGACCTGCAGGTTCGCGACGACATGGGCTTGATCGCGGTGGCGGCCGGGCAGATCGCCGACCAGCAGGTCCGCAACCGCGGCACGATCGGCGGTTCGCTCGCCAACGGCGACGCGGCGGCCGACCTGCCGGGCGTGCTGCTCGCGCTCGAGGGCTCGGTGACCGTGCGCTCCGGCAGCGGGGAGCGCGTGATCGAGGCCGGGGACCTGTTCCAGGGCTACCTCTCGACGGCGATCGCGCCGGGCGAGGTGCTGACCGAGGTCCGGATCCCGGCGCTGGTCGGCTACGGCTACGGCTACGAGAAGTTCAACCGCCGCTCGGAGGACTGGGCGATGGTCGGCGTCTCGGCGCTCGTGAAGGCGACCGACGGCGTTTGCGAGGACGTCCGCATCGGCCTGACGCACATGGCCTCCACGCCGCTGCGCGCGAGCGCCGCGGAGGACGCCCTGCGCGGCAAGCCGCTCAGCGACGAGAACATCGCGGCGGCGGCGATGCTCGCCGCCGAGGACACGTCGCCCGTCGGCGACCTCAACGCGTCGCCTGAGTACAAGCACCACCTGGCACGGGTGCTGACGCGGCGCGCGCTGACGACGGCGGCCGCCGCGTGATCGCAGCGGTCGTCCTGGCAGCGGGATCGGGCTCGCGCTTCGGCAGCCGCGCGAAGCAGCTCGCCGAGCTCGACGGGATCCCGCTGCTCGAGCACGCGCTGCGGGCGGTCGAGGCGGTGCCCGCGATCGACCGCATCGTCGTCGTGCTCGGCGCCCGCGCGGAGGAGGTCCGCGCGGGCGTCGACGTCGGCACGGCCGAGGTCGTCGTGGCCGAGGACTGGGCCGACGGGCAGGCGGCGTCGCTACGCCGCGGGATCGAGGCGATCGCCGGCGCCGACGCGGCCGTCGTGACGCTCGGCGACATGCCGCGGATCACGCCCGCGGTGATCGGCGCCTTCGCCGACCTGGCGGCGCGGGACGGCGCGCAGGCACGGGCGCGGGCGGTCTACGACGCCGTGCCCGGCCACCCGGTCGTGCTGGGCAGCGACTACTTCGCGCAGATCGAAGCCCTCCGCGGCGACGTCGGCGCGCGCGAGCTGCTCAAGGCGATCGGCGCGCACCCGATCGAGTGCTCGCACCTGTGCTCGGCGGCGGACGTCGACACGCCCGAGGCGCTGGAGGAGTTGCGCCGATAGCGACGCGAGCCTGCGGGAGGCGCCGCGCCGATCGACCACACGCTGCGTCACGCGTGATCGAGCGACACGTCAAACGGCGCGCCGCGCTGCGAGCGTCGATCGGTCACGCCATACGTGATCGAGCGACCCCGGTGCCGCGGCCGGGCCTGGGTGTGTCAGTCGATCACGCCTACGTGATCGAGCGACACCCCTCCCGCAGCTGGGCCTGGGTGTGTCAGTCGATCACGCCACACGTGATCGAGCGACAGCCGTGCCGCGGCCGGGCCTGGGTGTGTCAGTCGATCACGCGACCACCCCCGACCCCCACTCCTCATCGATGCAGTTCCTGCCGGGGATCCGGTACTCCCCGAGCTCCTTTCACCACCCGGCGCCTACGCGGCAGGCGGACCACCGAGCACGAGTACATCGACGAGCTGCGCCAGCGCCACGACGAATACGACGACGGCGGACGCTCGCGCCAGCACGGCGACCGGCGGACGGCGGCGATGACGAGCACGTCAGCAATCCATCAGTCCGCGCTCGATCAGGTGCCCGGCGCCCTCCCATGTGCCGACCGATCCGCCCGTCGCGAGCGCGACGCGGCCGTGGCCGCAGGCGTGATCGGCGTGGTCGAGCGTCTTGAGAACGTGTTCGATTCGGACACCGTTGTACCGTGCAAGGTCCACATAGACATCGATCTCGAAACGCGGATCGACGACCACGGCGATTTCAGCGCCGTCATCGCCGACGAGAGAGGACGCGCAACCGAGATCGTCGAGGGTGACCTGGCGCAACACCGCGCCGGGAACATACAAAGGGCGGTGGGCCCCACCATTCCCGGGGCTCATAGACATAGTTCTAACGAAAGAGCCTGACATTTCGCTTGAACCCAAAGTCAGCGAACGCGAGGATGTGCCGATGTCCCTGTTGGAGGAACCGCTCCACGCTGCCCGCAGCGCGCCCGACGAGCTGGCCGCAAGTCTCGAATCGCTCGCGCTGAACGCCGTCCGCGCCGCCGCGCTGGCAGCGACCCCGCACGCCGGCTCCGGCGACGGCAAGGCCGCCGACGGCGCCGCCACGGAGGCCATGCGCCGCGTGCTCGGCGACACGAAGGGCCTCGGCACCGTCATCATCGGCGAGGGCGAGAAGGACAACGCCCCGATGCTCTTCAACGGCGAGCAGCTCGGCGACGGCGACGGCCCGCGCTTCGACATCGCCGTCGACCCGGTCGAGTGCACCGATCTCTGTGCCGCCGGGCTGCCCGGCTCGCTGACGACGATCGCCTTCGCGGGCGACGGCTGCCTGTGGTCGCCGGGTCCCGGCCACTACCAGGACAAGCTCGTCGTCGGTCCGGACGCGCGCGACGCGATCGACCTGCGCGAGGAGCCGGAGACGAACGCCAGGAACGTCGCCGCCGCGCTCGGCAAGCCGGTCGGCGAGTTGCGCGTCCTGATCCTCGACAAGCCGCGCCACGTCGAGCTCGCGGCTCGCCTGCGCGCGATCGGCGTCTGCGTGATCATGCCCAGCGCCGGTGACGTCGCCGGCGCGATGTTCGCGCTGCTGCCGGGTACGGGTATCGACATGCTGATGGGTGTCGGTGGAACGCCGGAGGGGATCATGGCCGCCTGTGCCGTGAAGGTCATCGGCGGCGGCATGCAGACCCGCCTCGCACCGCAGCGCGACGACGAGCGCGCGGCGATCGCGGCGGCGGGCATCTCGCTCGACGAGATCCTCGACGCCGACGACCTCGTCCGCGGTCCCGCGATCTTCGCCGCCTGCGGGATCACCGGCGGCACGATGCTCGGCGCGCCGCGCCACACCGCCGGCTGGGTCTCCACCCAGTCGCTCATCGTCCGACCCGGCTCCTATCGCCGGATCGTCGAGAGCACACCGGCCCCAGAATCCGATGCTTCCAACGCAGGAGGATGACCACATGCCGCTCGTGACCATGCGACAGCTGCTCGACGAGGCCGCCGCCGGCGGCTACGGCGTCGCAGCCTTCAACGTCAACAACATGGAGCAGATCCAGGGCATCATGGAGGCCGCGCAGGAGACGCAGTCGCCCGTGATCGTCCAGGCCTCGCGCGGCGCGCGCTCCTACGCCGGTGACCGCTTCCTGTACCACATGATGCTGGCGGCGGCGGAGACCTACCCCGACATCCCGGTCGCCCTGCACCAGGACCACGGCAACTCGCCGCAGACGTGCATCAGCGCGATCGAGCTGGGCTTCACGAGCGTGATGATGGACGGCTCGCTCGCCGAGGACGCCAAGACGCCGCTGAACTTCGAGGACAACGTCGCCGTCACGAAGCAGGTCGTCGACTACGCCCACGAGCGCGGCGTCACGGTCGAGGGCGAGCTCGGCACGCTCGGCGGCATCGAGGACGGCGTCGGCTCGGGCGAGATCTGCCTGACCGACCCGGCGCAGGCCGAGGAGTTCGTCGAGCGTACGGGCGTCGACGCCCTCGCGGTCGCGATCGGCACGAGCCACGGTGCCTACAAGTTCTCGCGCGAGCCCGACGGCGACATCCTCGCGATGGAGATCATCGAGGACATCCACCGCCGCCTGCCCGACACGCACATCGTCATGCACGGCTCGTCGAGCGTTCCCGCCGACATCGTCGAGCGCGTCAAGGCCGCCGGCGGCGAGGTCGACGCCGGCTTCGGCGTGCCGATCAGCGCAATCCAGCGCGGCATCGAGCACGGCGTGCGCAAGGTCAACATCGACACCGACGGGCGCCTCGCGATCACCGCCTACATGCGCGAGCACTTCCGCGACAAGCCGGGCGACTGGGATCCGCGGGGCCCCGGCAAGGCGGCCCGCGCCGGCCAGAAGCTCATCTGCATGCAGCGCATGCAGGAGCTCGGCATGGCCGGCCACGCCGGCGACTACAAGGCGATGTCGCTCGACGAGATGGCCGCGCGCTACGCCGCCGGCGTGCGCACCGCTGTTTAGGAGGCGATCAGCCGTGGGGAAGCCGAGCAGGAACACATGATCGACGTCGCATTTCTCGGCTCCCACGCCCGGCCGGCCGGCACGGCCGTGGTCATCGACGTGCTGCGCGCGACGTCGACGATCACCGTCGCGCTCGCGTCGGGCTACGAGCGCGTGCTCGTCGCGGGCAGCATCGACGAGGCGAGCGCCTTGCGCACGGCGCAGCGCACGCTCGCCGGCGAGGTCCGCTGCGCGAAGGCGCCCGGCTTCGACGTCGGCAACTCGCCGCAGGAGTCGTCCGATCCGCGCACCCCCGAGCTCGTGCTCTCGACGACGAACGGGGCGCCGGCGATCATCGGCTCGGCCGCCGTCGCAGACGAGGTGATCGCGGCGTCGCTGCTGAACCTCGACGCCGTGCTCGCGCACCTGGCCGGGGCCAGCGACGTCCTGCTCGTCTGCGCCGGGACGGACGGCCGCGTGAGCATCGAGGACGTCTACCTCGCCGGGCGCCTGAGCGCCGGCCTGGAGGGGCCGCGCAGCGACGCGGCGCAGATCGCCGAGGCCGTCGCCGCGTCATACGCGGGCGCCCTCGAGGCGCTCGAGGCGAGCGCCGGCGCGGTCGGGCTGCGCCGCGAGGGCCTCGAGTCGGACATCGCCTTCTGTGCGCAAGAGTCGATCGTCGCCGTCGTGCCGCGTCTCAGCGCGACGCTCGACGGTGTCGCGGTTCTCACGCCAGCGGAAAGCCCTGCACCGGCGGTCGTCGCCAGCGCCGGGCTGACATAAAGTAATGACTATGTAAAAGCCGCGATCTTTTGCTTTCAAGCTTTGGATCGACAGGGTAGTGTGGCTGCAGCGCACACCTAGAGAGGATGGAATGAGCACCACCGAGGACGGACAGAAGAAGACGAAGAGCCGCTGGGATTCCGGCGTCACCCCGTATGCCGAGATGGGCTACTGGGACCCGGACTACGAGCCCAAGGACACCGACGTCCTCTGTGCCTTCCGGATCACGCCGCAGGAGGGCGTCGATGCGATCGAGGCCGCGGCGGCAGTCGCCGGCGAGTCGTCGACCGCGACCTGGACCGTCGTGTGGACCGACCGCCTGACGTCGTACGAGCACTACCAGGCCAAGGCCTACAGCGTCGAAGAGGTTCCGGGCACCCCGGGCCAGTACATCGCGCTGATCGCGTACGACATCGACCTCTTCGAAGAAGGCTCGATCGCCAACCTCACGTCGTCGATCATCGGTAACGTCTTCGGCTTCAAGCCGCTCAAGGCGCTGCGCCTGGAGGACATGCGCATCCCGGTCGCGTACGTCAAGACCTTCCCGGGTCCCCCGCACGGGATCACGATGGAGCGCGAGTACCTCGACAAGTTCGGTCGCCCGCTGATCGGCGCGACGACGAAGCCGAAGCTCGGCCTGTCGGCGAAGAACTACGGCCGCGTCGTCTACGAGGCGCTGCGCGGCGGCCTGGACTTCACCAAGGACGACGAGAACATCAACTCGCAGCCCTTCATGCGCTGGCGCGATCGCTACATCCACTGCATGGAGGCCGTGCAGCGCGCGCAGGCCGCGACCGGTGAGGTCAAGGGGCACTACCTCAACGTCACCGCCGCCACGATGGAGGACATGTACGAGCGCGCCGAGTTCGCCAAGGAAGTCGGCTCGATCATCATCATGCAGGACCTCACCGTCGGCTACACGGCGATGTCGTCGATGTCGCACTGGTGCCGCGCCAACGGCATGATCCTGCACCTGCACCGCGCCGGCCACGGCACGTACACGCGCCAGAAGACGCACGGCGTGTCGTTCCGCGTGATCGCGAAGTGGTGTCGCCTGCTGGGCGTCGACCACATCCACGCGGGCACCGTCGTCGGCAAGCTCGAGGGCGACCCCGCGATGATCATGGGCTACTACAAGATCCTGCGCGACAACTACATCAAGACGGATCTCGAGCAGGGGATCTACTTCGACCAGGACTGGGCCTCGATGCCGGGCGTCCTGCCGGTCGCGTCGGGCGGCATCCACGCCGGCCAGATGCACCAGCTGCTGCACTACCTCGGCGAGGACTCGATCCTGCAGTTCGGTGGCGGCACGATCGGCCACCCGATGGGCATCGCGGCCGGCGCCAGCGCCAACCGCACCGCCGTCGAGGCGATCATCCAGGCTCGCAACGAGGGTCGCGACTACTACACCGAGGGTCCGGACATCCTCGTCGAGGCCGCCAAGGGCTGCCCCGAGCTGAACGCCGCGCTCGAGGTCTGGAAGGACATCACGTTCAATTACACCTCGACCGACACGGCTGACGTCGTCGTCACGCCGACGTCGGCGTAGGGGAGAGAGAAGACATGAGACTCACACAAGGCCAGTTCTCCTTCCTGCCGGATTTGACCGACGAGCAGATCGAGGCGCAGATCAAGTACGCGCTCGGCAACGGTTGGTCGATCATGGTCGAGTACACCGACGACCCGCACCCGCGCAACGGGCTGTGGGACATGTGGTCGCCGCCGATGTTCGACCTCACCGAGGACGAGTCGGACGTCGCCATGCGCGATGTGCGGGCCTGCCGCGAGGCACATTCGCACCTCTACGTGAAGGTCGTCGCCTACGACCGCACGCTGGGCCGCCAGACGTCGGCGATGTCGTTCATCGTCAACCGCCCGGAGCACGAGCCCGGCTTCCGCCTCGAGCGCCAGGAGACCAGCGATCGCGTGGTCCGCTACACGATCCACTCCTACGCGGGCCTCAACACGCCGGCCGGCGAGCGCTACGGCGGCAGCGGCGGCGAGCTGGCACCGGTCATCAGCCAGTCCAAGGCAAGCCCGAACGGCAAGTCGGACGACTAGTGGCTCGTCTCGCAACAGTCCACCCGAAACGCCGGGCGCCGATCACCGCCTGGCGGCGTCCTCGGACACTCGGTGGCCCAGAGGGCCACCGTCGGTCCTGCGTCCTTGCCAGCCGGCGCCGGCATCCCGGCGTTGCGGGCGTCTGTTTCGAGGCGACCCGCTGATGGCACAGACGCTCGAAACCCTCCCGGAGAAGCTCAAGGACGACGAGGGCGACGACGCGGTCGAGTCCGTGCTGTCCCAGCTCGATCGCGAGATGATCGGGCTGGGGCCGGTGAAGGATCGCATCCGTGAAATGGCGGCGCTGCTGGTCATCGACCAGCTGCGCCGCGATGCGGGCCTGGACTCGTCGCGCCCCTCGCTGCACATGACGTTCACCGGCAACCCCGGTACCGGCAAGACCACGGTCGCGCTGAAGATGGCGGAGATCCTCTTCAAGCTCGGCTACATCGACAAGCCGAAGGTCGTCTCGGTGACGCGCGACGACCTCGTCGGGCAGTACGTCGGACACACCGCCCCGAAGACGCGCGACGTGCTCAAGCGCGCCAAGGGCGGCGTGCTGTTCATCGACGAGGCCTACTACCTCTATCGGCCCGAGAACGAACGCGACTACGGCCAGGAGTCGATCGAGATCCTGCTGCAGGTCATGGAGACCGAGCGCGAGGACCTCGTGGTGATCCTCGCCGGCTACAAGGACCGGATGGAGACGTTCTTCCGTTCCAACCCGGGCATGGGCTCGCGCGTCGCGCACCACCTGCACTTCCCCGACTTCTCGCCCGAGGAGCTCGTCCAGATCGCTGATCTCATGATGGAGCAGCAGCAGTACACGTTCGAGCCCAAGGCGCGCGAGGCCTTCGAGGAGTACATCATGCGGCGCTTGGAGCGCCCGCGCTTCGCGTACGGGCGTAGCATTCGCAACGCCATCGACCGCGCGCGCATGCGCCAGGCCGGCCGACTGTACGCGGATCGGGACAACCTGAGCAAAGACGACCTGATGACGATCAAAGCCGAGGACATTCTCGCGAGCTCGTTGTTCGGCGACGAGGAAGGCGAGTCCCCGGACGACGAGAAGCAGCCGACCGAGAAGTCGAAGAACGCGCCGGGCAACGAGAGTTAGTTCAGGAGCGATTCCGTGCCCAGACCGATCATCCTCGGTGTCGTCGGCGACTCCGCGACCGGCAAGACGACGCTCTCGCGCGGCCTGGTCCGCATGCTCGGCGAGAACAACGTCACCCACGTGGCGGCCGACGACTACCACCGCTACGACCGTCGTCAGCGCGCCGAGCACCAGATCACGCCGTTGCATCCGGACTGCAACTACATCGACATCATGGAGCGCCACTTCGCCGAGCTGCGGCAGGGCAACGCGATCCTCAAGCCGGTGTACCAGCACAAGGACGGCAGCTTCGGCCCGCCCGTCTACACCAAGCCCGCGCAGTTCACGCTGATCGAGGGCCTGCTCGGCTACCACACGCCCGAGCTGCGCGAGAGCTACGACGTGCGCGTCTTCCTCGCACCGCCCGAGGAGCTGCGGCGCGCGTGGAAGGTGCAGCGCGACTGCTCGCGGCGCGGTTACACGACCGACCAGGTGCTCGAGGAGCTCGACCGGCGCGAGCCGGACTCCGAGCTGTTCATCCGTCCCCAGCAGCGCTGGGCCGACCTGATCGTCTCCTTCAAGCCCGGCAAGCGTGGCGACCAGGAGCACCTCGACGCGGAGATCGTCCTGCGCAAGGGGCTGCTGCATCCCGATCTGACGGAGTTCGCCGAGGACGGCGGCAAGGGCGTGACGGTCGACGAGAGCGACACCGAGCACCGTCTGTTCGTGCCCGGCGACATCGATCCTGCGCTCGGGTCGGCGATCGAGGAGGCCGTCTGGGAGCGGATGCACTTCGCCTCGCACCTGCGCTCCGAGCGCCTCGGCGAGTTCACGGTCGGCACGGAGTTGCACCGCTCCGAGTCGCTGGCGATCGTCCAGGTGCTCGTCCTGTACCACCTCGTCACGGCGCGCGCCACGGTCGCGCTCGGCGGAGAGGGCCCGCGCACCGATCAGCCGGCGCCCGAGGGTCGCGCGCCGGCATCCTCGACGCCGTAGCGCTCGCGCGCACGACGCCGATCTCGTGACGGGCCCGCGCGTGCGCGGACCCTGCCGCGTGCCGTCCGCGTGCGCGGGGGAGTAAGCTCGTATCAATTGATACGAGTTGGAGGCACGACCATGGACGTACGCGACGGCATGAACTCAATCGTGGTGACCGTCGGCCCCGACCACACCCTGCGCGAGGCCGCGCGGCGGATGACGCAGGCGCAGGTCGGCGCCGCCGTCGTGATCGATCCCGACGGCGAGGGACCGGGCATCCTCACCGAGCGCGACCTTCTGCACGCGTGCGGGCGCGACCAGGATCTCGACAGCGAGCACGTCGGCGATCACATGACGCAGCGGCTGACATACGCCGCCGCCGAGTGGCCGCTGGAGCAGGCGGCGGAGGAGATGGTGCGCGGCGCCTTCCGCCACGTCGTCGTGCTCGACGGCTCCGAGGTCGTCGGCATTCTCTCGATGCGCGACATCGTCCGCTGCTGGAGCGAGGGAGGAGCTCTTCGGCGCAACGCCGGCGAAGCGATGGAAAATCCGATGGGTTCCGCGGCCTCCATCTGAGATTCTGTCGCGTGGTACATCGTACCGTTTGTTACAAACTTCAGGGAGCCTGACGTGTCCGAAGCCGCTGCACGGGTCCTCATCGTCGCCAACCGCACCGCAGCGACGGAACGGTTGCTCGAGGCGGTCCGGCAGCGAGCGCTGTTGGGTCCGGTCACGTTCCATCTGCTCGTGCCGGCCACGCCGCGCGGTCTGCACCGTGTCGTCGACCCCGAGGTCGCCGGCCGCGAAGAGGCCGCGGCACAGCTCGAGCGCGCGCTCGAGCACCTGCGCGAGGCGGCCGGCGCGGAGGTCACGGGCCACGTCGGGGACGCGGATCCGATGGCGGCGATCTCCGACACGCTGCACGATCGGGAGGTCGACGAGATCATCATCTCGACGCTGCCGCGCCGCCTCTCGCGTTGGATGCATCTCGACCTTCCCAGCAAGGTCCGCGGCATGGGCAAGCCCGTGACGCACGTCGAGGCCGCGCGTGCGCCGTCGCTGGAGGAGGACGGGGCCGCGGGCGACCGCGCCGCGTAGGCCGGCTACTTCGGGCGCGGCTTGGCGGCCGCGCGCGCGGGAGGCAGGCCGTCGCTGAGGATCTCGCGCGCCGCGGGCGAGGCGACGAACGTCATGAAGCGCTCGACCGCTGCGCGGCGCGGGCCGACGGTCGAGCACATCGCATACCAGCGCCGCGATGCCGGGCGGTGGCGCACGGGCAGCGCGGCGAGCAGCCCGTGGTCGAGCTCGAGCGCGACGGCGTGGCGGGAGATGAAGGCGACGCCGAGTCCGGCGCGCGCGGCCTGTTTGATGGCGCCGTTGGAGCCGAGCGTCAACGTCTGCGGCTCGAGCGCCGCCGCGGCGAGGAACTCCTCGTTGACGACCCGTGTCCCCGACCCCGGCTCGCGCAGCAGCCAGACGCGGCGCTCGAGCTCGGCGGCGTCGACAGCGCCGCCGCCGGCGTGCGGGTCCTCGGGTGAGGTGATGAGGACGAAGTCGTTGGGCAGGATCGCCGTCGCCTGGATGCGCGGGTCGCGCGGCGGGCGGCCGCCGATCGCGACGTCGGCGTGGTGGTCGAGCACGAGGTCGAGGACCCGCTCGCGATTTCCGACGGCGAGCGTCAGGCCGATCGAGTCGTTGGACTGCGAGAACGCCCGCATCATCGGCGGGACGAAGGACTCGGCCGCGGTCGTCACGGCAGCGAGGCGCAGACGGCGATCGGCGAGCTGGGCCGCCTCGCGCGCGGCACGGCGACCCTCCTCCAGCAGGCCGATGACGTCGGCGGCGAAGGGCGCGAACGCGTTTCCGGCCGCGGTCGGGCGGATGCCGCGGCCCTCGCGCTCGGTGACCGGCGTGCCGAGCTCTCGCGAGAGCGCCGCGACGGCGGCCGAGACAGACGGCTGGGTGACGACGAGCTCGTCGGCGGCGGCGGTGACCGATCCGCCGCGCATGACCGCGAGGAAACTCCGCAGCTGCGTCAGAGTTATAGACACCTGACGTACCTTACTGAGGGAACCGACGAATTCCTACGATACTGACCGGTTCGGTTGCGGCGATCGCCACGAGTGCGGCTTGCAGTGTGCCAGAGGCGGGGGTGTTAAGCCCGGCGCGCCGCCGGCCCGACCGATCGTGGCGAGCGCGCGCTCGCCCGTACGGCCGCGCTCAGCCGGCCGGCCGTCGCGGGCCCGCGTTCATCGCGCCGATCGGTCGGGCCGACCGCGCCCGGCTATGCGGCGCGCGTGATCTCACGATCGGGCATGACCGCACCGGTCCAGTCGAAGCGGCGCAGTTCGGCGGCGTGGCCGTGGCGCCGCACCTCGACGATGATCCCCCACGGCTTCTGATGCACGAGCACCTCGGCACGCGGGTGACGGCGGCGCAGCCGCACGATCTCGCGCATCTGTCGCATCGTCAGCTCGCGTGCCATGAGACCACGCTGCCACGGGCTGGTAAGTCCAGGCATAGGGCGACCTGAGGATCGCGTAAGCATCGACCGCCGTCGCCCCCGCCCGTCTGCGCGGGTTCGCGCCGCAGACGCGCTGTCGCGAGCGATCGTGTCGCATCAGGGGTCGCATGCGCCCGTTCGTTCGACACGACCGCGAGACGCTGCGCGCTGCGCAGCCGGCCCGACCGATGCGAAAGGCCCGCCGGAGCGGGCCTTTGGCGACAAGCGGATGAAGGGACTCGAACCCTCGACCTTCTGCATGGCAAGCAGACGCTCTAGCCAACTGAGCTACATCCGCGAAGGCGCGGATTATAGCCCGGCATCCGGCCACCGTCGGCAGCGCGCCGATCCGGGTTGCCAGACCGCCGCCGCGGGCTCGTCCGGGCGCGGCGGCGCGCAGCGCGTCAGCGTCGCGTCCCGCGACGCGATCGCCGTTGCGACCGGCGCTGGATCGAAACGCGGGCAGCGGTTGCAGGCCGCGACGACCGCGATCGTCGCCGCGCTGCCGCGCGGAGACGTGCACTCGCGTCCCTGCGCCCCCGGCCCGCAGCGGGCTGTCGTCGCGCTGCCTGAGGACGGGGAAAAGGCCTGATTTCCCGGGCCGCGTTGCGAGATCCTGCAACAGCGGCTGCGTGAAGCGGTCAAGACCCCTGCAGGTACGCCTGGGTAGAGCGCGCAGCCGATGCGCGGACAACGGCAGCAAATGTGGGGGCTAGCCCCGATGTAACGGGACAAAAGCTCTGCGAGGGTCCGAGACGTTGAACGGTCACACCGTGACCAGGGGCCAACAAAGAGGGGCAAAGTCATGCTGCCAGACGCAGCGATCGTGCGCGGGCCAGGGAACGGCAGGCGACGCGTACGACGCCAGAACAGGGACGTTCGATGAGCGTGGATCTCAAGGATCCCGATACGGCGCGCGTGCTCACCCCGCCGCTGATCGCTGCCGTCGCCGAGGACGAGCTCGCGGCGCGGCGCATCGAGAGCGTGCTCGAGGGCGCGGGGATGACCGTCGAGCGGCGCGGGCTCACCGTCGACGAGCTCGGTCACGGCTCGTCGCCCGACCCCGACGTGCTCGTCGTGGCCTTCGGCCGCGGCATCACCGAACGCGACGGTCACATGCGCCGGCTGCGCAAGAGCCTGCCCAACACGCACCTGATCGCCGTCGTGCCCGAGGACTCCCGCCGCGGCGTGCGCCGTGCGCTCGAGGCCGGCGCCGACGGCGTCGTCTTCGAGACGGAGGTCGAGACCGCGCTGACATGGACCGTCCGCGCCGTGCTCGCCGGGCAGACCGCCGTCCCGGCGGCCGGCCGTCACGAGGTCGACCGGCCGACGCTGTCGGGCCGCGAGAAGCAGGTCCTCGGCATGGTCGTCATGGGGATGAGCAACAAGGCGATCGCCGCCAAGCTCTTCCTCGCCGAGAGCACCGTGAAGTGCCACCTCTCCTCAGCCTTCTCCAAGCTCGGCGTGCGCTCGCGCAACGAGGCCGCCGACCTGATCCTCCACTCCGGCGCGGGACTGGGGCTCGGTCTGGTCAGCACGCCGGCTCCCTACGCGACCACGGAAGGAAGCGAGCAATGAACACCACCGCCACGCAGCGCACAGGAGGAGCACGGGCATGAAGCGCCTACTCATCGTCGCCGACCATTCGCTGGTCGCGCACTCCATCCGGCTCGCGCTCAAGCAGACCGCAGGCTTTCAGGTCGTCGGCGTGATCGACGGTCGCGCAAGCGCCCGCGACGCGCTGCTCGACATCCGTCCCGACGTCGTGCTCGTCGACGACATGCACGATCCGCGCGAGACCGATACACGCGCTACCGATCCCGCGATCGCCCGCCTGCGCGAGGCCCGTGAGCACCTCCCGACGGCGCAGCGCCTGCTGCTGACCCTGCGCATGGACGAGGCCTGGATGAACGAGGTCTTCGAGGCCGGCGCGCACGCGGTGCTGTCGAAGTCGATGCATCCGGTCAGCCTCGGGACGATGCTGCGCGAGGTCGTGCGCGGCAACGTCGTGCACCGCTTCGAGCGGCGCCCGGCCGCGGCCCTCGCCGACTGTCCGCTGACGCTGCGCGAGAGGGAGATCCTCTCGCTCGTCGCCGCCGGCGCGACGAACGGCCAGATCGCCCGGATGCTCTGGGTCACCGAGCAGACGGTGAAGTTCCACCTCTCCAACACGTATCGCAAGCTCGGCGTGGCCAACCGCACCGAGGCCAGCCACTACGCACACGTCAACAACCTCGTCACGGCGGCTGAGGCAGTTGCCTGCTGAGCCCGACAACAGCGTCCCGCATGACGCGCGGTCGCCCATGAACACAGCGAACAGGGGACACGAGCACATGAACCGCGAGCCTCTCAGAGCGCTGCCGATGCCCGAGGCGGACACGCCCTGGGCCGGTGGCACCAAGGACCGACTCGTCGCCAAGCCGACCGTCGACTCCTCGCCCGAGATCGAGCGACTCGTCAGCCGCGCGGTCCTGCGCGCCAAGCAGGGCGACCGTGACGCGGTGCGCTTCCTGTACCTGCGCTACGCCGACAACGTCTTCGGCTACGTCCGCACGATCGTGCGCGACCACCACGACGCCGAGGACGTCACACAGCAGGTGTTCGCCAAGCTCATCACGGCGATCTCCAAGTACGAGCCCCGCGGCGTGCCGTTCGTCGCCTGGCTGCTGCGGATGTCGCACAACGTCGCCGTCGACGCGGTGCGTGCCCGTCGCACGACGCCGGCCGAGGAGATCTTCGGAGCCGACGACGCGGTCTGCGACGAGGCGCCCGAGCGCGCGCGCTCGCTGCACGCGGCGCTGCAGACGCTGCCCCAGGATCAGCGCGAGGTCGTCGTGCTGCGCCACGTGCTCGGCCTCTCACCCGTCGAGATCGCCGAGCAGCTCGGCCGTACCAACAGCTCCGTCTACGGCCTGCACCACCGCGGCCGGCGTGCCCTCTGCGCCGAGCTCGAGCGGCTGGACTCGACGCCGCTGACGGCGGCACGTGGGCGGATTGCGGTCGCGGCGTGAGGACGCTCGTCACCGGCGGCGCCGGCTTCATCGGAACACATCTCGTCCGCGAGTTGGTCAAGCGTGGCGACGACGTCGTCGTGCTCGACTCGCTCGAAGAGCAGGTCCATGGTGGGCTCGCTCACGAGCGTGACGCGGACGTCGAGTTCATCCACGCCAACTGCGCCGATCCCGACGCATGCGACCGCGCGCTCGCGGGCGTCGACCGCGTCGCGCACCTCGCAGCGATCGTGGGCGTCGGCCAGTCGATGTACGAGATCGCCCGCTACACGCACGGCAACACGATGGCGACCGCGGTGTTCCTCGAGCGCCTCATCGCGATGCGCGAGCTGCCCCAGCGCCTCGTCGTCGCGTCGTCGATGTCGATCTACGGCGAGGGCGAGTACTCCTGCCCCGAGCATGGCCGAATGGCGCCGCTGCCGCGGCCCGAGGCGCAACTGCTGCTGCACGAGTGGGAGGCCGCGTGCCCGCAGTGCGGTCACGTCCTCACACCCGTCGGCACGAGCGAGAGCAAGCCGCTGATCCCCACCTCGATCTACGCGATCAACAAGCGCGACCACGAGGAGATGTGTCTCGTGACGGGCTCCGCCTACGGCGTCCCGGCAACCGCGGTGCGCTTCTTCAACGTCTACGGACAAGGTCAGGCGCTGTCGAACCCCTACACCGGCGTCGCGGCGATCTTCTCCTCGCGCCTGATGAACGGCAAGGCGCCGATCATCTTCGAAGACGGCGAGCAGTCGCGTGACTTCATCCACGTATCGGACATCGTGCGCGGCATCATGCTCGCGCTCGAGACCGACGCCGCCGCCGGGCATGCCGTCAACCTCGGCACCGGGCGCCAGACGACGATCGCGCAGGTCGCACAGGTCATCTCCGCCGGCCTTGGCGTCGACATCGAGCCCGAGATCGCCCACCAGTACCGCGCCGGCGACATCCGCCACTGCTTCGCCGATCCGTCGCTCGCCCGCGAACTGCTCGGCTTCGAGGCGCAGGTCGCCTTCGAGGACGGCATGGCCGCGCTTGTGCGCTGGCTCGAGGACCAGGAGGCCGAGGACCGGGTCGAGGCCGCGGCGCATGAGCTCGCCGCGCGGGGGTTGGCACGATGAGCGTCGATCTCGCGATCGTCATCGTCTCCACGAACGAGGCCAAGTGGCTCGAGCCGTGCCTGAGCACGGTGTTCGCGCACGCCGGCGCCGCGACGCTCGACGTCGTCGTCGTCGACAACGCGTCGACCGACGGCACCCGCGAGCTCGTCGAGCTGCGCTTCCCGGGGGCGCGCGTCGTCGCGTCCGAGAACCACGGCTTCGGCCACGCGAACAACCGCGGCGCTGTCACGACCGACGCACGTTACGTGCTCTTCCTCAACCCCGACACAGAGATCGTCGCCGGCACGTTCGGGGAGCTTGTCGCGCAGATGGATGCGCGTCCGCTGGTCGGCCTCGCCGGAGTCAAGCAGCTGACCGGCGACGGCGAGCTGTGGCCGACGATGCGCTACTTCCCCGGCCCGTTGCGCGCGACCTGCGAGGCGCTGTGGTCATCGCGCTGGCCCGTCACGCCGCGCTGGTCGACCGAGCTCGAGCGCGACCTCGGCCTCTATGAGTCCGAGCGCGCCTGCGATTGGACGTCGGGCTCGTTCATGCTCTGCCGCCGGGAGGCGCTGCTGACCGGCGGACTGATGGACGAGCGTATGTTCATCTACTCGGAGGAGCCCGACCTGTCGCTCCGCTTCAAGCGCGCCGGCTGGGAGACCCGACATCTCCCCGCGATGACGATCATCCATCACGCCGGTAAGGGCGGTGTGCGGCCGAGGATGGTCGCCCAGGACGCCTACGCCCGCGTGCAGTACGCACGCAAGCACTTCACGCCCGCGACGCGCGGTGCGTACCTCGCCGCCGTCGGCCTGCGGCACGCGATCCGCGCCGTTGCGCCCGGAGGTGACGCGGACGCATGCAACCGGCGCGCTGCGGCGCGCCGGGCGCTGCAGACGATGACCGGCCGCGTGGAGCCGCCCTTCGGCGCCCCGCCGGCGACGGCGCTGGCGCCTGGTGCCGCCGACACGACGTCCACCACGGTGCGCACTAATGCACGTGTCTCGCTCGCTCCGGAGTCGGAGCTCGACCCGCGGATGAACGAAAGGCTGACGGCATGACGCCTCCTACCGCCATGCAGAACGCCGGTCCGATCCCGGTCATGCGCCTGGACAACACCGATCCGGCGCTGATGGAGGAGATGCTCGCGGCGGTGGCGCGCATCGCGGCCGTACCGGCGGCTTCTCGCTCGGCCCCGAACTCGACGCGTTCGAAGCCGAGTTCGCCACCTACAACGACATTGCGCACAGCGTCGGCGTGTCGTCCGGCACCGAGGCACTCGTGCTGGCGCTGCGAGCGCTCGAGATCGGGCCCGGCGACGAGGTCATCGTCCCGGCCAACACCTTCATCGCGACCGCCGAGGCCGTCAGCCTCGTGGGCGCGACGGTGCGCCCGATCGACGTCGATCCCGACACGCACCTCATGACCGCCGCCGCCGTCGAGGCCGCGATCGGGCCGCGCACGCGCTGCGTGATCCCCGTGCACCTGATGGGCTCGACCGTCGACATGGACGCGATCGTCGCCGTCGCCCACGAGCACGACCTGCGCGTCGTCGAGGACACGGCGCAGGCGCACGGCGCACTGCTGCGCGGCAGGCGCGCCGGCACGTTCGGCGACATCGGCTGCTTCTCGTTCTATCCGACGAAGAACCTCGGCGCCTGGGGCGACGGCGGCGCGATCGTCACCGCCGACGCCGAGCTCGCAGATCGCGTGCGGCTCCTGCGCTGCCACGGTGAGCGGCCGCGCTACCACCACGACATCGTCGGCACGACCGCGCGCCTGGATGCGATCCAGGCTGCCGTCCTGCGCATCAAGTTGCGTCAGCTCGACGCCGTGACGGATGAGCGCCGCCGTCTCGGGGCCGCGCTGCGCGACGGCCTGCAGGGCACCAGCGTCGGCCTGCCGACCCTCGCCTGCGAGGGCGCAGACCACGTCTACCACTTGTTCATCGTGCGTACGGAGGACCGTGAGGGCCTCCGCGAGCACCTTATCGAGGAGGGCGTGAACACCGCCGTCCACTATCCCGTCCCGGTTCACCTGGTCGGGGCGTACGCGGATCTCGACCTCGCCGCCGGCAGCCTGCCGGTGGCGGAGCGACTTGCTGACGAGATCTGCACTCTGCCGCTCTATCCCGGGATGACCGAGGACGAGACGGCGCGAGTAGTCCAGGCGGTTCACGCGTTCGACAGGAGGCAGGCATGAGGACTGTTGGCAACACGCAGAGCAAGCGGTTCGTCCGCGCGCGTCCGGAGCGCGAGCATCTGGGTCCGCTGCGCGTCGCCGTCGTGGGGTACGGCTACTGGGGACCCAACCTCGTCCGCAACGTGACATCGTCCTCGACGATGGAGCTCGCCGCGCTGTGCGACCGCGATCCCAACCGCGCTGACGCGTTCCGCGCCCGGATGCCCGGCGTCACCGTGCAGCCGGACTTCGACGAGCTGCTGCTCGACTCGACGATCGATGCGGTCGTCATCGCGACCCCGCCGAACACGCACTACTCGCTCTGCAAGCGCGCGCTGCAGGCCGGCAAGCACGTCCTCGTCGAGAAGCCGATGGCCAAGACGGCGTCGCAGGCGCGCGAGCTCAAGGAGCTCGCCGACCAGCGCGGCCTCGTGATCATGCCCGGCCACACGTTCCTCTACAGCCCAGCCGTCAACAAGGTCCGCGACCTCATCAAGGACGACGCGGTCGGCGAGGTCTACTTCGTCACCTCCTCGCGGATGAACCTCGGCAACTACCAGCCCGACGGCGTCGTCTGCGACCTCGCGCCCCACGACCTGTCGATCCTCATGTACTGGCTCGACCGTCCGGTCGTGCAGGTCTCGGCCTCCGCGCGCAACATCTTCCAGGAGAACGTGCCCGAGACGGCGTTCATCACGCTGACGTTCGAAGGCGGTACGACGGCGAACATCCAGGTCTCCTGGCTGGCGCCGCGCAAGGTTCGCCAGATGATGATCGTTGGTAGCCGCCGGATGATCTCCTACGACGACACGCTGTCGGATGAGCCGGTCCGCCTCTACGACCGCGGCATGGAGTTCTCGACGCCTGAAAGCTTCGGCGAGTACCAGCTGACCTACAGGTCTGGAGACGTCGTCATCCCGCGCGTCGAGCCGGCCGAGCCGCTCGCGCTCGAGATGCAGGACTTCGCCCGCGCGATGCTGACCGGGAGCACTCCCGTGTCGCATGCGCAGATCGGCGTGGATGTCGTGACGGCGATGGAAGCGATCGAGATCTCGCTGCAGCGCGGTGGCGAGCCGGTGGTGCTGAACGTCCCCGCCGAGGCCGCGGTGGCCTAGGCTGCGATGGCATGGACGCCGTTGCGGTACTCAGGCAGCTCTGGCATCAACGGCTGTTCGTGGCCGTCGGAACGGCGCTGGCGCTCATCGTTGCGCTCTTGATCTCCTACAAGGTCACGATCGGCCTGCCGCCGACGTTCGAAAGTCGTCAGTACGAGGTCGGCATCGCCTCGGCCGAGGTGCTGGTGGACTCGCCGAGCTCGCAGATCGCCGACCTCGGCGGCGGCAAGGTCCGCACCGACGTCACGGCGCTCACGGCCGCGCGCGCCTGCTTGCGAACCTCATGGCGGCACGTCCCGTCAAGGACCAGATTGCGCGTCGCGCCGGGGTTGACCCGCGCACGTTCGTCGGGACGGCGCCGTCGATCGGAGCCTTCGCAGAAGCCCTCGCCGCTGACACTCGGGGCCGCACCGGACGGCCAGCCCCGCAGCGCACGTGCTGACGGTGTACTTCAACGAGACGCTGCCGATCATCACTGCCGACGCCCAGGCGCCGACCGAGGCCGTCGCGGCGCGCATCTCGAGCGGCCACCGTCGTGGAGCTCGGCGAGTACCTGAAGTCGGTGGCGGCCGACGAGAGTTCCTGACGCTCGCCAGCTCGTCGTCGACCCACTCGGCCCGGCCCGCTTCGGGACCGTTCAGCGCGGTCCCGGCAGGCTCGTCTCCGCCGTCGTGTTCGTCCTGATCCTCGCGCTGTGGTGCGGCGGGATCATCCTCATCTCCAAGCTCGCCAACGGCTGGCGGCAGGCCGCCCAGAAGGAGCGCCAGGGCGACGGGCCCGCAAACGGTCCGCTTGTGACGGAGCCGTGGGTCCCGGAGCCGCCGCGCACCCGCGCGCGCCCCGCCGGCGACGCGTCCAGCACGAAGCACACCCCCTCCGGGCGCATCCATGAGTTGCCCGAGCTGCCCGAGCGGCCGGGCGGGCGCAACCGGGCCGCGTGACCGCGGAGCCCGGAGTCCGGCTGCACGCCGCCTCGATCCCGCGGCTGCTGTGGGGTGCCCGCCGTATCGTCGCGGTCGGCGCCGTTCTCGGGGTGAGCGCCGGCGTGCTCCTCGTCTACGACGTGCATCCGGGCGTGCCGCCGTCTCTGGACCGACGAGGGCACATCACCGGAGTCGCCTCGTCGCAGGTGCTCGTGGACTCCAAGAGCTCGCAGTCCGTCGATCTCGGCGACCGGCCGGGGCTGATCGACATCCCCGGCCTGATCGCGCGTGCGCGGCTGCTGGCGAACCTCATCGCCACGAGCCCGCTTCGCGATCAGATCGCCGCGCGCGCCGGCATCGACCCGGAGACGTTCCTGGCGACGGCGCCCTCGGTCGGCTTCGACTCGCCCAAAGCCCGGCCCGCGAAGGGCGACGACGGCCGGCTGAGCATCATGAACGTGACCTTCAACGAGGCGCTCCCGATCGTGACCATCAACACGGAGGCCTCGAGCCGCGTAGTGGCGGCACGGATCTCCAGCGCGGCCGCGGCGACGCTCGAGGACTACATCGGCACGCTCACCGCGCGCGACGAAGTCAAGGACGCCCAGCAGCTCGTGATCAAGACGCTCGGTGCGCCGGACTCGGCGACCGTTCGCCGCGGCCCGCGGCGCGTGAGCGCCGTTCTCGTGATCGTGTTCGTGCTCGGCGGCTGGTGTACGGCGATCGTGATCGTGACCCGCATGCGCGCGCTGCGCGACGCGCCGCCGCAGACGGGAACAGGCGCGGGCGCGGTCGTCGCGGCGTTTCCGGCACCCGGCGCCACGGCAGCGGAGATGCCAGGGGACGCGGCGGAGCGCTCCCGGCCTCCTCCGCTGTCGGCGCTGCCCGAGCGCCCTGAGCGTCCGGACCGTCCGCGCCGCGGCGTCAACGCTTGATCGCGACCTTCTTGGTCGTGACCTGACCGTCGATTCGGACGCTGACGGTCAGCCGGGCGCTCCTGGAGCGTCCGAGCCTGCGCCGCGCCTTCCTCCCGAGCTTGAAGGTCGCCGTGCGAGCCTCGCCGCGGCGCGCGCCGAGCGACGCCGTCTTGAGCTTGATCACGGCGCGCGAGTGTCCGTTGCGATAGCCGCGCAGGGCGTTGCCAGGACGGACCTTGCCGGACACGACGTGCCTGCCCGCGCCCGGTGTCGTGATCCGCACGCGCAGCCTGCCGGTCCTGCGGATCGACTTGAGGCTCGACAGAACGCGCACCGAGAGGCGAGCCGGTGCGGTCGGTGCGGGGGTGCCGCTGCCGGCGCCCAGGCGGATGCCGCGGTCCAGTCCGTCGCTGGCGCTGCCCCTGCCGGGCGAGCCGGCCGCCAGCGCGTAGCCGGCGTAGGTCGTCGGTGTGACGCCGCCGACAAAGCTCGGCTGGCCCTTGAGGCTGCTGATCCCGCTCGTGCGGTTGGTGAAGAGGTTGAACGCGTTGCGCGCGACCACCGCGCTGCCGCCGCCGTCGGAGACCTCGCCGAGGATGTTGTCTTCGATGATCGTGCCACGGCCGGCGTCGCACTCGTCCGCATAGCTGCACGAGCTCTTGGACCCGATGCGGACGATGCCGCAACGCAGGTTGAACTCGCACCGGCCGTCGGCAAGCGTGTTGTGGCGCACGACCGAGCCGTCGTCGGAGAACAGGTCGATGGCGAACGGCCGCGTCTGGTCGCCGGAGGTCAGCGGCGCGAACACGTTGTCCTCGATGACCTCGTGGTCGGCGCCGTCGGGCGCCATGATCTGCCCGACGCCGTGTGGCAGCGCGTAGAAGAAGTTGCCCTTGATCTGCGTGTTCGCCGATCCGTAGAGCTGGATCGCGTCGGCGTGCACGCCGTCCGCGGTGCCCGACTTCAGGTCATGAAACGTGTTGTTGAGAATGCGCGTACCGCGTGACCCGTTCTGGATGCCGTCGCTCAAGCCGCCGCGGAACTCGCTGTTCTGGATCGTGATGCCCGACGGCTGATCGGTCCTCTCGGGCAGAAAGATGCGACCTTCGCCGCAGCTGGAGCACGCGTTCCAGTCGCGGTGGACGTTGTTCTCGAACAGGATGTTCGCGTTCTGCAGCTCGCCGGTGCGAAACGTCGTCTGACCCGGGATGTCGGCGTTGCGAACCGTGATGTTCCTCGTCGAGCCGCCAGAGATCTCGATCTCGGTGAGCGTCAGCCCATCGAGCGTGATGTTCGACGCGGGGTTGAAGTCCAGTCGCATCGTCACGGCGGCACCGGGAGCAGACTTGAGCGTGACCTCGCCACCCTTCATCGCACCGCCGAAGGTCCCGTAATTGCCGCTCGCGAGGAGGATCGTGTCGCCGCCGGCCGCGCCGCCGAAGACCGAGCCGAGGTTGGACGGGCCGGCGTTCAGCTCGGCGGCCCACGCGGTCGCGGAGACGAGGATGGCCGCTGCTGCCGATGCTGCGAGGACGGCTGCGCAGATGCGGCGCCAGTGGGTGAGGGCGTGGTGCATCGACATCCTGGTTTCGAGACTATCGGCAGGCTTGAAGCTGTGCTTGAGTCCGGCGCTCAGCGCGCCAGCTTGCGCTTGACGTGGTGCGTCGACTGCTGGCCGAGCAGGTCGACGATCACGATCTTGACGGTGATCCTCGCGTCGCGGGACTTCGCCAGCGTGCGCCGGTCGGCGGTGTCCAGGGCAACGGCATGGGTCACCGTTCCCGGGAGGTCGAGCACGATCCGCTCCTTTGGAACCTTGATGAGCGTGCGCGAGTGGGTGTCCCTGTCCTTCGAGGACGAGGGCCGTCCCGGCCGGATGGTCTCGGACACCAGCAGCGTGGCGGGTTCGTCGATCTCGACGTCGATGCGGATCCGGCCCGTTCGGCCGATCCTGCGCAGGCTCGAAGCGACGTTGGCGACCGGTTTGGGCGCCGCACCGTCCATGACCCTACCGATGACGTCCTTGTCGACCTCGCCGCCGCTGATCGCCTTCAGCAGATCACCGGGGAGCAGCCCGAGAAGTCCGCCGATGAACGTGTTCAGGGGTGCCGGGGGTGGCGAGACCCGCGCCGGGGGTGGCGAGACCGGTGGCGGGGGTGGCGGGACCGGCGGCGGCGGTGGCGGTGGCGGGGGCGGCGGTGGCGGGACCGGTGGCGGGGGTGGCGGGGCCGGTGGTGGTGGCGGCGGCGGTGGCGGCGGGGGTGGTGGTGGCGGCGGTGGTGGTGGTGGCGATGGCGGCGTGACGGCGCCGAAGCGGACGCCGCGATTCAGGCCGTCGCTCGCGTTGCCCGTTCCGGGCGATCCAGCTGCGAGCGCGAAACCGGGGTACGACATCGGCGCCGAACCGCCGCTGTATGTCGGGACGCCCTGCAGGTTGCCGGCGCCGGCGCTCAGCGTGCGGTACAGGTTGCCCGTGTTCTCGGCGAACGCGGGGTTGCCCTCGCTCAGCGACAGCTCGCCGAGGATGTTGTCCTTGATGATCGTGCCGACGCCGCGGTCGCACTCGCTGGCGAAGCTGCACGAGCTCTTGGAGCCGAGGCGGACGATGCCGCAGCGCAGGTTGAACGCGCAGGAACCGTCGGCAAACGTGTTGTGGCGCAGGATCGAACCGTCGTCGGAGTAGAGGGTGACGGCGAACGGGTAGCCGCCCGGATCGGCTGCGATCACGTTGTCCTCGATGACCTCGTGGTCGGCGCCGTCAGGCGCCATGATCGCGTCGGGCACGTGGTGGAAGTAATTGCCCCTGATGACCGTGTTGCGGGAACCGTAGAGCTGGATGGCGTCGGTGTGGACGCCGTCGACGGAGCCTTCTTCGAGGTCGTGGAAGACGTTGTTGAGGATCCGGGTGCCGTTGGAGCCGTTCTGGATCCCGTCGCTCATGCCACCGCGGAACTCACTGTTCTGGATCGTGATCCCGGACGGCTGGTTGGTGTTCTCCGGCAGCCAGATGCGGCCCTCGGGTCCGCAGCCTCCGCACGCGTCCCAATCGCGGTGCACGTTGTTGTCGAAGAGGATGTTGGCGTTCTGCAACTGGCTCGTGCGAAACGTCGTCTGGCCGGGGACGTCGGAGTTGCGCACGGTGATGTTCTTCGTGCGGCTGTCGGCGACCTCGATGTCGGTGAGCCGCAGGCCGTCGATCGTGATGTTCGTCGCGGGGTTGAAGTGCAGCGCCATCGATGCCGTGGCACCGGGCTGCGCCTTCAGGACGACGGTCCCGGGCTTCATCGCGCCGTTGAACGTGCCGTAGCTGCCCGCGGCGAGCATGATCGTGTCACCGGCCTGCGCCGAGGCAAAGACGCTCCCCAGGTTCGCCGGCGTGGCTTGGAGCGTCGCCGCGGACGCCGCTGACGGCCACAGCAGGATCGCGGCAAGCGCGGTGAACAGCGATAGCACGACACGGCTACTCGAGAGTTCAGGTCCAAGCTGCACGGGTACCCTCCTCGTCTCGCCGGCCGCTCCCATGACGCGGGCCGGCCTCACCCTACCTATCGGCACGGCCCCCGGGAGGCTGGAGAGCGACGAGGGTGGGAAACGTCCATCATGCGCGGCGGGCGCCGCTGGGGGGCGCCCGCCGCCATGCGCCGGCCTCGCGTCAGACCGACTTGCCCATGTCGGTCTTCAGCTCGGCCGCCGACAATGCGTGGTCGTAGACGCGCACGTCGTCGATGCGGCCCTTGAACCACTCGCTCCAGACCGCGTTTCCGCCGATCTTCAGCGCGCGGCTGCTCGTCGTCAACGACCCGTTCTGGGCAGTCTCACGCACGAGCGTGCCGTTGACGTAGAGCCGCAGCCTGCTGCCGTCGTACGTGGTCGCGATGTGCGACCACTTCGACAGCGGCAGGCTCGCCGAGCCGGCCGCGCCGACGTCGCCGTTGACGTTCAAGAAGCCGGCCGGTCGGCCGCGGTCGTCGGACGCGTACAGCGCGTAGGCCAGACCGCCGGCCGTCTCCTTCAGCATCGCGGTGCGCCACACCGAGCCGCCCGAGGTCGGGTAGACCCACGCCTCGAGCGTCATTCCCGTCGTCAGGTCCAGCGAGGCCGCGTCCGGGACGCTGGCGTAGTCGTTGACGCCGTCGAACGACAGCGCGCGACCGTGCTTGCCTCTCGTCGTGCGGGCCGCGCCGGCGGTCGTGCCGTGGTTGCCGTTGCCCGACGCGTCGGTGATCTTCGTGCCGGTGCTCTCGCCGAAGCCGAACGCGGCGACGAGCTTCCCGGTCGTCGGCGCTGGTGCGGGCGGCGGTGGTGCGGGTGCCGGCGGTGGTGCGGGTGCCGGCGGCGGTGGTGGTGCGGGTGCCGGCGGCGGCGGTGGTGCGGGTGCCGGCGGCGGCGGTGGTGCGGGTGCGGGCGGCGGCGGGGGCGGGGGCGCCGGGGCGGGCGGGCTCATGTCGCCGAAGCGCGCGCCGCGGTCCAGACCGTCGGTCGCGCTCGCCGTTCCGATCGAGCCGCTCGCGAGCTTGAAGCCGGTGTAGGTCGTCAGCGGGCCGGTATACGACGGCATGCCACGCAGATCCCCCGTGCCAAGCGGGTTCTGGTGCATGATGAGGTTCGAACGCGACACGTACGTGCCGGCAGGGGCGTTCGAGAGCTCGGACATGATGTTGTCCTCGACGATCGTGCCGCGCCCCGCATCGTCCTGGTCCTTGTGCCCGAGGCGGACCTTGCCGCAGCGCAGATTGAACTCGCAGGCGCCGTCGGAGAGCGTGTTGTGGCGGACGATGCTGCCGTCGTCAGAGAGCAACTCGACCGACCACGGCTTGGCGACGTTGGGCCCGGTCACGTTGTCGGTGATGACCTCGTGGTCGGCGCCGTCGTAGGCCACGATGATGCCCACGCCGTTTTCGAGGTTGTAGAAGTGGTTGCCGTCGATGACCGTGTTCTTCGAGCCGTAGAGCTGGATCGCGTCGGTGTGGACGAGGTTGGGATCCCCCTGTGGCAGGTCGTGGAAGACGTTGTTGAGGATGAGCGTGCCGTTGGAGCCGTTCTGGATGCCGTCGCTGGCCCCGCGCACGAACTCGCTGTTCTGGATCGTGATCCCGGAGGGCTGGCTCGTGTTCTCGGGCAGCCACACGCGGCCTTCAGCGCAGCCGCTGGCGCACTTGTTCCAGTCGCGGTGGACGTTGCGGTCGAAGAGGATGTTCGCGTTGGCGAGGTAGCGCGTGCGGAAGATGACCTGGCCCGGGATATCGCTGTTGCGCACCGTGATGTTCTTCGTGCGCGAGTCCGACAGGTCAGCGCCCGTGATCGTCAGGCCGTCGATCGTGATGTTCGTGGCCGGGTTGAAGTTCAGCTCCATCGAGGCCGACGCGCCGGCCTGCTCCTTGATCGTCACCTCGCCGGACTTCAGCGAGCCCGTGAAGCGACCGTACGACCCGGACGCGAGCAGGATCGTGTCGCCGGCCTGCGCCGAAGCGAACGTGCTCGCGAAGTTCGACGGAGTCGCGCTCAGCGACGCCGCAGCGGCGCCGGCCGGAAACACCGCCGCCGCAGCCACCGCCGCCGCCACCAGCGTGGAGATCCTTCTCCGCCGACGAGACTTGCTCGTCTGTCCGTCGTCCACAGACAGTCCGTCCTGATGCATGAAGATCGCTCCTTCGCGGGGTACCTCCGGCGCCGCCTGCATCGACGCTGGACGTCTGATCGGGGAGCCAGAGCGCCGAGAACCAACCAATCGTCCAGCCGAAAGGTGGTGTTCCGTCCAGAGAATCTGGACGGAAGAGCTGCCCTCCCGAGATCGTTGCTCTGACGATGAGCACTCCGAGCATCTCCGAGCGCCTGCGCCAGGCTCGGCGCCTGCTGCGCAGCGAGGGTGCCACCGGCATCGCGACCCGCATGCGCGAGCGTGCGGCCGTGGCGCTGGCCCCCGACGGGTCGCGTCGCCTGCCGGTCGACCGCCGCGATCTGCTGCGGGCGGCCGAGATCGCCGCCGGCGGCTGGGTACTGCCCGACCCCATGCCAGCGCACCGCGGGGAGCCGCTCACCGTCGCCTGGGTCTGCGTGCCGCCCGGTCCCGGAGCGGGCGGGCACACGACGATGTTCCGGATGGTCGCCGCGCTCGAACAGGCCGGCCACACGTGCATCGTCTACCTCCATGACCAGCACGGCTGGGAGATCGAGCAGCATCGCCGCACGATCCGAAGCTGGTGGCCCTGGGTCCACGCTGAGGTGCGCGACCTGGCCGCCGGGATCGAGGATGCGCACGCGATCGTCGCAACCGGCTGGTTCACGACCTATCCGATCCTCGCGTCGCCGGCGAAGGGCGTGCGCTGCTATCTCGTGCAGGATTTCGAGCCGTCGTTCTTCCCCGCCGGCAGCGAGGCGCTGCTCGCCGAGGCGACGTATCGGTTCGGCTTCCACGGCATAACGGCCGGGCGCTGGCTGGCCCACCTGCTCCAGCGCGACTACGGCATGCCCGCCGAGCACTTCGACTTCGGCTGCGACCTGGACAGCTACGCGCTCGACCCCTCGCGCGACGGCGCATGCGCGCGGACCGGCATCTGCTACTACTGCCGCCCGTCGACGCCGCGACGCGCTCACGAGCTGTCGGTCATCGCGCTGGACCTCTTCGCCGCGCGACATCCCGAGGTCGACATCCACCTCTACGGTGAGCCCGCGCCGGCGCTGCCGTTCCGCGCGACGCACCACGGGCTGCTGACGCCGGCCGAGCTGGGCGCGCTCTACAACCGCTGCGTCGCCGGCCTGTCGCTGTCGGCGACGAACGTGTCGCTCGTCCCGCACGAGATGCTCGCAGCAGGCTGCATCCCGGTCGTCAACGACGCCGAGCACAACCGCATCGTCCTCGACAACCCGCACGTCGCCTACGCCCCGGCGACGCCGTTCGACCTCGCAAACGCGCTGTGCGAGCTCGCCGAGCAGACGCCGGCCGAGCGCGTCGCCCGCGCCGAGCGCGCCGCGGCGAGCGTCGCGAGCACGACCTGGGATGAGGCCGGACGCCAGGTCGAGCGCATCCTGCGCGGTGCCGTCGAAGCCCGGCAAGCGAGCGCACTGCCCGCGTGACGGTGCCCAGCGTCAGCGTCATCGTCCCCTGCTACCGGTACGCCGATGTGCTGCCGGGCTGCGTGGAGAGCGTGCTCTCCCAGCAGGGCGTCGATGTCAGCGTGCTGATCGTCGACGACTGCTCGCCCGATGACACGCCCACCGTCGCAGGGCGGCTGGCCGCGGTACATCGGCGGGTAGAGTACCGCCGCCACGAGGCCAACGAGGGGCTGATCGCGACCGCCAACGAGGGCCTCGAGTGGGCCGCCGGCGACTACGTGGTGCTGCTCTCCGCCGACGACCTGCTCACGCCCGGCGCGCTTCGCCGGGCAACGAGCGTGATGGAGGAGCGCCCCGGCGTCGGGATGGTGTACGGCCGCACCGCATACGCCTACAGCGACCGACCGCTGCCGCAGCCGAGCACGCGCTGGCGCGGCACGCGCGTCTGGCGCGGCCGCGACTGGATCAGCACGCGCTGCCGCTCGGGCTACAACTGCATCTCCTCGCCGGAGGTCGTCGTGCGCACGCGCGTCCAGCGCGCCGTCGGCGGCTACGACCCGAGCTGCTTTCACACGAGTGACCTGAACATGTGGCTGCGGATCGGGGCGGTGTCCGACGTGGCGTACGTCCGTGCCGTGCAGGCGATCTACCGCATCCATTCCGGCAGCATGCTTCGCAGCGACGCCTCGTCGATGGTCGACCTGCGCAGCCGCCGGGCCGCGTTCGATGCGTTCTTCGCCGGAAGCGGCGGGCAGCTCGTCGACGCCGACCGGCTCCACGCGGCGGCGGCACGCGTGCTCGCCAGGCAGGCGCTGTGGCAGGCCAGCCGCACTCTGGATCATGGCGCCGCCGATCCCGATGCCGCCACCTACATCGCCGAGCACGTGCAGTTCGCCCTCGACGTCTGCCCGGATGCGCGTCGGCTACAGCAGTGGCGGGGTTACCGGCTGCGCTGCCGGCTCGGTGCCGGGCGGACGCTGTGGTTCCTGCCATTCGTCGCCACCGGCGCAGCGCACCGGGTGTCCGGTCATATGCGTCAGCTGCGCCTGCGCACGCGCGGAACCTGATCCGCCGCGGGAGCTGGTCCAGCCGGATCGGCCGGCGTCGCCGCCGGAACGAACTCGTACATCCGGATCGAGAGCTTGCGCGACCAGGCGCGCGACGGGCGCAGGGCGCGTGCCTCACGGACGACGCGAAACCTGCCGGTGGCCATCAGGGCGTCATGCTCCATTGGCGTGTTGTAGATGATCCGCACAGCGCGCGGGCTGGCATCGAGTGCTGCTACGAGCCGCGCTGCGAAGGTGTTGAAGATGTCGCCGCGGAACGAGTTGTACATGTAGATCACGGTGACGTCGGGCGGCAGCTCGTACTCGAGCACGTCGGCGCTGATGAGCTCGACCGAGTCGCAGCGCAGCGGCGTCGTCGTCGTCGTCACGTTGGCCTCGGCGACCGCCGTCAGCTCGGGCGAGATCTCGACGCCGATGACGCGCTGGAACGGGTAGTGCACGGCAGCTTCGAGCACGACCCGGCCCTTGCCCGCGCCGATGTCGACGAAGACGTCATCGCGGTCGACCTCGGTCGTCGGCAGGATACGCCGCAGCGACACCCAGGCGGATGGCTCGTAGCGCACGCGCTCGGCCGCGTGCAGGCCGAAGTCGTCGAGGTTCTCCTCGCGCGAGGTCTCGATTCCGCGACGGCGGTCGACGAGCGTCGCGCTGATCCGCCGACGCAGCCCCAGATAGGCGCGGCGCAGGTGGTAGCGGACGCTGCCGCGGGAGATCCTCATGTTCGACCGACGTGTGTTCGCATGGGTTCTTCCAGGGTTCCGGCCGCGGCCGCTTCGACGGTCGCGTCATGCCATGCACGGCGCAGTCCCGTCAGCACGACGATCATGCATGACCAGAAGACGAACGCGACGACTCCCGCAGCGCCCGCGAGCACCTTCGACGGCGGGTTGACGGGCACCACCACCGCGCGCACGCCCCCCAGCGGCTTGATGACGATGCTGCGCTCGGGCGAGGGGGCGCGCGCGGCGACGAGACCGGCGATCGTGTCGCGTGTCGCACGCGTGACACGGGCGGCAGCGGCGGCGTCGGGTGCGAGCACGTCGATCGTCAGCACCGGCAGCGGCGTCGCCGCCCAGATGTTGACGACGTAGGACCGCGCGATGCCGGACGACACCTGTGCGGCGCGCTCGGCGACCTGCCCGAGGGCGACGAGGTTGGAGAGCTGCATCCGCTTCATGCCCAGTTCGGCGGCGGGGATGTCCGCACGCCGCGCGATCTCGTCGCGCGGGGCGTCGCCCGAGGCGACCTCCGCGAGCAGCGCCGCCTGCGCACCGACCGTGTCCGAGATCTCGCCGGTGTCCGCGACGACGGCGTTCTTGTGGTCGACCTGCACGCGCGCCTGCGCCAGGCCGGTGGCGGCACCGGGCGTCGAGCCGGGCCCGACCGGCAGCTGACCGGCGAGCAGGAGGAAGACCACGACGGCGAACGGGAGCCCGAGCGCGACGAGGATCCGCCGTTCAGCGAGGCCCGCGAACACGCTCAGGAGCTCCATGCCGCCTCCGGCTCGTCCTCGCGCGGTTGGCTCACGACGACCGCGAGCAGGCCGGCCATGCTGAGCGCGATGTACGGGCAGTGCGGGAACGCCATCGCGTCGAACAGGGTCGAGACGACGAGCAGCGCGATCGCGGCGCAGGCCGCGGACAGCGCCACCGCGGACTCATGCGGTCTTCGCTCGCGGATCGGGCCGCGCGCGACCGCGACGATCGTCCCGATCAGCACGATGAACGCGGTCAATCCGAGGACCCCGACCTCGATGATCTGTCGCAGCAGCTCCATGTCGAGGATGCGATAGCTCTTGTGCTCGTAGCTGCCATACCCCCGCCCGAAGGCGAGGTGTGACCAGACATCGGGTCGTACCGCGTCGTAGTCCGAGCTGCGATCGCTGACCGTCGTGACGCTGTTGAACTTCTTGCCGCCGAGCTGCGAGACAACCGACTGTGCGGCGCCGGGCGTCAGCGCGAGCATCAGCACTCCGATCACGACGCCGAGCGGCGCCAGGCGGATGAGCTCGCGGCGGCGGAAGTACGCGAGCGTGACGAACACCGAGGCGGGCGCGAGCAGCGCGCTCTTGCGCTCGGTCGCCGCCGCCGCAGCAAGGATGAGTGCCGTAGCGAGGCCGTAGAGGATGCGGGTGCGCGTGACCTTGCTCGTCACGAGACCCGAGACCGCGATCGGCAGCCCCATCGCAAGCATCGCGACCGCCTCCAGCGGCACCTCCCCGGGGCCGCGCACGACACGCCTGCCTGTGACGTCAAGCGCCCCTGCCTCGGCAGAGCCGACCGTGAAGATGCCCGGCAGGAGGTTGTCGGACCACGCGTAGAAGACGTTGTAGGAGAAGCGAAACTCCCACACCGTCCCGAGCGCGCAGAGCACGGCCAGGACGAGGGTGAACTTCAGGAATGCGGGGACCTCGCTTCTGCGGACCGAGCTGGCGATGATCATGAAGAGCAAGATGTAGGACGCCAGCAGCGTCAGCTTCTTGACCGAGGTGTCGAGCTCGAGCGATCGGTTGAGGTCGCGCGCTCCGAGGACGAGGCTCAACAGTGCGGAGATGGCGACTCCCGCGATCGCCACGTGGATCCACGTGATCCGAACCTTCGGCGCGCCCGGTCCGCCCGCGGCCAGCAGGAGGATCCATGTCGCGATGACGAACGGCAGCACGAGCCGATCGAACTTCAGGTCGATCGGCAGCGAGTACGACAGCTGGATGACGTTGAACGGGATCAGCCAGATGACGACCAGCATCGTGGCGATCATCCACGGCAGGATCCGCGTCGTCCGGGGCCAGTCGCCCGCTCTCAGGGCGGCGCGGCGCGTGAGCTCCCCGAGCCCGTCGCGGGGGCGATCAGGAGGCGGCGGGAAGCCGCCCGTCGCGAGCACGGTGCCCGATCCGGACCCGGTGCCCCGGGCCACGAGCGGTGTCAGTCCGACGCCGACGAGCCGTGCCGAGACCGGTACTCGTCGCTGACGCCTGCGCGGTGGGGCGGGCGCGCGAGTCTGCGGCGCCCGCGCCGGCGCCGGCGGTGGGTCGCCCTCGGCGGCCCATTCGCGCTTGAGCTTGCCGGCGATCATCAGCGCGAAGGCCAGCAGGCCGAACACGAGCATGAACGTCAGCGCGAAGATCTCGATCCGTGCGCCGCCGTTGATGATCGCACCCCGTGCCCGGCCCGGCTGCTCGAGCGTGACCTGCGCGTCCGGATCGGCACCCTCGCGCAGAGCGCGGTTGCGCAGGTAGGCGCGCAACGCCGGCGTAGCGGCGTCGGCCAGGCGCTCGGCCTCGCGGACAGAAGGTGCCTGGGCGTAGATGCTGATCGCCGACAGGATCGGGTGCGGGTGGACCTCGAGCTTGTAGGGGACGTTCTGTTCGCTGATCGTGAGGGCGCGACGCTCGCTGTCGGGCTCGGTCAGGACCGCCTGCACGTTCGCGGTCACGCGGGAACGACCGACGAGCTGATCGCGCTCGATCCCGAGCCGCCGAACGATGCTGGCGCGCACGGGCTCGCTGACCATCAGGCTGCTCAGCAGCACTGCGCGCTTCTGCAACGACTGGTAGTCGCCGTCGGTCGCCAGGCGATCTGCGATCAGCGTGTTCGGATTGTCGACGATGACCCGCGCGCCCGCGCCCGCGATCTCGAGCTGACGGGCCTCGAACCTCGGCGGCAGCAGACCGATCGTTGTGACGCTCCAGACTGCGGCGAGGAACCCCACGAGCGCGCACAACGCGATCGCGAGCAGCAGGCGCTGCTTGCGGGAGGTCGGGAGCGAGATGCGGTTCATCGGTGGGTTGTCGCGGGTGCGCCGCACGAGCGCGATCACGCGCGTCCTGAAGACCAACGCACCCGGGCGGGTGGACTTCCGTTCGCCTGCGCGGCGGAAGCCCGCCCGCCGCGGGCACGTTCATCGGTGATGATCGGTCCCAGCGACACGACCCGGAAGCGTGCCCTCGAGCGTGCGCTCGAGCTCGCCGCGGACGATCGCGTGGCAGGCCGTGAGGCCGAGGCCGACGAGCTGCTGACCCACCTGGCGCAGAACGTCGCTGCGGGCGGCTCGCTGCCCAGGCGGTGGCTCGGGCGCTACGCCCGCCCGGCGGTCGAGGCGCTCGCCCAGCAGCCGCGGATCTGGAAGTACCGCGTGCTGTCGACGTGCCCGCGGCTGAGCGGGCGCCCGGTCATCCTGCAGCCCGTGCTGTTCGTCGGACCAGGCGAGGTCGTGCTCGGCGAGGGTGTGCAGTTCGGCTGGAAGAACTCGCCGCTGTTCTACTCCGGCTACTGCCATGTCGAGGTGTCACGACCGGATTCGCGCATCGAGGTCGGGGACCGCACCGAGTTCAACAACAACCTCATGCTCAAGAGCGAGGGCGCCGGGATCCGCGTCGGCCGCGACGGCCTGTTCGGCGCGCACATCGAGATCTTCGACTCCGACTTTCACGACCTCGACCCGCGCCGGCGGCGCGAGGGCACTGTCGCGATGGCGCCCGTCGAGATCGGCGACAACGTCTTCGTCGGGATGGGCGCGAGGATCCTCAAGGGCGTGACCGTTGGCGCGGACTCGGTGATCGGCGCGGGCGCCGTCGTGTCCTCGTCGATCCCAGCCGGTGTGATCGCGGCGGGTAACCCCGCGCGCGTCATCCGCGAACTGTAGTGGCGATGTCCGAGGATCGCCCGGACGACGACGTCCGTTCCAACGAGGAGCTCGCACAGGCGGCAGGCACCGGGCTACGCTGGATCACCCACGCGCGGATCGCGATCGAGATCGTCCTGCTGGGCTCGATGGTGATCCTCGCGCGGTTGATCCCACCCGCCGAGTTCGGCATCTTCGCCGTCGCTGTCATCGTCCAGGAGCTCGCCCTGACGATGCCGATGGAGGGCATCGGCAGCGCGATCGTGCAACGGCGCACGATCGTCCGCGAGCACCTCCAGGGTGGAATGGTCCTCAGCCTGTTCGTCGGTGCTGCGCTGACCGCGGTCACGCTGGTGCTCGCGGTCGTGGTCGTCGACCCGCTGTTTGGCGAACGCACGGCGCAGCTCGTGATCCTCGCGACGCCGTGGTACGTGCTCGGCTCGATCTACGCAGTGCCGGTGGCGATTCTGCGCCGGCGGCTGGACTTCCGGCGCCTGAGCCTGATCGATCTCGGCCTGAACGTGTCGCGAGGGGCGTTCACGATCGCGTTTGCGCTCAGCGGCCTGGATGCGGAAGCGTTGATCCTCGGAAGCATGGCCGGGATGGGGACGGCCGTGCTGTTGGCGTTCTGCTTCGCCCCGCCGCCGCTGCCGCGCTGGCGCCGCCAGGAGATGCGCGAGCTGCTGCCCTACGGCGGCCCGGCGGCGCTGGCTTGCATCGCCTGGACCGGGTTTCGCAACGGCGACTACGCGATCATCGGCGCGAAGCTCGGCACCGCGCAGGCCGGCTTCTACTGGCGCGCCTACCAGCTCTCGGTCGAGTACCAGCGCAAGATCAGCGTGCTGATGACGCAGATGGCCTTTCCGGTGCTCGCGCGCACCGACGGCGAGGAGCAGATGCACGTGCTGCGCCGGCGGATGGTGCAGCTGACGACCGTCGTCCTGTTCCCGCTGCTCGTCAGCCTCGCGCTGCTGGCGCCCGAGCTCGTCCCGTGGGCGTTCGGCTCGGCGTGGGAGCCCGCCGTGCTACCGACGCAGATCCTCGCGCTCGGCGGCGCCGCGGTGCTCGTGACGGACGCAGTCGGCTCGGCGCTGATGGCGGCCGGGCGCTCGCGGGCGCTGCTCGGCTACGGCGTCGCGCACTTCGCGGTCTACGCGAGCGCCGTCGTGATCGTCGCGTCGCGGGGGCTCGCCGCAGTGGCCATCACGGCCGCGGTGGTGCACACGATCTTCCTCGTGATCGCGTATCAGGTGCTGTTGCGCGAGAGCGTGCTGGGGGCGCTGCGCGTGCTGTGGCGTGACATCGCGCCCGCGACGGTCGGCTGCGCGGCGCTCGTCGCCGCCGCGGGGCCGGTGGAGTGGGTACTCGGGACGCTGGACGCGCACCCGCTCGCGCACTTCGCGGGCGTCGGTGGGTCCGGCGCGCTCGCGTACCTGCTGGCACTGCGGGCGTGGTACCCGCCGTCGTTCGCCGACCTCGTGAAGGCCTTGCGCAAGGTCGTCCCGGCGCGAGTCTGGTCGCTCGGCGCGGCGCGCGCGGCGCGCGCGTAGCCGTCGCACGAGCGCTTCAGCGGCGTGCCGTGACGCGTCGCGCGCGCCGGACCGCCCGTGCGAGCGGGCGGCGCAGTCCCTCGCCGGCGCGGACGGCGTCCAGGCCGCGGCCGTGCAGGAAGCCCGCGGCCGGACGGCCGAATGCGTGCGGGCGCAGCAGACCGCTGCGGACGAGGTCGAGCACCGCGTCGGCGCTCATCGGGCGGTCCAGCGCTGCGGTCATCGCGAGCGGGAAGAACTGCCGCGCGGAGTGGAAGTCCAGCCCGACGAACGCCGTCAGGCCGCTGTCGGCGGCGAGTTCGAGACCCGACCGCCCCGGTGCCCAGCCGTCGACCTTGCGGTTCCAGATCTCGATGCCGTGGGCGAGCTCGAGCCACTCGGGCTCGAACGTCCGCCAGGCGTCGCGCCGGTCCGGATGGGCGAGCACCGCGACGCCGCCAGCGTCGCGCGCGGCCCGCAGCAGGTCGCCGGTCGGCCGCTCCCGGCCGAGGAACCCGGCCGCGCCCCAGACGGGAACATGGACGAGGTTGCGGGCGTCGCTGTACTCGATTCCCGGTACGAGCAGCGCACCGCCGGCACTCGCCGCGGCGCAGGCGTCGCCGAACGCCTCCCAGCGCACGTCGTCGAATGTGCGGTCGTGCTCGGACATGAGCACGGCGTCGTAGCCGCGACGCGCGAACGCGCGGGCGAGATCCTCCAGCTCCCACTCGCCGTCGTAGGACCACGTCGAGTGCACGTGCGCGGCGATGCGGACGGTGCTCACCTGACCACCCGCTTGAGGATCGGCTCGAAGACCGTCTGCAACGTGTCCTGCACGAACACGCCGGGGCGCCGTGGCGACCAGTTGTACCAGCGTTCGCCACGATGGACGCTGACGACGGCGCGCAGCGTGGACCAGCGCGACGGCCAGCCCGTCAGCGCCGCCGAGCGCGGCCCGCGCAGCACGCTGAGCAGGTGAACGATCTCGCGCCCGAGGTGGCGGCAGACGACGCGCTCGGCGGGGGCGCCGGCAAGCGGCCCCGGCGGGCCGCCCAGCCCGAGCGCTTCGCGGGCCGCCCAGGCCGGGTACTCGAGTCCCTGGCGGCGGGCGAGGGCGAGGCTGCCCCAGGCGCGGCCGTTGATCTCCATGAACCAGGCCTTCCCGTCGGCGTCGCGAAGGAATTCGAGCATGAACAGGCCGTTCCAGCCGACCGCGCGCATCATCCGGGTGCCGGCCGCGACGAGCGCCGGATCGGACGCGATCGAGACGCACGCGCTGGACCCCGAACCGGCCGGGTTGACCATCCGCAGGCGCCGGTGCGCGCTCCAGTGCACGACCTCGCCGCCCGAGACGATCCCGAACAGGCCCTCGCCGGTGCCGTGCACCCAGGGCTGCACGAGCACCGGCTCGTCGAGCGCGACGGCTGTGGCCCGCAGCTCCTCGGTGGCGGCGCAGACGCGCACGCCGCCGCGCACGAGACGGCCGTCGTGACGTCGCGCGATCGCGAGTGCGGGCTTGACGACCACGGGAAGGTCGTCGACTGCGAGCAGCTCGGCGGGCGTCGCGCAGATCCGTGTCGGCGGAACGTCGAGCCCAGCCGCCCGGGCGGCGCGGACCTGCAGGCGCTTGTCGAGCGCGAGCGCCGCCTGCTCGCCGGTCGGCCCGACGACGGTCAGCCCGAGCCCGTCGGCGATGCGGTCGCACAGCCACACCGAGGCGTCGTCGAGCGGCATCAGCGCTGCTGCCCCGCAGGAGCGCGCCAGGGTGGCGAGCGCGCTCGCCGCGGCCTCGGCGTCGTCGAGGTGCGACGCGATCTCAACCACCCGGACGCGGCGGTCGCGCCGCAGCGCGGGGTGCGTGCCGTGCTGGGCGGCTGCGACGACGGGCAGGCCGGCGGCCAGGAGGCTCGCGGCGGCCTCGGGCGCCGCCAGCGCGTGGGCGAAGCAGATCAGGACCGGAGCGGGCGAGGAGCCGTTCAGCGCCATCGCTTCGCCAATCGCTTGAGCGCGCGCTCTGCTCGGACGGGTGCCGCTGCCGGCTGCGTGAGCGCCTCCACAGGTACGCCGTCGTTGCCGACGGTCGTGCGCGGCTGCAGCCACGCGCCACGCCGCGCGGGACCGCCGTCGCTCGTGAACAGCCGCGCGTAGCCGCCGTCGCGGCGCGCGCGGGTGAGCACGCGCCGGTCGTAGGATCCGAACGGGACCGCGGCCTCGGTCACCGGCGCGCCGACGATGTCCTCGAGGATGCTGCGCGAGCGCGCCAGCTCGTCGCTGAGCTCGTCGTCGCCGATCCGACGCCAGTCGCGGTGGTGCATGCCATGCGAGCCGATCGTCATGCCCGCCGCACGCAGCACGAGGACGGCCTCGGGGTTGAGGAACTGCGGGTCGTCCAGGCGGCCCGCGCAGACGAAGAACGTCGCCGTCATCTCCCGTTCCAGCAGCGCCGGCAGCGCGAACTCGAGGTCCGAGAGGTTGCCGTCGTCGAAGGAGATCCGCACGTCGTCTCGGCCGCGCAACGTGTCGAGCGTTCGCACGAAGCGCTCCGCGTCCAGCCACACGAGCGCCTCGCCGGCTCCGAGCGCGCGTGGCGGCGGGCCGACGCCGTGGAAGTTGACGTTGTGGACCGCGGCCGTCATGCGGCGTCGCGGCCGAGCCCACCCGCCGGGCCGAGCGCCGAGCCCGAGCGATCGCGGCGCAGCAGCGCCCGCAGGGCGTCGACGTGACCGCGGGCGTGGTCGGGCCGGCGGAGGTTGGCCAGGGCATGCGTCAGCGCTTCGGCGGCGATCCCCGCGATCACGACGCGCGAGCCGACGGCGCCGCCGTGCTTGCGGGCATAGCGCGCGCGGCTCTGCGCAAGCACGGCGAACAGGCTCGTCCGCGGCGCCGAGCGGCCCTCCTCGTGACGCACCGTCGCGCTCGGCTCGTAGCGCACGCGGTCGCCGGCGGCCCAGACGCGCGCGCAGATGTCCATGTCCTCGCTGTAGAGGAAGAAGCCGTCGTCGAAGCCGCCGATGTGCTCGAACAGCGAGCGTCGCACGAGCATGCAGCAGCCCGATACCCACTCGGGGTGCTGGACGTATTCGTGGGCGGCGACGTCCTGGTTGATCTCGTTCGCCCAGCGTGCTCGCGGCAGGGCGCGGTGCAGGAACAGCGCCTGCGCCCAGATCGAGCGTGCGCGCTGCCACGTGCGCAGGTTCGGAATCATCCGGTCCGTTCCGTCGAGCAGCCGCGGCCCGACGATGCCGACGTCCGGCTCGGCGTCGAGGACGTCCGCGAGGCGTTCGAGGTCGGCGCGCTCGATCCGCGCGTCGGGGTTGAGGAAGAGCACGTACGGCGCGGCCCCGGCGGCGGCGCCGACATTGCAGCCGAAGCCGAATCCACCGTTGCGGCCGGATTGGATCGCCCGCACGGGCAGGCCGTCGACGGCGCCGAGCGAATCGTCGGTCGAGTCGTTGTCGACCACCGTGACCGTCACACCCGGCATCTTCAGCAACGGATCGACGCCCGCTCGCAGGGTGTCGCGGCTGTTGTAGGAGACGATGACGGCGTCGATGCGGTCGTCGATGGCGGTGCTCATGCCGGCGTGGACGGTCGGGTCAGGATGTTTCGCGCCACGCCCACAGCACGCCGTTGCGCTCGTGCTCGTGGTCGGCGTCGACGATCCGCGTGAAGCCCGCCGCCCCGAGGAGCCGGATCGCCTCCGCACGCGCGTCGGTGGCCGGGCAGTGGAAGGTGTGCCATTCCAGCCGGATCGCGGTGATCGGCGCGCTCGCCAGGCGGGGGTCAGCGAGGATCGCCCACTCGCCGCCCTCGACGTCGAGCTTGACGAGGTCGACGCCGTCGCCGATCTGGCCGAAGAAGTCGATCGTCGGGACCGTGATCGTCTCGGCCTCGTGGGCGTGGGCGATGTGCGCCTCGGCACCGAGACCGGGCACGAAGCTCAGCTCGCCCGGAGCGTTGGAGACGGCGACACGGACGACCTTCCAGCGCGTGCCGTCATCGTTGGCGGCGACGGTCCGGAGCAGCACCTCGCCGTTGGCCGGGTCGGGCTCATACGCGGTGATCTCGGCCCGCGACCAGCGCGAACGGGCGAAGACGCCGAAGAGGCCGATGTTCGCTCCTACATCGAGGATCCGCGGCGTGGCGGCGTCGAGCACGGCGGCGATCCCCGGCGGCGGCTCGTAGCTGTTGTGCGCCGGGTCGCGGGCGAAGATCTTGTTGAGGATCGCGACGTCGCCGGTGCGGTGACGGATGTGCACGGTCAGCCCGCAGTCGCGCAGCACGTAGCGGGCGGTGGCGTGGCCTGCCACCTGGCCGGCGAGGAAGCGCCGCCGCCCGTGGACGATCGTCAGCGCGCGGCCCGTGCGGACCTGGTGCTGGACCGGCGCGCTCTTGACGACCGAGCGCACGATGGTCGAGCGCTGTACGAGCGACCGGATCGCCCGTGCCGAGCGGGCCGCGGCGTGATCGCGCGTGAGCGCCGGGCCCTCCAACGTATGCCCATGTGGTGTCATCGGACGGCGAACTCCTCGGCAGGTGGCTTGTCACGGCGCCCCGTCACGCGGGGCACACCCGAAGAACGCTGCGTCTGGAGCCGGACTTCTGCGCCGTCAGCGCGCGACGACGTCGTGTTCACGGGGGCTCGGGCGTACAGCGGGCGGCGGCCCGTCTCCGGGGCGGGGCCCGTGCTCCTCGTCCTCGTCGGCAAGCTTGAAGCCACGCCGCACGCGTGCGATGAAGATCCCGGCGGCTGCCGACGCGAGGAAGAAGAAGGCGAACGCCAGCACCGTCGCCTGGATCCTGACCCCGCCGTTGATGACCGAGCCCTCGGCGCGGCCGAACTGCTCGAGGCGAACGCGCTTGTCGGCCGGTGTGCCGCGCGCCGCGGCGATCTGCTGCAGGTAGTCGCGCAGCCCGTCGACGGCGGCGTTGGCGAGCTGGCCCGCCGCCTCGGCGCTGGGTGCCTGGGCATAGATCTTCAGCACCGGCACGGTCGGGTTGGCCTCGATGTTGAGGCGGTACTGCTCGGTCGAGGCGAGCAGGTCGGCGGCCTTCTTCTTCGTCTCGGGCGTCTCGAACGGGCGCGGGGCGTTGGGCGTCCGCGGGGTCGTCGCCTTGATGACCTGACCGGGCACGCCGGCCCGCCGCCCCGATGTACTCGCGCACCGGCGCGCTCGCCATGACGTTGCCGATCAGCACCGCGCGGTTGGTGAGCGATTCGACGTCGTTGGTGTCCTGGCGCAGGTCGAGCACGACGCTCGTCGGCGTGTCGACGAGCACCTCGGTCGTCGCCGCCGCCATCGTCAGCGAGCGCGAGGTCAGGTCGGGCGGGATCAGGCTGATCTTGTAGGTGACCGACAGCGCGGCGAACGTTGCAAGCACAAGACAGGCCGCCACGCCAAAGCGCAGCCGCGACAGCTCGCGGAGATGCCTGCCGAGGTCCATGTGCGTCAGATGAACGCGCGCGCCGCGCGTGAACTTGCGCCGCAAGTGTCGGCGTTCCCGCGCCGTTGTTCAGCCGTGGAGCCTTCGATTCTCGTCGTCTCTCCCGTGCGCAACGAGGCGGCGCACATCGACAGGGTGGCACGGTCGATGGCCGCCCAGGAGCTGCAGCCGGCGCGCTGGATCGTCAGCGACGATTGCTCCGACGACGGCACGCTTGAGATCCTGCGTGGCTGGGAGCGCGAGCTTGCGTTGATGACCGTGCTGCGCCACAGGCGGCGGCAGCTCCGGCTCGCGACCGCCTTGCCGGTGGCGCGCTCCACGGAACTTCAATTTCGCGCTGTCGCGTCGACTGGGCCGAGGCGGCTATACACACGTCATGAAGCTTGACGGCGACATCGAGCTGCTTCCGGGGTACCTGCGCGAGATCAGCGAGCGCTTCGCTGCCGATCCCGCGCTGGGAATCGCGGGCGGCGTCATCAAGGAGCCGCTCGGAGACGGCCGCTACCGCCACATCCAGATACCGCGCCAGCACGTGCACGGCGCGCTGAAGTGCTACACGCGGGCGTGCTTCGACGCGATCGGCGGCGTCCAGGACCGGCTCGCGTGGGACGTGATCGATGGTGCCTACGCGCGCATGCGCGGCTTCACGACGTACAGCTTTACCGACCTCGTCTGTATTCACCATCGCCCGATGGGGAGCGCTGACGGGAACCTGCGCGGGCACGCCCGTCATGGCGAGGTGGCCTACATCGCGCACCAGACGACGTCGTGGGTCGCGCTGCGGTCGCTGAAGTACGCCGCCCGGCGGCCCCGCGTGGTTTCGGCGCTTCGTTCTTCTACGGCTACGGGCGCGCGGCCGCCCGCCGAGTCGAGCGGGTCCCCGATCCGGAGTACCGCAGGTTCACCCACCGCGAGTTGCGTCGGCGCATGCTCGGGTTGCTACGGCCTCACCACGGAGGAGCCTCATGAACGTCGGAATCGTCGGGCTGGGGTACGTCGGGCTGCCGCTCGCGATGGAGTTCGCGGACGTGGGCGTCGGCGTGGTCGGCGTCGATGTCGATGCCGCCAAGGTCGCAGGTCTGTCCGCCGGTCGTTCTCGCATCGAGGACGTGTCCGACGCGCGCCTCGCCGGCGCCTCGAGCGCTGCGTGTCCCACGCGCGCTGGCGACCTGACGGCCGTCGACGCGATCCTGATCTGCGTCCCGACGCCGCTGAACGCCAACCGTGAGCCCGAGCTCGGCCCGGTGCTGAACGCCTCGCGTGCCGTCGGGCCCATGCTGCGCCCGGCCAGTGCGTCGTGCTCGAGTCGACGACTTCCCGGCACCACGCGCGAGTAGCTCGTGCCGCTGCTCGAGGAGTCCGGCCTCGCGCGGGCGTCGACTTCGCTCTCGCATTCTCGCCCGAGCGTGTCGACCCAGGCCGCACGGACTACACGATCCGCACCACACCGAAGATCGTCGGCGGCCTGACCGCGCCGTGCACCGAGCGCGCATCGACGTGTACGGGTACATCTGCGAGCAGGTCGTCCCGGTCTCGAGCTCGCCGAAGGCCGCGGAGATGGCAAAGCTGCTGGAGAACATCTTCCGCTCGGTGAACATCGCGCTCGTCAACGAGCTGTCGCAGCTGCGATCGCATGGGCGTCAATATGTGGGAGGTCGTCGATGCCGCCTCGACGAAGCCGTTCGGCTTCATGCCCTTTTATCCGGGCCCGGGCATGGGCGGCCACTGCCTGCCCGACCCCTTCTACCTGGACCTGGCGGTGCGCGCGAGTTCGACTTCGGCGACGGAGTTCATCGAGCTCGCCGGCAAGGTCAACGCACAGATGCCGTACTTCTGCGTCGAGCGGATCGAGCGTGCGCTCAACGACGTCTACAAGCCGGTCCGAGGGGCCGAAGCATCCTGCTCATGGGCGTTCTCCTACAAGCCGGGCGTCGGCAGACCTGCGCGGCTCACCGACCCTGGCGGATCCTCGCGCTGTTACCGCGCGCGGCGCCGACGTCTCCTACTACGACCCGTACGTCGCCTCGGGCTGCCGTCCTACGACCTGGTTGGCGCAGTGGACCTCGCGGCGGCGCTCGAGGGAAGCGGACATCGCCGCGATCGTCACCGCCCACCCCGGCGTCGACCACGACAGCGTCGTGGCTGCGCTGCCGGGCACCGTCGACTTCCGCGGCGTGACGCGGCATTCGAAGCGCGCGGCGGTCCAGGCCCGGGGCTGACCGATCGAACGTCGCCCGCGCTCGCTGCGTCTATCGCGACGTGCGCGCCGTCGCCGATCGACATCCTCACGGCACTCGGTAGATCGAAGCGGCGCACGATGCTCGCCCCGCGCCCGATGATGCTCGTCTCCAGCCGGCTGCCGACGAACAGCAGCTGCGCGGCGTCCATCACGATCGAATGCTCGATCTCGGTGCCCTCGATGCGCACGTCGGCCCCGATCGAGGTGTACGGGCCGACGTAGGAGTCGACGATCCGCGAACGCGGGCCGATGATGCGCCGGTCCGCGCACGAGCGTGTTCTGCAGCGTGGCGGTCGGGTGGATGACGACGGGGCCCTGGATCTCGCTGCCCTCGAGCGTCGGGCCGTCGAGCGGCGCTGATCGACGCCAGCACGTGGCGGTTGGCCTCCAGCAGCGACGCCTCGCTGCCGTGACAGGCCAGGCAGCCCTCGACGTCGAGCACGCGCACCTGGCTGCCGTGGCGGCGCAGGCGCGCGAGTGGATCGCGGCCGGCCGGAGCGGCGAGCATGATCGACACGCCGAGGGCGTGAGCAGGTAGCCGCCCGCCTGGCGTGGCATCGGCGTCGGGTCGGCCGTCGCCGGGCGCACGAGCATCAGCGCCAGCGCGTCGAGGTCCTCGCGCGCGAAGCCGACGACGTGGTCGCGCAGATGCTCGCGAAGGATCGCGTCCGCCGGCTGGACGAGCACGGGCTCGTCGCCGATGAAGTCGTTCGTGAGATCGAGCGCGTCGCGGACATCGGTTTCCGGCCGCACGCGGTGTAGGTGATCGACATGTCCCAGCGCGAGCCGTCGCCGACGGCCTCGCGGAAGACGGGCATCACGCTCTCCTCGACGAGCAGCGCGGTCTCGAGGACGCCGGCGCTTCGCAGCGCTTCGAGCGTGTGGAAGAGGATCGGCTTCGTGGCGACCGGGGCCAGCGGCTTGGGCCGCGAGCCGACGCTGCTCCAGGGAAGCTTGTCGCCGGTGGTGGCGAGGACGAGGGCTCGGGCGATCTCCATACCTACCAACGTTCGATGACCCGTCCGACTGCCGCGGCAGCGCAGAAGAAACGTCCCTACCTTTGCCGTGCGGAAGGGCCGCGCTCGTCACCGTTGATCGGGTGCCGTGAGCGAGTCGACCCTCACGTCGAGCAGGTCGATCGAGCGGGGGGCAGCCGCCGCTGCTCGACGAGGGATCGCGTGCGACGGCGTTCGCGTGCCGCGCGCTCGACCTCGTGGTCGCGCTCGTGCGTGGTCGTCCTCTCGCCGCTGCTCCTGCTGATCGCCCTCTGGATCCGGCTCGACTCCAGCGGCCCGGCGCTCTTTCGCCAGGAGCGCCGCGGCCGCCATATGACGCCGTTCGTCGTCAACAAGTTCCGCTCGATGCACGTCAACACGCCCAACGACGAGCACGTCGCCTACGTGCAGAGCCTCATCGCGGGCGATGCCGAGCGCAAGGAGACGCTGTTCAAGCTCGTCGCGGACGAACGCGTCACGCGCGCGGGCCGCGTTCTGCGCAAGACGAGCCTCGACGAGCTGCCGCAGCTGATCAACGTGCTGCGCGGCGACATGTCGCTCGTCGGACCGCGTCCGTGCCTGGACTACGAGCTCGGCAAGTACCCACCGCATGCCTTCGGTCGCTTCGCGGTCAAGCCGGGCATCACCGGCCTGTGGCAGGTCAGCGGCCGCTCGGAGCTGAGCTTCGACGAGATGATCGCACTCGACCTCGACTACGCGAGGCAGCAGACCGTCTGGTTCAACGTGAAGATCATGCTGCGCACGCTGCCGGTCGTCCTGCTTGGCAGGGGAGCCGCGTGAGCCCCGCGTCTCAGAGCTCGATCGAGAGCCGCCCGTCGCACTCGCTCGCGTGCGCGACCGATGCGGCATAGCCCGTTTCGCCCGCGACCCGACCGTCGTCCAGGATGCTCAGCCCGGCGCGCTCGCGCCACCAGCGCGCCACATCGCGCGGCAGCGCATGCCAGATGTCGTCGAGCTCGGCGAGATAGGCCAGGAACGCCTCGTAGCGCTCCAGGTAACGCCGCTCGACGACGTAGTCAGGGTGGATGATGATGTTCACCAGGCCGTGGTTGGCGCGCAGCCACTCGGTCTTGTGCTCCCACAGCTCGTTCCCCGGTGAGCGCAGGATCTCCCACACCGTGTGATCCTGCGTCAGCGTGATCGGCAGCTCGACCACGTCGCCGAAGAAGAACGGCATGATCGAGCAGCAGCCGCCGGGCTGGGGCTCGAACGGATCGGAGTCGGGAAACGAGCTGTCGTACTGGACCGGGAGCTCGCCATCCACGCCGCGTTGCGGCCGGTCGCCGGGGAGCGAAACCCGACCACGTCCCACTCCTGCACATAGCGCGCGATCTTCGGCAGGTTCGCCTCGAACGTCGCCCGATCGGAGAAGAGCTTGCCGTCGTGCAGGATCCCGTGGAGTCCGATCTCGCAGCCGGCGGCGCGGACATCGTCGAACAGGCCGGGCGGAATCGGATACCACTCGGCGACGAAGTTCCAGGACGAGACGAACCCGTAGCGGCGCTCGAGCTCGATCACGCGCATGACGTTCGCGACGCCGGCCGGCCCCTCGACGTCGTGCGTCAGGATCGCCGCGGCGCGTTTGCGTTCCGGCCACCAGTTGACGAACGGCGTGCGGCTCCGGCCGCTGGCACGGACCTGCTCGAGCAGCTGCGCGTTGCGGTGCTCGACGAGCGATGACTCCAGTGGCCAGGCGGGAAACTGCGCCTTCGCCTGGCGCGGCGCGTACGCGCGCCGCAGCGCGAGCTGCAGGCGTCGCGGCATGAGCGGCTTGAGGGCGTAGTAGGCCTCGAGCTTGCGCGAGCGGTTCGTCGGACCGCGGTAGCGCTCGTAGAGCAGGTGATCCGGGTCGGCGACTGGACTCATCCCACGTGTCGGTACAGGGCGGTTCCGATCACACGGCCGGTCGCCGGCGGCCCGCGGCGGATCGCTTCCTTGACGAGCCTGTCGGCGAGCCCGGGCCCGTCGGGCTTCGGCGCCCGCTCTGCGACGTAGGTGTAGGCGAGCTGCTCCTCGACGGAGCCCCATGACCGCTTGAAGCGTGCGAGACCCTCGTTCTCGGGGTCGGTGCGCCCGAAGTCGAGCTCGCTGCATGCCGGCCGCGCAGCCGCGGCCGGATCGCCTCGGCGAAGAGCACGTGGTTGGGGCGCAGACCGAGGAACTCGTCGTCGGAGGCCCCGTACTTGTAAGTCAGCGTCCCGCCGTAGGTGAGAAAGATCGCGGCGGCGATCGGCCGGCCCGCATGACGGGAGATCAGCACGTAGCCCAGCCCGCGCCGGAAGAGCTCCTCGAAGCGCAGGATGAAGTCGCGCGGTTGGACGGGGACCTCCTGGCGGCGCCGCGTCTGCTCGTGCAGGGCGTAGAACTGGGCCAGCCCTGCGCGATCTGTCGACGCCACGGCGACGACGCCCTCACGCTCGGCCTTCTTGAGGGCGCGCCTGACCTGCGACTTCGATGCACGCGCGAGGACGGCGTCGGCGTCGGGCCCGAGCTCGAGGCGATGCACGAGGAAGTTGTCGACGATGGTCGCGCCCGGGACGTCCTGCATCCGCCAGCGCACCTCGACGTTCAGACCGGTTTGCGTGTGCGCATCCGCCAGCGCCCGCCCGAGGTCGGCGGCGGCGGCCGCGCCGGCCTGCGGCGCGTACGCCGGCGGGCAGACGTCGGAGAAGGGCACCGCGACGAGGCGCCGACCGGTCAGCCGCGACGAGACGCGGGCGAGCGGGATCCCCGCCAGGATCGTGCCGTCGTCGCCCGTGACGCACAGCGCCGTCATCGCGTAGCGATAGCGGTTGGCCGACGAGTCCCAGCCAGGCGGGGTGATGAAAGACGCTGGCGCCTCGCGCCGTCTGGATGAACGACTGCCAGCGCGAGTCGCTCAGCGGATCGAGCTGCAGCGTGCTCATCGGCTCGCTCCGGCGGCGCGCAGTTCGACCGCCGCAGCGACCGCCGCGAGCAGCGCGGGCACCTGCTCGGGCCACAGCAGCGCCGGCACGGCGCGCTCGCGGGCCGCAGCTCCCAGCGCCTCGGCACGCTCGGGATCGTCGAGCAGCTCGGCGATGCGATCGGCGAGGTCGACGGCGTCGCCGGGACGCGCATACAGTGACGTGTCGCCGCAGACGCGGCCGGTCTCGTGCAGCGGGAACTGCACGACCGGCCGGCCCATGACCATGTACTCGATGATCTTCGTCATCGTCGACGAGTCGTTCATCGCGTTGGACTCGTCGACCCCGACGCACACGTCCGCCGTCGCCATGTAGGCCCGCAGCAGGTCGTCCTCGGCGCGCCCCGGGAAGTCGACGGCGTGGCGAGCCCGCGCCGCGCGGTGTCGGCGATGAGCCCGTCACGGGCGTCGCCGGCGCCGACGATCGCGAACGAGATGTCCTCGCGCCCGCGGTGCTTGACGAGCTCGTCGGCCGCGTCGAGCAGATGGTGCAGCCCTTCCTGATCGGACATCAGGCCGACCCAGCAGACGAGCTTCTCGGCGCCCGCGCCGCAGCTCCGGCCTCGCATCGACGGGGTAGATCCGGCTGCGGGTCGGGGCCGTTTCGCACGAATGTGGACACGCTCGGGCGCGACGGGGCCGCGGCGGCGGTCGACCTCGGCGTACGTATCGTTCGTTCGCGATCACGACGTCGGCGTGGCGTAGCGCGAAGGACTCGGCCTTGCGCACCGCGCTCTGCAGCGCGCGCCGGTTGCCGAACTTCAGGGCGAACAGCTCGGGCGAGAGGTCGTGGTGATCGAAGATCACGGCGGCACCGGTTCGGCGCAGGCCCAGCGCGGGGATGACGAGCAGGTCGGGAGGGTTGCAGACGAGCGCGACATCGACCTTGCGGCGGCGGTGCGCCTTCCACATCAGCCGGCTGATGTGCAGCAGCGACAGGCCGTACTCGCGCGCATAGCCGCCGACGCCACGGCCGCCGGGCGGCGCCTTGTAGCGCAGCGCGAGAACGCCGTCGACGCGCTCCTCCAGCGCATCGTGGCCGAAGCCCGTCGGCCCGATGACCGTGACCTCATGACCCGCTGCGAACAGCGCCTCGGCCTCCTGGCGAACCCGGCGGTCGTATGGGAAGGGCTCGTTCTCGAGCGCGATGAGGACATGCGGGCTCAACCGTCGGCGATCATCGTTCAGCGCTTGTGGCGCGATCAGAGGTGTGGCGCGGCCCTGGCGGCGAAGCGCCGGGCGACGCCGCACGATGCCGTGATGCTGAGCACGCGGCCGCCGGTCAGCGGCAAGAACAGCATCGGCTTGCCGTAGGTCCCGCAGTACGCGGTGCGGTCGGCGACCGAGACCGCGCGCGTGTTGCGGATCTGCTTGCGCAGCTTCGTGAAGTTCACCGTCTGCACTGCGAGCGTGATGTAGGGGCTGCCCGACTTCGTCTGGTAGATGCAGGTCGGCCCCTGCGGCGCCTCGAGCGGCTCGAGGATCGCCGTGCCGACGATCGCCGCGGCCTGCGTCTTGGAGACGAGCGAGCAGGGCCGGCTCGCGCTGCGGCGGAGCGCCTTCTGCTTGCGCTCGGTCTTGGTCGGGTCACGGCCGTTGCACCGCCCGCCTTGCTGTTCGCGGCCGACGACGGCTTCTGCGGCCTCCTGGCCTGCTGCGTCTCGTGCTCCGGGGCTTCGTCGCGACGCGTGTGGCGGCCGATCTCGCCGACGGGCGCTCTCGTCGGCCGGATCGGCGACCGGCGGCGTGCGGGTCCCGGTCGGGTTGGGGAGCGCGACGATGGGGTTGGACTCGCTTCCCGGCGGGCCCTTCGCGTCGTCGTCGTCACCACCGCCGCAGGCGGCGAGAAGACACCCCGCGACGAGTGGCAGGAGGATGAGACGGCGGCTGTCCACGGTGCTCAGGTCCCGGCGGCGTCGAACAACACGTCGACCCAGTAGTTCGCCGGCGTTGTAGGTGTTCGTGGGGAACGCGCTCGTCGCCGCTGTACATGTAGACGCCGTTGTCGCCGACCTGGTTGGAGAGGGCGTGCAGCGGCGGGTTGTCGGCACCGGCAGAGAAGAAGTCCGCCGACGTGACGGAGTAGTGGCCCGTTCGGCGCCAGGTAGCTGGCGACGTACGTGGTGCCCGCCGTCACGGCGACCGGGTGGCGAACGTCACCGACTGCCAGCCCGAGCGCGACTCGCCGCCGAACGTCGCCTGGCGAGGAGGCGTTCCCGTGGATGACCACAGCGCGCCGACGTGGGTGCCGGTGTTCGCCGCTGCCTTGTAGAAGCGGATGCCGGTCACCGAGCCGCTGACGTCGGCGGTGAACTTCACGCCGAGCACCACCGAGTTGCCGTCGCCGGCGTCGACGATCGCCGGCGGTTCCGAACTCGAAGATCGAGTTCTCGGGCTTGACCGAGTTGGAAGGAGCCGAGGCCGCCCCGGTGCCGATCGCGTTGGTCGCGCTGACAGTGAACGTGTAGTTCGTGCCGTTCGTCAGCCCGCTTATCCGCGTGCTCGTCACGGTGCCTACTTCGACCGGCGTCTGTGCGGCGGCGCCGATGAACGGCGTGACCCGGTAGCCCGTGATCGCACTGCCGCCGTTGCCAGCCGGCGGGCTCCAGTTGACGATCGCGGACTTGGTGTCCGCAACCGCGATAGCGCCGGTCGGAGCGTCCGGCACGGTGGATGCCACGCGGCGTGACCGCGTTGGAGGGGGCCGACTGCGGACCGGAGCCGTTCGTGTTGGCGGCGGACACGCGGAACGTGTACGACGTGCCGTTCGCAAGGTCGGTGATGACGGTGCTGTCGCCGGCGGCGAGCCGTTGATCGTCGTCGCTGTCTGCGCGGTGGTTCCCGACGTACGGCGTGATGATGTACGACCCGACGGCCCCGCCGCTTGCAGGTGCCGCCCACGACACGGTCGCCGACGCCTTGCCCGCGGTCGCGGCGACGTTGGTCACCGTGCCGGGAACCGGCATGTCGAACAGCGACGTCGACCCAGTAATTGCCGGCGTTGTAGCTGTTGCTCGGAAACACACTCGTCGGCGAGTACGCGAACACGCCGTTGGCGCTCGTGCTGTCGGCAATCGCGTGTAGCGGCGGGCTCGTCGACGCCGCCGACGAGAACGCCGACGAGTTGACGGAGTAGTGGCCGTTGGGCGCAAAGTACGACGCAACGTAGGTAGCGCCTGCGGTCAGCGGGACCGGGCCGGAGAACGTGACCGTCTGCCAGCCGGACGCGGACTCACCGGTGAACGTCGCCTGGGCGAGCCGCGTGCCGGATGTCGTCCACAGGCTGCCAATGTGCGTTCCGGTGTTGCCGGCCGCCTTGTAGAACCGGACGCCGGTCGCCGAGCCGTTGAAGTCGGCCTTGAACTTCACGCCAAGTTCGACCGAGTTGCCGTCGCCCGCGTCGACGGTCGCCGGCGTCGGGAAAGCCAAGATCGTGTTCTGTGGCGTGATCACCGCCGAGGGAGCCGATTGTGCACCCGTGCCGATCGCGTTCGTCGCCCTGACCGTGAACGTGTAGCTCGTGCCGTTGGTCAGGCCCGAGACGGTCGTGCTCGTCGCGGATGGGCCGGCGGTCACCGGGGTCTGCGCGGTTGCGCCGACGTACGGCGTGATCGTGTAGCCGGTGATCGGGCTGTCGCCGTCGCCGGTGGGCGTCGTCCAGCTCACGAGTGCGGACTTCGTCGCGGGACGTGAGATGACCGATGTCGGCGGCGGCGGTGCCACCGCTGACAGCGGCGTCACCGCGTTGGACTGCGCCGACGGAGCGCCCCCACCGTTGGGGTTGAGCGCTTGCACGGTGAACGTGTAGGTCGTCCCGTTCGTCAGTCCGCCGATCGTAGCGCTCGTGTTGGGCGGCGAGCCGGTGATCGTCGTCGGCGTCTGCGGGGTGACGCCGACGTACGGCGTGACCTTGTAGGAGGCTACGGAGCCGCCGGTCGAGGGTGCGGTCCAGGAGACGGTCGCGGAGGTACGGCCGGCGTCGACCGCGGTCGCGTTCGTCGGCTGCCCCGGCGCGGGGAAGGCGAACATGACGTCGACCCAGTAGTTCGTGCCGTTGTAGCTGTTGGTCGGGAACGAGCTCGACGCGCCGTACATGTAGAGGCCGTTCGGGCTGGTAGCGTTGGAGACCGCCGTAAGCGGACCGTTGTCACGCCGCCGTCGGCAGTGGGCTGGCGGAATAGTGACCGCTCGGAGCGAAGTACGACGCGACGTACGTCGTGCCCGCAGTGACCGCGACCGGGCTGGCGAACGTGACCGTCTGCCAGCCCGAGGTCGACTCGTCGGTGAACGTCGCCTGCGCGAGGCGCGTGCCGCCCGTCGTCCAGAGGCTGCCGATATGGATCCCCCGTGTTCGTCGCGGCCTTGTAGAACCGCACGCCGGTCACCGTACCGCTGACCGATGGCGTGAACTTGACGCCCAGCTCGAGCGAGTTGCTCTCACCGGCGTCGGCCGTGGGCGGTGTGCTGAAGTCGAAGATCGAGCTCTGCGGCGTGACCGCGCTCGACGCCGTGGATGCCGGTCCGTCGCCGATCGCGTTCGTCGCGCCGCACGGTGAACGTGTAGGCCGAGCCATTGGTGAGTCCGGTGACGGTCGTGCTCGTCGCCGATGGCTCCACGACGATCGGAGTCTGTGCGGAGGCACCGATGAACGGCGTGACCGTGTAGCCGGTGATCGCGCTGTCGCCATCCGAGCTCGGAGCGGTCCAGTTCACAAGCGCCGACTGCGTGGCGGGCTTGGCCGTCACGCCGGTTGGGGCCGACGGGACGACCGCACCGAGGGGCGTGACCGCGTTGGACTGCGCCGACGCGGGGCCCGCGCCGGTGGGGTTGATCGCCTGGACCGTGAACGTGTAGGTCGTACCGTTCGTGAGGCCCGTGACGGTTGCGGTGGTCGCGGGCGGTGATCCCGTGATCGTCTTCGGCGTCTGGGCGGTCGCGCCGACGTAGGGCGTGATCTTGTACGAAGTCACAGCTCCTCCGCTGGAGGGCGCGGTCCACGTGACGTTCGCAGACGTCTGGCCGCCCGAGGTCGCCGTCACACCAGTGACCGCGCCTGGTGCGGGGATCGGCTGGAAGGAGACGTCGACCCAGTAGTGCGAGCCGCCGAAGGAGTTGCTCGGGAACGTGGACGTCGCGCTGTAGGCGTACACGCCGTTGGTCGTGGTGCCGTCGCTGCGCAGCGCGTGCAGCGGCGGGGAGTCAGCGATCCCGCCGCCGTTCGGTCCCGGCGCTGGAGCGTCGTACAGGTACGCCGGCGTCGCCGCATAGCGGCCGTTGGGCGCGTGATAGGACGCGATGTAGGTCGTGTTCGGCTGGACCTGTACGGGGGAGCTGAACGTGACGCTCTGCCAGCCCGAGGCAGTCTCGCTGCTGAACGTCGCCTGTGCCAGGCGGGTCCCGCCGGTGGACCAGAGGCTGCCGGTGTGGACGCCGGTGTTCGCGGCGACCTTGTAGAAGCGCACGCCCGTGACGGTGCCGAAGGTGTCCGAGCGGAACTTCACGCCGACCTCGATCGCGCTCGGGTCGCTCGTGTCGATCTTCGTGGGGGTGAAGCTCGAGCCCCAGATTGAGCACGTGCACGACACGTTGACGGTGCGGCCGGCGCCGACGGTCTCGATATTGCCCGTGTCATCGGTCGCGCGGGTCTTGATGGTGGCGGTCGGGTTGCCGTGGACAAGCCAGCTGTACGTCCAGTTGCTGGTGCCCGTCGTGGCGGGATGCCACGTGGCGCCGTCGTCGGTGGAGACCTCGATGCCGGCGACGCGGCCGCCGACATCGGCCGCCAGGCCGGTGATCGTGACGGTCGTGCCGTCCGTCAGCGTCGCGCCGACGGCCGGCGATGTGATCGTCGAGGTCGGCTTCGTCGTATCCGTCGACTTCGTCGCGCCGACGAGACCCGGCAGCAGCGAGTCCGGTTGCACGTCCATGTCGGCGAACATGTTCACCGTCGCCTGCTGCATCGCCAGGCTCGTCGTGTGGCCGCCGTGCTCGTCAAGTCCCCAGGACCACTGCACGGTCCCGGCGCCAAACACGAGCGCACCGCTGGGGGCGCGGTAGGACGTCAGGTTGTGCGTGGCGGTGGCGCCGTCCTCGACGAAGCTGCCGTAGTCGAGGAATGCCTGGACCCCGCTCACGGTCGTCGACGACAGGCGAAACTGGCCCGCGGGGCGGAAGCCGTTGTCGACGTCCTCGTCCCACTCGAAGCCGAGCGTTGATTGTGCGAGCGCGTAGCTCTGCCCAGCCAACTGCGTCGCCACGGGGGTGTTGCGCCACAGACGCATCTTGCCGTAGGTCTCGGGCACCATGATCGTCGACGTGCCGGCGTTGACGAGGAAGCTCTGGCCGGTGAGGGCATTCTCGGGCACCGGCCTGTTTGCGCCAGTCGTGAAACGGGGGTCGCGCCAGGTGCCGGTCCACTCGACCGGATCCTGCTGGGCTGTGAAGTGCGTGTCCTTGTAGGAGACGAGCGTCCGGTCGAGCGCCGCGCCGGCGGCGATGCTCGGCTCCCAGCGCGTCTTCCAGAAGATCTCGTTGCCTGTGAAGAACGCGAGGTTGACGCCCGCGTCACGCGCGGCCTCGACGTTGTCGCGCTGGGTCTTGGACCAGTACTCGTCGTGGCCGCTGGCGATGTAGAGCCGGTGGTTCTTCAGCAGACTGCCCCGGCGGTGTGCGTCGGCGTTCGTCGTATAGGTCATGTTGTAGCCCGAGCGCTCGAGGAAACGGATCATCGGGTACTCGCTCCACCACAGGAACGAGCGTCCTCCGACGTCGTCCTCGGCGCTGTTGAACGGGCGGTTGTACGACACCTTGTAGGCCGCCTTGTAGCCGTCCGGATTGCCGGACGGGCAGGCGACGGTGCACTTGTACATGCTGTTGCCGCCGTAGGTGTTGTAGGCGACCCACGACGAATCCGAGGTCTGCAGAACCGCCGGCGCGTTGCTTGCGTCGTCGCGCACGATGAAGGTGATGTGGCTAGCGCCCCCGGTATCGGTGCGGATGAGATGCGCGATGTAGACGCCGGAGACCGCCGTGATCGGCACGGCCCAGGTCCGCGACACGTTCCAGTTGCCGCAGTCGATCAGTCCAGTCGAAGCATCGGTCAGGCAGGCGGGCTGCGCAGCGGTGTTCGTCGGCGCGAGGTTGGCGGCCATCAAGCGCGCGCCGTCGCCGCCATACCAGCCCAGGCGGTAGATGTTGATGCGGTAGTTCGCGGTCGCAGACTTGATCTTGAAGGAGGCCGTGTCGCCCTTGTTGACCGAGATCGATGTCGCAAAGCCCTGGATCGAGGGGTCGCCCGCGCCGTCGATGCCCCAGACGCTCTCCGGGGTGCCGGGGTTCGTGTTCTCGCACGGGATCGGGTTCGTGACGAGCAGTTCGCACGGCGCCGCCTGCGAGACCGCGGGCACCGCTGCGCAACACACGAGCAGCAACGCCAGTAGAAGGCCGCCGAACGGGAGGCGCCGAGTCAGATCCATGCTCATGGGGCACCTCGCGTGAAAAGGGCGGGGCGCGCGCAGACGTGTGGGACCTCGACGGCCGACCGGCCAGTCGATGGACATCCACCATCCATGGTGTGCACGCGCATACTGCGCAACTAACGCGCGCAAACCTGCAGGACTTGCGGACGAAAAACGGACGGTCTGCCGGTACCTGTTTTCAGAGTGATGCTGCGTTATAAGGCATTACGCGGCCTGCGCGAGCGAATGCGACGCGAGCCTCTTTAGCACGTAATCCTGCTGCTCAAACGACATGTCCGCAAACAACGGCAGGATGATCACCTCGCGTGCGGCGGCCTCGGAGTGGGGCAGGCTGACGGTTGCATCGGCGTACGCGGGCTCCTCGTGGATCGTCATCACGCCGCGCCGCGTCGGGATCCCCTCGTGCAGCAGCGCCCGCATGAGCTCGGTGCGCTCGAGGGCGCAGCGGCGGGTGACCCGCACGCAGTAGGACTGCCACGTCCGCACCGCGTAGTCAGGCTCGAACGGCGGATCGAGGCCGGGCATGGACGCGATCGCGGCGCTGTAGCGCTCCGCGAGCGCGCGCCGGCGCTCGAGGATCCAGTCGAGCTCCTCGAGCTGGCAGAGGCCGAGCTGGGCCTGCATGTCGGTCATGCGCGAATTCCAGCCGCGCTCGGGGTAGCTCTCGATGACGACGTCCTTCGCCGCGTGGCGGGCGAGGTCCGAGACGTCCATCGCGTGGGCGCGCAGCTTGCGCAGCCGGTCGGCGACGGCGGAGTCGTTGAGCGTGATCATGCCGCCCTCGCCCGTCGTGATGACCTTACGTGGGTGCAGCGAGAAGCAGGCGAGCGGGCCCATCGAGCCGATCTGGCGGCCCTTGTAGGTCGCGCCGATCGCGCAGGCGGCGTCCTCGACGAGCGCGATGCCCGGATGGCGCTCGCAGACCTCGAAGAAGCGGTCCATGTCCGCCGGCAGCCCGACCTGGTGGACGGGCATGATGACCTTCGTGCGCGGGGTGATCGCGCGCTCGGCGGCGTCGGGATCGAGGTTGTACGTGTCCGGGTCGATGTCGGCGAAGACGGGCGTCGCGCCGCATTGCCAGACGGAGTTCGCGGTCGCGATGAAGCTCAGCGACGGCACGATGACCTCGTCGCCCGGGCCGACGCCCATCACGTACAGCGCGAGTTGCAGCGCCGTCGTGCACGAGGTCGTGGCAACCGCCTCGGCGGCGCCGACGCGGGCCGCGAAGGCCTCCTCGAACGCGCGCACCTTCGGGCCCTGGGAGACCCACCCCGACGCGATGACCTCGGCGACGAGCGCGCCCTCCCTGCCCGTGAGGTGCGGCTTGGCGAACGGGATCTGCATCGCTAGGAGGCGGCGGCCAGGGACGCTTCGGCGGCGCGCTCGGCACGCCACCACGCGACGAGGCGCTGCAGACCATCTTCGAGGCCGATCTCGGCCTCGAAGCCGAGGCGTTCCTTCGCGAGCGACGTGTCGGCGAGCCGGCGCGGCACCTTGTTGACGCCGCGCTCGGGTCCGAACTCGATCTCGAGATCCTCGCGGCCCATGACCTTCAGCAGCATGTGGGCGAGATCGAGCAGGCTCGTCTCGGTGCCGCTGGCGACGTTGAAGACCTCGTCGTGGACGTCGGCCTCGGCCGCCAGCAGCGTCGCGCGGGCGACGTCCTCGATGTTCACGAAGTCCATCGTCTGCGAGCCGGTGCCGAGGATCAGCGGCGGCGTGCCGCTGTCGATGCGCTCCATCCAGCGCACGAGCACCTCGGTGTAGACGCCGTGGATGTCCATCCGCTTGCCGTAGACGTTGAAGTAGCGCAGCGCGACGTAGTCCAGGCCGCGCATCGCGTTGAGGCTGCGCAGCAGCCCCTCGAGGAAGACCTTGGCGGCGCCGTACAGCGTGTCGTTGGCGTACGGGTGGTGGGCCTCGGTCGTCGGGAAGTCGGTGGCGAGGCCGTAGGCGGAGGCCGACGACGCGGCGACGACGCGGCGCACGCCCGCATCGATCGCCGCCTCGAAGACGTTGTAGGTGCCGTTGACCATCACGTCGATCGCGGCGCGCGGGTCCTCGGCGCAGTGCGTGATGCGCAGCGCAGCCATGTGGAAGACGACGTCGATGCCCTTCGTCAGCTCGGCGACCTGGTCGCGGTCGCGGATGTCGCCCTCGACGAGGTCGATGTTGCCGTTCTGCATCGCCCAGGCGAGGTTCTCGCGCCGCCCGCGGGCGAAGTTGTCGACGATCACGATCTCGCTTGCGCCCGCGCGGACGATCTGATCGGCCAGGTTGGAGCCGACGGCGCCTGCGCCACCGGTGATGAGTACGCGCTCACCGCGCAAGGAGTGGGTCATGGCGAGTTAACGCCCCTGGATGCGGCGTTCTTTCGCGCGTCGGCAGATCTACCAGCGAACGACCGTCGGCGAGTCGCCGCGTGCGGCGTACCGAGCGGGCGCGCCGCTGCCGTCGGCGGGCATCTTCCAGATCCGCTCGTCGAGGCCGTAGAGGACGTGGTCGTCGTCGAGCCACTCGACCTGGTCGTCGACCGAGCGCGTCTCGGCGAGCGGTGTCTCCTTCCTCGTGCGCAGGTCGAGCACGTGGATGCGCCAGCGCTTGCCGCCCGCCCCGACGCGCTTCTTGTATGCGATCCGCGTCTCGTCGGGCGACAGCGAGGGGCATTCGACGTCGGGATGCAGCGTCGTCATGGTGCGGTCCGCGACCGAGCCCTCGACGAGGTAGATGTCGCCGCCGGTCGCCAGGGTCGCGAAGAAGCGGTCGTGGTCGCGGGCGAACGTCACGCCCCAGTAGTTGACGTCCGGCGCGGTGATCCGCTTGCCCTCGCGGGTCACGGTGAAGTCCTCGAGCTGGGCGATCTTGCTGCCGCGCCTGAGGTCGATCAGGGTCGTCGTGGTCGAGAAACCGCCGAGATCGGCGTAGGAGTGGCCGGTCACGAACAACGTCACCGAGCCGAGCGCCCCGTCCGGCGAGACGCGCGCCCGGCTGGGGATGCCGTCGACGGCGACCTCGCCGCGGGCCTTGAGGTCGGTGCCGAAGACACGGGCGCGATACCCGGAGGCGAACGCTGTCCCGCGCGCGAGGCAGATGCCGCTGCCCGCGTCGAAGTGGACGCGCTCGCATCTCAGCGGCACGAGCGTGCGGGCCGCGTCCGCGCCGAGCTGCGCGACGGCGATCTGTCCGAACGTCTGCGGCTTGGAGCGATCGAGGTTGCGGTAGACGAGGCGCGGCGCGTCGTCCTCGCGGGCGTCGACGAGGGCGTCGTCGGCCTGCGCGACGGTCGTTGTGCCGCCGCCGGCAGCGAGCACGACGGCCGCGACCGCCACCGCCACAGAGGCCGCCACGAGCACGCCGAAGAGCTGCATCCGCCGCTTACCGGACATGCGCCCCATCCTCGCGGGTCCGCACGAACACGAGCGCCGTCAGGATCATCGCCAGCGCGAGCGCGCCGCCGAAGACGGCGATCGCCGTGTCCGTGCTCGTCAGCGTCCACAGCGCCCCGAACGCGATCGACGACGCCAGCTTCGCCACGCCGCTGGTCGTGTTGATGAGCGCCAGGCCGCTGCCGCGTACGGTCTCGGGCACGAGCGCCGAGCCGAAGGCCGCCAGCACGCCGTCGGTGGCGGCGTAGAAGGCGCCCATCAGCGCGAGCGCGAGCGCGACGAGCAGCGGCCCGTGCAGCGGCGCCAGCAGCGCGCCGTAGACGCACAGCAGCAGCCCGTAGCCGCAGAGCAGCACGCGCCCGCGTCCGATGCGATCGGCGATCCGGCCGACCGGCACCGCCAGCAGCATGTAGACGCTCGTCATGCCGACGAACAGCAGCGGGAACAGGCCCAGGCTGAGGTCGAGCTTGTCCTGCAGGACGAGGAAGATGAAGGCGTCGCTCGCGGTCGCGAGCGCGAGCGCGCCGGCGGCGATCAGCAGCGCGCGGAAGCGCGGCGTAGCGACGACGACGAGCGCCTCGCGCATGGAGACACGCTCGCGCACAGGTTGACGCTCACCCTCTGCGACCTCACCCTGCACCTCAGCTTCATGCTCGGGTTCGGGGCGCGGCACGAGCAGGACGAGGATGCCGAGTCCGATCAGCGCGATGCAGAACGCGACGACGAACACCGTCGTGAACGCGTTCGCGGCGATCGCGAGGATCGCGAAGGCGAACAGCGGCCCGAGCATGGCGCCGATCGTGTCGAGCGCGCGATGCACCCCGAACGCGGCGCCGAGATCCTCCTTCGGCGACGAGATCGAGATCATCGCGTCGCGCGGCGCGGTGCGGATCCCCTTGCCGATCCGATCCACGAGCACGAGCGCGCTGATCGCCGACAGCGCCGTTCCCGCGGTCGCGAGGCCGAGCTTGACGAAGGCCGACAGCCCGTAGCCGACGGCCGCGACCTCCTTGTGGCGCCGGAAGCGGTCGCCGAGAAATCCGCTCGCGAGGCCTACGAGCGCGGCCGCGCCGCGCTGGATACCGTCGACGAAGCCGAACGCGACGGGCGAGAACTGGCCCACGTAGACGAGGTACAGCGGCAGGACCGTGACGACCATCTCGGCCGCGATGTCCGTGAACAGGCTCGTGAGGCCGAGCAGCACGACGGTGCGGCTGACCGGCGCTCCCGACGCGTCGCGGGCGAGCAGGCGCCGGCGGGCGCGCCACAGCGAGGAGGCGTCGGAGACCTGGTACACGGGCGATCAACGTAGCGGGCACCGGCTGCCGTCCGGCCGGGGCGCCCCGCAAGGCCGACCCGGGCGCGGCCGTTAGTGACCACATGCAACCTCCTCGCGTCCTCATCCTCGTCCAGAACGAGCCGCTGCCACAGGATCGCCATGTCTGGAACCAGTGCCGCGCCCTGACGCGCGCGGGTTACGACGTCAGCGTGATCTGCCCGCAGGGCGCCGAGCGCCACCGCGAGCCGTTCGAGCACATCGAGGGCGTCGACATCCATCGCTACCGCGCGCGCTACTCCGACGGCGGCGTCGTGGCGTACGGGGTCGAGTACGGCGCGGCGCTGTGGAGCATGCGCCGGCTCGCGCGGCAGCTGGCCCGCCGGCGGCCCTTCGACGTCGTCCATGCATGCAGCCCGCCCGACTTCCTGCTGTTGTCGATGCTCTCGCTGCGGCGCCGCGGCGCGCGCTTCATCTTCGACCATCACGACCTGACACCGGAGCTGTTCGCCACGCGCTTCGGCAACTCGGGTGGGGTCGTCCATCGCGTGACGCTCGCCGCCGAGCGGGTCGCATTTCGTCTCGCCGATGTCGTCCTCTCCGTCAACGAGTCCTACCGCAACGTCGCGCTGACGCGCGGGCGCCGCCGGCCCGAGGACGTGCACGTGGTGCGCACCGGGCCGGACCTCGCGCGCTTCGTCGCGACCGCGCCCGACCCCGAGCTCAAGCGCGGCAAGGCGCATCTGCTCAGCTACGTGGGCGTCATGGGCCCGCAGGACGGCGTCGATCACGCGGTGCGCGCGCTCGCGCTGCTGCACGAGCGTCGGCGCGACTGGCATGCGATCTTCATGGGCGACGGCGAGGTGCTCGACGAGATGCGCGCGCTGGCCGCCCGCCTCGGCCTCGACGACTGCGTGGAGTTCACCGGCTGGGTCGAGCACGACACCGTCGGCCGCGTGCTGTCCACGTCCGACGTCTGCATGGCGCCGGACCCGAAGAACCCGCTCAACGACGTGTCGTCGATGATCAAGATCTCCGAGTACATGGCGATGTCGCGTCCGATCGTCTCCTATGACCTGCTGGAGTCGCGTTTCGGCGCGGCCGACGCTGCGGTCTACGCCGTCGCCAACGACGAGGCCGACTTCGCGCGCAAGATCGACGAGCTGCTCGACGATCCCGCCGCCCGCAGCGAGATGGCGGCCGCCGGACGTGCCCGCGCCGAGGCGATGCTCGCCTGGGAGCACCAGGAGCGCTCGCTGCTCGTCGCGTACCGGCGTGCGCTCGCGGGGGCACCCGCGCGCGGCCGGGAGCGCCGGCTGCTGCGCCAGCGGCCGCAAGTACGCTCCGGCTCGACGCGTTGATGGGTCACATGTGGGCCTTCAGTGAACTTGCGGCGCTCGTGCCGACGGCGCGCCGCCGCAGCCAGGCGCGCGACGCGAGCCCGGCGGCGCGATCGGGCCGCGGCCAGACCGGCGCCGTCGTGCTGGGCGGCGACTACCAGGGTCTGGGGATCGTCCGCTCGCTCGGCCGCCACGGCGTGCCGGTCTGCGTCGTCGACGACGAGCGCTCGATCAGCCGCCTGTCGCGCTACTGCCGGTCGTATGACCGGGTCGCCGATCTCGGTGACGAGCAGCAACTCGTCGACGACCTCATCCGGCTCGGCCGGCAGCGTGGGTGGGACGGCTGGGTGCTCTACCCAACACGCGACGAGACGGTTGCCGCGCTCTCGCGCCATCGTGACCGTCTGGGCGAGTTCTTCCGGGTCCCGACCGCGCCGTGGGAGGCCATCCGATGGGCATGGGACAAGCGCAACACGCATGAGGCTGCGACCGCCGCCGGCGTGCCGTCGCCGCGCACCTGGCAGCCGGCGACCGTCGACGAGCTCGACGCGATCGACGCCGAGCCGCCGTGGGCGATCAAGCCCGCCATCAAGGAGCACTTCTTCTACGTGACGAAGGCCAAGGCGTGGCGCGCCGACACGCGCGAGGAGCTGCGCGACCTCTTCGAGAAGGCGGTCGCCATCGTCGGACCCGGCGAGGTCATGGTGCAGGAGCTGATCCCCGGAAACGGTGAGCAGCAGTTCGCCTACGGCGCGCTCTACAGGCAGGGTGAGCCGGTCGCGACGATGGTCGTTCGCCGCCGCCGCCAGCACCCGCCGGACTTCGGCCGTGCCAGCACGTACGTCGAGACGATCGAGGAGGCGGAGGTCGAGACGCTCTCCGAGCGCGTGCTGCGCGGCATCGGCTACGACGGCCTCGTCGAATTGGAGTACAAGCGCGATCCGCGCAGCGGAGAGTTCAAGCTGCTGGACTTCAACGCCCGCACATGGGGCTACCACACGATCGCCGAGGCGGCCGGGGTGGACTTTCCCCATCTGCTGTACCGCCAGCAGCTTGGGCTGCCCGTGGAGCCGCAGCGCGCGCGTGCGGGCGTGCGCTGGGTGCGCCTTCTCACCGACCTGCCGACCGGCTTCGTGCAGATCCGCGCCGGCGACTTCGGGCTGCGCGAGTACGCCCGCTCGCTGCGCCGCGCAGATGTCGAGGCCGTCTTCAGCCGCATCGATCCGCTGCCCGGGCTCGCCGAGCTCGCGCTGCTTCCGTATCTCGCCGTCAAACGGGGGTTCTGAAACCGTGCTCGTCGCATCGCTCGTCGGCTGCCTGCTGGCGCTGGCCATCACCGTCCCGCTGGCCTGGAAGTGGGAGCTCGGCGTGCGCCGGGTCGCGCTCAGCACGCTCGCCCTGGCGGTCGTCGCGACGCTCGTCGTCGCGCTCCTGGACCCGTCGGCCGCCCTGCGGGCCGTCCTCGTCGCCGTGCTGACGCTCGCCGCCGCCTTCGCGATCCTGGCCTATCGCTTCTACCGCGACCCCGAGCGCGCCGTGCCCGAGACGCCGAACGACGTCGTCATCAGCCCCGCCGACGGCGAGGTCATCTACGTCCGGCGGTCCGAGGGCGGACTGCTGCCGTGCTCGACGAAGAAGGGCCGCGACTACGAGCTCGTCGAGCTGACGAAGACGCCGCTGCGCGCCGACGACGCCTACGTCATCGGCATCGCGATGAGCTTCCTCGACGTGCACGTCAACCGCGCGCCGATCGCCGGCAAGGTCAGGGTGCGCAAGCACTTCCCGGGTCGCTTCGGTTCGCTCGGCAGACCGGAGATGGTCTACGAGAACGAGCGCGCAACGACGATCATCGAGCGCGAGGACATCGAGATCGCGGTCGTGCAGATCGCGTCCAGGCTCGTACGCCAGATCGCGGCCTACGTCAAGGTCGGCGAGGACGTCGCGCTCGGGCAGCGGATCGGCGTCATCAGGCTCGGCTCGCAGGTCGATGTCGTCCTGCCGGTCCGTCCCGGCGTGCAGGTCAGCGTGAGCGCCGGTGATCGCGTATGGGCCGGGCGATCGGTGCTCGCCCAGCTCGATGGCGTGCCTGGCGACTGATCGCGAAGCCTCTGGGTAGGCCGGCGGTGAAGCGCTACGCCGGTAAGCGATCAGGAGGTTCACATGAGCACGCCGACGGATGAGCCGCGCTACGAGATCTGGATCAACGACACGATCCACTCCTGGGACAAGGACACGATCTCGGTCGCGGAGATGCGTGAGCTGGCCGGGCTGCCGGCCGACTGCCCGATGACGGCGATCGACCTCGTCGCCGAGCAGGAGGTTCCGCTGCCCGAGGATGCGGTGCACGCCGTGCCGCCGCGCGAGCCGGGGCGTCCGCTCGTGAAGCGCACGCATTTCCGCGAGCTCGGCTAGAACCCGCATCGGGGCGATCCCCTTGCCTGCGCGGCCGCGTCGTCGTACTGTCGTTCGCAGCAGGTGCACGTGCAGAACGCCCCCAAACGGACCGGAAAAGCGACCGTCGCGCGGTCTCGGGTCGTGTCGCCCGCGCCGCCTGACGCAGCACCGTTGCCGTCCGTCTCGGCGCTCGCGCCGAGCCGCGCCGACGCGCTCGGCGCTGCGCTCGCGCGCGCCGTCGTCGACCGCGGCGTCGTGCGCGGCCCGCTGCTGCAGCGCCTCGACGACGACGACCTGGCCGAGATCCGCAAGAACAAGGGCCAGAAGAAGCGCCTCGACGCGGCTCGGGAGAGCTACCAGGCGCAGTTCGGCGCCGGCAAGCCGCTGGCGAACGTACCCGGCGTCGAGACCTGGGCCTGGCTCGTCGACGCCGCCTCGAGCCTCGACAACCTCGAGATGCGGGTCGCGTCACAGATCTCCAAGGCCCAGAGCTACCTCGCCAGCCTCGCGTCGCTGCCCAAGTCCTCGCCCGACCTCGGCCCAAAGCCCGTCGTCCTGTCACCGCCGGTGTCGCAGTCGGTGCTGGTGGGTGTCGGAGGCGGCGGCTCGTCCTCGTCCTCGTCCTCGCTGTCGTCGCCGTCCCCCTCACCGTCACCGCTGTCGTCGCCGGGCAAGAAGAAGAAGCCGAAGATGGTCTCCGCGCAGCACCTGCTCGCGTCCGGTCCGGCGCACGTGCAGCAGACCGTCACCGAGACCGTCGCGCTCAACAACCCGCAGGTGCAGGCGCTCATCGCGGCCAGGCCGCCCGGGTCGACGCGCGTCATGGGGCCGCCGCAGATGTCGGTCGACACGGTCTACTTCGATCTCACGATCACGCTTTCCGTCGACAACCTCGCCGGCTACCCGCGCCGGCGCCAGCACGTGCTCGAGGTCCACTACCACCCGGTGCCGACGTCCGCGAACTGGCTGCACATCAAGATGAAGGCGGGCGGCAGCCCGGCCAACCAGGTCGCGGCGGGCAACTGGCTCATCGATAAGGCGCAACTCAACGCCGCGGTGCTGGCGTGGAACGCCCTCGGCGGCGATCAGTCCACTCACACCTTCTGAGCCTGAGCCCACCGCGATCCACGCTGCGGCCGCCTTCCCGACATCGAACCGGCCCAGGTCGAGGCCGGCCGAACCGGCGTCGTGGAGGCGGTGCCCATCCGTGGCTCCGCCTCCACGCACTGCATGCCCGACGCCGTGGGGCGACGACCGCAGGGCACGCGGGCTGATCGGACGCCACGCGGCTATCCAAGCTGCCACGCTGCATGCTGCGCCTCGATCCGCCCGCGTGCCCTGGCCGATCGGCTAGGACCTGCCGCAGGCCGCGACGTTTCTCCGTCGCCGAGCGCCCGCTGCTACTCGGCGGGTGCCGCGAGCTCGCCGAGGACCGCCTCGGTGTGCTCGCCCAGCCTCGGCGACGGCTTTGCCGGCACGCGCCCCGAGACGCTGAAGTTCAGCGGCGAGGCGGGCGTCAGGTACGTCCCGACGGGATGCTCGACGATCGAGAACATCGGGTTGGCCTCCGAGCAGCGCGCGTCCTCCTCGACGAGCTGCTTGAACGTCTGGTACGGACCCCACGACACGCCCGTGCCCGCGAACGTCTCGCGGATCTGCTCCAGCGTGCGCTCGGCGAACCACGGCGTCAGCAGCTCGCGGATCAGGTCGCGGCCCTTGTAGCGCCCGGCCTCGCCGCGGAAGTCGTGGCCCGTCGCCTCGCAGACCTTGTCGAACAGCTCCTCGGTGCCCGTCGCCTCCTTCAGCGACTTCCACTGCCGGCCGGTCAGCGCGACGACCATGACGCGGCGCCCGTCGCTCGTCGGGAAGTCGCCGCCGAAGGCGCCGTAGAGGTAGTTGCCGTCGCGCGGCTGCTCGCGGCCCTCGAGCTGGACCTCGGCGATGCGGCCGAGGTTGCCGACGGTCGCGATCGCGACGTCGGACAGCGCGATCTCGACGAGCTGGCCCTCGCCGGTGCGGTCGCGGTGGCGCAGCGCGGCGAGCAGGCCGACGACGGCGAGGCCGCCCATCGCCGTGTCCCACGCGGGCATCAGGCTGTTCGTCGGCACGGCGGAGTCGCGCGGGCCCATCGCCTCGGGGAAGCCGACGGACGGGTTGACGGTGTAGTCGACCTCCGACGAGCCGTCGTGGTTGCCCGTCATGACGACCATGATCAGATCCTCGCGGCGCTCCTTGAGCTTCTCGTAGCTCATCCACCCGCGCGCGGGGAAGTTCGTCATGAAGATGCCGTTGCCCTCGCCGGGCATCGTGATCAGCTGCGAGAGCTGCTCGCGGCCCTCGTCGGAGCGCAGGTCGATCTCGATCGAGCGCTTGCCCTTCTGCAGGCCCGACCAGAACAGGCTGTCGCCGCCGGATGTCAGCGGCCAGCGCCTCCAGTCCAGGCCGCCGCCGGGCGCGTCGAAGCGGATCACGTCGGCGCCGAGCTGCGCGAGCGTCATGCCCGCCGTCGGCGCCGCCACGAACGCCGACCCCTCGATCACGCGCACCCCGTTGAGAATCCCCTCGCTCATGCCATCGCTCCCACAAGTCGCCAGTCCAGGACGTTGTCCAGCGCGCCGTCGGCGCGCTGCGCCGCGACCTCGACGCGCAGCGTCACGAGGCCGCCGCCGGCGGGCAGCGCCTCGGTCTCCTCCAGGTGCACGGTGCTGCGCAGCACGTCGCCCTCGAAGACCGGGGCGAGGTGGTTGCAGTGATGCCAGCCGATGATCGTCACGAGGTTGGGCAGCGCCTTGGTGATGTGCGCCGCGGCGATCCCGATCGTGTGGCCGCCGTAGACGAGCCGCTGGCCGGAGTGATGCGAGCCCGGATCGGAGTGCGCCTTGGCGAGGTTCAGCGACAGGCGCACGAGCTCGGGCGCCGCCGTGACGCTGTCGCCGCCGTCGAGCACCCACGTCGTCGGGGCGCTGAGGTCGGCGAAGTGCGTGCCCGGGACCTCTGCGCGGTAGACGTCGAGGTCGATCCCGTCGAGCGTCGCGTGCAGCGCGTCGGGCGGCAGGTCGGCGGGGAATTGGTCGAGATCGTCGGCATGCGGCTGCGACGCGTCGACGTCGCGGATCGGCAGCATCGCGCAGCGCCAGTAGTCGAGGATCGCGCGGTCCTCCTGGTCTGCGGTGACGATGTGCAGGACCGCCAGGCCGGTCGGCTTGCGGCCCTCCTTGATCGCGTTGCGCTTCAGCGCGACGATCTCCGTCGTCGTCTTCAGCGTGTCGCCGATCGCCGGCAGCCGGCGCAGCATCAGGCGGCGGTAGAAGAGGTTGCCGATGACGCGCTGCGTCGGCAGCGTCGACTGGCCGATCGAGACGTCGCAGACGAGGTTCGGGTGCGCGAGCCGGCGGCCGGCGACACGCTCGGAGAGCGACGCGTCGAGCGCAAGGCGCAGGCGGTCACCGACGATCGACTGGTGCAGGGCGGCATGACCCTCGTTGAGCGTCATCGCGGGGAACTCGACGTAGAGGTCGCCGACGGACAGCTCCTCCCAGTAGGGCCCCCCGACCTGAACCGGCTCGCTGGCGACCTCTGGCTGTGCGCTCATACGGCAGACCTCGTTTCGACCCCGCTTGACGGGCCGCAACGTACACGATTCGCCGCCGCGGTCACTCTCCCGCGGCCCCGATCCACAGCACGAGCGCGGAGACCTTGCCGTCCTTGACGTTCGCGCGCACGATCGACATCCGCGCGCCGGCGCTGCCGAACGGGTTGGGCGCGGTCGCCAGCCACCACGTCGAGCCGTGCCTGCGCGCGGCCGGATGCAGCCTGCGCAGGCGCGCGAGCGTGTCGCCCACGCGCAGCCCGTTCTGGGTTGCAAGCGCGCGGCCGCGCAGCTCCGCGGTCTGCAGCTTGCCGACGGTCGCCGAGCACGTCGTCTGCCCGGCCGGCGTGCGACCGAGGTTGACGAAGTGTCCGCGCAGCGACAGCGCCGACCAGTCCACGACGCACAGCGCCCTGCCGTCGCGGCGCTTCGTCGTCGGGGCGCCGAACGCCGCGGTCGCGCGCATGATCGTCGGCGTGCGCGACAGGTCGAGGTCGCCGATGCGGGTCAGCTTGCCGTCCTTCCAGCGGATCGTCGTCGCGGCCGCCGCCGCGGTCGCGCCGGCGGCGAACAGCACGACCGCACAGGTGACGATCAGGGCCAGGCGGCTCATGGCGCCGGACGGTAGCGCCGGCGCATGGCGAACGCGACCTCGTCGCCGGCGACGAGCGGCTCCTGCGGGTCGCTCACGGCGACGCCGTTGATCCTCGCCGCGCCGTCGCCGGCCTGCGCCAGCGTCGCCGCGCGCACGTCGCCCTCGCCGACGACGGTGACGGGCGGCGCCGGGCGCGCGCGCGCGGCGTCGTAGGCGGCCGGCTCGTTGACGTTCAGCAGCGAGTCCAGCCGCGGGTCGTGTGCGCCGACAGCGGGGTCGGCGAGCAGCGCGGCCTCGTCGAGCGTGCGCACGTTCAGGCGCCCGAGCAGCGCTCGCATGGCGAGCGCGTCGTCGGCGAGCAGCGCCTGCACGTGCGCGGCGACGCGCGTGCGGTAGGCGGCGGCGAGCGGGTGGGGGAAGCCGTGGGCGACCGGCAGCGCAACGTCGAGTTGCTCGTCGGCCGCCAGCGCGGCGACGACGGCGCCGATCAGCGCCGGGTGCAGGAAGGGCGCGTCGACGCCGCAGACGAAGACCGCCTCGGCGCGCTCGCCGACGGCGGCGAGGCCGGCGGCGATGCCCTCCAGCGGGCCGCGTCCGTCGCGCGCGTCCGCAGCGAGCTCGACGTTCGGCGGCAGCGGCGGGAGCTGCTGGCCGTCCGCGCGGACGACGACGACCGGGCCGGTGACGATGCGGCCGACGATCCCGGTCGCGCGCCGCACGAGCGTCGATCCGTGCCACTCCAGCAGCGCCTTCGGCGCCCCCATCCGCGTCGACGCACCGCCCGCGAGGACGACGCCGGCGACCTTCACGCGAGCGCGTTCTCGAACGCGACGTAGGCGTCGTCGCCGAACAGCCAGAAACGCGCCTCCGCGACGGACGGGTGGATCTGGAGCGCCGCGCGCGTCGCCCCGATCGCGACCGCGGCGGCGGCGGCGAGCGGGTAGCCGTAGACGCCGGCCGAGATCGCGGGGAACGCGACGCGCGCGCAGCCGTGCTCGGCGGCGAGCGCGATCGAGCGGCGATAGCAGCTGCCCAGCAGCTCGGCCTCGCCGTCGTCGCCGCCCTTCCAGACCGGGCCGACGGCGTGGATGACGTGCTTGACGGGCAGCTCGCCGGGCCCCGTGACCTTCGCGTCGCCGGTGTCGCAGCCGCCCAGCGTGCGGCACTCCTGCAGCAGCTGCGGCCCGGCGGCGCGGTGGATCGCGCCGTCGACTCCGCCGCCGCCGAGCAGGCCCGCGTTGGCGGCGTTGACGATCGCGTCGGCCTGCGCGTCGGTCGTGATGTCGCCGCGGTGAAGCGTGATGACGCCCATGACTTCGTAGTCTGAACCCGCGTGAGCGATCTCGCAGCGAAACTCGAACGGTCCGCACCGCTGCCGCCGCGCGCGCTGGCGCTCCGTGCGGGCGTGCCGGACCCCGCCGACGTCATCGCCTCCTATCGCGCGGTCGGCCGCGACTCGCGGGCGACGATCCTCGAGCTGCTCGGCTCGGAGTGGACCTTTCAGGGCAGGCGCGTGCTCGACTTCGGTTGCGGCGCGGGCAAGGTCATGCGCCACTTCCTGCCCGAGGCCGAGCACTGCGAGCTGTGGGGCTGCGACATCGACGAGCGCTCGGTCGACTGGATCAACGCCGAGCTGCACCCGCCGCTGCACGCGTTCGCCAACGCTGAGGTGCCGCCGCTGGACCAGCCCGCGTCGTCGTTCGATCTCGTCTGGTCGGTGTCGGTCTTCACGCACCTGACCGATCACTGGGCGGGCTGGCTGGCGGAGCTGCATCGGCTGCTGAAGCCCGGCGGGCTGGCGATCATCTCCTTCCTCGGCGGCGCGATGTACGAGGTCTGGAACGACGAGGAGTGGGACCCCGACCGGGTCGGCATGACGGTCCTCAACCACGGCCAGGACTGGGAGCTGGGCGGGCCGACGGTCTTCCACTCGCCCTGGTGGCTGCGCGAGCACTGGGGCCGCGCGTTCGAGATCGCCGCGCTGCGCGAGGGCAGCGCGCCGCGCGAGCACGGCCTCGTGGTGCTGCGCGCGCGCTCCGACGTCGAGGTCACGCCGCAGCTGCTGACGGCGATCGATGCCGCGCGCGAGCCGCGCGAGATCGACGCGCTGCGCTGGCAGGTGCACCTGCTCCAGCGCGAGGCGACGGCGCTGCGCGCCGCCCGCGACGCGCTCGCGCTGTCGGACGCGCGGCGGCTGCCGCGGCGCGTGGCCGGGCGCATCGGCCAGATCCGCCGCGGCGACGGGTAACGACCACCAGACGCTCGGTCGTGTCGCGTCAGGTGCGCATCGCACCCCTCGGATCGACATGACGGGCGAGCAGCGGCCGCGATCCCAGAAACCCGCTGCCGCGGATCGGGCATCGCCAGGAGAGGCGCCGTCCGGACTCGAACCGGAGTAAACGGCTTTGCAGGCCGCTGCGTAGCCACTCCGCCACGGCGCCGGGGTGCGGTCGCAAGGGTACCGAGCGCCAGCGCCTGCGCGCGGTCGCGCTCAGGCGTCGCCGCCCTCCTCGGCCAGCCGCGTCGCCTCGCGCGCGAGCAGTCCGAGGCGGGCCTCGCGCACGAGCGGCACCTCGCGGCGGCGCTTGCGGACGTTGGCGAGGTTGATCTCGGTCGTCACGACCGCCTCCGCGTCCTCGGGCAGCGCGCAGACGATCTCGCCCCAGGGGTCGACGAGGTGCGAGCCGCCCCAGAAGCGCAGGTGCTCGCCCTCGTCGCCGACGCGATTGACGAAGACGACGTAGCACTGGTACATCCGCGCGTAGAAGACCGTGATGTCGCGCCAGTACGTCTGCGAGTCGTAGCGCTCCGGGAAGCGGCTCTGCGAGGAGTTCGTCGGCACGAGCAGCACGCGCGCGCCGTCCTGGATCGCGAGGAACGCGAGGTGCGGCTGCCAGGCGTCGTTGCAGATCAGCGTCGCCATGCGGCCGTGGCGCGTGTCGTAGGCGCGCATCGACTGGCCCGGGGAGAAGTGCTTGCGCTCCTCGAAGACGTCGTACGTCGGCAGGTAGAGCTTGCGATGGGAGTGCACCAGCCCGCTCGCGTCGTAGTAGGCGGCGGCGTTGTAGTTGTGCACGCCGAGGCCGTCCTCGTACAGGCCCATGAGGACATCGGTGCGCAGCGCGTGCGCGGTCAGCTCGGTCAGCCGCGGGTCGTCGGCCGACATCGACACGTCGTCGTCGACGCGGCCGAGCGCGTAGCCCGTCAGGAACAGCTCGGGGAAGACGACGAGGTCGCTGCGCTCGCGGCCGGCCCGTCGCACGATCTCGCCCGCCCGCGCGAGGTTCGCCTCGAGGTCGCCGAGCTGGCTGGCCGCCTGTGCGAGCGTGATCCGCATGAGGTCCGCGAGCGTAGCGCCGAGGCGCCTCGAGCCGGACGCGCGTTGATATCCTCGCCACTCCCAGGGCGATTAGCTCAGCTGGGAGAGCGCCGCCTCGACAAGGCGGAGGTCACTGGTTCGAGCCCAGTATCGCCCACTCACCCCGCAGCCCGCCGCACGGTCCGCCGCTCGTGCGTGCCGACCCCGATGACGCGCTCGCCCTCGCGCACCTCGACCGCGAAGCGCAGCCTGCGCCCGTCGATGATCTCCAGCAGGACGGCGTGCGCGCTGCAGCGGGCGCCCTCGCTCGCGCCGGCGACGTGCTTCACGCAGACCTCGAAGCCGACCGTCGCCTGCCCGGCGGGCAGGTGGTCGAGCGCGAGCATCGCCGCGCAGCGCTCCATCTTCGCGATCATGCCCGGCGTCGACAGCACCTGCGCCGGGATCGTGCCGCCGACGTCGGTGAGGAGCAGGCCCTCGACGACGAACCGATCAACGCGCTCGGCGATCACGAGCGCGGACGCTACGCCATGCGCGGCGGCGGCGGTGGCGCGCGCCGCGGATCGACGCGCGCACCTCCCAGCGGGCCGGCAGCAGTCGTCAGACCCCACGCGGCCCGACGACCGCGCCCGTCGTGCCACACGTTCGGGCACAGTTGCTCGCGCACCCTTGCCGCTGCGGCGCGGCTGCGGTCTGATCGACGGCGGGCATGGCGCGATCGATCCTCAACTCGTTCTCCACGATCGAGATCGTCGTCCTCGGCGTCGGCGGGGTGGTGGCGCTCACGCTCGTCGGCGTGCTGCTCGCGCGGCGGTTCTTCCCGCGTCTCTCCGACAGCGAGTTCGAGCCGGTCGCCGACAGCCTGCGGGTCGTCTACGAGCTGATCTTCGCGCTCATCCTCGCGTTCGTCATCGCGGCGGTGCTGGACACGATGAGCGACGCCGAGTCGGCGGTCGCGTCTGAGGCCACGACGATCGCCGGGCTCGTGCAGGCCAACGACGCGCTGCCGATCACCGACCGCCCGCGGCTCGACGACGCGGTCGAACAGTACGTGCATGCGGTCGCCGACCACGAGTGGCAGACGATGAAGGACGGCAACTCGAGCCCGCGGGCGACGGCCGCACTGGAGGGCATGTTCGCCGAGTACCGCAGCGTCGAGCCGCGCGGCGCGGCGCAGACGGAGTTCTTCAGCCAGGCCCTGACCGATCTCGGCGACGTCGTGACCAAGCGGCGGCAGCGGCTGGACATCGCGAGCGCCGACCTGCCGACGATGCTGCGCGTGCTCGTCGCGGTCGGGCTCGTCCTTTTGCTCGCGCTCGAGTACCGCCCGCAGCTCTCGCGCTTCGCGGGCCTCGTGTTCATGGGCACGCTGGCGACCGTCGTCACGTCGGCATTCCTGCTGACGGTGATCCTCAACTATCCCTTCGCCGGCAACGTCTCGGTCAGCAACGAGCCGCTCAAGCAGGGCGCGCTGGCACGCTTCTGGAGCGACGAGCACGCCTACCGCCGCCAGCCCGGCGATCGCCAGCGCGTGCTGACGGCGCAGCAGCTCGACGGCGTCTGGAACTCCGACGCCTACGGCACGGTCGTCCTGCGCTGCCACGACCCGGCGGCGCGCAACGAGGTCCGCGCGTGCCGGCGCGGGGACACGCGCATACGCGGCGTGTACCGCTACCACGACGGCTCGATCACCGGCACCGTGCGCGACGGCGTCCTGTACGGCTGGTGGACCGAGGGGCCGACGCGGCTGCCGCGCCTCGAAGCCGGCCGCTTCGAGTGGCGGCTGCTGGACACCGACCGCGGCGAGGTCGTCGCGGGCAACTGGAGCTACGGGCACGAGCGGCTGCAAGCCGGCTGGGATCTCGAGGAGATCGGTGGCAGCGCGCCACCGGACCTGGACAAGCGCTTCGCGGAGCTGTCGACGTTCCGCGAGGACCCGCGCGGTCCGTAGCGCCCTCAGCGCGCGCGCCGGCAGGCCGCCACCGCGAGCGCGTCGCAGCGCTCGTTGAGCTCGACGCCCGCGTGCCCCTTGACCTTCTTCCACGTCACGCTGTGGACCTCCAGCAGCGCCAGCAGGTCCTCCCACAGCTCGCGGTTCTTGACGGGCTGCTTGGCCGCCGTCAGCCAGCCGCGCTTGATCCAGGCGACGTACCAGCGCTTGGCGATCGCGTCCATCACGTAGGTCGAGTCGATGTGTACGACGACCCGCGACGGCTGCGCCAGCGCGCGCAGCCCCTCGATGACCGCCTGCAGCTCCATGCGGTTGTTCGTCGTCGCCGGATCGCCGCCCGACAGCTCGCGCTGCTTGACGACCGTCCCGTCCTGCAGGCGCGCGACGAGGATCGCCGCCCAGCCACCCGCGCCGGGGTTGCCCGAGCACGCTCCGTCTGTCCACAGCTCGACGTCCACGGCCGCGAACGGTAGGGGTCGCCGCGGCGCAGTACCGTCCCGAGCTGATGTCCGCCCTGCGATTTTTGGTCCCCCCCGACCAGGCCCTGCTGACGCTCGCCGACGCCAGCGGCGGCCTCTCGGCGCTGTTCGCGTTCGATGCCGTGATGACCCATCACAGCGCCTGGCTGGCCGAGGCCGCCGACGCGCTCGGGCACAGCCGCGAGTCCGAGGACGACGAGATGCGAGACGCCCGCGCGACCGCCAACGCGCAGACCGAGACGATCCGTGCGCTGCGCACCGAGATCGCCGAGCTCGCCGCCGACGCCGAGGCGGTGCTGCCCGAGGGCGTCACGTACGACCTGCCGATCGTGGCCGCCACGCCGCTGCCGTCCCTGCCCGACACGCTCGGCCCGCGCGAGCTGCTGCACGTCGAGAAGAGCTTCAAGCGCGGGATCGCCGCGCAACTGCTCGCGGCGACCGAGTCGCTCGGGCCGCTCGCCGAGCGGCTGGCCGGCTTCGACGACGAGGAGTGCCGCGCGCTGTCGGCGCGCGTCGCCGCGTTCGTCGTCGCGGTGCGCGGCGAGTCCGGACCGGCGTAGGCTCGCGCCATGGGCCTGCTCGACGACGTCCTTGGCAACCTCTTCGTCGGAGGCCGCACGGACCGCGGGATCGAGCGCCTCGCCGAGCAGGGCGAGCTCGTCCCCGCGACGATCTATGCGATCCGCCTGAAGACCCGCAGCGACAGCGCGGACGAGTGGACCTACGGCCTGGACCTCGTGACGAGCACCGGCCCGCTGCGCGCGTCGGTGCGCCAGATGCTCGTTCCGGACGCCTGGCGCGCGCCGCTCGGCGGGCGCGTGCTCGCGCGCCACCTCGACGGGCGGATCGCGATCGACTGGCCCGCCACGCTCACGGACATGGGCGTCGAGCATCACGCCGAGGCGCTGCTCGCCGGCAAGACCGTCAAGACGACGCTGCAGCCAGGCGTCGACGACGACAGGATCGACCGCAGGCGCCTGCGCGACGGCCGCCGCGCCGAGGCCGTGATCGTCGCCCGCGAGGAGGTCGAGGTCATGGGCATGCCGACCGAGAACCGGCGCCTGGAGCTGCGCGTGAAGGACGACGCCGGGCCGCGCAGCGTCGTCCTCGAGCGCGAGCTCGTCCCGCCCTACGCCGACGCGCTCGCCCACGTCGGCGCGCGCGTGCCGGTCGCGATCGATCCCAAGCGTGCCGACCGCGTCACGATCGACTGGCCCGCGGCGGCGCAGGCCGCCGCCGGGCCCGCAACCTCCTAGACGAGGTCGCCCTCGCCGCCGGGCGGCGCCCACGTCACGACGAGCCGCGCCCCGCCCTCGATCCGGAACGTGATGCCGTTGGCGCGCTCGCTGACGGCCTCGACGGGCGCGTCGCTGAGGTCGAAGCGGGCCTCGCCGATCGCGTAGTGGCCGCGCAGGTCGAAATGCGCCGGCGCGGCCTCGACCGGCAGCCCGGTCCGCTCCTGGCTCCAGTTCTCCAGCGCCCCGGAGGCGATCAGGATCGGCGTGTCGTGCGCGACCTCCACCCACGCCGTGACCTCCTGGCCGAGGCGGTCGTTGAGCGTCAGCAGCGCCTCGTCGAGCGACATCGTCACGCCGGGCAACGTACCGGGAATCGCGGCCCGCGAGCGCGCCGAGTCGATAGGGTCGCGGCGATGCCGACCGCGCTGCTCGCCACCCTCCTGCTGGCCCTGCTCGTGGCCGGTTGCGGCGACAGCTCGCCGAGCCCCGAGGACGTCACGAGCGCCGCCGTCAGCGGGCTCTCCAAGGGCGACGCGAAGACGGTCTGCGCGCAGCTCACCGAGCCCGCCAAGAAGAAGCTGCTGCGGGTGCTCGCCGACGACCCGCCGATCGTCGGGACGATCGACGCGTCCTCGTGCGAGGACGCGATCGTGAAGGTCCACGCAAAGCTGTCGCAACCGATCCGCGCCGTGCTCGAGGACGGCGACGTCGACGATGCGAAGATCACCGGCGACAAGGCCGTCGTCCACATCACCGGCGCCGGGACCGACGTCGAGCTGCAGAAGATCGATGGCGAATGGAAGATCACCGGCGGGATCTTCGAGCGCTGATGGCGACGCTGCCGCCGGTCAGCTTCGAGGTGGACCTCGTCGTCGCGGCCGAGATGCGCGCGGCGATGCGCGCCAAGGGCGTCGTCGACGACTGGCTCATGTCCGACGCCGCCGGCGAGCGGCCGGTCGACCAGCTGCCGTCCGCCGACCTGCAGCTGGCGATCGACCGCGCCGAGCTGAAGCTCAGCTGGCTCGAGCTCGAGGCGGCCAGTGCCTGGGAGGCGATCCAGCGCGCCGGGGAGATCGTCGCGGAGATCATCCCGGGGCTGTTGCGCAGCCGCAGCCTGCGCGTCGACGCACGCCTGCAGGGGCCCGACCCGGACCTGCGCCGCCCGCCCGGCTGAGCCCGGGCTCAGCCGCGGCGCGCCGGCAGCGCCTTCGGCGCGATCGTCCTCAGCGGGCGATCCCGCTGTCGAGCTCGTCGACGAGGCGCAGCAGGTCCAGCGGGCTGAACGGCTTGGTCAGGAAGCGGTCGGCGCCGGCGGCGGCGGCGCGCTCGCGCGCCGTGTCGTCGGCCGAGGCCGTCAGCATCACGATCTTCGCGCCGGCCATCCCCGGCTCGCCGCGCATCTGCCGGCACGCCTCGATCCCGTCCAGGCGCGGCATGTCGATGTCCAAAAAGACGAGCCGCGGGGCCTCGCGGCGCGCGGCCGCGACGGCGTCCTCGCCGTCGCAGGCCTCGTGCAGGTCGAACGTCGAGACGCCCTCGAGCGTCGTCACGATGAGCTTGCGGATGAACGGGTCGTCGTCGACGATCAGGACCGCGCGGTGGCCCATGACCGTTATCCGATCTCCAGGCGGATGCGCTCGATCTCGTCGTCGGAGAGCTCCTTGAAGGCCTCGATGACGGTCGGGTCGAAGTGCGTTCCGACGGCCTGCAGGATGATCACGCGCGCCTGGGCGATCGTCGACGCGCGCCGGTAGGGGCGGTTCGTCGTGAGCGCGTCGAGCGTGTCGGCGACGGCGAAGATCCGCGCCGAGACGGGGATCGCCTCGCCGGCGAGCTTGTCGGGGTAGCCGGTGCCGTCCCAGCGCTCGTGGTGGTGGCGGATGACGTCGCGCGCCGCGCCGAGGAAGTCGATGTCGCGCACGATCTCCGAGCCGGTCACCGGGTGCTGCTCGATGATCAGCCGCTCGGCGTGCGTCAGGCGTCCGGGCTTGAAGAGGATCGCGTCGGGCACCGCGACCTTGCCGGCGTCGTGCAGCAAGAAGCCGAACTCGATCTCCGGTTCGTCGCCGAGGCGCATGCCGTAGGCGTTGGCGAGCTGGATCCCGTAGGCGGCGACGCGCTCGGCGTGGCGGCCGGTGTAGGCGTCGCGCGCCTCGACGGCGCTCGCGAGCGCGCGCACGGTCAGCATGTAGGACTGGCGCAGCTGCAGCGCGCGGGCGCGCTCCTCCTTGAACGTCTCGCGCAGGTCGGCGGCGTAGCGCTCGAGCTGCTGCTCGTTCTCGGCCGCGTCGCGGGCGCGTTTGGAGAGCTCGGACTCGAGCTCTGCGATGCGCTCCTGCAGCTGCTGCTCCGTGCTCACCGCCATCATCTTCCTCCAGCCGTGGGGCTCTTGCAGAGTGCCGATCGCAGCGCGTCGACGGCCTGGGTGAGGCCGAAGACCGGCATGCCGACGCCGGGCGACGCGGGCTGCCCGGCCCCATCGACCTGAAAGAGGATGACCGAACGGCCGCGACGACGTCCGCGCAGGGTGCTTCCATCCAACAACGTCGTCGTCGTCGCCATGCTTGCGTGCACGAGCGCGACCTCGAAGAGCTCCTGGCCGCCGGCGTCGGCCGCGCCCTCGGCCGTCGACTCCCAGCGGTGGTCGATGCCCAGCGCCGCGAGCGACGGCGCCAGCTCGCCGCGCAGCGCCTGCGGCGCGACGACGAGCACGCGCGAGCGCTTGGCCTGGATCGCCGCGTCGAGCACGTCGGTCAGGCGCCGGCGGTCGATCGGCTTGCCGACCGCCCACTCGCCCTCGAGCTCGGGAGCGCGCGCGGAGACCGAGACGAAGATCACGGGGATGTCGCGCAGCCGCGGGTCGCTGCGGACCGCTTCGAGGACGTCGAAGCCGTTCATGCCCGGCATCAGGATGTCGAGCGTCATCGCGTCGAAGTGCTCGCTGCGCAGGCGCGTGAGCGCCTCGGCGCCGGAGTTCACCTGCACGGTCTGCACGCCGAGCGGATGCAGCTGCTGCGCGATCAGCCTCGCAAGTGCGGGCTCGTCGTCGACGATCAGCACGCGCCGCATCGCCAGGCCGCCGCGCGCAGTCGGGCTCGCGGCCGCTCGCTGGTGGTCGGTGACCGGCGCGGCCGCCGGCAGCCGGACCGTGAACGTCGTGCCGCGCCCGAGCTCGCTGTCGACGTCGATCGAGCCGCCGTGCAGGTCGACGAGCGACTTGACGATCGCCAGCCCGAGCCCGGTGCCCGGGCTCTTGCGCTCGTCGGCCGAGCCGCGGTAGAAGCGATCGAAGATCCGGCGCGCGTCCTCGGGCGCCATCCCGCGGCCGGTGTCGGCGACCGTGATCTGCGTCTGGCCGGCGTCGCCCTGCAGGCGCAGCGTGATCGTGCCGTGCTCGTCGGTATAGAGGTGGGCGTTCGTGACGAGGTTCGTCACGACCTGGCGCATCCGCGCGGGATCGGCCAGCGCGGGCGGCCGCGGGTCGTCGATCTGGACGTCGAGCCGCTGGCGCTTGCCCTCCAGCCGCGGCGCCATCAGCGCGGCGACCTCCTCGATCGTGTCGCGCAGGTCGACGCTGCGCGCATGGACCTCGAACTGGCCGGACTCGATGCGGGCGATGTCGAGCAGGTCGTTGACGAGATCGACGAGCCGGTCGGTCGACTTCAGCACGATCGCGATGAACTCCCGCTGGCGCTCGGTGAGGTTGTCGGCGTTCGTCGACTCCAGCAGCTCGATGAAGCCCTTGATCGACGTCAGCGGGCTGCGCAGCTCGTGCGACGCGGTCGCGACGAAGTCGCTCTTGGCCTGCTCCAGGCGCGCGCGCTCGGTGATGTCGCGCAGCGTCCAGACCGTGCCGCCGTCGGGCCCGGCGAGGCGCGCGGCCGTGATCGCGAGCGTGAGGTCGGCGTCGCGCGGGACCGTGACCTCGCCGGCGAGCGCGTCGGCGAGCGGCGGCAGCGGGCTGCCCGGACCGTGCGCCGAGGAGCCGACGCTCAGCCCCGGGACGAGCTCGCCGGCGCGCGGGTTGATCGACGTGACGCGGTCGCCGTTGTCGCACATGATCAGCCCGTCGCCGAGGCTCTGGATCGTCGTCGCGAGGCGCTGGCGCTGGCTCTCGACGCGCGCGCTCGCGGTCGCGAGGTCGGCGCCCATCGCGTTGAACGCCGTGCCGAGCGCCTCGAGCTCCTTCGGCCCGCCGACCTCGACGCGGGCGTCGAGGTCGCCCGACGACAGCCGCCGGGTGGCGTGCACGAGGTCGTCGAGCGGGCGGCGCATCGTGCCGATCAGCAGCGTCAGGAAGGCGAGCACGCCGACGAGCGCCAGGCCGGCGCCGAGCACGATCGCGACGAGCCCGATGCGCGAGCGCCGCTGGGCCGTGTCGCGGGCGTCGTCGCGGCGGGCCTGCTGGCGGACGGCGATCTGCTGCACCGCCGCGCGCACCGCGGCCAGGCTGCGGGCGGCCGCGCTGCGCGCGGCGGCCTGCGTCGGACGTGCGGCGAGCGCGGCGGCGGCGCGGCGGGCGGGGGCGACGCGGTCGGCGAGCGCGCGGCTGGCATCGTCGCCGTCGGCGCGCCCGTCCAGGCGCACGGCGCCGTCCTGGAAGCTGCGCGCGGCGCTGCGTACGAAGAGCGCCGCGCGCCGCGAGCGCGGTCGCGCGAGGTTGGCCTCCAGCGCGACCGTCGAGGCGAGCAGGTTCGCGGCCGAGACCTCGAGCGCCGACGCGGCGGAGAGCTCGTCCTCGTAGGCCTGGCGGGCGTCGTAGAGCGCCGCGATCCCGATCGCGCCGATGATCGCCAGCGCGATCGTCAGGCCGAGCAGCGACAGCCGCAGCGTGCGGGCGATCGAGCGCTTCTCGGAGGTTGGTTGTGGGCCTATCATCGGCATATGGATCTCGTCGGCGCATGGCTGCGCCAGCTGCTCAAGGCCGGGACGGCCGCGGCGCTCGTCCCCGCCGCGATGGTCGCGGCGCTCGTCGTCGTCCTCGTCGCCGCCGGCGGCTTCGGCGGGCTGGGATCGATCGGCCAGCTGCTGTCGGGCCCGCAGGTCTCGCCGGCCGAGCGGCTGGCCCGCAACGACCCGGCGCCGGACGGCCGCGACGTGGCGCCGGTCGCGCCCGCCGACGCAAGCCAGGCCGAGCCGCAACGCTCGGCCACGCCCGCGCGGCGCGCCGGGGGTCCGGTGGGGCCCTCGCCGCCGCCGCCGCCTCCGCCGCCGCCGCCGCCGCCGCCGCCTCCGCCGCCGCCGCCTCCGCCGCCGCCTCCTCCTCCTCCTCCTCCTCCTCCTCCTCCGCCACCGCCGCCCGCCGCGCGCCAGCCCACGCTGAAGGAGCGCACGCAGGTGCTGGGGAGCAAGCTGAAGCAGACGGTTGGCGAGGTGGGCACGGCGGTACAGGAGATCGTCGATGGGCTCGGGCGGACCCTAGGGCGGATCCTCGACCCGCCGTGACGGCGGGCTCCCGGCGACGCTACCGATTGTCCGCGCTCGCGCGCGACGCGCGGCGTGCAGCCACCCGAACTCGGCGCCGCCGCGCCCTCAGCGCGCTCAGCGCCCGCCGCGCGCGATCCGCAATGCCAGGCGGCCGTGCAGCGCGGCCGTGTCGTCGGCGCTGCGCGGGCCGGCCGGGTCGAACCACTCCGCGACGAGGACGACCATGTTGAGGATCGCCATGCTCGCCGCCTGGACGGCGTCGGTGCTGCCGAGCTCGCCGAAGGAGAAGTGGCCACGGCGCTCGCCGTCGCGCAGCACGTCGGCGAACAGCGCGCGGACGCGGCGGCGGCGGCGTACGACGCTCTCGCGCTCACCGGCCGGCAGGTAGATGTAGTCGCGGTTGGCGACGCGCGTCTCGCGCGGGCGCGCGATGTGAAACGCCGTGAACGCCGACGCGAGCGCGTGCAGCTGCGCGACGGGGTCGTTGCCGACGCCGCGCAGCGTCTGTGCCAGGACGCTGTCGGCCTCGTCGTGGACGCGATCGACGATCGCGAACAGCAGCGCCTCCTTGGAGGGGTAGTGGTTGTAGATCGCGCCCGGCGTCAGATCGACGGCGTCGGCCAGCTCACGCACCGTCGTGCCGGTGTAGCCGCGCTCGTTGAAGAGCGTCAGGCCGGCGTCGTGGATGCGCTCACGCGTCGCAGTCGGTGAGCGGACGTTCACTGCCATGTCGCATACTGTACGCCAGCGTGCAAGGCCGTGTTGCGCCCAGATGAACAGCCGTTCATACTCAGTCGCGCAATGAACTTCGATCTCTCCGACGATCACGAGCTGCTGCGGCGCACCGTCCGCGACTTCGCCGAGCACGAGGTCGCGCCCGTCGCCGAGGAGAACGACCGCCACAAGGCGGTTCCCTACGACATCATCGCCAAGCTCGGCGCTCTGAACCTCATGGGGATCCCGTTCCCGCTCCAGTACGGCGGCGCCGGCGGCGACACGCTCGCCTACGCGCTCGTCGTCGAGGAGCTCACGCGCGTGGACTCCTCCGTCGCGATCACGCTGTGCGCGCACACGTCGCTCGGCACCCAGCCGATCTACCTGTTCGGGACCGAGCAGCACAAGCAGGAGTGGATGCCGCGGCTGTGTAGCGGCGAGATCCTCGGCGCCTTCGGGCTGACCGAGGCCGAGGCCGGCTCGGACGCGCAGAACTGCAGGACGCGCGCCCGCCTCGACGGCGACGCGGGCGAGTGGGTCATCGACGGCGCCAAGCAGTTCATCACGAACGCCGGCACCGACATCTCGGGCATCGTCACGATCACGGCGCTGACGGGGGAGGGTGAGATCTCCAACCTGCTCGTCCCCAACGGCACGCCCGGCTACGAGCAGGGCGAGCCGTATCGCAAGATGGGCTGGCACGCGTCCGACACGCGGCCGTTGACGTTCGACGACTGCCGCGTGCCCGAGGAGAACCTGCTCGGCCCGCGCGGCAACGGCTTCAAGCAGTTCCTGCACGTGCTCGCGATCGGCCGCATCGGCGTCGCGGCGATGGGCCTCGGGCTCGCGCAGGGCGCGTTCGACCAGGCGCTGTCGTACGCCAAGCAGCGGCGCGCGTTCGGCAAGCCGATCTCGAAGTTCCAGGCGATCCAGGTCAAGCTCGCCGACATGGCGACGGAGATCGAGGCCGCGCGCCTGCTCGTCTACCGTGCCGCGCTGCGCAAGGACGCCGGCCGCGACTTCAGCCTCGCCGCCGCGCAGGCGAAGCTCAAGACCGGCCGCCTCGCCGTGCGCTGCGCCGAGGAGGCCGTCCAGATCCACGGCGGCTACGGCTACATCGAGGAGTACCCCGTCTGCCGCATGTACCGCGACGCGAAGATCCTCACGATCGGCGAGGGCACGGACGAGATCCAGCAGATGGTCATCGCTCGAGCATTGGGCGCATGAGCCTCCCGGCGTCGGTCGACATCCGCGAGGTGGGCCCCCGCGACGGCTTCCAGAACGAGCCCGAGACGATCGCCACGGCCGACAAGGTCGCGCTCATCGACCGGCTCGCGCGGACCGGCCTGAGGCGCATCGAGGTCACGAGCTTCGTGCGCGCCGACGTCATCCCGCAGCTCGCCGACGCGCGCGCGGTGCTGACGGCGATCGACGTGCCCGCGGGCGTCGCGCGCAGCGTCCTGATCCCCAACGCGGTCGGCCTCGACAACGCGCTCGAGCTGCGCGAGCGCTTCGACGAGGTCGGCGTCTTCATGTCGGCCAGCGCCGAGCACAACTGGCGCAACGTCAACCGCACGCTCGAGCAGTCGCTCGCCGAGCTGACCGGCGTGATCGGCCGCGCCCGCACGGCGGGGCTGCGCGTCGAGGCGGTCATCTCGACGAGCTTCGGCTGTCCCTACGAGGGCGTCGTCCCGCGGGCCCGCGTGCTGGCGCTCGCGCGCGCGCTCGTCGACGCCGGTGCGCAGGAGATCGCCTTCGGCGACACGACCGGGATGGCGAACCCCGTCGCGGTGCGCGAGCACTTCGAGGAGGCCGCGGCGCTGCTCGGCGACGAGGTCCAGCTCACGGCGCACTTCCACAACACCCGCGGCCAGGGTCTCGCGAACGTGCTCGCCGCGCTGCAGGCCGGTTGCGCGTCGTTGGAGTCGAGCTTCGGCGAGCTCGGCGGCTGCCCGGTGCCAGCCGGCGCGACCGGCAACATCGCCACCGAGGATCTCGTCTCGATGCTGCACGAGATGGGGATCGAGACCGGGATCGACCTGCCGGAGCTGCTGCACGCGGCCTACGCCGTGCGCGAGATCCTCGGCCGCGAGCTCGGCTCGCACACCCTGGTGGCGGGGCCGATCGACTGGAAGCGACCGCGATGAGCGTCGTCCTGAGCAGTACGGTCAAGCCGCAATCGGCGTCGTTCGCCGCCAACGAGGCGGCTCACCGCGCGCTCGTCGACGACCTCGACGCGCGGCTGCAGCGCGCCCGCGGCGGCGGCGGCGAGCGCGCCCGCGAGCGCCACGTCGCGCGCGGCAAGCTGCTGCCGCGCGAGCGCGTCGAGCGCCTGATCGATCCCGGCACGCGCCTGCTCGAGCTGTCGCCGCTGGCGGCGGACGGCCTCTACGACGGCGCCGCGCCGGGCGCCGGGATGATCAGCGCGGTCGGCCGCGTCGCCGGCCGCGAGTGCGTCATCGCCGCCAACGACGCGACGGTGAAAGGCGGGGCGTACTTCCCGCTGACGGTCAAGAAGCACCTGCGCGCGCAGGAGATCGCGCTGCACAACCGCCTGCCCTGCATCTACCTCGTCGACTCCGGCGGCGCGTTCCTGCCGCTGCAGGACGAGGTCTTCCCCGATCGCGAGCACTTCGGCCGGATCTTCTTCAACCAGGCCACGATGTCGGCCGCCGGGATCGCCCAGGTCGCGGCGGTGATGGGCTCCTGCACGGCCGGCGGCGCATACGTCCCGGCGATGAGCGACGAGACCGTCATCGTCCGCGAGCAGGGCACGATCTTCCTCGCCGGTCCGCCGCTCGTGAAGGCGGCGACGGGCGAGGTCATCACGGCCGAGGAGCTCGGCGGGGGAGACCTGCACGCGCGCCGCTCGGGCGTCGCCGACCACCTTGCCGACGACGACGCGCACGCGCTGCAGATCGTGCGCTCGATCATCGCCACGCTCGGGCCACGACCAGCGCCGCCGTGGGAGGTGCGGCCCAGCGAGGATCCCGCCGTCGACCCGGCGCAGCTCTACGGCGCGGTGCCGGTCGAGCTGCGCCGCGCCTACAACCCGCGCGAGATCATCGCCCGCATCGTCGACGGCTCGCGCTGGCACGAGTTCAAGGCGCTCTACGCCAAGACGATCGTCTGCGGCTCGGCCCACATCCACGGCCACCCGGTCGGCGTGCTCGCCAACCAGGGCGTGCTGTTCGGCGAGTCGGCGCGCAAGGCCGCGCACTTCGTGACGCTCTGCGACCAGCGCGGGATCCCGCTGCTGTTCCTGCAGAACATCATGGGCTTCATGGTCGGCCGCGACGCCGAGGCGAGCGGGATCGCGCGCGACGGGGCGAAGATGGTCGCCGCCGTGTCGTGCGCGCGGGTGCCGAAGCTGACGGTCATCGTCGGCGGCTCCTACGGCGCCGGCAACTACGGCATGTGCGGCCGCGCCTACGACCCGCGCCTGCTCTGGACGTGGCCCAACGCGCGGATCTCCGTCATGGGCGGCGAGCAGGCGGCGACCGTGCTCGGTGCCGTCGGCGCGAGCGATCGCGACCCGGCCGAGGTCGAGGCGCTGCGCGAGCGCATCCGCGCGCAGTACGACGAGCAGGGCAGCCCGTACCACGCCAGCGCGCGCCTGTGGGACGACGGCGTCATCGACCCGCTCGACACGCGCGACGTGCTCGGGCTGGCGCTGGCGGCGTGCGCCAACGCGCCGCTGGGGGAGATCCGGCGGCCCGTGCTGCGGATGTAGGGCCGCTACCTCCGCAGCAGGGCCGGCAGCCAGCCGGCGACCGCCGCGCCGACCCCCGGCAGGTCGGACTTCAGCCCGTGGTCGCCCTTCAGCACGACGACCTCGCGCGTGCCGCCGGGCTCGGGCAGGCCGAAGCGGTCGCTGGCTCCCTGCACGACGAGCACCGGCACGCCGGCCCCGTCGAGCTCCTCCTGGCGCGAGACCCCCGACGGCGCGACGAGCGGAAAGGCCAGGCACAGCACGCCGACGGCGCACGTCGCCGCCGCCGTGCGGCAGGCCACGCGCGCGCCCGACGAGCGCCCGCCGGTGACGAGCGCCAGCTCGCGCAGCTCGCCGGCCGCGAGCTGCTGGAGGATCGCGGTCCAGCCGGCGTCGAGCACCGGCGCGCGCGGAGCCGACGTGCGCCCCGCGACGCGGTAGGGCATCTCGACGAGCGCCACGCTGACGCCGACGAAGTTCGCCGCCTGCGTCGCCGCGACGAGATCGGGCGCCGCCACGCCGCCGCCGGCGCCGTGCCCGAGAACGAGCGCGCCGCGTGCGCCGGCGACCTTGTGCAGGTGCGCGCGGGCCGGGCCTTGGGGGGTGTCGAGGTCGATGACGAACACGATGCGGGCCTGACGGTACATTCGCGGCCGTGACCCGCGATCGCCGGATCCTCTTCGTCGGCGACTCGTTCGTCGCCGGCGTCGGCGATCCGGAGGGTAGGGGATGGGTCGGGCGCGCCGTCGCGGCGGCGTACGCGGCCGGTCGGCCGCTGACGGCCTACAACCTCGGCGTGCGCCGCGACACGTCGGCGCACGTGCTCGCCCGCTGGGAGGCCGAGGCGCGGGCGCGGATGGGTGTCGCCGAGGCGAGTTACGGCGTCGTCTTCGGCCTCGGCACGAACGACGCGAGCGAGCAGGACGGTCGCGTCCGCGTCGAGCCGGGGATCGCGGTCGACAACCTCGGGCGCCTGATCGAGACGGCGCGCGCGCTGGGCCTCGACGTGTTCGTCGTCGGCCCGCCGCCGGCCGGCGCGCCCGCGCACGACGAGCGCGTGCGCGCGCTGTCGAGCCGGTTCGCGGCGCTGGCGCGCGATCGTGGCGTCGCGTTCGTCGAGACGGCGACAGCGCTGCAGGCGACCCCCGCCTGGACGGCGGCGGCGGCCGCGGGCGACGGCTCGCACCCTGGCGCGAGCGGCTATGCGGCGCTCGCCGAGCTCGTTCTCGACGGTGGATTCGTGCGCTGGCTGGGCTGAACCTCCATGCGTGAGCGTCAGCCCCCTAGCGGCGCCGATCGCGAGCGGCCCGATCGCTTCGCCGCGCGCGACCGCCACGGCGTTCCGATCACGGCAGGGCGCGGAGCAGCCGCTCGAGGTCCGACTCGTCGTTCCAGGCGCCGACCGACGCGCGCAGCAGACCGGTCCCCGGCAGGTCGCGGATGATCACGCCGGCCTCGGCGAGCCTGGACCGGGTGGCGGGCGGATCGTCGTCCTTCCAGGCGACGAGCGTCGTGCGGTCGCGCGGGGCGACCTCGCGGCCGTCCTCGGCGAGCGCGTCGGCGAGCGCTGCCGCGAGCGTGGCGGCGCGCTCGTAGACCGCGGCCCAGCCGGCGCCGCCGAGGATCTCGAGCGCGGCCGTCGCGGCGGCGGTCGCCTCGTAGGACTGCGCGGAGGCGTCGTGGCGGGCCGCGCCGGCATGCTGGACCGCGTCCAGGCCCGCGCTCGCGTCGGCGAGGTTCAGGTACGTCGGCCCGCTCGCCGGCAGGCGCTCGATCCACGCCGGCGAGACCCAGAGCATCCCGGTGCCGATCGGGCCGCAGAGCCACTTCTGGCCCGAGCCGGCGTAGAAGTCGCAGCCCAGCGCGGCGAGGTCGAGCGCGACGGCGCCGACGCCCTGCGCGCCGTCGAGCAGGACGGGCACGTCGCCGAGCTCGGACAACCCCTGCACGACACGGCCGTTGACCCAGCTGACGTGTGACGCGGCGACGAGCTTCGTCGCAGGTCCGACGGCGCCGGCGATCTGCGCGAAGGGGGCGACGCGGATCGAGATCCCGCGCTGGTCGCGCGCCGCGGCGAGCGGGCCCTGCAGGCCGGGGTGCTCCTCGTCGGACGTGACGACCTCGTCGCCGGGCTGCAGGTCGAGCGCGTCGAGCACGCGCACGATGCCCTCGCTGGTGCACGTCGTCAGCGCGACGTCGTCGGCGGCGGCGCCGAGCAGTTGCGCGTAGTCCTCACGCAGGCGCGTGCGCGTGCCGAGCATCGCCTCGAAGTACCGCTGCGTGCGTCCCTCGGAGACCGCCTGCACGAGCGTGGCGCCGATCGCCTGCGCGGAGGCGGCGGGAACCGGTCCGCAGGTGCCCGCGTTGAGGTATGCGGTCCGCGCGAGGACGGGGAATGCTGCGCGCAGCCTGCCGGGGTCCATTCCCCGGCAGGCTAGTGGGTCTAGTGCACGCTGCGGGGCGGTTTTCCTAGCGGCCGCAGACGGGCCAGTGGCCCGGGCCGCCGGTCTTGTAGAGGATCGCCGCGCGGCGATCCTGCTCGGTCTCCGAGGCGGCGGCGGGGTCGCCCTTGCCGCCGACGGCGGCCCAGGTCGAGTAGGAGAACTGGTACTTGCCGCGGTACGTTCCGCCGGGCGAGATCGCGCGCGGGTTTCCGTGCGACTCGCACTGCGCGATCGACTTGAGCGCGGGCGGCAGCGAGACGTTCGGCGCGCCGCCGTGGCGGCGCGCACGGGCGCGGCGCAGATCGCGCGCGACGCGGCGCGTCGACGCGCGCACCTCGCTGAGCGTGAAGCTGTGCAGCGCCATCCGCCTGGCCTGGCGCTCGTCGCGCGTGAACGGGTCGTTGCGCACGCGGCCGAGCTTGCGCGCGAGGAACAGGTGACGATCGATCAGCTGGCGCTTGGCCGCGCTGCGCATGTCGCCGGGCGGACGGACCGCGGGGGCGGCGGCGGGGGTTGCGGCGCTCGTCGGGGACTGAGCGACTGCTGGGGAAGTGGACGCCGTGGCTGCGCACGTAACGCAGAGGGCGCCCATGGTTCTAAGACGCATTCGTTGAAAGCCCTTCGTCGGCCCGGTGGCGTCACGCGACGTGCGCGCGGCGCAGGTGGCCGGTCGGTTGCGGCGGGGGAGGCGCCGATCGGCGCCCGTGCTTCACCCGCTGGAGCGCAACACCGTAGCAAGCCCGAGCGAACAGTTGTTCGGTTCGGGCGCGAACTGTGATCGAAATCACCGAACGCGATCGATCGGGTTCGGGAAGGAGCTGCGGTTCGAACCGGCCCGCGGCTCAGGGGCGCAGCGCCTAGCATGCGGCCCGTGCACGTCACGCTCCCAGACGGAACCGAGCTCACGCTCGCCGACGGCGCGACCGGCGCCGACGCCGCCGCGGCGATCGGCCCGGGCCTGGCGCGCGCCGCGCTGGCGGTACGCCAGAACGGCGAGCTGCGCGACCTCACGGCGACGCTCGTGCCCGGCGCGCCGCTGGAGATCGTCACCGCGAAGTCCGACGGCGCGTTGGACGTCATCCGCCACGACGCCGCGCACGTGCTCGCCGCCGCCGTGATGGAGCTCTATCCGGGCGTGAAGATCTCGATCGGCCCGGCGATCGAGAACGGCTTCTACTACGACTTCGAGTTTCCCGACGGCGTCACGGTCTCGGACGCGGACTTCGATCGCATCGAGCAGAAGATGCGCGAGCACATCAACGCCGACGAGCAGTTCGTGCGCGAGGACGTCAGCGTCGCCGAGGCGCTCGAGCGCTTCCGCGCCGAGGGGCAGGACTACAAGGTCGAGCTGATCGAGGACCTCGTCTCCGATGCGGGCGTGGAGACCGTCAGCCTCTATACGAACGGCCCCTTCACCGACCTCTGCCGCGGGCCGCACGGCCCCGGCACGAAGCGCATCAAGGCGATCAAGCTGCAGTCCGTCGCGGGCGCGTACTGGCGCGGCGACGCCGGCCGCCAGCAGCTCACCCGCATCTACGGCACCGCCTTCTTCTCCAAGGAGGAGCTCGCGCAGCACCTCGAGCGCCTCGAGCAGGCCAAGGCGCGCGACCACCGCCGCCTGGGACCGCAGCTGGGACTGTTCACGTTCTCCGACGTCGCGCCCGGCAGCGCCTTCTGGTTGCCCAACGGCACGGCGCTCTTCAACGAGCTCGTCGCGCTCAGCCGCGAGATGGGGCGCCAGCGCGGCTACACCGAGGTCAAGACGCCGCAGCTCTACGACAGCGAGCTATGGAAGACGTCGGGCCACTGGGGCAAGTACCGCGAGCACATGTTCGTCACCGAGACCGAGGGACGGGAGTTCGGCATCAAGCCGATGAACTGCCCCGGCCACGCGCACCTCTTCGGCCTGCAGAAGTGGTCCTACCGCGACCTGCCGGTGCGCTACTCCGAGCCCGGGCTGCTGCACCGCAACGAGCCCAGCGGCACGCTGCACGGCCTCTTGCGGGTACGCCACTTCGCGCAGGACGACGCCCACATCTTCTGCACCGAGGCGCAGGTGCAGGAGGAGGTGATGGCCTGCATGGACTTCGCCTTCGACACGTACAGGCTGTTCGGCATCGAGCCGCACCTGGAGCTGTCGACGCGCCCCGAGCAGCGCGTCGGCGACGACGCGCTCTGGGACCGCGCCGAGGCGGCGCTGGCGCAGGCGCTGGACGAGCGCGGCCTGCCCTACGTGGTCAACGCCGGCGACGGCGCGTTCTACGGCCCGAAGATCGATCTGCACATGACCGACTCGCTCGGGCGCTCCTGGCAGCTGGGGACCGTGCAGCTGGACTACTCGTCCCCCGAGCGCTTCGACCTGACCTACAGCGGCGCCGACAACGCCGAGCACCGCGCCGTCATGATCCACCGCGCGCTGATGGGCTCCTACGAGCGCTTCATCGGGATCCTCGTCGAGCACCTCGGCGGCGAGTTCCCGCTGTGGCTGGCCCCGGTGCAGGCGATCGTGCTGCCGATCTCCGACCGTCACCTCGACGCGGCCGCGAAGGTTCAGGCCGCGCTGCGATCGGCGGGGGTGCGCGGCGAGCTCGACGACCGCACCGAATCGGTCGGTCGCAAGATCCGCGAGGCGGAGCTGCGCAAGGTCCCGTACATGCTCGTCGTCGGCGATCGCGAGGCGCAGTCCGATCCCGCCGACCCGACGGTCGCCGTGCGCCGGCACGGCGCCGGCGACACCGGCAGCGAGCCCGTCGCGGAGGTCGTCGCGCGGCTGGCAGAACAGTCCGCGCGACGCGCATCGTGATCCGGGATATACTCGACGGCGTTGACCTCGACCCAGATCTCGCCGCTGCGCCAGCACACAGCTTGACGCGCGGCCTCCCGTCATAGTGCCGGTCCCCCGTAGGTTCGACCGGCGACCGCCCGAGCGCGACTCGACGCGCGTCAACGAGCGCATCCGCGTGCCCGAGGTGCGCCTCATCGACGAGAACGGCAACCAGGTCGGCGTCATGCGCACGCCCGAGGCGCTGCGCTACGCGCAGGACAAGGACCTCGATCTCGTCGAGGTCGCGCCCGAGGCGCGCCCGCCCGTCTGCCGCGTCCTGGACTACTCGAAGTACAAGTACGAGCAGGCCCAGAAGGTCAAGCAGGCGCGCAAGCACCAGCAGCAGATCACGATCCGCGAGATCAAGTTCCGCCCGAAGATCGCGGAGAACGACTACAACACGAAGAAGGGCCACGTCGAGCGCTTCCTGCGCCACAAGGACAAGGTCAAGATCACGATCATGTTCCGCGGCCGCGAGGTGACGCATCCCGAGCGCGGCGTGATGATCCTCGACCGCCTGGCCGAGGAGCTCGCCGAGCTCGCCGTCATCGAGCAGCGCCCGATCCAGGACGGGCGCAACATGACGATGATGCTCGGCCCGTCGAAGGCCGTGCTCAGCGGCGAGATCAACGCGTCGGCCGCTGCCGGCGGCAGCGACGACGCCGAGCCCGCCGAGGCGGCTGCCGACGCGACCGCCGACGAGGCGCCTGCGGCCGAGACGCCCGCCGAGAAGCCGGCTGCCGAGCAGCCGGCCGCAGCACCTGCCGCCGCGGAGGCGGCGCCGTCGGAGAACGGCGCCACCGCCGAAGGCGAGATCGACACCAGCAAGATCTAGGGGCCGCGGCTCGCCTGCGGATCGCTGCTCGCGGTGGCCGAGCGAACCTGTCCTATACTGACCCGCTCGCATGCCCAAGATGAAGACCCACTCCGGCGCGAAGAAGCGCTTCAAGAAGACCGCGAACGGCAAGATCCGTGCGCGTCACGCCTTCACGAGCCACATTCTCGAGAAGAAGTCGCCGAAGAAGAAGCGCTTTCACGGCAAGCCGCTGATCCTCTCCGATCATGACGCGCCGCGCGCGCGCAAGCTGCTGAGGACGGGCAAGTAAGTGGTCCGTCCTGCACGTCAGCACGCGCTCGAATCAGCCGCTGATCACCGCCTGGCGGCGTCCTCGGTCGTCGATGTGCCCGAGGCACACCTTCCTCCCTGCGTCCTTGCCAGTCGGCGCCAGCGGCCGCCCGAGCACGCACTGACCCACAGGACGGACCACTCATGACCCGCGTCAAGCGCTCCGTTCACGCCCGCAAGAAGCGTCGCTCCACGCTCGAGCGCACGAAGGGCTTCCGCGGCGAGGCGAACTCCAACTACAAGCGCGCCAAGGAAGCGCTGATGAAGGCGGAGGCGTACCAGTACCGCGACCGCCGCAATCGCAAGCGCGACTTCCGCCGCCTGTGGATCACCCGCATCAACGCCGCCGCGCGCCAGGAGGGCATGACGTACGGAACCTTCATCCACGGCCTGCAGTTGGCGGGCATCGAGCTTGACCGCAAGGTCCTGGCCGACATCGCCGTGCGCGACCCGGAGACGTTCCGGCGATTCGTCGACGCCGCCCGCGAGGCGTCGGCTGCCTGACGAGCAGACCCCGACACACCGACCTCCCGGGCGCCGCTTCCTTCCAAGGACGGCGCCCTTCTTTTTGCCCGATGACCATCACCAGCTCACACAACGACAAGCTCAAGCAGATCCGCAGGCTCGCGCGCCGGCGCACGCGTGACGCGAGCTCGCGCTTCGTCGCCGAGGGCGAGGATCTCGTCGCGGCGGCCGCCGCCGCCGGCTGGACGCCGCTGACGCTGCTGGCCGCCGCCGGCAGCGGCCTCGACGGCGACGAGGTCGAGCCCGAGCTGCTGGCGTCGGTCTCCGCGCTGGGGTCGGGCAGCCGTCAGCTCGCGGTCTTCCCGTCGCGCTGGTCGGTCCCGAGCGGCCCGTTCTGCGTCGCGCTGTGGGGCGTGGCGGACCCCGGCAACGTCGGCACGATCCTGCGCTCCGCGCTCGCGTTCGGCGCGTCGTCGGTGGCGCTCGGGCCGGGCTGCGCCGATCCCTTCGGGCCCAAGGCCGTGCGCGCCTCGATGGGCGCGATCTTCCAGGTCCCGGTCGCCCGCGTCGACACGCTCGCCGAGCTGCCGGGCGAGCACGTGGCGCTCGTCGGCCACGCCGGCGAGCCGCTCGCCCGATCGGGCGCCGCCGAGCTGACGATCCTCGTCGGCGCCGAGCGCGAGGGGCTTGCGCCCGAGCTCGTCGCCGCCTGCGACCGCGTCGCCCACATCGCGATCGCCTCGGAGTCGCTGAACGCGGCGATGGCGGCGACGATCGCGCTCTACGAGTTGACGCGCGGGGGCCGGGATGCTGGCTGAGCAGCAGCCGCTGTCGGCAGCGATGGCCGCGGCTGCTGGGGCCGACGCGAGGGTCGCTGCCGGCGTCCATAGGATGGCGCGCTGATGATCGAACGCATCGACGAGCTGCGCAGCGAGGCCGAGGCCGCGATCGCGGCCGCGAGGACGAGCGCCGAGCTCGAGCAATGGCGCGTCCAGCACCTCGGGCGCAAGGCCGAGCTGCCGAACATCCTGCGCGCGATCGCGACGCTGGCGCCCGAGCAGCGCGGCCCGACGGGCAAGGCCGCCAACCAGGCGCGCCAGGCGCTCGAGGCGCTGTTCGCCGAGCGCGCCGGAGCGCTCGCGGGCGGCGAGCTCGAGGCCCGGCTGCAGCGCGACGTCGTCGACGTCACGCTGCCCGGCACGCCGCCGCAGCCGGTCGGCCATCACCATCTGCTGACCGCGACGCGGCGCGAGATCGAGGACGTCTTCCTCGGCCTTGGCTTCAGGATCGCCGAGGGCCCCGAGGTCGAGACCGTCTACTACAACTTCGACGCGCTCAACCACGCACCGACGCATCCCGCGCGCGACCGCCAGGACACGTTCTACGTGGCCGACGACGTCGTCCTGCGCACGCACACGTCGCCGATGCAGATCCGCGCCATGGAGGCGGGCCCGCCGCCGCTGTACATCATCGTTCCCGGCCGCGTCTACCGCCGCGACTCCGACGCGACGCACACGCCGCAGTTTCATCAGATCGAGGGCCTGGCGGTCGACACCGACATCACGCTCGCCGACCTCAAGGGGACGCTGCTGGCGTTCGCCCGCGCGATCTTCGGCCCCGACCGCGAGGTCCGGCTGCGGCCGCACTTCTTCCCTTTCACCGAGCCGTCGGTCGAGGTCGACGTGTCGTGCTTCATGGAGCACAGAGCCGGCGCTCGCTGCCGCGTCTGCAAGGACACGGGCTGGGTCGAGATCCTCGGCTCGGGCATGGTCGACCCCAACGTCTTCGGCTATGTCAGCGAATACGGCTACGACCCCGAGCGGGTCCAGGGCTTCGCCTTCGGCATGGGCGTCGAGCGGATCGCGATGCTCAAGCACGGCGTCCCAGACCTGCGCCTGCTCTACGACAACGACGTGCGCTTCCTGGAGCAGTTCGGATGAGGGTCCCGGTCCGGTGGCTGGAGCGCTACTGCGCGCCCGACGTGCCCGTCGGCGAGCTCGCGGAGCGGCTGGCGATGACCGGCACCGAGGTCGACCGCGTCGAGCATCACGGCGTCGGCGCGCTCGAGCACTTCGTCGTCGGCCGCGTGCTGAGCGCCGAGCCCCATCCGGACGCCGACCGCCTGACGGTCTGCGTCGTCGACGTCGGCCGGGGCCAGCAGGCGCAGATCGTCTGCGGCGCGCCGAACGTCGCCGCGGGGCAGGTCGTCGGCGTCGCGCGGCCCGGATCGGTGATGCCCGACGGCACGCGCCTGAAGAAGGCCAGGCTGCGCGGGCAGGAGTCCGACGGCATGATCCTCGCCGAGGACGAGCTCGGCATCGGAGTCGACCATGCCGGCACGATGGTCCTCGACGACGCGCTCGAGATCGGCGCGCCGCTCGCCGCCGTGCTGCCGATCTCGACGGACGTGCTGGAGCTCGAGATCACGCCCAACCGGCCCGACTGCCTCGCCGTCTACGGGGTCGCGCGCGAGGCGCACGCGGCGACGGGCGCGGCGCTCGAGCGCGCGCCGTGGGAAGACGACCCGGGGACGTCGGACACGTCCGATATCGGCGTCGAGATCGTCGTCGAGGCGACGGATCTGTGTCCGCGCTTCACCGCCCGCGCCTTCCACGACGTCACGATCGCGCCCTCGCCGCCATGGCTGAAGGCGCGCCTGATGGCCTGCGGACAGCGCCCGATCAACAACGTCGTCGACATCACGAACTACGTCATGCTGCTGACCGGCCAGCCGCTGCACGCCTTCGACCTGCACCGGATCGCGGGCAAGCGCCTCGTCGTGCGCCGCGCGACCGACGGCGAGCAGGTCGTCACGCTCGACGACCAGACCCGCACCGTCGACGCCGACGTGCTCCTGATCGCCGACGACGAGGGGCCGACGTCGATCGCCGGCGTGATGGGCGGCAACCGCTCCGAGGTCCAGGACGACACGACGAGCGTGTTGCTGGAGGCCGCCAACTGGGACGCCGCCAACATCCACTCCACGTCGCTGAAGCTCGGCCTTCGCAGCGAGGCCAGCGGCCGCTTCGAGAAGGGCCTCGCGCCCGAGCAGGCGCTCGACGGGCTCGTCGTCGCGACGAAGCTCATGCTCGAGCTGACCGGCGCCACGCTCGTGCCGGGGACGGCCGACGTCGGCGGCCCGGGCCCGCCGCCGGCGGTCCTGCGCCTGCGCGACAACAGGGTCGTCGGCCTGCTCGGCGTCGGCATCACGCGCTCGGAGAGCGCGATGCACCTGCAGCGCCTGGGCTTCGAGGTCGACGAGCGTCCCGACGGCCTGGATGTCACCGTCCCGTACTGGCGGCGCAACGACGTTACGCGCGAGGCCGACCTCGTCGAGGAGGTCGCGCGCCTGCACGGCGTCAACGACCAGCTGCCCGCGACGCTGCCGCGCCGTCGCGGCGCGATCGGCGTGCTGTCGCCCGCGCAGCGCCTGCGCCGCCGCGCCGAGGACGCGCTCGTCGGCCGCGGGCTGCTGGAGATCGTCGGCTGGAGCTTCGACGCGCCGACCCGCGACGACCGCCTGCGGCTGCCCGCCGGCGACCCGCGCCGCGCGCACGTCGTGATCGAGAACCCGATGAGCGAGGACGCCGCCAACATGCGCACGACGCTGCTCGGCTCGCTGCTCGACGTCGCGCGCCACAACGCCGCCCGCGGCCAGGGGGTCCCCGGGATCTTCGAGTCCGGCCGCGTGTACCTGGCGCGTCCGGGCCAGACGCTGCCGCACGAGCACCACGCGCTCGGCGCGCTCGTGCCCGGCGACGTGTTCGCCGCCAAGGGTCAGCTCGAAGCGCTGCTCGGCGCGCTGCGCGTGGATGCGGCGTTCGCGTCGGCGCCGCAGCCGTTCCTGCATCCCGGCCGCTGCGCCGCGGTGCAAGTGGGGGGGACGATCGTCGGCTGGGTCGGCGACGTCCACCCGCTCGTCGCCGCCGGCTGGGATCTCGACGGCGTCGCGGCGTTCGAGATCGACCTCGACGCCGTCGTCGCGGCGGCGCAGCTCGTGCCCGCCTACGAGGATCTGACCTCGTTCCCCGAGCTGCGCGAGGACATCGCGATCGTCGTCGACGCGGGCGTGCCCGCGGCGACGGTGCTCGAGACCGTGCGCTCCGCCGGCGGCAGCCTGCTCGCGCGCGCCGAGGTCTTCGACGTCTACCGCGGCGAGCAGATCGCCGCCGGCCGCACGTCGCTGGCGATCGCGCTGACGTTCCGTGCCCGCGACCGCACGCTGACCGACGAGGACGTCGCGCCCGTGCGCGAGAAGATCGTCACGCGCCTGCGCGAGCAGCTCGGCGGTGAGCTGCGTGGCTAGCGCCGGGCGCGTGCTCGTGGCAGGCGCATCGGGCTACGCGGGCGCGCTTGCGGCGCGGCTCGTGCAGCGCCACCCGGACTTCGAGCTCGCCGGCGTGACGAGCCGCAGCGACGCCGGCCGGCGCCTGACCGAGCTCTACCCGCACCACCGCGTCGACGTCGTCATGACGGAGTTCGAGATCGAGCGCGACGGCGACGTCGACGCGGCGATCGTCGCCTACCCGCACGGCGCCGCCGCGCCGGTCGTGGCGCTGCTGCGCGAGCGCGGCGTGCGCGTCGTCGACCTGTCGGCCGACTTTCGCCTGCGCGACCGCGACACGTACGAGCGCTGGTACGGCGAGCACGGCGCGCCCGCGCTCTTCGGCAGCGCCGTCTACGGCCTGCCCGAGCTCTACGGCGAGCAGATCGCCGCCGCCGACCTCGTCGCGAACCCCGGCTGCTACCCGACGGCGACGGTCCTCGCCCTGACCCCGCTCGCGCGCAGCGGCACGGTCGCCGACGTCACCGTCGACGCGAAGTCCGGCGTCTCGGGCGCCGGCCGCGCGCCCTCGGCGACGACGCACTTCGTGACCGTCGACGAGAACGTCACGCCCTACGGCGTCGGCGCGCACCGTCACATGCCGGAGATCGACCAGGAGCTGGCGGCGCTCGGCGCGCCGGTCACGACGACCTTCACCGCGCATCTCATGCCGCTGGACCAGGGCGAGCTCGTCTCCTGCTACGTCACGACGTCCGAGCCCTGGGACCAGGCGCGCGTCGACGCCGCCTACAAGGGCTGGGCGCGGGAGCTGCCGTTCGTCGAGATCGTCGACCGCCCGCCGGGCGTGCGCGACGTGCGCGACTGCAACGTCTGCGCGATCTGCGCCCGCGCCGACGCGCGCACGGGCAAGGTCTTCGTCTTCGCGGCGATCGACAACCTCTGGAAGGGCGCCGCCTCGCAGGCGATCCAGAACCTCAACCTCATGTTCGGCCTGCCCGAGACGGCGGGGATCGAGCCGTGAGCTTCTTCGCCTCGCGCTGGGTCGACGCGCCCGCGCACGTCACCGATCTCGGCGGCGGCCTGCCGGCGGGCTTTCGCGCCGGCAGCGCCGCGGCGCAGATCAAGGCCGACGGCGCGATCGACCTCGGCCTGATGGTCTGCGACAGCGAGGACGTCGTCAGCGCGGCGCGCTACACGCGCTCGGGCGTGCTCGCCGCGCCGGTGCTCGTCTGCCGCGACGAGACCGCGCCGAACGCGATCCGCGCCGTGCTCGCCAACTCCGGCAACGCGAACGCCGCGACCGGCGCGGAGGGGATGCAGGCCGCGCGCGCGATGCAGCGGGCGGCCGCGCAGGCGCTCGGCATCGAGGCCGCCGCGGTCGCCGTCGCGTCGACCGGCGTGATCGGCGTGCCGCTGGCGCTCGACGGGATGCAGGCGGGCATCGCCGACGCGGTCGCGGCCCTGCACGCCGGCGCCGACGAGGCCTTCAACGAGGCCATCATGACGACCGACGCCTTCCAGAAACGCGCTTCGTTGCAGGTCAATCTGCCGTCCGGCGCGGTGCGGCTGAGCGCCCAGGCCAAGGGCGCGGGGATGATCGAGCCCTCGTTCGCGACGATGCTGTGCTTCGTGCAGACCGATGCCGCGCTCGAGCCGCAGACGGCGGAGCTGCTGCTGAGCGTCTGCGTCAAGCGCTCGTTCGATCGCATCTCCGTCGACGGCCAGCTGTCGACGAACGACACCGTGATCCTGCAGTGCTCGGGCGCCAGCGGCGTGCGCGTCGCGCCCGAGTCCGAGGACGAGCTGCGATTCGGCGAGGCGCTCGACGCGCTGCTGCGGATGCTCGCGATCATGATCGTCCGCGACGGCGAGGGCGCCAAGCGGATCGGCCGCGTCGTCGTGCGCGGCGGCTCCGGCGAGGTCGTCGAGCGCTGCGCGCGCGCGATCGCGAACTCGCCGCTCGTCAAGGCCGCGCTGCACGGCGCCGACCCGAACTGGGGCCGGATCGCGCAGTCCGTCGGTCAGTCGCTGCCGGGTGCGGCGCCACTTGCGCTCGACATCAGGATCGAGGGGATCGACGTCTGCGCCGGCGGCGTCGCCGTCCCCTGCGACGTCGACGCGTTGAACGCCGCCGCGGCCGCGGTCGAGGTCGAGTACGAGGTCGGCCTGCCCGGCGCCGGCTTCGAGACGGAGGTCATCTTCTCCGACCTGAGCCACGAGTACGTGACCATCAACGCGGAGTACACGACATGAGCGAGGCCGCGACATGAGAGACATCGGGACCCTGCTCGAGGCGCTGCCCTACATCCGCGAGTTCCACGGGCGGACGGTCGTGATCAAGTATGGCGGAGCGGCGATGAGCGACCCAGAGCTGCGCGAGGAGTTCGCGCGCGACGTGGTGCTGCTGAAGTACGTCGGCATGAACCCGGTCGTCGTGCATGGCGGCGGGCCGGACATCACGTCCTACATGCAGCGCCTGAAGATGCCGGTCGAGTTCGTGTCGGGGCTGCGCGTCAGCGACGAGGCGACGGTCGAGATCGTGAAGATGGTGCTCGTCGGCAAGGTCAACAAGGACATCGTCCTGCGCCTCGGGCGCCACGGCCAGCCCGCGGTCGGCCTTTGCGGCGACGACGGCCGCCTGCTGCGCGTCGAGCGCCAGACCGCGCCCGGCGGCGAGGACATCGGCTTCGTCGGGCGCATCGAGCGCGTCAACGCCGACGTCCTGCACCACATCGCGCAGGACTACATTCCGGTCATCGCCTCCGTCGGCGCCGATGCCGAGGGCCACTCCTACAACATCAACGCCGACGAGGCCGCCGGCGCGATCGCGCGCGAGCTGGGCGCCTACAAGATCATCTTCCTGACCGACGTCGCCGGCTGGCTGCGCGACCCCGACGATCCCGAGTCGACGATCACGCAGGCTGCGACCAACGACGTCGAGGACGCGCTGCCGCACATCGGCGGCGGGATGCGGCCAAAGCTGCAGGCCTGCATCGATGCGATCTACGGCGGCGTCGGCGCCGCCCACATCGTCGACGGCCGCGTCGCGCACTCCGTCCTGCTGGAGCTGTTCACGGACGCCGGGATCGGCACGAAGATCCACCCGGCGACATGAGCCTGCAGGAGTGCCAGGCGCTCGAGCGCGCGCACGTCGTCGCCGCCTACGCGCGCCAGCCGGTGCAGTTCGTGCGCGGCGCCGGCGCGCGGCTGTGGGACGCCCGCGGCGCGGAGTACCTGGACTTCCAGACCGGCCTGGCGGTCACGTCGCTGGGCCACTCCCATCCGGCCGTCGTGCAGGCGATCCAGGAGCAGGCGGCGCGCCTGCTGCACGTCGGCAACCTGTTCTACACCGAGCCCGGGATGCAGCTCGCGGCGCGCCTGTCGGCGTCCTCGCTGGGCGGCAAGGTCCACTTCGCCAACTCCGGCACCGAGGCCAACGAGGCGGCGCTGAAGCTCGCCCGCAAGGCCAAGCAGGGCGGCACGATCGTCTCGCTGCAGCGCGGCTTTCACGGACGCACGTACGGCTCGCTGTCGGCGACCCCGCAGGAGTCCAAGCAGGCGCCGTTCGCGCCGCTCGTACCCGGCTTCGTCGCGGTCGCGCCGACCGCCGACGCCATCTGCGAGGTCGTCGACGCACGCACCGCGGCGGTGATCCTCGAGCCCGTCCAGGGCGAGAGCGGGGTGTGGGTGCTCGACGACGAGCTGCTGCGCGCCGCGCGCGCGGCCTGCGACGAGCACGGCGCGGCGCTGATCTACGACGAGGTCCAGTGCGGCCTGGGTCGCACCGGCACGCTGTGGGCCTACGAGGACGCGGGCGTCGTGCCGGACCTGATGACGTCCGCCAAGGCGCTCGCCAACGGCCTGCCGATCGGCGCGCTGATCTGCTCGCCGCGCTACGCCGACGTCCTGGAGCCCGGCGACCACGGCTCGACGTTCGCGGGCGGGCCCGTCGTCTGCGCCGCCGCGCTGGCGGTGCTCGACGTCGTCGCGGACCCCGACCTGCTCGCGGCGGTGCGCGCGCACGGCGCCCGCCTGGCCGAGGGCCTGGCCGGGCTGCCGGGCGTCACCGAGGTCCGCGGCCGCGGCCTCATGCTCGCCTGCGACTTCGCCGGCGTCAGCGCGCCCGAGCTCGTGCGCCGCGCGCTGCTCGAGCAGCGCCTCGTCGTCAACGCGACGGGTCCGGCGACGCTGCGCCTGCTACCGCCGCTGACGATCGGCGCCGACGAGGTCGACGACGCCCTGCAACGGCTGCGGGCCCTCCTGTAGGAGGGCCCGCGAGCGCCGCATCTCTGTCTCGGTGCGAGCGGCTACCTGCCGCGCACCACCGTCACGACCTTACGGACGTTCTGGCGGTTGTTGTCGGCGTCGATGACCGAGACGATCACCTCGGAGCGTGCCCGCCCGATCCGCCTGAGCACCGACAGGCGCTGGGTCGGGAACGTGAGGATCGCGAAGCCGACCTTGCGCACGTCGAGCTGCACCGGGCTCGTCCCCCACGTGACCCTGCGCTTCGGGCGCACGGGGAAGCCGAAGCCCTGCGGGTTGATCTTGTTGAGCGTCCGCACCTTCATCGTGCCCGAGCACGTCCGCACCGCGATGCTGCGGCAGTAGATCCGCACCCGCACGCGGCCCTTGTTGCGACCCCGCATCGGGACCCTGATCGACTGCGCGTCGATGCGGATCATCGCCAGGCGCGACGAGGAATCCAGGTCGATGACGGGACCGCCCGATCCGGACGTGCCGGCGCCGGGAGGCCCTGCCGGGCCGCGTGCCCCGGGCGCGCCGGGCGTGCCGGGTGCACCGCCGGCACCCGGCGTGCCCTGGGCACCGGGCGGGCCCTGGCCGCCCGTCGCGCCGGTCGGACCCGTCGCCCCGACACCGATCGTGCGGAACGTCTGCGTGTTGGCGGTCGTCGTGCCGAGGCTGTTGACCGCGACGACGCGGTACTGGTAGTCGGTCTCAGGCGTCAGCCCGCCGACCGGGTAGCTGTTGGGCATCACGTCGCTGCGGCCGGCCGCGAGCACGAGCTCGGAGCCCGCCGCGGGGATGCGGCTGCCGAACGCCGCCGACGCCACCGTGCCGTACTCGTAGTAGTACTTCGTCTCAGGCCCGTTGGGGTTGATGCGGCTGTTGAACGTCGCCGACGACGAGCCGACGCCGGTCGCGACGAGCGTCTCGGCGGTCGGGGCGCAGTCGGTCTTGAAGGACAGGATCGACCCCGTGTCGGAGCCCTGCGTGTTCGTCGCCCTGATGCGGAAGTAGTACGTCGTGCAGCCCGTCAGCCCGGTGATCGGCCGCGAGCGGTCGACGAACGTCGTCAGCATCCCGCCGTTGAACGGCCCGATCGTCGTGCCGACCGCGAGCGTCGGGTCGGTGCCGTAGTCGAAGAAGTAATCGGTCGCCAGCCCGCGGGCGTTCGTGCGGCCGTTCAGGCTCGCCGTCGTGCCCGTGATGTTCGTCGCGGGCGTCGTCTGCACCGTCGGCGCGCCGAAGCCGGGCGTGCCGTCCTGCACGCGCAGGCGGATGTTGTCGAAGTTCACGATCGTGTTCTGCAGCGCGGCGCTGAGGATCGCGGTCTGGAACACCGTCTGGATCTCGATCTTGTACGTGTTGCCCGCGATCACGTTGGGCAGGCCGCCGGGCGCCGGGGCGGCGTCTCGCAGCTGGCCCTGGAAGATGCCGTCGGAGTCGTCGACGTCCTCGCTGAAGAGCTCCTGGCGCGTGTTGCCGGCGGTCACGTTGACGAGCGTGAACGTGTAGACCGCGTGGCTGTCGAGGTTCAGCAGCGACTGGACGTCGGCGCGGCGGTCGAACTGGAACGTCGTCGGACCGGAGGCGCCGATCGTGAAGGTCGAGGACTCGGCGACCGTCGTCGCGCTGAACAGCAGCGGGCCGGCGCCGTTGGCGGGCGGCGAGTAGCCCTGCTGCATCGAGCCGGGGGGCGTGCCGATGCCGGCCGCATGCGTCGTGTCGGCGTTGCAGGTCGCCGGATCGTTCGTCGGGATCAGCCCGAGCAGCAGCACGCAGTTGTTGCTGAGCGCGGTCCAGCCCGATCCGCCGGGCGGATGAGAAAGGCCGGTCGAGAAATGCGATCCCGTGAGGACGTTGTCCGGATAGATCGTGTCCGCACGTGCGATCGGCACGGCCGCGATCAGAAAGAGGGCCAGCGCGAGGATGGTCGCGCCGACGCCGCGCTGGATGCGACGTGCTTCGATCGTCATGTGTTGGTTCCCCCTGCGTCTTGGTTTGACCGGAGCTGACGCGCCCCCACGCACCGCCGGACAGCGCAAGCTAGCTGATCTGGCGGCGTTCGTCACCCGCCAGACGTCTGGGTTTGTCGCGCCGCGCAGCGCGTCGACGGTCCGCCCCTTCTAGGCTGTCACGCTCGATGGCCGAAACGACCGAGCAAACCCCGCACACCCGAACCGCCTCCTACCTCGCCGAACGCGGCGAGGTCGGACGCGTCCTGCTGCTGTACTCCGGCGGCCTGGACACGAGCGTCATGCTCAAATGGATCGCCGACGAGTACGAGGCGCAGGTCGTCACGCTGACGGTCAACCTCGGCCAGCCCGGCGAGGACTACGAGGCCGTCGAACGCAAGGCGCGCCAGATCGGCGCCGTCGAGTGCCACACCGTCGACGCGCGCGAGGAGTTCGCCCGCGAGTACGTCCTGCCGGCGATCAAGGCCAACGCGCTGTACGGCGGCGGCTACCCCCTGTTCACCGCGCTCGGGCGCCCGTTGATCGCCAAGCTCGCCGTCGACGTCGCGCGCCGGACCGGTTGCGACACGATCGCCCACGGCTGCACCGGCAAGGGCAACGACCAGGTCCGCATCGAGGCGACGATCGCGACGCTCGCGCCCGAGCTGAAGGTCATCGCCCCCGTGCGCGGCTGGCAGATGGGCCGCGACGAGGAGATCGAGTACGCGCGCAAGCACGGGATTCCGCTCAAGGGCGGCACCGAGATCGCGCCGTACTCGATCGACGACAACCTCTGGGGCCGCTCGTCGGAGGGCCGCTGGATCGAGGATCTCTCGCATGCCCCCGACGACGACGTCTTCCAGCTCGTCACGCCGCCCGAGCGCGCGCCCGACGAGTCGCAGACCGTGCAGATCGGCTTCGAGCGCGGCGTGCCGGTCGCGTTGGACGGCGAGCGGCTCGGCCTCGTCGAGCTGCTCGAGCGCGTCGCGGAGATCGGCGCGCGCCACGGCGTCGGCATCGTCGACCACATCGAGGACCGCATCGTCGGCCTGAAGGTGCGCGACATCTACGAGGTGCCGGCCGCGGCGATCATCCTGCCCGCCCACGCCGAGCTCGAGAAGCTCGTCAACACGATCCACCAGAACCAGTTCAAGCCCGGGCTGGAGCGCCAGTGGGCCTACCTCGTCTACGCCGGGCTGTGGTGGGAGCCGTTGCGCGGCGACCTCGACGCGTTCATGGACCGCGTCAACGAGCAGGTCACGGGCACGATCGGCGTCAAGCTCTACAAGGGCTCGGCGCGGGTCACGACGCGCGCGAGTCCGAACGCCGTCTACGACCAGTCGCTGGCGTCGTTCGGCGAGTCGGGCGGGCTGTTCTCCCAGCAGGCCTCGCCGGGCTTCATCGAGCTGTGGTCGCTGCAGTCGCGGATGGCCTACCGCCTGCGCGAGCATCTCGACGCGCCGGGCACCGAGATGGATCCGCCGCAGCAATCCTGACTGGCGCCCGCGCTCGGGGGTAGCCTTGGTCGCATGGGTTACAAGATGCTGGGATTCGTCGTATGGCAGGGCGCGCGCTGGTACGCGCGCCGGCGCGTGCGCCAGATGCTGCCCTCACGTCGCGTGGCCGCCGCCGCGCTCGTGGCGAGCGCCGTCGTGACGGTGGCAGCGGTCGCGGCCGCAAAGCACGACTCGTCGTCGCAGTAGACGCCGCGCGCGCCCGCCGAGTGGCGATTGTTCGACGGCTGAGCCGTCAGAAATCGCCGCTCGAGCGATCGCGTCGGCCCGCTCCGACGCTTCCCCCCAAAGTGCGGGAAGCCCGGCCGGACCATCCGAGCCGGCGCCTATTCTGATCGCCCGTGACCGCACCCGCCTGCGCCCATCTGCACGTCCATTCCGAGTACTCGCTGCTCGACGGGGCATGCAAGATCGATGCCCTCGCGGAGCGCGCCGCGTCGTTCGGCCAGCCGGCCCTCGGGCTGACCGACCACGGCGTCATGAACGGCGCGATCGAGCACTTCCAGGCGGCGCGCAGGCACGGCATCAAGCCGATCCTCGGCTGTGAGATCTACCTCGTCGACGACCACGCGGCGCGCGGCCGGCACGAGCACAACCACCTGACGCTGCTCGCCGCGACCGACGAGGGCTACCGCAACCTCGTCAAGCTCTCCAGCGCGGGTTTCCTCACGGGCCTGAACCGCGGCAAGCCGACCGTCGACCTCAACGTCATCGAGCGCCATGCGGAGGGCATCATCGCGCTCAGCGGCTGCCTCGCCTCGCGCTTCTGCCAGCGCATCGTCGCCGGCCGCGAGGACGACGCGCGCGCCCACGCCGACGACCTGCTCGAGGTCTTCGGCGCCGAGGACGTCTACTTCGAGGTCCAGCGCAACGGCCTGCCCGAGCAGGACAAGGCCAACGAGGGGATCGTGAAGATCGCCCGCGACCTGCACCGTCCGATCGTCGGCACCGCCGACGTGCACTACCTGCGCAAGGAGGACTACCACCACCACACGGCGCTGCTGTGCGTGCAGACCAAATCGACCTTACGCGCGCCGAAGATGACCTTCGACACGAACGAGTTCTTCCTCAAGAGCAACGCGGAGATGGTCGACGCGTTCGCGATGTGGCCCGAGGCGATCGCCTCGACGCTCGAGATCGCGGAGCGCTGCAACGTCGAGATCGAGCTCGACAAGCAGCTCATCCCCGCCTACCCGACGCCCGGCGGCGAGCCCGAGGACGCGTACCTGCGCGCGCGGGTGGAGGAGGGCCTGCGCTCGCGCTACGGCGACCCGCCGCCCGCCGCCGCCCGCGAGCGCATGGAGATGGAGCTCGAGGTCATCCACCGGATGGGCTTCGACGCCTACTTTTTGATCGTCTGGGACTTCATTCGCTACGCGAAGGACAACGGCATCGCGGTCGGGCCGGGCCGCGGCTCGGCGGCCGGCTCGATCGTCGCCTTCTGCCTGCAGATCACCGACGTCGATCCGCTGCGCTACGACCTGCTCTTCGAGCGTTTCCTCAACCCCGAGCGCGTCTCGATGCCGGACATCGACATCGACTTCTCCGTGCGCGGGCGCGCGCAGGTCATGCGCTACGTCGTCGAGAAGTACGGCCGCGAGTCGGTCGCGCAGATCGTGACCTTCGGCAAGATGTTCCCGCGCGCCGCGACGCGCGACGCGGCGCGCGTGCTCGAGCACGACTACGGCGTGGGGGACAAGCTCGCGAAGCTGATCCCCGACCCGATCATGGGCCGCTCGCCCTCGTTCGAGGACTGCCTGGCGCCCGGCCAGGAGCTGCGCAAGGCCTACGACGCCGACCCGATCGCCAAGCAGATCATCGACGTCGCCAAGGGCCTGGAGGGGATCGTGCGCAACTCCTCGATCCACGCCGCCGCGGTCGTCATCGCCGAGGGCCCGCTGACGGACATCGTGCCCCTGCAGCTCGCCGACTCCAACCAGGTCGACGCCGACGGCAACAAGATCTTCAACATCGTCACGCAGTTCTCGATGAAGCCCGTCGAGCAGCTCGGCCTGCTGAAGATGGACTTCCTCGGCCTGCGCAACCTCGACGTCATCGAGGACGCGCTGGACATCATCGAGCGCTCTGCCGGCGTGCGGCCCGACATGGCCGATCTGCCGCTCGACGACGAGCCGACGTACGGGATGCTCGCCTCAGGCGACTCGATCGGCGTCTTCCAGTTCGAGTCCGAGGGCATGCAGAAGGCGCTGCGCAACGTACGCCCGACGGAGTTTCATGACCTCGTCGCGCTCGTCGCGCTGTACCGGCCGGGCGCGATGGACTCGATCCCGGCATACGCGCGCGGCAAGCGCGACCCCGACTCGGTCGTCTTCGCCGACGAGCGGTTGCGCCCGATCACCGAGACGACGAAGGGCGTGATCCTCTACCAGGAGCAGTCGATGCAGATCGCCAAGAAGCTGGCGGGCTTCAGCGGCGCCAAGGCGGACGACCTGCGCAAGGCGATCGGCAAGAAGAACCGCGCGGCGATGGCCGAGCTCGAGCCCGAGTTCGTCGCCGGCTGCCGCGCATCGGGCACGAGCGACCAGGTGATCGAGCAGCTGTGGGCGACGAACGTCAAGGCGGCCGACTACAGCTTCAACAAGTGCTTGTCCGCACAAACGCGCGTGATCCTGCCGGACGGCACACGCGTGCGGCTGTCAAGCGCCGCACGCCAGCAGGTGCCCGAGATCATGTCCATGTGGGCCGACGGGCAGATCCGCCCGCACAAGGTGCAACGGATCGTGAAGACCGGTCGCAAGTTCGTCTATCAGCTGCGCTGCGAGAGCGGCCGGCAGGTGCGGGCAACCGCCGCGCACCGGTTCCTGACGACCGATGGCTACATGCCCGTCGACAACATGGAAGTCGGCGTGACCGAGCTCATCACGACCCCGCTGATCAGCGACAAGCAGCGCGAGGCACGTCGGCAGACGATGTGCAAGCTCGCCAGCAGCGCTGAGCGTAAAGAGTGGGACCGGCTGGCATCCCTGCGGATGCGGGCCTACCAGGCGGCGCGACCACACGAAGAACAGGCCGCGCACATGCGACGCATGCACGAGTTGCACCCGCACATGACACGCGCCGGAACGGCCGCCATGCATGAACGTGTCAAGTGGCTATCGGCAAACGACCCTGAGTGGCGCGCTCGACAGATGGCCCGGTCATTCGGTCAGGTTCGTAAGGCGTACGACACCGGGCCGGGCTACGGCCATTGCTCCATCGCCTCGAATGGGATGTGGTGCGCGAGCTGGCCGGAGCGCGAGATGTGCGAATGGCTCATCGATTCGGGGATCGAGTTCGAGATCCACAAATCGCTCGCCAACGGGCGCATGTGCGACTTCTACTTCGACGGCGTCTACTGGGAGATGGACGGGATGGACCGCGCTCCCGAGTACTTCGAGCGCAAGTACGGCGACCTTCCGTATGTCGTCGTCACCCCGGAGGACTTCCGCTTCCGCGTCGAGCGCCACATGGCCACCGCGCACGCGGAGAACGGCGATCGGGTCGTCGCGATCGAGCCGTTGGGCTACGAGAGCACCTACGACGTCGAGATGTGCGCGGACGGGCCGCTGAACTTCCTCGCAAACGGGATTGTCTCGCACAACTCGCACGCCGCCTGCTACGCCCTGATCGCCTACCGCACCGCCTGGCTGAAGGCCAATTATCCGGCCGAGTACATGGCGGCGCTGATCAGCTCGGTCATGTCGACGAAGGACAAGGTCCCGTTCTTCGCGACGCAGGCCGAGCAGATGGGGATCGAGATCCTGCCGCCCGACGTCAACGTCTCCGACCACGACTTCGTCGTCTTCGAGGGCAACATCCGCTTCGGCCTGGATGCCGTCAAGGGCGTCGGCTACGCGGCGGTCGAGGCGATCAAGGCCGCCCGCGAGGAGGGCGGGCCGTTCTCCTCGATCTGGGACTTCTGCGCCCGCGTCGATGCCCGCGCCGTCAACAAGAAGGCGATCGACGCGCTGATCAAATGCGGCGCCTTCGGCTCGACCGGCGCGACGCGCAAGGGCATGCTGAGCGTGCTCGAGCAGGCGCAGGGCGCCGGCCAGAAGGCCCAGCAGGATGCCGAGATCGGCCAGGGCTCGATCTTCGACGGCTTCGACTGGGGCGACGCGAGCGGCAACGGCTCGGCCGCCGCGGATGCGTTCGCCGCACCGCAGCACCCGCCGATCCCGAGCGAGGAGTTCGAGCAGCCCGAACTGCTGGCGATCGAGAAGGAGGCGATCGGCCTGTTCATCTCCGCGCATCCGCTCAAGCAGGTCCGCGAGGCGCTGCGCGAGCGCGTCGACTGCCCGCTGGCCGAGCTGCACCAGCGCAAGGACAAGGACTGGGTCAACGCCGGCGGGATCATCACCGCCGCGAAGAAGATCCGCACCCGCAACGGCGACCCGATGATGTTCGGCACGCTCGACGATCTCGAGGGCGCGGTCGAGATCCTCGTCTTCGGCAAGGCGCTGGCCGAGTACGAGGGCGCGCTCGGCGTCGACTCCGTCGTGCTCGTGCGCGGCCGCGTCGACCACAAGGACGCCGACAAGACGTGCCTCGTCGTGCAGACCGTCGAGGCCTTCGAGCCGACCCCCGAGGAGGTCGAGCAGGCGAAGGCGAACGCCGCGACGCGCAAGGTCGGCCCGCTGCCGCTGCACGTGCGCGTCGACGCCGCCGGCCTGCCCGCCTCGATCATCGACGACCTCAAGAGCCTGCTGGCCAACTACCCCGGCGACAGCGAGGTCGTGCTCGAGGTGCAGATGAGCAGCGGCGACCCGCGCAGGCTCAAGCTCGGCTCGTCCTACAAGGTCGCGACGACGCCGACGCTGCGCGCCGAGCTCGAGCAGGTGCTCGGGCCCGCGGCGCTGGCGCTCTGAGGACGCCCGCTAGGGATCGATGCTCGGCGGCGTCACGGGGTTGCGGCCGGGCTTCTCGGTCAGCTCGCGCGAACGCAGGACGAGCCCGACGCCGGTGAAGACCGCGGCGAGGATCGTGATCGCCAGCAGCGCGACCGTGATCGGCGAGTCCGGCAGCGCCAGCCACAGACCGAGCGCGATCACCGGGATCACGAGCATCACGCTCGCCTGGCGCATCGGCAGCGGCGGCTTCTCGGGGAGGTCGTAGTCGTGTCGTAGGTCGGTCATCCTGCAGCGCTACCCGGCAACTGCCGTTCGCTAGCGCCGCGCCGCGCTTCCAGCCCGCGCTCGCGCAGCACGCGCGTGAGCGCGAGCTCGTCGGCGGTCGGCCCGCTGTGGTTGGGCCCGGGCGTCTCGAGCACGAGCGGCAAACGCTCGAAGCGCGGCTCGGAGAGAAACACCGCGCAACCCGCTTCCCCCAGCTCGCCCGCCCCGACGTTGGCGTGGCGATCGACGTTGGAGCCCAGCGGCTTCTGAGAGTCGTTGAGATGCAGCGAGCCGATCCGCTCGAGGCCGACCTGCGCGACGCAGTCGTCGAGCACGGCGGTCAACGCGTCGGCGCTGCGGATCTCATAACCCGACGCCAGCAGATGGCAGGAGTCCAGGCACAGCCCCAGACGCGGGTCACCGCCGGCCGCGTCGATCAGCGCCGCGAGCTGCTCGAACGAGCGTCCCAGCGTTCCGCCCGAGCCGGCCGTGTTCTCGAGGTGCAGCGGGCAGCCGTCGGTCTGTGCCAGCGCCTCGGCGATCACGGCGCCGGCGCGCCTGATCGCCGCGCCGACGTCGCCCTGCTTCGCTGAGCCTGCGTGCAGCACGACGGCGTCCGCGCCCAGCGCAGCGCCCGCATCCAGCGACGCGATCAGCGACCGCAGCGAGTTGGCGCGGATGGTCGCGTCGTCGGAGGCGCAGTTGAGCAGGTAGACGGCGTGGATCAGCAGCGCGTCGACGTCGGAGTCGGCCATCGCCGCGCGAAATTCGGCGACCTCCGCCGGGGCGTACGTGCGCGGCTTCCACGCGCGCGGGTTCTGGTTGAAGATCTGGATCGCCTGCGCGCCGCGCTGCACGCCGCGCGCGACGGCCTTCGCCGGTCCGCCGGCGGGCGAGACGGCCGCACCGATCAGCACGGGCACCTTCTACTGTCACTGCGCATGAGAGTCCGCTTCGCTCCTTCTCCGACCGGCGCACTGCACGTCGGCGGCGCGCGTACCGCGCTCTACAACTGGCTGCTCGCCCGAGGCGGCGCCGGGACCCTCGTGCTGCGGATCGAAGATACCGATCGCGAGCGCTCCACCCCCGAGAACGTCGACCAGATCCTCGACGCGCTGCAATGGCTCGGGATCGACTTCGACGAGGGCCCGATCAGCCAGGTCGCGCGCTCCGAGCGCCACCAGGAGCTGCTGCAGCGGCTCCTCGACGAGGGCCACGCCTACCGCTCCAACGCGACGAAGGCGCAGGTCGACGCGTTCAAGGCGCAACACGGCGACGACCGCGGCTTCCGCGGCGAGGACGAGGGCTCCGGTGCCGTTCGCCTGCGCGTGCCAGACGAGGGCGAGAGCGTCGTGCACGACGTCATCCGCGGCGACGCGGCGTTCGCCCACGTCCACCTCGACGATCCGGTGATCGCGCGCGCCGACGGCAGCGTCCTCTACAACTTCGCCGTCGCCGTCGACGACATGGACGCCGCCATCACGCACGTCGTGCGCGGCGAGGATCACCTCTCCAACACCGCGCGCCAGCTGCTCGTCCTGCAGGCGCTGGGCGCGACGCCGCCGATCTACGCGCACCTGCCGCTGCTGCACGGCGCCGACGGCAAGAAGCTCTCCAAGCGCCACGGCGCCGCCTCCGTGCAGGAATTTCGCGACATGGGCTACCTGCCCGAGGCGCTGATCAACTACCTCGCGCTGCTCGGCTGGGGCTCGGAGGACGACGAGACGATCATCGCCGCCGACGAGCTCGCCAGGCAGTTCAGCCTCGAGCGCGTGTCGAAGAACCCGGCGCGCTTCGACCACCAGAAGCTGCGCTGGATCAACGGGCGCTACATGCGCGCGCTGGCGCTCGACGATCTGACGGCGCGGCTGGAGACGTTCACCGGCCGCAGCGGGCTGCGCGACGCGGTCGCGATCTCGCAGGAGAAGATGCAGACGCTGGCCGACTTCGAGCCGCTCGCCGGGTTTCTGTTCGAGGGTCCCGCCGACGACGCCAAGGCGCGCGAGAAGTGGCTCGGCGAGGACGGACGCGCGGTGCTCGCCGCCGTCCAGGCGGCGCTCGAGCCGCTCGCGGAGTTTGCGCTGCAGAACGTGCAGGAGGCGCTGGAGGGCGTCGTCGCGGCGCGCGGCACCAAGCCCAAGCAGGTCTTCCAGCCGATCCGCGTCGCGCTCGCGGGAAGGGCCGTCTCACCGGGGATCTTCGAGACGTTGACGGTTCTGGGGCGCGACGAGTCGCTGGCGCGGATCGAGAAAGCCCAGCATCCATAGCGAGTTCCAAAAAGATGCTCAACCATCTGTCTACCGCTGCCGATACGGGGAGTGCACCGACGATCCCGACCAGGAAGCTGGGGACCGCCCACAATGATCACGTCGCCCGCCCGACCCGCAGAGCACAGCAGCGCGCCCGTTCAGCGCCATCACAACGAAGGCCACGGCCGCCGTCTGACCGCCGCGTTCGAGGCGCTCGAGGCGTTCCCCGCCCTTGCCGAGTCCCGTAATCGCCTGCTGCGCCTCGTCAGCGCCGAGCGCGTCTCGCCGGCCGACGTCGTCGCCGCCGTCGAGTCCGACATCGCCCTCGTCATCGCCGTCCTGCGGATGGCCAATTCGCTCGACGAGCGCCGCCGCGGACGGATCGAGTCGATCGTCAAGGCCGTCGAGATCCTCTCGCCCGAGTCCGTCCAGGCGCTCGCGAGCCGCGCCCGCACGTTCGACTTCTTCGAGCGCTCGACCGTCTGGGACGCCGCCCCCGAGCGCTTCCGCCTCCATGGCGTCGTCACGCAGCGCGCCGCCGACCGTCTCGCCCAGGAGGCCGGCTATGAGCATCGCGACCGGCTCATGGTCACGTCGCTGCTGCACGACATCGGCAAGCTCGTCCTGACGCACGCCTACCCCGGCTACCCGGGGCAGGTTCACGGCGACGCCCGCACGCCCGAGGAGCGCGTCCATCGCGAGCGCCGTGAGCTCGGCGTCGACCACGCCCTCGTCGGCGGCGTCCTCGCCCGCCGCTGGGGCCTGCCCAGCGCAGTCGCCTCGGCGATCGAGCGTCACCACTCCGAGGACGCGACCGGGGAGGCCGCCTTCGTGCGCCTCGCCGACATGCTCGCCCACTACGCCCAGGGCGACCAGATCTCGCCCAACGCGCTGTTGAAGGTCGCGCGCTCCGTCGGGCTCGGGCCGGCCGAGCTGCGCTCGGTCATGTACGACCTGCCCTACCCGACCTCCGGCCGTCCGCGCCAGATCGATCCGTGCCCGCTGTCCGGGCGCGAGGTCGAGGTGCTCAAGCGCCTGGCCGAGGGCAAGGTCTACAAGCAGATCGCGGCGGAGCTGCAGCTGTCGACCTCGACGGTCCGCACCCACCTGCACAACATCTACGGCAAGCTCGGCGCGGTCGACCGCGCGCAGGCGGTCCTGATCGCCACCGAGCGCGGCTGGCTGTAGCACGAGCGGCGTTCAGCGGGGAGGAAGGGCACCGATCGACCCCGGCCTGCCGCCGGGGTCGACATCGTTCACCGCAATTGAACGTCGTGCTCAGGTGAACCGTACGCCGGTGAGGTGTGCTCCAAGGGACGCGTGTACGGATCGGATGCCTGACGGTGCTTGCCGCGGGCCTGATGCACGGTGCTGCCGTGGCTGCGGCGCCCGTGAACGACGACCTCGCCGGGGCGATCGTCCTCTCCGGACTGCCGGTATCCGCGATCGGCACGAACGTCGAGGCCACCGCGGAGGCCGGCGAGCCGGAGCACGGCCGCAGTCGCGCCGACCACTCCGTCTGGTGGCAGTGGTCGCCGTCGGTGACCGGGACGGTCACGATCGACACCTGCGAGAGCGCGATCGACACCGTGATGGCCGTCTATACGGGCACGACGATGGCCAACATCGACACGACGCGCGTCGCCTCCAGCGACGACTCGTGCGGCTACGGCAGCCGCGTGAGCTTCCGCGCAGTCATCGGTACGACATACACGATCGCGGTGGACGGCTTCCTCACCGAGCAGGGCGCGATCGACCTCGACATCGACCAGCCGATCCCGCCCGCCTACGACAACTTCGTGGCCGGCACGTCGATCACCGGCACGACCGCCGGCGGCTCGAACATCAACGCGAGCGCCGAGGCGGGCGAGCCGTTGCACGGCGGCGTGCGCGGTGGCGCGTCGTCTTGGTGGCGCTGGACGCCGAGCGACAGCGGCGCGGCCGCGGTCGCGACCTGCGGCAGCGGCTTTCTGACGCTGACCGGCGTCTACACCGGTAACGCCGTCAGCGCGCTGAACGACGTCGTGACGGGAGAGACCTTCTGCGGACTCGGCAGCGTCGTGACGTTCTCCGCGACCGCCGGGCAGACCTACCGCATCGCCGTCGACGGCTTCGACGGTGAGTCGGGCGACATCCAGCTCGACGTCGACGTCGACGTCGACGTCACGCCGCCGCCGCCGCCGCCGCCACCACAAGCCGCGGCGCCGCTGCCTGCGCCGATCGTGCGGCCGCCGCCGCCGTCACCGAGGCTGCCGGCCGGCTGTCCCGCGGCGGACGGCGTCATCGCGGGCGGTCCAGGCAACGACACGCGCAACGGCACGGCGGCGCGCGACCTGATGCTCGGGGCGGCAGGTGCCGACAGGCTCGCCGGCCTGGGCGCCGCCGACTGCCTCTTCGGACAGGCCGGAGACGACCGTCTCTCCGGCGGGGCCGGCGCGGATCGCCTGTTCGGCGGGTCCGGCCGCGACCGGCTGTCCGGCGGCCCGGGCACCGACCGCTTCTCCGGCGGCGCGGGCGCCGATCGCATCAGCGCACGCGACGGCCGGCGCGAGCGGATCACCTGCGGGTCCGGCCGCGACCTCGTCACCGCCGATCGCAACGATCGTGTCGCACGCGACTGCGAGCGCGTGACGCGCGGCTAATCGGTCGCGCGTTCGCGTGCGGCGCAGGAGACCGCCGCTGCGGACTACGAGTTGCTGGTCGCGTGGTCGGCGGTCGCCGACTCCAGCGCCGGCGCCTTGCGGTCCGTCCGCGCGCTGGCCTCGTCACCGCCGACCGCGACGGCGGCCTTCGCCGTCACGAGGTGGTAGAGGATCAGCACCTGGACGATCGCCAGCGTCTCGGAGCGGTGCATCTCGTCGCCGATCGAGAACTCACCGAGGCGCTCGGTGCGCAGTTGCTGGGCGAACTGCATCTTCTCCCAGATCGCCTCCTCGATCGCGGCGCCGATGTCCGGATCGAGGTCGCCGGGGATGAACAGGCAGCGCGCGCCCGACCGGTCCGTCTCGAGCGTGATGCCGCGCTTGCTGCCCTCGTCGAGCAGGACGGACATGTCGGGATGGGGGAGGCCCTCCGACAGCGTCATCTCGACGTCGAGCTTCTCGCTGTCGTCGCCGGGCTGGAAGGAGATGATCATGTCGGCGCGGCGGCGCTGCGGCCGGATGAACGCGGCCGAATCCGGCTCGCGGCGCTCGAGCTCCTCGAGCACCTGCTCCTCGCTGTAGCCGCGCTTGGACGTATCGCGCTTGATCTTCCACTCGCGGCGCAGCTCCTCGGGCGGGGCGAGGTAGACGCGCACGTCGTGCGAGTCGCACAGCTCCTTGGTGTGGTAGCCCAGCAGTCCCTCGATCACGGCGAAGCGCTTGGGAACGACGTACTCCGGGCGCCCGAAGTTGCCCTTGCCGTGGCCATAGACGGGCTTGAGGATCGGCTCGCCGTCGCGCAGGTGGCGGATGTGCTGCCCCATGATGTCCATGTAGTTGCAGTCGGGATGCAGGGGCGTGATCCCGCGCTCCGCGCGCTCTTCGCGGTTATAGCGGTGATAGTCGTCGGTCCCGATGTGGGTGACGTTGTCCTCTCCGAGGATCGCGACGAGTCCCTTGGAGATCGTCGTCTTGCCGGCGGCCGAGTCGCCGACGACACCGAGGATGATGGGGCGGGCCATGCAGCTCCTCCTAGGTCGCGGCCGGACGGGTGACGATAGCGCCAATCGACGAGCTCAGCCTTTCGGGTGAGAGATCGTTGGTAGGTTGCCTGCAGCTTGACCAGCAGCTGGCCGCTCCGACCGATCCGATGAAGCGCGCCGGCGCGATCGCCAAGCGCACACTGCTGTCGTTCTACCACGACCAGATGACGCAGCACGCGGCGGCGCTGACGTACTACGCGCTGATGTCGCTGTTCCCGGCGGCGCTGCTGGCGCTCTCGCTGCTGGGAATCTTCGGCCAGTACCCGCAGACGTACGACGCGATCATCGGCTACATGCGCGACGTCGTGCCGGCGTCGGTGCTGGGGCCGCTGGACAGCTCGCTGCGCGGCGCCCTGCGCAGCCAAGGGACCGCCACCACCGCGCTCGTCGTCAGCCTCGCGGTCGCGCTGTACGGCACGACCGGCGCGCTGGAGGCCGCGCGCCGCGCGCTCAACGTCACGCTCGAGGTCCAGGACGGGCGGCGCTTTTTGCGGCGCAAGGCGATCGATATCGCCTCGACGTTCGTGCTCATGACGCTCGTGCTCATGAGCCTCGTGCTCGTCTTCGTCGGCGGCGGATTCGCGCGCGACCTGCTCGGCTTCATCGGCATCGGTCCCGCGGCCGCCGACGCCTTCAACCTCCTGCGCTGGCCCGCGGCGCTGCTCGTGGCGATGCTCGCGTTCGCGTACATCTACTACGTCACGCCCGATGTGCGCCAGCGCTCGTTTCGTGCGGTGCTGCCCGGCGCCGCGGTCGGCGTGGTGCTGTGGCTGTCGGCGTCCTACGGCTTCTCGACGTACATCTCGCAGGTCGTCAACGTCGGAGCGATCTACGGCACGTTCACGGCGGCGATTCTGCTCGTCGCGTGGCTGTGGCTGACGCACGTCGCGCTGCTGCTGGGCGCCGAGCTGAACGTGGAGATCGAGCGCGAGCGCGAGCTGGCGGCCGGCGTGGCGATCGAGGACACGCTCAACCTGCCGGCGCGGCGCGGCCGCTGGTGACGGCCTCGCGCCGTCGCGTCACGACGATCCACGCGAGCACCGCCAGGCCGATCCCGAGCGCGTCGATCGCGACGTCGACCGGCGTCCCGTGGCGCCCCTCGACGACGGACTGGTGCAGCTCGTCGCTGATCGCGTAGAGGATCGCGACCGCCGTCGCGAGCAGCGGGCGCCGCCAGTACGCCGCGCGCGCGAGCGTGAGCCACAACAGACCGAAGATCGTGATGTGCGCGAGCTTGCGCAGCAGCGTGTCCCAGGCGCCGAGACCGGAGCTGAGGTCGGGCGTCGCCGAGAGCGCGAAGATCAGCGCCATCACGGCCAGCGGCGGCGCGTACCGGCTGACCGGTCCCTTTCGACTGACGGGTCCCATACCCTGAGGCTACGCATGATCTCGATCACGACGAAGTCGCCGTACGCGCTGCAGGCGCTCGCCGAGCTGGGCCGCTGTGGCGGCGACGGGCCCGTCCCGATCGGCGAGCTCGCGCGTCGCCGCGATATCCCGGTCCAGTTCCTCGAGCAGCTCTTCGCGACGCTCCGGCGAGCCGGCATCCTGAAGTCCCAGCGCGGCGTCAAGGGCGGCTACACGTTCGCCCGACCGCCGGCCGAGATCACCGTGCTCGAGATCGTCGAGCTGCTCGAGGGCCCGCTCGGCCGCGACGCCGAGGGCGTCTTCGGTGAGGCCGCCGCCGCCGCTCGCGAGGTGCTCGCGGCCACGACGATCGCCGACGTCGTCGAGCGCGAGGCGCGCGCGGCGGGCGTCTCGATGTACTACATCTAGCTCAGCGGTGAACGCTGCCGCCGCACGCGCGCCACACGCCGCGCTTGGCCGCCTTGGCTGACGCCTGCGCTCGGCGGTAGCCCGATGCGCGCGTGAACGGTGGCGAGGTCGTGTAGACCTTCGCCCAGCCCGACGAGATCATCGTGCGCCCGAGGTCGACGCCGCCGGCGCTGACGTAGACGAGCGGCCGCCCGTAGCGATCGGCGCGATCCTGCGTCGGGTCGGACTTCAGCGTCACGGTGCGGCCGGCGCCGCCGCGCAGCGCGAGCCGCTTCATCCGGGCCGTCGCGGCGGGGCCGCCGCACTGCACGCGCGTGCCGGGCTTGCGCGTCTCGGGCGTGTCGATGCCGATCAGCCGCACGTTCACCGTCGCGCCCGTCGGCAACCTGACGCTGAGCGTGTCGCCGTCGACGACACGGACGACGCGCGCGCTGGTCGTCAGCGCCGCGGCGAGCGGCGCGGGCGCGGCGGCGGGCGCCGGCGCGCCGGCGCAGGGGCACGGCAGCGTCTCGCAGGGCCTGCCGTCGGCGTTGCCGTCGAGGCCGTCGGGATCGGCGGGATGCGCGTCGAGGTGGCTCTGCGCCGCCGCCTGGCTGGGGAAGTCCGGGCAGTCCAGATCGCCGGTGTGCGTCGCCGCAGCCGTCGAGGGGAGGCCGATCAGCGCCGCGAGGCAGCAGACGAGCAGGAGCGTGCGGCGCATCGGTCCTCGACGTATCGGCAGCAGGGCGCGGTCTCTACACCCGTACGGAAGGACTGCGGCCAAACCGGCGTCTGAGATACCGACACGTGCGCGCTGCGGCGCCGGGTGTCGATCTCGTCATCACACGAGCGGGAGGTGGACATGAACACCCGGATCAAGCTCGCGGCTGCGGTCGCGGTCAGCGGAGCGCTTGCGGTCGCAGGGACGGCCGCGTTTGCCGGCGGCGGCAAGAAGGTCAAAGGCGCGCTCGACGGCTACGAGGAGGTGCCCGCGGTGTCGACGGGTGCCGGTGGGAGCTTCCAGGCGTCGATCGCGCCGGCCGGCGACGGGCTGCGCTACCGCATCTCCTACACGGGCCTGGAGGGCGCCGTGACGCAGGCGCACATCCATCTCGGCCAGCCCGGCGTCAACGGTGCGATCAGCGTCTTCTTGTGCTCGAACCTCGGCAACGGCCCGACGGGGACGCAGGCCTGCCCGCCGGCGCCGGCGACGGTCGAAGGCATGATCACGGCGGCCGATGTCATCGGCCCGGCAGCGCAGGGCATCGCGCCGGGTGAGCTCGACGAGCTCGTGCGCGCGATCCGCGGCGGCGTGACATACGCCAACGTGCACAGCGCGAAGTTCCCGGGCGGCGAGATCCGCAGCCTGCTGCGCTCCGGCGGGCACGGAGACCACGACGACGACTGACAGCGCCGGGGCGCGAACGGCGGCAGGAGGACGCGGCCACTACAGGGAATCGGGCCGTATTCCGATGAGGTCATATGCGTCCACTGCTGCTGTTCGCGCTGCTCGTCGGCGTGCTGCTCTTCCTGCCGGGCTCGGCAAGTGCCGCGACCTGCGCCGACCATGCGACGCAGGCACAGGCGCAGTACGCGGCCGACACGCGCGACGGCGACGGCGACGGCGTCTACTGCGTTATCTGCCCGCGCTGACGAGGCGTTGCTGACGTAGCTGGCGGATCGCGCGTTCCGTCCGGGCGACGCGTTATCTCTCCTTCTGTGGATGAAGGAGAGAGAACGAGATCACCGAACTGCGCGTGCAGAGAGCCACCACGCCGTCTGGACGAGTGGGGTGGACGCTGACGAATGGGGACGGTCGGCCGGTCGAGCCGGCGGAGCGGTTTCTGCGCTACCGCTTCCACACCGAGGCGTCGCCGAACACGTTGCGCGCGTACGCGCACGACCTGAAGCTGTTCTTCGGGTTCGTGGAGGAGCAGGCGCTGACTGGAGGACGCTGACGCCGGCGGATCTCGGGTCCTTCACGGCCTGGCTGCGCAGGCCGGCAGCGAACGTGTTGCAGTTGCCGGGCGCGCCACCGGCGCGCTCGCAGGCGACTGTGTCGCGAGTGCAGAGCGCCGTGTTCGCCTTCTATGCACTGGGCGCGCATCCAATAGTTGCTTCAGCCCCACGTCGGGACGGACAGATAGCGTCGGCTGGGCCGGTAGTGCGGGTCGCGCCGCATCGCTCGCCAGCGACCGATGGCGTCGCCGAGATAGCCGTTCCGTGGATGCCGTCTGGCGGCGTGGTGAAGGGAGACCTCAACTTCCGTCGCGGCACAGCCGCGCGGCTCCTTCCAGGCGATTGCGAAAGCGGAGGCCATGAGAGGAAATCGCGGCACGGCCGGTCAGCGCGCCCATGCTCTGCCTATGCAAGAGCCGGGCCAGGAGAGGCTTGGCCGGCGGATGCTCCTCGTCCGCGGCGAGAGCGTGGCCGCCTCGAGCTCTGGCTGCTGGTGTCCGTGAGCGGAGCAGTAGTGCTTGCGGCCCGCGGAGGCTGCCCGCATGATCGAGCAACAGAAGCCGGGCGGTCTGTTCCGACAGCGCTGCTCCTTCGCGTCGCAGGTTCGAATCCTCCCGGATGCTGGCGATAATGTCGGCGCATGGCGTGTCCGGTGCCGGCAGAAGTCGATCGCGTGCGGACGGCGGAGGTCATCGCCGCGCTCTCGCTCGCGACTGATCTGGGCATCGGCGTTCCGCTCGAGCATGGGCTGCAGAGCACGCTGTACGCGATGCGGCTGGCCGATCGTCTCGGCGTCGATGCGGAGACGGGGTCGCACACCTATTACGCCTGCCTTCTCTTCTATGTCGGCTGCACGGCGGGCGCCGAGACGGCCAGCGGTTTGTTCGGCGACGAGCGGGCGCTGATGACATACGCGGGACCGGTGAGGTTCGGGTCGCGCATCCAGATGATGGGCGGGATCGTGCGGGCCATCGCTCCGCCCGGGCAGCCGGTTGCAGCGCGGGCGGTGCGGCTGGCGAGCCGGCTGCCGAAGGCTGCCCGGGCGTTCTCGGAGCAGGTCTCCACGTTCTGCCAGGTGGCGCAGATGCTTACCGACGGCCTGGGTCTCCCTCCCTCAATTAAGCCGTTGTTCGGGTATTTCTCCGAGCGCTGGGACGGCAAGGGGGACCCGGCGGGTGCGCGGGGAGAGGACATTCCACTGGCCGTGCGGATCACTCACGTCGCGCGTGACGTCGCGTTCCAGCGGATGCTGGGCGGCGACGAGTACGCGATCGAAGTGGTGAGCAAGCGGGCGGGGGGCGCGTTCGACCCCTCAGTCGCTGCCTGTCTGGCGCGCGACTGGCGGGAGATTCTCGCCCTGGACGCCGAGGAGGCGACCTGGGATCGCGTGCTCGCGTCGGAGCGTTCACGGCAGCTGTTCCTTGAGGGCGAGTCGATTGACGCCGCGCTGAGGGCGATGGGCAGCTTCGCGGATTTGATCTCTCGCTATCTGGTGGGCCATTCGGGGGGCGTCGCGCAACTGGCGGAGACGGCTGCGCGGCGGTTGCGACTCGAGGCGGATGAGGTGATCCGCGTTCGGCGCGCGGCGCTGGTCCACGATCTCGGGCGCGTCGCGGTGCCGGTGCGGATCTGGCAGAAGGGCGGTCCGCTTACCCCCGACGAGCGCGAGCAGGTCCGGCTGCACGCCTACCACTCGGAGCGGATTCTCGCGCGCTCTCCCTTTCTCGCTTCGCTCGCGGCGATCGCGGGCATGCATCACGAGCGCCTCGACGGGTCCGGATACCACCGCGGCTCCGTGGTGGCGGCTCTGCCGGTGTCCGCCCGCCTGATCGCGGCCGCCGACGCCTATCACGCTATGACCGAGCCGCGGCCGCATCGTGCGGCTCTCGCCGGCGCCCAGGCGGCCGAGAGGCTGCGCGAGGAGGCGCGCGCCGGCCGACTCGATCCGGATGCTGTCTCGGCCGTGGTCGAAGCCGCCGGACACCCGCCGCGCAAGGTCGAGCGCCCGGCGGGCCTCACCGAGCGCGAGGCTCAGGTCGTCGGACTGCTCGCCCGCGGCGCGCAGACCAAGCAGGTAGCGCATGTGCTCGGGATCTCGGTGAAGACCGCCGACAGCCACGTCCAGAACGCCTATCGGAAGATCGGCGTCTCCACCCGTGCCGCGGCGGCAGTGTTCGCCATGGAGCACGGACTGACGGTCTCGGGAGAACTCCCGATAGACCGCCGCTCGCCCAGCTCGTAGCTTCGCCGCATGACCAACGCTCATACGCTCACCGGGCGATGCGGAGTCACCGTCGTCCTGATCGCACCGCTCGTGCTGCTCGCCGGCTTCGCGCTGCACCCGTGGATCGGAGCGGGCCTCCCCGACCAGTCGGCCATCGCAGCCGCCGTCGCCGATCACACGACGCGGTGGGGCGTTGCGCACCTGGCGATCGGTGCGGGCTCCGGCCTGCTCGCCGTCGCGTTCCTCGCCGCCTATCTAGCACTGCCGGCCGTGGGGCGCGAGCGCTCGGCGGGACGCGCGATCCCACTGATCGTGCTCGGTAGCGCGCTCTATGCGCTCCTGCCCGGGATGGAGATGGCGCCACTCGCCGCCGCCGAGGCTGGCGTCGACATCGAGGCCGTGGCCGAGGAACTCCTCCCGTGGTTCGTCCCGATCCACCTGGTGGGCGGCCTCCTGTTCGCCGCCGGAGTCATGACCTTCCGGGCCGGGATCGCGGACAGCGGCATCCTCGCTACCGGACCGGCACGCATCGTGGCCGGCGCGCTGCTCGTGCTCGCCGTCTCCCGCCTCGTGCCAGTAACGCTCGTCAACTTCTACGTGCAGGGCCTTGCCGGCATCGCCGCGCTGTGGCCGCTCGCTCTGGCAATGCACCGCGAAGCCGGCCGTGGCGCACCCGTTTCGCGGTCGCCCGCAGAAACCACGTGACCGGCGGGAGCGGCATGTGACTCCCCCAAGGTGGGAAAGCAGTCGTCCGGGATCAGCGTGCCGCACTTCCACGGAACGGACGCCCGGGCAAGCCTCCGGCTCGTGACCGCCATGGACGAACAACAGAAGCGCTATTCGGCCCGACCCGTTCCATCCGGTGCATAAGCACGATGTCGGCCGCACACGAGCCCCGATAGGACCGCGCTCGACGATCGTCGCGATCGCAATGAGGCCGAAGCGGCAGCCGCTTCCACCGCGAAAACAGGCCTCGGCAACCGCACGTACCGTGATGGATACTCGCCACGATGGTTGACCGACCTGCTGTTGCGCCTTGGCAGTTGAGGCCTGCCCTGCCTTGCGACTACGACTGGGCGTTTGAGCTGGTTCGCGCCGCGCTTGGGGAGTACGTCACGCGCACGTGGGGTTGGGACGAAGCGCTTCAGCAGCAGCTGTTCGCCGAGGAGTTCGAGCGTCTGCCCGGGCAGATCATCGAAGTGCAAGGTCGAGATGTCGGCGTGCTCGTGGTCGAGGAGCGCCCCGATGAGCTGTACCTACGACGCCTCCTCCTGTTTCCGGAGGATCAGAACCAGGGCCTTGGAACAGGCATCGTCAGAAGCCTGCTCAAGCGCGCAGCCGATACGGGGAGACCCCTGAGCCTGCACGTGCTCAAGGCGAACCCTCGCGCCGCAGCACTGTATGAGCGAGAGGGGCTACGCGTGGTCAGCGCTGATCAGATCCGAGTGCTGATGCGGACGCCCGATTGAGTGCCCCTTCGAGGCAGATCCGGCGCTCTCGCTCCGTCCGCAGGAAGAGCGCACTTCTCGCGCAGGGCGAGTCCGGCGATCATCGGTGTCGACCGGCGAGTTCGGCCCGCACAGCCTCGGCACACGGCAATACTCGCTCTGCCGATGGTGACGCCAGATCAGGCCGCGACGCGACCGGCGTCGGTGTGCGGCTCGGGCGTGGGGCGGCCCTGATCGCGCAGATACGCCAAGTGGGCGGCCAGAGCCTCGGCCATACGGAGCTCGGTCTCCTCGCGTGTCGTTCCCACCGCGAATACGCCCTCCACATCAGGGCTGTGGGCCCCCCAGCCGCCGTCTTCGGCGCGTTCATAGATCACGAGATAGTCCTTCATCGCAGATGCTCCAATCCTGTCGCCCGGCGGATGGCGCCAAGCGTCCCGACCGGAACGGTATCGGAGTCCTTGCCGGCCACCGTGATCGTTGTCGCGCCGTCCGGGCTGCGCCACGTCTCGTGCGATCCAGTCTGCCGCACCTTCGTCCAGTTCGCGTTCGACAGCGCTCGCCGGACCTCTCGGAACTTCTTCGCCACCCCTCGAACGTACGGCGCCCTGCGGACGTTGTGCGACCACATCCGGCGACAGAACGCGCCTCGCGCGAGCGGATTCTCGACCTACCGGAGAGGAGAAGCGAGCGCTCCTCCTCGCGACCAGCGCTCGACATGACTCGCGGGCCCAGCGCTCCCGCCAGGCGAATGCGAAAGCGGAGCCATGCGAGGGAACGAGGCGCCGGTCGGTCGGCGCGCCCACGCTCTGCCTATGCAAGACGCCGGGCCAGGAGGGGCTTGGCCGCGCTGATGCTCCTCGTCCAACGGAGAAGCCCGGTCCGCGCGAACGTGACGCTCGCTCCTCTCCTGATGCATCACCCTGCTTCGGCGGCCGCGCCAAGGCCGCCGCCTGTTGAGAAGCGACGCCTCGGTTTGACCCTGAGCTCAGACGCGGATGCGCGGCTGGATCAGCGCCTCCTGGGCCTTCGCCGCGCACAGGGCGTATTAGCATCATGCCCAGCAGGCACAGGGAGATTGGCGAGCATGGATCCGGAAACCTCCATCGCGGAGCATTGGGCCGACCGGGACGTTTATGGTCTTATCGTCTCGGCGCTGGAGCGAGCGTCGAAGTCTCTGGATTCGTTGACCGTTGCGGATCTGGCGCCGGTCGACCACTTCCACGCGCGTGGGTTCCCGGCCACCGTCGATCTCGCGGATCGGCTGCCTGTCGAGCCCGGCGACCACCTGCTCGACATCGGCTGCGGGGTCGGTGGCCCGGCTCGCTACTTCGCGCAGCGCTTCGGGTGCAAGGTCAGCGGGATCGACATCACCGGGCCGTTCGTCGACGCGGCGAACAAGCTGACCGCGCTGCTCGACATGGGCGACAGGGTCTTCATCGAGCAGGGCGACGGCGAGCGGCTGCCCTACGACGACGGCACGTTCGACGGCGCCTATGCGCAGCACGTGACCATGAACGTCGCCGACCGTCCGCGCTTCTTCGGCGAGGCGTGGCGCGTGCTGAAGCCCGGCGGGTTCTTCGCGCTCACCGAGCACGGCCTCGGGCCCGTGGGAGGCCCGCACCATCCCGTGCCCTGGTCGGAGGACGGCACGGGCGAGTTCCTCGTCACGCCGTCGGAGACCCGCGAGCTCCTCGCCGCCGCCGGGTTCGTGGACATCGAGTGCGAGGACACCGGCCCGAAGTACCTGGCCGCGTACCGGGCCGCGCTGGAGCTCGCCGGCCGGGGTGAGCTGCCGCCGCTCGGCCTGCACGTGCTGATCGGCCCGACGGCGCCCGAGAAGATGCGCAATTCCGCCCGCAACATCGAGGAAGGGCGCACGCATCCCGTGCAGATAGTGTGCGGTAAGCCGTCCTGAGCTGACTGGGGGATTGACCGCGTGCCGCCAGCCGGTCGTCGGCTAATGGCGACGCCTCCTCCAGCCGCAGAGCAGTCGCCCGGAGCGAGGCTTCCCTCGCCTGTGGAGTGGACGAGCAACAGAAGCGCCACTCGGCCCGACCCGTTGCATCCAATGCATAGGCACGACGTGGGCCGCGCGCGAGCTCCCGATCGGACGGAGCTCGAGCACGTCGCTATCGCAATGAGGCAGATGCGACGTCGGCCGGTCAGCGCCCGGTCGGACGAGGAGCAGCAAGCTGAAGGATCGTCGCGAACAGCCACGCAGCGAGCGGCTACCGCAGCGCGACGTGAACACGCACCACGCTGCCGCTCGCAACGGCGGCGCCCGCCGCAGGGCGCTGACCACGAACTTGCGACCGTCGCCCGCTGCCGGTCGAGTAGCGCACGCGGGCGACGAGTCGACGCTGGCGTAGCACGCGCCGAGCCTCCCACGACGACAGGCCGGCGAGCCGGGGAATGCGCACCAACAGCTCGCCGCGGGGGCCCGGCACCGTCAACGGGAACGAGCTCACCGGGGGATATGCGCGTCCCCGGATCGAGCGCCCGTCGAGCGGGGTGGCGAGCGGCACGCGCAGAACCTGCGGCCGGGGGAGCAAGGCCGGACAGGCTACCTCGCTGTCCCTGACGAATGTTGCGCTGAGCGCGATCGCGACGCTGTCGGTGCTCTCGCGCACGAGCGCCCGCGGGACATCTCGCATGAAGCACTCGGGCTGATAGAGGACGTCGATCGAGCGCCCGTCAGGTCCTGCGGCCCCGACATCCCAGCGCATCGATTGCTCGGAAACCGTCACCACGGCGCCGCCCGGCATGGCCGCAACGCCGCACGCCACAAGCCCAAGAAGTACGAGGATGCCGACACGCGAAATCCGACTGTGGCGGCCCAGCGGCCGGATGTGAGGCGGGCGTCGCGGCACGACCCTCATTATCGCTTCCACCGGCATGTCCTAGCGGCCGCTTTGCTGGCGGAGGCAGGTCGGCAGCGCCGACCGACGAGTGCGAGTGGAAGAGCGCTCGTAGCGTGGCCGCTACTCCTGCCAGGCGAAAGGGGAAGCCAGGGTTCGAGCGCCGTGGACGTATCAAGCGGGGTGCTTCAGACGCTTGAGAAGGGAGTCTGGGTCATAGATGGGTATGAGGCCGTCCCGTGCCACCTTCGCGGTCCCTTCGTCGAGTGGTGCGGTCGCTGCCCACGAGAGATCAGCTACGCCAAAGTCAATCTCCATGCCCGTCGGCATGAGTAGCCGGCGCTCGGTGATCACGCCCCACTGACGCGTGGCAACGACCTTCGCGCCGAGCGCGAGAGCCCAGTCGTCGGTCGCGAGATACCTGTCCCGGTCCGTCGTGAGAAGCACCACGTCTACGTCGGAGTCATATCTCGCATCGTCGCGCGCCCACGAGCCGACCAGGGCCAAGGCCCGCACGTCGGCGCGCTGACTGCACCACACGACAAGATCGTGGAGCAGCTCGCGAACCTCTGGCTTTCGGCTACTCGCCATCATGAGCGTCCCGCCAAGCGTCCGGCTCATCGCTACGCCGAACCACCCGCGACCGGTACCGGCGACCCTGAAGCCGGTCCGCGTATAGAGGCGTGCTGCGGGGTTGCGGATGTGGACGTTGAGGGCCAGCACGCTGAAGTGCTGGGCCGCTTCTTCAGCCAGGGCGTCGACCAGCGCCGCTCCTATTCCCCTGCGTCGCTCTCCCTCGACCACCGCCATCACCAACTCGGGAACGGGCTTTCCGGTGGCATCGCGCAGCAACGGCGGCTCGTGAAGATGCCACCAAGCCGCGCCCAACGGCCGCCCGTCGTCATCCGTCGCGAGGATGGCGGCGTCCGGTGCGGGCAGCAGAGCGAGAACGTCCGAGGAGTCCCGGGCCGGCAGCGGGCGCTCTTCAAGCGTGCAGGCGAGGCGCGCCATCTCGACGAGGAAGGCCCTGTCCTGCGGCTTGGCGGGACGCAACTCCATCGGTCGGACCACCGTAAACGCTGGAAGGTCACGACCGTTGGGAAGCGACGGCAACGACGTCGCTGGACTTGGTCCCAAGCCGCTTCAAGGAGGAGTGCCCCTTCGAGGCAGAGGCAGGACGGGCACTCTCAGGCGGCTGACCCGTCCCGGCTGAGGATCCTGAGCGGGCTGGCTCGGGGCGCATGGAGCCAGGGCGCGAGCCCTCGACCAAACCCGTCGATGCCATACGGCATGTGTGGTACTTTGCGACCGTGATCAAAACGACGATCTACATGCCCGAGGACTTGCACCGAGAGCTCAAGCGCGCAGCGAAGGAGCGTGGCACCAGCGAGGCAGAGCTGATCCGCACGGCGGTTCGTCACGAGTTGCTTGGCGCGCCGGCCGGTCAAGCTGAGCGTGGTCGGCAACGCGCCCGTTTGCTTGCTGCGATGGGCACGCTCGACAGCTCGGTTTATCCGTCCGGGTACCTGGACGAGCTGCGCGCCGGATGGCGCGACTGATCGTCATCGACGCGAGCGTGGCCATCGCTGCGCTCGCAGCCGATGACGCTCATCATCAAGCGGCAGCCGACGCTGTTGCTGCGGCGACAGAAGATGAGCTCGTGCTCGCGGCCACCACACGCGCGGAGATCCTCGTCGGGCCCGCTCGGGCCGGAGGTGCAGCATTGGCGTCGGCCATGAGCTTCGTCGACGGGTGCATGACGATTCCCGTTACCGCCTCGAGCGCTGACCACGCCGCGACCCTGAAGGCGCGCCACCGCGGGCTGAGCCTGCCTGACGCGATCGCCCTGGTCGTGGCCGATCTGATCCACGCTGATGTCGTGTGGACGTTCGATCGGCGCTGGAGCGGAGTCGACTCTCGCGTCACGTCTCCGTGAACGAGACCCGGCTTGGCCTGGCCCGAGGATGTGCCGGCGAGCCTCTTCTGCGTGCTGGAATCAGAAGCTCGTCCTCGTCCCTACTATCGGCAGCAGTCGGCGCTTGACGCTAACGGCAACGGTGACGGACCGCGAGTTCTGCTTCGACAAAAGCGGTAGCGCGGGTTCGTCGCGGACATCTCAGCTGCCCGAGGACCTGCATTGTGTCCGCATGTAGCTGGCGAGCACACGCTGCTGCGACGCAGCTTCAGGCGCGTCGCTGAAGATACACTGCGAGAGCCTGCCCTGCCCGTGCTCCGCCGGCAGCGGGGCGACCTCGCCGCCGCCGCCCCCGCCGCCGCCGCGGCCCTCCACTTCGACCGGCTCGTGCACGCGGCCCGCCACCGTGCAGCGCCTGCGTTTCAGTGCCGCCAGGTACCCGAACGTCAAGGACCACACGGTCGCCGCGATCGCCCGGGGCTGGCCGCGGATCCTCGTCGTCAACCGGCCGGGCACGGGCGAACGCCGAGAACGACTGCTGCAGAACATCCCGACCAGGCAGGGGTTTGATCGCGACGAGTATCCGCCGGCGGTCGGGCGCGGTCGCGCGTACAACGACCAGCGCGGGCTCGTGCGCGGCGTCGACCCGATCGGTTGGGTTGCCGATGTCGATTACGTGCCCGCGAGCGAGAACCGCTCCCACGGGGCGTCGCTGGGCAGCAAGCTGCGCCGCTTCTGCAACGGTACGCGCTTTCGCTACGTCTTCGGCTGAGCCGTCGCGGGCGCCGGTGCGTCCGCACCGACGACCCGCAGCAGCGCGGCGACGACGTCGGAATCGAACTGCGTGCCGGCGGCGGCGCGCAGCTCGGCGGCGGCAGCCTCCGCGTCCATCGCCTGGGCGCGGTAGGGGCGCGAGCTCATCATCGCGTGATAGGCGTCGCAGGCGAACGTGATCCTGCTGGCGAGGGGGATCTGCTCGCGCGTCAGCCCGTCCGGGTAGCCCCTGCCGTCGCAGCGCTCGTGCTCGGCGCGGATCGCCGGCGCCAGCGGGGCGAGGCTGGCGATCGAGGCGACGATGCGCGCGCCGATCTCGGGGTGCGTGTGCATGGTCGCCCACTCGGCCTCGTCGAGCGGGCCCTGCTTGCCGAGGATCGCGTCCGGGATGCCGATCTTGCCGATGTCGTGCAGCAACGCCACCTGCTTGACGGCCTCGACGAAGCTCTCCGGCAACCCGAGCTCGCGCGTCACCATCACCGCGGTGTGCACGACGGCTTCGCTGTGGCGACCCGTGTAGCTGTCGCGCGCGTCGAGGCTGGCAAACAGCGCGCTCAGCGCGATCGCCTCGTTGCGGTGCGTCTGCACCTCGCGCAGGACCTCCGCGCGCTCGAGCTCGTGGGCGAGCATGCGCCCGAGCACCTGCATGAAGGCGATGTCACGCTCGCGAAGCCACGGCGCGGGCCGACGGCTCGCACAGCAGAGCGTGCCGTACAGGCGGCCGTCACTGAACGTCACCGGAACACCGAGGTACGAGCCGAGCGCCGGGGCGAGGTTGCCGTCGCCCGTGAACAGGCTCGTATCGGCGATGAGGTTCGGCAGGCGCCCGTCCGCGACGCGCTGGCAGTAGGTGTCGGCGAGCGGGATCGTCGTGCCTGCGGTCAGGCCGAACGCGCGGGCGTCGCCCTCGGCGCGCAGGACGACCTGCTCGGTGTCCGTGAAGCGGCTGCAGTACGCGACGTCCATGTCGAGGTGGTCGCGCGCGGCGACGAGCACGCGCAGCTCCGACTCCTCGGTCTCGGCGTCGGCGAGCGCGGCCGCCGCTTCGAGGCGCTCGACCTCCTCGGCGGCGTGCAGCGTGGCGGCGGCACGCAACGCCGCGGCCTTTGCGGAGCGATCCGCGATCAACGTATGACGGCCATCAGTAGCACCGAAACTCCGTTATTCGGCTACGTGGAACACCGTAATTGTGAGCGTTGACACCGGCACGGCGACGCGCGTCCGAAACGCGTATAGGTGGCCTCATCGTACGGGTTCCCCGAGCGATCATGGGCAAATTGATCGTTCGCGGGCCGGGCGCCAGGCGCGCCGCCGAGCGCGTTCGGCGGGCATCGCGCGTAGAGCGCGGTCTAAGGGTTGGGCATCATCCAACCGGATCGGATGATTCAATTTCGCCGACCGCGGCGAGCACCACGACGAGGAGGGATCCCGAGCATGCGGGGCAAGCACATGGTCGGGTCGGGCAGGCAGCGCGCCTCGTGACGGCCCGCGTCGCTCCAAGCGCCGAGCGTGTTCATCAACGCGGCCCCTGCGACTGCATGCGAGCGGTGGTCGCGTCCTACCTGCGGGTGCCCTACGAGGCGACGCCGGACGTCTCCGGCCTGGCCGACTCGGCGACCTTCTGGTCGGACTGGAGCCGCTGGCTGCGCAGGCGCGGCTACACGTTTGCGACATACGACTTCGCGCCCGGGCACCTGCGGCGCTGGATCGCCGTCGTCGGGCGCGGCTACGGCGCCCCGCTGCACGCCGTCCTCATGTCCGGCACGCAGCTCTACCACGACCCGATGCTCGGTCGCGACCGGCTGCAGCGCGTCGAACGCGACGACGTCATGTGCGCGATCGTCATCGGCCCGCTGGGCGCGACGGACTGGTCGGAGACGATCACGAACGACATCGCCCGCGCCGTGTCCCACGGCTCGCCGCTCGTCTGGTGCCTGCAGCGGCTGATGGACTCCCCCTGGGGCGTGGGGATGTACCGCCTGCGCGGCCAGCTCGACGAGGCCGAGCAGATGGAGCGCCGGCTGGGCCACCGCAGCGAGTAGCGCTCGACCGCGTGCCCCTCGCGCGCCGCCGAAGCGGTACGTTGCGGCGCATGGGGGTGCAAGGGATGGACTTTCTCGCGATCCGCGAGCAGTCGCTGCGCCGTCTGAAGCGATGGAAGCTCGCGGATCCCGGCTCGCTGCCGCTGCACGGCGACGACGACTTCGAGTGGGTGCGCGCGCCCGCGGCCGTCGCCGACCGCTGCCATGCGATCGCGGCCGCGCTGGCGCTGGCGCATCGCGCGCCCGTGCGGACGGTGCGCGACGCGATCGACGAGCACGACCTCGAGCCGTCGCTGGGCAGCCGCGAGCTCGAGCTCCTGCGCGTTCTCGAAGGCGATGAGGAGCGTGCCGAGCCGGAGCTGCAGCAGCTGCTCGTCGACATCTCCTGGCGCGAGGAGGCGCTGCACGCGCTGCTGTGGGTGCTCGAGCTCGTCGACGACCTGCCGCCCGACCGGATGTGCCCCAGGCAGCCGGTCTACGAGCGGCTGGCCCCGGGCCTCGATCCCGGCAAGGCGCGCGCGGACCAGCGCATGCGCCCGCTCAGCGAGATCGCGGCGATGCTCGACCTCTACTACCTGTTGCACTGGCACGCGCGCAAGGCGCAATACCACGGCGACGTGTGGGACGACGAGATCGCTCCGGGTGTTGTGCTCGAACGCCGGCGCGCGCTCGAGTGGTTGTTCCAGGACGCGCGCTGGGAGGACGTCGACCTCGCGGTCTGAACGCCGCCGTCAGCGCGCGAGCGCGCACAACCGTCACCGGGCGGGACGCCATCGCCGGTCGGGCGGGTACCGTGGTGTGCCGATGGCGCGAATCCCGGTCAGCATTGCGGACTATGTAGGGCGCACGCCGATGCTGGAGCTCACGCGGCTCGCGCCGCCCGGCGTCCGGCTGTTCGGCAAGCTCGAGTCGTTCAACCCCGGTGGCAGCGTCAAGGACCGCATCGGCGTCGCGATGATCGAGGCCGCCGAGGCCGACGGCCTGATCGAGCCGGGCCGCTCGACGATCGTCGAGGCGACGTCGGGCAACACCGGGATCGCGCTGGCGTTCGTCTGCGCGGCGAAGGGCTATGACCTCGTGCTGACGTTGCCGCAGGGGATGAGCCGCGAGCGCGAGGCGCTGCTGCGCATGTACGGCGCGCGCGTGGAGATCACCGAATCGCTCGGCGGCATGAACGAGGCCGTCGAGGCCGCGCGCGCGATGGCGACGAGCCCAGACGTCTTCTTGCCCGACCAGTTCGCCAACCCCGCCAATCCAGACGCCCACCGGCGCACGACCGGCCCCGAGCTGTGGGACGCGCTCGAGGGCAGGATCGACGTCCTCGTCTGCGGCGTCGGCACGGGCGGCACGATCACCGGCGCGGGGGAGGCGCTGAAGGCCCGCAACCCGAAGCTGCATGTCGTCGCCGTCGAGCCGCTGACGTCGGCCGTGCTCTCGGGCCGCGCCCCCGGACCGCACAAGATCCAGGGCATCGGCGCGGGCTTCGTCCCGCCGGTGCTCAACCGCGAGATCATCGACGAGGTCATCGCGGTCGACGACGAGGACGCGCTCCGGCTGGCGCGCGACGCCGCCCGTCTGGAGGGCGCGCTCGTCGGCATCTCGTGCGGCGCCGCGCTGTGGGCGGCGATCGAGGTCGGCAGGCGGCCGCAGTCCAAGGGCAAGCGGATCGCCGTCGTGCTGCCCGACTCCGGCGAGCGCTACGTCTCGACGCCGTTCTTCGCGCCCTAGTGGGTCGACCATAAACGTTTCACCCGGAACCCCGGGCGCCGATCACCGACCACGGACTTCGTCCGCGGTGCCCGCTGCGTCCTCGGACACTCGATGTGGCAGAGCCACACCTTCGGTCCTGCGTCCTTGCCAGGCTGCGCCGGCATCCCGGGTTTCCGGTCGAACGTTCCTGGTCGACCCACTAGCCTCGAACGCCGCAAACTCCGCGTTCGCGCGGCGGTACGCTTGCTGACATGCTCGGTCTCGGAACGCTCGCCCGTGTCGTCGGTGAGGTCCGCCGCGACGTCGCCGCGGCCCACGCGCGCGACCCCGCCGCGCGCGGCGTAAGCAGCACGGAGATCCTCATGAGCTGGCCCGGCGTGCAGGCCGTGCTCGCACATCGCGTCGCGCACGGCCTGCACGGGGTCGGCGTGCCCGTCGCGCCGCGCGCGCTGTCGATCCTCTCGCGCGCCTGGACCGGCGTCGAGATCCACCCGGCGGCGCAGATCGGCAGGGGCTTCTTCATCGACCACGCGGCCGGCGTCGTGATCGGCGAGACGGCGCAGATCGGCGACGACGTCACGCTCTACCAGGGCGTCACGCTCGGCGGCACGGGCTTTCAGACCGGCAAGCGCCACCCGACCCTGCAGGACAACGTCACCGTCGGCGCGGGCGCCAAGCTCCTGGGTGCGATCACGGTCGGCCATGGCGCGAAGATCGGCGCCAACACCGTCGTCATCCACGACGTGCCGCCGAACACGACCGTCGTCGGCAACCCCGGACACCCCGTCCGCGTCGAGGGCAGGCGCCCCGAGGGGCCGGACAGCGACTGGATCCACCTGCCCGACCCGGTCGCCGACGCGATCACGAGCCTGTCGGCGCGCATCGCCGAGCTCGAGTGCGAACTGCGCAAGCTGCGCGGCGCCGACTGCGAGGAGGACGTCGCCGAGGTGCGCCCGCTGCGAACGGCGCACGGGCCCAGCCCCGCCGGCGGCTAGCGGACGCCTATCTCGTTCGGCGTCGTTGTGTGATGGCGCCGATGAGTGTTGCGGTGCCGAGCAGGATGAGGATGATGCCGCCGATGCGTAGCAGTGTTTCGGTGCCGTTGGAGAGGCGTGGTGGGTCGTTGAAGGCGACGACGCCGCGGGCGATGTCTTGTTTGGCGGTGCGGATGCTGCCGCCGCGGGTGTCTGTCCAGGCGGCGTAGGCGCGTGTGTCGGTGGAGATCAGGCCGAGTCGGCTGCCGAGGTCGGGTAGGCCGCGTTCCAGGCCGGAGCCGATTCGTGAGCTGAAGGCGCGGTCTGAGACCTTTACGCGTGGTGTGAAGGTTGTGCCGTTGTCGTGGGAGGATTGCAGCGAGACTTCGTTGAGGACGTCGGTGCGGTCTGCGCGGCGGTCGTAGTACAGGACGTCGAGGCGGCCGTTGGGTGCGACGGCGAGTGTGGGTAGGTATTGCGCGGTGCCGTCGTTGTTGGGTGTGTCGTTGACGCGGACGGGGCCGTTCCAGTCGCCGGCGCCGTTGGGTAGCGACCACAGCAGCACGTCGGGGTCGCCGCCGCGGGCGTCGTGGAAGGCGGCGTAGAGCGTGCCGCTGTCGCGGTCGACTTCGAGCGAGGGGGTGGGTGGGGTGAAGACGATGAAGCGTTCGGTCGGTGTGAGCGCGTCGTCGACGACGGATTCTTTCCATGTCGCGCCGTTGTCGGTCGAGCGGGCCAGGACGAGTTGCCAGTCGCCGGCGTAGGGTGCGCCGCCGCGTCCGCGGTGTGCGCCGCCGTAGTCCAGGACGTCGTCGCCGAGGTCGAGGTACAGGACGTTCAGCTCGCCGGCGGTCTTGCCGGCGGCGGGGGTCGGGGCGACGACGCGTTCGCGTGTCGCGCTGCTGACGCGGCTGGCTTGTGTCCAGTTCACGCCGCCGTCGTCAGAGCGGATCGCCATGATCGGGTTGCCGGTGTTCGAGAACGTGTAGAGGCCGAGTTCGTCGGCCTTCAGCCAGGTTAGGAAGATGCGTTTGGGGGCGCTGGGGTCGGCGGTCAGGCGGACTCCGAAGGCGCGCGCGCCCAGCGGTGTCTTGACCGGTGCCTGCAGCGTCTTGCCGCCGTCGCTTGAGCTGCTGATCCAGACGTTGTTGGGGGCGTTCGCGCGGCCCTTGAGCGTGACGTAGGAGACGTACAGCGTGCCGTCTGCGGAGAACGCGGCGTCGGGCGCGAAGCATTTGGGCTCCTCGCCGCTGGGTGCCGGGATCCCCGTCTCGGCCCAGCGGCCGCCGCCGTCGAAGGACACGCGCAGCGAGCAGGAGTAGGCGGGCGAGTCGATCCGGTTGACCTCGACGAGGTTGTCTTGCTCGACGGGGTTGCGGATCAGCGTCGGCGAGTTGTTGGCGTTCAAATCGCCGGGGTTTGAGGCGCCGTCGTTGATCGCGAGGTTGGGTCCCAGCGCCGCTGCTTCACGCGGCGTGTCGTAGGAAAAGGACACGATGATCGCGCCGACTCCGGCCGCTACGAGCGCGATCGCGACGACGAGCAGCGGCAGCATCTGGCCGCCGCCGTTCAAACCGCGGCCGGGCTGCCGCTCGGTCTTGCCGGCACGCTCGGGGGTCGTCGTGCTCATCTGTTGCCCCCGGTGCTTGACCGTGCGTTGCTGGCCCGTGCGCGCGGGGGCAGCACCGTGCGGGTGCTGATCCGTCCCCCGGTGCGGACGATCTCGCAGCCGTTGAGGCGGTCGTAGCGGTCGGCATGGACGCGGTCGCGGCCCGAGCCGCAGATGATCCGGTCGCGCTCGCCGTTGCGGGCCAGGATCGTGTCGTTGCCGCTGCCGGCGTCGATCTGGTTGCGCCCGCCGCCCGCGATGATCCGGTCACGGCCGGACTCGCCGAAGAGCCGGTCGTTGCCCGAGCCGCCGATCAGGTCGTCGTTGCCCGAGCCGCCGGCGAGCATGTCGTTGGCCGCCCCGCCCTGAAGACGATCGTTGCCCGAGCCGCCGAACAGCTCGTCGCGGTCGTCCTGACCGTAGAGCCGATCGTTGCCTGAGCCGCCGACGAGCTTGTCGTTGTCGTCGCCGCCGTAGAGGCGGTCGCTGCCGCGCGCACCGTCGATGCAGTCGCGGCCCGCATAGCCCGAGATGCTGTCGTTGCCGCCGAACCCGAAGATCTCGTCACCGGCGATCGTCCCGCGGATCCGCTCGCCGCGATCGGTTCCGATCGTGCGGTTGGCGCAGGTGCCGGGCTGCAGCGCCGGGACCGCAGCGGTCGCGGTCGGCGCTGCGGCCGGACCTGTGACCAGTGGCGCGGCGGCGGCCGGCGGCGGCGGCAGCGGCGAGTTGTCGCTGGAGAAGATCCAGGCGCGGCCCTGGCCGCCGGTCACGCCGTTGGCGAGGTAGGCCGTGGCGGCGAAATCGAGGAACCCGTCGGCGTTGATATCGCCCATCGGGATCAGCCCGACGCCGAAGCCGTCGCCGCGTGCACCCGACGGATTGGGGATCGTCATGAGGTTCGTGGCGGTCTGGATGTTGACGAAGTGCACGTCGGCGACCGCGTCGTTTGAGGCCTCCGTGAAGGGGTCGAAGTGAAATCCTCCGACGAGCAGCTCATTGGCCGGATACAGGGGTCCGTCGGCGAGGTTGCCCACGCCTGTGAACGCGCCGCCGAAGTTGCTGCCCGGGTAGGGCGTCGGGTCGATCATGCTCGCGAACTGCCAGCTGCCCGTCGCGCCGCCGCCGCCGCCGACGGCGTTGAAGGCCCAGATCTTGCCGTCGTCGGTGCTGGCCGCGTTCTGCAGCGCGGCGGGCAGCAGGATGTCAGGCTGCGTCGACGCGCCGAGGTCGCCGACCGGGCGGCCACCGTTGAACGAGCCGCTGAACTGCGAGAGCTTCTGCATCTCGGGGTGCGTGATCGCGTCGTTGCCGCCGCGCGTCTGGTGCACCGCGCCGGTGGCGCCGTTGAAGACGACCGCCGCGCCGACGTTGTCAAAGCCGATCCCCGGCGCCTGCAGCGGGTAGTCGGCGTTGCGCACGGCGATCGTGAACTCCGGCGCGCAGGACGCCGCACCCGGCGACGTGAAGCAGTTCGTCGTCGCGACGTTCGTGTTGACGTCGCCGAGCCGGTACAGGTTGCCGCCGAACTCGCCACTGACGGTCTGCGCGATCGGGTTGCGCATCGAGTACAGGACGGTGTCGAGGATCGCCTGCGGATCGCTGCCCGCGATCGCGCCGCTATAGGCCCACGCCTTGCCGCTCGTGCAGAACGCGACGGTCGAGCCGGCGCATTGCGACGTCGGCGCCGCCTGAGCGGGCGTCTCGCGGTAATTGCGCGCCGTGATGACAACGTCTCCGACCCCGTCGCCGTTGAGGTCCCCGACGCGGCTTGCAAGCGGCGTGGCGGGACACGCGCCGACGCCGTTGTCGTTGTTCTCCGCCGACGAGCCGGCACACGGCGCCATCGACTGCGGCGACGCCATCACACGCCCGAACTGCGGGCCGCCACCCAGCGCCTTCTGCGCCTGGCGGTCGGCGATCGGCATGTCGATGCGCTTGAGCACCGCGCGCGTCTTGCCGTCGATGATGTAGCCGCGGCCCAGCTGCGGGTCGGCGGCGACCGCGTCGAGCGCCGGGTTGTCGGCGTTGACACGCTTGCCGCGCGCGCCGACGATGATCTCCGCGATGCCGTCGGGTGCGCCGACCGTCGCGGCGTCACAGATCTTGTCGGCGTCAGCACCGTCGCCACCGGGGCAACTGCCCACGTCGGGCATCGTCTCGACGTACACGAACGCGATGACCGGATCGGCGCCACCGGGGTTCAGCTCCGGCGGCACGATCGTGTCGATGTGCGCGCCCGTCGCGCCGTCGAAGACGAACACCCGCGTCGGCTCGGTCTGCCCCTGCGCGACGAGCAGGTCCAGCTTGCCGTCGCCGGTCAGGTCGGCGCTCGCCGCGCCCCAGCCAAACGACCCGCCGCCCGTCGGCTCCGGGGTCTCGATCGTCTTGACGTTGAACGTGCGCGGCAGGCCAGGAGCCTGGGCGGCAGCCGATGCCAGAGGCAACACGGCGGTGGCGACGAGGACGACGGCGAACGAGATCAACCGCGGGCGACTTGCGTTTTGGGCAGGCATTGCAGGCAACCTACAGCGATGCCCGCGCGTCTGGCGCCACCAGCGCAGGCCACGTGTGCCGGCACGACCAAGGCTTCGCCGCGCTGGTTGCGGCGCTGGCGCAAACGGCACCGACGCCGAACGTGTCGACGTCGTCGAGCATCAGTAGTAGACGGTCCGCGTTCGGTGGCGCGGGACGGACTTGACGTCCGGTGCCTGGCCGCGGCTCCAGAGCCAGTTGTCGAGCTCGTGCTCGCTCACGCCGGCGCGCTGCGCGATGAGCTCACAGGCGCGCACCGCGCAGGCGCGAATCTCGCGCTCCTCGCGGCCGGCGGGCAGCAGCAGGCCCGCCTCGATGCGCGCCGCCAGGCGCTCGCCGTAACGCAGCACACCGTCGCAGCGCAGGACGTGCGGCACGAGGTTGTCGGCGAAGATCGTCAGGCGGTCGAGGTCGTCGAAGCGGGCGACGCCGGCGAGGGCGAGGTTCGCGGGCACGATCTGCGCGCGCTTGTAGAAGCCGCGGTCGGCGAACAGCGCCATCCCGCGCGCGAGCCGCGTCGCGAGCGCCTCGGCCGAGCCGCGCGCCGCGCGCACGAGCGCGAGCGCATCGCGATCGCCGAGGAACACGCCCAGCGCCCGCAGCGCCTGCGCGTAGAGCGCCATCAGCTCGTGATCGCGCGGCTGGCCGAGCGTGTCGGCGATCTCGTCGGTGCGCAGCGCGCGCAGGTCGGCGGCAGTCCAGGGACCGTGGGCGCGGAAGCGGTCGGCGATCGCCCACGCGACGGTGAAGTAGCCCGACGAGCCGGCGCGCTTGCGCAGCGTCGGAAACCAGCCGGAGCCGAAGTTCACGCTGTCGAGGGTGAGGAAGTACATCGCGACGTCCGGCGGATCGCCGTCGAGGTAGTGGCGGAGCGGGTCGAGCGGCGGCGGCGCGGTCGGTGCCGAGCGGTACACGCGCTCGAGCGCGTCGAGGTCGATGCTGACCGACTCGGCGCCTGCGGCGATCTGCGCGCAGGTACGGCGGACCTCGTCGCAGAGCACGAGCCTGCGCGCGCGCCGCGGCCGGCGCTCAGCGCCGGCCGAAGTCGAGCGTCAACGTCGCGCCGTTGCCCAGGCCGCTGACCGGCGCGCCGAGGACGAGGCCGACGCCGATGTCGCGGTAGCGGCGATCGAGCAGGATTCGCCGGTGACCGGGGCTGCTCATGAACGTCCGCACGAGCTCGGCGGGCGTGCCCTGGTCCTCGGTGCCCCAGGCGATCGTCTCGGCGACCCTGCAGGCACTGCGCTTGCGCAGGTAGCCCGAGCGCGAGATCCGCCGGCGGACGTTGACGCCGCTGGGCGTGACGTGCGAGAAGTACTGGCGGGCGACCATGTCGCGGCTGTGCGCCCGTGCGGACCTGTCGAGCAGCCGTGAGGCCCGCAGCGGTGCGAGGCCGCGCCGGCCACGCTCGCCGTTGACGAGGCACAGGACCGAAGCGGACGCCTGCTCGAGCGTCGTCGCGTTCGCCATCGAGGCCGCCTGCGCGCACGCGCTCTCGGCCGCCGAGGCCGTTCCCGAGCCCAGCGCGCCACCGACCAGCACAGCGATCGCCCCCGCGATCGCGGCCCTTCGCAACATCCCCTGCCCTTCCCTTGCTGAACGGCGCGAGTATAGGCAGAACGCCGTCCCCCGATGCAAGTCGGCGTGCGTGATGGAGGATCAAAGCCCCGAACCGGTGCATCCGAGCAGGAGCGTCGGCGGTCGCGTCGTAGGCGCCACGGTCGCGCGCGTTGCGTCACGAGGTGCCTGCCCGGCCTGCGTTCAGATCGCGGTGCCGGCGGCGCTGCACGGCCCGTCGTGGACCGACGGACGACGCTGTCTGCGGGAGCGCCGACAGCGCCGGGCACTTCCGCTACCGCGCCTATGCTGGACGAGCATGCCCGACACCGCCTCCAACGCCCGCATCGAGACCCTGCTCGCGGGGCTCAACCCGCCCCAACGTGACGCCGTCACGCATGGCGAGGGGCCGCTGCTGATCCTCGCCGGGGCCGGCACGGGCAAGACGCGGGTGCTCACGCACCGGATCGCCTACCTCGAGGGCACGGGGCTCGCGCGCGCCAACGAGATCCTCGCGATCACGTTCACGAACAAGGCCGCGCAGGAGATGCGCGAGCGCGTCGAGGTGCTGCTCGGGCGGCGCATCCGCGCGATGTGGGTCATGACGTTCCACGCCGCCTGCGCGCGGATCCTGCGCGCCGAGGGCGACAAGCTCGGCTACACGCGCCAGTTCACGATCTACGACCAGGCCGACGCGCGCCGGCTCGTCAAGCGCTGCCTGGACGAGAACAACGTCGACACCAAGCGCTTCACGGCGGGCGCCGTCCACCACCAGATCTCCGACGCGAAGAACAAACTGCGCGACGCGGAGGCCTACGGCACGCTCGTGGGCTCCTATTTCGAGCAGACCGTCGCCGACGCCTATCGCCTCTACGAGCGCGAGCTGCACCGCATGAACGCGATGGACTTCGACGACCTGCTCGTCAACGCCGTCAACGTCCTGCAGCTCTTCCAGGAGGTCCGCGACCGCTACGCCAGCGCGTTTCGCCACGTGCTCGTCGACGAGTACCAGGACACGAACGCCGTCCAGTACCGCTGGCTGCAGCTGCTCGCCGAGGAGCATCGCAACCTCGCGGTCGTCGGCGACGATGCGCAGTGCCTGCTCGCCGGAACCCGGGTGACGATGGCGGATGGAAGCCGGCGCGCGATCGAGGACGTGGCGGCGGGCGATGCGGTGCTGTCGTGCTACGGCAGCGGGGATTTCCGGCGCGCGAACGTGACCGCCGCCTTCGAGAGTCACGATCGGCGGGCCGCGGTCGCGATCACGACCGCGAGTGGGCGCCGGATCGTGTCGACGCCCGAGCACGTGCACTTCGCCGGCTACCGTCTCGACGAGCGCCCGCAGCCGCACGCGACCGACCTGATGCACACGTCGGCCACGGGCCGTCGCGTCGCGATGTCGCGCACGTACGGGCGCGGTCCGGCAGCGCCGGTGATCGGGCTCACGATGCGCTGCCCGGGCGAGGTTGCCGTCGCCGCGCGGGTCGAGCGCAGGGATGAGACCGATCGCGCCGGCACCGAGACCACGGGCGTCGCCCCGCTCGAGGACGCGGCGCCGACGTCCTCATGGCCGCAGCACACGGCGCAGACGATCGGCGGACGCCGGCGGCGGCTCGTGGCATGCCTCTGTGACGATCGGCGCGGACGCGCGCCGCTGCACCGCCTGAGCCTCGTCGGCGACGACGACGAGGGGCGAGCGGCGCTCGCGAGCATCGGCCTGTCGGTGACGCCGGTCGGCGACGACGCCCGTGGCTGGCGCCACGAGTCCTGGTTTGACGATGTCGGACGGATGCTCTGCCGCGCCGACGAGATCGCCTCCGTGCTCGATGTGACGTTGCACGCGGAGGCGCGCCTGGGTCGAAACGACGCAGCCGGCGCCGAGGGCGACTCGCTGGCGTTCACGACGGCGAGCTCCGTCCGGCCGGGCATGGTGATGTTCGACGAGCACGGCGGCTATGACAGCGTCGAGCGGGTCGAGCGCGTCGTCCTCGACGGACCGGTCTACGACCTCAACGTCGAAGGCACGCACAACTTCATCGCCAACGGCCTGCTGACGCACAACTCGATCTACGGCTTCCGCGGCGCAGACATCCAGAACATCCTCTCGTTCGAGGACACGTTTCCTGACTCCCGCGTCGTCAAGCTCGAGCAGAATTACCGCTCGACGCAGACGATCCTCAGCGCGGCGAACGCGGTGATCGCGCAGAACCGCGAGCAGAAGCACAAGGCGCTCTGGACCAACCACGGCGACGGCGAGAAGATCCGCATCCGCGAGCTCGACGACGAGCACGCCGAGGCGCGCTACGTCGTCGGCGAGATCGAGCGGCTCGTCGACGAGGGCGCGAGCCGTACCGAGATCGCGGTCTTCTACCGCACGAACGCGCAGTCGCGGGCGATCGAAGAGGTGCTCACGCGGCGCGACATCTCCTACCAGGTGATCGGCGGCACGAAGTTCTTCGAGCGCGCCGAGGTCAAGGACGCGCTCGCCTACCTGACCGTGCTCGGCAACCCGCAGGACGTCGTCTCGTTCACGCGCATCGTCAACTCGCCGCGGCGCGGGATCGGCCAGACATCGCTCGGCCGCGTGATCGCGTTCGCCGACTCGATCGGGATCAGCATCTGGGACGCGGCCGCCGACGCCGCCGCCGTGCCGGGCCTCGGCACCGCCGCGGTGCGCGCGCTGAGCCGCTTCATGGAGACGATGGCGGGGTTGCGCGAGCGCGTGCAGCAGCGCGTGCCGATCGGCGACCTGCTCGAGGCCGTGCTGCACGAGAGCGGCTACATCGACGCGCTCAAGGCCGAGCGGACGATCGAGGCGGAGGGGCGCGAGGAGAACCTCGCCTCGCTCGTCGAGTTCGGGCGCGAGTTCGACGCCTCGGCCGAGCCCGAGCAGGACACGCTCGACGTCTTCCTGCAGGGCGTCGCGCTCGTCGCCGACGCCGACACGCGGACCGACGACGAGGGCCTGATCACGCTCATGACGATCCACAACGCCAAGGGCCTGGAGTACCCGATCGTCTTCATCGCCGGGATGGAGGAGGGCGTCTTCCCGCACTCGCGCGCGCTCGACGAGGGCGGCCTGGAGGAAGAGCGCCGGCTGGCCTACGTCGGCATCACACGTGCGATGCGCGCGCTGTACATGACGAGCGCGCGGCGCCGCAACGTCTTCGGCGCGACGCAGTACGGGATGCGCTCGCGCTTCCTCGACGAGGTCCCGCACGACCTCACCGACGGCGCCGACGAGCGTGGGCGGGCGCGGACCCATCCCGGCGTCGCCGCCCAGCGGCCCGGCTCGTGGGCCTCGTCCTCGTCGCCGATCTCGACCGCGCGGGGCGACGAGCCCGCGCCGTCCTTCCGGCTCGGCGACGACGTCTCGCACGCCGCGTTCGGCGCCGGCGTCGTCACCGGCGTCGAGGCCGGCGGCATCGTCGTGGTGCGCTTCGCCGGCGATGGCAGCGAGCGCAAGCTGATGGCGGAGTACGCGCCGATCACCCGGCTCTGATAGTCAGGACCCGGATGGCAGCGCAGATCATCGACGGCAAGGCGATCGCCGCCCACGTGCGCGCCGACGTCGCGCGCGACGTGGCGGCGTTCTGCGCGGAGGGCGGCGGCGCGGTTCCGGGGCTGGCGACGATCCTCGTCGGCGACGACCCCGCATCGGCGGTCTACGTCGACGGCAAGCAGCAGGCCTGCGCCGAGGTCGGCATGCGGGGCTTTCACTTCCCGCTGCCGGCGGGCACGCCGCGCGATCAGCTCGTCGAGCTGATCGAGCGGCTGAACGCCGATCCGGCGGTCAGCGGGATCCTCTGCCAGCTGCCGCTGCCCGCGCACCTCGACGGCGTCGAGCTGACGGGCATGATCGACCCGCGCAAGGACGTCGACGGGCTGACGCCGCTCAGCGCCGGCCTGCTGGCGCTCGGCCGCGATGGGCTGCGGCCATGCACGCCGGCGGGCGTGATGCACCTGCTCGCCGAGGCGGGCGCCGAGCTCGAGGGGGCAGAGGCCGTCGTGATCGGGCGCTCGAACCTGTTCGGCAAGCCGATGGCGCAACTGCTGCTGGGTGCCGACGCGACGGTCACGACGTGCCACTCGCGCACGCGCGACCTCGCGGCGGTCTGCCGCCGCGCCGACGTGCTGATCGCCGCCGTCGGGCGCGGGCGGATGGTGAAGGCCGACTGGGTCAAGCCGGGCGCCGTCGTCATCGACGTCGGGATGAACCGCATCGACGGCAAGCTCGCCGGCGACGTCGACTTCGAGGCGGTCAAGGCGGTCGCGTCGGCGATCACGCCGGTCCCCGGCGGCGTCGGCCCGATGACGATCGCGTTGCTGCTGCGCAACACCCTGCAGGCCGCGCGGCTGCAGCGGGGCGGGGCGTAGGTGGACGTCCGGGCGCTGCGCAGCGGCGAGCTCGTGACCGCCCTCGGCGCGGCCGGGCTGGCCGTCGACATGTTCCTGAGCTGGTTCGGGGGCCGGTCGGCCTGGGAGACGCTGACGGTCGGTCGGGTGCTGCTCGTGCTGACGATCGCGCTCGCGACGACGCTCGTCGTCCTCACCCTGCGCCGGCGCGCCGTCTCGATGGCGACGTCGGCCGCCACCGTCACGGTCGGCGTCGGCACGTTCGCCGCGCTGTACCTGCTCTACCGCGTCGGCATCGACGAGCCGGGCCGCAACGGCGACGTCGGCATCGACGCGGGCGCCTACCTGGGCCTCGTCTGCATGCTGCTCATCCTCGGCGGCGCGTGGCGGACGCTGGCCGACGAGCGGACCGGCGCCGCCGCCTCGCTGCGCCAGACCGAGCGCGTGCTCGGCGTGCGTGGCGCCGCGCGGCCCGCGCCGCCCGAGCGCGATCGCTCGCGCGGCGCGTCGGGCGACGGCTGATCGTCACCCCGAAGAGCTACTGTCCGGCGCCTTCCCTCCGCAGCACCTGACAAGGAGCGCACATGATCGGCTTCATCGTCGCCGGCCTCATCATCGGTCTGCTCGCGCGGCTGCTCAAGCCCGGCAAGCAGAGCATCGGCCTGCTCTGGACGCTCGGGATCGGGGTCGTCGGATCGGTCGTCGGCGGCGTCATCGCCAATCTCATCGGCAGCGGCGACATCATGGAGCTCAACGTCATCGGCTTCGTCGTCGCCGTCGTCGCCGCGGTCGTCCTGCTCGGGGTCGCGGAGCGCACGGGCCTGGGCTCGGGCGGCGAGCGCGGTCGGCTGGGCTCGTAGGCTCGTAGGCGCCTGAGCCGACCACATCGCGCGGCGGCCGGTCGTGCGCAGCCGCTCGGCGGCGTGTCCCTCGCGGCGCTCGGGCGACGGCAATCATCGGCTGCGGCGCCGCCCGTGGCGCGCCGCCTCCTAGAATCGCCGGGGTGATCGACCGCGAACAGGTGCTGCACGTCGCCCGCCTCGCGCGTCTGGAGCTGACCGAGGACGAGGTCGGCAGGATGAGCGAGGAGCTGTCCGCCGTGCTCGGCCACATCGAGAAGATCGGCGAACTCGACCTCGACGGGGTCCCGCCGACGACCCATGTCGTCGAGGTCTCCAACGCGCTGCGGCCCGACGAGGTGCAGCCGTCGCTGCCGCGCGAGGTCGCGCTGGCAAGCGCGCCCGCCGTCGCCGACGGCGGCTTTCTCGTGCCGAGCCCGCAGGCCGACGCGGATCCGTCGTGACGTCGCCCGAAGGCCGAGACACGTCGTGCGACGTCACGCTGCTGACGGCCGCCGCCGCGGTCGGCGCGATCGAGCGCGGGGAGCTGAGCGCGGCCGAGCTGTTCGAGGCCTACCGCGCCGCCGCCGCCGGCGACGAGCTCAACGCCTACCTGTGGGTCGCCGAGGACGCGCACGACCCGCCGCCGCCGGGCCTGCCGCTGGCGGGCGTGCCGCTCGCCGTCAAGGACCTGTTCTGCACCGAGGGCGTGCCCAGCCAGGCGGGCTCGAAGATCCTCGAGGGCTATCGCCCGCCCTACACGGCCTCGGTCGTCGCGCGCCTCGCCGCCGCCGGCGCACCGCTGCTGGGCAAGACCAACCAGGACGAGTTCGCGATGGGCTCCTCGAACGAGAACTCGGCCTTCGGCCCGGTGCTCAACCCGTGGGACCGCACGCGCGTCCCGGGCGGCTCGAGCGGCGGCAGCGCCGCGGCCGTCGCGGCCGGCACGGCGCCCTGGGCGCTGGGCACGGACACGGGCGGCTCGATCCGCCAGCCCGCCGCCCTGTGCGGGATCGTCGGCCTGAAGCCGACGTACGGCACCGTCAGCCGCTACGGGATGATCGCCTTCGCCTCGTCGCTTGATCAGGCCGGCCCGCTGACGCGCGACGTGACCGACGCCGCGCTGCTGCTCAGGCACATGGTCGGCCAGGACGACCGCGACGCGACGTCGATCGGCTTTCCCGGCGAGATCGTGCTGCCGACCGGCGACGCGCTGAAGGGGATCAGGCTCGGCGTGCCCGAGGAGCTGTCGGGCACGGGCGTCGGCATCGACGCCGGCGTGCTGGACAGGTTCCACGCGACGCTGAAGCTCGCCGAGTCGCTCGGCGCGACGATCGAGACCTGCCACCTGCCGCACGCCCCGCACGCGCTGAGCGCGTACTACGTGCTCGCGCCCGCCGAGGCGTCGTCGAACCTCGCCCGCTACGACGGCGTGCGGTATGGACAGCGGGTGCAGAACGGCGGCCTCGCCGGGATGTACACGAAGACCCGCAGCGCCGGCTTCGGCGCCGAGGTCAAGCGGCGCATCATGCTCGGCACGTACTCGCTCTCCAGCGGCTACTACGACGCCTACTACGGCCGCGCCCAGCGCGTGCGCACGAAGATCGCCGAGGACTTCCACAGCGCGTTCGCCGCGTTTGACTTCGTCGTCACGCCGACGTCGCCGTCCGTCGCCTTCGAGCTCGGCGCGAAGACCGCCGACCCGCTGTCGATGTACCTCAACGACTACTGCACCGTGCCGATGTCGCTCGCCGGGATCCCCGCGATCTCGATCCCCAACGGCCACAGCGAGGGGCTGCCGACCGGCTTTCAGCTCTGCGGCCCGGCGTTCAGCGAGAACCGCGTGCTGGAGGCGGCGTTCGCGCTCGAGCAGGCGATCGGCTTCGACGGGTCCGGCGGGCGGTCGCGCGCATGAGCGAGTTCGAGCCCGTCATCGGCCTGGAGATCCACGTCCAGCTGTCGACGCGGACGAAGATGTTCTGCGGCTGTGCGCTGGCCTTCGGCGAGCCGCCCAACACGCTGACCTGCCCAACCTGCCTGGGCCTGCCGGGCACGCTGCCGCGCGCCAACGCGCAGGCGATCCACTTCGGGCTGATGATCGGCCTCGCGCTCGGCTCCGACCTCGCACCGCGCTCGATCTTTCATCGCAAGAATTACTTCTATCCCGACCTGTCCAAGGGCTACCAGATCAGCCAGTACGACGAGCCCCTGTGCCGCGGCGGCCAGCTGTCGGAGGTGCGCATCCACCGCGTCCACCTCGAGGAGGACGCGGCGAAGCTCATCCACGGCGGCGCGAGCGGCCGCATCCACGGCTCCAAGCACTCGATCGTCGATTTCAACCGCGGCGGCACGCCGCTGGCGGAGATCGTCACCGAACCCGACGTACGCTCGGCCGCGCAGGCACGCGAGTGGCTGACGCTGCTGCGCACGACGCTGCGCCGCCTCGGCGTCAGCGACGTGAACATGGAGGAGGGCTCGCTGCGCTGCGACGCGAACATCTCGATCCGGCCGGTCGGCACGCACGAGCTGGGCACGAAGACCGAGCTGAAGAACATGAACTCCTTCCGCTACCTCGAGCGCGGCGTCGACGCCGAGATCGCGCGCCAGGAGGCGATCCTGCGCGCGGGCGGACAGGTCGTCCAGGAGACGCTGCACTTCGACCCGCAGACCGAGCAGATCACGTCGCTGCGCTCCAAGGAGGAGGCGCACGACTACCGCTACTTCCCCGAGCCCGACCTCGTCCCGGTCGCGACGTCCGAGGAGATGCTCGCGGCCGCCCGCGCGGCGATGCCCGAGCTGCCGGCGGCGCGCGAGGAGCGGCTGCGGGCGCTCGGCGTCGGCGCGGCGAACGCGCGCCAGCTCGCCTGGCGGACGGAGCTCGGCGACTACTTCGAGGCCGCGCTCGGGGCGGGCGGCAACGGTGCCGAGCCACAGCCGCTGGCCAACTGGGTCTGCAACGAGCTCGTCGCGCGCGTCGGCGAGGACGACCCGAACGGCTCGAACGTCACGCCCGCCGCGCTCGCCGAGCTCGTCGCGCTCGTCGGCTCCAAGGCCGTTACCGTCGGCAACGCCAAGCTCGTGCTCGACCGGCTCGTCGCCGGCGGCGGCGACCCGGCGCAGATCGTCGAGGCCGAGGACCTCGGCGCGATGGCCGGCGGCGACGACGCGCTCGAGCCGATCGTGGCGGCGGCGCTGGCCGCCAACGCCGACGCCGCCGAGAAGATCCGCGGCGGCAACGTCAAGGCGATCGGCGCGATCATCGGCCACGTCATGCGCGAGACGCAGGGCCGCGCCGACGGCGCCGAGGTGACGCGGATCGTGCGCCGGAAGCTCGGCCTGTAGCCGGCGACCGGCGCGGTCGTGCGCCGCCGCTCGACGCGCGGGCGCCCGGCCCGTCACGATGTTCACGTGACCTCGTCGGCAGAGCTGCGCCACGAGCCGCGCGTCGAGATCGCGCTGCCCTGCACGCTGCGCCGTCCGGTCGGCCGGCCGATCGACGCGCTGACCGTCAACGTCGGCGCCAGCGGCATGCTCGTCTCCAGCGCTCGGCCGCTGACGGTCGACGAGCCGCTGGACTTCGAGCTCGCGACGCCCGACGTCGCGATCAGCGGGCAGGCTCGCGTCCTGCGCCACCAGCAGCAGGACGTCTACGCGCTCGGCTTCGAGCGGCTGGCGCCGCCGCTGGCCGCGCAGCTCGGGGCGCTGGCCGGCGCCTGAGTTCCGCACAGCGCGACCCTGGCGTGCACGAGCCGCGCCCGCGCGCGGTCGTTGGGTCTAGCATCGCGCCGTGCTCCGCCGCCAGGCCGTCGCGACCGCCGTCAGCGCGGTCTTCATCTTCCCGCTCGTGTTCCTCGTGCTCGGCGCGCTGCGCACGCCCGGCTCCCCGCCCGCGACGGGCCTGGACGTGTTCGCGCCCGAGCTGACCGGGGCGGGCTTCGAGCGGGCGTTCGCGCTCGTCGACCTCGGCCGCATGCTCGTCAACTCCGGGATCGTCGCGCTGCTGGCGGTCCCGCTGAGCGTGCTCGTGGCCTCGTGGGCGGGGTTCGCGACCACGCGGCTGTCGACGCGCGGGCGGCGGCTGGTCGTCGGTGGCTCGCTCGTCGCGCTGCTCGTGCCGCTGTCGGCGCTGTGGGTGCCGCGCTTCGTGCTGTTCAGCAAGCTCGACCTCGTCGACACGTACGTGCCGCTCGTCGCGCCCGCGCTGATGGCGACGTCACCGCTCTACGTGCTGCTGTTCTTCTGGAGCTACAGCCGCCTGCCGCGCGACCTGATCGACGCGGCGCGGCTGGAGGGGCTGGGTCCGTTCGCGATCTGGCGCCGCGTCGCCGCGCCGCTCGTGCGCCCGACGACGTTCGCCGTCGCCGCGCTGGCGTTCGTGTTTCACTGGAGCAACTTCGTCGACCCGTTGCTGTACCTCAACGATCCGAGCCTCTTCACCGCGCCGCTGGGCCTACGCCAGCTCAGGGACCTCGGGCCGACGGACTTCCCGACGCTGCTCGCGGCCTCGCTCGTCGTGACGCTGCCCGCGGCGCTGGCCTTCGGCGCGGTCCAGCACCGCTTCCTGTCCGACGTCCGCGCCGCCGGATGGCTCGGGCGGTGATCCGCGCGGCCGCGCTCGCGCTGGCGCTCGCCTGCGCCGCGCTCGTCGCCGGCTGCGGGTCCGGCGGCGACGGCGACAGCGCCGCCGGCGCCGCGGGCGCAAGCGTGCGGTTCCAGGTCTTCGGCGACGCCGAGGAGCTGGCGGCGTACCGCCGCCTCGTCAAGGCCTATGCGGGCACGAGCGACGACGACGTGCGCCTCGTCGAGGTCCCCGACCGCGACGCCCACATCCAGAAGATCACGACCGGGTTCGCCGCCGGCTCGCCGCCGGACGTGTTCCTCGTCAACTACCGCAACTTCGCGACGTTCGCGGCCGGCGGCGCGCTCGACCCGGTCGGCCCGCGCCTGGCGGACTCCGAGGTGCTCGACCGCAAGGCCTTCTTCGCCCAGCCGCTGGAGGCGTTCGCGTACCGCGGCGAGCTGCAGTGCATGCCGCAGAACATCTCCAGCCTCGTCGTCTACTACAACCGCGACCTGTTCGGGAAGGCCGGCCTCGCCGACCCCAGGCCGGGCTGGACGTACCGGGAGTTCGTCGCGGCCGCGCGGGCGCTGACCGGGCCCGTGCCGGAGGGCAACGGCGTGCGCACGTACGGCGTCGGTCTGGACCCGTCGATCGTGCGCCTGGCGCCGTTCGTCTGGTCTGCCGGCGGGGAGATCGTCGACGATCCCGACGCGCCGAAGGCGCTGACGATCGACACACCGCGCGGGCGCGAGGGCCTGTTCGCGTTCCTCGACCTGCAGGGCGGCGAGCGGCTCGCCCCGTTCGAGCAGGAGGTCGAGGCCAAGGGTCTGGATGCGCGCTTCCTCGACGGCGAGCTGGGCATGTTCGTCTCGTCGCGCCGCGAGGTGCCGACGCTGCGCACGATCGAGGACTTCGACTGGGACGTCGCCTCGTTCCCGACGCTGCGCGAGCCGGCCAGCGTGCTGCACTCCGACGCCTACTGCCTGGCGAAGGGCGCCGGCGCCGGCGCGGCGTGGCGCTTCGTCGAGTTCGCGGCCGGCCCGCAGGGACAGCGGCTGCTGGCCCGCAGCGGCCGCATCGTGCCGTCGCTGAAGCGCGTCGCATCGTCGGCGGACTTCCTCGACCCGTCGCGGCCGCCGCGCTCCAGCCAGGTCTTCCTCGACGCGATCCCGACGATCCGCCGGCTGCCCGTCGCCTCCACCTGGCCCGAGCTGGAGGATGCGATCGACCTCGCGCTCAAGCGCGCCTACTACACCGAGCTGACGGTCGACGAGGCGCTGGCGCGCATCGATCGTGAGACCGCGCCGCTGCTCGAGCGCGCTCGCGATGCTCGTCCTTGACGCTGTCCAGAAGCGCTACGGGACCGTGCCCGCGCTCACCGGGCTGAGCCTCGACGTCGGCAAGGGCGAGCTGCTGGCGCTGCTCGGGCCGTCGGGCTCGGGCAAGTCGACGGCGCTGCGCGTCGTCGCGGGCCTCGAGCAGGCCGACGCCGGGCGCGTGCTGATCGGCGGGCGCGACGTGACGCTCGTGGCGCCGGCGCAGCGCGACGTCGCGATGGTCTTTCAGTCCTTCGCGCTGTTTGCGCACCTGACCGTGCGCGAGAACATCGGCTTCGGTCTCGCGGCACGGCGCACGCCGGCGGCCGAGCGCGAGCAGCGCGTCCGCGCCGCGGCCGAGGTGCTCGACCTCGGCGCGCTGCTGGAGCGCCGGCCGCGGGCGCTCAGCGGCGGCGAGCGCCAGCGCGTCGCGCTCGCGCGCGCGCTGGCGGGGCGCCCGACGGTGCTGCTGATGGACGAGCCGCTGTCGAACCTCGACGCGCCGCTGCGCGAGCGCGCGCGCGCCGAGATCCGGCGGCTGCATCGCGAGACCGGCGCGACCGTCGTCTACGTGACCCACGACCAGGGCGAGGCGCTGTCGCTGGGCGAGCGCGTCGCGCTGCTCGACGGCGGCCGGCTGCGCCAGATCGGCGCGCCCGCGGAGGTCTACGAGCAGCCCGCCGATCGCGTCGTGGCGCGCTTCGTCGGCAGCCCGCCGATGAACCTGTTTGAGGTCAGCGTCGCGGGCGGCGAGCTGCGCGGGCCGGACCCGATCGTGCTGCCGCTGCCGCGCGGCGGCACCGCGCTCGCCGCGGGAGAGGCGCTGCTCGCCGGCTTCCGGCCCGAAGGTGCGCGCTGTCCCGTGGCGCTCGGTGCGGAGGGCGTCTTCGCCGCCGTACTCGACGTCGTCGAGCACGCGGGGCACGAGCGCCTGTGGCAGCTCGTCGCGGGCGGCGAGCGCTTCGCCGTGCGCCCGCCGCGCGACGCGCAGGCGGCGCCGGGGGAGACCGTCGGCGTGGCGGTCGACACCGCGGCCGTGCGGCTGTTCGACATCACGACGGGGCTGGCGCGATGACGCGGCGCCGGGTATCGGAGGCGACCGCGGCGCGGCTCATGCTGGCGCCGTACGCGCTCGGCCTCGTGCTGCTGCTCGTCGCGCCGGCCGCGGTCACGTTCGCGCTCTCGCTGACGGAGTACGACCTGTTCTCGGCGCCGTCGTTCGCGGGCCTGCGCAACTTCGGCGACCTGCTCGAGGACCCGAACTTCCGCGCCGCGCTGCCGGCGACGCTCGCCTTCCTCGCGCTGGCGGTGCCGCTGCGCGTCGGCGGCGCGCTCGTGCTGGCGCTGCTGCTGCACCGCCGCTCGCGCGCCTCGGCGATCCAGCGCGGCGCTGTGTTCCTGCCGACGGTCGTCCCCGACGTCGCGATCGCGCTGCTGTGGCTGTTTCTCGCCAACCCGCTCTACGGCCCGATGGCGGTGCTGCTCGGCGCGGCCGGCCTGCCCGTGCCCGACCTGCTGACGGACCCGACCGGGGCGCTGCTGCTCGTCGTGCTGATGTCGAGCTTCGCGATCGGCGAGGGCTTCGTGATCGCGCTCGCCGTGCGCCGCGAGCTGCCCGAGGAGCTCTACGAGCTCGCGCGTGTCGAGGGCGCCTCGACGGGCTTTGCCTTCAGGCGCCTGACGCTGCCGCTGATGGCGCCGACGCTGTCGCTGCTGGCCTGCCGCGACGTCGCGCTCAGCCTGCAGTTCGCGTTCGTGCCGGCGCTGCTCGTCACCGGCGGCGGCCCGGACCGCGCGACGACGTTCCTGCCGCTGCTCGTCTACCGCAACGCCTTCGAGAACGGGCGCTACGGCTACGCGGCGGCGATCACGGTCGTCGCGTTCGCGATCACGCTCGTCATCGTGGCGACGCAGATCCGGATCCTGCGACGCGCGAGACTGGCCCTTTGACCGATTGCGCTGACGCCCGCGCGCGCGTAGGTTGCTGACGCATGGCCGCCGCACTCGCTCCCCGGCTCGTAGCGGTCGCTGCCATCCTGGGCCTCGCCGTGCTCGCGGCCACGCCGGCGTACGCCGTCCCGCGGGACCCCGGCCCCAAGCGCGCCGGGCCGGGTCCGACGCCGCTCGAGCAGGCGCGCGAGGAGTCGGGGCTGAAGGACCGGCCGCGCACGCGCTACGAGCTGCCGGGCGGCGTGCTGCGGCTGTCGGCCTCCGAGCTGCTCGCGTCGACGAAGCAGGAGCTCGAGCTCTCCGTCACGCTCGAGCGCGCCGTCAAGGACGCCAGCCTCGAGGTGACGCTGCCCAGCCGCTGGCTCGCTCGCTCGGGCGTCAGCGACCTGCCCTACGCGCGCGTCCCGGCGCGCGGTCGCGGCAGCGCGGGGCGCCGCGGTCGCGTCGTCACGCTGGATTTCAGCGCGGGCGCCGCGGGCGACGCGGCGAGCTTCGCGCTGCAGGACGCCGGCATCCCAGCGGGCGCCTACGAGCTGCCGTGGCGCTGGCGCGAAGGCGGCGCCGTCACCGCCCGCGGCAGCATCGAGGTCGTCTTCTACGCGCCGACGCGCGAGGGGCCGGAGACCGACACGAGCTGGCTGCGGCTCGCGAGCCCGGGCGTCGAGATGAACGCCACGAACGACGCGCTGACGGAGTCCGAGACGTTCATCACCGTCGTGCCGGGCAACCGCAAGCGCTTCGTCGTCGGCGCCAACGGTGGCGGCGGCTACAGCGCCTGGGTCACCAACGACGGCGGCCAGAGCTTCACGAAGTCGCCGATGCCGACCGCGACGGATGCCCCCGCCGAGGCCGGTCCCGAGACGTCGAACCTGTGCTGCGACCCGATGTCGGCGGCGGACGCGGCCGGAAACATCTGGTACGGCGGCCTGTCGCAGGCCAACGGCGCCACGAACCCGAGCCGCATCGTCATCAACCGGATCGCGCCGGGGAAGACGAGCTTCCAGCCCTTTACCGTCGGCCTGCCGGCACGTACGACCGGCACGCAGGACAAGCCGATGATGACGATCGACAACTCGCCGGCGAGCCCGCGCTTCGGCCGGCTGTACGTCGTCTGGAACGAGCCCAACGTCGGCCTGAACGTCGTCATCTCGCAGTGCGACACGCGCCCGGGCGGCGTCCTGAACGCGGCCAACTGCGACAACGCCGACAACTGGACGGCGCCGGTCAGCATCACGCCCGCGACCGGCAGCTACATCTACGCCGACGTCGCGGCGTCACCGGACGGCACGGTCAACGTCGTCTGGTGGGACTTCTCGGCGGCGAACGCGATCCGCGGCGACACGTGCGGCCCGGCGGCGAACTGCGCGACGGCCGCCGCCTGGGGGACGCCGCAGACGGTCGCGACCCTCGATGCCAGAGGCGGCCCGATCCCGTTTGCCTGCCCGATCGAGGCTCAGCCCGGGGGACGCGCATCGACGTCGCCGCAGATCGACGTCGACCGCTCCGGCGGCTCCAACCACGGCCGCGTCTATGTCACCTGGAGCGACCTGACCGGTGCCGGCACGTCGAAGTGCTCCAACGTCGCCCCGACGACGAGCTTCTACAGCTTCGACAGCTATGTCGCGTCGGCAGTCGGCGGGCTGCCGGGCAGCGCCAACCCATCGGCCACGGTGGCCACGCCGCTGCTGACCGACGGCGAGGGCGGCGGCCAAGCCAACTCCGACGACTGGTTTGCATGGCTGGCGGTCGACCAGACGACCGGCGTCGCCTGGGCGGACTTCTACTCGACGCGCGACGACGCGACGCGGAACACGACGAACTTCTACGTGCGCACCGTCACGCCGAGCGGCGGCGGCCACACGCTCGGCACGCTGACGAAGGTGTCGGCGCAGCCCTCGAACTACAGCGCGAGCCCGTGTTGTAGCTTCGGCAACGACTACGGCGACTACACGGGCATCGACGCGACCCAGGGCGTCGCGCTGCCGGTCTGGTCGGACAAGCGCGACGCCGGCGACGGCGAGGCGTTCACGTTCGTCGGCATCGAGCCGAGCCTCGTCGCCGACACGCAGACCGTCAGCGACGCGGGCGGCGACAACGACGGCGTGCTGGAGCCGGGCGAGCCGTTCACGCTCACCCAGCGCCTGCGCAACGTCGGCAGCGCTGCGGCGACCGGCGTCAGCGCGACGCTGGTCGAGTCGCTGCCCGACGTGGCGCTGACGCAGACCGCGTCGGCGTACCCGAACGTCGGCAGCGGCGCGACACAGCCCAACACGACGGCGTACGCGGGGACGCTCGCGGCCGGCGCGGACTGCGGGGAGTCGCTGGAGATGAGCCTGCAGGTGACGACGGCGCAGGGACCGTTCACGGTGCCCGTCACCGTTTCCACCGGCGCGCCCGGCGCGGCGCAAAGCTTCGACTTCTCGCCCGGGGTGGCGATCCCCGACAACAACCCGGCCGGCGTGAGCGACGAGCGGGTCATCAGCGGACTGGGCATCCTGCGCGACGTGGATGTTCGCGTGAACATCGGGCACACCTTCGACGGCGACCTGGCGATCACGCTGCGCGCGCCGGACGGCACGACGGTGGCGCTTGCGACCAACCGCGGCGGCTCGGGAGACAACTTCACGAACACCGTCTTCGACGACGAGGCCGCGACGCCGATCTCCGCCGGAACGGCGCCGTTCACCGGCTCGTTCCGGCCCGAGTCGCCGCTCTCGGCGCTGGACGGCCTCAACGGGACCGGCACGTGGAGGATCACCGTCGTCGACAGCGCAGCGGCCGACACGGGCACGCTGGGCTCCTGGCGGCTGACCGCCCAGGACGCGGCGTGCTCGGCGCCGCCCGCGACGCCGACCCTGACGAGCACCGACCCCGTCTCGGGCTCCGCGAACACGACGCCGCTCGTGCGGGGCACCGCGCCCGCCGGCTCGACCGTCCGCCTGTACCTCACCGCATCGTGCACGGGCACGCCGGCGGCGACCGGAACGGCCGCGCAGCTTGCGTCGCCCGGCATCCAGGTCACCGTGCCCACCGCTCAGACGACCCAGATCCGTGGCACCGCGACGGTCGGCGGGCTGACGTCGGTCTGCTCGTCGGCGCTCGCATACACCGCCGCCGGTGCGCCGCCGCCACCGCCGCCGCCGCCGCCGCCGCCACCGCCGCCGCCGCCGCCACCGCCGCCGGCGCCGCCACCGCCGCCGGCGCCGCCACCGCCGCCGGCGCCGCCACCGCCGGCGCCGCCACCGCCGGCGCCGCCACCGGCGCCGCCACCGGCTCCGCCCCCGCCGCCGGACACGTCGATCGTGTTCTCGCTGACGGGTACCGCGACGCAGCGGCCGCTCAGCGGCAATCGCGGCCTCAAGGTGACGCTCTCCTGCCCGCTGGAGCGCTGCACCGTCGCGGTCCGGGCGACCATCACCGTGCCCTCCGCCAGGCGCGGCGGCAGGGCGAGGACATATGCGCTGAAGGCGCAGAACGCTGCCGTCGCGGCGGGAAAGAGCGTGACGCTCACGTTCCGGCTCTCCAGAACGCTGACCGGCCGTGTCGCCCGTGCGCTGCGCAGTTCGCGCACGCGCAACCGGGTCAGGGCGGACTTCTCCGCGACCGCGCGCGACGCGGCCGGCAACGTTGCCGAACGTAGGCTGCGCGTACGGCTGCGCCGTTGAGCGCAGGCGTCGACCGGGAGACCGTCGGTAGGGTCAGGTCATGACGTCATCCGCGCGCCTGCTGCTGACGCTCCTGCTCGCGTCCGCGATCAGCGCCGCCGCCGGCTCGACGACCGTCGCGCTGGCGCAGGACCCGGCGACAGCGGCGGGCTTCGGTCCCGGCGCGCTCGAGCAGGCGCGCGAGGAGTCCGGGATCCGGGACCGCCCGCGCACGCGCTACGAGCTGCCGGCAGGCGTCCTGCGCCTGTCGCGCTCGGAGCTGCTGGCCGCCGGCCGGATGCAGCTCGAGCTGTCGATGACGCTCGACCGCGACGTCTCCGCCGGGCGCCTGGAGGTGACGCTGCCGCGTCGATGGGTCGGCCGCTCCGGCGTCAGCGGGCTGCCGTACGCGCGGGTGCCGGCCAGCGGGCGCGCAACGGCGGGCCGTGCGAGCGCGCGTCGCAGCGCCAACGTCGTCGCGCTGGCCTTCGACGGGGCGCGGGCGGGCGACGTCGCGAGCTTCGCGCTCACGGACAACGGGATCGTCGCGGGCACGTACCGGTTGGCGTACCGGTGGTCTGACGCCGGCGGCGCGTCGGCGGCGGGACAGCTGACGGTGACCTTCTACAGGCCCGTGCGCGAGGCGGCCGAGGGCGACGCCGACTGGACCACGCTCATGCGTGACGTCAACGCATCCAACAGCATCGGGGTGACGGAGTCCGAGACGTTCATCACGGCCGTGCCGGGCAACGCCCAGCGCTTCCTCGTCGGCGCCAACGGTGGCGGCTACAACGCGTGGATCACGAACGACGGCGGCAGCTCGTTCACGCTGGCGCCGATGTCGGCGTCGCTGGACGCGCCCGGCGAGGCCGGGCCCGAGACGACGGATCTGTGCTGCGATCCGATGTCGGCGGCCGATGCGGCGGGCAACATCTGGTACGGCGGGCTGTCGCGCCACACGAGCGCCGCATCGCCGAGCCGCATCGTCGTCGCCCGCTCGGCGCCCGCGACGTCGACGTTCGTCAACACGGTCGGCCTGAAGGTCCCGGCCGTCACGACCGGTGTCCAGGACAAGCCGATGATGACGATCGACAACTCCCCGACGAGCCCGACCTTCGGCCGCCTCTACGTGATCTGGGGTTCGCCCACGAGCGGGCTCGTCGTGAGCACCTGCGAGACGCGACCCGGCGCGATCGCCGACGCGGCGAACTGCGACAACGCCGACAACTGGACCGCCCCCGCCATCGTCGAGACCGGCAGCCTGATCTACGCCGACGTCGCGACAGGACCGGATGGCAAGGTCTACACCGTCTGGTGGGACTACTCGGCGGCGAACGCGATCCGTGGCGTCGTCTGCGACCCGGCAACCCAGAATTGCGCCGCGGCGTCGGGCTACGGGGCACCGGCGACGATCGCGACGCTGGACGCCACGGGCGCGACGGGCATCCCGTTCAGCTGCCCGATCCGCGCGCAGCCGGGCGGGCGCGCGTCGACGTCGCCACAGGTCGACGTCGACCGTTCGGGCGGCGCGAACGCCAACCGCGTCTACGTGACGTGGAGCGATCTGCGCACGGGCAGCGGCACGACGAAGTGCTCAGGTGCAGCACCTGCCGCGACACATCTGACGTTCGACAACTTCGTCGCGTCCGCGGTCAGCGCGCTGCCGGGCAGCGCCAACCCGTCGCCCGCCGTGGCGACGCGGCTGCTGACCGACGGCGAGGGCGGCGGCCAGGCCAACTCCGACGACTGGTTCGCGTGGCTGGCCGTCGACCAGACGACCGGCCGCGCATGGGCGGACTTCTACTCCACGCGCGACGACGCGACCCGCACCACGACGAACTTCTACTTCCGCGAGGTCGTGCCCTCCGGCGGCGGTCACATCCTCGGCGCGCTGCAGAACGTGTCGACCGCACCTTCGGACTACAGCGCGAACCCGTGCTGCACCTTCGGCAACGACTACGGCGACTACACCGGGATCGACGCGACGCAGGACACGGTCTTCGCGGTCTGGTCGGACAGGCGTGTGGCCAACCCGCTCGGCGAGGCGTTCACGGCCGCCGTCGCGGCGCCGGCCGCGCCCGCACCGCCGACGCTCCCGCCGCCGCCACCACCCGTGGCGCCGCCTCCACCGCCGCCACCGCCGCCGGCGCCCGTGGTGCCACCGGTGCCGGACACGCTCGTCTTCGCGCTCACCGGCGCGACGACGCAGCGGCCGCTGCGCAAGAACGTCGGCCTCAGGGTCACGCTGTCGTGCCCGCTGGAGCGCTGCACGGTGGCCGTCAAGGCGACGATCACGATCCCCTCGTCGAAGCGCGGCGGCAGGGCGACGACGCACAGGCTGAAGAGCTCGACCGTCACGCTCACCGCCGGCAGGAAGCGGCGGGTCACGTTCAGGCTCTCCAAGGTGCGACGCGGCCAGGTCGCGAGCAGGCTGCGGCGCACGCTCACGCGCACGAGCGTCAAGGCGCTCGTCACCGCGACGGCGAAGGACGCCGCCGGCAGCACGTCGACGAAGAGGCGGACGATCAGGGTTCGCCGCTAGTGGACGCGCGCACGATCCTCGCGTGGGCGTTCGCCGGCGCCGCCGCGGCGGGCGCCGGCCAGGCGGTCGCGTCGACCACGTCTCCGCGCTCCTACTCGCTGCCGCCCGGGACGCTGCTCGTCTCGGACACGCGGCTGCAGGCGTCCGCCGGAGAGCGCGTGAGCTTCAGCGTGAGGCTCACGCGCCACGCCGTCGGCGACGGCCGCCTGGAGCTGACGCTGCCCAGGCAATGGACCGGCCGCTCGGGCGTCAGTGACCTGCCCTACGCCACCGTCCCGGCCGGCGGGACCGCCTCCAGCGACCGCGCGACCGTGCGCCGCAGCGGCCGCACCGTGACGTTCTCGTTCAAGAACGCCCGCGTGAACGACTCGGCGCGCTACACGGTCCGTGACAGGGGTCTGCCCGCCCGCGTCTACTCGCTGCCCTACAGGTGGCGCGCGGACGGCGCCATCCGCAAGACGGGCACCGCCACCGTGACGGTCTTCGTGTTGCCGCGGCCGCGGTAGTGCGGGTGTCCCGGCGGCGCAGGAAGGCGCGTCCGCGCGCCCCGCGGTCCGTACCATCGGTGCGTCCCGCCAGGCGCCGAAGGAGCCCCGAATGTCGAAGCTCGTCCGCATGGATCACAGCGGCCACACGACGGTCGCAGAGTGGACGGCCGACGACCGCGCGGCCGTCGACGCCGCCGGCGCGGCGTTTCGGGCGGAGCTCGATCGCGGCTACCTGGCGATCGTCACCGCCGGGCCGGGCCAGGCCGAGCAGGTCCGCGAGCTGCCGCTGAACGCCGAGCTCGTGATCCTGCGCCTGCCGATCGCCGGCGGCTGAGGCGCGAGCAACCGGTGAGCGCCGTCCAGCAGGTCCTCCCGGAGGCCGAGGCGCTGTACTGGCGCCCGCGCGTCGACGCCGCGCGGCTGCGTCGCCAGGGTCGCCTCTGGACGCTGAGCGCCGCCTTCCACGTCGTCCCGTTCGTCGCCGCCGCGGCGCTGCTGATGTGGGCGCAGCCGCTGGCGCTGCCCGTCGCGCTGGCCTGCCTCGCCCACGCCTGGATCATCCCCGAGCTGTACGCCCAGCGCGGGGCCAACGTGCTGCGCCCGCGGGGACGCAAGGGCGACGGGCCCGAGCAGCGCTCGGTCGGCCTGCTCGGCGACCTCGTCGGTCACGAGGCGCGCGGCCTGCACATGAGCACGGGCCTCGTGCCGGAGCGCGGGCGGCTGGGCACCTGGCTCGTCGGCGAGGCCGGCGCCGTGCTCGTGCCGGGGCACCGCGGCCGGGTCTACTGCTACTGCGTCAAGGTCGACGCCAGCCACCCCGGCGCGAGCGAGCTGCCCTCGGGCGACCGGATCGCCCACCTGCTGCTGGCGCTGCGCAGCGACGAGCAGGGCTTCGCGACGGTCGCGAACCTCTCCTTCGCGGGCGCGCGCTGGCGGCTGCGACGGCGCATGCGCAGGGAGATGCGGCCGGCACTCGATGCGGCGCCGGTGCGGTAGGACAGACCGTCGAGCGCGTCTTCGCGAAGTTTCTACATCGGTCCAATGCCGGCGGTCGTCGCTTCCAGGACCATCGATCGCATGTCCCCACTCCTCGACATGACGCGCCGGGCCCTGATCGAAGTCGCCGCCCCTCAATCCGTCTCGCAGGACCCCGTGGTCCGCCGCTACCGGCTGGCGCGGGTTTCGCTCTACACGAGGCCGGAACCCGCGCTGGATCGCTTCGCGCATCTGCGCAGAAGCTACGACTGACCCTCGACGCCCAACCGCAGACAACGCTGCGCGCGCCCGTTTGCCGGGCCGGTACGCTTGACGACATGTCCACTCCCTCGTCGTCAGGCAGTGCCTCCCTCGGCAAGCGGGCGATCGCGCTCGTCGTCTTGCTGATCGCCGCGTGGCTGCTGTTCAAGTTCGTCATCGGACTCGTCACGGTGTTCGCGACGATCGTCGTCGTCGTGCTGGCGATCGTCGCCGTCATCTGGGCGATCAGGGTCCTCTAGGGGACGGCCCGACGATGGCCGGGGGCGGGTACGTCGTCATCGCGCTGAGCTTCGGGCTGTCGGCGGGGATCGTCGGCCGGATCAAGGGCAGCTCGTTCTTCATCTGGTTCATCATCGGCACCGTCGTGCCGGTGATCGGGCTCGTCACCGCGATCGTGTACCGCTCCGAGCGCGACGAGCTGCGCCGCCAGTGCCCGACCTGCGGTCGCGTCTGCAAGCTCTACGACGCGCTGTGCGTGCGCTGTGGCACCGAGCTCGACTTCCCCGAAGCGGCGATCGCGCCCGAGAACGCGGCGTCGACAGCCCGCTAAAGTCCTCCCTTCACGCCGGCCAACGGGGCCGGCTTGTCGTTGCGGAGAGGAGGTCGTGATATGCGCGCGGTTGACGCCATCATGGAGTGCTTGAAGGCAGAGGGTGTGGAGGTCGTATTCGGCCTCCCGGGCGGCGCGAACCTCCCGACCTATGACGCCTTCGTCGACGCCGGCGTCCGCCACGTCCTCGTGCGCCACGAGGCCGGCGGCGGCCACGCCGCCGAGGGCTACGCGAAGGCCACCGGCAGGGTCGGCGTCGCGTTCGCGACGTCGGGACCGGGCGCGACGAACGTCGTCACGCCGATCGTCGACGCGATGATGGACTCCGTACCGACGGTCTTCATCACCGGCCAGGTGCGCACCGACCTGATCGGGACCGACGGCTTCCAGGAGACCGACACGCTCGGCATCACGATGCCCGTCGTCAAGCACTCCTTCCAGATCCGCTCGCCGCTGGAGATCCCGCGCGCGATCCACGAGGCGTTTCACATCGCGCGATCGGGCCGCCCCGGTCCCGTGGTCGTCGACATCCCCGTCGACCTCAGCCGCGCGGACATCAACTACGCGCCCGTCACCGACATCCATCTGCCCGGCTATCAGCCCAACACCGACGGCAACACGAAGCAGATCCGCCAGGCGGCGAAGGCGATGGCGTCGGCGCGGCGGCCGGTGATCTACGCCGGCGGCGGCGTCGTCAACGCCAACGCCTCGGCGGAGCTGATCGCGTTCGCGACGAGCGACAGGTTCCCGGTCACGTGCACGCTGATGGGGCTCGGCGCGTTCCCGGCCCCGCACGACCAGTGGATCGGGATGCTCGGCATGCACGGCACGCGGACAGCCAATTACGCGATGGACGAGGCGGACCTGATCTGCTGCGTCGGCGCGCGCTTCGACGACCGCATCACCGGCAAGCTGTCGGAGTTCGCTCCGCACGCGAAGTTCATCCACATCGACATCGACCCGGCCGAGATCTCCAAGACGATCCCGGCCCACATCCCGATCGTCGGCGATTGCAAGAACGTGCTGGCGAAGCTCGTCAAGGAGTACCGGGCGCTCGATGTCGACCGCTCGCGCACCGACGAGTGGTGGCAGAAGATCCGCGGCTGGCAGGAGAAGCACCCGCTCGCCTACACGGACTCGACCGACGCCGAGATCAAGCCCCAGTACATGGTCCAGGCGCTCTACGAGGCGACCGGCGGCGACGCGATCATCTGCTCGGACGTCGGTCAGCACCAGATGTGGGCGGCGCAGTACTACCACTTCTCACAGCCGCGCCGGTGGATCAACTCCGGCGGCCTGGGGACGATGGGCTTCGGGCTGCCGGCGGCGCTCGGCGCGCAGGTCGGATGCCCGGACCAGACGGTCGCCGTGATCGCGGGCGACGGGTCGATCCAGATGAACATCCAGGAGCTCGCGACCTGCGCCGAGGACAAGATCCCGGTCAAGGTGTTCATCATGAACAACGGCTACCTGGGCATGGTCCGCCAGTGGCAGGAGCTGTTCTGGGACAAGCGCTACTCGCACGTCGACATGGGCTCCTACCCGGACTTCGTCAAGCTCGCCGAGGCCTACGGCGCGACCGGGATGCGCTTCACCGACAAGGCGACGCTCGTCGACGACATGAAGGCGGCGCTCGCGACCGAGGGCCCGGTCGTCTGCGACGTGCGCGTCACCCGCGAGGAGAACACGTACCCGATGATCGCGCCCGGTCAGGCCGCGCGCGAGATGGTCGGCTAGGCGAGGTGGCGATCATGGGTGAACCAGGAACGAAGGAGCTGCTGAGCCTCGACGAGCTCGAGGCGACCGCGAACGCGCACAGCGGCCGCAAACACATCCTGTCGATCCTCGTCGAGAACAAGGCCGGCGTCCTGACGAGGATCGCCGGGCTGTTCGCACGGCGCGGCTACAACATCGACACGCTGACGGTCGGGCCGACCGAGGACGAGCAGTACTCGCGCATCACGCTGACGTTCGACGGCGCGATGCACTCGGTCGACCAGGTGACCAAGCAGCTGCACAAGCTCATCAACGTCCTGAAGATCCGCGACCTCGAGCCGGCCGACACGGTCGCGCGCGAGCTCGCGCTCTTCAAGGTCGCCGTCGAGGGCGCGCAGCGCGCGGAGGTCATGCAGATCTCGGAGATCTTCCGCGGCAAGGTCGTCGACGTCACGCGCCGCTCGGTGATCGTCGAGATCACCGGCACGACCGACAAGATCGAGGCCTTCGAGCGCATGGTGCGGCCGTTCGGGCTGATCGAGATGATGCGCACGGGCGAGATCGCGATCAGCCGGGGTCGCGGGGAGACGTAGGAGTGGCGACGGTCCGCGGCGCCCCGTCGCCGGGCGCGTTCGCGCTCGGCGACGGCGGCCGCAAGCGCCTGCGCAAGCGTCTCGAGCAGGCTGTCCGGCGCGCGCGGCGCGGCCGCGGTGGCGCCGGCGGCGTGCTGGCCGCGGTCACGGTGCCCGTCGGACACGACGTCGATCCGTCGGCGGTCGTGTTCGCCTCGCGCCGGCCGGGCGAGCCGTGGTTCTGCATGGAGCAGCCCGACCGCGACGGCGTCGCGGTCGCGGCGCTGGGCGTCTGCGTCGCGATCGAGGGGCGCGGCGGCGACCGCTTCGCCGCGGTCGCGGCGCGCTGGCGCGCGCTGGCGGCGGACGCGCTGTGCGACGCCGCCGACGCCCGCGGTGGCGGCCTGATCGCCGTCGGAGGCTTCGCCTTCGCGCCGGACGGCGGCGCGAGCCCGCACTGGGCGGGCTTCGCGCCGGCGTCGCTGCACGTCCCGCAGATCGCGCTCGCGCGCAGCGGCGACGGGGTGGCGCTCACGGTCGCGCTGCTCGCGCACGCCGACGACACGCCGCAGGAGCTGCTCGCACACGTCGACGCCCGCCTCGCCGAGCTGCGCAACACGCCGCTGGCGCTGCTCGATCCCGACCCGGTCGGGCGCTATGTCGTGGCGAGCAGCGCACCGCCCGAGCATTACGAGGAGGCCGTCGCGCGCGGCGTCGAGCGGATCCGCGCCGGCGCGCTGGAGAAGATCGTCCTCGCCCGCGAGGTACAGGTGCACGCGCCGGCGGCACACGACGCGGCCGCGATCTTCGGCGTCCTGCGCGAGGGCTTTCCGTCCTGCTTGTGCTTCTGCGTCGGGCGCGGCGAGGCGGCCTTCCTCGCGGCCTCCCCGGAGCTGCTGATCCGCCGCGAGGGGATGCGCGCGAGCACGCTCGCGCTGGCGGGGTCTACGCGCCGCAGCGCCGACCCGTCCGTCGACGACCACCTCGGCGAGCAGCTGCTGCAGTCCGCCAAGGACCGCGCCGAGCAGGCGATCGTCGCGCGCCGGATCGAGCGCGCGCTGCGCCCGCACAGCGTCTGGGTCGCCGCCGCCGAGGAGCCGGTGATCGTGAAGATGGCGAACATCCAGCACCTGGCGACGCCGATCCGGGCGCAGCTCGCGCGGCCCGTCGGCGCGGTGCGCCTGGCCGGGCTGCTGCATCCCACGCCGGCCGTCGGCGGCGAGCCGTTCGAGGTCGCCGAGCCGCTGATCCCGGCGCTGGAGGGACTGGACCGCGGCTGGTACGCGGGCCCCGTCGGCTGGACGGACGTCAACGAGGACGGCGAGTTCTGCGTCGCGCTGCGCTGCGCGCTGCTGCGCGGGACGCTCGCGCGCTGCTACGCGGGCGTCGGCGTCGTGCGCGACTCCGACCCGGCCGCCGAGCTCGCCGAGACCGACGTCAAGCTCGCCGCGCTGCTGCCGGTGCTGGCGGGCTGAGTCTCACGGGATGGCGCGCCTACGCGCCAAGCATGGCGCGTCGACGCTTGCAGCGGGTGGTCGCTGTAGGGTGGCGGTTGGCGCGTTGACAACCGCGCTGAAACGCGTACGGTCTGCAGGCAGGGCCATGGGGGCGGTTCCGTCTCGGGCGGGAGCGCAGGTCACGTCATTCGAGTGGGGAGAGCTAGACAATGCAGCAGAGAAGCTTGGCGCAGGTGATGCTCCCGATCCTTGGAGCGGTGTATGTGGTGCTCGGCGTCATCGGCTTCGCCGTCACCGGATTCGAGGGCTTCACGCAGGACGGGCCCGACGAGCTGCTCGGCGGCGGGCTAAACCCGTTCCACAACATCGTCCACCTCGGCGCGGGCCTGTTCCTCATCATCATGGGCCTGCAGCGCAGCGCCGCGGTCGCCGAGGGCGCCGCGATGGGCGCCGGCCTGTTCCTCATCGTGGCGTTCGTCATCGGCATGACAGGCGAGCGGAACCTCACGATCCTGTCGACGAACGGCTACAGCGACCTCAACAACTTCAACCATCTCGTCGTCGGAACGACGCTGCTTGTGGTGGGGCTGCTGTCGAGCGGAGCGACAAGTGCGCAGATGAAGAAGCGCGGTTTGGCGTAGCACCGACGGCCGGTGCTATCGGCGGGCGGGCCTCCGGGGCCCGCCCGTCGTCAGTTAAGCCCGCAACCACGACGATCGGTGGATCCGCGTCATGCCTCAAGTCCAGGACGGGCGGCGGTGAGCAGGCGGTCACGCGCGCGGGCGTGAACGTTGCCCTGGCCGGTCGTGGAGCGGCGCCCGCCACGCGAGGATCGCCTCCAAGCTGCTGACGGCGCGGCGCGGATCGTCGAGGGCGCCGTCGAGCGCGGTACCGGCGAGCGCGTGGATCTTCGCGTGCAGGGCCGCGCCGTCGAGCCGGTTGGCGGGGCAGCCGCGCGGATGGCGAACGCGCGCGGCGGGTCGGCCCTCGATCGCGAGCAGCGCCTCGTCCTGGTCGAGCGCCGGATCGGTATCGACGGTGATCCGCGTCGCCAGCAGCGCCGCGGGCTCGTCGACGATCGCGAGGTCTTCGACGCCTGGTGGGCCGTACAGCAGCGCGTACGCGGTCAGGTAGGGGATCGAGAACTTCGCCTCGAGGCCGTCGCTGACGTCGTCGAACGCCGCTGCTTGGCGCGAGATCGGGTGAACGGTGACGGTCACCGCCGCGCCGCCGGGCGGTGGCGCGCGCAGGAGCAGCGCCGCGTCGATCGCGCCGTGGGTCTGCAGGCAGCACGGGTAGGCCTTGATCCAGATCTCGTCGATCGCTCCGTCGGCGTCGACGAGCGTTTCGATCGTGGCGGTCGAGGTCGGGACGCCGAACGCCTGCGCGAAGCCCGCGCGCCCGCCCGCGATCGCGCCCGCGTCCGCACGCGCGCCGGCGGCGGCGAGACGCGCCGCCTGCACGCCCGCGGCGGCGGCGAGGCCGACCTGCAGCGCCTTTCCGTCAGCGCCGAAGGCGGCGCGCAGCCCGCCGGCGCGTAGCAGCGCGAGCGCGACCGCCGTGGAGGTGGCGTCGCGATCGAGCCTCAGCAGCCGCGCCGCCACGACGGCCGCGCCCGCGCTCCCGCAGACCGCGGTCGGGTGCCAGCCGCCGTCGTAGAGCGCCGGATGACACGTGCGCGCGAGCGCGCCCATCGCCTCCAAGCCGGCGGCGTAGGCGTCGAGCACCGTGCCGACGTCGGCGTTCAGGTGCGAGCCCAGCACGACCGCCGCCGGGGCCGTCGCCGCGCTGAGATGGGCGAGGCCGGGCGCGTACGTGTCGTCGAAGTCGAGCACGTGCCCGGCGGCGCCCGCCGTCGCGACGCGCTCGAGCAGCCCGTCGCCGGCGGCGCGCGCCGCGATTGCCGCCGGCTCGCGCGCGCCGCGGTGCGCGCAGGCGAGCCAGTCCAGGAGGGCGGCGCGGTAGCGGTCGTGCATCGTTGAGGCGACTGTAGACGCGTGCTGGCGCTTGCCGGTCCTAGTGCTCCGTCCGGTAGGGCTCCACCGTCGCCGCCACCGCGCCCGCAAGCTCGCGGTGCAGCGCGACGTTCGCGCTGCGACCGGTGCGAACCCGGACGATCGTCGTCGTGTGACCGGCCTGCGCGTCCGACAGCGCCGCTCGCAGACCGTCGGCGTCGGACACGTCGACGAGCGCACAGCCGTACAGCGCCGCGGCATGCGCGAAGTCCAGCCCGTGCGGGGTCGCGACGTGCTGCTCGAAGACGTCGCCGGCGCCGGCGATCGGCAGGAACTCGAAGATGCCGCCGCCGTCGTTGTCGATCAGCACGATCGTGATCGCGAGGCCGAGCCGGCGGGCGGCGAGCAGCCCGCCGACGTCGTGCGCGAGTGCGACGTCGCCGATCAGCAGCACGACCGGTCCAGTGGCGACCGCCGCCGCCCCGAACGCGCTCGAGACCGTGCCGTCGATTCCGTTCGCGCCGCGGTTGCAGAGCACGCGCGGCCCGTCGTCGCGCACGGCGCTGAACGCCTCGAGGTCGCGGACCGGCATCGAGGAGGCGACGAACAGCGTCGCATCGGCCGCCAGCGCCGCCGCAAGAGCGCGCGCCGCCAGCGGCTCGGACAGCGCTTCGTCACCGAGCACGGCGTCGATCGCGGCGGCGGCAGCGGCGTCGGCGTCGCGCCAGCCGCGCAACCAGACTGGATCGGCGGACGGCGTGCGCGCCGCGGCGCCGGTCAGGGTCGGGCCCGCTCCGGCGGCGAGCACGACCTGCAGCGACGCGCCCGGGTCCTGCCACGCCGCATGCGGGTCGAAGCCCAGCTGCGTGACGTCCTCGCCGAGCCCGTCGAGCCACGCCCGCAGCGGCTTGGAGGTCGGCAGGTCGCCGCAGCGCAGGACGAGGTCCGGGCGTCGCGCCGCCACGAACGCGTCGACGCGCAGCAGCGCGTCGTAGTGGGCGATCGCCGCGGCGCCGCGCCGCGCCCCGCTGAGCGGGTCGGCGAGCAGCGGCCAGCCGAGACGGGCGCAGGCGACCGCGACCGCCTCCAGCCCGGGCTCGTCTCGTCCGGCGACGACGACCGGGCGGTGCGCGTCGCGCGCGACGACCGCCAGCGCGCGGCCGGCGGCCTCGGCGTGCTCTCCCGGCGTCGAGCGCAGCACCCAGGGCCGGCCGCCGTCGCGGCCCGGCTGCGGGTCGGCAGCAAGCTCGGCGGGAGCGACGAGCGGCTCACGCAGCGCGAAGTTCAGGTGCACGGGGCCGGGCCGTCCCTCCAGCGCCGTCCAGACCGCGCGGCAGGCGAGCGCGCGCATCCAGCGCGACCGCTCCGCCGTCGCCTCGTGCGTGCCGACCTCGAAGAACCACTTCGCCGCGCTGCCGAAGATCTCGATCTGGTCGATCGTCTGGCCGGCGCCGATCTCGCGCAGCTCCGCCGGCCGGTCGGCGGTCAGCACGACGAGCGGCACGCGCGCCTGGTAGGCCTCGATCACGGCGGGCGCGAGGTTCGCGACCGCGGTCCCCGACGTGCACGTCACGGCCACCGGCCGGCCGCTGCGCTTGGCGGCGCCGAGCGCGAAGAAGCCCGCGCAGCGCTCGTCGATGTGCGAGAAGCAGCGCAGGCGCTGTTCGCGCACGAGCGCGAGCACGAGCGGCGACGATCGCGAGCCCGGTGAGGTGCACGTTTCGCGCACGCCGCAGCGCGTCAGCTCGTCGGCGAAGGCGCGCAGGAGCAGGTGGGTGTCGGCGGGGGCGGGCATGATGGCGGGCGTGCCCGAGCCGCTGATCCTCCTACACGGCTTCATGCAGACCGGGCGCGGCTGGGACGAGGTGGTGCGCCACCTCGGGCGCGAACGCTACCGCCCGCTCGCCCCGGACATCCGCGGGCACGGCGCGGCGGCGACGCGACGACCGATCGACGCCGCCGCCTGCATCGCCGACGTGGCGCGCCTGGGCGGCGAGCGCTTCGCCCTCGCGGGCTACTCGCAGGGCGGTCGCCTGGCGCTGCAGGTCGCGCTCGCCGATCCCGCGCGCATCAGCCGGCTCGTGCTCGTCTCCGCGACGGCCGGGATCGCGGACGACGCCGAACGCGGGCGGCGGCGCGCGGCCGACGAGCAGCTCGCGGCCTGGATCGACGCCGGCGGCCGGCTGATGACCGAGGTCGCCGACCGCTGGGGTGCGCAGCCGCTGTTCGCCGGCCAGCCGCCGCAGGTCGCGCGCGCGGCGCGTGCCGACCGGCTGCGCAACGAGCCCGTCCACGTCGCCGCCGCGCTGCGCGGGATCGGGACCGGCGTGATGGAGCCGCTGTGGGACCGCCTCGGCGAGCTCGGCGAGCTGCCGGTCAGCGTCCTCGCCGGCGAGCTCGACGCGACGTACGTGGCGCTCGGCGAGCGGCTCGTCGGGGGCCTGCGCAACGCCGCACTGACGGTCGTGCCCGCTGCCGGCCACGCGCTTGCGCTCGAGGCGCCGGCGGCCGTCGCCGCCGCGATCGACGCCGGCTGACGGCCCCGCGTCACGGGCTCGATCGGCGACCCGCGACGGCGCGCGGCGAGGAGATCGAGAGCGCGGCCGCGCCGCCGTCGCAGCGCGGCCGCGGCCGGCCTTCGAGGAAGGCCCGCACCGCCGCGTCGGCGCAGCCTCCGGTCCCAGCGCCGATCACGCCGTGTCCGGCACCGCGCTCGACGAGCAACCGCCCGCCGGGCAGCGCGCGGGCGAGCTCGCGCGCCTTCTCCAGCGGCGTGCGCAGATCGAGCTCGCCCGACAGCACGAGCGCGGGTACGCCCGCGGGCAGCGGCGTCGGCGCCGGGACCGGCCGCGTCGGCGCCGGCCAGTCGGCGCACAACGGCAGCAGCCCCGCCGCCAGCGCCGCGGCGCGGTCGAACGGGTACAGCGCCGCGAGCGGCGTCGCCGCGGCGGCCGCGCGCGCCTGGCTGCGCCGCGCCGCCGCACCGGCCGCGAGGTCCCACGCGGGCGGCGACTCCTCGCAGGTGGTGGTCGCGAACAGCGCCGGGCTGAAGGCGCTCACGCCACCCTCGTCGAGGGCGCCGAGCAGCTCGCGCCGCAGGCGCACGAGCGGGGCGGCGCGGCCGCCGAGCGCGGCGCGCACGGCGGCCGGGATCGCGCGCATGAGGTCGGGCTCGGTGTCGGCGCTGATCAGCATCGTCAGCAGGTCGTCGGCGTCGACGCGCACGGCCGCGCCGCGCACGACGCGGCGGATCGGCCTGCGTCGCAGCCGCGCGCGCAGCGCCGCGACGTCGGCGACAGCCCGCGCGCCGGCGGCGCCGCAGGCCCCGCCGCGGCAGGCGGCGCGCAGCACGCGCGGGACGGCGGCGAGGGTCTCCCGCGCGAGCGGATCGGGCGCGTCGAGGCCGACGGGCGAGTCGAGCACCATCCGCTCGACGCGGTCGGGGTGCCGGCGCGCGTAGTCGACCGCGACGCGCGACCCGTAGGAGACCGCGTAGAGCGCGATCCGCGGCGCGCCGAGGCGAACGCGCAGCGCCTCGAGGTCCTCGGCGGAGTCCGCGCTCGTGAAGAACGAGCGCCGCGCGCCGAGGCTGCGCCCGCAGGCGCCGACGCGGCGTGCCGTGCCGGTCACGGCGCGCCGCTCGAGGTTGCGGCAGCGCAGCAGGGCGGACGCGCCGGTGCCGCGCTGGTCGAAGACGACGAGGTCGCGCCCCGCCGCCGGCAGCAGGATCGAGTACGTCTCGGCGAACAGGACGCCGGCCTGCCCCGGTCCCCCCGTCAGCCCGATCAGCGGCGGACGCAGCGCCCGCCGCGCGCGCACCCGCGCCGCGCGGATGCGCACCTGACCGGGCACTGCGCCGCTGCGATCGAGCGGGACGGTGACGGTGAAGCAGCGCGCGAGCGGCCGCGGCGGGCACGTCACCGCAGCCGCCGCGCGGGCGGCGGCCGGCGCCGCCGTGAGCAGCGCGACGAGCAGGAGTGGGAGGGGGGCTACGCGCGCGGCGCTCATGTGCTGTACCCCTATGGTGCGTGCTGAGCCATTTCGCCGTCGCGATCCTGTCGCTGTACTCCGCCGAGCAGCCGCCGCAGGCGCGCGCGCCGACGCCCCGCGCGGCCCCCGCGCTGACGTTGCGCCAGGCCGTCGGCCAGCACATGATCTTCGCCTACGACGGCCTCGCGCCGCCCGCCGCGCTGCGCCGCCGGATCGCCCGCGGCGAGGCCGCCGGCGTGATCATCTTCGCCCGCAACGTGCGCTCCGCCGGGCAGCTGCGCGCGACGATGAGCAGCCTGCAGGCGATCCCGCGCCCGCGCGGCCTGCGCGCGCCGCTGATCGTGATGGCCGATCAGGAGGGCGGGCCGGTGCGCAGGATCCCCGGCGCGCCGCAGCGTGCCGCCGCGCAGGTGACGAGCACGGCGCAGGCGCGCGCCGACGGCCTCGGCGCGGCGCGGACCCTGCGCGCCGCCGGGGTCAACATGAACCTCGCGCCGGTCGCCGACGTCGCGCGCGCCGGCGCCGCGCTCGAGGGCGAGCGACGTATCTACGCGCGCTCGGCCGATCGCGTGGCGCGGCTCGCGTCGGCGTTCACGAGCGGCCTGCACGCGGGCGACGTGCGCGCGACCGCCAAGCACTATCCCGGCTTCGGCGCGGCCTCGGTCAACACCGACGACGCGCCCGCGCGGATCGCGGCGCCGCTCGCCCAACTGCGCGCCGTCGACGAGCCGCCGTTCGCCCGGCTCGTGCGCGACGGCGTCGACGCGGTGATGCTGTCGACCGCCGTCTACCCGGCGGTCGACGAGCTGCCGGCGGCGTTCTCGCGGCGCTGGGTGACCGGCGAGCTGCGCGAGCGGCTCGGCTTCACGGGCGTGAGCATCACCGACGACCTCGGCACGCCCGCCGTCGCGGCGTACGGTTCCAACGGCGAGCGCGCGGTACGGGCGGTACGCGCCGGGATCGACCTGCCGCTGTTCTCGTCGAGCTACGCGTCGTCGGCGAGGGCCGCGGAGGGCCTGCTCGCGGCGGCGCGGCGCGGCGAGGTCGGCAAGGACGCTCTGCGCGCCGCGGCCCGGCGCGTGCTGCGGCTGCGGGCCAAGCTGCCGCGCTGACGACGCGCCGCGATCACGCCGTCGGTGACAGCGCCGACCGCGGCGCAGACGGGACCGATCTGCGGGCACGCGACAGCGCCACGCGATCGCCCGCGTGCAAGCGCCTGCGGTCAGTCCTCGAGCAGCTCCGCGGCAGCCTTCCAGGCCCGCGTCGCGGGGTCGATCGGGTCGCGGTGTCCGCCCGGCGCCTCGCGCAGCAGCACGTCGGCGCCGGCCGCCGTCGCCGCCGCGAGGTACTCGCGCGAGCGCCGCACCGAGACGGTCTCGTCGCCGACCGCGTGCACGAGCCGGACGGGAACGCCGAGCGGGATGCGGCGCATCGGGTCGGCCTGGCGCCAGCGCTCGGGGACCTCCGACGGCCCGCCGCCGAGCAGCGCGCGCGCCGGTCGGCCGGCCCCCTCCAGATCGCAGACCGCCGCCAGCGCGAGCACGCGGGTCGCCGCGACGCGCGGCGCCGCGCCGGGCGCGCCGGCCGGCAACTCCGGCCGGCCCGCGGCCCACAGCGCGAGCTGCCCGCCGGCCGAGTGTCCGAGCAGCTCGACGCGGTCGAGGTCCAGGCCCGCGTCGCGCAGCCCGGGGTCGGCGAGGTGATCGATCGCGTTGGCGACGTCGTCGAAGGTCTGCGGCCAGCCGCCGCCCTCGCGGCCCAGGCGCCGGTACTCGACGTTGAACGCCGCGTAGCCGCGGCGCACGAGGTCGACGCACAGCGGGCGCATGATGAGCTTCGTGTACGGCGGCTGCCAGTAACCGCCGTGCAGCACGACGACGACGGGGAACGGGCCCGGTCCGCGCGGATGGTGCAGGTCGGCGACCTGGCGCGGATGCTCGCCGTAGCGATGGCGCGTGGACGGCCGCCGCAGGGCGGCGTGTGCGATCCGCAGGGCGAGCGACGTCACAGCAGCCCCGGTCTGAGCGGCACGGCGATGGCTCCGTCGCGCACGACGAGCCCGAGCGCGGCGTCGACGTCCTCGAAGAGGTCGAGCGTCGCGAGGCCGCAGGCCGCCTGGATGCGCAGCGCCGCCGCGGCGTGCAGCGCCGCCGCGATCCCGAGCGGGCCGTCGAACGTCGAGGCGACGTAGGGCTCGGCGCCCGCCGCCCGCACGAGCGCGGCGCAGGCGAGCAGGCCCGAGATGCCGCCGCAGCGCGCGAGCTTCAGGCAGACCGCGTCGGCGGCGCCCGACGCGAGCGCGCCCGGCTCGGCGGCGCTCTCGTCCATCGCGATCCGCACGGCCACGCGCGCGCGCACCGCCGCCAGCGCACGCAGCCCGTGGACGGGCTCCTCGACGAGCTCCAGGCCCGCCGGCGCGAGCGTTTCGATCGCCGCGACCGCCTCCTCGACGCTCCACGCCCCGTTGGCGTCCAGGCGCAGGTCGACGGCGGGGCCGAGCGCCGCGCGCACGGCCGCCACGCGGCCGGCGTCGTCGCCGACGCCGACCTTGAGCTTCACGCAGCCAAACCCCGCCCTGCGGGCGGCGCCGGCGCTCGCGGCGGCTCCGGCTCGGTCCTGCGCGCCGATCGTCGCGTTCACGCGCACGACGTCATCGACGTCGTCGGCGAGCAGCGCGGCGACCGGCCGCCCGGCGCGCCGGCCGGCGCGGTCCCACAGCGCCATGTCGACGGCGGCGAGCGCCTGCGGCAGGTCGTCGACGGCGCGGCAGGCGTCGAGCAGCTCGCCGCCGGCGAGGGCGTCGCCGCCCTCCAGCAGCGGGCGGTAGGCGTCGAGCGCGGCTCGCGCGCGCGCCGTCGAGACGCCGTCGTAGGGCTCCAGCGGCGCCGCCTCGCCGCGCCCGACGACCCCGTCGGCGCCCTCGATCGTCAGCTCCAGCAGCTCGCGCTCGGCGAGATCGCCATAGGACGTCTGCAGCGGCGCGCGCAGCCGCAGCGTGCGGTGCTCGATCGTCACCCGCACTAGCTCGCCAGCACGCCCGCGCTGAGCAGCAGGCAGAAGGCGAGCTGCAGCAGCCCGGTCCGCGCGAGGATCTCGTTCAGCGTCGGGCCGTCGGAGTGCTCGCGCACGGTCCGCACGAGCCTGATCGCCAGCGGCAGCGTCAGCCAGGGCGCCAGCAGCCAGGGCGACAGCTCGCCGAGCAGCCACGGCAGCGGCGCGACGACGTAGGCGCCGTAGACCATGAGCGCGTAGATCATCCGGCCGCGCTCGCGCCCGAGCCGGACCGCGAGCGTGCGCTTGCCGGCGCGCTTGTCGGAGTCCATGTCGCGCACGTTGTTGACGACGAGGATCGCCGCCGCGAGCAGCCCGACGGGGACCGACAGCACGAACGCGACCCATGGCCAGGACTGCAGCTGCGCGAACGTCGAGCCGGTCACGGCGACGACGCCGAAGAATCCGAAGACGAAGATCTCGCCGAGGCCCTCGTAGCCGTAGGGCTTGGGCCCGCCGGTGTAGAGCACACCCGCGGCGATCGAGGCGACGCCGACGATCAGCAGCTCGATCCCGGCGAACACGACGAGGTACAGGCCGCAGACGACGGCCAGCCCGAAGGTGACGTACGTCGCGATCAGGACCTGACGCGGCGGGACGAGCCCGCCCGCGGTCACGCGCACCGGACCGACGCGGTCGTCGGCGTCGGCGCCGCGGCGCGCGTCGGAGTAGTCGTTGGCGAGGTTCGTCCCGATCTGGATGAAGATCGAGCCCAGCAGTGCGGCGATGAACGGGCCGGGACGGAAGACGCCGCGCTCGATCGCGACCGCCGTGCCGACGAGGACCGGGGCGACGGCGGCCGGCAGCGTGCGGATGCGCGCGGCCATGAGCCAGATGCGCAGCCCGCTGGGAGGGGAGACGGCGGTCGCCATGGCGATCAGGTCCTACGGACGCTTCGGGAAGCGGGAGAAGTCCGGCGTGCGCTTCTCACGGTACGCGTCGCGCCCCTCCTGCGCCTCTTGGTTCTCGTAGAAGAGGAGGTTCGCGTCGTGGGCGAGCTGCTGGATGCCGCTGAAGCCGTCCTCGGTCGCGTTGAAGGACGCCTTCACGAGGCGCAGCGCGAAGGGCGACATCGCGAGCATCTCGCGACACCATGCCACCGTCTCCTGCTCCAGCGACGCGAGCGGCACGACGGTGTTGACGAGCCCCATCGCGAGCGCCTCGTCGGCGTCGTACTGGCGGCACAGAAACCACATCTCCTTGGCCCGCTTGGGTCCGACGAGCGAGGCCAGCAGCCCGGCGCCGAAGCCGCCGTCGAAGGAGCCGACGCGCGGGCCGACCTGCCCGAAACGCGCGTTGTCGGCGGCGATCGAGAGGTCGCAGACGAGGTGCAGCACGTGGCCGCCGCCGATCGCATAGCCGGCGATCATCGCGACGACCGGCTTGGGCAGGCGGCGGATCTGAACGTGCAGGTCGGTGACGTGGAAGCGGCCGACCGCAGCGGGGTTGGCGGGATCGCTGAGGTAGCCCGTGTCGCCGCGGACGTTCTGGTCGCCGCCCGAGCAGAAGGCGAGCTCACCCTCGCCGGTGAGCACGATCACGCCGATCGAGGTGTCCTCGCGGGCGCGGTTCAGCGCCGACGAGATCTCGACGATCGTCTGCGGCCGGAAGGCGTTGCGGACCTCGGGGCGGTCGATCGTGATCTTCGCGATCCCGTCGCCGCTGCACTCGTAGCGGATGTCGGTGTAGTCGTCGTCGCCCCGGGTCCACTCGATCGCCATCCGTGCAGGCTACTTTCCGTGGATGCTCGTCGAGTCCTGGCTGCATCGCGCCGCCCGCACGCGCCCGGATGCGATCGCGCTGCGCGCCGAGGACGGCGTGCTGCGCTACGGCGAGCTGCTCGCGGCGGCGACGGCCGCCGCGCAGCGGTTGAGCGCGCTCGGCGTCAGGCCCGGCGACCGCGTCGGGATCGCGCTGCCCGCGCGGCGCGCCTTCGCCGAGACGCTGCACGGCTGCCTGCTGCTCGGTGCGCCCGCGGTGCCGGTCGACCTGCGCCTCAAGCCCGCCGAGCGCCGCCTGCGAACGGCGGGCTGCACGGCGCTGATCGGCGAGCCGCTGGAGGGGATGCTCGACGCGGGCGCCCCGATCTCCGGCACGCACGACCTCGCTGCGACGGCACTCGTCGTACACACCTCGGGCACGACGAGCGGGCCGCGGCCCGTCGAGCTGACCTACGGCAACTGGCTGTGGAGCGCGCTCGGCTCGGCCGTCGCGCTCGGCGTCGCGCGCGACGACGCCTGGCTGTGCACGCTGCCGCTGTCGCACGTCGGCGGACTCTCGATCCTCGTTCGCAGCGCGATCTACGCCACGAGCGTCGTGCTGCACGAGCGCTTCGACGCCGACGCCGCCGCCGACGAGATCGCCACGCGTGCGACGCTCGTCTCCGTCGTGCCGACGACGCTCGCGCGCCTGCTCGACGCCGGCCTGCGCCACCCGCCCAAGCTGCGCGCCGCGCTCGTCGGAGGCGCGCCGATCGCGCCGGCGCTGCTCGCGCGCGCGGCCGCGGCGGGCGTTCGGACCGTCAGCACCTACGGGCTGACAGAGGCCTGCTCGCAGGTCACGACCGGCGGCCCGCCGCTGTTCTGCACGCGCGTGCGGATCGGGCACGCACGCGAGATCCTCGTCGCCGGGCCGACCGTGGCGCCCGCGGCGCTCGCCGCCGACGGCTGGCTGCACACCGGCGACGAGGGCGCGCTCGACGGCGGCAGGCTGATCGTCACCGGGCGCGCGGGCGACACGATCATCACGGGCGGCGAGAACGTCGCGCCGGCCGAGGTCGAGGCGGTGCTCGAGAGCCATCCGGCGGTCGCCGAGGCCGCCGTGCACGGTGCCCCGGATCCCGAGTGGGGCGAGCGCGTCGTCGCGACGATCGTCCTGCGCGCGGGACAAACCGCAACGGAAGAGGAGCTGCGGGGTTATTGTCGTATCCGACTCGCGGGATACAAGATGCCCAGGGTCTACAGATTTTCTCCCCAGTTGCCGAGGACGGCCTCAGGGAAGTTGTTGCGCCGATCTTTGGAGGAATGAATGTCACGCCCGGGCCGCCGTCGTCGAACGTTGTCCATCGCCATCGCCGCGGTGGCGTTGCTCACCGCTCCCGCCGCGGCGGGAGCCGCGACCTACACGGTCTCCCCGGGCGGCGGCGGCTGCGGCGGCGCCGACACGACCTGCGGCGGCCTCGACTCGGCCGCTGCCGCGGCGGCCGCCGGCGACGTCTTCAACCTCACGCCGGGGATCTACGTCGGCGGCAACTTCGCCGTCGGTGGCGTGACGATCAACGGTGTCCCGGGGGTGCTCGTCAACTCGACCGTGCAGTTCTCGGGCGCGTCCGGCGGTGTCTCGAAGATGTCGAAGGTCGCCGTCGTCCAGACGGCCGCGACGGGCACCGGCGTGCTCGTCACCGGCGCCTCGGGCCTGGAGCTCAGCGACGGCGTCGTCATCAGCGCCAACGACGACGGCATCCACATCGCGGACGGAACCGCGAACAAGATCCTGCGCACCGTGGTCGCGACCGGCGGCGCGCAGGCGAGCGCGATTCGCGTGCAGTCCGGCCCCGGCGCGGCCAAGCAGCTGCTCGTCGAGTCGACGCTGACGTCCGGGGGTGCGCACGGCATCGGTGCGTTCAGCAAGGCGGCGGGGCTCACGTCGGCGGGCGCGATCACGCTGATCATGCGTCACGTGACGGCGGCAGGCTCGACGAACGGGATCGTCGTGGACTCCAGCCAGGGCGTCGCCGGCCTGACCAGCGGTGGCAGCATCGCGGCGACGCTGACCGACTCGATCGCGTTCCCCAACGTCGTCAAGAACCAGCCCGGCCTGCTCGGCATCGCCGCGAACACGGCGACGCTGAGCGTCGATGCCCAGACGCTCGTGTCGGGCGACAAGGCCGCGATCTTCGCTGACGCGGCCGGCGGCAACTACCGCCTGCGGCCGGGCTCGCCGGCGATCGGTCAGGGCAGCGTCGTCGGCGGCGAGTCGGCGACCGACATCGACGGTGACGACCGCTCGGCGCCGCCGACCGACCTCGGTGGCGACGAGTTCGTCAACGCGCCGCCGGTTGCGAAGATCGCCGTCGCCAACAAAGCGCCGCGGGCCGGCCAGCAGGTCGTCTTCGACGGCACCGGGTCCGCGGACCGCGAAGCCGCCTACGGTGGCGGCATCGTCCAGTACCAGTGGCTCTTCAGCGACGGCACGGGCACGACGACGACGGGGCCGTCCGTGGCCCACACCTTTGACAAGGAGGGCGCGGCGGCGGCGCAGCTGACCGTCGTCGACCGCCAGGGCGCAGCGAGCGCGCCGGTGACCGTCACGTTCCAGTTGCTCGACGGCACGCCGCCGACGATCGCGATCGTGAAGCCGAAGAACAACCAGACGATCTCGCGCTTCATCACGAAGAAGACGACGAGGACCGTGAAGGGCAAGAAGAGGACGACGACGAAGCGCACGCGTCGCAAGATCGTCTTCGGCGGTCTGTCGAGGGACGCCAACGGCGTCGCGACGATCGCGCTCACGCTCGAGAAGACCGGGAACCTGCCGAAGTCCAAGTCGAAGTCGAAGTCCAAGACGAAGGCCAAGTCGAGCGCGGCGAGGTCCAAGCGCTGCATCTTCTACAACCCCAAGCGGGGCAACGTGCGGCGCAGTTGCAGCAAGCCGATCCTGTTCCTCGCCAAGCTCGTCAAGGACAGCAAGACCGGTGAATGGAGCTACACCGTCAAGAGGAACCTCAGCAAGGGCAGGTACAAGCTCACCGCCGTCGGTGCCGACAACTCGGGCGCGTCGGGCAACGCCGGCGGCACGAAGCTCGGGGTCGTCAAGTTCACGTTGACCTAGTCGGCGCACGAGCCGGCACGAGTTGAGCGGTCCCGCCGATCCGGACGAGCAGCGCCGCACGAGCCTGGAGCGCTGGGCTGGTGCGGCCGCTGCCTGGGGGGCGCACCGCGCCGTCCTCCAGGCCGCCGCCGAGCCCGTGTCGCAGTGGCTCGTCGACGCGATCGCGCCGCAACCGGGTCACCGCGTGCTCGAGCTCGCCGCGGGACCGGGCGACACCGGCTTTCTCGCGGCGGAGCTGATCGCGCCCGGCGGCACGCTGATCAGCTCTGACGCCGTCGAGGAGATGATCGAGCAGGCACGCGCGCGCGCGGCCCAGCTGGACGTCGACAACGTCGAGTTTCGTCGCATCGACGCCGAGTGGATCGACCTCCCGACGGCGAGCCTCGACGGGGTGATCGCGCGCTGGGGCTACATGCTGCTGACCGACCCGGCGACCGCGCTGGGCGAGACGCGCCGCGTGCTGCGCCCCGGCGGCCGCGTCGCGCTCTCGGCCTGGACGGATCCGGCGGACAACCCGTGGGCGTCGGCGCCGACCGCCGAGCTCGTAGGGATGGGCGCGATCGACGAGCCCGACCTCGACGAGCCGAACATGTTCGCCTTCCGCGACGGCGCACGGATCGAGCGGCTCCTGCAGGAGGCAGGCTTCACCGACATCGTCGTCGAGCAGGTCACGATTGCGTTCGCGTTCGCGGGCCTCGACGACTGGTGGGACACGCAGCTGGACATCTCGACGAGCCTGGCCCGCGCCGTCGGCGCGCTGACGCCCGCCCAGCGCGACGACCTGCGCGACGCCGTCGACGCCCGCCTCGCGCGGTACGTCGCCGGCGACGGGACGGTCACGCTGCCCGGACGCACGCACGTCGCCACCGCCGGCGCCTGATCGGGCGCTCGCCGCCGGCGTCTCGCCGAGGATTGCGGCAAACCACGCACCGCCCGGATCAAGGACAGGCGCTCGCGGACCGATAGGCACCTCATGGCGTGGTCGGCTCGGCAGACGTACGTGGCGAAGCTCGCGCTCGTCGCGCTCGTCTACGTCGCGACCGCGCGGGCCGGCCTCGCGCTCGCCTTCGAGAACTCGAGCGTCACGGCGATCTGGGCGCCGACCGGGATCGCGCTGGCGGCGCTCGTGCTCGGCGGGGCGCGGCTGTGGCCCGGCATCGCGATCGGCGCGCTGCTCGCCAACGCCTGGACCGGGCTCCCCGTCGCGATCCTGCTCGCGATCACGGCCGGCAACACGCTGGAGGCGGTCGTCGGTGCCTACCTGCTGCGCGCCGTGCGCTTCCGGCCCGCGCTCGAGCGCGTCCGCGACGTGCTCGCGCTCGTCGTGCTCGCCGCCGCCCTCAGCACGCTCGTCAGCGCCGGCGTCGGCATCGGCGCGCTGCGGCTCGGCGGCGAACTCGACAGCGGCGACGTCGGCGGCGCGCTGCGGACGTGGTGGCTGGGCGACATGGGCGGCGACCTGCTCGTCGCGCCGCTGCTGCTCGTGCTCGCCCAGCTGCGCCCGGCGTCGCTGCGGCTGCCGCGCGGGCGCGCGCTCGAGGCCGTCACGCTCGCCGTCGTGACGGTCGCGCTCAGCGCACTCGTCTTCTCCGACAGCGCGCCGCTCGCCTACGTCGTGCTGCCGCTTGTGATCTGGGCCGCGCTGCGCTTCGGCCAGGTCGGCGCGGTCGCGGTGAGCGCCGTCATCGCGGGGATCGCCGTCGCCGCCACCGCCGCCGGCGCCGGTCCGTTCGCGCACGGCACGCCCGACGTCAACCTGCTCGTCGCGCAGACGTTCGTCGCGACCGGGGCGGTGATCGGGCTGCTGCTGGCCGCCGTCACCGCCGAGCGCAGCCGCGCCCAGGCTGCCCTGCTCGAGGCCGGCGCCGTGCTCGAAGCGAAGGTCGCGGAGCGCACCGCCGCGATCGGCCGGATTCAGACGCGGCTCGTCGAGGCGCACGAGATCGCGCGGATCGGCAGCTGGGAATGGGACGTGCCGTCCGACACCGTCAGCTGGTCGGAGCAGCTGTACCGCATCTACGGCGTCGATCCCGCCGGGCACGAGGCGACGTTGGGCGGCTACCTCGAGCGCGTCCACCGTGACGACCGCGAGCGCGTCGCGGCCGAGGTCGCCGCGGCGCTCGCCGAGGGCGGCGCGTTTCGCTTCGACGAGCGCATCGTGCGTCCCGACGGCACGGTCCGCACGCTCGCCAGCCGCGGCCAGGTCCATCGCGACGCCGCCGGGCAGCCGCTGCGGATGGTCGGCATCTGCCGGGACGTGACCGAGAGCCGCCGCGCCGATCTCGCGCTGCGCGCGAGCGAGGAGCGCGCCCGCCTGATCGTGGACGCCGCCAGCGACGCGTTCATCGCGACCGACGAGCGGGACGTGATCATCGACTACAACGCCCAGGCGCAGGCCCTCCTGGGCTGGACGCGGGAGCAGGCGCTGGGCCGTCGCCTCGGAGAGCTCGTCGTCCCGCACCGCAACCGCGCGCGTCACCGCGCCGCGCTCGAGCGCTATGTCGCCGGCGGTGACGCGCCGCGCGCCGAGCGCCTGCAGCGCGAAGCGCTGCACCGCGACGGCCACGAGATCGCCGTCGAGCTGACGATCGCGCCGCTGCCCGCGGAGGACGGCAGGACCCTCATCACCTTCATGCACGACATCAGCGAGCGCCTGCGCGCCGAGCGCTATCTCGCGACCGAGCACGCGGTGTCGCGGGTGCTGCTCGAGGCGCGCACGCTCGAGGAGGCCCGTCCGCGCGTGCTCGAGGCGTTCGGAGCCGGCATGGGCTGGGCCGCCGGCGGCTGGTGGGAGGTCGACGACGGCGGCGCGGCGATCCGCTGCGCCCAGTACTGGCAGGCGCCCGCGACGACCGGCGCCGATTCGTTCGAGCAGGCGACGATGTCCACCTCGCTGCGGCTCGGCGAGGGGCTGCCCGGCCGCGTCTGGGAGTCCGGCGAAGCGCAGCTGCTGCCCGCCATCGGCGCCGACGCGAACTGTCCGCGGCGCGACGACGCCGCGCAGGCCGGACTGCGCGCGGGGCTGGCGGCGCCGCTGCGCTCGCGCGGTCAAACGGTCGCGGTGATCGAGTTCTACGCGGCCGCCGGCCTGCACCTCGGCGACGGGCTGGGCGAGATGATGTCGCGCCTGTGCGAGCGCGTCGCGCAGTTCGTCGAGCGCACCGCCGCCGAGGCCGATCTGCGCGAGGCCGAGGAGCGCTTCCACCGCGCGTTCGCCGACGCCGGCACCGGAATGGCGCTGATCGGCGTCGGCGGCGACGACGACGGGCGCTTTTTGGAGGTCAACGACGCGCTGTGCGCGTTCCTGCGCAGCGAGCGCGACGACCTGCTCGGGATGAAGATCGCCGACATCACCCACCCCGACGACGTCGCCGATGCGCGCGATCGCATCCGCCGGCTCGTCGCGGGTGAGATCGAGACCGTCCACAGCGAGGGCCGCCTGATCGGCGCCGGCGGCGACGTTGTCTGGATCTCCTTCAGCACCTCGGTCGTGCGCGACGCCGAGGGCGAGCCGCTGTACCGCATCTCCCAGCTTCAAGACGTCACCGAGCGCCGCCGCTTCGAAGGCCAGCTGCAGCACCTGGCCGACCACGATCCGATCACGGGGCTCTTCAACCGCCGCCGCTTCGACGAGGAGCTCGAGCGCGAGCTCGCGTCGGCGCAGCGCTACCGCACCGGCGGGGCGGTGCTCGCGCTGGACCTCGACAACTTCAAGTACATCAACGACACGCTCGGCCACAGCGCCGGCGACGAGATGATCGTCTGCGTCGGCGAGCTGTTGCGCAGCCGGCTGCGCGCGACCGACATCGTCGCGCGCCTCGGCGGCGACGAGTTCGCGGTCATCCTGCCGCACGTCGACGAGCGCCAGGCGCGCCGTGTCGCCGGCGACCTGCTCGGCGCGATCCGCAGCGAGGCGATCGTCAGCACGGCGAAGGGATCGCGGCGCACGACTGCGAGCATCGGCATCGCCCTCTTCCCGCCCGACTCGCACGGGCCGGCGAGCGAGGAGCTGCTCGTCGAGGCCGACATCGCGATGTACGACGCCAAGGAGGCCGGCCGCGACCAGGCCTGCCTCTACGACGCCGACTCCAGCCGCCAGCTCTCGCTGCAGGCGCGGATGACCTGGGCCGAGGAGATCCGCGCCGCGCTCGCCGAGGACCGCTTCACGCTGTATGCCCAGCCGATCGTGCCGCTGCAGGGCGGCAGCGCGCGCCACGAGCTGCTCGTGCGGATGGTGAGCCGCGACGGCGACATCGTCCCGCCGGGCGCCTTCCTGCCCGTCGCCGAGCGCTTCGACCTCGTCCAGGACATCGACCGCTGGGTCGTCAACCGGGCGATCGAGCTGCTCGGCGAGCACGAGCGCGCGGGCAACGACGTGTGCTTCGAGGTCAACCTGTCGGCGAAGTCGCTCGGCCAGACCGCCCTGCCGGCGCAGATCGCCCGCCAGTTGGCGGCGCACAACGTCGATCCGCGGCGGCTGATCTTCGAGGTCACCGAGACCGCGGCGATCGTCAACCTCGACCGTGCCAGGCAATTCGCGACCCGCCTCGGCGAGCTCGGCTGCGGCTTCGCGCTGGATGACTTCGGCGCCGGATTCGCCTCCTTCTACTACCTCAAGCACCTGCCGTTCGACTACCTGAAGATCGACGGCGAGTTCGTCACGAGCCTGACGGAGAGCACGACGAACCAGCTCGTCGTGCAGTCGCTCGTCACGATCGCGCGCGGGCTGGGCAAGCAGACGATCGCCGAGTACGTCGGCGACGACGCGACGGTGCAGTTGCTGCGCGAGTACGGCGTCGACTTCGCGCAGGGCTTCCACCTCGGCCGGCCGTGCCCGGTCGCACAGATCGTGCCGGCGCGCTGCGGCGAGGGCATCACCGGGGGATAGCCCCCCCGGCTGCACGCGTGCGTCCGCACTAGGATTGCGCGCCATGTACTACGACGACGACGCTGACCTCACCCTCCTCGACGGCAAGACCGTCGCCATCATCGGCTACGGCTCCCAGGGCCATGCGCACGCGCTGAACCTCAAGGACTCGGGCGTGACGGTCGTCGTCGGCCTGCGCGAGGGCTCGGCCTCCGCGGCCAAGGCCAAGGAGCACGGGCTCGAGGTGCTGCCCGTCGCGGACGCCGCCAGCCGCGGCGACCTCGTGATGATCCTCGTGCCCGACGAGCTGCACCGCGAGGTCTACGACAACGAGGTCAAGGACGGCGTCGCCGAGGGCAACATGCTGCTCTTCGGCCACGGCTTCTCGATCCATTACGACGAGGTCCAGCCCCCGCCCGGCGTCGACGTCGCGCTGATCGCCCCCAAGGGCCCGGGTCATCTCGTCCGCCGCCAGTACCTCGAGGGCTCCGGCGTTCCCGGGCTGATCGCCGTCGAGCAGGACGCGACGGGCGACGCCCAGGCGCTCGCGCTCGCCTACGCCAAGGGCATCGGCTGCACGCGCGGCGGCGTCATCGAGACCTCCTTCAAGGACGAGACCGAGACCGACCTCTTCGGCGAGCAGGCCGTCCTCTGCGGCGGCGCGTCAGAGCTCGTCCAGGCGGGCTTCGAGACCCTCGTCGAGGCGGGCTACGACCCGCAGATGGCGTACTTCGAGTGCCTGCACGAGCTCAAGCTGATCGTCGACCTCATGTACGAGAAGGGCCTGGCGGGGATGCGCTACTCGATCTCCAACACGGCCGAGTACGGCGACTACACCCGCGGCAAGCGCGTCATCACCGACGACACGCGGGCCAACATGAAGCAGATCCTGGCCGAGATCCAGTCCGGCGACTTCGCTCGCGAGTGGATCGCCGAGAACCGCGCCGGTCAGGAGAACTTCAAGCGCATGCGCGCCGAGCAGGCCGCCGCTCAGGTGGAGGAGACGGGCAAGCAGCTGCGCTCGATGATGGACTGGATCGACACCGAGTTCAGCGAGTAGCGGCGCGCCCGCTGCGGCGGCGGGGAGCCGCCGGCAGCTGTGACGAGGGGCAGAAGTCGGCCAGCACGCACGACGCGCATTGCGGCGTGCGCGCGCCGCAGACGCGGCGGCCATGGAGGATCAGGCGGCTGGAGAACAGGCCGCGCTCGGCCGCCGGCAGCATCGGGCTGAGATCGTGCTCGACCTTGACCGGATCGTCCTGCTCGGTCAGCCCGAGCCGCCGCGACAGGCGCAGGACGTGCGTGTCGACGGGCAGCCCGGGCCGGCCGAACGCCACGCTCAGCACGACGTTGGCGGTCTTGCGCCCGACCCCCGGCAGGCTCACGAGATCGGCCATCCGCGCCGGGATCTCGCCGTCGAAGCGCTCGACGACGGCGCGCGCCATCCCCAGCAGGCTGCGCGCCTTGGCGTTGAAGAACCCTGTCGAGCGGATCAGCTGCTGCAGCTGCAGCTCGTCGGCGCCGGCGAGCGCGGCGGCGTCGGGGTAGCGCTCGAACAGCTCGGGCGTCACGGAGTTGATCATCTTGTCGGTGCTCTGGGCCGACAGGATCGTCGCGACGAGCAGCTCGTAGGGACTGCGGTGATCGAGCTCGCAGAGCTCCGCCGCCGAGCCGGGATACTCGCCCGCCAGCCGCGCGTGCGCCTCGCGAGCGCGTCCGGCCGGTGTGCGAGGTCGCGCCATGCGCTCGATCCTACGAGCCTGGCGAACCGGCGTCAGTGGGTCCACTAGTCGGTCGACCACAAACGTTTCAACCGGAACCCCGGGCGCCGATCACCGCCTGGCTACGTCCTCGGACACTCGATGTGGCAGAGCCACACCTTCGGTCCTGCGTCCTTGCCAGGCTGCGCCGGCATCCCGGGTTTCCGGTCGAACGTTCCTGGTCGACCCACTAGACTCCAGCTGGTCGTCGCGACTGGCGTTCGGGTGGGGTACACCACCGGGGAGCGACGGAGATCACCGCTAGCCGCGCGCCTGGGCACAGACAGCCACCCGCTACTGAGGACGTCTGCCCATGACGACGAGCACGCAGTTGCACATCCCAGCAGCCTTGAAGCCATCCGACGGCCGCTTCGGCTGCGGGCCCTCGAAGGTCCGTCCCGAGCAACTCGCCGCGCTGGCGAGCGACTACGGCGCGCTGCTGGGCACCTCGCACCGCCACAAGCCCGTGCGCGAGCTCGTCGGCCGCGTGCGCGCGGGGATCGCCGAGCTGCTCGGCGCGCCCGACGGCTACGAGGTCGCGCTCGGCAACGGCGGCACGACCGCGTTCTGGGACGCCGCCGCGCTGTCGCTCGTGCGCGAGCGCTCGCTGCACCTCGCGTTCGGCGAGTTCAGCCGCAAGTTCGCGACGGTCACGGGCAACGCCCCGTTCCTCGACGATCCGGTCGTGCTCGAGGCCCAGCCCGGTGACGCGCCGCAGCCCGTCGCCGTCCCCGGTGCCGACGCGATCTGCTGGGCCCACAACGAGACCTCGACCGGCGTCATGCTCGGCGTGCGGCGTCCCGCCGGCGCGGACGGCGCGCTCGTCCTGATCGACGCGACCTCCGGCGTGGGAGGCCTGCCGCTGGACGCGGCGCAGGCCGACGTCTACTACTTCGCGCCGCAGAAGTGCCTGGCCTCCGACGGCGGCCTGTGGCTCGCGCTGCTGAGCCCGGCTGCGATCGAGCGCATCGAGCAGATCGCCGCAAGCGAGCGCTGGATCCCCGAATTCCTCAGCCTCGCGACCGCGCTGGAGAACTCGCGCAAGGACCAGACGCTCAACACGCCCGCGCTCGCGACGCTCGTGCTGCTCGCCGAGCAGCTGGACTGGATGCTCGAGCACGGCGGACTGGACTGGTGCGTGCAGCGCACGACCCGCTCCTCGGACACGCTCTACGGCTGGGCCGAGGCGTCGTCGTACGCGACGCCGTTCGTGGCCGATCCGGCGAAGCGGTCGCTCGTCGTCGGCACGATCGATCTCGTCGACGGCGTCGACGCCGCCCGCGTCGCCGCGACGCTGCGCGCGAACGGGATCGTCGACACCGAGCCCTACCGCAAGCTCGGCCGCAACCAGCTGCGCGTCGCGATGTTCCCGGCGATCGAGCCCGACGACGTGCGTGCGCTGACGGCCTGCATCGACTTCGTCGTCGAGCGGACGCAGGTCGCGTGATGGCCGACCGCGTGCTCGTCGCCGAGGCGATCGGCGACTCCGGTGTCGACCTGTTGCAGATCGCGGGCTTCGACGTCGACATCGGCGCCGGCTGGTCGCGCGCCGAGCTCGCCGAGAAGATCGGCGTCTACGAGGGGATCCTGATCCGCTCCGCGACGAAGCTCGACGCCGAGCTGATCGGGCGCGGCACGAACCTGCGCGTGATCGCGCGCGCCGGCGTCGGGATCGACAACATCGACGTCGCGGCGGCGACGAAGCGCGGCATCATCGTCGCCAACGCGCCGCGCTCGAACATCGTCACCGCGGCCGAGCACACGATGGCGCTGCTGCTCGCGCTCGCGCGCAACATCCCGCAGGCGCACGGCTCGCTGACGGCGGGGCGCTGGGATCGCAAGCTCTACAACGGCACGGAGCTCATGGACAAGACGTTCGGCGTGCTCGGCTTCGGGCGCATCGGTCAGCTCGTCGCGACCCGTGCGAAGGGCTTCGGCATGCGCGTCATCGCCTACGACCCGTACGTCGCGACGGAGCGCTACTCCAACCTCGGCGTCGAGAAGTGCGACACCTCCGACGAGCTCTACGCGCAGGCGGACTTCATCACCGTCCACCTGCCCAACACGCCCGAGACCGACGGCTGGCTGGACGCGGCGGCGTTCGCGAAGATGCGCGACGGCGTGCGGATCCTCAACGTCGCCCGCGGCTCGCTGATCGTCGACGCCGACCTCAAGGACGCGCTCGACAGCGGCAAGGTCGCCGGCGCCGCGCTCGACGTGTTCCGCACCGAGCCGATCACCGACCACCCGCTGTTTGGCTACCCCAACGTCATCGTCACGCCCCACCTCGGCGCCTCGACGAGGGAGGCCAACGACCGCGCCGGCTATCAGGCGGCCGAGCAGATCGTCGCCGCGCTGCAGGGCGGCAGCGTCACGACGGCGATCAACGCGCCGACGATCAAGCCCGAGGACATGGAGGTGCTGGGCCCGTTTCTGCCGCTCTGCCACCAGCTCGGCAAGCTCGGCACGGAGCTCGCCCTGTGCGGCTCGATCGACCGCATCGAGATCGAGTGCAACGGGCGCATCGCCGAGCGTGACACGCGCCCGCTCGGCACCGCCGTGCTGCTCGGCGCGCTGCAGGGCCACACGGAGGAGGCGATCAACGCCGTCAACGCGCCGACGATCGCCGAGGAGCGCGGGATCGAGGTCGTCGAGTCCAAGAGCACCGTCGCACGCGACTTCACCGACCTCGTGCGCGTCAAGGTGACCTGCGGCAGCGACACGACGACGGTCGCCGGCACGACGATCGGAAACCGCAACCGCCCGCACCTGCTGCAGGCCTGGGGGCAGCGCTTCAACCTCCAGATCGAGCCGTACCTGACGCTGTTTCGCTATGTCGACAGGCCGGGCGTGATCGGCCTCGTCGGCACGACGTTCGGAGAGGCCGGCGTCAACCTCGGCTCGGCCGCGGTCGGCCACACGCCCGACGACGGCGACCAGCAGCACGCGGTGATGATCGTGACGACCGACGCGCCGGTCGCGCAGGAGCTCGTCGACGAGATCACCGCCTCGTCGGACAACTTCGTCGACGGCAGGACCGTGGCGCTGGGCTGAGCGCCCGCGCAGGAGGGCGTATCGCTCCTGCGCGAGGAGCGCTACAGCCTGCGGTCGCGGTAGACGACCGGCTCCTCGACGACCGCGGTGCCGCGCGTGAGCGAACGCGCCTGGATCAACTCGACGACGAGCCAGATGGCGCCGACGACGAAGAGGATCATGCCCACGGTCTGGATCGAGATCCCGGCGACCGTCGCCGTGACGGCAAGCCAGAGCACGAGCCCGAGGGCCATGAGAACGAGCGGGGGTCCGGCGTCAGCAGCCATGCGAACAACCTCCTGTTGTTGGACGACGTTGCCGCGGTTCTGCCCCCATCGGGTGCCCGGCCATGCACGCCCTCAGACGAATCTCATACGGACCCGCGGATCCGAACCGGTCGACGGGAGTGCGCCCGGCCGCGCTACCGGCGTCAGATGGCAGCAGGGCGCTCACAAGCTGGCGCGAACGGTGGGGTGGCGCGACATACATTTCGGCGCTGGGGGAGCAGAACTTGGCCGCTCATGCCCGTCTACGACAGGAGCGCCCGATCACATGGTCACACCCGTAAAGCTCGTTCTAGCGATCATCGCGTGTGCTCATGCTGGGGCTGATCCTCGGCATGGCGTTCATCCCCGGCGACGCGCACAAGTTCTGTTGGGGGACGGTCTGGACCTCATGCGCGAGCATGAGGGCGATGACCACCTCCTCCGCAGCGCCGTGGTGGCGCGACGCCGTCGTCTACCAGGTCTATCCGCGCTCCTTCCACGACGCCGACGGCGACGGCGACGGCGACCTGAACGGGATCGCAGCGCGCCTGGACCACGTCGTCGACCTCGGCGCCGACGCCGTCTGGCTTTCGCCGGTCTATCCGTCGCCGATGGCCGACGGCGGCTACGACGTTGCCGGCTACGAGGACATCGACCCGCGCTTCGGCACGCTCGCCGACGCGGACGCGCTGATTGCCGCCGCGCACGCGCGTGGCCTGAAGCTGCTGATGGACGTCGTGCCCTGCCACACGTCGATCGAGCACCCCTGGTTTCGCGCGCATCCGGAGCGCTACGTCTGGGCCGACGGCGACGAGCCGCCGAACAACTGGATCGCGTCCTTCGGCGGACCCGCCTGGTCGCGCGATCCGCACAGCGGGCGCTGGTATTTGCACTCGTTCTATGCCGAGCAGCCCGACCTCGACTGGCGTCGCGCGGACGTGCGCGAGGCGATGTCGGCGGCGCTGCGCTTCTGGCTGGCGCGAGGGGTGGACGGCTTCCGCCTCGATGCCATCGACAGGCTGCTGAAGGACCCCGAGCTGCGCGACGACCCGGCGGCGAGCGCGCCCCCGCGTTTGCCCGAGCACGCCGAAGCGGGCACGCTCGAGCACGTCCACAGCCGCAACGCGCCCGACATCGGCCTGGCGCTCGCGGCGCTGCGCGACGCCGTCGGAGCCGACACGCTGCTCGTCGGTGAGGTCTACCTGGCGGCGGCGCAGCTACCCCCGTACCTCGAGCATGTCGACAGCGCCTTCGCCTTCGAGCTGCTGCACGCCCCCTGGGATGCGGCCGCGTTCGGCGCGGCAATCGCGGCCGCGCTCGATCCGGCGGGCGCGGCCGGTCGCGTCGCCTGGGTGCTCTCCAACCACGACTTCCCGCGCCTGCCCGATCGCGTCGGCGTGCGCAACGCGCGCGCGGCGGCGCTGCTCGCCCTGACGCTGCCGGGGGCGGTGTTCGTCTACCAGGGCGACGAGATCGGGATGGCCGACGGCCCGGGCGGCGACCCGCCGCACGACCGCGCCGGACGCGACCGCCACCGCCACCCGATGCGCTGGGACGACGATGCGCCGCACGGGGGCTTCACCGCCGCCGGCGCGACGCCCTGGCTGCCCGCGATCGAGGTCCAGGGCGGCGGCGTCGCGCAGCAGTACGGCGCCCCGGACTCGATGCTCGCGCTCTATCGCGATCTGATCGCGGCGCGTCGCGACCTCGGTCACGGATTGACGTTCTTGGAGGATCCCGCCGACGGCGTTTTGGCCTTCCGACGCGGCGAGCGGCACGTCGTCGCGATCAACATGAGCGACGAGCCGAGAGCCGCGCCCGCAATCGGCACGGTCGTGCGTGCGACGCACGCCGCACGCCACCCCGCCGGCACGCAGGCTCCCGACCGGCTCTTGCCCGGAGAGGGTATTCTCGGGTATACCTGACCTCGTGTGATTCGTGACGAGTTTGTGGGGGTACTGCTCGCGCCATGCGCAGGGGGATGATCACAGCGGTCGCCGTACTGGCGCTTGCCTTCGGCGCCGCGGCATGCGGCGACGACGAATCCTCCAGCGGATCGGTCACGCTGAACTGGTTCATCTTTAACGAGCCCAGCGGCGGCCCGAGCAAGATCGCCGAGCGCTGCTCGCAGCAATCTAACGGCGCGTACAAGATCAACTTCGAGTACCTGCCCGCGCAGGCCGACCAGCAGCGCGAGCAGCTCGTGCGCCGGCTCGGCGCCGAGGACAGCTCACTGGACCTGCTCGGCCTCGACGTCGTGTGGACCGGCGAGTTCGCCAACGCCGGCTGGCTGGAGCCGGTGCCGCAGAGCACTGAGCAGGCCGTCACGGCGAACGTGTTCGATTCCGTCTTGGAGACGGCGAGCTTCGAGGACCGGCTGATGACCGTGCCGATCTGGTCCAACACGCAGCTGCTGTGGTATCGCAAGGACCTCGTCCCGACGCCGCCCAAGACCTGGGACGAGATGATCGACATGGGCGAGAAGATCGGTCCCGCCAAGGGCCGCGTCCAGATCCAGGGCAACCGCTACGAGGGCCTCGTCGTGCTCGTCAACCAGCTGATCGAGTCGGCCGGCACCTCGATCCTCGCCGGGCCCAAGGAGGTCCGGCTCGACGAGCAGGCGACGAAGAAGGCGCTCGCGATCCTGGGCCGGCTCTCGAAGTCACCGGTGGCGGCGCCGAACATCACGACGTCGACCGAGGACAGCGCGCGCCTGGGCTTCGAGGCGGGGAACTCCGCCTTCCAGATCAACTACCCCTTCGTCTATCCGTCGGCGAAGTCCAACGCGCCCGACATCTTCAAGCAGATGGGCGCGGCGCAGTACCCGGGTGTCGTCGCGGGCACGCCGAGCAAGCCCCCGATCGGCGGCATCAACATCGGTGTCTCGTCGTACTCCAAGCACAAGCAGCAGGCCTTCGCGGCCACGGAGTGCCTCGTGAAGCCCGAGAACCAGCTCGAGGTCGCGACGCTCGGCGGCCTGCCGCCGGTCCGGGAAGACCTCTACGACCAGCCCGAGATCGACAAGGTCTATCCCGGCTTCGCCGACCAGATCCGCGAGGCGATCAAGAACGCCGGGCCGCGCCCGTCGCAGTCGCCGGCCTACCAGGACCTCTCGCTGGCGATCCAGCGCGCCGTCCATCCGACGACGAAGATCGACCCCCAGAACCCGCAGGAGACCTACGACACGCTGCGCGACAACGTCGAGAAGGCCGTCAAGCGCGAGGGCCTGCTGTGACCGCCGTACCGATCGCCAAGCGCAAGCGCGGCGGACCCACGCAGACGACCGACCGCACGAAGGCCGAGCGCAAGCTCGCGCTGATGCTGTGCGCGCCGGCCGTGATCGCGATGCTGCTGGTGACGGTCTACCCGATCCTCTACGCCGTCGTGCTGTCGGTGCAGAAGGTCGACCTGCGCTTCCCCGAGGAGAGCGGCTTCGTCGGGCTGGACAACTACACGGCCGTGCTCAGCTCGCCGCTGTGGTGGCAGGACCTCTTCAACACGGGTTTCGTGACCGTCACCTCGGTGGCGGTCGAGCTCGTGCTCGGCATGGCGCTCGCGCTCGTCATGCACAAGGCGCTGTTCGGCCGCGGGCTGATCCGCACCTCGGTGCTGATCCCGTACGGGATCGTCACCGTCGTCGCGGCGTTCGCCTGGTTCTTCGCGTTCGATCCCAGCAGCGGCTTCGTCAACAGCCTGCCGTTCATCCCCGACGACAAGGCCTGGTTCGGCAGCCGCCAAGACGCGTTCACGGTGATCATCCTTACCGAGGTCTGGAAGACGACGCCGTTCATGGCGCTGCTGCTGCTCGCCGGCCTCGCGACGATCGACGAGGGCCTCTACGAGGCGGCTCGCGTCGACGGCGCCAGCGCCTGGCAGCGCTTCTGGCGCATCACGCTGCCGCTGCTCAGGCCGGCGCTGCTCGTCGCGCTGCTGTTCCGCACGCTCGACGCCTTCCGCGTCTTCGACTCGATCTTCATCATGACGCGCGGCTCGCAGGACACCGAGTCGGTGTCGATCCTCGGCTACAACCAGCTCATCTCGCGCCTGAACCTCGGCCTCGGGTCGGCCGTCTCGGTGCTGATCTTCATCCTCGTCCTGCTGATCGCCTTTGTCTTCGTGCGCGTCCTCGGCACGGCCGTCCCGTCGCAGGGAGACAAGAAGTAGCCATGGAGAACCGCTCGCCACGGGCCTACTCGTTGTGGACGCTTGCCCTCGGCGTGGTCCTCTTCTACGCGCTGATCCCGGTGGTCTGGCTCATCTCGCTGTCGTTCAAGACGCCCGCCACGGTGAGCGACAAGAAGTTCCTCCCGCAGGAGACGACGTTCGACAACTACACGACGCTGTTCAGCGGAGGGCTGGACTCGCCGCTGCTGCGCCCGCTGATCAACTCGATCGGGATCGCGCTTATCGCCACGGTCATCGCCGTCACGCTCGCCTCGTTCACCGCCTATGCGATCGCGCGCCTGGACTTCCCCGGCAAGACGGCCATCCTCGCCGGCGCGCTGGCGATTGCGATGTTCCCTCCGATCTCCGTCGTCGGGCCGCTGTTTGACATGTGGCGCGCGCTCGGCCTCTACGACACGTGGCTGGGCCTGATCATCCCGTACCTCACGTTCGCCCTCCCGTTGGCGATCTACACGCTCGTCGCGTTCTTCCGAGAGATCCCGTGGGAACTCGAGCAGGCCGCGCAGGTCGACGGCGCGACGCCGTGGCAGGCGTTTCGCAAGGTCATTTTGCCGCTCGCGACGCCCGGTGTGTTCACGGCCGCGATCCTCGTGTTCATCTTCGCCTGGAACGACTTTCTGTTTGCGATCACGCTGACGTCGTCGGACTCGTCACGAACCGTGCCCGCGGCGCTCGCGTTCTTCACCGGTGAGTCGCAGTTCACGGCACCGACGGGCAACATCGCCGCCGCGGCCGTGCTCGTGACGATCCCGATCATCGTCTTCGTGCTCATCTTCCAGCGCCGCATCGTGGCCGGACTCACGGCGGGCGCCGTCAAGGGATAGGAGAAACCCGCATGGCCGACATCAAGCTGCACGACGTGACCAAGCGCTACGCCGACGGCACCGAGGCCGTCAAGAAGATGAACCTCGAGATCAAGGACGGCGAGTTCATGATCCTCGTCGGCCCCTCGGGCTGTGGCAAGTCGACCGCGCTGCGCATGATCGCCGGCTTGGAGGACATCTCCGAGGGCGAGATGACGATCGGCGATCGCGTGGTCAACAACCTTGCGCCGCGCGACCGCGACATCGCGATGGTCTTCCAGAACTACGCGCTGTACCCGCACATGACCGTGCGCGAGAACATGGGCTTCGCGCTGAAGCTCGCCAAGGTCGATGCCGCCGAGATCGACGCGAAGGTGCAGGACGCGGCCAAGACGCTCGACCTCACCGACCATCTCGATCGCAAGCCGTCCAACCTCTCGGGCGGCCAGCGCCAACGTGTCGCGATGGGGCGCGCGATCGTGCGCGATCCGCAGGTGTTCCTGATGGACGAGCCGCTGTCGAATCTCGACGCGAAGCTGCGCGTGCAGATGCGCACGGAGGTCTCGCGGCTGCAGCGCGACCTCTCGACGACGATGGTCTACGTCACGCACGACCAGACCGAGGCGATGACGCTCGGCGATCGCGTCGCGGTCATGCGATCGGGCGTGCTGCAGCAGGTCGACACCCCGCGGGCGCTCTACAACGACCCGGTCAACATCTTCGTCGCCGGCTTCATCGGCTCCCCGGCGATGAACTTCTTCGCGGGGTCGATCAGCGGCGGCAAGCTCACGCTGCCGTTCGCCGAGATCCCCGTACCCAAGGGCGTCTCGCACAGCGGCGAGGTGATCGTCGGCATCCGCCCGGAGGACTTCGAGGACGCGCGCTTCGCGCCCGCCGGTCACGACGACGGCGTCAGCTTCAAGGCCCCGATCGAGGTGCTCGAGTCGATGGGCTCGGAGATCTACGTGTACTTCTCGTTTTCGGGCGGCGAGGTCAGCTCCGACGAGCTGGCCGAGCTGGCGCGCGACTCCGGCATCGCCGAGACCCCAGGCGGGGGCGCGGGCCTGGCCGTAGCGCGGCTGAACCCGGAGTCCGACGTCAAGGAGGGCGACGAGGCGAAGCTCTGGTTCGACGGGTCCAAGCTGCACCTGTTCGACCCCGGCGATGGCTCGAGCCTCAAACGTGGGGCGCAGGACCGCACGAAGGCTGCGAAGGCGACCGCCGCGGCCGCTGAGGCCGAGGCCGCCCCGCCGGACGCCGACGGCACGACGCCCGAGTAGCGTCGGCCGACGCAGATCGGCGGGCGCACGCAATGCGTCGCCGCGTTGTGGCGACGAGATCGCCGAGGACGTGGGAAGCTTGACTGAGCGCGATGGGTCGGAGCGGTCACGAGCAAGCCTGCTGGACGCTGCCTGCCGTGCCGGCCACGGTGCGGCAGCTGCGTATCCGCACCACCGCGTTCGCCGAGGCGGCGGGGGCAACGCCGCAGTTGTGCGAGACCGTCGCGCTTGCAGTCTCCGAGACCGTCACCAACGCGATCGTCCACGCCTACCCGCACGCGCCCGAGCCCGGCCAGGTGCGGGTGCGCTGCCGTTTCGCGGCCGGGCAACTCGTCGTCGAGGTCGCCGACGACGGCGTCGGGATCGCAACCCGTGACGACTCGCCTGGACTGGGCCAGGGACTCGCGATCGTCGGAGCGCTCGCCGAGGCGCTTGACGTCACGGCCGGCCCCGGCGGGCGCGGCACCGCCGTGACGATGACGTTTGCCGCCCGGCCGGCCAGGGACCTGGCACCGTCCGGTCTCCTCGCGTTGTGTGGGCTGGCGCTCGAGACCGTGGCCGACGTCTCGTGCGTCGACATCGTGCGCGGCGGCGTCCTGCGCCGCGCGGCCGCCGAGGTCGCCGGCGACGCCCGCCTGACCGCGTGGCTGCGCGACGCGACCCCGCCCGTCAAGCCCGGCACCGCGACATGGGCGGCGCTGCGCGATGGCGGCGCGCACCTCGTCGTCCACGATCCGACGGTGTCTCGCTCCCCGGGTGGCACCGGCGAGATCCTCGGGCTGTCGTGGTGGGTCGCCCTCCCGCTCGAGCGGCCGGACGCGACGCCCCAGGCGATGTGGGGCCTCGGCGGACGAGCAGGCGGCCGCGCGGCACCCTCACAGGCGCGTCTGGACATGCTGGCCAGCGCCGCGCGCGGCGACCTGGCCGACGAGGCACAGCGTGCGGCGCTGCGCGCCCGCCTCGGCGCACCGCGCTGAACGCGCGGCCGTCGTCACCGCGGTGCAGCGGGCACAGCGAGTGGCGCTTTGTGACGGCTGGGCCGTCAGAAGGCGCCACTCGATCGTGCGTGAGCGGGGATCTTCCCTCGTGCGGGCTCGAGCGCCGCCGAGCGCCGTTGTGTCAGCGCCCGCGGCGCAGCCGCGCGACCGCCTCGTCGCTCCACTGCTGCGTGCGCATGATCCGGTAGCGCTCGCCGGACAGCCGCAGGTAGGCATCGGTCTCCGTCTCGCGGCGGCCGATCAGCTCGGCCTCGCGCAAGATCGCGACGACGGGGACGTACTCCTCGTGAAACCAGCGCAGCGCCGTCTGCGGGCGGTCGAAGTAGCGCTCGTCGTGCTGGCTGAGGCGGTAGCCCCACGCTTCGACGCCCTCGGCCAGCGTCCCGAACTGCATCGGATCGGTGAGCTCGATCTGCGCACGCGCGTCCGGCGGGAGAGGAACACGCTCGTGGAACAACCGCTCGTGGCTCTTCAGCGGCAGGTCGGACAGCTTGATCGAATCGCCGGCGGCGACGCGCGTGAGGACCTCCACGACGTGGGCGTCGATCGTGTCACGCCCCTGCGCGCGCGCGACCGCGACGCGGTGATGGCCGTCGCGCACGAAGTACAGCTCGCCGACGCGGTACACGTCGATCGGCGGCAGCGAGACGCCGCGCCGCGATGCCTCGGCGATCCGCTCGAAGCGCGCGCGCGCCCGCGACGATGTTGGCCGGAACTCGCGATCGAACTCCTTGCGCCTGTCGACCGTGCCGACGATCGAGGCGATCGCGATCGGCATCTCGCCGCCGTCGCGCTCGCCGACGCGGCCGAGCGCGTCGACGACCTCTTCGAAGGAGAGCATGACCTCGACATCGCCGGGCTCGAGGCGCAGCAGCGCGCTGAGCTGAGCGAAGACGCGGCGCCGGCGCGCGCGCAGGAAATCATCCTGGGCGTCCTGCGTCGGAAATCCGGTGTCGTGCGGCACTCCTACATGATGCCCGTGCCCGTCAACGTCGATGCCGGCGACCGCGCTCGCCAGGGCAGGGCGCCTCGTGCTCGCGACCGCGGCGCACGCCTCCGTGGCCGGCCGGTCCGGGCGCGGCGGTCCGCGAGCGCCGCATCGGGCAACGTCGGTCGAGCAGGGTGGGAAAGCAGACCCGCATGACTTACACTGCCCAGGTACATGACGCCCGTGCTCGAGCTGTCTGAGCTTCTCCTACTCCCCCGTTAGGGGGAGCTGTCTGCGTGGCGGCCGCACTGCCGCAAACCGACTGAGAAGCAGCACACCACGAGCCTTCAGCAAGGAGCAAGCACACGTCATGAGCGCCAACGAGCACGACCCCGACCACGTCCGCATCTTCGACACGACGCTGCGCGACGGCGAGCAGTCGCCCGGCATCTCGCTGAACACCGGCGAGAAGCTCGAGATCGCCCATCAGCTCGCCCGTCTCGGCGTCGACGTCATCGAGGCCGGCTTCCCGATCGCCTCGCCCGGCGACTTCGAGGCCGTCGAGGCGATCGCGAGGGCTGACTTCTATCCGGCCCGCCCTCCGATCATCGCCGGCCTCGCCCGCGCGCAGGCGCCGGACGTGGAGGCTGCTGCGCGCGCGGTCCGCGACGCCGAGCGACCTCGGATCCACACGTTCATCTCCACGTCGGACATCCACATCGTCCACCAGTTTCGCTCCACGCGCGCGGACATCCTCGCCCAGGCGCGGGCCGCCGTCGCGCACGCGAAGTCCTACGTCGATGACGTCGAGTTCTCGCCGATGGACGCCACGCGCGCCGACCTCGAGTACACGGCCGAGGTCTGCGCGGCGGCGATCGCGGAGGGCGCGACGACGATCAACATCCCCGACACCGTCGGCTACACGACGCCCGACGAGTACATCGACTACCTGAAGGGCCTGTACCGGCTGATCCCCGAGCTCGCGGACGTCATCGTCTCGACGCACTGCCACGACGACCTCGGTCTGGCGGTGGCGAACTCCTACGCGGGCGCGCTCGCGGGCGCGCGCCAGATCGAGTGCGCGATCAACGGCATCGGCGAGCGCGCGGGCAACGCGTCGCTGGAGGAGATCGTGATGCTGCTGCACACCCGTGGCGACGTCTCGGGCCTGCACACGACCGTCGTCACGAAGGAGCTCGCGCGGACGTCGCGGCTCGTCTCGCGCCTGACCGGCTACGTCGTGCAGCCCAACAAGGCGATCGTCGGGCGCAACGCGTTCGCGCACGAGTCCGGGATCCACCAGGACGGCGTCATCAAGGAGCGCACGACCTACGAGATCATGGACGCGACGAGCGTCGGCCTGGAGGCCAACTCGCTCGTGCTGGGCAAGCACTCCGGCCGCGCGGCGCTCAAGCAGACGCTCGCGGAGCTCGGCTTCGTCGTCGAGGGCGCCGCGCTGAACACGGCCTTCAAGCGCTTCAAGGAGATCGCCGACAAGAAGAAGCAGGTCACGGCGATGGACCTCGAGGCGCTCGTCACCGACGACCTGCGCAACGAGCTGACGAGCTACACGTTCGACAGCTTCATGGTCGCCGCGGCGTCCGGCCGCGAGCCGCACGCCGAGGTCACGGTCACGCTTCCCGACGGCGGGGTCGCGACGGCGACCGGCACCGGCGACGGGCCGATCGACTCGGTCTTCGCGGCGATCAACGCCGCCACCGGGCTCGACGCGCGGCTGCGCGAATTCCGCGTCGACGCCGTCACCGGCGGCCAGGATGCGCTCGGCGAGTCGTCGGTCGTGCTCGAGTACGAAGGGCAGACGGCGTCCGGCCAGGGCGTCGCGACGGACATCATCGAGGCCGCCGGCTCGGCCTACGTGCGAGCGCTGTCGAACGTCGTGCGCAAGGCGCAGGCCGCGGCGCTCGCCGTCGACCTCGGCGCCGGCGCGCCGGTCCCGACGCCGTAGCGCCTCGGCCGCCCGCGGCGCGGCCCGGTGCGGGCGGTCACGGCGTCGCCGATACCCGCTCGGGATGCCGGCCGTGCCGATCTCGAGGCCCTGGGCGTAGCCGCCCGCGAGCACCTCCTCGCGCCGCTCGGCGTTCATGAGGTTCGGCGCCATCGCGCGGGCGATGTCCTGCGCCGGGCCGAGCATCCGCACCTTCGCGCCGCGGCTGCGCAGCGCGAGCGTCTCGAGCGCGGCCGTGCTGCCGGCGATCGCGCGCAGCAGCCCGAACGCCGACGACAGCGCGATGTCGAGGCTCATGATCGGGTTGAGGCACAGCACCTGGGTCGCGCGCCCGGCAGGCGCGGTGTCGAGGTTCGTGTTGCTCCAGACGCCGCCGTCGACGTACTCGCGGCCGCCGATCCTCACCGGTGCGAAGATCCAGGGCACCGAGCAGGACGCCTGCACGGCCTCGGCGACGGTCGCGTCCGGCGAGCCCGGCGCGCCGAAGACGACGCGGCGCCCGCTGCCGCGATCGACGGCGACGACGCGCAGGCGCCCGTCCCAGCGCGCCCCGGAGCGCTCGATCCCGGCGCGCATCGCCGCCAGCGACGTGTCGTCGCCGGGCGTACGCCCGAGCAGGGCCGCGCGCAGCGCGGTGGAGCCGTTGGCGCCCGCGGCGAGCGCCATCGGCGCCAGCGGCGTGGCGGCCGCGCCGGCGATGCGGACCGCTTCGCGGCCGACGCTCTGCAGGATCGAGCGCGGCAGCGGCAGCCACTGGGCGGCCAGGCGCGACGATGTCTGCGACGCGACGTCGCCGGCGGTCTCGCCCGGCGGCAGGCCGAGCAGCGGCGCGCCCTGCGCGCGCGGTCGCCGCGGTCGCTGGCCGGCGACGAGCGCCGCCGCGACGAGCGCTCCGGCGGACGTGCCGACGAGCGACTCCGTGTTGCGAAAGTCGTGCCCGGTTGCATCTTCGATCCCGGCCAGGACGCCGCTCATCCAGGCCTCGCCGAGCGTGCCGCCGCTGGCGAGCACGAGCACGTCGGGTGGCAAAAAGCGGGTTGCGGCCACGGGCAAGCAGGCTACTGCGGTGATCCACGCTGCCGAGACGTCCGAACGCCTCGTAGTCCGTGAAAATGGCATCCGCCGGGTAACTACTGTGTAGCTTCAGGGGTCGCAGCATTGCAAACACGTCCTACCTTTCCTAATCTTCGTCCACGAGCCATGGCTTATGGCTGAGAACCGGCCGGAACGATCCGACAGAGACAGGGATGCCGTCGTACGATCGCTCACTCCGCGCGACACCTCGCCGACCACGGCCGACTCTGCCGTGGACTCGACGCGCGCCCCCGCGCGGCGCTCGTCAGACCGTGTGATGCGCGCCCCGTCCGCCATCGCCGCAAGGCGCATGGCCACAGCCGTCCACTGGCTCGGCCGATCTGCGCCCTGGACATCCGCGCAGGAGCACGACCCGGCGCACATCACCGGCTACGACGTCGCCTACCGCACCCCGCGTCGGATCCCCGAGCCGGCGCCGATCTCGCGCCGCCGCCGCCGCGGGCGGTTGCTGCTCGTGCTCGACATCGTCGCGCTCGCGGTCGCGCTCGCGGCCAACGGTGTCGGAGCATCGTCGGCGAACGCCCCCGTCGGGCCATCCGGCTGGCTGGCGCTGTACCTCGTGCTGACGATCACCGCGATCGCCGGCCGCCGCGGCTATCTGTTCCGGCTCAAGACGTCCCCCTTCGAGTACGTCGGCCAGATCGTCGGCGCGACCGCGCTGGCGGCGACGCTGATCATCGCCGCGCGGGTCGTCGTGGATCCCGATCCTGGGGCCGCTGCGCAGGTCGTCAGGATCTGGGCGTTCTCGACGGTCTATCTGATCGCCGGCCGCCTCGCCGCCGAGCTCGCCGCGCACCGGGGCGTCAACCAGGGCCTCAACACGCTCGTCATCGGGTCCGGCGAGATCGGCAACACGCTCGCGCGGCGGCTGTCCGAACGCCCCGAGCTCGGCCTGCGCCCGATCGGCTTCATCGATGACGACCCGTTGATCGACGGGCGCAGCGAGCCCCACGGCCTGGCGGTGCTGGGCGCGAGCTGGGATCTCGAGGAGGTCGTGCGCATGCATGCCGTCGAGCATGTGATCGTCGCGTTCTCCAACGCGCCGCACGACGAGACGCTGAGCATCGTGCGCCGCTGCCGTGCGCTCGGGCTCGACATCTCGCTCGTGCCGCGCCTCTTCGAGGAGATGTCGCGCCGCGTGACGATCGAGCACATCGGCGGGATCGCGCTCGCGCGCGTGGACAGGACCGATCCGCGCGGCTGGCAGTTCGAGTGCAAGTACGCGACCGACCGCGTCCTCGGCGTCACCCTGCTCGTGCTGACCGCGCCGCTGCTGCTCGCCGTCGCGGCGCTGGTCAAGCTCAGCTCGCCCGGACCGGTCTTCTTCAAGCAGCGCCGCGTCGGCCTCGACGACCGCGAGTTCGACATCCTGAAGTTCCGCACGATGCGCGTCGATCCGGACGGCCACGAGAACGACGCCCGCTGGGTCGCCGAGACGCTCGGCGTCTTCGACGAGGTCGAGGACATCTCGGCCGAGGACCGTCGCACGCCGATCGGGCGCCTGCTGCGGCGCACGTCGGTCGACGAGCTGCCACAGCTGCTGAACATCGTCCGCGGCGAGATGTCGCTGATCGGACCGCGACCGGAGCGCTCGGGATGCGCGAGCATGTTCGGCAACCACGTCTACCGCTACGGCGATCGCCACCGCGTCAAGTCAGGCCTGACCGGCTGGGCTCAGGTCAACGGCCTGCGCGGCGAGACGTCGCTGCAGGACCGCATCGAGTGGGACAACTTCTACATCGAGAACTGGAGCCCGTGGCTGGATCTGAAGATCGTGCTGCTGACGCCCGGCGCCATGCTCAATACCAAGGAGCCGTGACGCGGGCGCTCCGGCGCCCGACGGCGGCGATCATCGCGGTCGCGCTGACGGTCCTCGTCGCGCCGTCGGCCCCTGCGCACGAGCAGAGCGCCGCGCGGCCCCCAACGGCAGATTCCGCCTCGGTCGAGGCGCTCAGCCATTCCGAGCAGCACGAGCGCGTGCGCACCCACGAACGCGCGGCCCGCAGGCGCTGGGCGGCGCTCGCACCGCGCGACCGCGCCGCGCGGCTGGCGGGCGCGGAGCGCAAGACGGAGGCGATCAACGCGCGGCTCGCGGCCGAGGGTCGCGACGACGTCGGCTACTGGGAGCCCGAGCCCTATCCGCTGCCCGAGTACGCGATCCACGCGTCGGTGCTGCCGACCGGCAAGGTCCTCATCTTCGGCCGCGAGCCGCTGCGCGAGGACGCCACGCGCTTCAACCTCGGCTCGGCGCGGGTCTTCGACCCCGCGACGGGGCTGACGCGCAAGGTGACGCCGCCGCAGATCCCCGAGAACCCCGGCGACGACGGCGACGGGGACGGCCAGCTGCCCGCGGCGATCTACTGCTCGGGACAGGCGCTGCTGTCCGACGGGCGCGTGCTGCTCGCGGGCGGCAACTTCAAGGAGCCGCCCGAGACCGGCGACGAGTTCGCGGGCCTGTGGCGCACGTTCCTCTTCGACCCCTGGACCGAGCAGTGGCAGCTCGGGCCGGACATGTCGCACGGGCGCTGGTACCCGACGCTGACGAAGCTTCCCAGCGGTGACGTGCTCATTACCAGCGGGTTGGACGAGGATGGGCACGGCGTGATCAACCCGCGCATGGAGATCTACCGGCCCGATGGCGGCGTCGGCACCGTACGGGAGCTACCGGCCGGCGCGCGCGGGCCGGCGAGCGATCTGACGCTGCCGTTCAACGCCCGCGTCGACCTCTCGCTGTATCCGAACATGTTCGTGCTGCCGGATGCCAACGTCGCGCTCGCAGGCCCCGGGCAGCCGGACTCGGCGCTGCTGGACACGACGATCGCGCAGAACCCGGCGGCGGCGCGCGGTTCGGCCTGGCAGGGCATCTTCGATGTCGCGTCCGAGCAGCACTACGGCGGCTCGCCCGTGCTCGAGCCCGGCATGAACGACTTCGACGGCAGCTGGAACGTCGCCAACCTCGGCGGCGCCGACAGCAACGGCGTCGGCTTCCACCTTGCCCGCGCGACCGTCGACCGGCTCAGCGCCGGGCCGGGGACGCCCGACTGGACGGTCGCGCCCGCGCTCAGGCAGGAGCGCTTCTACCCCGGCGCCGTGCTGCTGCCCGACGGCGGGATCGTCGCCGTCGGCGGTGGCTCGGGTACCGACAACAGGACGCCCACGTCGCGCGGCAACTACTACCTCGAGCTGCCCGAGCCGCCGCCGGAGCTCAAGCAGGTCGAGCTGCGCCGGCCGGGGGAGGACAGCTGGCGCCTGGGCGCCGCGCAGCAGGAGTGGCGCACCTACCACTCGATCGCGGCGCTGCTGCCCGACGGCCGCGTGATGTCCGCGGGCGACGACGGCCACGAGGGCCCCGATCCGCAGTACGCGCTGCCCGACTCGCAACGGCGCGACAGCGCTGAGATGTACTGGCCGCCGTACCTCTTCGACCGCAACAGCTGCGCCCTGCGACCGGCGCTGCGTGCCGCCGGCGCGACGCTCACGTACGGCGAGCGGTTCGGCATCTTCAGCGAACACGCCCAGCCGGGCATGAAGGCGGTGCTCGTCGCTCCTGCCGCGGTGACGCACGCGCTCGACATGAACCAGCGCCTCGTGCCGTTGCGGATCCAGGACACGGTCGTGACGGGCGGGCTGAACGCGCTCGCCCCGCCGAGCGCCGCCGTCGCGCCGCCGGGCTACTACATGCTCTTCGTGATCGATGCCGCGGGCACGCCGTCGCATGCGCGCTGGGTGCGGTTGCTCGGGCCGGCGGAGGCCTCGGCTGCGCGCGGCGGGGTGGCGCCCCCGACCGTCGGCGGACCCTGGCCCGATCCGAAGGGGCGGCGCTGCGCCGACCCCGACGGAACCGTTCGCAGCGAGCCCGATCCGGTGGCTGCCCCGGAGCCGCAGCCTGACCCGCAGCCGCAGCCTGACCCGCAGCCGCAGCCTGGCCCGCAGCCGCAGCCTGGGCCCGTGCCGCGGCCGCACCTCGAGCCCCAGCCGGGCGGCGCGGCCGCGAAGCGCAGCTCCAAGCTCGCCCTCAGGCGCGCCACGATCGTGCGCGCGCAGCGCAGGCTCGACGTGTCCGCGCAGATCAGCGCGCGCGCGACCGGGCGCGTGCGCGTCGAGCTGCTCGCCGCCGGGAGCCGCACCCGCCTGACGGCGTACGTCCGCGCCGGGCAGCGGCGGCTCAGACTGCGTCATGCGATCCCGGCCGCGCAGGCGCGCCTCGGCACCGGCATCCTGACGCTGTCCTATGGCGGCGATGCCGGCACGCGCCCGCTCTCGGTCCGCCTGCGCGCCGCCCGCAACGCCGCCGCGTTGCGTCCCACACGTCCGTCCTACACGAGCGCGGGACTGCTGCGCGCGGCCGGGAGGATCGCGCGGCGGGCACGCGGCGCCGTGCGCGTGCAGTTGCAGTACGAGCACGACGGCAGGACCGAGTCGGTCGTGCGAACCGCGAGGATCGCGCGCGGTCGCTGGAGCCTGCGCGCGACGCTGCCGGCCGCCGTGCGCAGGCGGATCGCCGCTCGCAGCGGCACGTTGGATGTGTTCGTGCTGTTCACGGGCGACCAGCGACGGCACATGCGCGGCGAGGTGCGGTCATACCAGATCCTCGGCCAGCCGTAGCTCCTTGGGCGACGTTGGCGGGGCCACGGCGCGCGCCCGCGGAGCGTGACTGCGCGCGGGTATGCCGGCGGCGATCATGACCCCGATCGCGAGCCCGAGCACGATGGCCAGCCGGTACTTCTCGAAGATCGACTCGGCCATCCCCTTGCCGATCAGACCGGCGACGACGGCACCGACGCCGAGCGCGAACGCCGCCGCGCGGTCGTCGCCCTGCGTCCACCAGGCGCGCAGCAGCCCGACCGAGCTGAACGCGAGCGCGAGCAAGAAGAGCCCGAGCCCGACCGCGCCCGCGCGCAGCAGCAGGTCGCCGAAGATGTTGTGCGTCAGATCGATCTGCTTGAAGACGAGGTGGCCCGGGTCGTAGTAGGTGTACTGCTTGCCCAGACCCCAGCCGAGGATCGGGCGCTCCTCGATCAGCGGACCGGCCGCCGACCACTGGTTGAGGCGGTCGCGTGTCGTCAGGACCTCCTCGTAGGAGGTGAACGTCGTCGCCAGCTCGTCCTGCAGCGGGAGCTTGACCGTCTGGTCGCCGAACAGCCCCGGCAGCGCGCTGACGAGCAGGATCGCGGCCACGGCGGCGACAGCGAGTGCGCCCTCGGTCGGGGTCACCCGCAGGCGCCGCCGCGACAGCAGCATCCCGGCCACGACCGTCGCGAGCGACAGCGCGAGCGCGATGAACGCCGCCCGCTGATCGGCCACCGCCGGCGTGGCCAGCAGCACGACGGCGGACGCGACGAGGCGCCCGCGCCGTTCTGCAGCGAACAGCCCGACCGCGAGCGCGAGCGCGCCGAGGCTCGAGAAGATCGTCGCGAGGTCCGAGCCCAGCGTGCCGAGCTCCTGCAGGGGAACGAGCGGCAGGTCGCGCGTGATCGAGATCCCGGCGACGTCGGTCGCGACGAGCAGCAGCGCCAGTCCGGCGGTCCAGCCGAGGAAGCGCTCGAGGCGCCCCTTGGCGAGATAGTGCTCGACCGGGACGCCGGCCGCGAGCAGCAGCGCGCCGAGGTAGATGATCGCCTTGCCGTGAAATCCGACGATCTTGAGCGGGTTGCCGTCGTAGACGCCGATCAGCCCGGCGGTCGCCAGCCATGCCAGCAGCGCAAGCCACAGCAGCCCCGTCCCGAACGGGAGCCTGCGCCTGCCCTGCAGCAGCCGCGCCAGGATCGCCGCCGGGATGACGATGTCCAGCAGCCGGAAGGAGAGCGCCCGGTACTCCGGATGGACGATCCCCGCCGGGATCTCGTTCTGGCTCTGATACAGCGCCGACTCGGCGATGACGAGGCCGAGCAGGACGGCGACGACGACGATCGGACGGCCGTCGCGTTCAAGGCGCATGAACCACGCGAGCAACCCGCCGGTCAGCAGCAGGGCGAGGATCGCCGTCATCGCTGTGTAGTGTGGCGCAGCGATGTCCCGGCCGCTGCGGGCGCTGTTCGTGACCGAAGGTGCCCTCGGCATCGGCACCGTCGGCCACGCGCGCATCGAACCCGCCGTCCGTGCGGGACTCCAGGAGCGCGACGACGTGCAGGCGCGCTACGTGACGCTGGCGCCGCAGGGGCTCGTCACGAAGAGCCTCGCGCGCGGCGTGCCCGGCCTCGGGGCGGCCGACCTCGACCTCCAGGCGCTGCGCTGGCACATCGCCCAGGCCGTGCGCGCGCGTCGCCTGCTCGAGCGCGAGCTACGGCGTGCGCCCGTCGACGTCGTCCACGTCGTCAGCCACTCGATCGGCCTCGGGATGGTCGCCGCGATGCGCCGCGTGCCGGTGCTGCTGTCGGCCGACATCTCGATCTGGGCGCACCGCGAGATGGCGCTGTGGGCGCCGCTGCATCGGCATTCGCGGGCGATGCTCGCGCCGAGCCTCGCGCTCGAGCGGCGCAGCCTGCGCGCCGCCGCCTACGTGCTGCCGTGGACGGACTGGGCGCGGGCCGGGCTTGCCGCCGAGGCGCCCGACGCGCGCTACGTCGTCCACAATCCCGGTCTTGACCTGCAGACGTTCCGGCCGCTGCCGCGCGAGCCGCGAGAGCGCCCGCGTGTGCTGTTCGTCGGCGGCCGCTTCGAAGCCAAGGGCGGCCGCGACCTGCTCGACGCCGTCGCGCGCGTCGGGCCCGAGCGCCTGGACCTCGACGTGCTGACGTTCGAGGACATCGCCCCGCGGCCGGGCATGCGTGTGCACCGCAGCGCGCCGCGCGAGCACGTTGTGGAGCTGCTGCGCCAGGCCGACATCGCCTGCCTGCCGTCGCGCGGCGACTCGTTCTCGTGGGCCGTGCTGGAGGCGATGGGCTGCGGCGCCGCGATCGTCGCGACGACGACCGGCGCGGTGCCCGAGCTGCTCGGGCACGGCAGCGCGGGCGTGCTCGTGGCACCGCGCGACCCGCGTGCGCTGGCGGACGTCCTGAGCGGGCTGATCGACGACCCGCAGCGCCGCGCGGCGCTCGGCGCGGCGGCCCGCGCGCGGGCGCTGGAGCACTACGACGCGCGCCGTCAGACGGCGCGGCTCGTCGAGCTCATGCGCGCCGCTTGCGCTTCGCGTTCGTAGGCTCGTCGACGCGGTACTCGAAGCTCTCGCGCCCGCGCGAGTCGCGCAGGTCGACACGGTTGAGCACGACGCCGAGCAGGTGCGTGCCGGTCAGCGCGAGCTCGTCGAGGGCGTTGTCGATCTCGGCCGGTTTACGGTCCAGGTAGTCGGCCACGAGCACGACGAAGTCCGCTGTGGCCACGACCGCCGTCGTCTCGGCGGTGAACATCGGCGGCGTGTCGATGATCACGGTGCGGTCGTGCAGCACCGCCAGCAGGCGCGGCAGCGCCTCCTGCGTGATCTCGGCCGGATGACGCTGCGGGCTGCCGGCCGTGACGACGTCGAGCGACGGGTGCTGGGTCGGCTTGCGCAGCGTGGCGATCGGCTCGCCCTCGCCGATGTCGGCGACGCCGGGCTCGAGCTCGAGCCCGAGCAGCTGGTGCACGGCCGGCCGGCGCATGTCGCAGTCGACCACCGTGACGTCGCGGCCCAGCGCGGCCAGCGCGCACGCGAGGTTCGTCACGACCGTCGAGACGCCCTCGCTCTTGCCCCACGACGTGACGGCGATCGAGACGTTGAGATCGCGTCCGCTGCCGCTGAGCGTGCGCATCGTGAGCTTGGCCTCGAGGTTGCGAAACGCCTCGATGACCTCGGGCGAACCGGTCCCGTTGAGCTGCGGGCCGGCGCCCCCGGCCTTCGGGGTGCGCCCACGCGGGATCTCGCCGAGCACCTCGTGGCCGTAGTGCTCGCGAAACTCGTCGGCGCGCGGCAGCCGCGGGCGCAGGCGATGCGCGGCGGCGGCACCCAGAACCGCGACGATCAGGCCGAAAACGAACGAGCCGCCGAGGATCGGCGGTGCGCGCTGCGCGCGCACCGAGGTGGCGGGGCCGGGGCGGCTGAGCACCGCGATCTCGAAGCGCGGCGAGTTGGGCTGCGACACGAGCCGGCTGACGGAGACCTCGGCAGCGATGCGGGCGGCCTGCGGGGTCGAGCTCTCGACGCCGAAGTTGATGATCGCGGTGCCCGGATCGTTGCTTGCGAGGATCCGGTAGGGGGCGTCGCGAAGGCGTTCTGGGACGCGGAGCCTGATGCTGCTGATGGCCGCCGGCGAGCGCAGCCGGGCGATCGTCGGTGGGATCGTCAGCTGGATCGCCTGCTGCGCCTCGAAGCCGAGGTTGCCGCCCGTGGGCTCGACGGACAGCACGGCCGTGGAGCGGAAGCGGTCGGGTCGCAGCACGAGCGATGCCACGCCGAGACCGAAGATCAGCACGAACGCGGCGAGCGCGGGTCGCCAGAAGCGCCGCAGCGCGGCGCCGAGATCGCTGATCGTCACGCGCGTATCGTGACAGAGGGCGCCGGACCGGCGGACGCCAGGCCGAGGCGCTCGTAAACCGAGAGCGTCTCGCGGGCAAGTCGCTCGACGCCGAACAGGGCCGCCGCGCGGGCGCGGCCGCGGGCGCCGAGCTCGGCGCGCCGCCGCGGGTCGGCGGCGAGGCGTCCGAGCGCCGCGCCGAGCGCCGACGGATCCTCGGGCGTGACGAGAACGCCGGCGTCGCCGACGACATCGCGCAGCCCGTCGATGTCGGCCGCGACGATCGGTACGCCGGCATGCAGCGCCTCGATCGGGACGAGCGGCAGCCCCTCGAAGCGCGACGGCGCGGCGAGCACGTCGAACGCGTGCAGGAGTGCGGCGGCGTCAGCGCGCGCGCCGAGTAGGCGGACGTCGTGCTCGTCGGCGAGCGCCTGCAGCGCCGCGCGCTCGGGGCCCTCGCCGATGATCGCGACGACGGCGCCGGGACAGTGGCCGCGCAGCACCGGCACGGCGCGGCACAGCACGTCCCAGCCCTTCTGTGTCGACAGCCGCCCGATCGCGCCGATCAGCACGGCGTCCTCGTCGACGCCGAGCGCGGCGCGGGCGCCGGCCGCGGGCTGCGACACGGGTAGCCCGTTGCGCACGACGACGGGGGACACGCCGAGCTCGCAGAGATGCGCGCCGACGGCGTCGGAGACGGCGATCACGGCGCCGGCGCGGCGCAGCGCCCAGCCGCTCAGCGCCTCGAGGCGCGGGCTGCGCCCGTCGACGGCGAGGTGGACCGTGACCACGAGCTCGTGCCGCAGCGCGCGGGCGGCCAGGATCGCGCTCAGGCCATCGCCCTGGTCGGTCGCGTTGACGTGCACGAGCGCGGGGTCGGCGGCGCGCAGCGTGGCGGCAAGGCGCCGCAGCGCGCCAGCCTGTGGGACGCGGCCGAGGCCGGGGACGCGTGCGACCCGGGCGCCGGCGTCCGCCAGGCGCATGACGGCCTCGGCACCGGTCTGCTCGCCGACGATCGCGACGAAGTCGTGCTCGCCGCGAAGCGCACCGACGAGCGTCGCGAGGTACACCTCGGCGCCGCCGAAGCCGATAGCGTCGCTGACGAGCGCGATCGGGCGACGACGGGCGGCGGACACGACATGGACGGTAGTGGTCCGCCGCGGCCGGGACCGCCGGGCGGCCGTCGCACGCTCCGACCGCGCACATGACACCGTGACCATCCTCCCCATCCGCTATCGGCGCAACGTCGTCAGCGCCTACCTGACGACGAGCGTCATCGCCGTCGCCGCGCTCGTCACGACGCCGATCCTCGCGCGCGGGCTGGGCAAGGAGGGCTTCGGGATCTGGGTCCTCGTCGCCTCCTTCGCGCTGTACCTCGAGCTGCTCGAGTTCGGCTTCGGCAAGGCCGCGCCGAAGTTCGTCGCCGAGTACCACGCTCGCGGCGACGAGCGCGGCGTGCGCGCCACGATCGCGACGTCGTTCTGGATCCTCGCGGCGCTGGGCTCGATCGCCGCCGTCATCGGTTGCATCATCGCGGCGCTGTTCCCGTCGATCTTCGGCATCTCCGGCGAGCTGGCGGGCGCCGCCCAGATCCTCATCCTGCTCGTGCTGCTGGAGCTTGCGATCTCGATCCCGGCGGACACGTTCGGCGGCGTTTTGATGGGGCTGCAGCGCTTCTACCTCGTCAACGCGACGCTGATCACGGTGACGATCCTGCAGGCGATCGCCTGGGCGATCGTGCTCGCGGCCGGGGGCGGGCTCGTCGAGCTCGGCATCGTGACCGTCGCGCTGGGCCTCTGCGGCCAGCTCGCGCGCTTCCTGCTCGCGCGCCGCTACGTCCCGCGCGCGAGCATCTCGCCGCGCCTGATCGACAGCGCGCTGGCGCGGCGCTTCACCGGCCTGTCGGTCTGGTTCTTCGTGCTGGACATGAGCCGCGTCGTGATGATCCGCCTCGACACGGTCGTCGTCGGCATCGTCGTCGGCGTTCCGGCCGCCGGCGTCTACGCCGTCGGACAGCGCCTGACGCTCGCGCTCGAACAGCTGATCGAGCCGCTGACGAAGTCGTTCTTCCCGCACTCGTCGACGCTCTCGGCGGGGGAGGACCGTGACGGCCTGCGCCGCAGCCTGCTCCTCGGCACGCGCGTGTCGCTGGCGATCGCAGCGCCGATCGCGCTCGCGCTCGCGTTCCTCGCCGGTCCGCTGATCGACCTCTGGCTCGGCGCGAGCTCGGATTTCGGCGCGGCGGCGACCGTCGTCGTCCTGCTTGCCGCCGCCGTCACGATCGGCGCCCTGACGCGGACGGGCCTGCTGATGGCGCAGGGCATCGGCCAGGTCCGGGTACCGGCGATGATCGTCGCCGGCGAGGCTGTGCTCAACCTCGTGCTGAGCGTGATCCTCGCCCGCGAGATGGGGATCGACGGTGTCGCGCTGGGAACGCTGATCGCGGTCGTCGTCGCCAACGTCGGCGTCCTGTACCCCTACATGTGTCGCGCCTTCGGTGTCTCGATCGGCGAGCTCTCGCTGACGCTCGCGCGCGCGCACCTGCCGGCGCTCGTCGTCGCGAGCCTCGTCGGCGGCGCCTTCGCCGCGCTCGGGCCGACGGGCCTCGTCGTACTCGCCGCCGCGCCGGCGATCGGCCTCGTCTACGTCGCCGTCTTCTGGTTCACGGGCCTGACGGGCGAAGAGCGCCTGCACCTGCGCGGCCTCGTCCGCCGCCGCGGAGAGGACGGCTGACGATGCCCTCGCTGCTGTGGCTCGTGCACCAGCCGCCGCTGCCCGCCGTCAGCGGCTCGCGCGTGCGCTCACTGGCGCTCGTGCGCGAGATGGCGCGGCGCGGCTGGGACGTCTCGCTGTTCGCGCTCGACACGGGGGTGCCGGCGCAGCCGCACGACGTCGAGGCGCTGCGCGCGCTGTGCGCGGAGGTGCGGATCGCTCCGCACGCCGTGCCGAAGGCGCTGCGGACGGCACGCATCGGCGCCGACCTGCTGCGCGGCCGGCCGTTTCAGCACAGCATGTTCCGCGCGCAGGAGGCCGTGCGCGAGGCGCAGGCCTGGATCGAGCGCGACGGCTTCGACGCCGTCGTCGCGGGCGGGCTGTACATGCTGCCCTACGTCCCGGCCGCGGCGCTGGAGCGCACGCTGCTGGACTCGCACAACGTCGACACGGAGCGGATCGCGTCGATGACGGCGGCGCTGTGGCCGCGTCCGCGCGGCGTCCTGGCGCGGATCCAGCAGGGTCCGGTGCGCCGCTACGAGGAGCGCGCAGCCGCGGCCGTCGCCGGCGTGCTCGCGGTCTCCGCCGACGAGGCGGCGTGGTTCGAGCGCGCGGCGCCGGGGCGAGTCGTGCTCGTCCCAAACGGCGTCGACACGACGCGCATCCAGCCGCGCGCGGGCAGCGGCGCGGGCGGGCCCGTGCTCTTCGTGGGCAGCATGGACTACGGCGCCAACGCCGACGGCGCCCGCCTGCTCGTGGAGGAGATCGCGCCGCGCCTGCGCCACCCCGGCGCCCGGATCGCGCTCGTCGGCGCCCTGCCGCCGCCGCAGCTGCGCGCCGCCGCGCAGGCGTCGCCCGTGCCGGTGCAGGTGACCGGACGCGTGGACGAGATCGGCCCGTGGTTCGCCGCCAGCCGCCTGTTGGCCGTCCCGCTGCGGATCGGCGGGGGGACGCGGTTGAAGATCCTCGAGGCGATGGCCCACGGGCTGCCCGTCGTCACGACGAGCATCGGCTGCGCCGGGATCGATGTCGAGCACGAGCACGACATCATCGTCGCCGACGAGCCGGCCGAGTTCGCGCGCTGGGTCGACCGGCTGCTCGACGACGACGACCTGGCCACTCGGATCGGCGCGCAGGGCCGCGCGACGGTGCGGCGCGACCACGACTGGCGCGCGATCGGCGACGCGCTCGAGACGACCGTGAGCGCGCTGCGGCGCCGTGCCTAGGTCCGCGTCGTCGACGGGGCCGCGTGCGTCGAGACCTTCTTGACCGTGCCGCGCTTGGCGACCTTCCTGCTGCCCGCCCGCTTGCTGACCCGCGTGACGCAGGTCGTCGTGCGAACGGCCTTGCCGTTCTTGCGGACGACCTTGCCGTTGCGGCGCACGACCCTGCTCGCGCAGCGCTTCTTGGCGACCGTGCTGCAGATCGTCCGGCGCACGACCTTGCCGTTGCGGCGCACGGCCGCGCCGATCGTCCGCACGACCTTGCCGTTGCGGCGTACGACCTTGCCGTTGCGGCGCACGACCTTGCCCTTGGTCCTGACGACCCGGCTGGAGCAGCGCCGCGTGGCCGTCCGAGGCCTGGCGGACTGCGTGCCCGCTGCGATCGCCGTCGTGGTGGCGGTCGGGCTGCTGGGCAGGCTGGCGAGCGGGGCGCCCGTGGCTCCCGATCCGAAGAGCTGGACGAGGCGCTGCGCGGCGTTCGGCGTCCGGCCGGCGAAGATCGCGTAGTCGGCGACGTCGTCGGCGTACTCGAAGTACATCGAGTAGGCGACGTTGTTCGTCCGGATCCACTCGTACATCTGCTCGATGAAGTACGGGGCGTCGCCGCCGCCGTAGCCATCGCTGCGGTTGGCGATGCCCCACTCGGGGAACGTCATCGCCTTGTTGTGCGCGGCCGCGAAGTCGCGGTGCCAGCGCAGGCCGTTGGGGGCGTTGAGGTACTCGTTCCAGCGCGCGACGGGATCGGCGCGGTGGGCGGCCCAGCTCTGGTCGTAGATGTCGGCGCCGACGTAGTCGACGTATCCATCGCCGGGCCATGCCGACTCGGCCTGCAGCGGCTGGCCGGCGACGTAGGAGCTGCCGGCGTTGGGGGACCAGTCGAACTTGAAGTTCGCGCCCGCCACGGAGCGCATCGTCGTGACGATCTGGCGCCAGTAGGCGGCGAAGTCGGCGCCGCCGTTGGGGACGGCGATCGTCCACTTGAACCAGTTGCCGTTGAACTCCGGTCCGATCCGCAGCGTCGCGCCGCCCTGGCCGCCGGCGACCATCTTCTCGGCCAGCAGGCGGAAGTGGACGTTGTAGGCTCCCGCGGCGCCCTCGGCGAGCGTGCCGCCGGAGTTCGGCAGCATCGGCACGGTGTAGACGACGCGCTCGGCGTACTTCGTGGCGCCCCATTGCGACAGCCACCAGCCGATGTCGGTCATCGAGCCCCAGCTCTCCTTGGCGAGCGTGTCGTGGACGACGCTGACGGGGCGGCCGAGGCGGCTCTCGAAGGCCCCGACGGCGTTCGGAGCGCCGGCGCCCGCGTAGACGCCGAGCGTGGCGCCGGGCTGTGCCTGGGCTGAAGTGGCGAGCGCGGTGAGGGCCAGCGTCAGGGCGATGACGACGATGATGGCCAGATGGCCGAGGTGGCGGTGAGACGGCAGTGGACGAGCGGTGGACACTCCCACTGGGTCGGACTGGACGGGCGTCCAGGGCAGCCCGGGACGCGAATGTCGTATGAGCGTCCAACGAGCGCGGCCGGCCGCAGTGGACGTTTGTTTTATCGCCGCTGCTCGCTGCTCGCCGGCCCTGCGCGACATCGCCCGCACGTGCTGCTCCCCTGGCTCGCCGGCGCCGGACTGCGCCGATGGGGACACCGTCGGAGCGGCATGGGTGAGCGCACATCACCTGTCGCGAAGATCACCCGGGTGATCCGGCGGACGTTCGGAGGCCGCGTGTGTGTACTAGGTCCGGCCGGGCGCTGGACGCGCGCCGCGCGCCAGGAGGCGGCGCAGGCCGCCGATCGGCGGCCCGTTGCGGGCGCAGCCGAAGATGAAGCCCGCACCCCAGGAGAGGTGCATCGTCGCGAGCGCGAGCGCGACCCCGCCGATGTCGCGCGGCGTGCGGGCCGGCGCGGCGCGCGCGGCGGCCAGCCCGATCGCGACCGCGTACGCGGCGGTTGCCGCGCGCGCGGGCCACGACACGAGCCGGGCCGGGACGACGGTCGCGGCGCAGGTCGCCGTCAGCGCCGCGGAGGCGACGTGCGCGCGGCGCAGGGCGACGGGGTGGCGCCGCGCGGTCAGCGCGCGGAAGCGCCCGAAGCGCCAGTACTGGTGCCAGAGCCCGCCCGGCGTCGAGCGCGGCGCGTAGCGGGCGGCCATCGCCGACAGGCAGACGATGCGCCCGCCGTCGTTCAGGACGCGGCCCGCCATCTCGGCGTCCTCGTTGACGTGGAAGTCCGGATCCCAGCCTCCGAGCCGCTCGAGCGTCGCGCGCGGCCAGACGCCGGCGAAGACGCCGGTGTCGAGCTCGATCTCCGTCGGCGCTGCGTCGCCGTCCTGCGACCACTTCGACGAGCCGCCCTGGCCGAGCGACGATCCGAGCGCGGCGGCGACACAGCGCGCGAAGCCACGGTCGGCGTGCGGGACGGCCGGCCCCGTGACCCACTCGACGTCGCCGCGGCGCAGGCGCTCGATCCCGCGGGCGACGTAGTCGCTCGGGTAGAGCGTGTGCGCATCCATGCGCGCGACGTACGTCCCACGGGCGGCGCGCAGGCCGTAATTCAGTGCGGCCGGGATGACCCGCTCGGGGTTGTGGAGGACGCGGATGCGCGGGTCGGCGTCGGCCAGCCGGGCGAGGATCTCACGGCTGCCGTCGTCCGAGCCGCCGTCGATGAACAGCACCTCGACCGTGCCGTGGAGCTGCTGCTCGCGCATCGCGGCGGCGGTCCGCTCGAGCCACAGCGCCTCGTTGAGCACCGGCACGAGGATGCTCGCCGTCGGGGCGGTCGCGTGGCCGGAGGGCACGCGCGAATGATATGGCGAGGCGACGAGCTCTACTCGCCGAGCACTTGGTAGGAGCGCATCTCGCCGCGCATGCGCGCCGGCAGGTAGCCCGTGAACAGCGTGTTGGCCTGGACGGCGCTCTGGCGGGCCTCGATCTCCTTGACGATCGGCTGCGCCAGCGCGACGTCGAGCACCCAGCGCCCGTTGCGGATCGGAGCGCTGTACTCGCGCATGAGGTTCACGCCGCCGACCCGGTACATGATCTGCGTCCGTACCCGGCCGCGCGCGCGAGCGCTGATCGTGCCGGCGGCGCGCAGGCGGCCGCCCCGCAGGGTCGGACGGTCCGGCACGAGGTTCGCCTTCTGGAAGGCCGCCCGCAGCCGCACCTCCTGCGGCTGCGTGTCGAGGTCGCCGGCGTAGCTGATCGTCACGATGCCGGTTCCCTTGCGCGCCTGCGCACGCGAGATGGGCTTGCGCACGAGCACCCGGCCACGGACGCCGTCGACGGTCGTCGTGAAGCGCGTGCGCTGCCCGCCCGCGTGCAACACGACCGTCGCCGTACCGGATGCCAGGCGCGTGATCGGCGCCAGGATGTCCAGCTGGGCCCGGGCGCGCACGATCCGCGCCCTCGCGATGCTGAGCTTGGCGTGGTCGGTGCGCCCGAGCGAGCCGGCGGAGAGCCCGCCGCTGGAACTGCTCCCGCGCGCGACCGGCAGGCCGCGCTGCGGATCGGTCGTCCAGGATGAACCGGTGCCGGTGTCGCCGCCGGTCCCGCCGGCCGGCGTGGCGCCGGGCGGCGTCACGCCGGGCGTCACGCCGGGCGTCACGCCGGGCGGCGGCGGCGGCGGCGGGGCGGGGGCGGCGGCGGGGGCGGCGGGGCGGGCGGCGGCAGCGTCGCCGGAGGGTTGGGACCGAACAACTCGATGAAGCGCCGGGCGGCGTTGGGGAAGCGGCCGCTGAAGACCGCGTAGACGGCGTTGGGGTCGCCGCTCTCGAAGTACAGGTGGTACGCGACGGGGTGCAGCGCGATCCAGCGGTACATCTGCTCGACGAAGTACGGCGCGTCGCCGCCGCCGTAGCCGTCCGTGCGGTCGGCGAGGCCCCACTCGGGGAACGTCATCGGCTTGTCGTGCGCGGCGGCGAAGGAGGCGTGCCAAGCCAGGCCGTTGTGCATGGACACGTAGTCGTTCCAGCGCGCGACGGGGTCGGCGCGATGGGGTGCCCAGCTCTGGTCGTAGACGTCGATCCCGACGTAGTCGACGACGTCGTCGCCGGGCCAGGCCTCGGCCGCCTCGAGCTGCCGGCCGCCGCCGATCCAGGCGCTGCCGGCGTTCGGGCACCAGTCGAACTGGAACGCCGCGCCGGGCACGGAGCGCATCGTCGCGACGATCTGGCGCCAGTAGGCGGCGTACAGCGCGCCGCCGTCGGGGACGTTCATCGTCCACGGAAACCAGCCCCCGTTGAACTCCGGCCCGAGCCGCAGGACCACGGTTGGATGGCCGCCCGCGACGAGCTTCTCGGCGAGCGTGCGGAAGTGCCCGTTGTACTCGCCGGCGGCGCCCTGCGCAAGCGTGCCGCCCGTGTCGGGGATCATCGGCACGGTCAGGACCATGCGGTCCGCGAAGCCGGCGTCGAACCATTTCTCGGCGAGCCAGTCGAGGTCGAGCATCGACGCCCAGCTGCGTCTGTCGAGATAGTCATGACCGCGGTCGATCGAGCGGCCGAGCGTGGTCTCGAAGGCGGTGACGCCGGCGCTGTTGCCCGACCCAGGGTAGACGCCGAGCGTGTCGCCGGGGCCGGCGGCGGCGGAGCCGCCCATGAGGCTCCACGTCAGCAGCGTGATGAGCGCGGCGAGCAGGCGAGCCCGGGGTCGGACGCTCGCATCTGCCGCCCGCGCGCACACCCGCCGCTCCCTGGCCTGCGCGTTGCCGCGCCCCCCCGTGGTCACCCGAAGCACACTACAGCGGGCAACGTGCGGTGTTCAAGCGAGGCGACAGAAGTCCTGCAACACGCCGCAATTCGGCGTGCAGTGGACCTGATCCGGTCGAGACTGGCATGGGCCTCGATCCGGTCGAGGGGCGTGCGACCGCCTGCACGAGCACAGCGCCGCCAACCGCGGCGCAGCTGCGACACAGGCGGCGGTCGCTCAGTCCGTGCGGACGGCGCGGCGCAGGCCGACACCGGCGACCACGAAGAGCGCGCCACCGGCTGCGATCAGACCGAGATCGAGGCCGCTGAACGGGAGTCTGCTCGACGAAGACGTCGTCTCTGTCAGTGGACCGCCGTAGCCGTCGTCGATCGAGCTGTCCTGAGCGACAGCAGGAGTGGCGGCGCCAACCAGAACGACGGCCATGCCGAGAAGAATGATGTGCCGTAGACGAGTCAATTCGAGTTCCTAAAGTCCTTTATTGAGCGCTTCGCCGCTGCCCGTCAGGCACCAGCCGACGTTCGTCCCGCCGGGCGGCATTCTGACACATGTATCGGCGAACCGAGACGGATTGATGAATCCTTTCCTGGACGTTCGTCTAGCCGCCCGTGCCGAAAAGCCTGACGAAGCTCTGCGCGGAGCGCGGGAAGCGTCCGCTGAACACGCCGTATTGCGCGTTGGGATCGGTGCTCTCGAAGTACAGGTGGTACGCGATCTGATGGCGCTGGATCCACTTGTGCATCTGCGAGATGAAGTAGGGGTTGTCGCCGCCGCCATGGTCGTCGCGGCGCTTGACGAGGCCCCACTCGGGGATGCTCATCGGCTTCTTGCGCGCGGCCGCGAAGCGCACGTGCCACTTCAGACCGTCCTTCTGGTTGACGAACTCGCTCCAGCGCTTGCGCGCGCTCTTGCGGTGCACGGCCCAGCTCTGGTCGTAGACGTCCATGCCGATGAAGTCGACGTACTTGTTGCCCGGGTACGCCTTGGCGGCGCTCACCTGGCTCCTGCCGTTGTTGATCCAGGCGCTGCCGGAGTTCACGGCCCAGTCGAACTTGAAGTTCGCCCCCCGCACGCGGCGCATCGTGTTGACGATCTGACGCCAGTAGCGGGCGTAGAGCTTGCCGCCGTTGGGCACGACCATCGACCACTTGAACCAGCGGCCGTTGAACTCCGGCCCCAGGCGCAGCGTCGACGTGCCCTGGCCGTGCGCGACGAGGCGTTTGGCGAGCAGCCGGAAGTGTTTGTTGTACGTGCCCGCTGCACCCCGCTTCAGCGTGCCGCCGGTGTCGGGGATCATCGGGACGGTGTAGACCATCCGCCCCGAGAAGCCGGCGCCGGTCCACAGCTTCGTCATCCACGACACGTTGGTCATGTGGTTCCAGCTGCGCTTGTCGACGTAGTCGTGCGCGAGTTCGACCTTGCGGCCCAGTCGCTGCTCGAACTGGTGCACGGCGGACGGGTTGCCGGCGCCGTGGTAGACGCCCATCGGCACGAGCCGGTTGGAGTCCACGGCGGGCAGCGCGATCTGCTTCGGCCCGGCGATGGTGGCCGGAACCGCGATCGCTGCGGCGAGCGTCGCGAGCACGAACACGAGCGGTCCGACGAGCCCGCGGCGCCGTGGCACGCGCGACGTCGTCGTGTCCTTATGTCGGCGCGCGGAGCCGCCAGTAGTCCCCGAGTTCACGCGGCGCAGTGTAGTCAACATATCCCGTGCTTGTGGTGCCAGGTCGGTGGTGGAGGAGTCCTTTTCTCATACCTGCGCGCTCTGAACGAGATCGAGCGCGCAAAGCTCCTGCTGAGGGCGAGCTTCGGATCCATCGGCTCGCCGCGCGCATCGTCCGAGACGTCCGCACCCGTGCTGGACGCTTCTTCTAGGGCGTCACGTTGCGGCGCAGATCGAGCCGTTCGCCGAGGCTTCGCTGTGCCTCGACGAACGTCACCGGCCGGGTGCCGGCGCGCCTGAGGGCTTCCGCCACGAGCGGATCGCGCGGGTTGCGCTCCTGCGCGGCGAGCAACCAGCGGCGGGCGGCGGTGCGGTCGCCGGCGGAGCCCGCCAGCAGCCCGCGTGCGAAGTACGGATACCACGCGTCGGGCTGCCTCTCGCTCGCGCGCGCGAACGCCGCCTGCGCCGCGCTCAGCGCGCCGCGCAGGGCGTGGATCTCCCCCTCCACCAGCGAGGGTCGTGCCGCCAGCGGGTTGAGGGTCCGGGCGCGCTCGAGGCGGTCGATCGCCCGCGCCGGGTCCGCGCGCCAGCCGCGCGCGGCGCGGCTGACCTCGCTGTCGGCGACGAGCGTCGGCACCATCAACGCGGTGACGCTCACGAGCGCGACGATCGCACCGGCGCCGATTGCCCGCTGCGCGCGCGCGGACCGCGCGCGACCAGGCTCCGGCCCGGCATCGCGATCGGCGTCCCCGGGCCGGCCCAGCGCCAGCGCCGCGCCCGCGAACGCCAGCGCGGCCGTGCTCAACGCCGGAAACTCCCACAGCCAGTCCACCGAGCCGTGCGCGGCCCAGACCACGGCCGGCAGGACCGCCACGGCGGCCGCCGCCCGCGTCGCCGGGTCGCGCGCGCCGCGCCGGACGCGGAGCACGCCGGCGCCGATCGCTGCGAAGCACGCGAGCAGCAGCGCCGCGCCGACGATCCCCGTGTGCGCGAGCAGCCGCAACGGCAGGCTGTGCACCCAGCGCGGCTCCTCGAACGAGCTGGCGCGATGGCGCGCGTAGTAGTCGGCGAAGTTGTCCTGGCCCAGCCCCGCGACCGGATGCGCGCGCCAGGCGTCGAGCGCCACGCGCCAGAAGTCGTAGCGCGTGCTGCCGAGCGTCGTCAGGTGTGTCTCGCCGTCGACCGGCTCGGCGGTGTCGACGGCGGTGAACTGCGTCCACGCGGACTGCAGGCGGGTGACCGGGTCGCCATGCGCCGCGACCGTCGCCGCGCCCGCTGCACCCGCGACCAGCGCGGCGACCAGGGCGACAGCGGCGAGCCGGCGCGCGCGCGGGCCCGGCGTGAAGCGGCCGCGCAGCAGGCGCTCGGCATAGACGAGCGCGATGCCCGCGACGAGCGCTCCGGCTGTGCACGCGGCGAGCGTCGTGATCGCCGCGTCGAGCACCGGTCGCAGGGAGTCCTCGACCAACCCCGGCTCCAGGCCGGCGCCCTCGCCGTTGACCGCGAGCAGGGTCGGCGCCGCGATCGCGACCTCGCCGAGGCAGAACGCCGCGAACGCGGTCAGCTTCAGCCGCTGCGGGCTCAGCAGCAGCGCCGCGAGCAGGATCAGCGGCAGCGTGTAGAGCCAGCCGCGGCTCTGACACAGGACCGCCAGCCCGAGCAGCAGCGTTGCCGCGGCGAGCAGGAGCGGGCGCAGCCAGACGGGCAACTCGCTACGCGCCGACAGCACGAGCGCCGGGACGGCGGCCATCGTCCACAGCGCGGCGGCGGCGTTGTGGTAGCCGACCGGCGCTCGCAGCCGCGCGTCGATGAAGAGGTCGGCGAGCGGGACGTCGCCGGCGAGCCGCAGGACCGTGACCACGCCGACGAGCGTCATCGTCGCGATGAATGCGAGCAGCGCCACGAGCAGCGTTCGCGGCGTCCACGGCAGCACGACGAAGAGCGTGAAGCCGGCGAGGTACAGCAACGCTCGCTGGCTGCCCTCGAGCGCGTCGCCCGGCGTGCCGGCCCACAGGATCGAGAGAAACGACCAGGCGACATAGCCGCCGAACGCGGCGACCGCGATGCGCGCGGGTCGCGACGGCAACGCGATCTCGCCGCGCAGCGCGATCACCGACGCCGCGCCGACGGCCGTCAGCACGACGGCGCCGGGCATCCAGGAGCGCTCGAAGTAGCCGCCCTCGCGGGTGATCCACCAGATGAAGATCAGCAGTGCCGGCGTGCCGGCGAGCAGGCACTCCGTCGAAGCGCGCCGCAGCCGCATGCGCGGCAGCATGGCAGTACACGCGCTCAGCGGGCGCGCAGGGTGAGCGAGCGCGATGCGCCGGGGGCGCCGTCGAGCGCGGCCGCGACGACGGCCGAGCGCGAGCGCGACGCGCGCAACATGCGCCGTCCGGCGGCCGTCGCGCGGGCCACGACGACGACGACGCCCGAGCCGTCGGCGCGGCGCTGGCCCGTGGCCACGACGACGCGTCCCACGCGCACGCGCACGCTGCACGTGCCGGGGCGCGCGGCGTCGCAGGCGACCTTCAGGCCGTGGCGGCGCACCGCGGCCGCCGTCACGCGCCGCTGCGGGACGGCGACCCGCAGCAGCGGTGCAACGGTTCCCGCGGTCGCGCCCTCGACGGCGCGGGCGGCGTCGAGCAGACCGTGCCCGTTGGCGTCGTCGGGCCCGGGGGCGCCGATGTCGCGCGCGGTCGCGACGAGCCGATCGAGGATCGCCTGGCCACGCAGCCCGAGGCCGGCGAGGAGCGCGGCGACGCCGCTCGTCATGGCGGCCGCCTGCGAGGTGCCCGAGACGCTCGAGTACTCGGCTCCGCGCCAGGTCGAGACGACGTCTTCGCCGGGGGCGACGATGCCCAGGCCCGCGCCGTGGCTGGAGAACGGCGCGCGGCGGATGTCGCCGTCGACGGCCCCCACGCAGAGCGCGCGGTTCGCCAGCACGGGCTCCTCGCAACGCGGCTGCGCGTCGTTGCCGGAAGCGACGATGACGGCGATGCCCGCATCGGCCGCGCGCTCCATCGCAGCGCTGACCGCCTGCAGCGCCGCGCCGGGGGCGGGCCAGTTCAGCGAGAGGTTGATGACGTCCGCGCCGAGGGCGAGCGCCGCGTCGATGCCCGACGCGACGTTGGCCGGCGTGCCGATGTTGCGGTCGTCGAGGACGCGGATCGCGACGATCTTCGCCGCCGGTGCGATGCCCGCGCCGCCGATCCCGTTGTCGCTGGCGGCGGCGACGAGCCCCGCCATGTGCGTGCCGTGGCCGTTGGGGTCGTCGGGCCCGCCGGGGCCGTCGACGAGGTCGGGGCCCTGGATGACGCGCCCGCGCAGGTCGGGGTGGGAGGACTCGACGCCGGAGTCGATGATCGCGACGGTGACGCCTGCGCCGGCGGGCACGGACTGCTGCGTGCGCGCGCCGAGGTTGCCGAAGTGGATCGCGTCGAGCGCCCACTGCACGCTGCGCAGCGGGTCGACGCGGGCGTCCGCGCTGCCGGCTCCGCCACCGAGCAGGACGCCGATCGTGAGCGCGCCGGTGATCAGGGTCCCCCGCATGCTGGACCTATCGGCCGCGACCGCGCGGGGGATGAGCGCGACGTATGTCCGGCCGGAGCGCGTGCGCCTGTACGCTTGTATGCGATAACGTACAGCGCGATGGCGACCACGCTCGAGCACCCCAACGCGCTCGGGGCCCGCATCCGCGCCCTGCGCGACGCGATGGCCCTGTCGCTGCGCGATCTCGCGCAGCGCAGCGGCGTCAGCGCGCCGATGCTCAGCCAGGTCGAGCGCGGCGAGACGAGCCCGACGCTCGCGATCGCCGAGCGGATCGCGAAGGGGCTGGATCTGCGCCTGTCGCAGCTGCTGCGCCTCGACGAGGGCGGCCAGGTCGCGATCGTCCGGGCGAGCGAGCGCCGGCCGGGCAACAGCGATCCCGCCTCCGGCCACAGCGCCGAGATCCTGACGCCGCCGCTGCCCGGCCAGCGCGCCGAGCTCTCGCGCCACGTGCTCACGCCCGGTGCCGTGACCGGCGGTCCCGGCGACCCGCCGATGCACGAGCCCGGCAGCCGTGAGACCGCGCTCGTGCAGGCGGGCGCCGTCGTGCTGCAGATCGACGGCGAGCGCCACGAGCTCGCCGCCGGCGACTGCGTGACCTTCGACGCCGACCTGCCCCATCACTTCGAGAACCCCGGCGGCGACGAGGCGATCCTGCTCGCGGTCGTCTCCGCCGGCCTACGCAGGAGCTGACGCGCATGAACGCACCCCCCGCAGAGCCGACCACGCTGTTCGACAAGATCTGGGCCGCCCACGACGTCGCGCCCGGCCTGCTGTGGATCGACCTGCACCTCGTCCACGAGGTCACGAGCCCGCAGGCGTTCGACGGGCTACGGCTCGCCGGCCGCACGGTCCGCCGCCCCGATCGCACGCTCGCGACCGCCGATCACAACGTGCCCACCGACGGCACGCCGACGGTCGCGCTGATCAAGGACCAGCTCAGCCGCGTGCAGGTCCAGACGCTGGAGGCCAACTGCGCGGAGTTCGGCATCCCGCTCTACTCGCTGGGCTCGGCGCACCAGGGGATCGTGCACGTCATCGGTCCCGAGCTGGGCCTGACACAGCCCTACATGACGATCGTCTGCGGCGACAGCCACACCGCGACGCACGGCGCCTTCGGCGCGCTCGCCTTCGGGATCGGCACGAGCGAGGTCGAGCACGTGCTCGCGACGCAGTGCCTGGTCGCGTCCAAGCCACGCTCGATGCGCATCCTGTACTCGGGCGAGCTGGGCTTCGGCGTCACCGCCAAGGACCTGATCCTCGCGACGATCGGGCAGATCGGCGTCGACGGCGCCACCGGCCACGTCGTCGAGTTCGCCGGCCCGGCGATCGAGTCGCTGTCGATGGAGGGCCGGATGACGGTCTGCAACATGACGATCGAGGCCGGCGGCCGGGCGGGCATGATCGCCCCCGACGAGACGACGTTCGCCTGGGTGCGCGAGCACGCGGGCATCGAGATCCCCGACGAGTGGCGCGCGCTGCGCACCGACGAGGGCGCGACCTTCGACCGCGAGATCACCGTCGACGCCGGCGCGATCAGCCCGCAGGTCACCTGGGGGACCGCGCCGGACATGGTCGCGGGTGTCGCCGAGGCGGTGCCCGCGCCGACGACCGACGGCCACGAGCGGGCGCTCGTCTACATGGGCCTCGCGGCCGGCACGCCGATCCAGGAGATCGCGCTGGACCGCGTCTTCATCGGCTCCTGCACGAACAGCCGCATCGGCGACCTGCGCGTGGCGGCCGAGGTCGTGCGTGGCAAGACCGTCGCCGACAGCGTCGACGCGATGGTCGTGCCCGGCTCCGCGCACGTGAAGGCGCAAGCTGAGCGCGAGGGTCTGGACGAGATCTTCCGCGCCGCCGGCTTCGACTGGCGCGGCGCGGGCTGCTCGATGTGCCTGGGGATGAACCCCGACACGCTCGCGCCCGGCGAGCGCTGCGCCTCGACGTCGAACCGCAACTTCGAGGGCCGCCAGGGCCGCGGCGGCCGCACGCACCTCGTCTCGCCGCAGATGGCCGCCGCGGCCGCGATCGCCGGCCGCTTCGTCGACATCCGAGACTGGAGCTAGGAGCCCGACATGGACGCCATCACGAGGTTCAGCGGACGGGTCAGCGTGCTCGACCGCAGCGACGTCGACACCGACCAGATCATGCCCAAGCAGTTCCTCAAGCGCGTCGAGCGCACGGGCTTCGGCGAGGTGCTCTTCCACGACTGGGCCAAGGAGCCCGGCTGGCACCTGCCGAGAAACCCGATCCTCGTCACGGGGCGCAACTTCGGCTGTGGCTCCAGCCGCGAGCACGCGCCGTGGGGGCTGCAGGACTACGGCTTCAAGGCCATCATCGCGCCCTCGTTCGCGGACATCTTCGCCTCCAACTGCACGAAGATCGGGCTGCTGCCGATCGCCCTCACCGAGGACGAGGTCACGGCGCTGATGCAGGCCGAGGAGGCCGAGATCGACCTCGAGGCGCAGGAGGTGCGCTTCGGCGACAGCGCCGCCTCGTTCGAGATCGACCCCGAGACGAAGCACCGGCTGCTCAACGGCCTCGACGACATCGCGCTGACGCTGACCGAGGAGGACGCGATCGCCACCTACGAGCGCGAGCGCGAGCGCTCCGGGCCGGTCACCACGGCGCTGGCCTGACGGCGATGGCAGCGCAGCGCCGCAGCTGGGACGCCGACGCCTATCACCGCGTCTCGGGACCGCAGGTCGCGATGGCGGCAGCCGTCATCGACCGGCTCGAGCTGCGCGGCGACGAGACGGTGCTCGACGCCGGCTGCGGCACGGGCCGCGTCACGCGGCTGCTGCTCGAGCGCCTCCCGCAGGGCGCGGTCATCGCCGTCGACGCCTCGCCGGAGATGGTCGCGCGCGCGCGCGCTGAACTCGGCGACGAGCCGCGCGCCGACGTGCGCGAGGCCGATCTCGCCGCGCTGCGCCTCCACGAGCACGAGCAGGTCGACGCGATCTTCTCCAACGCGACCTTCCATTGGGTCCTCGACCACGAGGCGCTGTTCGCCGCCCTGGCGGCGGGGCTGCGCTGCGGCGGCCGGCTGAGCGCGCAGTGCGGGGGAGAGGGCAACGTCGCCGGCGTGCGCGCCGCCGCGTCGCAGGCCGCCGCCGACTGCGGGCTGGGCGCGCGCTTCGCCGACTGGCCGCCGCCGTGGAACTTCGCCGGCCCCGAGCAGACCGAGGCCCGCCTGCGGGCGGCCGGCTTCGAGGACGTCGCGTGCTGGCTGCAGGCGTGGCCGGTCACGCCGGACGAGCCGCGCGCGTACCTGGAGACGGTCTGCCTGGGCCCGCACCTGGAACGGATCGCCGCCGACGAGCGCGGGCGCTTCCTCGACGCCGTGATGGTACGTCTGGGAGGGCGCCCGCTGGTCGACTACGTGCGCCTGAACATCGTCGCCCGGCGCGGGCGCTGATCGCGGCGCTTGGATCGGCGACGTCGTGAACGGCTGCTCGCCGTCGATCGGCGCGTTCTTCGCCGCAGCAGCGAGCGGCTACGCTCCCGCGCCATGCCAACCATCGTGACCCTGCCCGGCGACGGCATCGGCCCGGAGATCATGAAGCCGGCGCTCGAGCTGCTGCGGACGATCAGCGAGGACTTCTCCTTCGAGGAGCACGCCTTCGGCGGCGCCGCGATCGACCTGCACGGCACCGCGCTGACCGACGACACGCTCGCCGCCTGCAAGCGCGCCGACGCCGTCCTGCTCGCCGCCGTCGGCGGCCCGAAGTGGGACACGACCGATCCCGACGCGCCGCGCCCCGAGCAGGGCCTGCTCGGCCTGCGCAAGGGCCTGGGCCTGTTCGCGAACCTGCGCCCCGTGCGGCCCGTCCCGGCCCTCTATGACGCCAGCCCGCTCAAGCGCGAGCGCATCGAGGGCACCGACCTGCTCGTCGTGCGCGAGCTCACGGGCGGGATCTACTTCGGCACGAAGACGCGCACGGCGCGCAGCGCCAGCGATCTGTGCGAGTACTCCGTCGAGGAGGTCGACCGCATCGCCAGGGTCGCCTTCGACGCCGCGCGCACGCGCCGAAAGAAGGTCGCGAGCGTCGACAAGGCCAACGTCCTGGAGACGTCGCGCCAGTGGCGCGAGGTCGTGCACATCGTCCACAAGGCGAAGTACAACGACATCGAGCTGACCGACGTGCTCGTCGACAACGCCGCGATGCAGCTCGTCGCCCGGCCCGCGGACTTCGATGTCATCGTCACCGAGAACCTCTTCGGCGACATCCTCAGCGACGAGGCGGCGATGATCACCGGCTCGATCGGGATGCTGCCCTCGGCGAGCCTGGGCGCGCCTGACACGCCCGGCCTGTTCGAGCCCGTGCACGGGTCCGCTCCGGACATCGCGGGCACCGGCGCGGCCAACCCGCTGGCGATGTTCCTGTCCGTCGCGCTGATGCTGCGCCACGGGCTGGGCTGGGAAACCGAGGCCGCCGCCGTCGAGGCGGCCGTCGATCGCGCGCTCGACGCCGGTCTGCGGACGCGGGATCTCGGCGGCGACGCGACGACGGAGGTCGCCACGCGGGCGGTGCTCGACGAGCTGCGCCCGTGACCGGTGCCGTGATCGACCGTCCGCAGCACCGTCACGCGCGGCCGGCGGCGCACGGACGCGGTTCGGCTCGGGCCACGCGATAGGCCGCAGCCGCAGCCGCAGCCGCAGCCGCCGGCAGCCGCGGCCGACGTTCCTCGCCGGGCTGTGGCGGTCAGAACGCCTGCGGTCGGCGGGCGCGGGGTGGCGGACCCTGGCCCTCTTGCCACGGCCGCCGTAGAATCGCTCGCAGACCGTCTCGGGCGGCGGCCGTTCTCGACGACCTCTAGGAGCCTTCAGTGAAGCAAGCGGACCTCATCTGGATGAACGGGGAGTTCGTCCCCTGGGAGGACGCGAAGGTTCACGTGCTCACCCACGGGCTGCACTACGGCACGGGCGTCTTCGAGGGGATCCGCTGCTATGACACCGAGATCGGCCCGGCGGTCTTCCGCCACCGCGAGCACCTCAGGCGCCTCGGTCGCTCGGCCGAGCTCTACTACATGCCGCTGCCCTACGACGTCGAGCAGCTGCGCACGGCGACGCACGAGCTGATCGGCCGCAACGGGCTGCGCTCCTGCTACATCCGCCCGATCGCCTTCCGCGGCTACGGACAGATGGGCCTCAATCCGCTCGAGGCCCCGGTCGACGTCTCGATCGCCGTCTGGGAGTGGGGCGCCTACCTCGGCGAGGAGGGCAAGAGCAAGGGCATTCGCGCGAAGGTCGCCAGCTGGCGGCGGATCAGCCCCGAGTCGCTGATCCCGAGCGCCAAGGCGTCGGGCCAGTACCTCAACAGCGTGCTGGCGAAGATCGAGTCGCTCAAGGCCGGCTACGAGGAGGCGATCCTGCTCGACGACCACGGCCGCGTCTGCGAGGGCACGGGCGAGAACATCTTCGTCGTCTGGGAGGGCCGCATCATCACGCCGCCGGCCGCCTCCTCGATCCTCGACGGCATCACCCGCAAGTCGGCCGTCCAGATCGCCCGCGACCTCGGTATCGAGGTGATCGAGCGCGACATCGCCCGCGCCGAGCTGTACCTCGCCGACGAGGTCTTCATGACCGGGACGGCCGCCGAGCTCGTGCCCGTGCGCGAGATCGACGACCACACGATCGGCGACGGCACGCCCGGCGAGCTCACGCGCGCGGTCCAGACCGCGTTCGAGAACGCGCTCTTCGGCCGCGACGAGCGCTACCGCGAGTGGCTGGACCCGGTGCCGGCGCGCGCCGGCGCGAAGGTCGCATAGCCGGGTCCGAGCATGACGAGGATCGAGCTCTACGACGCGACGCTGCGCGACGGCATGGGTGGTGGCGGCATGTCGCTCACCGCCGAGGAGAAGGTGCGCCTCGTGCATCGCCTCGACGATCTGGGCATCGACATCGTCGAGGCCGGCTTCCCGTCTTCGAACCCGAAGGAGGCCGAGCTGTTCGAGCGCCTCGGGCGCGAGACGTTGCAGCACGCCACGATCGCGGCGTTCGGGATGACGCGCCGGCGCGGCGTCGCCGCCCACGGGGACGCCGGCCTGCGCGTGCTGGCCGACTGCTTCGCCCCGGTCTGCACGATCGTCGGAAAGACGTCGATCAACCACGTCGAGAAGGTCGTACGCGTCTCGCGCGATGAGAACCTCGCGATGATCGCCGAGTCCGTCGCGTTCCTCGTCTCGCAGGGCAAGCGCGTGATCTTCGACGCCGAGCATCTCTTCGACGGCCTGCGCGAGGACCGCGAGTACGCGATCGAGTGCCTGCGCGCCGCCGCCGCCGCGGGCGCCGAGCGGCTTGCGCTGTGCGACACCAACGGCCCCTCGCTGCCGAGCGAGATCGCACGCGCCGTCGTCGACGTCCGCCAGGCCCTGCCCGGCGTCGCGATCGGCATCCACTGCCACAACGACGGCGGCTGCGCGGTCGCCAACACGCTGATGGCGGTCGAGGCCGGTGCGACCCAGGTGCAGGGCACGATCAACGGGATCGGCGAGCGCACCGGCAACGCGAACCTCGTCACGATCATCGCCAACCTGCAGCTGAAGATGGGCCACCGCGTCGTCGCCGACGAGCAGCTGCGCCTGCTGACCGAGACCGCGCACTTCGCCGACGAGCTGCTCAATCGCCAGCCCGAGGCGACCCAGCCGTACGTCGGCAAGAACGCCTTCGCGCACAAGGCGGGCCTGCATGCGGCCGGCATCCGCACCGACGCGACGACCTTCGAGCACATCGATCCGGCGCTCGTCGGCAACCGCCGCGACCTGCTGATCTCCGAGCTGTCGGGCCGTGGGACGGTCGCCGACAAGGCCGAGCGTGCAGGTCTCGAGCTCGACAAGGCGACGACCGCCCGCGTGCTCGAGCGGATGAAGGCGCTCGAGCACGACGGCTACCAGTTCGAGGCCGCCGACGGCTCGTTCGAGCTGCTGCTGCGCAAGGAGTCGGGCGACTACCAGCCGCTGTTCGTGCTCGAGTCCTGGCGCGTGACCGCCGAGCAGCATGCGGACGGCGAGGTCCGGACGGAGGCGACGATCAAGATCTGGGTCGACGGCGAGCGCTTCGTCAGCTACGCCGAGGGCAACGGCCCCGTGCACGCGCTCGACGCGGCGCTGCGCGCGGTCATCACCGAGGCCCACCCGCATCTCGCCGATACGTGGCTGACGAACTTCAAGGTCCGCATCCTCGACGAGACGAAGGGCTCGGACGCGAAGATCAGAGTCCTGATCGACGCCACCGACGGCGACGAGACGTGGGGCTCGATCGGCGTCTCGACGAACCTCATCGGCGCCTCCTGGGTGGCGCTCGTCGACTCGCTGGAATACGCCGAGCAGCCCACGCGCGTGCGCGACGCCGCCGCGCCGTGAGCAGCGCCGGCCCGGCGATCGACGAGATCCCGCTCGCACGGCCCGTGCTCGGCGAGGCCGAGGAGCTCGCCGTGATCGAGGTGCTGCGCTCGCGTCAGCTCTCGCTGGGCCCGCGCGTGCCCGCGTTCGAGCAGGCCTTCGCGGCGCGCATCGGCGTCGCCCACGGCTGCGCCGTGTCGAGCGGGACCGCGGGGCTGCACCTCGCGCTGCGCGCGGCGGGCGTGCGCGACGGCGACGAGGTCGTCACGACGCCGTTCTCGTTCGTCGCCAGCGCCAACGCGCCGGTCTTCGAGCGCGCCCGGCCCGTCTTCGCCGACATCGACCCGCGCACGCTGACGCTCGACCCGCAGGCCGCCGCCGCCGCGATCACCGAGCGCACGAGCGCGCTGCTGCCGGTGCACATCTTCGGCTACCCGGCCGACATGCCCGCCTTCGAGCGACTCGGTCTGCCGATCGTGGAGGACGCCTGCGAGGCGCTCGGCGCGGTCCACGCCGACGGCACGCAGGTCGGCGGCCGCGGCCATCCGGCGGTCTTCGGCTTCTACGCCAACAAGCAGCTCACGACCGGCGAGGGCGGCATCGTCACGACCGCCGACGCGGACGTCAAGGCGCGTATCGACTCCGAGCGCAACCAGGGCCGCGCGCCGGACATGGGCTGGCTGGACCACGATCGTCTCGGCTTCAACTACCGCCTCTCCGACCTCGCCTGCGCGCTCGGCCTGGCCCAGCTCGATCGCCTCGACGCGATGCTCGCCGGCCGCGCCCGCGCGGCCGCGCTGTACCGCGAGGCGCTGGCCGGGATCGAGGGCCTCGAGCTGCCCTGCGAGGACTCCGGCGGCGATCGCCGCGGCTGGTTCGTCTTCGTCGTCCAACTCCCGCGCGGGGTCGACCGCGACGCGACGATCCGCGCGCTGCGCGAGCGCGGGGTGCAGTCCAAGCCCTACCTGCCGGCGATCCACCTGATGACGTACTACCGCGAGACGTTCGGCCATCGCGAGGGCGAGTTTCCCGTCTGCGAGGACGTCGCCGCGCGGTCCGTCGCGCTGCCGTTCTTCCCCGAGCTGAGCGAGGGCCAGGTCGAGCGCGTGGGGCTGGCGCTACGGGCCGTGCTCGGCCGCTGACGCCGCGCCGCGCGCCGCCGCGTGATGGCCTCCCTCGTTGAAGCTGCGCACCCACCAGCGGCCGTCTGGGAAGACGACGAGGCGCGTGATGGAGCAGTTGTCAGCGCGCGTGAACGCGAACCGCGTGCTGCCGGTCGCCTGGTGGCAGAGCTCGCCGATGACGCCGCCGTGGACGACCGCGGCGACCGCCGATCCCGGCTCCACGGAGGCGACGATCCGCTCGATCCCGGCGCGGGTCCGCTCGGCGAAGTCCTCCATCCGCTCGGCCCCCGGGATGATGTCCCAGCGCTCCTGTGCGAATACCTCGGGCACGAGCGGGTCGCCTCGGTGCATGGCGATGCGAAATGCGCCGCCGTCGAGTTCGCCGAGATGCACTTCGCGCAGTTCGGGCACCACGACCGGCGTGAGGCCTGTTGCCTCTGCGACCGGCGCCGCCGTCTGGGCCGTCCGGCACAAGGGCGTGATGAACAGCGCCGTCAGCCGCTCGCCCGCGAGGAACCTCGCCACCCGCTGCGCCTGCCGCTCGCCCTCGGGCGACAGCGACGGATCGGCCTGGCCCTCGAGCAGCTCGAATTGCTGTCCCTCGACGGCCGCCTCCGACGCGCCGTGACGCACGAGCAGGACCTCCACCGCCTCCGGCGGGCGCGAGTAGTCGAGCTGGGGGTAGCTGCGCGGCTCGCTCACGTCGCGCAGCGTAGAACGTGCGCGCCATAGACTCGCCGACGCGATGTCACGCTTCTCCGAGCCCCAGGACCCCGTCTTCGCCCGCCTGAACACGTCGCTGTCCTTCGACCGGCGCCTGTGGCACCACGACATCGCCCAATCGCGCGCGCACGCGCGCATGCTGGCGGCGCAGCAGATCATCTCCGACGACGACCGCGACGCCCTGCTGGCGGCGCTCGCCGCCGCAGAGGAGGAGCTCGTCGCCGGAGCCTTCCCGTTCCAGGACGGCGACGAGGACATCCACATGGCGATCGAGCGGCGCGTGACGGAGATCGCCGGCACCGTCGGCGGCAAGCTGCACACCGCGCGCTCGCGCAACGACCAGGTCGCGACCGACGTCGCGCTGTTCACGCGCGACTGCGCCGGCCACGCGGCGCGCGCCGTCGACGCGCTCGCTGCGGCCCTGATCGACGCCGCCGAGGCCCACCTGGACTGGCCGCTGCCCGGCTACACGCACCTGCAGCGCGCGCAGCCGGTCTATCTGTCGCATCACCTGCTCGCGTACGTCTGGATGCTGCTGCGCGACCGCGCGCGCTTCGCCTTCGCGGAAAGCCAGACCGACGCGCTGCCGCTCGGCGCGGGCGCGCTGGCGGGCGTGAACTTCGACACCGACCGCGACGCCGTCGCCGCCGAACTCGGCTTCGATCGCGTCGCGCCGAACTCGATCGACGCGGTCTCCAACCGCGACTTCATCCTCGACTACCTGTCGGCCGCGGCGACCTGCGCGACGCATCTCAGCCGCCTCGGGGCCGAGCTCGTGTTGTGGTCCAGCGAGGAGTTCGGCTTCGTCACGCTGCCCGACGCGTGGACGTCGGGCTCGTCGATCATGCCCCAGAAGAAGAACCCCGACGCGGCCGAGCTGCTGCGCGCCAAGGCGCCCCGGATCGTCGCGCACCTCGGCGCGCTGCACGGCGTGATGCATGCGCTGCCGCTGACGTACAACAAGGACCTGCAGGAGGACAAGGAGCACCTCTTCGACACCGTCGACACGCTCGACGTCTGCCTCGCGGCCGCGACCGGGATGATCCGCGGCGCGCGCTTCAACGCCGAGCGGATGTCCGCCGCCGCCTCGGACGACCTGATCGCCGCGACCGACGTCGCCGACCACCTCGTCAAGCAGGGCGTGCCGTTTCGCGCGTGCCACGGGATCGTCGCCGGCCTCGTCCGCGTCGCGGTCGACTCCGGGCGCTCGCTGGCGCAGCTGACCGACGACGAGCTGGCGGCCGCATCCGCGCAGCTCGATCCCACCGCCTTCCGCGAGCTGCTGTCGCAGAGCTCCTGGCTGGAGTCGAAGGTCAGCGTCGGCGGCACCGCGCTCGCCCGCGTGCGCGAGCAGCTCGCGGCCGCCCGCAGCGCGCTCGCCCTGCACGCCGCGTGACGGGCGCCGCCGACCGCCATCTGCGCGCGCTGCAGCTGCCCGTCGTCGAGGCCGCGCAGGCGCTCGTCGGTTGCACGATCACGCACGGCGACACCGGCGGCGTGATCGTCGAGACCGAGGCCTACCACGAGCAGGAGCCGGCCTGTCACGCGTTCGTCGGCGTCACCGCGCGAACGGCGCCGCTGTTCGAGGCGCCGGGCCTGGCCTACGTCTACCGCTCCTACGGCATCCATGCCCTGCTGAACGTCGTCGTCGAGCCCGCAGGCGTCGGCGCGGCCGTCCTGATCCGCGCGCTCGAGCCGCTCGCGGGCGTGCAGCGGATGCGCGAGCGGCGCGGCCGCGAGCGGCTGACGGATCTGTGCTCCGGCCCCGGCAAGCTCACCCAGGCGCTCGGCGTCGGCCTGGAGCTCAACGCCACGCCGCTGCTGGTAGATCGATCCGCGGGTTCCGCGGCGACGAGCTCGCAGGACCTGCGGCCCGCGGGAGCGCGTGCGCCGATCGAGCTCGGTCCGCCGCCGCCCGGGCACGCCCCGCCGCCGCTGCTCGTCGCCGGCCCGCGGATCGGGATCACGCGCGCCGTCGAGCTGCCGTGGCGCTTCTGTGCGGCGGGCAGTCGCCATGTCTCGCGGCCGTGGCCGCGCGGCCTGCTTACGGCTGGGGCGTAGCGCCGCCGGACTCCGGCGCCGCCGGCGGCGCGGGCACGGGTTGGGCAGCAGGCGGGGTGACCGGCGTCGGCGGCCGGACGGGCGCCTGCGGGGCCCCGGGGTCGGGGGCCGGCGCGGTCGTCGCGTCGCCGTCGCCGGCGGGCCTCGAGTCGTCGTCCTGCGCGTCGCGCGGGGTCGTCGTCGACGGCTCGGCATCCGACGGCACGGTGGTCGCGGGGGCGGGCGTCGTGTTCGTCGGATCGACCGCGAGGCCGGCCTCGATGCAGCGCTTGGACGGCTTCTCGTCCTCCTTGCGCTCCTCCTTCTCGCGCTCGCACTGGCGCTCGAGCCGGTCCTTCTCGGACTGCAGCGCGGCGAGCATGAAGTCACGCCAGATCTGGGCCGGGTAGGTGCCGCCGGCGACGGGGTCGCCGCGGTACTCGTTGCGCATCGGCCGCAGCTCGTTGGGATAGCCGACCCAGACCGCCACGGTGAGCTTGTCGGTCGCCCCGACGAACCAAGCGTCGCCGTAGTTCTCGGTCGTCCCGGTCTTTCCCCACGCGCGCACGCTGCCCAGCGACGCCACCTTCGCGGTCCCGACCTTGATGACCGACTCGAGGATCCCCGTCGTCGTCGTCGCCGCCTCCTTGGAGATGACCTGCTCGTGGCGCACGCGGTTGCGCGCGACGACCTTGCTGCGGTCGTCGCGCAGCGTCACTCGGCGGATCCCGACCGGTCCCTTGCGACCCGCTCCGAGCGTGCCCGTCACGAGCGCTCCGCCGGTCGCGAACGTCTGGTAGGCGTGCGCCATGTCCAGCGGCGTGACGCCCTGCTTGAGGCCGCCGAGCGTGATCGCGTAGTTGCTCGACACCGGCGTCCGGATCCCCATCCGCTCGGCCGTCGCCGCTACGCGCTTCGTGCCGGCCTTGATGCCGACCTGGGCGTAGACGGCATTGTCGGAGAACGTCGTCGCGCGGGCGAGCGTGCTCACACCGGAATAGGAGTCGCCGTAGTTGTTTACGGTGAACTTCTCGGTGCTGTTGGGCACCTGGATGACCTGTTTCTTGGATACCCAGGTGGAACTCGGCGAGATGCCGCGCCGGATCGCCGTCGCCAGGACGAAGGGCTTGAAGGCCGACCCCGGCTGGCGCTGGCCTTGCGTGGCAAGGTTGAACGGGACCTTGTCGTAATCTGACCCGCCGACCATCGCGCGCACCTCGCCGGTCTTGTTGTCGATCGCGACGAGCGACGCGCTCGGTCCCCAGGGCGGGGTTCCGAGCCAGCGCCCGATCGCGTCCTCGGCGCGGCGCTGCATGCCGAGGTCGATCGTCGTCTGCACGCGCAGGCCGCCCAGCAGCGCCTCGCGCGCGCCGTAGCGCTCGATCACCTGCTGGCGCACCCAGGTGGCGAAGTACGCAGACGACTTGCTCGCCGCCTGCGCCTGCGGCGGGCGGATGAGGTCGCGCGAGGGGACCGGCTCGCTGCGCCCGCGCTCGTACTCCACGCGCGTCAGGTAGCCCTGTTCGAGCATCTTCGCGAGGACGATGTTGCGCCGGCTCTCGGCGGCCTCGCGGTTGGCGATCGGGTCGTAGGCGCTCGGCGAGGCGACGATGCCGGCCAGCAGCGCCGCCTCGTGCGGCTTGAGCTCGCTCGCGCAGCGGCTCTCGGGCTTGCCGCAGCCGAAGTGGTCGGGATGGCTGCCGAAGTACGTTCGCGCCGCCGACTCGATGCCGTAGGCGCCGTTGCCGAAGTAGATCGAGTTGAGGTACTCCGTGAGGATCTTCTGCTTGGACCACTTGCGCGTGAGGTGGTAGGCGAGCGCCGCCTCGCGGATCTTCTCGACGACCGTACGCGTGCTCTGCTTCTGGGTCGCGTTCTTGACGAACTGCTGCGTGATCGTCGAGCCGCCCTGCAGCGCCTTGCGGCTCGTGATGTCGGTCCACAGCGCGCGCGCCGTCGCGCGCAGGTCGACACCGTCGTTCTGGTAGAAGCGCTCGTCCTCGATCGCGATGATCGCGTGCTGCATCGAGAGTGCGATCTCCTTCGTCGGGATGATGATCCGGCCCTGGTCGGCGAGCGTCGCGAGGTAGTTGTCGTTGACGTCGACGAGCAGCGAGTTCTGCGCGCGCTGGAACTCGCGCTGGTTCTCGAGCTCGGGCAGATCGGCGGCGACGGCCATCATCACGCCGAAGGCGGTCGAGATCAGGGCAAGGATCGAGAGCCCTGCGAGGATCAGGGCGAGGCGCAGTCGCTTGAGACGGGGGCGACCGAGCGGGGGGTCCGAGAGGACCGGGATGTCGGGACGTTCGGAGTCGTTCATGCGAACGCGGGAACGGCCGCTGTGGTGCGGCGATGACCCCGTGGCGCCCCGATGACAACGGCTGGCGGCAACGCCCAGGGCGGCCCGGACTCTAGCATTGGCCCGGTGACGACTCGCGCCAACGACGACGCGCTCTACCTGGCGCGCGACACGGTCGACTCCCTGCCCGGCGGCGGGTTGGCGCGCAAGCTCGCGCTCGGCCGGCCGCTGCGGGTCAAGCTGGGCCTGGATCCGACCGCGCCCGACGTCCACCTGGGCCACACCGTCGTCCTGCGCAAGCTGCGCGAGTTCCAGGACCGTGGCCACGTCGTGGTTCTGATCATCGGCGACTACACCGCCCGCGTCGGCGATCCGAGCGGGCGCTCCTCGACGCGCCCGCTGCTGTCGGGCGAGGAGATCGACCGCAACGCTCGCACGTACGTCGAGCAGGCTGCGAAGGTGCTCGATCGCGAGCGCATCGAGCTGCGTTACAACTCCGAGTGGCTGGAGATGTCGATGGAGGATCTGTTCGCGCTCACGCGGACGACGACCGTCGCGCAGCTGCTCGAGCGCGACGACTTCGCCAAGCGCTACGCGGCGCGAGAGCCGATCTCGCTGCTCGAGCTGCTCTATCCGATGATGCAGGCCTACGACTCGGTCGCGGTGCGCGCCGACGTCGAACTCGGCGGCACCGACCAGAAGTTCAACCTGCTGCTCGGCCGCGACGTCCAGCGCGCCTACGGGGTCGAGGAGCAGGTCGCGCTGACGATGGCGATCCTGCCCGGCATCGACGGCGAGCGCAAGATGTCCAAGTCGCTGGGCAACCAGATCGGCGTCAGCGCCCCGGCGGACGAGATCTACGGCCGCACGCTGAGCCTGCCCGACGCCGCGATGGCGAGCTGGCACGAGCTGCTGCTCGGTGAGGGCATGCCCGCGGACCTGTCCCCCCGCGACGCCAAGCACGAGCTGGCGCGGCGGCTCGTCGAGCGCTTCCATGGCGCGGCCGCGGCCGCGGCGGCGGTCGCCCACTTCCAGCGCGTCGTCGTGCAGGGTGAGATGCCCGCCGAGATCGAGGAGGCGAGCTTCGCCGCGTCGGACGGAGCTGTCCACCTGCCGGCCGTGATCGCCGAGATCTTCGGCGGCTCGCGCTCCGATGCGCGGCGCAAGCTCGCCCAGGGCGCGGTCAGGCTGGACGCCTGCGCCCTCGGATCGGAGGACATCGACATCGCGCCGGAGCGCTTGGACGGGGCGATCCTGCAGGTCGGCAAGCGCCGGTTCCGGCGCATGCGCCGCGCGCCCTAGGCCGCGCCGGCAGCGGCGGGGCCCCGCGGGTCGCGGGGCCGCGGCGGGCGGCCAGGGTTCCGTCCGCCCGACTGGTCTATACTGGCGCTGCGCCGGTCGCCGCGTCCGTCCGAGCCCTTCCATGGGCCCGTCGGCGCGCTATACTGGCCAGTCCTGTCTGCGAGTCGCCTCCGAGCGCCTCGCTAGAGCGCAGGTTCCGGGAGGAGTCCCCTCCACGGGAGCGCGCGGCGGTCTTTGAAAACTCAACAGCATGCGCACCTTGATCGCACCTAGCGATCAGGTGTGCGTCCAGGTTCGATCCCCCCGTACCCCAGCCGGGCGCGGGGGGTCTGAGATAAGAAACCCGTCATGTACCGCGATCGCCTCGTGTATTGGCATCGCATACGGTCATGACAGCTCTACGTGACGAGGGGAAGGCCTTCGGGTCAGCCCTTCAGCAGTTCTTCACGGAGAGTTTGATCCTGGCTCAGGACGAACGCTGGCGGCGTGCTTAACACATGCAAGTGGAGCGACGAACCGGGGCTTGCCCCGGGGCAGAGCCGCGAACGGGTGAGTAACACGTGGGTTACCTACCCCGATGACCGGGACAACCCGAGGAAACTCGGGCTAATACCGGATGTGGTCTTCGGACGAAAGGAAGCTTCGGCCTCCGCATCGGGATGGGCCCGCGGCGCATTAGCTTGTTGGTGGGGTAACGGCCTACCAAGGCGACGATGCGTAGCTGGTCTGAGAGGACGATCAGCCACACTGGGACTGAGACACGGCCCAGACTCCTACGGGAGGCAGCAGTGGGGAATCTTGCGCAATGCGCGAAAGCGTGACGCAGCAACGCCGCGTGGGGGAAGAAGGCCTTCGGGTTGTAAACCTCTTTCAGTTGGGACGAAGGTTCGCTGGTTAATAGCCGGCTGGACTGACGGTACCTTCAGAAGAAGCCCCGGCTAACTACGTGCCAGCAGCCGCGGTAATACGTAGGGGGCAAGCGTTGTCCGGAATCATTGGGCGTAAAGAGCGTGTAGGCGGCCCGATAAGTCCGCTGTGAAAGTCCAGGGCTCAACCCTGGAATGCCGGTGGATACTGTCGGGCTCGAATCCGGAAGAGGTGAGTGGAATTCCTGGTGTAGCGGTGAAATGCGCAGATATCAGGAGGAACACCAATGGCGAAGGCAGCTCACTGGGACGGTATTGACGCTGAGACGCGAAAGCGTGGGGAGCAAACAGGATTAGATACCCTGGTAGTCCACGCCGTAAACGATGGTCACTAGGTGTGGGGGGTGTCGACTCCCTCCGTGCCGGAGCTAACGCATTAAGTGACCCGCCTGGGGAGTACGGCCGCAAGGCTAAAACTCAAAGGAATTGACGGGGGCCCGCACAAGCAGCGGAGCATGTGGTTTAATTCGACGCAACGCGAAGAACCTTACCTGGGCTTGACATGTGGGTGACCGCCGTGGAAACACGGCTTCCCTTCGGGGCACCTTCACAGGTGGTGCATGGCTGTCGTCAGCTCGTGTCGTGAGATGTTGGGTTAAGTCCCGCAACGAGCGCAACCCCCGTCGCATGTTGCCAGCATTTAGTTGGGGACTCATGCGAGACTGCCGGTGACAAACCGGAGGAAGGTGGGGATGACGTCAAGTCATCATGCCCCTTATGTTCAGGGCTACACACGTGCTACATTGGCGCATACAGAGGGCTGCGATACCGCGAGGTGGAGCGAATCCCTTAAAGTGCGTCTCGGTTCGGATTGCAGGCTGAAACCCGCCTGCATGAAGGTGGAGTTGCTAGTAATCGCGGATCAGCATTGCCGCGGTGAATACGTTCCCGGGCCTTGTACACACCGCCCGTCACACCACGGGAGTGAGCAACACCCGAAGCCGGTGGCCTAACCCGCAAGGGAGGGAGCCGTCGAAGGTGGGGCTCGTGACTGGGGTGAAGTCGTAACAAGGTAGCCGTACCGGAAGGTGCGGCTGGATCACCTCCTTTCTAGGGAGCCCCGATACAGGGGCCCGTGTGGAACGGCGCCATGACCGGCCGGCCGCCCGGCTCGCAAGAGCCTCGCAGCCGGAAGCGATGTCATGACTACCGACCACGCGGCCTAGTACGTCGACCGAACCTGGCCCGGCGAGCTCCGCATACCGCGGTGCTTTAGCCGGTGCATGCTGTTGAGTTTTGAGAGACCGGCTCGCAAGTCCTGCGAGGCGTCTCCCTGCGGCCCTTGAAAACTGCACAGTAGCCAGTGACGACGTTGACTCAACTCGCGTCGTCACGCGCCGCCACAACGATAAGTGTGGCGGCAACGGGTATCACCGAACCACATCAGCGTAAGGCTGAGGGTTCGATCACCGTCAAGATAATAAGGGCACATGGTGGATGCCTTGGCACCTAGAGTCGATGAAGGACGTGAACGGCTGCGATAAGCCGCGGTGAGGCGCTGAATAGCCTTTGACCCGCGGATTTCCGAATGGGGAAACCTGGCCCTGGTAATGCGGGGTCGCCGCCGGCTGAACACATAGGCCGGCTGGAGACAAGCGGGGGAAGTGAAACATCTCAGTACCCCGAGGAAAGTAAATCAACCGAGACTCCCTGAGTAGTGGCGAGCGAAAAGGGACCAGCCCAAACCGAGTGCGTGTAAGCGGTCACGCGTTGCGTACTCGGGGTTGTAGGGCGTTTGTTCCGAGCTGTGACCAGCTCGGCGGAAGTTACAAAATCGTGTGGTAGTCGAAGCGTGTGGAACCGCGCACCAAAGAGGGCAACCGTCCCGTAGACGAAACTGCATGATCTTCCGTCAGACGTTCCTGAGTAAGTCCACACTCGTGAAACGTGGACTGAATCTGGGGGGACCACCCTCCAAGGCTAAGTACTCCTAGGTGACCGATAGCGGACTAGTACCGTGAGGGAAAGGTGAAAAGTACCCCGGAAGGGGAGTGAAATAGTACCTGAAACCACGTGCCTACAAGCGGTGGGAGCGTTCTTCGGAATGTGACCGCGTGCTTTTTGCATAACGAGCCGGCGAGTTAGCCGTCTGCGGCAAGGTTAAGCGATGAGCGGAGCCGTAGCGAAAGCGAGTCCAAATAGGGCGATTTGAGTCGTGGGCGCTAGACCCGAAACTTGGTGAGCTACCCATGGGCAGGTTGAAGCGGGGGTAAGACCTCGTGGAGGACCGAACCGACCTAGGTTGAAAACTGGGCGGATGACCTGTGGGTCGGAGTGAAAGGCTAATCAAACCAAGTGATATCTGGTTCTCTCCGAAATATATTTAGGTATAGCCTCGGATAAATTGCGTTTTGGCCGTAGAGCACTGTTTGGATTAGGGGCCCTACCAGGTTACCGACTTCAGGCAAACTCCGAAGACCATAACGTTTACTCCGGGAGTCAGTTGCTGGGGGATAAACTTCAGCGTCAAAAGGGAAACAGCCCAGACCGCCAGCTAAGGTCCCTAAGTACTAGCTAAGTGGCAAACGATGTCCGAGTGCACAGACAACCAGGAGGTTGGCTTAGAGGCAGCCACCCTTGAAAGAGTGCGTAACAGCTCACTGGTCAAGTGCTCGGGCGCGGATAATGTAACGGGGCTCAAGCTAGTCACCGAAGCTGCGGGTGCGATCTTCGGATCGCGCGGTAGGAGAGCGTTCCCAGGCCAGTGAAGCGGCGGCGGAAGCCAGCCGTGGAGGCCTGGGAAGTGAGAATGCCGGCATGAGTAACGAAAGAGGGGTGAGAATCCCCTCCGCCGATTGCCCAAGGATTCCTGAGTAAAGTTCGTCTGCTCAGGGTTAGTCGGGACCTAAGGCGAGGCCGAAAGGCGTAGTCGATGGCCAACAGGTTGATATTCCTGTACCACGTTCGCAACCGTTTGACCGATGGGGGGACGAGGAAGGCTAAGGGAACCCAGGCGATGGTAGACCTGGGGTAAGCGTGTAGGGGAGACCCCTGTGAAATGCGGGGTCTCATAACCTGAGGCGCGATGCCAGCTGGCTCTAAGCCGGCGAGTCCCTGACGCCATGCCTCCTAGAAAATCCTCTAGGGAGGTTGCGCGTGCCCGTACCAAAACCGACACAGGTGGGCAAGTAGAGAATACTAAGGTGATCGAGATAACCCTCGTTAAGGAACTCGGCAAAATTGCTCCGTAACTTCGGGAGAAGGAGCGCCCCGGTAGGGTAATGCGACTTGCTCGCGGAGCCCGAGGGGGCCGCAGTGAATTGGCCCAAGCGACTGTTTACCAAAAACACAGGTCTCTGCTAAGTCGAAAGACGACGTATAGGGGCTGACGCCTGCCCGGTGCCGGAAGGTTACGTGGAGTTGTTAGGCGCAAGCCGAAGCAGCGAAGCTAAGCCCCGGTAAACGGCGGCCGTAACTATAACGGTCCTAAGGTAGCGAAATTCCTTGTCGGGTAAGTTCCGACCTGCACGAATGGCGTAACGACTTGGGCGCTGTCTCAACGAGGGGCTCGGTGAAATTGCAGTCTCGGTGAAGATGCCGAGTACCCGCGGCTAGACGGAAAGACCCCGTGCACCTTTACTATAACCTGGTATTGGAATGCGATGCATCTCGCTCAGGATAGGTGGGAGGCTTTGAAGCGCCGGCTGCGGCTGGCGTGGAGTCAACCTTGAGATACCACCCTTGATGTATTGTGTTTCTAACACTGCGCCGTGAATCCGGGCAGTGGACAGTGCCAGGCGGGTAGTTTGACTGGGGCGGTCGCCTCCCAAAATGTAACGGAGGCGCACAAAGGTTCCCTCAGCACGGTTGGAAATCGTGCGTAGAGTGTAAAGGCAATAAGGGAGCTTGACTGTGAGACTGACAAGTCGAGCAGGAGCGAAAGCTGGTCTTAGTGATCCGGCAGTGGCAAGTGGAAGCGCTGTCGCTCAACGGACAAAAGGTACGCCGGGGATAACAGGCTTATCGGGCCCAAGAGTCCACATCGACGGCCCGGTTTGGCACCTCGATGTCGGCTCGTCGCATCCTGGGGCTGTAGTAGGTCCCAAGGGTTGGGCTGTTCGCCCATTAAAGCGGTACGCGAGCTGGGTTCAGAACGTCGTGAGACAGTTCGGTCCCTATCTGCCGTGGGCGTTGGAGAGTTGAGAGGAGTTGTCCCTAGTACGAGAGGACCGGGATGAACGCACCTCTGGTGTATCTGTTGTCCTGCCAAGGGCATTGCAGGTTAGCTACGTGCGGATCGGATAACCGCTGAAGGCATCTAAGCGGGAAGCCGACCTCGAGATGAGCTCTCCCATCCCCTAGAGGGAGTAAGACCCCTGGTAGACCACCAGGTTGATAGGCCGGATCTGGAAGTACAGCAATGTACGTAGGAGACCGGTACTAATGGGTCGAGGGCTTGACGGATAACTTATGTGATATCCGTTGCGCAACGCAACAAGCAACGCAAGGCTACTGTGCAGTTTTGAAGGGCCCAGGGGGCTCTCACTGGTTTCCGGTGGCTATGGCGAGGGGGAAACACCTCTTCCCTTTCCGAACAGAGCAGTTAAGCCCCTCAGCGCCGATGGTACTTGGCCCGCAAGGGCCTGGGAGAGTAGGTCGCCGCCGGTTTAATGTGACAGAACGGGCCGTCCCTCGGGGCGGCCCGCTCGTCGTCGTCGCGCGGGTGCCGTTCGGCCCTGATACCGGCGCGCCCGCCTCCGCAGGATCTCGTCGGGGCGCAGCACGCGCGTGCGTGGCTGGGGCGGACGCGGTTTCCACTGATGCAGCCGCGGACACCGTGCCCGCCGCGGCAGGCGTGCGCTCCGTTACCCGCGGCGGCCGGCCCCGGCGCGCGACGTCCCGGCGGGTGCCGTCTTTGACGGTTGTGCTCGCGCGGGCTGTTGTGCGGGAGGCGACGCGCCACCCCGATGCGCGGCGGGACACGCAGTTGTGGCGGCGTGCCCTCGCCATCGCGTCGTCGCTCGCCGCGGCGTGCGCTCCCACTGCGCGCTGCCCGGCGCTCTGCACGGCCGGCCGCTGTCAGGTGCCCGCGGCGCCGCTACCGCTGCGCGAACAGCGCCCAGCGCGCGACGGAGCGGCGCGGACGCCCCGTAGCGCTGCGATCGGTGTGGTGCAGGGCTGCAGACGCGCGCCGACCGTGCCGGGACGCCGGGGCGAGCGGCGAGCGGCCCGTGTGCGGGGCGGCCGACGCTGGCGATGTGACACAGCGCCGGACGGGTTCTGGCGCGCGCGCTGTGCGGCCGTCGCGCGCGGCTGCGCACCCTGTTCTGCAAGTGCGGGCTCGCCGCCGTGGGACGAGCGGGTGCGCGCTGCGGGCGCGTCCTCGAGCAGGGCGAAGGCCCTCAACTGGGCGCCGAGGCGGCGCAGCGGATCGGGGATCCGGATGATCATCAAAGCGAACATGTGTTCCGACGGTAGGCGGGGGCTCGGACGGAACAGGTGTGCGTATGCGCAAACAGGGCAGATGCAGGCAAAACGTGCCCCGTCGCCTGCAAGAAATCCTGCAATGGACCTTATGACGCGGCGGCTGCGCCGGCGTCGCGGCCGTGCAATTGCAACTCGTCGGCGCGTGCGTCCAAGGCGGCGATGACGAACGCGACGTGCTCGTCGAAGTCCGCGCCGAGCTGAGCGGCGCCGCCGCGGACGTCGTCGCGGCTGACCGCAGCGGCGAAGGAGGGCTGCTTGAGCTTCTTGCGGACGGATCTGGGCGTCAGCCCATGGATGCCTTCGGGCCGCACGTATGCGCAGGCGACGAGAAAGCCGCACAGCTCGTCGACGGCGACGAGCGTGCGTTCCAGCGGCGACTGCGGTGGGATCCCGAGATAGTCGGCATGCGCCGCGATCGCGCGCACGACCTCGGGAGGCGCATCGCGACGCTCGAGCTCGGCCATGATCGTGCGCGGATGGCCGTGCTCGGCGTCGTCCATGTCCGGGAAGCGCTCGTAGTCGGCGTCGTGCAGCAGGCCGGTCACGCCCCACAGCTCGGCGTCCTCGCCGTCACGGTCCGCAAAGGCGACCATCGCGGCCTCGACGGCCAGGCAATGACGGCGCAGGGATGCGGAATCGACCCAGTCGCAGAGCAGGGACCAGGCGTCGGCGCGCGAAATCCTGGACGGCATGGCTGTTACCCTAGCCCAGGCCTTCGGCCCTGCTTCCGTCGCTGGAAGGCACCGTCCAATGGAGAAGTTCGTCATCCACGGAGGCACCGCTCTGTCCGGCACGATCGTGCCGGCCGGCAACAAGAACGGTGCGCTGCCCATCCTTGCCGCCTCGGTCCTGACCGAGGGTGAGGTCGTGGTCCGCAACGTCCCGAAGATCAAGGACGTCGGCGCGATGCTGTCGCTGCTCGAGGCCCTCGGCGTGCGCATCTCCTGGCTGTCCGAGCACGAGGTCGCGCTGTGCGCGGCCGACCTCTCGGCCGAGGAGTCGGTCATCGACCGCGCGCTGTCGGAGCGCATCCGCGCGTCGTTCCTGCTCGCCGGGCCGCTGCTGGCGCGTTTCGGCCGCGTGCGCATGCCGCCGCCCGGCGGCGACGTCATCGGCCGCCGCCGCCTCGATCCCCACCTCGATGCCTTCGCAGCGCTCGGCGCGACCTTCGAGCACGGCCGCGACATCGAGCTGCGCGCGCCCGGCGGCCTGCGCGCCGGCGACGTCTTCATGGACGAGCCGTCCGTGATGGCGACCGAGAACGCGCTGCTCGCCGCCGCCCGCACGTCCGGCTCGACGGTCATCGGCAACGCCGCCTGCGAGCCGCACGTCCAGGACCTGGCGCGAATGCTCGTCAAGATGGGCGCCGACATCCAGGGCATCGGCTCCAACGTCCTCACCGTCAACGGCAGCGCCGAGCTGCACGGCTGCGACCACACGATCGGTCCCGACCACATCGAGATCGGCTCGTTCATGGCGCTCGCGGGCGTCACCGGCGGCGAGCTGCGCATCCGCGACACGATCCCCAACGACCTGCGGATGATCCGTCTCGTCTTCGACCGCCTCGGCCTGCGCTCCGAGCTCGACGGCAACGACGTCATCGTCCCCGGCGGCCAGGACCTCGTCATCTCGCGCGACGTCGGCGAGCACAAGATCAAGGTCCAGGACGGACCCTGGCCGGCGTTCCCGGCCGATCTCACCTCGATCGCGGTCGCGCTCGCGACGCAGTGCTCGGGCTCTGCGCTGATTCACGAGTGGATGTTCGAGAACCGCATGATCTTCACCGACAAGCTCGTCCTGATGGGCGCCGACATCACGATGTGCGACCCGCACCGCGCGATCATCACGGGGCCGTCGCAGCTGCGCGGCGAGCGATTGGAGTCGCCCGACATCCGCGCCGGCATGGCGATGCTGATCGCCGCCCTGTGTGCCGAGGGTCGGTCGGAGATCGGCAACATCCGCCAGATCGATCGTGGCTACGAGCGCATCGACGAGCGGCTGCGCGATCTCGGCGCCCGCATCGAGCGCGTCGCGACCGAGCCGGTCTACTCCTAGCCCGCGCGCCGCGCCTTCTAGCATCGCCAGCACCAGTGCGCCCGCAGATCCATCCGATTCCCTCCGGCACGCGCGACGTGCTGCCCGACGAGATGCGCGAGCTGCGTGACATCACGGAGGCGATCCGTGCGGTCTTCGAGCTCGACGGCTACGGCGAGGTCTGGACGCCCGCGCTGGAGTACGAGCAGGTGCTCGGCCGCGGCGGCGGGGCGCCGCCGGCCTACCGCGTCTTCGACGACCACGGCGAGGTGCTGGCGCTGCGCACCGACATGACGGTGCCGATCGCGCGGCTCGTCGCGACGCGCTACCCGACCGCCGAGCCGCCGCTGAAGTTCTGCTACTTCGCCCACGCCTACCGCGGCGTGCGACCGCATCGCGGCCAGATGCGCGAGTTCCTGCAGGCCGGGATCGAGCTCGTCGGGGCGCCCGCCCCGCAGGGCACCGCCGAGGCGCTCAGCGTCCTCTGCCACGCCCTCGACGCCGTCGGCCTGCGCGACTACCGGATCGGCCTCGGCGACGCCTCGCTGTACCCGACGCTGCTGCGCTCGATGGGGATCGCGCAAGACGCGTCCGAGGCGCTCATGGACGCGCTCGTCGCGCGCGACTTCGTCGCGCTCGAGGCTGAGCTCGGCCGCCACACGCTCGCCGACGCCGATGCCGAGCTGTTGCTGCGCGTGCCCCAGGTGCGCGGCGGCCCCGACGTCCTGGCCGACGCCGACGGTCCTGTCGCCGGCGCCGTCGCCGGCCTGCGCGGCGTCTACGAGCTGCTCGCTGCGGACGTCGCCGCGCGGGTCATCTTCGACCTCGGCCTCGTGCGCCAGATGGGCTACTACACGGGCGCCGTGTTCGACGTCTACGACCCGGCGCTCGGCGCGCCGCTCGGCGGCGGCGGGCGCTACGACGACCTGCTCGGGCGCTTCGGCCGTCCGCTGCCCGCCGTCGGCTTCGCCCTGACGATCGACCGCCTGCACATCGCGCTGACCGGCGAGGAGAAGGCCGCCGAGCTCGCGCAGACGGCCGTGACGGACGGCGCGCTGTCATGAGCAGCGCGCCGCCCAGCCTGACGATCGCCGTCCCGCGCGGCGCGCTGATGACGGGCACGCTGGAGCGCCTCGACGCGATCGGGATCGACACGAGCGAGGTGCGCTCCAACGACCGCAAGCTGCTGTTCGCCGATGTCGGCATCGTCACGATGCGCCCGTCCGACGTGCCGACGTACGTCGAGGCCGGCGCCGCCGACGTCGGGATCACCGGCAAGGACGTGCTGACCGAGCAGGCCGAGCGCGAGGTCTACGAGCTGCTCGACCTCGGCTACGGCGCCTGCCGGATGATCTTTGCGACGATCGACGGGCCCGACCCGTCGGCCGAGGCGCTGCGCCGGCTCGGCGTCATGCGCGTCGCGACGAAGTACTACAAGACCGCCGCCGCGTACTTCGAGCGCACCGGCCGCCAGGCCGAGATCGTCGAGGTCAAGGGCTCCGTCGAGCTCGCCCCGCTGACCGGCCTCGTCGAGGCGATCGTCGACCTGACCGCGACCGGCACGACGCTGGCCGAGAACAACCTCGTCATCCGCGAGGAGCTGTTCACCTCGACCGCGCGGCTGATCGCCAACCCCGTCGCGCACAAGCTCAAGGCGGCGGCGATCGACGCGATGCTGGAGAAGCTGCGTGCGCTTTGAGCGGTTGGAGGTCGGCGGCGACCCTGCCGCCGCGGCGGCCGCGGTGCGGGCGCTCGCGCCTGCACCGGCGTCGGTCAGCGCGGCGGTCGCGCAGATCGTCGGCGCCGTGCGCGAGGGTGGCGATCGCGCGCTGCGCGAGCTCGTCGCGCGCTTCGACAGCGGCGGAGCACCACCGCCGCCGTCGCTGCGCGTCGACCCGGCGCAGCTCGATCCGGCGCTGCTGCACGACGACGTGCGGGCGGGGCTGGAGATCGCGATCGCCAACGTCGCGCTCGTCGCCGACGCCGCGATCGGCGTCGACGTCGAGGTGAACCTGCCGCAGGGCCACCGCGTCGTGCTGCGCGAGGTGCCCGTCCGGCGTGCCGCGATCTGCGTGCCAGGACGGCAGGCGGCGTACCCGTCGACGGTCGTGATGGGCGTCGTGACGGCCCGCGCGGCCGGCGTCGAGGAGCTCGTCGTGCTGACGGCGCCGCCGATCGATCCCGCGATGCTCGGCGCCTGCGCGCTGTGCGGCGTCGACGAGGTCTACGCGATGAGCGGCGCGCAGGGCGTCGCCGCGCTGGCCTACGGCACCGAGACGATCGAGCGCGTCGACGTCATCGCCGGCCCGGGCAGCCTGTTCGTGCAGGAGGCCAAGCGGCAGGTCAGCGACGTCGTCGGGATCGACGGCTTCTACGGGCCCAGCGACGTGCTCGTCTTCGCCGACGCGAGCGCCGATTCCGAGCTGATCGCGTACGACCTGCTCGCCCAGGGCGAGCACGGACCGCACGCGCCGGTCGTCGTCGTCAGCGACTCGCCGCAGTTGCTGCTGGCGGTCACCGAGGCGCTGCGCGCGCTCGGCGCGGGACGCGAGCACGCCGATCCGGCGGCGTTCGTCATGGTCCACGCCGCGTCGCCGCTCGAGGCGCTCGCCTTCGCCGAGGCGTTCGCGCCCGAGCACCTCGAGCTCGTCGGCCCGTCGGTGGAGCGCCTGGCTCCGCGGATCCGCGCGGCCGGCTGCGTCTTCGTCGGCGCGAGCGGCGCGACGGCGTTCGGCGACTACGTCGCGGGTTCGAACCACTGCCTGCCGACGGGCGGCGCGGCGCGCTTCGCCTCGGGCCTGTCGCCGCGCGCGTTTCGGCGCCGGATGAGCGAGGTGCACATCGGCGACGCGGCGCCCGCGCTCGCCGCCGCCGGCGCCCCGATCGCGCGCGCCGAGGGATTCTCCGTGCACGCCGAGTCGATGGAGGCGCGCGTGAGGGAGAATGCGCCGTCGTGACGACGATCCGCGCATCCCACAAGCAGCGCCGCACCGGCGAGACCGACATCGAGCTGTCGCTCGCACTCGACGAGGGCGCCGGCGGCGCGCGCCAGACCGGCGTCGGTTTCCTGGATCACATGCTCGACCTCGTCGCCCGCCACGGGCGCCTGGATCTCACGGTCAGGGCGTCGGGGGACCTGGAGACCGGCTCGCACCACACCGTCGAGGACGTCGGCATCGTGCTCGGCCAGGCGCTCGACGAGGCGCTCGGCGACCGCGCCGGGATCTTCCGCTACGGGCATGCCGTCGTGCCGATGGACGAGGCCCGCGCGATGTGCGCGATCGACGTCTCCGGCCGGCCGTTTCTCACGCTGTCCGACGGTGGCATCCCGGCGGGCGAGACGGGCGGCTTCGAGCACGAGCTGCTGGAGGAGTTCTTCCGCGCGGTCGTCAACAACGCGCACATCACCCTGCACCTCGAGGTCCAGGCGGGCGCCAACGCCCACCACATGATCGAGGCGTCGTTCAAGGCCTTCGCGCGCGCGCTGCGCGCGGCGATCGCGATCGACCCGACAGAGTCCGGCGTGCCCTCGACGAAGGGCACGCTGACCGGATGAGCGCCGCGCCGTCGATCGCGATGGTCGACTACGGGATGGGCAACCGCCGCTCGGTCGCCAAGGCGTTCGAGCACGTCGGCTCGCCGATCGCGCAGACCTCCGATCCCGACGAGCTGGGCGCCGCCGACGGGCTCGTCGTGCCCGGCGTGGGCGCGTTCCCCGAGGCGATGCGGCGCCTGCGCGCGCTCGGGCTCGACCGCGTCGTGCGTGAGCGGGCGGCGGCGGGCGTGCCCGTCATCGGCCTGTGCCTCGGCATGCAGTTGCTGTTCGAGCACTCCGTCGAGCACGAGGGCGCGGCCGGCCTCGGGCTGCTGCCCGGGCGCGTCGTGCGCCTGGATCCGCAGGGGCTCAAGCTGCCGCACATCGGCTGGAACGCTGTCCGCTGGGAGCAGTCGTCGGCGCTCACCGAGGGCCTGCCGGACCCGGCCGCCTTCTACCACGTGCACAGCTTCGTCGCCGAGCCGCAGGACCCGTCGATCGTGCTCGGGAGGGGTGCGTACGGGTCGCCGTTCGTCTCCTTCGTGGCGAGCGCCAACGTCTTCGGGGCCCAGTGCCACCCCGAGAAGTCCTCGACGCACGGCCTCGCGCTGCTACGCAACTTCGTCGGCATCTGCTCCGGCGTTCGCGCGTGATCCTCTATCCCGCGATCGACATCGCCGGCGGCCGGGCGGTGCGGCTCGTGCAGGGCGACTTCGACGCCGAAACCGTCTACGCCGACAGCCCTCTGGCGGCCGCGCGCGCGTGGGTCGACGCCGGCGCGACGCACCTGCACATGGTCGACCTCGACGGCGCGCGGCTCGGGTCGCCGCAGAACCTCGACCATCTCGCGCGCGTCGTCGCAGAGCTCGGCGTGCCGGTCCAATACGGCGGCGGCCTGCGCTCCGTCGACGCGGTCGCCGCCGCGTTCGAGGCCGGTGCCGCGCGGGCGATCCTCGGCACCGCGGCGTTCCGCGACGCGGGCCTGCTCGACGCCGCCGTCGCGCGCTTCGGCGAGCGCATCGTCGTGAGCATCGACACCCGTGGCGGCTTCGTCTCGACGGCGGGCTGGACCGAGACGACGGAGCTTGCCACCGGCGACGCGGTCGCGGCGATGCAGGAGCGCGGCGTCGCGACGTTCGTGTTCACGAACGTCGACAAGGACGGGCTGCTCGGCGGTCCCGACCTCGACGAGGTGCGCGCGGTCGCCGCCGCCGTGCGCGGGAGCCTGATGTACTCCGGCGGGATCGGCCGCCGCGAGGACCTCGAGGCGCTCGCCGCCCTGCGCCTGCCGACGCTGACGGGCGTGATCGCCGGCAAGGCGCTCTACGAGCGACGCTTCACCGTCGCCGAGGGCATCTCGGCACTGTCGTCAGCTTGACTTCGCGCTGACGGGCGCAGATCGTTGCGCGGTCGTCGCAACGCTCCTACAAGCCCCGCCGCATGTCGGCTCCTACGCGGCCGAGGACGTGACGCTGCTCGTCAGCGAGCTGGCCGCGCCGCCGCGACCCAGGCAGGCGCTGAGCGGCGGCGGCGAGCCCTCGGGCACGTTGCCGAGCGAGTACCGCCCGACGCCGCGGCACGAGGTGCTCTTCGCGCAGGTGCTCGCCGCCCGCGCCGATCGCATCGCGCTGCTCACGCGCGTGCTCGCGCGCAGGATCGCGCGCGAGCACAGCGCCGCGCCGGTGCTCGTCTCCCTGATTCGCGCCGGCACGCCGGTCGGCGTGCTGCTGCGGCGCGCGCTCGCGTGCGACGGCATCGCGTCGCCGCACTACGCGATCTCGATCGTCCGCGGCCGCGGGCTGGACGGGCGTGCGCTGGAGTACGTCCTCGCACGCCACCCCGCGGAGCGGATCGTGTTCGTCGACGGGTGGACGGGAACGGGGACGATCCGCGCCGAGCTCGAGCGGGCGCTCGCCGGCCATGCGCGAGCGCACGGCGGCCGCGTCGCGCCGCGTTTGGCCGTGCTGATCGATCCCGCGCACGTCACCGAGCTGTGCGCGTCGCGTGAGGACGAGCTGATCCCCTCGGCATGCCTGAATTCGACCGTCAGCGGGCTGATCAGCCGCACGGTCTTCAGGCCCGACGCCCTGCACGGCGTGCGCGTGTACCGCGAGTTCACCGACCGCGACGCCTCGCGGCGATTCCTCGACACGATCACGGCGCGCTTCGAGGCGGTCGAGCAGGCGCTGCCGGCGGCGCTCGAGGCGGCCGCCGCGCTCGCGCCCGCCGACGGGCGCGGCCTGCGCGAGGCGACGGCCGCCCAGGCCGAGGCGGGGAGCGCGGAGATCGAGCACGTCAGGCCGGGGATCGGGGAGACGACGCGCGTGCTGCTGCGCCAGACGCCGCGCCTGGTGCTGATCGATCCGCGCAGCCGCGAGCGGCTGGCGCACGTGCTGCAACTCTCGCGCGAGCGCGCCGTGCCGGTCGCCCTGCGCAGCAGCGACGTCTACGCCTGCTTCGCGATCACCGCGTGACACGCGTCGGGCCCTTCCGTCGCGCGCATCAGCTCGCCGTCGCGTTCGAGCGTCGGCGCGCCGCGGTGGTCAGCGGCGGGTGGAGCGCCGTGTGCGCGCCGTCGCGCCTGACGCCGGGCAGCGCACGTCATGCGCGCCGCGGCCGCTGGGCGCACGTGTGATGCGGTGCTCGCCGCTGCCGTGGCGGTGCTCGGCGCACTGCACCTCGGCGGGCCTTGGCGCGGGGATCGCCGTCCGCCGCGGCGCCACGTACATGATCCAGGCGAAGGTGACGAGGGCGGCGCCGGCGGCGAGCGCCAGCGTGCTCGCGACGGTCGCGTCCGAGCGCGTGAGCCAGGCGGCCATGGGCAGCGCGACGATGATCGCCCTGAGGGGCGGGCTGAGCCTCATGGTCATGCATATCGGCAGCAGCGCCCACGACCTTCAGCACAATCGCACTACTCTCGCCGGGTGCACCTCAAGCGCGTCATCCCCTGCCTCGACGTCGACGCCGGCCGCGTCGTCAAGGGCACGAACTTCGTCGACATCCGCGATGCCGGCGACCCGGTCGAGCTGGCCGCCCGCTACGACGCCGAGGGCGCCGACGAGCTCGTCTTCCTCGACATCACGGCGACGAGCGACAAGCGCGAGACGGTCGTCGAGCTCGCTCGCCGTGTCGCCGACGAGTGCTTCATCCCGTTCACGATCGGCGGCGGCATCCGCTCCGCCGACGACGCCCAGGGCGTGCTCGACGCGGGCGCCGACAAGGTCTCGGTGAACTCGGCGGCGGTCACGCGGCCGGAGTTGATCGGCGAGCTTGCCGACGTCTTCGGGGCGCAGTGCGTGGTGCTCGCGATCGATGCCAAGCGCAACCCCGGCGCCGGCGCCGCCAGCTGGCAGGTCCATGTGGCCGGCGGGCGCACGCCGACGGGCCGTGACGTCGTCGCGTGGGCGCGCGAGGGCGTCGAGCGCGGGGCGGGGGAGATCCTGCTCACGAGCATGGACCGCGACGGCACGAACGACGGCTACGACCTCGAGCTGACGCGCGCGGTCGCCGCCGCCGTCGGCGTGCCGGTGATCGCATCCGGCGGCGCGGGCACGCTCGAGCACCTCGCCGACGCGCTGCGGGCCGGCGCCGACGCGGCGCTCGCCGCCTCGATCTTCCACTACGGGACGTTTCGCATCCGCGCGGCGAAGGAGCATCTCGCGGCGGCGGGCATCGCCGTGCGGCAGTAGTCAGCGCCGGCGGATGTGCGCGTGGCAGTGGCTGTGGCGCAGGACGATCGTCCGGCCGCGCAGCCGGTAGGTGTGGCGGTGCAGATGGCAGCTGCGCCGGTAGCCGACGTCCGCGCCGTGGCGGTGGCCGTGGGGGGCGAAGCGGTAGCGCAGCTGGCGCACGCGGCGCGCGCGGGCGCGGCGCCCTGCCTGCACGCGCGCTGCGGCGCGGCGGGCGCTCGCGCGTCGGCGCGCCGCCGCCGCCCGCTCGCGCGCCGAGCTGCGCGCGCTCGCGCTCGCGCGCCCGCTGAACGGGCGGCCTCGGGGGTCGAGCGCGAACAGCGACGAGTACCCCGTGAAGTAGATCCGCCGGCCGTCGCTGATCGCCGGGTGAAAGCCGCCACGGTTGGTCTTCCACACCGTCTTGCCGGTGCGCGCGCCGAGCGCCCAGGTCGTGCGGTCGTCGAGATCGGAGACGAAGACGATGTCGCCGATGACCGTCGCCGCGCCGGAGATCTTGCGGCCCAGCGAGCGGATCCAGCGCGGCTTGCCGGTGCGCGCGTCGAGCGCGTAGAAGCGCCCGTCGTAGGAGCCGATGTAGACGGTCGGCTTGCCGCCGCGGACCTGGCCGACGGCCGGGGACGCATAGACGAAGCCGCCCGTCCTGTGGCGCCAGGCGAGTTTGCCGTCGGCACTGGAGAACGAATAGACGTCGCCGTTGGTGCTGCCGATGTAGACGCGGCCGTACCGGACCGCGGCGGACGAGTAGAAGTTGCCGTCGCCGATCCCGAGCGGGCCGCCGGCGGGCGACGTCTGCCAGACCTTGGAGCCGTCCGAGCGTCGGATCGCGTGGACCTTGCCGCCGTAGTCGCCGAAGTAGAGCTTGCCGCCGTCGAGCGCCAGCGCGCCCTTGACCGCGCCCGCCGCTTTGGCCCGCCAGCGCACGGCGCCGTCGCTGGCGCGCAGCGAGTAGACGGTCCCGTCCTCGCTGCCGACGAAGACGCGACCGCGGTCGATCAGCGGCGAGGACTCCGCCCGGCTGGGCAGCTTGCGCGACCAGCGCGTGCGCCCGGACTTCGCCGACACGGCGACGACGCGGCCGGCCTCGGTCCGCGGCGAGCGCTTGAGCAGCACGGCGTAGACCGTTCCCCGGTTGCAGGCCGGCGACGCCGCGGCCAGCGCGCCGAGCTTGCGCTTCCAGCTCACCTGGCCCGTCGTGCGTGAGATCGCGTACAGCGCGCCGTTGTTCTTCAGCAGGTACAGCCGCCGTCCGCACAGCACCGGCGAGAACTCGAGCAGGACGCTGCCGCGCTCGGCCCAGGCCTGGCGATAGGGCGGACGCGGCGTCCTGCGCACGGGCAAGAAGTGCGTACGCGCCTTCGAGTAGCCGTAGTTGGGCCACTGGAAGCCGTCGTCGGCCGGATGGCCTCTTGGCCGGGCGCGCGGAGCGGACGCGGAGGGCCGGTCCCCATCGGTGTCGACGAACTCGACCTCGGAGTTGAAGACGTTGCCGGTACCGCCGAACGCCACCAGCGCGACGCCGACACCGAGCACGAGGAGCACGGCCCCGATCGCGAGCCGCGGAGGCGGGCGCTCGCCGCGGGGCGAAGGGAACACGCGGGCAATGGTAGACACCGCGCCCGTCGCGCCCGCCGGTCCGTCCACGATCCGGCGCGACCGCGAGACTGTTGCGATGGACGATCTGCGTGAACGCCTGGCCGAGCTGCCCTGCGGACGGCGCCTGCTCGGGGCGGCGGCGGGGACGGACGGCGTTCACCTCGTCGGGGGCGCCGTCCGCGACCTGCTGCTCGGGCGCACGCCGCGCGAGCTCGACGTCGTCGTGGAGGGCGACGTCGGCGCGCTCGCGACCGCGCTGGGCGCGGCGGGCCGGCACGTCGCGCACGAGCGCTTCGGCACCGCGACCGTGCGCGACGGCGACTGCTGCTGGGACCTCGCCGCGGCGCGCGCGGAGACCTACGCCCGGCCGGGCGCGCTGCCGGCGGTCGTCGCGGCCGCGATCGAGCAGGACCTCGTGCGCCGCGACGTGACCGTCAACGCGCTCGCGCTCGACCTCCGAAGCGGGCACCTGCGGACCGTCGAGCACGCCCTCGACGACCTCCGCGCCGGGCACCTGCGGGTCCTGCACGACGCGAGCTTCATCGACGACCCGACGCGCCTGTGGCGCGTCGCGCGCTACGCGGCACGGCTCGGGTTCGCGCTCGAGCCGCACACGGCGGCGCTGGCGGCACAGGCCGCCGCCGGCGGCGCGCTTGAGACGGTCTCGCGCGCGCGGATCGGCAACGAGCTGCGGCTCGCGCTCGGCGAGCCCGACCCGGTGGCGGCGCTGCAGTCTGCCGTGGCGCTCGGGCTGGCGCCGTGGCTGGCGCCCGAGCGCACGCTGACCGAGCGCGCGCTGGGGCTGCTGCCGGCGGGGGCGGGGCGGCGCGATCTGCTCGTGCTCGCCGCCGCGCTCGCGCCGGGCGGCGACGGCGAGGCGGCGCTGGAGGGGCTCGAGTTCACGGCGCCCGAGCGCGCGATCGTGCGCGCAGCCGCACGTGCGCCGGCGCTCGAAGACACGCCGCGCGCGCCGTCGACGCTCGCGCGTGAGCTGCGCGGCCTGCCGCCCGAGGCGGTCGCGCTCGCCGGCGCGCGCGGAGCGCCGCAGCCGGCGCGCCGCTGGCTTGACGAGCTGCGTCATGTCGGCCTGCAGATCACCGGCGACGACCTGCGCGCCGCGGGAATCCCGGCGGGACCCGAGCTCGGCCGGCGCCTGCAGGCAGTGCTCGACATGCGCCTGGATGGGGCGCTCGAGCCCGGGCGCGACGCCGAGCTGCGGGCGGCCCTGGGGGAGCCGCCGGCGACGAGCAACGGATGACCGCGTGCTACAAATCGAAGTGATGGCGGCAACACGTAAACAGGCCGTAACGACTCCGATGAAGTCCAAGAACGTCTGGGGCGATCGCCTCCAGCCGCCGTTCAAGGCCATCGGCGATCACATCGGCGTCGACCTCCCCGGCGGCCGTGCGATGTTCTTCACGCGCCGCGGCGGCGTCTCGGGCGAGCCCTTCGAGGAGCTCAACGTCGGTCTGGACACGAACGACTACAGGCCCGCCGTCGAGGAGAACCGTGAGCGCGTCGCGCAGCTCATCGGCATCCCACGCGAGCGCTGGCTGGAGAGCAGGCAGGTGCACGGCAGCGACGTGCGGATCGTCACCGAGCCGCCTGCGCCGGGCGCCGCCCTCGTCGAGGCCGACGGTGTCGCGACGACGCTCGAGGACGTGGCGGCGATCGTCGTCACCGCGGACTGCCTGCCGGTCGCGCTGATCGCGCCCGGCGGTGTCGCGATGCTGCACGCCGGCTGGCGAGGCCTGTCGCAGGACGTCCTCAAGCGCGGCGTGCAGGCGCTGCGCGACGCCGGCGTCGAGGGCGACATCGAGGTCGCGATCGGACCGTCGATCGGGGTCTGCTGCTACGAGGTCAACACCTGGGTGCACCGCTCGTTCATGCGCTACCCGCGCGGCGTCGCGCGGCTGAGCAACCACGCGCACCTGAAGAACGTCGCGCGCCTGCAGTTGCAGTCCTGCGGGATCGCGCTGGACCGCATCCACGACGTCGACATCTGCACGATGTGCGCGCCGCGCAGCCTCTTTCACTCCCACCGCCGCGACCACGGCGGCGACCCGCAGGACACGGGCCGCCAGGCGAGCGCCGTCTGGCGGGTCGCAGGCGGCGGCGACGCCGCTGCCGGCGCTTGAGCCCGATCGCCGACGGCCTGACGGCGGAGCGGGTGCGCGCGAACCTCGCCGCCGTGCGCGAGCGGATCGCCAGCGCCGCCGGGCGCGCCGGCCGCGATCCCGCTGAGGTCGAGATCGTCGCGGCCGTGAAGTACGTGCGCGTCGAGGACCTCGCGGCGCTCGCGGAGGGCGGTGTGACGGTGGTGGGCGAGAACCGCGCGCAGGATCTCCGGGCCAAGCTCGCCGCCCACGGCGACGCCTTCGAATGGGACTTCATCGGGCACCTGCAGAGCCGCAAGGTCAAGCAGATCGCGCCGCACGTACGGCTGATCCACTCCGTCTGCACGGACTCGGTGCTCGCGCAACTCGACCGCCACGCCCCGCCGGAGCTGCGCGTCCTCGTCGAGGTCAACGTCGCCGGCGAGGAGGGCAAGGACGGCGTCGCGCCGCAGGAGCTCGATGCGTTCATCGAGCGCTGCCCGGTCGCGGTCGCGGGCCTCATGACGATGCCGCCGCTGGCGCACGACCCCGAGGACAGCCGCCGCTGGTTCTCCGCGCTGCGCGAGCTCGCGGCCGCCCGCGGGCTGCGCGCGCTGTCGATGGGAACGACCCAGGACTACGAGGTCGCGGTCCAGGAAGGGGCCACGATCGTGCGGATCGGGACGCGGCTGTTCGAGTAGCGGCCTGCCAGCGACCGTGCAGGAGAACCGCCGCAGAGGTCTAACCTTGCGTGTGGTATGGCCTTCCGTGACTCCATGCATCGTGCGCTCGTCTACTTCGGCCTTGCCGTCGAGCGCCCGTTCGTCGACGAGTTCGAGATCGAGCGCCAGCGCAGCCGCGAGGCCGAGGTCGCCCGCGAGCGAGACCGCGAACGCGATTCGCGGATGCGCCCGACCGCCGAGCCCGAGGCCGAGATGGAGGATCGCTACCGCGAGCGCCCCAACGTGCGCCGCCTGTCCTCCCGGCGCCGCCCTCGCGACGACTTCGACGACATCTTCCCCGACGACGAGCCGCGCGGCGGCCGCCCCACAACGGTGCTGCGGCCGGTCGAGCAACGCAACGGAGACGTGCGCGTGCACCTCGTGATCCCGAAGTCGTTCAACGACGCTCAGCAGGTCGCCGACAAGTTCAAGCAGGCGATCCCCGTCGTGCTGAACCTGCAGGCGACGGAGAACGATCTCGCCAAGCGCCTGATCGACTTCGCCAGCGGCCTGACGTACGCGCTCGACGGCGGCATGCAGCGGATCGCGCACAAGGTCTTCATGCTGACCCCGCGCAACGTGCAGATCTCGGCCGAGGAGAAGGCCGAGCTGATCGAGAAGGGCTTCTTCAACCAGTCGTGAGGGCCGCTTCGGCTCCTCTCGACGGCGTGATCTAGTGTTGTTGCGAATATGAGGCTCGGGCTCATCGGAGCAGGAAACATGGCCAGCGCGCTCGCCCGCGGCTGGGGCGATCCCGTGCTCGTGCACGACCTCTTCCGGCCGCGCGCCGAGGCGCTCGCCGCAGAGCTCGGCGGAGAGGTCGTCGACGACCCGGCCGAGCTGGCCCGACACGCCGACGTCGTCCTGCTGGCGCACAAGCCGGCGGGCCTTGATCGCGTCGCGGCCTCGCTCGGCGGCGAGGCCAAGGGCGTCATCTCGATCCTCGGCGGCGTGCCCGTGGCCGCGCTGCGCAGCGCCTACGGCGCGACGCCGGTCGTGCGCGTCATCCCGAGCGTGCCCGTCGAGGTGCGCAAGGGCGTCAGCTGCCACGCCCGCGACGCCGACGCCGATCCTGAGCTGGAGCGCCTGGCGATCGAGCTGTTCGAGCGCGTCGGCCTCGTCGTCAGCGTCGACGAGTCGCTGATGGGCGTCGCCACCGGGCTCATGAGCTGCGCGCCGGCGTTCGTGGCGCTGATCGCCGAGGCGCAGGTCGACTCCGGCGTGCGCGCCGGGCTGCCGGCGGACGTCGCCGGCGCGCTCGTCGGCGCGAACCTCGCCGGAACCGCGGCGCTCCTGCAGGCGCGCGACATGGACACGCTGCAGGTGCGCCGAATGGTGACCTCGCCGGGCGGGATCACGGCGCGCGGGCTGGCCGCCCTCGAGCACGGCGGCGTGCGGGCGGCCTTCGACGACGCGATGCAGGCGATGGTGGCCTGATGAGCTCGATCTTCGTCCTCGCGACCGCGCGCGAGTCGATCGCGGACTTCCTGCAGGCGCTGCTGTGGGTCTACCTGATCCTCATCTTCGCCTACATCATCACGTCGCTGATCTTCTCCTTCGGCGGGCGGATTCCCTACTCGAGTTGGTCCAGCGCGGTCCTCGGCTTCCTACGCGACGTGACCGAGCCCTACCTGGGCCTCTTCCGGCGCTTCATCCCGCCGATCGGCCCGGTCGACGTCAGCCCGATCGTCGCGATCCTCGTTCTGCAGATCGTCGGCGGCATCCTCATCAACCTCATCCACGGGTGAGCTCGGCGACAGCCGCGCGGACAGCGCGGCGCGCCTGGTTGCGGGCGGGGATCGTGCTCGCGGTCGTGCTCGCCGCCGACCAGCTCGTCAAGGCGCTCGTCGTCGGCGCGCTCGAGCGCGGCGCGGAGCGCGAACTCGTGCTCGGCATCAGGCTCGTCAACACGCGCAACAGCGGCGTCGCATTCGGCCAGCTGCAGGACGGCGGCGTGCTCGTCGCCGCCGTCATCGCGATCGCGCTCTGCGCCCTGCTGGCCTACTTCGCGCGTCATGCCGAGCTGCCCCTGATCTGGGTGCCGACCGGGATGCTGCTCGGCGGCGCGCTGGGCAACATCGTCGACCGCCTGCGCGAGGGCGCGGTGATCGACTTCTTGAAGCTGCCGTACTGGCCGGCGTTCAATGTCGCCGATGCGTCGATCACGATCGGCGTCGTCGTCCTGCTGGTGGTGATCGAACGTGGCGAACGAGCTCGAGCTCGAGCTGCCGCCTGAGTCCACCGGCGAGCGCCTCGACGTGCTGCTGGCCGAGCGGCTCGGATCACGCTCGCGCGCGCAGCGGCTGATCGTCGCCGGGCGCGTGCTCGTCGACGGCGCGACGGTGCGCAAGAACCATCGCGTCGCCGGCGGCGAGCACGTCACGATCGACGCGACGCCCGAGCAGGCCGAAGAGCCGCCCGCGGGCGCGCCGGTCGCGCAGTTCGCGATCGCCTACGAGGACGAGCACCTGATCGTCGTCGACAAGCCCGCGGGCGTCGTCGTGCACCCCGCGCGCGGCCATCGCGAGGGGACGCTCGCGCAGGCGCTGTCCGGCCGCGCGGCGGGCGGCGAGGAGGCCTGGCGGGCGGGGATCGTCCACCGCCTGGATCGCAACACGAGCGGCCTGCTCGTCGTCGCCAAGAACGACGACGTGCACCGCGGGCTGAAGGCGCAGCTCGCCGCGCGTGAGATCACGCGCGAGTACCTCGCGCTCGTCGAGGGGCGGCCGCCCGCGCGCAGCGGCACGATCGAGGCGCCGATCGGCCGCGACCGGCGCCAGCGGATGCTGATGTCCGTCGACGTCGAGGCGACGACCGCCAAGGACGCGATCACGCACTTCGAGATCGAGCGCCCGCTGGCGCGGGCGACGCTGCTGCGCGTACGCCTGCAGACCGGTCGCACGCACCAGATCCGTGTCCACATGCGCGCGATCGGCCATCCGGTCCTCGGCGATCGCGAGTACGGGCGCGCCGATGTCTACGGCCTCAAGCGCCAGTTCCTGCACGCCGCGCGCCTGGCCTTCACGCACCCCGTGACGGGGCAGCCGGTCGACGTCAGCTCGCCGCTGCCGGCCGACCTGCGCGCCGCGCTGGACGAAGCGGGCCGGTAGTACGCGCGGCCTCCGGACGCGTGTGGTCGGTCCGGAAACGACCCTTAAGCGCGACGGGGCGGCCCGTCCAAAGGCCGCCCCGCCACCCCACAACACGAGTCGAGCCCACCGGAGGTAGGGGAAGGGAGGACTCGCCCCGCACAACACATAACGTAACGCCCGGCGGAAGCTTGCGTAAACTTGTCGGTTCCTAGACGAACGTCCAACGACCCCAGCGAGTTATTGCGCGCGGTCCTGCCCGACTTCCGTAGTCGGGTCGCGCGCATACCGGTGGGCCACACAACCAGGCAGGATCACCTTAAGGAGCACAAGCCCATGGCCCAGATCGGGATCAAGGAGCTGCTGGAGGCCGGCGTTCACTTCGGCCACCAGACCCGCCGCTGGAACCCCAAGATGCGCCGGTTCATCCACGGCGAGAACGGCGGCATCTACGTCATCGACCTGCTCAAGACCGAGCGGATGCTGCGCGACGCGCAGGAGTTCGCCTCGGCGGTCGCCCACCGCGGCGGCACGGTGCTGTTCGTCGGCACGAAGAAGCAGGCGCGCGACGCCGTCAAGGACAGCGCCGAGAGCGCCGGCATGCCGTACGTCAACCACCGCTGGCTCGGCGGGCTGCTGACGAACTTCCAGACGATCAACCAGCGCATCAAGCGCCTGCACGATCTCGAGCGCTACGAGACCGAGGGACAGCTCGCGCTGCTGCCGACGCGCGAGCGCATGGCCGCTCTGGCCGACCTGACGAAGCTGCGCGCCAACCTCGGCGGGGTCAAGAACATGACGCGCCCGCCCGACGCGATGGTCGTCATCGACCTCAAGGTCGAGGAGATCGCCGTCCGCGAGGCGCAGCGCCTGCGGATCCCGATCATCGGCCTCGTCGACACGAACTGCGATCCCGACGGGATCGAGTTCGTGGTTCCGGGCAACGACGACGCGATCCGCTCGTGCGCGCTCATCACCCGCGCGATCGGCGACGTCGTCGGCGAGGGCAACACCGTCTACCGCGCCCGCGAGGAGCAGCAGCGCAAGGAGGCCGAGGAGCAGCAGCGCCTGGCCGCCGAGGAGCGCGCCCGCCGCGAGGCCGAGGAGCAGGCCGCCCGCGAGGCCGCCGCACAGGCGGAGCGCGAGGCGGCCGAGGCTGCCCGCGCCGCCGCTGCTGCCGCCGAGGCGCAGGCCGCCGAGGCCGCGAGCAGCGCGGCCGAGCCTGTCGCGGATGCGCCGGCGGAGCCTGTCGGGAGGGCGCCGGCGGAGCCTGTCGTGGAGGCGCCGGCGGAGCCTGTCGTGGAGGCGCCGGCGGAGCCTGTCGTGGAGGCGCCGGCGGAGCCTGTCGTGGAGGCGCCGGCGGAGCCTGTCGTGGAGGCGCCGGCCGAGCCCGCCGCCAAGGCGCCCAAGAAGCCCCGCGCGCGCCGCAAGAAGGCGACGCCCGCCGTCGAGCAGCCCGCGGCGGAGGAGATTCCCGCCGAGACGGCGACCGAGCCGGTATCCGAGCCGGCCGCCGCATCCGAGACGGAGGACGTAAGCACGTGACCGACATCAGCGCGAAGGACGTCAAGGCCCTGCGCGACCGGACGGGCGCGGGCATGATGGATTGCAAGCGGGCGCTCGTGGAGACCGACGGCGACATCGACGCCGCCGTCGAGTTGCTGCGCGTGCAGCTCGGCAACAAGATCGGCAAGCTCGCCGGCCGCGACGCGACCGAGGGCACGGTCCAGTCCTACATCCATGCCAACGGCAAGGTCGGCGTGCTCGTCGAGGTCGACTGCAACACGGACTTCGTCGCGCGCAACGACGAGTTCGTCGCGTTCGCCCGCGACATCGCGATGCACGTCGCCGCGTCGCCGCAGACGCTGTACGTCGACGAGGACGAGATCGACGCGGCCGCGCGCGACGCCGAGCTGCGCGTCTTCGAGCAGCAGGCCGCCGACAAGCCCGAGCAGGTCCGCGCGAAGATCGCCGAGGGCAAGCTGCGCAAGTGGATGGAGGAGACCGTCCTGCTCAAGCAGCCGCACGTCAACGGCGACAAGCACGACGGCAAGACGATCGAGGAGCTGCGCGCGGATCTGTCGGCCAAGACCGGGGAGAACGTCGTCATCAGGCGCTTCACCCGCTTCGCGGTCGGCGAGTAGTCTCGCCCAGTGGTCCGTCCCGCAAGTCCGCACCTGGTTGGCGCGGCCGCCGATCACCGCCTGGCGGCGTCCTCGCTCGGTCATGGGCCTGAAGGCCCACTCCCTCGCTGCGTCCTTGCCAGACGGCGCCGGCAGCCGCCCAATCAGGCACGGACTCACGGGACGAACCACTAGACATGGCGGCAACCGAGCCCGTGTTCAAGCGGGTCCTGCTGAAGCTGTCCGGCGAGGCGCTGATGGGCGACCTCGACTACGGCACCGATCCCGATCGGGTCCGTGCCGTCGCAGCGCAGATCGCCGCCGTCCACGCGCGCGGCATCGAGATCGCGATCGTCGTCGGCGCCGGCAACATCTACCGTGGCCTGAAGGGCGCGGCCGCGGGCATGGATCGCGCGACCGCCGACTACATGGGCATGATGGCGACGGTCCTCAACGCGCTGACGATGCAGGACGCGCTCGAGAAGCAGGACGTCAACACGCGCGTGCAGTCGGCGATCACGATCTCCGAGGTCGCCGAGCCCTACATCCGCCGCCGCGCGATGCGCCACCTCGAGAAGGGCCGCGTCGTGATCTTCGCGGCCGGAACCGGCAACCCGTTCTTCACGACCGACACGGCCGCGGCGCTGCGCGCGGTCGAGATCCACGCCGAGGCGATCCTGATGGCGAAGAACGGCGTCGAGGGCGTCCTCACGGGCGACCCCCGCGAGGACGCGAGCGCGACGCTGATCGACGAGATCAGCCACATGGACGCGCTGCGTCGCGGGCTGCGCGTGATGGACTACACGGCGCTCACGCTCTGTGCCGAGAACGGGATGCCGCTGTACGTCTTCAACATGAACGACGAGCACAACATCGAGCGGATAGTGTCCGGCGAACAGGTGGGAACGGTGGTGGTGACGCGAGATGAGTGAGCTGATCGACGAGCTGTTGGCCGATGCCGGCGAGCGGATGACGAAGTCCGTCGAGGCGACGAACCACGAGTTCGGCTCGGTGCGGACCGGGCGAGCCAGCCCGGCGTTGCTGGACCGCGTCCACGTCGACTACTACGGGGTCTCGACGCCGCTGCGGCAGCTGGCGACGATCAACGCCGCCGAGGCGCAACTGCTCACCGTGCAGCCGTTCGACAAGGGCTCGCTGAAGGCGGTCGAGAAGGGCATCACCGAGGCCAACCTCGGACTGACGCCGAGCAACGACGGCAACATCATCCGGCTCGTGATCCCGCAGCTGACCGAGGAGCGCCGCCGCGAGTTCGTGAAGATGGTGCGCCACATCGCCGAGGAGGGGCGGATCGCGATCCGCAACGTGCGCCGCGACGTCATGCACGATCTGCGCGAGCTCAAGGAGGAGGGCGACGTCGGTGCCGACGAGGAGCACCGCGCCGAGACGAGCCTGACGAAGCTCACCAACGACAAGATCGCCGAGCTCGACGCGCTGCTGAAGGGCAAAGAGGAAGAGATCCTCGAGGTCTAGATGGTCGATTCCACGACCGGCACCATCATCTGCACGCGCCTCGCGGCGCAGGATCGCCACGGGCCGAAGGCGCCCGTGCGGCTGGCACTGTGCACCTTCTGCCCGCAGTGCCCTGCATCCGCGATGCACGCCCATCTGACGCCCCCGGCCGCGCAATCAACCATCTAGATGGTCGATCCCACGACGGGCACCGCCAGCTGCACGCGTCTCGCGGCGCAGGAGCGCCACATGTCCGAGGAGGCGCTGCCGCCGGCACCGTCGACCTTCGACCGGCGCCGGCTTCCCGGTGTCTGACGCACGACGCTCCCGCGCGACCGACGAGATGGCCATCTAGTGGTTCCTCCCCGGGGCAAGCACTGATGTCGTCCGAGCGCGGCGAGGCGGCGCGCTACGTCGCGATCATCACGGACGGCAACGGTCGCTGGGCGAAGGCGCGCGGCCTGCCCGTCGTCGAGGGCCACCGCGCCGGTGCGGACAACCTCAAGGCGCGCCTGCGCGACGCCGGCGATCTCGGCGTCCGGGAGCTGACCGTCTACTCGTTCTCGACGGAGAACTGGTCGCGTCCCGAGGACGAGGTCAACGCGCTGATGGCGATGTTCGCCGAGCGGATCGTCGCCGAGACCCCGGAGCTGCACGAGAACGGCGTGCGGATGCGCTTCATCGGTCGCCGCGAGGGAATCGACCCCGATCTCGTCGAGCAGATCGAGTGGGCGGAGAAGCTGACCGACGCGAACGACAAGATCACGCTCTGCGTCGCGTTCAACTACGGCGGCCGGGCGGAGATCATCGATGCGGCGAAGCGCTTTGAGGGGGGCGACGAGGACGACTTCAGGGCGCTGCTGTACGCGCCCGAGCTGCACGACCCCGACCTCATCATCCGCACGAGCGGCGAGAAGCGGCTCAGCAACTACCTCATGTGGCAGTCCGCGTACTCCGAGCTCGTCTTCACCGACCAGCTGTGGCCGGACTTCGATCGCCGCGACTTCGAGGCGGCGATGATGGAGTACAGCGCACGCCGGCGGCGGTTCGGGGGCCGCTGATGGCGACCGCCCGGGCGCCTCGCCCGCCACGCGAGCGTGGCGCGGCATCGGAGATGACCGCGCGCGTGATGGTCGCGGTGCCCGCGGTGGCGTACGCGATCGCGATCATCGCCATGGGCGACTACTGGTTCGCGCTCGGCATCCTGCCGCTCGGTATCGTCGCCGTCGGCGAGCTCTTCGACCTCTACGACGACCACGAGCCGGTCCGCCTGGCCGGCTTCATCGGCGTCACGGCGCTGATCCTCGCCGCCTACTTCGGCGACGGCTTCCACGTCATGCTGGCGTTCCTGGCGTTCTTTCCGGTGCTGTTCGCGATCACGCTCGCGCAGCGCCGCGCGGGCACGCTGGGGATGGCGCTGACGGTCTTCGGCGTCGCCTGGATCGGCGTCGCGCTCGCCCACGGCGTGCTGCTGCGCGAGTTGCCGCACGGCGACGGGATCATCATCGACATCCTCGTCGGTACGTTCGTCGGCGACACGGGCGCGTACATCGGCGGGCGCTGGTTCGGGCGCCGCAAGCTCGCGCCGAGCGTGTCGCCGAACAAGACCGTCGAGGGGCTCGTGATCGGGATGCTGACGGCGCTGCTGGCGACGTGGCTGGCGGGGCTCTACCAGGACTGGCTGTCGGGTACGGACGCGCTCCTGCTCGGGCTCGGCGTCGCGCTCGCGGCCCCGCTCGGCGACCTGTTCGAGTCCTTCGTCAAGCGCGACGCCGGCACGAAGGACTCCGGCCGGCTGTTCGGTGCCCACGGCGGCGCGCTGGACCGCCTCGACGCCGTCTTCTTCACGGCCGTCGTCGGCTACTACGTCTGGTCGGCCCTGTTGTAGACCTCCAGCCGCGAAATCCGGCGTCTTGTCCGGAGCGCGCGCGAGTCCTGCCGGGGCGGACACGTTTGTCTGGCGTCCAACTCGGGGGTGCAGGACGAACATGGTGGCCAGTCATCGACGGAGCGCGCCGCGAGCAGCGTGGCTGGCGGCCGCGTTGCTTGTGCTCGTCGGCCTCGGGCTATCGGCCGCCGCCGGCGCCGAGGCGCGCTCGCCGCTGCCGCAGTGCGCCGACAACATCGACAACGACGGCGACGGCAAGATCGATTTCCCCTTCGAGCCCGGCTGCTCCAGCACGCTGGACAACAGCGAGCCCGATCCGGCGACGCCGGCGGCCTGCAGCGACGGCCTCGACAGTGCCGGCGGCGACGGCGATGCGATCGCGGACTTCCCCGGCGACCCCGGCTGCAGCTCGGCGTCAGACACCAGCGAGAGCAACCCGGCGACGTTGCCGCATTGCGGAAACGGGGTCGACAACGACGGCGACGGGAAGGTCGATTTCCCGGCCGATCCCGGCTGCAGCTGGGCCGCGGAGAGCAGTGAGGTCGATAGCGCGTGCTCCGATGGCATCGACAACGACGGCGATGGCCGAACCGATTTCCCGGCCGACTTCGGCTGCATGATCACCGGCACCAGCAACGCGAGCCACGGCGTCAACGACGCCAGCGAGGAGGACCTGCCGCAATGCGACGACGGGCGTGACAACGACGGCGACGGCAACGTCGACGTCGAGCAGGATGTCGACTGCAGCTCGGCGAGCGACGACAGCGAGGCGGCGTTTGTGCCGCCGCCGCCTCCCGGACCGCCGCCGCCGCCGGACTACGAGCTGCCGCAGAGCGGCGATCTCGGCGCGCTGCCGGCGACGCCCGCCGCCGCAGGTGGCTCGTCTGCGGCGCGCCCGCCTGCGCGGCTGCTGTTGCCGTTTCCGATCGTGCGCCTGCGCGGTACGGTGCGGGGGCGCTGGACACAGGTCACGCTGCTGTCCGTGCGCGCGCCGTCGGGCTCGAAGGTGACCGTCTACTGCACGGGGCGCGGCTGCCCGGCGAGGCGGGTCGCGAGCAACGCCGGGCGCAGGGCGGTGCGGGTGCGCAGGTTCGAGCGGCGACTGCGCGGCGGGACGATCCTCAAGGTCTACGTCACGAGGGCCGGCTTCGTCGGCAAGTACACGCGCTTTCGCTTCGTCAGCAGTCGCGCGCCGCTGCGCGCCGACCTCTGCGTGACGAAGCCGGGCAACAAGCCGCGGACCTGCCCGTCATAGGCGGCAGCGGCGACCGTCCGGCGCCGCCACGCCCAGACGGCGCAGGCGACGCGGGTCCCGGTTAGGCTGCGGCCGCATGGCGGCGCGAGGCTCAGGCACGTTCGTCCTCGCGGCTCTGCTGCTGGCGCTCACGTCGCAGCCCGCGTCGGCGGCGACGGTGTCGGCCGCGCGCGCCACCGGCGCGACCTGCCACGCCCGCCTGCTCGCGTCGCGCGCGGCGGTCCGCAGCGAGTACACCGCGCCCCGCACCGGCCTCCTGCGAGCGGCCCTGCGCAGCGCCGTGGGGGACTGGGACCTCGCCGTCTTCGACGCTGCCTCGGGGCGGCTCGTCGGCGCGGCAGCGGCGCCCGCCGGCGCGACCGATGTCGCCGAGGGCTTCGTCGCCGCGGGCCAACGGCTCGTCCTGCAGGCCTGCCGCCGCGCCGGCGCGAGCTCGCGGGCGCTGCTGAGCACGCGGACGCTCGCGCTCGCCGCGCAGGCCAGGGGAGCCGTCGCCGAGCAGATCGTGCGCGTCGCCACGCCCGACCGCGCCGCCCGCGCCCGGCTCGCAGCGCTCGGCCTCGATCCCGCCGAGCGCACGGACGCCGGCAGCGTCGACGTCGTGCTGCACGACCGCGCCGACGCCGCCGCGCTCGCCCGCGCCGGGCTGCGCTTCAGCGTCCGGATCGCCGATCTGCGCGAGCGCGCGGCGGCGAACCTCGCCGGCGATCTGCGCAGCGCCGCGCGCGCTGCGCGGGCGCCGCGCTCCGCGGGCGCGACGACGCGCGCGGTGCCGTCCGGGCGCGTGACCTACCGCCGCCTCGCCGACTTCGAGCACGAGCTGAAGCGACTCGCGCAGCAGCACCCGGGACTCGTCAAGCTCATCACGCTGCCGCAGCGCAGCCTGCTCGGCCGGCCGATCCTGGGCGTCGAGATCGCGCGAGACGTCAACGTCGACCGCGGCCAGCCGGTCCTCCTGCAGGTCGGCACACACCACGCCCGCGAATGGCCGGCGGCCGAGCATCCGATGGAATGGGCGCACGATCTCGTCGACGGCTACGGCAACGACCCGCAGATCACGCAGCTCGTCGACGCGACGCGCAACATCATCGTGCCGGTCGTCAACCCCGACGGCTTCAACCTCAGCCGCGAATGGCCCGTCGACATCGGCACCGTGCTCGCCGGCGTCGAGCTACCGGCCCCGCTGGACGGCCTGCTGCCGATCGCGGACCCGGCCTATACCGCGGCCCTGCTGGGCGACCAGGGGATCGCTCCGGCACCGGGAACCGGCTTCACCTACAAGCGCCGCAACTGCCGCGTCACGGACGGCCGGGTTCCGGCCGCGGGCGAATGTGCGTCGCTTGCGAACCGCCGCAAGGGCGTCGACCTCAACCGCAATTACGGCGGTTTCTGGGGCGGTCCCGGTGCCGGCCTGGATCCCGAGGACGACACGTACCGCGGCGCCGGCCCGTTCTCCGAGCCGGAGGCCGAGAACGTGCGTGGGCTCGTCGTCTCCAACCAGGTCACGACGCTGATCACGAACCACACCTTCGGCAACCTGATCCTGCGTCCGCCCGGCGTGGCCGGCCCGGGCGTGACGCCCGACGAGGCGCTGCTGCGCACGCTCGGCGACGCGATGGCGGCGAAGAACGGCTACACGAGCCAGTACGGCTTCGACCTCTACGACACGACCGGGACGACCGAGGACTGGTCCTACGCCGTCACCGGTGGCCTGGGCTTCACGCTGGAGATCGGCCCCGACGAGTTCCACCCGCCGTATGCCGAGATGGCGGCCGAGTACGCGCGCAACCGCGAGGCGTACCTCGTCGCGCTGCGCAGCACCGCCGACAGCGCCCGCCACGCGGTGCTCGCGGGCCGCGCCAGCGCGGGCACGGTGCTGCGGGCGCACAAGCAGGTCGAGTCCGAGACGTCGCCCGTCCTGCTGGACTTCGCCGGCAACCTCGGTCCGGCGCGGCGCTACCGCGACGTGCTCGATACGACGATGACGGTCGCCGCCGACGGTCGCTTCGCGTGGCACCTCAACCCGTCGACGCGGCCCGGGGCGGCGGCGCCCGAGAGCTGGACGGTGACTTGCGAGCGGCCGCGGGGGACCGTGCTGGCGGCGGGCAGCGTCGTCGTCGGCCGCGGCGAGCGCAAGCAGCTGGACCTGTGCGCGCTCGGCTTCTCGGCGGCGGTCGATCGCCGTCGCCTGCCGCTCGCGCTCGAGCGCGGGCTGCGCACGCGCGCGCGCTGCAGCCTGCGCTGCAGTGCCAACGTGCAGCTCAGCGTCGACAACGCGACGGCGCGGCGCCTGCGCCTGACGCGCGGCACGAAGCGCGTCGTCGTGGCGCGCGGGAGCGCAGGGCGCAGCTTCACCGGCCGCAAGCCGTTCAGCGCGCGCTTCACGACGCTCGCGCGGCGCAGGCTGCGCGGCGTCCGGCGGGTCGTGCTGCGCGTCACCGCGAGCGGGCTTGCGGGCACGACCGACGCCCGCACGGTGCGCCGCTCGCTGACGCTGACGCGCTGAGGCGACCGCGAGCGCTGGCGGGGCCGCGACGACGCGCCTGCCAGAATGGCCGCAGATGCCACGCCGCCTCCTCATCCTCGGCTCGACCGGGTCGATCGGCACGCAGGCGCTCGAGATCGTCGCGCGCGACCCCGAGCTCGAGCTCGTCGGCCTCAGCGCCGAGCGCTCGGCCGATGCGCTGATCGCGCAGGCGCTCGAGTTCGGCGTCGACCGGATCGCGCTCGCCGACGCCGACGCCGGCGCTCGCGCCGCCGAGCGCTGGACCGACGGCGACGTGCTGATCGGCGCAGAGGGCCTCGTCCGCCTCGTGCTCGAGTCCGGCGCCGACCTCGTCCTCAACGCGCTCGTCGGCTCCGCCGGCCTGGGCCCGACGGTCGCGACGCTGGGGGAGGGGATCGACCTCGCGCTCGCCAACAAGGAGTCGCTCGTCGTCGGCGGCGAGCTCGTGATGGCGCTCGCCGAGGGCACCGGCGCGCAGATCCTGCCCGTCGACTCCGAGCACTCGGCCCTGCACCAGCTGATCGCGGGCGAGGGGGCCGGCGGGACGGCATCGATCGACAAGCTCGTGCTGACCGCGTCGGGCGGTCCGTTTCGCGGCCGCACGCGCGCCGAGCTCGCCGACGCGACGATCAAGGACGCGCTCGCACACCCGACGTGGGAGATGGGCGGCAAGATCACGATCGACTCGGCGACGCTCATGAACAAGGGCCTGGAGGTCATCGAGGCCCACCATCTGTTCGGCGTCGGCTACGACCGCATCGACGTCGTCGTGCATCCGCAGTCGATCGTCCACAGCATGATCACGCTCTGCGACGGCGCCGCGCTCGCGCACCTCGGCCATCCCGACATGCGCGTGCCGATCTCCTATGCGCTGCACCACCCCGACCGCGTCGACGTGCCGCTGCGCGCGCTCGACCTCGCCGAACTCGGCGCGTTGACGTTCGAGCGCGTCGACCACGAAGTCTTCCCGGCGCTCGGGCTCGCGCGCGCGGCGGGCATCGCGGGCGGCACCGCGCCCTGCATCCTCAACGCCGCCAACGAGATCGCCGTGCACGCGTTCCTCGGCGAGCGGCTGAGCTTCCTCGGCATCGCAGCCGTCATCGAGGAGACGCTCGAGCGGCTGCCCGCGGTCCCGGTTCGCGCCTTCGAGTCGCTCTACGAGGCCGATCGCGAGGCCCGCGCGGTCGCCGCGGAGCTCGTCGAAGTCTGGTCTGAGCGACTCCTACACTGACTCGGTGAGTTACTTCCTGGCCTTCGCGGGCTTCGCTGCGCTGATCATCCTGCACGAGCTCGGGCATTTCGCCGCCGCCAAGGCGGTCGGCATGCGGGTCGAGCGCTTCGCGCTGTTCTTCCCTCCGCTCGTCGCCCGCTGGCGCCCGCGGAACTCCGAGACCGAGTACGCCATCGGGGCGATCCCGCTCGGCGGCTACGTGAAGATCACCGGCATGACCGCGCAGGAGGAGATTCCCGAGGAGGTCGTGCACCGCGCCTACTACCGCCAGCCGGTGTGGAAGCGCGTCGTCGTGATCGCCGCGGGCCCGATCGTCAACATCGTGCTCGCGTTCCTCATCCTCTGGGTGCTGATCCTGTCCGAGGGCAAGGCCGTGCCGGGCGTCGCCGTGTTCGAGACGACGGCAGCGCCCGCCGCGCAGCAACTGCGCGAGGGCGATCGCATCCTCGCCGTCGACGGTGTGCGCGGCTACGCGCCCGGACAGAGCGAGGCCGAGGTCGCGCGCCGCGCCGAGGCGCTGCGCACAGCGATCGCCGCCCACACGTGCGCGGGCCGCCAGGTCGACGGCTGCCGCGCATCCGAGCCTGTGCGGATGGTCGTGCAGCGCGGCGACGAGCGGCTGACGCTGAACATCACGCCGCGCTACGACGCCACCGCGAAGCGGATGCTGCTCGGCTTCGCCTTCGGCGCGCGCGAGGAGGTGAGCAGCGGCGCAGCCGCCGGCCTCGCCGTCTCGAGCATGTGGCGCGTCACGACGCTCACGGTCGACAACATCGTCAAGCTCTTCTACGACAAGAAGGCGCGCGACCAGATCTCCGGCGTCGTCGGCTCCTACGAGGCGACGCGCCAGACGCTCGAATTCGACACGGTCCGCGCGGTCAGCATCCTCGCGCTGATCTCGCTGTCGCTGGGGATCATCAACCTGTTTCCGTTCCTACCGCTCGACGGCGGCCACATCTTCTGGGCGGTCGCCGAGCGGATCCGCGGACGCGCGATCTCGCTGCGCGTGATGGAGCGCGCCTCGTTCGTCGGGATCGCGCTCGTGCTGTTCTTGTTCTACGTCGGCCTGTCCAACGACATCGGGCGATTGTCGAGCGGCGAAGGCTTCGGCGTGCGGTAGTAGCCCGGCCTGCAGTTCGTTACTGTCCGCACATGCAGAGCAGCACGGCCACGCCGGCGGCGGGCCGGGGAGTCGATGCGCCGACGATCGCCGAAGCCTTCCGGCGGACGGTCCGAGCACACCGCGACGCGGTTGCGATCCGTACGCTCGGCGACGCCGAGCAGTGGACCTGGGGAGAGCTGCAGGATCGCGTCGACGCGCTCGCGGGCGGCCTGGCGATGCTCGGTCTCGAGCACGGCGACACAATGGCGATCCTGCTCGTCAACCGGCCCGAGTTCCACGTCGTCGACCTCGCGGCGACGACGCTCGGCGCGACCCCGTTCTCGATCTATGAGACCTACGCGTCCAACCAGATCGAGTACGTCGTCGCCGACGCCGGGGCGCGCATCATCGTCACCGAGCAGACGTTCCTCGACGCCGTCCTGACGGCACGAGCGTCGCTGCCCTGTCTGCAGCACGTGATCGTCATCGACGGCGAGGCACCGGAGGGCTGTCTGCGCATCGACGAGGTCGAACACACGAACCCGTCCTTCGACGCCGAGGCGCACTGGCGCTCCGTCAGCCCCGACGACGTCGTCACGCTCATCTACACGTCGGGCACGACCGGGCCGCCGAAGGGCGTGCAGCTGTCGCACCGCAACCTCGTCGCCGCCGTCCGCTCGACCGAGACGCTGATCGCGTTCCCCGAGGGCGCGCGCGTGATCTCGTGGCTGCCGGCCGCGCACATCGCCGAGCGCGTCGCACACCACTACCTGCCCGTCGTCTACGGCCTCTGCGTGACGCCGTGCCCCGATCCCACGCAGGTCGTGGCCTACCTCGCGGACGTGCGGCCGAGCTGGTTCTTCGCGGTGCCACGGATCTGGGAAAAGCTCAAGACCGGCCTCGACGCGATGATCGCCCAGCAGCCTGTGCAGCAGCGCGAGCAGGCGCTCGCCAGCATCGACGCGGCGATCCGCAAGGTGCGCCTCGAGCAGCGCGGCGAGGCCGTTCCGGGCGACCTCTCGCTCGCCGTCGCGAAGGCCGACGAGGCGCTGTTCGCCGGGCTGCGCGAGCAGCTCGGGCTGGACCGGATCACGGCCGTCAACGTCGGCGCTGCGCCGACGCCGCGCGAGCTGATCGAGTTCTTCCACGCGATCGGGATCCCGCTCGCCGAGCTGTGGGGTATGTCCGAGACCTGCGCCGCCGGCACGGTCAACCCGTCGCAGCGGATCAAGATCGGAACCGTCGGGCCGGCGGCGCCGGGCGTCGAGCTGCGGCTCGCGGCCGACGGCGAGCTGCTTCTGCGCTCGGAGGTCGTGATGCTCGGCTATCGCAACCAGCCCGCGGCGACGGCGGCGGCGATCGACGCCGACGGCTGGCTGCACACGGGCGACTGCGCGACGATCGATGACGACGGCTACGTGACGATCATCGACCGCAAGCAGGAGATCATCATCAACACGAGCGGCAAGAACATGTCGCCGTCGCAGATCGAGTCCACCCTGAAGGCCTCCTCGCCGCTGATCGGGCAGGCGGTCCTGATCGGCGACGCGCGCTCGTACAACACCGCCCTGATCGTGCTCGACGCCGACTTCGCGCCGCTGTGGGCCGGACGGCAGGGCGTCGCCGGCGGCGACCTCGCGGCGCTGGCCGGCGACGACCGCGTGCGGGCCGCGGTGCAGGACGCGATCGACGCCGCCAACGCGAAGCTCGCCCGTGTCGAGCAGGTCAGGCGCTTTCACATCGTCGCGGGCGACTGGCTGCCCGGCGGCGACGAGCTGACGCCGACGATGAAGCTCCGGCGCGGGCCGATCGCCGCGAAGTACGCGGCGCAGATCGAGGCGCTCTACGCGGACCACGCGTCCGAACGTCCTGGCCACTAGCCGATGCGCGTGAGGTCGACGACGGGCAGGCCGCCGGGGTCGAGGTCGTCGTCGATCCCAAGCTCGGCCAGGCCGGCCCGGACGCTGTCGCGATAGTCCCGCTGGATGACGGCGCTGCCGATCGTCACCGCGTGCCGCAGACGCTCGCGCCCGGCGCGGCTGCCGCGGTAGGCCCAGACCGTGCCGGGGGCGTCGCCGACGGCGGCGGTCACGTCGACGCGGTCGTAATTGCGCTCGCGCGCGTCCAGCGCGGCCAGCGCTATGTCGTCCTCGACGGCGATCATCAGCCCCTCGATCGTCGCGCCCGGCTCGGCCACGATGTCCAGGTAGGCGACGAAGACGTCGGGGCGGCTGCCGTCGGGCCGGCGGTAGTGCTTGTAGCCGGCGATCGTCGCGCTGTTGTCCATCGCGACCCCCCACACCCGCCGGTGGCCGTGCAGGCGCGCCGGCCGGCCGTGCAGGCCGGCGAGCGAGCCGTAGCCGAACACGTACTGCTGCGCGGCCACTACTCGGGCCAGAAGCCCTCGTGCATGTCGTGCTCGCCGGCCTGGTCGGCCAGGCGCACGGAGCAGATCACGAGCTCGACGTCGTCGGGCCCCTCGTTCCAGACCGAGCGCACCGTGGACGGCGCGACGCGGACGCACGTCTGCGGGCCGGCCTCGACGAGCTCGTCGCCGAGCTTGAACTGCAGCGTCCCGGAGATCACGAAGTAGACCTCCTCCTGCGTTTTGTGCGAGTGGCCGTAGCTGCCCTTGCCGCCGGTCTGCGCGGGCATCCGGCGGTAGGTGAACGCCACCTGCTCGGCAGCGACCGCCTCGGTGAACATCCGCATCTCGCCCGGGTAGTCGCCCAGCACGTCGTCGACGTCTGCGGCCGTCTTGATCGTGTAGTCGCTCATCGCGCGACCATACCGGGGTTTCACGGCCCGGTGATCGGGGCGGCGGGCCCCCACCGTAGAATCAGCTGCATGGCTTCAGCACGACAGATCATGGTCGGCAGCGTCCCGGTCGGCGGCGGCGCGCCCGTCGCGGTGCAGACGATGACCAAGACCGAGACCGCCAACCTGCAGGCGACGATGGACCAGATCCACAAGGTCGCCGAGGCGGGCGCCGACATCGTGCGCGTCGCCGTGCCGCGCGACCAGGACATCGAGGCGCTCAAGACGATCGTCGTGCAGTCGCCGATCCCGATCATCGCCGACATCCATTTCAACCACACGCTCGCGCTCAAGGCGATCGACGCCGGCGCGCACTGCATCCGCCTGAACCCGGGCAACATCGGCGGACCGGACAAGGTCGCCGAGGTCGTGGCGCGCGCGAAGGCCGCCGGCACGCCGATGCGGATCGGCGTGAACTCCGGTTCGCTGCCCAGGCACCTGCACGCGCTCGAGCGCGAAAGCCCGGTCGAGGCGCTCACTGCCGCGGCCACGGAGTTCGTCGAGCTCATGCACCGCCTGGACTTCCATGACTTCAAGGTCTCGATCAAGTCCACGAACGTGCCGAACACGATCGCGTCCAACCGCCTGCTGAGCGCGAAGATCGACCACCCGCTGCACCTCGGCATCACCGAGGCGGGCACGAAGTGGTCGGGCAGCCTGAAGTCGGCCGTCGGCCTCGGCACGCTGCTCGCCGACGGCATCGGCGACACGATCCGCATCAGCCTCTCGACGTTCCACGCCGAGGAGGAGGTCAAGGTCGCCTGGGAGATCCTCAAGGCGCTGCAGCTGCGCGAGCGCGGCCCGGTCCTCATCGCCTGCCCGACCTGCGGTCGCCTGCAGTTCGACATGGACACCGTCGTGACCGAGATCGAGCGCCGCCTCCAGGACTACGCGGACCCGATCGAGGTCGCCGTCCTCGGCTGCGCGGTGAACGGCATCGGCGAGGCGTCACACGCCGACTTCGGGATCACCGGAGCCAAGGACGAGGGCCTGATCTTCAGCCGCGGCAAGGCGCTGCGCAAGGTGCCGACGGCACAGCTCGTGGACGTCCTGTTCGAGGAGATCGACAAGTACGCGACGTCGAAGAAGATCGTCGTCGACGAGCGCGCGGCCGCCGAGGGCGCCGCCTGGCTGCAGGCCAACGAGGATGCGACGGCGATGACGCCCGAGCGCCTCGCTGCGCTCGAGAAGGCCGAGGCGGCCGCCAACGGCGGCGGCGACGACGTGCTCGCCGTGCTCGACGAGGACGTCTCGCCCGTGGCCGGGCGCCGCTTCACCCGCGCGTAGGCGGTCGTCCCCAACGCGGCCCGCAGCGGCTCCCGCCCGCGCGTGTCCTATCGCGCGGGCGGGCTGTTGCCGCTCTACAAGGGCTCAGGGCGTCTGCGCCGTGACGTCGAACGTGCGGCCGCTGGCGAGGTAGACCCGCAGCGTCACCGTCGGGCTGAACAGGATCCGGCGGACCTTCAGGGTGGCCGTCCGGGCATCGTTGGAGAGCGTGATGTCGCACAACGCGTTGAGCAGTGCGCTCAGGTCGCTGCGGCAGGTCGCCAGTGACGTCGCCGGGGCGAGGCCGCGCAGGCGGACTGCGGCGATCTGCTCGGTTCCGGTGGCGGACTCCGTGCTGATCGTCACGTTGCCGTCGGAGAACGACTTCGTGTACGCGACGGACTGGCTACCGTCGGTGAGCTCGTCCAGCGAGGTGGTCGAGGAGCCGCCCATCGCCGCGCTCGCGGCGATCTCCGTCGCGGACATCGCGCGTCCCCAGATGCGCGGCTCGTCGAGATCGCCCGCGTAGGGGAGCGAGCACGTGCCGCCGAACATCCCGAACTGCGTGTCCGTCGAATCGGGCAGCCCGTAGAGGATCGGATCCGTGCGCGGGGTCCCGCTGCCGACCTCGACGCCGTCGACGTACATCCGGATCGTCGCACCGTCGAAGGTGCCGGCGACGTGATGCCATGCGCCGTTCCAGATCGCGTCCGGCGCGGCGGCCGGCGAGATCGCGGAGGGGTCGTACGCCTGACCCGACACCGCGAATGCCACGCCGCCATCGGAGCCGGTGTAGAGGCCGTAGGACGGGAACAGGCAGCCCGTCGCGCTGTTGGCGATGACGTAGCGGAACGGACCGGGTGAGGCCGGCGCCCGAACCCACGCTTCGACGGTGAGGGTGGCGGGCTCGAGACCTGCCGACCGCGGAACGACGACCTTGTCGTCGACGCCGTCGAAGGTCAGCCCGCGGGAGAAGCGGCCCTTCGTGTGCGCCGCACCGGCGATCGTGCCGTGGTTGGCGTTGTCGGAATCGTCGGCGGCAACGGTGCCCTTCTGCTCGTCGAGGTGCCAGAACCCGCCGAGGTTCGTCGCCGCGGACGCCGGCGTGGGCGCCAGCGCCACGGCGGCTGCGGTGAGGAGGGCGGCGCAACTCAGACGCGCGAACATGTGAGACTCCTGAAGTCGGTGCATCGGTGGTGTGGACGCGACCATACGTCCCTCCGAGTGGCGACCCACTAACCGAACGACCAGAGCTTGCAGGCGTGCCTACGCGCCAGCTTCGGGCGCGCAGACGCCGGCGTCACGCGGCGCCGGCCGACCGGCGCCGCGCGCGCCGCTGCGTCAGGTGCCGTCGGCGGCGATCGACGTCGAGCCGATGCTGCCATCGGGCCGCAGCCATGCTGCCCGCCAGTCGCCGACGGCGGCCGCCGGGGCGACGCGCGTCGCCGTGAAGTAGCCGAAGAAGTCGATCGCCACCGGGTCGCCGACGTTGAACCAGCCGGCCGAGTTGTCCTTCGGATGCCATTGGATCTGGACCGCGTCGACGGCGCCGTTGGGGCGGAAGCGCATCTGGCCCCAGAGCGCGGCCAGCGGCGCGCCCGTCGCCTCGTCGACCCCCAGCGGCGTCGCCACGAACGGGAACGAGTACGCGTAGGCGGCCGGCTTGGGCTGGCCGCGCTGGTAGAACAGCCCCGACTGGTAGGTGAACCAGTAGCCCTTGCTTCCCCGCTTGCGCTTGCGGACCGGCGCCACGTCGGCGAGCAGGAACTGCGCCTGCGACGCGATCCGCGGGTTGGCCCAGGCGAGGTACTCGCCGGTCGTGTTGTACTTCGCCTGCAGCGCCGGCGCGACGCCGGAGAACGGGTCGGGCGGGTTGGTCTCGAAGCCGTACTCGGTCATGAACAGCTGCAGGTTGCCCGCGACGGCGCCGTTCGTCTTGGCAGACAGCTCGTCGAGCAGCGTGCCGAGCTCGGAGACGTTCGCCATCGTGACCGCGTCCGGGCTGGCGTCGCGCTGCGTCGGCGGCAGGTTCTTCGTGTACGGGTGGTGCGCGTAGCCGTTGGCCGTCAGCGGCCCCTTGGCCAGATCGCCGCAGTCGCGCGCCGCCGCGGCCGCGCCGCTGTACGGGGTCCCGTCGGGCTGGATGCAGAAGACCTCGCGCAAGAACTGCTTGGGACGCATCGGCGACTTGCCGTTCTGCGCGTCGTTGCCCAGCGGCGCGGTCTCGCCGAGCAGGATGATGCTGTTGTCGATGCGATGCCCCGCCGCGACGAGGCCCGCGTAGCCGGCCTGGTGCAGCTTGCGAAACAGCGCCGGCGACGCGGGCACGGTCTGCCCGTTGCGCGTCTCCCATTGCGGCGACAGCCAGCCACCCTGGTTGGGCTCGTTCCACAGCGACCACATGTTCACCCGCGGCAGCGTCCCGCGGGAGCCGTTCTCGTCCCTGTAGGTCCCGTCGAAGCGCTTGCCGACCGCGGTCACGAACAGCTTGAACTCTCGCGTGCGCGGCTTGAAGGTCGACTGCAGGGCCTTGGAGCGCTTCGGCTTGGTCTGGTGCGCCCAGCGCGGACCCGGCCCGGTGATGTTGAAGTAGACGCGGATCCCGATGTCGCCGGCCTTCTTGACGAGGTTGTCGTAGCGATCCCAGTTGCGGGTCGGGTAGGTGCGGGGGTTGGCCGCCTTGAAGCGCCTGTTCTGGCGCCGCGCGGCGTCGATCGCGCGCTGCACGGCCTTGGCGTTCTTGCCCTTCTTGCTCGCCTTGAGCTTGGCGAGATCGCTCTGGGTGAACTTCGCGAACTCCGCGACGGTCTTCCAGAGCACCGTCACGCGGACGGTGTCGACGCCGAGCGACTTCATCTGGGCCAGCGTCTTCGCGGCGGTCGCGTCGTCGCGATACAGGAGCAGATCGTCGTCCATCATGATCGACTGCTGCGTCGGACTCGCCTGCGCGGCGGACGGTGCGAGCAGCGCGCCGACGACGAGCGCGAGTACGAGCGAGCGAAAGCTGGGCGACATGGAGCTCCTACGAGACGTGGATGTCAGAACGCGCGAGCGGGACGGGCTGGTGCCGTCCCGCTCGTACAACACCGGCAGTGTTGCGGAAGTAGCGCGATCGCTGGCCGTTCAGGCCGTCTCAGCGCTGTAGCGCTCGCCGATCTCCGTCCAGTTGACCGTGTTCCACCACGCCTTGAGGTAGTCCGGGCGCTTGTTCTGGTACTTCAGGTAGTAGGCGTGCTCCCAGACGTCGTTGCCGAGCAGCGGCGTCTGTCCGTTGCTGATCGGGTTGTCCTGGTTGGGCGTGCTCGTGACGGCGAGCGTGCCGCCGTCGAGGACGAGCCAGGCCCAGCCGGAGCCGAACTGGCCCGCGCCGGCAGCCTCGAACTTGGCCTTGAAGTCGTCGAACGAGCCGAACGCGTCGTCGATCGCCGCGCCGAGGTCGCCGTCGGGCGCCCCGCCGCCGTCGGGGCCCATCGCGGGCCAGAAGAGCGAGTGGTTGAGGTGGCCGCCGCCGTGGTTGCGCACGGCCGTGCGCTTGTCCTCTGGGATCGAGTCCAGGTCGGCGATGATCTCGTCGATCGGGCGGTCGGCGTGCTCGGTTCCCTCCAGCGCCGCGTTGAGCTTGTCGACGTACGCCTGATGATGTTTGTCGTGATGAATCGTCATCGTCTGCGCATCGATGTGCGGCTCGAGCGCGTCGGGGGCGTACGGCAGGGGCGGAACCTCAAATGCCATGGAGCTGTTCTCCTCTGGACGGAACTGATCGGCGGACTCGCTTCGGATGCTACCCGCGTAGGCTTCCCGATCACGTGACGCGCCTCTCCCAACTCCTGCTGCCGACCGAGCGCGAACCGCCGGCCGACGCCGAGGCGATCTCGCACAAGCTGATGGTGCGCGCCGGCCTGGTCCGTCAGATCGGGACGGGCCTGTGGTCGTGGCTGCCCGCGGGCTGGCGCGTGCACCAGAACGTCGTGCAGATCATCCGCGAGGAGATCGACGCCGCCGGTGGCCAGGAGATGCTGATGCCGGTCCTGCAGCCGGCCGACCCGTGGCGCAAGACCGGCCGCTACGACATCGACGAGCTGCTCAAGCTCAAGGACCGCAAGGGCGCCGACCTCGTCCTCGCGATGACGCACGAGGAGTGCGTGACGAGCCACGTCGCGCAGGTCGTGCGCTCCTACCGCGATCTGCCGTTCAGCCTCTACCACTTCCAGGTCAAGGAGCGCGACGAGCCGCGGCCGCGCGCCGGCGTCCTGCGCACGCGCGAGTTCATCATGAAGGACGCCTACACGTTCGACCGCGACGAGGCGGGGCTGCAGGCGCATTACGCCTCCTACGTCGCTGCCTATGACCGGATCTTCGCGCGCACGGGCCTGGAGTGGTACCGCGTCGAGGCCGATGTCGGGATGATGGGTGGCTCGGGCGGACACGAGTACATGGCGCCGTGCGCGGCGGGCGAGGACGAGGTCGCGATCGGACCCGAGTACGCCGCCAACGTCGAGATCGCCAGCGCCGATCCGAAGCCCGTCGTCCTGGCGCTGCCGACGCGCGCGCCGGAGGTCGTCGAGACTCCAGGCGCGTCGACGGTCGCCGCGGTCGCCGAGCTGCTCGGCGTCGCGACAGGCGGGCTGCTGAAGGCGTTCCCGGTGGTTGTCGACGACGACCGCGGCTTCGTGCTCGTCCTGCTGCGCGGCGACCACCGCGTCAACGAGGTCAAGCTCGGCAACGTGCTCGGCGCGCCCTGGCGGCCCGCCGGCGAGGAGGAGATCGCCGAGCGGCTCGGCCCGCCCGGCTTCATCGGCCCGGTCGGCGCGCGGGTGCCGATCCTGCTCGACCGCGGAATCGACGCGATCCGCGCCTACGTCGTCGGTGCCAACGCGACCGACCGGCACCTGCGCGGCGTGCAGCCGATCCGCGACTTCGAGTTCGAGCGCGTCGACGTCCGCACGGTGCAGGACGGCGACACGGTCGGCGCGCAGCCGATCAGGATCGAGAAGGCGATCGAGGTCGGACACATCTTCAAGCTCGGCACGCGCTACTCCGACCCGCTCGGTGCGATGTACCTCGACGAGGAGGGCGTCCAGCGCCCGATCGTGATGGGCTCCTACGGCATCGGCCCGGCGCGGATCGTCGCGGCGGCCGTCGAGCAGTTCGCCGACGAGAAGGGGATCTCCTGGCCGCGCGCGCTCGCGCCCTGGGACGTCGAGATCGTCGCGCTCGGCAAGCCCGGCAGCGACGAGCTGGCCGCCGCCGAGGGCCTGTACCGCGATCTGCGCGCGCTCGGCCTGTCCGTGCTGCTCGACGATCGCGCCGCGGGCCCGGGTGCGAAGTTCGCCGACGCCGAGCTGCTCGGCGTCCCGCTGCGGCTGACGATCGGCCGGCGCTCGCTGGAGTCCGGCCGCGCCGAGGCGCAGATCCGCCGCGGTCTGGCAGACGTCGAGGGCGGGATCCCGCTGGAGGGTGCGGCCGAGGCCGTGGCCGAGCTATGGCGGACGCTCCCGTAACCGAGGCCGCCGAGAAGGTTCGGCTGACGTTCCGCCGCCTCGCCGGCCTGGATCGCTCGGGCCCGCCGCCGCCGCAGACGCTGCGCGGACAACCCTGGAACGTGTGGACGATCCCCAACGCGATCGGCTTCGTGCGCCTCGCGCTGATCCCGGTCTTCCTCGTCCTGGCGCTGCGCTCGCAGAGCGGAACGGACGCGCTGCCGGCGATCCTCTTCGCCGTCATCTCGTGGAGCGACTACCTCGACGGGATCGCGGCCCGCATCACCGGCCAGTACAGCCGCTTCGGCGCGCTGCTGGACCCGTTCGTCGACCGCCTCCTCGTCGTCGCCGGGCTCGTCGTCTGCTGGAACTTCGAGCTGCTCCCGCGCTGGGCGATCGCCGTCCTCGTCGTGCGTGAGCTGATGCTGCTCGTGCTCGGTCAGGCTGGCCTCCGGCGCGGCCTGGAGCTGAAGATCAACTGGCCCGGCCGGCTCGCGGTCTGGCCGACGATGTCGGCGATCTTCTTCGCCCTCGTCGGCCTCGCGACGCTCGCCGAGATCCTGCTCTACATCGGCCTGGCGTTGGCCTATTACGCCGTCGTGCTCTATGTCCGCGACGCGCTCGCGCAGCTGCGCGAGCGCGACGGCTCAAGCGGCGCCGGCTGACAGCTGCCGCGGCGCCGGCAGCGGCGGCTGTTGCGGGTCCGCCGCGCGCGCCAGTTCGCGCTGTGCGGCGAGTTGCGTCGTGATCGAGCTCCAGCGGCCGAGCCGGTTGCGCAGGGTCGCCGCCGACGGCAGCTCCGGGCGCCCGGCCGCGTGGCGCTCGTAGGAGAGCACCGTCGGGATCTCGCCGCGCTCGTCGGCGACCTGGCGCAGCGCCGCCCAGCAGGATTCCTCGGTCCAGCGCCGCTTGCGCCGGCGACGGTCGGTGGCGACCGGCTGCATGCCGGCGGCGCGCAGCGCGTGCGTCCAGCCGCCCATCCGGTTGAGCACCGTCGGCAGGCTCGGGTAGTTGCACTCGCGCGCATGGAGGGCGTACTCCTTGGCGCTCGGGACGCGCCCGACGCGGGCGCCGACGGAGGTCAGCGCGAGGATGATGTCGCGGTCTGAGTACTGCTGGATCCGGCGCGCGCCGGCCATGCTCGCCTTGCGCGCGGCGCGGTCGACGTCGGTCGCGAAACGGTCGATCGTGCTGCGGCACGCCGCCGCCTGCAGGCCGAGCTTGTCGGCGGCGCTGCGCGGCTGCTCGCCCGCGCGCCAGAGCGTCAGCAGCTCGTCGATGCGCTCCTCCGCCCGCTCCTCGGCGCGCCGGCGCCGGGCGTCGGCGATGTCCTGCGGATCGGGGCCGCCGTGAGCACGCAGGATCTGGCGCACGCGCTCGCGGGAGACGCCGAAGCGCAGCGCGATCTCGTCCAGGCTCCAGCCGTGCTGGCGCAGCGACTGCATCTGCCGGACCCGCTGCAGCGATCCGGGGGCGAGCGCGCAGTCGTCGCAGGCGGCGGGATCGAGGACCGTCGGCGGTGCGACGTGGCTCGACTTGCGCGGCGTCTGCATCGGCATGACCGTCGGTTAGGCTAGCCTAAAAATGTCCTCGAGGCGAGGTTGCGGGGGGTCCTCATGCTCGCCGGCGCTCGCGGCACCTAGTCTCAAGCTCAGCTTGAAGGAAAGACCTGCGCTGATATGCTCGCCGCAGCGCGCCCAGCACCCCTTTCACGGAGGAGACCTCTCTTGATGGACACCTTTCCGGACCTTGGATCGCTCTCTGACCAAGAGCTCAAGGACCTGATCCAGCAGCTGACCGACGAGGAGGTGGAGGTCTCCTACCGCCGGCGCATCCTGCACGGCAAGATCGACATCCTCCGCGCCGAGCTCGTCAACCGGCTGCGCAAGAAGCACGAGACCGGCGAGGACGTCATCTCCGGCGCCGACGTCCAGCGGCTGACGGACATCCTCGCGGGCCGCTCACCGCAGGAGTAATGGCGCACCACTGCCCCGAATGTGGCTTCGTCAACGCCGAGGGCGCCAACTACTGTCAGAAGTGCGGCGCCTTCGTCGGGCAATCCGAGTCGCCGAAGGACCCCGTCACGGCGACGTACCGGATCGACGAAACCGGTGAGCTCATCCCCGTCGAGCTCGGGGACGTCGTCGCCACCGGCGCGGCGCTCGTCATCCGTGCCGGCGGTGGGCGCGTCGGCGAGAGCTTCGCGCTGGAGGGCGAGCGGATGCCGATCGGGCGCCGGCCCGACAGCGCCGTCTTCCTCGACGACGTGACGGTGTCGCGCGATCACGCGCTGATCGTGCGACGCGGCGGCGACTGGCACCTCGACGACCTCGGCTCGCTGAACGGCACGTACGTCAACCGCCACCGGATCGAGACGCACCGCCTCGAGGACGGCGACGAGCTGCAGGTCGGCAAGTACAAACTCACCTTTCTCTCACGCTGATGGCGACCACCAACGAGACCAACCCACGCGTCGACGACGGCGCCGGGCCCGAGGACGGGCCGCCGCAGAAGTCGATGACGATCGGCGCGGTCTGCAAGGGCCTGGCGCAGGAGTTCCCCGAGATCTCGATCTCGAAGATCCGCTATCTCGAAGATCAGAAGCTGCTCAACCCGCGCCGCACCGCGGGCGGCTACCGGCTGTACTCCGCGTCCGACGTCGTCCGGCTGCGCACGATCCTGCGCCTGCAGCGCGACGAGTTCTTGCCGCTGCGCGTCATCCGCCAGGAGCTGGCATCCGGCCGCGCCGCCGACGGCGAGGGCGCGGTCGCCGCGACCGTGCAGTCCGTCGCGGGCAAGCGCAAGCGGCGCGCGAGCGTGTCGGTCGCAGACGACGGCGCGATGTATCCGCTCTCGGACGTGCTCGAGGAGACACGGGCCGCGCCCGAGCTCGTGCGCGAGCTCGAGGACTACGGCGTCATCAAGGGCGAGCTGCGCGCCGGCGTGCACTACTACGACGAGACCGAGCGGGAGATCATCGCCGCGGTGACCGAGCTCGCGCGCTACGGCGTCGGCGGGCGCAACCTGCGCGTCTTTCGCTCCTCCGCCGATCGCGAGGCCGCGCTGCTGCAGCAGATCCTCGCCCCGGCACTGCGCTCGCGCAATCCCGAGCGCCGCAAGGAGGCGCTCGAAGCGCTCGAGAACCTGGCCGCGGTCGCGTCGCACCTCAAGCACCTGCTGCTGATCCGCGACCTGCGCAAGATCGCGGGCTGACGATGAGCAGCGTCGACCGCAGGTCCGATCGTGCGCGGACCGAAGGGCCCAACGGCGATTCCCTCGCGGGCTACATCCGATCGATCCCGGACTTCCCCAAGCCCGGGATCGTGTTTCGCGACATCACGCCGCTGCTCGCCAGCGCGCAGGGCCTCGATGCCACGCTGACCGCGCTCGCAGCGATGACGTCCGAGCTCGCGCCCGACATCGTCATCGGCGCCGAGGCGCGCGGCTTCCTCTTCGGCCCGGCGCTCGCCCACAAGCTCGGCGCCGGCTTCGCGCTCGCCCGCAAACCGGGCTCGCTGCCGCACACGACGATCCGTCACGAGTACGCGCTGGAGTACGGCACGAGCGTGCTCGAGCTGCACGAGGACGCGATCACCGACGGCGCGCGCGTGCTCGTCCACGACGACCTGCTGGCGACCGGCGGGACGGCGAAGGCGCTGTGCTCGCTCGTCGAGCGGCTCGGCGGCGAGGTCGTCGGGTGCGCGTTTCTGATCGAGCTCGCCTTCCTGCCCGGCCGCGCGGCGCTGGCCGGGCACGACGTCCGCGCGCTGATCCGCTACGACGACGAGTAATGCCGACGGTGCGCCGCTCACGGACGCTCGGCGCGACGCCGGAGGAGGTCTGGGCGATCGTCGGCGACGCCTACCACCTGCCGCGCTGGTGGCCGCGCGTGACGCGCGTCGAGAGCGTCGAGGGCGACGCCTTCACGCAGGTGCTGACGACGGCCAAGGGCGTCCCCGTGCGCGCGGACTTCACGGTCGTCGAGTCGGCGCCGCCGCGCGTGCGGCGCTGGGCGCAGCAGCTCGTCAACACACCGTTCGAGCGCATGCTCGCGGCGTCGGAGGTCGAGGTCCGCCTCGAGGCCGACGGCGTCACGGGCACGCGGGTCGCGCTGGCGCTCGTCCAGCGCCTGCGCGGGGTCGCGATCCTGGGCGGGTTCATCGTCAGCAAGGCCGGCCGGCGCCAGCTCGACGACGCGCTCGACGGCCTCGAGGCGCTCGTCGCGCGCTGATCGGCCGCTTACGGCGTCGTCGTCGTCTGCGTCTCGGTCTGGGCGGCCTCGGCGGCCGTGACCATCCTCGCGAGCCCGATGATCTTGCCCGGCTTCGTCGGCTTGTCGGCGGTCTCGCGGGTCAGCAGGACGGCGCCGTAGGCGGGCGTCTCCGGCGACAGGTCGCTGACGGTCTGCAACGTGCCGTCCGCGCCGACCGTCGTGTCCGGGAAGCCGAGAAACTGCTTCTTGTCGTCAGACGTGTACAGCCAGATGCCGTAGGCGGCGTTCTTGGCGCTACGCGGCAGGCCTTCGGCGTTGAGCGCGAAGCGGAACTGGTTGTTGTCGGGGAAGCGGACGATCGCGATCTGGCCCTTGACGTCCTTGTCGCCGCCCTCGGGCGCGACGAGGTTGCCCTGCGCGACGACCTCGAAGCGGTCGCCTGTCGGCGTCGTCTGGACCGCCCCCTTCGAGCTGGTGGTGGTCGGTGTCGTGGTGGCGGACCGGGGAGCGGGATCCTTGCCGTCGCCGAGGCTGAGGGCGACGATCACGACGATCCCGACGAGCACGCCGACACCGGCCAGCAGCAGCTTCGTCCCGAGGGCGGAGCTCTTCTTGACCTCCACCTGGCGCGCGCTGCGGGCCTCGAGCGCGTCGAACGCCTCGGCGACCTCCTCGCGCTCGGCGGGGACGTCGGGGAGCGCATCGCCGCCGAGCGGCTCGAGTGCCGCCAGGGCCGACCGCGCCCAGGCGCGTCCGGGCGGCGAGCTGTGCAGGTACTCGCGCGTCGCCGCGCGCTGCGAGGCGGTCTGCTGGCCCAGGAGGTAGTCGGAGATCTCGTCGCAGCGCTCGGTGCCGATCGCGGTCCCGTCGGGCCCGACGGCCGCGACCGCGCCGCGGGCACGTGCCCGCACGCTCGAGGGATCGGTCTTCAGCAGCGCGGCGAGGTCGTCGTAGGACTTGCCCTGGCGCAGCAGCAGCTGCAGGACCGCGCGCTGCCCGTCGTTGAGGCTGTCGAGGGAGGCCATCGGCGCCAACCCTAGTGGGTTCGCCGCGGAACGATGTGCGCTCAAACGCCGGGATGCCGGCGCCACCGGGCACGGACGCAGGACCGAAGGTGTGGCTCTGCCACATCGAGCGTCCGAGGACGCCGCCAGGCGGTGATCGGCGCCCGGGGTTCCGGGTCAAACGTTCCTGGTCGACCCACTAGCCTCTCGCGTCTGATGAGCACTCCCGACCTCAGCCTCCCCGAGGGCGGCTTCGATGCCCTCTACGGGCTCGAGCTGCTCGAGGTCAGCGACGAGCTCGTCCGCGCCCAGGTGCCGGTGCAGGACCGCATCAAGCAGCCCTTCGGCCTCGTCCACGGCGGCGTGCTGGCAGCGATCGCCGAGACGCTCGCCTCGGTCGGCACCGCCGTCGTCGTGATGGCGGAGGGGATGGCGGCGATGGGCCTTTCCAACAGCACGTCGTTCATGCGCCCGATCGTCGAGGGGACGATCCACGCCCGCGCGATCCGCCGCCACCGCGGCCGCACGACGTGGATCTGGGACGTCGAGATCTCCGACGACGCCGGCCGCCTGTGCGCGCTCACGCGCATGACGATCGCCGTCCGGCCGATGCCGACGGGCTGACCGCCGGCGGTGCGCGCCGGGGCGGGCGCGTGCAGCCGCGGGCGATCGCCGGCAGCGAGGTCCGCGGGCAGCGGACGGAGCTGCGGTCGTGGCGCGTCGTGGGGCGCTATCGGCACGTCGTGCGACACGACCGCGTTCAAGCGCGCCCGCGGGTCCGGGGCGGCGTCGGCGGTCGGGCCACTAGCCGCCGAAGCGGTTGGTGATCGGAACGCGGCGGTCGCGGCCGAAGGCGCGGGTCGTGATCTTGATCCCCGGGGGCTGCTGGCGGCGTTTGTACTCGGCCCGGTCGACGAGCCCGATCACGCGGTCGACGTCGTCGGCGGGCAGGCCGCGCGCGACGAGCTGCTCGCGGCCGAGGTCGTGCTCGACGTAGCCCTCGAGGATCGCGTCGAGGATCTCGTAGGGGGGCAGCGAGTCGTCGTCGCGCTGGCCTTCGCGCAGCTCGGCCGAGGGCGCGCGGGTGAACAGCTCGGGCGGCACGAGGCCGCCGCCGGCGCGCTCGTCGCGACGGCGCGACAGCTTGTAGACGAGCTGCTTGGGGACGTCCTTGATGACGGCGAAGCCACCGGCGCTGTCGCCGTACAGCGTCGAGTATCCGACCGACATCTCGGACTTGTTTCCGGTCGTCAGGACGAGCCAGCCGAACTTGTTGGACAGTGCCATGAGGATGTTGCCGCGGATGCGCGCCTGCAGATTCTCCTCGGTGAGGTCGGGCTCGCGGCCGGCGAAGACCTCCGCCAGCGCGGCGTCGAAGGCCCGCATCATCGGCTCGATCGGCAACTCCAGCAGCTCGGTGGCGAGGTTCGCGGCGAGGCGGTGCGCGTCGCGGCGCGTGCCCTCCGAGGAGTACGGCGACGGCATCGTCACGCAGGTGACGCGGTCGGGCCCGAGCGCGTCGACCGCGATCAGCGCGACGAGCGTCGAATCGATCCCGCCGCTCAGCCCCAGCACGACGTGCTCGAAGCCGTTCTTCTGCGCGTAGTCGCGCGTGCCCAGCACGAGCGCGCCGTAGACCTCGTCGACGGCCTGTGCCGGCGGCGTGATCGTCGGCTCGATCGCCGGGCGCGCGGGGGAGGGGCCGCCGGTGCTGAACGAGCCGAGCACGTCGACGCTGCCGCGAGCGGCCGCCGCCGGCGCGCGTCGGCGCGTGTCGCGCAGCCGCGCCGAGCCGACCGTCACCGGATCGACGTCGACGACGAGCAGTGCCTCCTCGAACTGCGGCGCGCGCGCGAGCACCGTGCCCTCGTGGTCGACGACGACCGAGTGACCGTCGAAGACGAGCTCGTCCTGGCCGCCGACGAGCCCGCAGAACGCGACCGCCGTGAGCTCGTCGCGGGCGCGCTGCTGCAGCATCTGCTCGCGGCGCGCGCCCTTGCCCGCGTCGTAGGGCGACGCCGACAGGTTGACGATCACGCGCGCGCCCGACAGCGCCTCGTCGGACAGCGGCGGGCCCGGCTGCCAGATGTCCTCGCAGATCGTCAGGCCGACCCTCACGCCGTCGACCTCGATCGTCGCGCCGCGCTGGCCGGGCTGGAAGTAGCGCAGCTCGTCGAAGACGCCGTAGTTGGGCAGGTGCAGCTTGCGATAGCTCGCCTGGATCGCGCCGTCGGCGAGCACCGCGGCGGAGTTGTGGACGTCCTCGGCGCGCTCGGGGTAGCCGACGACCGCGACGATCCCCGTCGTCTGCTCGGCGAGACGCTCCAGCGCGGCGCGCGTGTCGGCGAGGAAGTGCTCCTTGAGCAGCAGGTCCTCGGGCGGGTAGCCGGTCAGCGCGAGCTCGGGAAAGCAGACGAGCTGCGCGCCCGCCGCGCGGGCGGCCTGGATCGCGTCGGCGATCCGCGCCTCGTTGCCGGCGATGTCGCCGACGACGGCGTTGCACTGCGAGAGCGCGATCCGCAGCGGCGGCTGGGTCACGGCGCGCGCCCGAGCCAGTACTCGATGAAGGACGCCAGCCGCCGGTCGTCGGGTGCCGTCGCCTCGAGCATGCGGGTCGCGGTGACGGCGGTGATCGGCACGGTCAGGTTCGGCCGGCGCTCGAGCACGACGGCCTGGCCGGCCGCCTCGAGGGCGGCGCTGGGCGCGCCGGCTGTGCGCGCCGCGAGGACGCGCAAAGCGCTCGTCAGGCGCTCGTCGCTGTAGAGCAGAACGACGTTTCCGGGCTCGACGCGGGGGTCGGCGGCGATCGGTCGCTCGACGCCCGGCCCGCCACCCTCGCGCGGGACCGTCGCGTCGTCGCGCGAGACGAAGAACGCGGCCAGCGCCGCGACGCCGACGACCGCCACGACGATCGCGGCGATCGCCGCAACGGCCTTCGCGCCCAGCTCCGCGGAGCCCATCAGCGCCTGTCGCCCGCAACCGGGCGCCGCTCACGGGTGGAGCCGCGCCCACGCGCGGCGCGACGCGGAACGGAGGCGCCTGCCGCCAGCGCGTCGATCGAGCCGCGCAAGAACTGCGCCAGCGTGTCGAGGTCCGCGAGCGCGTCGTAGTCGCCGAGCAGCCCGAAGCCGAGCCGGCCGTCGTAGCTCATCACGGCGACGCCGAGCGCCTGCTGCCCGGCAAGCGGCACGACGGGGTACAGCGCGCGCAGCCTGCGGCCGAGCAGGTACAGCGGCTGCTGCGGCCCGGGCACGTTCGTCACGACGAGGTTGATGAAGCGCTGGCGCTGCTGCAGGCGGGCGGCCTGGCTCATGATCGTCGGCGAGGCGAAGCCCGCGAGCTCGGTCAGCGTGCGCGCGCCGATCGCCCGGCGCTCGTCCTCCAGCCGGTCGGTCGCGTCGCGGATCGCGGCGTGCTGGCGGACGGGGTCCTCGATGCCGACCGGCAGCAGCGCCCACATGCGCGCGACCTCGTTGCCGAGCGCGCCCTGCTCGGACTCCGCGCGCACCGAGACCGGCACCAGCGCCTTGAGCACGAGCCCGTCGGTGTCGACCCCGCGGTGGCGCAGGAAGCGCCCGAGCGCGCCCGCGACGACCGCGAGCACGGCGTCGTTGACGGTGCCGCCAAGCGCGTCCTTGACGCGCTGCAGCTCGACGAGCTCGGCGTCGACCCAGGTGTAGCGCCGGTGCGGGCCGACCTTGACGTTCAGCGGCGTCGGCGGCGCCGGCGTCAGGCCGGCGAACGCCAGCGCGCCCATCGCCTGCAAGCCGTCGCGCGTGCCGCGCAGGACGCGGCGCGGGGCGCGCACGACCGCGCGTGCGCTGCGCGCCAGCTCGGCCGGGCGCGTCGCGCGCTCGACGAGCGCGTCGGACAGCAGCTGGGCGGACGTCGGGAGCGGTCGCGGCGCCCACGGCTTGCGCGGACCGGGCGCGGCGGCCGCGGTCCGGTCCTCGTCGAAGAGGACGGTCGTGATGTCGACGGCGGAGATCCCGTCGACGAGCGCGTGGTGGCTCTTGGCGATCAGCGCGAAGCGGTCGTCGTGGACGCCGTCGACGAGCAGCAGCTCCCACAGCGGCTTCGTGCGGTCCAGCCGGTGGGCGAAGACGCGGCCGGCGAGGTTCTTCAACTGCTCCTCGCTGCCAGGCGCTGGCAGGCCGGCGTGGCGCAGGTGGTAGCGCAGGTTGAAGTGCGGGTCGTCGACCCAGACCGGGCGGCCCTGGTCGAGCGGGATCTTCGCCAGCCGCTGGCGAAAGCGCGGCACGAGGTGCAGGCGCGACTCGATGTGCTCGCGCAGCTCGTCGTACTGCGGCGCCGGGCCGTCGAAGACGGTGACGGATGCGACATGCAGCCTGGCGCCCGCCTTCTCGAGGTGCAGGAAGGACGCGTCGAGGGCGGAGATACGGTGGCCACGTGCGATCCGCTGATTCTGGCACGGTGGAGCGCTCCGGTCCGATCGTCATCCTGCAGAGGTCATGACGCCCATCGCCCACCTCGACATCGACGCGTTCTACGCGAGCGTCGAGCTGCTGCGCCGGCCCGAGCTGCGCGGGCTGCCGGTGATCGTCTCGGGCAGCGGGCCGCGCGCGGTCGTCACGACGGCCTCCTACGAGGCGCGCCGCTACGGCGTCGGCTCGGCGATGCCGACATCGCGCGCGCGCCGGCTGTGCCCCGACGCGGTGCTCGTCGCGCCCGACTTCGCCGCCTACAGCGCGGCCTCCAAGGAGGTCATGGCGCTCGTGCGCGAGGCCGCCGACCGCGTCGAGGTCGTCGGCATGGACGAGGCCTACCTCGACCTCGCCGAGCTCGTGGCGCCGCGCGCCGCGATGCGCCGCCTCGTCAACGCGATCCGCGCGCGCACGGGCCTGGAGTGCTCGATCGGGATCGGTCCCAACCGGCTCGTCGCGAAGGTCGCATCGGACGCCGAGAAGCCGCGCGGCTTCGTCTGCCTGACGCGCGAGCAGGCGTGCGCGCGCTTCGCCGGACATTCCCCCGGCGTCGTCCCCGGCATCGGCCCCAAGACCGTCCAGCGCCTGGAGGAGATCGGGATCACGACGCTGCACACGCTCGCGACCGCCCCGGCGCAGACGCTCGCCGCGCGCTTCGGCTCCAACCACGGTCCCGACCTGCAGCGCCGCGCGCGCTTCGAGGCCTCGGCGACGGTGACGACCGCGCGCGTCGCGCACTCCGAGTCGACCGAGACGACCTTCGACTACGACATCGCCGATCCGGCGCGGCTGGAGGAGATCCTCGCGGGGCTCGCCGGCCGGCTCTGCGAGCGGCTGGCCAAGGGCGACAAGCGCGGGCGCACCGTCGCGATCAAGGTGCGCCTGTCGGACTTCACGACCGTCACGCGTGCGCGCACGATCGCGACGGCGACGAACGACGCCCAGGTCGTCGGGCAGGTCGCGCTCGAGCTGTTGCGCGAGTACGCGCCGGCGCGCCCGGTGCGGCTGCTCGGCGTGCGCGTCGCCGCGTTTCAGACGGCGCCGCCCGCCCGCGAGGCCGACCAGCTCGCGCTGCCCATGTAGCGTTGCGGGCGTGCCGACCATCGACATCGCCGGAACCGACCTGTACTACGAGCGCCGGGGAGTGGGCGAGCCGCTGCTGCTCATCCAGGGCCTCGGCGGCAACAGCCTGCATTGGGGCGAGGGGTTCCTCGCCGGCCTCCAGGACGGCTTCGAGCTGATCCTCTACGACCACCGCGGCGCGGGCCGCAGCGGGGCGCTCGAGGGCGAGCTGACGATCGCCGACCTCGCGACCGACGCCGTCGCACTGCTCGCCGCGCTCGAGCTCGACGCTGCCCACGTCGTCGGCATCTCGATGGGCGGCATGGTCGCTCAGGAGCTCGCGCTGCAGGCGCCCGAGCGCGTGCGCACGCTGACGCTCGGCTGTACCTTCCCGGGCGGGCCGGAGGCGACGATGACGGACATGGCCGTCGTCGGGATGCTCGCCGAGGCCGTCCTGTCGGGCGACGAGGAGCGCACGCTGCGCGTCGGCTACGAGGTCATGATCGCGGCCGAGTACGGCGAGCGCGAGGGCGCCTTCGAGCTGTACGCCGAGCTCGCCGGCCAGTACCCCGCGCCGATCGCCGTCCTGATGGCGCAGCTCAGCGCGATCATGGGCCACGACACCTCGCAGCGGCTGCCCGGCGTCGAGGCGCCGACGCTCGTCATCCACGGCACCGAGGACCGGCTCATGGACGTCGCCAACGGCAAGCTCATCGCGAGCCTCGTCCCGGGCGCGCGCCTGGAGCTGCTGGAGGGCTCCGGTCACATGTTCTTCTGGGAGCAGCCGGAGCGCAGCGCCCAGCTCGTGCGCGAGCACGCGGCCGCCGCCGCGCAGGCCTGAGCCGCCGCGCCGCTGCGGGCTAGTACAGCGCCTGCGCGAGGCGCTTGCGCGACTCGCGCGCCAGCGGATGCTCGACGCCGAGCTCGTCGAGGACGGCGACGATCGCCTTGCGCAGCCGCTCCTTGTCGTCGCCGGCGGCGGCGGCGAGCTGCTCGAGCAGGATGTCGAGGCCGCCCTCGTGGTCGCCGGCGTCGAGCTTCGCGAACGCCTCGGCCAGGCGCGGCCGCTCGCCGTCGGAACGCTCGAGCTCGATCCGTGCGGCGAGCCCGTCGGCGCGAAAGCCGCCGGCGGCGTCGCGCAGGCGCTCGAGCGCCGCGTCGCTGTCGCCGGCGCGGTAGGCGAGCTGAGCGAGGCCGAAGTTCGCCTCGACGTTGGCGGGCTCCTGCTCGAGGACCTTGCGCAGCGACTGCTCGTCGCCGGCGTCGAGCAGCAGTTGCGTCGCCGACGGCACGAGGCCGTCGAAGAACGCCTCGACCTGGGTCGGCGACTGCGCGCCGACGAACTCCGCGACGACCTCTCCGTTGCGAAACGCCTTGACGGCGGGGATCCCCTGGATGCCGAAGCGCTGGGCGATCTGCTGGTTGGCGTCGGTGTCGACCTTCGCCAGCACGACGTCGCCTTCGCGCGCGGCGGCAGCCTTCTCGAGCACCGGGCCGAGCTTGCGGCAGGGCGCGCACCACGGCGCCCAGAAGTCGACGACGACCGGCACGTCGGCCGAGCGCTGGACGACCTCGGTGTCGAACTGCGCGTCGTCGACGTCGATCACGGTCATGTGCTGACAGGGTAGACAAGCGCCGCTGCGGCCCGTCCGAGGCGGGCCGACGCGCGGCTGCTGCAAGGCTTGGGGATATGCACGAGCGCACGATCGATGCCGGCGCGGGGGTGACGCTCGCGCTCAGCGACGAGGGGGAGGGGCCCGCCGTCGTTCTCCTGCACGGCCTGACGGCGTCACGGCGCTACGTCGTGATGGGCTCCAAGTCGCTGCAGCGCAGCGGGCACCGTGTCGTCGCCTACGACGCGCGCGGCCACGGCTCGTCGTCGCCGGCGCCGGTGCCCGCCGGCTACACCTACAGCGACCTCAGCGCGGACCTCGTCGCGGTGCTGGACGCGCTGCAGATCGAGCGCGCCGTCCTGGCCGGCGTCTCGATGGGCGCGCACACCTGCCTGGCGCTCGCGCTACGAGCGCCCGAGCGCGTCGCCGGGCTCGTCGCGATCACGCCGGCCTTCGATCCGGTCGAGTACTCCGACCCGCAGCGGCTCGCGCGCTGGGACGCGCTCAGCGACGCGCTGCGCGACGGCGGCATCGAGGGCTTCGCCGAAGCGTTCGGCGTGCAGCGCATCCCGCAGGCCTGGCGCGCGAGCGTCGGCCGCGCGCTGCGCCAGCGGATGGCCGAGCACGAGCACCTCGCGGCGCTCGCCGATGCGCTGCGCGCCGTGCCCCGCTCAGCACCGCTGGAGGACCTACATGCGCTCGAGCAGATCGAATGCCCGGCGCTCGTCATCGGCAGCCGCGACGAGGCCGATCCCGGCCACCCGCTCGAGATCGCCCGGCGCTACGCGGAGCTGCTGCCGGAGGCGCGCTTCGCGGTCGAGGATGACGGCAGCTCGCCGCTGGCCTGGCAGGGCGGCCGCGTCTCCAAGCTCGTCGCCGAGGTCGTCGCCCGGTCGCGCTGAGATGTATCAGCGCCGGCGGCGGCGCATCTCCAGGACATGCCCGCGATGGCGATCCTCCCAGCCGGTCTGACCGCGACCGCCCGCTACGCCCACCGCGGCCCCGCCGGCGCTGCGATCGCGATCGCGATCGGCATGCTGCTGCTCGCCGTCGTCATGGTCGCCGGCATTGTCATCCTGCTCACCCGCGGCCGCAGGACCTGATCGGAGCCGCATGCCCGCCGGCCGCCATTAGATCGCTGGGCGCTCCAGTGGTTCGTCCTGTCCGTCCGTTTGCCAAGCGTGCATGGACGTGCAGGATGGGCCACTAGGCTCGTGCTCCGTGTCCGCGGCGTACTCAGGCACCCCGCTCGTCCGAAAGCTCGGCTACAAGCCCGGCATGCGCGTCCACCATGTGGGCGCGCCGGACGGCTTCGCCGAGCTCGTCGGCGAGCTGCCCGACGGCGTGACGGTGCTCGCGCGCGCCGCCGGCGAGCTGGATCTCGCGATGCTGTTCGTGACCCGGCGGCGCGACCTCGCGCGCGGGCTGGCGACGCTGCAGCCCAAGCTGCGGCCGGCGGGGACGATCTGGGTCGCCTGGCCCAAGCGCGCGTCGAAGGTGCCGAGCGACATCAGCGAGGACGTCGTGCGTGAGGTCGCCCTGCCGCGCGGCCTCGTCGACGTGAAGGTCTGCGCGATCGACGAGGTCTGGTCGGGCCTGAAGCTCGTGATTCGCAGGGAGCTGCGCTGAGGAGACGTCGAGCAACCCCCAACGACGAACTCCCCGGTCGCAGGAACGCCACCGGGGTCGCCCGTCGAGGCGGTATATGGCGCCGACGCCAGTGGGTCGACCACAAAACGTTTCACCCGGAACCCCGGGCGCCGATCGCCGACCACGGACTTCGTCCGCGGTGCCCGCTGCGTCCTCGGACACTCGATGTGGCGGAGCCACACCTTCGGTCCTGCGTCCTTGCCAGGCTGCGCCGGCATTCCGGGTTTCCGGTCGAACGTTCCTGGTCGACCCACTAAGCGGCAACAAGCCGCCGACGCCAGCGCTCGCACTGCCGTCCGGAAGTTCTGCGTGCAATCCCGGGATGCACGGCCGTCAGACCCGGATCGGGCGCCCGGGGAAACGCGCAGAACCTACGGATCGATGTACTAGTTCAGCGACTTCTTGAGCGCGCTGGCGGCCGAGAACTTCGCGGCCTTGCTGGCGGCGATCTGAATCGTCTCTCCCGTCGCGGGGTTACGGCCCTCACGGGCTGAACGCGCGCTCACGCTGAACTTGCCGAAGCCCGCGACCGCTACCTCGCCGCCTCCGGCGAGCTCGCTGGCGATCGCATCAAAGGTGGCGTCCACTGCGCCCTTCGCATCAGAACCGCTGAGACCGGTGTCCGAAGCCACCTTCTGTGCAAGCTCCTGCTTGGTCATTGAGTTCTCCCGTCTCGAGTACAGATGGGCCTACGCTAGCGGTTGCCCCGGCGGCTTGGAGCTTTTCCGCGCCGCGCGCCCTCTCAAGCGGGCCATCTTCCGCTGCCGGAACCGGACTCCTGCGCTGCCGACCCGCCGTCCGGCAGCGCCCGCGCGACTTCGCCGACAGGCCCTCGATGCTTGCGGTCGCTTCACGACGACGCCCACAGGGAGGCGGGCAGAGCGCCCGCCTCCCCCGACGGACTAGCGCTCGTCGTTGCGCCCGCGCTTCGTCGCGGCCTTGCTCGCCGGGCTCCTGCCCTTGGACTTCGCCGCGGCGGGCGCGCCGACCGGCTCGGCGCGCGCCGCGTAGACCGCGGTCGCGTGCGCGGCGCCGTCCGACAGCGTCCGCAGGCCGGGGATGCTGACGTTGGAGAACGTGTCGCATGCCTGGTGGTAGCAGCGGTCGTACGCCTCGCCCGTGACGCCGCCGTAGCGCGCCTGCTGGTCGGCCGTCTTGATGCCCTCGGCGCCGGAGAACAGGCCGCCGGCCGGGATCCCGGCGTCGATGAACGGCTTGTAGTCCGAGCGCCCGTCGAACGCCGTCGGGTCCGTCGCCTGGCCCTGCGAGGCGAAGTAGTCCAGGAACGTGTGCTCGATGTCGTCCGAGCCGGGCGGTCCGGCGGTGCCGAACGAGGAGCCGTCGCCGTCATAGACGAAGCGCACGAAGTTCGGCGAGCCGAGCATGTCGAAGTTCAGGTTCAGCCCGATCTTCGCGCCCTCCTCGTCGCTCAGCGCGGCCACGTAGCGGGTCGAGCCGACGAGGCCGGCCTCCTCGGCGCCCCAGAACGCGAAGCGCACCGGGTTGCGCGGGGCCTTGTCCTTCGCCATCTCCTCGGCGATCTTCAGGATCGCGCCGCTGCCGCTGCCGTTGTCGTTGATGCCCGGGCCCTCCATGACGGAGTCCAGGTGGGCGCCGACGAGCACGACCTTGCCGGCCTTGCGGGCGTTCTTCGGCGCCAGCTCGGCGATGACGTTCGACGACGTCTTGGGGGTGATCTTCGTCGACGTCGTGACGTGGACGACGGCGCCCGCCTGGCCGGCGAGCTCGTTGCCGATCTCGAAGCTCGTGCCGATCGCGGGGATCGTCGCGGTCGTGTCCTCGCCGAGCGTGCCCGCGAGCGTGTCCGTGCGCCCGGCCTGGCCCTCGTTGAAGACGACGGCGCCGATCGCGCCGGCGGCCTGCGCGTTCTCGACCTTCGTCGCGAACGGGCACGAGCCGCGCTGCAGCAGCGCGATCGTTCCGGCCGTGGAGGCGGGGAAGTCCGCGGCCTCGCAGCCCGACGTCGAGCTGTTGGCGGCGGCGCCCGGGGGCAGGACGAGGTCGACCGGCGTCAGCGCGGCGGTCACGTCGCCCGAGCCCGAGTAGTTCATGATCGTGAACTCGGCCGGCTCGGCGAAGCTGCGCGGGTCCGGCGAGACGCGCTCGAACGTCGCCGGCGCGAGCTCCTCGAAGGTCTTGAACGCGAACTCCTGGACCGTCGGCTCATAGCCAGCGCGCTCCAGGCGCCGCATGACGTAGGCCACCGAGGCCTCATAACCGGGCGTGCCCGAGGCGCGCGTGCCGTTGTTCATCGTGGCGATGTTCTGCAGCGCCTGCTGGTGGGCGCGGATGCCGCCGACGGTGACGTCGTCGCGCAGCTTCTGCGAGACCTTGTTGGGGTCCTGCGCCGCCGAGGCAGCGGGTGCGAACGCGAGCGTCGAGGCGACGGACGCGAGCAGCACACGGATGAATCGATCCACGTGGATCTCCTCTCGGTACCGGGATGCGCCGCGGCGAATGTCCGCGGCGGGGTTGGCATGGCGGTACCCGAACGATCACGTTCAGAACCGGGCAACGTGGAGAAGAAAATTTAGACATGCCATAATCCTGCTCGTGACACGACTGACTCGCCGCCGTCTGCTCGGTGCCGTCCCCGCCCTGGGGCTCGGCGCAACCGCGCTGCACGCCGCCGTCCCGCACTCGCACGGGGCCGCCGCGGCGGCCGAGCACGACGCCAACGCGGCCGCCGGCAAGGCCGCCCACGGCACCGGCGGGGGCCACGCCGGGTTCCGTGGCGGCGCGGTCGACCACCGCGCCAACGGCTTCGATCCGCACCTGCTGCTGCGCGACTTCGACTACGGCGAGGTCAGCAAGCTGCCCGGCGGGCGCACGCTGCGCGAGTGGACGATCGCCGCCGCCGAGCAGGAGATCGAGGTCGCGCCGGGCGTGAAGTTCACGGCCTGGGCCTACAACGGGCGCATTCCCGGACCGACGCTGCGCGCGACCGAGGGCGACCGCCTGCGGATCACGTTCGTCAACGGCGGGCGCCACCCGCACTCGATCCACTTCCACGGCATCCACCGCGCCTCGATGGACGGCATCACCGAGATCGCGCCGGGCAGCCAGACGGTCTACGAGTTCGACGCCCTGCCCTACGGCCTGCACCTCTACCACTGTCACGTGCTGCCGCTCGCCGAGCACATCGCCAAGGGCCTCTACGGCGCGTTTCTGATCGATCCGAAGGACCCGCGCGAGAAGGCCGACGAGATGGTCATGGTCATGAACGGCTTCGACACGAACTTCGACCGCGCCAACGAGATCTACGCGGCGAACACGATCGGCTTCGCCTACGCCGACAAGCCGATCACGATCAAGCGCAACGAGCTCGTGCGGCTGTACCTCGTCAACGTGCTCGAGTACGACCTGATCAACTCCTTTCACCTGCACGGCAACCTCTTTGAGTACTTCCCGACGGGGACGTCGAAGCAGCCGAGCGAGTTCACCGACACGGTCATGATGTGCCAGGGCCAGCGCGGGATCCTCGAGATGCGCTTCCCGTACACCGGCAGCTACATGTTCCACGCCCACCAGTCGGAGTTCACCGAGCTCGGCTGGATGGGCTTCTTCGAGGTCGTCGCGTAATGGAGGCCGGGCAGGCCACCGCCGTCGCGACCCGCGGGCTGCCGGCCTGGGTCCTCGGGCTCGTGCCGCTGCTGCTGATCATCGCCGCGATCGGCTCGTTCGCGGCGCTCGGCGGACCGGGCCTCGGCGATCGCCGCGGCCCGCCCGCCGAGGAGCTCGCGGTCGAGCGCACCGTGCTCGAGCCGGGCCGCATCGAGCTGACGGTCAGAAACGACGGCCCTGACGCCGTCTCGGTCGCGCAGGTGATCGTCAACGACGCCTTCGTCGGCTTCGACGGGGCCCGTGAGCCGATCGGCCGGCTGGCGTCGGAGACGCTCGTCATCCGGCAGCCCTGGATCGAGGGCGAGGCCTACGAGGTCGCGCTGCTGACCTCCTCGGGCGGGACGATCGCGCACGAGATCCCGGTCGCCGTCGCGACGCCGTCGGCCGACGCCGGCTTCTACGGGCTGATGGCCCTGCTGGGCGTCTACGTCGGCGTGATCCCGATCGCGCTCGGGATGCTCTGGCTGCCATGGATCCGGCGCATCCCGCCGGCCTGGCTGCGCGTCGTGATGGCGCTGACGGTCGGGCTGCTCGGCTTCCTCGCGATCGACGCGACGCTCGAGGGCGTCGAGCTCGCGGGGGAGGGCTCGCAGGCGTTCGGCGGCGTCGGGCTCGTCTTCCTCGGGGCCGCCGTCGCCTACCTCGCGCTGACGGGCGTCAGCTCGTGGCTGTCGCGGCGCCGCCGCGCTCGCGCCGCCGCGGGCGCCGGCGGTCCGGCGCTGGCGATGCTGATCGCCGTCGGCATCGGCCTGCACAACCTCGGCGAGGGACTGGCGATCGGCACCGCCTACACGACCGGCGCGCTCGCGCTCGGGGCGTTCCTCGTCGTCGGCTTCGCGCTGCACAACACGACCGAGGGGCTCGCGATCGTCGCGCCGATCGCCTCGTCGCGCCCGTCGCTGGGGCGGCTCGCCGCGCTGGGCCTGATCGCCGGCGCGCCGGCGGTGCTCGGCGCCTGGATCGGCGCCTCGGCGTTCAACAACTCCGTCGCCGCGTTCTTGTTCGGCGCCGGCGCGGGCGCGATCGCGCAGGTGATCGTCCAGCTCGCGCCGTCGTTGCGCGCCGACGGGGAGCGCGGCATGCAGCCGCGCGTCGTCGCCGGCGTGCTCGCCGGCCTCGCGCTGATGTTCACGACCGGGCTGCTCGTCAGCGTGTAGGCCTGCCGATGGCGGTCACCCACGGCACCGGGCAGAGCAACGCGATCGAGGACTACGCGAAGTCGATCTACTCGCTGCAGCAGCGGGCGGACGGCGACGCCGTCAGCACGAACGCGCTCGCCGAGCGCTGCGGCGTGACGCCCGCGTCGGCGTCGGCGATGGTCAAGAAGCTCGCCGAGCGCGGGCTGGCGATCCACGAGCCCTACCACGGCGTGCGCCTGACCGAGCAGGGCGAGCGCCTGGCGCTGGAGATGCTGCGCCACCACCGGCTGCTCGAGCTGTACCTCGCCGAACACCTCGACGTGCCCTGGGACCGCGTCCACGAGGAGGCCGACGCGCTCGAGCACGTGCTGTCGGAGGATCTCGAGGCGCGCATCGCGGCCAAGCTCGGCAACCCGACGCACGACCCGCACGGCGACCCGATCCCCGATCGCGACCTCGTCATCGACGAGGGCCAGACCGAGTCGCTCGACGGCCTGCCGGTCGGCAGCGGCGGGCGCTTCGTGCGCGTCTCGGACTCCGACCCCGCGATGCTGCGCTACCTGTCGGACCTCGGGATCCGCGTCGGCGACGACCTCGAGATGCTCGACCGCCAGCCGTTCGAGGGTCCCTGCACCGTGCGCTTCGCGACGCAGACGCACGTGCTCGGGCTGCCGCTGTGCCGCGCGATGCGCATCACCCGCGCGTAGACCGGCGCCGCGGAAGGAAGCGCCGCCGGCGGCGTGCCCATTCGTCCCTTGACGCACTCCGAACGCGTCGCATACGTTGCTGCCCCGTGAGCGTCCAGACTTCTTCGGCAGGCCCGATCACCGCGACCGGCACCGATCCGCGCAACCACGACGGCCAGGCGATCGCGATCACGGTCTTCAGCACGATCCGGCCCTTGGGCAACCGGCTCGCGCCGGTTCCCGGCCGGATCTTCCTGCCCGCGCTGTTTCAGCTGACGCGCCGCTTCCCGGACCTGACCAAGGAGCTGCGCGCGCTGTCGTTCATCCATTTCGCGCGCTGGACGGTGATCTCGAAGCTGCCCTACAACGGGCCACCGCAGAAGAAGGGCCGATTGCGCTACCAGCACATGTACTTCGAGAGCAACTTCAACGGCGGCTGGGAGGAGTACATCGACGCCTTCTCCCACATCCTCGCGTCCGGGATGACGGCGTTCTGGGGCACCTCCTACGGCTTTCCCAAGCCGTTGCCGACGGCGCCGTTCAAGCAGTACATCCAGTCCAACGAGACCGAGGCCGACCACTACTACAGCGCCTATCCCGACGCGACGAGCACGATGATCCAGCGCGCCCTGGAGCTCGACACGCGGCTGACGCAGCTCAAGCTGGACGCCGAGCGGATGGACCCCGACGCGTTCGCCGAGGCGTACCGGACGTTCCTCACCGACTCCCAGAACTCCCTCTAGCGCAATGTCCAACGTCTCCGGGCAGGCCTACGCATTCATGGCGATGACGCCCGTCAAGCCCGGCGAGGAGCAGCCGCTGGCCGACTACCTGCGCGGCCTGCGCGGTCGCGGCCCGAGCCCGCTCGCCAAGCTCCCGCGCACGCACATGGGGCGCTTCGTGATCGTGGCGGACTTCCACCACGACCCGGCGTGGAAGCAGCGCTCCGAAGAGCATCTCGACCTGAACTACCTCATCTTCACGAGCAACTTCGACGGTGCGCTCGACAGCTACCTCGACGAGCTCTGCGACAAGCTCGCGCCGGAGGCCAAAGAGATCTGGGGGCGCTGCGTCGGCTGCCCCGAGAGCGCCGGCGGCGACGCGCTGAAGAAGTACCTCAAGCACAACCAGATCGACACGGGCATGTTCTTCGCGGCCTACGGCCACGCAACGGTCGGCATGGTCAAGCGGGCGCTGGGCGAGCGCGAGCGATCGATCGCCTTCGCGATCAGGGCGCAGGGCATGGCGCCCGTGGAGCTGCAGAAGGCGTTCTTGGCGCAGTTCGGAGGCGGGACGTAGATGGCGCTGCCGACCGTGCGGATGGATCTCGGCGACATCCAGGGCGACATCCTGCGCGCCTACGGCAACGACTACGACTGCACGACGTATGCGTTCGTGACGATCGAGTGCCCGCCCGAGCAGGCGCGCGCCTGGTTCTCGGGCCTGCTGGACCACGTCACGACCGCGGAGCCGTGGCCGGAGGGTGAGAAGCCGCTGACGACGCTCAACGTCTCCGTGACGGCCGCCGGGCTGCGCGCGCTCGGCGTCTCGGAGCGGGTCGTCGATTCGTTCTCGCGCGAGTTCCGCGAGGGGATGTCGAGCCGCTCGGCGCTGCTCGGCGACACCGGCCCGAGCGATCCCAACAGCTGGGATCCGGGGCTCGGCAGGGGCGAGGCGCACGTGCTGCTGACGATCAACGCGCAGCGGCCCTCCGACCGCCAGCGCGCGCTGGGCAAGATGCAGGCCGCGATGGCCGCGGCCGGCGGCGTGCGCGTGATCAACCAGCAGGACACCGAGCTGCTGCCCGGGTCGCGCGAGCACTTCGGCTACGCCGACGGCTTCGCCCAGCCGGCGATCGAAGGCACGAGCGACGACAAGGCGCCCGGCGGCGGCGTGCCGCTGAAGGACGGGCGCTGGCGCCCGCTCGCGCCGGGCGAGTTCATCCTCGGCTACCCCGACGAGGACACGCGCGTCGATCCGAAGAAGCGCCTGCCCAACGCGCCCGCCGCCCCGCTGGGACGCAGCGGCACGTACATGGTGTGGCGCAAGCTCTACCAGGACGTCGCGCTGTGGCGGCGCGTGCTGCGCGACGCGGCCAAGCTCTATCACGACGGCGACGAGCTCAAGCTCTCGGCGAAGGTCGTCGGGCGCTGGCCCAACGGCGCGCCGCTCGTGACGCACCCCGACAAGGAGCCGGCACAGTTCGACGCCGGCACGGCCGGCGCCAACGACTTTCGCTACGACAAGGACATGGACGGCATGCGCTGCCCGGTCGGCGCCCACGTGCGCCGCTCAAACCCGCGCGACGCGCTGGGCTTCGAAGGCCACCTGAGCTTCCGCCACCGCATGATCCGCCGCGGGATGCCCTACGGGAAGGTCCTGCCCGAGGGCGTCAGCAAGGACGACGGGGCCGACCGCGGCCTCGTCTTCGTCAGCTTCCAGGGCAGCATCTCGCGCCAGTTCGAGGGCGTCCAGGTGCAGTGGCTCAACGCCGGCAACATCTTCGGCCTCGGCCACGACAAGGACTTCATCCTCGGCGACGCGGGCGCGACGGGCAAGATGACGATCCAGGGCAGGCCCCCGTTCTTCCTCACGCCGCAGGAGGTCTTCGTCCGCACGCGCGGCGGCGAGTACCTGTTCGTGCCCGGGATGACCGCGCTGGCGGCGCTTGCCGACGGCACCGCCGGCTAGCCGGAGACCAAGGAGGTTCGAGGATGGGCATCGTCGACGAGATCAGGGAGGCCGCCGAGAAGCTCGGCGACCAGAAGGACAAGCTCACCGAGAAGGTGTCCGATCTCGCCGGACAGCTCGCCGACAAGGGCTCGGCCGAGGGCTTTGAGCTCATGCGCAGGTTCGACCCGATCGTCAGCCTGCCCGGCGGCGTCACGATCGTCGCGCTCAACGAGGACGTCAAGGAAGTGCTCGGCGACCCGGCGCGCTTCACGGCCGACCTCTACGGGCCGAAGATGGAGGCCGTCACCGGCCCGTTCATCCTCGGCGTCGACGACACGCCGCTGTATCACCACGACCACGCCGCGATGGACCGTGCGGTCACGCGCGAGGATATGCCCGTACTCGCGCAGCGAATGTACGAGAGCGCGCGTGCGCTCGTCGCAGGACGCCGCGACGACGGCGAGATCGACGTCGTCTCCGAGCTCGCCGACCCGGCGATCGACAGCTCCATCGCCGCGTACTTCGGCACGCCCGGGCCGGACCCCGAGACGCACGCGCGCTGGGCGCGCAACGTCTTTCAGGAGCTGTTCATCAACGTCGGCAACCTGCCGACGGTGCGCGAGCGGGCGCTCGGCGACGCCGCGCTGTGGCGCGTCCATCTCGATCGGCAGGTCGACGCCCGCAAGGCGGCGATGGCCGCCGGCGACGAGGTCCCCGACGATGTCCTGACGCGGCTGCTGCGCTTCCAGGACGAGGGCGAGCCGAACTTCGCCGACGTCCAGATCCGCCACAACATCCTCGGCAACATCACCGGATGGATCCCGACGATCTCCAACTGCTTCGCGCGGATCATGGACGAGCTGCTCGACCGCGAGGACGAGCTGCAGGGCGCCCAGCAGGCGGCCCGCGACGGCGACCGCGAGCTCGTCGCGGCGTACTGCTTCGAGGCCTCGCGCTTCAACCCCCAGAACTTCGCGCTGCTGCGCTATGTCCCCGCGGACACGGTGATCGCCGCGGGCACCGACCGCGAGACGCCGGTGAAGGCGGGCTCGACGGTCTTCGCGGCGACGCTCTCGGCGATGCACGACGAGCGCGCGATCGAGGCGCCGGGCGAGTTCCGCATCGACCGCCCGTGGAGCAGCTACATGCTCTTCGGCTACGGGATGCACACGTGCTACGGCCAGCAGATCGTGCGCGCGCAGCTGCCGGCGATGGCGCAGGCGCTGTTCGAGGGACCGCGCCTGAAGCGCGCTCGCGGCGGCGACGGCAGGCTGCGCTTCGAGGGCCCGTTCCCCTCCGGGCTGACGGTCCGCTTCGACGACTGAGATCGGCTGCGATCGCAGCGGCGAGGGGCAGTCGGCGCTCGACGTGCGGTGAACTACTGACGCGCGATCGTGCCGAGCACCCGATACCCCTCGCATGGCGATCGCATCCGATCCGGCGCTGCGCGACCGCCTCGTCCTGACCTACGCGCCGCTCGTGAAGTTCATCGTCTATCGCAAGATCGGCGAGCTGCCCGCGAGCTGCGAGGTCGACGATCTCGTCTCGGCCGGCCTCGAGGCGCTGATCAAGTCGCTGGACCGCTACGACCTCGAGAAGGGCGCGACGCTCGAGCAGTTCGCCTGGACGCGGATCCACGGCGCCGTCATCGACGAGCTTCGCCGCAACGACTGGGCGCCGCGCTCGCTGCGCCGCTGGGAGCGCGACATGCGCCGCGTGCAGACCGAGTTTCGCTCGATCCACGGCCGCGCGCCGTCGGACGGCGAGCTGGCCGACGCCCTCAGCATGACCGCCGACGAGCTTCTCGCCCGCAGGCACGACCTCATCAGCTCCTGCGTGACATCGCTCAACAGCCTCGTCGTGCATGACGAGAGCGGCGCCGTCGAGCAGCTGGACCTGATCGCCAGCGACGACGAATCGACCGACCCCGAGCGCGAGGCGACGAGGGGCCAGGCCAGGGATCGCTTCCGCAGCGCGTTCGCCCGGCTTGACCGTCGTCAGCGCGAGATCGCCGTGCTGCTGTACGTCAACAACCTCACGCTGCGCGAGGTCGGTGAGGTGCTCGGGATCTCCCAGAGCCGCGTCTGCCAGATCCACGCCAAGCTCAAGCATGCCCTCAGGCACTCGCTCGCCGAGGACCTCGAGCTGCTCGCCGACGTCGCCTGACCGGCGCGGCGCCGCGCGGCCGTCGGCGTCCGGCGCGTAGCCTGGGGCGGTGCAGCACGATCGCCGCCGGCGCCTGCCGAACCCGCCGGTGGTCGGATGGGTGCTGTACGACTTCGCGAACACGATCTTCTCGTTCGTCGTCGTCACCCGCTACTTCAACGACTGGATCGTCGAGGAGCAGGGCCAGCCCGACATCTACGTCGGCCTGATGGTCGCCGCTGTGTCGCTCGCGCTCGTCGCGACATTGCCGTTGCTGGGCGCGCTCGCCGACCGCCGCGGGCGCCACAAGCCGATCCTGATCGTCTTCACGCTCATCTGCGTGGCCGCGACCGGCCTGCTCGGCATCGTCGAGTCCGTCCTGCTGGCGCTCGTCGTCGGCGCGATCGCGACGTTCGCCTTCAACACGGCCGACTCGCAGTACCACCCGCTGCTGAGCGAGGTCGCGCCCGAGAAGAGCCGCGCGCGCGTGTCGGGCATCGGCGTCGCCGTCGGCTACCTCGGCTCGCTGACGGCGCTGGCGGCGATCGGCACGATCGCGACCGACGGCCATGCGCAGCGCGCGTTCATCCCCGGCGCGCTGCTGTTCGGGCTCTTCGCGCTGCCGCTCTTCTTCCTCGTGCGCGAGCACCGAGAGCCGGGCGAGCGGCCGCCGATCGGGCCGTTCTCACAGCTCGCCGCGACCGTGCGCCGCGCGCGCCGCGAACCGCATGGACGGCTGATCCTCGCCCGCTTCTTCTACGTCGACGCGATCGCGACCGTGCTGCAGTTCATGACGGTCTACGCGCGCCGCAGCGGCGACTTCGACGGCCGCGACATCGACCTGCTGCTGGCGATCTCGACCGTCGCCGCGATCGGCGGCGCGATCGGCGCCGGGCTGCTGGCCCAGCGCGTCGGCCCGCGCCGCGTGATCCTCGCCACGTTGACGATGACCGTCGCCGCGCTCGTCATCGGCGCCGGCACCGGCTCGAGCGCGCTGCTGTGGCTGCTCGGCCCGCTGATCGGGATCGCGCTCGGCTCGCTGTCGGCGGTCGACCGCGTGTTCCTGCTGCGGCTCGTGCCCGTGGAGCGCCGCGGCGAGGACTTCGGCCTCTACGCGATGGTCGGCAAGCTGTCGTCGGGCTTCGGGCCGCTCGTGCTGTGGGGCGGCACGGTCCTCGTCGCGACCGAGCTCGCGGGCATGTCGAAGTTCGACGCCAGCCGCCTGGCGATGTTCGTGCTCGCCGGGGCGGCGCTCGTCGGCTACGCGATCCTGCGCCCGCTCGCCGATCCGTCGGTGGCAGAGGCTCAGGCGAGCGACCGGAGCCAGTCGGCGCCCGCGAGCTGACGCGCCCGGCGGCCCAGGGCGGGTCGGGGGGCCACGTCAGACGCCGCAGCAGCGCTTGTACTTGCGACCCGACCCGCAGGGGCAGGGGTCGTTGCGGCCCGCCTCGCCGCCGCCGCTGGCGCCCGAGAGCGCGGCCGACAGCGCCTCGCGCAACGCGGCGAAGGCGTCGGCGTCGAGCAGCACCTCGACGTCGCCGTCGAAGCGGATCGCGGCCGTCGCGCCCGTGCGGCTGACGACCTCGAACCCACCCGATGAGGCCCGGTAGGAGAAGCGCGGCGTTGCGAGCTGCTCGCGCAGCGCCCGTGCGGCGTCGAGACGCAGGCCGTGCATGTGCTGGTCGACCGCGCCGTCCTCGGCGACGTGGTCGAGCTCGACGACGAGCTGCGGCGGCGCGCCGAAGGACACGAGCGACAGCTCGTCGGTGATCGCCGCGCGGCGCGGCCGGCCGAGCGCGCGCCAGGCGGCGATCGCGCGGCGGCGGTCGGCGTCGTCGCCGCCGGCCGCGGCGGTCAGCCGGTAGGCGCGCTCGGCGGCGCCCGGCGCGGCAGGCGAGCGGCGCGCGGCCGCGGCCATCGCGAGCGCGGCGTAGATCCCGCCGGCCTCGACGGACTCGCCCTCGCCGCGGGCCTGCAGCCCGCCGATCGCCTGCATGCCCGCCGTGACGGCGATCTCGACGGCCTGCGCGGCCAGCGCGACGTGCGCCAGGCGGCCAAACGCCGACGTCGTCCGCGGGTCCTCCGGCCCGACGGACGCCGAGAAGGCCGTGATCGCGTCGGTCAGCGCGCCGAGCTGCTCGGCCTCGGGCGCGCCGACGCGGCGCAGCATGTCGGCCAGGCTCGACTGCGCCATGCCGGTCAGCAGGTCCTCGTGGCCGTGCTTGGTGACCGCGCGCGCGACGATGCCGCGCAGCAGCGAGACCGCCTCGTCGGGCTGCCCGTCGGCGAGCAGCTCCATGGCGCGCGTCTGTGCGAGCTCGATCGCCTCGGGGCGCAGCTCTGCGAGATCGACCGCCATCAGCTCCTCACCGCCCGTCGGGGCGGCAGGTCAGCCGGCGTGGGTGCCGCAGCCGCCGCCGCCGCAGCAGCCCATCGAGGCCAGCGCGGTTCCGGCGTTGACCTGGTAGCGGCGCTGGCCGGCGGCCAGGTTCGGCGTGAGGAAGGTCGAGAGCAGACGCTCGGTCTCCTCGTTGCCACAGGTCGGGCAGGCGGGCGGCGGTGCATCGGAGCGGACAAGCTCTTCGAACTTGTCGTCGCAGGTCGCGCAGGCGAAGTCATAGATCGGCACGCGCTGATCGTGGCCCCAGAAGGGGCCGCTGTCAAGGACCGCGCAGCCGGCTTCTATAGTGGGGGTGCAGGCGCTTTGCCCTCGGGCAACGCCGGGCGGATGCGCGTCCCATCCATTCGCCGAGTCGATCGTCCGTCCCGCGCGTCGCTATGGCTGCGCCGGACGACTGCCGATAACGCACTGGAACGCAGACATCACGCGCCGCGTGATGCACCTCTTCGACGGACAAGGCATCGATGCGAGACCACGACGACACCACCCGCTACAGGCTCGAGCTGGACATGATCGAGCGCGACGCCGCCCTCGGCAGCGACCGCGCCATCGCCCTGCTGCGCCGCGAGTTCGCGCTCGCCGCCAACGCGTCCTACTTCATCGCGCTCAGCGCCGGCGAGATCGAGGTCGGCTCGATCTGGCGCTCGATCCCGCAGGAGGGCGTCGCCCGATACTGCGTCGAGCTGCTGCTCGTGGAGCGCACGCCGTCGATGACCCACCAGCAGGTGGCCGAGCTGCTGCGGCGCGGGTTCGCCGCCGCCCAGAACGCCGCGCACTTCATCCGCATCGCAGCCGAGGACTTCGACGTCAGGCTCGCCGCCCGCGAGAGCGTCGTCGCGCACGCGCAGCTGCGCGCGGCGTAGGAGCCCGCGGCTACTGCACCGCCTGATGGGGGCGGGGATCGGTTCCGTCGATCTCGAGGATGCACTCGGGCGTGCATCCGAGCGGCAGCAGCAGCTGCTCGCCGGTCCACCACCAGGCCTCGACCCGCTCGACCGTCGCGTCGGGCACGTCGAGCGTGAAGATCACGCAGGAGTCGGCGCCGATCGTGATCGCGCGGTCGAAGGCGTAGTCCTGTGCGAGCGCGACGTTCGGCGCGACGTACGTACCGGGGTACAGGCCGTCGCGCTTGATGCCCTCCAGGCAGTCGACGGTGGTGCCGTGGTAGACGATCATCTGGCCCACCAGTGTGGCGCATCGGCGACCGGGAACGTTGCCAGCGCGCGCGCTGTCGCGGCGATCTGCATACCCCGATGCGTACGATCGCCGCCGCCGTCGCGATCACGCGCTCGCCGCGTTCCTGCTCGCCGCGGCGCGCGGCCGATGGCGGCGCGGCACACACCCGCTTCGATACCTTCCCGCTCGCGATGGGCGCCGAAGCCAAGCGGATCTCGATCGAACGCGCCAGGAGCCTCGTGCTCGAGCAGCTCTCGCGCCTGCAGGGCGAGGAGGTCGCGCTCGCCGACGCGCTCGGTCGCGTGCTCGCCCAGGACGCCGTCGCGCCGACCGACCTGCCGCCGTTTCATTCCTCCGGGATGGACGGCTTCGCGGTCATCGCGACGGACACCGACGACGCGCCGGTCGCGCTGAGGGTCATCGGCGAGTCGCGCGCGGGCACGCTCGCGCAGGCCGCGGTCACGCACGGGACCGCGATCCGCGTGTCGACGGGCGCCGTCATGCCCGCGGGCGCCGACGCCGTCGTGCGCCAGGAGCTGACGGAGATCGAGGACGGGGCGGTGATCGTCAACGACGAGGTCAGCGCCGGCAACGACGTGCGCTACGCCGGCGAGGACATCCGCAGCGGCGAGACGATCCTGCACGCGGGGACGCTGCTCGGCTCGGCCGAGATCGGCGCCCTGGCGGCGGTCGACATCGCCCGTCCCGTCGTCGTGCGCAGGCCGCGGATCGCGCTCGTCAGCACCGGCGACGAGCTCGTCTCGCCCGGTCGCGCGCTCGAGCCCGGGCAGATCCGCGACGCCAACGCCCCCGCGCTGACGGCCGCGACGCACGCCGCCGGCGCCGAGCTCGCGTCGAGCGTGCGCGTCGGCGACGACCGCGCGGACACCGTCGACACGCTGCGGCGCGCGATCGAGGGCGCCGACATCGTCGTCACCGTCGGCGGCGTCTCGGTCGGCCCGCACGACCACGTGCGCCCTGCGCTGGAGCAGCTCGGCGCCGAGCAGGTCTTCTGTCGCGTGAGCCTCAAGCCCGGCGGTCAGGTCTGCCTGTACGTCGCCCGCGACGGCACGCTGGCCTTCGCGCTGCCCGGCAACCCGGCGTCCGCGATGACCGCCTTTCGCGTGCTCGTCGTGCCGGCGGTCTACGGGATGCTCGGCCGCAACCTCAACCTGCACACCGCGCGCGGGATCGCGGAGACCGACCTGATCGGCACGCTCGGACGCACGGCCGTGATCCGCTGCCACGCGAAGATGCACGACGACGGCTGGCACGTGACGCCCAACGGCGATCAGCGCTCGCACATCCTCACGTCGATGCTCGGCGTTCCCGTGCTCGCGCTCGTGCCGGAGGATTGCGAGCTTTTGCGCGCCGGCGAGCCCGTCGACATCGAGTTCGTCGGGTAGCGACCCTGATGCCGCGGGTCGCGATCGCCACGTGCGCCGAGATGCCGGCGCTCGACGTCGAGGGCAGGTTGCTGCTCGACGCGCTGCGCGCGCTGCGGATCGACGCCGAGCCCGCGATCTGGAACGCGCGGCCGGACGCCGGCTGGCAGTCCTACGACCTCGTCGTCGTGCGCAGCACCTGGGACTACACGCTCGCGCCCGCGCGCTTTCTCGAGTGGACGTCGAGCATCGGCCCGCGGCTGCTCAACCCGCCCGCCGTCGTCGCCTGGAACGCCGACAAGCGCTACCTCTTCGAGCTGGCCGGCGCCGGCATCGCGACGATCCCGACCGAGCACGTCGCGCCCGGCGCTGCGTTCACGCCGCCGCCGGGACGCTTCGTCGCCAAGCCGGCCGTCGCCGCCGGGTCGCGCGGCGCGGCCGTCTTCGACGCGGCGCGTCACGATGCCGCGCGCGAGCACGTCGCCGCGCTGCACGCCGACGGGCACGACGTGCTGCTGCAGCCCTACCTCGAGGCCGTCGACGGTGCCGAGGCCGAGACCGCGCTCGTCTTCCTCGACGGCACGCTGTCGCACGCGATGCGCAAGGGGCCGCTGCTGGCGCTCGACCTGGCGCCGCCCGCCGGCCTCTTTCGCCAGGAGCAGATGAGCCCGGTCGCCGCGCCCGCGGCCGACGCCGTCGCACTCGCCGAGCGCGCGCACGCGTACGTCGAGGAGCGCTTCGGGCGCCAGCTCTACGCCCGCGTCGACGTGCTGCGCGACGCCGCTGGCGCGCCCGCGGTGCTCGAGCTCGAGCTCGTCGAGCCGTCGCTGTTTCTCGACTACGCGCCGGGCTCGGCGCAGGCGCTCGCGCGCGCCATCGTCGCGCGCCTGCCGGGCTGACGGCGCTACCGTCGGCCGCGTGGCGCGCGTGCTCATCCGCGGCAGCGGCGACGTCGGCTCGGCCGTCGCGCATCTGCTGCTGCGCAACCGCCATGACGTCGTCGTCCACGACGTCGCGCTGCCGGCGGCGCCGCGCCGCGGGATGGCGTTCGCCGACGCGATCTTCGACGGCGCCTGCGAGCTGGACGGCGTCGCCGCGCGGCGCATCGACGACCTCGCCGCGCCGCGCGCGGGTGCTGGGGTGCTCGTCACGGCGGCGCCGTTCGACGACGTCCTCGAGGCCGTCGCGCCGGACGTGCTCGTCGACGCGCGCATGCGCAAGCGCGCCCAGCCCGAGCGCCAGCGCGGCCTCGCGCCGCTGACGATCGGCCTGGGACCGAACTTCGTCGCCGCAGACACGACCGATCTCGCGATCGAGACGCAGTGGGGAGACGACCTCGGCGCGCTCGTCGAGCACGGGCCGACGAAGCCGCTGGGCGGCGAGCCGCGCGCCCTCGACGGCCACGCGCGCGATCGCTTCGTCTACGCGCCCGTGTCCGGCGTGATGCGCACGCAGGCGCAGATCGCGCAGCGCGTGCGCGCCGGGGAGGTCGTCGCCACGATCGGCGACGAGCAGCTGCGCGCGCCGCTGGACGGCATCCTGCGCGGTCTCGTCCACGACGGCGTGCCCGTCGAGGCGCGCGCGAAGGTGCTCGAGGTCGACCCGCGCGGCGATCTCGAGAAGGTCTTCGGGATCGGCCCGCGTCCGCGGCGGATCGCCGAGGGCGTGCTGGCCGCGATCAGCTCACGGCTCTAACACCAAGCGCTCCACTACCGAGAGCGTGCTCACGCTGCGACCTCGGGAGCGGCGGTCGCAGCGCCGTCAGCCGCCCGCGCGCCGGTACAGGAACGTCACGAGCCTGCGTCCGGCGCCTGTGCCCGCCCGCAGCTGCACGCGCTTGATGGCTCCGAAGTCCTTCGCGGTCGCGCGGTAGCGGCGGACCCGTCGCGGCTGGCGGGCCTGCACCCAGCGCCGCGCGAGCGCGAGCGCCTGCAGGCAGTCCAGGCGCCTGCCCGCGCGCCGCACGTCATACGCGCCCGTGCCGGCCCGCACGAGGTCGCCGCAGCGCGCGTCGGTGCGCGGTGCCGGGATCGCCTGCCAGTCCGGCGACTCGTCGGCGCCGGCGAAGCGCGTCAGGCGGCGCGCCTCGCCGCCCTCGGCGGACATCACGTGGATGTCGCCGTGCGCCTGGTCGGGACCGCTCGTGAACGCCAGCAGCCGCCCGTCGGGCGACCACGTCGGCCCCTCGTCGTGCAGGGTGTTGCGCGTCAGCTGCGTCGGATCGCCGCCGTCGGCGCCCATCACCCAGATCTCCATGTCGCGCTCGGGGTTCGCGCCGCCGACGTCGGCGTCGCTCTCGAACGCGATCCGCGAGCCGTCCGCCGACCACGCGGGCGCGGAGTCGTAGGCCCCGGTGACGTCGAACAGCGTCGTGAGGCCGCTGCCGTCGCGGTCGAGGCTGAAGATCCCGCGGTCGCCGTCACCGGTCGGCGACAGGATCGCGCTGTAGAGCACGCGGCGCCGATCGGGGGAGAAGCTCGGGTACAGCGGCGGCGCCTGCGTCGAGAAGCGCAGCGCCGGCCGCTCGCCGTCGGGGCCCATCTGCCAGATCGAGCCGACGCGGCTGGTCGGCCCGCTGCGGCGAAACAGGATGCCCCGGCCGGCGGGCAGCCACGAGGGCTGGCTCGACGCCTGATCGGTGACGGTCGTCGTCAGGCGGCGGTGCCCGGTGCCCGCCGCCGTCATCCGCGCGACCTCGAAGTTCTTCGTCGCGCCCGGCTTGTCGATCGTGTAGGCGATCGCGGTCCCGCCCGCAGACCAGTCGGGCTGGCGATCGCCGGCCGGGTTCGTCGTCAGCCTGCGCACGCCCGTGCCGTCGGGGTTCATGCTGAAGATGTCGAAGCTCGCGGCCTGCGGATCGCTGCGCGCGCTGGAGAATGCGATGCGACCGTTGAAGGCATCGGCGCCGTACGCGCTCGCGGGCGCGGCGAGCAGCAGCCCCGCGGCGAGGCTCAGCGGCAGTCCGCTCATCGCCGCAACCATAGTTGGCATGATGGGCGCCGATGCCGAGCACCCCCGAAGAGCTGACCGAGGACGAGCGCCGGCAACTGCGCCGCGCCCACGAACGACTGCGCACCGCCACCTACGAGGTTATGGCCCTCGTCGCGACCGAGCCGATCAAGAACCGCTGGGCGCCCGAGCCGGCCCCGCCCGAGATCCTCGACGCCGCCCGCGGTGAGCTGCAGGCGGCGTGGGACGAGCTGGCGGCCCGCTACCGCGAGCTGCTGGGCTGGGAGGCGCTCACCTGAGTCGCGGGAGCGCGACGCAGCCGGTAGCCGAGCAGCCGGCGGCTGCCGGCGGAGACCTCGGCGTACGCGCGCTCGATCAGGTGCCCCGCGCGCTCGAGCGCGTAGATCGCGCCGGCGGGGTCGTCGATCCCGGCCTCGGCGATCGCCTGCAGACCGACGGGCCTGCCGTCGGCCTCACGCAGGACACCGAGCAACCGGCGCTCGGGTGACGGGGCGCGAGCATCGGCAGGCGCGGTCCGCCGCTGGTGGCTGTCGCACAGCGACAGCGTCCCGCCGCAGACGCCGCAGGGGACGCCATGACGGATCATGTCGGTCGCTGCGGCGCTGCTGATCACCGCCCGGCAGCGTTCGCACCGCACGAGCGTTGGCGACTGCGTCGTCATCCCCGATCTCCCCTCGTTTCCGTTACGAGCGAAGTCCGCTTCGCGGCTCACAACCGGTCGCGTCCCCCTGATTCATCTTATGAGCTGCAGGGTACGTGGCGTCGGCTGCCCCTGCTACTGCGGGGAGTATGACCCACGCTGCGGAGATCAGCACGTCACCCCCGCAGATTTCCGTCCTAGCGGATCTTCAGCGACGCCAGGAACGTCTCGTAGGACGCCGGCGGGTCCTTCACGTCGCCGCCCTTCTGGACGAACTGCAGCTGCAGCAGCCTGCCCTTGGCGAGGATCACGCGGGCGAAGACGGTGCCCTTGTTGCCTTCCTGGTCCTGGGCGTTCGTGATCCGCGTGTCGCGCGCCGGAAAGCCCTGATAGGTCGTCGTCTTCGTGTCCGTCGCCGTCCCCTTGACGTTCGCCGCCGCGCCCGACACGGCGCCGTCGAGGTCGCCCTTGACCGTGCTCGGGATCTTCGCGACGCTCATCGAGAAGCCCTCGCTGCCGCCTTCGGTGACGTAGGCGGTCAGCAGCACGGGGCCGGCCGCGGTCTGCACGGTCTGGGTCGAGCGCTTGGGCTCACCGGGCATGTCGACGGTGAACCCCTCGCCGACGAGCGTGTCGGCGCTCTTCTCGCTGGCCTTCTCGCCGCACGCGACGAGGGCGGTGGCCGAGAGGGCGGCGACGGTGACGACGAGCAGAGTCTGGAACGGGCGCATCCGCAGAGCCTTACAGGAATGCGGCCGTCGCGGCGAGTCCTGAGCTATAGGACCAGTACCGCGGTCCCGTGCGCCCGCCCGGCGCTGCTGGAGAACGTCGGGCACCTGTTCTTCTGGGAGCTGCGAGCACCGATGGCAGAGCTCGTGAGCGCGTTCGCGCTGAGCGCAGCGATACCGTCGGGGTGACGAACCTGCCGACGCGAGGAGCCTGGCGATGACCGAGACGATCGAGGTGCTGGAGCGCGGGCGGACGATCGCCTATTCGTTCGACGACCTGATGAAGTACCACGGGCCGGGCTCGCCGGGCGGGGTGGCGGTCGGCTTCAAGGTCCTGCAGCGCGCGCTGGCGCTGCTGTCGCCCGAAGGTCCGCCGGTGCGGCGCAACATCAGCGTGCGTACGGCCTTCGGCGGCCCCGGGGCGCGCGACGCCTTCGAGGTCGTCACGCGCGCCGTCACCGGCGATCGATTCACGCACGACCCGGACCTGGCTCGGCCGGAGCGCGGGCGCGTCGTGGAGCGCTTCGTCTTCAAGCTCGGCCTCGCCGACCGCTCCGTGACGCTGCTGTTGCGCGAGGGCTACGTGACCGAGGAGTTCATCGACCTCGCGCGCAAGGACGGCAAGAGCGCTGCCGAGCAGGAACGTCTCGAGCTGCTCAAGGGCGAGCTCGCCGAGCGCGTCATGGCCGCCGACGCAGAAGACATGTTCGACCTGGCCGACGCGTAGTCTGCCCGCATGAACGTTCTGGCTGCCCTCGCCGACGCGCCGACGGCGGCGATCGCGATCGTCGCGATCGTGCTCGGAGTCCTCGTCGTGGCGCGCGGTCAGCGCGGTGCGCGCGCCGAGCAGGAGGCCGGGCCGTCGCTGCTGACGGGCGTGCCGTCGACGGCACCCGCAGACGGGAGCGACGCCGAGGACCGCCTGCAGACGATGGCCCCGCACGACGTCGGTCACGGCACGATCCGCCTCGGCGGCGTCGCATCGCCGAACACGGAGCCGGAGGTCGAGCCGGCGTGGGTGCCGCCGCCGGTCGTACCGCCCGAGCCGGTCGTACCGCCCGAGCCGGTCGTGGCGGCGGAACCCGTGATCGCGCCGGAGCCCGAGCCGGTCGTGGCCGCCGAACCCGTGATCGCGGCTGCGCCCGCGCCGGAGCCCGAGCCAGAGGCGACGCCCGTCCCGGAGCCGGTGCCCGATCCGGTGCAGGAGCCGGCGTCCTGGACGGCGCCGAAAGCCGGCCAATGGACCGCGCCCCCCGAACTTCCGCCACCGGCGACGCAGCCGCCTGGGCCGGAAGATCCGCCCGCCGCTACGCCGGCGCCGCGGACGCAGCGCTTCAGCATGGGCAAGATCCGCTTTCGCAAGCCGCCGAACCAGTAGCGGCGAACCTCGCAGCGCGGAGCGCCAGGCCGGACATGGAGGATCGACCCCCGTGGCCCGCTGCGCGGGCGGGGTGTCGAACAACCACGCATGTCATGGAGGATCGACCTCGGCTGCGCTTTGACGCGCCGAGGTGTCGATCTTCCATGCGCGCGAGCGGCAGCGGACGCCGGCCTCCCACCGTGGCGCGTGCGGGCGAAGAGCACCACCTCGGCGCACCACGATCCCGCACACCGCCTGCTCGCGGGAGTGCTGCAACAGCCACGGCGGCACGCGGCACGGCAGGGGCCGGCCGGCAGTCAGCCGACAACGACCGAGCGCCCGCTTGCACGGGCGCTCGGGATGCTGCTGCGGTGCGGTGCGGCCTTACGCGGCTTCGCGCAGGCCGGCCAGCGCGGGCTCGTCGCCGAGGGTCCGCATCGCGGTCTCCTCGAGCTGACGTGCCTTGTCGCGGGTCAGGCCCAGCTCGCGGCTCGTCGCCTCGATCGAGCGCTCGCGGCCGTCGCGCAGTCCGAAGCGCAGCTCGACGACACGGCGCTCCTCGCCGGTCAGGCGCCCGAGGGCGTCTGCGACCGTGCGCTCGAGCTCGCTGGATTCGGCCTCCTGGCTCGGGTCGGGGCGCTCGCTGGCGATGAAGTCGCCGAGGTTCGAGTCACCGTCGTCGCCGATCGGCACGTCGAGGCTCGTGACGTGGCGGCGGGCCTCGCGCAGCGCGAGGATCTCCGGCACGGTCATGTCGGCCGCGGCTGCGACCTCCTCGTCGGACGGATCGTGCGAGAGCTTCGCGGTCAGGTCGCGCTCGACGCGCGCAAGCCTGCGCTCGCGCTGCTCGATGTGCGTCGGCAGGCGGATCGTCCGCGACGTGTTGGCCAACCCGCGCTGGATGCTCTGACGGATCCAGAGCGTGGCGTACGTCGAGAACTTGAAGCCCTTGCGCCAGTCGAACTTCTCGGCGGCGCGAATCAGCCCCAGCGTGCCCTCCTGGACGAGGTCGCCGAGCGGCAGACCAAGACCCTGGTAGCGGCGTGCCTGGGAGACGACGAGGCGCAGGTTCGCATTGATCATGCGGTCCTTGGCGGCGATGTCACCACGCTCGATCCGCTTCGCAAGCTCGATCTCCTCGGCTGCCGTGAGCAGGGCGTAACGCGACGCCTGGTTGAGGAAGGTCTGCAGCGAATCGGCCGTCATCTCGGCCTGGACGCGTGCGCCGTGCTTGGCGACGTCATCGGCCGGCGTGCGGCGCCGGGGGCGCTTCGCTGGTGCGCTGTGCTCGCCTCGACGGCGTGCACTCGTCGTTGTGGTAGTCCTGGCCATGCGTTCCCTTTCAGATGTGTCGGAGCGTCGCTGTTCGCGACTCACCTCGACCCGACTGCTCGTTACCCACCATGAGGCGCGGCACGTCGGAAGCGGGGAGAGGAGGCGGTCAAGCGAATGGCGGGCGGTCCTCATCACGGGCTGCCCACACGACGCCAGCAGGAATCGTACCAGATGATTGCGCGAGCAACAAATCAGGCGCGATAGCCTCTGCCGGTGCGGAGTCTAGCGGTCCTCGTGGCGTCCGTGTTCGGTCTCTCGGGCGCAGTGGCGCTCGGGGCTGCGACGCCGATCACGCCCGCCGGCGTCGGCTCGGTGAAGCTCGGCAAGACGTACACGTCGCTGCGCGTCGCGGGGCTGCTCGGGAAGCTCGCGCCGGGCTGCGAGCTCGCCGGCCCGAACACCCGCTCGGCGCCGCTGCGCGCCCCGCTGAAGGGCTCGGTCGACCTCTCGACGACGTCGCCGCGACGCGTGCGCACGATCGTCGTCCGCGGCGGCGCCAGCGCGCGCGGCGTGGGCATCGGCGCGACGCAGGCGGCGATCAGGCGGGCGTTCCCGGCGGTCCGCCTGGACCACCGCACCGACGCGACGTTCGGCATCACGATCGCCCGGGTGCCAAGGGGCGGCGGCGGCCGCCTCGAGTTCGCGCTCGACACGACGACGAGGCGGGTCACGTTGATCGGGATCCCCGCGATCCCGTTCTGCGACTAGTGGACCCGTCGAGGGTCGCGCGTTTGCACGCGGCCCACCGGCCGATCGGCGCCTGCCACCGCAGCCGCGTCAGCCGACGACGAGCAGTTCGAAGACGACCCGCGGCCCGTCGATCGTCGCGACGCCCATCGTGTGCACGGGCGCGCGGCGGCGCTCGGTCGGCGACCCGGGGTTGAAGATCTGAAAGCCGTCCTGCTCCTCGTGCTGGGGCATGTGCGTGTGGCCGAAGATCACCGCGTCGCAGGCCGGGAAGTCGGCGCGCAGGCGCGCCAGGCGGCCGCTCGCCGGCCCGGGGATGTGCGTCATGCCGATCCGCACATCGCCGAGCTTGACCTGCGTGCGGCCCGGCAGCAGCCGGCGCACCGCCTCGCTGTCGACGTTGCCGTGGATCGCGTGCAGCGGCGGGCCGAGCGCGCGCAGCAGCTCCAGCACCGAGACGTCGGCGAGGTCGCCGGCGTGCAGGATCGCGTCGGCCGCGGCGCAGCGGTCCAGGCAGGCCCGAGGGATCGCGCGCGTGCCGCGCGGCATGTGGGTGTCGCTGATGATCGCCAGCTGCATCGGCAAGCACGCTACCGTCGCGGCGTGGCGTCCAGCGAGCATCGCCTCACCGTCGCAGTCACCGGGCCGACCGGCACGTTCGGCTTCGGGCTGATCCCGCTCCTGCAGGCCGACGAGCGCGTCGGCCCGATCGTCGGGATCGCGCGGCGCCCCTTCGATCCCGCCGCGCACGGCTGGACGAAGCTCGAGTACCGCCGCGGCGACGTGCGCGACGCGGCGGCGCTCACGGAGACGTTCGCCGGCGCCGACGTCGTCGTGCACCTCGCGTTCCTGATCACGGGATCGAGCGACCGCCGAGCGATCCGCGCGATCAACGTCGAGGGAACGCTGAACACGTTCGCCGCCGCCGCCGCGGCGGGCGCGCGCCGCTTCGTCTACGCGTCCTCGGTCGCGGCCTACGGCTTCGCGAGCGACAACCCGGCGGCGATCACCGAGGACTGGCCCGTCCGGCCCGCCGAGCACCTCTTCTACGCGCAGGAGAAGGCGGAGATCGAGCGGCTGCTGCAGGCCGCGGCCGCCGAGCACCCGTCGACCGACCTGTACATCCTGCGCCCGCCGATCGTCCTGGGTCCGAACGCCGTCGGCGCGAAGGGCCTGCTGCCCGGCGCGCTCGAGCCGTTCGCCAAGGCGCTGGCGTCGCTGGCGCTGCGGCTGCCGTTCCCGATCCCGGCGCTCGTCGCGCCGCTGCCGCTGCAGTTCATCCACGAACAGGACGTCGGCGAGGCGCTGCGCCTGTGCGTCGTCGGCGCCGGTCCGCCGGGCACCTACAACATCGCCGGCGAGGGCGTGCTGACGGCGGTCGACGTCGCCCGCGAGCTGGGCTTTCTGCCGCTGAGCGTCCCGCGCGGCCCGGTCCAGGCGGCGGCGCGGCTCGTCGCCGGGCTGCCGCACGCGCCGCCCCAGGTCGGCTGGGCGGAGGCGATCTCGCAGCCGGCGATCATGGATGCCGGCAAGGCGCGGCGAGAGCTCGGCTGGAGCCCGCGCTGGACCGGGCTGGAGGCCCTGCGCGACACGCTGCGCGCCGTGCGTGGCTCGTAGGCGCGGCGTCAGCCGCGCGCCGCCCCGAACGCCATGACGCAGCGCACGATCACGCGGGCGACCGACTCCAGATCGGCGATCGCGACGTGCTCGTCGACGGCGTGCGCAAGCTCGATCGCGCTCGGGCCGAACATGACGCAGGGGATGCCGCGCGCGCAGAACAGGCGCATGTCGGCGCCGTAGCCGACGCCGATCAGCGCCGGCGGCGCGCCGAGCTCGGCGGCGGCGGCAGCGCGCACGAGCGTCACCCAGGGGTCGTCGACGGCGGTCTCGCCGGGCGCGAACTGGCCGCCGCTCCAGACGATCTCGACCGGCGGCCCGCGGCCGTCGGCCGCGTCGGCGACGGCGCGCTCGAGACCGGCGCGAGCGTCTGCGAGCGACTGGCCGACGGGCACGCCGAGCCGTCCCTCGAAGGTCAGCTCCTCGGGCACCTGGCTCGACCAGCGCCCGGCTCGCAGCTGGCCGACGAGCAGGGGGTAGGGCAGCGGGTGGTCGGCGAGCAGCGGGTGGCGGGGCAACGCGTTGACGGCGCGCTCGTGCTCGTGCAGGGCGGCGTGGATCGGCATGTAGCGGTCGATCGCCGAGACGCCCTGCAGGCGCATCGCGGCATGCGCGGTCCTGCCGCGGACGGTGCCCGTGAACGTCAGCGCGCCAGCGTGGGCGCAGACGATCCGCAGCGAGCTCGGCTCGGGGATGAGCGCGGCGGCGAAGTCGGCATCGCGCTCCAGCGCCGCGAACGTGCCCAGGCCGCCGTCCTCCTCGGAGGGGACGGCCTGCAGCACGACGTCGCCCGGCGGGGCGGCGCCGGCGGCCTTCAGCGCGGCGAGCGCGTGCAGCGCCGCGATCACGCCGCCCTTCATGTCCAGCGCCCCGCGGCCGTGCACGCGGCCGCCGGCGACCGCGCCCGACCAGGGGTCGCGCCGCCACGGCTCGGTGCCGGGCGCGACGACGTCGATGTGCCCGTTGAAGGCCAGGCGCGGCGCGCGCGGGTCGGTTCCGCGCAGCGTCACGATCGCGCCGACGAGCTCGTCGCGCGGCGCCTCCTCGCCGGGGTAGCCGGGCGCGGTGCGCACCGCGCCGAGGTCGAACTCGACGAGTTGCGCCGCGAGCGCCAGGCGGCGCGCGATCGCGACGATCTCGGCGGCCGCCGCGCGCTCGGCGCCGGTGATGCTCGGCACCCGCACGATGCGAGCGACGTCGGCGGCGATCGCATCGCCGTCGACGTGCCCGAGCGCGTCGTTCATGCGTCGGTCGCCGCTCACGGCAGCACTGTAGGCCGTCCTCGGCGCCGATCCAGGCCGCGCTGCGGGCGGCGGTGCAGCGGCGCCCGGATCGGGCTCGGAGCGAGCATCACCCGCGCGGCGACGGGCACCGGCGCGACGCCCTGCGGAGCAGGTCCGCGCTCAGCGAGGCGTGCGCCGCGCGATCTCCGGCCCACGGTGGTCGTCGTTGATCTCGTCGTATGACTGCGCGAAGTCGTCGTAGGAATCGCAGACGTGCGCGATCAGCTCGACGATCGCGGCGAGGTGGTCGCGGCCCGTCGCCGTCACCTCGTAGGCGCGCCGGCGCGGCCCGGCGACGGCGTCCGTCCAGAGCGACCGTACCGATCCGTCCGCATCCAGCCGCCTCAGCACGCGGTAGACCCGCGATGGGTCGGCCTCGACACCGTGCTCGGCGAGCCGGCGATGCAGGTCGTAGCCATGGCACGTTCCGCCGCTGAGCAGCAGCAGCAGCAGCCAGCCGCTCAGCAGCTCCCGCTCCGGGCGTCGCCAGGGCGCCGTATCCGCCGGCGGCCGCCTGCGCCGGCGACGCAGCGTCCGCCCGCAGACCTCGACGAAGTCGTAATAGCGGTCTCGGCTCTCGATCACGGCCGGAACGAGCGCGTCGAGCGTGCGCCGGCCCTTCGCCGTCAGCGAGTACAGCCTGCGCCGCGGTCCGACCGCCGATTCGATCCAGCGCGACGAGACCTGCCCGTCGCGTTCCAGCGCGCGCAGGACCCGATAGGCGACGGTCATCTCGACATCGAGCGCGTGCTCGCGGAGCTGCAGCCCGAGCCCGTAGCCGTAGCCGCTGCCGCGCGTCAAGAACAGCAGCAGCGATGCGGTCAGCAGCGCCCTGTCCGGGCGAGGTGCTGCCGATATGACATGCGTCCCGGACACGACTGGACTCAGCGAACGTCAGTCTATGTGTAACACACATACAGCGCCTGCCGCGCGGCGGTGGGGTCGGTCGCCGCCTCGAGCCGAGCACGGCCGGGGCAGTCTCAGCCGGCGGCGAGCGCCGCCATCGCCGCGTTGCGACCCGGGATCGCGCTGATGCCGCCACCACGGCGGGCGCCCGCGCCGCACAGCAGGATCGCGGGCTCGTCGGTCTCGACGCCCCAGCGGCCGACGTCCTCGGACCGCTCGGCGAACGGCCAGCGCAGGTCGCGTTGGAAGATGTTGCCGCCCGGAAGCCGCAGCTCGCGCTCGAGGTCCAGCGGCGTGCGCGCCTCGATGCAGGGCGATCCGTCGGCGTCGCGCAGGACGCAGGACTCGATCGGCTCGCCCAGGACCGCGTCCAGCGAGCGCAGCGTCGCCTGCAGCGCCTCGCCCCGGGCGCGCTCGTTGTCGGCGGCGAACAGGCGCACCGGCATGTGCAGCGCGAAGACCGTCATCGTCTGCGCGGCGGACGCCGCCAGCCGCCGGCCGAGGATGCTGCGATCGCTGAGCGTGTGGCAGTAGACCTCGCACGGGGCCAGCGCCGGGATCTGACCGGCGCTCGCGGCCTCGTAGGCGGCCTGCAGCTGCTCGGCCGTCTCGTTGACGTGGAAGGTCCCGGCGAAGGCGCGCTCGGGCGCGACCGCCGCGTCGCGCAGGCGCGGCAGGCGCGCGAGCAGGAGGTTGACCTTCAGCTGCGCGCCCTCGGGACGGGGCTCGGCGGGCGGGCGCCCGCGCAGCCGCTCGAGCTCGGCGGGCGCGACGCCCGCGAGGATGCGGCGCGCGCCGACGGTGTGCGTCGATCCGCTCGCCGTCTCGAACACGACCGCGCCGGCGCCGAGCGCCGTCACCTCGGCGCCGGTCCGCAACTCCGCGCCCGCCGACAGGGCGGCGTCGCGCAGCGCGTCCGTGACCGCGCCCATGCCGCCGATGGGCACGTCCCAGGCGCCCGTCCCGCCGCCGATGACGTGGTACAGAAAACAGCGGTTCTGGCGCAGGTCGGGAGCGCCGGCCGCTGCGAACGTGCCGATCAGCCCGTCGGTGAGAAGCACCCCGCGCACGAGGTCATCGCCGAACTCGCGCTCCAGGAAGCGGCCGAGCGGCTGCTCGACGAGCGCCTCCCAGAGCCCGTCGTCGCCGGCGATCCGGCGCAGCTGCGCGGGCGAGCGCAACGGCTCGGTGAGCGTCGGGAACAGGCGCGCGGCGACAGCACCCAGTCGGGCGTGCAGGCGCCGCCAGGCCGCGTGCTCGGCGTCGCCGCCCGTGACGCGCGCAAACGAGGCGCGCGTCGCCGCTTCGTCGCCGTCGACGAGCAGGCCGCGGGCGCCATCGGCGCGCGGGTCGGGCGTGTACGAGACGACGCTGCGGCGTGCGAAGCGCAGGCGCAGCCCGAGCTCGTCGACGATCTGGCGCGGCAGCAGGCTGACGAGGTAGGCGTAGCGCGACAGGCGCGCATCGACGCCCGCGAAGATCCGCTCGGAGACCGCCGCGCCGCCGACCTGGTCGCGCCGCTCGAGCACGAGGCACGACCGGCCTGCGCGTCCCAGGTAGGCCGCGGCGGCGAGCCCGTTGTGCCCGCCGCCGACGACGACGGCGTCGTAGCTGCCAGTCAGCCCGCCGACCCCGCTCGTGCGAGCACGCGCAGCGCCGCCACGCGCACCGCCTCGTCGAGCATCTGGCCGTCGAGCGCGACCGCCCCCGCGCCGCCGCTCTGCTCGGCCTGCGCGAGCGCGGCGATCACCGCGCGCGCGTGCTCGATCTCCTCCGCCGACGGCGTGAACAGCTCGTTCAGCGCCGCGACCTGCGCGGGGTGGATCGCCCACTTGCCGTCGAAGCCCATCGCGCGTGCGCGCTCGGCCGCGGCCGTGAAGCCCTCGTCGACCTTGATGCCGAGGTACGGACCGTCGATCGCCAGGACGCCGTGCGTGCGCGCCGCGACGAGCAGCAGATCCTGGATCGCGCGCCACGAGTCCAGCTCGGCGCGCGCGCCCGCCGCGCGCCCCAGCGACGCCGACAGGTCCGCGTAGCCGAGGATCAGCGAGTCCAGCCGCGCGGACGCGCCCGCGATCTCGTCGAGGTTCGCGACGCCGGCCGCCGTCTCGATCAGCGCCTGCACGCGCATCGGCGCGCGGTCGCCGCCGGCCGACGCCTCGACGCCGTCGAGCAGGCGGTCGATGAACGCCAGGTCAGCCGCGCTCTCGACCTTGGGGACGATCAGCGAGCCGGGTCGCTGCTGCAGCGACGCCATCGCGATCACGTCGAGGTGACACCACGGCGTGCGCGGCGCGTTGACGCGGACGGCGGTGCGGACGTCCTCGTACTGCGGCTCGGCGAGGGCTTCGGCGACGGTCGCGCGGGCCTCGTCCTTCGCCGCCACGGCGACGGCGTCCTCGAGGTCGATGATGACCTCGTCGGCGCCGCGGGCGGGCGCCTTGGCGAGCATCGACGCCGACGAACCGGGCACGGACAGGCACGATCGGCGGGCGCTGGGCGTATGAGATGCGGACATGGCCCGGGAGCGTATGCGCTCCTCAGCCCGCGCGCAGCGATGCGATCGCGGGCAGCCGCGTGGCGACGCCCGACCAGGTCGCGCCCGCGTCGCCCGAGCCGAAGATCTCGCCCGACGTCGCGCCGAAGTACAGCTGCAGCGTGGGGCCGGAGCCGGCAGCGGTGAACGACTGGCGCAGCACCGACAGCCAGGCGTTGCGCTGCGGCAGGCCGTGGTCGCGGGCGGTCCAGCTCGCACCGGCGTCGCGCGTCTCCCAGACGACGACGCCGCCGTCGGTGACACGGTCGGCCGCCGTCACCGGGATCACGTAGGCGCTGTCGGGATCGGCCGGGTCGAGCACGACCGGGAAGCCGAAGTCATGCGGCAGCCCGCCGGCGATGTCCGTCCACGTGAGACCGGCGTCGTCGGAGCGGTAGACGCCGCCGTGGAACTGCAAGAACAGGCGCTCGGGCCGGCGCGGCGCGCGCTCGAGGTGGTGCACGCAGAGGTCGATCGCGCGCTCGCGCGTCTCCTCGGGAAGGTAGTCGGCGACGATCCCCTCGTTGCCGTGGCTCCAGCTCGTCCCACCGTCCTGCGTCACCCAGACGCCGGCAGCCGAGATCGCGAGCGCGAGGCGGTCGGGGTCGCCGGGCCAGGGGGCGATCGAGTGCACCGACAGGCCGCCCGAGTCGCGCCGCCAGCGCGGCCGCGTCGGGTGCTCCCAGAGCGCCTCGTTGAGCTGCCAGGTCTCGCCGTCGTCGGTGCTCTGAAAGAGGACGCCGGGGTCGCCGCCCGCGTAGAGGAGGCCGTCGGCCTCACCCGCGGTGACGACCCAGATGCGCCTCAGCGCGTCGTCGCCGCCCCGGGGCAGCGCCACGCCGCGCGCCGGCTGCCAGTCCTCGCCGCCCGGCTCGCCGTCGGTGAACCAGATCCGCGGGCCCCAGAACGGCGACGTCACGGCGGCGAACAGGCGCCCGCTGCGCGCGTCGCGCATCGCGTAGTCGACGGGCTCGCCGACGAACGCCCGCGCCGTGATCTCGAACGCTGCGCCCGGCGCACCGACGAGGACGAAGAGGCCCTTGCGGGTCCCGACGAGCAGCTCCGTCATGGCATCGCGAACGGCGGCGTCATCCGCCGGAGATCGCGGGCAGGATCTCGATCCTGTCCTTCTGCGCGATCGCGCGATCCGGCTCGGCGGGCTCGCCGTTGACGAAGACGTTGATGTGCCGGCGCAGCACGCCGCGCTCGTCGAGGATCCAGCCTTCGAGGCCGGAATGCTCGTCCTCGAGCGACTTCAGCAGGTCGTCGACGGTGTCGCCCGCGATGTCCAGCTGCGACGCGCCTGCGAGCTTCTCGAGTTGTCCACGGAGTCGTACGATCGCCATCACGCAATCCTATGCGTCCGGCTCGGCGCCGGCGGTCATCGCCGCCGGCCGGTCATGCGCCCTGGCTGTTGATCATGTGCGTCGCCGTCGACTGCATGTAGGCGCACAGCTCCTCGCGCTGCGCGTCGTCGAGTCGCGCCTCGTCGATCGCGGTGCACATCGCGGCGACCCACGCATCGCGCTCGGCGAGGCCGATCCGAAACGGCGCGTGGCGCATCCGCAGGCGTGGGTGGCCGCGCTCGTCGGAGTACGTCGTCGGGCCGCCCCAGTACTGCATCAAGAACAGGCGCAGGCGCTGCTCGGCGCCCTCGAGGTCGTCGAGCGGGTAGACGGCGGCGAGCACGTCGTCCTGCGGCACGAGCTCGAAGAACCGCCCCACGATGCGGCGAAACGCGGGCTCGCCTCCGACCGCCTCGAAGAGCGTCAAGCCCCGCTCCAGGACGCCAGGACGCCGTTGTGGTCGGCCTCGCGCAGCTCGTTGAGACCACCCAGCGGCTCACCGTCGACGATGATCTGAGGGAACGAGTCCAGGCCGGTGACGTCGGCGAGCTCGAACTGCAGCTCGGGGCTGTCGCTGAGGTTGACCTCCTCGAAGTCGACGCCGCGCTTGCTGAGCAGCGACTTCGCGTGCTCGCAGTACGTGCAGGAGTCCGTCGAGAAGAGGATCACGCGTGCGGGCATGAGGCCAGTATGGTCGCACCGCTGCGTGACGGCGCGCACGCTGCGCCGCGATCGCCGCGAAGTAGGCTCGCGCAGGCGATGTATGACGTCATCGTGATCGGAGCGCGCTGCGCCGGGGCGACGACAGCGATGCTGCTCGATCGCGTGTCAGGCTGAAGGGGTGCAGCCGGACGAGCTCTACGGCCTTCCCCTGGACCGTTTCATCCCCGAGCGCACCGCGCTCTCCAAGGCGCTGCGCGCCGACGGCAGGCGCGACGAGGCGAGCGCCGTCGCGGCGCTGCGCAAGCCGTCCGTCGCGGCGTGGGCCGTCAACCAGCTCGTGCGCTCGCAGGGCACGGCGGTCGGCGCGCTGTTCGACGCCGGCGACGGGCTGCGCGCGGCGCAGGAGAAGCTGCTCGCCGGCAGCGGCGACGGGCGCGCGCTGCGCGCCGCCAACGCGCGCGTGCGGGCGGTCGTCGACGAGCTCGTCGAGGCCGCGCGTGGTCTGCTGGACTCCGACGGCCACGAGCTCAGCGCGGCGGTCGTCGAGCGCGTGTCCGAGACGCTGCACGCGGCCGCGCTGGACCCTGACGCGCGCGAGCGCGTCCGGCCCGGATGCCTGGAGCGCGAGCTGCGCCACGTCGGGCTCGGCCTCGGCGAGTCGCTGCTCATGGGGCCCGCGCCGGCGCCCACCGAGGCGACGCCGAAACAGTCCGAGCCGACCGGGAGGGCGCCGGCGCCGGCGGAGGCGAAGGGCCGGCGCGCCGAGCGCACGCGGGTGGCGCGCGAGCAGGCCGCGGCCCGCAAGCAGGCCGAGCGCGCGCTCGCCGCGGCCCGCAAGGCCGCCCGCGTGCAGGAGAGCGCGGCGCGACGCCGGCTGGAGCGCAGCGCGGCGGCGCTGCGCGTGGCGCAGGAGCGGCGCGAGCGCGCGGCCGGCGCGCTGGCGGCGGCGCAGGAGGCGCTCGCGGCCGCGCAGACCGAGGCGCAGGCGGCCGCCGCCGAGCACGAGCGCGCGCGGGCCGAGCTCGAGCAGCTGTGACGCGCAGGACGCGATGAGGTACAACGCACCCCATGAGCCACTGGTCACGGTCGCGCACGAGCGTCGACACGATCACCCGCTTCGGCGATCTCGCCGACCGCGGTGAGGATCCCGCCGCGGCGGCGAAGGCGTGGTCCGATGCCGGCTTCGACGACGAGCAGACGGCGAAATGGCTGGCGGCGCGCTGCTTCGACCCCGCCGCGGCGCGCGAGCTCGCCGAGCTGGCGGTGACGCCGGGCCAGGCGACGAAGCGCACGCGCGACGGGCGCCGCGACTACATCGACACGATCGCCTTCAAGGTCGCAAGCGGCGATCTCAGCGCGCGCCAGGGCGCGGCGCGGGCGGGCTCGAGCCGGTGACCGACGACGACCACCCCGCGGACCGGCCGCACCCCAACGACCGGCCGTGCGACCGCTGCGGCCACATCTGGTTCGCGGGCGAGCGCCCGCACGAGTACGTCGAGCACGAGGCCGGCGATCCCGAGCGGGTCACGGTGCTGTGCCGGCTGTGCCGTCAGCAGCGCGGCCTGTCGCGCGCGGCGGCGGACTAGCCGACGATCGCGAATGTCGCGCGTACGGTGCGCGTCGATGCGCCGGCCGCGCGCCGGGCTGAGACACTTCGCGCGGTGACGACGTCGGCGGGCCTGATCGTGTTCCGCGAGCGCGACGGCGCGCTCGAGGTCCTGCTCGGCCACATGGGCGGGCCGTTCTGGGCGCGCAAGGACGACGGTGCCTGGTCGATCCCCAAGGGTCAGCTCGAGCAGGGGGAGGCGCCGCCGGCCGCGGCCCGGCGCGAGTTTCAGGAGGAGCTCGGCCGGCCGCCGCCCGACGGTCCGCTGCTGGAGCTCGGCGAGATCCGCCAGCGCGCCGGCAAGGTCGTGATCGGCTTCGCCGTCGAGGGCGACTTCGACCCCGAGCAGATCGAGCCGGGGACGTTCGAGCTGCAGTGGCCGCCGCGCTCGGGCCGGATGCAGTCGTTCCCCGAGCTCGACCGCGTGGCGTGGTTCGAGCTCGAGGATGCGCGGCGCAAGCTCGTGCAGGGGCAGGTCGCGCTGCTCGAACGGCTCGCCGAGCGGCGGTCGCGCTAGGACCGTCCGGCGATCCCGCTCACGTCTCGAGCAGCTCAGCGGTCTGAAGCCACGTCGCCTCGAGCTGCTCGCGCTCGGCGGCGCAGGCGGCGAGCTCGGTCTGCAGCGCGCGCAGGCGGGCGTGATCGGTCGCGCTCGCGGCCATCGCCGCCTGCAGCTCGCGCTCGCGAGCGGTGAGCCGCTCGATCGTCCGTTCCAGGCGCTGGATCTCCTTGCGCGCGGCGCGGGTCGCGCCGCCGCCGAGGCCGGGCGCCGCGGCCGCGGGCGTGGGGGTGGGGGCGGGAGCGGGAGCGGCCGCCGCCGCACGTCGCGACGCGACGTACTGCTCGATCCCGCCCGGCATGTGGCGGATCGCGCCGTCACCGGTGAGCGCGTAGACGTCGTCGCAGACGCGCTCGACGAAGTAGCGGTCGTGGCTGACGACGACGAGCGTTCCGGGCCAGCGGTCGAGCAGGTCCTCGAGCGCGGTCAGCGTCTCGATGTCGAGGTCGTTCGTCGGCTCGTCGAGCAGCAGGACGTTGGGCTCGGCCATCAGCAGGCGCATGAGCTGCAGCCGCCGGCGCTGGCCGCCGGAGAGGTCGCGCACGAGCGTGTGGGCGAGGTCGCCGCGAAAGCCGAAGCGATCGCAGAGCAGGCTCGCCGTGATCTGGCGCCCGTCGCTGAGCGTGGCGACGTCCTTGACCTCCTCCAGCGACTCCAGCACGCGCAGGTGGCCGGGGATCTCGACGCTGTCCTGCGACAGGCGTGCGAGGCGCACCGTCGCGCCGCGCTGCACCGCACCGCGATCGGGTCCAAGCACGCCCGCCAGCAGCGACAGCAGCGTCGTCTTGCCCGAGCCGTTGACGCCGACGAGCGCGAAGCGGTCGCCGGGTCCCAGCCGCCAGGTCAGGTCGTGCAACAGCGGCGGGCCGTGATCGCCGAACGAGAGCCCGACGTCGACGGCCTCGAGCACCTTGTCGCCCAGGCGCGCCGTCGCGAAGCGCAGCAGCTCGGCCTTGTCGCGCACGGCGGGCACGTCGGCGATCAGCGCGTTGGCGGCCTCGATGCGGAACTTCGGCTTGCTCGTGCGCGCGGGCGGCCCGCGCCGCAGCCAGGCGAGCTCCTTGCGCAGCAGCTGGTCGCGCCGGTCCGCGCGCGCCGAGGCCTGGCGGTCGCGCTCGGCGCGCGCGAGCACGAACGCCGCGTAGCCGCCGTCGTAGCGGTGCACGGTCTCCTCGGCGACCTCCCAGGTGGCGGTGCTGACCGCATCGAGGAACCAGCGGTCGTGGGTGACGACGAGCAACGTGCCGCGGCGCGCCGCGAGATGGTGCGCCAGCCAGTCGACGGCCTCGACGTCGAGATGGTTCGTCGGCTCGTCGAGCAGCAGCAGCTCGGGCCCTTCGAGCAGCAGCCGGGCGATCGCGATCCGGCGCCGCTCGCCGCCGGAGAGGGCGGCGATCGCGGTCTGCATCCCGTCGGGGAAGCGATCGAGGCCGACGCCGCCGAGAAGGCCGTCCAGCACCGCCCGGAAGGCGCCGTCGGCGGCCCACTCGTGGTCCGCGCGGCGGCCGACGAGCGCGTCGCGGATCGTGCCGAAGCGGTCGAGCTCGTCGCCCTGGTGAAGCAGCGCCAGCCGCACGTCGCCGGCCTTCGTCACCTTGCCCTCGTCGGGCTGCTCGGCGCCGGCGATCAGCGCCAGCAGCGTCGACTTGCCGTCGCCGTTGCGCCCGACGATCCCGATCCGCTCGCCGGCGGCGACGCCGAGCGTGACGTCCGTCAGCACGGAGCGGCTGCCGAAGCCCTTCGAGACGGACTTGAGGTTGACGAGGTTGCGCGGGCTGGCCATGGGCTCAGGACGGCGGCGCGCCGATCAGCAGCGGCGACGGCACGGCGCGGTCGTGCAGGCGAAGGTAGAACAGCCCGATCCCGGCGTGGCCGTGCAGCAGCCCGGGCGCCAGTCCCGTGCCGGGGGCGCCGCAGGGCCAGCCGTCGAGGCCGCCGGCGTGGCGGCTGGCGGCGATCTCGCCCGCGCGCTGGGCGAGCTCGGCGCCCGCGGGCCGCAGCTCGGCGCCGAGCAGCAGGGTCTCACCGTTGCCGGCGAGGCCGTCGCCGAGGCTGAAGTCGGCGCCCGCCACGAGCAGCTCGCGCTCGACGGCTGCCGCCGTCGTCGCCAGCGCGGTCGCGGCCTCGTCGCGGTGGTGCTCGCCGCCGAGGATCCGCCAGGCGCGCAGCCGCGCCAGCGCGATCCCGGGGGCGCCGTGCGACCAGCTCGCCACGAACGGCGCGCGGAACGCGCCGCGCGGCTCGCGGCGTTCGATGCCGCGCAGGTCGGGCCAGTTGCCCTCGCGCTCGTCGAACCAGTGGCGCTCGTGGTCCAGCGCGCGCTCGGCGGCCGCGCGGTAACGCGCCTCGCCGCCGGCCGCGTGCAGCTCGAGCAGTGCCCACGCCGCGCCGGCGGCGCCGTGCGCCATGCCGCAGAGGCCGTGCAGCCGGCTCGCGCCGGGCGGCGGCCAGGACCAGCCGGCGCGATCGCGTCGCGCCGCTGCGACGAGCTCGTCGCCGGCGCGCTGCGCGCGCTCGACGAGGCGCTCGTCGTCGAGCAGGCGCGCGAGCGCGAGCAGGCCGGCGACGGTGCCCGCGTCGCCCGTCTGCAGGCCCGCGCCGTCGCGCTCGCCGAGGCGCCCGCGGGCGAGCGTCCGCGCGCGTGCCACGAGCCGCTCCTCGCCCAGCAGCAGGCCACAGCGGGCGGCCGCGTAGGCGATCCCGATCCGCCCGCCGTAGAGCCCGCGCGCCGGGGCTCGCGCGGCATGGCCGAGCGCCTGCCCGATCGCGCCCAGCGCGGTGCGGCGCAGCGCGCCGTCGTCGTCCCGGGCGGCGGCGAGCTGCGCGAGGAAGAGCGCGATCCCGGCCGTGCCGTCGCCGAGATCGGGGCCGAGGGCACGCTGCACGGGGTTCGCCGCGTGCGCGTCCAGCGCGACCCAGTTGCAGCGGCCGCGATAGGAGACCGCGCAGCGCACGAGCCGCTCGCCGATCCCCGCGGCGGTCGCCAGCGGGTCGGCGCCGCGGGCCGCGGCGGCGGGCGGGGGGATGCTACGAACCGTCGTACGCATCGGCCGATCCGGGTTGCAGGTAGGGGGCGTCGAGGCTGATGCCCGCGGCGGCGAAGCGCTCGCGCACGGCGGCGAGCCGCGCGCCGGGGCTGTGCAGGCGCTGCGCGTCCGCCGCGACGATCGCCTCGGCGAGCAGCCGGCAGCGGTGCTCGGCGAAGGACTCGACGGCGCCCGGCTCCTCGACGAGTGCCAGGCCGCGCGCGAGCGGCTTGCCGAAGGCGGGCGCGCCGTCGCTCAGGTGCGCCCCGATCGAGCGCAGCAGCGGCTTGAGCGTCGCGCGCAGGGCGCCGACGTCGGTGCGCGCGAGCAGCAGCTCTGCGCCGGCGCGGTCCGCGTAGCGCGCCGGGTCGTCGAGCAGCTCGAGCGTGAAGGGGATCGCGGCCTGGTTGAGCGCGTACGTCAGGCGCGCGACGAGCACCACGGCGCCGACCGCGGTGATGTTCCAGCTCAGCCGCGCACGCTGCGCATCGTCGGGCAGCCCTGCGTCGCCGCGCACCTCGAGCAGGCCGGGGCGCGCGCCGGGCAGGTCCTTCGGCATGCGGACGTCGGCACGCGACCCCTCGACGCGGCAGTCGGCGGGCGCGGCGCGCAGCACGAGCCCGTCGGCGCGCACGACGGCGATCTCGTCCTCGGCGACCGCCACGACGCGCCAGCCGGGCTGCCACGCGCCGCGCCCGCAGTTGGCGTGCGACAGCGCGCCCGCGAACGCGGCGGCGTCCGCGCCGGTCGCGCGCCGCGCGTGCCGCGCCGGCCGCGCCGTGCCCGGCTGGAGAAAGTCGCTCTGCAGGCGCTGGGCGATCGCCGCGCCGAGCGTCGCGGCCGCGCCCGCGTCGAAGCGCCGCCCGAACCACAGGTACGCGTCCGGCCGACGGACGGCGACGGCGCCGAGCGCATCGAGGACCTGCGCCTCGTAGCTCACGGCGCGATCCCGAGCAGCGCCGCGGCGGCGGCGCGCGGTGCCAGCAGCAGCTCGCGCGCGAGCGTCACGGCGCGAGCGGCGCGCTCGTGCCCCAGCCCGGTCTCCTGCGTCTTCTCATAGGCGCTCTGCAGCAGGCGGGCGCCCGCGTAGCGCGCCGCGCGATCGAGCAGATCCTCGGCGCGCGCTGCGCCGGCGCCGCGGGCCGAGCGGTACGCGCGCCAGAGCGCCGCGATCGCGGGGTCCGGTGCGACGTCGCCGCCCGCGCGCAGCCGCCAGCCCGCAACCTCGCCGAGCGCCGAGCCGACGTCGAGCGCGGGATCGCCCCAGCCCGCCATCTCCCAATCGACGAGCACGAGCGCCGCGGGTCCGGTGACGATGCAGTTGGCCCACTTGACGTCGCGATGGACGAGCGCCTCGACGCGCCAGCTCTCGCGCAGGTCGTCGAGCGCGGCGCAGACGAGCTCGTCGCGCTGGAGCGCGGCGATCAGCTCGATGCTCGCTCCGCTGAGGTGGCGCAGCGCCTCCCGGCGCGGGCGATGCAGCGACAGCACCCAGGGCGCGTCGTCGCGCAGTTCCTCGCCGTCCGGCGCGACCGCGTGCAGGGCGCCCAGCGCCCGCCCGAGCGCCCGCGCGAGCGGCGCCGAGCAGCGCGCCCGGCGTGCGTGGTGACGGTAGAGATCCTCGCCGCCGGCGATCCATTCGACGATCAGCAGGTCGTGCGCCTCGTCGAAGCCGTGCAGGCGCGGCAGCGTCGCGGCGAGCGACCCGCCGGCGGCCGTCAGGCGGCGATAGAGCGCGGCCTCGTTGGCGAGCGACTCGGCGCCGTCGGCGGTGATCGCCTGCTTGAGCAGCAGGCTCTCGCCGGACGCGCCGCCGCTGACGCGGAAGTTGCGGTTGCGGCTCGTCTCGTCGGCGATCCGCAGCGTCCCGTCGACGATCGAGCGGCGGCCGACGAGCCCGCGCGCGAGCAGGTATGCGGCGACTTCGTGCTGTTCGAGCGTCGACATCCGGGGCGGCGGCGAGTGTAGTCAGACCGCGCGGCGTGATCTCGATCTTCGACGGCCACCTGGGCTCGGCTTCGCGCGTCTACGTGAACTGCTGGTAGGTGCCGCGCACGCGCCTGCTGCCCGACGTGCAGGTGAAGCTGGCGTTGAACTGCGTCGGGATGCTCGACGTCTTCCTGCCACTGCAGGTCCAGCGCGAGAGCAGCCGCTTCGTGCACGTGAAGCTCGCCTTCGAACGGCAGCGGTGAAACGCGCCCATGACGCTCTTGGCCGTGCGACACGTCGTCTTCTGGTGCTTGAGCGTGAGGTTGTAGGTCGGCTTCTCGCCCGGGGGGTCGCGATCGCGCTCGGAGAGGGTGCACGTCTTGTAGGTCGCGGCCGACGCGCCGGAGGCGCTGATCAACGTCACGGCGACCAGCGCCACGAGCAGCGCGACGGCGGTGAGCAGCGACCTTGACCGAAGTGGTGCAGACACGTGTCAAACCTCTCTCCGAAAGCGGGCGCGGCGGATGCTGGCAGATGCCTCGCGCGTCGGCGCCGCCGTCTCATACGTCCCTCATGCAGCGGTTCGCCAAGATGCTGCGTCGGATGATCGAGTTCCACACCGGTGCAGTCGACGAGCCGCCCGCCGCCGCGCTCGTGCAGGCGATGAGCGACGAGATGGCGCTGCTCTACGACGGCCTCGACCTCGCCGGCCCCGGCATGCCGACGGCCGGGCGGGCGCAGATGAGCCCGCCCGGCGGCACGTTCGTCGTCGGCTACGAGGACGGCGAGCCGGTCTGCTGCGGCGGCGTCAAGCGCCTGCCTGACGGCGCCTGCGAGATCAAGCGCATGTTCGTCGTCGCCGAGGCTCGCGGCCGCGGCGTCGCGCGCGCGCTGCTGGAGGAGCTCGAGCGTCGCGCGCGCGACCTGGGCTACGAGATCGCCCGGCTGGACACGGGGCCGCGCCAGATCCGTGCGCAGCGGATGTACGAGCGCGCCGGCTACGTCGCGATCGAGAACTTCAACGCCAACCCGGTCGCGACGTTCTTCGGGCAGAAGCGCCTCCGGTAGCCGATCATCCGCCGCCGCATGGCAGGGCCACAGCGTCGGTCCTGCGTCCTTGCCAGGCGGCGGCATCGCGGTCAGCGGTCGAGCGCTGCTGGTCGACCTGTCAGCCGAGCAGCGTGATCGTGTCCTTCGATCCGCTCTTGCCCTCGACGGAGACGAGCGAGCCGCGGGCGCCGGCGTAGAGGCCGGTACCGCCGGTGATCGCCCCGTGCGTGGTCGCGACACCGGGGCTGACGAGCGCCTGCAACGTCAGGCTGCCGCCCGTCAGCGTCATCACGCCCGAGCAGGCGGCCTGGGACGTCCGGAAGTTCGACGACCCCTTCGTCGTCACGCACTCGACGTGCAGTTTGCCGACGACCTTGCCGGCGGCGTCGGCGACGCGGTTGGTGAAGACGATCTGGTCGCCGCGCAGGTTCGAGTTGCGGTTCTTCGTCTTCGTGTTGCGGACGTGCGTGAACGTCGAGCCCTGCTCGAGCTCGGTGACGTTCAGGACCGTCGCGCCGGGAGCCTGCGCCGAGGCCGGCGAGCGCCAACCGAGGACGCCGATCGCGACGGCGGGGGTGAGCGCCAGGACGCTGAGCAGGACGATGCGTGCGCGACGAGGGGCGAGGAGCGGATGCATGGCGTGTCTCCTAGCTTGCGATGCTGACGATGGTGTAGATGACCATCTGGCCGAGGGCCAGGGTCGCGAGCACGAGCGCGGCCAACGCCATCGCGCGGCCGCCCGTGCCGATCGGTTCCTGCCGCGCGCGCAACGCCAGGACGATCGCGGCGACGCCGAGCGGACCGCCGATCCAGAAGCCGGGCACGGGGACGTCGAGGTCCCAGACGACGGTCGTCCCCGGCACGGACAGCAGGGCAAGCAGCAGCGCCAGACCCGGACGGGCCTTGGCCGTCCTCGGTCCGACGTCGACGGTGCGGTTCACTGAGGCTTCCATCGGGACTCCTTCGCTGGGGGTGTTCGGATGTCCCGAAGCTAGTTGTGGATCGCGCCCGCGCCATCGGCGCCAGCACCCGATCGAGCGCGTGCCGCCACCGCTCTGTAGGCAGGTGCCAGCACCTGCCAGCACCTGCCAGCACCTGCCAGCACCTGCCTACCTGGCGTCGGCGGCGCGCAGGTACGCCAGCACGGCGAGCACGCGGCGGTGTCCGCCCTCGCCCTCGGGCAGGCTGAGCTTGATCAGCACGCTGCGCACGTGGCCCTCGACCGTGCGCTCGGTCAGCACGAGGCGCGCGGCGATCGCCTGGTTGGTCAACCCCTGCGCCATCAGCGACAGCACCTCGCGCTCGCGCTCGGTCAGCTCCCCGAGGCCGTCGGACGCCTGGCCGCCGACGAGCGACGCGACGACGCGCGGATCGAGCGCCGAGCCGCCGCGCGCCACGCGCTGCGCCGCGTCGAGGAACTCGCCGACGTCGAGCACGCGGTCCTTGAGGTAGTAGCCGAAGCCGCCCTGCGAGACGAGCCCGACCGCGCCGGCCGTCTCGATGTGCTGCGACAGCACGAACACGCCGACGCGCGGATGCGCTCCGCGGATCCAGCGCGCCGCGCGCATGCCCTCGTCGGTGTGCGTCGGCGGCATCCGCACATCGACGACGGCGAGGTCGGGCACGTGCTCGGAGACCGCGCCGCGCAGGCGGTCGGCGTCGTCGACGGCCGCCACGACGACGTGTCCGGCATCTTCGAACAGCCTGCGCAGGCCCTCGCGCAGCAGCGCCTGGTCCTCGGCGATCACGACCCGCATGGCAGCTCAGCGACGATCGCGGTCCCCTCTCCGGGCGGACTGGCGATGCGCAGGCTGCCGCCGAGCGCGGCGACGCGGTCGCTGATCCCGGCGAGCCCGGAGCGTTCGCCCGCGACGGCGCCGCCGACGCCGTCGTCGGCGATTCGCAGGACGAGGCTGCCGTTCGAGCGCTTGGCGCTGAGCGCGACGCGGGTCGCGTGCGCGTGTTTGACGGAGTTCGTCAGCGCCTCGCTGGCGACGAAGTACGCGGCCGCCTCGATCGGCGCGGCGAAGCGCTCGGTCGTGGCGGCGACCTCGGTCGGCAGCGTCACGCGCGCGGCCAGCTCGCGCAGCGCCGGCGCGAGGCCGTCGTCGAGGCAGGCCGGCCGCACCCCGCGCGCCAGCTCGCGCAGCTCGTCGATCGCGGCGCTGACCTCGGCGACCGTCTGGTCGAGCTGCTCGCCGATGTCGCCGGCCGCGCCGCCGAGGCGGCCCTGGACGTGGCGGATCGCCAGGCCGATCGAGACCAGCCGCTGCTGCGCGCCGTCGTGCAGGTCGCGCTCCAGTCGCCGGCGCTCCTCGTAACCGGCGGTGACGATGCGCGCGCGCGACTCCTGCACCTCGGCGAGGCGGCGCTGCACCTCCGCGCGCAGGCGCGCGATCTCGATCGCCAGCCCGGCGGCGTTGACGACACTGTCGAGCAGGTCGGGCTGCTCGAGCAGCCGCACCGTATGCAGGACCGCGCCGAGCGGCAGCTCCCCGCGGCGCACCGGCGTCAGCACGCGGCCGTCCGCTGCCGACGGGACGACGACGTGACCGCCCGCATCGACGTACTCCTCGTTGTCGGGCAGCCACAGCAGCAGCTCGGCCGTCGGGTCGCCCAGCGCCTCGGCGAGCACGGCGCCGGTCTCCTCGGGCGTCGCGCGCCCCGCGCGCAGGTCGACGAGATGGCGCTCGACGCGGCGCAGGCCCTCGTAGCGGGCGCGCGCGAAGCGGCGGTCGACGATCCGCTGCACGCGCGCGCGCAGCGTGCCGAACGCGAGCGCGACGACGAGCGTCGCGGACGCCGTCGCGAGCGCCGACCCGGAGCCCAGCGCGACGCCGAGCGCCAGCGAGACGGCGGCGTAGGTGCCCGCCAGCAGCGCCGTCAGCGTCACGTAGACGAGCGTGCGGTTGACGAGCCGGTCGACCTCGTAGAGGCGGTAGCGCATGACCGCGACGCCAATCGCCATCGGGATCGCGACCAGCGGGAGCCCCGCCGATGCGCTCGCCGCGACGCCGGAGTTGCCGGCGATCAGGCTCTCCGCCCAGCCGACGGTGATCGCCGCCGGGATCAGCGTGGCGGCGTAGGCGAGCAGCTTGATCTGCCGGCGCTCCGCACCGGTCGCGCGCTTCATCCGCGTTCGCATCGCCCACGCGGAGGCGAACAGCGCTGCGACGAGACCCAGCGATGCGACGACGTAGAGCGGCAGGAAGAGCGCTTCGGGTAGCTGCGGCAGCGGCGTCGCGAAGGCCTGAAACGGCTGCTCGAAGTCGCCCGGGCGCAGGAAGTTCAAGACGACCGCGGCCGAGCACGAGCAGAGCGCGCCGATCGCCACCGGCCGCCAGCGTGGCGACGGCAGCCGGCCGTCGGGGAAGACCAGCGCGATCGCCGCCAGCGGCGCGAACAGCAACGGCCACGCTGCGTCGTCGTAGAGCGCGGCGAAGCGCGCCCCCGGTAGCGGATCCGGGCGTGCGAGCAGGCCGTGGGTGGCGTACTCCGCGCCGACCGCGCTCAGCGCCAGGATCAGGCCGAGCGCCAGCAGCAGCCACCCGATCGGGTTCTCGGCGCGGCGCGTCGCCAGCACGAAGCCGACGCCCGCCGCCATGACCACCGCCAGGATGTAGAAGGCGTCGACCCAGAGCGACTCGAGGTCCTCGGAGTTCAGGGAGTCGAAGATGGCCGCCGTGCCCAGGAGCATCGCGATGACGATCACGAAAGCCCATGGAGCGATCCGTCTCACGCGCCCATCATCCAGGCGTGGGTGCGCGCCGACAACCGTGCCAGCACTCGACCTGCCTGCCGCAGGCCTCGTCCTGGGTGCTCGGCAGCTCGCGCGAGCTGCGGCGCGCCGGCGCCGAGGTCGCCACCGACGACTGCGACCGCGCCATCTGGCACCATCTCGCGCCGTGTCCATGCAGCGAGATCACCTGGGGTCAGTCGCCGGCCCGGCCCTCAGCCTCGCCCTCGCGCTTGTGGTCGTTGCGCTGTGCGTCACCGCTGCCGCCAGCGCCGCAGCCAAGCCGAGGTGTGTCGGCGCCGCCGCGCGCGACGCGAAGAACCCGTGCTTCAACCCGACGCGCTCGGTCACGCCCCCGCTGAAGACGGCCGACGACGTGACGGCCTCGCCCTGCAGGCTCACCGACGAGCAGCCCGAGCCGGTCTGCACATTCGGCGCCGCGCGGTCGCGGGCCTCCAAGCAGATCGCGCTGGTCGGTGACAGCCACGCGCTGCAATGGCGCTCGGCGCTGGATGTCGTCGCGAAGCGACAGGGCTGGCACGGATACTCGCTGACGATTTCAGGGTGCCCGTTCTCCGACGCCCGCAGGTATCTCCCCGCGGACTTCCGCGCGTTCTGCGAACCGTGGTACCGGGGGGTTCAGAAGTGGTTTCGCCGTCATCCCGAGGTGACGACGATGTACATCTCGCAGTACGCCCCGCTGGAGCTCGAGATTCCGGCCGGCAAGACGGAGCTCGAGATCAAGTCGGCGGGCTTCCGGCGTGCCTGGCGCGCGCTGCCGAGGACCGTCGAGCGGGTGATCGCGATCCACGACACGCCGAAGACGACGAAGACGACGGCCGCCTGCTTGCGCGACGCGATCGCCGCCGGCACGCAGCGGCCGGGCATCGCCTGCAAGGTGCCGCGTAAGGACGCGGTCCTGAAGGACGCGACGGTCGCGGCGGCCAGGCAGCCGCGCTCCCGGCGCTACGCGTTCGTCGACCTGACGAGCTTCTTCTGTGGCCGGGCGTACTGCTATCCGGTCATCGGCGGCGTGCTCGTCTACCGCGATCACGTCGGGCACATCACGCTCGCCTACTCCGAGTCGCTCGCGCCCTACCTGCTGCGCAGGCTGCGCTTCCTCGGTGAGGCCGGTCGCCGCGCTGCGCGCTCGGCCTCGGCGCGGTAGCGCTCGCATGCTCTGAGGCCGGTCGGATCGATCCAGGTATGAGACGCGCGCCGCCACAAGCTGGCGCTCACGGCTGCCCGGGGCGCGATCGCATGGCCTATGTTGCCGTGATCGGCGGCAGAATCGATGCGGGGGAGACAACGACGATGGCAAGCCACCCAGACGACCTGCGCTACAACGACAGACACCTCTGGGTGCGCCCCGGCGAGAAGTTCGTGGAGCTCGGGATCACACAGGACGCGGTCGACACGCTGGGCGCGATCAGCTTCCTGGAGCTGCCCTACCCGGGCGAGCTCTTCAAGCCCGGCGCGCTGCTCGGGAGGATCAGCGGTGACGCCGCGTCCAAGGCGCTGCTGATGCCCTTCGTCGCCCAGGTGAACGCGATCAACCAGGCGGTCGTCAATTCGCCCGGCCTGATCAGCAGCGACCCCTACGGCAGCTGGATCGTGCGCCTCGAGCCCGGCGACCTCGGCGACGTCGAGGCGCTGCTCGACGCCGCGAGCTACGAGGCCACGCTGACGGCGGACGACGACTGAAGAACGGCCTACAGTCGGGGCGCTCATCTGCCGATAGAGCACGTGAGCACCTCTCTCCCCTCAGACACGGGCCCGCAAGGATGCGGGCCTTCGTCGTTTCAGGCGGGCGTGCGCTGCGATCTGCGGCCCGGCGCACTGTCAGCACGATGACCGCATCGCCTCGCGCGCCCCCGCGTCCCGCACCTCGCTGCCGCCGACCGTGTCCCAACGCGCAGGCCACGCCGCGGCTCTGCTCGCGCGGCGGCACACCCGCTCCCACCAGGAGGACGATGACGCTCACAGGACGACTGCTCGCCGTCGTGCTCGCGATCGCCGCGCTGTCGGCCCCGGCCGCCGCGCAGGCGAGCCCGACGCAGATGTCGATCATGATGGACGACGACCTGCTGCTGTACCGGTCCGACAGCGTCACCGCCCGCGCGCTGGCGCAGATGAAGACGATGGGGGTCGACACGGTTCGCGTCACCGTCCTGTGGCGCAACGTCGCCGAGGGCGCCCGCCCGACGCTGCGCGAGATCCGCAAGCTCAAGGGCAGGGCCCGGTCGCGCGCCACGCGCCAGCGCAAGCGCTTCGACGCCGACGACCCGCGGACGTACCCGCGCCGCAACTGGGATCGCTACGACAACCTCGTCAAGGCCGCCAAGCAGCGCGGCCTGCGCGTGTACTTCAACGTGACCGGGCCGGGACCGAGCTGGGCGCACCGCACGCCGCCGCGCAGGCTGCGGCGGATCCGGGCGAGCTACAAGCCGCGCGCGGGCGCCTACAAGCTGTTCGTCAAGGCCGTCGGCCGTCGCTTCGACGGCACGTACCGCGACGAGAACGGCGCCCGCGACGTCCTGCCGCGCGTGAGCATGTGGTCGCTGTGGAACGAGCCCAACCAGGCGGGCTGGCTGTCGCCGCAGTGGGAGCGCCGCGGCAGTCGCTGGATCGCCGCCGCGCCGGCGATCTTCCGCCAGCTCGCGCAACTCGGCTACGAGGGCCTCGTCGCGACCGGACATCGCGCCGACAACGACGTCGTCCTGCTGGGCGAGACCGCGCCGCTGGGCGCCGGCGGGCGCAGCGAGCGCTCGGCGATGTACCCCAAGCGCTTTCTGCGCGAGCTGCTGTGCGTGAAGCCCAGCGGCAAGCCCTACGGCGGCAGGTCCGCGCGGCTGCGCCGGTGCGCGGATTTCCGCCGCAAGGGGGCGTTGCGGGCGACCGGCTACGCGCACCATCCGTATACGAAGAACCTCGCTCCGACGCGCCGGCACCGTGGACGCGACGCGGTGACGATGGCGAACATCTCCGAGCTCGCGACGCTGCTCGACGAGCTCGCGCTGACGACCGGCAACCTGCCGGCAGGCCTGCCCCTGTACCTGACCGAGTTCGGCTTCGAGACGAGTCCGCCCGATCGTCACTCCGGCGTTGCGCTCGCCGACCAGGCGCACTTCAACACGATCGGCGAGTACATGGCGTGGGCCAACCCGCGGGTCGCGGCGCAGTCGCAGTTCCTGCTCGCCGACGTCGCGCCGCTGAAGCGCCACAAGAAGGGCTCCAAGGCCTACTGGTCGACGTACCAGTCGGGGCTGTTCGGCCTCGACGGCCGCCCGAAGCCGGCGGCCTACGCCTACGCGCTGCCGTTCCTGGCGACGAGCACGGGCGCCGCCCTGCCGGGCCCGCCGGCGTTCGACCTCTGGGGGCAGCTGCGCTTCCTCTCCAACGGGGCCGCCGACGTCGTCGAGATCCAGTGGCGACCGCAGGGCGGCTCGTCGGCGTGGACGACGGTCGGGCCGGCGGTCGCGATCGACCAGCTCGGCTACTTCAGCGCCCGCCGAACGGCGCCGTCGGCAACGCCGGGGGAGTGGCGCGCGCTCTGGTCCCCGCGGGGCGGCGGGGTCGGGCTCGCGAGCCGCACGGCGACCGCAGGTCCTTGATCGCAGACGCTGGCCGCGATCGGCGACGTCAGATCTCGCTGAGCTGCGATCGCTCGCTGCGCGCGTCGAGCCACGTCGCCGCGCGCCGGCTGCGCGCACACGCGCGCCGTCAGCGGCCTGACGTCCACGCGGCCGTCAGCACGATGACCGGCCGCGATTGGAGCCGGCCGTGGCGGGCAGCCAGCACGCCATGAGAACCCGCATCCTCACCGTGATCGCTGCCGCCGCGCTGCTCGGCGTCGCGGGCTGCGGCTCCGACGACGACGACGACAAGGCGGCGACGGTGACGACGCCCGCCGCCGGCACCGCGACGGCAACCGACCCCGCCCCGACGACGGCCACGCAGACCGGCTCGTCCGGCGACGCGCTGTCGCCGGAGGGCAGGGCCGTGCTCGATGCCAGCCAGGATCTGGCGGCCGACGTCAGCCAGACCGTGGAGGACTTCGCGCGCGGGCGCATCGAACAGGACGAGGCGATCGCACGGCTCGAGCTCGCCGGCGAGCGCGCCGGCGATCTGCGCCGCCGCGCACAGGATCTGCCCGCCACCGACCGCGCCGGCGAGCGCCTCGCGGCGTTCAACGACGAGATCGGCCGCGCCAGCGCCGATCTGTCACGTGACGTGTCCGCCGGGCGCGCGGCACGTCAGGACGAGATCGACGAGCGCCTCGCGCAGCTGCGGCGCGAGGCACGGTCGACGGTCGAGACGCTGAGCGCGCAGCTCGACGAGCGCGCGCGCAAGCGCTTCCGTGACGCGCTCGACAGCATCGGCGTCGACGCGCCCGGTTGACAGGCGATCCGGAGCGGTCGGCTACCGGCCGCCGACGATCGCGCCCGCGAGGGCGAATGGGTGTCGCCACGCGGCCCTATGGGTGGCGCCACCCAGCGTCGGCGTGCGCGCGAGCGGTTAGAACGTCTGCACCCACCAGGGAAGGACGTACGAGCCGTCATGGCAGCGATCGTCACCGCCGATATCAGCAGCGAGCAACGCGTCAGCACGCGGGCAGCGCAGGTCCCACCGAGGACACCGCTCAGCGCACGACCCGATGTCGTCAGGATCTTCAAGGCCGAGCCCGACCTCGTCGCAGACCTCGATCCGCGGACCGCCGCGTTCCTGACGCAGCGCGTCGTAACGCCGAAGCTGTCGGTCGAGCCCGGGCCGTGGGAGCCGCCACCGCGCGACGCTCGGTCGAGTCGATCGCTCGGGCTGCTCGTCGTCGACGGGTTTCTGCTCCGAACGCTCGAGCTGCGCGGCCGCCGCTGCCCGGAGCTCGTCGGCCCCGGAGACGTGCTTCGCCCCTGGGAGGACATCGAATCGCCGGCCGAGGAGGCGACGTGGACGGCGCTCGGCGGAGCCTCGATCGCGGTCCTCGACGAGCAGTTCGGCGCGATCGGCGCCCGCTGGCCGAGCATCATCTCCCAGCTTCTGACGCGCAGCATCCAGCGCTCGCGCGCGCTCGCCGTCAACCTCGCGATCGTCCACGTTCGCCACGCCGATCTGCGGCTGCACCTGTTGCTGTGGCAGCTCGCCGACCGCTGGGCGCGCGTGACGACCGACGGGGTGCATCTGCCGATCCGCCTGACGCACGCGCTGCTCGCCGATCTCGCCTGCATGCGCAGGCCGACGGCGTCGAGCGCGTTGAACGTCCTCGTGCGCCGCGGTGAGGTCGTGCGCCGCGACGACGGCACGTGGCTGCTGACCGGGCAGCCGCCGAGCGCGCAGGCGGGCGCGGGCAGCTGAGCGCGGTCCCGGGCGGCGGCGGTCTTGACGCTGACGCGGGCGAGCCGCGCCGCTGGGGGATGCGGGTAGGGGTGGATGATCCCGGATGAGCCCGCGCACCGATCGACACCGGCGACGCCCGCCGCGCGAGACGCCGCCGCGGGTCGGTCGCCGGCGTGCGCTCACCGTCTACGTCGCCGGCTGGCTGGCCGCCGGCGGCCTCGTGGCGGGCGCAGCGCTGGTCGTGCTGCCCGACGGCGACGAGGCTGCGGTCGTGCTTCCGCCCGTCCGCCAGACGGAGCTGCGGATCGCCGCGCAGCGAGCGGGCTGCGAACTGCATGCCGGACCGGGCGGGCGCGCGGGCGATCCGCCCGTCGCCGGCGCTGCGGCGCCAGCGGCCGCGGCGCGGTTCTATGACTCGGCGCCGTCGCCGCCGTCGCTCGTCGGGGCGCTGCGGCGCGGCGTGGTCGTGATCAGCTATCGGCCCGACCTCACGCCGGCGCGGCGCGAGCAGCTGCGCGCACTGCAGATGGCGGTGCCGCGCGGCACGATCGTCGCGCCGAACGAGCGCATGCGGTTCACGATCGCCGTCACGGCGTGGCGACGCCTGCTGGGCTGCCGGCGGCTCGGCCCGTCCGCGCTGGACGCGATGCGCCTGTTCCACGGTCGCTTCGTCGGCTCGGGTCCAGACTCGCCGCCGTGAGATCCGCGCGCCGCGCTGTCCGGGCGCGCAGCGCCTACGGCTCGACGAGCCCGCGACGGATCGCGTAGCGCGTCAGCGCGACCCGATCTCGCAGCCCCAGCTTCTCGAGGACGTTGGAGCGGTGACGCTCGACGGTCTTCTCACTGATCTGCAGCACGGCGGCGATCTGCCGTCCGGTCAGCCCCTCGGCGATGAGCTTCACCACCTCGGTCTCGCGCGGCGAGAGCGGATCGAGCTGCGCCTCGCCGGGTCCGCGCTCGAGAAACTCGCGGATCAGCGCGGCGACACCCTTCGGATACAAAAACGGCTCGCCGCGCAGCGTCGCCTTGCAGGCATCGACGAGATCCTCGTGCGCCGCGGTCTTCAGCACATAGCCCGAGGCTCCGGCTCGCAGCGCCTCGAAGAAGAACTGCTCGTTGTCGTGCATCGACAGGATCAGCGTGCGCAGGTTGGGCCGGTGCTCGGCGATCTGACGGGCGGCCTGGATGCCGGTCAGCCGCGGCATCGAGACGTCGAGGATCGCGAGGTCGATGTCCTCCGACAGCGCGGCGCGGACGGCCTCGGCGCCGTCGGAGGCCTCCGCGACGACCTCGAAGCCCGGCTCGGCCTCGAGCAGCGACCGCAGTCCCGCACGCACGATCGCATGGTCGTCGGCAAGCAGCACTCGCGTGACGGCCGGCGCGGTCACGGCCGCCGGCTGTTGACGGCGAGGCGCACGCATGTCCCGCCGGCGGGGGCTGCGCCGACCTCGAGGCGCGCGCCGATCGTCACGGCACGCTCGCGCATCGTTCGCAGCCCGCTGCCGTCGCCGGTGGCCTGCGTGATGCCGCGGCCGTCGTCGCCGACCTCGAGCGTGAGCGTGTCGTCGCGCGAGCGCAGCGAGACGCGGATCGTCGTCGCGGCCGCGTGCCTGATCGCGTTCGTCATCGCCTCCTGGGCGACGCGGTAGATCACGAGCTCCTCGTCCTCCTGGAGCGGCGGCAGATCGCGCTCGAGGCTGCGCTCGAAGGCGATCCCCGTCTGCTGCGCCAGCCGTTCGACGAGGTTCGTCAGCGCCGGCACGAGCCCGAGCGCGTCGAGCGCCTCCGGCCGCAGCTGGCGCGCCAGCGCGCGGACGTCGTCGACCGCGACGAGGATCGTCTGCCGCACCGCCTGCGTCTCGTCACGCAGGTCGGACGGCGTGCGATCCAGCAGCCGGCCGACCTGCAGCGCGGTCGCCGTCAGCGTCTGGCCGATCTGGTCGTGCAGCTCGTCGGCGAGGCGGCGACGCTCGGCCTCACGCTCGCTGAGCGCGCGCAGCCCGCTGTCGCGCCGCTCGGTCTCCAGCCGGTCGAGCATGTCGTTGAACGCCTCCGCCAGGACGGTGACCTCCGTGCTCGGGCCGAGCAGCGGAACGCGCTCGCCCGGGTGCAAGGGATCGACGCGCCGCATCAGCGCGGTCAGCCGTGTCAACGGCGTCACGGCGCGGCGCATCAGCAGCAGGTTGACGCCGAGCATCATCAGCAGGCCGCCGACGAGCGCCGGAATCCGTCCGTTGGCGGGCTCGACGATGAGCACCACGCAGGCGACGCCCAGGACGGTCGCGTTCGGCACGAACAGGCGCCAGAACAGCGAGATCCGAGGCGGCGACATAGCGCCAACGGTACGCCGTGCGCTACCGCGTGCAGAACGACGGTCGAATGACACCGATCGCGTCACGATGACCCGACGCCGACGTGCCGAACGCTGAACCGCGACGCAGACGCTTCGCCATGTGACCGCAGCCGGCGACCTAGAACGCCGGCGGCGTGACCTACGGGTCTACATAACGCACGTTATCGAGCGTGATCTCGACCGCATGCTCGTCGTACAGGGTCGGTGCCACGTTCGGCTCAGCTGTCACGCCCGGCGGACACGCGCACCGAGCACTTCACAGCAGGCGCGTCGGCCAGGCCGCGCGCCAGGCGCGCGTCGCGCGTCATGAGTGTCGCGTCAAGGCCCTCGGCGAGCGCCGCGTACAGGCCGTCGTAGGTCGTGCAGACGTCGCGAAGCTCCCAGGCCCGTCGCAGGAGCGCTGCGTCGGGGTGTCGGCGAATCAGTAGATCGGCGAGTTCGGCGCGGCCCAGATCGGCGGTGACGAGGTCGATCTTGCCGGCGCGGAGCAGGCCGCGAAGCGTTTGCGTCACTTCGACGTCTACCAAAGCTGGAGCGTGAACCTCGCCCAGCAAGGCCTCGCGCTCTTCGTCGGAGCCTTCGCCTAGGAGGAACGCAACGACGACCGAAGCATCGGCAACTGACCTCACCCGCGTCGGCCGCTGTCGCGAGCATCGAGGATGTCTTTCGTCGCCACCCCCGCCGGCCCACGGGCGGCGATCCGTGCGTCGAGTTCGGCCGGCGTCGGCGTTCGCGCGAGCCGCTTGACCTCACGCAGGATGTAGTCACTGAGCGACGTGCCGTCAGCGGCGGCTCGGACCTTCAACGTCCGGTGAACGTCGTCTGGCACGTTGCGGATCTGAATGAGTCCCATGCGCAAATGATGAACCCATCGCGTGTGCATGTCAATTCGAGCGTTGGACCACTGGTCATTCGACCGTCGTTCTACATCGCATGATTGTCATCCCGCGTTCTTCGCGACGTCCGCCCCTTCAGCGGCAGAGTTCGGCCCTCAGCCGGGCAGCGAGCCGCACGGACGCCTCGATCTCGACTCTGCGTATCGAGACGCTCTCGATGTTCAGCCCGAACGGAACGCCGACGCGCCGGCAAAAGGCGATCAGTTCGGTCGCGGTCGCGACCGCTTGATCGTAGGACGCGTCGAGGGTGTCGTTCGCATGGCGCAGATCGTTCGCGATCCAGCGCGGCACGTCGACACCGAGCCACTTCAGGAACTCCAACGTCTTCAGCGAGCCGCAGACCGAGAATGTGAAGACGATCGGCACCGGCTCCAGGTTCTGGGCAGCGCACTCGTAGCGATAATCAGAGACCAGGTCCTTCGCAGCGTTGACGTCGTAGACGATCTGGGTGACGAAGAAGGAGCAGCCTGCCGCCTGTTTTGCGATCAGCCGCAGGTGCTCATTGCCCCCGCGCGTGTGCCGCTCGGGGATCGCGATTGCGCCGAGCGTCAGGTCCGGCTGGACTTCGGTCCGGAGCTCGTATGCCCGCGACAGCGAGGTTGCGACCGCCTTCTCGCGGGACGAGGCCCCGACGAAGACCGACAGCGCTCGGGCCGGATCCTGGTCGCGGAGCCATCGACGGAGGCCGTCCTCGGTGTGCTTGCTGACCGCGCGGTAGACGATGGCAGGCACGTCCAAGCCCACGAGGTCACGAGCGAGGTAGTCGGCCGGGTCCATCGTGGGCAAAAACGGGAACGGGCGCTCGCTCGGATTGCGGTCGCTCTCGTCATCGATGTCGTAGAGAACGAGGCCGTCGATCCCCACCGACCGGAGTCGCGCGAGTGTGACCTCAGCGATCTGCCTGGTCTGCTCCGGTCCGGTCGTCAGCCTCGGTGGCGTCACCGCGAAGACCAAGAACTCACCCCTCCGATCGGCGATGCGCTGCTGCAACTCCACGCGCGCAACCGTAGCCAACCGTCGACGCCTGGGACCCAACCCGACATCAGGCCACGGACCACACAAAACTCCCATGACGTCCGACACGACGACTGCTTCCAGCGATGCGTTCCGGTCTCAGGGGTCTCGCACGAGCAGGCGAACGCGCCGCGCGATCTCGACGAGCGTACGGTCATCGAGCGTTCCCCAGCGTTCGACGAGGCGGTCGCGCGAAACGGACCGCACCATCTCCGGCATGGCGTAGGAGCGTTCGCGAACCCCGCCGTTGGGCGGGTCGACGGGAACGTGTAGCCGCTGCCCGTGATCGGTGCGGGTGAGTGGAACCATGATCACGAGCTCGCTGGAGCCACGACCGAGCTGGTCGACCGACACCGCGACCGCGGGACGACGGCCAGCTTGCTCGCGACCGCGGGTCGGGTCAAGGTCGACGAACCAGACCTCGCCCTGGCGAGCCTCGGTCACGCCTAGGTCAGCCCGTCAAGAAGCGTTTGCTCCCAGGCAGACCGCTCCTCCACGAGCCGGTCCCAGTCCGACTCGTGGGCCTTCACGCGGTCAAAGTCCTCGTTCATTCCCGCCAGCAGCTCGTCCTCTTCGGCAGCGGCGACGAGCTCGCCCAACAGGTCGGCAGTGGCGACGCCCCGCCGCTCGCTGAGCCGAGCGATCGCTTCGCGTGTGTCGGGACGAACGCGTACGGTGGTCGTCGCAGCCATGCGTCTACACTAACGCATACGTCCACGTATGCGTTTCGATCGAGTGGCGTTTTCTGACGGCTGAGCCGTCAAACGTCGCCAGTCGACGGATGCGCTGGAGCGCAGTGCCCAGGCAGGGATCGAGCATGCCGCTGCCGGGCGCCTGCTACTCCGGTGGCGGCGGACGGTCATAGCGCGTCGTGAACGGCTGGCGCTCGCTCTTGCCGTCGCGGTAGCGCAGGACGCGCGTGACGGTGATCTGGAAGGCACCGTCGGCGACCGGCCTGCGCGCACCGGTCTGCACGCGCACGCGCCGCCCGTGGTCGGCTCCGTAGATGGTCGCGACGACCGATGTCGCGTCCGTCGTCGCACGGATCAGCACCGGCGCGGCGGTGTCGTTGGTCCACGCCATGTCGATGTCGGGGAAGTTCAGCGTCGCCTCGCGGCCGGGCGGATAGCGGTCGATGTAGAAGCTGTGCGGCCGGTGCGTGTCGATCTGCAGTCCGGCGAGGTAGGCGGCGTTGTAGAGCGTCGTCGAGAACTGCGAGACGCCGCCGCCGATCGACGGGACGATCTTGCCGTCGGCGATGTATGGCGCCGGGACGTATCCCGCCGCGCTCGTGCGCTCGCCGGTGGACGCGTTCAGCGAGAAGCGCTCACCGGGCATGACGACGGTGCCGTCGACCTCCTTGGCGATCAGCCCGATGTTCGTCACGCGCGGCTGACAGCACGCGTAGCGCGTCGTGAACGTGCCCAGCAGCGACGTGATCCTGCGCGCGGCGGCGGTCGGCAGCCGCGCGGGCGCCCGCGTGAACGCGAGCGCGGCCTCATGAGCGCCGCCGCGGACGGCGTCGGCGATCGCCGACGCCGACGCCGCGCGCTGCAGACGGCGCCCCGGGCGGCTCTCAGCGACGGCGATCTCGGCGCTGCGCGGGCGCGAGCGCAGGTCGCCCTGGCCGTCGACGACGTCCGTGGGACGGGCGGGCGCCCGAACCCGCGCGTCGCGCGGCTCGCGGTCCAGGTCGGCCGCCAGCGCGTCGACGAACCGCGCCAGCGCTGGGTCGTCGACGCCGACCCGTAGACCGCGGGCTCCCGCCGCGGCGGGCTCGAGCGCGAGGATCCCGACCACCCGGCGCATGCTCGGCGTCAGCGTCCTGGCCTCGACGCGCAGCCGCAGCGGCGTGCGCAGGTAGGCACGTGCGCGGCGCGCGACGGCCCGCACCTCGGCGGGCGTCGCGGTCCGCTGGACGGCGACGGGGAGCGTGACCGAGTGCCGACGCGGGTCGCGCAGCGTCGTGAGGACCCGCTCGACGGCGGCGGCGCGGTCGAGCCTGCGCGCCGAGCGCGGCGCGACGACGCGAACACCTCCGGCAGCGTCGTCGTCGGCGATCAGCTCGCCGCGCAGGGCGGCGCGGTCGACGTCGCCGGCGATCGCCGCGATCCGAGCGCTCAGCAGGCGACGATCCAGGCGCACGACCGGCTCGAGCCGGCGCGGCCTGACGAATCCGGCGACCGTCGACCAGATGCCGCCGAGCGGACCGTCGCGCCCGGCGCGAAACGCCCGCCGCGCGCTCGTGGCGGCGTCGAAGCCGTAGCCGAGCTGCCCGGCGCTCAGCACGTAGCGCTGTCCGGCGGCGCTCAGCGTCAACGTCCGATCGCGCGCGAACAGCGGCGACAGCGCGCCACGCGTCGCCGCCGGCGACCGGCCCGCGAGGTCGACGCCCCCCATGACGGTCCCCGGCAGAACCCGGTCTGCGTAGGCGGCGCGCACACCCACGACGACGATCAGCCATACGGCAGCGACCGCGACGCCGGCGACGGCGATGCGGCGCAGCGCGCGCCCGCCGCGCCGCTCACCCCAACCGCCGGTCATGCCGAGACCTCCACCCCACGCTGTTCGCTGACCGTCAGGACGCTCCTTTGCGTGCCTGGTCGATCGCGACCGCGGGCGACGCGAGCACGGCGGCGAGCACGAGCGAGGGGTAACCGCGGCGCGGCAGGACCGCGCGCCGGGTGACGACGAACCCGGCCGCCGCGAGGTCCGCGGACGGGTCGAACGGATGCAGGCCGCCCCAGGCCGTCGGTCGCGCCCGCGCAGCCGCGCGCAGCGCCCGCGAGATCAGGCGGCCGCGGGCGCGCGAGCGGTCCGCCCAGACGGTCACCGTGACCAGACGGGAGGCGCTGCTTGCTGCCAGCAGCCGCTTCGCCTCGGCGATCACGTCCGCGCGCTCCGCGCCGTCGAGCAGATGCAGCAGATACGAGCACGTCACGACGTCCGCGCTGCCGGTCGGCAGCCCGACGCGCCGTGCGTCGCCGAGCACCGTCGACCAGCCTGGCGGCAGATCACCGACGCGCGCGAGCATGCCGGCCGAGCGGTCGACGCCGATCGCTTCCCGCGGTCGCGCCGGCCGGGCGGCGAGGCGCCGCAGCAACAGGCCCGTCCCGGTCGCCAGATCGACGAGCCGCTCATGCGGTTCGGGCGCAGCCAGCGCCAGCGCGACGTCGACCGCGCGGTTCTCGAGACGCTCCTGGGCGCGGTAGCGAGCGGCGAGCGCATCCCATGTCGTGGCGGCCGCCGCGGGCCGCTCTCGTCGTAGCCCCGTCAACGCGACTCGGCGGACCCGGCGGACTCGGCGGACGGCCGGCCGCCAGCCAGCTGCCAGGCGCCGCCGGCAGCGTTCAGGGCGCCGACGACGGCGATCGCGATCGCGTACGTCGTGGCGTCGACGAGCGCGTCCGCGCGCGGGCTCAGCGCCAGGATCAGGCCGGCGCCGACGACGGTCAGCGCCAGCCCGGCCTCGCTGATGACGAAGCCGCGCGCCCGCAGCAGCGCCGCGGCCAGTCCGGCGAGGCCGACGCCCGCGAGGTACACGCCGGCGATCTCGACGTCCGGCGGGCGAACCGCGCCGCTGTAGGCGACCGCCAGACCCCAGCCCGTGAGCGCGAGCGCGGTCGCCCAGTAGCCGCCACGGGGCCCGTCGATGACCGCGGCCAGCAGGTAGATCGCGCCGATGATCAGCGGCGTCCAGTGAAACGCGATCCGGTCGGCGCCGGCCGAGAACTCCAGCAGCCCCGCGCCGGCGACGAACAGCACTCCCTGGATGACGCGGTTGCCGGCGGTCCGCACGGGCGTGGTCGAGATCACGTCGTTGATCATGCCCACTCAGACCCGGCGGCGGCGCCGACGGTGCAGCGCCGCGGTGCCAGCGCTGTCAGGCGACGAGCACGAGCCGTTCGAGGTGGTCGGTCCAGCCGCGGTCGTGCGGGCCGAGCGCGGGGTGCTCGAGGCCGCTGTGGACGAGCCGCAGGCGGGTCCCGCGTTCGTGCGGCGTCAGCGTGACGCTGACGAGGCTGCTGCCGGGCGGGCTGTCCGGGCTGCCCTCGAACCCCCACGTGAACTCGACGCGGTGATGCGGCTCGACGACGGTGTACGTACCGGCGACCGTGGCGTGATCGTTGACGACGACGCGGTAGGTCCCGCCGGGTCGCGGGTCGAGGGTCGCCTGCTCCCCCATCCACTGCACGTAGCGCTCGGGCTCGGTGAACATCGCGAACACGAGCTCGGGCGGCGCATCGACGTACAGCTCGTGCTCGACGCGATCGTCGACGACCGCCATCGCTACTCGCCGGCCTCGCGCTCGGCGGCATCCTTCAGGCGCGCCAGGCCCGTCGCCCAGAAGCGGTCGACGAAGCGCTTGAGGCCGATCAGCCCATCGGGGTCGGCGCGGTACAGCCGCCGCGTGCCCTCGCGGCGCTCGACGACGAGGCCCGCGCCCTTGAGGACGGTGAGGTGCTGGGAGATCGCCGGCCGCGACACGTCGAAGCGCGCCGCGATCTCGCCGGCCTGCAGTTCGCTGTCGAGCACGAGCTCGAGGATCGCACGGCGGCGCGGTTCGGCGAGGGCTTTGAACGCTGCGTCCTCCATCTCGTTGTGACAGTATACGCTAACGTAAGCATTGACTTACGCTTGTTGTGTTCCAGCCGACCCGAAAGGACGCCATGCCCCGCATCGTCTTCCAATTCGACGCTGATGCTCCCGCCGACACCGTCCGCGCCGCACTCGACAGCCAGGCCGGCATCGAGGGCTGGTGGACCGACGACGTCGTCTTCGACGGCGGCGCCGGCGCGACGATGAGCCTCGGCTTCCCGGTCGCGCCGCTGCGCTTCGAGCTGCGCGTCGACGACGTCGGCGCCGACAGCGTCCGCTGGACCTCGGTCGGAGCCTTCCCGCCACATTGGACCGACACCGTGATCGCGTGGACGCTGAGCCCCGGCGCCGGCGGCGCCGGCACGATCGTCGCATTCAGCCACGACGGCTGGGCCGACGACGGCCCGCTCATGGCCTCGGCCGCGATGACGTGGGGCCAGCTCATGTTGCGGCTGAAGTCCTACGCCGAGACCGGCACCGGACCGGCGCTGTTCCAGCGTGCCTCGCAACCTGCGCGCTGACCGGCCGGCAGCTACCGTCACACGCATGCCTGTCGACGTGACGAGCACGATCGAGATCGATCGCCCGCGCGCTGAGGTCGCGGCCTACGCCTGCGATCCGGACAACGCGACGGCGTGGTATGAGAACATCGGCGCGGTCCACTGGCGCTCCGATCCGCCGCTCGCCGTCGGGTCGCGGGTCGCGTTCGTCGCGCAGTTCCTCGGGCGCCGCCTGGAGTACACCTACGAGGTGATCGAGCACGCTCCAGGCGAGCGCTTCGTGATGCGTACCGCCGAAGGGCCGTTTCCGATGCAGACGACCTACGTCTGGCACGACACCCCCGCCGCCGGGACGCGCATGCTGCTGCGAAACAGCGGCGAACCCAGCGGCTTCGGCAAGCTCGCCGCACCGATGCTGGGCGCGGCGATGCGCCGTGCCAACGCCAAGGACCTGCGACGGCTGAAGGCGATCCTCGAGCGCGACGGCGGCTGATCGGGCCACCGCGCGGCCCGCGTCCGCGTGCGCGCCGATCAGGCCCGTCCGCTCAGCAGACCGGCGTTGGAGACGAGGAACGGCACGACGAAGTTCAGCCCGCAGCGGACCCACGTCAGCGTCGTCGCGTCACCGCCGGCGATGACGGCGCCCTGGTTGATCGCCGTCAGCACGACGCCGACGACGAGCGCGATCCGCACCGTGCGGCGCAGGTTGCGCGGGCGCGCGCAGAACGCGCAAGCGTCACGGACGCGAGCCCGCCACGGGGGTCCGGAGTCGGGTGCGGATGATGGGTCAGCGGGCATCGAGCGGGATTGTGGCCGATAGCTCCGCGCCGCCGTGGACGAGCGCGTCGGAGATCGCGATCCGCGGCCGCGCGGCCCGCGCCGGTGGCGACCGTCAGCCTGGGCAGGGCTCGGCGCCGGGATCGCGCAGGGCGTCGCGGACGACGCGTGCGTGGACGGCCGCGTGGCCGGAGTACTCGCCGGCCTCGGCGAGCGACTCGGCGCCGAGCGCGAGCGTCGCCCATCCGACGACGCGCTGGGCGTGACTGGGCAGCTGCGGGAAGGTGTTGTCGTCCGGGTGCCACGCCTCGATGCGTACCGCGAGCGCGCGCCAGCGCGCGCGCGGCTGCGTCCAGCCGCCTCCGAGTACGTCGCGTTCGACGCAGCCGCGGGCCAGCGCCGACGCGAGGCCGGCAGTGCCGTCGTCTGAGGGAAGCAGCCCGACGCCCGCGGGCGCGGGCGCGGCGCTGGCGCTGGCCGGGAACGCGCCGACCTCGGGCCCGGTGATCAAACCTCGTGCCCGTGCGGCGGCCGCCTGGGCGTCGGCCAGGGTCGACGCGCGCGCCCAGTCGCCGACGGCGGCGACGATCGCGTCGGCGCGGACGAGGGCCGTCCGCTGGGCGGCGGATCGCTCCGTCGCGGACGGGTCGGAGGCACCGCCGTCCCCGCAGCCGGCAAGCGGCGTCAGCGCAGCAACGACCAGCGTGACCGCGAGCGTCGACGGTCGTGCGCGGCGACGACGATGGCGGCGACAGGGCATCGCGGCAGGATCGACGGTCTGCTCGGGACGATCAAGAACGGTCTCGTGACGACGTTCGGATCGGCGCTGGAGCTCAGGGTGCCGTCGCCGCCCTGCTCGCCCTGGCGCGCCGGGCCGTGGCGCTCCCCTGCAGCCGGTCGTAGTGCTCCAGCGCGAGTCCCGAGCCGATCGCGACGCACGTCAGCGCGCTATCGACGACGTTGGTCGCGATCTCGGTCTCGCTCTCGACGAGGTCGCCCAGCCCGCGCAGCATCGTGCCGCCCCCGGCGAGCAGGATGCCGTGGCGGTCGATGTCGCTCGCCAGCTCCGGCGGCGTCTCCTCGAGCGTCTGGGTGATCGCGGCGAGGATCTCCTTCAACGGCGCTCGTAGCGCCTCGCGCACCTCCTCGCTGTGCAGCAGCACCTCGGTCGGCAGGCCGCTGACGAGGTGACGGCCGCGCACCGCGAACGTCGTCTCCTGCGCGAGCGGGTGCGCCGAGCCGATCGCGAGCTTGATCGCCTCCGCGCTGCGCGAGCCGATCGCGAGCTGATGAGCACCGCGCATGTAGTGGCTGAGGGCGTCATCCATCTCATAGCCGCCGACGCGAATCGAGCGCGACACGACGATCCCGCCGAGCGAGATCACCGCCACCTCGCTGGTGCCGCCGCCGACGTCGACGACCATCCGCCCGACCGGCTCCTCGATCGCGATGCCGGCCCCGATCGCCGCGGCGATAGGCTCCTCGATCAGCTGCACGCGCCGCGCGCCCGCCGCCAGCGCCGCCTGTTCGACGGCGCGCTGCTCGACCTCGGTCACGCCCGACGGCGCACAGACGATCAGGCGCGGATGCGCCCAGCGCCGGTCCAGCACGCGCGCGATGAAGTGGCGCAGCATCCGCTCGGTGACCTCGAAGTCGGCGATCACCCCGTGGCGCAGCGGCCTGACCGCCGAGATCGTCGCCGGCGTGCGCCCGATCATCCGCTCGGCGTCCGCACCGACGGCGTGGACCTGCCCGCTGTCGGTGTCGATCGCGACGACGGAGGGCTCGGCGATGACGATCCCCCGCCCGGCGACGTACACCAGCGTGTTCGCCGTCCCGAGATCGATCGCGATGTCGTTGACGCCGAGCGTCGGGCCCAGCCGCCGTCGCGACGTGGCGCCGCGCGAGCGATCTCTGCCAAAGCGCACGGCTACAGCGTGGCAGAGTCGCGCCCCGCGCCGGTCCGCCGCGCCCCGCGGGCTAGTCTCAGCGCATGCCGACGAGCCCCGTTGAGAGCCAGGATGGTCCGCCGATCGCCCGCGACACGCACGAGCTCGAGCTCGAGAACGAGGTCCGCGCCGAAGGCCGTGCGTACGTGCGCTACCGCGACGGCACGCGCTTCAGCGCGCTCTCGCTGGCGCCGTCCGCCTCGCCCGTCGAGATCGGTCGCACCGACGCCTGCCCGGTGCGCATCCAGAGCGATCCGCTCGTGTCGCGCCGCCACGCGCAGCTCGTCTTCGCTGCCGGCTGGTGGTCGATCGAGGACGCCGCCTCGCACAACGGGACGTTCATCGGCGACACGCGGATTCCGGGCGAGACGATCCTCGCGGACGGCGCCTGCTTCCGCGTCGGCGAGACCGTGCTGTCGGTTCATCTGCCCAGCCCCGGCCCCGACGGAGCGACGCGCGACGAGCCCGCCGAGCCGCGCCTGCTCGATCCCAGCCCGATCCAGCGCGAGATCCTCGTTGCGCTGGCGCGCCCCTGGCTGGCGGGGCACGCGCTCCCGGTCTCGCCCGACGACGCCGACATCGCCCACACGCTCGAGTGCGACGTGACGGTGATCGTGGAGGCCCTCGCGGACCTGTGCGAGCAGGCCGGCCTGTCCGGCGACGTCGATCAGCGTAGCGGCCTGATCGCGCGTGCGATGCACGAGCGTGCCGTCACGCCTGACGACCTCCAGCCGGGTGCGGCGACGCCGCGCAGGCTTCGTTAGGACGCACCGCGCCCGTACGCTCGCGGGCCGTCGCGGCGGCCGCTGCGCCTCAGCGGCCGATCGCCGCCCAGACGCGGCTCGGCGTGCAGGGAATGTCGATCTCGACGATGCCCTTGGCGTGGAACAGCGCGTCGATGACGGCGTTGGCGACGCACGGCGCTGAACCGACCCCCGGCGACTCGCCGATGCCCTTGGCGCCGATCGGATGGTGCGGGCAGGGCGTGACCGTCGAGCCGAGCTCGAACCCCTGCTGCGGGCACTCCAGGGCGGTCGGCAGCAGGTACTCCGACAGCGACGCGTTGAGGCACTTGCCCTGCTCGTCGAACGAGATGACCTGCGAGAGCGCCTGGCCGATGCCCTCGGCGAGGCCGCCGCTGATCTGGCCGTCGACGATCGTCGGGTTGATCCGCACGCCGCAGTCGTCGACCGCGATGAAGCGGCGCACGTGGACGCGGCCCGTGCCGGGATCGATGTCGACGACCGAGATGTACGCCCCGAACGGGTAGGTGAGGTTGGGCGGGTCGTAGACGGCCTCGGCGTCGAGGCCGCCCTCGAGGTCCTCGGGCAGGTCGGTGGCGCTGTAGGCGTACTCGGCGATCGCCTCGATCGGCGCGCCACGGTCGGGGTCGCCCTTGATATACCAACGGCCCTTCTCCCAGGCCAGGTCCTCGGCGCGGGTCTCGAGCATCAGCGCCGCGAACTGGCGCGCCCTGTCGCGCACCCTGCGCGACACGACGGCGACGGCACCGCCGGAGACCGGGATCGAGCGGCTGCCGTAGGTGCCCAGACCGTAGGGCGTCTTGTCGCTGTCGCCGTGGCGGACGGTGATGTCGTTGGGGTTGATGCCGAGCTCCTCGGCGACGATCTGCGCGAACGTCGTCTCATGGCCCTGTCCGCTCGTCTGGGCGGAGATGCTGATGACGGCCTTGCCGGACGGGTGCACGCGCAGCTCGGCGCCGTCGTTCATCGCCAGGCCGAGGATGTCCATGTGGCGCCGCGGGCCGGCGCCGACGCCCTCGGTGAAGAACGCGATGCCGATCCCCATCATCTCGCCCTTGGCGAGCTTCTCGCGCTGCTCGCGGCGCAGGCCGTCGTAGTCGGCGATCTGCATCGCGAGCTTCATCGCCTTGTGGTAATCGCCCGAGTCATAGACCCAGCCGGTCGCCGTCTCGTAGGGGAACTGGTCGGAGCGGATGAAGCTGCGCATCCGCAGCGACACCGGGTCGACGCCCGTCTCCATCGCGAGCGCGTCGACCATCCGCTCGACGACGTAGACGGCCTCGGCGATGCGGAACGAGCAGCGGTAGGCGACGCCGCCGGGCGCCTTGTTCGTGTAGACGGCCTTGACCTGGCAGTACGCCGCCTGCAGGTCGTACGAGCCGGTGACGATGTGGAAGAACCCGGCCGGGAACCGCGTCGGCTGCGCGGTCGAGTCGAACGCGCCGTGATCGGCGACGGCGTTGACGCGCAGCCCCGTGATCCGCCCGTCCTTCGCGCAGATCTCGGCACGGCTCGTGTAATCGCGCGCGAACCCCGAGCTGGCAAGGTTCTCGGCCCGGTTCTCGATCCACTTGATCGGCGCGCCCGTGATGATCGAACCCGCGATCGCGCAGACGTAGCCCGGGTAGATCGGCACCTTGTTGCCAAAGCCGCCGCCGATGTCGTTGCAGAGCATGCGGATGTTCTGCTCCGCGAGCCCGGCCACCTGCGCGTACACGGTGCGGTGCGCGTGCGGCGCCTGGTTGCCGTTGTAGATGTTCAGCTGACCGGTCGCCGGGTTCATGTCGGCGACCATCCCGCACGTCTCCATCGGGCACGGATGCACGCGCGGATGCACGATCTCGCGCGTGACCGTCGTGTCGGCTTCGGCGAACACGCGGTCACACAACGCCTTGTCGCCTGCCTCCCACAGTGGGCTGGCGAGGTTGTCCTCCTGGCCGACCTTGTCGTCGCGGATCACCGGCGCGTCGGGGTCCAGCGCACGGTGGCAGTTGACGATCGCCGGCAGCTGCTCGTACTCGACCTCGATGAACTGCAGCGCGTCCTGGGCGCTGTAGGCGTCGAGGGCGATGACGAACGCGACCTCCTGCAGGTGAAAGCGCACCTTGTCGCCCGCGAGCACGGCCTGCGTGTCGTAGGAGATCGTCGGCATCCAGGCCAGGCCCAGCGCCTCGAGATCTTTGGCGATGACCACCGCCACGACCTTCGGCTGCGCCAGCGCGGCCGACGTGTCGATCGACTTGATCCGCGCGTGAGCGTATGGCGAGCGCAGGATCGCGCTGTACAGCATGCCGGGCAGCCGCACGTCGTCGCAGAAGTCACCGAGGCCACGGATGAAGCGCGCGTCCTCCTTGCGCTTCATGTCACCGAAGCCGATCGGCGCGTCGGCGACCGCGCCGAACGTGCTGGCGCCGGCATGACCGACCCACCCCGTGTGGCGACCGGGCGTCGTCTCGGCTGATGCCATCGCGAGATCCTGTCAGGGATTCGCGCTCGTTGTTGAGGAGTTACGCGCGCGCACATCGACGGACGCCTTGGGAAGAGCCCGCCGTCGGTCGGTTCAAAGGCGCGAAGGGCGAGCGGCCGGTCCCCTCTCCCCCCTGCGGATGGCGACTCGCGTCCCGCGCCGAGCGAGCCGCCGCCGACCGATCGCGGCTGCTGTCGGCGCCGAGGTGCTTCGCTACGATCGCCGCGACAGGCGACGGGAGGAGCGCACAGATGACGTTGGGTGGCGGAGATCACGAGCTGTGGCCGACGCCGATCGGCCTGCATCGCTACGCCGACGCCGCCACGCTCAACCCCCTGCTCGTCCGCGTCTTCGAGGAGGGGCGGGCCGCGCAGGAGCGCAAGCGCGGCGAGCAGCGCGGGCTGTTCTTCGCCAGCGACGACGACCTCCTGCACCGCGTCAAGGTCCCCGAGTGGCAGGACTTCGTCCGCTTCCTCGTCGACAGCCTCGGCCAGACGGCCAAGCACGCCAACCGCGAGGCCTGGGCCGGACGCGACCTGGAGCTCAAGGTCGGTATCGAGGGCATGTGGTTTCAGTGCAGTCGCGGCGGCGCGTTCCACGACGTCCACACGCACGGCAACTGCTCGTGGTCGTCGGCGTACATCGTCCAGATCGACGAGCCCGAGCAGCGCGTGCGCCATCCGGTGTACGGCCAGGCCAACGGCGTGACGCGGCTCTACGGCCCCCATTTCCAGGCGCTCGGCGGCGCCTTCGTCGATGTCGGCAACGCGTACCTGCAGCCGCCGCACGAGGACATCGAACCGCTCGCGGGCCAGCTGCTGCTGTTTCCGTCCTGGCTCGCCCACCAGGCGATGCCCTACGACGGCGACAAGGAGCGGATCATCATCTCCTTCAACGCCAGCATCCACGCCGCCCAGGGCGATCAGATGCACGGCTACAGCGCCACCTGAGGCGGCGGCGCGAGGTCAGTCCCAGTCGCCGAGGACTTCGCCGCCGCCGCCGGCGGCCGCCGACGCGCGCGCGTTGGCGAGGTTCTTGCCGGTGCTGACGACGTTGGGGTGCTCGGGGCCGAACATCCGCTCGAGGTCGGCGAGCAGCGCCTGGAGGATCGCGACGGCGTCGTCGTGGCGCCCGGCGGCCAGGTAGGCGTTGGCGAGGTTGCCACGGGTGCTCAGCGTGTTCGGGTGTTCGGCGCCGAGGATCCGCCGGCGATCGGCGAGCAGCGGCTCGAGCAGCGCGATCGCGTCGTCGAGGCGAGCGATCGCCTGGTAGGCGTTGGCGAGGCTGCCCTTGGCCGCGAGCGTGTCGGGGTGCTCGCCGCCGAGGACGCGCTCGAGGTCGGCCAGCAGCGGCTCGAAGATCGCGATCGCGTCCTGCGAGAGGCCGGCGGCCTGGTAGGCGTTGGCGAGGCTCGCGCCGCTGCCGAGCGTATCGGGGTGCTCGCCGCCGAGGACGCGGTGCAGGTCGGCCAGCAGCGGCTCGAAGATCTTGATCGCGTCCTGGGCGCGGCCGGCGTCCTGGTAGGCGTTGGCGAGGTTGCCGCGACAGCCGAGCGTGTCGGGGTGCTCGCCGCCGAGCGCGCGTTCGAGGTCCGCGAGCAGCGCCTCGAGGATCGTGATCGCGTCGCCCGTGCGGCCGGCGGTCTGGTAGCTGTTGGCGAGGTTGCCGCGGCTGGCGAGCGTGTCGGGGTGCTGGGCGCCGAGCGTGCGCTGATGGTCGGCGAGCAGCGGCTCGTAGATCGCGATCGCGTCGTCGGTTCGGCCGAGCACGCGGTAGGCGTTGGCCAGGTTGCCGCGGGCGCGCAGGGTGTTGGCGTGCTGGCCGCCGAGGATCCGCTCGAGATCGGGCAGCAGCGGCTCGAGGATGTCGATCGCGTCCTGCATCCGGCCGGCGTCCTGGTAGGCGTTGGCGAGGTTGCTGCGGGTGCTCAGCGTGCTGGAATGCTCGGCGCCGAGCGTCCGCTCGTTGTCGGCGAGCAGCGCCGCGAGGATCTCGATCGGATCACGCGTGCGGCCGGCGGCCTGCAACGCGTTGGCGAGGTTGCCGCGGGTGCTCAGCGTGTGCGGGTGCTCGGGGCCGAGGATCCGCTCGAGGTCGGCGAGCAGCGGCTCGTAGATCGCGATCGCATCGCGGATGCGCCCGGCCGCCTGGTAGGCGTTTGCGAGGTTGCCGCGGCTGGCGAGCGTGTCGGGATCCTCGGCGCCCAGCGTCCGCTCGCGGTCGGCGAGCAGCGGCTCGTAGATCGCGATCGCGTCGTGGCTGGAGCCGGCGGCGTGGTAGGCGCCGGCGAGCTTCGTGCGCGTGTTGAGCGTGTTCGGATGGTCGGCGCCGAGGATCCGATCGAGGTCGGCGACGAGCGGCTCGAGGATCGCGACCGCCTCCGGCACGCGGCCGGCCGACTGCAGCGCACCGGCGAGGTTGTAGCGGCTCGCGAGCGTGTTCGGGTGCTCGGCGCCGAGGACGCGCTCGCTGGCGGCGAGCATCTGCTCGAGCAGCGCGATCGCGTCGCCGGCGCGGCCGGCCGCCTCATAGGCGCCGGCGAGGCTGCCGCGGGTGCGGATCGTGTTGGGATGCTCGGCGCCGAAGATCCGCTCGCGGTCGGCGAGCAGCGGCTCGTAGATCGCGATCGCGTCGTCGAGGCGACCGGCGGCCTGGTAGGCGTTGGCGAGGTTGCCGCGGCTGGCGAGCGTGTCGGGGTGCTCGGCGCCGAGCGTCTTCTCGCGGTCGGCGAGCACGGGCTCCAGCAGCGCGATGGCGTCCTGGGCGCGCCCGGCGGTCGGCCGCGCGCCGCCGTTGCCTCCACCATCGGCCTTCGTCATGTTCGCGCTCCCGCGTTGGAGATCAGATCTGCGACCCCGACAACGCTAGCCACCTCGCCGGGAGCGCACGTGCCAGATCAGCGCCTGAAGCGGTCGCGCGGGGCGGCGTCGCGCTCGTTGGGCACGCCGTCCCTGTCGCTGTCGAAGCCCGGCGTCCAGAAGGCGGGGTACGGATCGGCGCCGCCGCCGAGCCAGCCGCCGACGATCGCCGCGTTGTTGGCGTCGACGATGCTCGCGGCGGCGGCGTTGAACGGACCCGGCACGACCGGGATCTGGGGTGCCTCGACGGCGTTGCCGTTCGCGTCGACCCAGGTCATGCCGAGGTCACTTGTGCCGCCGAGGGTCGTGCTCGCCCCGAGGTCGGGGCTGCCGCCGACGAACCCGCTCGCGCTGAGGTCGGCGGCGCCGCCGCCGACGGTCGCGCTGCCGCTGAGGTCCGGCGCACCGCCGACCCAACTGCCGTCGGCCGTGTCGCCGCCGACGCTCGACGGTCCCAGCAGCGTGCCCGCGCTGACGGGTGCCGCGGCGACGGGCTGCGGAGCTGGCGCGGGGGCTTCGAAGACGGGGGCGGGCGGCGCGGCCGGCGCTGCCGGGACGGGCGCGGGCGGCTCGGCCGGGAAGGTCATCTCGGGCGCCGGCGCCGGCGCGGCGGGCGCGGGCGGCTCGAACGGGGGCAGCGGAGCAGGCGCGGGAGCGCAGACCGGCGCGGGCTCGGGAACCGGCTGGCAGACGTCGGTGTCGTCGTAGTTCTCCATGCTGATCGGCTCCTTCGGTCGTGGTCGCTGCCGCTGGCGCAGAACCGTGATGTCCTGATGGACGCGGCAGGCTCCGCGAAAGGTTCCTCGGCGTCGTGGGCACCCGCTGGCGGCGGTCACCCATAGACTCGGGCCGCGAATGACGGCCGAACCGCAGGACCCCGTGCCGCGCTGGCTCTGCACCGGCGCGGCGATCGCATGGCGCGTCCTTGCGATCGTCGCGGCGGTCGCGGTGACGGCGTACGCGCTCGCCTACCTGCGCATCGTCGTGGTGCCGCTGATCATCGCGCTGCTGATCAGCACGGCGCTGCGCCCGCCGACGCGCTGGCTCACGCGCCATCGCTTCTCCGACGCCGCCGCGGCGGGCACCGTGATGGTCGGCATGGTGGCGCTTCTCGTCGGCGCGCTGACGCTCGCCGGCGCGGCCGTCGGGCGGCAGTTCTCCGACCTCGCCGACAGCATCGAGGACGGCATCCGGGAGGCCGGCGAGGCGCTCGCCGAGCCGCCGTTCAACCTCAGCGCCGCGGACATCGACCGGCGCATCGACGACGCGCTCGCGCAGCTCGGCGACTCGAGCGGGTCGCTGACGGACGGCGTCCTGCACGGCGCCGTCGTCATCGGCGAGCTCATCACGGGCCTGATCATCACGCTGCTGCTGCTGTTCTTCTTCCTCAAGGACGGGCCCGTGCTGTGGCGCTGGGTCGTCGAGACGTGCGGCGGTCGCAAGCGCCGCCAGCTCGACGAGGTCGCCAAGCGCGCATACACCGCGCTGTCGGGGTACGTGCGCGGCCTGGCGATCGTCGGCGTCGCCGACGCGACGATGATCGGCGCCGGCCTCGCGATCCTCGGCATCCCGCTCGTCCTGCCGCTCATGCTGCTGACGTTCCTGGGCGCGTTCGTGCCGCTGATCGGAGCCTTTTCGGCCGGCCTCGCCGCGGTTCTGATCGCGCTCGTCGCCGGCGGCGTCGTGAAGGCCCTGATCGTGCTCGGGCTCGTGATCGCGGTGCAGCAGGTCGAGGGGCACCTGCTCTACCCGCTGATCATGGGCCGGACGGTCAACGTCCATCCGATCGCCGTGATCCTCGCGCTCGCCGCGGGCGGCATCGTCGCCGGCATCATCGGCATCTTCATCGCGGTTCCGATCCTGACGGTCGCGGCGACCGTGCTCAGCTACGTCCGCGAGCAGCGCGAGCCGCCGCCGCAACCGCCAGAGCCGGCGACTGCCGCGGCCGCCTGACGGGATATATGGCGTCCAGATGAGCACGAACGAGCAGCTGCAGGCGATCGACGAGCCGTCCGAGCCGACCGCGGTCCTGCTGATCGGCGACGGCGACCTGGCCGACGAGACCGCGCGCGCGCTCGCGGCCGCACATGCGCGCGTGATCCGGTTGCAGGAGCCCGAGGAGCACGCGGTCCGCGCCGCGCTCGAGGGCGAGCAGATCGCCCACGTCGCGGTCGTCGCGCTCAGCGACGCAATCGTGCTGCGGCTGGCGCTGATGGTGCGCTCGGTCTCCGACGAGGTCCCGCTGCTGCTGACGCTCTTCGACCCCAACATGGTCGAGCAGGTGGCGAAGATGATCCCGCGGACGCAGTTCACCTCGCTTGCGGACATCGTCGCCCCCTCGCTCGCCGGGCCCTGCGTCGACGAGCGCTACACCGCGGTGGCGATCGATAACGGCACGCCCGTCGGGATCGTCGAGGAGGACGGCGGCGTCTTCGAGGAGCCGATCGAGCGGTTCCACCCGCGCCGCGTCGAGGGCTTCGCCCGCGCGCTGTTCACGCCCTACGACAAGAGCGCCGGGATGCTGCTGTTCGGCGCGCTCGGGCTGATCGCGATCTTCGCGATCGAGACGGTCACGGCGGTGTTCACGCTCGATCAGAACGTCGTCGACGCGACCTACGGCGCGGCGAAGACGCTCGTGACGGTCGATCCCAACCCGGATGTGTCCAAGGGGCCCGGCTGGTACAAGCTGTTCACCTCGGCGACGATGATCGTCGCGCTCGGCTTCGCGGCCGCGTTCACGGCCGGGCTCGTCAACCGCGTCGTCGAGCGGCGGCTGACCGGCCTCTTCGGCCGCCGCGCCGTGCCGCGCCGCGACCACGTCGTCGTCGTCGGCCTCGGCCAGGTCGGTATGCGCCTGTGCATGCTGTTGCGGGCATGCAACATCCCCCTCGTCGCGGTCGAGTCCGACGAGGACGGCGAGAGCGTCGGCATCGCGAAGGAGCTCGGGCTGGCGGTCGTGATCGGGCGCGGCGCCGATCCGTCGCTCATGCGCCGCCTGTCGCTGCCGCGGGCGCGCGCGATCGCGGCGGTCACGTCGGACGACCTCGAGAACATCTCGGTCGCGATGACGGCGCGCGGCATCCATCAGGAGATCCGCACGGTGCTGCGCGTCGGCGACGGCAACGTCGCCAACGAGACGCGCTCGCTGCTCGCGCTGGGCCTCGTGCGCGACGTCAACCGGCTCGCCGCATCGCTGCTGGCGGCGAAGATCCTCGGCGAGGACGCCGAGAGCGTCGTCTGCGTCGACGACCGCGCCCACCTGCGCTACCCCGACGGCCGGCTGGCGCCCGCACGGCTGGACGCCCTCGCGGACTGACCGCCGGTGGCGGCGACCGGGCGCATCCGGCACGGCCTGCTCGCCACGGTCGCCGGCGTGCTGTAGCGCCAGGCGCCGCCGACACGAAGGTCGATCTCCGCGAGCGTCATCTCGCCGCGCTTGCCGCTCCACCAGCGCCTGACGAGCTCGGGTGTCGTGTAGGCAGCCTTGTAGACCAGGTGCTTGGGCGCGTCCGAACTCGCGCGTGATCAGGATCTGCTGATCGGTCGGGAGCGTCACCGACGCCGAACCGCTACTCGTCACCGTCTCCATCTCCGTGCCCGCTTGCGTTGAGTTCCTCGAGCACGACGTCGAGCTCGTCGAAGCGCTCCGACCACGTGTCCGCATGGCTCTGCACCCAGTCGTGAACCGGCTTGAGAGCGTGGCCGTTGAGCCGGTACAGCCGCCTGCGCCCGTCCTCGCGCACGTCGACGGCGCCGACCTCGCGCAGGACCCGCAGGTGCTTGGACGACCTTCCACGATCCGATCCACATCACGATCGCCGGATCGCCTGACGATCCGCGCGAGCCACGCGTCCTCGACGGCGTGCTGATCCACCGCGTCCCCGCCCTGCACCCCGACGACGTGACGGTCATCGACGGCATCCCGGTCACCACGGTCGCGCGTACCTTGGTCGACATCGCCGAGGAGACGCGGATCGACGAGTTGCGGGAGATCCTCGCAACTGCCCGGCAACGCAGCCTGCTCGACATCGACGCCGTACGGGCGTCGGCGGCGCGCGTCGAGTGGCGCCCGTCGCTGGCGATGCTGCATGCGGTGATCGAGGAGTTCGACCGCTGACGAAACGCCGACGTCGGCGGCGGGACCGACGCGTCAGGCGTCCGCGGGCGGTCATGGCCCGTAGTAGGTGCGGATAGCCCCACCCCCGGACGCGTGCCTGCCCCCTGGGCGCGGCCGCAGGAGGCTGGCACGCTCAACGACATGGCCGACGTGATCCTTCAACTCATCCAGGACGTCATCGCGTCACCCTGGATCTACCTGATCCTGTTCTCCGTCGCGGCCATCGACGGCTTCTTCCCGATCGTCCCCAGCGAGGCCTCCGTCCTGACCGCCGGCGTGTTCGCCGCCTCGGGCGAGACGTCGCTGCCGATCGTGATCCTCGCGGCCGTGCTCGGCGCGTTCGTCGGCGACCAGGTCTCCTACGCGCTCGGCCATCTCGCCGGCCCGCGCGTGGAGCGCCGCGCCGGCAGCGCCGGTCGCCGCCGCGCGGCGCTCGACAAGGCGCGCGCGGCGCTCGCCGCTCGCGGCGGCGTGATCATCGTCGTCGCGCGCTACTTCCCCGGCGCCCGCACCGCCGTGACGCTGACCGCGGGCGCCGTCGGCTACCGCTGGCAGCGCTTCGCGAGCTTCGGCGCGATCGCCGCGCTGACGTGGGGCACGTACTCGGCGCTGATCGGCTACGTCGGCGGCACCGCCTTCGAGCGCGAGCCGCTCAAGGGCCTGCTGCTCGGCTTCGGGCTCGCTGCCGCCGTCACCGTGACGGCCGAGCTCGGGCGCCAGCTCGTGCAGCGCCGGCGCCGCGCGACGGTCCCCGCGCGCGGCGACGCGGTCGCGCTGAACGTCCGCTGAGGACCGCGCCGGGCCGGCGTAGCCAAGCGCCGTCACCCGAGCGACGGAGGATCGCAGGACCGCCACGGGCGTTTGCCCTGCGGCAGCCCGGCCGATTGCGCCGCAAGACCTCGAGCAGCTCGTGCGCCGAAACGTTCGTACCGGAGCGACGACACGCCGTCGATGCAACTCGATGTGCATCTGCGCCGCGTTCGGCGCGCGCCGAGCGGCGCGGCGTCAGGCCTCGGTGCCGTCCTCGATGCAGCCGGGATCCTGCGCCGTGTCGATAAGACCGTCGCCGTCGTTGTCCTTGCCGTCGCGGCACTCCGACGGCGCGCGCTTCTTGCGCTTGGGCTTCGCGCTCTCTGACGATCCGGTGTCGCAGTCCGGGTCCTGCGCGCTGTCCGTGAGCCCGTCGCCGTCGTTGTCGCGGCCGTCGGCGCACTCGCCGGTCGAGGTGACCAAGGGCGGGTCGACGACGCCGCCCGCCTCGACGCCGCCCGTCGCGCACTCCGGGTCCTGCGCGGCGTCGACGAGCCCGTCGCGGTCGTTGTCGTGGCCGTCCGCGCAGTCGCCGTCAGGGCCCGCCTCGAGCTCGGCCGCGAGCTCCTCCTCGGACCTCGGGACGTCGTCGTCGGCGCCAGCCGCCGGGGCGGCCCGCTTCGGCGGCTTCAACGCGAAGGTGGCGAGGAGCGAGCGCCGCTCGTCGAGCACGAACGAGCAGGAGCCGGTGCCGTCGCATGCGTCGCCCCAGCCCTTGAAGACCGAGCCGCCGCCGGCGGTCGCCGTCACGGTGATCTGTGTGCCGGCATCGAGCCGGTGCTCACACGAGCTGCTGCAGACGTCGTTGCTCGGCGCGATCTGGATCTCGCCGTCGCCTCGGCCGCGCAGCGTGACCACGAGCGAGACGCGCGGCGGCAGCCCGCCCGCCGCGGCCGGCGTGGCGCTCGCGGGGCTGGCGGCGGCCGTCTCGTCGCCGCCGTCGGCGCCGCCGAAGCCGCCGAACAACGTCAGCAGCACGACGACGTTGAGCGCGGCCGCGCCGAGCGCGGCAAGCAGCAGCACGGGCAGCGCGCGCGCGCCCGAGCGCCCGTCGGTCCCCCTGCGTGCGCCGCCACCTGCCCGTCCGGCGGTCGAGTCGCTCACAAACCCTCCCGGTCCGCGATTGCTGGCGCCGACGACCCTCGCAGATCGCCACGCGGGCGGCAAGCCGATGGCGCTTCCACGATGCGGCGCTGAACCTGCTGCGTCGGGAGGTTCTCGACGAGGATGCGGCGATCGATGTCGAGACCGGACCGGACCGGCGGCTCCGTCGCAGTGGCATATGCGGCCACCCTGCAGCGCCGCGCCGCGCGGCCCGCTGAGCGTCAGCGCTCGCCGAGGATCTGGAAGGAGGCCATCTCGCCGCGCATGCGCGCCGAGAGATAGCCGGTGAACAGCGTGTAGGAGTGCACGACGCCGCGGCGCGCGGCGATCTGCGCGAGTACGTCGGCGGGCAGCGCAACGTTGATCCTGTAGCGGCGAGCGGAGACCCTGGCCTTGAACGACAGCGTGCGGGTGGTCTGTCCCGGCGGCTCGAAGAGCACCTGCAGCCGTACGACGCCGCGCGCGCGGCTGGAGATCCGGCCGCTGGCGCGCAGACGCCCGTTGGCGAGCGTCGGCCTTCCCGCATCGAGGTCCGCGGGCACCGCGGCTGCGCGCAGGCGGACCACCTGCGGCTGCGTGTCGGCATCGCCGGGGTAGGAGATCGTCAGGATGCCCGTGCCCCGGCGCGCCTGGCTGGACGGGATCGCGCGGTTGGTGACCACGCGCACGTCGGTGCCGTCGGCCCGAAGAGCCGGAACGTCACGGTCGAGCCCGCGATCGGTAGGACGAGGCCGCTGACGCTCGCGACGTCGGCGATCGGTGCGCCGAGGACGACGTTGCCGGTGGCGTTCGTGCTGATCGTCGGCGCCTTCGGCACGAGCGGCGTGACGGTGATCTGGTCTGCGCCGAATCCGATCGCCGACGATCCTCCCGAGGTCTGCGCGTGCTGGGTTCCGGCGGAGGTCTGGACGCCCGGCGTGCCGGGGCTCGCGTCGATGTTCGGCATCCGCAGGACGTTGGCGGTGAAGGTGACGACGCACGTCGCCAGGGCGCCGGCGAGCGAGACGTGCTGGCCGGCGGCCTGCGGCGTCAGGCGATACGTGCCCGAAGCGGCGTCTGACACGGCCGCGGTGAACGTCGTCCCCGCGCACGCCGAGCCCGCCGCGCCCGTCGCGCTGGCGCCGCTGATCTCGAACACGCCCGGGTCCGAGAACCCCAGCGAGCACGCCCCGGACGTGAGCTGCCCGCAGGACAGCACGACCGTGACGCCGGGCTCCGGCACCCGGCACGGCGCGGCGTCGCCGGCATTGCAGACGGTGTTCGTCACGCCGGCCTGCGCGCCGGTGGTGTTGTTTCGCCAGCGTCAGCGTGACGGGCACGCCGGTCTGCCCGACCGAGACCGTGGCCGGCAGATCGAGCGTCGCGCCCGCGAGCACCGCGGCCTGCGCCGCCGCCGGCGCGGCGAACGCGCCGGCGAGCACGGCGACGGCGACGGCGATCCTGCGCCGGGCTCGGGCACTCACCGTCTCACATCCCTGCCGGGCGATGCGATGCGCACGGCGCCGACCGTACCTGCGCCCCGCCGCGCGCAACGCCCGTGGCGGTTCTGGCCGCCCGCGATCTCGCCGACCGCGATCGCGTCGCGGGGCGTTCTACGGTGTGGCCGTATGGCCCACTTCACCTCCGAACTCGCCGCGACGCTGGCGCCCGACCTGCTCGCGCGCCTGGACCGCTACGTGCGCATCGACACCCAGGCGCAGCGCGACCGCAGCCAGTGCCCGAGCACGCCCGGCCAGCTCGAGCTCGCGCGCCTGCTCGCGCGCGAGCTCGCCCAGATCGGCCTTGCCGACGCCGCCGTGGACGACAACGGCTACGTCACCGCGACGCTGACCGCCGCCGGCGGCGGCGACCCCGAGGTCGTCATCGGGCTCGTCTCGCACATGGACACGAGCCCTGACGCGCCGGCGTCCGGCGTCGTCCCGATCGTGCACCGCAGCTACGACGGCGGCGTGATCGCGCTGCCGCGCAACGGCACGACGCTGGACCCCGCGACCGAGCCGCATCTGGCGTCGCGCGCCGGTCACGACATCGTGACCGCGTCGGGCGACACGCTGCTGGGTGCCGACGACAAGGCGGGCGTCGCCGAGATCATGGCCGCCGCCGCGCACCTGCACGCCCACCCCGAGCTGCCGCGGCCGACGATCCGCATCTGCTTCACGCCCGACGAGGAGATCGGCGAGGGCGCGACGCTGTTCGACATCGACGCGTTCGGCGCGCGCTGCGCGTACACGATCGACGGCTCGTCGGCGGGCGAGATCCAGGACGAGACCTTTTCGGCGCTCGAGGCGACGATCACCGTGACCGGCGTCGACGTCCACCCCGGCCAGGCGACCGGCATCCTCGTCAACGCCGCGCGCGTCGTCGCGCGCATCGTCGCCGCCCTGCCGCAGGATCGCCTGACGCCGGAGACGACGTCGGGACGCGAGGGCTTCATCCACGTCTACGAGCTGAGCGGGGACGCCGGGCGGGCGCAGATGCGGGCGATCCTGCGCGACTTCGACGACGACCTGCTCGCCGGCCACGCGGACCTGCTGCGCGCGACGGCGCAGGCGGTCGTCGATGCCACACCCGGCGCGGCGATCCAGATCGACGTCGTCGAGCAGTACCCGAACATGCGCGCCCATCTGGAGCCGTTCCCGGAGGTCGTCGAGCACGCGATCGCGGCGATCAGGGCCGAGGGACTGCAGCCGCTGCGCGCGCCGATCCGCGGCGGCACCGACGGCTCGCGCCTGAGCGCGATGGGGCTGCCGACGCCGAACATCTTCACCGGTGGACATGCCTACCACTCCGTGCGTGAGTGGGCCTCGCTGCAGGACATGGCCGCGGCCGCGGCCGTCATCGTTCACCTCGCGGCGCTGTGGGCGGCGCCGTGAGCTCGGCCTGACGCGACCGAGACTTAGCTGCCGTTGTTCTGCGCCGCGACGGTGCCCGTGCGCTGCTCGCTGTACTCGGCGATGCACGTCACCGCGCGATCGTTCTGCTCGTGCCAGCTCTTCTCGTTCGGGACGAAGTAGAGGATCTCGTCCTCGGACTTCGGCGCCTGCCGGTTCAGGCGCGCCAAGCAGCCGCGCTCGGCCTTGCCGGCGACGAACGCATCGCCCGGGAAGTCGCCGTCGCCGAGGTCGATCTCCGTGTAGACCTCGCCGTCGTGCGCCTGCGTGCACGGCACGGCCTCCAGATCATCTTGCTCACCGGTCTTGGAGGCGATGTTGACGAGGCAATCGCCGACGCGCAGGTCGAACACGCTGACCTTGCCCTGCGACGCGACCCGCCCGCTGTCGTCACGCTCGGCGTCGTCCTTGAGCAAGAAGCCGGCGACGCCCGCTGCGACGACGAGACCGACGACGACGAGTGCGATGCGCTTGATCACGGCGCCTGTATACCGGCGCCGCGCAACGAGAGCAAACCGGCGTCGACGTCGGTTTGCCCGCGAGCTGCGATCGCGCGCGCCCCTGCGCCGCGTCAGCTCGGCTCGCCCAGGAGCGCGCGCTCGGCCTCGGCGAAGGCCGACCGCAGCGCGGCGATCGCGGCGGCGCCAGGCAGCTCCTCGCCGCCGGCCGTGATCGCCTCGATCCGCGCGAGCGCGGCCTCGACGCGGTGCGCGCCGGCGAGACTGCAGGATCCGCGCATCGCGTGCGCGGACTGCCACGCCGCGGCCGCGTCGCGGGCGCGCACGGCCGCCTCGAGCTGCTCGATGCGCGCCGCGATGTCGCTGACGAACAGCTCGACGAACGCTCGCAGCGCGCCCTCCTCGGCGTACAGCCGGCGCAGCTTCGTCACCCGTTCCATATGCAGCGGGCCGGTCGCTTCGGTGTCTGCATCGGCGGCGACGGGCACGGCCGCGGTCTGCCCGTCGATGACGGCGAGGAAGTCCTCGATCTCGAACGGCTTGGTCAGGTAGTGGTCGGCGCCCGCGCGCAGCAGGCGGTCGACCTGGCCGGGCGTGGCGTCGGCGCTCAGCACGACGATGTCGATCGTCGCCGTGCGCTCGTCGCCGCGCAGCCGGCGCAGGACCTCCTCGCCGGAGATATCGGGCAGGTTGAGATCGAGCAGGATGACCGCCGGGCGGTGCTCGCGCGCGAGCTCGAGCCCGAGTCGGCCCTGCGTGGCGACGAGCAGGCTCACCGCCGGCCGGCGGGACAGGATCGCCTCGGCGAGCTTGATGTTCGAGGGGTTGTCCTCGATGTACAGCACGGTGCGGCCGGCCTGCGCGCGCGTCCCGTCCGCGGTCGCCGGCGGCGCGGCGATCGCGTCCTCGCGCACCTGCGGCGCGTCGGCGGCGGGCAGCGTGATCCACAGCCTCGTGCCACGGCCGACCTCGCTCTCGATACCGATCGTCCCGCCCATCGCCTCGATCAGCCGCTTGCTGAGCGTCAGCCCGAGGCCGGTCCCCTCGACATCGGTCGACTCCGCGCCGATGCGGTCAAACGCGGCGAAGACGCGGCTGAGGTTCTCGGGCGCGATCCCGATGCCGGTGTCGGCCACGTCGATGCGCACATGACCGGCGTCGCATACGCCCACGCCGACGCGCACCTCGCCGCCGGGGAGGGTGTACTTGACGGCGTTGGAGAGCAGGTTCAGCAGGACCTGCTTGAGGCGATGGCGGTCGGCGAGCACGTGGCGGTCGAGCTCGTCCCCGTCCGGCGTCGGCAGCTCGATCGTGCCGGCCGTCGCGAGCGGAGCGATCATGTTCAGCGCCTCGGACATCAACGTTCCGACGTGGACGGCCTCGAGCGACATCCGCAGCTCGCCACGATCGATCGAGGCGATGTCGAGCACCTCGTTGATGAGCTCGAGCAGATGCCGGCCGGCCTTCGTGATCTGCGCGACGCCCTCGTGCACCGGCGGCTCGAGCGCGTCCTGCGCGAGCAGCTCGCCGAAGCCGATGATCGCATGCAGCGGCGTGCGCAGCTCGTGGCTCATGCGCGAGAGGAACTCGTCCTTGGCGCGGTTCGCGCGCACGGCCTCCTCGCGGGCGCGGCCGACCACCGCCTCGGCCTCCTTGCGCTCGGTGATGTCGCGCACCGACGTGTGGAACTCGGTGACCGAGCCGTCCGGGCCGCGCAGCGCGTGCGTCTTGGCCTCCACCCACACGTAGGCGCCGTCGCGGTGACGGACGCGATAGACGTGCGTGACGTCGTCGGGCTGCTCGTCGGGCGAGCCGATCCTTGCGCGTAGCGCGGCGAGGTCGTCGGGATGCAGGAACTCGGCCCCGTCGCGGCCGACCATCTCCTCGGGCTCGTAGCCGTACAGCTTCCGGCTCGCGGGCGAGATGTAGCGGATCCTCGAGTCCGGGCCGGAGCGCGCGATCACGTCCGTCGAGTTCTCGGCCAGCAGCCGGAAGCGCTCCTCGCTCGCCAGCAGCGCCTCACGCAGTGCTCGCTCCTCGGTGATGTCCTCGCTGACGGATGCCAGACGCGTCATTCGGCCGCCCTCCATGCGCACCGGATGTGCGCGCGAGCGGATCCAGCGCGTCGCCCCGTCCGGCCGCACGATCCGGAACTCGAAGTCGGTGGCGGCGACCATCTCGTCACGACGGGCCGCGACGCGCTCGCGATCGTCGGGATGGACGACGCTCGTGATCGCCTGCGGGTCGTCGTACAGCGCGCCGACGGGGACGCCGAGCATCCGTCCGAGCGCCGGACTGGCGTACAGCACGCGGGCCGGGTCCGTGTCGCGCAGCAAGAACCCCTGCTCGAGCGTCTCGGTCAGCTGCCGGAAGCGCTCCTCGCTCTCGCGCAGCTGGTCCTCGAGGTTGCGGGCCCGCGTGACGTCGTGGACGTGCCCGACGAGGCACTCCTCGCCGTCGAGCAGCACGGGCGAGATCGACGTCAGCACGACGATCGCCTTGCCCGCTCGCGTCGTGATCGTCAGCTCGTGGTTGCGGACGGCGCCCGTGCTGTCGAGGCGCTCGAGCATCGCCGCGCGGTCCGCAGATGCCGACCAGAAGCCGGCCTCGACCATCGTGCGGCCGACGACCTCGTCCTCCGTCCAGCCGAGCATGCACAGGATCGCGGGGTTGACGAACAGGATCTTGCCGTCACGCCGACGCGTCACCGTGCTGGGAACCGACGATGCGTCGAACACCTCCCGCCACGGATCTGCGGTCAGGTCGCCGGCTGACCGCTCGTGGTCGGGCGCCATCTGGCAGTAACTGTAACCGCGTCTCGCCATATGTCGGCAACGGTCCGCCGAATGGTGGGATTCCAGTACGACGACGGTGGCGTTTCACGTCACCAGGGAACGGGCTCGTAGTCCTTCAGAAAGCAGCCGAACAGGTCCTCGCCTGCCTCGCCTCGCACGATCGGGTCATACACGCGCGCGGCGCCGTCGACGAGGTCCAGCGGCGCGTGAAAGCCCGCTTCCGCGAGGCGCGCCCGGGTCGGTTGCGGTCGCTCGTCGGTGATCCATCCGGTGTCGACGCTCGTCATCAGGATCCCGTCGTTGCGCAGCTCCTCGGCGCTCGTGCGCGTCAGCATGTTCAGGGCGGCCTTGGCCATGTTCGTGTGCGGGTGGCCGGGCCCCTTGTAGCCGCGTTGGAACTGCCCCTCGATCGCGGACACGTTGACGATGTACGTGCGGCGCGCGGGCGACGCGGCGAGCGCCGGGCGCAGGCGGCCGGCGAGGATGAACGGCGCGGTCACGTTGCACAGCTGGACCTCGAGCAGCTCGATCGGATCGACCTCGCCGACGCGCTGGGTCCAGCTGTTGACGGCGTCCGGGTCGGGCACGAGGCCGCCGGCGTCGACGGCCCTGCCGGCGGCGATCCGCTCCGGCGAGGCCGAGCCGGCGGTCAGCGCCAGCTCGGCGAGCGCCCGCGGCGTCGGGGTCCAGTGCGGGCGATCGCCCGCGGTCAGATCCGCGCGAGCGCCGATCGCGGGCGCCGGCGTGAGGATCTGCGGCAGCGGCCCGTCGGGCAGCGGCGCGGCCTCGGCGGCGGCGAGCAGCGCATACGCGGCGGCCGAGCGGCGCACGGTCTGGGCGGCGTTGTTGATGAGGATGTCCAGCGGCCCGCGCGCCGCGACGCTGTCGGCGAGCGCGACGACCTGGCCGGGATCGCGCAGGTCGATGCCCACGATCTGCAGGCGGTCGAGCCAGCGGGCGCTGTCGTCCATCGCGGCGAAGCGCCGCGCGGCGTCGCGCGGGAAGCGCGTCGTGACCGTCAGCTGCGCGCCGTCGCGCAGCAGGCGCAGCGCGATGTACATGCCGATCTTCGCCCGCCCGCCCGTCAGCAGCGCGCGGCGGCCGGTCAGGTCGGTGCGCGCGTCGCGGCGCGCGCGGTTGCGCTGCGCGCAGCGCGGACAGAGCTGGTGGTAGAAGGCATCGACCTCGGTGTAGCGCTGCTTGCAGACGTAGCAGCCGCGGGCCTGCAGCAGCGTGCCCGCGCCGTTGCCGTTGCCGTTGGCGTCGGCGCTCGCGAGCAGCGGCAGGCCGCGCGTCTCGTCGTCGATCCGACCCGGCGCAGCGGTCGCGGTCGCGGCGGTGACGGCCGCGTCGTTGGCGAGGATCGCGGCCCGCCGCTGCGCGCGGCGGCGCAGCTTGACGGTCTTGAACACGCCCGCCGTCGCCGCGCGCAGCGCGACCGCGTCGGGATGCTCGATCGGCAGATCGTCGAGCTCTGCGAGCACGCGCAGCGCGGTTCGCAGGTCGACCGGATCGATGCCGCCGTCGGGGCCTGTCGGCATGCCCTGAGTCTAGGTCTCGTCGCGCCAGCGCCGGTCGGGCGTGGCCGCATACGGCGCCACGCGGGCTCAGTCCAGCGAGAACGTCATCCGCACGCGCAGGCCGGGCGACGCGTCGTCACACTCGATCCGCAGCGCGTCGGCGACCGTGCCGATGAGCGCCAGTCCCAGGCCCATGCCGGGGCGCGGGCCTCGCCGCGTCATGCCGTTGCCGTCGTCGCAGACGAAGACCCGCAGGGCGTCGCCGTCGATCCAGGCGTCGACCCAGACGTCGCCGGGCTGGTCGTGGCCGTCGTAGGCGTGGACGACGACGTTGCTCAGCGCCTCGGAGACCGCCAGCGCCACGTCCTCGCGCCGGCGCGCGGATACGCCGCCGTCGGCCGCGTACTGGACGACGGACCGGCGCAGCGCGGTGATGTTCTCGGGACGTGCCGGAAGTCGCTGCTCCAACCGCGATCTGTGGCTGACCGGCACACCCTCGGGCTACCCCGTGCCCGCCGCCGGAAACACCGTCCGTGCTCCTGCGATGAACCGCGACGGGCCGGGAGACGCTCCCGGCCCGCTCGGACGGCTCCTGCGTGCGCGCTACATCGCCCGTTTGGCGGCCTCGCGCTCCTCGTCCATGTTGAGGTTGTCGATGTGCTCCTGCGCCGCCCTGATCGTCTCGCTGGCATCGTCGGGAACCTCCGGCTCGGCCTCGGCGGCTGTCCCGTCGGAGACGCCGGCCTGGATGTCGACAGCCTCGGCGATGCCGGCGTCGCCGCTCTCCTCCGCGGTCTCGGCGGGGGGCTTTTCGGTGGCCGGGGCCTGATCGACCTGATCCTCTTGCATGGGTCGCTCCAGTGTGGTCGGGTGAGGATCGACTACCCGATCGCGCCCGCAAATCACCTGTTCGGCCGCCGCGCCGCGCGGCCGCGGCGGCCACGCGCGGCGCGCTGCGGTTGCCCGACGCCCGCACGGGTCGTAGCCTCGAACGATGATCGCCAGGGTGCTTCTGCTCGGCGGCGCCGGCGCGATGGCGCTCGCGGCGCTGCTGCCGTGGGTGACGGTCAGCGGCCCGTCGCCGTCGCTCGATCTCGGCCTCGTCGGCGCCGAGGCGCGCACCGGCGACCGTACCGTCGCCGGGCTCGACACGTCGCTGTGGCCGGTCCTCCTCGGCGTCGCGGTGATCGTCGCCGCGCTCGCGCTGCTCGGCATCGCGCGCCGCGTCCTGCTCGTGCTCGGGTTGCTCGTGACCGCCGCGGGCGCGCTGCTGCTCGTCTACATGGCCAACGTCGTCGAGCTCGAGACGACGGACTCGGGCGAGCTCGGGCGGGCCGCGGCCGACGCGTTGCTGACGAGCTCGACCGGGCCGGGCACACCGGTGCTGCTGGCTGGCGGGATCGCGATCGTCGCCGGAGCGCTGCTGGCGCGCCCCTGAGCCTGGGCACCCGCCGCAGCGTGCCGTCCGTCCTGCGGGCGGGTACCCGACTACCCTGCCCCTGACCGATGAGGCTCACATGACCGCAGGTCTGAGAACGCTCGGCGACCTCGGCGATGTCGCCGGGCAGCGCGTGCTCGTGCGGGTCGACTTCAACGTTCCGCTCCGCGACGGCGCGATCACCGACGACACCCGCATCCGGCTCGCGATCCCGACACTGCAGGCGCTGCGTGAGCGCGGCGCACGGCTCGTGCTCGTCTCGCACCTGGGCCGCCCCAGCGGACCAGACCCGCGGTGGTCGCTGAAGCCGATCGCCGATCACCTCGCGGGGCTGCTCGGCGCGGACGTCGTGCTCGCGCCGAGCCTCGACGAGGTCCCCGGCGGCGAGCTCGTGATGCTCGAGAACATCCGCTTCGAGCCGGGCGAGACGGACAACGACGCGGCGCTCGCCGCGCGCCTCGCCGCGCTCGCCGACGCCTACGTCAACGACGCGTTCGGCTCGGCCCATCGCGCGCACGCCTCGACGGAAGGCATCGTGCGGTGCGTCGAGCGCTCGGTCGCGGGGTTGCTGTTCGCGCGCGAGGTGCTGACGTTGCAGCGGCTGCTCGACGAGCCCGTGCGCCCGCTCGTGGCGGTGCTCGGCGGCGCCAAGGCGGCCGACAAGATCGGCGTCATCAACCGCTTCCTCGAGATCGCCGACACGGTGCTGCTCGGCGGCGGCATGAGCTACCCGTTCTTCTCCGTGCAGGGCAGGCGGATCGGCCGCTCGCTGTGCGACGAGGATGGCCTCGCGGCGGCGCGCGCGGTCCTCTCGCGGCCGGGGACGGAGGACCGCCTGCGGTTGCCGGTCGATCTCATGATCGCAGACGACTTCTCGGCGGCCGCCGTGCTGCGCGTGGCGGATCCGATCGACATCGACGACGACTGGGAGGCGATCGACATCGGACCGCGCACCCGCGAGCTCTACGCGGACATCATCGGCGCGGCCGGCACCGTCTTCTGGAACGGGCCCGTCGGTGCGTTCGAGATCGAGCCGTTCGCCGCGGGGACGCACGCGATCGCCCGCGCCGTCGCGCAGACGGACGCGATCACCGTCGTCGGTGGCGGCGACTCCGGCGCGGCGATCACGCGCTTCGGGCTGCAGGAGCGCGTCACGCACCTGTCGACGGGCGGCGGTGCGGCCCTGGAGCTGATCGAGGGTCGCGTGCTGCCGGGCGTGGCGGCGCTGACCGACGCGGCCTGACGCGCGGCGTCGCTACGCTGCGCCGCGCGATGCACGAGGCGATACGCGGTGCCGGGCGGCTACGAACGATCGACGACCTCGGCGACCTGACCGGCGCCCGGGTGCTGCTGCGGGCGGAGTTCAACGTCCCGCTGCACCGCGACGGCTCGGTCGCCGACGACACCCGGCTGCGACTGACGATGCCGACGATCGCGGCGCTGCGCGGGCGCGGCGCGCGCGTGCTCGTCGTCGCCCACCTCGGCCGCCCGCGCGACCGCGAGCCCGCGCTCTCGCTGCGGCCGGTGGCAGCGCGGCTGTCGCAGCTGCTCGGCGCCGACGTGCCGCTGGCGCCGGACCTCGAGCACGTGCCCGACGGCGATGTCGTGATGCTCGAGAACGTCCGCTTCGAGCGCGGCGAGACCGACGACGACCCGGCGCTGGCGGCGCGGCTGGCCGCGCTCGCCGACGTCTACGTCAACGACGCGTTCGGCAGCGCGCATCGCGCGAACGCCTCGACGCACGGCGTCGCGCGGCTCGTCGACCGCTGCGCCGCGGGGCTGCTGTTCGCGCGCGAGATCGAGATGCTGGAGTCGATCATGCGCGCCCCCCGACGGCCGCTCGTCGCCGTGCTCGGAGGCTCGAAGGTGACCGACAAGATCGGCGTCATCGAGCGCTTCCTGCAGCTCGCCGACGCGGTGCTGATCGGCGGCGCGATGAGCTTCCCGTTCCTCGCCGCCCAGGGCTACGGGGTCGGCGACTCGCTGTGCGAGCGCGAGGGCATCGCGGTCGCGCGGGAGCTGCTCGCGCACGCCGGCGACCGCCTGCAGCTTCCGCTCGACGTCGTCGTCGGCGACCGCTTCGCCGCCGACGCCGAGCTGCGCATCGTCGGCGCCGACGGCATCGAGGACGGCTGGATGGGGCTCGACATCGGGCCGCGCACGGCAGCGGCGTACGCGACCGTCATCGCGTCCGCCGGGACCGCGTTCTGGAACGGTCCGTTGGGGGCGTTCGAGCTCGAGCCCTTTGCGGCCGGCTCGCGTGCGGTCGCCGAGGCGATGGCGCGTACGCAGGCGGCGACGATCGTCGGCGGCGGCGATCTCGTCGCCGCGCTCAATCGCTTCGGTCTCGCCGACCGCGTGACGCACATCTGCACGGGCGGCGGCGCGGGCCTGGAGTTCATCGAGGGTCGCGTGCTGCCGGCCTACGCGGCCCTCGCCCGCTGACAGCCCGTTCGCGGGTCGGCTAGGCCGCGATCCGCTTCTGCGCGGCCTCGGCCTCGCGCTTCTCGCGCGCGATCTCCTTCTCGGGCCGCGGCGGGCGCGGCAGGCGCTTGGTCATGTGCTTGCGCCATCCGCCGATCAGGCCGAGCCTCCAGAAGTAGTAGCCCGTCTTGCCCGGGATCGCCGAGAAGTCGAGCTTGACGAGGTGGCTCAGCGCACGGCGCGAGAGGTACATGCCGCGCAGCAGGCTGCCCAGGCGGGGGTACATCCGCTGCTCCTCGGTGCTCGCCTTGACGTGCTTGAGCAGCACCTTCCACAGCCACTCCGGCGGGCGCCACATCGTCAGCGTGTAGAGCATGAGGTTGTTCAGCCGCGGCGGGATCGACATGAACGTCGCCGAGATCTCCTCGATGTCGACGCCGCGCTCCTTCATCAGCCGCTCGAGCTCGGTGTTCGGGATCACCTTCAGCGAGTAGATGAACAGCGTGTACGGGCGCGACATGTCGTACAGCAGCTGCAGCGTCTCGCGGATGTCCTCGCGCGACTCGATCGGGTTGTCGGTGATGATGTCGTAGGCCGGTGGGATGTGGTACTTCGGCGCGAACGACGCGTTGATCTCGCCCGCGGCGAGGATCTTCTCCGGCGGCGAGGGACGCTTGTAGAACTCCAGCGTGTTGCGGCTGCCCGACTGGATGCCCATGCGGATGCGGTTCATCCCGGCCCACGTGAGCAGCTCGAACTTGTCGCGCTTGACGTAGTTGGGGATGACGCCGTAGACGGCGAACGGGAGGTCGAGCTCGGCCTTCCACAGCTCGGCGAACTCCTCGATCTCGCGGTAGGGGATTGCCATGAAGCTGTCGTCGTGGAAGGAGACGTGGCTGAGGTGCGGGAAGCGCGCGCGCGCGGTCTTGACCTCGTCGACGATGTAGCGCGCGCTCGGGTGGCGGATGCGCTTGTACTTCGCGTCGTTGGAGATGAACTTCGTGTTGCCGCAGTACGTGCAGTGAAACGGACAGCCGATCGACCACAGCGTCGTGTACGACAGCCCGTCGTTCTCGATGTAGTGATGCTTGTCCATCGGGCGAAAGCCCTCGCCCGTCTCGTAGATCGTCTCGCCGTCTCCGTACTGCGGGAACGGCAGCGACTCCATCTGCTCGACGCTCATCAGCGGCAGGAAGTGGTTCTTGATGATGTCGCCGTCGGGCTCCTTGAACCAGAAGTTCTTGACCTGGCGGTGGTCGCGGCCCTCGCCCAGGAGCTGGTGCAGCTCCTCGAAGGCGAACTCGCCCTCACCGGTGCAGATCGCGTCGACGTCGGCGAGGATCGCGTCCTCGGGCTGGATGATCGCGTGGATCCCGCCCCAGATGACGAACGTCGACGGGTCGAGCTCCTTGACGCGCGTGATGAGCCGGCGCGTGAGCTCCGCGTAGCCGGTCATCGAGGAGAACCCGACGACGTCGGCCTCGATCAAATGACGCGCGGCGAGATCGATGTCCTCGTCCTCGAGCGAGCCCGCGCTGCCGAGGGTCCCGCGCAGCCCGTTGCGAATGTTGCGGTACCGGTTCGTCGAGACGTAGCAGGACTCCGTGTCCTCGTTGATTCGCGCGACGAACGCGGCCATCTTTCGAAAGCCGCAGGAGGTGATTCCGTCCTCCAGCGACACCATCTTGATGCGCAAGGCAACTCCCCCGCTTCCGTGGCTGAGGCCAGATCGTACCGCGCACCACCTCGCGCGTCGCGATCGTGGGCTGTGCGGCGACCGAGGTTGCCACGCCGTCCGGACGGCGCTCGCAGTCGGTCCGCGACCGCCGCCGCGGCGATCGATCGGCCGCTGCGCACTACCGTCCGTCCGATGACCGGCGCCGACGTGACGCGAGACGGGCTCGTGGCCGGAGCCGTCGCAGCCGTCGTCAGCGGCGCGCCTTCGACGCTGCACGCCCTCGCGACGCGCTCCAGCCCGCTCGAGGCGACGCTCGCGGCGGGCACGCTGCTGCTGCCACGCGAGCGGCGGGCGCTACCGCTGGTGCTCGCCGCCACGCCCGTCCACGTCGCGCTGTCGCTGGGCTGGGCGCTCGTGCTCGCCGCGCTGCTGCCGCGCCGGCGCACGGTCGCCTGGGCGACGCTCGCCGGCCTTGCGATCGCGGCGCTCGACCTCGGCGTCGTCGGTCGCCGCCGCCCGCGCATCCGCGCGCTGCCGCAGCTGCCGCAGTGGCTCGACCACGTCGCCTACGGCGCGACGGTCGGCGCGGTGCTCAGCCGGCGGCGGCGGTCACGAGCGTCGCGCGGAGCGCGCTGAGGACGGGCTCGATCGGAGTGAAGCACATGCGCGCCTGCGCGCCGACGACGAGCGTCGTGATCCCGACCGCGTGGACGGTCCCGTCGCGGCGCGCCGCCGTGTACACCGGCCCGCCGCTGTCGCCCTCGCGCGCCCTGATCGTCGTGCAGCGCACGCGCGTGCCGGCGAAGGCGCTCAGCAGCAGCTCGGCGCGGCGCCTGCTCGCATCGACGATCTGGCCGCACCTGTCGACGCCGCTCGTGCGGCCGGTGTAGCAGACGCGGCGCCCCGAGGTCGCCCGGCCGACGCCGGCGACGAACCACGGCGGGCGCGACACGCCGCGGTCCACGATCGCCGCCGACGGGCGGCCGGGACCCGACGGGACGGGCACGACGAGCGCATCGAGCGGGCGCGTGCGCGCGAGGTTGCGCTGCACGCGGCCGACGACGATGCCCGGTTGCGGCGGCCGCCGCAGCGCGGCGTTGCGCCGGTGCGTCGTGCCGTCCCTGCGCGTGCCGCCGCAGTGCGCGGCGCTGAGGCCGCCGGGATGGCCGCCGAGGCGGATCAGAAACGCCGACGTGCACACGGCGGCGCCGCGCGGCGGCGGCCTGCCGCCGACGAGCCGCCCCCGTGCGAACAGCAGTTCGCGGCCGGCAGCCCAGCCGTCGATGTCCGGCGCTGCGCCGCTGCGGCGGATCCGCAGCGAGGCGCGGCCGCGGATCGCGATCAGGTCGTAGTGCCGGCGGTTGTCGGTCGCCGCCGCCCGCACGGGCGTCCAGCCGGCGCCGCGCAGGGCGACCTCGCTGCGGTTGCCGGGCTCGGTCGCGAGCGCGGTCGCCACCGCCCGCGCGTCCTCGCAGCTGGCGACCGCCACCTCGACGAGCGCCGCATCACCCGCGAGCTCGCACGGCGTGTACTGCGATTGCGCGCCGGCACTCGCCGCGCTCGCGAGCAGGGCGGCGACGGCGATCGCCGCGGTCTTGATCGTGGCTTCCATGCACGTGCGATCGTCTCAGACGTCGTTCGTGTGAGCGCTGGTCGCGGTCAGCTCGGCGAGCGTGGCGTCCAGCGCGTCGGCGTCGACCGCGCCCGGCAGGCCGATCACGACGAGCTGCGACGCGGGAACGTCGCCGCTCCAGGGGCGGTCGGCGGTGATGCTGAAGCGCCGCCCGACGACCTGCAGCACGTAGCGGCTGGCCGGGTCCTCGCGCAGGTGCAGCAAACCCTTCGCGCGCACGATCCCGTCGGGCAGCTCCTTCAGCGCCTCGACGAGCCCGGCGCCGTCGATCGCCGCCGCCCCGCTCCAGCTCCACGTCTCGAAGCTCGGATGGTCGTGGTCGTGGTCGTGGTCGTGGTGGTCGTGGTCGTGCGGCGCGAGCAGGGGCCGGTCGGTCGCCTGCACGCCGAGCACGACGTCGATCGGGACCTCGCCGAACGACGTCTCGACGATCGCCGTCGACGGGCCGGCGATCTCGCGCATCCAGGCGCGCGCCAGCGCGAGCTGCTCGGCGTCGACGAGGTCGGCCTTGTTGAGCACGAGCAGGTCGGCGGCGCGCAGCTGGCCGATGATGTGATGTCCGATCGTCTCGTCGGCGGCGCGCGCGCGGACGGTCTCGGCGTCGGCGACGACGACGGCCGCGTCCTTGCGGTAGCCGGGCAGGCTGCCGAGCACGACGATCTGCCCGGGGTCGGCGACCCCGCTGGCCTCGACGACGACATGCGCCGGCGGATCGGGCCGGTCGCGCAGCAGCGCGAGTTCGCCGACGAAGTCGCCGGCGACACCGCAGCAGATGCAGCCGTTGGTCAGGCGCACCATCTCCCCCTCTCGCGACTGCACGAGCTCGGCGTCGATGTTGATCGCGCCGAAGTCGTTGACGAGCACCGCGAGCCGGCGGTCGCCGGCGTCGCGCAGCAGCCGGTTGAGCAGCGTCGTCTTGCCGGCGCCGAGGAAGCCGCCGATGACGGTCAGCTGGATCGGATCGCGCTGCGCCATATGTCCAGGCTAGATGGTTGATGGCGGTGTGGATCGACCATCTAGTTCTCGCGCGCGAGGCGCCGCGCGACGATCGCGCCGACCCCCCGCTGCCCGCCGGAGCGCTCCGTGACGCCCTCGAAGTGGTCGACGATCTGCAGGCGCGCGAACGCGCGCGTCAACTCGCCGGCCTCGAGCAGGTACGCCGGGTTGAAGCTGCGCCCGAGCTCGTCGACGTGGGCCCGCCCGAGCGTCTCGTAGACGAGCAGGCCGCCGGGCCCGAGCGCGTCGTGGAGCGCGTCGAACAGGTCGCGCTGGAGGAAGTTCATCGTCACGATGACGTCATAGGGGCCCGGCGGCAGCGGCTCGCGCTCGAGGTCGACGACGCGTGGGGTGACGTCGAGGCCGCGCTCGATCGCCGCCGCGCGCAGCGCGTCGACCGCCACGTCGGACGCGTCGATCGCGTCGACCGCGTAGCCCAGCTCGGCGAGGTAGCGCGCGTTGCGCCCGTCGCCGCAGGCGACGTCGAGCGCACGTCCGCCGCCCGTCAGCAGGTCGCGGTGGGCGACGAGCCAGGACGCCGGTGCGTCCGGAAACGGTTCGAAGGCCCGCGCATAGCGTTCGTTCCAGCGTTCGCCCGCGCTCATCGCAGCAGTGTGACGGCTCATGCGCCGCGCTCCTGCCGGGTACGGCAGGAGCAGCGCAATGCAGCGAACGAGGAGGCGCAGACATGGCTGAGCAAGATCCGAGGGACTACCGCGGTGGCGTCCATGAGCCGGCCGACGCGAAGGGCGGCGAGCGGTCGGGGGCCGACAACGAGGGCGTCGTTCCGCGCGAGCTGCTCGACGACCCCGGCGCGCCGCCGCCTGAGCGCGATCAGTCCCAGGCGCTCAGCGACGATGCGCTCGGCGAGGTCACCGACCGCAGCGATCCGAGTCAGGACAGCATCGACCGCGAGGGCGGCGACCAGGCCGACGCGACGAGCACCGGCGCGCGCGCGGCCGACGAGTAGGCTCGCGCGGCGCGCTAGTTCAGGCGCGCGCGCAGCCCTCGCAACTCGGCTGCCAGCGTCGCCGCGAGACCGGGCTCGAGCGCAAGCTCGAGCCGCATCTCGGCCGCGCGAATCGCGTGGCCGAGGTCGTTGCGGCGCGTATAGGAGCCGACGAGGTTGTTGAGCATCCGCAGCGCGGTCTCGTGGCTGCCCCACGGGCGCACGTCGGGTCCCGCGGCCGCCGCGGCGGGCAGCCGTACGCCGCCGGCGAAGGGGTCCAGCAGCTCCGCTGGGGCGCCGCTCGTCGCAAACTGCCCGACGACGTAGTGGCCCGGCAGGCCGACGCCGTCGAGCGCGATGGACGCGCGCCGCGCCGTCTCGACGTACACGACCGACAGCGCGATCGGCAGCCCGCGACCGCGCTCGAGCACGAGGTCGAGCATCGAGTTGTCGGGGTGGTCGTACTCGTTGCCGGCGCCGGCGAACCCGTGTCGCGAGCCGAGCACCTCGGCGAGCGCGTCGAGCGCGTCGCGCTCCGCGGCCGCGGCGACGACGTCGGCGGCCAGCGCGTCGAGGCGCGCGAGCGCCGCGTCCTCGTCGACGGCGCGGAACTCGCCGGCGAGCGCGAGCGCGAGATCGCCCAGGCCTACGGCGGGATCGGCCGCGACCTCGTGGAAGGCTGGCATCGGTGCATTGTTCCGGCTTGCGATCATTGGACGCGATGCCACGACTGAGGATCGACGAGGCTGACGGCCTGACCGTCGCCGACATCACGCACATGCGCTTCACCGCGCTGCCCGCGACCGCCACGCTCGCGGACGTGCGCGCGTGGTTCGCGCAGAGCACGAGCCGCCGGCTGGCGTTCGTCGCCGACGGCGAGCGCTACCTGGGATCGCTGACCCCGGACGACGTCGCCGGCGACGGCGACGGCGATCGCCCCGCCGTCGAGGTCGCCCAGGACGGACCGACGGTCTCGCCCGACCAGCCCGCCACGACCGGGCGCGACCTCGCGCTGCTGACCGATGCGCGGCGCGTGCCGGTGGTCGACGGCGACGGCCGCCTGCTGGGCGTGGTCGCCGTCACCGGCGACCTGCGGTCGTTCTGCGGGACCGGCACCGGCGAGTAGGCGTCGTTCGCGGGCTGAGCGCTCTAGTGGGTCGGCGCGTTGAGCCTGCGCGTCTTGCGGGCGGCGACGGTCGCCGGATGGTCGCGGCCCAGCAGCCGCTCGCTGTCGCTGATCACCTGGTCCTGCAGCGCGAGGCCCTCGTCGCCGCGGCCGGCGTAACGATAGGAGGAGGCGAGCGCCGCGCGCGCCTGCAGCGTGTCGAGGTGGTCCTCCCCGTTGATGCGGGAGGTGGCCTCGAGGACGCGCTCCTCGGTCGCGACCGCGTCGTCGACGAGCTTGGCGTTCCACAGCGCCGAGGCGAGGTTCGCAAGCGCGTCGAGCGTGTCGGGGTCGTCGGCCTCGAGCACGCGCTCGCGGTCGGCGACGACCTGGCGCTGGACCTCGACGGCATCCTCCGCGCGTCCCGCCGTCGAGTAGGAGAAGGCGAGGTTGGCGCGCGCGGTGAGCGTCGCGAGGTGGTCGTTGCCCAGCAGCCGCTCGGCATCGGCGAGCACGGCCTCCTCGAGGACGATCGCCTCGTCGACGCGCCCGGCGCTCCACAGGCTCGACGCGAGGTTCGAACGGGCGGTCACGACCTCGACGTGGTCCTCGCCGTGCACGCGGGTGGCATCGGCGATGAGCTGCTGCTCGAGCGCGATCGCCTCCTCGTGGCGGCCGGCCTTCCACAGCGCCGTCGCGACGTCGGCGCGGGCGTGCAGGGTGCCGGGGTGGTCGGGGCCGCGCTGGTCGAGGCTGTTGGCGAGCACGCGGCGCAGGTCCGCGATGTGGTCCTCGGTCTCCGCGTCGCGCTTGGCCTTGGCCTCGTCGGCGGCCTTCGGGGGGTCCTGCAGGATCTGGTCCTCGCCGCCGAAGATCGGCTGCGTGACGTCGCCGGCGCGGGCCGCGTCCGACGGCGGCGCGGGTTCGCCCGCGGGCTGGGGCTCGGCCTCGCGCTGCTCGACGACGGCATCGGCGTTGCCCGCGACCGCGCCGGCGCGCGGACCGGCGCCCTCGCTGCGGCGGGACACCCTGCTCTTGGACTTCTTGCCTCTGCTCATCGCTTCCTCCCTCGCATGCACCCGACTACGGGAAGAAATCTAGCGACGAGCATTCGTCTGCCGACACTGGCGCGCCGGGGTTCGCCGGCCCGGACGCGGTCAGACGGAGACGAGCTGCTCGCGCGCCTCGTCCTCGGCGCAGGCGAAGTCGCAGCAGAGGTCCATCAGCGGACCGGCGAGGCCGCGCAGGCGCGCGATGCGGTCGCGCTCCTCGGGCGGCTGGTAGCTGTCGGTGTCGCGCTCGGTGACGTAGGCGCCGGAGATCTGGCAGACCATCCGGGCCTGGCCGCGGGTCAGCGTGAGCGTCGCGTCCGGTCCGACCTCGCGCGCGCTGAGGAGCATGTCGTCGAGCGTCATCAGCGCGCGCAGCTCGAGCACCTCGCTCGTCTCCTGCAGCTCGCTGCGGGCGATCTCGTCGCGGCGCCAGGCCAGCGCCTCGCCCAGCGACTCGTTGTCCTCGCGGCCGACGACGGCGTCGCAGACGACGCTGCGGCCATCCGCTGCGATGCGGTAGCTGCGGTCCATGAACGCGCTCATACCCATACCTCCATGATCGGCACACCCGGCCTGCAGCTGTATGTACGTGGGTCCGGAATCATCCGGATGCCTTCCGCCCTCCGGGCCATGCCGTCGTCGATCGAGCTCCTATCCCGCAAGAGCCGCAGAACAGCTGCGAGATACGTCGTCGACGAACGCGTCGACCTCGCCGGCGGTCGTGTCCCAGGAGCAGACGAGCCGCACCTCGCCGGTCACCTCGTCCCAGACGTAGAAGGCCCAGTCGCGCTGCAGGTGCTCCGCCACGCCGGGCGGCAGCACGGCGAAGATCGCGTTGGCCTGGACGGCCTGCGTGAGCCGCACACCGGGCACCCCGCGCAGCGCCTGCGCCAGCCGGGCGGCCATCGCGTTGGCGTGCGCGGCGTTGCGCCGCCACAGGTCGCCCTCCAGCAGCGCGATGAACTGCGCGGCGATGAAACGGCCCTTGGAGGCGAGCTGCAGCGTCTGCTTGCGCAGGTAGGCGAAGTTCTCGGCCAGCCGAGGATCGAGGAAGACCACCGCTTCGCCGAGCACGAGGCCGTTCTTCGTGGCGCCGAAGGAGACGACGTCGACGCCGGCGTCGGTCGTGAGCGCGCCCAGCGAGACGTCCAGGCTCGCGGCCGCGTTGGCCAGGCGCGCGCCGTCGACGTGCAGCAGCAGGCCGTGATCGTGCGCGACATCGGCGAGCGCCCGCAGCTCGTCGGGGCTGTAGACGGTGCCGAGCTCGGTGCTCTGCGTGACGCTGACGACGCGCTGCTGGACGGCGTGTTCGTCGCCCCGGCGCACGAGCAGCGCTGCGACGTGCGCGGGCGTGAGCTTGGCGTCCGGCGTCGGGACGTCCTGCAGCTTGATGCCCGCGATCGCCTCCGCGGCACCGCACTCGTCGACGTTGATGTGCGCCTGCGCGGCGCAGATGACCGACTCCCACGGACGGCACAGCGCGCGCAGCGCGAGCACGTTGGCGCCGCTGCCGTTGAAGACGAGAAACGACCGCGCCTGCTCGCCCAGGTGCCCGCGCAGCAACTCCTCCGCGCGCGCCGTCCAGGGATCGGCGCCGTACGGGACCGCATGGCCGTCGTTGGCGTCGGCGATCGCGGCGAGCACCTCGGGGTGCGCGCCCGCGTAGTTGTCTGATGCGAAGCCCTTCACGCAGCCCAGCCTACGCGGACTGGATCGCGACCCGCGACGGCAATCAGGTGCGAGGCGACGCCGGAAGATGCGCTGGCAACTAGCCTGCGGTTGTGGACCGCGGCACGCATGCATGGATGCTGCCGGTCGCGCTGGCAGTGACCGTGGCCGTCGCCGGCTGCGGCCCGCGCGCGCAGCCGCGCACGCCGGCGGTGGTGTCGGTCGTGCAGGACGACGCCGAGCTGCTGCATCGCTCGCCGCAGCGGATCGGGTCGACGCTGGACGATCTGCGCCGGCTCGACGTGGACTGGGTTCGTGTTACCGCGGGCTGGTCGGTCATCGCACCGGCCGCGCGGTCCGCCGAGCGGCCGGACTTCGACGCCACCGATCCGGCCGCCTATCCCCGTGGCGCTTGGCGCTCGCTCGACCGGCTGCACGAGATGGCGAGCGCGCGCGGCCTGGCGCTGTCGATCGACATCGCGTTCTGGGCCCCGCGCTGGGCGGTCCGGCGCGCGTCTGCACGCTCGGAGCGCCAGCGCGACACGCTCGATGTCGGCGCCTACGCCGACTTCGCAGAGGCTGTCGCGCGGCGCTATCCGCGGTCGGTCGCGTTCACGATCTGGAACGAGCCCAACCACCCCGCCTTCCTGCTGCCGCAATGGGAGCGCGCGGGCGACGGCTGGCAGGCGATGTCCCCACACCTGTATCGGGCGATGGTGCAGGCGGCGGCGCCGCGCATCGAGGCGGCAGCGCCGGACGCGCTCGTGCTGATCGGAGCCACCTCCTCCGTCGGGGCCGGCGCCGGCGGCAGCTCCGGCGAGCGCATGGCACCTGTGACCTTCGTGCGCGAGATGGCCTGCGTCGACGCGCAGCTGCGCCCGCTTCGAACGCCGGCGTGCAGGTCCTTCCGGCCGCTCGCGGGCGACGGCTGGTCGCACCATCCCTACTCGCTCGAGCGCCCTCCCTGGCAGGCCGATCCGCGTCCCGGCAACGTCCGCATCGGCGACCTCGGGCGTCTGACGCGCCTGCTGCGGCGCTTGCACGAGGCGGGACGGACCGACAGCGACCTGCCGCTGTACCTCACCGAAGCTGGCTATCAGACGATGCCGCCCGACCCCACCGCACCGGTCAGCCTCGCCCAGCAGGCGCGCTGGCTGCCTGAGGCCGAGCGGATCGCGCGCGCCCAGCCGTCGGTTCGCAGCGTCGCGCAGTTTCTCGTCCGCGATCTGCCCGAGCGGCCGGGGCGCACCATCCGCGAACGCTGGGGCGACTACCAATCGGGCCTGCGCTTCGAGGACGGCCGGCCCAAGCCCGCCCATGCGGCGTTCGAGCTGCCGCTCGTGGCACGCCGTTCCGGCGCTGCAGAGGTCAGCTTCTGGGGGCTCCTCAGGCGCGGGTCGGGCAGCCGCGGCGCGACGATCAGCGTCCGTGAGCCGGACGGGACCTGGCGCCCGATCGCCCGGCCGCGCACCCGCGACGACGGGACGTTCGAGGTCGAGGTCGCGGTCGATCCCGGACGGGCATTTCAGCTGCGCAGCGGCGATCGCGCCGGCGCGATCGTCAACGGCGCTCGCTGATCGTCGGATCGACAGCTCGCGGGGGTGCGACGAGCGCCTCCGCGAGCGCGCCGCGCAGCGACTCGAAGAAGATCGACAGCGGGAACTCGTCGTCGAGCACGAGGTCGACGGTCGCGCGCGGCTCGTCGCCGTCGCCGAACGGCCGCCGGCCGGCGAGCCACCGCGAGCCGCTCGCCGGCGCGACGTAGGTCGCGACGAGGTCGTGTGCGGCGCCCCAGTGCTGCAGCTGCGTGCGGTCGATGCCGTCGCGATACAGCCGCTCGACGAGCGCGCGCAGCTCGGCGACGCCCGCCGGCAACGCCGCCCAGTCGATCGTCAGGCGGTTGTCGGTCCAGCTCAGGCGGCCGCTGCGATGCAGGAACGCGAACAGCAGCTGGCCGCCGAGGCCGTCGTAGTTGCGGCTGCGCTGGCCGGTGATCGGGAAGCGCAGCATCCGGTCCAGCAGCACCGCGTACTGCACGAAGCGCGCGAAGCCGAAGCCCTCGCGCTCGAGTTCGACGGCCTCGCCGTAGGCCGTCAGGTCGCAGCGCAGCTCCTCCAGGGCGTACATCCAGTACGGCATCCGCCGGCGGATCATGAAGGGGTCGAAGGGCAGGTCGCCGTGGCTGTGGGCGCGATCGTGGATCAGGTCCCACAGTGCGTAGGCCTGCTCGGAGACCGGCTCGGAGGTCAGCAGGCCGGCCGCGTCGGGTGGCAGGTTGATCTGCAGCAGCTCGGAGGCGGCGCCGATCGTGCGGCGCAGGCGCGCGGCCTCGCGGTCGCAGAAGATCGCCCCGAAGTGGTGGCGCGCGGGCCGCGTCGCGACGCTGACGGTCTCCGGGAACAGGACCGCGCACTCGCTGTCGTAGCCGGCGCTGTGGTCGACGAGCGTGACCGGGACGAACTTCGGGTTGTCGTAGCGCGTCTGCTCGAGCTCGGCGAGCCACGCCGGCCACGGCACGCGCACGATCAGCGCCTCGAAGGCGCTCCCGCGCGGCCCGTTCTGCTTGAGCATCGGAAACAGGACGAGGTGCTCGATGCCGTCCTCGCGGCGGCGCTCGGGCCGAAACAGCTCCAGCGACGCGCCGAAGTCCGGCTTGCCGTAGCCGTCCGCCGCCCACGCGCGCAGGTCGGCGATCGCGGCGCGCAGGTAGTCCTGCTCGTGCGGGAAGTGTGCCGCCAGCCCTTCGACGGCGCCCGCGATCTGCTCGATCTCAGCGGCGAGCGCGGCGCGGTCGTGCGTGTCGAGGTCGACCGATCCGTCGGCGCGCTGGCACAGCCGCAGGCGGTCGACGGCGTCGCGCAGCAGCGGCCAGCGCCCGTCCGCCGCCGCCGCCGAGGGGCGGCGTGCGGCCGGGCGGCGGAAGGCACCGCCCGCGGCCCACTGCACGAGGTTGCACCACAGGACCTCGTGGTCGTGCTGGGCGAGGCAGTCGTCGCCGAAGAGGTCGGAGTCGGCGGCGACGACGACCCGCCCCGCGCCGTGCTCGACGGCGGCCAGCAGCGGCGCACCGGGGGTCGAGGCGCTCGCGGTCGCGCGCGCCAGCGCGCGCGCGCCGTTGCGTAGCTGCAGGCGCCCGGCGCGGTAGAAGCACGCGCTCTCGACGCGGGCGAGCAGATCGACGCCGCCGACGCGCTGCCCCGCCAGCTCGGCGAGCACCCAGTGCGGCGCGCCGTCGTGATGCTCGTAGTCCGACACCGCATCGTTGGCGATCTCGACGCCGAAGCGATCGAGCAGCACGTTGAGGTTGGCGGCGTACTTCTCCTGCTCCTCCTCCCCCAGGACGATCAGCCCGCCGCCGTCGCGCACGAAGGATTCGATCGCGTCCAGCTCGGCGTCGGACAGGCGCGGCGAGCCGCCCGGCACCGTGCGCTCCCAGCGCGAATCGGACGGGTGCGCGATCACGAGCACGTCGGCTGCGCCGAGCGCGTCGCCGAGGAGCGGTCCGTCGACGTGCGCGACGACGGCGACGTCACGCGCGCGCAGCGCCTGCGCCGCCAGCTCGTAGGAGGAGTCCTGCGGGTGCGACGGCGCGATCGCGCGCGCAACCTCGGGGCGGATCGTCCACGCCTCACCGTGCGTTTCGTCGAACAGCACGGTGGCGATCGGCGCGCGGATTGGGCCGGCCGCGCTAGTCGGCACCGTGGAAGACCTCCGCGCGACGCCTGAAGAACGCTCGCTCGCGGCGGCTCCAGACGGTCATGAGGACCGCTCCGAGCGCCATGAAGCCGATGCCGATGACGAGCGGCGGGCCGAGCCCGAACCAGGAGTCGCCGGACTCGGAGTTGGCGGGGTCCGACAGGTCGATGACGGACTTGACGAGCACCCAGGTGAGGATGACGCCGCCGGCGGCCGGAGCGATCACCGCGAACAGCAGCCCCGTGAGCGAGCGGCGAGCCTCACGGCGGTAGTACAGCGCGCAGGCGAAGCCCGTCAGCCCGTAGTAGAAGGCGATCATCAGGCCGAGCGCTGCGATCGAGTCGAAGAGGATGTTCTCGCTGACGATCGTCAGCCCGACGTACCACACGATCGCAAGCGCGCCGAAGAGCATCGTCGCCACGTGCGGGGTCATGAAGCGCGGGTGCACGACGCCGAGTCCGGCGGGCATCGCGCCGCAGCGCGCCATCGACAGCGTCGTGCGCGCCGTCGGCAGGATCGTCGTCTGCGTCGACGCCGCGGCCGACGTCAGCACGGCGATGATCAGCAGGCTGTCGAACGTCCCGCCGAGCACGTCGGTGCCGAGGATCGCCAGCGCGTCGTCCTGGTCGGACAGCTTCTCGGTCCCGGCGAAGGCGATCGCGGCCGTCGCGACGAGGACGTAGATGCCGACGAGCAGGATCGTCGACAGGACGGCCGAGCGGCCGGGCGACTCGCTCGGGTTCTCGGTCTCCTCGTTGACGCTGACCGCGCTGTCCCAGCCCCAGTAGATGAAGATCGCGAGCAGGACGCCGGTCGTCAGCGCGGCCGTGCCGCCGTCGATCGCGAACGGCGAGAACCACGCCAGCTGCGGGTGCTCGGAGCCTGCGAGCGCGTCGCCGGAGTAGACGCGCACGAGCGCGACGAACGCGAACAGGCCGAGCGTCACGACCTCGGCGCTGAGCAGGAACACCTGCGTGCGCGCCGACAGCTCGATGCCGATCGTCGTGATCGCGGTCATCACGACGATCCACACGACGCCGACCGCCGTCACGGCGGCGACCGAGCCCGCGGCCGATTCCCAGCCGAAGAGCCTGAACGAGAACAGCCCGGCGATCTGCGCGAGGTTCGCCATCACGACGACGTCGGCGACGATGATCGCCCAGCCGCCGAGCCAGCCCGCCCAGGGTCCCATCGCCTTGGAGACCCACGCGAACGTCGTGCCGCAGTCGGGGTCCGTGCGGTTCATGTACAGGTAGGCGCTGGCGATGCACAGCATCGGGATGAAGGCGACCCACAGCACCGCCGGCGCCTGGAAGCCGACGGCGGCGACGATCAGCCCGAGCGTCGCGGCGAGGCTGTAGCCCGGCGCGGTCGAGGCGACGCCGATGACGACGCTCGACACGAAGCCGATCGCGCCACGGCGCAACCCCTTGTCCGCGACGCCGCCCGTGGCGGGTGGGGGTGCGGCGGCCTCTCCGGGGGTGACGACGGCGCCCGCCATGGCTCGCTCTCCTTTGCTCTGACCTCCGCGCCGGACGCTACGCGCCGGTCGGCCGCTTCGCAAGGGTCTTACTGCCCAAGCCGACGGGCCATGATTATCCAAACTGGATAACGCGGCCTCACGAGATATGCCCGTGGTGCCTCTTGAGGCGAACGGGCGTCGGCGGTACGGTTGTCCGAAGCGGACAGTCACGACGGCGCCGCACCGCACGCGCCACGAGAGGAGCGACATGGCCACCGAGCTGACCGAGCCCGGCTCGCCGCCGGCGATCGACCCGGCCGACCTGCAGGCGGTGGCCCGGCGCCATCTGTGGATGCACTTCACGCGCATGGGCGGCTACGGACCCGGCGCCGAGATCCCGATCATCGTCCGCGGCGAGGGCTGCTACGTCTACGACGAGCACGGCCGCCGCTACCTCGACGGTCTCTCGGCGCTGTTCTGCGTCAACAGCGGCCACGGCCGCGCCGAGCTCGCCGACGCGGCGGCGGCGCAGATCCGCGAGCTGGACTTCTTCACGAACTGGAGCTACGCCCACCCGCGGGCGATCGAGCTCGCCCAGCGGATCGCCGGCCTCGCGCCGCCCGGTCTGGAGCGCGTGTTCTTCACCTCCGGCGGCTCGGAAGCGGTCGAGTCGGCCTGGAAGCTCGTGCGCGCCTACCACCGCCTGCGCGGCGACGAGCAGCGCACGAAGCTCATCGCCCGCGAGCTCGCCTACCACGGCACGTCGCTCGGCGCGCTCGCCGCCACCGGCCTGCCGGGACTGAAGACACCGTTCGAGCCCGTCGTCGCCGGCGCCTGCCACGTCGCGAACACCAACCGCTACCGCTGGCCCGACGGTCGCGACGAGCTCTGGGCGGCGGACGAGATCGAGGCGCGGATCGTCGCCGAGGGCCCGCAGACCGTCGGCGCCGTCATCCTCGAGCCGGTGCAGAACGCGGGCGGATGCTTCACGCCGCAGGAGGGCTACTTCCAGCGCGTGCGCGAGATCTGCGACCGCCACGGCGTGCTGCTCGTCTCCGACGAGGTGATCTGCTCGTGGGGCCGGCTGGGCCACATGTTCGGCTGCGACCGCTACGGCTACGTGCCGGACATCATCACGACGGCCAAGGGTCTGACGTCGGCCTACGTGCCGATGGGCGCGATGATCGTCGCCGACCACGTCGCCGAGCCGTTCATGGAGGGCACGGAGTCCTTCGTCCACGGCTTCACGTTCGGCGGCCACCCGGTCGCCGCCGCCGTCGCGCTTGCGAACATCGACCTCATGGAGCGCGAGGATCTATGCGCCAACGTGCGCGCCAACGAGGCCGGGTTGCGCGCGATGCTCGACAGCCTGCGCGACATCGCGATCGTCGGCGACGTGCGCGGCGCCGGCTACTTCCAGGCGATCGAGCTCGTCAAGGACCGCGACACGAAGCAGAGCTTCGATCACGAGGAGTCCGAGCGGCTCCTGCGCGGCTTCGTCTCGGGCGAGCTGTATCGCCGCGGCCTGATCTGCCGCGCCGACGATCGCGGGGATCCCGTGATCCAGCTGTCTCCTCCGTTGATCGCCGGACCGGAGCAGTTCGAGGAGATGGAGGCGATCCTGCGGCCGGTCCTCAACGCGGCGGCAACGCGGGTCGCCGCGCGCTGATGCTGACCGTCGAGCGCCTGCTGCGCGAGGTCGGCCTCGTGCTTGTCGCCGGGCAGGCGTCGGCGGGCGCGTCGGTGCGCTCCGTCCACAGCAGCGAGCTGCTGGACCCGACGCCGTGGCTGTCGGGTGGCGAGCTGCTGCTGACGACCGGCATCCAGCTGGACTGCGAGGCGCGCCAGCGCGAGTACGTCGAGCGCCTGGCCGGGCACAAGATCGCCGGGATCGGTCTCGGCGTCGGCTTCGGGCACCGCGCCGTGCCCGGCGCGCTGCTCGCGGCCGCCGAGGAGCATCGGCTGCCGCTCTTCGAGGTCCCCTACGAGCTGCCGTTCATGGCGATCACCGAGCATGCGTTCTCGCAGCTCGTCAACGAGCAGTACGACGCGCTGCGGCGCAGCACGGAGATCCAGGGGCGGCTGGAGCGGCTCGTGCTCGAGGAGCGCGGGCTCGGCGAGATCATGCGGATGGTCGCTGACGCGATCGGCGGCAACGCCTGCGTGCTCAGCGGGCGCGGCGAGACGATCGCCGCCGCCGGCGCGCTGTCGGCGGAGGAGCTCGACAGGCTGCGCGCTGCGACCGCCGCCGGCGGCGCCGTCCCGGCGCCGCTCGACGGGCGCGCGCTCGTCCTGCCCGTCATCGGCCGCGATCGCGCGCCCGTCCAGGCGTGGCTGGCCGGCGTGGCCGGCAATACGACGCTCGGGGACTTCGAGCGCCTGATCCTCCAGCAGGCGGCGACCGTCGTCGCGCTGGAGCTCATGCGCGTCCGCGTCGCGCGCGACACCGAGCGCCGGCTCGCCGGCAACGTGCTCGCCGAGGCGCTGACGGGACGGCTGCACCCCGAGGAGCTCGCCGCCCGGCTGGCGCCCTTCGGCCTCGGCGAGCAGGTCGCCGTGCTCGCGTTCGCGACCGCCGATCCCGACGCCGCCGAGCCGCTGCTGGACGCCGCGCTGGCGCGCCGCGACGTGCGCGCGCTCGTCGCCGTGCGCGGCGCGCTGCTGTGCGCTGTCGTCGACGCGGGCGCGGGCCGGCGCGAGCCGGTGGCGCTCGCCGGGCGGCTGCGCGCCGAGCTTGCCGCCGACGACCCCGGCGTGCGCGCGTCGGCGAGCCGCGCGGCGAGCGCGCAGTCGCTGCGGCGCAGCTTCCACGAGGCGCGCTGCGCGCTGGAGGCCGTGCGCTTCGCCAACGGCGATGCTCCCGAGGTCGCCTCCTACCACGACCTGGGCTCGTTCCACCTGTTGCTGGCGCTGCAGGACGACGAGGCGCTGCGCTCGTACTGCGACAGCGTCCTGGCCGGCATCGTCGATGGCGACCCGGCCTACGCCGACGAGCTGTTGCGCTCGCTCGACGCGTTCCTCGAGCACAACGGGCACTGGGAGCACGCCGCCGCGCACGTGTTCTGCCACCGCCACACGCTGCGCTACCGGATCCGCCGCGTCGAGGAGCTGACCGGCCGCTCGCTGGCCAACCCGCGCGACCGGATCGAGTTCTGGCTCGCCCTGCGCGGCCGGGAGCTCGCGCTGTGAGCGCCGGCGCGCTGAACGTCGCCGTGCTCGGCGCCGGCGGGACGATCGCGCGGGCGATCGTGCGCGACCTCGCCGAGTCCGAGGAGGTCGCCGGCCTGCTGGCGCTCGACGTCGACGGCGAGCGCGCCGCGCAGGTCGCCGCGCAGCACGGCGGCGGCCGGGCGCGCGCCGCGGCGGTCGATGCCCGCGAGGGCCTGGCGCCGATGCTGGCCGGCAGCGACGTGCTCGTCAACGCGGCGAGCTACCGCCTCAACCTCGTCGCGATGCGGGCGGCGCTCGACGCCGACTGCGACTACGTCGACCTCGGCGGCCTGTACTGGATGACCTCCCGTCAGCTCGAGCTGCACGAGCGCTTCCAGCGCGCCGGCCGGCTGGCGGTGCTGGGGATGGGCTCGAGCCCCGGCAAGACGAACGTCATGGCCGTGCGCGCCGTGCGCGCGCTCGGCGGGCAGGTCCACGCCCTGCACGTCGCCGCCGCCGCGCGCGACCCCGAGCCGACGGCGGCGCTGCGCGCGCCGTACGCCCTGCGGACGCTGCTCGACGAGCTGACGATGGCGCCGGTCGTGCTCGACGAGGGCGAGCCGCGCGAGCTCGAGCCGCTGGCGCCGGGCGGGATCGTGCGCTTCCCCGACCCGATCGGCGAGGTCGCCACGATCCACACGCTGCACTCCGAGCTGCGCACGTTCGGGCCCAGCTTCGGCGTGCAGGAGGCGAGCTTCCGCCTGTCGCTGGCGCGCGAGCTGCAGCGCCGGCTGGAGGAGCTGCGCGACGCCGCCGAGCGAGGAGCTCGCGGCGGCGCAGGCCGCGTCCGTGGCGCCGTCGGCGCGCGCCGTCTCGGCGCACGTCGTCGAGGCGAGCGCGGCCGACGGGCGTGTCGCGTCCGTCAGCGCCCTGACCGAGCCGATGGCCGAGTGGGCGCTCGGCGGCGGCGTCGTCTCGACGGCCGCGCCGGCGGCGGCGCTCGTCCGCCTGCTCGCCCGCGGCCAGGTGCGACCGCGTCGGCGTCCACCCGCCCGAGAAATGCGTAGATCCCGACGACCTGTTCCCCGAGCTTGAGCGGCGCGGATGCCGTTTTGAGGTGACCGTTCGATGAAGGTTGGAATCCCGACAGAGATCAAGACCGACGAGTTCCGCGTCGCGATCACGCCCGCGGGCGTGCGCGAGCTGACGACGCACGGCCACGACGTGCTCGTGCAGAGCGCAGCGGGCGTCGGCAGCGCGATCGACGACCTCGAGTACGAAGCCCAGGGCGCGCGCATCGTGCCCAGCGCCGAGGACGTCTGGGGCGAGGCCGAGCTCGTGTTGAAGGTCAAGGAGCCCCAGCCCGGCGAGATCGTGCTGCTGCGCCCCGGTCAGACGCTGTTCACGTACCTGCACCTCGCCGCCGCGCCCGAGCTGGCGGCGGGCCTGTGCGCATCGGGTGCGACCTGCATCGCCTACGAGACCGTCGAGGACGTGCGCGGGCGCCTGCCGCTGCTCGCGCCGATGAGCGAGGTCGCGGGCAAGATCGCGACGCAGGCGGGCGCGTTCATGCTCGAGAAGCCGCTGGGCGGCCGCGGTGTCCTGCTCGGCGGCGTGCCCGGCGTCGCCGCCGCGACGGTGCTCGTCATCGGCGGCGGCGTCGTCGGGACGAACGCGGCCCTGATCGCGATCGGGATGCAGGCCGACGTGTTCGTCTTCGACCGCTCGATCGACCGCCTGCGCGAGCTCGACCTCATCTTCGGCGGCCGCGCCTCGACGGTGCACTCCTCGACGCTCGCGATCGAGCAGATGCTGCCGCAGGCCGACCTCGTCATCGGCGCGGTGCTGATCCACGGCGCGCGCGCGCCGCGCGTCATCACGCGCGAGCAGCTCGGGCTGATGAAGTCGCGCGCGGTGCTCGTCGACGTCTCGATCGACCAGGGCGGCTGCTTCGAGACCTCGCGCCCGACGACGCACTCCGACCCGACGTTCCAGGTCGACGACGTCACGCACTACTGCGTCACGAACATGCCCGGCGCGGTGCCGGTCACCGCGACCTTCGCGCTGACGAACGCGACGCTGCCCTACGTCCTGAAGCTCGCCGACCTCGGCGTGCAGCGCGCGCTGGACGAGTGCCCCGAGCTGCGCCTGGGCGTGAACGTCGCCGGCGGCGCCATCACCCACCCCGCCGTCGCCGAGGCGCTCGGCCCGGTACCCGCAGCGCGACCACAAGGAGCGCCCGTCCGATGAGCACCGTGGCAGCGAAGATCGAGAACTTCATCGGCGGCGCGTTCGCGGCGCCGGTCGACGGCGCGACCGAGGAGATCGCGAATCCCGCCACCGGCGAGGTCATCGCCGTGGCGCCGCTGTCGGGCGGCGCCGACGTCGACGCGGCGGTCGCGGCGGCGGCGGGCGCCTTCGAGGCCTGGTCCTCGACGACGCCCGGCGAGCGCGCGCTGGCGCTGCTGCGGATCGCCGACGCGCTCGAGCAGCGCGGCGAGGAGCTCTCGCAGGTCGAGTCGCTGAACGTCGGCAAGCCGATCGCCGCGATGCGCGACGAGATCCCGGCGCTCGTCGACAACCTGCGCTTCTTCGCGGGCGCGGCGCGGTGCATGGAGGCGACGGCGGCGGGCGAGTACATGGAGGGCTACACGTCGATGCTGCGCCGCGAGGCGATCGGCGTCGTCGGCCAGATCGCGCCGTGGAACTACCCGCTGATGATGGCGATCTGGAAGATCGGCCCGGCGCTGGCGGCGGGCAACACGGTCGTGCTGAAGCCGTCCGAGCAGACGCCGATGACGGCCGCGCTGCTGGCACAGATCTGCGGCGAGCACCTGCCGCCGGGCGTGTTGAACGTTGTCTTCGGTCATGGCGAGTCGGCGGGCGCGCCGCTCGTGCGCCACCCGGATGTCGCGATGGTCTCGTTGACCGGCGACGTGGCGACCGGCAAGGAGATCGCGCGCGCCGCGTCGGCGTCGCTGAAGCGGGTGCATCTGGAGCTCGGCGGCAAGGCGCCGGTGCTCGTCTTCGACGACGCCGACGTCGCGGCGGCGGTCGAGGGCGTGAAGATCGCCGGCTACTGGAACGCCGGTCAGGACTGCACCGCGGCCGCGCGCGTGCTCGCGGGTCCGAAGGTCTACGACGACTTCGTCGCCGGGCTCGCGGCGGCGGCCGCGGCGCTGGCGGTCGGTGACCCGACCGCCGAGGAGACCGACATGGGCCCGCTGATCTCGGCCGCGCAGCGCGATCGCGTTCGGGGGTTCGTCGATCGCGCTCCGGCGGGCGCGGAGGCCGTCACCGGCGGGACCGCCGGCGACGGGCCCGGCTGGTTCTACGCACCGACGGTGGTGGCGGGGTTGTCGCAGGGCGACGAGATCGTGCAGCGCGAGGTGTTCGGACCGGTCGTGACGGTGCAGCGCTTCGGCTCGGAGGAGCAGGCGCTGGCCTGGGCCAACGGCGTCGACTACGGCCTCGCCGCGAGCGTCTGGACGCGCGACGTCGGCCGTGCGCTGCGCTGCGCGCGGGCGCTGCGCTTCGGCACCGTCTGGGTCAACGACCACATCCCGCTCGTCTCGGAGATGCCGCACGGCGGCTTCAAGCAGTCCGGCTACGGCAAGGACATGAGCGCCTACTCGCTCGAGGACTACACCGAGCTCAAGCACGTGATGCTGAGCCTCGGCTGAGCAGCGCGGTCGTGAGCTGGCGTCAGGACGTGTGCCGCTGCCGTGATCGCGTCGCCCGCGGGCGTCCGCGACAATCGGCACCATGACCTCTGACCCGTCCGGCACCGATGCGGCGGGCGACGCGGGCGACACGGGCGACGCGGCGCGCGCGCCGGCGAACGTCGAGCTGCTGTACTTCGACGGCTGCCCCAACCACGACGAGCTGCTCGCGCGCGTCACGCGGCTGCTCGCACGCTCGGCCACCCCCACGCGGCTCGTGCTGCACGAGATCACCGACGAGCAATCCGCGCAGCGGGCACGCTTCCTCGGCTCGCCGACCGTGCGCGTCGACGGGCGCGACATCGAGCCGGACGCGGCCACGCGCATCGACTTCGCCGTCAGGTGTCGGCTGTACCGGACGCCCGACGGGCTGCGCGGCATCCCGCCCGACGCGTGGATTCTCGCAGCGCTCGACGAGCGCCGCGACGACTGACGCGCCCGCGCCGCGCCGCCGGAGACCGCCCCGGCGCGCGGTAGTGTCGCCGCGTGCGCGGCGGGTCGGGTCTCCGGGAAGGACTGTCGACGCGTGAGCTGCGGCTGTTCGTGCTCGCCTGCGCCGCGATGTCGCTCGCGCTGTGGGCGTTCACCGTCGTGCTCGCGATCGCCGCCTACAAGGCCGGCGGGACGGGCGCGGTCACGCTCGCGGTCCTCGCCCGCGTGCTGCCCGGCGCGCTGGCCGGGCCGTTCACGGCCCTGCTCGCAGATCGCCATTCGCGCCGCGCCGTGCTGTTGGCGCTCACGGTCGCCGCCACCGCGCTGCTCGCGGTCCTCACGCTCCTGACGGCAGGCGATGGGCCGTTCGCGCTCGTGCTGCTGCTCGCCGCCGCGTTCTCGATCCTCACGAGCGGCCAGCAACCCGCCCAGATCGCGCTGCTGCCGGGGCTCGCGCGCACCCCCCGCCAGCTCGCGATCGCCAACAGCATCCGCCAGGGCTCCGGCAACGCCGCGTACTTCGTCGGCGCGCTCGCCGGCGGCGCGGCCGCGGCGGGTCTGTCGGTCGCCGCCGGCTTCGCGATCGCGCTGGGCGGCTCGGCGGTCGCCGCAGCCGCGCTCGTGCTCATGCGCGCCGATCCGCGCCCCCCTCACCGCGCCGCCCGCGAGGGCGTGAGCGTCGCGGCGGAGCTGCTGCTCGGACTGCGCGCCGTGCGAGACGAGCCCGCGCTGCGCGAGTCGGTCGGCGTGCTCTGTGCGATCGGGCTCGTGTACGGCGTGCTCGATGTCCTCATGGTCGTCGTCGCGGTCGAGCTCGTCGGGCTCGGCACGGGCGGCGTCGGCGTGCTGAACTCGGCCTGGGGCGCCGGCGGAGTGCTCGGCGGCTTCGCCGCGCTGGCGCTGCTGGGCCGCGGGCGCTTCTCGACAGCGCTGGATGCGAGCGCCGCGCTGATCGCCGTCCCGCTGGCGGTGACGGCGGCAGCGGCGCACCCGGCGGTCGCCGTGCTCGCGTTCGTCGTCCTCGGGCTCGGCTACGCGGTCACCGAGACCGCCGGCCAGACGCTCGTCCAGCGGCTGGCGTCCGACGAGAGCCTCGCGCGTGCCTTCGCCGTTGCCGAGACCGGGTCGCAGTTCGCGGTCGCGCTGGGCTCGATCCTCGCCCCCGTGCTGATCGCCCTGCTCGGGATCCGCGGCGCGCTGGTGGCGACCGCGCTGGTGCTGCCCGCCGTCGTCATCGCGCGCTGGCGGGCCCTGCGCCTGCTCGATGCGCAGGCCGTCGTTCCCGAGCGCGAGCTCGAGGTGCTGCGCAGGCTGGATCTCTTCGCCCCGCTGCCGCTCGCGACCGTCGAGACGCTGGCGATCCGCTCGCTGCCGCGCGTCGTGTTCGCCGACGAGCAGATCCTGCTGCCCGGCGACATCGGATCGCGCTTCTACGTCGTCGCCGACGGCGGCGTGGAGGTGCAAGCGGGCCGCGTCGTGCGCCCGCTCAGGCCCGGCGACTACTTCGGCGAGATCGCGCTGCTGCGCGACGTCAAGCGCACGGCCGGCGTCGTCGCGACGCAGGACGGGCTGCTGTACGTGCTCGGCCGCGACGACTTCATGCGCGCGGTCACCGGCCACCTGCGCTCGACGCAAGCCGCCGAGACGGTGGCGGACGCGCGGCTGCGCGCGTCGGCGCAGGCCTAGGTGCCGGCGGTGCGACGAGAGCCGGTTCGACGAGACCGGCCTGCGGGTTGTCATGGGTCAGTTCGCGACGTGCGGGTCGCCGGAGCCGGCGGGCAGCATTGCGCTTGCGCACGTTGTCGGTATGGTGAGCGACTCGGTCGCCCGCGGGATTCCTTGGCTCGCCGGACGTCATGACATCTCGCCGGTCGCCTTCGACCGAGCCCGCCACTACGCAGCGAAGGGGAATGCATGAACGTTCGACGCAAGAGCTGGCGCAGGTCTGGGGTCATATGCGTCGCGATGGTGGGCGTCGGGGCGGCGGCTCCAGCCGCAGGTGCGGCGATCAGGGAGTTTCCGCTCAATCCGTCGGCGACCCCTGTGGCGCGTGCGATGGCGGTCGATCCGGGTGTCGTGCGTCGTGCGGTGTTCTCGGCGATTCCTCCGGGCTCCAAGCCGGCTGCGGTCTCGACGACCCGGTTGGCGGGGTTCCCGCGCCCGTTCAGCGGCCCGTCCTACGCGATCCTGACGACCGGCAATGCGCGTCTGGCCGACGATCCGAACAGCGCCGGGGACTCGGGCTCGACCGCCGGCGGACCGTCGATCCGTGGTGCGCGTGACGTGACGATCATGCGCGTCGATCTGCGCATCCCGAGGGGCGCCAACTGTCTGTCGTTTCGTTTTCGCTTCCTTTCGGAGGAGTACCCCGAGTTCATCGGCGGCGACTTCAACGATGCGTTCATCGCTGAGCTGAACGCGTCGACGTGGACGGCCGCGACGAAGCAGGACCCGACGATCAAGGCGCCGCGCAACTTCGCGGTCACGGCCGGCGGGCAGCCGATCCGGATCAACCGTGCGGGCGCGACCGCGATGACCGCGGCGCGGGCCAGGGGCACGACCTATGACGGCGCGACGCGGATGCTGCGTGCCTCGACGCGGGTGAACTCGTCGACGCGCCATCTGTACCTGTCGATCTTCGATCAGGGCGACCGGATCTATGACTCGGCGGTGTTCATCGACAAGCTGATCATCGCGCGGCGCACGCGGTGCTCGACCGGCATCGTCGTCGGCAGCTGACGCGCGCGCCGCCGCCGGCGCGTCACCCTGGACGGTCACTTCCGATCATCGTGCGCTCGCCCGTGAAGCACGCAATCGGCCGTCGCCGACAGGCGGCGAGCGCTCGCGCGCCGCTGCCGATGCCGTACGGCGCGCCCGGGCCAGGCCGGGCCCGCTGATGCGGGCCGCCGCGCACGCGCTGACCGCGGCGGCCACGTGATGGTCGACGCCTCGCGGCTGATCGCGGCGCTGCGCGGCTTGGACGCGGCCGATGTTGCGGTGCTCGAGCTGGCGCTGCGTCACGGTCTCGACGACAAGAAGATCGCGACGGCCGCGGGCCTGCCGGTCCGTCGCGTCCGTCGTCGTCGCAAGCGGGTGCTGGCGATGCTGGCCGACGAGCTCGGCCTCGCGCGCAGGGCCGAGATCGACGAGCTGCGCGCGGCGCTGCGCCAGCTCATCGTCGAGGGCGCCGTCGCGCCGGCTGACGCGCGCGAACCGCGGCCGTCGACCGCAACCGAGACGCCGCCGCGCGGGCCGGCGGATCGATTCGCTCTGCTCGTCGTGCGCGGGCGGTCCGTGATCGTCGCCGGATGGATCGCGATCGCGGTGGCGGTCACGCTGGGGTTGCCGTCGATTCGCGAGGCGCAGGTCGGCGCGCTGGGCGATCTCGTGCCCGCCGGGGCGGCGGCGATCACGACCGAGGAGCGCTCCGCGCAGCTGTTCAGCTTCCCGTTGCTGAGCCGCACGATCGTCGTCGCCCGCGACGGCGCGGGCCTGTCGGCGGTGCAGCAGGGCTTCTTCGCGCGTAGCGTCGTGCGGCTCGATCAGGGCGAGCTGCCGTTGCTGCGCACGACGCGCGGGTACGTGGTCTCCAACGCGATCGGCCTCGCGCCGTTCGCCCGTGAGCGTTCCACGACGGTCGTGATCCCGCTGCTGTTTCCGACGAGCGTCGGACAGAACGGGCGCATCGGCGCCGCGCGCCGCTTCGCCGACGGGCATGTCGCGGTCGGTGCGCCGGACGCGTACGTCGGTGTCACGGGAGCGATCGCGGCACGCGCGCAGCAGGCCGACGTGATCGCCTCGCACCTGCCGCTCGTGGAGATCGCGACGCTGCTGCTCGTGCTCGGCGCCGTCGGCCTGTACTGCCGTGCGCTGCTGGCGCCACTGGTCAACTTGACGACGGTCGCGCTGGCCTACCTCATCTCGATCCGGCTCGTCGCCACGCTCGGCAAGCTCATCGGCGTCTCGGTCCCCAGCGAGGTGCAGCCGATCGTCGTCGCGCTGCTGTTCGGCGTCGTGACGGACTACTCGCTGTTCTTTTTGTCGCGCTTTCGCCGGCGGCTCGAGGCTGGGGACACGCCGGTCGACGCGGCGCGCCGCACGACGGCCGAGCTGACGCCGATCATCCTGACCTGCGGGCTGGCGGTCGCGGCCGCCTGCGCGGCGCTGGCCGTCGCCGACCTCGGGTTCCTGCGCGCGTTCGGGCCGGGGATGGCGATGGCGATCCTCGTCGCGCTGGCGGTTTCGATGACGTTCATCCCGGCGACGCTCGCGTTGCTGGGCGCCCGCTTGTTCTGGCCGCACGTCCCGGGCAGCGCCGGCCGCGGGAAGCGCGCTCGAGCGGACCGTGCGATCTCGCATCGCGTCGTCGCGGCGGCGGTCCGCGCACCGCGGCGCACGATCGCCGGCTGCGTGATCGTGCTGGCCGTGATGAGCTCCGGGCTCGGGTGGCTCGATCTCGGCAACCCCCTGATCCGCGGGCTTCCGGCCGACAGCGACGCGCGCGTGGCCTACACGCAGGCCAGCCGCGGGTTCGCCCCCGGCATCCTGTCGCCGACGGTGCTGATCGTCGAGCAGCCCGCGATCGCCACGCGCCGCGCGCAGCTGGCGCGACTGCAGACGCTGCTCGGCCGGCAGCCCGGCGTGGCGCAGGTCGTCGGCCCGGCGTCGAACCCGACGCGCCTGAAACTCGGTGCGGTGCTCGCTCGCAACGGGGACGCCGCGCGCTACGTGATCGTGCTGAAGGCCGATCCGCTCGGGGCCGGAGCCGTGGAACGCATCCGGCGCCTGCAACGCGCCGCGAGCGGGCTGCTCGTGCGCGCCGGGCTCCCCGATGCGCGGGCAAGCTTCGCGGGCGACACGGCGCTCTCCCAGGAGACGATCGACGGCACGACGAGCGATCTGCTGCGGGTCATCCCCGCGGTCCTGCTCGCCGTCCTGCTCGTGCTCGTCGTGTTCCTGCGCGGGCTCGTCGCGCCGCTGTACCTCGTCGCCGCCGCGCTGCTCGGCCCGCTCGCCGCGCTCGGGCTCACCGTCGCGTACTTCCGCGGCATCCTCGGCCACGACGATGTCACCTACTACGTGCCGGTCGCGGCAGGCGTGCTGCTGGTGGCACTCGGGTCGGACTACAACATCTTTCTCGTCGGCCGCGTCTGGGACGAGGCACGCCGCCGGCCACTGAACGAGGCGATCGTCGTCGCCGGCGCCGGGGCGGCACGAGCGATCTCGGCCGCCGGCATCGTGCTCGCGCTGTCCTTCGGGGCGATGGCGCTCGTCCCGATCGCCGCGTTTCGCGAGCTGGCCTTCGTGATGGCCGCCGGCCTGCTGATCGACGCCTTCATCGTCCGCACCGTGCTCGTGCCGGCGATCATCGCGCTCGTCGGCTATCGCAGCGGCTGGCCCGGCACGCGACTACGGCCGATGGCTGCCGACCGGGTACGGATCCCGACCGCGACATGACCGCCGGCATCCGACGATGCATGTGAGACGATCCGGCCAGTGAGCGCGTCACCGCCAGGCCGGGCACCCGACGCGCCGGGGCGCATGCGAAGCGCCGTCGTCGCGCTGGCGGTCGCGATCGTCCTCGCCGACTCGTCGATCGTGACGCTCGGACTGCCCGGCGTCCTGCGCGAGTTCCGGGCCGACGTCACCGACGTCGCCTGGGTGCTGACGTCGTTCAACCTCGTGCTCGCGCTCGTCGCGCTGCCCGCCGCCGCGCTCGTGCGCCGCGGCAGCGCGGTCGCCGCCTGGCGGCTGGGGATCGTCGCGTTCGCGGCGGCCTCACTGGCCTGTGCGCTGGCGCCGAGCCTCGGCGTCCTGATCGCGGCGCGCTGCGCGCAGGCGATCGGCGGCGCCGCGGTGATCGCCGCCGCGCTCGAGCTGCTCGTCGCTCAGCGCGGCCAGCGCGCCGGCTCGCGCGCATGGGCCGCGGCCGGGATCGCGGGCGCCGCGATCGGCCCGGCGCTCGGCGGCGCGCTGACGGAGCTGTTCTCCTGGCAGGCAATCTTCGCCGCGCAGGTGCCGCTCGCGCTCGTCGCCGTGCTGCGACCGCTGGCGCGCGGTATGGCGGCGCCGGCGAGCGCACCGTCGCCGCGGCCGACCACCGCCGTCGGTCCCGGCGCGGCGGCGCCGACGGTCGCGCTCGCGCTCGTCTCGGCGGCGCTGACCGCCGCGCTGTTCCTGCTCGTGATCCTGCTCACCGAGGGTCTGCGCAACTCGCCGCTGCGGGCGGCCGCGATCGTCTCGATCATGCCGCTGGCTGCGCTGGTGACGGCGCTGCTGGCGCGCAACTTCGCCGCCGGCCACCGGCTCGTCGCGGCGGGCGCGGTGTTGCTGGCCGGCGGGTTGGCCGCGCTCGGGCTGCTGCCCGGCCCGCAGGCGGGCTGGACGCTCGCGCCGCAGGTCCTGATCGGCGCCGGGCTCGGGTTGACGCTGTCGGTGCTGACGCGGCGTGCGCTCGGCGAGACGGCGGCGGCGGCGACCGACGTCGACCCGGCCCGGCTCGCGCGCCGCGGTGCGTGGACGATCGCCGCGCGCCACGCGGGCGTCGTGATCGGCCTGCTCGTGCTGACACCGGTGTTCACGTCGGCGCTGCAGGACGAGCAGCGCGCGGCCGAGCGCGCCGGCACCGCCAAGCTGCTCGACGCCCGTCTCTCGCCCGCGCTGAAGATCGACCTCGCCGACGCGATCGCCACCCGCATCGACCGCGCCGGCGGCCGGCTGCCCGACCTCGGCCCGGCGTTCGCCTCCCAAGAACCGCCACCCGAGGACCGGCGCGCGTACGCCCGGCTGCAGACCGACCTCACCGACGAGGTCCACCGCGCCGCCACGCACGCGTTCAGCACGTCGTTCTTGGTCGCCGCGGCGCTGGCGCTGCTCGCGCTGATCCCGATCGCGCTGACCGGCGGCGCCGCGTCCGCCGCCAGCCTGCTGGCGGCGATCACGCTCGCGGGCGCGCTCGGCGGCGCCTACGTCGCGCTCGGCGGCGGCAGCTACAAGCCCCTCTCCGCGCGCGATCCCTGCAAGCCGCGCGTCTGGCCGGACACCAAGGGCCTCGGCCAGGTCGCCGAGCAGATCGGCCTGTCGGCGCTCGACGGCGCCGCCTGCAACCTGCGCGTCACACGCGAGGAGCTGACGCTCGCGCTCGCCAGCACCGACCGGCGCGTCACGTTCCTGCGCGAGCACCACATCGGCGACGCCCGGCTCGGCGCCGCGCTGCGCGACGGGCTGCGTCGCGCGATCACCGACGCCCAGCGCGCCGGGGCGTTGACGGCCTCACAAGCAGAGCTCGCCAGAGGACTCGCCGACGGGCTACCGCTCGACGCGCTCATCAGCATCGCGCGCGGCGGCAAGAGCGCGCTCGACGCCCTGCTCAGCGGTGGCAGCCTGCTCGGCATCCTCGGCGCCGCGCTCGGGTGACGCGCCAGACCGCCGCCGACGGCGCGCGGCTGCGCGCGTCGGCGCAGGCGGCCTCGTGGGCCGCGCGACGTTGCTGGTCGGCTAGCCGGCCGCGAACGAGGCGTCGGCGGCGCGCTCGCGGTCGTGCTCGCGCAGGTACGGCGCGACGAGGTCGCCGTAGGCCGCCTTGCGCTCGGCGGGCAGGTCCTTCCAGCCCGTGACCTCGCCGCGGCACTCCGCGCTGCCGCACAGGCACAGCACCGGGAAGTGCTCGACGACGTAGTTGCGCATCGCGTAGTCGAACGTGATCTCCTCGCCGGCGGCGATCGGCGCGAGCGCGACGAAGTCGAAGCCGGCGCCGTCGTCGCTGCCGCGCACGCCGCAGTTGGGATCGCAGGAGTGATTGACCTTCGGCCCGAGGCCCTCCTCGAACACCCACGCGGTCAGGCTGACCTGATTGGCGTGGGAGTGGTTGGCGGGCGCGGGGCGACCCGCAACGCCGCCCATGACCGTGTCGCCGGCGGCGAAGTCGCGCGTGGCGAACACGCCGTCGTTGCGGTCGTCGACCCCGGTACGGAGCTCACAGCCTTCGTCGTGCATGGTGACCTGCCTCCTGGATGCGGATGAGCGAAGCGAGGACGCCAGCCTGCATGCGACCGGCTCGGAGCGCATGAGGGATCATCCCTCAACATGCCCCTCGATCAGTACGGCGTGCTGGCCGCACGCGCACGCGACAGCGCCCGCGAGGACGGGACCGAGACCCCGCACTACCAGCTGCATCTCGTCGACGAGTCCAGCGAGCACTGGCGTGTCGCCGTCAACGTCGAGTCCCAGCAGGCGCCGTCGGAGCTGCTGTACCTCGTCGACGACGACTTCCGCCACCCGCTCACCGCGCAGCTCGCGGCGCTGGCCTCGGGCTGGCATCCGCTGGCGCCCTCGCCGGACGGCCCGAACCTCGACTTCATCCGCGGCAACCTCTTCCAGCGCGCCGACATGCGCCTGCTGCCGCCCGCCCTCGAAGGGCCCGACAACGACCTCGCCGACCTGCTCGAGCACTGGTGCCGGCGCGCGATCGCCGACCCCGCCGCGACCGCCTACGCCTACGGCCAGCGCTTCGGTCCCGAGCAGGGCGTGGTCGACAAGGTGTTCCGTTCGAGCCCGCCAACGGCGTCCACGACATCCACATGAACCAGGGCAGCAGCGGTCGCTTCCGGCGCGACAACGGCGTCCGCCAGGACGGCGCGCTGATCCTGCGCTTCCCGGCCGAGGACCGCTGGGTCGCGATCTTCCTCGCCTTCCAGAGCCAGGCCTTCCACACCGACGACGTCACCGGCGACGCGCTCGGCGCCGACGGCGCGCCCGCGCCCGGCGCGGCAGCGGTGCGCATCGTGGCCGCGCTCGTCAACGCTGCCGGCCCCGCGCCGGAGGCCGAGAGCGTGCTGCTGAACGCCTCCCCCGCGCCGGTCGACCTCACGGGCTGGAAGATCGCCGACCGCGCCAAGCAGACCTGCGACGTCCCCGGCGGCCCGCTGGCGCCCGGCGACACGCGCCGCGTCGCGATCAGCGCCCCCGCCGCGCTCGGCAACGGGGGCGGGACGATCACGCTGCTCGACGCCGGCGGCCTGAAGGTGTCGGGCGTCGCCTACACCGCCACCGACGCCGAGCGCGAGGGCTGGACCGTCACGTTCTGACGGGCGGCGCCCGCGCGCCGCGCGCTCAGCTCGTCTTCGTGATCCGGACGTCGTCGATCGCACCCTCGACGAGCGACGCCGTCGCGGCGTCGGCGACCTCGACGACGATCCGCACCGTCTGGCCGGCGAACGCGCTGAGGTCGATGTTGCTCGCCGTCGCCCACGCGCCGTTGTCGTTGTTGGCCGCGCCCAGTTCCTGCAGCACGGTCGCCGACGTCGAGCCGACGACCCGCACGCGCAGGTAGTCCGCCGACGACGAGTTGCTGCCGTGGGCGAGGTAGTACGACAGGCTCAGCGCGTACGTCGAGCCGGCCGCCAGCGCGATCGGCGGTGACGTCATCGAGGTCATGCCGCCGTCGACGTCGTGGTCGCCCGCCCCGGAGCCGGCGAGGCGGCCCGTCACGAGGTCGTTGACGCCGCTGACCGTCGTGCCGAGCTGCTTCGCGCCGCCCGAGTTCGTCGCCGCCGGGTCACCGCGCTCGAACAGGCCCAGCGTCGCGGTGTCCGCCCCGGCGAAGTTGCGCGTCCACGGCGCCGTCGCGGACTCGAAGTCCGTCGTGTAGACCGTCGAGCTCGGCAGGCCGCAGTACTGCGCCTCCTTGCCGATCGCGCGGTAGGGGCAGTCGGAGATCTCCAGCAGCGACAGCGCCGCCTCGCGGTTGCGCGACGTCTGCGCCCCGATGACCTCGTCGGGTGGGTAGAAGCCCGGGTTCGACGTCTTCGGGTACAGCTCGAACGTGTAGCCGAAGATCTTGTGCACACCCCACAGCCAGTCGTCGATCGAGCCGTCGGTGATGTACAGGTCGCTCGCCTGCTCGGGCGTGTAGCCGTTCGTCGACGCCATGCTCGTACCGAGCGTCGAGAGCGCCGCCTGGTCGTCGGCGGTCAGGCCGGGCGCGGTGTTCGCGGTCGTGTAGCCGTAGGGCCACAGGACGAGCTCGGAGTACGTGTGGAAATCGATCGCGGTCTTGATCTGCTGCGCCCCGCCGACGACGCGCGAGTCGACGAAGTCGCGCACGCGCACGGTCTCGGGCGCCGACCACGGCGCCGCACCGCGGTACGTCTCGGAGGAGAACGTGCCGCTCGAGCCGCCGCAGCAGCCCCAGTTGTAGCCCCAGTTGCGGTTGAGGTCGGTGCCGACCGACGTCGACCCCGCGTTGGGCTGGCGGTTCTTGCGCCACATCCGGTAGGAGCCGGTCGCGATGTCCCACTCGACGCCGTCGGGGTTCATCATCGGAACGATCCAGATCTCGCGCGTGTTGACGATGTTCGTGATGCGCGTGTCTGTGCCGTACCCGTCGGTCAGCTGTTCTGCGAGGTACAGCGCCATCTCGACCGTGAGGTGCTCGCGGGCGTGCTGGTTGGCCGTGAACAGGACCTCGGGCTCGGGCTCGTCGGCTGCGACGTTGTCGGAGATCTTCAGCGCCCACACCTGGCGGCCCTCGTGGCTCGTGCCGAGGCTGAAGCGCTGGACGATCCCTCCGAACTCGTTGGCGATCTGGAGCGTCGCGGCGCTCATCTCGGCGTAGTCGTGGTAGTCCTGATCGGCCGTCGGGAACGCCGCGGCGCGGGCCCGCAGCCCCTTCGCGCGGGCGGGCAGCCGCGGCGCGGAGCCGCGCAGCACGCGCAGCCCGCGCGAGGTGCGCAGGCGCCGCAGCTTGACGGCGTCCGACGCCGAGGCGGTGACGACCAGCGTGCCGTGGTCGGTCCCGACGATCGCCGCGCCGGTGCGGGCGACGGCGGCGCGGTCGTTGGCGCTGCGGACGTTCTCGACGCGGTACGTGCGCGGGCCGCCGGGCGTGGCCGCCGCCGCGAGCGCCGGCAGCACGGTGACGGTGAGCAGCGATGCGGCGATGGCGAGCATCGTGCGCGATCCGGTCAGGTGCATGGTTCCCTCCTCCGTTTGGACGTGTCTGCACGCGCGCGTGACGACACGTCAAACGTACCGCGGGGAGTGGGAGAAAAGCTAGTGGATTACTCGTCGGCCGCGGCAAGCCTCGGCGCGCGATCCGCGAGGCCTACGCGTGCACGGGCGCCGCGACCAGCAGCTCCAGCAGCGCCGCCGACGCGTACGGGCAGAACTGCGCGCCGGCCTCGCGACGGATCTCGTCGCGCGCCGCGGCGGCAGACATCGCGCGCCGGTACGGGCGATTGGAGGTCATCGCGTGGTAGGCGTCGCAGACGAGGGCGATCCGGCTGGCGATCGGGATCTGCTCGCCGGCCAGACCGTCGGGGTAGCCGCCGCCGTCCCAGCGCTCGTGCTCGGCGCGCACCGCCGGCGCGAGGTGCGCGAGCTCGGGCATCGACGCGAGGATCTGCGCGCCGACGACCGGGTGCTGGCGCATGAGCGTCTGCTCGTGGTTCGTCAACGGCCCCGGCTTGCGCAGGATCGCGTCGGGAATGGCGATCTTGCCGAGGTCGTGGAGCAGCGCGATGTGCTCGACGACGCTTGCCTGCGCTTCGTCGAGGTCGAGTCGCCGCGCGACCCCGCGGGCGAGCGTGACGACCTCGCGCGAGTGCAGCGCCGTGTAGCTGTCGCGAGCGTTGACCGCGGCGAGCAGGGCGCGCAGGCTCGCCATCTCGGCGTTGGCGCCGACCTCCGGGGTCGGCGGGACGGGCACTGCCGGAGAGCTGCCGCGGCTGTGCTTCGTGGCGTACATCGCACGGTCGGCCAGCTCGAGCGCCTCGTTGACCCCGGCGCTGCGACCGTCCAGCACGGCGATCCCGACGCTGACCGGCAGGCGCACGTTCTCCTGGACGGCGGTCATCGCGGCGCTGAGCTCGGTCGCGATCTGCTCGGCCAGGCGAACGACGTCGTCGCGGGCGACGCCGAGCAGCAGGGCCGCGAACTCGTCGCCGCCGAGCCGCGCCGCGCGGTCGCTGGAGCGCAGGCGCTGCGACAGCGCGTCGCCGAGCGCGCAGAGGACCTCGTCGCCGGCGAGGTGCCCGAGCACGTCGTTGACCTGCTTGAAGCCGTCGATGTCGATCACCACGAGCGCGGCCTGCTCGTCGTAGCGCCGGCAGCGGTCGAGCTGATGGGCGAGGTCCTGCTCGAAGCGACGGCGGTTCCACAGCCCGGTCAGCGGGTCGCGGTCGGCGAGGTCGAGCAGATGGGCCTCGAGGTTCTGGCGCTGCGTCACGTCCGTGCAGGAGCTGACGACGGCGTAGGGCGCTGTCTCCCCCGGCCGGAACAGCGGACGCGCGCTGATGTCCATCCAGACGCGCTCTCGGCCCGGCCTGTCGACGCCGATCATGCGCCGATTGGGCGTCCCCGTGGCGAGGCAGACGCCGGCGGGCGTCTCCTCGCGGGCGAGCGGCGCGCCGTCGTCGCTGACCGCCGTGACGTCCGAGCGCGGGTGCGCCATGAATTCGCGCTCGGTCTCGCCGAGCGCCTTGGCGGAGTCGTTGAGCAGCTCGACGCTGCCGTCCGCGTAGGTCATGAAGACGGCCTCCTCGAGCGCGCCGACGAGGGCGCGCAGCTTGCCCTCACTCTCGCGCAGCGCGCGGTTGGCCCGGGTCGTGCGCCGCGATGCCGCCATCACACGGGCCAACAGCCACAGCCCGGCGGCGACCGCCAGCGCGAGACCTCCGAGCAGCGCCCAGCCGACCCAGGCGCTGCCCGATCCGGCGAGCACGCGGGCGCGGTCGGCGCGCAGGTGCAGGCGCCAGGTCGTGCTCGGCACCTCGGCGGCGACCGTCAGCACGTCCTTCGTCACCGCCGAGCCGCCCTTCGGGGCGACGCGGGCCAGCACGGCACCGCGGCTGTCGGCGATGACGAGCGCGGCGCCGTCGGGGTTGGGGAGGCGGCGCAGATAGGCCTCGAGGAAGGAGCGCAGAAGCTCGGCGGAGATCCCCTCGACGAGCACACGGGGCCCGGCGGAGGACGTGAAGGGCACGGCGAACTCGACGAGCGGGCCGGCGGCGCTGTCGCGCACATCCGAGAGCACGCCGGGAGCGCGCGCGGCGCCCTGCCGCGGCTGTGCGCGGCCGGCGCGTGCGACGACCGCTCCGGTCGCGTCGAGGACCGCCGCAAAGCCGAGCTTGCCGTCGTCGACGAGTTCGCGCAGCGCCCTGCCGCGGGCGGCGCTCGTGGCGCCGAGCTTGTCTGTCAGATCACCCGACGAGACGTTCGAGATGGCGCCGAACACGCCCTGGGTCAGCGCGGCGGAGATCTGCGCGCGCTGCTCGAAGCGCCGCACCGCGGCCTGCTGGCCGTCCTCGTGCGCGTCGAGAAGCTGAACGCCGAACGCGGCCACTACGGAGAAGAGCAGGATCGCCAGCACGGCGAGGCCGCGGCCACGGGTCATACGGCCTCATCGACCGCAGCCCGACCGAACTTGAACGCGCAGCGCCGGCGGCGTCTCAGCGCACCGTCAACGTCCCCTTCATCCCCGCCTGGCGATGGCTGCCGACGCTGCAATAGAACTCGTACGTGCCCGCCGTCAGGTCCGCCGCTACCGTCGAGGTGCCGCCCTGCTCGACGACGGGACCCTGTTCGTCGACGTCGTCGCCCTCGATGGCGACGTTGTGCGGGATCTGCGACGGGTTGCTCATGACGATCTCGACGGTGCCGGCGTCGGCCGTCAGTGACGACGTGTCGTACTTCAACGCGCCGCCCTCGTCGGCGCTGAGCTCGAGCCTCTGGCCGTCACCCGACGGGGTGGCGCTCTGCGCGGGCGGCGGCGTCGTCGCTCCGCTCGGCTCGTCGTCGTCGCCGCAGCCGGCGAGCGCGAGACCGACGCCGAGCGCGACGAGAACAGGGATCCTTGAGAGCGTGAGCACGATGGTCCTCCGATCTTCGGTGGCGGTCGGGATCGCTCCGTCTGACGCCGCCGTGGCCCGATTCCTTCCCCGCGGCGCGGAAGGAACCCGTGCGCAGCGGCGTCCTGGGATGTGATGGCGCACCGCCGGCTGGACCCTGACGCCCTCGGAGACCACGTCGACCGGCTGTACCGTGCGGCCTGGGCGCTGTGCGGGCGCCGCGAGGACGCCGAGGACCTCGTGCAGGACACGTACGCGCGCGTGCTCGCCAGGCCGCGCCTGCTGCGCAGCGACGACGACCTCGCATACCTGCTGCGCGTACTGCGCAACACGCACGTGTCGCGGCTGCGCTCGGCCGCGCGCAGACCGGTCAGCGAACGCCCGCTGCACGACGCCGACGCAGCCCGCGACCCGCACGACGCCTCCGAGCCCGAGCTCGTGCTCGACGCCCGCGAGCTGTTCGACGTCATCGCTGCGCTGCCGCCGGCGCAGCGCGACGCGCTCGTCGCCGTCGACGTCGCCGGGCTCTCCTACCGCGAGGCCGGCCGCGCGCTGCGCGTCAAGGAGGCGACGATCACGACGCGCCTGCACCGCGCGCGGGCGTCGGTCGCCGCGCAGGTGCACGCGCCGGTGCACCAGAGGCACTGCGCATGAGCACCGACGACGCCCGCATCGGCGCGGCGATCCGCGCGACGGCCGGCGAGGTCGCCGCACCCGAGCGGCTGCGCGGGCAGCTCGCCGCGCAACGCACGCGCCTGGCGGCGCGGCGGCGCATCGCCGGCGCGCTCACGGCGACCGCCGCGACCGCGCTCGCGGCGGTGCTCGCGCTGTCGCAGTCCGGCGGCCGACCGGTCCCCGCGCCGCCGACGATCGCCGACGCCGCCGCCGTCGCGCTGCGCCGGCCCGCGCTCCCGGCGCCCGGGCGCGACGCGCGCGCGCCCTCGTTCTTGCGCGTCTCCTCCGGGGGCGTCGCGTTTCCGGACTACCGCCGGGCCGGCATGCGCTGGCGCCCCGCCGGGCTGCTGCGCGCGCGCCGCGGCGGGCGCGACGTCGTCGTCGTCTCCTACGCCCGCGGCGGCGGCGTCCGCGCGAGCTACGCGATCGTCGCAGGCCCCGTCCTGCGCGAACCGCGGACGGGCCGCACGGTCGTGCGCGCCGGCACGCGCTTCACCGTCCAGCACGGCTTGGGCACGACGATCGTCAGCTGGCGCCGGGGCGGGCGCACGTGCGTGCTCGCCTCGCGCGAGGCCTCCGCGCAGGCGCTCCTGCGGATGGCGGCGTGGGAGCCGGCGCCGGGAGCGCAGCGTCGGTACTGACGACAGAAGGCCGGTCCGTGCAAACCACGGAGCGCGGTCCGTAGACCATCCGTCCAGTCGCCTCAAGGTGCACTCGGTGCGCTGTCCAGCGCAGCCGAGACAGCGAAGGTGCGGATTCCAACCTTGCTTCCTGGCGGAGCTCTCCGCCGCGGAACGCGCCGGTCGAGCTCGGCCGTCGCCCTAGACATCGGCGCAGACGCAGTCGTCGCGCTCCAGCCGACCGGAGACGGTGGGCAGGTGCGCCGCGCCATCGTTCATCCCCTGCCGGTCGGCCTCGTCGTCGACGGTGAGGTGGTCGACTCCGAGGGCCTCGCGGCCGAGCTGGAGCTGCTCTTCGACGAGCACAGGCTGCCGCGCGACGTGCGTGTCGGGCTCGCGCACCCGCGTCTCATGGTGCGCCTCGTGGAGCTGCCCGCGTCGATCTCGGGACGGGACCTCGACAACGCCGTCCGCCACCTCGCGACCGACCACCTGCCGGTCGGGCTCGACCAGCTCGTCGTCGACTACCGGCGCGCCGGCCGCGTACCCGGATCGGCGGCCGGCGGCCTGCAGCGGATCCTCATGGCGGCCGCCCGCATCGACGGCATCGACCGCCTGACGCGAGCGCTCGAGGGCGCCGGCCTGCGCCTGCAGGGCATCTCGCTCTCCGGCCTGGCGATGATCTCCGCGCTGGACCACCCTCCGCTGCCGGGCGAGGCGATCCTCTACGTGCAGGCGGGCGCGCTGACGAACGTCGTCATCGCAGAGGACGGCGAGCCGCTGCTCGTGCGCGCCGCCTCGGCCGGCTCGGAGTCGATCGCCGCCGGCCTCGCGGAGCGCGCGCATATCCGCCACGAACAGGCCCGCAACATGATCTCGTCGCTCGGCCTCGGCGCAGCTCCCCATCACGGAACGCCCGCGCCGATTCCCGACACGCTCCAGGCGAACGTCCACCAGCAGGTCCGCGAGGGTCTGCGCCGCGTCGTCGCCGAGGTGCAGTCCTCGCGCGACGTGTACGCCGCCCGCCCCGACGCGAGCCCGATCGGCGCCGTCGTCGTGACCGGCTCGATGTCGACCTGGCCCGGCGTCGCCCAGGCGCTCGAGGACGACCTCCGCCTGCCCGTCATCGTCGCCGGCCGCGAGCGCTGGCCCAACCTCGACGACGTCGACATCGCGCCCGAGCGCCTCGATGTCGTCGTCGGCCTTGCCCGCACGCAGGGCGGCGACCGTCCCGACCTGCGCCCGGCCGCGACCGGCCCGGCCGCACGGGGCGCCTCGACGCCGGTCACGCGCGTCGCGCAGGTCGGCTGCGCGATCGTCGCGGTGCTCGCCCTGGCGATCGTCTACCTCGTCGTGATCTCCAACCAGGTCAACACGGGCCGCGAGCAGCTCGCCACGATCTCGGGCGATCTCGTGGCGACCGAGCGTCAGGCCGCGGCACTGAAGCCCTATGACGACTTTGCCACGGCGACGATCGCGCGCCGCACGGCTGTGGCGGCCGTGGCGAAGACGCGCTTCAACTGGGATCGCGCGCTGACCGAGCTGGCCCAGGTCGCGCCCGGCGGCGTCTGGCTGACGTCCGCCAAGGGCACGCTGACGCCGACGACCTCCGTCGCCGGCGCGAGCGGCGGTGGCTCCACGCAGAGCCTGCGCGGCGTGCTCCCGGTCCCCGCGCTGGAGCTGGCGGGCTGCGCCGAGCGTGAGGGCTTGGTGCCCTCCTACATCGACCGGCTGCACGCCATCACGGGTGTCACCGAGGTCGGCTTCAGCCGCACCGAGCGGCTTGCCAAGAAGTCCAAGCAGGCCGGCGCGGCCGGCGCCGGCGACTGCCGCGGCGGCAACGACAAGATCGCCCAGTTCGGGCTCGTGACGTACTTCAAGGCCAGCCCGGCGCAGGAGGCCGCGGCGGCCGCCGCCGCCACCGGCACGGCGACCGCGGTGAGGCCGGCTCCGGCGACGCCGCCGGCCACGACGACGACGACCGCGCCGCCTTCCCAGACCGCGGCGATCGCCAACGGAGGCTCGAAATGACCCCGCAGGTGCGTATGCTCGCCGCGACGATCGCGACCGGCGTGGCGCTGTTCGCAGCGCTCTGGGTGCTCGCGATCGCGCCCGCTCGATCCGACAGGGATCAGGTCGACGCCAGCGTCCTGGCGCAGGAGGCGCGGCTGGCCGCGGCGAAGACCAATCTGACGACGTACAGCGCCTCGCGCAAGCAGTTCTCGGGGCTGCTGACCGAGCTGCGCCGCCTCGACAAGGCCGTGCCGGCGCGCGGTGACATCGCGGCGATGCTGCGCGAGCTGCAGCGGCGCGCGAAGGTTCGCAACAGCGACCTGCGCCTCGTCGCCCTCAAGGATCCCGGCGCCGCCGGGGCTGGACCGACGCCCAGCACCCCCGGCGCCATCACCGGACCCGGCGGACTGTCCGCCCTGCCCTTCACCTTCGAGTACACGGGCAGGTACTTCGACCTGCTCGACATCCTCAGGACGGTCCGCCGCTCCGTGCGGGTGACCTCCGGCGACCTCGCCGTCGACGGGCGCCTGCTGACGATCGACGGCCTGGCGTTCAACCGCGCCGACGCCGACACCCAGCTGACCAAGGCCGTGCTGAACGCGACGGCCTACATCGCGCCCGACGGCGAGGCCGCCGCGCAGCCGCCCGACGCAACGGTCACGCCCGCGCCCGCAACCACGGCCACCAAGGGAGGGTCATGATGCTTCGCAACCTGCTCGACGAGGTCATGCGCCGCCGTCTGTGGCCGATCCTGGCGCTTGCCGCGCTCGCCGCCGTCGCCGCGCCGCTGCTGTTCTTGACGTCCGCGCCGCCCGACGCCCCGCTCGCCGCGGCGCCCGCGCCCGCCGCGGCGCCCGCCGCAACGCTGCCCGCGCGCGCCCAGCAGCTGCTGGCCACGACCGGCGCGGATCCCAAGATCGCCACGTCGAAGACCCGGGGCCGCCGCAGCGATCCGTTCCGGCCGCCGTCGTCGGCGCGGTCCGCGAGCGAGGCGTCCGACAACCCCGCCGCGAAGCAGACCGCGGCCGCTGGCGGCGATGCGACCAAGCCGGTCCCGGTCGTGATCACCAACGCCGACGGCACGACGCCGTCGAGCGCGACCGCGAGGACGCCGGGCTCGAGCTCGGCTGCCGCGCCGATCGGCGACGACACCACCACGACGACCGTCGCCAGGCGCACGACGCCCGTCGACATCCGCTTCGGCGAGCGCTACCCCGGCAAGCTGCACCGCGCGATCGCGCGGACGCAGACGTTCGTCGCGGGCGGCCGCGTCATCGCGATCTTCGTCAAGTACTCGCCCAAGCGTGACAAGGCCGTCTTCGCGATCGCGCCGAGCACGCTCGTCACCGGCGACATCGAGTGCCGGCGCAAGCAGGACCTGTGCCGCTACGTCGACATCCCGGCGGGCAAGAGCGTGCGCCTGACGACGCTCGCGTCCGACGGCTCGCTCGTCACGCGCCGGCTCGCGGTCGAGCGGATCGGGCGCTCGCCCAGCGGCGGCGCGACCGCGGCAGCCGCGAGCAGCGCGCCGGCCAACGGCGCCTGCCTGCTCGGCAGGCTGCTGACGATGGGCGCGCACGTCGCGCCGCTCGCCGCCGACGCCTGCAAGCGCTGACGTCGCAACCCCGATGGGCGAGTTCGCGCACACGGTCGAGGGCGAGGACGGATTCACGATCGTCGAGGTCATGGTCGCCGTGGTCATGCTCGTGGTCGGCGTCCTGGCGGTGCTCGTGATGATCGAGGGCAGCCTGTCGAGCACGAGCCGCACGACCGCCCGCGAGCAGGCGACGAACCTCGCTCGCGACCTCGTCGAGCGCTCCCGGCAGGTGCCCTACGCCTCGACGACGACGGGCGTCGCGGCGGCGTCGGTCGCGGCGACACTGCCCGAGGCCCCGGCTGTCTCGGGATCGATCTTCAGCGTCGAGCGGCGCAACGTGACGTACTCGGTCTCGGTCTCGGCATGCTCGATCGACGACCCCTCCGACGGCGCCGGCGTCGCGGGCAGCGGGACGTTCTGCGACGCCCCGCTGTCGTCGAGCGGGCCCGGCGGCGCGACCGCGGGCTCCGGCGTCGTCGTCGGGCCGAACATCCTCGGGCTGCCCGTCACGCTGGCGGCCAGCGGCAGCCTGATCGACACGCTCTGCAACGCGGTCGGCACGAACACCGCGATCGCCAACCAGGTCTCCAGCCTCGCGACGTCGCTCGTCGGGGCGGCCGGCCAGGGGGCCTCCCTCTCGGTCTGTTCGACGCCCGGCTCGGCGACAGTCGCCTTCGACCACACGCCCGACGACCTGCGCCGCGTCCGCGTCGCGCTGAGCTGGACGCCGCGCGGCCGCAGCACCCCCTCCACGCTGACCCAGACGACCCTGCTGACCTCCCCCACGTGATGAACCGACCTCCTGACAGCGAGCGACCGAGCGGCGAGGCGGGCTTCACGCTCGTCGAGGTGCTCGTCGCGATGACGATCGCCGTGTTCGTGCTCTTCGCGATCCTGCAGGTCCTGGACTCGTTCTCGTCCAACGCGGCGCGCCAGTCGAAGATCGTCGACGCCAACGGGCAGACGCGGGTCGCGATGGACCGCATCGTCCGCGACCTGCGCCAGGCGCGGACCGTCGAGGTCGCCGCCGCCGACGACCTCGTCTACACCGTCACCGACGCGGCGAGCGCGGTCCGTCGCGAGCGCGTCTGCGTGGACCCGGCCAACGGCCTCTGGCGCTCGAGCGTGACGACCGCGACCGCGCCGGCGACCCCGATCGCCGCCGGGACCCCGTGCCCGACCGCGGGCAGCGGTGCGTTCCGGATCACGTCGTTGCGGTCGGCCAACGCGGCGGCCAACCCGCTCTTCACGTACGACTCGGCGACGCCGGCGAACGTGCGCACGATCGGCCTGACGTTCTCGCTCGACGCCGGCAACAGGGGTCGCACCGACACGAGCACCCTGCGCGCGAGCACGTTCGTTCGCGCCCGCAGCGAGACCGCGCTGCCGGTCAACGACGACGACATCTCGACCTCGTGCAGCAGCTCCGGCATCCCGACGCTGACGCTGGCGGGCGGCGTCGGGCCGCTGACCGTGAGCTACACCGACGTCGACGGCAGGGCGCTCGGCGCGGCGGCGGCGGGCTCGTCGACGACGCTGCCCTCCGGCACGACGAGCGTCGTGGCGACGATCACGGCGACATCCGGCGCCCTCACCCAGATCGTGAAGACGATCGCATGCTGAGGCGACTCGGGCTGCGCCGTCGCAGGCTCGCCGGCGAGCAGGGCTCGGTCGTCGTCATCGCCGTGTTCGTGATGGCGATCATGATCCCGCTCGGCCTCGCGCTGCTGACGCTCGTCGACGACCAGACGCGCCAGTCGGGCGTCGAGCGCGCCCGCGACCGCGCCTTCAACCTCGCCGACAGCGCGCTGAACAGCGCGGCGTTCAGCCTCGGCCGCGGCGGCTGGCCGGCGGCGGCGGGCTCGGCGCCGAGCAACAGCGGCGCCGTGGGCAGCGCGATGGACTGTGGCCTGGCCTCCTTCGGCGCGACGCTCGGCGCGCCGGCGAACACGGGCTCTGCGACGGCGCGGCTGCAGCCCAACCTCAACGCCAGCTACGACGACGGCGCTTATACCGGCGCCACGTGGCAGATCAACGTCTGCGACAACGACACCGCAGGCCCCGGGCCGACGATCTGGAGGGAGGGCCTGCTGGCGTCGAGCAAGAACTTCGACCACAACGGCGACGAGCTCGTGTGGGTGCGCTCCGAGGCGTCCGTCGCCGGGCGTCGCCGCGTGCTCGCCGCGCTCGTGCGCGTCGAGGAGACGCCGGCGTTCTCCGCGAAGTACGGGCTGCTGACGGGCCGCATGAACGCCGAGCTGACGAACACCGTCGGCGCCGTCCTCAGCGGCGGTCTCGTCGGCAACCTCGTGTCCGGGCTGCTCGGCAGCGACCCGCTCGTCGCACCCGACCCGACGGACGCGACGACGGGCGTGACGGCCGTGCGCTGCGGTGCCCTGGAGGCGTGCCTCGGCGGAGCGATCGGCGGATTGTCGTCGAGCGTCGCCCCGCTCAGCACGCTGATCGGCGGCGGCAAGCTCGTGCAGACGACGTCGCCGACCGCGACGAGCGTCGCGACGATCGGTCAGCTCAAGCAGCAGGCGATCAACTCGGGCACCTACGTCGCCACGAACGCCGGCTCGACGACCACCGCCTCGCCGCCCGCGTGCACGATCCCGGCCGGCGCCAACGCGGACACGGTCGTCTACATCGAGCAGGTCGGGACGACGGGCGTCGCGGGCACCGCGCTCGGCCCGGGCGACCAGTACTGCGTGCTCAGCGTGGCGGCGGCCAAGGCCTACAAGGCGCTCGTGATCGGCAGCGGGCGGATCGTGCTGCGCGGCAACAACACGACGACGAACACGGCCACGGTCAACAACTTCCGCGGCCTGCTGTACGCGCTGAACGCGCAGCGGGCGACGCTCGGCGACGCGGCGCTGCCGGGCCGCGAGGTCGTGCGCATCGACCGCGGCGCCCATGTGATCGGCGGCGTCGCCGCCGACGGCAAGAGCGCCCAGGTGGGGATCTACCCGCCCGGCCTGTGCACCTCGCTCGTCGTGCTCGGGGTCGACGTCGGCTGCGCCCTCAGCGGGCTGACCGGCATGCTGGGCATTCTCAACACCTACAACCCGGCGATCACGTCAAACGTCTCCGTCATGCAGGCGGTGAAGTCCTACGGCTCGGCCCGGATCGTGCCCGGCACGTACGACGACGTCGTCGGCGACGTGGCCAGCTGAGGCTCCGCGGTGATCCGGCGGTGCGCCGGAAACGCTCAAGCAGGCATGAGACACGCAACCTTCGCCGTCTTGCTGACCGCTGTGCTGCTGACGGGCTGCGGCGGCGACGATTCCGCCCCGCAGGGTTCCTCGCAGCCGACGACGACGGCAGCGGCCGCAGCGCCGTCGTCGCCATCCGCGTCCGACCCGGTCGACACGATCCGGATCAAGGAGTTCCTGTTCGACCCCACGCCCGCCACCGTCCGGGCCGGGCAGAAGATCTCCGTCGTCAACGACGACAAGGCGCCGCACACGCTGACCGACCAGCCGGCGAGCGGCAGGCGCCAGTTCGACACCGACAACATCAGCGGCGACAGCAGCGGTTCGTTCGTCGCCCCGAAGGCCGGCAGCTACGCGTACTTCTGCGAGCTGCACGCCTTCATGAAGGGCGAGCTCGAGGTCGTGCCGTGAGCGCCGGTCGATCGACGCCGGCAGCCGGTCGTCGGGGCCGGATGCGGCGGGCACGACCCTAGGCGGCTTCGCGCAGCGCCTCGATCTCGCGCACGTTCGCAAGCCGCGCCAGCGCGCGCTTTTCGAGCCTGCGCATCTCGGGCTGGGTGATGCCCAGGCGCCGGCAGGCCTCGCGCAGACCGACCGGGCCGACGTCGCCGTCGCCGTCGCCGTCGGCTGCGACGCCGTAGCGCAGCGCGACGACCTTGCGCTCGTCGTCGTCGAGCTCCTTCAGGGCGCGGTTGAGCGCATCGTCGCGGAGGGCGATCTCGACCTCCTCGGCGGGGCCCGCGCGCTCATCGCCGAGCAGGTCGGCGAAGACCGCGTCGTCGTCGCCGATCGGCCGGTCGAGGCTCGTGACCGTGCGCGTGAGGTCCGCCATCGCCGCGACCTGGGCGAGCTCGAGCTCGGCCTCCGCGGCGATCTCCTCGTCGCTCGGCTCGCGGCCGAGCTTCGTCGACAGCGCGCGCCGCGCGCGCTGGATCTTGCGCTCGCGCTGGGCGATGTTCGTCGGCACGCGGATCGTGCGCGACTTGTTTTCGATCCCGCGCTGGACCGCCTGGCGGATCCAGTACGTCGCGTACGTCGAGAACTTCAAGCCGCGGCGCCAGTCGAACTTCTCGGTGGCGCGGATGAGCCCGAAGATCCCTTCCTGGATGAGGTCCAGCAGCGGCAGCTCGTTGTGCGGGTACTTCTTGGCGATCGAGACGACGAGCGCGAGGTTGGAGTTGATCATCCGCTCCTTCGCCTCGCCGTCGCCGCGCTCGATGCGCTTGGAGAGCTCGATCTCCTCCTCGGCCGTCAGCAGCGGATGGCGGCGGATCTCGTCGAGGAACAGGCCGAGGGCATCGGTCGTGTTGATCGCGATCGCCTTGTTGCCGTAGATCGTCTGCGGCACGTCGCTGCGGCCGCAGTCGTCGGTGACGTCGATGCCGCGCAGCTCGAAGGCCTCGTGCAGCCCGTGGAGGTCCTCGTCGTCGACGCCCAGCCGGCGGGCGATCGTGTCGAGCTCGGAGAGGTTGACGCAGCCCGACTCCTCCGCGCCGTCGAGCAGGCGGGCGAGCGGTCCGGGTGGGTCGTCGAGGTCGAGTCGCACCGTGGGTCCGGGCTACCCTCTCGCGGCCGCCTTGCAACGACGGCCGCCGGCCGGCAGCGATGGAGCGTCCCCTTCACGCCGCGCGACGTGCGTTCTCACGCCGTACGAGCTCGTGAGCTAGTGCGGCCGGTTGCGCTTGCGCTGCTGGCGTGCGGCCTTGGCCTTCTGGCGCTTGGCGCGCTCACGACGCTCACGCTCGCGTGCGGACCGGGCGGCGCCGCTGGCGCCGCCGGCGCCGGTCGACGAGCCGCTGCGCTTGCGGTCGTCGACGGGCGCCGCCCTGCGCGCGTCGCGCACGATCACGAACGCGATCGCGCCGAGAACTGCTGCCGCCGCGCCGAAGATCAGCAGCTTCTGAACGAGGCTCGTGCCGCCGTCGTCGAAGCCGTTGTCCGGCGCTGGCGGCGGAGGGGCCGGCTGCTCGGTCAGCGGCTGCGGCACGTTGGGGCCGATCTGCGCCTGCGCGACGGGCAGCGGCGCGAGCGCGGCGACGAGGATCACGAGCACGGCGGCGAGGCGAACCATCGGTGCCGAGGTTAGCCGCATTCGCGCGGCTCGGTACGCCGACCCGCCTACACTCTCGGCCATGGCGAAGCAGCGGCAGATCCGCGTCGAGCAGAAGAGCGCTCTGGCGGCGATGAACCAGCTCGAGACACGCTCCGACGAGGAGCTCCTGGCCGAGACGCGGTACCGCGCCGCGGCCCAGGCGATCCTCGGCGCGCGGGCCGCCGAGCGCTACGACGCCCAGGCCTCGCGGGAGCATTTCCGCAAGGCGATCGCGGCCGCCAGGCCGCAGGAGCGGATGCAGCTGCGGCGGATGGCCGAGGCTTCGCTCGCGCTCGCCGAGCGGCGCCCGGACGCGCTCAAGGCGGCCGTCGAGAAGCTCGGCCAGCAGGCGCCCTCGAGCCGCCAGCTGTTCGCGCTGCGGCTGATGGGGCTGATCGCGCCGCCCCAGGGTGCGAGCAAGCTGCTGAAGATCCGCGGCGGGCTGATCATCTTCGCGATGGTCGTCGTGCTGATGGCGCTCGGGTTCGGCATCGCGACGCTCGTGCTGCTGCCGTTCGGCGGCGGCTCGGTGTTCGCGGCGAGCGCGCTGGGCGTCGTGATCATCATCGTCGTGCTCGCGGCGCTGGCGTTCTTCGGGAAACGAAAGCAGGCGGCCGCGCGCGCGAAGGCCCGGGCCGCCCGCGCGGGCTGACGGCGTCGTGCGCCGCCGCGAGCGGGCGCGCTGATGTGCGGGCGCTACACGCTCGCGGGGACCGACCCCTCGCAGCTGCGCGCGCGCTGGCCGATCGGCGAGCGCTTGGAGGTGCGGCGACGCTTCAACGTCGCGCCCGGCGACGACGTGCTCGCCGTGGTGCAGCGGCCCGACGGCGCCGAGGGGGCTCTGCTGCGCTGGGGGCTCGTGCCGTTCTGGGCCGCCGATCCGAAGCAGCTCGGGGTCAAGACGATCAACGCCCGCGCGGAGACCGTCGCCGAGCGGCCCGCCTACCGCGACGCGTTCGAGAGCCGCCGCTGCCTGATCCTCGCCGACGGCTTCTATGAGTGGTCTGGCGGCGCGCCGCACTGGATCACGCGGCCCGACGGCGGTCCGTTCGCGTTCGCCGGGCTGTGGGCGTCGTGGCGGCCCAAGGGCAGCGACCGCGACGTCGAGCCGCTGCGCTCCTGCGCGATCGTGACGACCGCCGCGGCCGGGCCGGTCCGCTCGCTGCACGACCGCATGCCGGTGATCCTCGCGGGCGCGGCGCAGGAGGCGCTCTGGATCGGTGCCGCGACGCCCGCCGACGAGCTGCACGCGCTGTGCCGGCCCGAGTCCTCCCCACGGCTGGCGCTGCGCCCGGTGAGCCGCGCCGTCAACGACGCGCGCTTCGACGGACCCGAGTGCCTCGATCCGCCCGAGCAGGCGTCCCTGTTCTAGGACGCCGAATGGCGAATGTGGACGGCTGAGCCGTCCAGATACTCCACGCGACGTGCTCCGGGGTGCCTAGCCGCGCACGGACCGGATCCGCACCGAGCTGATCACGACGGGGTCGATCGGCATCTCGGTCGCGGGATCCGTCGGCACGGCGGCGATCCGGCGCACGATCGACTTGCCGCCGACGACGCTGCCGAGCAGCGCGTACTCGGGCTCCAGGGGCGCCTCGGCCGCGGTCACGATGAAGAACTGGCTGCCCGACGTGCCCGGCTGCTCGGTCTGCGTCTTGGCCATCGCGACGACGTAGCGCGTGTACTTCAGGCTCTTCGGCGGCGCCTCGACGACCGCGTAGCCGGGGCCGCCGTTGCCGGTCCCGAGCGGGTCGCCGCCCTGGATGACGTAGTCGTTGCCGCCCGGCTTGGCGATCCGGTGAAACGTCAGCCCGTCGAAGAACCTGTTGCGCGCCAGGCCGGCGAACGACGCGGTCGTCTTCGGCGCGCGCCGGACGTCGAGGCGGATCTCGATCGTGCCGCAGTTCGTCTGCACGACGGCGGTGTGACGGCGGCTGCGGTTCAGGCGCTGCTTGGAACGCCGCCGGTTCGGGTTCGCGGCGGGCGTCGGCGCCGCGACGGCGCGGCAGCCGTCGCGCGTGCTGCGCGCGGGCACCGCGGGCGTGGTCGCGGTCGCCGTCTCGACCGCGCCGGCGGCGGGCGCGGTCTGCGTCGCCGCGTCCGTCAGCGCGTCGTCCTTGCCGCACGCCGCGAGCGCCGCCGCCGCGAGCAGGATCACGATGAGAACAGGCGCGCGCCGCACGGTCGCAGAGCGTAGTCGCTCGCCCGCGATCGCGGCCCCGATGCGGGAGTGGCCGCGGGACCGTTCACACTCTTCGCGTGCCGCTGTCCCCGCTCATCGAGCGCTACGACCACATCCTGCTCGACCTCGACGGCTGCGTCTGGGTCGGCGACGAGCCGACCGCGGGCGCCGTCGAGGCGATCAGCGCCCTGCGCGCGGCCGGCAAGGGCGTCACGTTCGTCACGAACGACAGCCAGCTGCTCACCGAGGAGTACGTCCGCAAGCTCTGGCGGCTGGGGTTCCAGGCATCGGTCGAGGAGGTTGTCACGGTCGGCGGCGCCCTGCAGTTCGTGCTCGCCGAGCGCTTCCAGGGTCGCGCCGCCGTCGTCATCGGTTCGCCCGCCCTCAAGCGCCACGTCGAGGCGGCCGGGCTGCGGATCGTCAACGGCACGGCCTTCGCCAGCCGCGCCGACGTCGTCGTCGTCGCGTTTCACCGCGGCTTCGACTACGAGGAGCTGCGCGAGGCGACCCAGGCGGCGCTGCGCGGCGCCTTCCTGATCGGCTCCAATCGCGACGCCACGTTCCCCCAGCCCGACGGTCTGTGGCCGGGGTCGGGCGCCGTCATCGCCGCCGTCGAGACGGCATCCGGCCGCACCGTGCAGACCGTCGGCAAGCCCGAACCGACGCTCGTGCAGACGGCGCTCGACCGGCTCGGGCCGGGCCGCGCGCTGATGATCGGCGACCGTGTCGACGCCGACCTCGGCGCCGCCCACGCCGCCGGCATCGACGGCGCGATCGTGCTCACCGGCGCGTCTGACCGCGCCACCGCGCAGAGCGCCACCAAGCCCAGCCCGGTCGCGATCTCCGAGCGACTCGAGACGCTCGTGCTGGGATAGTCCGGATCGTGGCTCGCCGTGTCGCACTGCTCTGCAACCCGGCCGCCGGCGGCGGCCGCGCGGCCCGCATGCTGCCGCGTGCCGAAGCGGCGCTGCGCGGCCTCGGCGTCGACGTCCACAGCGAGGTCACGCGCGACCTCGAGCACGCGCGCGAGCTCGCCCGCCGGGCCGCGCAGGCCGGCGAGGTGACCGTGACCCTGAGCGGCGACGGCCTGATCGGCTGCGTCGTCGGCGAGCTGCGCGCGTTCCCCGGCGCGGTCCTCGGGATCCTGCCCGGCGGGCGCGGCAACGACACCGCGCGCGTGCTCGGCATCCCGCTGCAGATCGAGGCCGCGTGCGCCGTCGTCGCGCACGGCCGCGAGCGCGACCTCGACATCGGCGAGGTCGACGGACGCTCGTTCATCGGCATCGCCTCGCTCGGCTTCGACTCGGACGCCAACCGGATCGCCAACGCGGCGCCGTCGCGCCTCGGGCGGCTCGTCTACGTGTACGGCGCCCTGCGCGCGCTCGCCGCCTGGAAGCCCGCGCGCTTCGACCTGCGCCTCGACGGCGAGCCGCTGAGCTCGATCGGGTATTCCGTCGCCGCCTGCAACAGCGGCTGCTACGGCGGCGGGATGAGGCTCGCGCCCGACGCATCGCTCGACGACGGCCTGCTCGACGTCGTCCTCATCTGCAGCCACTCCAAGCGCTCCTTCCTCGCCACGCTCCCGCGCGCGTTCAAGGGCACCCACGTCCGGCACCCCGCCGTCCGCGTGCTGCGCGGCGGCGAGCTGTACGTCGATGCCGACCGGCCGTTCACCGTCTACGCCGACGGCGACCCGATCGGCTGCACCCCGGTGACGATCCGCGTCGTCGCCAACGCGCTGCGCGTCCTGACCGCACGATGATGCTCGCGGCCAAGATCGCCGTCGCCCGCGCCGCCGGCGCGCTCTCGCGGCGCAGCGGCCGCGGCGCGACGAGCCTGCCGGGCAAGCTGCTCATGCGCATGGACCCGAGCGCGATCGCGCGCCTCGCCCGCCGCCTGCCGCAGGGCAGCGCCGTCATCAGCGCGACGAACGGCAAGACGACGACGGCCGCGATGGTCGCCGCGATCCTCGAGCGCTCGGGGACGCGCCTCGTGCACAACCGCGCCGGCGCGAACATGGCCGGCGGCGTCGCAAGCGTCCTGCTCGGCGCCGCCCGCGGGCGCGGCGCGATCGACGGCGACGCCGGCCTGTTCGAGGTCGACGAGTTCTGGCTGGACCGCATCGTGGCGCAGCTGCAGCCGCGCGCGCTGCTGCTGTCGAACCTGTTCAGAGACCAGCTCGACCGCTACGGCGAGCTGGAGACGATCGCCGACCGCTGGGCGGCGACGGTCGCCGCCGCCCCCGAGACGAAGCTCGTGCTCAACGCCGACGACCCGCTCGTCGCCGATCTCGGCCGCGACAGCGCGGCCGGCCGCGCGACGTACTTCGGCGTGCAGGACGACGCGATCGCGCTCGCCGGCATGGCACATGCGTCGGACTCCAAGCACTGCCGCCGCTGCGGCGCGCCCTACGTCTACGACGCCGTCTACATGGGCCATCTCGGCCGCTACCGCTGCCCCAACGGCGACTCCCGCCGGCCCCAACCGGGCGTCTACGCGAGCGCGATCGTCCTCGACGGCACGCGCTCGGCGCGCTTCAGCCTGCACGTCGGCGACGAGCAGGCCGTCGTCGCCCTCCCCCTGCCGGGCCTCTACAACGTCTACAACGCGCTCGCGGCAGCGGCGCTGAGCAGCGCGCTGGGCTCGTCCTTGGAGCAGATCGTGGCCGGCCTCGAGGCCACCCAGGCGGCGTTCGGTCGCGCCGAGACCGTCCAGATCGGCGGCCGCGAGCTGGCGATCCTGCTCGTCAAGAACCCCGCCGGCGCCAACGAGGTCCTACGCACGCTGGCGCTCGACGAGGGCGAGCACGACGTGCTCGCGGTCCTCAACGACAACACCGCCGACGGGCGCGACATCTCGTGGGTCTGGGATGCGGACTTCGAGCTGATCGCCGGGCGCGTGCGGCGCGTGACGTGCAGCGGCACGCGCGCCGCCGAGCTGGCGCTGCGGCTGAAGTACGCCGGCGTCGCGCCGCAGCGGCTGAACGTCGTGCCCGAGCTCGAGCGCGGGCTCGACGCCGCGCTCGCCGACGGCGACGGGCGGCTCGTCGCGCTGCCGACCTACACCGCGATGCTGGCGCTGCGGCGGCTGCTCGTCGAGCGCGGCGCGGCACAGGGGTCGTTCGCATGAGCGACGCGATCTGGCACGACGTCGAGTGCGGGCGCTACGACGCCGACTTCGAGCTATGGCGCGAGCTCGCGGCGCAGGCCGGCGGCCCGATCCTCGACGTCGGCGCCGGCACCGGCCGCGTGTCGCTCGACCTCGCGCGCCACGGACACGAGGTCGTCGCGCTGGACCTCGAACCGGCGCTGCTCGAGGTCCTCGCGCAGCGAGCGCGAGTCGAGGGTCTGAAGATCCAGACCGTCGCCGCCGACGCCCGCGGCTTCGACCTGGGGCGCCGCGACTTCGCGCTCGTGATCGCGCCGATGCAGACCGTCCAGCTGCTGCGGCCCGACGGGCGGCGCGGCTTCCTGCGCAGCGCACGCGCGCACGTCGCGCCCGGCGGCCTCGTCGCGATCGCGCTCGCCGACGCCCTGGAGTGCTTCGACGCCGAGCACGTCCTCCAGCCGCTGCCCGACCGGCTGATCGTCGACAGCACGCTGTACTGCAGCCAGCCCGTCGCGCTGCGCGACCACGGCCGCACCGTCGCGATCGAGCGCATCCGCGAGATCCTCACCGCCGACGGCCGCCGCAGCGCGAGCGACGACGTCCTGCACCTCGACCGCGTCTCGATCGCCGAGATCGAGCGCGAGGGCCGCGCCGCCGGCCTGCTGGCGCTGCCGGCCCGGATGCTCGCGCCGACCGAGGAGCACGTCGGCACGAGCGTGGTGATCCTGCGTGCCTGAGCGCACGCTGCGCGTCTGCGCGCTGTATCCCGAGCTCATGAACATCTACGCCGACCGCGGCAACCTGCTCGTCCTGGAGCGGCGCTGCGCGTGGCGCGGCCTCGGCTGCGAGATCACGGCGGCCGGCCTCGGCGAGGGCGTCGACCCCGACGCGCACGACCTCTTCTACCTCGGCGGCGGCCAGGACCGCGACCAGCGCCTCTGCGCGCTGGACCTCGTCGAGACCAAGCGCGACGCGCTGCACGCCGCCGCCGCACGCGGTGTGATCGTGCTCGGCGTCTGCGGCGGCTACCAGCTGCTCGGTCACCGCTACGCGCTCGCCGACGAGAACATCCCCGGCCTGGGCCTCGTCGACATCGAGACGATCCGCTCCGGCGGCCCGCGCCTGATCGGCAACGTGGCGATCGAGGTGGACCTCGACGGCGACGGCAGGCGACGGACGCTCGCGGGCTTTGAGAACCACGCCGGCCATACGCACCTCGGGGCGGGCGAGGAGGCGCTCGGACGGGTGCTCGAGGGCCACGGCAACACCGGCTCGTCGGGCGCGGAGGGCGTGCGGCGCGGGGGCGTCATCGGCACCTACCTGCACGGCCCGCTACTGCCCAAGAACGCCTGGTTTGCGGACTGGCTGATCCGTGCGGCGCTGGGCATCGAGGAGCTCACGCCGCTCGACGACGCGTTCGAGGACGCGGCGCATGCCGAGGCCCGGCGCGCCGCCGGCGTCTGACGCCCGCATGGCGCGTGACGCATGAAGTTCCGGCGCTGACGGTAGGATCGCCCCCGTGGGGGATCCCTTCGACCGTTCGACGGCCGAGCCGCTGGAGTTCCGCGAGGTTACGAAGCGCTATCCCGGTAGCGCCGAGGCCGCGGTCGACAGGCTGTCGCTCAAGGTCCCGGCGGGCGAGATCTGCGTGCTCGTCGGTCCGTCGGGCTGCGGCAAGACGACCGCGATGCGGATGGTCAACCGGATGATCGAGATCAGCGACGGCGACATCCTGCTCGGCGGACGCAGCGTGCGCGACCGCAAGCCCGAGGAGCTGCGGCGCAACATCGGCTACGTCATCCAGCACGTCGGCCTGTTCCCGCACCGCACGATCGCCGACAACGTCGCGACCGTGCCGAAGCTGCTCGGCTGGGACAAGACCCGGATCTCGGCGCGCGTCGACGAGCTGCTCGATCTCGTCGGGCTGGATCCCCACGTGATGCGCTCACGCTACCCGGCGCAGCTCTCCGGCGGCCAGCGCCAGCGCGTCGGCGTCGCTCGTGCGCTGGCGGTCGACCCGCCCGTGATGCTGATGGACGAGCCCTTCGGCGCGATCGACCCGATCAACCGCGAGCGGCTGCAGAACGAGTTCCTGCGCCTGCAGGCCGAGCTGCGCAAGACGATCGTCTTCGTCACGCACGACATCGACGAGGCGATCAAGATGGGCGACCGGATCGCGGTCCTGCAGGTCGGCGGCCAGCTGCAGCAGTACGCGCCCCCGGCGGAGCTGCTGATGGCGCCCGCCAACGAGTTCGTCGAGGACTTCGTCGGCGCCGACCGCGCGCTGAAGCGGCTCGCGCTGCAGCGCGTGCGCGACATCGACCTGTGGACCGTCGCGACGTGCCGCACCGGCGCGCCGACCGCCGAGGTGCGCGCGCGCATCGCCGACGCCGATCTCGACATCGCGCTGCTCGTCGACGACCACGACCGGCCGATCGGCTGGCTCAGCGAGCGCGCGCTGCTCGGTGAGCGCGTCCGCGACGAGCTGCGCTCGCGCGCCGATCCGGTCGTCGAGCTCGACGACGTCCTGCGCGACGCGCTGTCGGACCTGCTCGCCAAGGAGTCGATGTACGGACCCGCCGTCGACCACGACGGCCGCGTCGTCGGCGTGCTGTCGATCCAGGTCATCTCGCAGGCCGTCGGAAGCGCGCCCGTGGAGGTCCCCGGCCCGGCCGACCGGGCCACGGCCGGCGACGGCGTGCGCCACGAGGCAGACCCCGAGACGAGCGGGGAACCCTCGTCGTGAGCCTGACGGTCGTGCTGGCCCAGAGCGGCGGCTTCGTGCGCGACCGCTCGGGCGAATCCAACTGCGTCGCCGACAACGGCTTCTGCCCGAGCTGGATCGTCGACAACATCGATCGCTACTGGGACCCGCTGCTCGAGCACGTCGTGCTCGTCGTCGTCTCCGTCGGCCTGGGTTTCACGATCGCGCTCGCGCTGGGCCTGATCGCTCACCGCCAGCGCTGGCTCGTCACGCCGCTGACCGGCGTGACGAGCGCGATCTACACGATCCCGAGCCCGGCGATGTTCCTGCTGCTGCTGCCGGTCACGGGCCGCGGCAACCTCACGGCGATCGTCGCGCTGACGGCGTACACGCAGGTGATCATCTTCCGCAACGTCGTCAACGGGCTGCAGGGCGTGCCGGCGGACATCGTCGACGCCGCCACCGGCACGGGGATGACGGCGACGCAGCGCCTGTTCCGGGTCGAGGTGCCGCTCGCGCTGCCGGAGATCCTCGCCGGGCTGCGGATCGCCGCGGCGACGACCGTCGGCCTCGCGGCGCTGGCCTTCTTCGCCGGCGCCGGCGGCCTGGGCACGCAGCTGTCGACCGCCAGCCTGATCACCTTCAAGTCCAACGTCGTCGTCGCGGGCGGGCTCGTGACGCTGCTGGCGGCGGCGCTCGACCTGCTCGTGCTGGGGTTGCAGCGGCGCCTGACGCCGTGGGAGCGGGCGGTGGCGGCATGATCGTCGCCAGCGCCATCGGCGACGCGCTGAGCTTCATCTTCCAGGCCCAGGAGTCGCGGGCGGGAACCGTCGAGGTCGGCGGGCTGGGCGAGGTCGGCCACCTCGCCGGCAACCACTTCCTCGTCTCGTTCGTCGCGGTCGCGATCGCGATCGCGATCGCGATGCCGCTCTCGCTGTGGCTCGGGCACATCGGCCGGGGCCAGTTCCTCGCCGGCAGCGTCGCGAACATCGGCCGCGCCGTCCCGTCGCTGGCGATCATCGCGTTCTTCGTCGCCTTCCTCGGCAGCGGCTTCACGAACGTCTGCTTCGCGCTGATCCTGCTCGCGATCCCGCCGATCCTCACGAACACGTACGTCGGCGTGCGGCAAGTCGACCGCGACCTCGTCGACGCCGCCCGCGGGCAGGGCATGAGCGAGCTGCAGATCGTGCGCCGAATCGAGCTGCCGCTGGCGCTGCCGACGATCTTCGGCGGCATCCGCCTCGCGGCCGTCGCGGTGCTCGCGACCGCGATCATCGCGCCGCTGGCGGGCTACGAGACGCTCGGCACGCCGATCATCTCGTTCAACGTCTACGGCTCGGCAGGTCAGCTCGGCGCGGCGATCGTCGTCGCCGTGCTCACGCTCGCGGCCGACGCCGGCTTTGCAGCCGTGCAGCGGCTCGTCACACCGAAGGGCCTGAAGGTCGCCCGTGGCGGCGCAGGCTCGTCCCGCGTCTGGCCCATATCACCAAGGAGAGTGCAAGTCCCGTGAATCGCAGCCCCTTCCGCATCCTGCTCGGCCTGCTGGCCGTGCTCGCCCTCGCGCTGTCGTTCACCGCGTGTGGCGACGACGACGACGCCGGCACGTCCGGCGACGCCGCGACGCCGACCGCGACCGCGCCGGCAGAAGGCGAGATCTCCGCAGAGGAGAAGACCGCCAACAAGATCGTGCCGATCGACGGTGCCTCGAGCACCTCGCTGACCGTCGGCTCGAAGAACTTCACCGAGCAGTACGTCCTCGGCGAGATCTACGCCCAGGCGCTGACCGCGGCCGGCTACACGGTCAAGACCGATCTCAAGCTCGGCTCGGAGGTCATCGCCTACAAGGCGCTGCGCCAGGGTGAGGTCGACGCCTACCCCGAGTACACGGGCACCGCGCTGACGTCGTTCTTCGACGTCAAGATCGAGGACGTCCCGAAGGATGCGCAGCAGGCCTATGACGACGCCAAGGCGTCGTACACCAAGCAGAACGTCACGGCGCTCGCGCCGACGCCGTTCGAGAACACGTACCGGATGGCCGTGACGAAGGCGACCGCCGCGAAGATCGGCAACCCGACGAAGATCTCGGACCTGTCGACGAGCGCCAAGGACCTGACGGTCAACGGCTACCCGGAGTGCCGCCAGCGCGTCGACTGCCTGCTCGGCGTGCAGCAGACCTACGGCCTGAAGTTCAAGAAGTTCCTGCCCGGCGAGAACCCGTACCAGGTACTCGACAGCGGCGACACCGACATCGCGTTCGTGTTTTCGACCGACGGCCCGCTGTCGACGGACAAGTACGTCGTGCTCGATGACGACAAGTCGCTCTTCCCGCCGTACAACATCAGCTTCACCGTCCGCAACCAGACGGCGCAGAAGCTCGGAGCGGATGGTCAGGCGGTCATCACGAACGTCCAGAAGTACATGACCGAGGAGATCATGCAGGAGCTCAACGCGCGCGTCGACATCGACAAGCAGGAGCCCAAGGCTGTCGCGGCCGAGTACCTGAAGAACTTCGGGTTCGTCTCCTAGCGACACCCGTCCCTTCGTGCGCCATGGCGCACGAGGGAGGGCCCGCGCCGTCCGGCGGTCGCAGCGAGCTTCGCTGCGACCGCCGTCACGCGGAGATGTCGCTCAGGGGCCGGTGTACTGGAAGATCCAGACGCCGGAGTCGCGGTCTGAGGCGAGCACGTACTTCTGGCCGTTGGGATGCTTGTGCACCTCCACGCCCCAGAAGTTGTTGCCGTTCGCGTCGATGTGCGCGCCGACCTCCTGCAGGCCGGGGTTGCCGGCGGCGTCGCGGTACTTCAGCACCCGCAGCCCGCCGGAGTAGTACGAGATGTACGCGAGATCCGTGTCGGGGTCGGTCGCCACCTCGTGGACCGAGAGGTCACCGAAGCCGTCGGCGAACGCGGGGTCCTGCGACTCGGGGATGAAGTACTGGTCCAGGTCCTGCATCGTGTTCGCGTCGAACAGGTGCACGTAGCCCCAGCCGTCGAACACCGAGCTGATGTTCACGTCCGAGCCGTCGGTCCCGGCCGGCGGCGCGGCCGTCCCGCTCGTGTCGCTCTCGCCTGAGCACGTGTAACCGTCCAGCGAGGCTCCGAGGAGCTTGAATCCGTCGGTGCGGGCGACGAACAGCGCCGGGATGTCGGCGGAGACGAGCATGTTGACGAGCGTCTCGCAGCCGTCGACGCCCGGTCGGTTGAAGACGATCGCGCCGTCGTAGCCGGCCGCCTGCACGGCCGCGACCTTCTCGTTGAACGTGCAGACCCCGCGCTCGACGATGGCGATCGTGTGCGTCGCATCGGCCGCCGGGACGGTGTCGCCCGGGCAGGCGCGACCGACCCCGCGCGTGTCGCCGACGAGCGACGTGTCGTCGTCGATCAGCGGCACGTTGTCGCCCTGCGTCGCCGTCAGCTCCTCGTTCGCGTACGGGCCGCTCGTGATCTTCGCGAGCACGCGGAACGGGTCGAAGTCCTCGTCGGTCGCGATGAACAGCTTGTTGTCGCGCGTGAACTCCGCCTGGTGGCCGTTGCCCTCGGGCGAGATCTGCTGCCCGAAGCCGAGCCGCACCGGGTCGAACTGGTCGTAGTCGGTGTCGGCGATGAAGGTCCCGTTCGCCGGGTCCGTGACGTCGAACCTGATGTAGCCGCCGTCCCAGTAGGACAGCAGGGCGATGTAGCGGCCGCCGATCTTCTTGACGACCTCGTCGTGGATGAAGACGGCGTCGCCGTGGACGGCACCGAGCGGCTGCGAGGACTGCGGCCGCAGGTCGTAGTCGGCAACCCATTTGGGCCGGCTCGGGTTCGTGATCTCGATGATGTCGGTGTCCGCGAACTCCTCGTTGTCGGTCATGATCACGTAGGCGCGGCCGGTCTCGTCGTTGACCCAGCCGAACGCGGAGTGCACCTGGTTGGCGTGCGTCTGGCTCTTGCCCTTGCTGCCGGTGAAGTCGCCGAAGCCCTCAACGAGCTTCTTCGGCCTCAGCGGGTTCGTGACGTCGATCAGCGTCACCCCGCCGATCCCGTTCTGCTCCTTGCCGGCGCAGATCTCGTTCTGGTAGATGAGGACGTCGCCCTTGAACTGCTTGTTGTCGATGCTGATGACGTGCGATCCCTCGCCCGCATAGGTGCCGAGGTGGCTCGGGATGTACGGGCCCCGCTTCGGGTTCGCCGGATCGGAGATGTCGACGACCTGCACGCCGCCGCGCTCGCACGTCGGCTCGCGATAGTGCGTCAGGAACGCGTAGTTGCCCTTCGCCGAGACGTCGCCGATGCGACCGGCCTCGTCGCCGGGCGCGAACAGGTCGATGTGGCCGATCTCGGTGACGTTGTTGCTCTTGGGAGGCAGATGGCCCTCGTCCTCCCCGTGTTGCTGGGCGTCATGGTGCTTGGTCTCCTTGCCGGAGTCGATCGCGCCGTCGGCGACGCTCGTCAGGCCATGGTCGGCGAGCGCGACGGCGGGCGCCATCAGCGCGAGCAATCCCGCGGTCAGCGTCGCCAGCGCGAGGCGGCCGAGCTGTGCATCTCTCACTGAAATCCTCCATGTCCGGGGCACCGTGCCACCTGACGACGGTCCCGCGATGTGCTCGGGCCCCTCGGCCGCCCAACGCCAGCCGACCACGCCCTCTGCGCGCGATCGGAGGCACACCGCGACGACGAACCCCTGTTAAACGAGAACGTATTGACTGCGCGCGCATTCAGCAAGTGAAACGGTGATCGATCGCCGGCGGCGACGTCAGATCAGACGCCGCTGGAGCCGAACCCGGCCTCCCCGCGCGCCGTCGCCGCGAGCGCGTCGGCCTCGACGATCCGCGGCGTCGCGACGGCGACGATCACGAGCTGGGCGATGCGGTCGCCGGCCGCGACCTCGAACGCCGCCTCGCGGTCGGTGTTCAGCAGCACGACCTTCAGCTCGCCGCGGTAGCCCGAGTCGATCAGGCCGGGCGCGTTGACGATCGCGATGCCGTGGCGCGCCGCCAGGCCGCTGCGCGCGACGACGAGGCCGGCATGACCCGGCGCCAGCTCGATCGCGACCCCGGTCCGGACCATCGCACGGGCGCCGGGCGCCAGCGTCACGGCCTCGAGCGCGCAGAGGTCGTAGCCGGCGTCGTCGTCGTGCGCGCGGGCGGGCAGCCGCGCGGCGGGGTGCAGCCGCTGGACGCGGAGCTCGCCTGCGCCCACGCGCGCTACGCCGGCGTGCCGTTGACCGAGTAGCGGGCGTACCGCTCGGCGAGCGTCGCCGGCAGCCGCGCGCGGACGCGCACACCGTCGGCGGTGTCCGTGCGCTCGAGGTCGCCGGCGACGTCGTGCAGCTCGGCCAGGCGTGCGCCCTCGGCGTAGGGCAGCAGCAGGTCGACGGAGCGCAGCGAGCGGCGGAACTCCTCCTCGATGCGCTCGCCGAGCGCTTCGATCCCCTCCCCCGTCACGGCCGAGATGAGCATGCCGTCTGGGTGCGCGAAGCGCAGCTCCTCGCGGCGCTCGTCGTCGATCGCGTCGGCCTTGTTGAGGACGAGCAGGCGCGGGCGCTCGCCGGCGCCGACGGCCTCGAGCGTCTCGTCGACGGCGCGTAGCATCGCGGCCATCTCCTCCTCGTCGGCCGAGGCGTCGACGACGTGCAGGATGAGGTCGGCCTCGCGCGTCTCGTGCAGCGTCGCTGCGAACGCGTCGACGACCTGGTGGGGCAGCTTGCGGATGAAGCCGACGGTGTCGCTGAGCAGGTACGGGCGGCCGTTGACGCGCAGCTCGCGCGTCGTCGGGTCGAGCGTGTGGAAAAGGCGGTCGCGGACGCCGACCTCGGCGCCGGTGAGGTTGTTGAGCAGCGTCGACTTGCCGGCGTTCGTGTACCCCGCGAGCGCGATCTGCGGCAGATGCGCGCGCTCGCGCTCGGCGCGCATCGTCGCCCGCGAAGCGGACACGCCGACGAGCTTGCGCCGCAGCGCGGTGATCCGGTTGCGCGCGAGGCGGCGGTCGGTCTCGATCTGCGACTCGCCCGGTCCGCGGGCGCCGATGCCGGGCGTCGCGGCGCTCGCGCCGAGGCGCTCGAGGTGCGTCCACAGCCCGCGCATGCGAGCCATGTTGTACTCCAGCTGGGCGAGCTCGACCTGGAGCTTGCCCTCGGCGCTGTGGGCGTGTCCGGCGAAGATGTCGAGGATGATCGACGTGCGGTCGACGACCGGCATGCCGAGCGCCTCTTCGAGGTTGCGCTCCTGGCGCGGGCTCAGCTCGTCGTCGCAGGCGACGACGTTCGCGTCGGCCGCCTTGGCGGCGACCTTGACCTCCTCGAGTTTTCCGGGGCCCAGATAGGAGTTCGGGTGCGGCTTCTCACGGTGCTGGACGGTCTGCCCGACGACGGCGACGCCGGCCGTGCGCAGCAGCTCGCGCAGCTCGGAGAGATCGTCGCCCGCTTCGAGCGCGGCGATGCAGAACGCGCGCTGCTTGGCACGTCCCTCGTCGGCATCGCCGACCGGCGTGTGCTCTCCGACACGGCCTTGGCGCGATCGCTGCATCGGCTCCAGTCTAGTCCCGGCGGCGCCCCCGCCGGCGCGGGTTCGAACCTGCCGGCCGGTCGATCGCGCCGTCCTCGACCTGCGCGTCGAGCACCGCCTCGGCGAACAGCTCCGCGACGGTCGGCGTCGGATACGTGCCGAACTCGGCGACGCCGACGCTGGCCGCCAGCTCGATGTCGGGCCGGCCGTCCCCGAGCCTGACGCCGCGCACGGACGCCGCGAGCGCGGCGTCGCCGGTCGCGTGCCCGTGGCTGTCGTTGATCTGCTTGAAGCCGTCGAGGTCGATCATCAGCAGCGAGCCTGCGATCTGGTGGCGCGCGCTGAGCTCGAGCGTGAGCCGCACAGCAGCCTCGAAGCTGCGCCGGTTGGGCAGCTCGGTCAGCGCGTCCTCGTCGGCGAGCTGGCGCAGCCGCTGCTCGAGCCGCTTGCGCTCGGTGATGTCCTGAAACTGGCCCAGCCAGGCGACCGGGGCGGCGCCCCTCGTCACGCAGGAAGGTCATGTTCGCGATCGTCCAGACGACGGCGCCGTCGGGGCGCACGAAGCGCTTCTCGGTCTGCCAGGTGTCGATCTCGCCGTCGAGGATCTGCCACGCGGCGGCGACCTCGGATTCGCGGTCGCCGGGGTGCGTGAACTCCTGGTCGCGGTGACCGAGGAGCCCGTCGGGGGTCGGTCGAGCAGCCCGCACAGCGCTGCGTTGACGCGGATGTACTCGCCCTCGGGGTTGAAGAACGCCATCCCGATCGGCGCGCTCTCGAACGCCAGGTCCAGGAGCCGGCGAGACTCCTCGATCAGCAGCCCGGTTTCGAGCTCGCGCAGCAGCACGAGCCGGTGGCCGGGCGCGAGGGCGCTGTCGGCGACGCTGATGTCGGCGATGAACGCAACGCGGTCGCCGTGGCGCCCCTGAACCCGCAGACGCAGCGGCGCTTCCGCGGCGACGGGCAGCTCGGCCTGGTCGAGCAGTCCCGCGACGGCCTCGCCGGTCGGGTCGTGTCCGAAGAGCGTGCGCGCGAGCTCGTTGACCGCGACGACGGCGCCCTCGCCGTCGATCAGCAGCGCCGCATCGGGCAGCACGTCGAGCGACACGGACCGCGGCGGTCCGGCTTCCCGGCCGCCGGTGCCGTGCTCGTCACCGTCGGCGCTCCTGCCCGCATCACCCGCGACGTTCGTGTCCACGTCAGCGCGTTCTACCCACGGCGGGTCGGCAGGGATCCGACGTTGCGGCGACGTGCACTCACGCCAGCGCTGCGCGCTGCGCTCACGCCAGCGCTGCGCGCGCGGGCGGTGGCAGCGGGTCGTAGCGCGCCAGCAGCTCGGCGACGGGCAGCACGATGACCCCCTCGCGTGGATCGCCGACCCACGACCCCCAGCCGCCGCTGGCGAGTGCAAACGCCGTGTAGGCCGCGGCGCAGGCGTCGAGCTCGTCGAGCGTGCGGTGCCACAGCCCGCCGTCCTCGTCGACGACGCCGCGAACCCGCAGCGCGGCGATCCGCTGCTGCAGCCCCCACGGCGTGCGCTTCGGCGGCGGGCGGTGGCCGAGCATCGAGCAGAAGACCGCATCGGGATAGGTCTCGCAGAGGCGCCCGAAGCGCAGCGCGCCGTGGTCGATCGTGCCCTGCACCGCGCCGCCGGCCTGTGGGCGATACAGGCCGAGCGGGGCGAGCGCGCCGAACAGCTCGAAGCCGACGCCGATCCAGCGCTCCCAGTTGGCGAGCGCCTGGCTCGCCGACGGCACGGGGTACAGCGGCAGCCGGCGGCGGAAGAGCAGCGCGTCGCAGACGCGGTGGCGCTCGAAGCGCCCGTCGGGCAGGCCCAGCTCGGCCCGCAGCGCAGCGCCCGGCGCGAGCAGATCCAGGCGGTGGCCGGACGGCGCGTCGACGGCGCAGACCGCCCCGCCGCCGAAACCGAGCACCGTGCGCGCGACGGCCTCGACGCTGCCGGGCGCGTAGAACGTCGCCACGAGCTCGGTTCCCACGCCCTCGCCGCCGCGGCGCTCGTGCAGCGTGCACAGCTGCTGGTTGCCGCGGGTCCCCGAGACGTCGATGCCGCAGTAGCGCACGGCTATGAGGCTAGGCGACGCTCGTGTCGTCGTGGCATCGATCGGCGCCTCAGCGCGCGAGGCGGCCGAGGCGCTCGACGGCCTCCAGCAGGCGGTCGTCGGGCGTCGTCAGCGAGATGCGGAAGAAGCCCTCGCCGTTGGGGCCGTACGCGCCGCCCGGGGAGATCGCGACGCCGGCCTGCTCGAGCACGTGCTCGCAGTATGCGGCGGCGCTGTCGAAGCCTGCGGGCACGGGCGCCCAGATGTAGATCGTGCCCCGCGGCGGCTTGACGTCGACGCCGATCGCCCGCAGCGCGTCGACGACGAGGTCGCGGCGGCGCGTGTAGAGCGCGTTCATCTCCTTGACGTCGCCGTCGGCGTCGGGGCTCAGCGCGGCGATCCCGGCGAGCTGGACGGCCTCGAACAGGCCCGAGTCGATGTTCGTCTTGAGCTTCCAGTAGGCGCCGATCGCCTCGGCGTTGCCGACGATCGCCGCGCAGCGCCAGCCGGTCATGTTGTAGCCCTTGGACCACGAGAAGACCTCGACGCCGACGTCCTTGGCGCCCGGCGTGGCGAGGAAGGACGGCGCGCGGTAGCCGTCGTAGGTCGTCTCGGAGTACGCGTTGTCGTGCACGGCGAGGATGTCCGTGCCGCGGCAGTAGTCGACGACCTCCTCGAAGAACCCGGGGCGCACGACGGCGCCGGTCGGGTTGTTCGGATAGTTGAAGAACATGAGCTTCGCGCGGGCGCGATCGGCGTCGGAGATCGCCATCAGGTCGGGCGCGAAGCCGTGCTCGGGCAGCAGCGGCATGAGCACGGGGTCGGCGCCCGCCAGCAGCGGCCCGCCCGTGTAGACGGGATAGCCGGGGTCGGCGCTCAGCGCCGCATCGCCGGGGTCGAGGAACGCGAGGCTGAGGTTGAAGATGCACTCCTTGGCGCCGATCGCGGGCATGATCTCCGTCGCCGGGTCGAGCTCGACGTCGAAGCGGCGCATGTAGAAGTCCGAGACCGCCTCACGGAAGTCCTGGCGGCCGCGGTTGGACGGGTAGCGGTGTGTCTCGGGCTCGCTGACGGCCTCCTGCATCGCCTCGACGATGAGCGCGGAGGTCGGCCGGTCGGGGTCTCCGATGCCGAGCGAGATGACGTCGACGCCGGCCGCCCTCTTGGCGGCGATCTTGCGCTCGAGCTCGGCGAACAGGTAGGGCGGGATCAGGTCGAGGCGCGTGCTGGGCTTCACAGGTTCTCCAGTTCGGTGCAGAAGTCCGCGGCGAACTCACCGCGGTAGACGGGGCGCGCCCATCCGGTCAGGTCGAAATGCAGGTCGTCGGCGACGTCGACGGTCAGCTCGCCGCCGTCGAGGCGCACGGTGACCGGTGCGTCGCCGCCGCGCAGCGCGTAGGCGATCGCGGCGCCGCTGGCGCCGGTCCCGGAGGACATCGTCTCCCCCACGCCGCGCTCGAAGATGCGCGCGCGGATGACGCCGGGCTCGAGCTCGGCGTACCAGGAGACGTTCGTGCGGTTGGGGAACAGCTCGTGGCGCTCGATCGCGGGGCCGATCGCGGCGAGGTCGAGCTGTTCGAGGCCTTCGAGATCGGGGTGGTGGATGACCGCCTGCGGGTTGCCGACGTGGACGTGCTGGAAGCGCCAGGTCTGCCCCGTTGCCGTCTGCAGCTCGCCGCCGCCGGCGCGGTCGCCGCTGGGGAAGTCGCCTGAGGCCGTGCGGGCACGTCCCATGTCGAGCGTGCACGTGTCCGGTCCGGTGATGTGCGGACGGATCTCGCCGGCGCCGGTCTGGATCGAGAAGCGATCGCTGTCGACCCAGCCGTTGCGGCGCAGGTACAGCACGGCTTCGCGGGCGCCGTTGCCCGACAGGCCGGACTCCGAGCCGTCGGGGTTGAAGATCCGCAGGCGCGCCACGAAGCCGGGCTCGTCGGGCGCGCAGAGCAGCAGTATGCCGTCCGAGCCGACGCCGGTGTGGACGTCGCAGATGCGCTCGATGCGCGCGGGCGTAAGGTCGAACGGCAGGGCCTGCTGCTCGACGATCAGGTAGTCGTTGCCGAGCGCCTGCCACTTCTCGAAGGAGATCGTCGTCATGCGGGCGCGGAGTCTATGAGGGCCGCGATCCGGTCCGGGTCCTCGCCCGTCATGTCGACGAGCTCGACGCCGGCCAGCTTGCGCATCCAGGTCAGCTGGCGGCGGGCGTAGTTGCGCGTGCGGCGCTTCATCGCGTCGACGTCGCCGCTGAGCAGCTGCTCGAAGCCGAGCGCGACCCGGGCCGTGTCGGAGGCCCCGGCGGCGTCGGCGCGCCGGACCTCGTCGGCGGCGCCGGCGGCGACCATCGCGTCGACGCGACGCTCGATGCGGGCGTAGAGCTGATCGCGCTCGCGAACGAGGCCGACGAGCCGGGTCGGATGGCGCGTCGCGCGCGTCCAGAGCTGGCTCGGCGCGTCGCTCGGTGGGTGCAGCGCGCCCTGCTCGTGCAGCTCGAGCGCGCGGATGATGCGGTGGCGGTCGCGCGGCTGGATCGTCTCGGCGGCCCACGGTGCGACGCGCAAGAGCTCGCCGTGCAGCGCCTCGGGCCCGCGCTCGAGCAGTTGCGCCTGCCAGTGCTCGCGCCGGCCCGCGGGCGGCGGCGGGCGCAGCGAGAGATCGGCCAGCGCCGCGCGCAGATACAGGCCCGTGCCGCCGACGACGATCGGCGTCGCCTCGTCGGCCAGCAGCGCGTCGATCTCGGCGTGCGCGAGCCGCGCGTAGTCGGCGACCGAGAAGCGCGCGTCGACCGGCAGGAACGAGACGAGGCGGTGCTCGAGCCGGGCGCGCTGCTCGGCGTCGGGGGCGCCGGTCAGGATCTCCAGGCCCGCGTAGACCTGCAGCGCGTCGGCGCAGACCGCGACGGGCCGGCCGCCGCGAGCGCGGATGCGCTCGGCGAGGGCGATCGCGACGTCGGTCTTGCCGACGCCGGTCGGGCCGAAGAGCGCGAGCACGGTCGGTGTCACGAGAGCAGTATGGGCGGCGCCGTTGGGCGAGTATCGTCCGCAGACGATGAGCGTGCGCATCGCTTGTGGGCTTTCGACCGCATCGGATCCGCGCGCGGGCGCGGTCGAGGCCGCCGCCAAGGTGGCCGCCGAGCTTGCGGGCCGGAGCATCGATCTGGCCGTCGTGTTCGCGTGCGGGGCGCACCTGGCGGCGCCCGAGGCGACGCTCGAGGGCGTCCACGACGCGCTGCAGCCCGACGTGCTGATCGGCTGCGGCGCGGGCGGCGTCGTCGGCGACGGGCGCGAGATCGAGGGCGGCACGGCGGTGTCGGTCTGGGCCGCGGCGTTCGAGAACGGGATCGTGTCGACGTTCCACGCCGAGGTGACCGAGGTCGAGGACGGTGTCGCGATCGCCGGCGTGCCCGACCTGCAGGGCGCCGGCGGAGCGATCCTGCTGCCCGATCCCTACTCCTTCCCGACGGACGCGGTGCTGGCCGAGCTGGCCGAGCGCTCGCCCGGGGTGCCGGTCCTGGGTGGTGTCTCGAGCGTGCGCACGCTGCGCGGTCAGGCGGCGCTCTTCCTCGGTGAGCGCGTCGTGCCCGGCGGGGCCGTCGGCGTGCGCTTCGACGGCGTCGAGCTGCTGCCCTGCGTCTCGCAGGGCGCGACGCCGATCGGGCCCGAGCTGACGATCACCTCCGGCGAGGGGCGCCTGATCAAGGAGCTCGCGGGCCGCCCGGCGCTGGGCGCGCTGCGCGCCGTGCTCGATCGCCTCGACGACGCTGAACGCGACATGCTCTCGGAGGGGATGCTGCTGGGGATCGTCGTCGAGCGCGGCCAGGGCGACTACACCCACGGCGACTTCCTCGTGCGCAGCGTGCTCGGGGGCGATCCGGACACCGGCACGATCGCGGTCGGCGCGACGATCGAGGAAGGCCAGGTCGTGCGTGTGCACGCGCGCGACGCGAAGTCGGCCGACCGCGACCTGCACGAGGCGCTGGCTCTGCGCCGGCAGGCGCTGGGCTCCGACGGCCCCGCGGGCGCGCTGATGTTCACCTGCAACGGCCGCGGTCGCGGGATGTTCGGCGTTCCCGACCACGACGCGGCGGCGCTCGTGGGTGAGCTCGGCGACGTGCCGACGGCGGGCTTCTTCGCGGCCGGCGAGATCGGGCCGGTCGGCGGCGAGAACTTCCTGCACGGCTTCACGGCGACCGTCGCCGTCTTCGCGTCGTAGTGCAGCACGTAGGCTTGCGGCATGAACGTCGCAGGAAGGACCGTGCTGCTCACCGGGGCGACGGGTGGCCTCGGCCACGCGATCGCCCGCCGCCTCGCCGCCGCGGGTGCGCGCGTCGTGCTGTCCGGTCGCCGCGGCGACGTGCTGGCCGAGCTGGCGAGCGAGATCGGCGCCGAGATCGCCCCCGCAGACCTGTCCGATCCCGATGCGGTCCGCGCGCTGGCGGCCGCGCACGCGGACATCGACATCCTGATCGCGAACGCCGGCGTGCCCGCGTCCGGCCGCCTGCAGACCTACGACGGCGAGCAGATCGAGCGCGCGTTGCTCGTCAACCTGCACGCGCCGATCATCCTCACGCACGCGCTGGCACCGCACATGGTTGTCCGCGGCGCGGGCCACATCGTCTTCATGTCCTCGCTGTCGGGCAAGACCGCGACCGCCGGCAGCTCGCTCTACAACGCGACGAAGTTCGGCCTGCGCGGCTTTGCCGGCGCGATGCGGGCTGAGCTGCACGGCACCGGCGTCGGCGTCTCGACGATCTTCCCCGGCTTCATCCGCGACGCCGGGATGTTCGCGGACGCCGAGGTCACGCTGCCCAAGGGCGTCGGCACGAAGACGCCCGAGGCCGTCGCCGCGGCGACGCTCAGGGCGATCGAGCGCAACCGCGGCGAGATCGACGTCGCCCCGGTCGGCCTGAAGCTCGGCACGCTGATCGGCGCGGTCGCACCGGAGACCGCGGCGCGCGTGACCCGCAGGAGCGGCGGCGAGGGCATCGCGATGCAGTTCGAGACCGGCCAGCTCGACAAGCGCTGAGTACCCTGTTTTTTGCGTCGAGGCTTCACCCTCGGCGTCACGTCCCCGGCCTGCTTCTAACAGGCGCGGGGGCATTTTCGTTGCGATCTGCCACCGCTCCGCGCAGGTGCACTGCGATCGCGAGCGCGGCCGGGTTGCCGCCCGCGATCGACGAGCGTGGCGAAGGCGAGCACGCTTGCGCGTCCCCGACGGAAGGCTGTGGGAGCCGGGGCCGGGCCGGGCGCGTTGGCTGATCAGATGGCCCGGGCCCGTCCGGGACCCTTGCGCAGGGTCCGGACGGCGCTGAGGTACCGTCCAGCGATGCCCGTGGACGAACTCGACCTCGTCGTCACCACGCTCGTCCACCGGCCCGCCGAGCGCGACCTCGCCGCCGAGCGGCGGCGGACGGCAGAGCCGCTCGCGCGGGAGCGCGGCTGACGATGGCCGGGCGCGTCGAGGACGAGCCGCACGACCACGCGCACGGCGATCACGTTCACGCGCACGACGGCCAGGGCCACGGTCATGGGCACGGCCATGGTCATGGGCACGGCCACGGTCACAGCCACGGGCTCGTGCACGAGTCGATCAAGCGCTCGCGCGAGGGGCTGCGCGCCGTCGGGCTGGCGCTGCTCGTGCTCGGCGCGACGGCCGTCCTGCAGCTGCTCGTCTTCGTCGCCTCGGGCAGCGTCGCGCTGCTCGCCGACCTGATCCACAACTTCGGCGACGCCGCCACGGCGATCCCGCTTGCGATCGCCTTCGCGCTGCGCAGCGCGCGGGCCGAGCGCTGGGCCGGCCTGGCGGTCGTGTTCGCGATCTTCGTGAGCGCGTGCGTCGCGGGCTACGAGGCGATCGACCGGCTGCTGAACCCGCACGAGCCCGAGTACCTGGCGGCGCTCGCGTTCGCCGGCGCGGTCGGCTTCCTCGGCAACTGGTGGGCGGCGGCGATCCGCACGCGCGCGGGGCACCGGCTCGACAGCGCGGCGCTCGTCGCCGACGGCGCGCATGCGCGCGCGGACGCCTACGTCAGCCTCGCGGTGATCGCCAGCGCCGGCGCGGTCGCCGCCGGTGCCGGCGTCGCCGACCCGCTCATCGGGCTGGGCATCACGGTCGTGATCTTGAAGATCACGGCCGACTCGTGGAAGACCGTGCGGGCAGGCTAGACCGCGGGCGCGGCCGACGCGCTCGCCAGCAGCGACAGCTCGCCGGTCAGCGTCTGGCTCGTGGCGCCGCTGATCAGCACCGGCACGATCTCGCCGGGCGACGCCAGCCCGCTGAAGTTCACGGCCTTGTTGTGGCGCGAGCGGCCGCGCAGCCGCGACGGGTCGGTGCGCGACGTCCCCTCGACGAGCACGCCCAGTTCGCGCCCGACGAAGCGCTGCGCGCGTTCGCTGGCGCGCCGCTGCACGACCTCGACGAGCCGCTGCATCCGCTCGACCTTGACCTCGTGCGCGACGAGGCCCGCGGTGATGTCCGCCGCCTCGGTGCCGCGCCGCGGCGAGAAGACGAACGTGAACGCGCCGTCGTAGCCGACCTCCTCGCAGACCGCGAGCGTCTGCGCGAAGTCCGCTTCGGTCTCGCCCGGGAAGCCGACGATGATGTCGGTCGTGATCGCCGCGTCGGGCACGTGCTCGCGAATCAGCGCGACGCGGTCGAGGTAGCGCTCGCGCGTGTACGTGCGCCGCATCGCCTTGAGGATGCGCGACGAGCCGGCCTGCAGCGGCAGGTGGATGTGCTCGCAGACCGACGCCAGCTCGGCGTGCGCGACGACGACGTCCTCCTTCATGTCCGACGGGTGCGGGCTCGTGTAGCGGATCCGGTCGATGCCGTCGATCGCGTCGATCGCGTGCAGCAGCTCGGCGAACGAGCGCCGCCGGCCGGCGCCGAGGCTGCGGCCCCACGAGTTGACGTTCTGGCCCAGCAGCGTCACCTCGCGCACGCCCTCGGCGGCGAGCGCGCGGACCTCGTCGACGAGCTCGTCCAGCGGCCGCGACAGCTCGCGGCCGCGCGTCGAGGGGACGATGCAGTACGAGCAGGCCATGTTGCAGCCGGCCGAGATCTGCACCCAGGCCTGGAAGTCGCGGGCCCGCTTGCCGGGCAGATGGCCGGTGAAGCCCTCGAACTCGAAGAAGCCCTGCGCGGTCAGCGAGTCGGAGGTGAGAAATTCGGCGAGCTTGTGGACCTGGCCCGGGCCGAAGGCGACGTCGACGAACGGGAAGCGCGCGAAGACCTCGTCCTTGACGGACTGCGCCCAGCAGCCGCCGACGCCGACGATCCGCTCGGGGTTCTCGCGCTTGAGGCGCTTGGCGTGGCCGAGGTGGGCGATGAATTTGCTGTCGGCCTTCTCGCGGATCGAGCAGGTGTTGAAGAGGATCACGTCGGCGTCCTCGGCGGTGCTCGCCTCGCCGTAGCCGAGCGACTCGAGCATGCCCTTCATGCGCTCGGAGTCGTGCTCGTTCATCTGGCAGCCGAACGTCGTGACGTGGAAGCGCTTCATGGCTGGCTGAAGGGTAGCCCCAGGCTCAGGCGTAGGACCGCCGCAACAGCCCGCGGGTCGTGTCAGGCGGCGGCGGCGCGCTCGAACGCGCGCACCGCGTCATACGCGAGTTCGAGCTCATAGCCCTTGCGGACGAGCATCCCGAGCGCCCGCTCGCGTTCGCGCTCGCTCGCCGGAACGGCGCTGCCCAGGCGGCGCTGGAGCAGCTCGATCGCCGCGCCGAGCTCGCCGGCGCCGTCGCGTTCGCCCAGCGCCGTCGCGATGTGCTCGGCGTCGACGCCGAGCGCGACGAGCTTGCGCTCGATCCGCTCGTTGCCCCAGCTGTCGAGGTTGCGCCGGTCCTCGGCGAACGTCCGCGCGTAGCGGGCGTCGTCGAGGTAGCCCATCCGCGCGACCTCGGCGATCGCCGCGTCGGCCTCGGCCGCGCCGACGTCCCGGGCGGCAAGGTGCCGGCGCAGCTCGGACTCTGTTCGATCGCGACGGCCGAGGTGGCCGAACGCCAGCTCGAGTGCGCGCTCCGAGCTCCCCACCGCGTCGGTGCTCTACGCGGCTTCGATGGCGGACACCATCGGCGGCAGCGATCTGTCCTGGTCGCGCCCGAGCGGTGCGTCCTCGCCGCGTTCGATCGGCGCGACGAGATCCTGGCCGATGCCGAGCGCGGCGTAGACCTTGGCCTCGATCTCCTTGGCGATCTCCTGGTGGTCGTCGAGGAAGCCCTTGGCATTGTTGCGTCCCTGCCCCAGGCGCTCGCCGTCGTAGGAGAAGAACGAGCCCGACTTCGCGACGATGTTGTGCTCGATCCCGAGGTCGAGGATGCAGCCCGAGCTCGAGATGCCCTTGCCGAACTCGATGTCGAACTCCGCCTGGCGAAACGGTGCCGCGACCTTGTTCTTGACGACCTTCACCCGCACGCGGTTGCCGACCGCCTCGGTGCCGTCCTTGAGCGTCTCGATGCGGCGGATGTCCAACCGCTGGGATGCATAGAACTTCAGCGCGCGGCCACCGGGCTGCGTCTCCGGCGAGCCAAACATGACGCCGACCTTTTCGCGGATCTGGTTGGTGAAGAGGCACAGCGTCTGCGTGCGGTTGAGGTTGCCGGCGAGCTTGCGCATCGCCTGGCTCATCATCCGCGCCTGCAGGCCGACGGTCTGATCGCCCATCTGGCCCTCGAGCTCGGAGCGCGGCGTCAGCGCGGCGACCGAGTCGATCGCGACGACGTCGACGGCGCCGGAGCGCACGAGCATGTCGCAGATCTCGAGCGCCTGCTCGCCGTAGTCGGGCTGGGAGACGAGCAGCTCGTCGATGTCGAGGCCGATCTCACGCGCGTAGAGCGGGTCCATCGCGTGCTCGGCGTCGATGAACGCGCAGATGCCGCCGAGCTTCTGGGCTTCCGCGAGGAGGTGGTAGACGAGCGTCGTCTTACCGGAGGACTCCGGTCCGAAGAGCTCGACGATGCGTCCGCGCGGCATGCCGCCGATCCCGAGCGCGAGGTCGAGCGACAGCGCGCCGGTCGGGATCGCGTTGACCTTCACCTGGGCACCCGGGTCGCCCATACGCATGATCGTGCCCTTGCCGAACTCGCGCTCGATCTGCGTGAGCGCACCCTGCAGAGCGTCGTTGCGGGCCTTTGCGGCCTTCTCGTTGTCGGTCAGAGCCATGGGTACTCAACAGCCTTTCTGCACTGGGACGAACCGCGCACGATACGGGCGTGGTCGGACGGAATCGGCACGCTAGGACGGGTGCCTGTGACAACGCAACACCGCTTCGTCACAAGACTGCGCAAACGTTGAAACATTCCTCGGACGGAACACGTGTTCGTGCTCTCGGGCCCGTAGATTGCGGCCATGAAGCTCGTCCCAGGCCTCCCTTCCCAATCGCTCAGCAGGCGTGTTAGGGGAACTTTACACAGAGTTAGGGTGCCCTTACAGCGGCGTGGCGAGCTCCACGAGCGTGCCGTACGGGTCGCGCACGTAGGCGACGCGCTGCCCGTGCGGCTTGTCCGACGGCTCGGACAGCGACGCGCAGCCGGCCGCGAGCGCGCGGGCGTACGCGCCGTCGACGTCGTCGGCGACAAGCGCGATCTCGATGTTCGGCGGCTGGCCCTCGAGCGCCGCCGCGCGCACGCCGCCCGGGAAGTTCGCCTCGCCGAGGGCGTAGGCGGCGAAGGCGAGCTTCGTCGCCCCGGTGTCGAGTTCGGCATACGTGTTCGTCGGCGCGACGAACCCGCCCTGCAGCCCGAACGCGCGCATGTAGAACTCGCGTGCCGCGGGCGGATCGTCGACGTAGACGATCACCCAGCCCAGCAGCATCGGTGCGTCAGCCATGCGCGCGTGCCTTGCGCTCGCGGCTGTACTCCCACCACGGCCGTGGCGGGGCGCCCTCGGCGTAGTCGACGGCGGCGACGAACGTGTCGAGCAGGCACGGGTCGTGGCGATGTCCGTCGAGCGCGCAGAGACGCTCGAACAGCTCCTCGCCGTCCTGGCCGCGAAGGTCGTCGGCGGTCGCGATGTCCAGCCGGCGCAGCTTGCGCGCGATCGCGGGGCCGACGTTCGGGATCGAGCGCAGGTCGTCTGTTGCCATGGGGCACATCATGCTGGAGCGCGGCGCGGCCGTCTTGTAGGAACCGGATGCGCGCCTGCTCGACGCAGCAACAGCGACGGCGCGACGCCGGCGAGCGCGCGGCAGTCGTGCGCGAAGTGCGCCTGATCGGCGTACCCGGCGCCGGCCGCAACGCCTGCCGGCGGCTCGCCCACGCGCGCGGCCGCGGGCGCCTGCTCACGGTAGGTCATGGCCGCGACCGTAGCGGCCGTCGCTCAGCCGGTCACGACCTGCGTCAAGGGCTCGTAGCGCACGCCGTCGGGACCGTCCAGCGATCGGTACAGCGTCAGCGTCGGAGCACGAAACGAGAACTCGGGGCAGAACGGGTACAGCCGGCGGTCAAAGCGCGTGCGGCGCGGCACCCGCGCGACCGTCACATGCGGACGGAACGCGTGCCGGTCGGGCGCGACGCCGATCGCCGCGTCGAGCGCGTTGGTGAACTCGCGCTGGAAGATCGTCAGCTCCGGGTCGTCGCGAAGTGCCACGGCGAGTACGCCGGGCCGCCGCGGCGGCAGCCAGAGCGCGCCCGCGGAGTGCAGGAGGCCGAGCCGGCGCCGCTTGCGCGCGACGAGCGCCTCCGCCACGCGGGCGGCCTCATCCTCCGAGCGCGTCCCGAGGAAGACGAGCGTGAGGTGCATGTTGGCGGCCGGCACGCGCCGCAGCTCGGGCGGCGCCGCGGCAGCGGTCCACGCGGCGAGCGCCGCGCGTGTCGGCAACGGGAGGTCGAGCGCGACGAACAGCCGCACGCGCTACCCGCTGGATCGGAGCAGCAGTCGGCGCACGAGGTGCATCGCCACCGTCGTCGCTCGATCACGGACGTCCGCGCGGCCGCCGGGCAGCGTCACCGAGCGTGTCAGCCGGCGCCCGTCGCGATGACCGACCGCCAGCCAGACGAGCCCGACGGGCTTCGCGGGCGTGCCGCCGCCGGGTCCGGCGATCCCTGTGACGCCGACGCCGACGTCGGCGCCGAGCGCCGCGCGCGCCCCGTCGGCCAGCGCGGCGGCGACCTCTTCGGAGACCGCGCCGGCACGCTCGATCAGCGCCGGATCGACGCCGGCGAGCTTCACCTTCGCCTCGTTGGAGTACACGACGAGCCCGCCGCGCACGACATCCGAGGAGCCCGGTCGCTCCGTCAGCCGCGCGCCCAGCAGGCCGCCGGTGCACGACTCGGCGGTCGCGATCGTCTGCACCGGAGCGCTGCCGTCACCGCGCAGCAGCGTGACGACCTGCTCGTCGACGGTCGTGCCGTCGGTGGAGAACAGCGTGCGCGGATGGCGCTCGCGCACGAGCGTCTCGAAGGCCGCGTAGATCACCGCCTCGGCCGGCTCGTAGCGCGTCACGACCTCGACCTCGCCGCGCCGCAGGCACGTCGTGATCTCGAGACGGTCGAGCTCGATGCCGTGCTCCAGCGCTGCGCGCAGCGTCGCTGCGATCTCGGACTCCGGGATCCCGTACAGGCGCAGCATGTCGCGGCGGTACTCGACCGCGCCGGAGAGCGCGGCCCGCAGGTCGTCGCTCGTCTCGAGCGCGGCGCGCCACATCGGCTGCAGCTCGCGCGGCGGGCCGGGCAGCACGACGACGGTCGGCCCATCACCCGCAGCCGGCGTGACGACGAGGCCCGGGGCCGTGCCGATCGGCTCCAGCACCTCGGCGCCGGTCGGGACCACCGCCTGCTTGCGGTTGGAGACGAGGATCGCCTCAGGATCGAGGTCCGGCCAGCGCGCCATCAGCGGCCGCAGGATCTGCGCGATGCGAGCCTCGAGCGGCTCGTCGAGCACCATCTCCCGGCCCTGGAACTCCCCCACGACGGCGGCCGTGAGATCGTCTGCCGTCGGCCCGAGTCCGCCGCTGGTGACGATCAGCTCGCAGCGCTCGGACGCCAGCAGGCGCAGTGCGCGCAGGATGTCCTCGGGACGGTCGCCGACGACGGCGATCGCAATCACGTCGGCGCCGAGGTCCAGCAGCCGTTCGGACAGCCACGGTCCGTTGCGGTCCGACACGCGACCCGTCAGCACCTCGGTGCCGGTGACGACGATGCCGGCGCGGACGCTCATCGGCCGCCCATCAGCGGCAGACGGGCCGGGCCGACTCCGACAGCGGCTGGCGGCCACGGTCGGGGGTGATCTCGACGCCGATCGGATTCCTCGACGCGCTCAGGCGCCGGGGCCTGCCGTTGATCCGCAGGATCACGGCGTTGTTGCCCACGGTGAGCAAGAAGCGCCGCGAGCGGAACGTCTGCGTGCGCTGGCCGGGCTGCAGGGTGACGCTGTCGAGCAGCGTGCGGCCGCCCGCTCGCAGGCAGACGTTGACCGCACCGGTCGCCTCCAGTCGCAGGCGCACGACGCGCGGACGGGCGGGCGGCGGAGGCGGTGGAGGCGGCGTCGCGCGCGTCGTCGCGGTGGTCGTCGTCGCCGCCGGCGCCGGCGCGTCGCTGGACGGCGGGTTGCGGCCGAGCAGGTACAGCGCGAAGACCAGCGCGACGAAGATCACCGCGATGAAGAACCAGGGCGGCAGCACCGGCGTCTGGCGGCGGCGCTCGCGGCCGGGGGCGGCGGCGTTGATCGGCTGCAGCTCGACGTCGCTGAGGCGCTCGTGGCGCAGCTTGTACTCGTCCACGAGCAGCTTGGCGTCGAGGTCCAGCGCCTCGGCGTACGTGCGCAGGAAGCTCTTGACGTACGTCGGACCGGGCAGCAGGTCCCACTCCTCGTTCTCGAGCGCACGCAGGTATTTCGCGCGGATCTTCGTCTGTGCCTCGATCTCGGAGACGTCGATCCTGGCGCGCATCCGTGCTTCGCGCAGGGAGGCGCCGATGTCGGGCATCAGCCGTCGTCCCGGGCGCCGGCGTCCACGTCGACAGCGCGCGTACTCAGGAGGGCGGCCACGCCCATGAGGCTACTCGTGGACCGGACTTGGCTCGGCCGGCGCGGCGTCCAGCTCGACCACCGGCGCGTCGCTGGAGCCCGCCCCGCGCTCGCGCAGATTGGCGATGAAGCGATCGACGTCGCCCGCGCCGACGAGCACCTGGCGCGGCTTGGAACCCTCGTAGCCGCTGATGACGTTGCGCCGTTCGAGCATGTCGATCAGCCGGCCGGCGCGGGTGTAGCCGAGGCGCAGGCGGCGCTGGAGCATCGACGTCGACGCCGTCCCCATCTCGACGCACAAGCGGATCGCGTCCTCGAGCAGCGCGTCCTCGTCGGGGCTGAAGCCGTCGTCGGCGGCCGCGCCGGACGTCGTGTCCTCGCTCTCGACCTCGTCGAGCAGATCCTCGCGCAGCTCCGGCTCGCCCTGGCGGCGCCAGAACGTCGTCAGCGCCTCGATCTGCGGCTCGTCGATGTACGCGCCCTGGATGCGCTGCAGCTTCGAGGACCCCACCGGCGAGAAGAGCATGTCGCCCTGGCCCAGCAGCGACTCGGCGCCGTTCTGGTCGAGGATCACGCGCGAGTCCGTCTGCGAGGAGACGCTGAACGCGATCCGCGAGGGGACGTTGGCCTTGATCATTCCGGTGATGACGTCGACCCGCGGCGACTGCGTCGCGAGCACGAGGTGGATACCGACGGCGCGTGCCTTCTGCGCCAGCCGGATGATCGAGTCCTCGACGTCGGCGGGCGCGACCATCATGAGGTCGGCCAGCTCGTCGATGACGCAGAGGATGTAGGGCAGCTCCGCGTCGCCGCGCTTGGCGCGGTAGCGATTGAGCTCGACGAGCGAGCGCGTCTTGGCCAGCGACATGATCGAGTAGCGCTGCTCCATCTCGCGGACGAGGTTCTGCAGCGCGTTGGCGGCCATCCGCGGGCTCGTGATGACCGGCGTCAGCAGGTGCGGGATCGACTCGTAGTGGTTGAGCTCGACCTGCTTGGGATCGATCAGTACGAGCCGCAGGTCGTGCGGCGTCGCGCGCAGCAGGACGCTCGACAGCATCGCGTTGATGCACGCCGACTTGCCGGCGCCGGTCGTGCCGGCGACGAGCAGATGCGGCATCTTCGCGAGGTCGGCGCCGATCGCCTTGCCGGCGACGTCCTTGCCCAGCCAGATCGTCAGCGGCGACCAGCCGGGCGGGGCCTCCTGGTTGACGTCGCCGAGCTGGACGACGCGGCGGCGCGCGTTGGGCACCTCGACGCCGACCGCGGTCTTGCCGGGGATCGGCGCGAGGATGCGGATGTCGGTCGCCGCGAGCGCGTAGGCGAGATCGTCCTTGAGCTGCGCGACCTTGCTCATCTTGATGCCGGGCGCGAGGCGCAGCTCGAAGCGCGTGATGTGCGGTCCCGCCACGGTGCCGACGATCTTCGCCTCGACGCCGAAGTGCCCCAGTCCCTCGATCAGGCGCTTGGCGGTCCGCTCCTGTCCGGCGGTGTCGGGACGCGACTGCTCGGCGGACGAGCGCCGCAGCAGCGCCGGGTCGGGCAGGATCCACTGGAAGTCGGGATCGTCGGTGACCGATCCGCGCAGACGCCCCTGCGGCGTCAGGTCCTCGGGCTTGACGGGTTTGCGCGCGGCGGGCAGCACGGCGGTGGCGTCGGGATCGGCGGCCTGCTCCCCCGCGTCGGGTTCGTCGTAGGCGAGCGGCTCCTCGTCGCCCTCATCCGCGTGCGGCTGCGCGTCGAACGAACCGTCGTCGTCGGCACCGTCATCGGGCAGCGGCTCGCCGTAGATGTCGGGGAAGCGCGACGCGCCCGACCAGAAGCCGTCGCGCCCGGACTCGAGGACCTGCGCCGGCGGCGCGGGCGTGTGCGCGGGCGCCTCGACGTGCGTCGCGCGCACGACGACCTCGCTGTCGGCGGGCTCGGGCGGGTGGTAGGGCTCGGGCTGGGCGGTCTCGACGGGCGCCTCGGAGGGCGGCGCAGCGGTGCGCGCGGCGCGCCGCGAGCGCGCCGGCACGGTGCGGCCGATCGCCCGCGTCGTGTCCGCCAGGCCGGACCCCGTCGCGCGCAGGACGCCGGCGATCGAGGCGCCGGTCAGCAGCAGCACGCCGGCGACCAGCAGGAAGACCGCGAGGATGTGCGCGCCGATCGTCGAGACCGCCGTCGCGACGCCGTACAGCAGCGCGTCGCCGACGATCCCGCCGCGCTGCTCGAAGAAGGGCGCGTTCCAGTAGCCGTCGCGCACGCCCTCGGGACCGAGCCCGAACGTGCCTGCCGCGAGCATCAGCGTCAGCGCCGCGAACAGGCACAGCGCGCCCGAGCGAAACGGCCGCACGGCCGGCAGCACCGGTCGCAGCACGAGGATCGCGCCCGCCGCGACGATCGCGACAGGGACCGCGTAGGCGACCTGGCCGACGAGGTGGGCCAGCCCGTCGGTGGCGGCCTGACCGGCGGCGCCGCCGTCCCAGCCGAGGTACACCGGAAAGGCGAGGAAGACGCCGAGCGCGACGAGCCCGAGGCCGATCAGGTCGATGTGGCGCTGCTCGAGCGCCGGCAGGCCGAGCGCGCCCAGCGACGACCGGCGCGCGCGAGCGCGCGAGCGGCCCTTGGACGGTGCGCGGGCGCGGCGGGCGGACTTGGGTGCGGGCGTGCGTGAAGAGGCCATGGACAGTGCCATCCGCCCCATTCGACGCCGACCGGCGGGGCTCCTCCCCGCGCGGCCCCTGTCCAGAACCGGTTCAACCTCGATCCACCGCAGCTCGCGGCGAATCCCCGTCGTGGAGCCAGGCTCAGGCGTACTTGTGCTCGAGCTTGACGATCCGCTTGCGCATCTGGATGTACACGTCGTCGTCGACGAGCGGCGCCCGGCCCTTGATCGAGTCCGCGACGTCCTGCATGTACTGCAGGACCGGAGCGGGACTGTCGGCCGCGTTGTAGAGCGTCTGCGCCCGGCCCATGAGCTCGTCGCGCCGCTGCGTCTTGAGCGCGGCGCGGGCCGACGGCAGCGTCGCGTGCGACGCGCGCTGCTCCAGCCCGGCCTCGTTGCGGATCGCGTTGTCGATGCCCATGATCGTGAACAGCTCCTCCGGGTTCGTCCACGGAGCCGGCCCGCCGGGGTAGAAGGCGTTCGCCAGCGGGACGGCATCCGTCGTGGCGCCCGCGAGGTGGTGCATGGCGTGCCCGAGCTCGTGCGCGAGGGTGATGAACTCGGGGGTGTACGCGACGTTGCCGGTGGTGTTCGGGATGTCCTGGTCGAGGTCTGTCGCGCGGATCGTGTGCACGAACGCGCCCGTCGCGCCCTGGCCGAACTCGTAGTACTTGCCGTCGATCTTCACCTTGCGGTCGCCGGCGAAGATCGTCTGCTCCAGCCCGGTCGGACCCGGCGCGTTGAAGGACGGCGCAGCGACGTCGCGGTAGCGGTTGCGGAACTGCTGCTTGGGGTTGCGCGGGCGCAGACGCTGGGCCTGATCTGGCGCCGCCGCGCCGTCCGCGCCGAACGCCTTGGCGTAGGACTTCTGGTTGACGTCGAGGCCGTCCGTCTGCAGTCCTGCGGGCAGCTCGTCGCCGATGACCACCCGACCGGTGATGTCGTCGCTCTGGTCGGTGCCGGGCTGGTCGAGGTAGGTCAGCAGCTTGCGGCCGGTGGGGGTGTTGAGGATCTTCGCGAGGTTGGCGCGCGAGCGCTTGACATACTCGCCGGTGCCCTGGAGCAGGACCCGTCCCTGACCGGAGTGCAGCGAGTCCCACAGGTCCTGCGCGGCGTCGATCTCCGGCATCGTCATATGACTCGTGTCGATCGGTAGGACGCGGTGGCCGTACTTGGCGACGATCGACCCGTACTCGTCTTCTGACTCGCGCGCGATCGTGCCGACGAGCGCGGTGTTCGGGCCGCTGATCGCCTGCGTCCCGAGGGCCGCGTACCAGGTCCAGATCGCGTCGTCGAGGGCGCGCAGCCTGGCCAGCCGCTGGTTGATCTTCGTCGTCGACGAGGCGATCTTGTTGTAGGACTTGACGGCGTTTCGGATGTTCGCGAGCCCCGCGTTCTTCGACGGCAGGGTCAGCTTCTTGCGGGCGAGCACGGCGGTGCCGGTGCGGCGCTCGACGGCGCGCGCGAGCGTGGCCTCGAGTGGAAGCGCGCGTCCCGCTTCGCGCGCTCGATCCCCGATCACGGGCTGCACGCCGGGCGCTGACGGCGGCCCGGGCGGGCGCTGGACCCGGCGGGCGTGTGCCCGATCGTTCTGTCGCCGCGGTGGTTGCTGTGCGAGCGCCGGCACCAGGCGGCAGCGTACACGCGTCGTGGCGCCCGTTGGGAGTCATTTCGGGCCCCTCGTTAACCCGCGTTGAGCCGCGGCCCTACCCTGATGAGGCCATGTCGGAGCGCCCGCCACGCGTCCTCGTCGTCGAGGACGACCAGGAGATCGCCCAGGTCCTGCTGCGCTCGCTGCGCATGGAGGGTTACGAGGCGCGCGCGAGCTACGACGGCGAGAGCGCGCTCACCGACGCCCGCGAGTTCAGCCCCGACCTCGTCGTGCTCGACCTCGGCCTGCCCAAGCTCGACGGCATCGACGTCGCCCGCGCGCTGCGCAAGGACGGCGGCGACGTCCCGATCCTCATGCTGACCGCGCGCGACGCCGTCGACGCCCGCGTGGAGGGTCTCGACGCCGGCGCCGACGACTACCTCGTCAAGCCCTTCGAGCGCCAGGAGTTGCTGGCGCGGCTGCGCGCGCTGCTGCGCCGGCGCCCGCCGCGCGGCAGCGCGTCGCTCGTCGTCGGCGACCTGCAGCTGAACCCCGACACGCACGAGGTGCGGCGCCTGGAGCGCGACATCGAGCTGACCCAGCGCGAGTTCGAGCTGCTGGAGTACCTGATGCGCAACGAGCGCATCGTCGTCCCCCGCCAGCGCCTGCTGGAGGAGGTATGGGGTTACGATCCATTCGCAACGACGAACACCATCGAGGTCTTCGTATCGAATCTCCGACGGAAGCTGGAAGCCGGCGATGAGCCGCGTCTCCTCCATACGATCCGCGGCGCAGGCTACGTTCTCCGCGCCTAGGCAGTTTCCGATCCGCTGGCGCTTGGCCGGCGGCTCGGCGCTCCTGACGCTCGTGATCCTGTGCGGGTTCGCGGGCGCGGTCGGCGGCCTGACATCGCAGCGACTGCACCAGGACTTCGACCGCGAGGTCGCCGACACGGCCGAGCTGCTCAACGCGAAGATCCGCTACACGGTCGCCGTTCCGACGGGCCTGGGCGGCTACGAGCTCGACGGCTTCGAGCCCGATCTGGGCAGCTACGAGAACGGCGCGACGATCGTGCGGATCGTCAGCCGTAACGGGATCCTGCTCGAGGGCACCGCGCACACGAAGGACTTCGGACCGCCCGGCAAGCGCCGCGTCGAGGAGCTCGGCTACCTGATCGAGACGCGCGAGGTTCCCCGCTCGGCGGGCGACTACTTCCAGATTCCGTTGTACCTGCAGTACGCCCGCCCGCTGGCGTCGGTCGACGCGACCGTCAGCCGCCTGCACCTGTTCCTCGTCATCGGCGTGCTCAGCGGCGCGGGCCTCGCGTTGCTCGCGGGCCTGATGGTCGCCCGCCGCGCGATGGCGCCGATCGCCGCGCTCACGGCGACCGCGCGCAAGATCGAGCAGACGCGCGACCCGGCCGAGCGGATCCCAGAGGTCGAGGCCGACGACGAGGTCGCCGAGCTTGCGCGCACGCTGGACGGGATGCTGCACGCGCTGGACACGTCGCGCTCGGAGACCGAGGACGCGCTGCGCCGCCAGCGCGAGTTCGTCGCCGACGCGTCGCACGAGCTGCGCACGCCGCTGACGAGCGTGCTCGCGAACCTCGAGCTGCTCGCCGAGAGCCTCGACGGCGAGCAGGAGGAGGCCGCCAACTCGGCGCTGCGCTCGTCGCGGCGGATGCGGCGCCTCGTCGCCGACCTGCTGCTGCTCGCCCGCCACGATGCCGCGCGGCAGGCGCCGCATACGCCGACCGACGTCGGCCAGGTGCTCGTCGAGGCCGCGGCCGAGGTCGGCGTCATCGCCGACGGACACGACCTCTCGATCGACGCCGGGCGCGCGATCGTCGACGGCGCGCGCGACGAGCTGCACCGCCTGACGCTGAACCTCATCGAGAACGCGATCCGTCACACGCCGCCGGGGACGCAGGTGCGCGCGTGGGTGGAATGCGTCGACGGGACCGTGCGCCTGACCGTCGAGGACGACGGCCCGGGCATCCCACCGGAGCTGAAGGAGCGCGTGTTCGAGCGCTTCGTGCGCGGCGCGGGCGACCGCGGCGGGTCGTCGGGCCTGGGGCTCTCGATCGTGCACGCCGTCGCCGAGTCGCACGGCGGCACCGTGGCGATCCACTCGCCGACGATGAACGGCGCCCTGCGCCCCCGCGGCACGCGCTTCGCCGTCACGCTGCCGCTGTCGCGCAACGTGCGCCAGCCCGTCGCCTCCGGCATCGACTGACGTCCGCGGCGCACGGTCGGCTTCGAGCTCGTCTTGCGCGACGGCGCGGCCGGCACCGAGCCCTGACAGCGCCCTGACGATCGCCCGCTGCGACGCCGCGCGGTGGGCCCACGCGCTCGTGTAGAAGACTTCCGTGGATGCCGTCGATGCCCACGTTGCTGGCAGCGGCGTCCGTCGCGGCGTTCCTCGCCGCCCCGGCCGACCGCGCGCGCGAGCCGCCGGCAGCGGCGGCGAACACGAGCTTCAGCGCCGCCGCGATCAGCCAGTGCCTGCGGCTGCGGCACCGCGGCCGCGTGCGCGCGCTCGCGTTCGACGCCACGCAGCTGCCGGCGAGCGTCGCCGCCGGGCACGAGCCCGGCACGAGGCCGCGCTGCCGGCGCGACGAGCTGCGGGTGCTGCGCCTGCAGGCACTGACGATCGGCGCTGAGCACACGTACGTCCGCCGCGGCGGCTGCGCGCTTCCGTGCAGCGTGCGCCAGGCGACGGTGCACGTGCCGGCGAGCGCGTTCACGCGGCCGATCTCGCGCCTCGCGCGCGGCGCCCGCAACGGCAACGGCGAGCCGCTGCGCGACTGCGCCGAGCGCGCGCGCAACGCGCCCCAGCGGACGGGCCCCGAACTGCGCCGCATGTACTACAAGACGCCCGCTGAGCTGCGCGCGCGGCGCAACGCCGGTCGCTCCGGCGGGATCGGCGCGAGCTGGTCGAATTACGGCGACCCGGGCGCGACGTACCGCTCGCCCGCCGGCCGTCGCGCGCACTACAACTACCTGCTGTGGAACCTGCCGCGCACCCCGTCGGGGCTGCTGCCGGGCGGCGGGATCGTCCGCGCGATCCTGCGCGCCGGTCAGCCGCTGGCGCTGTGCTCAGGCCAGCGCCTGACGCTGCCCTCGTTCGACCGCGAGGGCGCCGCCAACGGAGCGGTCGAGTTCGCGTACGCCCGCGTGCGCAGCGCAAGCGCGCCGTCGTACGCGATCCACGGCTGGCTGCTCATCGGCTACCGCTACACCTCGACGACGACCGGCAGCACCATCGGGCGGCGCTTGATCTTGTCGTAGACGAACGCGGCGAGGTCGTCGTGGAGGATCTCCTGGAGCAGGTCGATCTCGCGGATCTCCTCCTTGGCGGCGCGCTCGAGCGAGTTGTCGACGCACTCGCGCAGCTTGTCGAGCAACTTGTCGGCCTCGCCGGCGTACGGCACGCCGCGGAAGATCACCTCGGGCTCGGCGACCGACGAGCCGTCCTGCTCGGAGATCGTCGCGACGATGACGAAGATCCCGTCGGCCGAGAGCATGCGGCGGTCGCGCAGCGCGACGTCGGTGACGTCGCCGATGTCGACGCCGTCGACGAAGATCATCCCCGATTGCACCTTCTTGCCCCAGCGCGCGCCCTTCGCGTCGAGCTCCAGCGGCAGCCCGTTCTCGCCCTTGAAGATGTTCTCGGGCGCGACGCCGACGGACTCCGCGAGCCGCGAGTGCAGGTGGATGCGCTTGTGGTCGCCGTGGAACGGCATCACGTACTTCGGCTTGGTCAGGTTGAGCATCAGCTTGATCTCCTCCTGGTAGCCGTGGCCGGAGGCGTGGATCGGCGCGTCCTTCGTCGTGATGACGTCGCAGCCGATGTGGTACAGGCGGTCGATCGTGTCGTTGACGGCGCGCTCGTTGCCCGGGATCGGCGTGGCGCTGAAGACGACCGTGTCGCCGGCGTGCAACTCGATCTGCGGATGGTCGCGGTGGGCCATCCGCCTCAGCGCGCTGAGCGGCTCGCCCTGCGACCCGGTCGAGATGATGACGAGCTTGTGGTCGGGGTACTGCGACACCTCGCGCGGCCCGATGAGGATCCCGTCGGGCAGCTTGATGTGGCCGAGCGAGCGGCCGATGTTCGTGTTCTTCTTCATCGAGCGGCCGACGAGGACGACCTTGCGCCCGAGCGCCGCCGCGGCGTCGACGACCTGCTGCACGCGATGGATGTTCGACGCGAACGACGTCACGACGATGCGCCCCTTGGCGCGGCTGAAGACGTCGAGCAGGTTCGGGCCGGCGATCTTCTCGCTCGGCGCGAAGCCGGGCCGGTCGGCGTTCGTCGAGTCGCCGCACAGCAGCAGCAGCCCGTCGCGGCCCAGCTCGGCGAGCCGCGAGACGTCGGCGGGCTTGCCGTCGACCGGCGTCTGGTCGAACTTGTAGTCGCCGGTGACGAGGATCGTGCCGAGATCGGTCTTGATCGCGACGGCGCTCGCGTCGGGGATCGAGTGCGTCATGTGGATCATCTCGACGTCGAACGGCCCCGCCTCGATGATCTCGCCCTCGCTGACGTCCTCGACGACGACGTCGCGCGCGAGCTTGTGCTCGTCGAGCTTGGAGCGCGCCATCGCCATCGTCAGCGGCCCGCCGTAGACCGGCGGCGCGTCGTGCACGCCGAGTTCGCGCAGCAGGAACGGCAGGCAGCCGAGATGGTCCTCGTGGCCGTGCGTGACGACGATCGCCTCGATGTCCGAGACCCGTCCTCGCAGGTAGGCGAAGTCGGGCAGGACGAGGTCGATGCCCATCATCTCGGGCGTCGGGAAGCGCAGGCCGACGTCGACGAGGACGATCCGGTCCTCGTACTCGACGACCGTCATGTTCTTGCCGATCTCGCCCAGGCCGCCGAGCGGCAGGACGCGCAGGGGGCCGCTCAACGTGAATTCGCGTTCATGCTGTGGCGCCGACGAGCAGGCCGCGGTCCTGCAGCATCGCTCGGATCGTCGCGGTCTCGTGTTCGTCGGCCTCGACGTACGGCAGGCGCGGCACGCCGACGGCGTGGCCGAGCAGGTTCAGGGCGGCCTTGTTGCTGACCGCCGCGGGCGCGACGCTCATGGCCTCGAAGACGGGCAGCAGGCTCGCGTGGATCGCGGCTCGCTGGTCTGGTTCGTCGACCATGCGGCGCATGTCCGGGCCGACGATGTGGCTGGCGGTCAAGATGCCTCCAGGCTCGCCCATGTCGAGGACCGTGGCGAGGATCTCGTCGTTTCCGGCGTAGATGCACAGTCCGTCGATCGGGGCGAGGTTGTCGTTGTTTGCCTGCTTGACGCCCTCGATGTGGTCCAGCTGGGCAAGTTCGGCAAGCAGTTCGTTGGAAAGGTCAGAGCCGGTCCGCTGCGGGATGTTGTAGAGCAGGACCGGACGGTCGGCGACGGCGCTGATCTCGCGATAGTGCGCGAGGATCCCGCGCCGGTTGGGGCGGTTGTAATAGGGGTTGACGGACAGCAGCGCGTCGGCTCCGCGCTCGATCGCGCCGGTCGTCAGGTGCAGCGCGTGACGGGTGTCGTTGGAGCCCACGCCGGCGACGATCGTCGTGCCGGGCGGCCGCTGTGACGAGGCCAGCTCGATCACCCGCAGGTGCTCCTCGTCGTCGAGCGTCGCGGCCTCGCCGGTGGTGCCGCAGACGACGAAGCCGTCCGAGCCGTTGGCTGCAAGGTGGTGCATGAGCTCGACGAGCGCCTGCTCGTCGACCGCGCCGTCCTCCCCGAACGGGGTGACGATGGCCGTGAGGATGGCTCCCAGGTCGGGCACCGCCTCAGTATCGCAGCCGCGCCGGGCGATCCGGCCGTCGCGGCGGCTACGGCTCGATAGCGTCGCCGAGCGCCTCGAGCTCGCCGTACAGCGCCTCGAGCCGCCGGCGCCCGAAACGCTCCTCGACGACGGCCTGCATGTCCGCCCACCGATGCAGCGCGCCGGCCAGCACGTCGGAGCCGTCGAGCGTCAGGCAGACCATGCGCACGCGCGCGTCGTCGTCGCTCTCGCTCGTGCGCACGAGGCCGCGGCCCTCGAGCACCTTGAGGTTGCGCGTCAGCGTCGTGCGATCGAGCGCCAGCGCGTCGGCCAGCCTCGAGACAGAGAGGTCGCCGGACGAGCCGAGAGCGACGAGGATCGGAAGCTGGGTCGCCTTCAGGCGGCTCGCGGCGAGCGCCGACTCGTACAGCGCGGTGACGCCGCGGGTCGCCCGTCGCAGCTGGTTGCAGGCGCACATCGCGCGGACCTCGGCGCAGAGCTCGAGCTCGTGGGGCGTGAGATACAGAACGGTCACACAGGTGTACATACACGTACCACCGGGAGTCGTCAAGGCGACGTGCGAGACTGCGCAGCGATGGCAGACCGCGCGCAGGATTCGCCCCGCGACACGGCGGCCGGCGAGCTGGTCGCCGAGATCATGCACGTCCGCTGGACCGTCCCGGACGGCGACTTCGCGGTCCTCGACGCGGTCAGCGACGACGGCGAAGCGGTCGTGCTCGTCGGCGCGCTCGGGCACATCCGCGAGGGCGAGTCGGTCGCGGTCGCCGGCGGCTGGCGCAGCCATCCGCGCCATGGCTGGCAGTTCGCCGTCCAGCGCGTGCGGATCCTCGAGCCCGTCAGCGACGCGGCGGTCAAGGCCTACCTGGAGACCGTCAAGCACGTCGGCCCGCGCGGCGCCGCGCTGCTCGTCGAACGCTACGGCGCGGGCGATGTCCTCGACGCGCTGGACCGCGATCCCGAGCGCGTGCTGCGCGGCGTGCCCGGCATCGGCGCGGCGCGGCTCGGCGGCGCGGTGCGGTCCTGGCGCGACGGCCAGGAGTTGCGCGAGCTGCGGCTCTTCCTCGACACGCATGGCGTCGACGCGGCGTCGGCGAGCCGGATCGCGCGCCACTTCGGCGCCGGCTCGATCGCCCGCCTGCAGCGCGAGCCGTACGCGATCTGCGAGCTCGACGGGATCGGCTTCGCGACCGCCGACGCGCTGGCGCGGGCGCTCGACACGCCGCCCGATGCGCCCGACCGGCTCGCCGCCGGCGTCATGCACGCGCTCGACCAGTCCCAGGGCGACGGGCACTGCCATCTCCCCCGGCCCGAGCTCGCCCAGCGCGCGCTGCGGCTGCTCGGCGGCGCCGCCGAGGGCGCCGTCGACGACGCAATCGCGATGCTCGCGGCGCGCGGGCGCGTCGTCGTGGACGACGCCGGGCGCGTCGCCGAGGCGCGCCTGCATGCCGTCGAGGAGCGCCTGGCGTCGCACGTGCGCCGCCTGCTCGACGACGACGCGGCGCTCGAGCTCGGCGACGCCGAGCGCCCGGCCGGCGGCGCGTTCGTTCCCAGCGACGACCAGTGGCGCGGTGTCGCGCAGGCGCTCGAGCACCGCATCTCGATCCTCACCGGCGGCCCCGGCACCGGCAAGAGCGCGACGATGCGCGCGCTCGTCGACCTGCTCAAGGCGGCCCGGCACCGCGCCCGCCTGTGTGCGCCGACCGGCAAGGCCGCGCGCCGCCTGAGCGAGCTGACCGGGGCCGACGCGACGACGATCCACCGACTGCTGGAGTGGGCGCCCGACGAGGGCTTCACGCGCGACCGCTCGCATCCGATCGAGGGCTGCGACGTGCTGATCGTCGACGAGGCATCGATGCTCTCGGTGCAGCTCGCCGAGGCGCTGCTGGCGGCGGTCGGGCCGCGCACGCATGTGCTGCTCGTCGGCGACGTCGACCAGCTCGCCCCCGTCGGGCCCGGCCGCGTGCTCGAGGACCTGCTCGCGGCGGACGTGCCCGCGACGCGGCTGACGGAGGTCTTCCGCCAGGCGGCGCGCTCGCTGATCGTCCGCGCCGCGCACGCGATCAACGCCGGCGAGCTGCCCGAGCCCGTCGCCGGGGACGACGACGTGCGCGACTTCTTTCTCGTCGTCCGCGACGGGCCGCAGGCGATCTTCGACGAGGTCTGCGAGCTGGCGGCGACGCGGCTGCCGGCCCACTACAGCCTCGATCCGGCCGCCGACGTGCAGGTCCTCGCCCCGATGCACAAGGGTCCGCTCGGGATCGACGCGCTCAACGGCGAGCTGCGCGCGCGGCTGAACCCCGATGGCGCGCCGATCGGCGGCAGCGGGCTGCGCGTCGGAGACAAGGTCATGCAGACGCGCAACTCCTACGAGCACGACCTCTTCAACGGCGAACGCGGCGTGCTGGCACACCACGATGCCGAGCGCGACCGGATCATGTTCGCCGGTGAGGACGGGCGCCGCGTGTCGCTGCCCGCAGACGCGCTCGACACGCTGAAGCTCGCCTACGCGGCGACCGTCCACAAGGCGCAGGGGTCGCAGGCGCGGGCGATCGTCGTGCCGATCTACCGCGGCCACCAGATCATGCTCACGCGCAACCTCGTCTACACGGCGGTGACGCGGGCGCAGGAGGTCTGCGTCGTCGTCGGCGAGCGGGCGGCACTGGCGACCGCGGTGGGCCGGACCGACGCGCGGCGGCGGTACACGCGCCTGGCCGAGCTCGTCGCGGTGTGACGCGACCCTCGCGTGACCGCGCGCTCAGCCGCCGGCGAGCGCGCCGGCGTAGACCTGCCAGGCCAGCACGCTCTTGGAGACCAGGCTGATGATGAGGTAGACGCGCTCGGCGAAGACGGGGTCCGCCCAGCGCCCGAGGCCGCGGTACTGCAGCCACATGTTGATCGGGAAGGTGCTGAACAGCGCGAACAGCGAGATGAAGATCGCCACGACGAACCCGGGGACACCGTCGCCCTCCGTCGCGGCCACGAGGAGCTGGGCCGTGATCGCGATCCACGGCACGGCGCCGATGACGCACCCGTAGGCGAAGGGACGCCAGTCGCGCTCGGCGCGGCCGGCGTTGACCTGCTCCTGCACGAGCCCGAAGAAGATCATCGCCGCGTTGCCCCCGAACAGCGCGATCAGCGCCACGACCTCGCTGACGCCGGAGAGCATCGCGATCAGCACGATCATGAGCGATGCGCTGACCGCGTACTCCCACCAGCGCGCCGGGTTGACCCCGCGGGCGACGTTGGCCTCGTACCAGCGCCGCGCCCGCCCGCCTGTGACCGCGAGGTGATCGACCGCGGCCAGCAGCAGGAAGGCGGCGACGAGCCAGTCGATCCGCAGGCTGCCGACGCTCGCGGCGCCGTAGTCGCCGGCGCCCGGCGGCCCGCTCAGAAACGATCCCGTCACGGGCAGCGACACGGCGGTCGCGATGGCGAGCAGGACGAGCGCCTGCAGCGCGTGCAGCGAGCCGACGACGACGTTCAGCCGGCGCAATCGGTCCGCCGCAGCCGCAGCGAGCGGGGCCGGCGCGGAGTCGGTCATAGGTCACCGTAACCGAACCCGGGCGGGCCGCGCCACCCGCGTTCTGGGCGTCGGGAAGATCGACGTCGTCCGCCGCGCGCAACCCGAGCGCACCCGAGGGGCACGCCTCGACCGCGCCGGCCGAAGCGCTCCCGCGGGGGCGCCACTCAGGCCCGGTCGCGGCGCTCGCGCCAGCGCCGGCCGGGATCGACGAGCGCCGCGTCGTCCTCCTTCAATGCGTCGGTGAAGCGCTGGTCGACGCGTGGCGTGCCGTAGCGGGCGTCCTCCCACAGCGTGATCACGAGCAGCTCGCGCGAGGCGCGGTCGTGGCGACAGACGAAGATCACGCCGCGGTCGACGAGGTCGCGCACGTAGACCGATCCGCGCACCGCCTGCTCGGACGCGCCGGGCGGTGGGGTGCTCGTCGCGCGCCCCGCCGCCCAGGCCGAGCTGACGCGGCCGGCGATCTCGGGCCGGATGTCGAAGCCGCCGCGGCGGCTGCCGACGCGCTGGCGGAACCGCTCGACGGCGTGATCGGTGACGGCGACCGTCACGCCTTCCGTCACGCGTAGGTCCGGACCGTCTGCGGCGCCGTCCCGGCCGGTGTCGCGACGACGTGCGTGACGAGCGCCCCGGTGAAGCGCTCGACGCGGCGCGGCAGGTCCAGTGCCAGCCAGCGCGACACGTCGGTCGGCAGCGTCGCGACGATCACCTCGTCGAAGCGGCGCGGGTCCCACACCTCTTCGATCGCGACGAGCGGGTCGGGATGCCCGACGATTCCCTCGACCGTGATGCCGTCGCGCTCGAGGCGATCGACGGCGCGCTCGAGGCGGCGCGCGGTGATCGCCCGTGCACCTTCCGCAGGCGCGACGAGCGTCACGTGGATCGAGCCGGCGATCGAGCGCGCGCGCAGCTCGCGCAGCAGCGCATCGGAGTCGACGGTGCGGTTGGCGAGGACGAGCAGGTTCGTGTTCCAGGACATGGGATCACCGAGGGAAGGAGAGTATGTGCTGTTCGTCACGAACGGTACGCGCGTTCGCCGCCGCGCACAAGCGCCACTGGACGACCGTCCGGGAGGGCCCGGGCCAGGTACCGCGGCCCCGGGACCTCAGGACAGGAGGTGCTCCAGTCCGACGACCGGTGAGCTCTGCAGCGTGCCCACCCGTCGCACGGCCAGCAGCACGCCGGGCATGAACGACTCGCGGTTGTAGGAGTCCTGGCGGATCGTCAGCGACTGGCCGACGTCGCCGAGGATGACCTCCTGGTGGGCGACGAGCCCCGGCAGCCGGACGGAGTGGATCGGCACGTCGCCGTCCATCAGCGCCGCCGTCCGCGCCGCCGTGCCGGAGGGCGCGTCGAGCTTGGCGTCGTGGTGCAGCTCGATGATCTCGGCCTTGGACATGTGCTTGGAGGCCTCGGCGGCGAAGCGCATCATCAGCACGGCGCTGATCGCGAAGTTCGGCGCGACGACGACGTTGGCATCCGCCGCTGCCGCCGCCTCGCGCAGGGCGTCGATGTCGAAGCCCGTCGTCCCGATGACGACGTGCACGCCTGCGGCGAGGCACTGGCGCGCATTGTCGAGCGCCGTGTCGGGGCGCGTGAAGTCGACGACGACGTCGGTGTCGCCGAGGACGTCGGCGAGCGATGTCCCCAGCGCGGGATCGGCGCGCCCGCTCAGCTCCATGTCGACGGCGCCCTCGACGGCGGCGACGACGGCCTGCCCCATCTTCCCCGCGGCGCCAGCCACGGCGACGCGGATCGTCACGCCACCGCCTCGGCGAGCAGCCCCGGCGCGAGCGGCTCGAGCGCTGAGCGCAGGACGTCCTCGTCGGGTCCGATCGCCGCCGCGCTCAGCTTCTCGGGCGCCAGCAGCTCGCGCACGAGCCCGTTGAGGTCGTCGAGCGTGACGGCCTCGATGCGCCCCACGACATCGTCGATCGACAGCAGCGGCAGCCCGCTCAGCACCGCCTGGCCGAGCCGGTTCATGCGCGCCGCGGTCGATTCGAGCGACAGCACGATGCGGCCCTTGACGTTCTCCTTGGAGCGGTCGAGCTCCGCGGCGGTGATGCCGTCCTCGCGCAGCCGCGCAAGCTCGTCGGCGACGACCTTCAGCGCCGGCGCGACGTTGTCGGGCCTCGTCCCGAGGTACACGCCGATCTCGCCGGCTCCGGCGAACAGGGCCTGGAAGGAGTAGACGTTGTAGGCCAGCCCGCGCAGCTCGCGGACCTCCTGGAACAGGCGCGACGACGACGTGCCGCCGAGGACGTTGTCGAGCACGCGCAGGGCGAAGCGGCGTTCGTCGTCACGTGCCGGCGCGGGCGCGCCGAGCGTCAGGTGGTACTGCTCGGTGTCCTTGCGCAGGAAGCGCAGGCGCGGCGGCAGCTGCTCGGGCAGCGGTGGCACGCCCGGCGCCGCCGCGCGCGGACCGATGTCGATCGCGCGCGCGAGCTCGACGACGGCGTCGTGCTCGAGCGAGCCCGCCGCGGCGATGACGATGTCGCCGGGCGCGTAGTGCTCGGCGTGGAAGCGCGCGAGCCGCTCGGTCGTCATCGCGCTGATGACGTCGGCGCGGCCGATCACCGGCCGCCCGAGCGGGTGGTCGCCGAAGACCGCCGCACCGAGCTCGTCGAAGACGCGGTCGTGCGGCTCGTCCTCGTACATGGCGATCTCCTCGAGCACGATCTCGCGCTCGTTGGCGAGGTCGCCGTCGTCGAAGCGCGGGTGCCAGACCATGTCGGAGACGACGTCGAACGCGTGCGGGAGATGCTCGTCGATGACGCGCGCGTAGACCGACGTGCTCTCCTTGCTCGTGCCGGCGTTCAGCTCGGCGCCCATCGCGTCGAAGATCTGGTCGATCTCCAGCGAGCCGAAGCGATCGCTGCCGCGGAAGAGCATGTGCTCGACGAGGTGCGACAGCCCCGCTTCCTGCGGCGTCTCGTTGGCGGATCCGGTCGCGATCCAGACCCCCAGCGTCACGGAGCGCACGGTCGGCATCGCCTCCGTTACGACCCGGACGCCAGAGTCCAGGACCGTCAGCTCACACTCGGCCAGGGCTTAGCCCTCGCCGTGGCGCGGGCGGCCGGAGCCGCGCCGTCCGCGGTCGCCGCCGCGGTCGCCGCCGCCGCGCGGCGGGCGGTCACGGTCGCGCGGCGGACGCGAGCCGCCGCCGCCGTTGCCGGCCGCGACGAGCTCGTCCTTGCTCTTGCCGGCGACGTCCGGGTCGGACGCCAGGCGCAGCCCGATGCGGCCGCGCTCGCGGTCGACCTCGAACACCCTGACGTGGATCTCGTCGCCCTTGTTGAGGACGTCCTCGACCGTGTCGACGCGCTGGCCCGGCGAGACGTTGGAGATGTGCAGCAGCCCGTCGGTGCCCTTGGAGAGCTCGACGAAGGCGCCGAACGTCGTCGTCTTGACGACCTTCGCGGCCGGGTACTCGTCGCCGACCTCGACCTCCTTGGTCATCGACCGGATGCGCTCGGCGAGCGCCTCGCCGAGCGTGCCGTTGGCGGAGTAGACGAGCACCTGACCGTCGTCGTTGACGTCGATCTGGGACTCGAACTCCTCGGCCAGGCCGCGAATCGTCTCGCCGCCCTTGCCGATCAGCAGGCCGATCTTGTCGGTGTCGATCTGCACGGTCATGATCCGCGGCGCGTGCTCGGAGAGCTCGGCGCGCGGCTCGGCGATGACCTTTGCCATCTCACCGAGGATGAACGTGCGGGCCTCGAGCGCCTGCGTCAGCGCGTCGCGCAGGATGTCGAACGTGACGCCCGTGATCTTGATGTCCATCTGCAGGGCGGTGATGCCCTGCGACGTGCCGGCGACCTTGAAGTCCATGTCGCCGAGGTGGTCCTCGACGCCGGCGATGTCGGTCAGCACGACGTAGTCGTCGCCCTCCTTGATGAGCCCCATCGCGATGCCGGCGACGGGCCGCTTGAGCGGCACGCCGGCGTCCATCAGCGACAGCGACGAGCCGCAGACCGAGGCCATCGACGACGACCCGTTGGACTCCAGGATGTCCGACACGACGCGAATCGTGTACGGGAACTCGTCGATCGACGGGACCATCGCCGTCAGCGCGCGCTCGGCGAGCGCGCCGTGTCCGATGTCGCGGCGCTTGGGGCCGCGCATGAAGCCCGCTTCCCCGACCGAGAAGGGCGGGAAGTTGTAGTGATGGAAGTAGTACTTCTTCGTCTCCAGGCCGAGCGTGTCGAGGCGCATCTCCTCCTTCAGCGTGCCCAGCGAGGCGACCGAGATCGCCTGCGTCTGGCCGCGCGTGAAGAGCGCCGAGCCGTGCGCCCGCGGCAGCAGGCCGGCCTCGATCGAGATCGGTCGGATCTCGTTCTCCGAGCGGCCGTCGGGGCGCTTCTTGTGGACGGCGATGCGCTGGCGGATGATCGTCTTCTCGAGCTTGTCGACGGCCATCTGCGCGGCGGCCTTGCGGTCGCCGTACTCGGCGTGCTCGGCGTCGCCGGAGTGGGCCGCGACGGCCTCCTCCATGACGCGGTGGCACTCGTTCTGGCGCTCGAGCTTGTCGAAGATCTGCGTGGCCTCGTCGAGCGCCGCGCCGTGGGACTCCTGCACGGCGGCGTAGAGCCCCTCGTCGACCTTGGGGACCTCGATCTCCATCTTGGTCTTGCCGGCCTTCTCGCGCAGCTCGTGCTGGGCGGCGCAGAGCTTCTTGATCTCGCCGTGGGCGATGTCGAGCGCGTCGAGGATCTCCGCCTCGGAGACCTCGTTGGCGCCCGCCTCGACCATCAGGATGGCCTCCTCGGTGCCCGCGACGACGAGGTCGAGGTCGGAGTTCTCGAACGTGTCCTCCTCCGTCGGGTTGACGACGAAGTTGCCGTCGACCTTGCCGATGCGGACCGCCGCGACGGGCATCGGGAAGGGGATGTCGGAGATCATCAGGGCGGCGGACGCGCCGTTCATCGCGAGGATGTCGAACGGGTGCACGTGATCGACGCTCAGCGTCAGCGAGACGAGCTGCGTCTCACGGCGCCAGCCCTTGGGGAACAGCGGGCGCAGGGGACGATCGATCATGCGCGCGACGAGCGTGCCCTTCTCGGTGCTGCGGCCCTCGCGCTTGAAGAACGAGCCGGGGATCTTGCCCGCGGCGTACATGCGCTCCTCGACATCCACCGTCAGCGGGAGGAAGTCGACGTCGCGGAGGCTGCCCGCGGTCGCTGTACTCAGAACCATGGTGTCGCCCTGACGGACGACGACGGCGCCGGAGGCCTGCTTGGCCATCTTGCCGGTCTCGAAGGAGATCTCGGATCCTGCGATCTCAACGGAGACACGGGTCTCGGCAGTACTCATATGAAGTTGTCCTTTAGTTCGGGTGCACCCGTCTGTTCGGTGCACCTGCGTCGTATCGTGGCTTCGGTAAACGAACGGATCCATCGTAGCCCAGTCGCGCCAGCCACTCACGATCGGGAACGCCGGAAAGAGGGCGATCACCGGCGAACAGCGTCGGCGTCGTCGTGGCGCCGGCGGCAAGCGCCTCGCGCGTCTGGCGCTGCACGCGGGCGGCCGCCCGCGGGTCGCGGCGGTCGCTGTCGAAGCGCTCGACGTCGAGCCCCAGCGTGCGGGCGCGGTCCCACAGATGCGGGTCGTCGAGCCGCCCCTGGTCGGCATACAGCGCGTCCGTGAATGCCCAGAAGGCGCCCTGCGCCGCGGCCGCCTCGGCGGCACAGGCGACCGCCACCGCGCGCTCGTGCTTGGCGCGCAGCGCCATGTGGCGAAAGGCGACGCGGGCGCCCGCGCCCGTCAACCGCTCGTGCGCCAGCGCGCAGCGCGGGCACGTGAAGTCGGCGTAGAAGAGGACGAGCGGCCTGGTCGCGTCGCCGCGGACGTGGTCGTCGGCGTCGAGCGCCGGCGGCGGAGCCGTTCGTAGATCCTTCATCCGTGTCGGAGCGTAACCCAGGCATGAACGTTCGCATCCTCGAGCGCGAGCAGCGCCTGCCCGGCTCGCCGGCCGACGTCTTCGCGTTCTTCGCCGACGCGCGCAATCTCGAGGCGATCACGCCGCCGCTGCTGCGCTTTCGCCTCATCACCCCCACTCCGATCGCGATCGGTCGCGGGACGCTGATCCGCTACCGCCTGCGCGTGCGCGGCGTGCCGGTCAGCTGGCTGACCGAGATCACGCGCTGGGACCCGCCGCACGGCTTCGTCGACGAGCAGCGCAAGGGCCCGTTCGCGCTGTGGCATCACACGCACAGCTTCCAGGCCGACGGCGACGAGACGATCATGCGCGACGTCGTGCGCTACGCGATCGGCTACGGGCCGCTGGGCGCGCTCGCCGACGCGCTGCTCGTGCGCCGCGACGTGGCGGCGATCTTCGACCACCGCGCGCGGTGCGTGCGCGCGTTGATCTGACACGACCGCCGCGCCCGCGGCGATACTGCGCGCCATGGGGAGGGACTGGTGGAAGCGACTGCACCTCGATCCGGTTCTCGTCGCGTGCTTCGCGGCGCTGCTGGCGTTTCCGGTCGCTGCGAGCATCGTCGCCGCCCGCCAGCCGCAGGCTTCGCAGCGCGCAGCCGCCGGCGGCGACGCGCCGGCGGCCGGGCGCGCGACGGCGGCCCTGCGCGATCTGCCCGCGTTCAGCGCGCGCTCGGCCGAGCGGCCCGTGCGGACGCGCTCGCTGCTGACCGACGAGCGGGCCATGGGCGCGGAGCTGCAATCGCGCCTGCGTGCCCTGCTCGGCGACGCTCGCGGCCTCGCGGCGTTGCGCTTCGCCACCGGCGAGGACGCGCTCCCCGCGGCGCTGGGCGGCATCTACCCGTTCCGTGACCGGCAGCTCGACGCGCTCCTCGACGCGGCGCTGCGGCGCCCGCTGGACCGCGCGCGATCGCTGCAGGCCAGCGACGTCGCCGCGCTGCTCGTGCTGGCGTCGACCGCCGACGGCGCCCGATTTCCAGGTGCGACGGTGATCGCGCTCGCCCTGCTCGAGCGTGCCCGTGGCGGCGATCTCTGCCTGCCGCAGCTCAACCTCGCGTTCGTCCTGTCGGCGATGGACGGCGTTCCCGACGCGGTCGTCGGGCGCGAGTTCGGCCGCGCCGAGCGTCGCTGCCCGCGCGACCCGACGGCGTTGTGGCACCACGGGCAGTACCTCTCGCGCAGCGCCACGCTGCTGGATCGGACCGTCACGCGGGCGGCGCTGGCGACGTTCCGGCGCCTCCGGCGTCACCCGGCCGGCGCCGCGCTCGGGCGCGCCGGCGAGGCCGACACCGAGCTGCGTCTGGGCTACCAGCGCGAGCAGGAGCTGCAGCCGTTCTCGGCGCGCGCGAGCTTCGCCCGCGCGCTGACGCTCTACCGCGACGCACAGCGGTTGGACCGCGCTGACCGCGGGTTGCGCGCCGGCGCCGCGCGGGCGCTGGCGGGATTGGGCCGCCATCGCGCCGCCGCGGCCGAGCAGCGACGCGCGCTCGCCGGCCGCGAGTCGCTCGCGCCGCTCGCGGCTCGGCATGTCGAGTACCTCGAGCGCGGCCACGCGTTCGCGGATGCGGCGCGCGCCGCGCGGCGGCTGATCGGGCGGCACGAGTTCGCCTCCGGTCGCGCGCTGATCGGCGGTGAGCCCTATGGCGAGGTCGACGACGAGGACACGCTGACGCCGCTGTCGGTCGGTGTCGACCGCCTCAAGCCCGTCGTGCTGCACGTCAGCGGCCGCGGCGACGCGGGGGCCGGCGCCGTCACCGACCTATCGTTCATCCCGCAGTTCCGTGAGGCCGAGGCGCTCACAGAGCACGATCGCTGGTGTCCGGCATGGTCGCTGCCGCGCGATCTGCTGCTCGCCGGCGAGGCGCGCGCCGCGCTCGCGGCGGTCACTGACGACGAGCTTGCCCCGATCGCCGGCTTTGGCTGTGCGCTTGCGCTGACGGAGGTCACCGCGATGGCCGAACTCGAGGCGGGCGACAGGGCCGGCGCGCTGCAGCGGCTGCGCGACGCCGAGCTCGCCGAGTCCGAGTCCGACCTCTTCGACATGCAGCAGAACATGTGGCGCTTCGCCGACAGGCTCGACCGGGCGCGCGACGCCGCACGGGCGTGGGCGCGTCGCAGGAGCGACGCTCCCCTTCCCGCCGACCGGCTCGGCGAGATCGCCTTCCTCGCCGGCGATCACGCCGTGGCGGCGCGCTCGTTCGCGCGCTCGCTGCGGCTGACGCGGTCGCGCGTCCGCGGCTGGACGGCGCTGGAGGCGAAGGCGCTGCTCAAGCGCGGCACCGCGCTCGGCTTCGCCGGCCTGCGAGCCGACGCGCTGGCGCAGCTCGACCGCGCCGACGAGGTCGCGTCGCGCGTCGAGGCCGCGATCGCGGCGGCGAGGACCGCCGAGACGAGGAACGCGGCCGCCACGGGCCTGGAGCCGGACTACGCGGGGGTCGACGCCCGCCGGACGGAGATCGTGTTCACGTCCTACCACGCCCGCGTTCAGACGGGCGACGTGCTGCTGCGCGCGCGCGACTACGCGGCTGCCGCGGAGGCCTACGAGGCCGCGCGCGAGCGCGAGCGGGGGCTGGACGACAGCGATCCCGAGGTGCTCGCCCGCCCGGAGGCGCTGCACAACAACCAGGCGATCGCCGAGGCCAAGCTGGGCCGGCACGACGCGGCCGTGGCGGCCGCGCAGACGGCGCTGAAGGCCGACCCGCAGAGCCCGATCTTCCTCGAAACGCTCGCCTACGCGCTGCGGCGCGCCGGCGAAACGCGGCGCGCGATTGCGGCGTACCGGCGCGCGGTCGCCGCCGATCCCGCCGCCTTCAACGCCTGGAACGACCTCGGTGTCGTGCTCGCCCGGGCGGGCCGGCTCGACGATGCCGTCGATGCCTTCCAGCGGGCGCTCGGCGTACGCGACGACTACGCGACGGCGTGGTTCAACCTCGGCGTCGCGCACAGCCGCCGCGGGATCGTGCACGCGCTCGCGTCGCAGGGCGCGTTCGGGCGCGCCTTCAGCGCCGACGGCGGGCTGCGCGATCGCGAGCGCAGCTTCATCGCCGAGGACGCCGTCTACTTCACCAACCTCGACCTCTCCAAGCCGCTGCCGCCGCAATGGAGCTACGCCGGCACCCGGCAGCGCGCGCCCGTGGCGGCCGCGGGGATCGTCCTGCTCGTGCTGCTCGGGCTGCGTCTCGGTCGCGCGCTGCTCGCGCGCGGATTCGGCGGCAACATCGCGGGCAGGTTCATCGAGCCGGTGGCGGGCCTGTTCACGCGCTTCTCGCGACTTCCGGTCCACACGCCGTGGCTCGTCGCCGTGCTGGCGACGGTCGCCGTGTTCGCGGTCGGGCTGCTGCGCGGCGGCTCCGCCGCGACCGACGAGCTGCTCGTGCTCGCCGCCGGGGTGCTGCTCGTGTCGCTGATCGTCGGCCGCGGCCGCAGGCTCGCCGCACGGCACGCCGGTGTGACGCTGGCGCAGCGCGGCTGGACGCCGGGCATCGTGCTCGCCGCGATCGTCGCCGCGTTGGGCAGCGCATGGGCGCCGCTGCCCGTCGCCGAACCGGGCGCGCCGGCGCCGGCCGTGCACTGGGTCGGACCGATCCTCAGCGGTCTCGCGGCGCTCGGCCTGCTCGTGCTGGCCGCATGGCTGAACGTTCCCGGCACGCTCGCGCTCGCGTCCGCCGCGATCGTCATGACCGCCTCGCTGCTGACGCCCGCCAAGCCTCTGGACGGGGGCTTCGTCGCGACCGGCACGGCCGGCGTCGCCGCCGTCCTGGCGCTCTGCGGCGGCGCGCTGTTCCTCGTGCTCGGCGTGAGCTGAGCGGCGCCGGCGGCGCCGGCGGCGATCAGCCCGTGCCGGCCGCGAGTCCGTCGAAGATGAGGTTCGCGCCGGGCAGGATCCCTGGGTGCTCGCCCTCCCACGACCATTGCACCTTCAGGTCGGGGCCGACGATGACGAGCGCGCGGTTGGCGACGCCCGTCGGCTCGAAGAGCGCGCCGAAGGCCTTCGTCGCGGCGGCCTGCGGGACGGCGTCGGAGAGCATCTGGATCGTCGTGCCGACCGACTCGCGAAACGCGACCTGGCTGTCGGTCTGGTCGATCGAGACGCCGTAGAGCGTGGCGCCCTGGGCGGCGAGGTCCTCGAGGACCTCCTCGTAGATCTGGAACTGATCGGTGCAGACCGAGCTGAACGCCGCCGGGAAGAAGACCAGCACCGTCGTCCTGCCGGCGAGGTCGTCGCGCGTGAACGTCCCCCCGTCCTCGCGCTTGAGCGCGAACTCCGGAACGTCGGAGCCCGCGGCGAGGATGCTCACCGGCGCAGGCCGAGCTCCTTGATCAGGGCTCGGTACCCGTCGAGATCGTGCTTCTGAAAGTAGTTCAGAAGCCGGCGACGCCGCCCGACGAGCATCAGCAGCCCGCGGCGCGAGTGGTGGTCCTTCTGGTTGGAGCGAAGATGCTCGGTGAGCTGGTTGATGCGCTCGGTGAGCAGCGCGACCTGCACGCGGGTGTTGCCCGTGTCCTGGTCGTTGCCCCCGAACTGGGTGACGAGCTCTTGCTTGCGTTCTTGTGTCAGTGCCATGTGCGCGGGCAAAGGTAGCAACTCACGACGCGGCCCGGTCGTAGATCTCGCGTGCGGCGTCGACGTCGAGCGCCATCTGGGCGACGAGCGCGTCGACCGAATCGAAGCGCTTCTCGCCGCGCAGGCGCTTGAGGAACGCGATCTCCAGGCGGCTGTCGTAGAGGTCGCCGTCGAAGTCCAGCAGGTAGGCCTCGATCAGCTCGCCGCGCCCGGTGACGAACGTCGGACGCACGCCGATGCTGACCGCGGCGGGGTGCGTCCGCCCCGTGCTCGTCGTCGCGCGCGCCGCGTAGACGCCGTGGCCGGGCGTGACGAACGCCGGGTCGGGCACGAGGTTCGCGGTCGGATAGCCCAGCTCGCGGCCGCGCTCGTCGCCGTGCGCGACATCGCCGGCGAGCGTGAACGGATCGCCGAGCAGGCGCCCGGCGTACTCGACCGCGCCGCCGAGCACGAGCCCGCGGATGTGGCTCGACGAGACGATCTCGCCGTCGATCTCGACGAGCTCGGCGACGCGCGTCTCGAAGCGCGCGTCGGCGCGCAGCAGCTCCGTATCGCCCTGCGCCCTGTGCCCGAAGCGGAAGTTCTCGCCGACGGCGACGTGCGTCGCCCCCAGCCGGCCGACGAGGACGCCGTCGAGGAAGTCCTGCGCCGAGCGCGCGGCGAAGGCGGCGTCGAAGCCGATCACGACGAGCTCCTGCACGCCCAGCGACGCGATCAGCTGCGCCTTGCGGTCGCTGTCGGTCAGCAGCCGCGGCGCGGCGCCGGGTTTGATGACGGCGATCGGGTGCGGCTGGAACGTCACGACGGTGTCGGCGCCGCGGATGACCTCGCGATGGCCCAGGTGGACGCCGTCGAACGTCCCGACGGCGACCCGCCGCGGGCGCGGCTGCACGTCGGGCAGGCGGGAGATCTTCACGCGCGGAAGCCTACGACGGGCTTCAGCCCGCCGCCCTGCGGCTGGGCGATCGCGATCGGGCCCTCGTCGTCGAGCAGCAGCACGTCGACGGCGCCGTCCGGCGCGGCCGCGGCGACCGCCGAGCCGTGCCCCGCGCGGCGCGCGTCGTCGGCGCCGAGATGGACGGTCGGCAGGATCTGGGCGAGCACGTCGGCGAGCGCGACCAGCCGCGCGGGGTCGGCGTCGGCGACCTCGAACGGGCCGATCGCGGTGCGCCGCAGCGACTGGCAGTAGGCGTCGCCGAGGTCCGCGACGAGCGTGCGGATGTACGTCCCGGCGGAGCACTCGATCGCGAACGCCGCGCGCTCCTCGTCGCGCCAGAGCTGGTCGAAGCGGTGCACGGTGATCGGCCGCGCGTCGAGCTGCACGTCCTCGCCGGCGCGCGCCAGCTCGTAGGCGCGCCGGCCGTCGACCTTCACGGCGCTGTAGGCGTGCGGGCGCTGCATCAGCTCGCCTGTCGGCAGCTGCACGGGGTCGGGCGGGAGCGTGCCCGTCCGCGTGATCTCACCGTCCGTGTCGCCGGTCGTCGACACGTAGCCCAGCCGTGCCACGGTCTCGTAGCGCTTGGGCAGCGCCATGAGATAGCGCTGGATGCGTGTCGCGCGGCCGACGAGGACGAGCAGCAGCCCGGTGGCGAACGGATCCAGCGTGCCGGCGTGACCGACCCGGCGCCGTGGGTCCGATCCGATCTCGCGGCGCACGGCCGCGACGATGTCGTGCGAGGTCTTGCCCGCGGGCTTGTCGATGAGCAGAACGCCGTCGCCGGACACGGCGCTCAGGCTAGTCGCCCGCGCTCGCGCTACGGCTCCAGCCGCTGTGTGGGCGCGCGCGCGGCCGACGGCGCGTCGCGTCTGTCGACGACCTCGAGCTTGAGGTTGTCGGGCAGGATCGTGACCGTCTTGTACTCGACGTCGGTCTGCTCCTCGAAATGCACGTCGATGCCGCGGATCACCGGCGGCTGGTAGCCCTGCGGGAACTCGACGACGCGCTCGAGCACGAGCTCCTCGGGGTCATCGGCCTGCTGCTCGGCCTTGACGAGGTCCATCTTCCAGCCGGCCGTGCGAAACAGCACGAAGCAGTCGACGACGACGACGCCGGGCCCGAGCAGCGCCTTCCACTCCCTGCACTCGCCCGGCAGCGGCTGCTGCTGTTCTGATGCCTGCATCTACGTTCGTACCTCCCGAAGCTTGCGGTCGTTCGCGCATCCTGTCAAGCGGCGGTTACCCATCGAGCTGCGCGGCCACCTCTTGGCGCAGGAACGCGATCAGCTCGCCGGACGACATCTCGGTCGCGAAACCGGCGGCCTGGCGATGGCCGCCGCCGCTCTGGGCGCGGGCGATCAGCGAGACGTCGACCGCGCCGTCGGTCGCGCGCAGCGAGACCTTCGACCGGCCGGCGCAGTCCTCGCCGGTCAGCTCGCGCGCGAGCGCGGCGACCTTCGTGCCCTGCACCGCGCGCAGGTGGTCGATGATGCCCTCGGTGTAGGACTCCTCGGCACCCGTCTCGGCGAAGTCCGCGCGTGTCAGGCGGGCGAGCGTCAGGCGCCCGTCGTCGAAGCGCTGCACGCGGCTGAGCGCGCGCGTCAGCAGCGCCAGCTTGGCGGCCGGGACGCCCTCGTAGAGGCGGCGGTAGACGTCGTGCACGTCGACGCCGGCCTCGATCAGGTCGGCCGCCATGACGTGCGCGGCGGGCCCCGTGTTCTCGTACATGAAGCGGCCCGTGTCGGTCACGAGTCCGACGTACAGCGCCTCGGCGATCTGCGGCGTCAGCACGACGTCGAGCGCGCGCGACAGGTCCCAGACGATCTCCGCCGTGCAGGACGCCTGCGGCACGACATGGTTGATCGTCCCGAAGTGCGTGTTGTCGTGGTGGTGGTCGAGGTTGAGGATCGGCGCGTCCCCGATCTCGACGGCGTTGCGGTCGAAGTTGCCGCAGTCCAGGAAGATGATCGTGCGGTCGCCGGCGTCGTCGGGGATCTCCGTGATCAGCCCGTCGAACGCAAAGAACGCGTACTCGTAGGGCAGCGGGAACTCGTCGTGGCCGATGAACATCAGCGAGTCCTTGCCGAGCGCGCGCATCACGCCCTGCATCGCGACGAGCGAGCCGAGGGCGTCGCCGTCGGGATTCTCGTGCGTGACGAGCACGAAGCGCTCGCCGCCGCGGATCGCGCCGAGCACCTCCGCGCGGGTCCCTGCGCTCGTGCCTGCGGTGGTCACGTCTCCTGCGCCTCGCGCCGAAGGATCTCCTCGAGATGCATCGCGCGGTCGGTCGTCTCGTCGTAGAGGAACTCGAGCGTCGGCGTGCGCTTCATCCGCAGCTCGCGCGCGAGTCGGCGCTGCAGGGCGCCGTGCGCGGACTGCAGGCCGGCCAACGTCGCGGTTCGCTCAGCGTCGTTTCCGAGCACGCTTACGTACACGCGGGCATGGCGTAGATCTGGGGAGGTCTTGACGCTCGTCATCGTGACGAAACCGATTCTGGGGTCCTGCAGATCCTGTGCGACGGCATCGGACAGCACCTGCCTCACGGCCTCGTCCACCCGCCTCATCCGATCCGAGGCCATCCTAGTGCCAAACCTCGTCGAAGGACCGAACGGTCCGTTCCACGCGGCAGGTCTCGGGGAATCGGTCGAGCAGAAACCGCTCGACGCGATCGGTGGCGCCCTCGATGCGGGTCACCGATCCGCCCGTGAGCGCGGCCGCGAGCGTCGCGCGCTGCCAGAGATCCTGGTGGCCGACCTCCGCCACGGTGACGCCCATACGCCCGTGCAGTTGGGCCTTCACGGACGCGAGATCCTTGCGCTTGGCCTTCAGGGATTCGGCCTGCGGGAAGTGCAGGTGGATGAGCAGGAGGGCGACGTACGCGTCGTCGGCGTCGGGCGGCACGGCGCTAGGCCAGTGCGCGATCGACCTTGCGCGTCTCGTAGACCTCCAGGACGTCGCCTTCCTTGACGTCCTGGAAGTTGCGCAGCACGATGCCGCACTCGAAGCCTGCTGCCACCTCGCGCACGTCCTCGCTCACGCGTCGCAGCGAGGCGATCTCGCCGTCGTAGACGATCGTGCCGTCGCGGACGATCCGCGTCTTGGCGCCGCGCGTGATCTTGCCGTCGGTCACGTAGGAGCCGGCGATGATCCCGATCTTCGAGGCACGGAAGATCTGGCGGACCTCGACGTGACCGAGCGAATCCTCGACCTCGTCGGGCTCGAGCATGCCCTCCATCGCGGCGCGCAGCTCGTCGAGCACCTTGTAGATGACCGAGTAATTGCGGACCTCGACGCCCTCGCGCTCGGCGACGGCGCGCGCGTCGCCGACCGGGCGCACGTTGAAGCCGATGATGATCGCCTCCGAGGCGGCGGCGAGCATGACGTCGGACTCGTTGATGCCGCCGACGCCGCTGCGGATGATGTTGACCGCGACCTCGTCCTGCGGAAGCTTGGCGATCTCGTCCTGCAGGGCCTCGGCGGATCCGGCGACGTCGGCCTTGACGAGCAGGTTGAGCTCCTTCAGCTCGCCCGCCTGGATCTCGCGGAAGACGTCCTCCAGCGAGCGCTTGCGGCCCGACCGGCGCGCGTGCTGCTCCTGCTTGAGGCGCTGCTCGCGCTCGTGGGCGAGCTGGCGCGCGCGGCGGTCGTTCTCGACGGCGCGGACGTACTCGCCGGCCTCGGGTACGCCGTCGAAGCCGAGCACCTCGACCGGGTCGCCCGGCGCGGCCTCCTTGACGCGCTCGCCGATGAAGTCGTGCATCGCGCGGACGCGGCCCCAGTTGGCGCCCGCGACGAGCGCATCGCCGATGCGCAGCGTGCCGCGCTGGATCAGCACCGTGACGACCGGGCCGCGGCCCGGGTCGAGCTTGGACTCGACGACGACGCCGGATGCCGGCGCGGTCGGGTTGGCCTTGAGCTCCTCGACCTCGGCGACGACCTGCAGCGTGTCGAGCAGCGACTGCAGTCCGACCTTCGTCTTGGCCGAGACGTCGACGAACTCGGTCTCGCCGCCCCACTCGACGGGCTGCAGCCCGCGGGTCGTCATCTCGGTGCGCACCCGGGTCGGGTCGGCGCCCTCCTTGTCGATCTTGTTGACCGCCACGACGATCGGGACCTCGGCCGCCTTGGCGTGGTCGATCGCCTCGTCGGTCTGCGGTTTGACGCCGTCGTCGGCGGCGACGACGATGACCGCGATGTCGGTCACGCGGGCGCCGCGGGCGCGCATCGCGGTGAACGCCTCGTGGCCCGGCGTGTCGAGGAACGTGACGAGCTTGCCGTCGTGGTGGACCTGGTAGGCGCCGATGTGCTGGGTGATGCCGCCGGCCTCGCCCTTGACGACCTCGGTCGTGCGGATGGCGTCCAGCAGCGACGTCTTGCCGTGGTCGACGTGGCCCATGATCGTGACGACCGGCGGGCGCTCGACGAGGTCGGCGTCGTCGTCCTCGTAGACGGGCTCGGCGTCGACCTCGTCGGCGGCGTGGATGATCTCGACCTCGCGGCCGAACTCCTCGGCCAGGACGCCGACGGCCTCGTCGGACAGCGTCTGCGTGAGCGTCGCCATCTCGCCGAGCATCATGAGCTTCTTGATGATCTCCGGGACGGGCACGCCCATCGACTCGGCGATGTCCTTGACGGTCGAGCCGGAGTTGATGCGAACGAGATCGGTGTGCGTCGCGGCGGCCTCGTTGAGCGGGGCGACCGTGTCGTCATACGTGCCGCGGCGGCGGCGTCCGCGGCGCTGGCGACGGGGCGGCTGCTGCTGCTGGCCGGGCGTGCGCCGCGAGGCCTGCGAGTCGATGACGACGCGGCGGCGGCCGCCGGGACCGGCGGCGCCGGGCGTACGCTCGCCGGCGAGCGACGAGCGCGTCGGGCGGTGCTTGGCGGGCTCGCCGTCGGCGGCCGGCGTAGCGGGCGCGGCGGGCGTGTCGCCGGCGGCCGCGGGCGCCGCGGGCTGGGACGGTGCGGGCTTGGCACCGGGCTTGGCGGCTGCAGGCTTGGCGGCTCCGGGAGCGGATGCCCGTGCTGGAGCCGGGCGCGCGGCGGCAGCCGCGGCGGCGGCGCGATCGGATGCGGCCGGCGGCGCGGGCGGCGCGCGGCGCACCGTCGGCGCGGGCTTGGGCGCCGCGGCGGGCTTGGCGGCCGGCTTGGAAGCGGCGCCGTTGGAGGGCAGCGGGCGGCCTTCGATCGCGGCCTTCGCCTGATCTTCGTCGACCGCGGACGCGGCGGCCTTGACCTTGATGCCGGCCTTGTGGAGTTTGTCGAGCACGTCCTGGGCGGACATGTCGTGGAGCTTTGCGAGCTCGTGAACGCGGACTTTTGCCATCTATCTGCAGTGTAGAAGGTCAGGGTCGGTCGGGACTGCGCGTCGGAACGAGCGGCTGAAGCCGCCGCGAGCCTGCGCACGGCGGGCACAGGCCTCGTCGCAGGCATAGGCGCCGCGACCGGGGAGGCGCTGGTCGGGGTCCGCCTGCAGGCGCCCGTCGACGAGGACGAAGCGCCGCAGCAGTCTCTTGTCGGTGCTCGTGCCGCAGCCGACGCAGCGGCGTTGCGGCACGCCTACGACGTCTCCTCCGCGACCTCGTCGAGGGCGTCCTCGACGGGCACCTCGACGGGGCTGGGAACCCCACCCTCCCCGTTGTCGGGCATATTCGCGGGGACCTGATCGGTCGGCATGTCGGCGAGCGCCTGGTGGGAGTCCAGGCCGCAGTAGCGCGTGCCGGGCAGCGCCGCGTTGGGGCAGCGCCGGCCGGTCGACATGACCGCGGCACAGCGACCCTGCGTCTCCTCCTCCTCGTAGCCGGACTCCTGCTCCTCGGCGGCGAACTCGGTCTCGGACTTGATGTCGATCCGCCAGCCGGTCAGGCGAGCGGCGAGGCGCGCGTTCTGGCCCTCGCGGCCGATCGCCAGCGAGAGCTGGTCGTCGGGCACGATCACCGTCGCCTGCTTGCCGTCGTCGTCGACGAGCACCTCGCGCACGCGCGCCGGGCTCAGCGCCTTGGCGACGAAGCGCGCGGGCTCGTCGTTGTAGGGAATGATGTCGATCTTCTCGCCGCGCAGCTCGGAGACGACCATCCGCACGCGTGAACCGCGCGGGCCGACGCAGGCGCCGACCGGGTCGACGCCGTCGGCGTGCGAGACGACCGCGATCTTCGAGCGGTAGCCAGGCTCGCGGGCGACGTTGGCGATCTCGACGAGGCCGTCGGCGATCTCGGGGACCTCGAGCTCGAAGAGCTTCTTGATCAGCTCGGGGTCGCGCCGGCTGACGATGATCGACGGTCCCTTCGTCGAGGGCGAGACCTCCTTGATGACCGCCTTGATGCGCTGGGAGTGGTCGTAGCGCTCGCCGTCGACCTGCTCGCTCTTGGGCAGCAGCGCCTCGACGCGCTCGCGCAACTGCACGAGCGTGTAGCGGCTGTCGGACTGCTGCACGATGCCGGTGATCAGCTCGCCGACGCGGTCGCGGTACTCCTCGAACATCATGTCGCGCTCGGCCTCGCGGATGCGCTGCAGGATGACCTGCTTGGCCGTCTGCGCCGCGATCCGGCCGAAGTCGCCGGGCGTGACGTCCTGCTCGGAGATCTGGTCCTTGTACTCCTCGAACTTCGCCGGATCGATCTCGGGATCGGTCGGCTCGATCATGTCGCCCGTCTCGGGGTCGTAGACGGTGCCCTCGTCGATCGTCTCGACGATCAGGTGCGCCTCCAGGCGCTCGGGGATGATCAGCTCGATGACGCGAAAGTCGGCGGTCTCGGGATCGAGTTCGACGCGCGCGTACTTCGCGCTGTCGGGCTGCTTCTTGTAGGCCGACAGCAGCGCGTCCTCGAGCGCCAGCCGGAGCTTCTCGGGGGCGATGCCCTTCTCCCGGCCGAGAACGGTCATCGCGTCAAGGATCTCGCGGGACATCAGTGGTTCCTCCTGTGAGTCGGTTCGCGCGTGGGCGGTCGCTGGCGCCGACTGGCAAGGACGCAGTGAGGGAGTGGGCCTTCAGGCGCATGGCTGAGCGAGGACACGGCCAGGCGGTGATCAGCGGCCGATCCACGGGTGAAGCGAGTTGCAGGAGGGAGCACGGCTACTCCTCGATGAGGTTGGAACGGTGGATCTCGGCGTAGGGGATCGCGACGAGGGAGGGCGGGTCGCCATCGGCCGCGATCGTCACGGCGTCGTCCGACGCACCGACGAGCTCGCCCGTGAACGTCTTGTGTCCGTCGACGGCATCCCTCGTACGAACCCGCGCGCGGCGGCCGAGGTAGCGGCGAAAGTGCTGTGGCTTGGACAGCGGGCGCTCCGTCCCGGGCGAGGAGACCTCCAGCGCGTAGCGCTCGCGGACCTCGACCAGCGCCTTCGTGACGCGCTCGCAGATCGCGAGCGTGACGCCCTCCGGATGATCGATGAACAGTCGCACCGTCGAGCCGCCCACGACCTCCGCGAGCAGGACCTCGACATCGGGCTCACTGGCGGCGAGCCGGACCTCGATATCTGTCTGGATGGTGCGCAACTCATACCTCCTCACGGCCACAAAAAAAGCGGGCGAGCGCCCACTTCCGGTACGACATCCGGCCCGAAGCCGGAGCGAAAGCTGTGCGCCGAGTCTAGCACCGCCGCCCTCGACGGCAGAGCGTGCGGCGAGCGGTCACCGGCGTGCGACGGCGATCGGCCGGGCGACGCTCGCGCTGCGTTCGGCGGCGCGCGCGCCGATCTGCACGAATCCCGGATCGCGCCGCGGCGCGCGTTCGCCCGACGCCTGCGCGGGTGGCAGGTGGGCGATGAGGACGGCAGCGCCGGTATGCACGATCGACGCCGGCGGGTGCCGATACCCCGCGCGTCTGCGGGGGCATCGACCTCGACTCGTGCTCGACGTCGCGGTATCGAGCTTCGGCGCCGAGCGTGAACGAGCGTCGAGCCGACCGCTCCGCTCAGCCGGCTCGACGCTGCTGCACCCCAGGCGTGCACGAGCGCCGACCGTGGCCGAACGACGAATCTGTTCGGCGCTCGTGCACGCACGCGCGGCGACCGTTACGAGGCCGTCGACCCCGTCCACGCCTGCGGCGCATGCGGTCCGGCGCCGCGGGCGCCGACCGCCGGGCAGATCCTCGCGCGGCGCTACGCGGCGCGGTCGCGGGAGCGATCGCGATACAGGCGGTAGTCCCGGCGCTCCGGGCGCAGGCAGCAGGCGAGCGCCAGCGGCTTGCGCGCCTCCTGGTGGCGCCCGAGCTGCTGCAGCGAGCGGCCCAGGCAGAACAGCGCGTAGTCGTTCGTCGGCGCGCGCTCGACGATCGCCGCGAACTCCTCGGCAGCCTCCGCGTAGTTCTGCGTCGAGAACAGCGCGCGGCCGAGCGCCTCACGGATCGACGTCTTGTCGGGCTCGAGCTCGCGGGCGCGCCGCAGGGGCACCGTCGCGGCGTGGAAGTCGTGCTTTTCGAGCAGGCGCGTCCCGCTCTGGAAGAGGTCGTAGACGTCGTCGGGCGACATGCCTGAAGGGTAGTCAGGCGCTCGGGCGGCGACGAGGCCGCGGTGGCAGCGCCCACCACGCGCGCAGGCGCCCGCGCCGCCCGAGGCCCGCGCCGAGCTCGCGGCGCAGCGCGCCGCGCTGGGCGCGCGTCGGGCGCGCGGCGCCGTAGCCGTAGCGCGCGGCGGCGAGCGCGCGTACGTAGTCGCGCGCCGGCGTGCCCGCGTAGCGTTCGGCGAGCCCGGCGAGGGTCAGATCCGGCGGCGGCGCGCGCCCGCTGCGTTGCAGCGCGCGCAGCAGCTCGGCGAGCTCCTCGTCGGCGGGCGCGCCGGCAGCCGCGCTGCGGCGGCGCCGCGCCCTGGCGGCCACGACGATCGCCGTCGCGAGCGCCAGCGCGGCGATCGCGCCGCCGGCGACGAGCGCGGCGCCGGGCCCGCCGTCGCCGCGTTGCTCGGTCGCCTGCACGTCGGCGAGGCCGGCGTCGGGCGTGCGGCCGAGGGCGCGCTCGCTGCCGCCGAAGCCGGCGCCGTCGCCGCCCGCGGCGGCGGCGAGATCGAGCACCTGCGTGCGCGCCGGCGAGTCGGGCGGCGTCGGGTCGCGGACGACCCAGCCGATGCCGGGCATGAACACCTCGACCCACGAGTGCGCGTCGACGTCGCGCACGACGTAGTCGTTGCGCTCGGGGTCGCGGCTGCCCGGTGAGAAGCCGCTTGCCACGCGCGCCGGGACGCCGCCCATCCGCAGCAGCAGCGCCATCGCGCCCGAGAACTGCTGGCAGTAGCCGAGCCTGTCGCGCAGCAGGAAGTCGGCGAGCGGGGCGCGGCTCGGTGGCGGGCTCTCGCTGTAGCTGAACGCGTCCTGTGCGAGGTAGCGCTCGATCGCCCGCACGTACTCGAACGGCGTCTCGGTTCCCGCGCGCAGGCGCTGCGCGAGCGCGTACACGCGCCCGTAGGGCGACGCCGACAGCACGCTGGTCGCGTCCCGGCCGGTGTCGCCGACGATCGACGGCGTGCGGCCCTCGTCCCAGCGCGGGAAGAAGACCGTCAGCCCGCCGTTGGGGCCGGCGATCGGAAGCCGCATGACGCCGTACTCGCGCGGCAGCTGCACCGGGTAGTCGGCGGACGCCGCTCGCTGCTGCGCCGTCGTCGGCCGCGGCGAGTAGACGATCGCGCGATAGGCGTGCCCGCGCCGCAGCGGCTCACCGGCGGTCTCGTAGACGCCGGGGGTGTTGCTCGTCGCCACGCGCGGCGTGTCGAGGATGTCCAGCGTCGTGCCGGCCGCGACGAACTGCGTCGTGCGCAGCGCGCGCATCGTCACGCGCAGCTCCTGCTTCCAGGCGCGGTCGTAGACCGTGGTCTCGGTGCCGTCGCGCTGCTGACCGGTGTCCTGGACCCAGCGCGTGCCGTCGAAGGCGGCGAGGTTGACGGCCTTCCAGTAGGCGCGCTGGCGGGCTCGCACGCGCAGGATCTCGCGGCCGTCGCGGGGCCAGTCGAGCGGGCCGTAGCTGTGGTTCCAGCGGTACTGCGTCGTCGCCGACGGGCTCAGCGACTGCGCGATCTCCTCGTAGTCCAGCAGCGCGCGGTCGCGGTCCAGCGCCGGCGCGGCCGCGAAGCCGGCGAGCGCGGCGGCGGCGACGAAACCGATCGCCAGGCCGGCGCCGCGCCGGCGCAGGCGCTCGAGCCAGAGGAAGCTGGCCAGCAGCGCGGTGAAGCCGAGCCCGGCGAGCCAGGGCAGCTCGATGTCGTGCTGCATGACGGGGACGGTGTACAGCGCGCCGAGCGCGACGGCGGCGGCGACGGGAACGCCGAAGGCGCCGCCGCGGCGCGGCACGAACGCCAGCAGCGCGGCGAACGCTGCCAGCGCGCAGCCGCCGAGGATCAGGACGATCCGCGTCCACTCGTCGAGGCCGCCGTAGGGCGTGCGCACGGTCGCGACGGCGCCGAGCCCGTCGGCGACCCCGGCGGCGAGATCGTCCCAGCCGCGCGGCGCGAGCATGCGCGCCGGCACGCCGGCGGCCGCGAAGGCGACGAGCAGCAGGACGCCCGCGGCGATCAGCGTCGCGGCGAGCCGGACGCGCGCCGGTCGCCGGCGCTGCGCGAGCGCGGCGAGCAGCGCGCCCGCGAGCGCGCCGGCGAGGACGCTGCCAAGCAGCGCGTCGGACGCCGCCGGCCGGACCATCTCGGCCCACTGCAGCGCGCCGAAACCGGCCAGCCCGACGAAGCCGAGCAGCCGCGCGGCGGGCGCCGGCAGCAGCGGCCGCTGCTCGGGCGCAGGCGGCGCGGGGTGCTGTGTCTGCCCCGCGCCGGGGGCGGGGGCGGGAGCGGGCGGGGTCGGAGCCGGAGCGAGGGCGGTCACGGCGCGCTCCGCTGCGAGGACGCGCGCGCGGGGCCGACGGCGCGCGCCGGCGCTGCGCTGAGGACGTAGGCGCTGCAGCCCGCGACCGAGAAGGCGGCGTGGCGCGAGGGCAGCGCAGCGGGCAGGACGAGCACGCGCTGGGCGCCGTGCGCGGGCCCGAGCGCGTGCGGCATATGCGACCGCATCCGCGCGCTGACGTAGATCACCGATCCGCGCCGGGCGGCGACGCTTGCCAGCGACGGCCCGATCGCCGGGCCGATCAGCGCCAGCCGCGCATGCAGGTGCGGCCAGCCGGCGAGCGTCGTGCCGAGGTCGGCCGGGCGCCGGTCGCCGGGCAGCAGGACGCTGCAGCCGCCGGCGCCGGCGAGCGCCCGCGCGAGCGAGGCGGCCGCGCGCACGGCCGCGTCGAGGTCGTCCTCGTCGGCGCCGCCGCGCGGATCGAGCACGACGAGCGGGCGGCTCTCGCCGGCCGTCGCGAGGAAGCGCTCCTGGGCGTCGGCGCCGCGCGCGACGGCGGGCCAGAAGATCCGCGACGCGGGCGTGCCGTCGCGCAGCGGGCGAATGCCGTCGAGCTCGATCTCCGCGCCGACGGCGAGCCGGCCGCGGCGCGCGACGCGCGTCGCCTCGCCGCCGCCGGGCGCGGCGACGATCGGCTCGATCCGCGGCAGCACGAGCAGCTCGTCGTCGGCCGCCGACGCGCGCGCCGTCACCTCGCGCGTCGCCAGGCCGAGCGGATCGGCGACGAGCAGGCGCGGCGGCGCGAGCACGCGGCGCCCGCGGCGTCCGAAGCGCGCCTCGATCCGGACATGGGCAGCGCGCGCGCCCGTGCGCAGCACGACCGGGGCGGGCAGCAGCGGATCGGCGACGGCCGACGGCGGCAGGCCCAGGCGGCCGGCGCTGACGTCGAGGCTGATCGTCAGCGGCTGCTCCTCGATCACGCGGCGCGCGCCGAGCGTTCGCGTCACGCGAGCGCCGCGCGCGCCGGCGCTCACCCACAGTGCGCTGCCGGCGGCGAGCAGCGCGAGCGTCGCGGCCGGCACCCACAGCGGCTCGCTGTCGAACAGCGCCGCGGCGAGGCCGAAGGCGAGCGCGAGCAGCCCCGTGGCGAACGCGCGTCGCATCAGGCGTCCACGCACCTACAGCGCCGGGGTCGCCGCCACCGCGTCGGCGATGATCCGCGCGCCCGTCGTCTCGTAGGCGTCGGGCGCGAGGACGATGCGATGGGCGAGCACCGCCTCCCCCATGATCTGGACGTCGTCGGGGAGCGCGTGGTCGCGACCGCGCAGCAGCGCGTGCGCCTTCGCGGCGCGCAGCAGCAGTAGGCCCGCGCGCGGGCTCGCGCCGAGCTCGACGCGCGGGTCGCTGCGGGTGTGGCTCAGCAGCGAGACGATGTAGCGCCGCAGCGGCTCGGCGGCGTGAACGCGGCCGACGGCGTCCTGGACGGCGAGCAGGTCGGCGGCGTCGGCGACCGGCTCCAGCAACGCGACGCGGTCGCCGGACTCGTGCGCGGCGAGCATGTGCGCCTCGCCGGCGGCGTCGGGATAGCCGAGCGACAGGCGCACCATGAAGCGGTCGACCTGCGCTTCGGGCAGCGGGTAGGTGCCCTCGTACTCGACCGGGTTCTGCGTCGCGAGCACGAGAAACGGGCGCGCGAGCTCGTGCGTGTGGACGTCGACGGTGACGCGCCGCTCCTGCATGCACTCCAGCAGGCCCGACTGCGTCTTGGGCGACGCGCGGTTGATCTCGTCGACGAGCACGACGTTGGCGAAGATCGGCCCGGGCCGGAACTCAAAGCGGCTCTCGCGCTGGTTGAAGACGTTCGTGCCGACGACGTCGGCGGGCAGCAGATCGGCCGTGCACTGGATGCGCGCGAACTCGAGGTCCAGCGAGCGCGCAAGCGCCCGCGCGAGCGTCGTCTTGCCGACGCCGGGCAGGTCCTCGATCAGCGCATGGCCCTCGGCGAGGACCGCGACGATGAGGTGCTCCAGGACGGCGGCGCGCACCTCCGCGGCCTGTGCGACGTTCGCCGCGACCCGCTTGGCGAGCAGGCCCGCCGCCTCGACCTCGTCATCCGTGAGCCGTCGTTCGGTACCCGCTTGATCCATCTGGTGCAATCGTCGCAGCCGCGAGCACGTTGCGCGACTTTGTGCTGGTTTCGTGCCAACGGGGACTGCGGGGCGCGGTTCGCGATGCGGGCCCTCCGCTGCGCGCGAGACATCCCGTCGTGTCGCGTCACGTGCGATATATGCCCCTCGGCTCGACACGACCGGCCCACAGGCCCGTGTGAACTGGGCGGCAGCGCCCGCCGGCCGCGCTCAGGCGGCGGGCTCGGGCGCCTGCGTGCCGGTCGCCGCCCGCAACGCGACGACGGCGTCGAGCACCGCGCGCGCGACCTCGGCCTTGGAGGCGAGCGCGACGTGCGTCTCGCCGCCGGCGGTGAGGATCGTGACCTCGTTGTCGTCTGTGTCGAAGCCGATGTCCGCGCGCGAGACGTCGTTGACGACGACCGCATCGAGGCCCTTGCGGGCGAGCTTCTGGCGGCCGTAGTCCAGCGCGCCCGCGCCGTGCTCGGCGGCGAAGCCGACGAGCGTCTGGTCGTCGCGGCGCGCCGCCGACAGCGCCGTCAGGATGTCGGGCGTGCGCTCGAGCTCGACGCGCATGCGCTCGTCGGCGGTCTTCTTCAGCTTGCCCGCGAACGACCGCGCGGGACGGTAGTCGGCGACGGCGGCCGCCATCAGCAGCACGTCGGCGCCCTTGAACTCGGCGGCGCAGGCGTCCTGCAGCTGCGCGGCGGTCTCGACGTCGACGTACGTCACGCGCGGATCGCGCGCCAGCGCGACGTTCGCCGCGACGACGGTCACGGCCGCGCCGAGCGCCGCCGCCTCGCTCGCGAGCGCGAAGCCCATCCGTCCCGACGAGCGGTTGCCGACGAAGCGCACCGCGTCGATCGGCTCGCGCGTGCCGCCGGCGGTGACGAGCACGCGCAGGCCGACGAGATCGGCCGACGGCGCCGGCACGGCCGCCTGCGCCAGCGCCTCGATCGCCGCCAGCAGCGCAGCCGGCTCGGGCAGCCGCCCGGCGCCGCGCTCGCCCTGCGACGCCAGCCGCCCGCTGCCGGGCTCGAGCACGGTCACGCCGCGGTCGCGCAGCCGCGCGACGTTGTCCTGCGTCGCCGCGTTGGCCCACATGTGGTTGTTCATCGCGGGCGCGAGGAGCAGCGGGCAGGTGGCCGCGAGCGCGGCGCTCGTCAGGAGGTTGTCGGCGAGGCCGGCCGCGAGCTTGGCGACGGTGTTCGCCGACGCCGGCGCGACGACGTAGATGTCGGCGGCGGCGACGAGCGCGAGGTGGCTGAGCGGATCGTGGTCTGGCTGCGGATCGCCGGGGAAGGCGCCGCGCGCCGGATCGCGCTCGAACTCGTCGACGAGCACGGGCGCGCCGGTCAGTGCGGCGAACGACGCGGCGCCGACGAAGCGCAGGCTGGCCGGCGTCTGGACGACGCGCACCGCATGGCCCGCCGCCGTCGCCAGGCGCACGAGCTCGAGCGCCTTATAGGCGGCGACCCCGCCGCTGACGCCGAGCAGGATCCGCGCCATCGTGCACTCCGATCCGGCGGCCTAGCGGTACTGGTACTTGATCTTGCCGGCGGCGACTTCCTCGAGGGCGATCGTGAGGTAGTTCTTGGAGCCGGTGTCGACCATCGGCGGCGGGAACTCGTCGAACGTCCCCTCGCCGAGGTTGTGGTAGTAGGAGTTGATCTGCCGGGCGCGCTTGGCCGCGACGAGAACGGAGGCGTAGTTGGAGTCGACGTTCTCGAGGAGGCGGTCGATGCGAGGAGAGATCATGCCCTCAGGGTACCGAGCTAGCCGGTCTCGGTCGTGTCGCGGACGATCTCGACGAGCTCCTCGACGGCGGCCTCGAGGCGGTCGTTGACGACGACCCGCGCGAACTCGTCCTGGGCGGCGAGCTCCTGCTCGGCCGTGCGCAGGCGCGCCTCGACCTGGTCGGGGGCATCCGTGCCGCGGCCGACGAGGCGCGCGCGTAGCGCCTCCAGCGACGGCGGCGCGATGAAGACCTGCACGGCCTCGGGCATCGTCGCGCGCACCTGGCGCGCGCCCTGGACCTCGATCTCGAGCACGACCGGGGCGCCGCTGGCGGTGCGCGTCTGCAGCTCGGAGCGCAGCGTGCCGTAGCGCGCGCCGGCGTAGTCGGCGTGCTCGACGAAGTCCCCGGCGGCGACGTGGCGCTCGAACTCCTGCGGGGACATGAAGTGGTAGTCCTCGCCCTGCGTCTCGCCCGTGCGCGGTCGCCGCGTCGTCGCCGAGACCGACAGCTGCAGCTCGGGCATCCGCTCGAGCAGCGAACGGATCAGCGTGCCCTTGCCGACGCCCGAGGGCCCGGTGATGACGACCGCGCGCGGCACCGGCAGGCGGTGTCTACCGGCGCAGCAGCTTGACGAGCTCGTCGCGCTGGCGCTCGGACAGCCCGCCGATCGTCTTGCTCGGCGAGATGCGGCACTGGGCGAGGACCTTGTTGACCTTCACGCGCCCGTACTTCGGCACCGCGAGCAGCATGTCGAAGACCTTCGCGGTCTCGATGTACTGCGGCGGCTTGCTCAGCAGCGTGTGGATCGAGACCCGTCCGGCCTTCAGATCCTTCTTCAGCTTCGCGCGCCGCGTACGCACGGCGTTGGCCCGTTCCAGCGCGTCCAGCCGCTGCGTGAGCGATCGTTCGGGTGCCGCCGACTGCTTGGTAGCGGTGTTCTGGCTCGGCGGCATCGACGCGCCGATCCTTGCACCTTCGCTAAGGCCCCGCAAGGCGAATCTTCACGAATTAGACCAATTCACATCGACCTCAGGTCGAGGTTCAGATGCATTCAGCGTGCTTGAAGGTGAGTCCGCAATTTGCAGGGATTTCAGCTCCGAAGCTATGCGCGATCCGGCACAGGGGTCACGAAAGTTCTCCGTCCCGACGGCGACCAGGGTGGCACCGACCGAAATCAGGTCGTTTGCGTGCCTTCCGCGTGCAACTCCGCCCATCGCGACGATCGGAATCGCCACCCGCCGGGCCACCGCGCTGACCTGCGCGAGCGCCACGCTGCGGATCGCAGGACCCGACAGGCCGCCCGTCGTCCCGCCCAGCCAGGGCCGGCCGGAGCGTGGGTCCAGCGCCATCGCCCGCAGCGTGTTGATCAGCGAGACCGCATCCGCGCCCTCGTGCTCGGCGGCGGCGGCGACGGCTGCGACGTCGGCGGTGTTCGGCGTCAGCTTGACGATCAGCGGCTTGGCGGTCAGCGGCCGGACGGCGCGCACGAGCGCCCCCAGCGAGACCGGGTCGGCGCCGATGTCGAGGCCGGTCGCGACGTTCGGGCACGACACGTTGAGCTCGATCGCCGCGACCTCGTCGCGCGCGTCGAGGGCCGCGACGAGGAGCCCGACCTCGTCGGCGCCGGAGCCCATGACGTTCGTGATCAGCGGCACCGGCAGCGCGGCGAGCTGCGGCAGGTCGTGCTCCAGATAGCCGTCGAGGCCGCGGTTGGGCAGGCCGATCGAGTTGATCATCCCGGCCTGCGCCTCCCACAGCCGCGGCGGTGGGTTGCCGGCCCGCGGCGCGAGCGTGATCGTCTTGGAGACGAAGGCGGAGAAGGGGAACTCGCGCAGCAGCGCGTCGCCGAACGCGCGCCGCGCGGCGATCGCGTCGAACGTGCCCGAGCCGTTGACGATCGGGTGCTCGAGCCGCAGTCCGCAGAACTCGACCATCAGTGCGCGGGCACCCCCTCGAGGCGGTCGGCGTCGAGCACCGGCCCGTCGACGCAGATCCGCACGTAGCCGCCCTCGCGCAGCGGCACGACGCAGCCGTAGCAGGCGCCGAAGCCGCAGGCCATCCCCGCCTCCAGCGCGAGCTGCGCCGGGACGTCGTGCTCCATGCACAGCGCGCGCACCGCCTCGAGCATGGCCGGCGGCCCGCACGAGTAGACGACGGTGTGGCGGTCGCGGGCGAGCTCGGCCGCGAGCAGCTCGGTGACGAGGCCGTGGTGGCCGACGGAGCCGTCGTCGGTGGCGATCTCGAGCTCCGCGCCGCTCATCACCGCGGCGCCGGCGGCGTGCGCGCGGTCGCGGAAGCCGAGCAGCGCCTGCGGCCGGGTCCCCAGCTCGCTCGCCCAGGCCGCGAGCGGCGGCACGCCGACGCCACCCCCCGCCAGCAGCGGCCGGCGGGTGGGCGGGGACGGATTCGGTGCGCGAAAGCCCTCGCCGAGCGGACCCGTGATCCACAGCTCGTCGCCGGGGGCCAGCTGCGCCAGCCGGCTCGTACCCGGGCCGACGTCCTCGAACATGAATGCCAGCTCGCCGTCGTCCGCGGCGAGGAAGGAGAACGCGCGCGGCAGGTACGGGCGCTCGTCGTCTCCCCCGCCCCAGCGCTCGACGGCCGCGAGCATGTAGAACTGGCCCGCCGACGGCCGCGGCCCGCCGCGATCGTCGGCGCGCAGCACGCGGTAGGCGCCGACGTCCTCGGCGCGCGTCACGGTCACGCGGCGCCGGCCGAGCGGGGCGAGCGTCCTCATCCCACCCGCAGGCGGTCGCGGTGCAGTTCCTGCAGCGACAGGACCCTCGGCTCGCCGTTGCGCGCGGCGGCGATCGCACGCGTCGCCGCGTGGCCGCCCGACAGCGTCGTGATGCAGGGGATCGCGCGTGCGACCGCGGCGCGGCGGATCTCCCAGCCGTCGGCGCGCGCGCCGGAGCCGGTCGGCGTGTTGATGACGAGGTCGATCTCGCCGGCCTCGATCAGGTCGACGACGTTCGGCGAGCCCTCGCCGACCTTCTTGAGCACCTCGTCGACACGCGCCCCCATCGAGCGGATCGCCTGCGCGGTTCCGGCGGTCGCGACGATCCGGAAGCCGAGATCCTCCAGCCGCGAGGCGATCGCGTAGGCGCCGGACTTGTCGCCGTCGGTCAGGGTGATGAAGACCGTGCCGTCGTTGGGCAGCCGCGCGCCGGCGGCGGCCTGCGCCTTCGCGAACGCCGTCGGGAAGTCGCGCGCGACGCCCATGACCTCGCCCGTCGAGCGCATCTCCGGGCTCAGCAGCGCATCGGTGCCGGTGAAGCGATCGAACGGCAGGACCGCCTCCTTGATGCAGACGTGCTCGGTCGGCATCGCCTCCGACGGCAGGCCGAGGTCCTGCATCCGCTCGCCGAGCATGAGCCGGCAGGCCATCTTCGCCAGCGGCACGCCGATCGCCTTGGAGACGAACGGCACCGTGCGCGAGGCGCGCGGGTTGGCCTCGATGACGAACAGCCGCCCGTCGAGCGTGACCGCATACTGGATGTTGATCAGGCCGACGGTGTTCAGGCCCAGCGCGATGCCGCGCGTGTGGTCGCGGATCTCGTCGAGCATCTCGGGGCCGAGCGAGTGCGGCGGCAGCACGCAGGCGCTGTCGCCGGAGTGGATCCCGGCCTCCTCGACGTGCTGCATGATGCCGCCGATCCAGACCGTGTCGCCGTCGCACAGCGCGTCGACGTCGACCTCGATCGCGTTCTCGAGGAAGCGGTCGAGGAAGATCTCGCGCCCGTCGGCGTGGCCGTCGGTTCGCCGCAGGTAGTCGGCGAGATCGTCGCGCGAGTAGACGATCTCCATCGCGCGCCCGCCGAGCACGTAGCTCGGGCGCACGAGCAGCGGGAACCCCACGTCCTCGCACGCGGACAGCGCCTCGACGACCCCGTGCGCCGTCGCGTACGGCGGCGCCTCGTAGCCCAGCCGCTCCAGCAGCGCGCCGAAGCGGCCGCGGTCCTCGGCGAGGTCGATCGCGTCGACGCTCGTGCCGAGGATCGGAACGCCCGCGTCCTGCAGGCCGGCCGCGAGCTTCAGCGGCGTCTGGCCGCCGAACTGGACGATCACGCCCTCGGGCTGCTCGATCGCGACGACGCCGAGCACGTCGTCGAGCGTCAGCGGCTCGAAGTACAGGCGGTCGGAGGTGTCGTAGTCCGTCGAGACCGTCTCGGGGTTGCAGTTGACCATCACCGCGTCGCGACCGCTCGCGCGCACCGTCATCGCAGCGTGCACGCAGCAGTAGTCGAACTCGATTCCCTGCCCGATCCGGTTCGGGCCCGCGCCGAGGATGACGACGCTCGGCCTGTCGCCGCGGCGCACCTCGTGGGTCGGCTGTGCCGTGCTCCCAGGCGCGGTAGAAGTACGGCGTCTCGGCGGCGAACTCCGCCGCGCAGGTGTCGACGGCCTTGTACGTGCGCGTTCCCGCGAACGGACCCTCGGGGTCGCCGGCGAGCTGCGCCAGCTCGCGCAGAAACCACAGGTCGATCTTCGTGCGCCGCTCGACCTCGACGGGGTCGGCGCCGGCGCGGAAGGCGGCGAGCAGGACGTCGTAGCGGTCGGGCCCGGGCATCTGCAGGCGCGTCGAGCAGCTCCTCGAGCGCGCCGCTCACGTCCGGGATCGCGTCCAGCTCGCGGCTGCGCATCGCCTTCGCGAAGGCCTGCTGGAAGGTGCGCCCGATCGCCATCGACTCGCCGACGGACTTCATGTGCGTGCTGAGGCGCTGGTCGACGCCGGAGAACTTCTCGAAGGCGAAGCGCGGGATCTTCACGACGACGTAGTCGATCGCCGGCTCGAAGGAGGCCGGCGTCAGGCGCGTGATGTCGTTGTCGATCTCCTCCAGCGCGTAGCCGACGGCGAGCCGCGCGGCGATCTTCGCGATCGGGAAGCCCGTCGCCTTCGAGGCCAGCGCCGATGACCGCGACACGCGCGGGTTCATCTCGATGACCATGATCTCCTCGGTCGCCGGGTTGACGGCGAACTGCACGTTCGAGCCGCCCGTCTCGACGCCGACGGCGCGGATGACCGTGAAGGCCTGGTCGCGCAGCTTCTGGTAGAGGCGGTCGGTCAGCGTCTGCTGCGGCGCGACCGTGACGCTGTCGCCGGTGTGGACGCCCATCGGGTCGATGTTCTCGATCGAGCAGACGATGACGCAGTTGTCGTTGTGGTCGCGCATGACCTCGAGCTCGAACTCGCCCCAGCCGAGGACCGACTCGTCGAGCAGGATCTGTCCGATCGGCGACGCGTCGAGGCCGCCGCGGACGATCTCGCGGAACTCCTCCGGCGAGCGGGCGATGCCGCCGCCGCGGCCGCCGAGCGTGTAGGCCGGGCGCACGATGATCGGCAGCCCGATGTCGATCATCGCGTCCTGCGCCTCGGTGGCGCTGGTCGCGATCGCGCTGCGCGGCATCTTCAGGCCCGCGCGCTCCATCGTCGTGCGAAACAGGTCGCGGTCCTCGGCGCGGCAGATCGATTCGTAGTCGGCACCGATCAGCTCGACGCCGTGCTCGGCGAGCGTGCCGTTCTCGTGCAACTCCTTGGCGAGGTTCAGCGCCGTCTGGCCGCCGAGCGTCGGCAGCAGCGCGTCGGGCTTCTCGCGTGCGATGACCTGGGCGACGGGGCCCGCGAGCAGCGGCTCGACGTACGTCGCGTCGGCGAACTCCGGGTCGGTCATGATCGTCGCCGGGTTGGAGTTCACGAGCACGACGTCGTAGCCCTCCTCCTTGAGGACCTTGCAGGCCTGCACGCCCGAGTAGTCGAACTCGGCCGCCTGGCCGATGACGATCGGGCCCGAGCCGAGGATCAGGATGCGCTGGATGTCGCTGCGCCTGGGCATCGCTATGCGACCGTCCCGATCTGCTGAAGGAAGCGGTCGAAGAGGTAGAGGCTGTCGTTCGGGCCGGGCCCCGCCTCGGGGTGGTACTGGACCGTGCCGCCGGCGACGTCGAGCAGCGTCAGCCCCTCGACCGTGCGGTCGTAGAGGTTGATGTGGCTGAGCTGCGCGACGCCGAAGTCGGTCTCCCAACGCACGGGCTCGCTCGCCGGCGATCGTGCGCTCGCCGCCGGGGCCGAGCACCGCGAAGCCGTGGTTCTGCGACGTGATCTCGATCCTGCCCGTCTGCAGGTCCTTCACCGGGTGGTTGGCGCCGCGGTGGCCGAACGGGAGCTTGTACGTGTCCAGGCCGACGGCGCGGCACAGCAGCTGATGGCCGAGGCAGATGCCGAACGCCGGCTTGACCCCGACGAGCTCGCGCAGCGTCGCGACGATGTAGTCCAGCGCGGCCGGATCGCCCGGCCCGTTGGCGAGGAAGATCGCGTCGGGGTCGCCGGCGAGCAGCTGCTCGGCGGTGACGGTGCACGGGTGCAGCTCCAGCAGCGCCCCGCGCTGGACGAGGTTGCGCACGATCGAGCCCTTGATGCCGGTGTCGATCGCGGCGATGCGCGGGCCGTCGCCCGAGCCATGGACGGTCATCTCGGCCGGCGTCACGACGCGCGCCCAGTCGGCGCCCTGCATCGACGGCTCGGCGGCGATCAGCGCCTGCGCCTCGCCCTCGCTCATCGCGGCCGGGAAGACGCCGCCGCGCATCGAGCCGGCGTCGCGGATGTGGCGCACGAGCGCGCGCGTGTCGACCTCGCTGATCGCGGGGACGGCGCAGTCCGTCAGCCAGTCGCACCAGCCGCGCTCGGCGCCCGGCGCGTCCTCGGTGTTCATCGCGCTGCGCATGATCACGGCCCGCGCCCAGATCCGCGCGGACTCCATCGCCTCCGCGCTGACGCCGTAGTTGCCGATGTGCGGGTAGGTGAACGTGATGATCTGGCCGGCGAAGCTCGGATCGGTGACCGACTCCTGGTAGCCCGACATGCCGGTCGTGAAGACGACCTCGCCGGTCGCCGCGTCGGGCGCCCCGACGGCGACGCCGTCGAAGCGCGCGCCGTCCTGCAGCAGCACGTAGGCCGATCGCGTGCTTCGTCGCGCGGTCATCGCACGCTCCCGCCGCCGGCCGGCGTCACCTGACTGAGGATCGTCGAGCGCTCGCGGTAGGCGACCGCGCCCGCGGCGACGGTCAGCAGCACGCGGCCGCGCAGCGTGCGGTCGGCGAAGCAGCAGTTCTCCGAGCGCGACTCGTAGCCGCTCTCCCCCACGACCCACTCCGCGTCGAGGTCGACGAGCACGAGGTTCGCCGGCTCGCCCGCCGCGATCGCCGGGACGAAGAGGTCGAGCAGCCCGAGACCCGACGTGAGCTTCTCGACGACGAGCTGCGAGGCCGAGCGATGCCCGGCAGCACGAGGTCGGTGTAGACCGCCGCGAACGCCGTCTCCAGCCCGGTCGTGCCCATCGGCGCCTGCTCGAAGGGGACCTCCTTCTCGTCGCGGGCGTGCGGCGCGTGGTCCGTCGCGATGCAGTCGATCGATGCCGTCGCGCAGGCCCTCGATCAGCGCCTGCCGGTCCTCCTCGCCGCGCAGCGGCGGGTTCATCTTGCGCCGCGTGTCGAGGCTGCGCACGTCCTCGTCGGTCATCGTCAGGTGGTGCGGGCTGGCCTCGCAGGTGACCTGCACCCCGCGCGCCTTGGCGGCGCGGATCGACCGCGACCGACTCGCTCGCGGACAGGTGCTGGATGTGGATCCGCGCGTTCTCGTACTCCGCGAGCGCGCAGTCGCGGGCGATCACGTCGACTCGCTGACGCTCGGGATCCCGGCGACGCCGAGCAGCGCGCTGACGACGCCCTCGTGCATCGCGCCGCTGCCCGACAGCGACGGGTCCTCCTCGTGCAGGGCGAGCACGCCGCCGCAGAGACGCTGGTACTGCAGCGCGCGGCGGAAGATGCCGGCGTCGGCGACCGGCCGGCCGTCGTCGGTGAAGCCGGCCGCGCCGAGCGCGCGCAGCTCGGCCATCTCGGTCAGCTCGACGCCCGCCGAGTCCGCGGGTGATCGCGGCGATGAAGCCGACCGGCACGCGCGCCTCGCGCGCGGCGGCATCGAAGCAGGGCGCCGAGGATCGGCGCGGAGTCGACGACGGGGGCGGTGTTCGGCATCGCGATGACGGCGCAGTAGCCGCCGGCAGCGGCCGAGCTCGTCCCGGTCTCGAGGTCCTCCTTGTGCTCCTGACCGGGCGTGCGCAGGTGCACGTGCGGGTCGACGAAGGCCGGGAACAGGTGGCGGCCCTGGCCGTCGACGATCTCGATGCCGGCGGCCGCCGACAGCGTGCCGCGGATCGGCGATCTCGGCGATCGACGCCGTCGCGCACGAGCACGTCGTGGCAGCCCGTCGAGGCCGCTGCGCGGGTCGAGCGCATGGACGTTTCGCAGCAGCAGATCGGCCTGCCGCGCGGGCGCGCTGACGAGGCGGACGCCCGTCTGGCGCCGGTCGCCGAGGCTCGTGCGGGGTCATGCGAGCTGCGGTTCGTCGGCCGCGGCGCGCTGCGGTCGTCGCGCGTGCCCGCCAGGACCTCGTAGAGGACGGCCATGCGGACGACGACGCCGGACTTCACCTGCATCGTGATGACCGCCTGCGGCGAGTCGACCACCTCCCCGGAGAGCTCGACGCCGCGGTTGACCGGGCCGGGATGCATGAGCACCTGGCGCGGGCCGAGCCGGCGGCCGTTGATCTGGTAAGTCGGCGGCGTACTCGCGCAGGCTCGGCACGAAGTTCTCGGTCCATCCGCTCGTGCTGCATCCGCAGCGCGTAGACGACGTCGGCCTCGCGCAGGTCGCCGAGGTCGTAGCGGACCTCGCAGCCGAGCGTCTCGATCCCGCGCGGGATCAGCGTCGGCGGCCCGCAGACCGTGACGTCGGCCCCCATCGTGCGGAACGCGAGGATGTTCGAGCGGGCGACGCGCGAGTGGGCGACGTCGCCGACGATCCAGATGTTGCGGCCCTCGAGCGAGCCGAGCTTCTGGCGCAGCGTGTGGACGTCCAGCAGCGCCTGCGTCGGGTGCTCGTGCTTGCCGTCGCCGGCGTTGACGATCGCCGCCGTCGTCCAGCTCGCGACGAGCGCCGCGGCGCCGGCGTACGGGGTGCGGATGACGATCGCGTCGGGCGAGTGCGCGACGAGCGTCAGGACCGTGTCCTTCAGCGACTCGCCCTTCTCGACGCTCGAGCCGCTGGCGGCGAAGTTCACGACGTCCGCGCTCAGCCGCTTGGCGGCGAGCTCGAAGGACGAGCGCGTGCGCGTCGAGGCCTCGTAGAAGAGGTTCAGGACGGTGCGGCCGCGCAGTGCCGGGACCTTCTTGATGTCGCGGTGCGACACCTCCTCGAAGGCCGCGGCACGGTCGAGGATGCGCTCGATGTCGTCGCGGGTCAGGTCCTCGATCGAGAGCAGATGCCTCATACCTTGGCCCCCTCGTACTCATCGATCGTCACGCAATCCTCGCCGTCGAGCTCGGCGACGCGCACGTAGACGCGCTCGCTGCGCGCCGACGGCAGGTTCTTGCCGACGTAGTCGGGGCGCAGCGGCAGCTCGCGGTGACCGCGGTCGGCGAGCACGGCGAGCTGGACGCGCTTGGGACGGCCGTAGTCGAACAGCGCGTCGATCGCGGCGCGAACGGTGCGTCCGGTGAACAGGACGTCGTCGACGATGACGATCGTGCGCCCGTCGATGTCGAAGTCCAGGTGCGTGGAGTGGACGATCGGCGTGCCGCCGCGCAGCGTCACGTCATCGCGGTAGAACGCGATGTCGAGGTCGCCGAGCGGGATCTCGACCCCGTGCAGCTCGGCGAGCAGCTCGTGCAGGCGCGCGGCGAGGACCGCGCCGCGGCGGTGGATGCCGACGACGGCGAGCTGCTCGGGCTCGCCCGCGTTCTCCACGATCTCGTGCGCGATGCGCGCGAGCGCGCGCCGCATGGTCTCGCCGTCGAGGACGACCTTGGGGTCTGGCATGTGTGTCCTTCCTGGCCTCACGGGACCGGGTTAAAGGCGCGGTCTGCTGCTTGTGAGGCTAGCAGCGGCCGCGGCCGCTCGTCCGCCGCGCAGCCTGACATCACAGCGCGTCGCCGTGGGCCGCGGCCGACCGCCGAGCCCGGTCGTTGCGAGAGATTGTCGCAGCGCTCATCCGTCGCTCATCTGCCGGATCTACAACCGCTGCCATGACCACACACATGCGAGGACGCGTCGCGGCGGCGGGCTGCTGTGCCGTCGCGGCGCTGACGGCGGCCGTCGCCGTGGCGGCGCCCGGCGGCCTGCCGCGGGGCAGCGAGCCGGTGACCCTCGATCCGGCGCAGTTCACGACGCGGATCGACAACCCCTACTGGCCGATGCGGCCCGGCAGCCGCTGGGTCTACCGCGAGACCGACACGACCGGGGCGCGCCAGCGCGTCGAGGTGACGGTCACGCGCCGCACGAAGCGCATCGCCAACGGCATCACGGCGCGCGTCGTGCGCGACGTCGCGACGCAGGACGGCAGGACCGTCGAGGCGACCGACGACTGGTACGCGCAGGACGCCGCCGGCAACGTGTGGTACCTCGGCGAGGACACGGCCGAGTACCGCAACGGCAGGGTCGTCAGCCGCGCCGGGTCCTTCGAGGCGGGCGTCGGCGGCGCGCAGCCGGGGATCGCGATGCCGGCACGGCCGAAGGTCGGCATGTCCTACCGCCAGGAGTACCTTGCGGGCGAGGCCGAGGACAGCGGCGCGATCGTGTCCGTCGGCGAGGAGCAGGTCGAGGTCCCGGCGGGCTGGTTTCGCCGCGTCCTCATGACCCGCGATCTCGTGCCGCTGCAGCCGCGCGTGCAGGAGCTGAAGTTCTACGCCCGCGGCGTCGGCCCGGTGCTGAGCATCCACACCGACGGTGACGGCGGGCGCGCCGAGCTCGTGCGCTATTCGCGCGGCCGGTCGTGAGCGCCCTCTCACGGCCAGCTCATCGGCGCCGCCTAGCGTGCGCCCGACGGTCCCCGAAACAGGAGCGATGACGATGCCCGACACGATCAGGAGGGCGCTCGCCGGCGGCGCGGCGCTCGCCGTCCTCGGCCTCGGCGCGGCAGCGTACGTGCAGGCCAGCGGCGGTGGCGACGGCGAGCGGCCGGCGACCGGTGCCGGCGCCGACAAGGCGAAGGCCGCCGCGCTGGAGGTCACCGGGGGCGGCGCGGTCAACGCCGTCGAGCGCGACGGTGAGAAGGGCGCGACCTGGGAGGTCGAGGTCACCCGGCCCGACGGCTCGACCGTGGACGTGCGTCTGGGCGCGAGCTACGAGCTCGTCGCGGTCGACGGCGACGAGGACGATCGCGACGACCAGCGCGACGCGGGCGACGAGTAGCCGGCCCGCGGTCACCGGTCTGCGGCCCTGAGGGCCCGGCTCCCGGCCGGGCCCTCGCCGTTCTCATCTCGCCCTCATCCGATCTCTGCGAGGCTGCGCCGACGATGCGCGTGCTGGTCGTCGAGGACGAGGTCAAGATGGCGGGCCTCATCCGCCGCGGCCTGCGCGAGGAGGGTCTTGCGGCCGACGTCGCGGTGAACGGCGAGGACGCGCTGTGGATGGCGCAGTCGACCGACTACGACGCGATCGTGCTCGACGTCATGCTGCCGGGGATCGACGGCTTCGAGACCTGCAGGCGGCTGCGCGGCGAGCGGGTCTGGTCGCCGGTCTTGATGCTGACCGCGCGCGACGGCGTCGAGGACCGCGTGGCCGGCCTGGACGGCGGCGCCGACGACTACCTCGTCAAGCCGTTCTCGTTCGCCGAACTGCTCGCGCGCCTGCGCGCGCTCGCGCGCCGCGGACCGGTCGAGGCTCCCGCGGTGCTGTCGGTCGGTGACCTGCGCCTGGACCCGGCGACGCACCAGGTCTGGCGCGGCGAGGCCGAGATCGCGCTGTCGGCGAAGGAGTTCGCGCTGCTGGAGACGTTCATGCGCCGTCCCGGGCGGGTGCTGTCGCGCTACCAGCTGCTCGAGAGCGCGTGGGATCACGACTACGAGAACCGCTCGAACGTCGTCGACGTCTACGTGCGCTACCTGCGCGACAAGATCGACCGCCCGTTCGGCGCCAGCTCGCTGCAGACGGTCCGCGGCGCGGGCTACCGGCTGCGGGAGTGGTGAGCCGGCTGCCGATCCGGCTGCGCGTCACGGTCGCGTTCGCGGGCGTGATGGCGGTCGTGCTGCTCGCGATCGGGGTCGCCGTGCACACGCGCTTCGAGCATCAGCTCGACACCACGATCGACCAGGGCCTGCGGGCCCGGGCCGACGACATCCGCCCGGCGCTCGGCGACCGCGGCCTGCAGCTCCCGGACGGCGCCGGCCGGCTCGTCGAGCGGGGCGAGAGCCTCGCCCAGATCATCGACGGCGCCGGCGCGGTGCGAGCCGCGACGCCGGCGAACCTGACCCAGCCGCTGCTCTCGCGCGCGCAGCAGCGCAGCGTGACGCACGGCTCGCTCGTCGTCGATCGCGACAGTCCGGTCGAGCCCGGAGAGCCGCTGCGGCTGCTCGCGACGCGCGTCGAGTCAGGCGGCCGTCCGCACGTGCTCGTCGTCGCGACCGCGACCGACGACCGCGCGGACGCGCTCGACAGCCTCGCGCTGCTGCTCGCGCTCGGCGGCGCGGCCGCGCTCGCGCTCGCGTCGCTCGCCGGCTTCGGCGTGGCGACGGCGGCGCTGCGGCCCGTCGAGCAGATGCGCCGCGCCGCGGCGGCGATCACCGCCGCCGCCGACGGCGAGCGGCTGCCGGTCGGGCGCGCCGACGACGAGCTCGGCCGCCTCGGCGCGACCCTCAACGGGATGCTCGCCCGTCTCGAGCAGAGCTTCGAGCGCGAGCGCGACTTCGTCGCCGACGCCGGCCACGAGCTGCGCACGCCGCTGGCGATCCTCAAGACCGAGCTCGAACTCGCGCTGCGCGCGGGCCGCTCGCAGGACGAGCTGCGCGACGCGCTGCGCTCCGCCGCCGAGGAGGCAGATCGCGTCGCCCAGCTCGCCGACGCGCTGCTCGTCATCGCCCAGGCCGATCGCCGCGAGGGGCTGCAGCTCGTGCCCGCCGACGTCGGCGCCGGCGAGCTGCTCGACGGCGTCCGGCGCCGCTTCGCCGCGCGCGCGGGCGATGCCGGTCGCGAGCTCGTCGTCGACGCCGGCGAGGGCGCGCGCCTGCACGCCGACCGGCGGCGCGTCGAGCAGGCGCTCGACAACCTCGTCGACAACGCCCTGATCCACGGCGGCGGGACCGTGCAGCTCAGCGCGCGGACGTCGGGCGGCCGTCTCGAGCTGCACGTCTGCGACGACGGCCCCGGCTTCCCGGAAACGTTTCTGGCGCGCGCCTTTGACCGCTTCACGCGCGCCGACCCCGCCCGCGCGCGCGGCGGCAGCGGCCTCGGCCTGGCGATCGTGCAGTCCGTCGCGCGGGCGCACGGCGGCCGCGCGCGGGCCGCCAACGCGGCGGGCGGCGGCGCCGACGTCTGGATCGAGCTGCCGCGCGGCGGCTGAGCGCCGCGTGGCGGCGATCTCCGCGCGGATCCTCGGCCCGCTATTGCAGCGCCGCCGTGGCCGCGTCGCCGGGCCTCCGGCGCTGCGGCGGCTCCCAGCGGACGAGCTCGGGCTCGCCGCGCTCGGGCAGCGGGATCTCGATCGTGTCGAAGTCGCGCGGGACCTCCGTGGCGGCGAAGACCGCGCGCGCCTCGTCGCGGATCTCGTGCCCGGCGTAGCGCGAGGAGAGGTGCGTCAGCGCGAGCAGGCGGACCTCGGCGTCGGCGGCGATCTGCGCCGCCTGGCGCGCCGTGCTGTGGCCGGTCGCGGCGGCGCGGTCGGCGTCCTCGTCGGCGAACGTCGCCTCGTGGACGAGCACGTCGGCGCGGTGCGCGGCGATCACGACGGCGTCCGTCGGCGCGGTGTCGCCGGTGACGACGACCTTGCGACCGCGGCGCGCCTGCCCGACGACCTGCGCGGGCGACACCCCGCCGACGGTCTCGCCGCGCTGCAGGCGCCCGAAGTCGGGGCCCGGCGTGACGCCGAGACGCGTCGCGAGGTCGGCGTCCAGGCGTCCGGGCCGCGTGTCCTCGACGAGCGCGTAGCCGTAGGCGGTCGTACGGTGGCGGACGGCGATCGGGACGATCTCGAGGTCGTCGCGGCGGACGACCTCGCCGAGCTCGAGGTCGCGGATCGTCAGCCCGTAGCGCGGGCGGCCGTAGATCGGTCGCATGCGCTCCATCAGCGCGCTCGTGCCGGGCGGGCCGTGGACGGTCAGCGGCCTGTCGCGGTCGCGCAGCTCGAAGCTCTTCAGCATCCCCGGCAGCCCGAGCCAGTGGTCGGCATGCAGGTGCGTGAGGAAGATGTCCGTCAGGTCGGTGAGGCCGACCGACTTGACGAGCTGGCGCTGCGTGCCCTCACCGCAGTCGATCAGGATCCGCTCCGCGCCGCGGCGCACGAGCAGCGCCGGCAGACCGCGGCGCGCCGACGGCACCGAGCCCGCGGTCCCCGCGAAGAACAGCGACAGATCCATGCTGGCGAGGGTACTGCGGGCGCGTTAGGTTCCCTCCGCAGACCGCCGCGTCATCCAGGAACAAGGAGGCCGTCACGATGGTGAAGGAATTCCGCGAGTTCATCCTGCGAGGCAACCTCGTCGACCTGGCCGTGGCCGTCGTCATCGGCACCGCCTTCGGCGCGCTCGTGACGGTCTTCGTCAAGAGCCTGATCACTCCGCTGATCGCGGCGATCGGCGGTCAGCCGGACTTCGCCGGGCTGACATTCGAGATCAACGGCAGCAGGTTTTTGTACGGCGAGTTCCTCAACGCGCTGATCGCGTTCTTGATCATCGCCGCGGTGATCTTCTTCTTCGTCGTCAAGCCGGTCAACGCGCTGATGGCCCGCTTCCAGCCCGCGCCCGCCGTCGACGTCGAGACGCGCGCGTGCCCGCACTGCGTGAGCGACATCCCGATCGCGGCGACCCGCTGCGCCTTCTGCACGTCGCAGGTCGGCCCGGTGTAACAGCGCGGCCGTCGCGGTGTCTTGCTGACCAGTGGTCAACACGGTCGATCTGGGAGGCAACATGGTTCCGCTCGAGCAGCAGACGAGGTCGGCGCGCCGCTGGGCCCACAGGCACGTTCGCGCGATCGCGACGATCGCGCAGCGCCGGCTCGTCGCGCCCTGCGATGCGGTGTGCCTGCGCGTCGCGAGCCCGGCCGGCGAGCTCGCCGTCGACGCGCGCACGATCGTCGTCGTCCCGACCTACGACGAGCGCGAGTGCCTGCCGCTGCTGCTCGAGCGCTTCGCGCCGACCGGCATGGAGCTGCTGATCGTCGACGACAACTCGCCGGACGGCACGGGCGAGCTCGCCGAGCGGCTGGCGGCGACGCGGCCCTGGATGCACGTGCTGCACCGCGCCGACAAGGACGGCCTCGGGATGGCCTACCGCGCGGGCTTTCACTGGTGTCTGCAGCGTGGCTACGCGATCGTCGGCCAGATGGACTGCGACCTCTCGCACCCGCCCGAGAAGCTCGCCGAGATGCGCGCGGTGCTGCTGCAGCGCGACGCCGGGCTCGTGCTCGGATCGCGCTACCTGCCGGGCGGCGGCACCGACGGCTGGAGCGCGACGCGCCTGGCGCTGAGCCGCGTCGGGTGCAGCGCCGCGCGCCTGGCGCTCGGCCTGCCGTTCAGCGACATCAGCGGCGGCTTGAAGATGTGGCGCGCCGACACGTTGCGCGCGATCGACATCGACGAGCTGCTCAGCGCCGGCTACGCGTTCCAGGTCGAGACGACGCAGCGTGCTTATCTCGGCGGGGTGCGGATCGAGGAGGTGCCGTTCGTCTTCTCCGAGCGCGTCGCGGGGACGTCGAAGATGACGCTGCTGATCTCGCTGGAGGGCATCCGCGTCACGCTGGCCCTGCGCCGCCGGGGCCGGGCGGCACGTCGTGCCGCCGCGGTCGCGGCCTTGTAGCCTTCGACCCGCACGCGCCCGTAGCTCAGCTGGATAGAGCGCCGCCCTCCGGAGGCGGAGGTCACAGGTTCGAATCCTGTCGGGCGCGTACCGCACGGCGGCCTGACGGCGCTGCCCGCACCGCTCCGCGAGCGGTCGACGGTCCCGGCGCGCGCGATCGACGCTTCGCATCGCCGGGTATAGCCTCGGAGATGCGCATGTGGCCAGGCACGAGATCCGGCGGCCGCGGGGCGCGCGCGAGTTCGACGGCGCGCTTGGCGCCGGTCGCCGTCGCCGGAGCGTTGCTGGCATGGGCCGTCGTCCCCAGCGGCGCCGGCGGGCAGCAGTACCCGCTCCCGACGACGACGGCCGCCCCGCCGACGACGACGCCGCCACCGCTGACCGCGTCCTCGCCGCTGCCGCTGCTGACCCCATTTCCGATCATCCGCATCGTCGGCCGCACGACGCCGCGCGGCGCGAAGGTTTCGCGGCTGACCGTGCGCGCGGCCGTCGGCAGCTACGTCGTCAGCCGCTGCGTCGGCGCGTCGCGGCGCTGTCCCTACAAGCGGCGTGTCGCCCGCATCCCGGGCCGGCGCGGCCGTGTCCGCACGATCCACGTGCGCGGCTTCGAGCGCTCGTTCCGCGCCGGCGTGCTGCTGCGCGTGTACGTCGTCGGGGCAGGGCACACGGGCAAGTTCACGAGCTTCAAGATCCACAGCAGGCGGCCGCCGAGGCGCAACGACGGCTGCGTGGCCGGCGTCGCGCTGCGCCCGGTCCCCTGTCCCTGAGCGGCGGCCGAGCGTCGAGCGTCAACCGGAGTCGTCGAACGGCGTGCCCGGTGGTGGCGGTGGTGGCGGCGGCGGCGGTGGAGGAGCAGGCGGTCGTGGCCGCGAAACCGGCGGCGGTGGCGGCGGGGGCGCAGGCGCAGGCGCGACGACGACCGCGGGCGGCGGCACGGGCCGGGCCTGCTCGCGGCGCGCCTTCGCGGCGGCGGCGCGGCGCGCACGCGCCCGCCGGCGGGCTTCGATCGCCGCGCGAGCGCGCCGGTAGCGCAGCGACCGCGCCCGCCGCTCGCGCTCGCGACGCTGCTCGGCGCGACGCGCGCGACGCTCGCTGGCGCTGCGCTTTTCGCTCGCGGCCGGCGGCGTCGACGCGGGTGGCGCCGGCGGCTCGACGACCGGCGTCGCCGGCGTCGTCTCGCCCGACGCCGTGAACGTGTCGCCCGTTGCGTCCGCGCCGATCTGCGCGGGCGTCGGCGTCGGCGCCGCGGGGTCGTCGGCGACGAGCGGGACCGTCACCGCGATCGCGATCGCCGCGACCACGATGCACAGGCTGATGATGTCCTTGCGGCTCATGAGCTCACGTCTACCCGACAGTAGCTGCCGTGCTCCTGCCGCGGCACGCCGTCATCCCGGATTGCGGTTGTTCGCCATACAGCTCTTGCGTCGTTCTGCGGGCGCGTCGGCGACCATGCGCGTCGCGCTGCGTGATCAACGTCGGTGCCGTCCTCGTCCTTTCATCGCAGGCGCGCGCGGCCGTGCGTCGGGGAACTAGAAGAACGAGCGCAGGTGCTCGGCGACGAGCTGCGGGCACTCCTCGGCGGGGAAGTGGCCGCACCCCTCGAGGTACTCGATCCGCACGTCGTCGGCGTGGTCGACGATGTCCTTGAACATGCCCGGCGTGAAGAACGGGTCGCTGAGGCCGTGCAGCCACATCGTCGGCGTCGCCAGCCGGCGCTCGCCGTAGAGGCCGCGCACCCACTTCGGATACTCGTAGAGCTGGAATGTGCGGTAGACCTGCGACGCCGCCCGCGCATGCGCCTTGTCGCGCATGCACGGAGCGAAGTGCTCGCGGTACTGCGGCAGGACCTCGTCGGTGTTCGCCGAGATCGCGCCCATGACCTTGCCGACGATCCGCGGCGACGCGTTGATCCGGCGCCCGACGCCGGGGCTGGCGAGCAACCCCTGATAGGCCATCGCAGCGAGCTGCTTGGGCACACCCTTGAGGCGCAGCGTCGGCCAGACGTGGCCGGTGTTCATCGGCACGTAGCGCTCGACGCGGTCGCTGTGGTTCAGGCACACGAGGAAGCCGACGACGCCGCCCCAGTCGTGGCCGACGAGGTTGACGCGGTCGATCTGGAGCGCATCGAGCACGCCGGCGACATCGTCGGCGAGCTGCTCCTTGCGGTAACCGCGCGGCGTCGCCTCGCTCCAGCCGAATCCGCGCAGGTCGAGCGCGAGGACGCGGTGGCGGTCGGCCAGCAGCGGCATCAGCGAGCGCCACGAGTACCAGTGCTGCGGCCAGCCGTGCAGCAGCAGCACGGGCGGGCCGCCGGGCTCGCCGAGCTCGGCGACGTGCAGGCGCGCCCCGCGGACATCGACGTAGCGATGCTCGACTCCCTCGAGCGCTGGCATCTGGGGCTGCGTCACTGAGCGCGCAGGCTATCCCAGCCGTCAGGCGTTGCGCTTGCGCTCCTCGAGCGTCGCGCGGATCTGCTCGATCGCGTCGTCGCCGACCCGCTTGAGATCCCAGTGCGAGAGCGTCACGAGCCGCATCGGCGTCGTCGCCACGACGGATGCCGTGCGCAGCGTCTTCTCGAGCACCGCGATCTCGCCGAAGAAGTCGCCCGCCGTGAGCGTCGCGACCTTCTCGGCGCCCTTCATGACGTCGGCCTCGCCCTGCTCGATCGCCATGAACTCGTAGGCGTAGTCGCCCTCCTTGACGAGGTGCTTTCCCGCCGGCACGGAGGACTCCGTCGCGAACGTCGCGATCGCGCGCAGCGTCTCCTCGTCGAGCGAGGCGAACACGGGGATTGCTCGAAGCCGATCTGGATCCATCAGCGGAATCTAACCCAGCGAGGGGATCTCCTGCACGATCGACAGGACAGGGGCGTGCAGGTCGCCGTGCTCGGCGAAGCGCTCGACGGCCTGGCGCGCATCGAAAACGAGGTCGCCCGCGTCGCCGCTGTCCAGGCATGCGCGCACCTCGTCCCACGTCACGGGCGTCGAAACCGTCGGCCGGTCGCGGGCGCGCAGCGAGTACACGCAGACCGTCGTCTTGTGGCGGTCGTTCTGGCTGTAGTCGATGAAGACCTTGCCCGCGCGCAGCTGCTTGCTCATGCGCGACACGACGAGCTCGGGCTCTGATGCCTCCAGCAGCTCGGCGACGGCGAGCGCGAAGCCCTTCGTCGCCGCGTACGTGGCGCGCGCAGCGTTGAGCGGCACGTAGACCTGCAGGCCCTTGGAGCCCGACGTCTTGGCGAACGACTGCAGCCCGAGGTTCTCGAACATCCCCTGCAGCCACAGTCCGACGCGGCAGCACTCGACGATCGTGGCGGGCGGTCCCGGGTCGAGGTCGAAGACCATCATCGTCGGGCGGCCGAGGTCCTCGGCGCGGTGCAGTTGCGGGTGCAGCTCCAGCGCCGCGAGGTTGGCCAGCCAGACGAGCGCCGGCAGCTCGTCGCAGACGCAGAACTCGACGATCTTGTCCGACAGCTCCACCGGCGCGACCCCGACCCAGTCGGGGCGGTGCGACGGGCATTGCTTCTCGAAGAAGCTCTTGCCGTCGACGCCGTTGGGAAACCGCACGCGCGTCAGCGGCCGCCGCTCGAGGTGCGGCAGGATCGCCGGCGCGATCGCGACGTAGTAGTCGATCACGTCGCGCTTCGTGAAGCCGACCGCCGGATACATGACCTTGTCGAGGTTCGTGACCCTCAGCGTGCGGTCGGCGACGCGCACCTCGATGCCGTCGCGGACCGGCTTGCCGGCGTCGAGGAAGGCGGCCGCCGGCGCCTCCTCGCGCAGTCCCTTGTAGGACGGATGGCGCAGGACGCCGTCCGACGTCCACTCCGTGAACTCGACCTCGGCGACGCGCGTCGGCTCGACGAAGATCGCGTTGCGCGGCGGCGCCGGGTCGCCGTCGGCGAACGGTGAGTCCGGACGCTGCTGCAGGACCTTCGGCAGGCGCTCCAGTTCGGCCGCGCTGAAGCCCGTGCCGACGCGGCCGGCGTAGCGCAGCCGCCCGGCCTCGGGCACGCCCACGAGCAGCGCTCCGATGCGGTCGCGGCGCTTGCCCTCGCCCGGCACCCAGCCGCCCACGACGACGTCCTCGCGCAGCACATTCCTGGCCTTCAGCCAGCAGGGCGAGCGCCGGCCGGGCAGGTACGGGCTGTCCAGCCGCTTGGCGACGACGCCCTCCAGGCCGCTCGCCCGGCTGGCCTCGAGCACCGCGGCGCCGTTGCCGACGACGTGGTCGGGCGTCTGCCAGTGCGGGCCCTGCAGCTCGAGTTGCGCCAGCCGTGCGCGGCGCTCCTCGTAGGGCTGATCCATCAGCGAGTGGCCGTCGAGCCACAGCAGGTCGAAGACGATGTAGGCGACGGGCGTCTCCTTCATCCGCCGCCGCGCGGCAGCCTCGGTGGCGATGTGCATACGGCCCTGCAGGCGGCCGAAGTTGGGGCGGGGCGGGTGGGAATCGGATTCCTCGAAGGCGACGATCTCACCGTCGAGGACCGCGCGGTGCGAGCTGAGCGCCCTGTTGAAGGCCTTCAGCTCGGGATAGGCGTGCGTGATGTCGTTGTGGTTGCGGCTCTCGAAGCGGATCCGGCCCGGCTCGGAGTAGGCGATCGCCCGCACGCCGTCCCACTTGATCTCATACGCCCAGTCGTCGTCGTCGGGCGGCAACTGCTTGGCCGCCTTGGCGAGCATCGGCGAGATCCGCGGCGGCATCGGCTCGCGCGTCGGATCGTCGGCGGGATCCATGCGGTGGATCATCCAGTCCTTGCCCGCCGGCTCGCCCTTGCGCTTGTGCAGCGGAAAGAGGCCGTAGCGGCCGTTGAGGCGCTCGCCGTGGAACGTGACCTCGACCTTGTCGTCGTCGAACTTGTGCGTCTCGTACGTGCCGCGATCCCAGATTCGCATCGTGCCGGCGCCGTACTCGCCCTTCGGGATCTCGCCCTCGAAGTCGAGGTACTCGAGCGGATGGTCCTCCGTGCGGACCGCGAGCCGGTTCTCGCTGGGGTCCTCGGGAATCCCGTTGGGCACCGCCCACGAGGCGGCGACGCCGCCGTGCTCGAGGCGCAGGTCCCAGTGCAGGCGCGTGGCGTGGTGCTCCTGGACGACGTAGCGGTTGCCGCCGCCGCCGTTCGCGTCGCCGTCGCCCGGCGGCTCGGGCGTGCGCTGCGGATCGCGCTTGCGTTTGTACTCGTCGAGCCGGTCGCGGGCGGGCACACCGACAGTGTGCCCGTCCGGCGCGACGGCTACGGCTGCGGGTCGAACGCGTGCCGGCCGGTCAGCTCGACCCGGCAGCATCCGATCGGCTGGTCGGGGGCTTGCCAAGCCCATCGGTTGCCACGCGCGTAGCCCCTGCCGACGCGACGCGCAAGGACGCGACGCGGGTTCGTCAGCTCAGCGGGTCATGAAGCGTCCGTGATCGACCGCCACCGTCTCCGGGCGGCCGCCGCTGCACGGGTCGATCGTCGCAGCGAAGCGGGGAAGGGAGAACGCTTGGCGCTGGCCGAGCGTGATGGTGACCGCGAACTGCCTCCCGGTGAGAACCACGCCGGCGGCCGTTTCACCCTTGGTGACCGTGCCGGAGATCTCCGCGACCGACCCGGTGACCCGTAGGCACGAGACGGTGCCCTTGAACCGCGAGATGCCGTTGGGATCGTTGTCGTGCGCGAACGTCACCCGGCCATCCGTCGCCCCGCCGCTCGTCGACTCCGCGGTGACGGTCAGTCGACGCGTGTCGTCGGGCAGGCGACTGATACCCGTCCCTGACAGCGTCTGGTTCTCGGTCACCGCCGAAGCGACGGCCGGCGCCAGCAGTGCGCCGACAGCGAGTGCGGCCAGCGCCCATCGCGTCGGACCGTGAACGTGCTTGGACGTCGTCGTCTTGGTCTGGTGCATGAAACCCCTTGTCTTGTCGCCATCTGCGTGCTCAGACCCGCGCAGCCCGAACAAGGATTCAACAGCGGCGAAATCAGATCCTCGCCCCTGCGGCGCCGCGCAGCGGCGTGCCCAGCCCCGGACGACGCTCAGCAAGCCACTGCCGACCGGTTGCGAGCGCTCGCCGGCCACTAACCGCCGGCGACGGCCGGCAGGATCGTCAGCTCCGAACCGTCGGGCAGCGCCGTCTGAAGGCCGTCGAGGAAGCGGATGTCCTCGCCGCCGAGGTAGACGTTGACGAAGCGGCGCAGATCGCCGTCCAGGTAGAGCCGCTCGCGCAGCTCGCCGTGCTGGGTGAAGACCGACTCCAGCGCCTCGCCGACCGTCGCGCCCTCGGCCTGGATCGAGCTGGCGCCGCCGACCGTGTCGCGCAGCTGCGTGGGCAGCTTGACCGTGATCGACATCAGAACGTCACCGGCTCGGCGAACGCTTCCTCGAAGGACTCGATGCTCGGATCGACCTCGTAGGACATGAAGGAATCGCGCACGGCGTCGAGCGTCTTCAGGCCCTCGCCGGTGATGACGATCACGACGCGCTCGTCCGCGCCGATCTGGCCCGTCTCGGCAAGCTTCTGCAGCACCGCCGTCGTGACGCCGCCCGCCGTCTCGGTGAAGATGCCGGTCGTCTCGGCGAGCAGGCGGATGCCGGCGCGGATCTCCTGGTCGTTGACCATGTCGATCGAGCCGCCCGTCGCCCGCGCGAGGTCGAGCGCGTAGGGCCCGTCGGCGGGGTTGCCGATCGCCAGCGACTTGGCGATCGTCTTGGGCTTCACCGGGCGGCAGAAGTCGTGCCCGTCGCGGAACGCGGTCGCGACCGGCGAGCAGCCCGTCGCCTGCGCGCCGTTCATCGTCGGCACGTCGCCGTCGATCAGGCCGACATCGATGAACTCCGCAAAGCCCTTGCCGATCTTCGTGAACAGCGAGCCCGAGGCGATCGGCACGACGACGCGGTCGGGGATCTCCCAGCCGAGCTGCTCGGCGATCTCGTAGGCCACGGTCTTGGAGCCCTCGGCGTAGTAGGGGCGCATGTTGATGTTCACGAAGGCCCAGTTCTCGCGGTCGCCCGACAGCTCGGTGCAGAGGCGGTTGACGTCGTCGTAATTGCCGCGGACCTTGACGAGGTTCGTGCCGTAGACGCCGGTCGCGAGCACCTTCTGCTCCTCGAGGTCGGCCGGGATCAGCACGTAGGACTCCATCCCCAGCGCGGCGCCATGGGCGGCGACCGAGTTGGCGAGGTTGCCCGTCGATGCGCACGCGAGCGTGTCGAAGCCGAGCTCACGGGCGCGCGTCGCGGCGACCGAGACGACGCGGTCCTTGAAGGAGTGCGTCGGGTTGGCGGCGTCGTTCTTGACCCAGACCTCGCCGAGACCGAGACGCGCGGCGAGCCGGTCGGCGCGGATCAGCGGCGTGCAGCCGGCGGGCAGGCCCGTGCGCGTCCGCGGCTGCGGGCCCGCCAGCGGCAGGAAGTCGTGGTAGCGCCAGATGTTCTGCGGCCCGCCCTGGATGCGCCGTCGCACGGCGTCGACGTCGGCGTAGCGCTCGTGGTCGTAGCCGACCTCCAGCGGACCGAAGCATTGCGAGCACACGTAGCGTGCCTCCAACGGGTACTCGGTACCGCATTCCCTGCACTTCAGCTGCTTGGCCGCCATGAGACTCCCTATTCGCCGTGCGTGTCCTGTGGCGAAGGCTTGGGGCCTGTGCCACATCTGACAGGAATTGGCACCGTTTCCCGCGAACAGCGGGTTGGTTGCCGGGGCTTCATAGGGCCTGTCCCTCCACCCCTCTGGATGTGTCCAGCTCTGGCGAGGCACAATATCAACCATGCCCAACCTTCCAAAGCCACGGTTCGGACGCCCCGTACGCGGTCGCGGGCGCGCCACCCGGCCGCCGGAGGCAGAGGCCGAGACGCCGAACATCGAGGTCGTCGAGGCCGAAGGGCTGCGCTGGATCCACATCGAGCGGCCGCGCCCGGCCGACAGGACGTGGCTGGAGGAGCACTTCGAGTTCCACGCGCTCGACTACGAGGACGTCTACTCGCGCAACCAGCGCCCGAAGGTCGACGAGTACGACGACTATCTCTTCGTCGTCCTGCATTTTCCCCGCTTCGACAAGGCCGTCGGGCGCCTGAACGCCGCCGAGCTCGACATCTTCGTCGGGCCCGACTTCGTCATCACGCTGCCGAACGAGCCGATCCAGCCGCTGGAGTACCTCTTCGAGCGCTGCAAGACGCGCGAGGACACCCGCGACTCGCTGTTCGCCAAGGGCCCCGGCTACCTGCTCTACAAGATCGTCGACGACTGCGTCGACGCGTCGTTCCCGATGCTCGCCAAGATGGGCAACAAGCTCGAGGTGCTCGAAGACGAGATCTTCGAGGGCCGCTCGGGCGAGATCGTGCGCGACATCTCCAACGTCAAGCAGGAGATCATCAACTTTCGCAAGATCGTCCGCCCGCAGCGCACCGCGCTGCAGGACCTCGAGCGCACGAAGCGCTACATCCCCGAGGGGCTGGACATCTACTTCGACGACATCAACGACGCGTCCGAGCGGATCTGGGACATGCTCGAGAACTTCAAGGAGGTCGTCGAGGGCCTCGAGTCGACGAACGAGTCGGTCCTGTCGCATCGCGTCAACGACATCCTCAAGGCGCTGACGGCGATCAGCGTCGTCGTGCTGCCGCTGACGCTCGTCGCGAGCATCTTCGGGATGAACGTCCGCGTGCCCGGCGAGGGCTCGCTGCACGCGTTCTGGATCGTCGTGGTATCGATGGTCGCGCTGCTGCTCGGGATGCTGTGGTTCTTCCGCAACCGCGGCTGGCTCTAGGTCGTTCCGCATGAGCCTCGAGCCGCTCGAACGCCTCGCCGAGGCCGCCACGCTCAGCGCGCCGACGCAGCGCAAGCGGATGCTCGTCGTCGTCAACCCGTACGCGACGACGATGTCGGCGCGGCTGCGCAACCTCGTCGTGGCGGCGCTGCACGGCCGCTACGAGGTCGAGGCGATCGACACGCAGGCGCGCGGGCACGCGACCGCGCTGTGCCGCGAGGCCGCGCGGGAGGGCTACGACGTCGTCGTCTCCTTCGGCGGCGACGGCACCGCCAACGAGGTCGCCAACGGCCTCGCCGGCTGCGCGACGCCGTTGACCTGCCTGCCGGGCGGCGCGACGAACGTGCTGTGCAAGATGCTCGGCATCCCCGGCGACATCGTCGACGCGACCGAGCACCTGCTCACGATGGCCGACCACTTCAATCCGCGGCGGATCGATCTCGGCACCGCCAACGGGCGCGCCTTCACGTACTCCAGCGGCTTCGGCCTGGACGCCAGCGTCGTCAAGCGCATCGAGCGCTCGCCCGGCCTCAAGCGCCACCGCCTGCGCGAGTACTTCTTCGTCTATGCGGCCGTCGAGACGGTCCTGCGCGAGTACGTGCGCAACCCGCCGCGGATGGACGTCCACATCGACGGCCGCATCGACCACGCGATCACGACGCTCGTGCAGAACGGCGAGCAGTTCACCTACCTCGACGACAAGCCGATCTACATCGCCGAAGGGGCGGGATTGCAGACCGGCACGCTCGCCGGGGTCGCGCTGCGCGGCGTCTCAGCGCAGGACATCCCCGGCATCGCGCGGCGGCTGCTGTCCTCCAAGCGCTCGATCGTCGGCCACCGCCAGATCCTCGACTTCCGCGACGTCAGCGCGCTGCGCTGCGTGTCCGCAGACGGACGCGCGATCGCGCTGCACGTCGACGGCGACCACATCGGCGACGTCACCGAGGCGGTCTTCGGCGTCATGCCGGGCGCGCTCGGCGTCGTCTCGTAGCGCGCGGCCGGCCGGCTGCGCGCAGCTTCTCCGCACAGGTGAGGTGCCCCGACCGCGTGCTCCGGGTAGCCCGTCAGCGACGGAGGCACGCGCGGACCGCGCGTGCCCGAAGGCTCGACGTAACGACGGGAGAGACGATGTTGAAGGACCGAGGAGGTACCGCGACCTCAGACGGTCGCCCCGCGGACGGCGCGCACGGAACGCTGCTGAGCCGCATCCAGAAGCAGCTGGCCGCAGCCAGGCCGCCCGCGAGCACGCGTCGCTGCCCCTGCTGCGGCGCTGCACTGCGGACGGGCCAGCGGCTGACGACGATCCACGGTACGAGCGTGCATGCGCGCTGCGCCACGCGGACGTCTGCGCTGGACGATTGAACAGACGCCGGCGGCGGCGGCTCAGCCGCCGCCGGGCGTGACGCGGTAGGCGTCGAACACCGAGTCGATGTTGCGCAGGCGGTTGATCGCCGCCTTGAGCACCTGCAGGTCGCCGACCTCGACGACGAACCAGTTCTGCACCATCGGGTGCGAGACGACGCAGCGCGCCTCGATGATGTTGATGCCGGCCTCGGCGAACGTCCGCGAGAGGTCCTCGAGCAGGCGGTGGCGATCCCACGCGTCGACCTGGAGCTCGACCTTGAAGGAGGTCTCGTGGTCGCCCTCCCACTGGACGGCGGTGAAGCGCTCGGGGTCCTTGCGCAGCGCGGCGGCGTTGGGGCAGTCCTCGCGGTGGATCGTGATCCCGCGGCCGAGCGAGATGTAGCCCACGATCGCGTCGCCGGGCACCGGGCGACAGCACTTCGCCAGGCGCAGCATGACGTCGTCGACGCCTTCGACGGCGATGCCGTACTGCGTCGAGCTGCTCGTCGGCTGGCGGCGCTGGCGTCGCGTCGAGAGCAGGTCCTCGGCCATCGTGCGCGTCTCGCCCTCGGCCGCCTCGCCCTGCTTGAGGCGCTGGGTGAGCTTGTTGACGACGACCTTCGCCGACACCTTGGCACCGCCGAGCGCGATGTAGAAGTCGTCGGCCTTCTTGAAGCCCATCTCGCGGATGACGTCGGCCAGCAGCGGCGAGGAGACGATCTTCTGCGCCGGGAACCCCTGCTTCTTGAGTTGCTCGTGGAGGATCTCGCGGCCGGTGTGCTCGGTGTCGTCGCGCGACTCGGCCTTGAACCACTGCCGGATCTTGTTGCGCGCCCGCGTCGTCTTGACGACCGCCAGCCAGTCGCGCGACGGTCCGCGCTCGCGGTTTGACGTCATCACCTCGACGATGTCGCCGGACTTCAGCTCGTAGTGCAGCGGCACGAGCTTGCCGTTGACCTTCGCGCCGACGCAGCGGTGGCCGACGTCGGTGTGGACCTCGTAGGCGAAGTCCAGCGGCGTCGCGCCGGCCGCCAGCGACTTGACCTCGCCCTTGGGCGTGAAGACGTAGACCTCATCCTCGATCAGGTCGACCTTCAGCGCGGCCATGAACTCCTTGGGATCTGACGTCTCCCCCTGCCACTCGAGCATCGAGCGCAGCCAGTTGAGCTTTGCGTCGCCGTCGGACGTCGGACCCGCGCCCACCGCGCCGGGCTTGCCGTCGCCGCCGTCCTTGTAGATCCAGTGCGCGGCGACGCCGAACTCGGCCATGTCCTGCATCTCGCGGGTGCGGATCTGGATCTCCAGCGGCAGGCCCTCGGGCCCGATCACCGTCGTGTGCAGCGACTGGTACATGTTGAACTTCGGCATCGCGATGAAGTCCTTGAAGCGGCCGGGCAGCGGCTTCCACAGCGAGTGCACGATGCCGATCGCGGCGTAGCAGTCCTTCACGGACGCGACGATCACCCGCATCGCCGTGAGGTCGTAGATCTCGTTGAACTCGCGGCCCTTCTTCGTCATCTTCGAGTAGATCGAGTAGAAGTGCTTGGCGCGGCCGGAGATGTTCGACTCGATGCCGAACGCCTCGAGCTCGCGCTGCAGGTACGCGCCGGCCTTCTCGACGTAGTTCTCGCGCTCGTCGCGCTGCTGGTTGACGAGGACCTTGATCTCCGTGTACTTGCGCGGGTGCAGCGCCTGGAAGGCGAGGTCCTCGAGCTCCCACTTGATCGCGTGGATGCCCAGCCGGTGGGCGATCGGCGCGTAGATCTCGAGCGTCTCCTTGGCCTTGTCGATCTGCTTCTGCTTGGACATCGCGCCGATCGTGCGCATGTTGTGCAGGCGGTCGGCGAGCTTGATCAGGATGACCCGCACGTCGTTGGCCATCGCGACCATCATCTTGCGGTAGTTCTCGGCCTGCGCCTCGTCGCGCGACTGGAACGTGATGCCGGTCAGCTTCGTGACGCCGTCGACGAGGTTGGCGACCTCGTCGCCGAAGACGCCGCGCACCTCGGCAAGCGACGCCGACGTGTCCTCGACGGTGTCGTGCAGCAGCGCCGCGCAGAGCGTCTCGGTGTCCAGGCGCATCCCCGCGCAGATCTTCGCCACGCCGACGGGGTGGACGATGAACTCCTCGCCCGACATCCGGCGCTGGTCGGCATGGTGCTCGCAGGAGAAGACGAACGCCGCCTCGACCTGCGTGCGGTCGATCTGGACCGCCGACGCGTCGGCGTGCTCCTCGACGATCGCGAAGACGTCGGAGAGCAGGCTGCGCTCGAGCTCGGTCAGGTCCGCGCGCTCGACCTGCGGATGGTGCTTGGCGCTGACCGCGTCGACGGGTGAACGGCGCACGCCAGCGACCCGTTGCCGGGCCGGAGCCCTCACGCCGCCTTTGCTGTCACCTCGCTCAGGAATCTCTGGCCGTCCTCGTAGCGCTGCTGATAGGCCCGGAACGCCGCCGACCGCTCGAGCGCCGTGCGCTCTGCGGGCGGGACGGTCAGGGCCCCGGCTTCCCGGTCGAGGCTGACGAGTGCAAGCTCCGCGAGGACCCTGAGGACGCGACCGGCCAGTGCCGCCGGCCGGGGCGTCCTCGCGTCGCCGCGAAGCAGCAACTCGAGCTCCTCGCCCGCCGCTTCGCCCGCGACCCGCAGGGCCCGGTACGTCGCGGTGAGCGCAGCACGAAGTGCGTACTCACGCTCATGGATCTGCTCGGCGAAGCGTAGCTCAGGTTGACCCCACGCCAGGTGCGTCATGCGGCCGAGGCTGCGCAGCGGACCGGCGGGCGGGTCGAGCATGACGACGTGGGCGTCGTGCGCGGCCAGCGCGGGATCGCGCGCGAGCGCCTCGTGCGAGCACAGCTCGAAGCCACCGAGGATCGGCTGCAGGTGGCGCAGGCGCAGCGTCGCGTCGGCGGCGACGACGAGCACGGGCTCGCCGCAGTGCACGAGCGCGGCGATCGTGCCGGCGATGCCGCTGTCGCGGCGGTCGCGCACGGGCGCGCGCAGGTCCCGCGGCGCGGCGGCGATCTCGTCGTGCGGTCGGGCGACCTCCGCGAAGGCCGCCGCCAGGTAGTCGCCGGGCTCGCCGACGAGCCTGATCGGCGGCGGCTGCGACGGTCGCGCGTCCTTCAGCACGAGGCGCGGCTCGACGCTGCCGTTGTACTCGTTGAGCTCGAGCGAGAACGTCGCGTCGAGCGGGCTGTCGCAGTCGATCGTCGTCTGGCCGAACGCGACCGCGCGGGCGCGCGAAGCGCCGGCGGAGACGGTGAAGCGCACGTGCTTGCCGTCCTCCCCCATGAGCTTGGGCTCGCTGCAGCGCGCCGCCGGCACGAGCAGCGACACGCCCGGGTTGCCGATCCCGAACGGCGCCAGCTGCTGCAGCTCGTCGGCGAGGCGCAGGCCGAGCTCGTCGCCCGCGACGACGGCGTCGACGCGCCGCCTGGGGATCAGGTCGTCGGGGGTCAGCGTGGCGGCGGCGTGCGCCTCCAGCGCGGCGGCAAACGCGTCGATCTGCGCCGTCTCGATCTCGCAGCCGGCGGCGGCGCGGTGGCCGCCGTGGCGGACGAGGTGCCGCGCCGCGGCGTCGAGGCCCGCGAGCAGGTCGTAGCCCGGGATGCTGCGGCCCGAGCCCGTGCCGCGCCCGCTGTCGGGATCGAGCGCGATCAGGACCGCGGGGCGGTGGTGACGTTCGGCGATCCGCGACGCGACGATCCCGATCACGCCCTTGTGCCAGCCCTCGCCCGCGAGCACGTACGCGCAGCGCTCGCCGCCCGCCGGGCTGCGCTCGCGCTCGGCCACCATCGCCTCGGCCTCGATGAGGATCCGCTGCTCGGTGTGGCGACGCTCGGAGTTCAGCCGGTCGAGCTCGTCGGCGATCTGGGCGGCGCGGATCTCGTCGGCCGTGAGCAGCAACTCGAGGCCGGCGTCGGCGCGCTCGAGGCGGCCGGCGGCGTTGATCCGCGGGGCCAGGCGGAAGCCGACGGCGGTCGCGTCGATCCGCGACGGGTCGGCGCGCGAGACGCGCATCAGCGCTCTCAGGCCGGGGCGCCTGGTCGTCGCCAGCGCGCGCAGGCCGGCGCGGACGAGGCGGCGATTCTCGCCTCGCAGCGGGACGCAGTCGGCGATCGTCGCGAGCGCGACGAGGTCGAGGTCGCGGTCGGCCTCGGCGGGGTCACGGCCGGCGGCCTGCAGCAGGGCGCCGGCCAGCTTGTAGGCGACGCCGGCGGCGCAGAGGTCGACGCACGGGTAGCCACAGACGGCGGGATGGACGATCGGCGCGTCGGGCAGGCGGCCGTCGGCGCGCGGGCTGTGATGGTCGGTCACGAGGACGTCGATCCCGGCCGCGCGGGCGGCGGCGACCTCGTCGACGGCGGTGATCGCGCAGTCGGCCGTGATCAGCAGGCTCGTGCCGCGCGCGTACAGGCGCTGGACCGTGGCCGCCGACAGGCCGTAGCCGTCCTCGGCGCGGCTGGGCAGAAACCAGTCGACGTCGGCGCCGAGCGTGCGCAGCACGCCGACGAGGATCGCCGTCGCGCTGACGCCGTCGACGTCGTAGTCGCCATGGATCGTGATGCGGCTCGCGGCCTGGATGTGACCGAGCACGAGCGCCGTCGCGACGTCGATGCCCGCGAACGCCGACGGTTCGTGGCGCTCACCGGCGGCGAGCCACGCGCGGGCGGCGTCGGGGTCGCCGAATCCGCGCCGCACGAGCACCTGCGCGAGCGGGTTGCTGACGCCCAGTGCGCGCTCGAGCGCGAAGGCGGCGTCGCTGTCGCACGGGGCGATCTGCAGCTGGGCGGGCTCGGGCGGCATGCACGGGAAGCTATGGCCGCCGGTGGATGGAACCGCGGCGGGACGGCCGCGATGCTCGGGCGCCGGGCCCGGTGCGCAGCGGCGCGCGCGCCGCGCCGGCAGCTACTTCAGCGCCGCGACGAGCCCGCCGATCAGCGCGAGCGACAGCACCGCGGGGACCGCGTAGCCGACGCCACCCGCCGCGTACAGCGCCCAGGTCAGCGCCAGCGGCACGGCCACGGCGGCGCCCGCGGACGGCCAGCCGCTGCGCTCGGCGAGGACGCCGATGCCGATGCCCAGCAGGGCGATCAGGGCGGCGCAGAAGACGACCATCCCGATCACGAAGAGGCCGAAGGCCATCGCCAGCAGCGGGCTGTCCTCGCCGCCGAGGATCCCGAACTTCGAGACGAACGTGATGGCGCCCAGCAGCGCTGCGCCGGCGCCGAGGACCGCGGCGACCGTCAGCCGTCGCGCTGTCCAGCCGGGCTGGCGCATCGCACTCCTCCTCGCCTCGGCCTCGCGCGGCAACGGCGCATCACGCGGCGCCGGCGCCGGCGCCGGCGCGGGCGCGACGGCCGCGACGACGGGCGCCGGCTGCGCCTTCGGCCGGCCCGCACCACCGCCGATGACGACGATGCGCTGCGATCCGGCTCCGTTCGGCGACATGGATCGAGATACGAGCGCGGGGCGCCGATCCCTGCCCGGCGGTCGTGTCGCGTCGCGTGCGGATGGCACCCCTCGGCGCGCCACGACCCGCGCGCGCACCGGCCAACGTCGACGGTCGTGTCGCGGCGGGTGCGGATGACGACCCCTCGTGCGCCACGACCAGAGCGTGCAGCGGCGGCGGACCCCGACGGCCGGCCTACGCCGTCAGCAGCTCCTCGTCGTCGTCGGCCTCTTCCCTGCTCGCCCCGAGCCAGTAGAAGAACGCGTAGCCGAGCAGCGCGCCGGGGACGGCCTCGAGCGTCGTGAAGATGTCGGTCGCGTCCTGGCCGGGCACGTTGAAACCGTGGATCAGCAGACCGAACAGGACGGCGCCGAACATGCAGCCGAGGAACGCGCCGATGATGCCGCCCCAGCAGCGGTCGGGCAGGAAGATCGTGAAGTGCCAGAGGGCGAGGCCCATCATGGTCCAGGCGAGTGCACCCATCAGCGAGGCCTCCCGTGCTTGCCGCGACGCTTCGCCGCGCCCGACGTGCGTTTGGACTTGGGCGCCGGGCGTCCATCCGGACGTGGGTCCATGACGGTGTCCTCGGGCAGCGCGTCGGCGCTGTCGTCGGACGGCGGCGTGACGGGCTTGGGCTTCGGTGCGGCGGCCTTCGGCTTCGTCGCCGTGCGGTCGGCGACCGCGGTGCCGCGCGGCGGCAGCGGATCGTCGTGCAGGTCGCGCACGAGCGCGTCGAACTCCTCGCGGGAGACGTTCTCGGGATCGTCGGGCGTCGTCAGGCGCTGACCGCGCTTGAGGCGGCGGCCGCGCTCCTGCTCGACGGCCTGCTCGCTCGCCGTCCCGGTCGCGTAGGCCGGCACGAGGCCGTCGTTCTCGGCGGCGATGCTGGCGTGGCGACGGCGGTACACGGCCTCGCGCTCCTTCCAGGCGGTGAGCACCGGACCGGCGATGAAGATCGACGAGTAGGTCCCCGAGATCGTGCCGACGAGCAGCGCGAAGGCGAACGCCTGCAGCGTCTCGCCGCCGAACAGCAGCAGCGCCAGCACCGGCAGCGCGGTCGAGAACGTCGTCGCCAGCGAGCGCACGATGACCTCCGACATCGAGCGGTTGACGATCTGCGAGAACGCCGCGCGCGGCATGCGCGGCACGTTCTCGCGGATGCGGTCGAAGACGATGATCGTGTCGTAGAGCGAATAGCCGAGGATCGTCAGCAGGGCGGCGACCGTGGCGGTCGTGACCTCCTGACCGACGAAGGCGTAGACACCGGCCGTGATGACGATGTCGTGGGTCAGGGCGATCAGCACCGGGACGGCGTACTTCGGCTCGAAGCGCAGCGCGATGTACCCCGCGATGACGATCAGCGAGGCGATGATCGCGATGATCGCCGACTCCGCGACGGACTGGCCGAAGGTCGGACCGATCGACGTCGAGCTCGGATCGTCGGCGAGGTCGTAGGCGCGCTCGAGTGCGTTCTCGACGTTCGTGACCTCCGCCGGCGCCAGGTTGTCGGTCGAGATCTGGAACTGGCTGGCGCCCTTGGCGTCCTCGTCGCCGGTGACGCGCTGGATCTTCGCCGCGGCGAGGCCCTCCTTGGCGAGCACCTCGCGGACGGCGTTCTCGTCGACGTTCTGCTTCAGCGCGACGTTGATCCGCGTGCCCGACTCGAAGTCGATGCCGAAGTTGATGCCCTTGGACCCGAGCGCCAGCGCGCAGACGAGCAGGATGACGCCCGACGCGCTGAAGAACCACTTCGAGTAGCCCATGTAGTCCAGCCGCAGGCGCGTGCCCTTCGGCTTGCCGACGCCGAGCGCCGACGGCCGCGCCAGCAGCGAGGACTTGCCCATCGTGCCGAGGATCGCCTGCGTCGCCAGGACGGCCGTGAAGAGCGAGACGATGACGCCCAGCCCGAGCGTCAGCGCGAAGCCCTGCACGCCCGCGGTGGCGAGCGTGAACAGGATGAACGCGACCATGAGGATCACGACGTTGGCGTCGATGATCGCCGTCAGGCCCTTCTTGTAGCCCGCCGCGATGCCGGCGGGGATCGAGCGCCCGCCGCGGATCTCCTCCTTGATGCGCTCGAAGATGACGATGTTCGCGTCGGCCGCGACGCCGAGCGTGAGCACGAGACCGGCGATGCCGGGCAGCGTCAGGACGACGGGGATCGTCTTGATGAGGGCGAAGAAGTAGACCCCGTAGACGCCGAGCGCCGCGACGGCGATGACGCCGAGCAGGCGGTAGAAGACGAGCAGGAACAGCGCCACGACGATGAAGCCCGCGATGCCGGCGACGAGACCCTGGTCGAGCGCCTGCTTGCCCAGCGTCGCGGACACCTGCGAGCTGGAGATGAGCTCGAGCTGGACGGGCAGCGCGCCGGTCTTCAGGACGTTGGCGAGCTCCTGGGCGGTCTGGATCGTGAAGCCGCCCTCGATCTGCGAGCCGTTGCGCGCGTCGATGCCCTCGGGGTTCTGCTGGAAGTCGATGAACGGCGTCGAGACGAGCTCGTTGTCGAGCACGATCGCGAAGTGCTGGGCGACGTCGGCCGGCTGCTGGTTGGGCAGAATGCCGACGCTCGCCTGGCCGCGCTCGGCGATCCGCTTCGTGACCGCCTCCCACGTCTTGCGGCCCTTGTCGGTGAACTGGAACGTGACGATCGGCGAACCCGAGCCGCCGGCGCCCTGGTCGAACTGCTGCTCGGGGTCCTTGAGCTCCTTGCCCTCCAGCGCGACGTCGTCCTTGAGCACGAACCAGCGGTTGGCCTTGGCGTCGCCCTCGGCGCGGTTCTCGGCGCGCACGATGACCGTGTCGGGCTTGACCTCGATCACCTCGGCCTGCTCGCGCTGCGCGGCGGGCACGTTCTCCAGGGCGTCGGCGCGCGACTCCTCGCCGAGGCCGAAGACGCGCTTGCCGACGACGGCGTAGTAGACGCTGCCGTCGCGCGAGTTGTTCGCCTCGGCCTTGGCGGGGCGCAGCTTGGCGCGCTGCAGCGCGTCGTAGAGCGACAGCGCGGCGGGACTCGTGGAGTCGCCGCCGCCGGGGCCGCCGGTCACGGCCGGGTTCTCCGGATCGGGCTTGCCCTCCGGCCCGATGACGTTGACCTCCCAGTCGTAGAAGGCCAACTGGGCGACCGTGCCGACCTGCTTGATCGCCTCCTCGAGGTTGGAGACGTCGGGCAGCGCGACGTTGATCTGCGTGTCGCCGGCCTGCTGGATCTCCGGCTCGGCGACGCCGAGCTGGTCGACGCGCTCGCGCATGACGTCGATCGCGCGCTGGATCGCGTCAGGCGTCGGCGGTGGCTGACCGGCGCGCGGCTTGACCTCGTAGACGAGCTCGACGCCGCCCTGAAGGTCGAGTCCGAGCTTGGTCTCCTTCGCCGAGATGGCGACCGCCGAGGCGATCATCACGCCGGCGACGAGCAGCAGGACGAAGAGGTTGCGCTGGCGGTCGCTCACGGTGGCCTTGTCGGCAGGTTACTTGGCGGGCGTGAGGACGAGCAGCATTCCGCCGTCGTCGTCGTAGGCGGGGAAGAGGTCGGCCTTCGCGGTGGCGGGCAGATCGCCCTCGGCGTTGACCTGAACGGGCTTGCCGAGCGCGCGCACGCCCCACTCCAGGACGGTCCCGACGTGGTCTGAGCCGTCGTCGAACTTCAGGCCCAGGACCTCGTTGGCCTTGCGGCCGATGACGCGCTCGTCGTCGAGGCCGGTCAGCTCGAAGGAGCCGCGGCCGCAGCCGATCACGCGCCCCTGCTGGTCGCAGACGAAGAAGGCGGCGTTCGGAGCGGGGTAGTAGTCGTCGAGCAGCTCGAAGAGGAAGCCGAAGCCACATCTCGAGCAGCCCTTCGCCTGGCGCGTGAAGCCGGCGGTGCGATCGGACTCCGAGCTGCGGGTTCCGCAACTCGGACAGATGAACAGATGAGCCATTGCGCCGCTAAGCCTAGACAAGCGCTTATAAACCCCATGTGAAGGCGGTCGCGCGGCGCATCGCGACGCCGTCGCGCTCACGACTCCCTGACCCCGGCGCCCAGCTAGAACAGGCTCTCGAGCGCGCCCACCGGCACCTGCAGCCCGATGTGGTCGTACGCGCGCCGTGTCGCCATCCGCCCGCGCGGCGTGCGCTTGAGCAGGCCGCACTGCAGCAGGTAGGGCTCGTAGACGTCCTCGATCGTGTCCTGCTCCTCGCCGACCGTCACGGCCAGCGTCGACAGGCCGACCGGGCCGCCCTCGAACTTCTCGCACAGCGCCCGCAGCAGCTCGCGGTCGAGGCGGTCGAGGCCGAGGTCGTCGATCTCGAGCATCGCCAGGGCGGCATCGGCAGCGGCCGCGTCGACGACCCCGCCGCAGCGCACGTCGGCGTAGTCGCGCACGCGCTTGAGCAGGCGGTTGGCGACGCGCGGGGTGCCGCGGCTGCGGCCGGCGATCGCGACCGCGCCGGCCGGGTCGAGCGCGACGTCGAGGATCTGCGCCGAGCGCGTCACGATCAGCGCCAGGTCATCCAGGCCGTAGTGCTCGAGACGGTGCTGCAGGCCGAAGCGGTCGCGCAGCGGCGCGGTCAGCAGGCCCGTGCGCGTCGTCGCGCCGACGAGCGTGAACGGCGGCAGGTCGAGCGTCACGACGCGGGCGCCGGCACCGACGCCGACGGTGATCGGCAGCTGGCGATCCTCCATCGCCGGATAGAACGTCTCCTCCAGGGCGCGCTGCAGGCGGTGGATCTCGTCGACGAAGAAGACGCTGCGCGGCTCCAGCGCGGTCAGGAACGCGGCGATGTCGGCCTTGCGCTCCAGCGCCGGGCCGGCCGTCTGAACGAACGGCACGCCGAGCTCGGACGCGACGATCTGGGCGAGCGTCGTCTTGCCGAGGCCGGGCGGGCCCGCGAGCAGGACGTGGTCCAGTGCCTCGCCGCGCGCCTGCGCGGCCTCGATCGAGATCGCGAGCTGCTGCTTGAGCGAGCGCTGGCCGACGAAGTCCTCCAGCCGGCGCGGGCGCAGGGAGCGGTCGAGCTCGTCCTCGTCGAGCAGGCGCTCGGGCGTCTGGATGCGCGGTGCGGTGCTCACGTGCTCACTTGCGGGCCAGCGCCAGCGCGTTCGCGATCAGTGCCTCGGGCGCGCCGTCGGGCACGTCGCGCAGCAGCTCGTCGGCTTCGACGACGCTGAAGCCCAGCTCGACGAGGCCGTCGCGCGCCAGGCGGCGCGGGTCGTCGCCGCGCGAGATCGTGATCTCCTCCGCCAGCGCGGCCCCGCCGACCTTCTCGCGCAGCTCGACGATGATCCGCTCGGCCGTGCGCTTGCCGATTCCCGGCACCGCCTGCAGCCGCGCGACGTCGCCGGCGGCGAGCGCCTTGACGAGCTCGCGCGGCGTTCCGCCGCTGAGCACCGCCAGCGCGACCTTCGGGCCGACGGACTGCACGCCGATCAGGGCCAGGAACAGGTCGCGCTCCTCCTCGGTGGCGAAGCCGAACAGCGCGAGCGCGTCGTCGCGCACGACGAGGTGGCTGTGCAGCGTGACCGGCGTCCCGAGCCCCGGGACGTGGCGCAGCGTCTCCGCCGAGACCGCCAGCCGGTAGCCGACGCCCTGGCCGGTGAGGACGACGACGTGGTCGGCGCGGCGGACGGCGACCTCGCCGCTGACGAGCGCGATCACGCCGGCCTTCTGTAGATGTGGATGTCCTCGACGTTCGACGCGGCGTCGATCTCGTCGAGCTCGTCGAACTGCTCGGGCTCGGGCTCGCGCTCGTGCTCGCGCGCAGCGACCGTGCTCTCGGCCACCGCCGCGGCATGCGGCGCGCCGGTCGCGTGGCAGATCGCGATCGCCAGCGCATCGGCGGCATGGTCGGGCCGCGGCACGGTCTCCAGCGCGAGCAGCGCCTGCACCATCCGGCCGACCTGATCCTTGTCGGCGCGCCCCGAGCCGCAGACGGAGTGCTTGACCTGCTGCGGCGTGTAGGAGGCGCACGGCAGCCGGCGCTGACCGGCAGCGAGCATCACGACGCCGCGCGCCTGCCCGACGGCGAACGCGCTCGACGCGTTGCGCCCGAAGTAGATGTCCTCCATCGAGACGACGGAGACCTGGTGCTCGTCGAGCAGCTCGCAGACGCGCCGGTGGATGTTCGACAGGCGGATCTGCATCGGTGCCTCGGGACGAGTGGTGATGACGCCGCCGTCGAGTGCGACGAGGCGGCTGCCGCGGCGTTCGACGACGCCGTAGCCCGTGTTGGCTGTGCCCGGATCGATGCCTAGGACGATCATCAGGTGTGATTCTGCGCGCCGCGCCGGATGCCTCCCGCTGGAGGCGTCCTCCCCGGCCCGGATTAGGATGGTCCGCCGCCCGCAAAAGGAGCACCGTTGTTCACGATCAAGACGTTCCGCTACGTGGCCCTCGCCGAGGCCGTCAGCTTCCTCATCCTGCTCGTGTTCACGGCCGTCAAGCACAGCGGGGGCGCCGAGGGTGGCGTGTCGGTGATGGGACCGATCCACGGCGTGCTGTTCCTCGCCTACGTCGCGCTCGCGCTCGGTGTGCGCGATGCCGCGGGCTGGAGCGCGCGCGTCACGCTGTTCGTCCTGATCGCCGCGGTGCTGCCGTTCGGCGGGATCGCCGTCGACCGCTGGCTGGCGCGGACGGGGCAGCTCGAGACCGCCTGACCGCGCCGCCGCCGGCCGCGAGCCACGCGCCCAGAGCAGATCGCGGGCGCCGCGCGGGCCGATTGCGCAGACCCGCCACACGACGCTCCCCGGCGGGCGTAGAGTCGGATCGTCCACAGCCGATCTCGAACATCGGAGGCGAGCTCGGATGACCACGACCGATCTCTCGGCGGCCGCTGACCTGCCGCTCTCGCGCGGCGCCCGCACGGTGCCCGACCGCGCGACGTTCGAGCTGCTCGCGCGGCGCGACGACGTACCCGGCCAGCTCGGCGCGCAGGAGTGCAAGCTGCTGATCCTCGGCGTCGACACGCCGGCGCCGCAGCTGTACTTCCTCAACACGAAGGCGTTCGCCTTCCACCACGACTTCGCGACCCGCGCGCTCGGCCTGCGCATCCCGCTGGCCCAGTTCAACGCGCTCACGTACTTCCGCGACGACCGCTCCAACCTCGCCGCGACGATCATCGCCAACGACCGCTTCGCGCCGCCCGGCGGCGACGAGGAGGGCCTCTACGCGCTCGAGTTCTGGCCCACCGATCCGGTCCGTGCGCGGCTCGTCGCGCTCGCCTTCGGGCTCGTCCGCGACGCGATGGCGTTCGCCGCCGCGAAGCTCGCCCACCACCCCGCCGGCGACACGCAGGAGGCGCTGTTCGCGCAGGACGCCGACGAGCTCGGGCGCCTCGGCGTGCGCAGCGTCTCGACGCGGGAGCTGTTCGCCAACGTCTCCTACGTCGCGCTGAACGTCGGCGAGAGCTTCGGCGTCCTCAGCGCGGTCGATCCGACCGCCGGCCGCCCGCCCACGATCCGCGACACCGCCCTGTTCACGACGCTGCCGAACGACCTCGGCCACGTCGCCGGCGTCATCAGCGCCACGCCGCAGACGCCGCTGTCGCACATCAACCTCAAGGCCAAGCAGAACGACACCCCCAACGCCTACGTCCGCGACGCGCTCACGCACGAGCGGATCGCGCCCCTGCTGGGCCAGGTCGTGCGCTACGAGGTGACACCGCAGGACTTCGCGCTCGCGCCGGCGACGCCGCAGGAGGTCGCGGCGTGGCTTGACCGCATCCGCCCCAGGCAACCGCAGACGCCGCCGCGCGACCTGACCGCGACGGTGATCGCCGACCTCGACGAGCTGCGCCACCGCGACGTGCTGCGCGTCGGCGCGAAGGCGGCGAACGTCGCCGAGCTGCGCACGATCCTGCCCGCCGGGGTCGTGCCCGCCGGCTACGCCATTCCGTTCTCGTTCTACGACCGCTTCATGACGGCGGGCGGCTTCTACGGCGTCGCGCGCGAGATCGTCGCCGACGAAGCGCTCGCCGCCGAGCCGGCGGCCCGCGACGAGGCGCTGCAGGCGCTGCGCAAGCAGATCCGCAAGGGAGCCCTGCCCGACGACCTCGGGCGGCAGATCGCCGCGCTGCAGGCGCGGTTTTCCAGCGGCGCGATCCGCTGCCGTTCCTCGACGAACAACGAGGACCTCGAGCGCTTCAACGGCGCCGGTCTGTACGACTCGTTCACGCACCGCCCCGACGAGGGCGGGCTGTCGAAGACCGTCAAGCAGGTGTGGGCGTCGCTGTGGAACTTCCGCGCCTACGACGAGCGCGAGTTTCATCGCATCGACCACCTCGCCGCGGCGATGGGCGTGCTCGTGCACCCGAACTTCGACGACGAAGCGGCGAACGGGGTCGCCGTGACGAAGAACCCCTACGACCCCGCCTGGCCCGGCTTCTACGTCAACGTCCAGGTCGGCGAGTCGCTCGTGACCAACCCCGATCCCGACGCGACGCCCGACGAGCTGCTGATCTCGGCGATCGGGCCGCAGGGCGAGTACGAGACGCAGTACATCCGCCGCTCGACGCTGACGCCCGACGGACGCCCCGTCCTGTCGGCCGCGCAGATCGCGCTTCTGACCGCGGCGCTGGAGACGATCCAGGCGCACTTCAAGGTCGTCTACGGGGCGCAGCAGGACGACGGCTTCGCGATGGACGTCGAGTTCAAGTTCGCAACCGGGACCGCCCGCCCCGGGCTCGTCGTCAAGCAGGCGCGGCCCTGGGTCGACTGAGCCTCGGCGTCAGCCGGCGATGCGCTCGAGCACGTCGGCGTCGACGTCGAAGTTCGCGTGCACGGAGTCGACGTCGTCGTTGTCCTCCAGCGCGTCGATCAGGCGCATGATCTTCTCGGCGTCGGCCTCCTCGATCGGGACGCGAGCCTTCGGCAGCCAGGCGATGTCGGAGGACTGGATCTCGACCTGCGCCTGCTCGAGCGCGCTGCGCACGGCGGTCAGGTCCGACGGCTCCGTCGTGACCTCGAAGACGCCGCCGTCCTCGGCGATGTCCTGCGCCCCGGCCTCGATGGCGGGCATCAGGTCGTCCTCGCCGTAGCGCTCGGCGTCGATGACGATCAGGCCGAGCTTGTCGAACAGGTAGGCGACCGAGCCGGGCTCGCCGAGGCTGCCGCCGTGCTTGCCGAGCACGTGGCGCACGTCGGCGCCGGTGCGGTTGCGGTTCTCGGTCATCGCCTCGATCAACAGCGCGACGCCGCCGGGCCCGTAGCCCTCGTACATGACGTCCTCGATCTGGGCCGCGTCGGCGCCCGCGCCGGTGCCCTTGGCGATCGCGCGCTCGATGTTGTCCTTCGGCATCGAGGCGTCGCGCGCCTTCTGCACGGCGAGCTGGAGCGCCGGGTTGCCGTCCAGCTCACCGCCGCCGTCGCGCGCGGCGGTCGTGATCGCGCGTGCCAGCTTCGTGAAGAGCTTGCCGCGACGGGAGTCCACGACGGCTTTCTTGTGCTTGATCGACGCCCACTTGGAATGGCCGGACATGGCGGGGATTGTAGAACCGTCGCGCAACGCCGACCGGCGGCGCGGCGTTCGCTCGCCGCAACGGGCAACTACGCTTGCGCGCGTGTCCGTTCCAGAGGAGATCTTCAAGGCGTATGACATCCGCGGCCTGTACGGCGAGCAGATCGACGGCGACGTCGCGGAGGCAATCGGGCGCGCGTTCGCGCACGTCCTGTCCGAGCTCGGCGGGACGCCGACGAGCGAGCTGCGGATCGGCCTGGGCCGCGACATGCGCCTCAGCGCGCCCGAGCTCGCCGCGCGCTACCGCGACGGGATGCTCGCCGAGGGCGCGACGGTCGTCGACGCCGGGATCGTCGGCAGCGAGATGCTCTACTGGCTCGTCGGCTCGCGCGAGCTCGACGGCGGGCTGATGTGCACCGCCTCGCACAACCCGAAGGCCTACACCGGCGCCAAGCTCGTGCGCGAGGGGGCGATCGCGCTGTCGGGCGACGCCGGCATCCAGGACATCCGGCGCAGGATCGCCGCTGGGCTGCCCGATCCCCCCGGCGGCGGAAACGTCGAGGAGGTCGAGATCTACGCGCCGTTCCAGGCCGACGCCCTCGCCTTCATCGACCCGGAGGCCATCAAGCCGCTGCGCGTCGTCGTCGACGGCGGTAACGGGATGGCCGGCCCGATGGTCGGCCCGCTGCTCGAACGCCTGGGCCTGGACCTGATCACGGCCTACTGGACGCCCGACGGCGAGTTCCCCGACCACGAGCCCAACCCGCTGCTGCCCGAGAACCGCGAGTTCATCATGCGCAAGGTCGTCGAGGAGCGCGCCGATCTCGGCATCGCCTGGGACGGCGACGCCGACCGCTGCTTCTTCATCGACGACCGCGGCCGCTTCGTCGACGGCGACTTTTTGACCGCGCTGCTGGCCGAGTCGCTGCTGCGCAAGTCGCCGGGCGAGGCGATCCTCTACGACGTCCGCGCCAGTCGCGCCGTCGTCGACACCGTGCAGGCCGCCGGCGGGACCGCGCACCCCAACCGCGTCGGGCACGCGTTCTTCAAGACGCGGATGCGCGACGAGGGGGCGATGTTCGGCGGCGAGGTCTCCGGCCACTACTACTTCCGCGACTTCTACTGCGCCGACAGCGGCACGATCCCCGCGCTGCTGATCCTCGAGCTGCTGAGCGTCGAGGGCGCGAAGCTTTCCGAGCTGCTGGACCGCTACCACGAGACGTACTTCATCTCGGGCGAGATCAACTCGACCGTCGACGACGCGGAGGGCAGGATCGCCGCCATCGAGGAGCGCTTCGCCGACGCCAGGCTCGGCCGCCTCGACGGCCTCTCGGTCGACTACGACGACTGGCACTTCAACGTGCGCTCGTCCAACACCGAGCCGCTGCTGCGCCTGTGCCTGGAGTCGCTCGTCTCCGTGCAGGACATGCAGCGCCGCCGCGACGAGGTGCTCGCGATCATCCGCTCATGAGCGCGGACCCGGCGGCGGACGCCGCGCTGGCGCGGGCCGCCGAAGCCGGCATCCACCGCATGGCGATCCCGACGCCGTTCCAGGTCGGCCGCGTCAACACGTACCTGATCGAGGACGACCCGCTGACGCTCGTCGACAGCGGCCCGAACTCGGGCACCGCGCTCGATGCGCTGGAGCGCGCGCTGGCCGCGCGCGGGCACCGTGTCGAGGACCTCGGCCTGATCGTCATCTCCCACCAGCACATCGACCATCTCGGGCTCGTGTCGATCCTCGCCCGCCGCTCGGGCGCCGACGTCGCCGCGCTCGACCTGCTGGCCCCGCGCGTCGAGCACTGGAAGGAGGGCATGGACGCCGACGACGCGTTCGCCGAGCGCGTCATGGCCGAGCACGGGATCCCCGAGGACGTGCGCTACGCGCTGCTCGCCGTCTCGCAGAGCTACCGCGCCTGGGGCGGCGCCGCGAAGGTCACGCGGCCGCTCGCGGCGGGCTCGGAACTGCGGCTGCGCGACCGCTCGCTGCGCGTCCTGCACAGGCCGGGCCACTCGCCGTCGGACACGATCTTCCACGACGAGGAGCGCCGGATCGTGCTCGGCGCCGACCACCTCATCAAGCACATCTCCTCCAACCCGCTGATCGCGCGGCCGCTCGATGCCGGCAGCGCGGGCGACGCCGATGGTCCGCCCGACCGCCCCCACGCACTGGAGATCTACATCGAGTCGCTGCGGGCGACGCGGGCGATGGAGAACGTCGACTTCGTGCTCGCCGGACACGGCGAGCCCGTCACCGACCACGTCGCGCTGATCGACGAGCGCCTGCGCCTGCACCGGCGGCGGGCGCAGAAGATCCGCCGGCTGATCGCCGACGCGCCGAGCACCGCCTACGAGATCGCGCAGGCGCTGTGGGGCAACGTCGCCGTCACGCAGGCCTACCTGACGCTGTCAGAGGTCCTCGGCCACGTCGATCTGCTCGAGGCCGAGGGGCTCGTGGTGCAGCGGCGCGACGGCGACCTCGTCCGCTTCGCCGCCGCGGGGTGACCGCGTCCGGTCAGACCTCCTGGTCGTACGTGTGGACGATCTTCTTGGAGCCCTTCCTGCACGTCACGCGCGCAGAGAAGACGTCGTCGCCGGCACCGACCTGGACGGCGTTGCGCTTCTCGGTGCACTTGTAGTTGCGGACCCGCGACTTCGTGCACTTGCCCTGCAGGCCCTTGGCGATGCGGCACTTGTACCAGGCCAGCATCTGGCGCTTGCCGTCCGTGCAGCTCGTGTTCGTGACCCGCAGCGACGTGAAGTAGCCGCCCTTGTCGTTCTTGACGGGGTACTTCGGAAACTTGTTGTAGTCGAGCGTGCACGCCTTCTCCCTGGCGGCATGAGCGACGGCGCCGAACGGCGCGTGCGATGCCGCGAAGAGGGCGGCGGCGAGCGCGCACATGGCTACGAGGGCAAGGGCGAAACGGCGGCTGCGCGACAACGTCATGTACTTCTCCTTGGGCGGGGTGCGATGCGACGCTACTGGCGGCGACCGACGCGAGGCGTCGTTCGCCTCCGCCATGATGTCGCACCGTGTCCGCCCCCGGAGCCGTCCTCAGGATCTTCTCATTCGCTTTCGTGGCGCTGCTGCTGTCGATCTCCGACGCCGCCGCCGAGGCGCCGGACCGCGACCCCAGGACGTACTTCGACGCCGCCGATGCGCCCGCCAGCCCGCTCGATCTGCGCGCCGTCTCGTTCGGTCAGCGCGGCACCGAGCTGCTGCTGCGCTTCAGGACGGCGCGAGAGTGGCAGCCCTCCGACCTCGCCGCCGCCGGCCACGCGCTCTGCGTGCAGGTCTTCTACGGCAAGCTGACGACGCCGCGCGCGCGGCTGTGCATCGTCGACCGCGGCGAGAACAGGCCGGCGCTCGCGTACTCCCGCCTCGACCCCTTCGGCGGCTCGGTCGAGAACCGGATCATCTCGGCGACGATGTCGCGCTACGACGCCGTCTCGTTCTCGGCGGCCTTCGAGCCGTCCTCGGCCAACCTCGGCCAGGGCCCGTTTCGCTGGAGCGCGTGGTCGGACTGGTCGTGCGCCGAGGCGGCGGCGTGCGCCGACCGCGTCCCCGACAGCGGCACGATCGCCTCGGTCGTGCAACCGCTCGCCGAGCCGCGCTGCTTCGGCGCCGCATCGCGCAACCCGCGCAACCGCTGCACGAACGGCGCGCTGCGGCTGGCGGTCGTGCCGACGCCATCGGACGCGCTCCTGCAACCCAACGCGCGCTGTTCGATCGTCTCGCTGAGGATCCCGTACACCTGCCAGTTCGGGGTGCGAACGGCGGTCGCCAACCGCACCGTCGCGCTGATCGGCGACAGCCACGCGGCGCATTGGCGCGGTGCGCTGGAGGTCGTCGCCCAGGCGCGCGGCTGGCGCGGCTTCTCGCTGACGCGCAGCGGCTGCCCGTTCTCGGCGGCGCTGCCGGACCTCGCCAAGGCGCGGCGCGAGTCGTGCTCGGACTGGCGCCGCGCCGTGCGGCGGTGGTTCACCCGCCACCCCGAGGTGCGCACGGTGTTCGTGTCGCAGCTGTCGGGCGTCGGCGTGCGCGCGCCGAAGGGCGTCAAGCGCCGCGAGCATCAGATCCGCGGCTTCATCCGCGCCTGGCGCGCCCTGCCCCGGACGGTGCGCCAGATCATCGTGCTGCGTGACGTCCCGTTCAGCTCGGCGAACACGCCGATCTGCGTCGAGCAGGCGATGCGGGCGCGCAAGCGCGCCGGCCCGGCCTGCGCGCTCCCGCGCTCCCGCGCGCTGCGCCGTGACGCCGCCGCGATCGCCGCGCGGCGCCCGTACACGGCGCGCGTGCACGTCATCGACCTGACGCAGGCGATGTGCAGCCGGCGGCTGTGCTTCCCCGTCGTCGGCGGCGTGCTCGTGCACAAGGACAAGACGCACCTGACGTCGCTCTTCGCCGGCACGCTCGGGCCGCTGCTGGCCGGCCGCGTCGACCGCCTGCTGTAGCGGGCGCCGGCACAACGCACTGCGGTCGTGACCTCCGTCGCGCGGGCCAGGAACCGCACCGATGCGGGGTGTGCGTCGCGGTGGCGGGGACGTGCGCGCCGGGCCGGCGCGGAACGGTGCCGTGTCGTGGCAAGCGTTCTATGAGAACGGCTTCGCGACACGGCTACAAGGGGGCGGGGCGGTCGCGTCCGTGGTGGCGCGTTTGTGCGTCATCTGAACAGAAACACGCTACGACGCAGGCGCTTCACGCGCGATCTGAGCCGATCTCTCACCGGTCCCTCCTGCGCGCCGTTCGACCACAACGGTCTGACCACGCCCGCGCCGTGCCCCGCTCGCACCCGGCGCGCGGGCAGATCCACCGTCGATGATGCAGTTTCTGCCGGCCGCGCGACGATTGCCTCGAGAACCCACACGAGGACACCCACACGGGCCCACGTGTCCGCCAACCCGCTCGCCCGCCTGCGGGCGCCCCTACCGGTACAGACGCGGCTTCCGGCTCACGCGGGCTTGCGGGCCTCGATCTCGGCGCCCGTGTAGAGCGTCTTGAGCTTGAGCTTGGAGAAGCGCTCGTCGAGCGGGTAGCCCATCCGCGCGATGAAGAACAGCGTCTTGTTCAGCGGCCGCACCCAGCGGCGGTGATCGGTCCGCGGCAGCACGAAGTGGACGAGGTTGGAGAGCTGCAGGAAGGCGCCGGAGTACGGTTTCTCGTCGATCCGCGTGACCTCGAAGCCCGCGCGCTCGAACAGCCGGCGCATGCCGAACGTCGTGAAGCGGCTGACGTCCTCGGGGAAGCCGTGGACCCCGAACGTGAACGGGATCCAGGCGAGCACGGGCGCGCCCGGCTTGAGCACGCGGTGCATCTCGCGCACCACCTGGTAGGGATCGTCGACGTGCTCGAGCACGCTGATCGCGAGCGCGGCGTCGAAGCGCTCGTCGTCGATCGGCATCGCGTGGGCGTCGCCGACGATGTCGGGGTTCTGCGACGTGTCGGCGTCGAACTTCGTCAGCGTGCAGGCGAAGTACGGCCGGTGGTCGTAGTGGCCCGCGCCGACCTCGAGGACCTCGGCGTCGGGCGCGTGCGACGCCGCCCAGCGCTCGAGCGTCGGCATGAGGATCCGGCGCGAGGCGCCGTGGTTGATGTCGTAGCGGACGTCCTTCAGGCCCATGGGGGCGGCAGACTAGTCGTTCCCGAGCGAGCCACCGGGTGCGCCGTCAGGTCCGGGCGCCGACGAGCTGGGTGCGGATCAGCGGCAGCGCCGCCTGCCGTTCGTCGGCCGTCACGAGCGTGAGGTCGTGCGCCAACGCGGTCGCCGCGATCAAGAGGTCGTTGGAGGGCAGCCGTCCGGCCGCCAGACGCAGCTCGCCGTAGCGCGCGGCCACGGAACGATCGACGTCGATGACGGGGGCTTCGGCGAGCACAGCGGCAAGGCGGCGCAGGCGCGTCATCTGCTGTGCGTCGTCGCGTGCGATCAGAACGCCCGCGTGCAGCTCGCCGACCGAGACGGCGCTGACCGCCCAGCCGGCGGAGACGTCGACGTCGCCGAGAGCGGCGGCGCCGATCAGCACGCTCGTGTCGATCAGCGCGCTCACGTGGCCCAGGGATCGCGCGCCGCGGCATCGTCGTCGCGGCGCATGCGCTCGAGCTCGCGCGCCCATCCGGGATCGACGGGTGCGTCGCGCAGGATCTGCGCGAGCGCCGCGGGCGCCGCCGAGCGCACGCTGCGCGGCGGGCCCAGCTCGGCGACGGGCCTGCCGTTGACGGTGATCGTGAAGCGCTCGCCGCCCTCCGCGCGCCGCAGCACGTCGCTGATGTTGTTGCGCAACTCGCGTTGCGGGATCGTCACCATGCGATCGACCGTAGCAGATCTGCTACGGTCGCCGCCCGGCAGCGACGATCTGGTAGCCGAGCAGCCCCGGCGCGCGGCGGCCGAGCGCCTGCCAGGCGGGCTCCAGGCGGCGCACGAGCGGACCCGCCGCCGCCGGCGCGTGGTTGCGCAGCATCGGCACGATCGCGTCGAGCTCGATCTCCGTCAGGCCGGCGCCGGCGAGCAGCGCGTGCAGCGATTCGCGCGTGAACCAGCGCAGGTGGCTCGCGTCGAACGTGCCGCTGTCGTGCTCGGGCCAGCGCCCGCGCAGGAGCGTCAGCCGCGCGCGCCAGTGTGCGACGTTCGGGACGCTGACGAGCACCGCCCCTCCCGGCCGGCACCAGGCCGCGGCCCGCGCCAGTGCGGCGGCCGGATCGGCGAGGTGCTCGAGGACGTCGGCCAGCACGACGAGGTCGAAGGAGCCCGGCGCGAACGGCAGCGCGGGGTCCTCGAGCGCGCCGCAGACGACCTCGTCGCCGATCCGCGCCGCCGCCTGCGCCGCGGTCTGCGACAGCTCGAGGCCGGCGAGGTGGCCGGCACGCGCACGCAGCAGCGCCAGCAGGCCGCCGGACGCGCAGCCGAGGTCGAGCACGCGCCCGCCGGCCGGCAGCAGGCGCAGCGCGTGGGCGGCGATCGCGCCGTTGCCGAAGGCCGCGTACGTCTGCGCCTTGGCCTCGTAGAGCGCCGCCAGTGCCGGGTCGCCGGGCATGGACGCGAGCGTACTGCCGATGCCATCTAGACTGCCCGCGATGCCGAGCCCGGTCCGACGCGCCGCCCACCAGGCCCGGCGGGCGATCTCCAAGGCGCGCGACGTCAAGGCGCGGCTGGACTCGATCGAGCGCCTGCGCAAGTCCGTCAACCGCGCCGAGAGCTCGGTCGCGCTGCAGGAGCGCGTCCAGCGGTACCTCGCCGACGGCACGCTCGTGATGGGCACGATGAGCTACTACGCGCCCAACGTCGTCAAGTACGAGGGCGACACGGGCCGCGTGATCATCGGCAACTTCGCCTCGGTGGCGCCCGACGCGGACTTCTACGTCGGCGGACTGCACCGCACCGAATGGGTCTCCCAGTACGGGCTGCGCGCGATGCTCGGCCTGGCGGGCGCCGGCGAGGACGGCTTCACGCACGGCCGCGGTGACATCGTCGTCGGCTCGGACACCTGGGTCACGAACGGCTGCACGGTCATGTCGGGGGTGACGATCGGCGACGGCGCGGTCGTCGGCACGAAGGCCGTCGTCGCCAAGGACGTGCGCCCCTACGCGATCGTCGTCGGCAATCCGGCGCGCGAGATCCGGCGCCGCTTCCCCGACGAGCAGGTCGACGCGCTGCTGCGGATCCGGTGGTGGGACTGGCCGACGGAGAAGGTCGAGCAGCACATCGAGCTCATCTGCAGCCCGGACATCGACGCGTTCATCGCGCGCTTCGATCCCGCCGCCGGCGGCAGCGCGCCGTGAGCTCCGGCGTCGCGGTCGTGATCGTCAACCACAACGGCGAGCGGTTGCTGCCCGCCTGCCTCGCGGCGCTCGCCGCGCAGACGCACGCCCCGGCGGAAATCGTCGTCGCCGACAACGGCTCGCGCGACGGGTCGCTGGCGTGGCTGCGCGCGCATCATCCGCAGGTGCGGGCGCTCGAGCTCGGGCGCAACCACGGCTTCGCCGGCGGCGCGAACCGCGGCGTCGCCGCGACGTCCGCGCCCTGGGTCTGCGTGCTGAACTCCGACGCGACGCCGCAGCCCGGCTGGCTCGCCGAGCTCACGGCCGCGCCGCGCGACGAGCGCACGTGGGCGCTGGGCAGCGTGCTCGTCAGCGCATCGACGGGGCTGATCGAGAGCGCCGGCGACGCCTACGCGGCCGCGGGCTACGCCCACAAGCTCCTGCGCGAGCGCCCGCTGGCCGAGTTGCCGGCGCAGCCCTACCGCGTCTTCGCCGCGCCCGGCGCCGCGCCGGTCTTCCGCCGCCGCACGTTCGACCTGCTCGGCGGCTACGAGGAGCGCTTCTTCTTGTACTACGAGGACGTCGACCTCGCGTTCCGCGCCGCCCTGGCCGGCCATCACGCGCTGCTCGTGCCGTCGGCGCGCGTCGTGCACGAGCTCGGCGCGACGACGCGCTCGATGGCGCGCCTGCGCTTCTACGTCGCGCGCAACAGCATCTGGTGCGCGGTGCGCTGCCTGCCCGATCTGCCGCTGCGAAGGCTGGCCCTGCGCTGGCTCGCCGAGCTGCGCGTCAACCGGCCTCGGCGCTACGCCGTGGCCGAGATCGCGGGCCGGATCGCGGGGGCGGCCGGCCTGCCGCGCGCGCTGCGCGAGCGGCGCGCGATCCAGGCGCGGCGCGTCGCGACGCTCGACGAGATCGACGCGCTGCTGGCTGCCGGCCACGACGCCCCGCGCCGGCAGCGCTGAGCGGCCGACGGCGCTCGCATGGTGAGCGCCGCTGCCGCTCGCGCTGCGCCCCGGAAGTGTGAGAGGCTCTCGCCGAGGGAAGGGGAACGCACGTGCAGCAGCTCATCCGCATAGCCGGTCCGACCGAGCCGATGCGCCGCCTTGGCGAGGTCGACGGGCTGGACTTCGAGCGCACGAGCGCGCGCCGCCTCGGCGACGATCGCTGGCAGGTCTCGGGCTACGCGACCGACGCGGCGATCGCAGAGCTGCAGGCCGGCGGCCTCGAGGTCGAGGCGGTGATCGGCGGCGACGAGCTGACCGCGCAGCGCGACGTCCTCTTCAGCAAGCTTGACGCCGACCGCGCTCGCGAGACGCAGGCCGAGGCCGAGTAGTGGCCTACCCCGCCAGCGTCCTTGCGATCGAGGCCGAGCTGGCGCGGCTCGCGGCCGACCATCCGGAGCTCTGCACGCGCACGATCGCGCCGCACCGCTCGCACGAGAATCGCAGCATCTCGTTCGTCACGATCAGCGGTGCCGAGGGCGGCCGGCCGGTGCTGATCACGGGCGGCATCCACGCGCGCGAATGGGCGACGCCGGACGTGCTGCTGAGCCTGCTGGACCGCCTGCTGCGCGCCTACGAGGCCGGCGGCGACTTCGTCGTCGCATCGTTCACCGACACCGCGCCGGCGCGCGACATCGTCTACCCGCAGACGTCGATTCCGGCCGCCGACGTCAAGCGGATCGTCGAGGGCCTGGACCTCAGCGTGCTGGCGCTGATCAACCCCGACGGACGCGCCTTCTCGCAGTCCTCGGCCGCGAACGCCATGTGGCGCAAGAACCGCCGCCCGCCGAACCCCGGCTCGAACTGCATGGGCGTCGATCTGAACCGCAACTCCGACCTCGCCTGGGACTTCGAGCGCTACTACAACGACGCCGGGGACGCCGCCGTGTCGGCCTCCAACGACCCCTGCAACGTCCAGGTCTACGTCGGCCCGTCGGCCGCCTCGGAGCCCGAGGGGCGCAACGTCGCAAGCATCCTGCGCGACCGCCGGATCGAGTTCTACGTCGACGTGCACTCCTTCAGCCGCAAGATCCTGTTCCCCTGGGGGATGGACGACAACCAGACGCGCGACCCCGCGCAGAGCTTCCGCAACCCGGCCTTCGACGGTCGCCGCGACGGCGGCTTCGGCGGCCCCTACGGCGAGTTCATCCCGCAGGACCTGCTCGACGAGCACATCCGCATCGCAACCGCGATGCGCGGCGCGATGCTCGACGGTGCCGGCAGCGATGCGCGCGCGAGATCACGTTCGCGCTACGACGTCGAACCCGGCCTCGCCCTCTACCCGACCACCGGCACGTCCTCGGACTTCGCCGCGAGCCTGCAGTTCCTCGACGACCCGCCCGCCGAGCGCGTCATCGCCTACACGCTGGAGATCGGCAGCGACACCGACGGCGAGGGCGGCTTCCAGCCGCTTCCGTCGATCTATCCGAAGATCGAGCGCGAGGTGCACCTCGCGCTGATGGCGTTCCTGTCCGAGGCGGCGCGCTGACGGGCGCCTCCTCGGCGGTGGCGCAGCAGGCGTCGATCATCGCCGCGCTGATCGGCCCGCCGTCCTTGCAGCGCACGATCGGCGTCAACTCGCGCGCGGCGAACAGCGCCTCGAGCCGCGCGCTGGCGTCGGGCCGGCGTGCGGCGAGTAGTCTGCCGGTGTCAACAGGATCGGCGCGAGGATCTCCGAGACTCGTGGTCGAGCCGTCTTGGAGGCCCACCGTGGTCAGCCCACCGTCAGACGATCGCACCGAGCAGCACGAGAACGGGCGGTTCAGCCGAGGGGGCAGTACTCCCGCCACACATGCGCAGGCGGTCAACGGCGCGACGCCGACCGCGGCCTGGACGGTGACGAGGCAGCGCGGCTCGAGCACCGGTCGGCGCGGGAACTGGCGTCGGACGGGCATCGCCTGCGGTGCGGCGGCGGCGGTGGCGTGCACGACCGCTGCGCCGGCCGGTGCGGCGATCAGGGAGTTTCCGCTCAATCCGTCGGCGACCCCTGTGGCGCGTGCGATGGCGGTCGATCCGGGTGTCGTGCGTCGTGCCGTGTTCTCGGCGATTCCTCCGGGCTCCAAGCCGGCTGCGGTCTCGACGACCCGGTTGGCGGGGTTCCCGCGCCCGTTCAGCGGCCCCTCGTACGCGATCCTGACGACCGGCAACGCGCGTCTGGCCGACGATCCGAACAGCGCCGGGGACTCGGGCTCGACCGCCGGCGGACCGTCGATCCGTGGTGCGCGTGACGTGACGATCATGCGCGTCGATCTGCGCATCCCGAGGGGCGCCAACTGTCTGTCGTTTCGTTTTCGCTTCCTTTCGGAGGAGTACCCCGAGTTCATCGGCGGCGACTTCAACGATGCGTTCATCGCTGAGCTGAACGCGTCGACGTGGACGGCCGCGACGAAGCAGGACCCGACGATCAAGGCGCCGCGCAACTTCGCGGTCACGGCCGGCGGGCAGCCGATCCGGATCAACCGTGCGGGCGCGACCGCGATGACCGCGGCGCGGGCCAGGGGCACGACCTATGACGGCGCGACGCGGATGCTGCGTGCCTCGACGCGGGTGAACTCGTCGACGCGCCATCTGTACCTGTCGATCTTCGATCAGGGCGACCGGATCTATGACTCGGCGGTGTTCATCGACAAGCTGATCATCGCGCGGCGCACGCGGTGCTCGACCGGCATCGTCGTCGGCAGCTGACGCGACATCGCTGCGGCGACGCCGCAGCCTGGTTGATCAGGCCCCGGTCCGGCATCGAACCCTCTCGGGGGTGCCGGCCGGGGGTCGTCGCGCTCGACGTCGGCGGTGTGTACAGGTTCCTGTCGCGCGAGTAGTGTGAGCGCGTCAACAGGATCGGCGCGGGGATCTCCGAGACTCGTGGTCGAGCCGTTTGGAGGCCCGCCGTGGTCCGCCCCCGTCAGAAGACCGTCCCGTCGCCGGGAGTCGCAGCAGACAGGAGCGGAGCAGCACTCGCGAACTCCAGCTCGGTATCGAGCAGGTCGCCGACATGGTGACCCGTCCGCGGTTCCTGCTCGCGCTCGTCGCAGGGCTGGCGATGCTCGCGATCCTGGTGCTGTTCGTGCTGCTGCCCGAGACGGGGCATTTCGCCGGCGCTGACAACAGCGTCGACGAGCCGGTGTCGGCGCCCACCAGCCAGCCGACGAGCGCCTCGGCTGATCTCAGCGGCCCGTCGGACTGCGTCCGGCGGCCCTTCCGCGCCCGCGTGACCGGGCAGGAGCTCTTCCAGGTCGTCTTCTTCGTCGACGGCCAGGAGCGCAACACGGTCGGCGCGAAGGACGGGCGCACGACGGCGACGCTGCGCATCGATCCGCGCGGCCAGGACCGCAGCGTGCACCGCGTCACCGCCACGGTCCGCTTCACCGGTGCCAGCGCCGAGCCCGAACGCACGCTGCGGCTTGTCTACCGACGCTGCGACAAGGCGAGCACGCCGCGCTTCACCCGCTGACCGCGCATCATGTCGTGCTCGCGCTCGCCTGCGCCTCGGCGCTGGCGGGCTGCGGCGCGCAGCACGCAGCAGTCAACCGATCGGACGCCGCCGCGCCGCAACGCCCGCCGGCGCCGGCGCGCGAGCGGCTGTCAGACGAACGCACGTTGACCCTGCATGCCAACGCCGTCGCGCGTGGTGCCGTCCGCGCACGACCCAGCCCACGATCGGCACGCATCGCGCGGTTGCGCTACCGGACCGAGGACGGTCCGTTGGAGACCTACCTCGCGCTTGACCGCTACACCGACACGGCCGAGCGTGAGTGGATCCGCGTCCGCCTCCCCGGACGACCGAACGGCCGCACCGGCTGGGTGCACCGCAAGGACCTCGGCCCCTTGGTGTCCGTCCGCACGCTGCTCCGCATCGACCGTGGCAGGCTGCGAGCGACGCTGCTCGATCGCGGACGGGCGGTTTGGTCGGCCGCGATCGGGATCGGCGCACACGGCACCCCGACACCGGCCGGGCACTTCTGGATCAGGAGCCGGCTGCAGGCCCTCGACGGCAACGCCGCCTACGGACCCTGGGCCTTCGGCACCTCCGCCTACTCCTCGCTCAGCGACTGGCCCGGCGGCGGCGTCGTCGGTATCCATGGCACCAACCGGCCCGGTCGCATTCCCGGGCGCCCCTCACACGGCTGCATCCGCGTCAGGAACGACAAGATCGAGCAGCTCGTCGACCTGATGCCGATCGGAACACCCGTCCACATCACGTGAGCGTTCCGCGGAGCGTGTTCGTGGATGCCGTCAGGCCGTGGCACCCGCGGCCGGCCGGCGCCGCAGGTAGGCGAACATCTCGCGCAGCAGCGCGCGCTCGACGAGCGCGGTCGCGACGAGCGTCGTCACGACGTACAGCGCGAACATCGCCAGCGCGGCGAGCAGCGTGCTCTCCTCCCCCAGCGTCAGCCGCAGCACGGCGACGAGCCCGACCGCGGGCAGGCTGGGCAGCAGCGCCCGCGCGGCGTGGCGCAGGAAGCGAAAGTCGGGGAACAGGCGCCGCAGGAAGACCATCCGGATCGTGAAGTTCACGACCTCGACGAGCAGCGTCGCGAGCGCCAGCCCGCGCAGCCCCTCGGTCGCCAGCAGCGGCAGCCCGATCGCGAGGAAGGCGACGATCGAGATCGCGGCGGCGACGGCGATCGGCTTCGTGTCGGCGCGCGCGCGGTAGAAGGCGTCCCAGTTGAACCCGATCTGGTGCACGGCGACCGAGACCCCGATCGCCTGCATCAGCGCGATCCCGGGTCGCCAGCGCTCGCCGATGCCGAACTGCACGAGATCCTCGGCGAACATCGCGAGGCCGAGGCCGAACGGCGCGCCCCACATGAGCGCCAGGCGGTTGGACTTCACGAACGCCTCGTAGAGCAGGTCGGCGCGGTCCTTGACGGCGCAGATCGTCGGGTAGATCGTCTGCGAGATCGCCTGGTCGGCGCGGTCTGAGTACTGCGAGATCGTCGACGCCAGCGCGATGATGCCGACGCCCGCCAGCCCGAGCTTCGCCTCGCCGACGATCAGCAGGCCCTGGCCGACGACGATGCCCGACATGCCGGCGAGGAACAGCGGCCAGGAGAACGACGCGTAGGAGCGCAGCGTCGCGCGGTCCCAGGTCCAGCGGAAGCGATACGGCGAGGCGCGCAGCGAGACGAGCGCGCCGACCCAGGCGCCGGCGACGACGCCGACGATCAGCGCCCAGTAATTCCAGCCCGCGGCCAGCAGCGCCACGGCGACGATGAAGCCCGTCACCGGATCGAGGATCTGCAGCTTGCGCTGGCGCACGAAGTCCATCTCGCGGTAGAAGATCCACAGCGGCGCCTGCAGCGCCTGCGCCGGGACGACGAGCAGCGAGACGAGCGCGGGCGCGACGATCGCCGGCTCGTCGAAGATCGCCGCCAGCGCCGGCACGAGCGCGACGCCGGCGACGAGCACGGCGGCGGCGAGCGCGAGCTCGAACGTCATCGCCTTGCGAAACGCGCGCTCCTGATCGGCCTCGTCCTGCTGGATGTACTTCTCGCCGATGCCGACCTGGCGCAGGAACATCAGCGTGAACAGGACGACGAGCACGACGCCCCAGACGCCGTACTCGGCCGTCGTCAGGAACGCCGCGACGAGGAAGCCGCGTACGAGGTTGAGCGTGTTGACGCCGAGCAGGAACGCGGCGTTGACGAGCGTGCCGCGCGCCGCGCGGATGCGCAGGCCCGAGCCGGCCTGCGGGCGACCGGTGGCCGGCGGCTCGGGAGTGGGCGTGGCCTGCGTCGCGTCGGTCGGCTGCACGGCGTCACGATACGCGCCGCGTCAGCGGCGAGGCTCAGCCCCCGTCGCGGCGACTGTCTAGCCTCTCGCCCGGTCATGCCCCTGGACGACTTCCTGATCGGTGCGGCGCTGTTCGGCGCGATGCTCGCGCTCGTCGCCGTCGCCACGACGCTGATCGTGCGCCGCCGCCTGCGCCACCTCGACGGGCTCGAGCTCGGCCTGGCGAGCGTCGTCGTCGGCACCGCCGTCCTGATCGGCGTGCACCTGCTGCCGCTCGTGCTCGGCGTCCTGACGCGCGCGACGGTGCTCGTCGCGGCGGCGCTCGCGATCGGCCTCGCGGCGCTCGTGCGGCCCGCGGCCGGCGGCGACGACGGCGCCGGCGACGAGCCGCGCCCGCCGGCGCCGGCCAGCGGCCGCGGCTCGTGGGCGCTCGCCCTCGGCGCGGCGCTCTTCGCGACCGTGGCCGCGCTCGCGGACCTCGGCCGCTGGGCGGGCGACGAGCTGATCGGCGTCGACCCGCTGACCTTCCACCTGCCCAACGTCGCGCGCTGGATCCAGACCGGCACGGTCTGGCAGATCGACCAGTTCGTGCCGCTGCTGGCGCAGGGCAACTACCCCCACAACGGCGACGTCGTGCTGCTCAGCACCGTCCTGCCGTGGCACAACGACTTCCTCGTGCGGCTGCCGATCACGTTCTACCTCGTCGTCCTGGCGGTCGCGGTGTTCGCCGTCGCGCGCGAGCTCGGCGCGGCGCGCGCGGCGTCCGTGCTCGCCGCCGCGGTGATCGTGTCGATGCCGGTCGTCGGCCTGGCGACGATCCCGCGCGCGCTGCCGGACTCGCTGATGTGGGCGAGCTACACGATCGGCGTGCTGTTCGTCCTGCGCCACGCGCGCACGCGCCGGCGCTCGGACCTCGTCATCGCCGGCGCCGGGCTCGCGATCGCCTGCGGCACGAAGTGGTACGGCGTCAGCTCGGTACCCGTCTTCATCGCGATCTGGCTCGTCGCGCGGATGCTGTACGCGCGCCGCGACGGTGCCGCTCCGGGTGCGCTGAAACGTGCGCTCGGTGCGGGCCTGCTCGTCGGCGGGCTCGCGTTCCTCGGCTGCGCGCTGTGGCTCGTGCGCAACCTCGCGCTGTCGGGCAACCCGGTCTTCCCGCTGCAGGTCAAGCCCTTCGGCGTCACGATCTTCGACGCCCCGCCCGACGTCATCCGCGACCAGGCGGGCTGGTCGATCGCCGACTACGCGGGCGATCTCGAGGTCCTGCGCCAGCTCGCGGGCGAGATCGTCGAGGGGATCGGCAGCGTTCCCGTCGTCTGCGCGATCGGGCTCGTCCTCGTCGTCGCGCTGGCACGGCGGCGCGGGCGCGCGGCGGACGAGCGGATCGTCGTCCTCGCGGCCGCGGCGGTCGTGCTCGGCCTGCTCTACACGGTCACGCCGGCGACGGCGCTCGGGCTGCGCGGCGACCCCTCGCTGGCGAACGCCAACACGCGCTACGCCGTCCCGGCGCTGCTGCTCGCCGTGCCGGCGCTGGCGTGGGCGGCGGGGCGGCTGCCGCGTGCGGCGGCGCTCGTGCTCGAGCTGGCGCTCGCCGCCGGCGCGCTGTCGGGCGCCTACCACGGCTACGAGGTCCAGGCCCGCGATCTCGCCGTCGCGGTCGTCGCGCTGGCGGCGCTGGCCGCCGCTGCGCGGCTGCTGTGGCTCGTGCGCGACCGGCGCATCCTGCTCGCCGGCGCCGCGGTCGTTTCGCTGCTGCTCGGCCTGGCGGCCGCCCACCGGATGCAGGACCGCATCAACGACGGGCGCTACCGCAACATCGACCCCGGCGTCGACGCGATGCTGCAGGCCGCGCCGAGCGGCAAGCGCGTCGGCCTGGCGGCCGACTGGACGGTCGCGGGCCTGTCGCCGATCTGGCCCGCCTTCGGGACGCGGATCGACAACCACGTCGAGTTCATGGGCCGCTTCGTCGACGGCTTCCTGACGCCCTGGGACGACGAGCGCAGCTTCCACGCGGCGCTGCGGCGCGGGCGCTTCGACGTGCTCGTCGTCGGTCGCGGCTTCTATCCGCCGCAGGACACGCCCGAGCAGCGCTGGGCGCTGAGCGCGGGCTGGCGCACGATCGCGCTGACCGCGCGGTTGCGGGTGCTCGTGCCGCCGGCGTCCTAGAGCGCGACGAGCACGGTCGGCTCGCCGAGGCCGCCGGGCTCGAAGGCGATCGACAGCCGGCCGGCGTCGAACGGCACTTCGAAGCCGAGGTGCACGCTGGCACGCGCGCCGCGCGGCAAGGGGCCTCCGCGCGCCTGCTGCGGTCCCTCGGCGACCTCGAGCACGCGCGGGCCGATGATCACACCGCCCTCGGTGCGCAGGCGATAGCCGAGCGTGCGCAGGACGAGGTCGCGGCGGTCGATGTTGCGCGTGCGCACGGCGACGGTGATCCAGCTCGTGCCGCGGCGGGGCTCCTCGTCGCGAACCGCCCGCGCCCAGCCGGCCTGCGAGATCGGCACGACCTCGAAGCGCGCGCCGCTGGCGGTCAGCGGTCTGCGCGGCGTGCCGCGCAGGATCTGGGCACGCGTCGCTGCGGCGCTCGCCGCGGTCGTCGTCGCCGGCTGCGTGACCGTCACGGTCTGTGGCGCAGCGGTGACGGACGCGGGCGGCGCCTGCCCGACCTCGTCGTCGCTGGCACCGCCGAGCAGCGCGATCAGCGCCACGACGGTCACGAGCGCGCCCGCGAACGCGAGCGCGCGCCGGGCCGGTGACAGCGCGGCGAGGCGGGCCGCGATTGCCGGCGCGGCGGCGTCCCGCCGCGGCGGCCGGACGGCCGCCGGCGGCGGGTACTTCTGCGCGGGCGCCGCGGCGGGTTCGGGCGCGGGCTCGGGCGGGGTCCCGTCGGCGGCGCGTCGCAGCAGCGCGCTCGCGGGCCCGAGCTCGTGCTCACCTGCGATCGCCGGCGCCGGCTCCGCGGCCTCGTAGGCGGCGGCGTAGGCGCACTCGGCCAGCGCTGTGATCTCGTCGCGATCACCGTCGACGGGCGCGGAGTCGACGAGCGCGTGCAACGTCTGGGTCGCAAGCCGCGCCGACAGCGGGCGCGGGCTCGCGCGCGCGAAGGCCTCCTCGGCGCTGCGCTCCTGCGCGCCGGTGGGCGCGTCGCCGCGCACCGCGTCGACCGCGTCGCCGGCGCTGTCGAGCAGGATCCGCTCGAGGTCGGCGTCCGCGCCGGCCTGGATCGCGCGGCGCCGGAAGCTGACGAACGTGAGCACGACCGCGCGCGCGGCGTCGTCGCCGGCGCCAGCTCGCTCGCAGTACGCGACGACCGACCAGCCGCCGACGGCGACGAGCGCGGCGAGTGCATGCGGGTCGCCGGCGCGCAGCCGGTCGGGGGCGATGATGTCGGAGAGCACCCAGGAACCCTCGCCGACCGCCGTCAGTTCAACGGGACGCGGATGCGAGTACTGCCCGGCCCCGGGTCGAACTCGAGTGAGAGGTCGGTCTTCGCGTTCGGAACCTGGAAGCCGAGGTGCACGCTCGTGCGCTGGCCCACAGGAAGTCGGCCGCCGGCGCCCAAGAGCTCGGGCGGGATCATCGCGGTCGCGGGGCCGATGACGATCCCGGAGCTCGTGCGCAGGCGATACCCACGCGCGCGCGGGTGGAAGTTCGCCCGCCCGACGTTGCGCGACTGGGCGGCCAGCGTGATCCACTTGTGACCCCGCGGTAGCTCGCGCCGGCGCACCGCGACCGCCCAGGGGGACGTGCGCGTGCGGGCGATGTTGAACACAGCGCCAGCGGCGGTGAACGGGACATCGAGCGGGCGCACGAGGATCGCGCCCGGTTGCGCGCCGGGCTTCGGTGTGCCGCCCGCGACCACGCCAGCCGCGACAGCCGCGATCACGACGACGCTTGCGAGCAGCACGCGGGCGCCGGTCCGCGAACGTCTGACAGCGCCGGCGCGGCGGCGCGGCAGGCGCAGGCGCGGGAGATGCACCCGACGATGCTTCGGATCGGACGGCGTCTGCTGAAGAGCGGCGGGCGCGTCGGGCGGTGCAGCAGGCCGCGCTTCCGGCGCAGCGTCCGACGGTGCAGCGGGCGGCACCGGCGGACTCTGAACGCGCGCGCCAGGCGCATCTGGCGTGACACCGGCGGCGGGACCGTTGCTCGTCAGGAGCTCCGCGGGAACCCACTGGTTCTCGCCGTCGGGCGCGGGCGGCACAGGCGCCGTCACCGGTCAGCGCTCGCCGTAGTAGGCGTATGAGTAGTAGCCGTAGTCATGCTCGCGACCCGGCTTCAAGCCCGTCACGACGACCGCAGTCGTGCGCTCGGGCAGATGCGCGAGCGCGTCCTTCACCGCGCGCGCCTGATCGCGCGTCGTCTGGTCGGCGCGAATGCACAGCAGGACGCTGTCGGCGAGCGGCACGATCTCGAGCGTGTCGGACACCGACAGCAGCGGCGGCGTGTCGATGACCACGGTGTCGTAGGCGGCCGAGACCTCCTCGAGGAACGTCCGAAAGCGCCGTGAGCCGAGCAGCTCCGCCGGGCGGATCGACTGCGAGCCGGCCGCGATGACGACGAGCTTGCCGGCCTCGGCGTCGGCGGTCGGCGGCGCGTCGCCGTTACGCCCCTTCGGCGAGGTCCCCGCCTCCGACAGCGCCACGACCTGCACGATGTCGGTCGGGCGCGCCTGTCCGGCGAGGTAGTCGCTGAGCCCCGGGCTGCGGTTGACCGAGAGCCGGTCTGACAGGCACGGCCGGCGCAGGTCGCACTCGACGAGCAGGGTGCGCTTGCCCGCCGCGGCGTTGGCGGCGGCCAGCGAAGCGGCGACCGTCGACTTGCCCTCCTCGGGCAGCGGGCTCGTCACGAGGATCGACTTGATCGGCCGGTCGACGTCGAGGAACTCGATGTTCGTGCGCAGGATCCGGAAGCTCTCGACGTCCTGGTCGGCCATCGGGCCGCGCCCGTTCGTGACGTACGCCGCGTTGCCGAGCGCCTCGATGCGGACGTTGCCGACGACCGGCAGGTCGAGCGTCTCCTGAATGTCGTGGTGGTCGCGCAGGCGGCGGTCGAGCGAGTCGCGCACGAACGCGAGGCCGAACGCGAGCATGAGCCCGATCAGGCCGCCGAAGACCGTGCTGCGGATCGGCCTGGGCGACGCCGGCGAGGCCGGCACATTCGCCGCCTCCGCGAGGAGCGAGGGTGTGGCGTTGAAGCTCAGCGTGCGCAGCGTCGCGATGCGGTCCAGCAGGCTTGCCAGCGCGAAGTCGGTGCGGGTGCCCGGCTTGCCCTCGGCGCGCAGCTTCTCGTACTGGCGCTCGACGCGCTCGGCGTTGCGCGCGAAGCGCTGGCGCTCGGCGTTCTTCTGGAGCGTCACGGCGCTGCGCGCGACCTCGTTGGCCAGCGTGGCCGCAAACTGCTTGTCGTTCGCCGTCGCCTGCACGGTCACGAGCGTGCTCGACGCGTCGACGCTCGTGGCGAGCATCGCGCGCAGTTCGGCGATCGGGCGGCGGCTCTGCAGCCGCCGGCGCACGCGCGTCAACACCTGCGTGGAGAGCATCGTCGACGCGCCCTCGGCCGCGAGCTGGGCGGCGGTCTGCGTCGGCGCCGCGGCGAGCCCAGCCTCGGCGTTGCTACGGCTCTCCTCCTGGAACGTGACACGTGCGGCCGCGACGTACTTGGGCTCCTGCGAAAGCGACAGCCCGGCCGCGATCCCCGCGCACAGCAACGTCACGGCGACGATCGCGGTGCGGCTGTTGCGCAGCACGCGCAGGTAGTCGCGGAGGGTTCCTTGACGGGTATCGTTCATCCGTGGTCCAGTTCGTAGGTTACGACCGGACGCGCGGCTGGACTGCACCGCGAGGCCCGACCGCTCCCGCAGGCTGCAGTGCCGTGCTTGACCGCACGACGATCCGCGCGCTGAGAATACCAGCGCTTGTCAGCGTCGCGCTTTCTCAGTCGGACTGCCGCTGGACCGACGCACCCGGATCTGGAAGGCCATGTCGAACACCTCACGCGGTTCGTTTCCGGCCGTAACGGTATAAACGTGGCGTGCCGGAGGGTCATCTGCTCATGAGCGACGCACCGGTGTCGAATGATCTGCCGTCCGACATCGTGCTCGTCCACGACTACCTGAACCAGCGTGGTGGGGCGGAGCGCGTCGTGCTGGAGATGGCGCGGATGTGGCCCGCGGCGCCGCTCTATACGTCGCTGTATCGCAGCGAGTCGACGTTCGACGGGTTTCGTGGCCTCGACGTGCGCACGAGCTTTCTGGACCGCGTGCCGGTCGACCGCCAGTTCCGCGCGCTGTTTGCGCTCTACCCCGCGGCGTTTCGCTCGCTCGGCGAGATCGACGCCGAGATCGTCGTCTCGAGCTCGAGCGGCTGGGCTCACAGCGTGCGGACGTCGCCGCGCGCCTTTCACGCGGTCTACTGCTACACGCCCGCCCGCTGGCTGTACGGCACGGGCTATCTGGGCGCACCGTCGGTCGCACGAAAGGCCATCTCCCCCGTCCGCGGCGGCTTTCGAAGGTGGGACATCCGCTCGGCCGGCCGCCCGGACCTCTACATCGCGATCAGCAAGCTCGTGCGCGACCGCATACGCCTGCGCTATGGGCGTGAGGCGCCCGTCGTCTACCCGCCGGTCGACGTCGAGCGCTTCGAGCCACGTCCTCGTGGCGAGCGGCTGCTCGTCGTCTCGCGGCTGCTGCCCTACAAGAAGATCGATGTCATCGTGGATGCCGCCACCGAGGCCGGGCTCGGGCTCGACGTCGTCGGTGACGGACCGCTGCTGCCGGCGCTGCGCGAGCGGGCGGGACCGACCGTCACGTTTCACGGCTATCTCGGCGATGCAGACGTCACCGAGTTCTTCCACCGCTGCCGTGCCTATTGCGTGCCCGGGCCTGAGGACTTCGGCATCACGACGCTGGAGGCCAACGCCGCGGGCAAGCCGGTCGTCGCGTTCGCGGGCGGCGGGGCGCTGGAGACGATCGAGGAGGGCGTGACGGGGACGTTCTTCGAGGAGCAGTCGGTCACAGCGGTCCTTGACGCGGTGCGCCGCTGCGACGCGATCGATACCGATGCTGCCGTGATTGCCCAACACGCGAAGCGATTCTCGAGCGGCGTATTCCGAGACCGACTGACGACGGTGCTGGCGGAGAGGTTCGAGCGACATCGTGCCGCACGCTGAGCGCGATTGATCTCCGCCGTGCCCGAAAAAGAGCCGGTTTCGCAGCGAACAGACCCTCCCGTCCTCATGCTCGGCAAGGGATGGTTTCCGGACCAGGTCGGCGGTCTGGACCGGTACTTCCGCGACCTGCTCGAGCACCAGCCCGAGGCCAGCGGCGTCGTCATCGGACCCGCCGACGGACACCCGGACCGGCTCGTGGCCGTGTCCCGCCACGACGCGCCGCTGCCCCGGCGGCTGCTCGCGTTCAGCGCGGCGGCGCGTCGCGCGGCACGGGACGCGGCGGTCGTCGACGCCCACTTCGCCCTCTACGCACTCGTCCCGCTACTCTCTCGGCGCTTGCGCGCGCTGCCCGCCGTGGTCCACTTCCAGGGCCCCTGGGCGGACGAAAACGTCGCGCAGGGCGACGGCTCGGCGCTGCGCCGCTCGCTGCGCCGAGCGCTCGAGCGAATCGTGTACCGGCGGGCGGCGCGAATCGTGGTCTTGAGCTCGGCCTTTCGGCGCGTGCTCGTCGAGCGCTACGGGGTTTCGCCGTGGCGCGTGCGCGTCGAACCGCCCGGGGTCGACCTCGAGCGCTTCTCGCCCGGCGACCGCGAGCGTGCGCGCAAGCGCCTCGGGCTCGGCTCGTCGGCGTTCGTCGCCGTCTCCGTGCGACGGCTCGTGCCGAGGATGGGCCTCGACGTGCTGATCGATGCGTGGGCACAGGCTCTGGCGGAGTTGCCGCCGCAGGCGCAGCTGCTCGTCGCGGGCGACGGCCCGCAGCGCGGCGAGCTCGAGCTGCGCATCGCCAACAGCGCGCTACAGGACAGTGTCCAGCTACTGGGGCGCGTCGACGACGACACGCTCGTCGACCTCTACCGCGCGGCCGACGTCGGCATCGTCCCGACGCGCGAGTTCGAGGGCTTCGGCCTCGTCGTCATCGAGGCCGCCGCCTGCGGCACGCCGACGATCGTGACGCGGGTCGGCGGGCTTTCCGAGGCGGTCGAAGGTCTCGATCCGTCGCTCGCCGTCGCGGCCAGCGATGTGCCCGCCCTTGCCACGCGGATCGCGCAGGCCGCGAGCGGCGGCGGCCTTCCGAGCCGCGCGACGACCCGCCGCTTCGCCGAGGGCTTCTCGTGGCAGCGAGTCGTGGACCGCAACCGCGCGGTGCAGCGCGAGGCGCTCGCGCCCGAGGCGGCGGAGCGGCGCATGCGAGTCGTCTACCTCGATCACGCCGCCCAGCTCTCGGGCGGCGAGATCGCGCTGCTGCGCCTCGTCCCGCATCTCACCGAGGTCGAGCCGCACTTCATCCTCGCCGAGGACGGTCCCTTCGCCGACGCGCTCGTGCAGGTCGGCATCTCCACGGAGGTGCTCCCGATGACCGAGCGGGCGCGCGGCCTGCGCAAGGGCCGCGTCACGCCGCGGACGCTGCCGCTCGGCGCCGTCGCCGCGACCGCCGGCTACATCCTGCGCCTCGCGCTGCACCTGCGCCGCCTGCGGCCCGATCTTGTTCACACGAACTCGCTGAAGGCCGGCGTCTACGGCGCGATCGCGGCGCGCCTGGCGGGCGTGCCGGTCGTGTGGCACGTCCGCGACCGGATCGCAAGCGACTATCTGCCGGGACCTGCGGTGCGGATGGTGCGTTTCATGACGCGCAGGCTGACGGCGGCGGTGATCGCCAACTCCCACGCGACGATGCGGACGCTGGACCCGGGCTCGCAGCCGATGATCGTCTACTCCGTCGTCCCCGAAGCGCTCATCGCGCCCGCTGAGGGCCGGCTGCGCGCACCAGGGCCGCTCACTGTCGGGATGATCGGGCGCTTCGCCCCCTGGAAGGGCCAGGATCTCTTCCTCCGTGCATTCGCCGATGCGTTCCCGAACGGGGACGCGCGCTGTGTGCTCGTCGGCTCGGCGCTTTTCGGCGAGGACGACTTCGAGCGGCGAATGCACGACCTGGCGGACGAGCTGGGGCTCGGCGGCCGCGTCGAGTTCCGCGGCTTCCGGTCGGACCTCTGGCCCGAGCTCGAGCGCATCGACATGCTCGTTCACGCCTCGCGCATCCCGGAGCCGTTCGGCCAGGTCGTTATCGAGGGGATGGCCGCGCGGGTGCCGGTCGTGGCGGCGGATGCCGGTGGCCCGGCCGAGCTCGTCGACCACGACGTCAACGGAGTGCTCTATCCGATCGGGGATCAAACGGCGCTTGCCAGCGCGATGCGTGCGTTGGCGGCTGACGGGTCGCGCCGGGCGCGGCTCGTCGACGGCGGGATCGCGACCGTGGCCGCTTACCATCCCGACGTCGTTGCGATGCGCGTGCACCGGCTGTAGGAGGCGACGTGGCTCAGGACGTCCGTGCGGCGGATCGACGGGGGCGCATGACGGGCGCATTCACCAACGTCGGTCCGGCGATGGTCGCCGCGGTCGTCTTCCTTCTGCTCGTGACGTGGTGCTTCAGCCATCGCCGGGTGGATCAATCGCTCGCGGCACTCGGCCTCTACCTGGGTCTGCTGGACGGGTACCTGAAGCTCAGCACCGGCAGCCCCGTCATCACGCTCGCCCGTGACGTCCTCGTTGCCGCGATCGCCGGTGGTGCGCTGCTGCGCGCGATGAACTCTCACAAGCAGCTCCCGCTCCCTCCGATCGGAGGACTCGTGCTGGCGTTCAGCGCCGTGGCCTTCATCGAGCTGTTCAACCCCGACGCTCCCGACCTGATCGTGGGTGCCGCCGGCGTGCGCCAGCACCTTGAGTTCGTGCCGCTCTTCTTCCTCGGCTTTGCCTTCATGCGGCGCGAGTCCCAGGTCCAGAAGCTGCTGTTCATCCTCCTGCTGTGCGCCGCAGCCGGTGGCGTCGTGAGCTACATCCAGTCGACGCTCACGCCGGAGCAGTTCGCGCAGTGGGGCCCTGGTTACAGCGAGCGCATCCTCGGCACGGGCGCGTTCGCAGGCGCGCCACGGGTCGCGTTCGGCGACAGGTGCCCAGTCGGTACGACCGTTCGGGCTGGGGTCGGACCTCGGCGGCGGCGCCGTCGCCGCAGCACTCGCGCTGCCTGCGCTCATCGCGATGACGATCGCGGCGAAGCGCGAAGTGCGCATCTGGCTCGTGCCGCTGGGAATGGGCATCGGCCTGGCGATCGCGACGTCCGGCACTCGCGCGGCGCTTGTGACCGTCTTCGTCTCGATGATGGCGTTTGGTCTCCTCGCCGCCGCTTCGCGCAACGCCCTACGCGTCATCGCGGGACTCGCCATCGGTGCGATCCTCGTCTACGGCGCCTTTGAGTACCTGGGCCCGGGCAACACCACGGCCAAACGCGCGCGAGCATCACTCCGACCAGGGTGCTGACGACGTTCTCGCGGGAACGTGGAAGCAGCGTCAAGAAGTTGGGCGAATACATGTCGAACCATCCGCTCGGGCTCGGGGTCGGCACCGTTGGTCCGGCTGCCGGCGTCTTCGAGCGACCGCCCGATCGCGGCACAGGTCCTCAACACGGAGACGCAGTGGAACTTCCTCGTTCTGGAGATGGGGATCGTCGGACTGGCGCTCTTCGTCGCGATGCAGCATTCGGCTGATGGCGCTCGCGCTGACGAGGATCCGCCGGATCGACGATCTCACCATGCGCCTACAGCTCGCGGCGCTCGCGGCGCCCCTCTTCGGCCTCGTTGTGGCGGGGTTCTCCGGCCCTACGAGCGCGTCCGTGCCACCGGCGCCGTACTTCTGGTTCGTCGCTGGCGTGCTGAGCTACTGGCTTGTCACGGCCTACCGCCAGGCGCCGGTGGAGGACACAGGTGCGTGGGCGCCCGCCGGCTCGGGATCCACGCCACGCAAGCAGGCTCCAATCCGTGAGCGCGAGACGGTCCTGTGTTCTTCGGACGCGCGCCCCAGATGACCCACCCGCACGCGCCGACCTACCTCCTCACCGCCGATGTCGGTCACCCCTTCGTCCCGCTGGTCCGGCTCCTAGCGGAAGAGCATGCGATCCGGTCGGTCTGCGACTTCGGCGGCGGCGCAAACCCCGTCCTGTCCCTCGACGACATCCAACAGCTCGGCCTGCGCTACGTCGTGGTCGACGCGTCGGTCGAACAGCTCACGATGACGCCGCCGGGGTACGAAACGCGCACTCTGGACGTCACGTCTTCCGCGGTCGATCTGGACGGCGCGCCGTTTGATCTCGTCGTAAGCAAGTTTGTCGCCGAGCACGTCGAGGATCCGGCAGCGTTCCACGCGGCGGTCTGGCACACCCTGCGCCCGGGTGGCTTCGCTGCACACTTCTTCCCGACGCTCCCTTCGCCACCGTTCGTCGCCAACCGCTTGATGTTGGGGCGCGAGAGCCGCTGGATCATCGACATCCTGCAACCGGGCTTCCGCGCGCAGGACGGGCGGCTCGCGAAGTTCCGCGCCTACTACCGCTGGTGCGAGGGGCCCACACCGCGCCAGTACCGCCGCTTCGCGTCGCTGGGCTTCGAGGTCGTCGATTACGTCGTGCTCGTCGGCCATCGCTACTACGAGCGATTTCCGATGGTCCAGCGCGCCGCAGATGCGGTATCGCGACGAGCAATTCGCCTGCGCCGGCCGGCACTGTCGACCTACGCCTGCGTCGTGCTCCGCCGCCCGCCGCTATAGCCGGTCACCGCGGCGCGAACGCGCTGGGCGGCGACGGGCCAGTCGAATTCCGCACGGTACAGCCGCCGGCCCGCCTCGCCTAGAGCGCGCAGCGCGTTTTCGTCGGCGCAGACGCCGGCGACCTCACGCGCGAACTCGTGCGTGTCGCCGAACGGCGTGAGCCTCAGCGCCTCGGTTCGCTCGAGGAAGATGTGGTCCGTGCTGCGGCCGCGCAGCCCCACGACCGGCACACCGTGGGCGAGCCCCGCCATCAGCGTGGTCCGCCGACTCGAGACACCGTCTGTGAACGGCAGCAACAGGACGTCGCTCGCGTGCAGTCGGAGCGAGATGTCGTCTGGCTCCAGACGGCCGGACGTCAACACGTCAATTTCCCGCGGGAGCCTGAGCCGCGGGCTGCCATGCCCGAGGTTGAGCACCTTCAACGCCGCGGTGCCGCGCTGCGCAGCGAGCGCAGCGATCCCTGCCTCCGCATGGTCGAGAGCACGGCTCGGATGCGCTGTCCCAAACAGCGTGACGACGAGCTCCTCTCCGAGCCCGAGCCGCTGACGAGCTCGCTCACGCGTCAGCCCGAGCGGCGTGACGTTCGAGCCCACTGGGACATGGACCGCGGGACATCGGATCGCGCGACCGTGTGCCTCCGTCGTGACGATCACGCGGTCGGCCACCTGAAGCAGCGACCGCAGCTGGACTCGCTGGTATGCGCTTATGAGCGCCGAGCGCCAGTCGCGAATGTCGACCCAGGGCTCGTGGATGGACACCGCAAAAAGCGCTCCGGTCCTGCTGCGCAGCGCGATCGCGTCGCGGATGAGCCCGGGTGCCACACCCCAATGCCCGTAGCTGAATGGGTTGTACTGCAGGAGGATCCAGTCCGCGTATCCCTCAAGACGCCGCGCGGCTGACAGGCCGTCCGGCACGTAGCGCGCCGGCGCGCCGGCATCGCACAGCGCGCGCACGAGCCGTATCGAGTACTCGTTGATCGCGTCGACGCCGCCTGTGTCGCGGTAGACGACCAGTCCCGTACCGGTCACCGGTGCGGTCAAGCGCCGCGTTGCCAGAACAAGCCCGTCCAGTCGATCCACTCGATCGGATCGGCGATCTTATTGCGCGCGCGGAAGTCGTCAACGGCCTTCAGGCACGGCTGCAGCGCGCCGTCGTCGACGACGACGAACCCGCCCGGCGATAGCTGCGGATAGAGGTTCTCGAGCGCGTCGATTGTCGACTCGTACATGTCGCCGTCCAGGCGGATCAGCGACCAGCGCACGTCGGAGATCGTCGGCAGCGTCTCGTGGAACCAGCCCTCGAGGAAGCGAACTTGGTCATCAAGCAGCCCGTAGCGCCGGAAATTCTCCTGCACGACCGCGAGCGACACCGCGAGCTCGGAGTGACGATGATGCTGATCGGCGGCGTCCGCGGAGAAGCGCTCGCCCGGTTCAGGCAGCCCGCGGAACGAGTCGGCCACCCACACACGCCGGTCCGTGACCTCTAAGGCGCGCAGCACCCCGCGCATGAAGATCGAGGCGCCGCCACGCCAGGTACCTGTCTCGATGAGATCGCCCGGCACCGCGGTCCGCACGACCTCCTCGATGCAGCTCTGCAGATTGTCCAGGCGCGCGAGGCCGATCATCGTCTCGCCGGTCAGGGGCCACGCGCGGCCGTCGACGAGCGCTTGGCGCGGGCAGCGCCGAGCAAGCTCCCAATCGCGCGAGCGCAGGGCTCGTGTCAGCGCGTCACCAACCCAGCGGTTGATGCGCGGCGACGTGCCGGTGTATGTGGGGCGCGCAATGTACGTGTCCGAATGCACGGTCGCTGTCAGCGAGCCCTTCAGCAGGTTCAGATAGTCGCTCGCGAGGCCGTCGGGAGCGATGAGTCGAGGGGCACCCGAGGCTCCTACGCGAGCGTCCACGTTCACGTTTTGGCTGTTGTTGATCGTCATGACGGGACTCGGGCGCCGAACATCCGCGTGCCAAGGGTAATGCCCGTCAGGCACGGGTCGACCGGACGCGCCGCTGCCGCGCGCGCTCGGAGAGCCAGCCGAGGTCCGCCCGCGTCGGCACGAGGAAGCGCCACCAGGTACCGCCGAACACCCGCCCGGCGGATCGCAGAAGCATGGCCAGCCGAGCGATGTACGCGGCGAGACTGATGAGCGCCGCCGCGATACCGCCGCCAACCGGCAGCAGGACGATGAGCGCGGGGACGGTGAGTGCCAACCCGACGAGCTCGGCGCGCATGGTGGCCGCGGGATCGTCAGCGGCATTCAGGGCCGCCGCCAGCACGATCGTCCCTGCGAGCGGGACACTCGCGAACAGCAGCACGATCAGCATCGGCAAGGCACCGGCAAAGTCCGAGCCGAAGACAAACGGGATCATTGGCGGCGCCAGCGCCCCCAGCACGAGAGCGGCGACCGCGACGATGCTGACGGTGACACGGCACGACCTCGCCGCCAGGCCCGCCTCACCTTCGGCGACGCGTGGGTACAGCGCGCTGCTGACGGCCATGCTCAGCCCGTAGGTCAGCGAGGCAATTGACACCGCAACCGCGTAGAGCCCGAGCTCGCGCGATGCGACGAGACCCGCCATCAGCACCTGGTCGAGGCGATTGTTCGCCACTCCAGCAATCGTGCTGAGCCAGCTCTTGGCGCCGAAGGCCGCAGCCACGCGGGATCGGGCGCGACTGAAGACCAGCCTGCCCGTGCCCCGCACGACCGGCAGCAGGATGACGAGGCTCGCCAGCCCGCTCACGAGATAGACCGCCGCAGCCGTGCCCACGGTCAGCCGACCGACCGCCGCGAGGATGACGATCGCGATCGCGGGCATGACGCTCGCCAAAATTCGGGTTGCCGAGAACAGCCGCCAGCGCGACTCGCCGATCACGAGTCCGATGAGTGTCTGGAACACGACGCTGAGGGGTGCCAGGAACAGCCCGATCTGCAGATAGGCGATGACCACCGGCCGGTCATGCCCAAGCACGTGTGAAAGAGGGACTGCGGCGATGACCCCGATCAGCGAGCATGCAAGCGCGACGGGCAGCGCGGCCCCGAGCAGCTCCGGCAGCCGTCCCCCGCGCGCCCGCTCGCGCGCGAGCCACTGCGAAAGGCCGAGGTCCAGCAGCCACGGCGCCATCGTCAGCACCGCGGTGATGGCAGCGAGTTCGCCGCGCCCTTGCACGCCGAGCGCCCGGGCTGTGATCGGCCCGGTCACGAACGCCGCGAGGATAACGACGGCGTTGACACCCGACAGGCGGGCGACGACCGTCGAAAAGTTCCCGGGCGGGCGAATGACGTCGGGCGGCAGCGCGGTCATGCCAGCGCCGTGAGATTCAACGGACGCCCTCGACGACGACGAGCTCGCCGTAGACGACCGGTTCCGGAGGCGGCATCGCCGCCAGATCGGATGCATCCCCGAAGGCGTCGTGGAACTCTCGCTGGCGATTGCACTTCGCACGATCCTCCGTCGTCTCCACCGCGCGAAGGATATGGCCGCGGATCGCGCCATCCGCGACGGGCTGCGGCCTCGCGTCGCCTCTATCCTGTCGCGCGATGCCCCAGCAACCCACGACGTCGCGCAAGCTTGCGAACGCGACCCGACGCGCTGTCCGCAACCCACGCTGGCTGCGCGAGACCGTGCGCACGAAGCTGCGCGCACGGGCAGACCGCGATCGCCGCTTCTCGCTCGCAGATCACCGCGAGCACCTCTGCAGCGTCGCCGAAGCGCTCGGCCACGCGTTCGGCGTCAGCGCCGACCAATACCGCTCGCTCACGTCCCGCGTCCGGATCCCGCCGGCTGCGGAGGGGGCGGTTTGGGGTGGTGGGCAGGACATCCTCAACCTCACCGGATCCATCGTCCTGCTGCGGCGGCCCTTGGTCGCCATCGAGACGGGAGTCGCGATGGGCTTTTCCACCGCCGTGATCCTCGGGGCGATGGATGACACCGCCGCCGGCGCGCTGCACAGCATCGACCTACCTCCGCTGCAGGTCGACGCCGCCACGTTCGTAGGTGAGGTGGTCCCGGATGACCTACGTGAGCGCTGGACGCTCCACGTGGGGCCGTCGCGTACCTTGTTGCCCGTACTGGTGCGCAAGCTGGCTCCCATCGACCTCTTCGTCCACGACAGCGACCACAGCTACGCCGGACAGTACGAGGAGTACCGCCAGGCCTGGCCGCACCTCGCCAGCGGGGCGTGCCTCGTCTCTGACGACGTCTGCAACCCCGCGTTCACCGACTTCGCGGCAGAGGTCGGAGAGCGGCCGTATCTGATGGCACCGCCGGGACACGATGCTGCGGTCGGCTTGCTCGTCAAAACGCGCTGAGTCAGCGGATAGGTCTCCGTCACAGCGGTCAGGACGGGCCGCGGCCGGCAGCGCGCAAGCCAGTCTCGGCGATCACGAGCACGCGGTACGAGTACTTGCGCAAGGCGTGGATCCGGCCGAGCATTGCGTCAAGCGAGCGACAGAGGGCGGCCGCACTTCGCCAACGGTATCGCAGCACCTGCCGGTTAAACAGCTCGAAGAACTCGACGATCGGGAACTCGCCTCGGACCGAGGTGAAGCTGCGCTTGAGCACGTCCCAGTCCTGCGCCGTCAGCGGGCGCTCGTCTTCGGTGCCGAAGCGCGGGACGCCGAAACGCCCGGCGATGTGATTTCGGGCGAAGTTCAGTACGGGGTTTGCCGCCGAGTTCTCGAGAAAGACCATCCGCCCACCGGGAACGAGAAGGCGGGCGAGTTCAGGGCCCGCGGCGGCGAGGTCGACGTGGTGCAGAATCCACCGGCCGACTACAACGTCGCAGCTCTCTGACGGTAGGCCCGTCCCCTCGATTGGCGCGACGACGAACTGTGTCTGCCGGCCGTGGCCGTAGAGCTCGACCCGCCTGCGAGCGATGTCGACCATGCCGGGCGAGATGTCGAGGCTCGTCACCGTGGCTCCACGAGCCAGCAGTGCCAAGGTGAGATCGCCTTGCCCGCAGCCGAGATCGAGCACGCGCGAATGGGCGCCGATACCGGCAGCTTGCAGCAGAGCGGTGTCGTAGATGACCGGTTCCGGTGGCGGCAACTCCGTGGGGTCGAGCGTCAATGCGAGCGCGTCGTGAAACGTCCGCTCCCGATCCCATCTCCCCCGTAGGTGTGCGACATTGCGGTCAGACTCCACGCGGCAAGGATATCCGCGTCACCAACGCACGCCGCGGTCCTCGGCAGCTGACGACCGCCACGTCACGCGACCTTGCGGAACGTCGCGATGTGCTGCCGGCCGACATCGTCGTCGATGCTGGCACCGCAGCCTATTGGCCTGACCCAGACGTCCACGAACCCTGAAGCGGACAGCGCGGACACGACCGCATCGCTGGTTCGCTCCTCGAAACGCAGCGAGTATCGAGCGCGCAGGCCCGTAGGCTCACGGTAGATGACGAGATCGCGATCGGCGACAGCGAAGTGGCACACGCCGCGCCCGCCCGGGCGCAGGACGCGCGCGAAGTCGTCGAAGTACGTCGACCATTCGGCGGGATCGATGTGCTGGAACACCGCGAACGAGTACACCAAATCGATCGTCTCGTCCGGCACCGGAAGGTCTCCATCGCGGTTGAGCCGGTACGTCGGCCCAGGGTTGAGCACGCGGGCGCACGCCAGCGTCCCGGATGAGACGTCCACGCCCACAACCTCCCGCGCGAGCCCGCGGACCTGTCCTGCGAGATACCCCGGGCCACAGCCGAAGTCGAGTACCGTCGAATCCTGGGAGATCATCGGCGCGAGGATCTGCTCGGCGATCTGCCGCCGCGACTGGTCGTTGCGTTCGCTTTCGGCCTCGAGGACGCTACGGCGGCTCCAGGCGGCGGGATGGCGCTCCCACTGATAGATGAAGTAGTGCGGGCTGAGGGACAGCATCCGCAACGCGAGCGACCGCCGCCGTCGCTCGGGTGCGGCGCGCAAGACCCACCCGATCCAGCGATGGTCGAGAAACGCCTGACGCCTGCTCCCCGCGATGGCGATGCGCGCGATTTGCCATCCAAGCGGCGGTCGCCTGCCAGTTTCGCGCGTCACGGGGACTGGCTGGAACGCTCGCATGACGGCGGCAGACTACTCATCTCACCGATCCGTCGGCGGGGCGTCATGTGACCGCACTCGACCCGAACGTTAGTCTTTCGCCGACCTTGTCGAGGTCGCGCACCGTTGCAATAGCCCTAGTCCGACGCGCGTCACGAAACGCTGCCTTCGCGCGAGCGATGCGGGGGCCGCAGAGCCTGCACGCCGCCCTTCTCGGGTATCGGTACGGCAAGGGTTTCGCCGCATCGCTCGCAACCGACGCCGCGGTGGCGCCCCGTGATGCGAACGCCCTCGAAACCTATTTCGACGCTCACACCGACGGCCCCGGGATCTGGAAATGGCGCCATTACTTCGAGGTCTACGAGCAGCATCTCGCGAAGTTCGTCGGCCGCGACGTGCACCTCGTCGAGATCGGCGTCTTCGCGGGGGGGAGTCTTGCGATGTGGAGGAACTACCTCGGTGAAGGCAGCCAGATCTACGGAGTCGACCTCGAACCGCGCTGCCGCATTCACGAGGCCGCCGGCATCAAGGTCGCCATCGGCGACCAGGCGTCGCCATCGTTCTGGGCCGGTTTCCGGGCGGATGTTCCCCGCCTGGATATCGTGATCGACGACGGCGGCCATCAACCACACCAGCAGATCGCGACGCTCGAAGCCCTCCTCCCGCACATCCGTCCGGGCGGTGTGTACATGTGCGAGGACGTGCATGGCGCGTTCCAGCCATTTCATTCCTATGTCGACGGACTGGCGCGCTCGCTCCACGAGGTGAACGGACCCGCGCGCGGCCTGCATCATCACGTGAAGTCCGTTCATACATACCCCGGAATCATTGTGATCGAGAAGCCCGGCCGGACGGTTAGCTCCTTCGAGGCACCGAAGCGCGGGACCGACTGGCGCCCCTTCTGGTAGCCGTCTCCGGGCCAGAGCAGCGAGCTACGATCCGCCCATGAGCGCTACCAACGGAACCGTCGCCGGAATCGCGCGACCTCGCGGGTTGCGCGGCTACGAGTCCGATCGTCCGGATATCCAGCGCCACGTTCCGCGAGATGCTCGCCGCATCCTCGAGCTGGGCTGTTCAAGCGGGGCGCTTGGTGCGGCACTCAAGGCTCGCCAGGAGGTGACCGTTGTGGGAGTCGAGCCGTCCCCCGAGCACGCCGCCGACGCCAGTGCTCGACTCGACCGCGTATTCGCGCTCGACGTCGAGGCGTTCCTCAGCGAGCCCCTTCCACCGGAGGCTCCGTTCGACTGCCTCATCGCGGCAGACATCCTTGAGCACCTGGTCGATCCGTGGAGCGTGCTCGCCAGGACCGTCGACCTGCTCTCGCCGGGCGCGACGGTCGTCGTGAGCCTGCCCAACGTCGCGTACTGGCGCGCCCTCCTGCGGGTCGTGCGAACGGGCCGGTGGCCACTGGATCAGGAGGGCGTGTTCGACCGGACCCATCTGCGCTGGTTCACGCACGACGATGCGCTCGAGTTGCTGGTTCAGGCCGGACTTCGCACCGTTGACGTCGAGCCGCGCTACTGGGCGTCAGGCTGGCAGCTGCGCTGGCGCCTGGCCCTTGCCCGGACGCGCGTTCATCGCTTCCTCCCGCCGCAGTACGTGATGACCGCGATCAAAGAGCCGGCCGGCGACACCGGCACGACCGATGCCGGCGCCGTCGGGTCGCGGTCGGCACTGCCGACGGCGTAGAAATTGCGCTCGCCAGTCACGCCGGCAGACGTGGAGGTGTCCATCGTCAGCCTCGGCGACACGATGCTGCTGACCGCTTGTGTGAACACGCTCGACGCTGCGTGCGACGGCCTCGCTTGGCGGCTGACGATCATCGACAACTCACATGAAGGTCAGGATCTCCAAACCGTGCTCGCTTCGTCGCCCTGCGCGTCGGTGCTTCGAAGCGAGGGCCGACGCGGCTTCGGCGCAAACCATAACCTCGTGCTTTCGACGGTCCTCGCTGGCATGCGTGCGCGCTACGTGCTCGTCCTCAACGACGATACGGAACTCGATCCGCGAGCGGTGACGACGCTCGTGGACTACGCCGATCGCAACCGCAACGTCGCGGCTGTAAGCCCTTGGATCCGCGATGCCGACGGGCATCCCGAGCCGTCGCGCCTCGCCTGGCCGTCCCTGTGGCAGCAGGTCGGTCGCGCCGCCTTTCCCCGACTCCGGCCCGGGCCAGAACCTACGCACGGGTGGCTCAACGGTTCGTGCGTCCTCCTGCGCACGTCGGCCCTGCAACAGGTGGGGCTGTTCGATGAGGCCTTCTTCCTCTTCTTCGAGGACACGGACCTCTGTCTGCGCCTCTCAGACGCGGGCTGGGGCCTGGAGGCGTGCGCGGACGCGTCGATCGTCCATCTCGGGCACCAAACCATCCTCTCGTCCGAGCTTCGTCCTGAGATCGAGGAGCAACTGCTGCGCAGCCGCTATCTCTTCTTCCGCAAGCACCACGGGCCCACCGTAGCTCGGGCCGTCACCCTACTCGTCCGATGCGCGCTGCTGATGCGGGCCTCGAAGATGCTCGCGGAGGCGGCGGCAGGGCGCCGCCCGACGGGCTTCTCACGTGCGCGGACGCTGTGGGAGCTCACCCGCAGCCGGCCGACGCGACCGAGCAAGCTCGAGCTTGAAGCACGGTTTCACAGCCTGCACTGAGCGCTCGCGGAGGCGGTGGCGCCCGAGAGTCGCGCGGATCGCGACGGCGGCGCGAGCAAGACGTTCGGGGCGCGCGCGTCGGGTGGGCGCCACTCAGCGGTCAACCTGACGAGTCGAGCGGTGGGGGTAATTGCGTACGCCTCGTACCCATGCGGCTCGAGCGCAGCCCGCACGTCGGCGATCGACGACCCCTGCCGCGCGAGATGCTCGGGCTCCAGCTCGATAAGGAAGATGGGTGCGTCACGCGCGACCAAGGCGCCGGCACCGCGCAGCGCCTTTGCTTCGGCTCCCTCGATATCGAGCTTGACCACCGCGACCCGGCTGTCGAGGTTCGCGGTGAGAGCGTCCAGCGTAGTGACGACGACGTCTACGTGCCTACCGGCAGCATCCTGCGGCGCGAACGAGGCGAAGCCGGAACCTGCCTCAAACACGGTGAAGCGCGCGCGTCCGGGGCGGTCGGAGAGCGCGACCTCGTGCAGCTCGAGGGTGCTGAATCGGTTCTCCTCGGCATTCGCCTTCAGCAGCGCCATCGTTCCCGGAGCCGGCTCACACGCAAGAACCCGTCCTGTCGGGCCCACGGCCGTCGCAGCGACCAGCGAGAACAACCCGACGTTCGCGCCACCGTCAACGAAGACGTCGCCGGGGCGCAGGATCTGCGCAAGCACGCTTGCCTCCGCTGCGCAGAAACCATACCTATACAGACCCAGCCCCAGCGGTGTACGAAGGTCAGCGCGGACTCGAGCGCCACCGATCTCGACGACGGGCACGGACAATACGCGGCTGCGGCGGCGTAGCAGGCTGGCGCCGATCCTCCACGCAGCCAGCGCGGCCGATCGTCCGCAGCGGCGCTGGCGATCAGGAAATCGCGCAACGATGCTCAACCACCGCGCACCTCGCACCGATCATGCCGCCTGGCCCGAGGCTTCCGCGCCGCGCGGGCTGCGCCGCTCCGCCGGCAGCAGCAAAAGATTCTCGGAGCTCGGCGAAAATGGCGGCGCAAGCCGGCACAGACCCGCGAGATCCTTCGGTCGCCAGCTCGCCGAGCGGCGTTCCTCGACCGTGAAGATGTCATAGCCCAACGCGGCGATCGAGGACAGGCCGGCGGCGAGGTTCTCGCCGCGCATCTTCAGCCAAGCGGCGTTGAACTCTCCGAAGATCGACGGCCGGTCGCGATCGATGAGCGCGCGACCACCGCGGAGGACCTCAAGCTCGAAGCCTTCTACGTCCATCTTCACGAAGCTCACGCGCCGCGGGAAGTCGACATCGTCGATCCGTATGACGGGCACCTCGACCGCGTCGACTGCGTCTGCATCCATGAGCGCCCCGTTCCCGCCGCCGTACTCGCGGGACCCGAGTCGGGCGGTCCCGCGTCGTGAGCCGAGAGCGACGGCGTGCACCTCGACGACGGAGCTCAGGTCGTTGCGGTCGATGTTCGCCTCGAGCCACGGGAGATTCTCCGGATTGGGCTCGAAGCACCACAGCCGCCCGCCCCTCGAGCGCGCCACCCGTGCGAGCGGAAGCGTCCAGAGCCCGAGCGACGCACCGACGTCGAGCGCGTCCGTTCCGGGCTCGATGTAGCGCGCGAGGAACTCGATGACGTGGCGGTCCCAGTACCCCGTCGCTGCCACCGACCACGTCATCCGGGAACCGCGCGGCAGGGAGACGGTCGATCCGTCCGACAGACGCAGGCCCCAGCCACCATCGAGCCGTCCGCGGCGTTCGCGCACCTGCTTCCAGCCCAGCGCGACATTCGCCTTGCCCCTCCAGTCGGGCAGCGATCGCAACCCCGCCGCGATGGTGTGATCGACGGCGTCTGTGACGCGTTTCATCGAGTGGTGTGCAACACAGGACGCTCGTGGTAGCTGCCACCAGGGTGCGATATGCCTGTGTTGCGCCCGACGACCTCCACGCGGCGAAAGCCAAGCTTCCGAGGGATCTGCTCAAAGCATGCGAGGTTCTGCCCGTCGGTCCTTCCGCGGCGCTGGCCGGCGCTTTGAGCACCTCGGCGATAACACAGCGGGACGTCGCCGAGGTCCCAGTCCTGAGCGCGACGACGGAACGCTTCCGCTGGCTCGTGAACGTTGTATCGGGGAATGTGGGCGCGCGACTTGTAGATCTGTGGGTATGCCGCGGACGCGAGCCGCTTCTTGACCACCCGCGTCACGTCGCTCCACAGCGACCATCCGGCGACGTAGAGGTAGTCGAGCTTCACCATCTCCGCGAGCGGCACGCGCGACGAGCCGATGGTCTGCCAGTGCCCTGTCATCCCGGGCGTGAGCTGCAGATGGCGACGATCCATCCCGTTGACGAGCTGCGGCAGCTTCTTGTTGAGCATGAGCTCGTCGCTCCCAGATGCGCTGGATCTTGCCTGCGACGACCACGAGCGGCAGCGCCAGCCGGTGACGATGTGGAGGCTGTCGTGCTCGCTGAGTGCACCGAAGCACAGTAGCGCTCGCGGCCTCTAGGAGGCCAAGACTTCCAGAGCTTCGAGGTCGTCGAGGTCCTTCGGCCGACCGGCCGACCGCTTCATCTCGAGTAGGACCCGCGCGTCCGCTCCTACATCCCGCGCCGTGCCATGACATATGGCAGCGTCCGCAGCAGAATCTTCACGTCGCTCCACAGCGACCAACCGGCGACGTAGAGGTAGTCGAGCTTCACCATCTCCGCGAGCGGCACACGCGACGAGCCGAGGATCTGCCAGTGCCCCGTCATCCCCGGCGTGAGCTGCAGGCGGCGTCGATCCATCCCGAGGATCTGCTCGTCCTCGTCGGCCACGAGCGGGCGCGGGCCGACGAGGCTCATCTGACCGCGCAGCACGTTGACGAGCTGCGGCAGCTCGTCGAGCGAGCGGCGGCGCAGGACGCGTCCCACGCGCGTGAGCCGCGGATCCTCGGCGATCTTGAAGAGGCCGGCGGCGGCCTCGTTGCGCGTGCGCAGCTGCGCCTTCTGAGCGTCGGCGTCGCACACCATGCTGCGAAACTTCCACATCTCAAAGCGCCCGCCGTCCCGCCCGACGCGCGTCTGGCGAAAGAAGACCGGGCCTTGCGAGTCGAGCTTGATCAACGCCGCGATGAGCGCGAACAGCGGCGACAAGACGACGAGGCCAATCGTCGCGCCCACGACGTCGAGGCTGCGCTTGAGCAGGAGCGACGACCGCGACAGCCCGAAGTGCCGCACGCCCAACAGCGTGATCCCGTCGAGATGGTCGACCTCGATCGCCGAACCCACGACGTCGAGGATCCGCGGCAGCAGGCTCACCGGAACGCCCGTCGCCTTCGCCTCGCGGACGAAGTCGAGCACGTGCTGGGGCGAGTCCTGCGACGGCTCGATGATGACGCGGTGCACGTCGAGAGCCTCGACGAGCCCGTGCAACTGGGCGCTCGCGGCGGCGATCAGCTTCGGGTCCGCCGTCGGGCTCAGCGACGTGCGCCCGACGAGCTCGGCGCGCGGGTCGTTGCCGGCGAGCTTGTCGACGAGTCGCTCGAAGGACTCGTCGCTGCCGACGAACAGGCAGCGCTCGGGGCCGATCGCACGCCGCACGAGCAGCCGCGCGATCCTGCGCCCGATGACCGCGAAGACGAACAGCGCGATCCAGAGCACGAGCATCTGAGCCGATCCGAGCGCGCCCGACAGGAGCTGCTCGTCGAACACGTAGACCAGCAGCGCGTAGAACGTCGCGAGCTGAAAGAGCTTGGGCGCCTCGTCGATCGTGCTCTTGTTGAGCATGAGCTCGTCGCGCTCGTAGATGCGCTGGATCTTGCCGGCGACGACCACGAGCGGCAGCGCCAGCAGCGTGACGATCCGCAGGCTGTCGTCCTCGCTCAGCGCGCCGACGCAGAGCATGAGCGCGAGGCCGGCCGCGACCATGTCGACGAGCGCGAGGCTGCGGCGGTTGATCGCCTGCCGGCGCAGCGTCGAGGTCGATCCCCGGCCCTCGCGGATCGGCCGTTCGACCGCCGGCACGTCGCGGGCCGGTACCGGTGTACCGGCGGGCGCGAACGCGCTGGCCAGCTCTGCATGCACACCACGCCCGGCGCGCGGTTGCGGTCCAGAGTCGGGGCTGCTCGATGTTCCTCGTCCGTGCATGGGGTTCACTCGTGACGAATTGCGTGCCGGGAGCGTCCCTCATCCGACGCCGCTTCCCGGACCGCCTCCCGGTCATTCCCCGTCCGCGGATCCGCGACCGAGCGAGACCTTACAGGGATGGGCACGGTCCAAGCGCTCCCGGTGGATCTTCTCGATGACCGCGGCCATGCGACCGGTCTCCGCATCGACGTCCGCGTTCGCGAGCACCCACGCGCGCGCCTGCTCGCCTGAACGATGGCGCTCGTCGGGGTCGAGCGCGAGCGCGACCACCAGCCGCGCGGCGAGTGCGTCCGCATCGCCCGGTGGCGCGAGGAACCCCCAGGGCTCCAGCACGCACTCCGGCAGGCCGACCTCGTCGCTCGCGACGACGAGCAGCCCCATCGCCATCGCCTCCTTGATGACGACGGGCATCGAGTCGCGGTCGCCGTTGCGGGCGACGACACAGGGCATCGCCAGCACGTCGGCCTGCTCGAGCGCAGCGCGCACCTCCGCCGGCGCGCGGCTGCCGAGCAGTCGCACGCGCCCGCCGCAGCGCTCCGCGCGTTGCTCGAGCTCCGCGCGCAGTGGTCCGTCGCCGACGATCCGCAGCTCAACGCCAGGCAGCCGGGCGACGGCGTCGACGAGCACGCCGAAGCCCTTCTTCTCGACCAGGCGGCCCACTGCGAGAACGGTACGCCCCTGCGGAAGCGCCGAACGCCTTGCAAACACCGTTGCATCGACACCCATGACGATCTTGTGCAGATGGGCCCGCGGCACGGTCCGCCGCAGGTGGCGCACGTTGTACTCACAGCCGGTGAACACCGCGTCGGCGCGCTCGAGCTTCTCGCGCAGGTTGCGCGGCGCCATGAAGATGTCGTACGCGTGCGCGGTCACGCTGAACGGGCGTCCCGTGAGCGCCGCGAGGCGCAGGGCGTCAAGCGCCGCGCCGCCCGCGAAATGCGCGTGCAGATGCTCGTCACCGCGTTCGATGATCTGCCGTGCGGCCGGCGCGAGCGCGCGCAGTGGTCGTGCCCACTCCTCGCGCCCCCAGCGCCGGCGGCGCGCGAGGTCGCGCGCGCACGCCAGCGGGCGGCGACCTGCGAGCCAGAGCAGATCGCGCGCGGCGCGCCGGCGATCATCGTCCGTCAGCACGTGGACGTCGACGTCTTCCGGCGCCTCAGGGTTCGGGTGCCCGGCAGGCTGCGCGGCCTGCACGCGCACCTCGTGGCCGAGCCGGCGCAGCGCCTGCAGTTCGTTGACGACGAACGTCTCCGACAGCTCAGGCCACTGGTCCAGCATGAACAGCAGCCGCATCGTCAGGGCCCGGCCGGCGCCGTCCGGCGCGGGTGCGACCGGCGCCGGCGGCCACGCTGGAAGAGCGCGCCGCACAGCACGATCGCCGTGCCCGTCAGCGCCGGCATCTCCCAGTCCCAGTCCACGCAGGCGTGCCCGAACCAGACCGCGAACGCCGCCGTCACGGCTGCCGCCTCCGCGGGGCGGATCGCGCCCTTGCCGATGAGCGCTCGCCGCGCGGCCGCCGCGACGGCGCCGAGGAAGCCGAGCAGCAGCGCATGCCGATCGCCCCGAGCTCGCTCAGCGTCTCCAGCGGCAGCGAGTGCGCGTCGCGGATCTTCACGTCGATGTCGCGGTCGCGGGCGTAGCGGACCTCGAAGGAGCCCGCTCCCCGCCGGTCAGCGGGCGCGCCTCGAAGCCGTCGATCGCGACGCGGTAGCCGTCGCTGCGCGCGCCCTTGGCGCTCATCAGGCGCTCGGTGCCGATGCCGCGGGCTCGTCGTCGGGTTGAGGAAGTCCTTCCACTGGCGATCGAGCCAGTCGGTCGCGTCGTCGTACGCCGTCGTCACGCTGCCCTCCGACTCGCCGCCCTTGATGGCGTAGCCGCCGAGCGCCCCGAGCACGAGCAGGATCCCGGCACCGATCAACGCGTAGCGGCGGATCGTCTTGACGTTGCGATCGATGACCTCCGACACGCGCACCGCCGCAAGCGCCCCCTGCGCGACGACGGCCAGCAGCGTCAGCGCCAGCAGCTCGCGCGTGAACGCGTTGCCCTGCGCGGCCTGTCCGCTGCCGGCTTTCGGGTCGAGCACGAGCGCCGGGTAGTGGCGCAGGCGCAGGATCGCGACGAGCGCCGCTCCGCCTGCGATCAGCAGCGTCGCGAGCAGCGCCCCGCGGTTGGGGGCGAGCGCGACGAGCACGACGAGTCCGAGGATCAGCGCCAGCCACGCCCCGCGCGACAGCGACAGGTACATCGTCACGACGAGCAGCACCGCGGCGCCGGCGGCCGTCGCGCGCAGGATCGCGTTGCCGCGGCCGTCCGCGGCGAGGCCGAGCGCGAGCACGCCGCCCATCGACGCGAGCGCGCCGAATGCGTTCCAGTAATGCAGCGGATGGTCGAGGCGGTAGAACGACGTCGTGAACGGATCGGTGCTGCCGGCGACGACGTCGGGCTGCAGCCGGCTCAGCAGCCCGGTCCCGACGATCACGACGATCACCCCCAGCACCGACCACACGAGCACGCGTGCGTTTCGCCCCGAGTCGGCCGCGAGCAGCGCCAGGCCGAACAGCGCGAGGTACAGCATCGCCCGCTGCATGTCCAGCAGCGGGACGTCGGGAACGACCGACCAGGCGCGCGACAGCCCGGTCCAGCAGGCGAACGCCGCGAGCGCCCCGACGGCGACGAGCGCCTGCGTGGAGAAGCGCTCCTGCGCCGGGCGCGCGACGAGGACGGCAAGCGCGAGGAACGCGATCGCGCCCGCCGACGTGAACGCTGCCGGGAAGTAGCCGGCCTCGTCGAACGCCATCCGCAGCAGCAGGAACACGACGACGCCGGCGGCGGGCAGCGCCGGCCAGACGCGCGTCAGGATCGTGGCCGGCGACCGGGTCGCAGCCGCCGTCAGGCCGGCGGCGTGAGCTGTCTCCCCGTGCATGGCCGCCCGACTGTAGAGCGTTCGCGCCTCGACCCGCTCATCGCGCGATAGCCTCGCGCGGCCGATGATCGCAGCGCGCCTCCCCTTCGTCGTCGTGGCACTCGTCTGCGCGATGCTCGGCATTTACCTCGCCGCCAACAGCGGCGAGGAAGCACGCCTCGGCCGCGCGAACGCCGATGTCCTCGCGGGTCGCGGCAGCGAGGCGCTCGCCGAGCTCGAGGGTCTCGGCGGCGAGGCCCGGCGGCGCGCGGCGGCACCGCGCGGCTACGCCTACCTCGAGGTTGGGAAGCTCGAGCGTTCGCGCGCGGCGTTCCAGCAGGCCGCGCGGCGCGACCCCAACAACTGGGTGCTTCAGCGCGACTACGCAATCGTGTTGCTGCGCCTCGGCGAGCGCGCCAAGGCGCAGGCGCGCATGCGTAGAGCACGAGGCCTGAACCCCCGAATGCAGCTTCCGATCGGCTTCACAGCCTCGGAGTAGCCGAAAAGTCGAGGCGTTGCATTCGCTACGCACCGCCGTATGCGCTAGAAATACGTGTTGCTCGGGATCCGACCGCCAGTGGGAGAACCTCATGTTGCGTCACTCAAGGCTGGTCATGATGGTTCTGATCGCGATGTTCATCGTCGCGGTCCCGACGGCGCTCGCCCAAACCCCGGTCGCCGATCAGTACGAGACCGTTCCGCCCGGCGGCGACACCGAGCCGACGGACGAAGGCGGCATGGGGCCGACAGACGAGGGTGACGCGGCGCCGACCGACGAAGGTGGCGGCAACGCGCCGGTCGACGTCGCGAATGCCTCCCCCGCGGACACCGACAGCCTGCCGTTCACCGGCGGCCAGGTCTCGCTCATCGCGCTCATCGGGCTTGGCCTGCTGGCCCTCGGCGTGCTAGGCCGCGCCGGCACCCACAGGCACGGGGCGTCACCAGCCTCGTAGCCCCGCAGTTCCAGCGCATACACCGTCAGCGGCTGGCGGTAGCCTGGGGTGCGATGCCCGCCGCAGTGACACCGTCCGGCGTGCGCGACGGCGACCCCGCCGCGCTCGCGGGACTCTGCGCGGCGCGCGGCCCGTCCGTACTGGCGTACTGCCGCCACGTCGCCGGTGCGGACGCCGCCGGCGACGCTGCGGCGGACGCCTTTGCGAGCTTCCGCGCCGCGGTCGTCGCGACCGACGACCCAGCCGACCTGAACCCCGAGGCGCTGCTGATCGGCGCCACCCGCAACGCCGCGGCTCGCCATGCGCCGCGCCCGCCGCTGGACATCTGCGCCGTCGTGCCGCTGCTGCTCGCCGCGCGCGCCGCCAAGACGATCTCCGACGACGACCGCGCGACGCTCGAGCAGCACCTGCAGAGCTGCTGGAGCTGCCGCGCGCCGGTGGCACGGTTGGAGGCCGCCGAGCGCGCCTACCGCGACCCGCCCGATCCGCTGATGGATCCTGCGGTCGTGGCGGCGATCATCGCCGCGATGGCCGCCGCGGCGCCCGCCGGTCGCGCGCGACGGCGACCGCAGGCCGCCAACGGCAGCGTGCCGGCGCCACCGCCGCCCGCGGTCGAGCGACCGACGACCGAGCTGCGCGCCGCGGACGTGCTCGACCCCGACCCCGTCGCCGCCGAGCTGGCGGCCGGCGCCGCAGCAGCGGAGCGCGAGCGCCCGGCCGGCACCGGCGGGCGCGCCGCGTCGCTGCTCGGCACCCTCGGCCTGCGCCAGGGCGCCGACCTGAGGCTGCCGCCGCGCGTCGACGTGCCCGATCCGGAGAGCGAGCTCGTGCTCGAGGCCGTCGAGCCCCCCGCCTCGCGCTCGCGCGCGCGCGCCCGGCGCGGCTCGCCGTCGCGCCGCGCCAAGCCCGCCGCGGTGCCCGTCCTGTCGCCCGCCGGCGGCCGTGATGGCGCCGGTAGCCGTCGCGCGCGACGCCGCTCGGGACTGCGGCTCCCGATCATCCTGCCGGTCGCCGTAATCCTGCTCGCACTGCTCGTCGCGCTGTTCGTGTCCGGGGTGTTCGGCGGCGACGATCCGGCCTCCAGCCCGCGCGTGGACGTTCCCGCCGACGCGCCGGCGCAGGACGCCCCGGCCGACGTCGTCGTCGTCCCGGGCGCCGGGCAGGCCGATTCGGAAGACGTCGAATCCTCCAAGGCCCGCGAGCGCGCCCGCGAGCGGCGCAGGCGCGAGGCCGCCGCCGCACGCCGCGCGGCCGCGCAGCGTGAGCGGGCAGCGGCGGCGCCCGCCGCGGCGCCGGCACCGCAGCCGGGCGCAGCGCCGCCGCCACCACCGCCTCCCCCGCCGGCGGCGGACGACGGTTCGCGCCAGGTCGAGGCCGGCCGCGGCGCCACCGGTGCCGAGCAGATCCCGCCCGCCGGCGACAGCTCGACGGTACCGGAGCTCGCGCCGTCGCCCGAGCCCGCCACGAGCCCGTAGCCGGTGGCCGTGGGCGTCTCAGGGTCGCTCGAGCCGGAGATCCAGCGCGTCGGCAGAGCGCTCGCCGCGGCGTTCCCGTCGCATCGCGGCAACCCGTTCAAGGCGCTCGACGATCGTGCGATGGAGCTCGCCGCGCAGGACGCCGAGCTGCGCGCCGCGCTGTTTCGCTTCGTCGACGTCGTCCCCGCGTGCCGCTCGCTCGACGACCTCGCCGCGCACCTGACGAGCTTCCTCGAGCAGGTGCACACGCAGCCGCCGTCGCTGCGAGCCGCGATGCGGATGGGCGACACGAGGGCCGGCCGCGCCGCGCTCGGCGCCGCCGGCGCCGCGGGCGTGCGCCACATGGCGCACCGCTTCATCGTCGGTGAGGACCCGCAGGCAGCGCTGCCGACGCTGACGAAGCTCTGGCGCGACGGGATCGCCGCCTCGGTCGACCTGCTCGGCGAGGCGACGGTCACCGCGCGCGAGGCCGACCGCTACGCCGCGCGCTGCGCCGTCGCGCTCGACACGCTCGCCGGCGCCTATGCGCAGCTGGACTCCCACGACCTGCTCGAGGCCGATGCAAGCGGACCGCTGCCGCGCGCGAACCTGTCGGTGAAGGTCTCCGCGCTGACGCCGCTGCTGCGCCCCGAGGCGCCCGAGCGCGGCCAGCGCGACGCCGCACCGCGGTTGCGCGCGCTCCTGCGCCAGGCCGACGAGCTCGGCGCCCACCTGCACATCGACATGGAGTCGCTGGACTCGCGCGAGGCGGTGCTCGAGCTCGTCCTCGACCTGCTCGCAGAGCCCGCGCTCGCCGGCGGGCCGAGCGCCGGCATCGTCCTGCAGGCCTACCTGCGCGACTCGCCGCAGACGCTCGACACGATCCTCGACTGGGCGGCGCGGACGGAGCGCGCGCAGCCGCTCGTCGTGCGCCTCGTCAAGGGCGCCTACTGGGACCACGAGGTCGTCGAGGCGCGCCAGCACGGCTGGAGCGTGCCGGTCTTCGAGCGCAAGGCCGACTGCGACGCGAACTTCGAGGCGCTGACGTCGCGCCTGCTGGAGGCCCGCCCGCTCGTGCGCGTCGCGATCGCGTCGCACAACCTGCGCTCGGTGGCGCACGCGGTCGCCTGCAACGAGGCGCTCGGCGGCGCGGCGGGCGAGCTCGAGTTCCAGGTCTTGCGCGGTCTCGGCGACGACCTCGGCCAGGCGCTCGCGGCGAGCGGCCTGCGCGTGCGCTCGTACTGCCCGGTCGGCGATCTCGTCGCCGGGATGGCCTATCTCGTGCGGCGGCTGCTGGAGAACACGGCCAACGAGTCGTTCCTCGCCGAACAGGCGCACGGCGTCCCGCTCGAGCAGCTGCTGGCGCCGCCGGAGGCGTCGCCGTCGTGAGCGCCCTGCCCGCGTTCGGCAACGAGCCGGTCCTCGAGCTGCGCCGCGCGACCGAGCGCGCCAAGCTCGCCGTCGGCCTCGGCGAGCTGCGCCTGCCGCTGAAGGTGCCCGTCTGGATCGGCCGCGAGCAGCGCTTCGGCGAGGAGCTCGTCTCGACCGATCCCGGCCGCCCCGAGCGCGTCGTCGCGCTCGCGGCGCACGCGACGCCGGCCGAGAGCGATCGTGCCGTCGCGACCGCTGCCGCGGCGTGCGGTTCCTGGGCCGCGACGCCCGTCGCCGAGCGCGCGGGCGCGCTGCTGCGCGCCGCCGCCTGGATGCGCGAGCGCCGCGCGGGGATCGCCGCGCTGGCGGTGCGCGAGTGCGCCAAGCCCTGGCGCGAGGCGGACGCGGACGTCTGCGAGGCGATCGACTTCCTCGAGTTCTACGCCCGCAGCGCGCTCGAGCTGCAGGCCGGCGCCGGCTCGCCGCTGCTGCAGATGCCCGGCGAGCGCAACGAGCTGCGCTACGCGCCGCGCGGCGTCTGCGCGGTGATCGCGCCGTGGAACTTTCCGCTCGCGATCCCGATCGGGATGACGGCGGCGGCGCTGGCGACCGGCAACACCGTCGTGCTCAAGCCGGCCGAGCAGGCACCGGGCTGCGCGCTGCGCGCCGTCGAGGCCCTGCGCGCCGGCGGCGTGCCCGCGGACGCGATCGCGCTGCTGCCCGGAGCGGGCGACACGGGCGCGGCGCTCGCGGCCCACCCGGCGGTCGCGACGATCGCGTTCACCGGCTCGGGCGCGGTCGGCCTGGAGCTGCTGCGCACGGCGGCGCAGCACAAGCCCGGCGCGCGCCAGCTCACCCGCGTCGTCGCCGAGATGGGCGGCAAGAACTGCATCGTCGTCGACGCCGACGCCGACCTCGACGAGGCGATCCCGGCGATCGTCAGCTCGGCCTTCGACTACGGCGGCCAGAAGTGCTCGGCCGCCGCGCGCGTGCTCGTCCACGAGTCGCTGCACGACACGCTCGCCGAGCGGCTCGCGGGTGCGGTCGCCGGGCTGCAGCTGGGCCCCGCCGACGACTTCGGCACCGACGTCCCGCCGCTGATCGAGCGCGAGGCCCAGGAGCGCGTGCAGCGCTACGCAGCGATCGCGGCCGAGGCGGGCACGATCGTCAGCGCCCGCGCCGACGTGCCCGCAGAGGGCTGGTACGTCGCTCCGGTCGTCGTCACCGGCCTGCCGGCGGACTCGCGCGTGCTGCGCGAGGAGGTCTTCGGGCCGCTGCTCGCGGTCGAGTCCGTCGCCGATGTCGACGAGGCGATCGACCGCATCGACGAGCTTCCCGTCGCGCTCACCGGCGGGCTCTTCAGCCGCAACCCGCGCACGGTCCAGCGCGTGATCGACCGCTCGCCCGTCGGCAACCTCTACATCAACCGCTCGACGACCGGAGCGATGGTCGGCCGCCAGCCGTTCGGCGGCAACCGGCTGTCGGGCACCGGCACGAAGGCCGGCGGGCACGACTACCTGCTGTCCTTCGTCGAGCCCCGCGTCGTCACCGAGAACACGGTCCGCCACGGGCTCGTCGTGTGATCGTGCGGCGCTCGCGGCCACCCCGCGGCGGGTAGCTCGCGCATCGCCCGCGCTGGCGGGCGCGTCAGCGGCGCTCGATGCGCGTCACGCCGCGACCCTCGTGCCAGCTCTCGATGACGAGGAACTGCGGCGGGTCGGGCAGCGAGACGACGACGAGCTCGGTGACGTCGCAGCGAAAGAGGTGTGACGGCCCGGGGCCGCCCTTGCCGTCGAACACCCGCTCTCGCAGTGCTTCGTCGTGGCTCTCCACGACGCGGCCGGCGAGCTTGGCGTCGCCGCGCCAGCCGGCGTCGGGATCGGGCGATCCGCTGTGCAGCGCGAAGCGCGGGTCGCGCTGCAGGTCGCGGGCCTTGCGCGACTGCCACATGCTGCCGAGCCACAGCTCCCCGTCGGCGAAGATCACCTCGCTGCCGCTGATCCGCGGCGAGCCGTCCCTGCGCAGCGTCGCGAGCGTCTTGTGCACGTACGCGTCGAGGTGGCCGCGCGCCGCCACGGCCAGCTCCTGGGCCTCGGTCTCGATCTCGCTCCACGACGCCATGGTCCACGCGAATGCTACGGCCCGCGCGTGGCGCGGCGCTGATGCCTCCCCCGCCGGCGCGACCCCGGAGACCCGGAGCCGCGCCGCCGTGATCAGCTCAGTCGCACCACACGGTCACGACGATCGTGAACTCCTTGCGCGTGCCGCCGACGCGGATCGGAACGGTCTGCGGCCCCCAGCCGCTGAACCCGTCGGAGAACACCTGCGACACGTCGCAGCCGGGCTGGTCGGGCACCGTGATGTAGTGCACGCCCTGGGTGACCGCCTCGACGTGGGCCTCGTGGAGGACCTGCAGCTGCGGCGCGAAGTACGACCACTTGCGGTTCGACGCGCCGGTCGGGTCGCTCCACTCGACGCGCAGGCCGTCGATCGCCTCGCCCGTCGCGGTGTCGTAGAAGCGCGTGTCGATCTCCTGCGCGACGACGTCGCCGACCTTGTAGTTGTCGGTCTTGCTCTCGGCGGGGATGAAGCCGTGGACCGCGACGCCCGGCTTGTGGCCGCAGTCGACGACGTCGAGCCCGTTCGCGACGCCAAGCGCCGCGCAGCCCTCGAGGTAGTCCTCGACGAGCGTGGCCCAGACCTTGTAGACGCCGCCCGGATTGGGCGTATCGAGGTACGGCATGAGCTGGACCGTCGTGGCTCCGTGGTCGACGTCGAGGCCGGTGACGTGCTGGCAGCCGGTCACGACGACGCCGCTGATGACGCCCCCGCTGACCGTGAACTGGCGACACCGGCCGCGATCCGTCGACAGCAGCGTCTTGCCCGACGGGTCGGTGACCTGGAAGACGTAGGTTCCGTCGTCGAGGCCGGCAGCGCTCGCCGGCGCACCGGGCCCAGGACCGCCGTCGAGGTAGACGTCGGACTTGTTGTCATAGATGTTGAAGTTGACCTCCGAGCCGTCGGGCAGCGTGGTGAAGATGGCGCCCGAGGGCGCCGCCGCGCTCGCTGGCGCCGCCAACCACGCGAGCATGAGCAGCAGCGCCGCCAGCGCCGCCGCGGATGCGGCGAGCGGACGGCTTCGTACGGAATCGATCATGGACGTGCGCCTCCTGTTGAGCCGCGCCACCGCGTTGGATTCCCCTGCCGATCGGAGTCGCGACCGGTGTCTGTGCAAGCCACCGTACGGGAGCGTCGGAGCCGGCGAACTGGTCGTCCGGTCAGGTCTTGATCGCGCCGGCTCGCGCGCCGTCGGCCACCGCACGGCAGTCCGCGAGGAAGCGCTCGTGCAGGCGCATGTCCGATCCGAGCTCGGGATGGAACGCGACGACGGTCAGCGCGCCCTCGCGCGCGGCCACCGCGTGCCCGTCGACCAGCGCGAGGATCTGCACCCCCGCCCCGTGCTCGGCGATCCACGGCGCGCGGATGAAGACCGCGCGCACAGGCCCGCCGCCGATCCCGTCGATGTCGAGGTCCGCCTCGAACGAGCGCACCTGGCGCCCGAAGGCGTTGCGGCGCGCAGCGATGTCCATGACGCCGAGGTGATCGCGGTCGAGCATGATCAGCCCCGCGCAGGTGCCGAGCACCGGGGTCCCCGCCGCGACGAGGTCGCGCAGCGGCTCTGCCAGGCGCTCGCGCTCGATCCCGAGCGTCATCGTCGTCGATTCACCGCCGGGGATCACGAGCCCGTCGAGCCGATCGAGGTCGGCGGGGACGCGCACCTCGCGCACCTCGGCGCCGAGCTCGCGCAGCATGCGCCCGTGCGCCGCGAAGCCGCCCTGGAGCGCGAGCACCCCGATGCGCATGCGCCTTACCAGCCGCGCTGGGCGAGCAGCTGATCGTCGCCGAGACCGCGCGCCTGCAGCGAGTCCATCGCCGCGCCGAGCCCCTCGGAGGCCTGCGCGACGCGGATCGGGTCGGCGAAGTGCGTGCAGGCATCGACGATCGCCCGCGCGCGGCGCTCGGGCTCGGCCGACTTGAAGATCCCGGAGCCGACGAACAGGCCCTCGGCGCCGAGCTGCATCATCAGCGAGGCGTCGGCCGGCGACACGATCCCGCCGGCGCAGAACAGCACGACCGGCAGGCCGCCCTCGTGCGCGACCCCGCGAACGAGGTCCAGCGGCGCGCCGAGCTCCTTCGCGACCGTCGGCAGCTCGGTCTCGTCGAGCGTGCCGAGGCGGCGGATCTCGGAGCGGATCGCGCGCATGTGGTTGACGGCCTCGCTGATGTCGCCGGTCCCGGCCTCGCCCTTGGAGCGGATCATCGCGGCGCCCTCGCCGATCCGCCGCAGCGCCTCGCCGAGGTTCGTCGCGCCGCAGACGAAGGGGACCGCGAAGTCCCATTTGTCGATGTGGTTGCGCTCGTCGGCCGGCGTCAGCACCTCGGACTCGTCGACGTAGTCGACCTCCAGCGCCTCGAGCACCTGCGCCTCGGCGATGTGGCCGATGCGCGCCTTCGCCATGACGGGGATCGTCACCGCGCGCTGGATCTCCTTGATCATCGCCGGATCGGACATGCGGGCGACGCCGCCGTCGCGACGGATGTCGGACGGCACGCGCTCCAGCGCCATCACCGCGACCGCGCCCGCGGCCTCCGCGATGCGCGCCTGCTCGGCGTCGACGACGTCCATGATGACGCCGCCCTTGAGCATCTCTGCCAGGCCGGCCTTGACGCGGAATGTCGCTTCGTCTCGCACGCAGGCGATTGTATCCCTCGCCGTCGGCGGGCCCCGGCGGGCCTACTTGAGCTTGAAGGCCTTGATGCGGTCCGCGTAGCCGTCGGCGTCGCGGGCGTAGACGCCGTAGGCGAGCGCCTGGACCATGCTCAGCAGCGCGGTGTGCGAGCGCACGTAGGCCGGGCTGTTGGACGAGTAGTACAGCCGGATCTGCGCGAGCTTGGCGACCTCCGACAGCGTCGCGTCGGTGATCGCGATCGTGCGCGCCTTGCGGTGCCGGGCGAGCTTCATCGCGCGCACGACGAGCGGGTGCGGGCGGCCGGCGGAGAGCCCGATGACGAGCGTCTCGTCGTCGATCCGGCTCAGGCGCCCGAGCGCCTCCTGCGACGGGCTGGCGACGATCTCGGCGCGCAGGTCGAGCAGCATCAGCAGGTGGCGCAGGTAGGAGGCGAAGAACGCCATCTGGTCGGTGCCGGCGACGAGCAGCCGCGGCGTCGTGGCGATCGCCTCGATGGCCGCCTCGACCTCGCTGCGCGAGACCTTGCGCGCGGTGTCCTCGACGTTGACGTGATCGGCCGCGAGCATCGTCTCGAACTCGTTCTGGTCGAGCGAGAAGAGCGGCGCGACCGGGCCCGGCCCGTTCATCACCGGCGTCGTCGCGTGGCGGCGGCGGTACTCCTCGCGGGCGGACTGCTGCAGCTCGGGATAGCCCTCGAAGCCGAGCGCCTGCGAGAAGCGCACGACCGTGCTCGAGGAGGTGTTCGCGCGGCGCGCGAGCTCCTCGGCCGTCTGGAAGGCAACCTCGTCGAGATGGTCGACGATGTATTGCGCGACATCCTTCTGCGAACGCGAGAAGTCGTCGAATCGGGCCTGGATGTATGTGGAGAGCGACTCGGGAGTCGCCGCTGGAGTCGCGGATCGCTTCATGGACGACAGCCTGTTTCGACGGCGGGCGTCCCGTTCCCTTCCGGACGGCCCGATCGCGATGAAAGACGCCGTCCGAAATGGCCTGCACGGGTGCTTAAGAACCGAGCGCGCCCGGCGGGGTCACACCGGACGCGCGTGCCCGAGAGTGGAGGGGCGGCGGGGGATTTGGGCCGAACCGTCTCTCGGTGGGTTCCAGGTTGGTGCTTCCCGCAGCCGCGCCGTCCAAACGTCATTCACGAGATCAAGACACCGCAGCGACCGATTCGTACCGGCGCAGCGCCGGCCCGGCGCCCTCCGGGACCGTGACGAAGGCGTCCCCGCCGGCCGTCAGCGCGAGCGCCTCGCCCTGCCCCTCGCCGAGCAGGTCGGCGCCCGCGCGGCACGGCCGCCGCCGCAGCGCGGCCGCCACCGACTCCCCCGCGCGCCGGCGCCAGACGTAGGCCTGGCCGTACGTGCGCAGCGCGATCGTGCGCCCGTCGGCGGACACGTCGCCGGCCGTCACGGGCTCCACGGGTCCGAGCTCGATCGTGCCCGTGTGGCGCATCGTCGTGACCTGACCGGAGGACGGGCGGCGGGCCACGTAGACGCGCGCCCGGCCGCCGAGGTCCTTGGCGACGATGACGATCGACCCGCTGCGGCGATCGAACATCAGCGCCTCCGCGTCGCGCGCACCGTCGGGGTAGCGCAGCTCGTAGCGGGCGGCGACGGCGACGGTGCCGGAGGACCGCGGCTCGGGCACGCGGTAGACGACGACGGAGGCGCGCTGGGCGAGGTTGTCGCCGATGTCGCCGACGAGCAGTGCGCCGTCGGGGCCGACGGCGAGATCCTCCCAGTCGACGTTCTCGGCGCCGGTCAGCGCGACCTCGGCGACGGCGGTCCCCGAGCTGCGGAACGCGAGCAGCCGCGGGCTGTCGCCGGAATCGTTGTGTGCCCACAGCAGGCCGCGCCGCGAACGCGACAGGACGAGGCCCGACAGCTCCTTCGCGGCGCCCGACGCGACGCGCCCGGTCACGCGGATGCGCAGCGATCCGTCGCACAGCGCGGGCATGGCGGGCACCGGCGCGGCGACCGTCGCGGTGGCCGGCTGCGAAGGCGGCGGCGTCCGCGCGGCGTCGTCTGCGCCGCAGCCCGCGAAGGCCGTGATCGCGACCAGGCCGGCCGCGAGCGGCAGCCGGCCGCGGGAGATCAGATCCCCAGGCGCTTGACGGTCTCGCGCGCCCGCATGACGCGCTGGTCCTCGTCGACGTGCGACGCGGGCATGTCCGTCATCTCGACGAGCGACAGGACGTCGCGCGCCAGCTGCTCCTGCATCGCGAGCGCACCCTCGGCGACCTCGACGAGCTGATCCTGGGTCAGCGAATCGGCACTGTCTCCAACCATCCTGCGCAGAAAGAAGCCCATCTGAACCCCTGCAATCGCTCGGCTTGTGTGCGTGCGCGGGGATTATGGCGCCTCGGCGCGCAACCCCGTCCTGGCGGCGAGCGCGAGCCGCGAGATACGGTCCCACGGGCGGGGCAGTAGCTCAGTTGGTCAGAGCAGCCGACTCATAATCGGTTAGACGGAGGTTCGAGTCCTCCCTGCCCCATCCGGTCGCGATCCTGGCCCCCGCGGCCACCATCTCTGCGAGCGCGCGGCGCCCGTCGCCCTGCTCGACGTCGACGGCTGCGACCGCGTCGGCGAGCACCGTCGCCTCGAAGCCGGCCGCGAGCGCTCCCAGCACGGTCGCCTTGACGCAGTAGTCCGTCGCGAGGCCGCCGACGAGCACGTGCCTGACGCCGGCCTCGCGCAGCAGCTCGGCGAGCTGCGTGCCGTCGAAGCCCGAGTAGGCATCGGCGCCCGGCGTCGTCGCCTTCTCGACGAGCGGCCCGTCGAGGGCGGCGATCGCCGGATGCAGCTCGGCGCCGTGCGTGCCGGCCACGCAGTGAACGGGCCAGATCCCGCCCTGCGCGGTGAACGAGCAGTGCTCGGCGGGGTGGGCGTCGCGCGTCCTGACGACGAGGCCGACGGCAGCCGCCGCGCGCACGAGCGGCGCGACGACGGTGTCGCCGCCGGGCACGCCGAGCGCGCCGCCGGGCAGAAAGTCGTGCTGGACGTCGACGGCGATCAGCGCGGTCGCGGGCAGCGGCGCTTCTGCGTGCTCGTATGCGGCGACGAGGCGGGCGCGCAGCGCGGTCAGGCGCGGCGAGCGGACGAGCGCGGGCGCGTCAGCGGGCGCGCTGCGCTCGCGCTCGGCGGCGGCGTGGACGCGGTCGGCGGCGAGCTCGGGCGCGTGCGCCGTGCGAGCGCCGTCGCGCATGACCTCGACGAGCAGCGCGTCGCCTTCGATCGGCTCGCCGGCGAGGTGCAGGACGTGCGACCCGTCGGCGCGGCGCGTCACGTCGTGCGCGCCCGGATCGGTCTCCTTGCCCGGTGAGAGCTTCATCGCGTAGCGCAGCGCCGGCTCGTGCTCGCCGTGCTGCTCGACGAGCTTGTAGACAGCGCCGATCGCCTCGCCGCTGCGCAGCCGCGTGCCGACGCCGAACGCCCCGACCGGGACGTCGGCGTCGACGAGCGCGCCGATCTGGGCCGCGTCGAGATCGCCGCTGAGGATGATCATGGTGCCCTGCAGGCCGGCTTCGTCGAGCATCCGGCGCGCGATCGTCGCGAGCGCGGCGTGGTCGCCGGAGTCGATCCGGATCGCCTTCAGCCGCGCGCCGGTGGCGCGCTGGGCGGCGATCGCCGTCCGCACGCCCTGCAGCGGCTCGTACGTGTCGACGAGCAGCGTCGCGCCCGCGGGTCGCGCGCGCAGCTGGTCGCAGAAGACGCCGAACTCGCCGGCGCGGCCGCGCGCCATGACCTTCGCGTGCGACATCGTGCCGGTCGCCGGGATGCCGAGGTCGCGCGCCGCCGCCGTCGTGGCGGTGCCCGCGAAGCCCGCGAGGTAGGCCGCCCGCGCGGCGCTGTGGCCGGCGCCGAGGCCGTCGAGGCGGCGCATCGAGAAGTCCCAGACGGGCCTGTTGCGCGCGGCGCGCACGATCGCCGTCGCGTTCGTGGCGACGCGGACGGCGTAGTTCACGGCGGCCAGCATCGGCGACTCGACGAGCGTCGCCTCGAGGCGGCGGGCGCGGATCCGCAGCAGCGGCGTGCCGGCGGGCACGATCGTCCCCTCGCGCGGCGCGTGGACGCTGCCGCCGAAGCGCAGCTCGCGCAGACGCGCCCGCACCGGCTCGTCGAACGTGACCGGATCGAGCTCGGCGAGCCACCCGAGGTCGTCGGCGCTGAAGCGCATCCGCTCGAGGAACGACAGCGCCTCATGCACCCCGGCCACGGTCATCGCGCCGTCGCCGCGGACCGACAGCTCGAACGTCACGAGATCGTCCGCCGCGCCCTCGTGGACGTAGTCGGCGGCCATCGAGAGGCAGTACAGGTCGGTGAGCAGAGCGTCGTGCGCCGTCATGTTATTGGCGTATCGACCATAACTGGTCCTGCAGGATAGCAGCCGCCGTCCAGGCGGCGCACCGGACGAGCCGCAGCGTCCGCGAGCTACTTCACGCGCTGGACCGCGCGCGCCAGCTCGCCCACCGAGTAGACCCCCTCGAAGCGTTCGGCGACCCTGCCGCGGCGGTCGATCACGAACGCCCACGGCTCCGTCTTCAGGCCCCAGGCGAGCACCTGCGAGCGGTAGGGCTTGCCGGGGTCGTTGTCCTGGTAGATCTCCTGCTGGATGAAGGCGACGCCGTCGCCGCTCTCACCGCGCACCTGCTCGGCGATGTCGACGACGGGTCCGCACGTGCGCGACTTGCACAGCGCGGGCGTCGCGAACACGAGCACGACCGGCTTCTTGCCGACGACCGCGGCGAAGTCGGTGTCGAGCATCTCGCGCGGCGGCGGTATCCGCGTCGAGAGCTTCGTCAGGTCGCCGCCGACGTCGGCGCCTGTCTGCGTGTGGATCTTGATCGCGCGATCGCCGACGTCCGGCGGGCCGTTCCTGTCGCCGACCGGCAGCGGCGCCGAGGCCGGGTCGGCGACGACGAGCCGGCCGTCGAGGCGCACGATCCCGATCGCGACGTGCGGGCCGCGCGAGCCGTAGACGGCGTCGGCGACGTAGAACGTGCCACCGCTGTCGAGCTCGGCGTCCGTCTGCCGGCTGCGATACCGCGTGTCGACGTCGAGCGACTCCCTGCGCGCCGTGAACGGTCCGCGCAGCTCGGTGCCGTCGGGCTTTGCCGTGTAGACGGCCACCTGCGAGACGTCGATCTGCTTGTTGGCGCGGTCGACGATCACGAAGCCCAGCCGGTTGCGCCCGACGCGCTGGCCGCTGAAGCTCGAGACGTTGAGGATCGCTCCCATCGGCAGGCCCGCGATGAGCTGCTCGAGCGTCTTGCCCTCGACGGAGGGAAAGTCGCCGGTGCTGGCGGCGGCGGGCTGCGGCGGGGCGGGCGCCGCGCCGCCGCCGTCCGAAGCACCACAGGCGGAAAGCGCCACGGCCGCCGCCAGCAACGACAGAAGCAGGCGGGCCATGTCGAGGACTCTAGTGTCGTCGTTGTGACGGCGCGCCGCCTGCGGGCGCTGACCGCCGGCCGCCCCGCCGACGGTGCCGCAGCGCGGCGGCGGCGACCGTCGGGCGCGCACATGATTGGATAGCGCCGATGACCGAGCGCGCCGCGATCGTCACCGGAGCGTCGAGCGGGATCGGCCTGGCCGTCGCGCGGCTGCTCGGCGAGGAAGGGCACGCGGTCACGCTCGTCGCCCGGCGCGCCGACAAGCTCGAGGCCGCCTACGAGGCGCTGCGTGCCGACGGGCTGGAGGTCCAGCGCGTCGCCGCCGACGTCGGCAGCGAGGACGACATCGTCCGTGCCGTGGCCGCCCATTGCGATGCGTACGGACGCCTCGACGTGCTGATGAACAACGCGGGCGTCGGGATCGGCGGCCCGATCGGCGAGCTGAGCACGAGGAAGCTCGACCTGCAGCTCGCGACGAACCTGCGCTCGATCGCGCTGCTGTATCGCGAGTGCACGGAGATGCTGACCGCCGCCGGCGCCGAGCATGGCAACGCGCTCGTCGTCAACACGGCGTCGCTCGCCGGCAAGCAGGGCCAGGGCTGGCTCAGCGTCTACTCGGCGACGAAGTTCGGCGTCGTCGGCTTCACCGAGGCGATGAACAAGGAGCTCGGCGGCCTGGGTATCAAGTCGACGGCGCTGTGCCCGGCCTGGGTCGATACGGCGATGACGGACTTCATGAAGGAGCAGCTGCCGCCCGAGGCGATGATCCAGACATCGGACCTCGTCGCCTCGGTGCGGATGCTGCTGTCGCTCACACCCGGCTGCGTCGTGCCCGAGATCGTCTTCCAGGGCCCGGCCGGGCGCGCGCTGCTCTAGATCGCTAGCGGCGCAGCAGGTCGCTCTCGGCCGCGCCGAAGTCGAACCCGCGCGCGTCCTCGCTCTCCTGCGCGCCGAACTCCTCGGGCAGCACGAGCGTCTCCTCGAACAGCCAGTTCAGACCTGTGGACTCGGCCTCGCGGCTGCGACGGCTGCGAGCGGCTGAGCGGTGCTCCTCGATCGCGTCGCTGAGATCGATGCGCTCGCCGCCGGTGATGCGCAGGCGACGGCGGCGCGTCGGCTCGGCAGCCTCCTGCGCGGCGAGGATGTCCTCGCGCTCGCGGGCCTCCACGGCCGCCTTGTGGTCGGCGATCGCGGCGGCGAAGAACATCGCCGTGGATCCGGCCCCGGGCTCGAGGCTGGCCTCGATCTCGCGGCGCAGGATCAGGACCTCGTACTCCGTGGCCGGGCGGACGATCTGACGCCCGGCGACGCCGCAGAAGCGATCCCAGGCCTGCGGGAACGAGCAGACGCTCGTGCGCCCGCCCTCACGATGGGCGGCCATCATCGGGCAGGCGCCGTCGCCGCCGGCGAAGGCTCCGGTGATGACCGTGTTGTTGTCGAGGCCGATGAGCATCGCCTTGCGAGTGCGCTCAGGCAGGACGTCGATGGACCGTCGAAGTTCTGCGACCGCTTGTTCGCGAGACGTTGTCATAGGGTTCTCTCTCCGTTCGTCGGGGCTCGGCCAACCTATGACAGGCCGTCGTCTCGGGCAACCGAAGTCCTTCCGTGAAAGGGATCTTGCAGCGATGAAGCTCGGCGTCCACATCGGGTATTGGGCCCCGCCACCGCTCGGGCTTTCCTCCGACGACCAGCGTGAGATCGTGCAGGAGGCCGAGCGCCTCGGCTACGACTCCGTCTGGGCCGCCGAGGCCTACGGCTCGGATGCAGCGACGATTCTCGGCTGGCTTGCCGGCCAGACGTCGACGATCAGGCTCGGCTCGGCGATCTTCCAGATGCCGGCGCGCAGCCCGGCGATGACCGCGATGACGGCCGCGACGATCGACCAGCTCTCCGGCGGGCGGATGCTGCTGGGCATCGGCTCGTCCGGGCCGCAGGTCGCCGAAGGCTGGCACGGGCAGCGCTTCGGCCGCCAGATCCAGCGCACGCGCGAGTACGTCGCGGTCGTGCGCATGGCGCTCGCCCGCGAGCGCCTGCAGTTCGAGGGCGAGACGCTCACGCTGCCGCTGCCCGACGGCCCCGGCAAGGCGTTGAAGCTCACGATCGCTCCGGTCCAGGAGGAGATCCCGATCTACCTCGCTGCGATCGGCCCGAACAACACGCGCCTGGCGGGCGAGGTCGCCGACGGCTGGATCCCGACGCTCTTCTCGCCCGAGCACGTGGCCGAGTTTCGCCCGCTGCTCGCGGAGGGCGCGGCACGCAGCGGCCGCGCGCTGGAGGACTTCGACATGGCGCCGCAGGTCAGCGTCCTCGTCACCGACGACATCGCCGCGGGACGCGACGCGATGCGCCCGTTCCTCGCCCTGTACGTCGGCGGGATGGGCTCGCGCGAGAAGAACTTCTACAACGCGCTCGTGCAGCGCTACGGCTTCGAGGACGAGGCCCGCGTCGTCCAGGACCTCTATCTCGACGGCAAGCGCGTCGAGGCGATGGCGGCCCTCTCGGACGAGCTGATCGACGCGGTCTCGCTCGTCGGGCCCAAGGAACACGTTCGCGAGCGCCTCGCGGTCTACCGCGACGCCGGCGTCGGCACGCTCGGCGTCAGCCCGCTGGCGTTCACGAAGGGCGACCGCCTCGAGCAGCTGCGCCTGATCGCGGAGTTGGCTTCCTGAGCCGGCTGCTGCTCGGCGCGTTCGGGGACCCGGGGCACGCGTTCCCGGTCATCGCCCTGGGGCGCGAGCTGGCCCGCCGCGGCCACGACGTGACGCTGCAGACCTGGCGTCGCTGGGAGCACGACGTCGAGCGCGAGGGCATGCGCTTCGCGGCGGCGCCGGAGTACCACGTCTTCCCCACGCGCGAGCGACCGCTGACGCCCTACCAGGCCGTCGAGCGTGCGACCCGGGAGACCGTGCAGCTCGTGCGCGACGTGGCGCCCGACGCGGTCGTCGCGGACATCCTCACGCTCGCGCCGGCGCTCGCCGGGGAGCTCGCCGGGTTGCCCGTCGCAACGGTCATCCCCCACCTCGACCCGCGTACGCCGCCCGGCGGCGCGCCGTACTCCTGCGGCGCGCGGCTGCCGCGCACGCGCGCCGGCCGCGCGCTCTGGCGCGGCGCCGACCCGCTGCTGCGCCACGGCCTCGAGATCGGCCGCACGCAGCTCAACGAGACGCGCCGGCGGCTCGCGCTGGCACCGCTGCAGCGCGTCCACGGCGGGATCAGCGCGCAGCTCGCGCTCGTGGCGACGTTCCCGCAGCTCGAGTATCCGCGCGACTGGCCGGCGAACACGCACGTCGTCGGACCGCTCATGTGGGAGCCGCCGGCGCCCGACGCCGAGCTTGCGCCCGGCGACGACCCGCTCGTCCTGATCGCGCCGTCGACGTCGCAGGACCCGGGCCAGACGCTGCTGCGCGCCGCGCTCGAGGGCCTCGCCGAGATGCCGGTACGCGTGCTCGCCTCGACGAACCGCCAGCGCCTGCCGGTCGCCGTGCCGGCCAACGCGCGGCTCGTGGACTGGCTCTCCTACGCGCGGGCGATGCCCGCGTGCGACATCGTCGTCTGCCACGGCGGGCACGGCACCGTGGCGCGGGCGCTGGCGAGCGGCTGCGCGCTCGTGATCGTCCCGGCGGCGGGCGACATGAACGAGAACGCGGCGCGCGCGGACTGGGCCGGCGTCGGCGTCCGACTGCCGCGCCGGCTCGTCGGGGCGCGCGGGCTGGCGCTGGCGGTCGGCCGGGCGCTGGCGCGGCCCGAGCTGCGCAGCGGCGCGCGCAGCCTGCAGGCGTGGGCGTCACGCCACGACGGCGCGGCCCGCGCGGCGGACCTCGTCGAGACGCTCGCTGCCTGAGCTCGATCGGGCGCGGCTGCGCCTCAGCCGGAGTGCGCCGTCCGCGCGACGAGCGTGCCGTTGACGCGCCGCACGCCCGTCCGCCCGGCGCTGTCGGTCGTGAGGACGTACAGGCGCACGCTCATCCGGCCGGCGCGTTTGAGCAGCGCCCGATCGCGTCGAGACAGGGCGATCCGCAGCGTCTGCGAACCGGCCGCGGGCAGGTTGAAGTTGCGCCGTCCGAGGCGGCGCTCGCGGCGCAGCTGCTGGATCTTCGAGCGCCTGTTGGGGCGACTGAAGAGCGTCAAGCGCCCGCTGCAGCGGCCCGACTGGCGCGGGCAGGAGACCGTTACGAGCACGGTCGCGGGCTGGCGCAGACGCGGGCTGGAGACGCCGAGGCGCAGCGGCGTCCCCGCCGCGGCGCCCGATCCGCTGGCGGGCGGCGCCGTCGTCGGCGCCGGTGGTCCCGCCGCGGGCGGCGAGCCGACCCCGACCGGCTCGTCGTTGTCGATGATCGTCGCCGTCCCGACCGCGTCGCCCAGCGTCGCGGCAGCGGGCGCGCTCAGTCGCAGCTGGAAGGTCTCGTCGGGCTCGTCGACGGCGTCGTCGACGAGCGCCACGCCGATCCCGGCGCTCGTCGAGCCGGCGGCGATCGTGACCGTGCCGCTGCGCGCCGTGTAGTCCTGGCCCGCGGTCGCGCTACCGTCGGCGGTCGCGTAGGCGACGCTGACGGCGCGGCCGCTGACCGCGCTCAGCGCGACCGTGAAGGCGGCGGTCGCGCCCTCGGCGGCGGGCGCCGCATCGCTGACGCCGACGCGCGGCGGCGGGTCGTCGTCGGTGATCGTCGCGACGCCCTCGGACTTCGTGACCTCGTCGCCGCTGATGACGACGCTGAACTGCTCGGCCTCCTCGTCGAGGAGGTCGCCCTGGACGCTGACGCTGACCTGCCTGGTCTGCGTGCCGCCCAGCAGCAGGAAGCTGAACGACAGCGTGCCCGACGCCGCCGTGTAGTCAGCGGGCGCGCGCGCCGAGCCGTCGATCGTCGCGTAGGAGATCGTCAGCGCGGGCGCGCCGAGGCCGCCGCTGCGGGTGACGTCGAACGTCGCCGTCGAGACATCGTTGGTCTCGCTGACCGCGACGTCGTTGATCGTGACCGCCGCCTGCGCGGCCGGGACGCCGGCCGCGAGCATGAGCGCGCCGAGCAGCAGCGTGCGACGCACGCTTCGCGTCCCCCGACGCCCTCCCTGGCCGCGCATGGCCGTGAAGGTACTCCCGCACGGGCGCATCAGCAAGGTCACGCCGCAGCGGGCCGGCGTTCTCGGCGCCGCGCGGCGCAGCCGGCGCGTGCGCCCCACAACGACAAACGCCCGCATCGTGCGGGCGGTTGCGTTCCAGCTCGGGGGGTGGGACTCGAACCCACAACCCTTCGGTTAACAGCCGAATGCTCTGCCGATTGAGCTACCCCCGAATGCGCGCGCCAAGGGTAGCGCGCCACAGGCGGTGCGTCGCCGCGGCGACGCACCCCGTGGACGGATCTCGGACCTGGTCTAGCCCGTGAACTGCGGCGCGCTGGCGGCGCGCGCGCAGCGCGAGAACACGACGCGGAGCGTCCGCGCGCGGGTTGCGCTGGCGCTCGTGAACGTCGTGCGCGCGAGGACCCGGTGCGTTCCCCGGCGCAGCGTGTTGGGCCGGATCGGGAGCACGAACCGCGATCCCCGGTTGGGCCTCGTCAGCGTCCGCACCGACTTGCCGTTGACGAAGAACGTCACCCGGCGGATCTGGCGGCCGGTCACCGTGACGTCGAAGTTCCTCGTCACGCAGCCCGATCTGCCCGCGATCCGGGAGGTGCCGCGCGGCGTCACCACGATCGAGCTCGGTGTCACCGGTGACGAGCACAGCACCTGGCCGGGCGCCGCTGGTCCTGGTGGCGGGATGCACGGCGGTGGTGGCGGTGGCGGCGGCGGTGGCGGCGGTGGGGGCGGTGGCGGAGGGGGCGGGCGCACGGTGCTGCCCGATGCCGATCCGCGGCCTGAGCCGGTCGTGCCGAGGTTCGAGCGCTGCGTCGCGTCGGCGACCTGGATCGTCTGCAGGCCGGCGACGCCCGGCTGCGCGTCGATCGCCGGGACCCTCAGCACGTCGATGCTGAAGTCGATCCGGCAGAACGTCCCCGGGGACGGGAGCACGACGTTGCCGGCGGTGGGCGTGAAGCGCACCTTGCCGAACGCGTCGCCCGGCACGGCCGACACGGTGAAGGTCACCTCGGAGCAGGCCGTTCCGGCCGCGCCGATGGCCGTCGCGCTGATCTGAAACACGCCGGGATCGGCGCTCGTGCAGGCCGAGAACGCGCCCTGAGCACCGCACGACGGGATCAGCGTGATGCCCTCGTCACCGGCGGGGCACGGGAGCGTGTCGCCGGCGTTGCAGACCGTCGCCGAGCCATCGGGCGGGGTGTTGTTGTTCGTGATCGTCAGCGACGCCGCGAGACCTGTGTCGCCGACGGTCGAGTTCGTCGGAAACGTCGGCGCCATGCCGAGCCCGACGCCCGCCGACGCGCTCGCCGGGGCGGCCGCGCAGCCGGCGGCGACGAGGGCCATCGTCACGAGCAGATGTCGCGCTCGTCGCCGTCGCGCGGACGGCTTTCCGTGACTTGCAGACATAGCTTCCCCCTACATGCACTGCTGTTGATCCGGACACAGACCGGACGAGGACCGACGGAAGGTACCCCGTTGTGCACAGAAACGACAACGGATGCAGTGCAAATGGCGCTGCATTCACCCGACGATGCGAACGGGAGTGCCAACCGGCATCAGCCGCGCAAGCCGGCGGATCTTGTCGTTGCGCACCCGCACGCAGCCGTGCGAGGGCCGCCCCGGGATCAGCCCCGGCCGGTTGGTCCCGTGGATGCCGACGACGCCGCCCCCGGGCCAGTCCGAGAGGTTCGAGTACGCGCTCGTGCCGAACGCCCACGGTCCATAGGACGTGCCGTCGCCGAGTCCTCTGAGGCGCTCGCGGATCCAGAAGTCGCCGCGCGGGGTCGGGGTGCGGGAGGCCCCGATGCCGACCGCCGCGCTCCAGATCAGCCGACCCTTGCGATACAGCTTGGCGCGCAGCGCCGTGCGGTCGATGACGAGTTGGGTGCGCACGACGTACAGGCGGCTGACGGCATCCTCGAGCACCCAGCCGGTGCGCCCGTTGGGCCGCATCGGGACGCGGATGTGCAGCCACCGGCGGCCGGCGGAGTCGATCCGGCCGTCGAGCACGATGTAGACCTCGGCCGCCTTGTCCTCGGTGAAGAAGCGCAGCCGCGTGACCGTGCGCGCCCCGCGGCGCGGCTCGGCGAGGATCCTCGCCGTCTCCTGTGCGTGCACCCAGCGCGTCGTCGTCTTCTCGTCGGACAGGATCACGCTGTCGCCGGGCTCGACGAGGTCCGCGAGCGGGTCGCGCTCGGCGGGTGCGACGACCGTGTCGGGCGGGTCGGGGTCGGGCGCCTGCGCGGCCGCGACCACCGGCGCCGACAGCAGCGCCGACAGCACGAGCCACGTGAGAGGTCCCCACCTCGCGATCACGGGGCCGATGCTAACCCGAGCGGTGATGTGCCGCTGCAGGTCGGCGCTCAGTCCCTCGTCGCGCCCTCCTGCATGACCTGCTCCATCGCGCGGCCGATCTGCTCCTGCGTGGCGCCCCTGCGCTTGGCGAGCTCGGTCATCGGCTCGTCGCGCGAGCGTGCCGCGGCGATCTCGCGCTCGATGCGGTGCAGCTCGAGCTGCAGGCGCTCGACGCGAAACTGCGCCGGCGACGCGCGCTCCATCGCCGCCGCGCGTACCGCGAGCGCCCGCACGAGCGCCGTCAGCTCGTCCTCCTCGCCCAGTCCCTCGGTGGGCGCGGCGAGATGCTCGCGCACGTGCCGCGCCGCGCGGCGCAGCGCCGGCGTCGCGAGGTCGGCCTCGAGGTCGAGCTCGGCGAGCGCGGGGCCGCCGAGCTCGGGCAGCGCGATGCACAGCGCGAGGAACGTGCGCTCCTGCTTCTCGCGGCGCCCGAGCGGCGCGGCCGGCGCGCGCTTCTGCTCGCCGCCCTGCGGCCGCTGCTGCGGCTCGCGCTCGGCACGTGCGGCCCCTGTGGCGCTCTGGCCGAGCAGCGAGGTCAGCAGCTCGGTCGACAGGTCGATCCGGTCGGCGACGATCCGCAGCAGCTCCTCACGCATGACGCTCGGCCCGAGCGGGGACAGGATCGGCCGCAGCTGGCCGAGCACGCGATCCTTGCCCTCCGCGCCGGTGAGGTCGCCGGCCTCGAGCGCGCGCATGACGCGGAAGCGCACGAACGGCACCGACTGGGCGATCCGCTGCTGCAGCGCCTCGCCGCCCTCGCGCTGGACGAGCTCGGCAGGATCCTCGCCCTTGGGCAGCGGCACGACGCGCAGCTCGAGCTTGCGCCCGGCCGCGACCTTCGCCGCGCGCAGCATCGCCTCCTGGCCGGCGCTGTCGGAATCGAGCGCGAGCTGCACGACCGGCGCCAGGCGGGCGAGCTCGGCGACCTGCTCCTCGGTCAGCGACGTGCCCATGATGCAGACGCTGTTGCGCACGCCGGCCTGGTGCATCGCGATGACGTCGGTGTAGCCCTCGGCGACGACGACGCTGCCGGCCTTCGCCGCGGGCGCCCGGGCGAGGTCGGCGGCGAACAGCTGGCTGCGCTTGTGGAAGAGGTCGGACTCCGGGCTGTTGATGTACTTCGGCCCGCGGCGGTCGGCGTCGGGGACGAGCGAGCGTCCGGCGAACCCGCGCACGCGGCCGCGCGCGTCGGCGAGCGGGAAGATGATCTGCGAGCGGAAGCGGTCGTACTTGCGCCCCGAGCTCTCGTTGCTCTGCAGCAGCCCGGCATCCCACAGCTCCGTCGCCTTGAAGCCCGTCCGCAGCGTCGCCTTGAGCACCGTGTCCCACGCGCTCGGCGCGTAGCCGACGCGGAACTCGCGCAGCGTCGCCTCCTGCAGCCCGCGCTCGCCGAGGTACGCCCGCGCACGCTGCGCCTCCTTGGACTCCCACAGCTGGCGCGCGTAGAACGTCGCGGTGCGCTCCATCAGCTCGAGCAGGCGCTCGCGGCGCTGGCGCCGCTCGGCCGCGCGCGGGTCCTCGTCCTCGAGCTCGAGCGCGATCTTGTAGCGGTCGGCGAGCAGCTCCAGCGCGCCCTTGAAGTCGACGCCCTCGGTCTCCATGACGAACGTGAACGCATCGCCGGAGGCCTGGCAGCCGAAGCAGTAGTAGACCTTCTCGGCGGGGTTGATCCCGAACGACGGCGTGCGCTCGTCGTGAAACGGGCACAGCCCGGTGAAGCGGTTGGCGCCCGCCTTGCGCAGCTCGGTGCGCGACGAGACGAGGTCGACCATGTCGACGGCGTCGCGGACGCGTTGCTTGGAGTCGTCTGTGTAGAGGGCCACGCCGGACTCACCCACCTACAGCGTGAACGACGCCGGCACCGCCAGCGCGGTGAACGACCGCACGGCGTAGCGGTCGGTCATCCCGGCCAGGTAGTCGGTCACGCGCTGGGCGTCGTCGGCGCCGCGCGCGCCGCCGCCGTCGGGCAGCAGCGCCGGGTCCGACGCGTAGTGATCGAACAGCGTGCGCAGGACACGCTCGATCCGCGCGTGCTCCTGGCGCGCGGCGGCGCCGAGGTAGACATGCTCGAACATGAACGCGCGCAGCGCGCTCATGGCAGCGCCGGCCGCGTCACCCTGGACGATGTCGCCGGCCCGCTCGGAGTGCTCGACGAGGTCGTGCACGAGCGCATCGATGCGCGCCGAGCCGCTGTCTCCGAGAACCGCGATCGCGTCTGCGGGCAGCGCCCGCTCGTCGAGCACGCCGGCGCGCAGCGCGTCGTCGATGTCGTGGTTGATATAGGCGATCCGGTCGACGATCCGCACGATCCGCCCCTCGAGCGTGCGCGGCTGTGGCGCGCGGCCGGAGTGGCAGAGGATCCCGTCGCGGACGTCGGCGCAGAGGTTCAGCCCCGCGCCTTCGCGCTCGAGCACGTCGACGACGCGCAGCGAGTGCTCGTAGTGGCGAAAACCGCCGCCGAAGCGCTGCGCCAGGCAAGCGTGCAGGACGGCCTCGCCGATGTGGCCGAAGGGCGGGTGGCCGAGATCGTGGCCGAGGCCGATCGCCTCCGTCAGGTCCTCGTTGAGCGCCAGCGCGCGGGCGACCGTGCGGGCGATCTGCGTGACCTCGAGCGTGTGCGTCAGGCGCGTGCGGAAGTGGTCGCCCTCGGGCGCGACGAACACCTGCGTCTTGTGCTTCAGGCGGCGGAAGGCCTTGCAGTGCACGATCCGGTCGCGGTCGCGCTGCAGCGGCGTGCGCAGCGCGCAGTCGGGCTCCTCGAGCGCGCGCCGCGCCGGGTAGGAGCGCGCCGCGAGCGGCGACAGCTGCTCGTCCTCCCATGCCTGGCGGCGCGCGGCGAATCGCTGCGCGACGGTGCCGGGTGCGGTGGCGAGGTCCATACGCTCGATTGTCTCATCCGCGGTGGCGTACGCTGCGGCGCGATGCTTGCCCTCGTCGTCAGCGACGATCGACCGCACGTCGCACTGGCCGAGGTCGACGACCCCGAGCCGCTGCCGTCGCAGGCGCTCGTCGAGGTCAGAGCCTGCTCGCTGAACCGCGGCGAGACGCGCCAGTTGCCCGACCGCCCGCGCGGCCAGGTGCCCGGCTGGGACGTCGCCGGCGTCGTCGCGCGCGCGGCCGCCGACGGCAGCGGCCCGCCGCAGGGCGCGCGCGTCGTGGGGATCGCGCGCAGGGAGGGCGGCACCTGGGCGCAGCTGTGCGCGATCGCCACGCAGAACCTCGCCGAACTGCCCGATGAGGTCGGCTTCGCGCAGGCGGCGACGCTGCCCGTCGCCGGCCTGACGGCGCTGCGAGCGCTGGAGATCATCGGCTTCGTGCTCGGCAAGCGCGTGCTCGTGACCGGCGCCGGCGGCGGCGTCGGGCGCTTCGCCGTCCAGCTCGCTGCGCGCGCGGGCGCGCACGTCACCGCGGTCGCGCGCAACGAGCAGCGCGCACGCGGCCTGCGCCGGCTCGGCGCCGCCGAGATCGTCTTCGACCTCGACGGCGAGGCGACCTACGACGCCGTCGTCGAGGGCGTCGGCGGAGCCACGCTCGGCGCCGCGCTGCAGCGCGTCGCGGGCCGCGGCATCGTCGTCTCGTTCGCGTCGAGCGATCCCGAGCCGGTCCGCTTCCCGGCGCGGTCGCTGTTCGGCCGCGCGCCGGGTGCGCGCCTGCACGGGCTGTTCGTCTTCGAGGAGATCGAGCGCACGGGCACGGGCGGCAGCGATCTCGCCCGCCTCGCCGCGCTCGTCGCCGCCGGCGAGCTGGACACGCAGATCGACCTCGAAGTCTCCTGGCGCGATCCCGGACCCGCGCTCGAGGCGCTGCTCGAGCGCCGCGTGGCGGGCAAGGCCGTGCTGCTCGTCGACTGAGCCTGAGCCCAGGTCGGCGCCGTCGCGCGGCGGTCGCGGCTTGCACCTATGTGTAGCGCACACTACGTTGCGGCTCATCGTCGACGAGGGAGAAGTCGTGCCGCACGCAAGATCCCGCCGGACCGCCATGCTGTCGCTGGTCATGTTGTCGGTCCTCGGCGGGTGGTGCGCGTCGGCCGCGGCGCAGGCGCCGGGCCTGCCGCGCGGCTATGACGTCCAGCGTGTCGACAGCCCGACGGCGGGCGCCGCCAGCGCGTTCGGCTTCAGCGTCATCAACGGTGGCGATCTCAACGCCGACGGCGTCGACGACCTGCTCTTGCCGCAGGGCACGCGGATCCTCAACGACGGCACGGGCGCCGAGAACGGCGAGCTGCTCGTCATCAGCGGCGCGGACGGTTCCGTCATCCGCACGATCACCGCTCCCGAGCCCGAGACCGCCAGCGGGACCGGGCTGACGGAGAACCGCTCGGCCGCGTTCGGCTTCTACGTCGGCAGCATCGGGCGCAACGCGGCGCTGGCGCCGTTCACCGATCTGGCCAGCTGTCCCGGCGGCAACATCGACGCCGACCCGTTCTGCGACGCCGCCACGGTCGGGCCTCCCGACGGCGTCCCCGACATCGTCGCCAGCGCGCTGTTCGTCGACCGCGCGAGCGCCGCCGCGGCGGACGGCACGGCCGAGGACATCGGCCGCGTCTACGTCATCGACGGCGCGACGTTCACGGTCCTCAAGCGACTGGACATGCCGCAGGCCGACGTCGACGAGCTCGCTGACGCGACCGAGCGACTCTCGCCGGCCTCGCCCCTCGCCCGCGCACGGCCGTGGTTCGGCCGCACCGTGCTCAACCCGATGGGCCAGACACCGTGCGCCGGCAACTTCGGCGTCGGCGCGTGCGCATCGGCGACGCCGTTGCCCGTGCGGCGCGGCGACGTCGACGGCGCCGGACTGCCCGACATCGTCGTCGGCGCGTCGGCCTACAAGTACGTCGAGGCCACCAACCCGACCTGTGACGACACCACGGCAGTGGACACGTGCATCCGCTCGGGGCGCACGTACATGTACCGCGGCGAGGCGATCGTCGGCACGAGCCCGGACACGATCCTCTCGGCGACGGCATGGAACATCCGCAACCCGTACGCGCAGGCCGACGACCCCGAGACGCGCGTCGTCAACCAGCTCGAGCTGTTCGGGCACTCCGTGGCACCGCTCGGCGACGTCGGCACGTGCAACAGCGCTCCGACGGCCACGGGCTTCTGCCCGGCGGCACAGATCAACGGCGTGCCCGACGGCAAGCCCGACGTGCTCGTGTCCGCCCTGCGCGTCGACTATCCGGCGAGCGGGCCCGACAACGCCGACGACTTCGACGTCGGCCTCGCGGTCGTGCTCGACGGCGCGACGGGGGCGATCCTGCAGACCTACCGCCATCCCGACCCGCGCAAGGGTTCGATCTTCGGCTTCAACCTCACCAACCAGCCGGTGGTCGGCAACGTCGGCGGCTCGGCGACGCCGGACGCCTACATTCCCGCGCCGGGCCAGGACTCAGACGCCTACCGCGGCGAGGGGATCGGCTACACGATGAACGGCGCGGCGCTGCTGTCGGGCAACATCTTCAACCTCGAGCGCTTCCGCAGCCCGCACCCGGTCGCCCACCGCGGCTTCGGTACGACGGCTGCCGGCGTCGGCAACCTCGTCGGCGACACCGCCGAGAACGAGATCCTCCTGGGCGAGTTCGGCGGCAACGTCGACAGCGAGGTCGTGTTCGTCAATCCCGTGACGGGCGACGCGCTGCAGACGATCGCCGACCCCGACGGCCAGCGCGGCGGCAACTTCGGCACCGGCATCGCCCCGCTCGGCGACATCAACGGCGACGGCTTCCTCGACGTCGCGGTCGGCGCCGGGCGCTTCGACCGCGCCGGCCTGACAGATCCCGGGCGCCTGTACATCCTGCGCTCGAACAACACCCCGCCCCCCGTCACGCCGCCGCCGCCGGCGCCGCCGGCGCCGCCCGCGCCGCCCGCAACCCAGGCCGTCGCGCTGTCCGGGCGGGCGCTGGAGCTCGTCGCCACGCCGGCGCTGATCAGCCGCGGGCGCACGGTCACCCTCGCCGGCACGCTCGACGCGTTCGCGAACGAGATCGCCTGCGAGTCCGGCGTAGAGGTCCAGGTCCAGCGCCGCGCGGTCACGACGACGCGCTACGCGACGATCGCGCGCGTGCGCAGCGCCGCCAACGGCGACTTCAAGGTCACGACACGCGCGAACGGCGCATCGTTCTACCGCGCGGTCGTCGCCCAGGACGAGGCGTGCGTCGGAGCGGTGTCGCCGCGCGAGCAGGTCGAGGTCAGGCCGTCGATCAGCCTGAGGACCACGACGGCGCGCCTGACGGGCGCCCGCAGGATCCGGCTGCTGGTGGACTGCCGCACCGCCGCTGGCCCGTGCAACGGGACCGTGAAGCTGCGCACGATCACCCCCCTGGGTGGGCGTCGGCGCACGCTACCGACCGCCTCCTTCCAGGCCCCCGGCAACGCCGCCCGTGGCGTCACCGTGGCGGTCGGCCCGCGCGCGGCGGCGCTGCTGCGCCGGGCGCCGATCGTGAGCGCGCGCGCGTTCATCGTCGGACGCGACGCGCGCGGGAACTCCTCGACGGTCGTCGCGCGGGTGAGGATCCGCACACGTTGAGCGCGCGAGGACGGCGACGTGGTTGAGGGCATCGCAAGCGGGGCACACTGACCGCTGCGATGTCAACCACTCCCCCACCCGATCGCCCGACGCAGCGTTTGAGCCCGCAGCCGCCCGCGCAGCCCGTCTACGAGGAGCGCGTCGTCGCCCCCGGCCCGGACCCGAACGTCGTCCTCCTGCGCCTCGAGGACGCGATCGGCTCCCTGCGCACCGGCCTGATGGTCGTCGGCGTGATCGCCGTCGCCGCGCTCGGCGTCGCGATCTACGCCCTCACGAAGGCCGGCGACTCCGGCGCCGTCTCCGGCGGCGGCGCGGCAAGCGACGCGCGCGTGTCCCAGCTCGACGACCGCATCGACCGCCTCAGCCGCCAGGTCCAGCAGCTGCGCTCGGGCGCCGGTGCCGGCGACGACGCCGACGACACGCGCGTCGCGGCGCTGGAGAAGACCGTCAAGACGCTCGCCGAGCGGCCCTCGACGGACCCCCAGCAGGCGATCGACGAGCTCTCCAAGCGCATCGACGACATCGCGCAGGACGTCGAGGCGCTCCAGCGGACGCAGCCGCAGACACCGTAGCTCGCAGGTTTCCCCGCGCCCGGTCTGGCCCGATCTAGGATCGGCGGACCACCGAGCCACGCAGATCGAGGGGGAACGCCATGGAGGCCATCGGAGGCGACGTCGCCAACAGCGCGCGGCTGGAGCGCGACGACATCGTGCACCGCAAGAACGCGGCGCTGCTGTCCGAGGACGAGGTCGGCGGGCTGCGCGAGGCGTTCGCGCAGATCAAGCAGATCTCGGCCGACGCGCGCGGCGACGACCGCGGCTTCTTCGAGATCGCCGGCGCGCACGGCGTGCCCTACTGGGACTGCCCCCACCACACGCCCCAGCGGCTGTTCCTGCCGTGGCACCGGGCCTACCTCTACCGCCTCGAGCAGGCGCTCGCCGACCGCGTCGACGGCGTCACGCTGCCGTGGTGGGACTGGACGACGACGCGCGGCATACCGGCACCCTTCGCCGTCGCCGACGCGGGCGGCGCGCCGAACCCGCTGTTCTCGTCGCCGACGCTCGTCACGGACGCCGACATCCGCGACGGCGCGCCGCTGATCGCGCAGACCTCGCGCGACCCCAACGCGCCGAGCCTGCTGCCCGAGCCCGGTGAGCTGCAGGACGTCCTGCGCCAGCCGAGCTTCGCGGTCTTCAGCGACGCCTGCGAGGACATCCACGACGGCGTGCACGGCTGGGTCAGCGGCACGATGGGCAACGTCGGCTACGCCGCGTTCGACCCCCTCTTCTGGGCGCACCACTGCATGATCGACCGCATGTGGTGGCTATGGCAGCAGTCGGGCCGGATGAACGCGGTCCCGTTCGCGGGCTGGGAGGACCTCGTCCTGGAGCCGTTCAACCTGCGCGTCGCGGACGTCCTGAACGCCAACGCGCTCGGCTTCGACTACGCCGACTCGGAGACCCTGATCGAGCCGCAGCTCGGCGCCGGGACGCCCGGCGAGGTGATCGTCTGCGAGCCCGTGCCGTCGGAGGTCGTCGTGCCGGCTGCGGACTTCCGCAGCGCCGACTTCGAGATCGGCGGAATCAAACACACCGGCAGCTCCTATGAGGGCCTCGTCTACATCGGCAACCCGGACGCCGACACCGCCACCGGCAAGGACCCGCAGTCCGGCTACGTGGGCTCGTTTCACGTCTTCGGCCACGGCGGCTGCTTCGGCGCCGAGGGGCACTGCGACAACACCGAGCCCGAGCGCCGGCGCTTCGACAACCGCCCGCTCGCGCGCTCGATCCGGATGAAGAAGCGCGTCAGCATCACCGAGCCGCTGCGCCGCGCCGCCGTGGCGGGCGACGAGGTGCAGTTCTCGATCGTCGCGCGCACGACCGATCCAGACCCCGACGGCGTGCTCGACGTCAAGCGCCTGTCGGTCGTCACCTACCGCTGAGCCCGCAGCCGCCGCTGAGGCCGCGCGCGACCGGGCGCGCGCCGGGGCTCACCAGCCGCCGTCGTCGCCGCGGCGGATCGCCGCCTGCGCCGCCGCCACGCGCGCGACCGGGACGCGAAACGGCGAGCAGGAGACGTAGTCGAGCCCCGAGTTGTGGAAGAAGTCGATCGAGTCGGGGTCGCCGCCGTGCTCGCCGCAGACGCCGAGCTTCAGCTCGAGCTTCGTCTTGCGGCCCAGCCACGCGCCCATCCGCACGAGCTGGCCGACGCCGGGCGTGTCGAGCGTCTCGAACGGCGAGCGGTCGAAGACCTTGCTCTCGATGTAGGGCGCGAGGATCTTGCCCTCGATGTCGTCGCGGCTGAAGCCGAGCGCCGTCTGCGTCAGGTCGTTGGTGCCGAAGGAGAAGAAGTCGGCGTGTGTCGCGATCGTGTCCGCCAGGAAGCACGCGCGCGGCAGCTCGATCATCGTCCCGCAGAGGTAGTTCTCGCGCGACACGCCCTCTTCCTTGGCGACGCGGAAGATCAGCTCCTCGATGATCTCCAGCTCGCGCTCGTAGTCGATCAGCGGGACCATCACCTCGAGCTTGGGCGGATGCCCGAGCTGCTCGGTGACGGCGCACTGGGCGCGCATGATCGCGCGGACCTGCATCTCGTAGATCTCCGGATGCAGGATCGCCAGGCGGCAGCCGCGCGTGCCGAGCATCGGGTTGACCTCGCGCAGCGCGTGCGCGCGCGGGTCGTCCTCGTCGGGCGGCAGGAACTCGTGCAGCGGCGGGTCGAGCAGGCGGATCGTGACCGGCAGCCCGTCCATCGCCGCGAGGATCTCCTCGAAGTCCTGCTGCTGCAGCGGCAGCAGCTCGTCGAGCGCCGCGCGCCGCCCCTCGATCGTGTCCGAGAGGATCATCTCGCGCATCTTCGGCTGGCGGTCGGCGGCCATGAACATGTGCTCGGTGCGGCACAGGCCGATGCCCTCGGCGCCGAACGCGCGCGCCTTCGCGGCGTCCTCGGGCGTGTCGGCGTTGGCACGGATACCGAGCCTGCGCAGCTCGTCCGACCAGGCCAGCACGCGCTGGAAGTACTCGGTCATCTCGGGCTCGACGAGCGGGACGTCGTCGACCGTGACCTGGCCCGTCGTGCCGTCGATCGCGATGCAGTCGCCCTCGGCCAGGACGGTGTCGCCGACGCGCAGCTGCTTCTGCGCGAGGTCGATGTCGAGCGCGCTCGCGCCCGTGACCGCGGGCCGGCCCATGCCGCGCGCAACGAGCGCCGCGTGGCTGGCCTTGCCGCCCTCGGCGGTCAGGATTCCGCGCGCCGCGTGGAAGCCGGCGACGTCCTCGGCCTCGGTGAACGGGCGCACGAGGATGACGCTGCGGCCCGCGGCCTGGGCCGCGACGGCATCGTCGGCGCTGAACACGATCTCGCCCTTGGCGGCGCCGGGTGACGCCGCGACGCCCTTCGCGAGCACGGCGTACTCGACGGACGCGTCGAACGTCGGGTGCAGCAGCGCGTCGAGCTTCTCGCAGTCGATCGTCGCGATCGCCTCGGCCTTGGACAGCAGGCCCTCGTCGACCGCGTCGCAGGCGAAGCGAACGCCGGCCTGAGCGGGCCGCTTGGCGTTGCGCGTCTGCAGCATGTACAGACGGCCTTCCTCGATCGTGAACTCCGTGTCCTGCATGTCCTTGTAGTGCGCCTCGAGCGTGCGCAGGATCTCCATCAGCGTCGCGTGCGCCGCGGGCATGACGTCGCGCAGGTCGGCGATGTCCTGCGTGTTGCGCACGCCGGAGACGACGTCCTCGCCCTGGGCGTTGACGAGGAAGTCGCCCGACGGCTCGGGCGCGCCGTCGACCTCGTCGCGGCTGAAGGCGACGCCGGAGCCCGACGTTTCGCCCTTGTTGCCGAAGACCATCTGCTGGACGTTGACGGCGGTGCCCCAGTCGTCGGGGATGCGGTTGATGCGCCGGTAGCTGATCGCGCGGTCGCCGCCCCACGAGTCGAAGACCGCGCGGATCGCCTGCTCGAGCTGGTCGCGCGGCTCCTGCGGGAACTCCTCGCCGGTCTGCGCCTTGAAGATCTCGCGGAAGGTCGCGGTCAGCGCCTGCAGCGCGGCGACGTCGAGCTCGGTGTCGAGCGTGACGCCGTGCTCCTTCTTGGCCGCCTGGATCGCGTGCTCGAAGCGCTCGCCGGGGATGTTGCGCACGACGTTGCCAAACATCTGCACGAAGCGTCTGTACGAATCCCATGCGAAGCGCTCGTTGCCGGTCTTGTCGGCGAGCCCGCGCACGGACTGGTCGTTGAGGCCGAGGTTCAGGACCGTGTCGAGCATGCCGGGCATCGACTCGCGGGCGCCGGAGCGCACGGAGACGAGCAGCGGATCGTCGGGATCGCCGAGCGTCTTGCCGGCGGTCTGCTCCAACCGTGCCAGCGCCTCGTCGACCTCGCTCGCCATCCCGTCGGGGGCGGTCTGGGCGTTCTCCATGTAGGAGACGCACGCCTCCGTCGTGATCGTGAACCCCGCTGGGACGCGGTCAGCGCCCAGGATGCGCGTCATTTCGGCGACGTTGGCGCCCTTTCCGCCGAGAAGGTTGCGCATCTCCTTCGAGCCCTCGGCGAAGTCGTAGACCCACTTCGTACCCACTCGTGCCACACCCATGGCGCGCGATCCTACCGGGGAACGGCGGCGCGCAGCCGAACGTGCGCGTGATGCTCGAGCGTCTCGGCGATCGCGCGCTCGGCTTCGCGCAGCGCGCGCTCGCCGGCGGCGGGCGCATCGGCCAGCGACGAGCCCAGCGCGCAGGTCATGAACGTGTGTGCCTCCTCGCCCAGCGAGAAGCCCGTCGCCTCGCAGGCGCTGCAGACGACGCCGCCCGCCGCGCCGCTGAAACCGGCGAGGTGATCAGCCTCCCCGCACGCCGCGCAGGCGGCGAGCTGCGGCGCGAGGCCGGCCGCGAGCAGCAGCTTGAGCCGAAACGCGAGCTGGTTCGCGTGCGTGGCGTGGGTGCGCCCGCCGCCGGCGCCCGCGTCGAGCAGCGCGAGCTCGCTGCAGAGCAGCGCGAACACGCCAGGATGCGCCTCGCCGGTCTCGAACAGCCGGCTGACGGCGTCGCAGGCGCGCGCCGCGCTGTCGAGCGCCGGGCCGTCCTCGCGCAGGCGCGGGTAGCCCTCGACGGTCTGCGCGCTCGTGACCGTGAGGATCTCGCTGCGGCCCTGATATAGGACCATGTGCAGGCGAAAGAACGGTTCGAGGCGACCGCCGAAACGGCTCTTCGTGCGGCGCACCCCCTTGGCGATCGCGCTCATGCGGCCGCGCTGCGGGGTATAGAGATGCAGGATCCGATCGGCCTCGCCGTAGCGCATCGAGCGCAGGACCACGGCCTCGGTCTTCAGGGAGCCTGCCATTACACTTTTCGCACCATGAGAACGATGCAGATCTACACGAAAGAGGGCTGCAAGTTCAGCGCCCAGCTCCGAGAGCTCCTCGAAGAGAAGGAGATCCCGTTCGAGGAGACGCTCGTCAAGCTCGACTCCCCCGAGCACCACGAGCTCGGCGAGCGGTCCGGCTCGATGAAGCTTCCGCAGGCGTTCATCGGCGTGATCCCGATGGGCAGCACGCAGGAGGTCCACGCGGCCTCGATCAACGGCATGCTCGACGACCTCGTCGCCGACTGACGATGCGGCCGGTCACGGTCTACACCGACGAGATCTGCACGCTGTGCCACTCGGTCGAGAACCTGCTGAACGTGCGCGACATCCCATACGAGAAGGTGATGATCAACCCCGGCTCGGACGAGCACGAGGCGCTCGCCGCACGCTCGGGGCTGAAGTCGCTGCCGCAGGTGTACGTCGGCAGCCTGTTGCTGGGCGGCTACCAGGAGACCCTCGCCGCCGACCAGGCCGGCATGCTGACCGACCTGCTCGTCGACTGAGTCGCGCGGTCGGGCTCCGTGACGAGCGCTCACTACCCTGTCTGACGTCATGCGCGACGTCACCGTCTACACCACCGAGTCGTGCTCGTTCTGCACGCGCGTCAAGATGCTGCTGAGCTCTCAGGGCATCGAGTTTCGCGAGCAGAACCTCGCCGGCAAGCCCGACGAGGTCGTCGCCCTCGCCGAGCGGACGGGCATGATGACGCTGCCCCAGGTCGTCGTCGGAAGCATCCTCATCGGCGGCTACAACGAGACGGCCGCCGCCGCCGCGTCGGGCATGCTCTCCGACCTGCTGGCCGAGTAGTCGCGAACCTGCTGCATACGAGCACCTAGACGACACGGCCCGCGGACTCGCCCGCCCCGCCGGCGAGCCGTGTCGCCAACGTGCTGCATACGAACACCTAAACGACACGGCCCCGGACTCGGCTGTGGCTAGGCCCGCCGCGCGCGCGCCCGCGGCCGCGTCTGGCACACCTCACACGCGTACGTCCCGCGCCCCGCGGCGACGAACTTGCGCACCGGGGTGCCGCACACCGCGCAGGGCTCGCCCTCGCGGCTGTGGACGAGGAACTCGTTCTGGAACGCGCCCTTGACGCCGTCGGGGTGGCGGAAGTCGTCGATCGACGCCCCGCCGGCGCCCAGCCCGGCCTCCAGCGACGCCACGACGGCATCGCGCAGGGCCGCGACCTGAGCGCGCTTCAGCGCGCCGGCCGCGCGCAGCGGGTGGATGCGGGCGCGGAACAGCGCCTCGTTGGCGTAGATATTGCCGACGCCCGCGACGCGGCGCTGGTCGAGCAGCAGCGCCTTGATCGGCGCGCGGCGCCCGCGCGTCTGCAGGTACAGATGCTCGGTCGTGAACTCCGGCCCCAGCGGCTCGACGCCGAGGCGCTGGTCGAGGAACTCGTCCAGCGCGTCACCGCCGAGCGCCAGCTCGCCGGTGCCGAAGCGGCGCGGATCGCAGAAGCAGAGGACGTGGCCGTCGTCGAGCTGCATGCGTACACGCACGTAGCGCGCGTCCGGGCCGGCGTCGTAGAGCACCGTGCCGGTCATGCGCAGGTGCATGAGCAGGTAGACCTCGTCCTCGGCCTCCCAGATGAGGTACTTGCCGCGCCGCAGCAGCCGCTGCAGGACACGGCCCTCGAGCGCATCGCGCAACTCCGACGGCGCCATCGGTGCGCTCCACTTCGCGTCGAGCACGTCGAGCGTGCGCATCCTGCGACCCTCGACGAGCGGCGCCAGCCGGCGACGGATGGTCTCGACCTCGGGCAGCTCGGGCATCGCCTCCGAGCGTAGTCCGCGCCGCCTACCGGCCGGCGAGGAACGATCGGCCCGGCAGCCCCGCGGCGCGCGCGCCGTCGAGCAGCCAGGCGAGGACGCTGGCGCCGACATCGGACAGCGCGCCGTCGTGGCGGCGGCCGCCGTGGCCTTCGAAGCTGGCCAGCAGCGGCGCGTGCTCGCGCGTGTGGTCGGAGTGCTCGGCGGCCGGGTCGCAGCCGTGGTCGGCGGTGACGATCAGCAGATCCTGCGGGCCGAGCAGATCCAGCCACTCCCCCACGCACACGTCGATCTCGCGCAGCGCGCGGTGAAAGCCCGCGGTGTCCTTGCGGTGGCCGTAGTTCTGGTCTGTCTCGACGAGGTTCGTGAAGACGAGGCCGCGATCGAGCTCGCGGACGAGCCGGGTCGTCTCGCGCAGCGCGCGCTCGTTCGTCGCACCGGGGTGCGCGACGGAGATCCCGCGGCCGGCGAACAGGTCGCTGACCTTGCCGACGGTGTGCACCGGCAGGCCGGCGTCGGTCAGCTCGTCGAGGTACGTGCGTCCGGGCGGGTCGATCGAGAAGTCGTGGCGCGCCTCGGTGCGCCGGAACGCGCCCGGCCGGCCCCGGAACGGCCGCGCGATGACGCGCCCGACCGCGTGCTCACCGGTCATCACCGCGCGCGCAGCGGCGCAGATCTCGCCCAGCATCTCCTCCGACAGCAGCGCGACGTGGGCGGCGATCTGCAGCACGGAGTCCTGTGACGTGTAGAGGATCAGCTCGCCGCCGCGCAGGTGCTCGGCGCCGAAGTCGTCGATCGCCGCGATCCCGTTGTAGGGGCGGTTGCAGATGAAGCGCTGCCCGGTGGCCTGCTCGAGCGCCGCCACGACCTCGTCGGGAAAGCCGCCGGGGTAGGTCGGCAGCGGCGCGGGCGCGATCGCCCCCATCAGCTCCCAGTGGCCGGTCGTCGACTCCTTGCCCGGTCCGAGCGCCCCCAGCCGGCCGTGCAGGACCGGCTGGCGCGACGGCGCCACGCCGTCGAGCGCGACGATCGACCCCAGGCCGAGGCGCTCGAGCACGGGCAGGTCGAGCCCGCCGACGGCGCGCGCCACGTGCGCCAGCGTGTTCGAGCCGGCGTCACCGTAGTCGGCGGCGTCCGGCAGCGCGCCGACGCCGCAGGCGTCGACGACGACGACGAACGCGCGGCCGCTCACGATCCGGTCGGCGCGCGCAGCTTCAGCGAGCGCGTCATCGGGCCGAACGTCTGCTCGTCGATGCGGGCGAACTCCTTCGGCGGCGCGAACGCGTCCATGACGACCTCCGCGCCGTGCCCGTAGGCGTGCAGCGAGCGCATCGAGCGCTGGACGGACCGGTTGGTGAGGTTCGCGCCCGTGCCGACGACCTCGACGGCGCGCAGCCCCTTCTTGATCACGAGCCGCGTCGACGTGAGCTTGAACGTCGCGTCGCGGCTCTCGATCTGTGCCACGAGCGCGTCGCGCGCGGCGTTCAGCTGTGCGCGCGTCTCGGGCAGCGGCTCCGTGCGCGGATAGCGCCAGACGGCGACCTGCGCGCCGCCGATCGCGACCGTCGCGACCTGCGGGCTCTGGCCCGGGATCACGCGCCAATTCGTCGGCGCGCGGAAGCGCACGCCCTGCGCGTCGAAGGGCGCCTCGCGAAACGCCTTCGGGGCGGGGACGAGGGTCAGGTCGGGAACGGGCGTCTGCTCGTTGCCACAGCCCGCGAGCGGCACCGCGAGCAGGATCAGCACGATCGAGGTCCGGAGGGCGCGGCGCACCCCGGCAGTCTGTCAGCCTCCGGCGGTCGGCACGGCGCCCGCACCGGCGCGCGGATGCGCGCGGAAGTAGACGTCCTTCAGGCGGTCGGCGGACAGGTGCGTGTAGATCTGCGTCGTCGCGACGTCGGCATGGCCGAGCATCTCCTGCAACGAGCGCAGGTCACAGCCACCCGCGAGCAGATGGGTCGCGAACGTGTGGCGCAGCGTGTGCGGGCTCATCCTTCCGGCGAGGCCGGCGCTGGCGGCGTGGCGCTGGACGATCTTGTAGAGACCCTGGCGCGTCAGGCCGCTGCCGCGGTGGTTGACGAACAGATGGCGCTCCTCGCGGATGCCGACGAGCTTCGGTCGGCCGTGTTCGAGGTACGCGCGAGCCGCGATCAGCGCCTGGCGGCCGACCGGGATCAGGCGCTCCTTCGCGCCCTTGCCGCGCGCGCGCACGACCCCGGTGCGCAGGTCGACGCTGCCGACCGCGAGGTCGACGGCCTCGCTCGCACGCAGCCCGCAGGCGTACATGAGCTCGAGCATCGCGCGGTCGCGCAGCGCCGCCGGCTCCGTCCCGCGCGGCGCGGCGAGCAGCGCGGCGACCTCGTCGCGCGTGAGCACCTGCGGCAGCTTCTGGCTCTTGCGCGGCGAGCGCAGGTCGGCCGTCGGGTCGTGGGAGATGATCTCCTCGCGGCGCAGGTGGCGGTAGAACGAGCGCAGGCAGGCGGTCTTGCGCTGGATCGTGGCGGGCGCGACGGGCGGTCGCTGCGGGCCGCCGGCGGCCAGCTCGGAGAGAAAGCGCGCGAGCTCGGCATGGCCGAGGGTCGTCGCGTCGAGGCGGTCGCGGGCGAGGAAGTGGCCGAACTGCAGCAGGTCGGAGCGATAGGCCTCGAGCGTGTTGCGCGACAGGCCGCGTTCGAACTCGAGGTAGGCGAGGAAGTCGAGCACGTGGTGCTCGAAGGGGCGTGTCAGCGGGTCTGTCCGAGCGACGGCCATGGCGCTGGCTTCGCCGCCGGCCGCGCGAACCTTTGCGGTGCAACGCGGCGTGCGTTGCGGGAGCGCTCGGCGCGGTCCGCCGCGCGGTGGTACTGGCCGCGTCCGGCGAGCCGATCGCAGCGCGGCGCTCGAGCCCTGACCTGCGCTCAACCGAGCGTCGCGCGCAGCCAGCTCAGCCCGATCAGCGTCTTCGCGTCGTTCGTCGCCGCGATCGCGCCGTCGAGGTCGGCGAGCGGCCAGCGCACGACCTCGATCCGCTCGCCGGGGTCGGCCTGCGCGTCGTCTTCGGCGTGCAGGCCGGTGGCCGCGAAGACGTGCACGAGCTCGTCGCTGTAGCCGCTGGAGGAGTAGTACGTCTCGACCTCCTGCCAGTGCTCGGCTGCCTGCCCGATCTCCTCGGCGAGCTCGCGCTGCGCCGTCTGCAACGCCGACTCGCCGTCGACGTCGAGCTTGCCGGCGGGCAGCTCGAGCGTGTGCTGCCCGATCGCCTCGCGCGGCTGGCGCACGAGCCAGACGTGCGCGTCGTCATAGGCGACGATCGCCGCCGCGGCGACGCGGTGGACGTACTCGCGCTGCACCTCCTCGCCGTCCTCGTGGCGAAAGCGCCCGACGAGCACCGAGAACTGGCTGCCCGCGTACGGCTCCTCGGCGCTGAGCGGCTCGATCTTGCGGGGTTGCGGGCTCATGTCATCTGGGCGAGCGCGCCGCCGGCGGCCAGCGCGGCGGCGAAGAACAGCGGATCCTCGCGCCCCATCGAGCGCGTCGGCAGGCCGCTCGCCGCATACCCGTCGAGGTCGGTCGCAAACGCGCGCCAGTCGTGGCGCGCGTCGGCGGGCGCCTCGCCCGCGGGGATCGCGACGACGACGGGCGCGAGCAGCAGGTCGAGCACCGTGCGCGTGTGATGGCTGAGGCCGCGGTGGCGCGCGCGCAGGTCGCTGGAGGACATGCGCGGCACGAGCAGCGCCGCGCAGCCGAGCGCGAGCGCGGTGTGCAGCGAGTCCAGCGCCTGCAGGCCGCCGTGGCCAAGCGCCGAGCCGGAGCCGAGGATGCCGGGACCGGGGCCGCACACGGCCGCGTCCCAGCCAAGCTCGGTCAGTCCGTGGTGCAGCGCCGCGGCCGTCGTGATCGACTCGCCGTCGGCGCCGCCGAACGCCGGCCCGGCGGTGAGGTGACCGGCGAGCAGGCCGTCGTCGCGCAGCTCGCGCACGACGCAGGAGTGCCCGCCCGGCAGCGCGCCGCCGGCGGTCTGGACGTAACCGAGCCGGCCCTTGCCGGCGGTCGCCTGCGCGAACGCCCACGCCACCGCCGCGAGCTGGCCGTGCAGGCCGATCACCGCGACGGGCTTGTCGAGCGGGAGCCCGGGCGGCGCCGGCATGCCGTCGGCGTCGCCCTCCTCGACGGGCAGGACCGCGTGCTGCAGGCTCGTGTAGTTGAGCTTCATCACGTGCGCGCGCGGCGTGCCCTCGCCGTCGAGGCCGCGGGTGAGGTTGCAGTGCACGATGTCGAAGCCGCCCGAGCCGAGGCTGAGGTCGAGCGCCTCGACGTTGACGATCACCTCGTCGCCGGGCTGCGCGGCGCCGACGAGGCCGACGTCGGCGATCGCCGTGCGGTGCTCGTCTCCGATCTGGATCGACAGGCGCTGCTCCATCGGGTGGTCCGGTCCGACGGCGAGCACCGTCGCCCGCCTCAGCCGGAGCATGCGTCCAGCAGCGCGTAGGTCACGTCGAGCATCCCCTCCAGCGCGGCGACGCTGACGCGCTCGCAGGGCTCGTGGTTGGCCTCCGTGCCGTTGGCGAGGTTCGCGCACTGCACGCCGGCGGCCTCGAAGGCGTTGGCGTCCGAGCCACCGCCGGTCGGGCGCAACGTGACCGTGTAGCCGCACTCCCGCAGCGCCTCCTCGGCGGCGAGCACGGCGGGCGCGCCGGGCGGATGGCGGTAGCCGTCGAAGAGCCGCTCGGTCGTGACGTCGACGTCGCAGAAACAGAACGGTGTGTTGGCGGCGTCGTGCGCGGCGGCGATGACGTCCGCGATCACGTCCTCGGCCCTCGACGCGTCCAGCGAGCGCACCTCCCCCACGACCCGGCAACGCGCGGCGACGATGTTCGTGCCGCCGATCTGGCCGCCCTCGATGCGCCCGATGTTCGCCGTCGTCTCGTCGTCGATGCGCCCGAGCCGCATCGCGGCGATCGCGCGCGCGGCGGCCTCGATCGCGCTGCGCCCGTCCTCGGGGCGGATGCCGGCGTGCGCGGGCGTGCCGCGGAAGTCCAGCTCGAAGCGGTAGTACGTCGGCGAGGCGACGATGATCTCGCCGATCGGCGAGGCGTGGTCGAAGACGTAGCCCCAGTCGCTGCGCAGCGACCGGACGTCGAACGCCTTCGCGCCCGCGAGGCCGACCTCCTCGCAGACGGTGAACAGCAGCTCGAGGCCGACGGGGGAGCCTTCGACGGCGCAGCGCCGCGCGACCTCGAGGATGACGGCGACGGCCGCCTTGTTGTCGGCGCCGAGGATCGTGTCGCCGCGGCTGACCCAGCCGCCGTCCTCGAGCACCGGCTCGATCACGCCGGGCTCGGGGACCGTGTCGAGGTGCGCGCAGAGCAGGATCGTGCGCTCGCCGCGGCCGGGGATCCGGGCCAGCAGGTTGCCGCACTCCGCACCGACCTCGGCCGCGACGCCGTCCTCCTCGACGTCGATGCCGATCGCCCCGAGCTCGCGCGCGACGGCGTCAGCCATCGCCTTCTCGTGACCGAACGGGCTCGGGATCGCGCACAGGCGCGCGAACGTGTCGTTCAGGCGGCGGCGCTCGACGGCGGACGCGGGTCGCATCGACGTGCAGTGTGACGGGCGCGCTGCCCGGATCGCAGCTCAGGCCCCGGCGACGTCCTCGCCGGACGCGACCGGTGACGCAGCCGGACGCCGTCCGGTGCGCTATCAAGAGCGCTGTGCCATCCGAGCCGCCCGCGCCGACCGACGATCGCAGCGCCAGGACGATGATCGCCGTGCGCTACCTCCTGCCGGCCGCCGTCGCGCTTGCGGGCGTGGTCGTGCTGATCTTCAGCGACACGATCAACGGCCTGGAGGCGTTCGCGATGGGGATCGGCGTCGCCGGCTCGATCCTGCTGCTCAACATCCTGTACCGCGTCGGTGTCAGCGGCGACCGCGAACGCGACGAGGAGGAGGCGGCCCGCCGCTACTTCGACGAGCACGGCCGCTGGCCGGACGAGTAGCCCGCCGCTACGAGCGCGCCGCGCGGTACTCGTACTCGCCGCCGGCCGGCGGGCGCGCGCGGGCGCGCTCCAGCGCGGCGCCGACGAAGTCGCGAAACAGCGGCGCGGGCCGCTCGGGACGCGACTTGAACTCGGGGTGAAACTGCGAGGCGACGAAGAACGGGTGGTCGGCGAGCTCGATCATCTCGACGAGCCGCTCGTCGGGCGAGGTGCCGCTGACGATCAGGCCGGCCGCCTCCAGGCGCCTGCGCAGGAAGAGGTTGACCTCGTAGCGATGGCGGTGACGCTCGTAGATGACGGCCTCGCCGTACAGCTCGCGGGCACGCGTGTCGGCGTGGATCTTCACCGGGTCGGCGCCGAGGCGCATCGTGCCGCCGAGGTCGGAGACCTCTTTCTGCTCGGGCAGCAGGTCGATCACCGGATGCGGCGTCTCGGGATCGAACTCGGTCGAGTTCGCGCCGTCCAGGCCGGCGACGTGGCGGGCGAACTCCATCACCGCGATCTGCATGCCGAGGCAGACGCCGAGGTACGGGATCCGCTGCTCGCGCGCGACGCGCGCGGCGCGGATCTTGCCCTCGATGCCGCGGCCGCCGAAACCGCCGGGGATCAGGATCCCGTCGGCGCCGCCGAGCCGCTCGAGCGCGGCCGCGTCGTTCTCCAGCGTCTCGGAGTCGACCCAGTCGATCTCGATGCGGCAGTCGTGATGAAAGCCCGAGTGGCGCAGCGCCTCTGAGACCGACAGGTAGGCGTCCTGCAGCGCGACGTACTTGCCGACGAGCGCGATCTTGACGGTCTCGGATGCATCGGTCGCGCGCTTGGTGATCTGCGCCCACACCGACAGGTCGGCGCGCTCGGCCTCGATGACGAAGTGATCGCAGATCAGGTCGTCGACGCCCTCGTCGGCGAACCACAGCGGCACCTTGTAGATGTTGTCGACGTCCTTGGCGCTGACGACCGCGCCGACGGGCAGCGAGGCGAACAGCGCGATCTTCTTGCGGATGTCCAGGCCCAGCTCGGTCTCCGAGCGGCACAGCAGCATGTCGGGCTGGATGCCGATGCGGCGCAGCTCGTTGACGGAGTGCTGCGTAGGCTTCGTCTTCAGCTCGCCGGCGTGGCCGATGTACGGCACGAGCGTGAGGTGGATGAACATGCAGTCGCGGCGGCCGACGTCGACCTGGAACTGGCGGATCGCCTCGAGGAACGGCAGCGACTCGATGTCGCCGACCGTGCCGCCGATCTCCGTGATGACGATGTCGGCGTCCTGCGTCTCGGCGAGCAGCTTGACGCGCTGCTTGATCTCGTCGGTGATGTGCGGGACGACCTGGACGGTGCCACCGAGGTAGTCGCCGCGCCGCTCGCGCCGGATGACGGTGTTGTAGATGCCGCCGGCCGTGACGTTCGAGGCGCGCGACGTGTTGGAATCCGTGTAGCGCTCGTAGTGGCCGAGGTCGAGGTCGGTCTCGGCGCCGTCCTCGGTGACGAACACCTCGCCGTGCTGGTAGGGCGACATCGTGCCGGGGTCGACGTTGATGTACGGGTCGAACTTCTGCAGGCCGACCGACAGCCCGCGGGCGACGAGCAGGCGCCCGATCGACGCCGCCGCGATGCCCTTGCCCAGCGACGAGACGACGCCACCGGTGATGAAGATGAAGCGCGTCCTGCGCTGTTGTGTCGTCGCGAGCACTATGGCCTCCCCAGCGAGTCTAGGTGCCGAAGCCCCGGGATCTTCTCGATGACGTTCGAGATTGACCGAAATTCCCCGAAAAGGTTCAGGGCGAGCAAGATCAGCAGCGCGATCACCTGGCCGTCGGCATCGAGCGTCAGCACGATCCACAGGCCGGCGAGGCCGCCGATCGCGTTGGAGCCCGTGTCGCCGAGCATCGCCTTCTCGCGCAGGTCGAAGTAGCCCGCGACGAGCACCGGCGCCGTGAAGATGCCCAGCCCGGCGAGCGCGGCGGTGTTCTGCGTCGCCGCGGTCAGGCCGATGCCGAGCAGGACGTAGGCCTTGACGCAGCGGCCGGGGCGCAGGTCGAGCAGGTTGAAGGCGTTCGCCGCGAGCACGAGCACCGCCGTGGCGAGCAGGAAGTCGGCGTCCGATCCCGGCAGCGAGGAGGCGACGAGCAGCGCCAGGCCGAGCGTTCCGCCGGCCTTCAGCAGCCCCGTCGAGAGCGATCCGCCGAGCACGTCCTTGCCGTGGCCGCGCCAGCCGCGGCCCTCGCCCGACAGCGCGTCGTCGATCAGGCCCAGCAGCGCGACCCCGGGCACGAACACGATCGCGAAGCCGAGGTTGTCGGGGAAGACGTCCAGATCGGTGAGCCGCGCGAGCAGCATGACCGGGATCAGCGCGATCAGCGCCGCGGGCACGATGACGATCCCGATCGGGATCGGCAGCCGCCGCCCGCGGTAGTTCTCGCGCGTGGCACCGGCCTCGTCGAGACGGCGGAGCACCAGCGGCGCGAGGGCCCCGGCGACGAGCAGCGAGAAGACGAACGGCAGTGCTTGCACCGGGACGGGAACCTAGCGCGGTGGCCGGACAACGGCCGCGCGACCCGCGGCCGGGGCGATCACGGCACGCGTCCGACGACCGGCGGCAGCAGCGCCTGCGCGCCGTCACGGCGGCCGTACGCGCCCTGATTGCCGGCGAGCACGAAGACGAGCGCGGCGCTGCCCGCCTGCTCGTCGACGTTGTCGACGCTCGACAGCTCGCGCTCCCTGAACCAGCCGATGCTCGACGGCTCGCTGGCGCGGCGCTCGACGCCGACCGCGCGCACGCCGGTCTGCACGAGCCCGCGCGCGATCCCGTCCTGCAGCGCGTCGAGGCGCTCGGCGGCGTCCTTGCCGGCGGGCTTGTCGCCGGAGCGCATGACGATCACGCCGTCGAGGTTGCCGAAGCTGCCGCTGAGCGAGCGCAGCAGCCCCGTCCGGACGCGGCCGATCAGGCGCCCGCCCAGCACCATCTGGATCCCGGCTCGCCGGCCGAGATCGTCGAGCAGCGTCGGGTCCTCGACGATGTTCGCGTAGCGCGTTCCGCGCGCCCTCTCGGCGACGGCCGCGAGGTCGACGCGCTGGCGCACGACGGCAACGAACGCCAGCTCGGCGCCGGTCGGCTCGAGCGCGTCGCGGACGATCTCCGGCGCGCCGTCGTCCTCGCCGAGCAGGACGAGGCCGATGCGGGCCTCGGGCAGCTGCCCGGCGGTCAGGATCGGGTAGGCGGCGTCGGCAAACTGCGCCTGCTCGCGCTCGCGCGCCGTGGCCTCGTCGCGCTCCTGGTTGGCCTTGCGGACGTCGGCGCGCAGCGAGTCGCGCAGGTCCTCGCGGGCGCCGGAGACGAGCTCCTTGTCGCCGATCGCGACGCCCAGCAGCAACCCGACGACGAGCGCGATGAAGACCGCTGCCAGCGACAGCGCGTGATAGCGAAAGTCGAACATTCAGCGGTGGTGGCGGCTCACTCGAGCCCGAGGACGACCTCGAGCTTGAGCCACATGAGATCGGCGACGTCGCGCAGAGCCGGGGTCAGCACGACGATAGCCAGCAGGCACAGCAGCCCGGCGGACGCCACCCAGACGAGCGGGCTGCGCCCGGGCAGCGGACGGTACAGCCGCGACACGCCCTTGGCGTCGACGAGGATCTCCCCCAGCCGCAGCCGCGTCAAAAACGTCGACGCCATCCCGCGGCGGTTCTTGTCGAGAAACTCGACGAGGTTGAACTGCGAGCCGACGGAGACGATCAGCTCGGCGCCCTTCTCGGCGGCGATCAGCATCGCGACGTCCTGGCTCGTGCCCGGCGCCGGCACGAGCTTGAACGGCAGGCCCAGCCCCTCGAGGTGCTCGCGGCCCGGCGCGCGGCCGTCGGGATAGGCGTGCACGACGAGCTCGGCTCCGCAGCGCAGCGACGCCTCGCTGGCGGAGTCCATGTCGCCGACGATCATGTCGGGCACGAAGCCCTCCTCGAGCAGCGCGTTGGCGCCGCCGTCGACGGCGATGATGCGCGGCTTGACGTCGCGGATGTACGGGCGCAGCATGCGCAGGTCCTTCTGGTGGTCGACGCCGCGCACGACGATCAGCGCCGGCCGGTCGCGGAAGTCGGTTTCGAAGCGCGGCAGGTCGATCCGGCCCGACAGCAGCTCGCGCTCCTCGAGCATGTGCTCGATCGTGTTCTTCGCGAACGCCTCGAGCGCGTCGCCGATCTCGCGCCGGCGCTCGTCGGTCGCGGCGCGCACGGCGGCCGGTTCCTGGACCTCGCCGAGGGCGAGCGTCTTGTCGCCCCGCAGCACGGCGCCGCCGTGGACCGCCAGCGGCTGGCCGTCCTTGACCTGTTTGAAGAGCGTGTCGTCGGGCAGGTCGACGAGGTGGATCCCCGCCTGCACGAGCAGCAGCGGCCCCATGTTCGGATACGCGCCCGTCGACGACGGGCTGCAGTTCAGAACCGCCAGCACGCCGGCCGTGATCAGGTCCTCCGCGGAGACGCGATCGAGGTCGCGGTGATCGAGGATCGCCACCGCGCCGGGCTCCAGCGACTTCACGAGCAGCTTCGTCCGCCTCCCCAGGCGGGCGGGACCGGACAGCTCGCGGGCGACGGCAACGGCCATCGCCGGAGTCTAGATGGACGTGTTAACGGCGAGCGAAGAACACCCGAGGCGGTTGCTAGCGTGTTCGGCGCTGTGTTCCTACCGCTCGCAGCGGTGACGACCAGCCGGATGGAGGAAGTCTGCGGGGACGACCCGAGCTTCATCTGCCGCGAGGTCCTCAACCGCACCGAAGACCGCACGCTCGCCGAGCTCGCCGACACGTTTTTGGGCACGTCGCTGACGATCATCGCGATCGTCCTCGTCGCGTGGCTGCTCAACCGGCTCGTCAATCGCGGCATCAAGCGCGCGCTGCGCACGCTGCACTCCGGTGCGGTGCGGGAGAAGATGGGCGCGCTACGCCGCCGCACGCCGAACGCGCTGCTGGTGACCGACGAGATCAGCATCCGCGCCGAGCAGCGCATCAACGCGCTGACGAGCGTGCTGCGCAGCGTCGCGACCGCCGTCATCCTTGCGATCGCGGGCTTCATGATCCTCGGCGAGCTGGGGCTGAACCTCGCGCCGCTGCTGGCCGGCGCGGGGATCGTCGGCATCGCGCTGGGCTTCGGCGCGCAGTCGCTCGTCAAGGACTTCCTGTCGGGCATGTTCATCCTCGTCGAGGACCAATTCGGCGTCGGCGACATCGTCGACCTCGATCAGACGACCTCGGGGACGGTCGAGGCCGTGTCGCTGCGCACGACGCGCCTGCGTTCCGTCGACGGCACGGTCTGGCACGTGCCCAACGGCGACATCCGCCGCGTCGGCAACAAGAGCCAGCACTGGTCGCGCGCGCTGCTGGACATCGAGGTCGCCTACGACACCGACATCGATCACGCGACCGCCGTCATCAAGGGCGTCGCCGACGAGCTCTGGCAGCAGCGCGAGGACATCCTCGAGGAGCCCGAGGTCTGGGGCGTCGAGCGGCTGGGGATCAACTCGATCGTCATCCGCCTCGTCGTCAAGACGCGCCCGGCCGATCAGTACGACGTCAGCCGCAAGCTGCGCCAGCGCCTGAAGGAGGCCTTCGACCTCGCGGGCATCGAGATCCCGTTTGCGCAGCAGGTCGTCTGGCACCGCGACGCGCCGGCTCCGGCGCCGGCGGGCGACGAGCAGGCATAGCGGTCGGGCGCCTGGCGCCTGGCGCCCGGCGCCGGGGTGGCGTGGTGTGGGTGATCGCCCGGCGCGGGCGGCACGGCATCGACGAGGGTGTGGGGATCGGTCGCGGCGGCGTGATCTCGTGCTCTGGCGTCATCGAGCGGTACGCGGACCGCTCCCGCGCGTCGCTCGAGCATCTCCCCGTGAACGCGCGGTCCGCGTGCGGTGGGTTCGCATCGCGATCCCGCGCCAGCAATTCGCCGTGAACGAGCGACACGTCGATCAGCGCCTCATACGGAGGTGTCGCTCGATCACCACATGCGTGAACGAGCGACACCTGAGCCTCCGGTCTGTGCCGAGGTGTCGCTCGATCACGCCCGCCGGTGCGCATGGTCAATCACAGACGCGGCCCGACCACCGCTCATCGATGCAGTTCTTGCGCAGCAGACGCGGGCGCCCGGGCCGCCGCCGATACCACGCCTCGGTGCGCTGCGTCAGCGCCCTACGCCGCTCGCAGCAGCTCCTCCGCGTGCTTGCGGGCCGCACCGTCGGCGTCGCCGTCGGATCCGAGCATCCGCGCGAGCTCGCGCACGACGTCGTCGCCGCGCAGCTCGCTGACCGTCGTCTGCGCCGTCTTGCGCGCCGTGTCCTTGGCGATCGAGAAGTGGCGCGCGGCGAGCGAGGCGACCTGCGGCAGGTGGGTGATGCAGATGACCTGGCGGCCGCCGGCGAGGTCGCGCAGCTGGTCGCCGACGGCGCGCGCGGTCTGCCCACCGATGCCGGCGTCGACCTCGTCGAAGACGAGCGTCCCGCCCCCGCCCGCGCCGCTCGCCGCGACGCCCATCAACGCGAGCATCACGCGCGACAGCTCGCCGCCGGAGGCGGTCTCGCGCAGCGGGCCGGCGGGCACGCCCGGGTTCGGCGCGATCAGGAACTCCACGACGTCGGCGCCCGACGGCCCGGGCGCGCGCTGCTGCAGCGAGATCTCGAACGTCGCGCCCTTCATCGCCAGCTCGTCGAGCCGCGCGCGGACCGCGCGCGCGAGCTTCGGGCCGGCCGCGGCGCGCGCCTTGTGCAGCGCCTCGCTGCCGGCGGTCAGCGCCGCCCGCGCCTGCTGCAGGCGTGCCGTCGCGGCCTCGATCGCGACCTCGGCGTCGGCGAGCTCCGCGCGCCGCGCCCTGCACACCTCCGCGTGGGCGAGCACCGCCGCGATCGTGCCGCCGTGCTTGCGCTCGAGACGGTCCAGCACGGCCAGGCGCTCCTCGACGGCATCGAGCCGTCCGGGATCGGCGCCGAGGTCGTCGGCGTAGCTGCACAGCTCGCGCGCCAGATCCCCGGTCTCGAAGGTCAGGGCATGCCAGCGCTCACCGAGCGCGTCCAGCACCGGGTCGATCCCGCGCGCGGACAGCAATCCGCGCCCGGCGGTCGCGAGCAGGTTCGCGATCCCCGCCTCGTCGGCAGCGGCAGCCTCGGCGGCCGTCAGCGCGGCGCCGCGCAGCGACTCGACATGGCGCAGCCGGTCGCGCTCGGCGCGCAGCGCGTGGCCCTCCTGCTCGCTCGGTTCGGCGGCATCGATCTCTGCCAGCTCGAAGTCGAGCAGGTCCAGCTCGCGCTCGCGCGCGCCCGCCAGCGCGCGCAGGTCCGCCAGCGCGGCCTCGGCCTCGCGCGCCGCCGCGTACGCCGCGGCGACCTTCGCGCGCCGCGCGAGCTGCGCGTCGCCGCAGAAGCCGTCGAGGATGTCGAGCTGGGCGCCCGCGAGCGTGAGCTTGCGATGCTCGTGCTGGCCGTAGAAGGTGATCAGCGGCTCGGCCAGCTCGCGCAGGTCGGTGACCGTCGCCGAGCGCCCGTTGACGAGCGCCCGCGTGCGGCCGTCGGCGCCGATCCGGCGCGCGAGCACGATCTCCTCGGCGCCGGCCGGCAACCGCTCCCCGAGCTCACCGCGCAGCCTCTCGGGCAGCTCGAAGACGCCCTCGACGTAGGCCTCCGCGGCGCCCGGGCGGACGATGCCCGGCTTCGCGCGGCCACCGAGCAGGAGGTCGAGCGCGTGCGCGAGCACGGTCTTGCCCGCGCCGGTCTCCCCCGTCAGGACGTTGAGGCCGGGCGCGAGGCGCAGCTCGGCCCGCTCGATCAGCAGAAGGTTCTCGACGCGCAACTCGCAGAGCATCGCCACGGTGTAGCAGCGGCGCCCGACGGATCGCCCCTGTGCAGGAGGTTCGCACCGCTGCGGGGGCGTCGCCGGCTACGAGGAGAGGCGCCCGAACTTCGCCCGCAGCCGCTTGTAGAACGACGATCCGGGCAGCTGCGCCAGCGACGCGGTGTCGGGCTCGAACGCGGCCTCGATGTCCTCGCCGGGCGCAATCTCGCAGACCGGCCGTCCGTCGACGTTGACGTCGACCGCCTCGCGGCCACGATTGGAGACCGTCAGCGTGTCGTCGGGCGCCACGACGAGCGCGCGCGCCGTCAGCGAGTGCGGCGCGATGAACGAGACCGCGAAGCCCTCCACGCCCCAGGCCATGACGGGACCGCCGTTGGCGAGGTTGTAGCCGGTCGATCCCGCGGGCGTGCAGACGACGAGCCCGTCGCAGCGCACCGAGCCGACCTCCTGGCCCTGCACGCCGTAGGAGAGCTGCGCGACGCGCCCGCCGACCTGGCGGTGAAAGGAGATGTCGTTGATCGCCTTGTGCACGGCGCCGTCGCCGCCGCCGCTCGCGAACGCGATCGCGGGCAGCGGCAGGACCTCGAACTCGCCCGCGAACGCGTGCTCGAAGCCGAACTCGTCGAGCTCCTCGGCCTCGACCGTGGCGAGGAAGCCGACCTCGCCGAAGTTCACGGCGAAGACCGGCACGCCGGTGTCGGCGTACATCCGCAGCCCCCTGAGGATCGTCCCGTCGCCGCCGAGCGCGACGCACAGGCCGACGTCATGCGGAAGCTCGCCGGAGACGACGATGACGCCGTCCGCGTCGGGCTCGAGGCCGTGCTTGCTCGCCTCCGCGGGATCGAAGTGCAGCGCGACCCCGCAGCTGGCCGCGGCCTCGATCAGCCGCGCCATCGTCGGCGCGACCTGCTCGGCACGCTGGTGGGTCAGCACCGTCACGAGCCGGCGGCCCGTCGTCACGGCTCGACCTCGCGCGCGGCGGCGTCGAGCGCGTCGCCGACGTCGCCGGCGCGACCGGCCTCGGCGAGCCAGACGAAGCTCTCCTCGTTGCCCTTGGGCCCCGGTAGGCCGGAGGAGGCGAAGCCCAGCACGGCCGTGCCGAGCTCGCGAGCGCTGCGCGCCGCCGCGACGAGCGCGCCCCGGCGCGCCGCGGGATCGCGGACGACGCCGCCCTTGCCGACGTTGCCGCGGCCGACCTCGAACTGCGGCTTGACGAGCGCCAGCACGTCGTACGCGGGCGCCGTCGTCGCCAGGACGGCCGGCAGCACCTTGGCGAGCGCGATGAACGACAGGTCGACGACGACGAGATCGGGCGCGTACGGCAGGTCGCCGGGCGCGATCGAGCGCGCGTTCGTGCGCTCCAGCACGGTCACGCGGGCGTCGTTGCGCAGCCGCCAGTCGAGCTCGCCGTAGGCGACGTCGAGCGCGACGACGTGCTCGACGCCCGCCTGCAGCAGGCAGTCGCTGAAGCCGCCCGTCGAGGCGCCGACATCCAGCGCGCGGCGGCCCGCGACGTCGACGGCGAAGCGCTCGAGCGCGTTGGCGAGCTTGATCCCGCCGCGCGAGACGAAGCGCGGCCGCTCGTCGACCGCCACGACGACGTCTGGCTCGACCATCTGCCCCGGCTTCTGGGCGCGCCGGCCATGGCCGCCGATCCGCACCTCACCGGCCATCACGGACGCCGCCGCGCGCGTGCGCGACGCGAACAGGCCGCGTTCGGCCAAGAGGGTGTCCAGGCGCACGCGAGCCACGAGGTCCAACGGTACCCGGTGGCCCATGTGTGACCCTCCTCACCCATGACTGGCCGGTCAGCCAGCACACTGTTCGTGGGCGGTGAGTTCGAGGCCCTTCTCCCGAACGGGGTCTCCCATATACGACTCCCCGCCAGCCGCACCCAAACCACATAGCAGTGTCTCTCCTCCCTGAAACGGCCCGCCCTCCCCGGCGGGTCGTTTCGCGTTCGGGACCGGATCGGCCGCTCAGCGGCGCCAGTTGGCGATCCGCACGTGCACGTGGTCGTCGTGGTACCTGATCGCCTGCACGACCCCGGGCGGCCCGCCGAGGCCGACGGTCAGGCCGACGAACGCGTACTGCGCCCCGGCCGCGACGAAACGGCTGACGAGATCCTGTGCCAGCCCGCGGTCGACCTCGGCGACGCTGCCGGGCGGCTGCAGCGTGCGATCCAGGCGCGGGTAGTAGACGTCGACGTCGAGGCCGTTCTGGTGCGAGGCATGCCCGAGGCCGCCGAAATCGCTGCCGAACGGCCCGCCGTGGGGCCGGCTGAGGTCGCCGATGACGACCGGCGGCGCGCCGGCGTTGGCGAGCCGGTAGTCGCGCAGGACGTAGAGCAGGAAGGCGAGCATGCGATCGGTCGCCCAGCGCCGGTCCTCCCTGTTGGGAACCGTATGCAGGATCGGGTCGTAGGTCACCCAGTCGGGTCCGGTGCCGGGCAGTTGCAGGCCGTTGACGAGGCGCCCGCCGTTGGGCGGACCGACCGCGACAGACCCGACCTGCGGGACCGACATCGCCGGCGGCAGCCTGGGCGCATCTGCGCTCGTCAGCGCGGCGCGCACGGTCGTCGACGTCGTCTGCGGCTGCTTCGTCACGATCGTGGCGGGGTTCAGCCGCAGCACCCGGACCTGCTCGATCGGCGGCCCGTCACCGCACCCGCCCAGCGCAACGAGCGCCGCCGCCGCGAGGGCGGCCACGACCGGCATGGGATGGGTGTTGCGCGGCATGAACATGTGCTCGGCGCGAGCAGCGCCGAGCACAGTGTGCTCGATGCGGCTAGGCCTCCGCTACGGCGAGGCGTCCGACGGCCGCCTCGATGCGCTCGGCGATCCGCCTGCCGGTGAAGCCGACCTCGGCGTGCAGGACCGGTACCGGCCCGTGCGTGACGAAGCGGTCGGGCAGGCCGATGCGCAGGATCCGCGGCACGGGCAGCGCGGCGTCGTTGAGCGTCTCCCAGACGGCGCTGCCGAAGCCGCCGGCGAGCACGCCCTCCTCGATCGTGACGAGCAGCTCGTGCTCTCTGGCGAGCTCGGCCATCAGCGCGGCGTCGATCGGCTTGGCGAAGCGGGCGTCGGCGACCGTGACCTCGATCCCGCGCAGGCTCAGGCGGTCGGCGGCCTCCAGGCCCTTCGTGACGCCCGTGCCGTAGCCGATGATCGCGACCTTGCCCTCGCCCTCGCGCAGGATCTCGCCGGTTCCGATCTCGATCGGCTCCGGGATCCGGGGCAGCGGCACGCCCAGCGCCTCGCCGCGGGGGTAGCGCAGGGCGATCGGCCCGTCGTCGTAGACGAGCGCGGTGCGCAGCATGTGGACGAGCATCGCCTCGTCGCGCGGCGCCATCAGGACGATGTTCGGCAGCGAGCGCATGGAGGCGATGTCGAAGACGCCGTGATGGGTCGGGCCGTCGTCGCCGACGAGGCCGGCGCGGTCCAGCGCGAAGACGACGTTGAGTTTCTGCAGGCAGACGTCGTGGACGATCTGGTCGTAGGCGCGCTGCAGGAACGTCGAGTAGATCGCGGCGACCGGCTTGACGCCCTCGAGCGCCAGGCCGGAGGCGAAGAGGATCGCCTGCTGCTCGGCGATGCCGACGTCGAAGTAGCGCTCGGGCAGCTCCTTCTGGAGGATGTTCAGCCCGGTGCCGGTGTTCATCGCGGCGGTGATGCCGACGATCCGCCTGTCGCGGCGGCACTCCTTGACGAGCGCCTCGCCGAAGACCGTCGTGAACTGCGGCGGCGGCTTGGGCAGCGCCGGCGCCGCCGGCGCGGCGACGACGCCACCCATGATCGACTTCGGCTTGGCGGCGTGCCAGCGCTCCTGGCCCTCCTGCCCGCCGTCCTCGGCAGGCGCGAAGCCCTTGCCCTTGACGGTCGCGACGTGGACGACGACCGGCCGCTCGGCGGCGAGCGCGCTGCGCAGCGCAATCCGCAGCTCGTGGATGTCGTGGCCGTCGATGACGCCGGTGTAGGCCCAGCCGAGCTCCTCCCAGAGCAGACCGGGTGCCCAGAAGGCCTTGATCGACTCCTTCATCTGCGGGCCGAAGCGCTCGATCTGGCGGCCGACGCCGGGCAGCTCGCTGAGCTTGGTCTCGACGTTCTCGCGCGTGTGCCAGAGCTTGGGATGCAGGCGCACGCGGTTGAAGTAGCGCGACAGCGCGCCGACGTTCGGCGCGATCGACATGCCGTTGTCGTTGAGGACGACGACCATCGGCGTGCCCGCGCCGCCGGCCTGGTGCAGCGCCTCGAAGGCGACCCCGCCGGTCATCGCGCCGTCGCCGATGACCGCCACGACCTTGCCGGGATCGGGATGCTTGAGCGCCCGCATCGCCTCCTTCAGGCCGACGGCGTAGCCGATCGAGGTCGAGGCGTGGCCGGCGCCCATGATGTCGTGCTCGGACTCGGGGATCGAGCAGAACGGGGCGAGCCCCTCGTACTGGCGGATCGTCCCGAGCTGGTCGCGGCGGCCGGTCAGGACCTTGTGCGGGTAGGCCTGGTGGCCGACGTCCCAGAGGATCTTGTCGCGCGGCGAGTCCATCAGCGAGTGCAGCGCGACGGCGAGCTCGCAGGTGCCGAGGTTGGCGCCGAAGTGTCCGCCGATCTCACCGACCGTGGCGATGATGTGCTCGCGCACCTCCTGGGCGACGCGCGTGAGCTCCTCCTCGCTGAGGCCGTGCAGGTCCTGGGGACGGTCGATGCGCTGAAGGAGGGTCGCGGTCATGAGGATCGGGTGGCGATGAAGTCGGTGATCTGCTCGAGCTCGGTCGCGCCGGCGGGCGCAGCAGAAGCCAATGATGCCCGCGCGAGGCGATGTGAACGCGCCGCGAGCTCACGCGCGCCGTCGAGGCCGAACTCGCTGACGTACGTGCGCTTGCCCTGGCGCTCGTCGCTGCCCTGCGGCTTGCCCAGCGCGTCGTCGGTTCCCGTCACGTCGAGGATGTCGTCGACGATCTGAAACAGCACGCCGAGCTCGGATGCGAACTCGCGGTAGGCGGATGTATAGGGTCGGCTCATTCCGGCTATAAGCAATACGCACTCTACCGACGCGCAGATGAGCCTCCCCGTCTTGAGACCGTGCAGCCGCCGCAGATCCTCGGCCGTCTGCTGCCCGCCGGCGACGTCGAGAAACTGGCCGCCGACCATCCCGTCGACCCCCGTCGCGGCCGCGAGCTCCGCCATCGCGGCGAGGATGCGGGCCGGATCGCCAGACTGGCGGCTCAGGACGTGGCGGAAGGCCTCGGCGTAGAGCGCGTCGCCGGCGAGGATCGCGACGTCCTCGCCGAACGCGACGTGCGCGGTCGGGCGCCCGCGGCGCATGTCGTCGTCGTCCATCGCCGGCAGGTCGTCGTGGATCAGCGAGTAGGTGTGGATGAGCTCCAGCGCGGTCGCCAGCGGCAGGAACTCCTGCTCGTCGCGGCCGATCGCGCGGGCGGTGGCGAGCGCGAGCACCGGGCGGATGCGCTTGCCGCCGGCCAGCAGGCTGTAGCGCATCGTCTCGACGAGGCGGGCGATGCCGGGGTCGTCGGTGAACGTCAGGCCGTCGAGCTCGCGCTCGACCAGTCCCTGCAGCTCGTCGGGGTAGGCCACGGGGTCCGCGCTCAGAGCAGCGTGTCCTGGCCCGGCAGCGGCTCGCGCGCGGCCTCGCGGGCGCGTCGCTCGAGCTCCGCGGACGCCTGCGATGCCAGCACGGCGCAGTCCTCGACGACGGTCGCGGCGGCGTCGGCGCTGAGGTCGCCGGAGCGCAGCTGCTCGGCGGCGCGCTCGAGTCGGCCGACGAGATCGTCGAGGGTGGCGTCGGCGTCGCTCATGCGTTCTCCGACGGCGGATTGTCGCCCATTTCGCGGTGGATCGCCGCGAGGATGCCGTTGACGAACTTCGGCGCGTCGGCGCCGGAGTAGATCTTGGCGAGCTCGACGGCCTCGTCGATCGCCCCCTCGGGCGGGATCGGCGTGTCGGCCGGGGCGGCGTCGGGATGCAGCATCTCGAGCAGGGCCACGCGCATGATCGCCTTCTCCAGGGGCGCGATGCGGTCGATCGACCAGCCCTTGGAGTGGCGCGCGACGAGCGCGTCGAGCTCGTCCTCGCGGTCCTGCGCGGCGTGCGCGAGCGCGCGCGTGAAGATCGACGCGTTGCGCTCGAAGACGTCCTCGAGCTCGCGCTCGGTCAGCTCGGCCTGGTAGATGGCGAAGACCGCGGCGCGGCGCTGATCGGACCGGCGCGACACCTGCGCTCAGGCGCGTGACATGTAGTCGCCGGTCGCCGTCTGGACCTTGACGCGATCGCCGATGTTCACGAACAGGGGGACGCGGATCGTGGCGCCGGTCTCGAGCGTGGCGGGCTTGTCGCCGCCGCCCGAGGCCGTGTCGCCGCGCAGTCCGGGCTCGGTCTCGGTGACCTCGAGCTCGACCGAGGCGGGCAGCTGCAGGTCGCCGGGGCTGCCGTCGACGAAGAGCACGTCGACGGAGTCGTTGGCCTTCGTCCAGCGCAGTGCTTCGGCGACCGAGGACTCCGGGACGGCGATCTGCTCGTAGGACTGGGCGTCCATGAAGTGGGCGTCGGTGCCGTCGCTGTAGAGGTACTGCATCTTGCGCGCCTCGGTGTGGACGGAGCGGAACTTCTCGCCGGCGCGGAAGGTCTTGTCGATGACGTTGCCGTCGCTGGCACGGCGCAACTTCGTGCGGACGAAGGCGCCGCCCTTGCCCGGCTTGACGTGCTGGAAGTCGAGGACCTTGAAGATCGTGCCGTCGACCTCGATGTGGTTGCCGTTCTTGAGTTGGTTGGTACTGATCATGGCTGCGGGTGAGTGTAGGGCGCTCCTGCGGCCCGGAGCCTGCGGATGAGTTGGCGCGGTTCGCGGATCGCCTGCTCCGCGGTGGTCCTGAGCACGCGCTCCCCCGCGGCCTCCAGATCGGCCTGGCGGGCGGCGTCGAGCTCGTTGGCGAGCGGTCCGTCGTGCCAGGCGCTGTCGATCTCGAGGATCAGCCTCTGGCCGGGCCAGCGCAGGTCGGGGTAGTACGTCACGGCGGCGACGACGAGCCGCGCGTTGACGGAGGGGTGCTCGAAGCCGGCGTCGAGGATGAGGTCGAGCACGATGTCCTCGTCGCCGCTGACGGTCGCTGCCGCGCCGGTGGCGATGATCGCCGCGAGCCGGTGCGTCGCCTTGTGGCCGTTGGCCCGGCGCAGCACGTCGGCGATCTGGCGGACGTTCGTGACGCGCTCGGCCTGGGCCTGGCGCACCGCCCGCTTCAGCTGCCGGTCCGAGAGCTGCGGCGCGATCTCAAGCAGCGCCCGCGCGCCGGTGCTGGCCCAGATCCCGTGGACGCGGATGACGTCACGTGGTGTCACCGCACGTGGACGGTGAAAGCGGATGCCGTCGCGCGCGCGGCCGCCGGAGCCGGGCACCGAGACGTCGATGCGGCGACCGTCCCAGCGGACGTAGCCGTGCAACGTCGCAGCCGTCCAGTGGCTCGCAAACGCGCCCTCGCCGCCCGCCAGCACGGCGGCCATGATCCGCGCGTGCAGCGTGGCGCCGCGATGGCCGACGGCGTAGACGCCGGTGTACTCGCGGTGCAGGTGGCCCTTGGCGACCCTGCGCCGGACTGCAGCGTCGTCGAGCCCACAGGCGACGAGCTGATCGAACCGGATGCGGCCGTGCTGCCGTGCGGCGAACTCCGCGACCCGTTTGTCGGGCGGTGTGTCGAACAACCGTCGCGCGACGACGATCATTCGACACACCGTGGTCTCGTCGGCGTGTGTGCCACCGCCGAAGCGTGCTCGGTCGCGTGTGACGCCACCACACCGCACTGCAACAAGTCTGCGCAGAACCTGCGGCCCGTCTGTGCAGGTGCCACGTGGTGTGCCGAATCGTCGTCGCGGAGCGACGGTTATTCGTCACACCCCCCGCCCGGCGGCGCAGGTGCGGCGGCGCCGGGCCGGCACGCCGCGCGGGCATCCCCGACGCGATCGCGACAAGGTACCCTGCGCGTGCCATGGACCGAGATGCTCTGCGCGCCGTCCAGGCGCCGCTGAAGGAGCGCTACGCCGAGCAGCCCGAGGCCGCGCTCGTCACGCTCACGGCGACCGCCACGCTCGACGACGAGATCGCCTGCAACGTCAACACCGGCCGGGCACTGGCGAAGGCGGGCCTGCACCCCGCGACCGGCGGCGACGGCAGCATGCTGTGCTCCGGCGACATGCTGCTCGAGGCGCTCGTCGCCTGTGCCGGCGTCACGCTGAAGGCCGTCGCGACCGCGCTCGAGATCGCGCTCGACGGCGGCACGATCACCGCCGACGGCGAGCTCGACTTCCGCGGCACGCTCGGCGTCGACCGCCAGGCGCCGGTCGGCTTCGCGCGCGTCGACCTGCGCTTCGAGCTGGACGCGCCCGAGGCCACGGCGGAGCAGCTCGCGACGCTGCTCAAGCTGACCGAGCGCTACTGCGTCGTGCTGCAGACGCTGCGCAGCCCGCCGCCGACGACGGCGTCGATCGCCTGAGGACTCACTCGGGCACGATCGCCGGCTTGGACTCGCCGCTGCGGCGCCGGTGTGACTCCCAGTAGGACTCCGAGCGGAAGTGCAGCAGCGGGTCGTCGGACAGCTCGATGCCCGCGGGCATCCGGGTCGGATCGAAGACCCACTCCGCGACGGCGTCCGGGTCCTCGTGGAGCCGGTCGATGACGAGCTCGCCGGCGACGACCTGAGGGCGGCTCTCGGGCCACTGCACGCGCAGATCGTCGGTCTCGTCGCCCTCCTGCGCGAGCTGCAGCACGAGCTTCCAGGCGACCGGCCCCCGTTCGACGCGGTTGCGGATCTCGCTGATGACGTACTGCGGCGGCAGCAGCGCGTCGTCCTTGGGGTCGATGTTCGCGATCCCCGCGACCGGCACGAACCGAAACCGGAACGCCCGCCGGCGGCCGTCGGCGTCGACGAGGTAGTAGGCGTGAAAGCCGTTGAAGCGGGCAGTCGCGAAGCTCACCGGCGGCGCGAGCGTGGCAGCCGCCTGGATGCCGGGCAGCACCTTCGGCAGGCGCGGCACGAGGAACGAGAGCATCCGCCCCGGGTTGGGCGGTCCGCCGGGCTTCGCGGAGCGCGTGTTGACGACCATCGAGTGAAAGTCGTCGGGCGTGCGCGGCGGGAACGCGGCGAGGTTGAGCGCCGTCCACGACGAGTGGTCACCGGACGGCAGCTCGAAGCGCACGCCGATGCCCAGCGGGTTGCCGCGCTTGCCGTCGATGCGGTCGGCGAGGTAGGGGCTCGCGCCGCCGTTGGACAGGCGCACGACGACGTCGATGCGGTCGGCTGCGAACAACTCTGCGGTCGACAGCGCGGCCGCCTCCGGCGTCGGCGTGAAGTGGCCGTGAAACGCGACGCCGCGGGCGTGCCCGCGCTTGTGGCCGGGGACGGCGTTCATGTACTGCTCCATCGCGCCGAGCACCTTCTTGACGCGCTCCGGTCCTCCCAGATCCTGCGGCCGCTGGCTCATCACGCTGCTCCTTGCACGATCGCCCTCAATCCCGAGATCCCCGGCACGTAGAGGTACTCGCCCCCGCGCGTGACGACGAACGGCGCCGACGGCGCGAGGAAGAACGGCTTCTCGCCCTGGATCGTCATCTTCGTCGCGCCCGACGGGTCGCCGAGCAGGAAGTCCTTGTCCGTGCCGAGGCCGAAGACGTTGCCGTCGTTGATCCACGGCGTCTGGATGCCCTCGAACTGGCGGAAGATGCTCGCCTGGAAGCTCACGAAGACGAGGCCGCGCTGCGCGCCGTCGTCCTCCGTCGCGCCCTCGGGCAGCGGCGGCCCGTACGGCATCCCGCGGCGGATCATCCGGTGGCGCAGGCTCAGCTTGCCGCCCGGGTCGAGCGCGTCGCGCGGGTTGGAGCGCCGGATGTGGGCGCCCAGCGGGCAGCGGCGGCCGTCGGCGTCATGGCGGTAGCGAAAGTCGTTGGCGCCGGGCGCAGCGGGGTCGAACTCGGGGTCGGGGCCGTGCGGGTGGGTCTGAAGCGGCGTCCCGTCCTGCCAGCGGCCGACGACCTTCGCGGCGAGCTTGCGCTCGTCGCCGTAGGCATAGCCGGGTGCCGCGGCGGTGATCGTCCGCCGCCACAGCGCCACGTCCTGGTGCAGCTTGCGCCAGACCATGTACGTCGCGTTGCGGCCCAGCGGTCCCGGCGGCGCGGCCGGCAGCCGCCGCGCCCGGTCGACCCTCGTGTCCTCGTCGGGATAGCCGAGGATGAACTCGCCCGGGGCGAGCGCGCGCCAGCGGCCGTCGCTGCCGGGCACGCCGCCGCCCGCCGCCTTCTCCTCGGTCGCGCCCTCGATCGCGGGCTGCGCGAAGCCGTCGGCGAAGCCGAAGTGCTCGCGCGCGCCGTCGAGCAGCTCGGCGTCCTGCTGGTACAGGACGCTGACACCGCCGGCGGCGTCCATCGCGTCCTGCATCTTGCCCAGCGCGCGGCGGTGGTCGGCGGTCGTCTGGGCGTTGATCGTCAGCAGCACGTGCGCGTCGCCGCTGCCGAGGCCGTCCTCCCACTGGCGCGGCGCGCTCGGCCCACTGTCGCCGAGCTGCTCGGCGCGCGCCGCCATCCCCTCGCGAAACTCGTGCGAGCAGCCGGCGATCGTCTCGCCGGGAACGCCGAGCGCCGCCAGGCCGCTCGCGCTCAGGGCGACGTTCAGCGTCGTCAGCGGCTTCGCGCTCCAGGGCGCGGCGCTCGTGGCATGGTCGACGACGCCGGCGAACCAGGCACGCGCCTGCTCGGGCTCGCAGTCGATCCGCACGAACGCGTAGGACGTGCAGTCGTAGGCGTTGCCGTAGGCGCGCAGGATGTCGCCCTGGATGTCCGCCAGCTCGAGCACGGGCGCGGTCGATCGCGTCATGCGCCGCCGAACCGCTTGAGGAATTCCCGGCGCCGCTGGCCGGGCTTCATCTGCTGGGCGCGGACGGCGAACTCGATCAGCCGCGCACGCGTGTCGAGCGCGCGCCTGATCTGCGCGACCGTGGCGTCGGGGTAGGCCGCGAAGGCGACGCCCGAGTCGACCTTGTTGCGGTGCAGGTAGGCCTTCAGCGCCGCGCCCTCGGCCGGCTGCGGGCAGCCGATGCAGTGCCCCCAGATCTGCGCCGCCTCCTGCGGGATGAGCTCGACGAGCTCGCGCAGGTAGCTGTCGACGTCGCCGTCGAAGTTGCTCGTGAAGAGCAGGAACTGCGTCCCGAGCGGGTCGACGAGATCCGTGCCCGGCGCGACCGGCATGTCGGGAACGATGATCCAGCGGGCGATGTGCGTGCGCGGCACCTTGGCGAGCGGGCTGTCGTCCTTGTCGAGCCCCTCGAGCAGGGTGCGCAGCTCGTCCTCGCGGCCCGGTGCGATCGGCGTCCAGACCATCAGCGCGTACGTGCCGCCGACGATGTTCGGCGATCGCGGAACGGTCACAGGAACCTCTGCGCGTCCTCGATGAACGTTTCGTAGGCGGCGTCGAACTGCTCGGCGGGGATGTTCGCGGCGCGATGGGCGAACATGTCCAGGCGCTCCTCGAGCTCGAGGGCGGAGCGCACGATCGTCACCGTCGCCTCCGGATAGGCACAGTGGTAGTGGCTGCAGTCGACCTCGTGGGCCTTGAAGAAGGCCTGGAACGGTCCGGCCGGCAGCGGTCCGGGGAAGCGTCGCGAGCTGCCCCAGAACGTGTACATGCCGGTCGTCAGGACGCGCACCGAGGAGTCGATGTACTGCGCCCAGCTGCCGTTGAAGCTCACCTCGAAGAACAGGTGCGGGTGGCGCAGCCTGCGTACCGTCTGCGGCGGCCCGTTGTAGGGCAGCTCGCGGATCAGCGACCAGCTCGCGAAGCTGATGAACGAGAGCCTGTCCATCGCCTCCAGCGCCTTCGGCGCGGCGCGCGTCAGCGTGAACATGACCGGCATCCAGAAGCGCCCCCACGGCTTCTGCGTCGTCAACAGCGTGATCGACGTCGTGCGGCCGCAGACGTTGGCGGGCGGTGCGTCGGGTGAGACGGCGGGGAGGTTCACGCGGGGTCCTTGGCCAGCTCGCCGAGGATGATCGGATGCCAGTCGCGCCCGGCGTGCTCGCCGACGAAGACGTCGAGGTGGCCGTAGCCGGGGACGATGTGCAGCGTGTGGCGGCCCGGATCCTGGCGCTCGAGCCACTCGAACGTACGCAGCTGGCTCTCGGGCAAAAAGCAGTTGTTGCGCCCGCCGGTGATCAGCGAGATGCGCGCGTCGGTCTGCGGCGCCTGGGCGACGAAGCTGTCGGGCAGCTCGGGGCGCCCCTCGACGCTGACCAGGTGGCCGGCGCGGATGCACGTCGCGATCTGCTTGAAGAACGTCAGCGGCGCGGGCCCGAACTCGCCCTTCGTCCACTCGTGCGTGGCGGGGCTGAGCTGCTCGTGCGTCCACAGCGTCGGGTTGCCGGCGCCGAACATGAAGCTCGAGACCTTGCAGACGCCGTTGTCGCAGTCGCGCCGCGAGAGCTTGCAGTACGCCGTCAGCGCCTTGGGCAGCAGCCAGGGCGCGTCGCTCTCGCCCCAGCGCGGGTCGAGGTAGCCCAGTAGGCGCGACACGGGCGGCACGACGTAGTCGAGCTTGAGCTTCGCCATCCGCGTGACGACCGGGTGCAGCGAGACGGCGCTGGCGACGATCGTGCGCACCTGCGGGATCAGCCCTGCGCAGGCGGACATGAGAAAGCTCGTCGAGCCCTGGCAGTGCGTGATCGCCTGGATCGAGTCGGCGCCGGTCAGCTCGACGACCTTGCTGACGGCGACGGGATGGTCGAGCACCGCGCCCTGATCGAGCGTCCACGTGTTGTCGGGGACGTCCATGCTCGCGCGCCACGTCTCCATGAAGACGTCGTAGCCCTCGTCGACGAGCGCCTCGATCAGCGTGCGCGGCGTCGGCGGGCGCCAGATCTCCGTGCGGACGCCGACGCCGTGGACGAGCAGCACCGGCCCCTTCGTCGGCGCGGCGGGCCCGCGGACGCGGATGAGGTTGCACGGCGTCCCGTCCGCGATGTCGAGCGGAATCAGCTCGTCGGTGTGCGCGGCGGCGGTCGTCACGCCGCGCGCTCAGGCGCCCTTCTTGCCGCCGGGGCCGAACGCCTCCCACAGGCTGCCCGCGAACAGCGCGCCGAAGCGGCCGAGCGCATCGACGCGGTGCGCCGGGTGGACGCGGAACGTCGTGCACTGCACGGCGAAGTCGGCCGGCAGCACGTGCAGGATCCCCGTCGCCACGACCTCGGCGTCGTCGTCGCCGTCGTCGGGGGTCACGTGGCCGGCGAGGATGCGCGTGAACAGCGTCGTCGTGTCGCTCCAGACGTCGAAGCCGCGATCGTCGTGGACGTCCTTGTAGCCGTTGAGGGTGATCGGATGACCCTCGCCGTCGGCGATCAGCAGCCGGTACTTCATGTACTTGTGCTGCTCGCCGTCCTCGTCGCCGTCGACGAAGAGGTTGAACCAGCCCTGCTGGACCTCGAGCCTGCCGCCGAGCGCGTCGCACTGGACGTGGCCGGTGATCGTGCCCTGGTGGTTGGGGTCGGCGATGAAGCGCTCGACGTCCTGCATGTACACCGTGACGTGGAACATGCAGGCGGTCTTCGCCTTCTTACCCTGGCGAAAGCCCTTGTCGTAGTCGTCCTCGCCGAAGCTGATGAAGCCGCGCATCTTCTCGGTGAACTCGAGGTCGGCGGGATGCTCGCTGGGAGGCGGTGGGGCGTCGGCCGGGGCGTCGGCGGCGGCATCCTCGGGCGGGGGCGGCGGTGCGGTCACGGTGTGTCCCTTCATGTCTTCGAGGATGGCGTCGGCGAAGCGGTCGGCGAGGCCGGCGATCGTGAGGCTCGGGTTCGGTCCGACGGGGCCGGGCATGATCGAGCCGTCGGCGATGTGCAGGCCGGGGTGGTTGAAGACGCGGCCCCACGCGTCGACGACGCCCTCCTCGTCGTTGCGGCCCATCGGGCAGCCGCCGAGGGCGTGCACGGTGACGACGCGGCTCAGCGCCCAGATCGGGTTGTCGAGGAACGTCCCGCCGAGCTCTTCGCAGACCTCCCTGGAGACGTCGCGGACGCGCTCGAAGTACTCCTTGGAGGACGCGTTCTTGCGCCAGTCGATCGCCAGGCCGCCGTTCTCGAGCGACATGATCCCCTCGGGGATGTCGCGGCCCATCCCGAGCAGCGGCAGGAAGCCGGCCGACTCGCCGCAGTCGCCGATCAGCTCGGTGATCTCGGCGCCGATGTCGGTGTCCTTGTGCGTGAGGAAGTTGCCGCTGAGGCGCACGAGCTTGGGCAGGTCGTGGAAGACCGAGCGCGGCGCGTCGAGGATCTGCAGCAGCCAGCTGACGAACTCGGGCTGGCCGGCGTCCTCGAGGTAGAAGCCACGGTGGGCGGGCGGGCCCGATCCCCCGCCGTCGAGCTCGTCGGGCATCCGGATCGCGCTCGTGATGACCGGCGCGTGGGCGGAGTCCAGCACGCGCGGCACGCGCCTGCCGTCGGTGCCGTCGGTCTTGCACTGGCGGGCGAACGTGAGCAGGTCGCCGTTGCCGCCGAAGCGCGTGCCGAGCGCCGTGCTCAGGCCCGGGAACGCGGCGCGGTTCTTCAGCAGCAGGTACGTCGTGCCGAGCGTGCCGGCGCTCAGGATCAGGCGGTCGCAGGTGACCGTGTGGCGGTCGAGCCTGGAGGTGTCGGTCTTGACGCCCTCGGCCGACTCGTCGTGGATGACGTACTCGACCCGGTAACCGCCGCCCTCGCGCGGCGCGAAGGAACGCACCTCGTGGCGGCTGCGGATGTCCGCGCCGGCGTGCCAGGCGGCGCTGATGTACGTGTAGTCGAGGGAGTTCTTGGCGCCGTGGTTGCAGCCCAGATCGCATTCGGCGACGTGCTTGCACGTCAGACGGGTCGCACCGTGGATGTTCGGCCGCTCCTCACGGATCGGCTCGCCGACCGTGACCGGGTCGCCGGCGTTGGCGAACGTCACGGCGAGGTTGACGAGGCGCCAGTCGTAGCCGAGCCTCGTCGCCGCGTCGCGGAACGCGCGCGTCTTGCGCGTCAGCTCCGGCGCCAGCTCCTCGAGCGGGTACTTCTGGACGTTCATCATCCGCTCGACGCGGTCGTAGTGCGGGTCGAGGTCGGCGCGCGTGACGGGCCAGTGCTCGTGGCCGTCCCGCCAGGACCCGTGGCCGGGCTCCTCCTTGACGAACCACTCCTCGTCCTTGCGCAGCAGGACGTTGGCGTAGATCAGCGAGCCGCCGCCCAGGCCGCTGGCGCAGATCGCGTCGATGTTGTCGAAGCTCCACATGTTGAACATGCCGTGGAGCCCCTCGCTCGGGTCCCAGAACTGCGTCTTCATCCCCAGCGGCGAGCGCGGGAACGAGTTCGGCGGAAACGGCTTGCCGCGCTCGAGCAGACAGACGCGATGCCCGGCGTCGGCCAGGCGGTATGCCGTCACGGATCCGCCGAACCCGGATCCGACGACGACGGCGTCGAAATGTTCGGAAGTTGTGCTCAAGACCTACCTCGGGCGCCTAGCTATAGCCGATGCCCGGCCGCACTGCAATGCGCCGCGACCGGCCTGCCCGTTCGTGCTAGCGCTGGGGCAGGGCGGCGATCACGGGGCCGCTGGCGGCGGCCGCGACGGGGCGCGCGGCGCGTCTCGCGGCCGGCCAGAACGCGATCCGAGCCAGCCAGACGGCGAACGGCAGCGCCCACGCGACGAAGAACAGCGACTGCATGTCCGGGCTCAGGCTGCCGGGCGCGGTCTGAAACGTGATCCACGTCAGGACGGTCGCGGCCAGCGCGGCGACCGGCGGGCGCTCGGGGCGACAGAGCGCCTCCCAGGCCAGCAGCGCGAGCAGGAACGGCAGCTCGTAGTAGACGGCGTTCCAGGGGTCCAGCGCGCAGCGCAGCAAGAACAGCAGCGCCAGCAGGGCGAGCACATGCTCGCGGCCGCCGCGCAGCGCGCGCTGCGCGCGCGCCCAGGCGAGCGACAACGGCACGACGAGGAAGGCGATCAGCGGGTGCGTCAGCGGCGACAGCCACTGCGGCGCGACGCGGTAGCCGTCGGGCTTGGGCAGGCCGTTGCCGCCGATCACGACCTGACCGGTGTCGCCGAGAAACCAGAAGACGTGCCACGGCGCGAAGATCGCACCCGTGGTGCTCGTGCCCTGCACGAAGGTCTGCGGCGAGCTCGCCAGCAGCAGCGGTGCGAGCACGGTGACGGTGACGGCGCCGGCGATCGCCAGCGCGAGGATGCGGCGCTCGGGCAGCGCCAGCAGGACCGGGCCGATCGCGAGCACGGCCCACGACTTGCAGCCGATCGCGAGGCCGAGCAGCACCGCTGCGAGGATCGTGCGACGGTCGCACGCGGCGAGCACGGCGCCGAGCGCGAGCGCAGCGCAGAGCAGCTCCTCGGGATGGCCGATCTCCAGCGCCCGCAGCGTCACGGGGTTGGCGACGCAGAGCGCCAGGACGAGCGCGCGGGCGCCGGTCGTGCGGCCGTGCGCGCCCATCCGGCGTACGAGCGACACGCCGGCGACGGCGAGCGCGAAGACACAGGGGATCGAGACCGCGCGGTAGACGGCGAGCTCGCCGCCGCCGAGCGCCGCCGTGGCGCCGGCGAACGGCGCGCGCAGGACGAGCGATCCGCCGTAGACGGGCGACAGCGCCAGGAAGCTGTGCACGTCGCCGTCGATCAGCGCGCGGAAGGCGGCGCCGACCTCCACGTCGTAGTCGCTCCAGGCGAAGCCCTGCAGCGCCAGCCAGCTCATCATCACGACCCCCGCGAGCGCGGCGGCCCACCAGCCTGCTTCGGTCTTCAGCTGCTCTCGCACACTCGCGCAATCGGCGCGAGGGCCGGGCTGCTTGACCGGCGCCGGGCGCTACTGGACGGTCCGCAGCTGCTTCGACAGCCCGCTGAGCAGCTCGTGGCCGTCGTCCGTGACGGCGACGAGATCCTCGATCCGCACGCCGACCGCTCCGGGCACGTAGATCCCCGGCTCGATCGTGACGATGTTACCGGCGGCGAGCGCGTCCTTGCCCAGCTTGGACAGGCGCGGGCCCTCGTGGACCTCCATCCCGACGCCGTGCCCGAGGCCGTGGCCGAAATGCTCGGCGTGGCCGGCCTCGTCGATGATCGCGCGCGCGATCGCGTCGACCTCCTGGCCCGTCGGGCCCGGCCGCACGGCGGCGAGCGCGGCCTCCTGGGCGGCGAGGACGATCTCGTAGACGGCGCGGTCGCGCGGGTCCAGCGCGCCGGTCGCGACGGTGCGCGTGCAGTCCGAGGCGTAGCCGTTCAGCTGCGCGCCCCAGTCGATGACGACGAGCGTGCCCGCCGGGATCGGCACGTCGCGCGGGACGGCGTGCGGGTGGGCGCCGTGCTCGCCGGCGGCGACGATCGGCGCGAAGGACGCGGCCGATGCGCCGCCGCGGCGCATCGCGATCTCGAGGTCGAGCGCGACGTCGCGCTCGGTGCGACCGACGATGCCGGCGCCGACGACCTCCTCGAAGGCCGCGTCGGCGAGCGTCGCGGCCGCGCGGATCCTGTCGATCTCGGCCGCGTCCTTGACGGCCCGCAGCGCCTCGACGATGCCGCCCGCGGCGACGAGCTCGACGTCGCGCCCGGCGACGAGCTGCGCGAGCTGCGCGTGCTGGCGGACGGTCAGGTGGGCGTCGTCGTAGCCGAGCCGGAGCGGGCCGTCGGCAAGCCCCTCGACGGCGCGCTTGAGCAGCTCGGTCTCGATCTCGCGCTCCCAGACCGGGTCGAGCTGCGTCGCCGCCTGGGTCAGGTAGCGGAAGTCGGTGATGAAGCGCGGCTTGGCGCCGCCGACGACGGCCGCGCCGCTGCTGCCGCTGAAGCCGGTCAGCCAGCGCACGTTGACGAGGTTGGAGACGAGCAGCGCGTCGAGCTCGCGTTCGCAGACCTTCGCCTCGACGGCCGCGATCCGCGCGGTCACGGGCGCAGCGCCTGGTGCAGCGCGACGAGCGCGTCGCGGTAGCCCTCGACGCCCTTGCCGGCGACGGTCGCGACGCAGCCGTCGGCGAGCACCGACACGCGCCGCCACTGCTCGCGCGCCATGACGTCGGAGATGTGGACCTCGGCGCAGGGGACGCCGGCGAACTGGAGTGCGTCGCCGATCGCGCGCGAGTAGTGCGACCACGCGCCGGCGTTGATGATCGCCGCGTCGGCGAGGTCGGAGACGCGGTGCAACTCCTCGACGAACTCGCCCTCGTGGTTGGTCTGGAAGAAGCGCGCGTCGAGGCCGAGCTCGTCGGCGTAGCCGTCGATCGTTCGCTCGAGCTGCAGGAACGTCATCCCGCCGTAATGCGCGGGGTCGCGGCGCCCGATCTGGTCGAGGTTGACGCCGTGCATGACGTGGATGCGGTTGTGAGCGGTGGGCATGCGGCGCCAACTCTGGCACGGCGCCCGCGTCGGCGCGTCGGCGGGTCGGCGTGGCACCTTCGCCGACCGCGGGCCGGATCGCTCAGCGAGCGGGTGCGGGCCGCCGATGAGGCGGCGATGAGCCACTCGCGCTCCCTGATCGCGCCGCTGGCGGTCGTCTGCCTCGTGGCGCTCGCGCTGGCGCTGTTTCAGCGCGGGTCGCCGGCGGGCGGCGTCGGTCGTGCGGCCGCGGACGGCGGGGCTCGCTACGCGCTGCGCGACGGCGCGCTGCCGGCGGTCGCGCCGCTGCGCTTCGACGCGTCGATCGCGGCCAGCGACCAGCAGGTCGTGCGGCGTGCCGTCGACGAGTCGCGGCCCGAGGCGCGGCGTCTCGTCGATCTCGTCGCCGGCCTCGTGACGGTCAGCATCAGCGACCTCGGCAGCGCGATCGCGGGCCAGACCCGGCCGACCGCGGAGGGCTACGACGTCGTGCTCGACCTCGGCGGCGTGTACCGCAACGCCGGGATGCGCGGCGTCCGGCGGCTCGTGCTGCACGAGCTCGCCCACGTGATCGATCATGCGCTCGTGAGCAGCGCGCTGGAGGCGCAGCTCGACGCCGCGACCCCGCCCGGCTTCGGCTGCGACGACGGCACCTCCGGCGGCTGCGCCGCCCGCGAGGAGCGCTTCGCGGAGAGCTTCGCCAAGTGGGCGACGGGCGACATCGGCAACGACCTCTACCTGGGCTACCGGGTGCCGCCGCCGCGATCGCTGGCGGGCTGGGGCGCGCCCCTGGCCGGCCTGACGCGCTGAGGCGGACCCGCCGTGTTTGCCCGGCGACGCCAGGCGGGAGCGCTCTTCGGCAGGGCGGTGTGACGAATAACCGTCGCTCGGCGACGATGATTCGTCACACCGTCGCCATGGATCCGGCGACCGCCCTACCCGACCAGCTCCTGCACCGCCGCCAGCACGTCGTCGGCCGCGACGCGCTGCCCGAAGCGCACGTCTCCGGGCGCGCTGACGAGCACGAACGGAACGCTGTCGCCGACGCGCTTCTTGTCCAGCCGCGTGGCCGTTACGACCGCCTGCGGGTCGGCGCCCTCCAACGTCGTCGGCAGGCCGGCGGCGGCCAGCAGCTCCGCCACCTGGGCGCGCAGGTCGCCGCTGCCGCCGATCCGCAGCGCGGCGAGCAGGCCGAGCGCGACGGCCTCGCCGTGGCGGTAGCGGCGGTAGCCGGTCGCGGTCTCGATCGCGTGGCCGACGGTGTGGCCGAGGTTCAGCAGCTGGCGCGCGCCGCCGTCGCGCTCGTCGGACGCGACGACGGCGATCTTCGTGCGCGCGCAGTCCAGGACCACCCGCTCGTCGACCGCCCCGCCCTCGGCGATCCGCTGCCACAGCGAGCCGCCCGCGATCAGCGCCGTCTTGACGACCTCGGCGTAGCCGGCCGCGAGCTCCGCCGCCGGCAGCGTGTCGAGCGTCGCGACATCGGTGATGACCGCCGCCGGCTGGTGGTAGGCGCCGACGTAGTTCTTCGCCTCCGGCAGGTCGACGCCGGTCTTGCCGCCGTAGGCCGAGTCGACCTGCGCGACGACCGTCGTCGGCACCTGCACGACGGGCACGCCGCGCTGGTAGGTCGCCGCGCAGAAGCCCGCCAGATCGCCGACGACGCCGCCGCCGAGCGCGACGAGGTGGTCGTCGCGGCCCATCCCCTGCGCGGCGAGCTCGCGCCAGACCGTCTCGGCGGCGGCGAGCGACTTGTGCTCCTCACCGGCCGCGACCGTGATCGTGCGATGCGTGTCGCGCAGCGCGCCCGCGTAGAGCGGGCCGACGTTCGCGTCGGTCACGACGAACGCGCGCCGCCCCGGCCGCGGCAGGCCGCCGATCAGCCCGCGCCCGACGTAGACCGGGTACTCGCTTGCGCCCGCGACCGCCCACACGAGCTTCGTCCCGGCGGGCGCGGCGGCGAGCGCCTCGAGCGCCGGCAGCGCGCGCCGCACGAGGCGGTCGCCCTCGGGCAGGAACGCGTCGGCGATCGACGCGTACAGCGGCCGCCGCTCGGCGTGCAGCGCCTGAAACGCGGCGCGGTCGGCGGCCAGCGGCCGCTCGTCGCCGGCCGCGCGCGCCCACGCCGTCTCGTCGGAGATGTCCATCCACACGACCGTGTGCTCGCGCAGCGCGGCGCGGACGGTCTCGGACAGGATGCTGCCGCCGCCGAGCGCGATCGCGGGGGCGCCGGAACGCAGCGCGCGCAGCACGATCGGCTCCTCGCGGCGGCGAAACCTCGCCTCGCCGTAGGCGGCGAAGAACGACGCGATGCTCATCTCGAGCTGATCGGAGACGAGCGTGTCGGTGTCGAGCACGTCGTCGAGCGCCGACGACTTCCCGGCCCCCATGAACCCGACGAAGACGAGCGCCATGCGCGAGCGTCCCGCCCTACGCCGTCGTCGCGGGCCAGCCGATGCGCGCGCGGTAGGCGTCGGCCGCGGCGACGACGTCGCCGATGTGGTCGCCGCCGAACTTCGACCGGTAGGCGTCGGCGAGCACGAACGCGAGCATCGCCTCGCCGACGACGCCGGCCGCCGGCACCGTGCAGGAGTCCGTGCGCTCGCGCAGCGCCTGCGCGGGCTGCTTCGTCGCGATGTCGACCGAGCGCAGCGGCTTGGTCAGCGTCGGCAGCGGCTTCATCGCCGCGCGCGCATACAGGGGATCGCCGTTCGTCATGCCGCCCTCGAGGCCGCCGGCGTGGTTGGTCTCGCGGTAGTAGCCGCGCTCCTGCGAGAAGAAGATCTCGTCGTGCGCCTCCGAGCCGGGCTTGCCGGCGAGGTCGAAGCCCTCCCCCAGCCCGACGCCCTTGATCGCCTGGATCGAGGCCAGCGCGCCGGCGATGCGGCCGTCGAGGCGCTCCTCCCAGGAGATGTGCGAGCCGAGGCCCGGGACGAGGCCGAAGGCGATCACCTCGAAGACCCCGCCGAGCGACTCGTTGGCCTTGCGCTGCACGTTGATGTGGGCGACCATCGCGCGGCTGGACTCGCGGTCCAGGCAGCGGACGGGGTCCTCGTCGACGCCGTCGAAGTCGGCGACCGTCAACGCGACCTCGCGCTGCGGCGCGAGCACGCTGCCGATCTGGATCACGTGCGAGCGGATCTCGACGCCGAGCACGCGCAAGAACGAGCGCGCCACCGCGCCGCCCGCGACGCGCGCCGCCGTCTCGCGGGCGCTCGCGCGCTCGAGCACGTTGCGCACGTCGGTGAGGTCGTACTTCTGCGTCCCGACGAGGTCGGCGTGGCCCGGCCGCGGCAGATGGACTTCGGGTACGTCGGCGTCGACGGGCCACGGGTTCATCCGCTCTTCCCAATTGGCGTAGTCGCGGTTGGCGATCTGCAGCGCGACCGGGCCGCCCATCGTCAGCCCGTGGCGCACGCCGCCGGTGACGTCGGCGCGGTCGCGCTCGATCTTCATGCGACCGCCACGGCCATGGCCCAGCTGACGCCGGGCCATGTCGCGGTTGAGCGTGTCCTCGTCGAGGGTCAGCCCGGCGGGCAGTCCCTCGACGATGCAGGTGAGACCGGGGCCGTGTGACTCCCCGGCGGTGACGAAGCGCAGCGCCATGGCGCTGCGCAGTGTATGTCGCGCTCCCCGGTCGCTACCCGGCGGGCGCTGCCGCGGGGGCCGCGGCGTCGCCGGTCGTCTGGGCCTGCTTGACGAGCAGGCCGATGTCGCGGTCGTACTGGATCGGGCCCAGCGCGGTGGCGGTCGCGGCGTTCTGCCACATCGCGCGCATCACGCCACGGCCGTCGGGATGGACGCGCACGCGCATCGTGCGCGCCACCGCCGCGTCGGTCGCGACCGCCTTGACCCTGACGACGTCGAGGTGGTAGCGGCGGGCGTCGGCGCCGTCGGACGGCTGCACCGTGACGATCTGCGACTCGCCGGATTTCAGGGCGATGACCCGGCAGGCGCGGTCCACGCACTCGCCGTCGCCGTCGGACGTCGCGTTGGGGCCGAGCAGGAAGACGGCGCGGTTGCCGGCGGACTTCGCGACGCCGAGGTAGAGGGCCGCGGGCTCGACGAGACCGCCCAGCGGCGTGAGCCGCGACAGCGGCCGCGGCTTGCCGCCCTTGGCCGTAGACCAGCGCACCTCGGTGCGGTAATGCACGGCGTCGATCGTGGGCTGCGTGGGCTGCGTGGGCTGCGTGGTAGTCGTCTTGTCCGACGTGCCCGTGCCGGCGGGCGCGCCGCTGTCCTTCGGCGTCTCGGCCGTGGCCGTCGGCGTGCCGGATGCCGCTGCGGTCGCCTCCTTGGGCGGATCGGGCGGATCGTAGAACGGGTCGGCGATCGGACCGCGGCGCGCGTCCTTGCCGGTGACGGCCTGGTCGACGACGGTCAGCAGCGACTTCGCGTCCGACGAATCGGCCGCCACAGCGGCGACCGCTGCGGGCGCGGGCGCCTCGTCCGAGGAGCCGCCGCCGATCATCAGCGGGACCGCGACGAGCCCGGCGAGCAGCAGGACCCCGAGGGGCCACAGCTTCTTGTCGACAAGATCGCGAGCGATCCGCTTCACGGGATCGATCAACCTGTTCATCGTCCGGCCCCCTGGGCGTCTTGGGTGGTCAGTGCGGTCGTCGTCGGCGCATCGGCGCCGGCGGGCTTCGCGGCGGTGGCGCTGGTGTCGGGCTTGGGCACGATGTACGCGGTTGCGCTGACGACGGCCTTGAGCTTCGGGAAGCCGGCCGAGCTGGCGGCGAGGGCGAAGCCGTCGACGGTCAGCAGGCGACCCTGCACGCTGATGCGCTGCTTGTCGTGCTTGGCGAGGCCGTTGATCGCCTTCAGCAGGCGCTGCAGCTTGAGGTAGTCACCGTCGAAGCTGAAGGTGAACGGCACCGTCAGCAGCCCCGCCGGCCCGACGACCGCGCCGGGCGGAGGCTGGGTGACGACCGGGGCGACCGCCGTCGGGGCGGCCGAGGCGGCCTCGCCATCCTTCGCGGCGGCGGCGGCGGCGGGCGCCGCTGCCGGCGCGGCTGCGGCTGTGCCCGTGAGCTTGACGGAGCGGAAATCGATCTTGTTGGCGCGGGCGATCGTCTCGAGCTGGTACACGAGCGACGCGACGTCGTCGTCGGCCGGGACGGCCTTGCCGAGACGGGCGACCGTCGCATAGTCGCGCTGGTAGCTGGACTTGGCCTGCTCGGCCTGCGTCGCCGACGCCACGGCAGCGTCGCGGCGTGCCTCCGCCGCGGCGATGCTGGCCTTGGCGGCGGTCAGGTCCGCGCGCTTGGGCGCGAGGACGACAACCCAGAAGCCGGCCATGACCGCGATCACGGCCGCGACGCCGGCGACGATGCGCATCTGAGCGCTCACTTTGCACCTCCGGCAGCTGCCGTCGTGGGGGCGGCGGTGGCCGCCGTGGTCGAGGTTGCGGCGCCTGCGACGGCGTCCGCGGCCGGCACGATGCCGTCCTGCGCCTTGTAGAAGACGGTCAGCTGGAACTGCGGCATCGTCGCCGTCTTGCGACAGTCGGTCGCGTTCAGCGACGCCGAGTCGCTCTTCTCCGAGCTGGCGAGCGTGACGCGCTGGACGCCGTCGATCGCCCGCAGGCGGGCGAGGAGCGTGGCGACGCGCGCCTGGCTCTTCGCGCAGCCGATGAGGTCCACGGCGGGAACCGGCAGCGCCGCGCGCAGCGTCGAGCCGCCTGCGCCCTCGACCTTCGCGGTCGGCGAGACGCTGCCGACGAGCGACGTCAGGTCGACGTCAGCGGGCACGACGCGGGCGACCTCGCGCAGGCTGTGCGCCCAGTCGAAGCGGCCGTCCAGCAGGCCGCCGACGGTTTCCACGCGGGCCTTGCTCAGCGCGGCGAACTCCCGATACGGGGCCAGCGCCTGGGACTTCGCCTCGGCTGCCTGCGCCTCGCGTTCGACGCGAGCCAGATCGCTCTGGCGCTCGGAGAGCTGCTTGTCGGCCAGCGACCATGCGCCGGCCATCACGACCGCGACGGCGAGAACGGCGAGCACGACGTAGGCGCCGATCGGGCCGCCGGAGCTGAGCGCACGCGTGCGTGCGGAGCGCTGCGTGTCCGCGGGAATGAGGTTGACGGCTTTCATGAGCTAGGGCCCTCCTCGACCGCGAGTCCGGCCGCGACACTCAGGCAGGCGGCGTCGAGCACGCTGAGGCTCGTGCCCTGGGCGCCGGCGACGACGCGCTCCTGCACCTCGAGGCCGAGCTCGGCCTCGAGCGCGGCGGCGAATCCGGCGAGGGCGGCTGCGGGCCCGGTCAGCACGACGCGGCGTACGCCGGTGCCGTCCTCGACCTGTCCCTGATGGAAGTCCAGCGATGCGCGTACCTCGGAGGCGATGCGGCGGACGCCGGTCGTGAGGATCGAGCGCGCGTCGGCGACGATCGCGTCCTCCCCGTCGATCTCCTCGACGGCGGTCTCGAGGCCGACGTGATGCAGCCACATGCGAGCATGCTCGAGCGTCAGCTCGCGGCGCTCGGCGAGGTCGATCGCCAGCGTCTCCAGACCGCTGCCGGCGACGCGCGTGAAGGTGCAGATGCCGCGGTCGGCGACCGCCAGGTTCGTCAGCCCGCCGACCGAGACGAACAGCTCGGGGCCGTCGTCGGCGCTCGCGCTCTTGAGGGCGCGAACCATCCCGAAGGCGGAGAGGTCGATGCCCATCGGCTTCAGACCCGCGGCGCGCGCGGCGGTCAGCGTGTCGATGATCATCTCCCGGCGAGCGGCGACGAGGACGATCTTCTGCCGCGCCCCGTCGGGCGTGTCGACGACACCGAGCGACTGGTAGTCGAGCACCGCGTCGTCGAGCGGCATCGGGATCTCGTCGGCGGCCTGGAAGCGAACCGCGCTGTCGAGCTGCTTGGGATCGGTGATCGGCGGCAGATGGATCGTGCGAACGACGATGCGCGCGTTGGCGACACCGATGCGCACCCGCTTGTCGAGGCTCTTGTGCTCGCTCCAGAGCGAGCGCAGCGCCTCGGCCAGGGCCTCGGAGTCGGCGACTTCGCCGTCTCGTACGGTGCCCGGCTCGAGCTCGGCACGTCCACCGTCTTCGATGACGATGGATCCGTTGACGCTCACGTGAGCGGCAGCGACGCGTCCGGGCTCGATGGTGAGTCCGACGAATGATGTTGAGCGTGAGCGTCCCATTGACGAGACCGACATCGGCACGCGCTCGGCAACGTCGCAATGCGAACCGGCAAGATCGCTCGAATGTCCAGTCGGGCTGACGGACGTCGCGCCGCTTAACGGCGTGAGGCGGGCCGAAGCCCGCCTCACGCGCCGCGCCCGCAGTCTGCGATCGATCAGAAGGCCGTCAGGTACAGCGAGACGAGCTCGTTGCCTGCGAGCACGCCGACGAGCCCGCCGAGCGCGAGGAACGGGCCGAACGGCACCGCCGTCTTGCGACCCTGGGTCATGCCCTTGCGCACGATGATCGCGATGCCGAAGGCGGTTCCGGCGAGGAACGCCACGAAGAACGCGGGCGCGACGGCGGCGCCGAGAAACAGCCCCAGGACGCCGATGAGCTTGGCGTCGCCCATGCCCATGCCGCGGGGGTTGATCAACGACGGGATCCCGAGCAGGGCAGCGGCCGCCGCGCCGGCGATCAGCCGCTCGACCTGTCCGCCCGGGTCCAGCGCCGTGCCGAGCACGATCGCCAGGACGGCGGCCGGCAGCGTCAGCCGGTTGGGGATGATCCGGTGATCGAGGTCGATCAGCGCGATCGGCACGAGAAACGCGACGAGCACGACGCCCATGACGAGCGCGGCGGCGTCGCTGTAGTGGACCGCGACGACGGCGGCGAAGAGGACGGCCGTCGTCGCCTCGACGATCGGGTAACGGGCGCTGATCGGCTCGCTGCAGCTGCGACAGCGACCGCGCAGGATCAGCCACGACAGCACCGGGACGTTGTCGTAGGGCTTGATCGGGACCTCGCATGACGGGCAGTGCGAAGCCGGCAACGCCAGCGACATGCGGCCGGGCATGCGGTGGGCGATGACGTTCAGAAACGACCCGATGATCAGTCCGAGCGTGGCGGCGAACGGCAGGGCGACGGGCATTGACACGTCCTCAGTCTCGTGGAAGGCGCAGGCGGTGCGGTACGTCGCGTATCGGCGGGCGCGTCAACCGGCTTGAACGCGCCCCGAGCACGCGGACAGATCAGGAAACGGGCAGCTCGCGCCAGGTGTTCTGGACCAGGCCCGTGGTGCCGAAGCTCGACAGCGAGTTGAAGACGTTGTCGACGAACGTGATCGTCGCCAGGTTGCCGCTCGCCTGGCCCACGATCAGATGTCCGGGCCCGTCGATCGCGACACCGCCGAAGACCTCGGAGTTCGCCCCGAGCTCGAGCACGGTGCCCGAGGAGTTCTGCTCGTTGCGCAGGTACAGGATCCCGTGGTAGGAGCCCTTCAGCACCCCCATCGCGCCGCGCGGCATGATGATGATGCCGGGCGACTGGGCGGAGTTGTAGATGGCGTTGTTGGAGTCGCCACAGACGGTCGTCGCCGGGACGTCGACGTACACGACGGCGCCTGTGTACGTCGCCGGGCACGACGTGTAGTACGTCGGCGGGCTCGCGCTCTGGGCGGCGGTCTTGAACCGTGCAAGCTGGGCGTCGCTCATCGCCGGCGGGTAGTTCGCGTCGCGCACGATCGTGGACGGCAGCACCTGGTTCTTGTCCGCGTTGTAGTCGGTGCAGTCGGCGCTCGTCGACGTGCAGCGCACGACGACCTGCGAGCCGGACGAGTCGATGATCGTCTTGTTGCCCTGGTTGGAGGTCTCGAAGCTGCCGGCGACGACGCCGTTGCGCGGGAACGATTCGGCGAACTGCTCGCGCTTGAGCAGCGCGACGACGTTGCGCGGCTTGCCGCGCACGATGCCGCGCGCCTCGACCCACAGCTGGCGGTCGCCGTTGGCGTCCCACTTGCAGGGGCCGGGACAGCTGTACGCCGCGCCCGTCTTGACGTGGTTGCCGGTCTGCGTCTGTTCGGCGGGCGAGCCGGCGATGTAGGCGGTCGCGAGCGGGCCGCCGTTGTCGCGCACGCGCGTCGTCCAGGACACGCTCGCCAGCGCGTCGACGTTGGCGAAGTTGGCGCTCGCGGCCGAGCCGTTGGCGGCGGCGAGCGTCCCGGGCGTCGGGCAGAACTGCTGCAGCGCGGCCTCCTGCTCGGTCTGGGTGCAGGTCGCCGGCATGGCCGCGCCCGCGGTGGCGTTGCCCGGCCAGCGCTGCGACAGCGCGAAGCCCTGGCTGTAGAGCACGCCCTCGGTGACGTTCAGCGACGACTCGCGCTGGCGCTGGTCCAGCGCCCGGCGCTGACCGGTGTCGACGAACGCGTAGGAGGCGAGCGCGATGCTCACCATGAGCGTCAGCATGATGATCGAGGTCACGAGGATCCATCCCTCGTCGCTGCGGAGGCTGCGGTCCATGGTTCCTCAGTTCGGGATCGCGACGGCGATTGTCGGGCTGATGCCGGCCGTCGCGAAGCGATCGCCCGGATCGCAGACGACGAGCCCGACGTTGCGGGTCGTGCCGGCGGCGCCGTCGGTTGCAGGGAATGTGTGGCTGAGCGTGATGCTGTCGCCGATGAAGCCGTTGGCACCCCACAACGTCCGGGGCGAGCCGGTGCCGGTGATGGTCGGGTTTGCGCAGTCGATCGAGGCGGTCACGGGCAGCGTCTGCTTGAACCAGTAGTAGTTCAGCGTGCGGCCCTCGTAGTCGCTGGAGCCCGACGCGTTGAGCAGCACGTTGCGCGAGGTCGAACCGGGCGTCGCGACGAAGCTCGCGACCGGGACCTGGTTCTGGTTGCGCAGGTAGACGCCGCTGACCACGCGCTGCTCGGCGGCGCGGCTCCCGGGCGTCGTGTCGACGATCGTCTGGGCGGTGATGTTGATGACCTGGTCGTAGGTGCTCGGGCTCGCTGTGCATGTCGTCCCGCTCGTGCACGCGTAGCTGAACAGCGGGCGATCCTGGCCGCCGATGCGGTTGGTCACGTCGTCGGCGACGACCTCGGTCGACGTCCATCCCGCGCTCGTGTAGCCCGGCGACGCGCCGGCGGGGCAGCCGCTGCGCATGGCCGCGGTCACCGGCGAGGTCGCGACGGCCGCCCCGAGCGACAGCTCCTGCGTCCAGATCCGGCCGCGCGACGGCGACGACGGGGAGTTCGTCGTGTCCAGGCAGTAGCGCACCCACGTCCGCGACGGGTCCGACGTCTGGAAGATCAGGTCGTAGGGGCCGACGGTGTCGATCACCGGCGTGTTGTTCAGGCGCTTGCCGAGGTTGCGCAGTTGGCGCGCCTGGAGGTCGAGCGCGTTGCGCGCGCGCTCGACGCTGTCGAGGCGGGCGTCGTTGTCGTGCTCGACCCGATGCAGGCTGTTGAACGTCACGAGCGTCGCCGACAGCAGGACGATCGAGATCGTCATGACGACGAGCAGCTCGACGAGGGTGAAGCCGTGCTCGCCGCGCAGGTTCATGGCGTCCACGTGACCGGACCCACCGGATCGGACTCGTTGAAGTCGCTGCCGACCGCCGTGACCCAGTACGAGTGGGCGACGGTCCCGGCGATCGAGTCGGTGAACGCGGTCGCCGTCGAGGTGTCGTAGCGGTCGCCGTACGCGACCGTCGCCGGGTTGCCATCGGCGTCGTCGCGATAGATGCGGTAGAAGGCGACGCCGCCGCCGGGCGCGGTCCAGGTCAGCCGGGGCGCGCTGTTGACCGTCGCGACCGTGAGATCGGTCGGCGTGCCGGGGCGGGCGCCCGCCGCACCGACGCTCAGCGTACGCGCGGTGCCCTGGCGCAGGTTGTTCGTCGGGTCGCGGTCGATCGCGACGATGTAGTAGGTCTGGGCTCCGGGCCGCGGGGAGAAGTCCGCACAGCTGCTCGTCTCGCGCGAGAGCATCGATCCGACGGCGGGCGCCGGGCAGACCTGCTCGTCGTCGCCGTTTCCGACCGTCGCGTCGGGGCCGGCCCAGACGACCCGGTACCCGAGGATGTCGCGCTCGCGGTTCAGCGACCACTGCAAGTCGACCCAGCCGTCGAGGCGGGTGTCATGGCCGCCGGCGAAGGTCGCCGGTGCGTACGGCGCGCGGCGGTTGAGGACGATGTCGGCGCGCTTGGCCTCGCCGGCGATGTCGCGGTCGTCGAACGCCCGCGCGGTCATCGTGTACGAACCGTCGAGCACCTCCGTGCCGCTGCCCGACGTGCCGATGTTCCACGACGCCGCAAAGCTCGTCGAACCGCTGATATCGCCGGCGCTCATGCCGTCGTCCATCTCCCAGTGCAGGCTCTGCGCGGGCGTCGTCGTCCATTGGACGCTCGCGCTGCTGACGTTGGCGGTGATCGTCTGCGTCAGCGGCGTGATCGTGAGGATGCGGGCGCCGAGGCCGCCGGTCGGGTTGACGATCAACGTGGACTGCGAGATCGAGCCGGCGCCGGACCCCGTCCCCCAGCCGAGCGCGAACGTCACCCGTCGAAAGTCGTCGCCGTTGGAGTCCGTCCCGGCCGCGTTCGCCGTGCATGCGTTCGACGGCGGGGTCGCGGCGTAGCCGTCCGCAGGATCGTCGAACGCGCACGTGGTCGCGCCCACGGTGTAGGTCACGCCGCGGCGCTCGATCGTCCAGGGCGTCCCGGAGCCGTAGCCGCGCGCCTGTAGCCGCGTCCTGGCGACCGAGGCGACGAGGTCGTCGTAGTCCAGGCTGCGAGCGGCCTCGCCGAGTTCGCGTGCGAGGTTCGTGGCGGCGACGCGCGTGTTGCTCGTGGTCGTCGTGCGAAGCGCTCCGGTGAGCATCGCGAGGACGCCGAGGATCCCGACGAGCAGCACGAACGAGGCGACGATCAGCTCGATGATCGTGAAGCCGTCCTCGTCAGCGGGCCGGACGCTGCGGGTGATCGTGGGCTTGTGCATCTGCGGGCCTATCGGCGGACGTCGCCGTCGCGTCATCGCGTTGGCGATGAGGGTGGACACATGGACGGGCCGGGGCTGCGGCCCGTCCATGTGTCCTGCAACGACGAGGGGCGGGCCCGAAGGCCCGCCCCTGATCGTCGGTGCTGCTGTTGTGAGCGAGGTGCTCGGTGCTACCAGCTGGTGGCGCCGCCGGCCGGGCAGCCGCCCGTGTCGACGGTGGCGCAGCTGCGGGTGAACTGGCCCGCCGACGTCTTGGCGATGTTGAACGTGTTGCCGGACTTCGACGTCGCCTGCAGCGTGTAGGAGTTCTGGCCACCGAACGCGGTGACGGCAGCGAACGCCGTGACCTCGGCGTTCGTCGAGCAGTCGGCCGGGACGGTCGCGTCGACGAGACAGGACTCCATCTGGGAGACGGCATTACGGACGTCCGACTTGGCGGCCGAGTCCTGCGCCTTGGTGCGCTGACCGAGGAACGTCGGCAGAGCGATGGCGGCCAGGATGCCGATGATCAGGACGACGACGAGCAGCTCGATGAGCGTGAAGCCCGACTCGTCCGACGCGCGGTTGCGCAGGTTCTGCAGCATGAGATGATCCCTCCAGGATCCGTTTGATGAAGACGTGCAGGCCGTCGCGTTGCCGCAGGTGCGCTGGTGAATGACGGGAGTTCCGTCGCCCGCCCTCACGAGCGGTTTGCCCTCTGCGACGAGGTGTTTGGGCTGTTGCACGTTGGCGTCATCGGCCCGCGGTCGCTCCGACGACCAGCGCGGGTCCGGCTTCTGGACGGACGATCGACTTCGGGCCCTCAGGAGGGCCTGAACGGCTAGGGGGCGTCGGCGGCGCTGCGCGCGTCCTGCGCGTTGTGCTGCGGCAGCTGCACGCCGCCGCCCTCGCACCACGGGCACGTGACCTGCTGCGGCGCTCCGCCGAGGTTGGAGATCACCTTGCCGGTGGCGCGACAGGGCGCACAGGGCAGCGCTTCGCCGGGCTTGGTGTCGTCGGTGGCGGCCATCGCGACCGGCCACGCTAGTCGATCGGTTGCCCGGCGGCGGCCCGCCGGTGTTGCAGGATCCTGCAACACGTCTGCGCAGCTCCGCACCGAACTCCTGCACGAAGGCGGCTTTGGGATGCTGGACTTGCGAGCATGGCGTCGGCACAATGGACGGCATGCCGGGGGGTAAGGATGCCGACGGGAAGGGGCTCGCGCTTGGGGTGCGGGCGTGATCTCATGACCATGAACCGCCGCCGATCGCACCTCGAGATGCTCGTATGTGCGCTGCTCGTCGCAGCGCTCGCTGTTCAGCCCGCGGTCGGAGACGGCAAGCGCACGTCCAAGAGCGCGGCGGCTGCGGCCGCCACCAAGGCCAAGGCGAAGGCCAAGGCCAAGCGCGCCAACGTGCTCGCGACAGCCAAGAAGATCAGCGCGCGGCCGACCCGCTCGGGCGCCAAGGCACGGGCCGCGCACAACCCGGCGCCGCCGCCGACCGCCGCGGCCGATCCCGCACCCGGGCCGCCGGCCGATCCGCCGCCCGCAGACCCCAGCGTGAGCGTCGACCCGATCGCATCCGCTCCGCCCGAGGACAGCGCCGCCGGCGCACCGCCGCCCGCGATGCCGGTGCCGCCACCTGAGACGCCCGTCGCGCCACCGCCGACGCCGGCCCCGGGGGAGTCCAACGCAACCGCGGGCCCGCGCGACCCCGGCGCCGCTCCCGACACCGCTCGCGGCGGGCCGGGTGACGGCAGCGCCGCCGCGGCCTCGCCCGCGGGCGAGCAGCCCGCCGTCGGCGCCGTGGCGATCAAGCCGCCCGCCGCGACCGCACCGACCGCGAGCCCGGGCGACCGGCGAATCGGGCGGCACGGACACCGCCGTCGTTCCTGCCGCCGGAACCGGTTCGGCGCCGGCCGGCAACCCCGACGCGGGCGCGACCCGCTCGAACGTGTTCGGCGGCCCGTCGCCGCAGGCTCCGCCCACGGGCGCCGGCGGCACCGGCACCGGCGCCGCGACGCCGACCGCGACCGGCGCCGCGGTCTCGGCGCCCGCGATCGAGGCCCCGCTCGCGCCTCAGGCGACCGAGGCGATCACGCGCGTGCGCCCGGGTGGCGACAGCGAGTCCTCCGCGCCGCAGCCGCAGCGCCGCAACGTCGCGCCGTTCTCGGCCGTCGCGAGCGCGGGCGCGAGCGAGCAGTCCGTCGCCGAGGTGCTCGCCGACTGGGCGAAGTACGCGCTCGCCGTCCTCGCCCTGCTCGTCCTCGCGCTCGGCGTCAACTCGATCCTCGCGGCCGCCCGCACGCGCCGCCTCGAACGACAGCGCGAGCGCCTGATGGAGGACATCGGCCTGCTGCAGGCGGCGCTGCTGCCCGCCGTCCCTGCACGCCTGGGCGCGCTGCTGACGACGGTCGCCTACCGCCCCGCCGACGGTCCCGCCGCCGGCGGCGACTTCTATGACGCCTTCGCGCTGCCCGACGGACGCGTCGGACTGCTGCTCGGCGACGTCTCCGGCCACGGTCGCCAGGCGCTCGCCAAGACGACGCTCGTGCGCTTCACGGTGCGCGCCCACCTCGAAGCCGGGCTCTCCCCGCGCGAGGCGATCGCGATCGCCGGCCGCTCGCTCGACGGGCGCCTGTCGGACGACTTCGCGACGGTCATCGCGGCGATCCACGACCCGGCCAAGGGCACCCTGACCTACGCGAGCGCGGGGCACCCGCCGCCGATCGTCGTCGGCCCGGGCCGCCATCAGCCCGTCACGGTCTCCTCCGCCCCGCCGATCGGCGTCGGCTTCCCGACCGGGCAGCGCCAGACCGTGCTGCCGATGCCCGAGGGCGTGTCGGTGATGATCTATTCCGACGGCCTGCTCGAGGCCCGCATCGACGGCGTCCCGCTCGGTCCCGAGCGGCTCGCCGCATGGCTTCAGGAGCTCGGCCCCGAGGCGACGGCGAAGGCGATCCTCGACCGTGTCGTCGCGCGCGCCGATCGCGTCCCCGACGACCTCGCCGCCGTCCTGCTGCACGCCTCGCCCGGCGCGACCGCGCCGGCCGCGCGAATCGAGCAGCTCAAGCTCGACGTGCTCGACATCGACGCCCCGGATCTCGACCGCTTCCTGTCCGCCGCCGGCGTCTCGGAGGTCGACCGCCTGATCGTCGGCCGCCGCGTCAGCGAGCTGCTGGCGACGACGAGCGGCGTCATCGTCGAGGTCCGCACCGGTGAGCACCCGATGGTCAGCGTCGCCCCGATCGGCGACGAGTCCGGGCTCGTGGCGCGCCCGACGGCGCGCGCGCGCTGACGGGCGCCAGCGCGGCGGCTCGGCGATCGTCCGAGCCCTCCGGCCGGGCATTACTGTCTGGACCGTGAGCCTGATCGCGACCGGCCGCTACGCGCCCTCGCCGACGGGCACGCTGCATCTCGGCAACCTCCGCACCGCGCTGCTGGCGTGGCTGTTCGCGCGCTCGCAGGGAGCGCGCTTCTTGATGCGGATAGAGGACCTCGACAGCGCGCGCGTGCGACCCGGCGTCGCCGCGCAGCAGCTCGCCGACCTCGCCGCGCTGGGGCTGGACTGGGACGGGCCGGTCGTGCGCCAGTCCGAGCGCCGTGAGCTCTACGACGCGGCGCTCGAGCAGCTCGCCGCCGCCGGTCAGCTGTACCGCTGCTACTGCACACGGGCGGAGATCCGCGAGGCTGCATCGGCGCCGCACGGCGCGCCGGCAGAGGGCGCCTATGCCGGCACGTGCCGCGAGCTGACGCGCGCGCAGCGCGCCGAGCGCGAGCGCGGCGGTCGCCATCCGGCGCTGCGGCTGCGCGCAGGCGCAGCGGTGGTCTCGTTCGCCGATCGGCTGCTCGGGACCCAGGCCGGCGCGGTCGACGATCTGGTCGTGCGTCGCAACGACGGCGCGCCCGCATACAATCTCGCCGTGGTCGTCGACGACACAGCGCAGGGCGTGCGCGAGGTGGTCCGAGGAGCGGACCTCATCCAGACCACCCCGCGCCAGCTGTACGTGGCGCAGCGGCTCGGTGTCGCTGCACCCGGCTACGCGCACGTCCCGCTCGTGCTCGGTCCCGACGGCAGCCGCCTGGCCAAGCGCCACGGCGCCGTCACGCTCGCCGACCGCGTCGCCGCCGGCAAGTCGCCCGCCCAGGTGCGCGCCGATCTCGCTCGCTCGGTCGGTCTCGCCGGAGCCGGCGAGACCCCGCCGCTCGCCGAGCTGCTGGCCCGCTTCGATCCATCCATCCTCCCGACAGAAGCGACGGTGCTCGCCGCATGAGTCAGTACTTCGCCCCAGCCGCGATCGGCGCGCTGTTGGTCGTCGCGATCATCGCGATCGTCTTCAACCCGAGCTTCACGGGCGTCCTGTACGCCCTCGTCGTCATCGTCGGCGCCTGCACCGTGTGGCTGCTGCGCCAGCTCTACCTCGCCTCGGGGGGCGACGACTGATGGCGGCGCCCGCAGCGGTCAGATCCAGCAGTTGAGCGATCTCGCCGGCAACAGCGCGGTCGCCGCGCTCGCCGAGCTCGCGCGCGAGACAGGACGTCTGGGGATCGACACGGAGTTCATGGGCGAAGGGCGCTACCGCACGCTCCTGTGCCTCGTCCAGGTCGCGGTGATGACCGCTGCGGGCGAGGTCCGGATCGAGGTCATCGATCCGCTTGACGACGCGCTCGATGCCTCGCCCCTCGCCGCCGTCCTCGCCGATCCCGCGATCGAGATCGTCATGCACGCGGGGCGCCAGGACGTCGCGCTGCTGCGGCGTGTCTGGCAGACGGAGATCACGAACCTCTTCGACACGCAGCTCGCCGCCGGCTTCGCCGGCCTGCGCGCGCAGCTCGGCTACGAGCCGCTGCTGCACGAGCTGCTCGGCGTGCGCCTGAAGAAGAGCGCGAGCTTCACGCGCTGGGACGCGCGGCCGCTGAGCGCCGAGCAGATCGACTATGCCCGCGACGACGTGCGCCACCTCCTGCAGGCGGCGAGCGAGCTGCAGCAGCGCCTGCGCGCGCGCGGACGGCTGGCGTGGGCGCGCGAGGAGTGCGTCGCGCTGGCGGGCGCGACCGACGAGCGCGACCCGGACACGATCTTCGCGCGGCTGCCGCGGGTCAACTCGCTCGATCCCAAGCTGCGCGCGATCGCCCGCGAGCTCGTCGTCTGGCGCGAGGAGACCGCGCAGGCACAGGATCGCCCGATCCCGTCGGTGCTGTCCGACGCGGGCCTGATCGAGGTCGCCAAGCGGCGGCCCGGCGAGATGCGCCAGCTCGAGCAGATCCGCGGCATCAACGAGTCGACGATGCGCCGCCGCGGGAAGGCGATCCTCGAGGCCGTGCAGCGCGGCCGTGGCCGCCCGCCGATCCCCGTCGACGGCCAGCGCCCGGCGCAGCCCGACGCGCTCGACGCGCCGGTGATCGCCCTCGCCGAGGCGCTCGTGCGCACGCGCGCGCTCGAGGAGGAGCTCGCCTACGAGCTCATCGCCGCGCGCGCGGACCTGCAGCTGATCGTGCTGGCGATGCGCGACGGCCGCCCGCCGCCCGAGGTCCGCACGCTGCAGGGCTGGCGGCGCGAGGTCGTCGGCAACGAGCTGCTCGAGCTACTGGACGGCAAGCGGGCGCTGACCGTCGGCCCCGACCGGCACGTCGCGGTCGCCGAGCGCTGAGCCCGAGCCGGAGCCCGAGCCGCCGCGCAGGATCGTCAGGCCGGCGAGCGGGAAGACGAGCAGCGACAGCAGCCCCGCCGCGACGAGCGCCGCGGCCTCGCCGCCGCCGACGAGCCCGAGCTCGAGACCGATCGCGGTCCCGGCGACGATGAACGGCAGCGACGTCGCCTGCAACAGCGCGGCGACGACGGTGCGCCGCGTGCCGATGGCGCCGCGGTAGGCGAGCGCCGGCAGCCCTCGGATCGCCAGCAGCGCGAGCAGGAACAGCGGCACCTTGACGATCGCGTCCATGCTCGCCAGCAGGGCGTCGAGGTCGAAGCGCACCCCGCTGGCGACGAAGAACACGGGGATGAAGACGCCGAAGCCGATCGCCTCGAGCTTGGCCCGGAACTGCGGGTGGGTCATGTAGCGGTCACGGTCGACGAGCGTCAGCACGGCGCCCGCGGCGAACGCCCCCAGAATGACCTCCAGGCCGAGGCTCTCGGCGAGCGCGGCGAACGCGATCAGCACGACGATCGCGCCGCGCACGCGGATCTGGGCCGTCGTGTCCTGCAGGCGCACGAGGTCGTCGGCGACGTGGCGCGAGCGCTCGGCCCCGGTCACCACGAGGTAGAGCGCCACGGCCATGCCGAGGAGGGCGGCGATCAGCAGCAGCGTCGCGGTCGTGCCGCCCTCGCCCGTGAACAGGATCGACAGCAGGATGATCGCGCCGAAGTCGGCGATCGTGCCGGCCGCGACGACGAGTTGGCCGAACGGCGTCGCGATCTCGCCGGCGTCCTTGAGCACCGGGATGATCACGCCCAGCGACGTCGCCGACAGGATCACGGCGACGAGCAGCGGGGTCTGCACGAGGCCGCCGCCCTGCAGCGCGTGGGCGACGGCGACGGCGATCGCGAACGAGGCCAGCCAGGCCAGGCCGGTGAGCTTCAGCACGCGCCCGCGCAGGTGCTCGAACTCGATCTCCAGGCCGGCGAGGAACAGCAGGAAGACGAGGCCGACGAGCGCGATCACCGAGACCGTCTCGTCGATCGTCACCCACCCGAGGACGGCCGGGCCGATGACGATTCCGAGCACGAGCTCGAGCACGACGCTCGGCAGCTTCACGCGCGGCAGCAGACCGAGCGTGAACGGGACCGCGAACGCGACGGCGACGATGATCAGCAGGTTCGTGAAGCCCGGCGCGTCCACGAAGCGTTGGTCGCGGCGCCAGGCGCCGCGTTACGCGCGGGGCGCTGGCGGCTACCCCGCGGCCGTCTCGATCGCCGCGCGCACGGCCTCGCGCAGCTGGGCCGGCTTGGCCGCCTTCGGCATCCAGCCGTCGGCCGCCAGGCGCTCGGCCTCCTGCTCGAGGCTGAACGGCGGCATGTTCGAGATCAGCAGGATGGCCGTGCCGGGCGAGCGTTCGCGGATCCGCGCGACGAGTTTCGCGGGCTCGGGGACGTCGGGCAGGACGAGATCGAGCAGCAGCACGTCGGTCGCGCAGCTCGCGAGCTTCTCGAGCGCCTCCTCCCCCGTGCTCGTCGCAGCGACGACCTCGATGTCGCCCTCCTCCTCGAGCACCTGACGCAGGAAGAACTTCACCGCCCGAGCGTCGTCGCACACCGCTACCCGGATGATGGCCGCCACGGGCCGCAGGCTAGCGGTTTTGCGCGCCGGTGATCGACGCTGCGCGCAGACCTCAGAGCAGCTTGCTGGCCCGCAGGAACGCGCGCGCGACTTCGCCCGGCAGGCGGTCGTCCAGATCGACGGCCGCGTTCATCTCACGCATCGCCGACGTGGTGAGCACCTTCGAGACCGCATCGATCGCCGTCCGCAGCGCCGGGCCGTGCCGCTCGAGGATCTGGTCGCTGATGATCGGAGCGACGTGGCCGGAGGCGAACAGACCGTGCGGATCCTCCAGCACGACGTAGTCCTTGCCGGCGAGCTGGCCCTCCGCGGTGAACACCGATGCGACGTCGACGCCACCGCCGTCGAGCGTCGAGTAGCGCTCGCCGGAGTCGACGGCGGTGACGTCGAGGTTGCGCAGGCCGTAGACCTCCTCGAGCCCGTCGAGGCCCTCGAAGCGGGTCTTGAACTCCGGCAGCGCACCGATCTTGACCGTGCCCTTCAGCTTCTTCAGGTCGGCGATCGTGCGCACGTCGTGGCGCTTGGCGAACTCCGGCTTGACGGCGAGCGCGTTGCTGTCCGACAACGGCGTCTGCGCGAGCAGCGTGTAGCCGGCCCGCGCCTCGTAGTCGCGGGCGGCCTCGTACTGAGCGGCGTCGGAGCGGGGGCGCGAGCGCACGTCGGCGACCTCGCTGAGCAGCACGCCGACGTACTCGGGGTACATGTCCAGCCGCCCGCGCCGCAGCGCGCGGTGGATGATCTCGGTGCTGCCGACATCGGCCTTCAGCACGACCCTGTAGCCCTTGGCCTCCAGCGCCTGGCGGTAGAGCTCGCCGAGGATCGACTGCTCGGTGAAGTTCTTGGCGCCGATGCGGATCGGCGCCGCGTCGGGGGACACCGCGCGGTCGGTCGTGTCCGTGCCGTCGCCGTCCGAGCCGCCGCAGGACGCGAGCGTGAGCGCGAGCAACAGCCCGACGAGCGCGACGGCGCTGCGGCGCGGCATCACGCGCTCGCCCGCACGCGCGGCGGCTCGGCGCCGGTCCGCGACCCGGCCGGCAGCGTGAACGAGAAGACGCTGCCCGCGCCCGGGCTGCTCGTGACCCAGATGCGGCCGCCGAGCTGACCGATGATCCGCTCGCAGACGGCCAGCCCGATGCCCGTACCGGGGTAGTCGTCCTCGCCGTGCAGGCGCTGGAAGGGCTCGAAGATCCGGCGCGCATGGTCGGGATTCATGCCGATCCCGTTGTCGCGCACCGAGAAGCGCCAGTCGCCGTTGTCTCGCTGCGCCTCGATGCTCACACGCGCAGTTTCCTCGCCCGTGAACTTCACTGCGTTGCCGATCAGGTTCTGGAACACCCGGCAGAGGTTCGCGCGGTCGGCGCGGACGACCGGCAGCTCGCCGACGGACACCTGCGCGCCGGTCGCCTCGATCGCGCCGGCGAGCTGCTCGAGCGCCTGCTCGACGACGACGCCGGCCGGCACGTCCTCGACGCTCAGGTGCCCGCGGCCGGCGCGCGAGTACTCGAGCAGGTCGCGGATCAGCGTGCGCGCCTGCTGCGTCGCGCCGCGGATGCCGTCGACGAGGTCGAGGTCGCCGTCCTCACGCTCGCCGCGGCGGCGCTCGAGCAGCTCGGCGTACATCGAGATCGTCGTCAGCGGCGCCTGCAGGTCGTGCGATGTGACCGACGCGAACTGCTCGAGCTCGGCGTTGGAGCGCGTCAGCTCGGCGTTCGTCCGCTCGAGGTCCTCGCGCCCGAGCTCGAGCGAGTCGGCCATCGAGTTGAAGCCGCGGGCGAGATCGCCGAGCTCGTCCTCGCGTTCGGCCGGGACACGGGTCGACAGGTCGCCGGCGGCGAGCTGGCCGGTCGCCTCGGCGACGGTTCGTACCGGCCGCAGCACGGAGCGGCGCAGGTACAGCGTGAACCCCAGCGCGACCCCGAGGACGATCACGAGACCGCCGATGCCGAGCCCGATCGCGCGAGCCGAGCCGCGCTCGGCGGCGTCCTCGCGGGCGCGGATGACCGCGCGCTCGCGCTCGAAGAGGCTCTCGAACTGCGCTCGCACCCGGTCCAGGCGGCTGCGCCCGCCGTTCGTCTCGACCTGGCTGCGGGCCTCGTCGAAGCCGTCCTCGCTGACGATCTGGATCAGCGCCGTCGCCCAGAAGTCGTCGTAGTCGACGATCGCCTCGGTCAGGTCGGCGACGCGCTGCTGCTGGCCGGGGTCGTCGGACACGAGCCCCGCGAGCCGGCGCGTCGCCGCCGGGTAGGCGGCCAGCTCGCGCTTGACGGTCGCGAGGTAGCGCGTCTCGCGCGTCGTGACGTAGCGGTTCAGCCCGCTCTCGATCGACAGCAGCGACTTCTCGAGCTGGTTGGCCAGGCTCAGCGCCTGCTGGGAGCCGAACGCAACGCGGGCGGCGTCACGCTGCCCCGTGACCGCGACGATCAGGGTCACGAGCGCGGCCCCGAGCAGAATCGATGCGGCCGCGCTGAGCGCCACAACCTTGGTCGTGATCTGGGTCCTGAGGCTTCGTAGCAGCACGGGTCGCCATCGGCGGAGGGGCTGCGTGGAACTGTAGCCGCGCCTCCGCGACCGCGCCCGCGATTACGCGGTTCGCGACGCGAGCGCCGCGGAAACCGTGCGGACCGTGATCGCGGACTCACGGATCGCCTCCATCTGCTCCACGAACGCCGCCGCCGTGACGTCGCCGCTGTCGGGCGCCAGCCCGCTGCCGTCGGACAGGACGCCGTGGTAGGTGAAGATCACCCACGCGTCGATGCTGGCGGCGTTCTCGATCGCTGCGCGGATGTCGTCGGCCGTCGTGGCGTGGGTGACGTTGTAGACCGCGAGCCGGTGGGGCTGCAGGCCCGCCGCGAGGTTCAGCCCGCCGTCGGTCGTCCGGCAGGCCGCGAAGAGCTTCGCGGCCTCGGCGACGACAGCCGCGTTGTAGGACCCGTACGGATAGGCGCACGTCGTCGGCGTCACGCCGGCCAGGCTCGCGATCGTCGCCTGCCCGGACTCGAACTCGGCCTGGATCTCGGTCGGCGCCAGCGTTGCGAGGTCGGGATGCGTCCGGGCGTGGTTGCCGATCTCGGCGCCCTCTGCGGCAAGCTGGCGCACCGCGGCGGCGTCCATGTACGCGCCACCGAGACCGAGCGCGTCCCCGATGACGTAGAACGTCGCCGGGATCCCGTTGCGTACGAGCGCCGGGCGCGCGTTGGCGTACTGGCTGTGCAGTCCGTCGTCGAAGGAGACGCTGGCGACCGCCCTGCTGTCGGCCGGCGCGATCGTGACGACGAAACGTCGATCGATCGTCAGCCCGCCGTCCCGCACGCGCACGCGGATCGCGGCGCTGGTCGGCTGTGCGCCTGCGTCGAGGACGGCGGCGGTCACGAGCACCGCGCCGACGGTCCGGAAGTCGCCGTTGTCCTGTGATCCGGCGCCGGGCACGAGCGCGAACGTCGCGCCGTCACCGGCGTCGGGATCGATGTCCGACAGCGCGCCGACGATCGTGGGCGCCGGCTGCCCCTCGGCGACGGACGCGTTGGAGAGATCGATCAGGGTCGGCGCCTCGTTGACGTTCATCACCGCGATCACGAGCACCTGATCGGCCGCTGCGCCGGCGCGATCGGCGCCGCGCACGCGGATCGCGTAGCTCGAGCGATCCTCGAAGTCGAACGTCGCATCGCTCTCCAGCCGGGTGCCGGCGATCCGGAAGTGGCCGTTGTCCTGCGATCCGGTGCCCGGCACGAGCACGAACGTCGCCGTGTCGCCGGCGTCGGGATCGACGTTCGACAGCGCACCGACGACCGTCTGCGCGGGCGCGTTCTCGGGGACCGACGCATTCGACAGCGCGATGGCGAGGTCGGGCGCGGGGAACCGGCGTCACGGCGCTGGTGCCGGCGTCGTGGGCGCCGGCGCCGGCGTCGTGGGCGCCGGTGCCGGCGCCGGCGGGCGCACGACGAGCAGGAGGGCGAGCGTCCCGCGCCCCTGCCGGCCGCCGCGCGAGACCGTGACGCGCATCCGCAGGCTGCGATCGCGCGTCTGCGTGCCACGCGACAGCACCGTCGTTGCGGCCCCGACGCGGACCGCGCGCCACGCCCGCACGACCTGGCCGCGACGGACGAGCGCGAGCCGGACGGAGACCGAACGGCGCGTGCGGATCCGCACCCGCGTCCGGCTGCCGTCCAGCGCGGCCCGGTCAACTCGGACCCCGAGCGCCGCCAGCGACGCGTAGCGGACCTTCGCCGCCGCCCCCGCTGCGGGCGCGCGCGCCGCAGCGGCGAACGCCACGAGCGTCGCCATCGTCGCGGCGATCGCCGACCTCATCGCCGCCCCCCCGGCGCCGGTCGGATGTCGTCTGGCGTTTCGTGTGTGCATCCATGCCGATCGGCCCGTACCGGGCGCGTCCGTGCGCTCCTCTGCCAGGCAACGTAGTGGGCGGCCGGGCAGCCGTCGAGCCGCGCTCGGCGCGCCTCGATCGGGCCGCGAGCGGAGGTTCGGTTGTCCACCCCGCGGGTAGGTGCTCGCCGTATTGTGGGCGCTTCGATGTGGGTCGACAATCGCTGCGTGCCCCGGACCGTCCTGATCGTCGACGATCACGCCGCCTTCCGGACGCTCGCGCGCCGCGTGCTGCGGGCCGACGGCTACGACGTGATCGGTGAGGCCAGCGACGGTGCCAGCGGTCTGCAGGCGGCGGGCTCGCTGCAGCCGGACGTCGTGCTGCTCGACGTGCGCCTCCCCGACATGGACGGATTTCAGGTCGCGTGCGATCTCGCGGACTGCTGCAGCGCCGCGGTCGTCGTCACCTCGAGCTCCGACGATCCGCTGTATCCGGAGCGCGCGACGAGCAGCGGCGCGCGCGGCTTCGTCGCCAAGCACGACGTCTGCGGCGCCGCGCTGGACCGGCTGCTCGCCTGATCGGACTGGACGAACGGTGAGGTACAGGGCAGCCTGACGCTCGGGATGCGAGGCTACGCCCATGCGCGTGGTCATCGCCGACGACTCCGTCCTGCTGCGAGCCGGCCTCGCGCGCCTGCTCGAGGACGCCGGCTTCGAGGTCGTCGGCCAGGCGTCGGACGCCGAGGATCTGCTGCGCAAGGTCCGCGCGCACAAGCCGCAGGTCGCCGTCACCGACATCCGGATGCCCCCGACGCAGACCGACGAGGGCCTGCGCGCCGCCCAGCAGATCCGCAGCGAGATGCCCGAGGTCGGTGTCATGGTGCTGTCGCAGTTCATCGACGAGGGCTACGCGCTGGAGCTGCTGCAGGGCAGCGCGGAGGGGATCGGCTACCTGCTCAAGGACCGCGTCGCCGACGTCGACGCGTTCGTCGACGCGCTGCGCCGCGTCGGCGCGCGCGGCTCGGTGCTCGATCCGGAGGTCGTCGCGCAGCTGCTCGGCCGCCGCCGCGGCGACGATCCGCTGGACCGGCTGACGCCGCGCGAGCGCGAGGTCCTCGGCCAGATGGCGCAGGGCCGCTCGAACAACGCGATCGCCCGCGAGCTCGTCGTCACCGAGCGCGCGATCGAGAAGCACGTCACGAGCATCTTCGCCAAGCTCGGCCTGAACGCGGCGGAGGACGGGCACCGGCGCGTGCTCGCGGTGCTGCGCTACCTCGACGGCTGAGCCTGAGCGCGCAATGGCGCGGCTGGAACCGGACGGCGGGGTGCGGGTAGCCACACCCCCAGACACGTGCAGACCCCATCGCTGCGCCGACCGCCGGCTGGGAGCCTGCCGCCATGCGACCGGTCCTGCGTTCCAGCTACGTCGAGGGGACGACGATCGTGCCCGCGATCGATCACGACGGGCTCTTCCGAACCGTCCGGTGGCAGGGCGTAACGCTTGCCGTCGTGCATGGGACCCCTCCCCGTGTCCGCCCTCGCAGTTGACGAGGCGGCGGCGGTCGACCTCCTCCCCGGCCGCCGCCGCCTCGCACTGCGCCTCACCCTCGTTGCCGCGGTGCTCGCGGCGCTCACGGTCGCCGTCGCATCGCTGCCGGGCCTCGCCGAGGTGCGCGAGCGCCTGAGCGACGCCGCGCCCGGCTGGCTCGTCGCCGCCGCGGCGGCGCAGATGCTGTCCTGCCTGGCCTTCGTCGCCGCGTTTCGCGGCGTCTTCTGCCGGCGCCTGCCGTGGCGGCTGAGCTATGAGGTCGGCATGGCCGCGCAGGCAACGAACGTGCTGCTGCCTTCGGGCGGCGCCGGCGGCCTGGCGCTCGCCGCCTGGGCGCTGCGCAGAACCGGCATGCCGACCGAGCGCCTTGCGCGCCGCACCGTCGCCTTCTACGTGCTGACGAGCTCGGTGAACTTCTTCACCGCCGTGATCGCGGGCCTCGCGCTGGCGCTGACCGGCGGCGCGCTGCTGTGGACGGCGGGCCCGGCGCTCGCGGCGGCGCTCGTGATCTGCGGCGTGCTCGCGCTGCCGCGGCTCGCCGCCCGCCCCCGCGCCGGCCGCCCCGGCCGGGTGCTCGCCGCGCTCGGCGCCGGGATCGGCGACGCCGTCGCGCTCGCGCGCTCCGGCAGTCCGCTGATCCTCGCCGGCGCGATCGGCTTCATGGTGCTCGACCTCGCCGCCCTCGGGTTGGCCTTCGCCGCGCTCGGCGCGCTGCCGCCGATCGGCGTGCTGGCGCTGGCCTACGTGCTCGGCCAGCTCGGCGGCCTGCTCCCGCTGCCCGGCGGCGTCGGCGGCGCCGACGGCGGGCTGATCGCCGCGCTCGTGCTCTACGGAACGGACCTCGGCACGGCCGTCGCCGCGGTCCTCGCCTACCGCGCCTTCCAGCTCGGCCTGCCCGCCCTGCTCGGCGCGCTCGCCGTCATGCGCCTGCCGCGCGTGCTCGATCGCGCGCCCGATGTCGGCGCGCTCTGCGAGCCGACGGTCGCGGGCTGCGCCTGACGCGCCGAGCGGCGCGGCGCGAGCGCCGAGCGGTCAGGACGCGGCGCGCGAGCAGATCAGGCCGACGCCCTCCCGCCGCCCTCGCGCCGGGCGAACACGATCGCCGCGATCACGCCGCCGATCGCGCCGAAGAGGTGCGCCTGCCAGGAGATCCGCTCCTGCGGCAGCAGGCCCTGCAGCAGGCCGATCCCCCACACGACGACGACGAACGCGCCGACGGCGAGCTCGGTCAGGCGGCGGCTGAACAGGCCGCGCGAGACGAGGTAGGCGGCGTAGCCGAACACGACGCCGCTGGCGCCGAGGTGGACGGAGTTCGACGCCGCGACGAGCCAGGTCCCGAAGCCGCTGACGAGCGTCACGAGCAGCGTGACGAGCACCACGCGGACGAGCCCGCCGAGCGCGATCGCCGCGCCCATCACGAGAAACGGAACGGTGTTGGAGACCAGATGGCCGAAGCCGACGTGCAGGAACGGCGCCGAGACGATCTCCGGCAGCCCGCCGGCGTCGCGCGGATGGATGCCGTATCTGTCCAGATCGCCGAAGCCGATCGCGTCGACGATCTCGACCAGCCACATCACGGTGACCATCGCCACGACGAGCAGAAGCGCGTTCGTGCGGTCGGGCCCGAGACGGTCTGTCATGAAGCACGAACGCTACAGGGCGGCGACGTCTGCACTCGCCGATCGCCGATCTCGCGACGACCGGCGCGCGCGCCGCCGCCTGGGAGCGGCGCCTGCTGGCGCCCGTGATCGCGGCCGCCGCCGCGGTCCTGCCGCTACTGGCGCTGCACCTCAGCCACCCGCAGGGCGCGCTCGTCGTCGTCGAGACCGCCGGCCACTGGATCGTCTGGCTCGTCTTCATGGCCGAGGTGATCGTGATGCTGAGCGTCGTCCGGGACCGCCGCGCGTGGGTCGACGGCCACCGCTTCGAGCTGCTCGTCGTCGCGCGCTCGCGCCCGCGCCCGCGCTGCGGCTGCTGATCGTCGCCAAGCTGTTCAACCCTGAAGCTCGCGAGGCGATCAAGCTCGCCAAGCTCGGCAAGAGCCTGAAGCTCCTACGCCGCAAGCTCACGTTGAGCGGCGCGGCCTCGTTCGCCCTCGGCCTGCTGGCGCTCGTGCTCGCGGCGCTGACCGTCGCCTACATGACGACCGGCGACTCGCCGCTGGAGGGCGGCGCGCGCACGGTCGTGCTGGTCGTCGCCGGGATGCTCGCGACGTTCGGCGTCAACCACCTGCGCCGGCGGCGGGCCGCCGCGTCGGCCGGGCAGGAGCGCTAGCGAGCGAGCCTCATACCGCCGAGCATCGGGCGCGGTCGTTGTAGGTCTTGTACGAGCATCGGCCGCGGCCGATGTGACGCATCGCTGAGGCGTGCTGATCACCGTCACGCGGGCAGAACCTGCATCGATGAGTGGGTGGCTGTTCGTGATGGCGGCCGTCGCGCCGGGGCCGGCCCGGGGTGCCGTGTCGTGAACGTGTTCTATGCGAGCACATTCGTGACACGGCTGCGCAGCCAGCGGGCACGCCGGCCCGTCGTGGCGGGTTGTGCTTGGCAACACAAAACGTCGCTACTGCGGCGTGGTGTCATCCGTCACGCCTGCACGTCCGCGGACCGCGCATGCGCCGAGCACCGCGGCGCGGCAGCGCGCGTGATCGGCCGCGAGCGTCCAGCAATCCTCTCGATGATGCAGTTCTGCCTGCGCCAGGCGACGGGCGCGTTCATAGTAGGTCGTGTGTGTACAAGCATCGGTCGCGCGAGGCGGCTGCATCCCGCGTTCCAGCGGAACAGTTGTCACGATCATGAAAGATGACTCGTTGTGCAGCTTCTGACGACCACGCGCAGCTGGGTACATCGGGTGCGACGGCGCGCAGAACGTCGGACTGGATGTACTACAACTCCCCGGCATGGCTGCGTCCGAGGCGACGGTCGTCGAGGCTGGTGACCGGGAGGTGCGCGTGTCGAGTCCCGACCGCGTGATCTTCCCGAGCACGGAGCGCACGCCCGCGATCACGAAGCTCGACGTCGTGCGCTACTACCTCGCCGTCGACGACGGGATCATGCGCGCGCTCGCGCGGCGGCCGACGACGCTTGAGCGCTGGCCCAAGGGTGTGCACCCGGGCATCGTCCTGTCGACGCGCGAGAAGGGCGGCGGCGACGCCTTCTTTCAGAAGCGGATCCCGCGCGGAGCGCCCGAGTACGTGCAGACCGCGCGGATCGCGTTTCCGTCCGGCCGCGTCGCCGACGAGGTCTGCCCGACGGAGATCGCCGTCGCCGCCTGGGCCGCGCAGATGGGCACGATCACGTTTCACCCGTGGCCCGTCCGCAGCGACGACGTCGAGCATCCCGACGAGCTGCGCCTGGACCTCGACCCGCAGCCCGGCACCGACTTCGCCGACGCCCAGCGCGTCGCCGCCGAGGCGCGCGTGCTGCTCGCCGACCTGGGCTACGCCGGGTTCCCGAAGACGTCCGGCGGCCGCGGAATCCACATCTACGTCCGGATCGAGCCGCGCTGGTCGTTCACCGACGTCCGCCACGCCGCGATCGCCTTCGGCCGCGAGCTCGAGCGGCGCCTGCCCGGCCAGGTGACGACGAACTGGTGGAAGGAGCAGCGCGGCGAGCGGATCTTCGTCGACTACAACCAGAACGCGCGCGATCGCACGATCGCCTCCGCCTACAGCATCCGCCCCAAGCCCGGAGCGCCCGTCTCCGCGCCGGTCAGCTGGGACGAGCTCGCCGACGTCGCCCCGGCGGACTTCACGGTCGCGACGATGCCCGCGCGCTTCGCCGAGGCCGGCGATCGTCACGCCGCGATCGACGACGTCGCGCACTCGCTGCAACCGCTGCTGGACCTCTACGAGCGCGACGAGGCGGACGGCCGCGGCGACATGCCCTACCCCCCGGACTACCCGAAGATGCCCGGCGAGCCCAAGCGCGTGCAGCCGTCGCGCGATCGCGATCGCAAGCGCTGATGGTCGCGATCCGGGCGTACGTCGCAGGCGGCGGCCTCGACGGGACCGGCGTCGAGCCACCGGGCGACCTGGCCGGTGCGCTCGACGCCGCCTGCGCGCCTCGCGGAGTTGAGCCTGCTCGCCGCGTGAGGCGACCGGCGGCACTACCGCGCCGGTGCCGGCTTCAACCCGCGACGTCGCTGGTCTGCCGGTGTCGCGATCAACCCGGCTGCCACCACCATCCACGGCACGAGCCAGACGATGTGCGCGCCCGCGAACCCGAGCGACGACTCCAGCGCGAACACCGCCGGGAACAGGGCGCCGGCCAGGATCACCGCGACCGCGAGCCGACCGCCCGATCGTCCGGCGATCCCGACGAGAATCGTGCCGAGGGCAAACAGGATCCCGCTCAGCCCGAGCACGTAGGCGTACCACGGGGGCTCGAGCTCGGCATCGCCGGCGAAGACGTCGAACGACCAGCCATCTGTCGCCACCGAGCCGACTCCGCCGAAGAGGTACGCGGCCGCCCCAACCGCCGCGATGGCCAGTCCAGCGCGTCCGAGGCGCCCCGCGTGCGCTCCGGCGGCGACCGCGAACGCGAGCAGGGCGCCGAACAGCACGACCCGCAGCGCGCCGAGCACGAGGAAGTGCTGACCGGTTCCCTCCAGCCCTCCGACGAGGACGTAGACGATCCAGGCCGCGATAACCGCGGCCGCGACATGGCCGGCGCCGAATCTTGCGGCGCGTGGCGTGACGTTCATGAGGTGTCCCTTCGGCTGACTTCGGTTGCCGTGGCGGGCCAATCCGCGCCACTGATCGGGACGCTAGGCGTGGCGGGCACGTTGCGGAACGAGGCTGAGCGCCGATTCGCCGCCGCTCATCCACCGATTCGGATTGCGGTTTTCCTCACCCTCGCCTGAGGCGGGCCCCCCTTCACGTCGGCGCGGATGTGCGCGAGTATCGGCGCGTGTCGGCTGCGTTTCCCTCCCGCCGCTTGACCTGGGTTCTGCTGGTCGCCGGGGCGGTCGGGGCGCTGGCGACGGTCGGGCTGTTCGCGCACATGTTTGCCAGCGATCTCTCCGGCCTCGCTTGGAGCACGCCGTTTCTCGGCGCCTACGCCGCGGGCGTGATCGCGATCCGCATCCGGCCCGAGCATCTCGCCGCGCGTCGCCTGCTGGCCTTCGGCGCCGCCGCCACGCTCTTCATCAGCGCTGCGGTCGGGTTGGCGCTGGCGTTCGACGACACGGGCGGGGGATGGTGGCTGGGTCCGGCGAACGTCGCGGTCCACTGGCTCGGCCTGGCCGAGGGCGCCGCGATGATCGCGCTGCTGGCGGTCTATCCCGACGGGAAGTACGGCCATCGCTACGAGCGTCGACTGGTCCGCACGGTCGCCGGGCTGGCGGTCGCCGTGCCGATCCTGCTGCTGCTCGCCCGCCCGACCCTGCACCCGGCGTGGGTCTTCGCGTGGGGCGCAGAGACCGGCGAGGGATCCGCCGCGGCGGGCTTTCCGCAGATCGCGAGTCCGGTCCACATCGGCGCGCTCGGGTTGCTCGGTGCCCCTCTGCGCGCATATCTGGACGCCGCGCTCGCGCTCGCTCCGCTCGCCGGAGCGATCGTCATCGTCCTGCGCTACCGCCGCCTGCGTCCGGCGCAGCGGGTGCAGATCCGCTGGCCGCTGTACGGGGTTCTCGCGGTGCTCGTAGCGCCCGTGTCGGCCGCGCTGGAGGAGTCTGGAGTGCTGTCATCGGCCGTCGCCCAGCCGGTTGTGATCGCCGCGCTCGTCGCCCTGCCGGCATCCGTCCTCGTCGGCCTCGTCAAGCCGGACCTGTTCGACGTCGACCGTGCGATGCGCCGTTCGCTCGTCTACGCGCCCCTGTGGATCGCGATCGGCGGCGCCTACCTCGGCATGGCGGCGGCGCTCGGACTCGCCGCCTCGAGCGCCGGACTGCAGCTGGCGATCGCGGTGACGATCGTCGTGACGGTGCTGTTCGAGCCGGCCCGGCGCGATCTCGCCGGACGGGCGGCGCGCTGGGCCTACGGTGAGTCGATCAGCGGTGAGGAGCTCGTGCGGCGCCTCGGCGCGACGCTCGAGCACACGCTCGATCTTGAGCAGCTGATGGCGGCGATCGCCACGAACGCACGCGAGGGGCTCGGGGTGGCCTGGACCCGGATCCGAGTCGACGGCGCCGAGCCGGTGGTCGACGGCGAGCCGCCGGCGGCTGCCGAGAGGCCGGTGCTCTCGGCTGCGCTGGTCCACGCCGGGGAGCGGCTCGGGCAGATCGAGTGCGGTCCGCGGGTCCGCGGTCGTGCGCAGGGCTCCGACCACGAGCAGCTGAACACGCTGGCGCCGCAGGCCGCGCTTGCGATCACCAATGCGCGGCTGGCCACCGAGCTGGGTCTCAAGCTCGACGAGATCAAGGCGCAGGCCGCCGAGTTGGCCGCGTCGCGGTCGCGGATCGTCGCGGCGCAGGAGTCGGCCCGGCGGCAGATCGAGCGCGACATCCACGACGGAGCGCAGCAGGAGCTCGTGGCGCTGATCGCGAGGATCGGTCTGGCCCAGAACCAGTTCGGTCGTGACTCGGGACGGCTGGGCGAGACGCTCGGCGACCTGCAGTCCGAGGCTCGTCAGGCGCTCGAGAACCTACGCCGGTTCGCCTCGGGCATCCACCCGTCGGTGCTGTCGGACCATGGGCTCGTGGAGGCGATCGAGATCCGCTCGGCGCGACTGCCGCTGGGAGTGACGATCGAATGCGACCCGCAGATGCGCACGGCGCGCTTCCCCGACGAGATCGAGAGCGCCGCATACTTCTTCGTAAGCGAGGGCCTTGCGAACACGCTCAAGCACGCGGCGGCCGAGCGCGCGCGCGTGCGAATGATCCGGTCGCAGGGCGAGCTGGCCGTCGATGTCGCCGACGACGGGGCGGGGTTCGATCTCGATGCCGTCCGGCTCTCCGGGCTGCGGGGGTTGAGCGACCGCATCGAGGCGGTGGGCGGCACGATCTCGATCAACTCGTCCCCAGGCCGGGGCACCCGCCTGACGGCGCGACTGCCGATCGGTGATCGCGCTGTCGTCTGATCAACCGATCCGCGTGGTGATCGCCGACGACCACTACCTCGTCCGCGAGGGAGTGCGACGGCTGCTCGAGGACTCCGGCGAGGTCGAGGTCGTCGATGCGGTCGGCACGGCGACCGAGCTGCGCCGTCGCGTGGCGCAGCTCGAACCCGATGCCGTGATGACCGACATCCGCATGCCCCCGGGGCATCATATGGAAGGCATCGACGCTGCCCATCGCATTCGCGCCGAGCACCCGGACATCGGCGTCGTGGTCCTCTCACAGCACGCCGACGAGTCCTACGCCTACGAGCTGCTCAAGCACGGCACCGCCGGGCTCGCCTACCTGCTGAAGGACTCGGTCGGTGATCTCGACGAGCTGCTGCGGGCGCTGCGCGAGGTCTGCGCCGGCCGCTCGGCGATCGACGCACGCGTTGTCGACGCGCTCGTCGCGCGCCGCGCGCGGCGCGAGCGGTCAGGCCTCGATGACCTGACCCCGCGCGAGCTCGACGTGCTCCGTACGATGGCGCAGGGCAAGAGCAACTCCGGGATCGCTGCGGCGCTCGTGCTGTCCGAGTCGGCCATCGAGAAGCACGTCAGCTCGATTCTGGCCAAGCTCGGCCGCCCTGGCGAAACGGGAACGCACCGCCGGGTCGCGGCGGTGCTGGCGTTCCTCCAGGGGCAATGAGGCGCAGGTGCGGCGCGTCAGGCTGCGCCCGCCTGCGCCACGGGCTCGGGTGAGGGTCGGCCGCGCAACAGCCGTGACGCGCCGGGCGGCAGCCACCGGTTCCAGCGTCCGAACAGCGAGACGACCGCCGGCACGAGCAGCGCCCGGCGGTGATCGGCGCCCGCGGTTTCGGGTGACCGTTTGTGGTCGACCCACGAGCCCAACGATCCAACGGACGCGTCCACTAGCCGCGACGCGCCTCAGGGCGTCTGCGGCAGCCGCTTGGCGCCGCGCCGGGCCCGCGGCGCGGAGGGCGGCGGCACGACCGGCCCGATGTCCCCGTCGGGGGCCTCGTCGAGATCGACGATCACCGGCGCGTGATCGCTGGGCCCGGTGCCCTTGCGCGCGTGGCGGTCGACCCATGCGGCCCGCGCGCGCTCGGCGATCGGTGCGCCCGCCAGGATCAGGTCGATCCGCATCCCGAGGTCCTGGTGGAACATGCCGGCGCGGTAGTCCCAGTACGTGAACAGCCGCTTGTGGTCGGGCCAGCGGTCGCGTACGACGTCGTGCAGGCCGAGCGCCTGCAGCTCGGCGAGCGCCGCGCGCTCGGGTGCGGTCACGTGCGTCTGGCCGACGTAGGCGTCGGGATCGAAGACGTCGTCGTCGGTCGGCGCGATGTTGATGTCGCCGCAGACGACGCTCCGCTGCGGGTCGGCCGCGACCAGCTCGCGCAGCGCGGCAAGCCACGCGAGCTTGTAGCGGTAGTGCGCGGAGTCGGGCGTGCGCCCGTTGGGCACGTAGACCGAGGTCACCCGGATCCCGTCGCAGGTGGCCGACACGGCGCGCGCCTCCGGATGCGGGAACCCCGGCGCGCCGGGCAGGCCCGCGACGACGTCGTCCAGGCCGGCGCGCGAGAGGATCGCGACACCGTTCCAGGTCGCTTCCCCGTGCGCCGCGACGGCGTAGCCGCGAGCGGCCAGATCCTCGCCGAGCAGGGCAGCGAACGCGTCGTCGGCGAGCTTGGTCTCCTGCAGGCACACGACGTCCGGCCGCCGCTCGTCCAGCCACGCCAGCAGCCTCGGCCGGCGCTGCTTGACCGAGTTGACGTTCCACGTCGCGATCCGCACGCAGAGACGGTAGCGCTGCGGGCGCGGGCGGGGCTGCACGCGACGCCGGCGCAGCAACAACGACGGGAGCCCGGCCGAAACCGGGCTCCCGCGGCCGACAAGTCAGGGCTGGGGGGCCCTTACTTGATCGAGTCGTAGACGCTGAACAGCGGCAGATACATGGAGATCACGATGAAGCCGACGATGCCGCCGACGAACACGATCATCACGGGCTCGAGGATCGAGGTCAGCGCCTTGACGGAGGCCGAGACCTGGTCCTCGTAGAAGTCGCCGATCTTCGACAGCATCGTCGTCAGCGCGCCGGTCTCCTCGCCGACCTCGACCATGTGCCCGACCATCGAGGGGAACACGGGCGAGTCCTTCAGCGGCTGGGCGATCGTGCCGCCGGCCTTGACGCTCGCCGTGACGTTGTCCATCGCCTCCTCGACGACGATGTTGCCCGCCGTCTGCTTGGTGATGTCGATCGCCTGCAGCAGCGGCACGCCGGCGCCCATGAGCGCCGAGAACGTGCGCGACCAGCGGGCGAGCGCGACCTTGTGGAAGATGTCGCCGATCTTGAACGGGATCCGCAGCAGGAAGCGCTGCCACAGCGCGCGGCCCTTGTCGGTCTTCTTCCACTTGCGAAACGCGAACACGAGCGCGACCGTGCCCGCCAGCAGCACGTACCAGTGCCGGTCACGATGTCCGAGAGGGTCATCACGAAGCGCGTCATCGCCGGCATCTCGCGTCGCCGCCGATCTGCTCGAACACGCCCGCGAAGACGGGCACGATGAAGGCGACCATGCCGAGCATGACGACCATCGCGAAGCTCAGGATGACGATCGGATAGGCCATCGCGGACTTGACCTGGCGGCGCAGCGACTCTTCCTTCTCGAGCTGGTCGGCGATCGCGCAGCAGGGACTCGTCGAGCACGCCGCCGGTCTCGCCGGCGCGCATCATCGCGACGTAGAGCGGGTTGAAGGTCTTGGGGTGACGCTCCAGCGAGTCCGACAGCGGCAGCCCCGCCTCGACGTCCTTGCGCACGTCGACGAGCTCGGCGGCAAGGCGCTTGTTCTCCGTCTGCGCCTCGAGCACGTAGAGCGCCCGCAGGATCGTCATGCCGCTGGAGACCATCGTCGACAGCTGCCGGGTCATGATCGACAGGTCGCCGATCTTGATCTTGTTGGCCCACGGCAGCTCGATGTCCTTCTTGGCGGCGCTCTTCTCGCCGATGTCGAGGACGATCAGCCCCTTCTGCTTGAGCTGGTCGGCGACGGACTGCTTGGACTCGGCCTCGACCTCGCCCTTGGCCTGGTGGCCGGCGAGGTCGATCGCCTTGAAGACGTACGTGCTCATTCAGGGGCTCCTAGTTCACCGCGAAGGACCCTGCGCCCAGCAGGCGGCGCAGCTCGTCCGGGGTCGAGGAACGGGACTCGGCGAGCTTCTGCGTGATCTTGCCCTGGCGCACGAGCGTCGCCAGCGCTGCGTCCATCGTCTGCATGCCGATGTTCGCGCCGGTCTGCAACGAGGAGTAGATCTGGTGGGTCTTGCCCTCGCGGATGAGGTTGCGGATCGCCGGTGTGGCGAGCAGCATCTCGCAGGCCGCGATGCGCCCCGCCCCGTCGGCCGTCGGCAGCAGCTGCTGGGTGATGATCCCCTGCAGCGCGACAGAGAGCTGGACACGCACCTGCTGCTGCTGGTTGGCCGGGAACACGTCGATGATGCGGTCGATCGTCTGCGGCGTGTCCTGGGTGTGCAGCGTGGCGAAGACGAGGTGGCCGGTCTCAGCGGCGGTCAGCGCGGTGTGGATCGTCTCGAGGTCGCGCATCTCGCCGACGAGGATCACGTCGGGGTCCTGGCGCAGGGCGGCCTTCAGGCCGGCTCCGAAGGACTGCGCGTCGGAGCCGATCTCGCGCTGGTTGACGAGGCACTTCTTGTGGCCGTGGAGGAACTCGATCGGGTCCTCGATCGTCATGATGTGCTCTTCGCGCGTGGCGTTGATCTCGTCGATCACGGCGGCCAGCGACGTCGACTTGCCCGAGCCCGTCGGGCCGGTCACGAGGACGAAGCCGCGCGGCCGCTTGGCGAGGTCGTGCAGGACGAGCGGCAGGCCGAGCTCGTCGACGGTCTTGATCGTCGCCGGAATGAGCCGGAAGGCGGCGCCGATCGCCGCGCGCTGGTAGTACGCGTTGACGCGGAAGCGGGCGCGATCGGGAATCGAGTAGGCGAAGTCGATCTGCCAATCGGTCTCCAGTCGCTGGCGCTGGTCGTTGGACAGGATCGAGTAGACGATCTCGCGCGTCTGCTCTGTGGTCATGACGGGGTACTCCTCCAGCGCTTGGAGGCGTCCCCGGACCCGTACCGTCGGATGTGCTCCGGCCGTCAGATGCAGGTCGGAGGCGTTGCGCTCGATCACCTCGAGCAGTAGATCGGCGAAGTCAAGGCTCATTACGGCGGGCTATCGGCCCTTCGTCGGCCGCCGCAGCGGCTTATGCCCGCCAAATGGACGACCGTATGATCAGAGGCACGGATGGCTGAGCCTCAGACGCGCACGCGCCCCAAGGAGTCCGCTGATCGACGCCCGTGGCGCGTCGAAGGCGAGCGTGGCGACCCCGCGCAGCGCAACGGCGGCAACGGTCGCGGCGGACGCCTGCCGAAGGTGCCCGGCTCGCGCCGCTTCTGGCAGTTCCTGCTCGTCCTGCTCGTCTTGAACATCCTCCTCGGGCAGCTGATCCCGACGAGCGAGGATCGCCGCCTCGACGTTCCCTACACGTTCTTTCGCGACCAGGTGATCGCGGGCAACGTCAACGAGGTCAACGCCCGCAACGACGTCATCCAGGGCGAGTTCGGCAAGGCGGTGAAGTTCGAGGACAAGGGGCCCGAGAAGACGTTCGAGACCGTCCGGCCGACGTTCGCCCAGGACGACGAGCTGCTCTCGCTGCTGCTGGACAAGAAGGTCGAGGTCAACGCCCGGCCGATCGACGAGGGCCGCTCGCTGCTGCTGACGCTGCTCGTCTCGTTCGGCCCGTTCCTGCTGATCATGGCGCTGATCTTCTACTTCGTGCGCCGCAGCGGTGCCGGCGGCGGCGGCGCGCTCGCGCTGGGGCGCTCGAAGGCCAAGCGCTATGACGCCTCCGACACGCGCGTGACGTTCGAGGACGTCGCCGGCATCGACGAGGTCGAGGACGAGCTCAAGGAGATCGTCGACTTCCTCAAGAACCCCGATCGCTATCGCAAGCTCGGCGCGGCGTTTCCCAAGGGCGTGCTGCTGTCGGGCCCGCCCGGCACCGGCAAGACCCTGCTCGCGCGCGCCGTCGCGGGCGAGGCCGACGTGCCGTTCTTCTCGCTGAGCGCGTCGGAGTTCGTCGAGATGGTCGTCGGCGTCGGCGCGTCGCGCGTGCGCGATCTGTTCTCGCAGGCCAAGAAGGATGCGCCCGCGATCATCTTCATCGACGAGCTCGACGCGATCGGCCGCGCGCGCGGCGGTGGCGGCGGCTTCGGCGGCCACGACGAGCGCGAGCAGACGCTCAACCAGATCCTCACCGAGATGGACGGTTTCACCGGCTCGGAGGGCGTCATCGTGCTCGCCGCGACGAACCGCCCCGAGGTGCTCGACGCGGCGCTGCTGCGGCCCGGCCGCTTCGACCGGCGCCTGACCGTCAACCCGCCCGACAAGGACGGCCGCGAGGAGATCCTGCGCATCCACACGCGCTCCGTGCCGCTCGCCGACGACGTCGAGCTCGCGCGGATCGCCGCGACGACGCCCGGGATGGTCGGCGCCGACCTGCGCAACCTCGTCAACGAGGGAGCGCTGATCGCCGCGCGGCGCGACCACACGAACGTCACCGCCGCGGACCTCGCCGACGCGCTCGAGCGGATCGTGCTCGGCGCCGAGCGCAGGATCACGTTGTCGGAGGAGGAGCGCGAGCGGACCGCCTACCACGAGGCCGGGCACGCCGTCCTGGGCATGCTCGAGCCCGGCGCCGATCCGGTGCGCAAGGTGTCGATCGTGCCGCGCGGGCGTGCGCTCGGCGTCACGTTCCAGTCGCCCTCGACGGACCGCTACGGCTACGACGCACGCTACCTGGAGGGCCGCATCGTCGGCGCCCTCGGCGGCCGCGCTGCCGAGGAGATCATCTACGGCAACGTCACGACCGGCGCCGAGTCCGACCTCGAGCAGGTCACCCACATCGCGCGCCAGATGGTCGGTCGCTGGGGCATGTCGGACGTCATCGGCCTCGTCTCGGTGATCCCGGCCCCGGGCGAGGAGAACTACTACGGCCCGGGCGGCGCCGCGTCGGTCTCCGACGATACGCGCGAGCTCGTCGACCGCGAGGTGCGACGCATCGTCGAGGGCTGTTACGGGCGGGCGCTGCGGATGCTGCGCGAGCAGCACGAGCGCCTGGAGTCGCTGACGCGTGCGCTGCTCGTCAAGGAGACGCTCGACCAGGACGACGCCTACCGCGCCGCGGGCTTCGAGCCGGGATCGGCGCCCGGCGACAGCGCGCCGGAGGTCAAGGTGCCGGCGGGCGGGGCGGCCGCCGCCGGCGGCGAGCCGGCGCAGCCGCCGTCCGGCGAGCCGGCCGCCGAGCTGCCCGCCGCCGGCGCCTGAGGCGCGCTCGGCCGTGGGCGTCGTCGAGCTCGAGGCCGCGGCGGCGCTGTACACGGGTGCGGCGCTGGAGCCGGTCGGACCGTTTGAGATCGTCGAGCGGATCCTCGAGCTGTGGCTGGCGCGCGGGCTGCCCGTCGGCGCGACGGGAGGCGGCTCGCGGGCGCTGGACCGCTACTGGCTGCACCGCGACTCGCGCCTCGGCGGCGACGAGCGGCGCGCCGCCTACGAGCGCGTGTTCGACGCGCGCTTCGACGAGCTGTGGGCGGCGCTGCTCGCCGCGCTCGCCGACGACGATGCGCAGACCGAGCGGCGAGCTGACCTCGTCCGCGCGCACCTCGGCGCGCGGGTCGACGAGCGTACGATCGCGCTGGCACCCGTGCTGATCGCCCAGCTCGGCGAGGCGCTCGACGTGCTTGCCGACCGCGAGATCCTTGAAGCCCACGGCGCCCGCGACATGTGGGAGCTGATCGAGCACCGCGCCCGCCTCGACCTCGGCGTCGAGGCGCCGGTCGCGCGGGCGCGGACGATGGCGGCGACCGGGCCCGCGATCATCGGCTGGCTCGCGGCGCCGCAGGAGGAGGGCGCGGCCGCGGAGGCGGCGGACGCGGCGAGCTCGTGGCTCGCGGTGGCGCCGACACCGCCTTGGGCGTGACGGCGGGCGGTCTCCCAGACGGCCGTCGATGCGGTCGCGGTCGCGGCCCGGCGGGCGCGGGCGAGGCGTGAAGCAGCGCCGGACCGATCGCCCCGCGCCGCCGACACGACGCTCGTTCACGCCTGCGATGAACCAGCGCCAGACCGCCCGCCCGGCGCTGCCGAGACGGCGCTCGTTCACGCCGACGTGCGGGCCCGAGCCCCGGGCGCACCGCCGACAACGCCAGCCCCGCGAGCGGCCGCCGTCCTGCAGGCGCCCGCCGACGTAGGTCTACGCGGGCGATTCGATCGGCGCCGCGCCGGTGCCGGTCACGCGCGTGACCTCGGCGATCGACGTCAGGCCGTTGCGAACCTTCTCGATGCCGTCGTCGCGCAGCAGGCGCATGCCCTGGCGGACCGCCACGTCGGCGATCTCAGGGCCGGGAGCACGGGCCAGCGCGAGCTTGCGGATCTCGTCGCTGACGGTCATCACCTCGTAGAGGCCGATGCGACCCTTGTAGCCGGAGAAGCTGCAGCGCTGGCAGCCGCGGGGGCCGTAGGCCTCCATGTCGAACTGGCTGCGGATGCCGTTGTTGCGCAGCTGCTCCGACGTGATGATCTGGCGCTCCTTGCAGTGCTGGCAGAGCATCCGGGCCAGGCGCTGGGCGACGACGCAGTCGATCGCCGACGCCACGAGGAAGGGCTCGATCCCCATCTCGACGAGCCGCGCGATCGCGCTGGCCGCATCGTTGGTGTGCAACGTCGAGAGGACGAGATGGCCGGTCAGCGCGGACTCGACCGCGATCTGCGCCGTCTCGCGGTCGCGGATCTCGCCGACCATGATGATGTCGGGGTCGGCGCGCATCATCGACCGCAGGCCGGTGTGGAAGTGCAGGCCGGCCTTCGGGTTGACCTGCACCTGCGTGACGCCGTCGAGCTGGTACTCGACCGGATCCTCGATCGTGATGATGTTCTTCTCGACCGTGTTGAGCTGCCCGAGCGCGGCGTAGAGCGTCGTCGACTTGCCCGAGCCCGTCGGCCCCGTGACAAGGACCGCGCCGTAGGCCTGGTGAAAGGCCCGCTCGAAGCGCTCGCGCTCCTGCGCGGCCATGCCGAGCTTGTCGAGGTCCATCACGACGTTGGACTTGTCGAGGATGCGCATCACGACCGACTCGCCGTGGACGCTGGGCAGCGTCACGACGCGCAGGTCGATCTTGTGGCCGTCGATCGTCAGGCCGACGCGGCCGTCCTGCGGGATGCGCCGCTCGGAGATGTCGAGGTCGCTCATGATCTTCATGCGGCTGATGACGCCGAGCACCATCCGCCGCTGCACGGTCGTGGACTCCACGAGCACGCCGTCGATGCGGAAGCGCACGCGCAGCTCGCTGCCCGTCGGCTCGAGGTGGACGTCGGACGCGCCCTGCTCGACGGCCTGGGCGATGATCTGGTTGACGAGCCGGATGACCGGCGCGTCGTCGGCGGACTCGCGCAGGTCGACGACCTCGGCCGGACCCTGCTCGCCCTCCTCCTCGGAGTCGTCGGCGAAGACGTGGTCCAGACGCGTCAGCCGCGCGATCAGACCGAGGATGTCCTCGCGGCTCGTGACAGCGGGGCGGATCTCCTTGCCCGTCAGCAGCGCGATGTCGTCGACCGCCAGCACGTTGGCCGGATCGGCCATCGCCACGAGCAGCGTGCGGTCGTCGATGAACGCGACCGGCACCGCCTCGTAGCGCTTGGCGGCGGCGATCGAGATGAGGTTGGCGGCGACCATGTCGGGCTGGAAGGTGCCGAGGTCGAGGTGGTCGAGGCCGTGGCGCTCGGCGACGGCGCGCGACAGGCCCTCGGCGGTCAGCGCGCCCTGCTCGATCAGGACGTCCTCGGGCATCTTGCCGCTGCGCCGGCCCTCGTCGATCGCGGACGCGACGCGGTCGCGCTCGACGAGACTGAGATCGACGATCACGTCCGTCAAGAAGCGCGCCGGGCCGCCGGGGTGACGGGGCTTGGTGATCCCGTCCGGGCTGCCGGGATGTGACGGGACCGGTTTCAGTGGGATCGGGTTCGGGAGCATTGGGCTTCGTGTCGGTTGTCGCGCGCGGCCGTGCGCATCGAGTCCAACGGGGCCGCGGCGCAGCCGGTCCAGATGGTGAAGCTCAACGCGCCTTGCCGAACGAGGATCTCCAGACCGTCGATGGCATCGATCCCGCGCTTTGAAGCTTCTCGCATCAGCATCGTGCCGCCTGAGTTGTAGACCAGGTCCACCACCGTCGCGTACTCGGTAAGCCCATCGGCGTCGAGCGGAAGGTCCTTGAAAGCGCTGGACGAACGGTCTAGCCCGACGCTCGTGCAGTTGACGAGCAGATCCGCGCCGATCGGGTGCTCCACGACGCGCGCTCCCAGGCCCTCCGCCCGCGCCCGCGTGCGGTTCCAGATCGACACGTCGACGCCCGCCTGCGTCAGCGCCCAGACCACCGCGCGGGCGCTGCCGCCCGCGCCGAGCACGAGCGCCGAGCGCACCGCGCGGTCGCCGAGCGCGGCGATCAGGCCCGGTGCGTCGGTGTTGTCGGCGACGATCTCGCCCGCCGCGGCGAACGTGAGCGTGTTGGCGGCCCCGATCGCGCGGGCCGCGTCGCTGGCGCTCGTCGCGAGCGCCAGCGCGGCCTCCTTGTGCGGGATCGTGACGTTCGCCCCGCGGAAGCCGGCGCCGTGCAGCGCGCGCACGGTGTCGGCGAAGACCGCGGGCGCGACGGGCAGGCGCTGATAGCGCTCCAGCCCCGCCGCGCGCATCATCGCCGGCGAGCGGCTGTGGCCGACGGGCCAGCCGAGAACGCCGAACCGGCTCACCGCCCAGCGCTCGCTCAGCACGTCGTCGGCGACCTCCCGCCCGCGGCCTCGCGGGCCGCGTTGTAGCGGGCCTCGTCCTTGCTGAACTGCTCGTTCGTCGTCGAGAACGCGTGCTCGCCGCAGGTGCCGGGCTTGACGACGAAGTAGAGGAATTTCTCGTTCGCGGGCGCCGCCGCGGCGCGGATCGACGACAGCCCGGGGTTGCCGATCGGCGTCGGCGGCAGGCCCGAGCGCTTGCGCGTGTTGTAGCGCGAGTCGCTGTCGAGCTCGGACTCGGTGAGCGCCCCACTGGGCTTGTTGAGCTCGTAGCGCGACGTGGCGTCGATGCCGAGCGGGATGCCGTCGCTCAGGCGGTTGTAGATGACCGCGGCGATCAGCGGGCGCTCCTTCTCGAGCTGCGCCTCGCGCTCGATCATCGACGCGATGATCAGGACCTCGTAGGCGGTCAGGTTCTTGCGCCGCGCGCGGCGCAGGTCGACGGTCGCGAAGCGCTCCCTGAACGTCGCGAGCTGCTTCTCGACGAGGTCGCGGGCCGGCGCCCCCGGGCGCAGCTCGTAGGTCGCCGGGTAGAGGAAGCCCTCCAGCGAGCGCGTGCCGCGCGGAGCGTCGTAGCGAAACGGGTTCAGGGCGCCCCTGAAGCGCCGCGACGCCTGCAGGTAGTCGCCGGTCAGGCCGGCGCGCCTGGCGATCGGCGCGATCTCGCGCCGCGAGCGTCCCTCCGGGATCGTGACGTCGACCGTCGCCTCCGCCGTGCTGACGTCGGTCTCGCTGAGCGCGGCGATCGCCTTGCCGTAGGACATGTCCTTGCGCAGCGTGTGGCGGCCCGAGCGCAGTTGCTCGCGCTTGCCCGACAGCGTCGCGCGCAGGCTGAAGAACAGGCCCGAGTCGACGACGCCGGCATCGGCGAGCTGATCGCCGATCGCGCGCGCACCGGACCCCTGCGAGATCGTGACCTGCACCTGCGCGCCCTCGGTGCTGCCGAGCGGCTGGAAGAGCAGGAACGCGCCCATCAGGACGACGGCGAACACGGCGACCGCGAACAGACCCAGCAGGCGCGCCGCGTTCGAGCGCTGCCGGCGCCGAGCCCGGCCGGCGGGGTGGCCGCCGGGCCGTGTCACCACGGGCCGCGGCCCGCGGCGGACCCTGCGGATGCCGATCGGGCGCTCGGTCTCGTCGTCCAGCGCGCCGGCCGGCGCCGCGGGCGGCGCGGGCGGCTGGGGCTGGATGCGGCGCAGCGCGTCGCGCGCCGGCTCGGCGCGCCGCACAGGCGTGGCACGCGGCCCGGGCTCGGCGCGCTGCGGCGCGCGCCCGAGGGTGGCGGCGGGCTTGGGCGTTCGCGGTTTGCGAGCTGTCGAGGTCGGGGCTGCATGCTCGGTCTGCGGTGCTGCGTCTGGACGTGCGGAGGACGGCGCGGCCGGTTGCGATCGGTTGCGGCGCGCCTCGCGCTCGAGGCGAGCGCGCTCGCGCTCCTCGGCCGAGCGCCCACCGCCCGAACCGGACTCGTCTCGGGGTGGCCTGCTCATTCAGTGGTCCGTATTCGTCATGAACGCTATCCGGCCTCCCGCGAATCGTGCGCCGAGAGCCAGCCCGTGAGCAGATGCGCGGCGGCGCGCGAGTCCTCCGACGAGGTCGGATCGCCCGGATCGCGGCTGGCGATCAGCGTCGTGAAGCGCTCGTCGTAGAGCTCGACCGGGACGTCGACGCGCTCCGCCAGCCGGGCCGCCCACGCGCGCGTCTGCAGCGTCTGCTCGGAGTCGCCGCCCGACAGCGACAGCGGCAGGCCGACGACGACGCGGCCGACCTCGCGCTCGCGCACGAGGTCGGCGACGCGAGCCAGGCCCTTGCGCGTCGCCGGGCGCAGAACGGGCTCGATCGGCGTCGCGAGCGTGCCGGTCGGATCGCTCAGCGCGCAGCCGCAGCGCGCGGCCCCGAAGTCGAGGGCGAGAACCCTGGCCACTACGAGGCGAGCGCGGCCTCGATCGCCGCGCGCGCAGCGGCGATCGCCTCGGGGAGCTTGTCCGGATCGCGACCGCCGGCCTGCGCCATCGTGTCGCGTCCCCCTCCCCCGCCGCCCGCCACCTGCGCGGCCGCCTTGACGACCGCGCCGGCCTTCACGCCACGCGCGACGAGCGCCGGCGTGACCGCCGCGACGAGGTGCACGCGGCCGTCGACGGCCGCGCCGAGCACGGTCACCGACTGCGCTCCCAGCTTGCCCTTGATGCGGTCCGCGACGTCCATCAGCTCCTTCGCGCCGCCGGCGCCGGAGACGATCTCGGCGACGACGTCGGCGCCCGCGACCTGCGTCGCGGCGGCCGCGAGCGCGTCCGCGTCGACGGCGGCGGCGCCGTTGGCGGCCGCGCCCGCCTGCGCCGCCTGCTTCAGGCGCGCGCGCAGCTCGCCGATCGCTTCGGGCAGCTGCTCGACCTGCGTCTTCAGCAGCGCCGCGGCCGCGCGCGCCGTGGCGTCGGACGCGCGCAGCTCGGCGACGGCCGCGGGTCCGGTGATCGCCTCGATGCGGCGCACGTTGGCCGCGCTCGAGCTCTCGCTCTGGAGCTTGAAGACGCCGATCTCGGCGGTCCGGCGCACGTGCGTGCCGCCGCACAGCTCGCGCGAGTAGCTGCCGTCGCCGATCTGCACCATCCGCACGACATCGCCGTACTTCTCGCCGAAGAGCGCCATCGCGCCGAGCGCGCGCGCCTCGTCGAGCGTCGTCGTGATCGGGCGCACGGCGTCGTTGCGCAGGATCCATTCGTTGACGCGGTCCTCGATCGCCTGCAGCTCCGCGGCCGAGACCCGTTCGCCGTGGGAGAAGTCGAAGCGCAGCTTGTCGGGCCCGACGTAGGAGCCCGCCTGGCGCACGTGCGTGCCGAGGCGCTCGCGCAGCGCGGCGTGCAGCAGGTGCGTGGCCGTGTGGTTGGCCTGCGTGGCGGTGCGGGCGGCGCGGTCGACGCGCGCGACGACACGCGCGCCGGGCTCCAGCGTGCCGCGCTGCAGCTCGACGACGACGGCCTGGTCGTCGCCGACGCGCACGACGTCGACGACGCGCGTCGCGCAGTCGCCGGTCTCGCACTCGATCGTGCCGCCGTCGGCGACCTGGCCGCCGCCGGTGGCGTAGAAGGGCGACGCGGCGAGCTTGACGAGGATCGTGTCGCTCGGGCTGCCGGCGGTCGTGGCGCCGATCGTCGTGTGCTGCTCGAGCGTCTCGTAGCCGGTGAAATCGGTCTGAAAGCCGGCCGTGCGCGCGAGCTCGCGCGCCTGCTCGCGCACGCCGCCGCTCGCCGTCGCCTGCGCGCGGCCGCCGGCGCGCGCACGCGCGCGCTGCTCGTCCATCAGCGCGTCGAAGCCGGTCGTGTCGACCTCGAGGCCCTGCTCGAGCGCGAGCTCGCGCGTGACCTCGAACGGGAAGCCGTACGTGTCGTGCAGCTTGAACGCGTCGAGCGCCGGGATCCCCGGGCGCGCGTCACGGCGCGAGCGCTCGATGACCTCCTCGAGCAGCTTCGTGCCCTGCTCCAGCGTTCGGCCGAAGCCCTCCTCCTCGGAGCGCACCCAGCGCATGATCGGGTCGCGCTCGCGCTCCAGCTCCGGGTAGGCGCCGCCCATGATCTCGATGACCTGCTCGGCGAACGTCGGCAGGAAGCCCGGCTGCATCCCGATCCGGTTGCCCTGCTGGATCGCGCGGCGCATGATCCGGCGCAGGATGTAGCCGCGGTCCTCGTTGGAGGGCACGACGCCGTCGGCGATCAGGAACGTCATCGCGCGCGCGTGGTCGGCGAGGATCCGCAGCGCGCGCTCGTCGGGCTCTGCGGAGGCGAGCCGGCGGCCGAGCGCCATCAGCGGCGCGAACGTGTCGGTCTCGAAGATCGTGTCGACGCCCTGCTGGATGACGGCCATCCGCTCGAGGCCGAGGCCGGTGTCGATGTTGCTGGCCGGCAGCGGCTCGAGGCTCTCGCTGCCGTCGGCGTGCGTCGTCAGGTCGTACTGCGTGAAGACGAGGTTCCAGTACTCCAGGAAGCGCTCGTTCTCGCCGCCGGGCAGGTCGTCGGGCGCGCCCCACTGCAGGCCGCGGTCGATGTAGAGCTCGCTGCAGGGGCCGCAGGGGCCGCTCGTGCCGGCCTGCCAGAAGTTCTCCGAGCGCGGGCACTGGACGATCCGCTCGCGCGCGACGCCGACCGCGAGCCAGGCCTCGATCGCCTCCTCGTCGGGGCCGAGTCCGAGCTTCTCGTCACCCTCGAAGACCGTGATCCAGATGTCGTCGGGGCTGAAGCCGAACCCGGTCTGCGACAGCTCCCAGGCCCACTCGACGGCCGCCTTCTTGAAGTAGTCGCCGATCGAGAAGTTGCCGAGCATCTCGAAGAACGTCAGGTGCCGCGTGGTGTTGCCGACGTTCTCGATGTCGGTCGTGCGAAAGCACTTCTGGACCGTCGCCAGGCGCGGGTGCGGCGGCGTCTCCTCGCCCTTGAAGAACGGCACGAGCGGGTGCATCCCGGCCGTCGTCAGCAGGACCGAGGCGTCGTGCGAGGCGGGCACGAGCGACGCCGACGGCAGGCGCATGTGGTCGTGGCGCTCGAAGTAGCGCAGGAACGTCTCGCGGATCTCGTCGGTGGTCTTCGCCATCGCTAGCTGGCGATTGTGGCGCATCCGACGATCGCGTCCCCGCGCAGGAAGACGGCGGTCTGCCCGGGCGCGGCGCCGTCGGCGGGCTCGGCGAGCTCGATCCGGTCGCCGTTTAGCCGGCAGCGCAGCGCGGGCGCGTGGTAGCGCAGGCGCACCGCGTCGGGCGCCTCGCCGTGCAGACGCACGCCGCGCACGCGCACGCTGCTCGTCGCCAGCTGCTCGCGCGGGCCGACCGTGACGGTGTTCGCGCGCGGGTCGGTGGCGAGGACGTAGAGCGGCCGCGCGGCGGCGACCCCCAGCCCCTTGCGCTGGCCGACCGTGAAGCCGTGATGGCCGTCGTGGCGGCCCAGCACGACGCCGGCGCTGTCGACGATGTCGCCCGGGCGGCTGCCCATGCCGCCGTGGCGCGCGAGGAACAGCGCGCGCCCGGTGCCGGCGAGGAAGCAGAGGTCCTGCGACTCGGGCTTGTGCGCGACGTCCAGGCCGGCCTGCTCGGCGAGCGCTCGCACGTGCTCCTTGCGGTGCTCGCCGAGCGGGAAGCGCAGGCGCGCGAGCACGTCGCGCTGCAGCGCGGCGAGCATGTAGGTCTGGTCCTTGGCCGGATCGACGGCGAGCCGCAGCAGGCCCTCGTCGGTGCGGCGCGCGTAGTGGCCGGTCGTCAGCGTCGCGGCGCCGATCCGGTCGGCGAAGTCGAGCATCGCGTCGAGGCGGACGTGCCCGTTGCAGCGCACGCAGGGGTTCGGCGTCAGCCCGTCGGCGTGCTCGCGCAGCCAGGGGTCGACGACCTCCGCGCGGAACTCGTCGCGCAGGTCGAGCGTGAAGTGCGCCAGACCCTGGCTGTGGGCGAGGCGCCGCGCGCCGCGCACGGCGTCCGCCGAGCAGCACGAGCGCTCGCCGTCGTTGTCGACGTCGGCCCACAGCTCGAGCGTCACGGTCGCGACGTCGCCCGCCTCGGTCAGCATCGCCGCGACGGCGCTGTCGACGCCACCGGACATCGCCACGAGCGTGCGTCGCGGGTCGGCGGGCAGCGCGCCGGCGCTGCGGACCGCGGCGCCGAGCGCGCGGTGCAGCGCATCGGAGACGAGGTCGGCGGCGTGCAGCTTGCCGATGCTGAGGCCGCCGAGCTCGGCGGCGATCTGCGCCGAGCCGATCCGCGCGGCGTCGAGTAGCCCTGCGCCCTCGACGAGCTCGGCCGCCGCGCTGCCGGCGGCGATCATCGATCCGCAGCCGGAGGCCTCGAAGCCCGCGCCGCGTACGCGCTCGCCGTCGATCGCGAGCGCGAAGCGCACGACGTCGCCGCAGGCGTTGCCGCCGGCGACGCCGTACCAGGCCCCCGGCGGCGCGAGCCCGTGCCCGCGGGGATGGGTCAGATGGTCCTCGAAGCGCTCGTCGGGCACGCGCCCGAGTCTAGATCCGCGCGCGACGGTCAGCGGCGGCCGGCCAGGGCGTCGCCGACGGCCTGGTTGAGCTCACCGCGCTCGGTCAGACCGACGATCGCGCGGCTGCGGCGCTTTTTGTCGATGACGAGCGTCGTCGGCGACTGGTTGACCGTGACGCCGCGCGTGATCGACTCGTACTGGCCGACGCGGCTGATCGGGACGACGTGGACTGCGACCTTGCCACCGCGACGGCTGAGCGCGCGGACGGCGCCGCGGGTCGCGACGTCGTCGGCGCCCTTGGCGTTCCAGAACAACAGCACGACGACCTTGCCGGCGCGGATGTCGCGCATGACGGCGGCCTCGCGCCGGTTGGCGCCCTTGACGTCGACGGCGGCGTTCGTCGCCGGCTTGGCGCCCGCGGCGGCGGGCGTCGCGGCGGTCGCGGGGGTCGCGGGTGCGGCGGCGGTGCCACCGCCGTCGGCGACGCTCGCAAGCCTGCCGTTGGCCGCGTCGGCAGCCGCGGCGGCGTCGCGGGCGTCCGCGACGGCGGTCACCGGAGCGGCCGGGGTGTCGGCGACCTCGGGAGCTTTGGGCCGCAGGGCGACGAGCCACAGGGCGGCGAGAACGATCGTGCCCGCGAGGGCGATGAGCATCGGGCGCGAAACCTGGTCCATGGCTCGCTAGTCGGCAGGCGCGCCCGGCGCCCCGAGGATCGAGACGAGCGGCTAGTACACGTGTCCGCCGCGGGCGCGAAGACGCGATCGGCGCCGCGTCGCGACCGCCGGCCTACTGCCCCGGCGCCGCGGTCGAGCGCAGCCCGAGCTCGCGCAGCTGGCGCGCGTCGACGGGTGCCGGCGCGCCCGTCAGCGGATCGGACCCGCTGGCGGTCTTCGGGAAGGCGATCACGTCGCGGATCGAGTCGCGGCCGGCGAGCAGCGTGACGATGCGGTCGATCCCGAAGGCGATGCCGCCGTGCGGCGGCGCGCCGAAGCGCAGCGCCTCCAGCAGGAAGCCGAAGCGCTGCTCGGCATCGTCGGCGTCCATGCCGATGGCCTCGAAGATCATGCGCTGCACGGCCGGGTCGTGGTTGCGGATCGAGCCGCCGCCGAGCTCCCAGCCGTCGACGATCAAATCGTAGGCGCGCGACCTCCAGACGCCCGGGCTGTCGGCCGCGGCGAGATCGGCGGCGCTGTTGCCGCCCGGCGCGGTCGGCGCGGTGAAGGGGTGGTGCGACGCGTCCCAGCGGTCCTCGTCGGCGTTGTATCCGAACATCGGGAAGTCGACGACCCACAGCACGTCGTGGACGCCGTCGGCAACGAGCGACCAGCGCTCGGCGAGCTCCAGGCGCAGCACGCCGAGCGCGTTCGCCGCGACGTCGGCGGTGTCGGCGACCGCGAGCAGCAGGTCGCCCGGCTGCGCGCCGAGCGCGCCCGTGACCGCGGCGATCTCCTCGCCCGACAGGAACTTGGCGATCGGCGAGCGCCACGTGCCGTCCTCGAGCACGAAGGCCCACACGAGTCCCCCGGCGCCCGCGCGCTTGGCGACCTCGGTCAGCTCGTCGAGCTCCTTGCGAGCGACCTCGCGCGTGCCGGCGTTGATCGCGCGCACGACCCCGCCGCCGCCGAGCACGGATGCGAAGACCTGGAACTGCGAGCCGCGCAAGTGCTCGCCGACGTCCGCGATCTCCAGGCCGAAGCGCCGGTCCGGGCGGTCCGAGCCGTAGCGCAGCATCACTTCGTCGTAGGGCACCCGCTCGTACGGCGGCGCCGGCAGGCCGAGGTCGCCGAGCGCGAAGACCTGCGCCATCAGGCGCTCGTTGACGTCGAGCACGTCGTCCTCCTCGACGAAGGACATCTCGAGGTCCAGCTGCGTGAACTCGGGCTGGCGGTCGGCGCGCAGGTCCTCGTCGCGAAAGCAGCGCGCGATCTGGAAGTAGCGCTCGTAGCCGGCGACCATCAGCAGCTGCTTGAAGAGCTGCGGCGACTGCGGCAGCGCGTAGAAGTTGCCCGGCGACAGGCGCGACGGGACGAGGAAGTCGCGCGCGCCCTCGGGCGTCGACCTCGTCAGGATCGGGGTCTCGATCTCGAGGAAGTCCTCGTCCGAGAGCGCCTCGCGGATCGTGCGCACGACCTCGTGGCGCAGGACGAGCGCGTCGACCATGTGGCGCCGACGAAGGTCCAGCGTGCGGTGGCGCAGCCGCGTCATCTCGTCGAGGTCGGCGTCGGTGTCGATCGCGAACGGCGGCGTCGAGGACCGCGCGAGCACCGTCATCTCCATGACCTGGATCTCGATCTGGCCGGTCGCGAGGTCGGGGTTGACGTTGCGCTCCTCGCGGCGAACGACGTCACCGGCGACGCTGATGACGTACTCGCCGCGCAGCCGCTCGGCGGCGGCGAACAGCTCGGCGCCGTTCTCGGGGTGGATGACGAGCTGGACGATCCCGGCACGGTCGCGCAGGTCGATGAAGATCAGCCCACCGTGGTCGCGGCGACCGCTGACCCATCCGCTGACGCGCGCCGTGCTGCCGGCGTCCTCGGCCGTGAGGTCGCCCGCCCAGTGGTCGCGGTACGGGTTGGCCCGCGGCGGCCGCCTCACCGCATGCCCCGCGAGCGCAGGATCTGCGCCACGACGGCGGTCACGTCGACGTCGTGCTGTTCGCCCGACAGCGTGTCCCTGAGCTCGGTGCCGTCGTCTCGCACGATCGCAACGTAGCGCGCCCCGAGCCGGTCGGCGTGCTTGAGCTGTCCCTTGCGCGAGCGTCCGGCGAGCTCGACCTGCGCGTTCAGGCGCGCGCGCCGGGCCTCCTCCACGATCGCAAACGCCGCCGCGCGCTGGGCGTCGCGGTCGAACCCGACGTACAGGTCGACCGGCGGCGGCGCGACCGGCAGCCCTTCGGAGGCGAGCAGGATCCGCTCGATCCCGGCTGCGAAGCCGCAGCCCGGCGTCGGCGGCCCGCCGAGCAGCTCGACGAGGCCGTCGTAGCGCCCGCCGCCGGCGACGCCGCTCTGCGCGCCGAGCGCGTCGGAGGTGAACTCGAACACGGTGCGCGTGTAGTAGTCCAGGCCGCGCACGAGCGTCGCGTCGACCTCGTAGGCCACGTCGGCGCGGCCGAGCAGGTCGCGGACGGTGGCGAAGTGCTCGCCGTCGTCGGCGTCGAGGTTGTCGAGCAGCAGCGGCGCGCCGGCCATCACCGCGCGCGTGCCCGGGTCGTCGGAGTCGAAGGCGCGCAGCGGGTTGAGGTCGATGCGGGTGCGGACGTCGGCGGAGAGCTGGTCGGCGTGCTCGTGCAGGTAGGCCTGCAGCTGCTCGCGGTAGTCCTGGCGCGCGGCGAGCGTGCCGAGGCTGGCGATGCGCAGGCGGATGCCGGCGACCTCGAGCTCGGCGAGCAGCGTCGCCAGGAGCGTGATCAGCTCGGCGTCGACGGCGGGATCGTCGGATCCGAGCACCTCGGCGCCGACCTGCCAGAACTGGCGATAGCGGCCCTGCTGGGGCTTCTCGGAGCGAAAGAAGCTCGACAGGTACCAGAGCTTCACCGGCTGGGGCTGCTTGTGCATGCCGTGCTCGACGTAGGCGCGGCAGACCGGCGCGGTGCCCTCCGGGCGCAGCGTGACCGAGCGCCCACCGCCGTCGTCGAAGGTGTACATCTCCTTCTGGACGATGTCCGTCGACGCGCCGACGCCGCGGGCGAAGACCTCGGTCTGCTCGAACGTCGGCGTCTCGATGCGCCCGTAGCCGGCGCCCTCGAGGACCCTGCGCGCGGTCGACTCGAGCGCCGCGCGCGCGTCGGCGTCGGCTGGCAGCACGTCGGACGTGCCGCGCGGAACCTGCAGCCGCTGCACCACTACCAGTTCGCGGGCTGGGTGAGGAAGGGGTTCGTCGCGCGCTCGCGGCCGAGCGTCGTGACGCCCATGTGGCCGGGGTACACGGCGCAGTCGTCGTCGAAGCGCTCCAGCAGCCCGGCGATCGAGCGCATGAGCGTCGGCCCGTCTCCGCCTGGCAGGTCGATCCGGCCGACCGAACCCTCGAACAGCACGTCGCCCGAGAACAGCGCCGCCTCGCCGCGCACCGCGTACGTGACGTGGCCGGGGCTGTGGCCCGGCGTGAAGACGACGTCGAACGTCAGCCCGGCGAGCTCGAGCGTCTCACCGCCGGCGACCGTGTGCTCGGGGTCCCACGACTCGTAGGGGCCGAAGCCCGGCCACGGGACGAACGCCATGATGTCCTGCAGGACGGGCACTTCGAGCTGCGGGCAGTAGACCGGCGCGCCCGTCGCCCTGGCCACCGGCGCGACCGCGCCGACGTGGTCGAAGTGCGTGTGCGTGAGCAGGATCGCGTCGAGCGTCACGCCCGCCTCGTCGATCGCCGCGAGCAGGCGCGGCGCCTCCTCGCCGGGGTCGACGATGACCGCGCGGTCGCTGCCCTCGGCGCGCACGAGGAAGCAGTTCTCCTGCACCATCCCGACCGTGAACATGCCGATGTCGAGCGCCATCGGACCGGCTACTTCGCCTTCGAGGGCTTCGTCGGCTTCGCCGCCTCCTGCTTGACGCGGCGGCGGTAGATGAACTGGTCGGTGTAGTAGCCGAGCGGGATGTAGAACAGAAACACGAAGCCCGTCAGCGAGATCGCCTGGCCGATCGGCGTATCGAAGGCGAACACGAGCAGGACGCCGAAGACGATCGCGGCGAACGCCGCGCGCTTGGCCGCGGCGTTCCAGGACGGCTCGCGCATGAGCCGCGCGCGGCGGCGGTCGGCGGCGGTCTGCTTCTCGGCGGCCTTGCGCTCGCCGGCGGTCGGCGGCCGGCCCGTGCGCCCGCGCGACTCGATCACGCCGGCGGCATTGCCGCGGTGCTTGCTGCGCCGCTTCTTCTTCGTCTGGGCCATGGTGTGGCTACGAGCTTAGCCCGGATCGACCGCATCTCGCGGACTCGCCGCCGTGAGCTTCCGCCGGCGCGGAGCGACCTCGCGGCCAACGACCCGGCGCGCGCATGCTCGGCCGATCCACGCCGGCTCGGCTGCCGACGCCGAGCGATCCACGATCTACGGTCGCCCGCCGCTCAGCGCGTCCTCGACCGTGCGGCGGTTGCGCACCTCGACGTCTGGCGGAAAGCCGTCGAACGCCGCCGCCGGGGCAAGGCCGACGAGCTCGCAGCCGGCGACCGCAGCGTGGCGCGCGACCGCTGCGACGACGTCTGCGAGCGCGACGCGGCGGTGGTCCTCGACGTTCGTGGAGACCTGCGCGATCCCGGCGCGCGCGGGCAGGTCCAGGCCGATCGCGCGCACCCCGACGAGCCCCTCGCCGCCGCCCTCGCGGATCAGCGCCGCGATCGCGCGCGCATCCTCGACCGTGGCCGGCGGCGCCAGCTCGACGTTGAAGGCGACGAGCGGCGCGCGTGCGGCGACGAGCACCGCGCCCGCGCCCGGGTCGACCGCGGCGGGCCCGAAGTCCGGGGCGAGGTCGCCGACGGCGACGCGCTCGGCCAGCGCGCTCAGGCCACCGCGGCGGATCTCGTGGCGCGTGCGGCCACCGGCGAGCACGCCGTAGAGGAAGACGGGCAGCCCGGCGCGGCCGAGCTCCTCGCCGGCGACGAGCGCCGCCGCGCAGGCGGCCCCGCGGCGGGCGTCGTCGAGATAGACCAGCGGGGCGACGTCGAGGGCGCCGACGTGCGGATGGCTGCCGCGCTCGTCGCGCAGGTCGATCTGGCGCACGCAGGCGCGCGCGCCCGCGACGAGCGCGGGCACGAGCTGCTCGGTGCTGCCGGCCAGCGTGTAGACGGTGCGGTGGTGGTCGCGGTCGGAGTGCACGTCCAGCAGCCGCGCGCCGGTCGATCCCAGCGCGTCCCCGACCGCCGCGATCACGCGCTCGTCGCGGCCCTCGGAGACGTTCGGGATCGCCAGCAGGATGTCGTCAGCCATCGAGCAGCCAGCGACCGCCGTCGAGCACCTGCGTGTCGCCGATCCGCAGGCTGGGCGCGAAGATGACGACGTCGAGATGGACCGGCACGGTGACGGTGCCGCCGATGCCGGCGCTGGCGCCGAACGCGATGTGCGCCGTGCCGAGGATCTTCTCGTCCTCGAGGATGTTGCCGGTGACGGTCGCGCGGTCGTTCGTGCCGACGCCGATCTCCGCGAGGTTGCGGCCGCCCGGACCGTGCGCGTCGAGCGCGTCGAGGAAGTGCTGGGCGGCGTCGCCGGCGCCTTCGGCGCCCGCGAGCGCGCCGTCGCGGACGGTCAGCAGCACGGGCTCGCCGCTGAGGCCGACGTCGGCCAGCGCGGACGTCGCGATCGTGCCGTTGCCGCCCGCCGGCGACGCGAAGCCCTCGCCGCAGGGCAGGTTGCCGAAGGCGCCGGGCGCAGACAGGTCGCCCTCGTCGGAGATGCCGTCGCGGCCGCGCAGATCGAGCTCGAAGTCGGTGCCGCGAGGGCAGCTGATGTGCGCATCGTCGGCGCCGCTCAGCAGCGCCGCGACGGCGCGGCAGCGCGCGGCGAGCGCGTCGAAGTCGGTGCTCATGAGGCGCGCGAGCATGTCGGCCGTGACGCCGGGCAGCGTCGCACCGCGGTGGCCGAGCTCGCAGGCGCGCCTGCGCGCGCTCGTGTGCGACAGCGACGGCAGGCAGGGCGCGATGAACACGTCGGCGGCCGCGAACGCGGCCGCGACGGGCGCGGGCGGCTCGGTCCCGCGGCCGGGGTTCGGCGGCAGGATCGCCAGCACGGCGTCGCCGCCGGCGGCCCGCGCGGCATCGAGCAGCGCCGCGCCGATCGCGCTGCTGTCGGGATCGGCGACGACGAGCACGGTCTCGCCGGACCGCACGCGCAGGCAGCGCCCGACGACGGTCTCCACGGCCTGCTCGAGCTCGCTCACGATCGCGAAGGCTACCCGCGCCCCGGCGCCGGTCAGCCGCGTCGCGCCGCGCCGGCCGCGCTGCTCACCGGCCGGCGATGACGGCGACCTTGACGCGGCCCTCGCCGATGAGCTTCGTCAGCTGCGCGCCCGCCGTCACGATGCAGGTCTCGGCGTCGCGCATCGGCAGCGGAACCCGGCGCGAGTCCGGCGGCCGGGTCCGGTAGGAGCCCCTGCCGACGCGCGCGACGCGGTTGCGGAAGCACCCGAGCTGGTAGTTGACCGTGACCGTCTGCTTCGGCGCCGCGCTGACCCTGATCCTGATGATGCTCGGCTCGACGACCGTCCCGCGCGCCTGCGCGACGGCGAGGCGGCCCACGCGACGGGCCTCGTCGAGCTGGCCCGTGCGCACCCGCGGCGCCTGCTTGGGCGGCTTGCCCCTGCCGCCGGGAAGCGACCCCGGATCGCCCTCGCCGACGCCGAGCGTCGGATTGGGCAGATCGGACTCGTCGTCACCGCCGACGACGAAGACGAAGATGCCGGCGACGATCAGCGCGACGACGAGCACCACTGCCGCGATCAGATACAGCGGCTTGATCTCGGTGATCTTCCCGGCGAACGTCTTCACGCGGTTTCCTCCGTCGTCTCGGGCCTGGCCACGATCGGGCACCTTACGGCCCAGCGCGCGACGGCGCGCGCGCAACCCCCGGCGCCAGCGGCCAGGACCCCGTTGCCCGGCTACACTTCGCGACCCCGCCGGAGTAGCTCAGTCGGTTAGAGCAGCGGAATCATAATCCGCGTGTCGGGGGTTCGAGTCCCTCCTCCGGCATCACGAAAGCCCTGCATCTGCAGGGTTTTCGTGTTCTCGGGATCGTTGTCGACTCTCAAACCGTGTGCCAACCGTGTTCCAGACGGTGTGCCTAAGAGCGTACGATTTGGCCCTCATGCGCGCCGCTGCACCGTCCGGACACGTCTACCGATTCGAGGGTCGGCGCGGTCCGGTGTGGCGCGCCCTGTACCGCCTCCCGGACGGTCGCCGCGTCCACAAGACGATCGGCCCGGCGTGGACGCAGCGCGGCCGCCCCGCTGCCGGGACGTTCACGAAGCGCACCGCCGAGGCCTGGCTGCGCGACGTGCTCGACGAGGCGCGGCGCGGCACGCTGCCGGGGATGACGAAGACCGGCGTGAGCTTCGCCGCCGCCTGCGCGGACTACCTCGCCCACAAGGAGTCCGACCGGCGGCTGAAGCCGACGACGCTGCGCGACTACGGCTCGATCGTCAAGGCGCACCTCGTGCCGGCGTTCGGCGACCTGGCGGTCGAGGACCTCACCACCGACATGGTCGAGGACTGGAAGCTCACGCTGGACATGAGCAACACGACGAAGATCAAGGTCCTGACCGTGCTCTTCGGTGTCATGGAGCGTGCGCGCAAGCGCCACCGGCTGCCGGTCAACCCGATCCGCGACGTCGAGAAGCCGCGGCAGGAGCACTCCCCCGGCGGCGAGCTGCAGTTCTACTCGCCCGAGGAGGTGCTCGCGCTCGTGCGCGCGGCGGAGAGCGAGCAGGACGCCGCAGTCTTCCTCACGGCTGCGTTCACCGGCCTGCGCCGCGGCGAGCTCGTAGCGCTGCGCTGGCGCGACGTCGACTTCGCCAACGCCACGATCCGCGTCTCGGCCAGCTTCAGCGAGGGTCATCTGACGCGGCCAAAGAGCGGCAAGGTGCGCGCGGTGCCGATGGCGCCCGACGTCGCGACCGCGCTGGCGCGCCTCGGGCAGCGCGAGCGCTGGACGGGCGACGACGACCTCGTCTTCCCGGGCGTCACCGGGTCGTTCATGGACGCGTCCGCGATGTACCGGCGGTTCGTGGCCGCGGCGGCGCGCGCCGGCCTCGGCCGGCTGCGCTTCCACGACCTGCGCCACACGTTCGGCACGACGATGGCGGCGAACCCGCGCGTCGACCTGCGCCGGCTGCAGGAGTGGATGGGCCACGCCGACATGACCACGACCCAGCGCTACTCCCACTTCACCCCGCGCCACGACGACGCCGCGCTCGTTGCCGAGGCCTTCGCGATCAACGCGGCCGGACGGTCTGCTGCGCGATCCACTGCGTGAGCAGGTCCGGCTCGAACAGCGTTCGGCGGCCGACCTTGAGGTACGGGATGCGGCGAGTGCGGGCGAGCTCGTAGACCGTCGAGCGCGGCACGCGCAGCATCTGCGAGACCTCGGCCGCGGTCAGCAGGCGGTTCGCGGGGCCGTACGCGCGCTCGGGCGTCGTCGGGTCGCGGTCGGTCGTTCGTGCTGTCGCCACAAACCTCAGACGGACAGCGCCGCCGTCGCGGTTGGTCACCTTCGGAGCCTCTGGTCTTGCGCAGTGCTACGCCGGCTCGACAAGCCGGACCGGCAAGCCGAGGCCGGCCGCGTTGCGCGCGAGAGGTCCGTCGAGCGTCCACAGATCTGCCCCGAGCGCCTCAGCGAGAGCGACGTACGCCGCGTCGTAGGCGCTGCGCCGACCGAGCCGCTGAGCGAGCTCGACGACCGCGGGCCCGGACTCGAGCTCGTGCAACCGGATCGGCGCGGCGGTCGTCGCCTTCCACGCCAGCTCGACATCGGACGTCGCGAGCTGACCGGCGTCGACCGCGCGCGTCAGGGCGCTCGCAATCTCGTACCGCAGCAGTGACGGAGCGTGCAGCGTCTCCGCCGACTCCCGCCACGCACGCAACAGGGCTTCCACCGCGCCGGCCCTGGAGCGATCGAGCGCGAGCACGACGAGCAGGTTGGCGTCGACGACGACCGCCACGAGCTACCGAGCGTCGAGCTCGGCGCGCACGTCGCCGGCGAGGCTCACGCCGTCGATCTCAGGCAGCCGCCCGCGCAGCTCGGCAAGTGCGGCGAGCGCGTCGTCGAACCCATCCCACCGCGCCTGCAGTAGGTCCTCGCGCAGAAGGTCCTCGGCCAACTCGTCGGGCTCGACGCCGCGCCGCGCAGCCTCAAGCCGCAACAGCTCATAAGCGTCGTCCGCGAGCTTGATGGTGCGGTCGCGCGTCGCCATGCGCGAAGTGTAGGCCGCAGGTCGTCATGGCCTGGCCGCACGCTCACCTGCAGCGACTCGCGGGCATCGAGAACGCATCCGCGTAGACGATGTCGCACTCAGTGCAAGTGCGTCCCCTGTTGATCCGCTTGTTGGTCAGTCGGATTGCCGGACGGATGTCTGCGTGGTGTGGGCCCGAGGAGGCTATGCGACCGGATCGCGTGGACAGGGACTCTCGGCTGCGGTGCGGCTTGTGTCGTGATGCTGCGCGTTGTACAGGCGGTTGAGATGCTGCGCGCTGTACAGGCCGTTGCTGGCCAAGGACGGAGCGAAGCCTAGTGGCGAGCTACTCGGTGGACGCACGCGGCTTCATCGGCCTCGTCGAAACGCGACCAGTCGAGCGGGCGGTACCGGCTTGGCCGGTGCCGCTAACCCGCGTAGCCGACGACGCGCACCGGGCCGCCAGCGGGTCCATCATTCACTCATGCGATCCACCCTATTGCTTGCGAAACGCTTTGGCATACAGGCAGGTGTGGCACTCGCTGCGGCAGCTACTTGGCAGTACCCGCGCCGCTGTGACGGGTACTGCGTGCTCGCGATCCGCGCTCTCTCAGGCTGCGTCTAGTCCTTCTGCCGCATCCCACAGGGCTGCCGCGTCGCGCGTGTCAAGCGCATGACGCGCCTTCTTCAGCGAGGTCCGCGTCTCGCGCAGCTTGTGGTGCAGCGCGCCATAGCGTTCAGCGGCGGCGAGCATGTCTGGACTCCAGGGCTGGTGATACTCGTTGCCAGGGTACGTCCCATACTGCGACCCTGATCGCCCCGCCGGGAATCCGTGGCTGACGAGCACCTTGGCCACGCGAGCGAGTAGGTCATTGGCTGGCTGTGCCAACTCGCGCGATGGGCCAAGCCCGCTCTTCGGCGGCGAGAACGGCGACCGCCAGAACTGCGAGCGGGTCTCCTTACTTTCGTTCGCTTCAAGGTCCGGTGCCAGGTGGGGCCACTTGATGGCCTCACCGTCAATAACTTCCAGCGCAACCTCGTCGGCCCGCTCGACCAGCAAGCTCGCGACGTCCCGCTTCAGTTGGCTCAGCGCCGCCACGCCTGCCTCCTTGGCACGCTCGGGGTGTGCGGTCACTACGGCCTTGGCCTGCTGGGGCCACCACTCGGCTGCCCACGCTGCTGCTGCGCGCGCGAAGCCTGCATGCGCGTCCTGCATCGGCGCGCGCATGCCCTCTAGTTCATCCTCAAGCTGCTTTATCTCGTCTTCCAGCGTCATCGTGCGTCTCCATCAGTTCGGCAACCTTGCAAGCCTACGGGTGCGGTCAGACGGGATGACAGTGAGGGCGGGAACCTGACGAGACCGCTCGGCGAGGCACGAGAGCACTGGGCCTGGCTGACCTAGTTATTCAGGCAGTTGGGGCACGCTCCAAGGTTGAGATCGTCGCGGCACCACACGTGCAACGCCTCGGCGACCGTGGCGGGGTCTTCCAGGTCGACCGACTTGTAGATGCGTCCAACCAGGTCCGTGGGCAGAGCCGCGACGGGCTTGTCCTTGAGAATCGCCAGCCTGCGCCCGAGCACCAGTGTGCTGCCCACCTCGATGTGCAGGTTGTAGTTCAACCCCTTGCCGGTGCGGTTCTCGAAGAACGCGACGGCGTACTGGCTGCCCCACAGGTGCGCGGCCACGTTGGCCCACAGGTCGTCCACGACCTGCCTGTCGCTGGCCAGGTGGAACTCCAGCCCGTGCGCCTTGCAAACGTCCCGCGCTACGTCCAGCGCAGGCGCGATGGGATCGATGACGCCGGGGTCGGTCTTGCCGGGGAATCGGGTCATGCCGAACACGTTTTGCGCGAACGGGTGGTCCACGAAGAACGTGCGCAGCGGTGCGACGAGCTCGGGCGGTGCGAGGCTGGGCGGGATGACCGGGTGCGGGGTATCGGCCAGCAAGGTCACACTGCGGCGGGTGGCCTCGGCGGCAAGCGCGGCCAGGTCCATGTCGTCGGCCAACTCCAGGGCCGTGGCTCTTCCCAGCGGCGTCACTTGCCACGCCGGGGCCTTGCCGGTGACCTTTGCCCGCTTCAGCAGACCCTTGATCTCGAGCTTCGCCATGACGTTCGACACCCTCGCCGGGCGCGGCAACGAGAACTCGTCGAACAGCGAGTCCACGTCCGCCGGTGCGAACAAACCGGTGACGGTGCGGCTTTCAGCGAAGCGGGCGAGAGTGAGTGTCTGTTCGCCCACGGTCAGCTTTTGAATGCGGACGCCGATGGGATCCATGCGCAGGGGCTAGGAAAGCCCGATGGCGGTGCGGCCGAAGCCGCTGATGGCGTAGGCGCCGCTGTTGTCCTTGATGAGCCAGCCCTGCTTCTGCGCCTTCTCGACGTCGCGGTTGATGTTCGCGGGCACCTTGACGTTCGTGTTTTTCCAGTAGGTCTTGATCTCTGGCGCCGTGAGCTTGGGCTTGCCCTCGTGGTCGGCGGCCCAGGCGACGATCGCCGTGGCGACCTTCGCGTTGCCCTCCGTGGCGATAGTGCTGAGGAACTGCGGGAGCGGAACCTTGGACGCTGCGGACGTCTGGGGGGTCGTGGCCTCGGCCTCGTCGGCACCGGCATCGTCGGCGGGTTGGGCGTCGTCCTTTGCCTTCGGTTTCGGCTTGCGCGGCGGCGGTACGGCCGCGGCCAAGCCCTTAAACTCGGCTAGGGCCTGCATCACAACCTCCGAGGGGCCGTTGGCGTGGAAGGTTGCGTCGCCCACCGTGATCGCAAGATCGAGATTCTCGTCGGACATCTTCTGATAGTTGCACGCGCACCGGACACGGCTTGCCCTACGCGATCGTCGCGGGCCTCTCCATCACGGTGAAGCCCTCGGCAGGCGCATGGAGCTGCCCGCGCGTGAACTCCACGATCACGTGTCGTCGTCATGTTGGACTACCTTGACCTTGCCGATGACTGGCCCGCCGCGCTTGTCGTGAACGACGATGCAGTCACCCATGTTGAGGCTGGCGGCTGAGCGCCACCTGGTGTCGTGCATCGCCAACGCCCTCGGGCCTGCATCCACCGGATGGCCGGACACACGCGAGTGCCCGCCTGCTCGGCGCAGAAGCAGCAGAGCACCGTGCGCGGCGTGACAACGGTGTGCCGAACCGTGTTCCCGACTCGGCAGAACTGACCCCGCACGGGCGCACCGAACGGCCCACAGCCGCTCGAGATTGCCCAAAAACGAGTGGCAACGCGCCAATCATAATCC
>CAVWNK010000004.1:0-1043191 GCA_963756465.1 uncultured Solirubrobacteraceae bacterium
CGAGCTGCCCGGCATCAGGCGCCTGGGCTTCTTCGGCGTCGTCGGCGACGTCGCCGTCTTCACCTGGGGCGCGGTGCGCGAGCTGCCGCGGGCGCGCACGTTCGGCGCCGAGATCCTCCGGCAGGCCGCGATCCTCGCGACCGGGAGCGTGCTCGTCATCATGGCGATCGCGTTCCTCGCCGGCGGCAGCTGCGGGCTGGAGTCCACGGCGCTGGCCCGCTCGTTCGGCGTCGACCCCGTCGCGGGCGGCTTCTCGACGTGGTGCACGATGCGCGAGGTCGTCCCCTTCGTCTTCGGCTACATCCTCGCCGCCAAGGTCGGCTGCGGCATCGTCGCCGAGCTCGGCGCGATGCAGGTCGCCGAGGAGGTCGACGCGCTCGACGTCATGGGCGTGCGCTCGATCGCCTACCTCGTCGCGACGCGCATGATCGCCGCCGCGATCGTCCTACCGATCGCCTACGTGCTCGCGATCGCCAGCTCGTACCTCGCCGCGTTCTTGATGTCGGTCAAACGCTTCGGCGACGTCTCGCAGGGAACCTGGGAGCTGTTCTTCTACAACTTCCAGGACCCCGTCGACCTCGGCTACTCGATGGTCAAGGGGATGCTCATCGCGATGTTCGTCATCAGCACGGCGACGTACTTCGGCTACCGGGTGCGCGGCGGACCGATCGAGGTCGGGACGGCGACCGCGCGCTCGATGGCGGTCAACATCATCGGCGTCACGCTCATCAGCATGATCGGCACGCTCATCTTCTGGGGCGCCAACCCACGGATCCCGATCGGCTGAGTGGATGTCGAAGACGGCGCCAAGACTCCTCGCGGCAGCGGCCCTCGGCATCGCGGCGATCGCGGTCGCCGTCATCCTGGCGGCGCGCGGCGCGGACGGCTACACGCTCGATGCCGTCTTCGAGCAGGCCAACGGCCTCGTCGCGGGAGCCGAGGTGCAGGCCGCCGGCCTCAAGGTCGGATCGGTCAAGCGCATCGAGCTGGGATCCGACGGTCTGCCGCACGTCCGGATGCGCGTCTCCGGCGACTACCGCATCCGCCGCGGAGGGCGGGCGGCGATCCGCTTCTTCTCGGTCTCGGGCGAGGTCAACCGCTACGTCGAGCTCATGCAGGGGTCCGGCGAGCCGTTGCCGTCGGGGGCCACGATCATCGCCGCCCGGACCGATCAGCCCGTCGAGATCGACGAGGTCCTCGCCACGCTGGACCCGCAGACGCGCGGCGACGTCCACACGCTCCTGCGCCGCCTCGACGAGACGACGACGGGGCGCGGCGCCGACATCGAGCAGACGCTGCGCTTCAGCGCGCGCGCGCTGCGCGAGACGGCGAGCCTCGTCAACGAGGTCCGCGGCGACGGCCGGGCGCTGCGGTCGCTGCTGCGCGACGGGCGCATCGTCACCGGAGCGCTGGCGAGCGATACGGCCGCGCTCGGAGCGACAGCCGACGAGCTCGCGGGCCTGCTGTCGACGACCGCGGCGCGCCAGCGCGAGCTCGCCCAGGGCGTCGCCAACCTCCCCGGCGGGCTGCGCTCGCCGCGCCTGGCGCTCGACCGCACGCGCGCCTCCGTCGAGCGCCTGCGAGCGCTCGTCGCCGACGCCCGGCCGGGCGTCGCCAGCCTCGTCCCCTTCGCACGCGACCTGCGTCCGACGCTCGCCGCCGCCGTGCCGACGCTCTCCCAGGCACGCGCGCTCGTGCGCGACGCGCCCGCCCAACTGCGGTCGCTCGACGTCCTGCTGAAGACGGCCAGGCCGGTCCTCGCGCAGCTGGACCCGGTACTGCGCAAGGGCAACCCGATGCTCGACGAGGTGCGCGCCCGGCTCCCCGACGCGTTCGGCTTCTTCGCCAACTGGGCGGACTTCGCGTCCAACTACGACGCCAACGGGCATGCCGCCCGGGTGGGCCTCGTCTTCCCGCCCGCGCCGACGAAATCGATCGGCCCGTCGGACCCGGCGCCGGGCCACCTGCGCCGGCCGTTCCTGCGAACCCCGGGCGTCCTCGAGGGCGAGCCGTGGACGGACTTCCGCGACAGCTTCGTGGCCGGGAGCGCGCCATGAGCGCCGCGCGGCCTGGAGTCCTCGTCGCGGGCCTGCTCGCCGCCGCGCTGATCGCCGCGGTCGTGCTGGGGCTCGGCTCCGGCGGCGGCGAGCAGTCGATCGTGCGCGCCGAGTTCACGAGCGCCAGCGGGCTGCTGGAGGGCAACGAGGTCAGGGTGCAGGGGGCGCCCGCCGGCAGCGTGGAGCGCATCGAGCTGACCGACCGCGACACCGCGCTCGTCACGCTGCGCCTGAAGGACGGCGTCGAGCGCCCGCGCGCCGACGCGACCGCGGCCGTCAAGCCCGTCGACCTGCTCGGCGACGTCTACCTCTCGCTGTCGCCGGGGAGCGCCCGCCGGGAGCTGCGCGGAACGATCGGCACGCAGAGCACGAGCAACGCGAGCCGCCTTACCGATCTGCTGGCGGTCTTCCGCCCGAGCGTGCGCAAGGGCCTGGAGGCGGTGTTCGTCGAGCTCGGGCTCGGCCTCGAGCAACGCGGTGTCGACGTCAACCGCGCCACCGTCCGCCTGCGTCCCGCGCTCGAGGCGACCGACGAGCTCATGACCGAGCTGGGCTCGCAGCGCGCCGACCTGCGCCGGCTGATCGAGGACGCGCAGCGCACGACAGGTCAGCTCGCCGCCCGCGATCGCGAGCTCGGCGGGCTCGTCGACGGGATGGCGACGACGCTCGCGACGACCGCCCAGCATCGCGACGCCCTCGACCGCGGGCTCGAGCGGGCCCCCGGGCTGCTCGTCCGCCTCGGACGCACCTCGCGGCGGCTGAGCACGACCGCGCGCGCCGCCACGCCGCTGGCGCGCAACCTGCGCACGGCCGCGCCCGAGCTGGCCCGCACGACGCGCATCCTGGAGCCGTTCCTGCGCGAGACCGAGCGCGCGATCGGACCGACGCGGCCGCTCGTGCGCAGCCTGCACCGTCTGCTCACCGAGGGGCGCACGACGTTCGACGGGCTGGCGACGGGCGTGCAGGCGCTCGGCAAGACGGCCCCGGACCTGCGCTCGCTCGTGTCCGCGCTCGTGCCGGCGGCGGCGCCGATCTCCGACGGGTTCTTCGTGAACTTCACCGACGAGGCGGCCGAGCCCGGAGACCAGCCCTTCGATCCGTTCGCCGATCCCGCGCGCCGCTACTGGCGCGGGGCGGCGGTCTTCAGCTGCGAGGCGTTCGGCGTGAAGATCGCCCCCAACTGCCTCGATCAGTTCCTCGCCGCGCCCGAGCCGGCGGATGCCAAGCGCGACTCGCGGCCGGAATCGAAGCCGGCCTTGCCGCTGAGCGGCGGCGGCGCTCCGCGGCTGCCGTCCGTCCCCAAGCTCCCCGCGCTGCCTCCGCGCGCGAAGTCCAAGCTCGACAAGCTGCTGCCGCAGCCCGACGCCGTCGAGCGCTCCAAGGAGCAGACCCGCGACCTCCTCGACTACCTCCTGGGCCCATGAGCTCGGGCATGCGGCCATGGGATCGGATCTCGGCGACGGGCGAGCGCATCGAGCGCCGGCCGATCGCGCTCGGCGTCCTCGTGCTGGCGGTCGCGCTCGTCGCCACCTACTTCTCGATCGTCGCGATCAACGGCGTCCCGCTGAAGAACCCGTACAAGCTGCGCGCGGAGGTTCCGGCGAGCGCCCCGCTGCTGAAGGACGGCGACGAGGTCAGAGTCGCCGGGCAGCGCGCCGGTCAGGTCCGCAGGGTCGAGATCTCGCCGAGCGGCGGCGCGCTCGTCTCGCTCGATCTCGACAAGGGCCCGGTCGGGCGTGACGCCAGCGCCAAGGTGCGTCTGCGCGGCCTCGCCGGCGCGACGTACATCGAGATCGCACGCGGCGACGTCTCACGGCCGTTGCCGGCCGGATCGGTCATCGCGCTGGCGCGCTCGGGCACGGGCGTGCAGCTCACCGACGTCATCGCCGGCTTCGACGGCGACGCCCGCAGGGCGATGGCGCGTTCGCTCGACGGCTACGGCAACGGCCTCCTCGGCCGGGGACGCGATCTCAACACGGCGCTGGGCGACCTGCCCCGGCTCGTGGCCGACGCGCCGCCGATCCTGCGCGCCGCCTCACCCGGGGACGGCGAGCTGGCCGACATGCTCGCGCAGCTGCGCCGCACCGCGCGGGGGTTCGCGACGCCCGGCGGGCGCGACCTCGCCGGCCTCGTCGGCGCCGGCGACGACGTCCTGTCGACCGTCGCCCGCCGGCGCGAGGATCTCGCGGCGACGATCGAGAGCGTCGCCCCGCTGGCCGACGAGGCGCGTCGCACGCTGCCCGACGCCGACACGCTGCTGGCCGCGACCGGTCCTGCGGCGCGCGCGCTGAGCGCGACGGTCGCCGAGCTGGCGCGGACGCTGCCCGCGGTCAACCGCCTGCTCGCCGCGGACGGCGACCTGCCCGCGCTGACGCGCATCGCCCGCACGGCGCGCCCCGTCGTCGAACGCGCGCGGCCGCTCGTGCGCGAGCTGCGCGACCCGGCCGGATCGCTGGCCCCGCTGGCCGAGCCGCTGGCGCCCCTGAGCTCGTACCTCGCGCGCTATCACGAGGAGATCGTGCTGGCTCCGACGGGCTTCCTGCGCTGGGGCGGCTTCAAGTACCCCGACGGCCGCGCGCCGGGAGCGCGGGCGATCCGTTTCGCACCCGTCTTCACGTGCCACCGCGCGCGCGACCCGTACCCGGAGCCCGGAGAAGTGCTCAAGCAGGAGCAGCCATGTCGCGGGTGATCCGCTCCCGCGAGCCGACGATCGCGCGGCTGCGGCTCGTCGGCGTGCTCGTCGTGCTCGGCGCCGTCGCGCTCGCCGTGCTCGCCTACACCCGTCCCAATCCGCTTGCCGACCACCTCACGGTGCAGGCGACGTTCGACGACGTCGCCGGCACCGGCGTCGTCGACGTCGAGGTTCGCATGGCCGGGACGCCCGTCGGCCGGATCAGCGAACGCCGGCGCGTCGGCGACGACGCCCTCGTGACGATGCAGCTCGATCCCGCGGCAGGCCCGATCCACCGCGACGCGAGCGCGCAGCTGCGACCGCGTACGGCCTTCGAGGGGACGGCCTTCGTCGAGCTCGACCCCGGGTCGGCGACGGCCGGGGAGCTCGGCGACGACGTCATCCCCAAGCGCCGCACGCGCGTCTTCGTCGCCCTCGACGAGGCGCTGCGCTTCGCGGCGCCGGGGACCCGGCGCGCGCTGCGAGCCGACGTCCGCGACCTCGCGGCGGTGCTGACCGGCGAGGGCGCGCGCGGCCTGCGTGAGACGCTGCGCCGCGCGCCGGCCCTCACGCGCCATCTCGCGCAGGGCGCGCGCGCGGCTCGCGGACCGCGCGGAACCGAGCTGCAGGGTGCCGTCGAGGGCCTCGCCGACACGCTGCGCGCCGTCGCCGCCGAGGAGCGCAGCCTGACCGCCGTCCTGCGTGCGAGCGCCACGACGTTCGCCGCGCTGGACACCGACGCGGGCGCGCCGCTGGATCGCACGCTGAAGATCCTGCCCGCGGCGCTCGCCAACCTCGACAGCGGCGGGCGCGCGCTGGAGGCCGTCGTCGAGCGCGTCGACAGCGTCGGCAACGACCTGCGCCCCGGACTGCGCGCGCTGCGACCCGCGCTCGACGAGACGCGGCCGCTGCTGCGCGCCGCGCGCCCGGTGCTGATCCAGGCCGCGCCGCTGCTGCGCGAGCTGCGCGGAGCGCTGCGCGGCGGCGGCCGTGCCGGCCGCCCGGCGGATCGCCTGCTGCGCACGCTGCAGCCGACGCTCGGCGTCCTGGACTCCTCGCTGCTGCCGGCGCTCGACAAGCCGACGGACCTCGGCCCGCCCGCCTACCTGCAGTTCACGAACCTCTTCCAGGGTGGAGCGGGCGCCTTCAGGCCGTTCATGCCGACGGGCACGACCCAGCCCGGGGCCGGGCATTTCGTGCGCTTCAGCGCGCGCTTCTTCACGGGCATCGGAGCCCCCGTGCCGCCGTGCTCGGGCATCGGCCGCATCAACCCCGCGACGGCCCAGCTCATGTCGCAGACGGGGCTGTGCACACCATGAGCGCGCGGTCCTCACGCGGTCGTCCGCGCGCGATCCCCTACGGGCGGATCGTCATCGCGCTGCAGGCCGTCCTCGCCGCCGCGTTCCTCGTCTACCTGCTGCGCTCCGACAACGTGACGCTGCCGATCATCGACTCCACGTATGAGCTGCAGGCCGCCTTCGACGACGCCGCCGGGCTCGACGGCACGAACGGCAACCCGGTCACGATCGCGGGCGTACGCGTCGGCAAGCTCACGCGCGTGCGCTACGAGGACGGCCGCGCGATCGCGACGCTGCAGGTCGACAGCGATGCGCGCGAACGCATCCGCAGCGACGCGCGCGCGCGGATCGTGCCGCGCTCGGCGCTGCAGGACAACGTCGTCGAGATCGTGCCGGGCGCGGGCGGCCGGGTCCTGAAGGCCGGCGAGCGGATCGCCGCCGGGACCGACGCCAGCCCCGTGCAGCTCGACCGCGTGCTCGAGACGCTCAACTCCGACTCGCGCGCGCACCTGCAGATCCTGCTCGGCCAGCTGCGGGTCGCGCTCAAGGACCGCACGACGCCGCTGCGCGAGGCGCTCGGACGGCTCGACGAGGCCGCCGGCTCGACCGATCGCGTCGCCGCCGCGCTCGCCGACCGGCGCCGGCTGCTCGCGCGGCTCGTCGGCGAGATGGACACGATCTTCGCGACCCTCGGACGGCGAGGCGATGCGCTGCGCAGCGTCATCTCGTCCGGGCGTGAGACGCTCGAGACGACGGCCGCCCGCGACGCCGAGCTGGCGTCGAGCATGCGCACGCTGCCCGGCACGCTGGATGCGCTGTCGACCGCCCTCGCCGACGTGCGCGCCCTGTCGGGACCGCTGAACCCGGCGCTGGAGGAGCTTCGGCCCGCGGCGCGCTCGCTGCCGGGCGCGCTCGCCGCGCTGCGGCGCTTCGTGCCCGCCGGCCAGGGCCTGCTGCGCGACCTGCGCCCGCTCGTGCGCGACGGCCGGGCGCCGGCCGCATCGCTGAGCCGCGCGCTGCGGGCGCTCGGGCCGACGGCCGACGGCCTGCGCGAGCCGGTCGCCGGGCTGCGGCCGATCGTCGGCGAGATCGACCGCAACAAGGACGGCATCGGCAAGCTCGGCGACCGCTTCAGCGGCGTCTTCTCGACGAGCGACGTCAACGGCCCGATCCTGCGCGGCCTGGGCTTCTTCGAGCCGTTCAACCCGGCCAACGTCGGCGCGCCCGGTGCCAGCGGCGCCGAGTTGCGGTCGCTCAAGCTCAAGTCCGTACGGGCGCTCGTGAAGGCCTGCCGGTCCAACGGGGCCGCCTGCCTGGCGCGCCACCTCGTCCCGGGCCTGCCCGGCGCGACGCGCACCGCCCAGGATCCGCTCGGCAGGCTGGCGCTCAAGCGAAAGGGCACGGCGCCGTGAAGCTGCACATCTCGCGCCCGTGGGCGATCGCGCTCGTCGTCTTTTTGCTCGCCGCCGGGGCGCTGTTCCTGACGCTGTCCAGCCGCTTCGGCGGCCCATCGCTCGTGCGCGCGTCGACGTACGAGCTGACGGCGATGTTCGCCGACACGCAGGGCCTGGCGAAGAAGTCCGACGTGCTCGTGCGCGGCGTCAAGGTCGGCGAGGTCGGCGCCATCGACGTGCGCGACGGGCTCGCGCGCGTGCGCCTGGACCTGCAGCCGCGCTATGCCCCCGTCGACCGCAGGGCGACCGTCCGCGTGGCGCAGAAGACGGTGCTCGGCGAGGCCTACGTCGACCTCAACCCGAGCCGTCGCAACAGCGATCCGCTGCCGGCCGGATCGACGCTTGCGCGCGAGAACGTGCTGGCGTCCGTCGAGCTCGACGAGGCGCTCGGCGCGCTCGACGAGCCCGCCCGGCGCGACCTGACCTCGATGCTCGACACGCTGGCGCGCGGCGCCGCCGACCCGGCGACGGCGGACCGCGTCAACGCGACGCTCGGCGAGATCGACACGCTGACCGGCGCCCTGCGACGCCTGACCGCGACGCTCAAGGGACAGGAGTCGACGATCACCGCCACGGTGCAGGACTCGCGGATCGTGCTGCGCGAGCTCGGCCGGCGCGAGGAGCAGGTGACGCGGATCGTGTCGGACGGCCGCGCGACGCTGGAGGCGCTCGGCGGCCGGCAGCGGGCGCTCGACGCCGGCCTGCGGGAGCTGCCGCGGCTGCTCGTCAGCGCGCGCACGACGCTCGACGAGGCGCGGCCGCTGCTGCGCGAGGCACGGCCGCTCGTCGACGACCTGCGGCGTGCCGCACCGGACCTGACTCCCGCGATCGCCGATCTGCGACCGGTGGCGCGCGACGGCGCGAGCCTCGTGCGCGGGCTGCCGCGGCTGGCGCGCACCGCCGTGCCCGTCCTCAGACGCGCCGACGGGGTCGTCAAGGCCGCCCGACCGGTCGCGCGTGCGCTGTCGCCGACGCTCGCGAACCTCGTGCCGGCCGTCCGCTACGTGGAGCCGCGCCGCCGTGCCCTGGCGGCCTGGTTCTCGCAGACGGCGGGGCTCGGCCGGCAGGGCGATGCCAAGGGCCGCTGGGCGCGCTTCTTCATCTTCGTCGACCCGCAGACCGCCGCCGGCATACCCGGCCCGCGGCAGGGCAACGCGTACACGCCGCCGGACGACGCGCTGAACAACCAGGCCCACAAGCCGGGGAGCTACTCGCGGCTCGTGCCGTTCAAGCCCTGATCGCCGCCGGCGGCCGACAGCCGCGACGGCATGTCGACGAGCACCCAGAGCCCCGACGCCGCCGTCAGCCCCGCCACGACGACGATCGCTCCGCCGTACCCCAGCGCGTCGGCGACCGACCCGGCGATGAGCGCTCCCGCGACGTAGCCGCTGTCGCGCCAGAAGCGATAGACGCCGACCACCGGCGCTCTCGCGACCGGGGTCACCGCATCGGAGATCGCCGCGATCAGCGTCGGGTAGACGAGCGCAGTCCCCGCCCCGAGCACGACGGCCGCGACCGCCGCCGACGAGGTCGTTCCCGCGCCCCGCGCGAGCAGTACGAGCGCGGCGGACTGCAGCAGCATCCCGCCGACGATCAGCGGCTTGCGCCCGACGACGTCCGACCAGTGTCCCGTGGCGATCTGCATGACGCTCCAGACGCCCGGATAGAGCGCCGCGACGAGGCCGATGCTGCCGACGCCGGCGCCGTTGGCGGCCAGGTAGAGCGGCACGAGGCCCCACGCGAGCGCGTCGTTGAGGTTGTTGACGAGCCCGGCCTGCGAGCACGATCGCAGCGCCGGCTCGCGATAGCTGGCGCGGGCGAAGGCCTCGCGCAGGGGCGGCGGGCGCTCGTCGGCGCGTGCATGGTCGCGCGCCTGCTCGAGCGCGACGTGGGCCGCGGTGTCGCGCACGAAGAAGACGCAGATCAGCAGCGCGACGACGGCGATCGCCGCGGCCGACACGACGAGCACGTCGCGGGCGGCGAGCTCCGCGGCCAGCCACCCGCTGACGCCGGCGGCGAGCGCGACGCCGCCGTATCCGGCGGACTCGTTGAGGCCGAGCGCCAGGCCGCGCCGCTGGGGCCCGACGAGGTCGATCTTCATGACGACCGTCATCGACCATGCCAGCCCCTGGTTGACGCCCAGCAGGGCGTTGGCGGCGACGATCCAGCCCCAGCTCGGCGCGACCGCGATCATGAGCGGGACGGGCAGCGCCAGCAGCCAGCCCGCGATCAGCAGGCGCCGGCGACCCGCGCGCGCCGCCGCCGCCCCGGCGAAGAGGTTCGTGAACGCCTTCGCAACGCCGAAGGCGACGATGAACGACAGCACCGCCGCGCTCGAGCCGAGGCCGAAGTCCTCGCGGCCGACGAGCGGAAGGGTCGCGCGCTCGAGGCCCACCATCGCGCCGACGAAGGCGTTGACGGCGACGAGCAGCGAGAACTGCGCGGCGTTCTCGCGCAGCCCGAGGCGGACCTGCGCTGTGCTCACCGAGCTTCCCCGCGGTCGATCACGTCGCATCGTGGCGGTCGCCGCCGAGCACGATCACGCGGACGCGTCGCGGCGCGTCCGCGGGTCCACGCCTTCGCCGCCTGCCGGCGGCGCGGCGCTCAGTACGAGAACACCGTGGCGCCGTCGCCGATGAACTCCCACAGCGGCGTCGCTCCCGCGAGGCGGGCGTTGGGCACGAGCTCGTCCTTGTCGAGCTTGCGCGCGTCGAAGCAGATCGGGCAGACGTAGAGCTCGCCCTGCGCCTCGGCGAACTGCCCGAACAGGCGCGAGACCGGGGGCGCGCCGGCCGACTCGATCGCGTCGGCGTAGCCGGGCAGGCCGATGCGGACGGCCTCCTTGGTCAGGAACATGACCACGGTCTTGCCCTTCGCCTGCCCCGCGGTCGCGGTCAAGAACGCGATCGTGACCTTGTCGGCGTCTTCGTGACCGGTGGTGAGGTTGATGACGACCTTGCCGTTGTCACTCATGAGCAGCCTCCTCCGACCGCGCGGCCGGTTTGATGTTGTGGTTGAGCCGGAACAGGTTGTCCGGGTCGTACTTCGCCTTGATCGCGGTCAAGCGACGGTAGCGGCCCTCGCCGAAGGCGGCGAGGATGCGGTCCTCGCCCTCGTCGCCGATGAAGTTCAGGTACACGCCGTCGGAGGCGTAGGGGGCCAGCGCCGCGCGGCAACCGCGCGCCCAGGCGATGTTGTCCTCGTCGTCGGCCGGGCGCTCCCAGACGCCGAACGGGTGCACGACCCAGTCGGCGTCGCGCCCGGCCATCGGCGTCTCGTCCTCGCCGATCCGCGCGACGGCGCCGCCCCAGGGGACGATGAACATCTGCGACGGTCCGGCGGGCGTACGGGCGCTGCCGGCGGCGACGACGTCGAGCGCGCCGTCGCCGACCGCGGGCAGGTACGCGGCGGTCCAGTAGTTGCGACAGCCCGGCGGGTCGTCGAGCGCGCACTGGAAGTCGGCGTAGTCCATCGGCCCCGAGCCGTCGGCGGCCGGCGGGCCGAACTCGCGCAGCGGCCGCAGTGCCTGCTCGCCCTCCTGCACCGAGCCGGCGTACATGCCCGCCAGCAGGACGATCGGCTCGCCGACGAGCTCGGGCGGGATGAGGTCGTCGCCGTCGGGGCCGGTCAGGTGGACGAACGCCGTGCCGACGGCCTCCGGCGCGCCGGCCATGTAGTCGCGGTAGTGCGCCAGCAGCTCGCGCTCGCGCTCGGCGCTGTGGACGGTCAGCAGCACGAAGACCTCCGGCCCGACCGGGTGCAGGGCGAACTCGAACGCCGTCGCGACGCCGAAGTTGCCGCCGCCGCCGTGCAGCGCCCAGAACAGCTCGGGGTGCTCGTCCTCGCTGGCGCGCACGAGCTCCCCCGCCGCGGTCACGAGCTCGACGGAGACGAGGTTGTCGCAGGCCAGGCCGTGCTTGCGCTCCAGCCATCCCGATCCGCCGCCGAGCGTCAGCCCCGCGACGCCGGTCGTCGAGACGCGCCCGCCCGTCGTCGCCAGGCCGTGGGCCTGGGCGGCGCGGTCGAAGCGCCCCCACGTGCAGCCGGCGCCGACGCGCGCGATGCGCCGCTCGGCGTCGATCTCGACGGCGTCCATCGGCCGCACGTCGATGACGATGCCGTCGTCGCAGATCGATGCGCCGGCGACCGAGTGCCCGCCGCTGCGCACCGCGCACGGCAGGCCGCTCTCGCGGGCGAAGCGCACGGCGGCGGCGACGTCCTCGACGCCGGTGCACTGGGCGATGACCGCCGGCCGGCGGTCGATCATCGCGTTGAACAGCGTGCGCGCGTCGTCGTAGCCGTCGTCTGCGGGCTCGAGCAGCCGTCCCCGGAAGCCCGCGCGCAGCGTCGCGAGCGCGTCAGTGTCGATCGTTGTACTCATGGCGCGAATCTACGAGCACTCCGTACCCGCGTCATGAGCGGATCGACCTATCTTTCGGCGTCGGCGTCTTCGTCGTCGTCGACGAGGCCGTGGCGCATCGCGAAGAGGCTCGCCGCGGCGCGCGAGTTGACGCCGGCCTTCTCGTAGATGTGCGCGATGTGGTTGGCGGCGGTCTTCGGCGAGACGACGAGGCGCTCGCCGATCTGCGCCGTCGTGCAGCCGCGCACGAGCAGGCGCAGGACGTCGATCTCGCGCGGCGTCAGGCCCGCCGGCCACTGGCGGCGGCGGCGCACCCGGTGCCCGGCCGCTCGCAGCACGGCGTTGACGGCCTCGCCGTCCAGGCGCCCGCCGCGGACCTCGTCGTGCAGTACGGACTCGGCGCCGCCGCTGTCGAGCTGCGCGCGGTGCGGGCGCGGCTCGCGCAGCGCGCGGTAGACGGTGGCCGCCGACAGCAGGCGAGCCGCCGGCCCGAGCGCCGCGGCGGTCAGCCCGCGCGGGTAGCCGGAGCCGTCGAGCCGCTCGCTCTGCTGGCCGGCGAGCGTGCCCAGCGCGACGAGGCCCGGGGCCTTGGAGAGCACGCGCTCGGCGAGGTAGGGATGCAGGCGCACGCGCTCGACCTCGGCCGCCGACAGCGGCCCCGCCTTGTCCCAGATCGCGTTCGAGACGCCGAGCCGGCCGAGCCCGTGCACGAGGCCCGCGCGGCGCAGCGTGCGGCTGTCGGCGGCGGGCAGGCCGTACGCCTCGCCGGCGGCCGCCGCGAGCTCGGCGACGGCGCGCGAGCGGCCGATCGTGTACGGCGACTTGAGGTCGGCGAAGTCGCCGACGGCGTCGAGCGCCGCGTCGAGCTCGTCTCCCCGCAGGACGGGCCGCAGCGCGGGCTCGGCGGCGATCAGGGCGTCCCAGCTCGTCGCGGCGTCGAGACCGTCGAGCAGCTCGGCGGCGTCGGCGCAGAAGCGATCGACGAGCACGGGGTCGAACTGCGTGCCGCGGCGCTCGCGCGCGACCGCCACCGCGCGATCGACGCCGCCGGCGCGATGGAAGACCTCGACGACGTCGGCGAGATGGACGATGCGCGCCGCGAGCGAGATCTGCTCGCCCGCGAGCCGGTTGGGCAGGCCCTTGCCGTCCCAGCGCTCGAACGCCTGCGCGAGCGGGTCGCAGACGGCGGCGCCGAGCCCCAGCCGGTCGGCCAGCTCGCAGGCCACGAGACAGTGCGTCGGCTCCATGACGGCCAGCCAGCGGCGACCGGACGCGACGAAGGCCGCGCTCAGGCGGGCGCGCTGCAGCGCGTTCTGGCCGGCGCCGAGGTGGCGCAGGAAGAACCCCGCCGCCGACAACCCGACCATGTCGACGTCGTACGTGTCGCCGCGCAGGGCGATGTCGTCGCCGAACCATCGCGCCTGCTCGTGCGAGTCGGCGTGACAGCCGACCCAGGCGATCAGCGCGGCGTAGTAGATCGCCGCCCGCTCCTCCTCGCCGAGGCCGATCCGCTCGGCGATGCGCAGCCCGAGCAGCGAGGCGCGCAGCACGTGCTCGGTCGGCTGGCCGAGCCCGAGGTCGACGGCGAGCGACATCGCACCGATCAGCTCGGCCAGGCGCAGGCTCGATGCGTCGCGTGGTTGCACGGTCGTGTCGCTCACGTCGCTCGTAGTCTCGCGCCATCGCCGCGGCGGCGCCAGCCGTCCGCGAGCGCGAGATCGCGGCGGGGCGCCGCATGCGCGAGCAGCGTCGCCGCCGGTGCGCCGTCGGGATGAGTACGAAGCCGCCGGCGCGGGCGACAGCCTGAGCTCGAGGCGCCGGCCGAACCGCAGGACCTCCTCCCCGTCGGCTCGAGAACGCGCGCCGCCGGGTAGACCACCCGCCGTGAAGCCGCCGTCGCAGCCGGACACCCCCGCGCGCACGCCCGACGGGCGCTATGTCGTCATCGCCGGCCGCCGCTGGCGAGCGACGAACCCGATGCTGCCCGAGCTCCGACGACGCGAGCTCGTCGACGAGCTCATGGCCGCTCGGCGGGCGGTCGGGGCCGCGATGCGCGCCGAAGACTGGGCGGCCGAGCGGACGGCGCGCGGGCGCGTGCACGAGGCCAAGCTCGCGCTGGGCGAGCGTGGGCCGGCGTGGTGGGAGCGGATCGAGGACGCGATCCGGGCCCTCGTCGACGAGCGCGGACCGGATCGGACGGCCTGCCCGTCGGAGGTCGCCCGGCTGTTCGTCGGCGCCGATCGCCTCCGGGAGCTCATGCCGCATGTGCGCGAGGCGGCCGCCCGCCTCGCCGAGCGCGGGGAGATCGCCGTCACCCAGCGCGGCGAGGCGGTCGACGCGCGCACGGCGCGCGGGCCGATCCGGCTCGCATCGGCCGGCCGCCCATCTCCGGCGGCCGACCCGCGTCCGCGGGATGCCGATCGCCGTGAGCCGAGCGGTTGACACCCGGCCGGCGGCGGCCGATCCAGCCGGTCGCAGCGACATTCCTCAGCCGAACGCGCGCAGGACCGCGTCGACGAGCGTCGGCGGCCGGTCGCGGCGCCCGATGCGGGACGCCGCGCCGTCCCGGCGCCGGCAGCGGCAGCGGCAGCGGTCGGCGGGATCGGGCAGCCCATAGCGGCGCTTCATGAAGGTCGGGATGCGCGCCCCCGCGCGCTGCCGGCGCGTATGCAACGACGCCGGCTCGATCCCGCAGAGGCCGGCGGCCCCGTCGCCGTGCAGGCCGAGCACCTTGCCGACGACGTGGGCCATGCGGTGCTCGGATCGAGGAGGAACCCCACGACCCAACGCAGGCGGTCGGTTGACCCCGCGAACCGCTCGCCCAGACGGCGATATCCTCCGCGCCGCGGCGAGATAGCTCAGTTGGTAGAGCACACGACTGAAAATCGTGGTGTCCCCGGTTCGAGTCCGGGTCTCGCCATCGGGGGGAAGGCCCGCAAAGTCGCGCTTTTCAGTCAAGGCCTAGCGCGATTCTCGATCGGTCCAACCGTCCCATCTAGCTCTCCTGCCTTCTCGGCGCCCCCTGACGACCAGATTGGCCGGCGCGGACCGACCGACAGCAACGTCCTGTGAGCTCATGCACGATCCCGTCGAGATCCGGCGACGCGTCGACCGCGTCTTCGCGCGCGTCGATCGCCCGGACAGCTACGGCCAACTACTGGCCCGCCGCGCCGTGGCCGGCTCGGTCGTAGTCTAATCCCGTGGGCTGCATGAGTGCGACCGGCACCGTTGCGTGGAACCTCTGGCATGGGCGTCGAAGGTCCCGCCGCGCTGTGTTTAGCTTGTGGCGCGGTATGCGACGAAGGCACCCTCAGCGTCCCGTTTGATGTTGGACACCAGCTCACCGGAGCTGCTGTCGGCGCTGCTTGCCAGCGTCGGCGACGGCGTGTACGTCGTCGCGGCCGATGGCTCGGTTGCGTTTGTCAATCCAGCTGGGCTGGCGATCCTGGGCTATGACGACACGGGGCAGTTGCTCGGGCGTCCGAGCCACTCGACGATCCATGCCCATCACCGAGACGGCTCCCCGTACCCGGAGGACGAGTGTCCGTTGTTGCGCCCGCGCAAGACGGGCGAGGCGGTGCAGGTCGACGACGACTGGTTCGTCCGCCGCGACGGCTCGATGGTCCCCGTGGCCTACTCCTCGGCGCCGTTTCACACTCCAAAGGGGCGCGCGGCGGTTGTCGTGTTCCGAGACATGACCGCGCGCCTGCGCGCGGAGCAGTCACGTCTGCAGGCCGAGGCCGAACGCGCGCATGCCGAGGAGCTTGCGGCGTCGCGTCGGCGGCTTGTCGAGGCCGCCGACGCAGAGCGCCGGCGCCTCGGACGCGACCTGCACGACGGCGCGCAGCAGCGCCTCGTCAACGTGGTGATCGACCTACAGATGGCGCTCGGTGAACCGGGGTCGAGCGAAGACAGCCGGCCGCTCGTTTCCGCCGCCCTCGACGAGGCGCGCGCGGCGATCGAAGACCTGCGCGAGCTGGCCGCGGGCCTGCACCCGTCGATCCTGGCCAACCGCGGGCTACGCGGCGCGATCGTGGCGCTGACCGCGCGCGCGCCGCTACCGGTGACCTTCGCCGTTCCCGACGCCCGGTTGGCGCCGTCGGTCGAGGCGGCCTGCTACTTCGTCACCGCCGAAGCGCTGACGAACGTGACCAAGCACGCGGCCGCGTCCGAGGCACGCGTCGAGGTAGCGGTCGACGACCGCCAGGTGGTGGTCTGCGTGAGCGACGACGGCCGCGGCGGCGCAAGGGCGGTGCCGGGCCGCGGACTCGGCGGCCTGCGTGACCGCGTCGCGGCGTTCGGCGGCGACTTCGAGCTCGTCAGCCTTCCCGGAGCGGGGACGACCGTGCGTGCGGCGATCCCGCTCGATCAGGCGGTCTCAGGCGGCGCGTAGCACTCGGAGCACCGCGAGGACGCGGCGGTGCGCGGTGGGCTCGTGGCCCAGGTCGAGCTTGCTGAAGATGCCGGTGACGTGCTTCTCGACGGCGGCCGGCGTGACGTGCAGCGCCTCGGCGATGCCCTGGTTGGAGAGGCCCTCGGCCATGTGGGAGAGCACGTCGCGCTCACGCGGCGACAAGGTGTCCAGCGGGTCGTCCTTGCGCCGGCGGCCGAGCATGCTCGCGACGACCCGCGGGTCGAGCGCCGAGCCGCCGGCCGCGACGCGCCGCACCGACTCGATGAACGTCGCGACGTCGCCGACGCGGTCCTTGAGCAGGTAGCCGACGCCCGCCGCGTTCTCGCCGACGAGGTCGACCGCATAGCTCTCCTCGAGAAACTGCGAGAGGACCAGCACACCGATGTCGGGCAGCTCCTGGCGGATCTGCACGGCCGCGCGCAGCCCGTCGTCGGTGTGGTCGGGCGGCATCTGCACGTCGGTCACGACGACGTCGGGCTTGTGGGCTCTGGCCTTGCGCAGCAGGTCGGTGGCGTCGGCGGCTTGCGCGACGACGTCGATGCCGCACTTCTCCAGGATGCCGACGAGGCCGGCGCGCAATAGCGCCTGATCTTCAGCGACGAGCACGCGCAGCGGTTCCATGGCCGGCAACGCTACCGCCGCAGCCCCTCCACGACGTCGGGGTTTCCCGACGTCAAACGGGGTCTAGCCCCCGCCGAGAACGGTCTTCCCAGGGCCAGGATGAACGGGCAACCACAAGACCCGAACAAGGAGTCACCGTGTCCAACACCCTGACCAGCAACCCCCGCGAGTCGGACCGCACGGCCGCCAGCGAGCGCAAGACGCTCGTCTTCTTCGTCGGCACCGACCCCGAGGTTGACCCCGGTCCGCTGCAGACCGCACAGCACTTCGCCGCGATCGCAGCCGGCGCCGGTCTGTCGGCTGAGCTGCGGCTCGCCGCGCGCTCGGTGCGGCAGATCGCCGATGTCCCCGCCCAGCCGCAGGGCGTCGAGGTGACCATCTGCCCGCGTGCTATGGAGAAGTACGACATCTCGCGCGATCAGGTCGACGGGATCGGCGGCCGGGTTCGCACACTCGCCGAGATCCTCACCGAGGTCGCCGACGGCACGTCGGTCCTGATCCCCATCACGCACAGCATCGACGATCCGCGGTCGGAGGCATGATGAGACCTTCTCTCAACGCGGTCACCCGACCGCTCGCGGCGGCTGCGCTGGCAGCCGTCGCGCTCGTTGCCGTCGGCTGCGGCGATGACGACACAGCGACAAGCCAGAGCACCGGCGCCGAGCCGACGCAGGTGCGCGTGTCATATGTGCCCGCCACGACGGTGCTGCCGCTCCACGTCGCCGAGCAGCAGGGCTTCTTCGCCAAGCATGGCCTTGACGTGAGCCTGAAGGAGGCGGCGAACATCTCCGACATCCCGGCCACGCTGGGGCGGCAGTTCGACATCGCGCTTGGCACGGCGACGGATCTCATCAAGGCCGGTGGCGCCGGCGTCGACGTCGTGCAGATCGCCGGCAACACGATCGATACGAAGGACAACCCCTTCGTGCAGCTCATGGTCGGCAAGAAGTCGCAGATCAAGAGCGTCGCCGATCTCGCGGGCAAGAAGGTCGGCACGCCGACGCTGGGCGGCGTCATCCACGCGGCCGTGCAGTACTCGGCGAAGCAGGCGAACGTCGACCCGGCGAAGATCCAGGGTGTCGAGGCGCCGTCGCCGACGCTGCCCGATCAGCTGAAGGCCGGCCGGGTCGATGCGGTCGAGGCGCTCGAACCGTTCGCGACGACGATGGGGCAGAACGGCGCGGTCTCGCTCGGCGATCCGTTCGCCGCGATCGGCCAGCCGCTGGCGACGAACTTCTGGATCGCCAACGGCGCCTGGGCGCGCGAGAACACCGAGGTGGTCGACAAGTACGTCGCCGCGCTCGAGGAGGCGGTGGCATACATCAAGGCCAACCCGAAGCCGGCCCGCGGCATCCTGCAGGGGTACACGAAGATGCCCCCGAAGGTCTCGCGGATCGTCCCGCTGCCGACCTGGAACCTCGACATCCGCGCGGACGACCTGACGAAGTGGGTCGACGTGCTCAAGGAGGTCGGGCAGTTCAAGGGCGACGTCGACCCGCAGAAGCTCGTCCTGTCGGACGCGAGCTGACATGAAGCCGATGTCGTCTTTGGTCGACAGGCAGAACGCCAGTCCAGCCGCCCCGGATCGCGCATGCGATCCGGGCCGCGCGGGCGGCCTCGTCTTCGAGGCGCGCGGCATCGGCGTCGAGGTCGGCCACGGCGCGGACACGCGCCGCATCCTGGACGACGTCACCTTCGATGTCCGCGACCGCGAGTTCGTGTCGATCATGGGTCGCTCGGGGGCCGGCAAGACGACGCTGCTGAAGGTCCTCGGCGGCCTGCGCGACGCCACGCCGGGATCCGTCGTGCGCGCCAACGGCGCGCCCGTCGACGGACCGCCCGAGGGCGTCATCTTCGTCTTTCAGGACTATGCCGCCACGCTGCTGCCGTGGCGCAGCATCGAGCGCAACGTCTCGCTCGGCCTCGAGAGCCGCCTCGAGCGTTCCCAGCTCGATCAGCGCGTGTCCGACGCGCTCGAGACGGTCGGCCTCGCCGATCGCCGCCGCGACTACCCGTGGGAGCTGTCGGGCGGCATGCAGCAGCGCGTTCAGCTCGCCCGCTCGCTCGCAATGCGCGCGTCCGTGCTGCTCATGGACGAGCCGTTCGGATCGCTGGATGCGATGACGAAGTCAGGGCTGCAGGACGAGCTGCAGCAGGTCCACCAGGACACGCGGGCGACCGTCGTCTTCGTCACGCACGACATCGACGAGGCGATCTACCTCAGCGATCGCATCCTGATCCTCGATGGTGGCCCCGCCACGATCGCGCAGACCATCCCCGTCGACCTGCCGCGCCCGCGCGACCAGCTCGCCACGAAGGAGCTCCCCCGGTTCCTGGCGCTGCGGCGGACCGTCTACGAGGCGATCGTCGGCCATGTCTAGGCTCGCCAGCGTCAACTGGCCCGGGGTGCTGACGATGCTCGGCCTGCTCGGGCTCTGGCAGGCGCTCGTCGTCACGGGCGTGCTCGACTACGAGTACATGCCCGCACCGTCGGAGGTGGCGGGCGCAGCCGGACGGCTCGCGGCCAACGGCGAGCTGGCCGAGGCGACCGGCCACACGCTGCGAGTGGTGCTGCTGGGGTGGCTTGCCGCCGGCGCGATCGGGATCGCCCTCGGACTGTTGCTCGGCCTCTCGAGCTCGACCTGGCGTTGGTCGATAGCGAGCTTCGAGGCGGTCCGGGCGATGCCGCCGATCTGCCTCGTGCCGGTCGCGCTGCTGATCTTCGGCTTCTCGGTCCGGATGGAGCTGACGATCATCGTCTACGCCGCCGCCTGGCCGGTCATGATCAACACGATCGACGGGGCGCGAAACGTGCGGCCAGAGCTGCGGCAGGTCGCGCGCATGCTGCATTTGTCGCGCCTGGAGACGATGCGCAAGATCATCATCCCGGCGGCGCTGCCGCTGGTGCTCGTGGGGCTGCGGCTGGCGCTGTCGTTCGCGCTCGTGCTCGCAATCGTCGCCGAGGTCGCGGGCAATCCGAGCGGCCTGGGCAACGCGATCGTCGCGGCCCAGCAGGCTCTGCGCCCGGACGAGATGTTCACCTACGTCATCGCGATCGGCATGCTCGGGGTGGCGCTCAACGCCGCCTTCGGCCTGCTCGTGCAGCGCGCGCTCCCCCTGCCGGCCGGTACGCGCGGGACAGGAGGCATCTGATGGCCGTCAACGCCGCGACACCGTCAAACCAGCGTCGGCCGTGGCCGTCCTCTCGCGCCCGGGATCGCGCGGCACGCGCCACGCTGATCCCGCCGCTGCGCGGACTGCTGCCGCTCGCCCTCCTGCTCGGCGTGTGGGAGCACACCGGCTCCGAGCGCTCGCCCTACTTTCCGCGCCCGTCGACATGGCCAGCGGCGGTCGACGACCTCTGGATCGCCGGCTCGCTGCTGCCTGCCGCCGGCGCGACCATCACCACGTTCGTCCTCGCGCTCGGCGTCGCGATCGTGCTCGGAACCCTGCTGGGGCTGCTCGCGGGCGGCGTGCGCACGGTCGACCGCGCGCTGAACCCGACGCTCGAGTTCGCGCGCGCGATGCCACCCGCCGCGCTCATCCCGATCGCCACGCTGCTGATCGGCTACAACGAGCAGATGAAGGTCGCGGTCGTCACGTCCGCGGCGATCTGGCCGATCCTGTTCAACAGCCGCGCGGCGCTGCGCCGCCTGGACCCGGTCCTCGTCGAGACCGCGCGATCACTGCACCTGACTGCGCTGCAGCGCGTCCGCAAGATCACGTTTCCCGCGCTGCTGCCCGGCATCTTCCTCGGGGTCAGGATCGCCGGACCGATCGCGCTGGTCGTCACGCTGCTCGTCGAGTTCCTCACCCAGGTCGACGGGGTCGGCGGCCTCATCGCGACCGCCCAACGCGGCTACCTCTCCGACCAGGTGTGGGGTCTCATCCTCGTCGCTGGCCTGTTCAGCCTCCTCGTCGGCGGGCTCATCGCCGCACTCGAGGGCTACGTGTTCCGGCACCGGCCCACGGCGTAGACGGCGGCCATGACATGAGCTCTGTCCAGCCGAGCGATCGCCGACTGAGCCGATCGCTGATTTGCCACCGAGGCATGGCGACCACGATCGCTCGGCGTCGTGGCGGTGTCCGGGAGCGGCATCGACTCGACTATTGCTCACGCGTTGGGCGGACCCGCTGGATGGTCCTGCAGGGACGACGATCCCCGCCGTCAAGTGCCCAGCCGAGGAAGCCGAACGGCGTTGCTGGTAGTGGCGAATCGATTTGCTGGATCAGCGCCGCCACCGATGGGTTTCGCCGTCGCGGCCGGTCTACCCGTCAGCAGGGCACGACCGCGACGAAAGGGGTCCCGATGAGCACGTTGATCGTGTCGGAGTTCGTGAGCCTCAACGGCATCATGGAGGCGCCCGGCGGGGAGCACACGCATCCCCACACTGGCTGGACGTTCGCGTCGATCTACGGCGACGACCACTACGCCTACAAGGGCGAGGAGATCCGCGAGGCCGACAGCCTGCTGCTCGGCCGCCGGACGTACGAGGGCTTCGCGGCGGCGTGGCCCGAGCGCGCGGGCGACGCGTTCGCCGACCGCATCAACGCGATGCCCAAGTACGTCGTCTCGTCGACGCTCAAAAGCCCGCAGTGGGAGAACACGACGGTGCTCTCGGGCGACCCGATCGAGGAGGTCGGCCGGCTGCGCGACGCCGACGGCGGGCCGATCCTCGTCAACGGCTCGGCGCAGCTCGTCCACGCGCTGTGCGAGGCCGGGCTCGTCGACGAGTACCGCGCGATGGTCCATCCCGTGCTCGTGGCCGACGGTCTGCGGATGTTCCCCGATCCGGCGCGGATGCAGAAGCTGCGCCTCGCCGACGCCCGAACGTACGAGTCCGGTGTCGCGCTGCTCGTCTACGAACGCGCCGGCGACTAGTCAGATGGCCGCCGCCAACTCCAGCGGCGGCGTGCTCGGCAAGATGATCTCGCCCCAGAACCTCGCGATCGGCGCCGCCGCCGTCGGCATCGCCGGCCAGGAGGGCGACCTGTTCGGGCGCGTCGTCGGCTGGAGCGTCGTGCTGCTGCTCGCGATGTGCGCGATCGTCCACCTGCAGAGCACGAGCCTGCTCTCGTGGATGGTGGTCTGAGCGCGTAGCATCGCGTGATCCCCGGACGCACCCGGGACCCGGCCAGGAGGGGGTTGATTGAAATGGCAGGACGACTGAAGTCGCTGACGGCGACCGCGGCGGTAGCGCTCATCGGCGCGCTGGCCGCGGCTCCCGCGCAGGCGGCGCCGAACAACAACACCGTCACGAAGCTCACGAAGGCCGTCACGCCGGAGGGCGTGCTCGACCATCTCGAGGCGTTCCAGGACATCGCCGACGCAAACGGCGGCGACCGCGCGTCCGGCCGGCCCGGCTACGCGGCGTCGGTCGACTACGTGGTCGCGCAGCTGCGCGGCGCCGGCTATGACCCCCAGGTCCAGGAGTTCACGTTTGACTACTTCGAGGAGAACTCCGAGCTCGAGCGGGTGTCGCCGAACCCGCGGACGTTCGTCAACGGCACGGACTTCCTGCGCAACCGCTTCGACTCGGGCACGCCCGAGGGCAGCGCAACCGGCACGCTCGTGCCGGTCGACCTCGTGCTCAACCCGGCCGGCCCGCCGAACTCGAGCTCGAGCGGCTGTACCGCGAGCGACTTCGCCGGCTTCCCCGCCGGCTCGGTGGCGCTCGTGCAGCGCGGCACGTGCGGGTTCGCCGTCAAGGCGCTCAACGCGCAGGCCGCCGGCGCGAGCGCGGTCATCGTCATGAACGAGGGCCAGCCGGGGCGCACCGGGCTGCTGAACATGATCGGCGACGCGACCGGGCTGACGATCCCGGCGGTCTTCACGACATACGACGCCGGCTTGGATCTCAGCCAGACGCCGGGCGCGACGGTGACCGTGACCGTCGACTTCGTCGCCGACCAGCGCCAGTCGTGGAACGTCACCGCCGAGACCGATCACGGCAACGACGACAACGTCGTGATGGCGGGCGCGCACCTCGACAGCGTGCAGGAGGGCGCCGGCATCAACGACAACGGCTCGGGCAGCGCGGCGCTGCTGGAGACCGCGATCCAGATGGCGAAGGTCAAGACGACGAACACCGTGCGCTTCGCCTGGTGGGGCGCCGAGGAGTCGGGGCTGCTCGGCTCCGAGCACTACGTCGGCAACCTGACCGAGGAGCAGGCGCAGGACATCGCGCTGTACCTGAACTTCGACATGGTGGCCTCGCCGAACTACATGTTCGGCATCTACGACGGCGACAACTCCGGCGCCACGGCGCCGCCGGGCTTCATCCCGCCGGGCTCGGCCGAGATCGAGGACGTCTTCCAGGCGTTCTACGCCGGCCGCGGCGAGCCGTCGCAGGACAGCGAGTTCTCGGGCCGCTCGGACTACGGGCCGTTCATCGACATCGGGATCCCCGCCGGCGGCCTGTTCACCGGCGCCGAGGAGAAGAAGACCGCGGCGGAGGCCGCGCTCTACGGCGGCGTCGCCGGCGCGGCGTATGACCCGTGCTACCACGAGCCGTGCGACAACCTGCGCGGCGACGGGCAGGACGTGGCGCTGTACGACGCGTTGCGCGAGGACTACGAGCTGGTCGGCAACGTCAACGTCCACGCGCTCGACGTCAACTCCGACGCGATCGCCACGGCCGTGCTGACGTTCGGCTACGACACGTCGGCGGTCAACGGCGTGGCGGGCAAGCCCGGCAAGAGCAAGGGCCTGATCGGCGATCGCCACGGCCACCCGACGCTGGACGCCGCGGCTGGCTGATCGGCCGGTCGCTCCCCCGCGCCGCGGCGCGGGGGAGCGCGCCGGGTCGTCACGCCCCGAGCGATGGACCTCATCTTCGGCGGTCGCGAGACGTTCAAGGCGTGCTGGACCTACGTGACGGCCGCCGCGGCTGGCTGACGGCCGGGCGGCGCGCCCGCTCACCCGCGCTCCACGCGCTCGATGATCCCGGCCAGCGCCTCGAGCGCCTCCAGGTGCGGCGACTCGTCCTCGCCGACGCCCGCGAGGATCTCGGTCTCGGCGCCCTCGAAGAGGTTGGCGATGAGCGCCGTCAGGACGCGGGGGCGCATCGGTAGCGCGACGCCGGGCTGGGTCGCGCGCCAGCGCTCGGCGAGCTCGGGGTCGGCGAGCCCGGCGGCCCACAGCTCCCACAGGATGCGCACGTAGCCCGAGCCGACGTCGTCGCGCAGGTAGTCGCACGCGGTGCGCCACAGGACCCTCGCCGCGCGGACGAGCGGCGGCCGCTCGCGGACGCGGCCCCGGGGCGCGCGCGCGGCGCTCGCGCTCGGCGCGGTCAGCGCGCAGAACGTCGGCACGCCGAACGCCGGGCGCCTGTACGCGATGACCGGCGCGGCGATGTTCGACGCCGCGCTGGCCGCCGAGGTCGCCGCCGCCTGCGGCGAGGACGACGAGCGCGTCGCCGCCGGCCGCGACTGGGGCCGCGAGGTGGGCGAGCGCACGTGCGGCAGCGCCTCGGCGGCCCTCGAGGCGCTCTGCGACGACCCCGCGCCGCCCGCCGAGCGCAGGGAGATCTCGGATTTCTGGCTCGCCGAGGGCGGCACCCTGCGCGAGACCGGCACCTGGCTGCAGGCGGCGATCGCGATCGCCGACCGGCGCCAGACGGCGAAGTCGATTGCCGACAGCGCGCGGCTCTTCGCGCTCGTCTCGATGGCGATCGCCGACGCGGTGACGGTCTCCTGGGAGGCCGAGACGGCGTACTTCACATGGCGCCCGACGACCGCGATCCGCCAGGCCGACAGCGACGCCAACCTCGCGACCGCGCAGGACGCGAGCTGGACGTCGCGGATCGGCGGCGTCGGCGGCTCGCCGGAGTACACGTCGGGCACCTCGACGTTCGCGGGCGCGGCGTCGGCGGCGATCGACGGCTTCTACTGCGGCAGCGCCGGCCCGTTCAGCTTCCAGACCGACCTCGCCTCAGACGGGCCGCTGCGCCCGGACCGATGAGCTCGGGCACCGCGGCCGGTCGTCACTCCTTGACGGGACGGTATGTGCCGGCGTCTTCGTCGACCGTGAGGTAAAGCGTCGACGCTCCCGCGCTTCGTATGGCGCGGGCTGGTGACCGCATCGAACGATGAGCAGCGTCGACATGTCAGACGGTATCTGCTTCGCCGGGCCTGATGTCCATGCACGTAAGACGGCTGCGGCGGCGGTGCTGCTGCGGTCCGGCGCGTTCTTCAAGGCGAGGGTTGTCGGGGTCGCCAACAGACGTCATGCAGTGGCTGCAGACGCTGCCGGGTGAGGTCCGCGCTGTCCATGAGGCCTGCCCGACAGGGTTCGGGCAGGCCCGCGCGGGCCGGGCAGCGGGGGTGCAGGTGATGGTCTGCTCGCCCGGGGCGATCCCGCGTCAGGTCGCGCCGGAGCGGGATGCGAACCGCCTGTCGGTGTTCGAGCGTGCCGGCCGCCGGGGCGCATCCGCTGCTTGATGACCGCTTCCGTCCGCGGGACCGTCGAGCTGCTCTCACCCGTTGCCGATTGCGCGTGACGGCGCGTCCGCGCCACCGGGACGCGGGCTCAGGCCGCGCCGGGCCCGGTTGGGATCGCGGCCGAGCGGCCGAGATGCCACGCCGCCACGTGCGCGCGGATGACGCGCAGCATCGGCCGCGCGCGGTTGTTCGCGGGGACGGCTCCCTCGATGATCACGTCTCGCAGCGTGATGATCGAAGGCGGGTCCGACAGCACGTCGATCTCGCGCTGCTGTTCGGCGGTGAGCTCCTCGTCGTCACCCAACGCCTCGATCCGCTGCGCCAACGCGGCCTCCACCGCCCGCCGGTCGTCGACGAACTGCCGGAAGTTGTTCTGGCGGAACGTCTGCCGAAACTGCTCGATGTCGCCGACCATCGGCGCGTCCTGGGGGACCGCCGCGGGGTCGCTGATCGGTCCGAACTCGGCGGCCGTGCGTGCAGAGGCCCAGCCGATGCCGGCATCGACGTCGGCGTCGAGCCGGTCCGCCCAGTCCTCCTCCGTCGACAGGATCCCCTCGATCCATCGGCCGCCGACCAAGAGGCTGATCGCGGGCGCGAACCCCATGTCCGCGAACCGCAGCAGCCGATCGAGGCTCCAGTCCCCACGCTGGGCTGCACGCACGAGGGCCTCGGTGAGGGGCTCATAGCCGTCTGTCACGGGTTCAGGTTGAACGCTGCGGCGGACACGTGCGCCGCGTCCGTCGTGGGCTCGACGAGCATCGTATTTCAACGAAGGCGCAGATCGCGGCGCGCCCGGCGGTGATCGACGCGCGAACAGCGCCGGTCGACTCCTGAGCAGCACCGCTGCAGCTCCGATCGATTTCGCGCCGGAGATGCGCAGTCGTGAGCGATCGTGTCGCACCGGGGGCCGCATGCACCCCTTCCTTCGACACGACCGCCGCAGGCCAGGGGCCGCGCGCGCACGGCGACACGCGGTCGCCGCCGGTCGTGTCGGCGAGGCTTGTGGCCGGCGGCCCGGGCGGACTCGTCCGCCGGCGCGTGGCGCGATCTAGACTCGCGACGTGGAGGTCGCCGACTCCCACGACCAGATCCGCTTGGCCGAGCTCATGGCGGCGCTGTCGCTGGCGACCGACCTCGGTCTCGGTCTACCGCTTCAGCACGAGCTCGCCGTCTGCCTGGCGGCGCTGGAGCTGGCGGGGCGGCTGGGCTGCTCCCAGGAGGCGTGCTCGGAGGTCTATTACGTCGCCCTGACGGCGCATGTGGGTTGCACGGGCGCGGCCCCGTACTTCGCCAGCTGGGTCGGGGGCGACGACATCGGGTTCCAGCGCGGCGCGCAGCAGCTCGGCGCGGCGTCGCAGACGAGCGAGGATCTGCGCTATTTCCTGACGCGCTTCGCCGACGACAGGCCGCTGCCCGAGCGGGCGCGTCTCGTCGCCCGGATGCTGTTGGGCGGCCAGAAGTCATTCGAGCTCATGGGCGCGAACCTCTGCGAGGGAGCCACGCTGCTGGCCCGGCGCCTGCAGATGCCCGACGCGGTTGCGGTCGCGCTCGGGCAGCTGCTCGAGCGCTGGGACGGCAAGGGCCTGCCGCGAGGAGCTGCCGGCGAGGAGATCTCGCGCGCGCTGCGGATCGTGCGGGTCGCGCAGGATCTGCTCGCGATCGCGCGGGCGCGCGACCCGGCCACGGCGATCGATGCGCTCGCGCGTCGCCGTGGCCGCGGCTACGACCCGGTCGTGGTGGATGCCGCGCTTGCCGAGCCGGCGTCGCTGCTGCAGGCGGCGGACGTGCCCGATGCCTGGGAGCGCGTCATCGATGCCGAGCCGCAACCCGCGGCGACGATCTCGCGCGCGGGGCTGCTCAAGGTCGCGCGCGCGTTCGGCGAGTTCGCCGACGTCAAGGTCGACTTCATGCATGGCCATTCGGCCCGCGTCGCCGAGTTCGCCGCGACGGGCGCCGAGTCGCTCGGCTGCCCGCGCTCGGAGGTCGCAGGGGTGCGAGCGGCCGGCTTCTTCCACGATCTCGGCAGGGTCGCGGTGCCGAACGGGATCTGGGACAAGCCGGCCGCTCTGACCGCGGGCGAGCGCGAGCGGGTGCGGCTGCACCCGTACTACACCGAGCGCGTGCTCGAGCGCTCGGCGGCGCTCGCGCCGCTTGCGCGGCTCGCGGGATCACACCACGAGCGGCTCGACGGCAGCGGCTACCACCGCGGCGCGACGGCGGCGCAGCTGGACATCGGCGCACGGCTCCTGGCGGCCGCAGACGCATACGACGCGATCACCCACGATCGCCCCCACCGCCCCGCGCTGACCGGCGCCAAGGCGCGTGCCGAGCTCGGCGAGATGGTCCGCGCCGGCGCGCTGGACCGGCGCGCGACGGATGCCGTGCTCGCAGCGGCGGGCGCCGCGCCGTTGAACGTGCGCCAGGCGCGGCCGGCGGGGCTCAGCGAGCGCGAGGTGGAGATCCTGCGCCTGCTCGCGCAGAGCCGGACGACGAAGGAGATCGCGCGGATGCTGACGATCACCGAGAAGACCGCCGGTCACCACGTCGAGCACATCTACGCCAAGACCGGCGTCTCCACGCGCGTCGGCGCCGCGCTGTTCGCGATGCGCCACGACCTCGTCGACTGACGGTCGCGCGCAGGATGGGGAGTTCTCCCGATGGCAGGGGGGCGTCGCGGGCGTAGCGTCACGACCATGGCTCATTCATCGACATCGCCCGCCGGCGTGATGATCAACGGCGTCCGCCTGTTCTACGAGCAGCGGGGAGCCGGCGCCCCGATCCTCTGCATCCACGGCGCGGGCGGGACGACGCTCGCCTGGGCCGACGCCGTCGAGCGCCTCGCGCGGCTGGGTCGCGTGATCGCCTACGACCGGCGCGGTTGCGCGCGCAGCGAGCGCCCCGCGCACTACGAGCGAACGAGCATCGCCGAGCACGCCGACGACGCGGCCGCGCTGCTCGACAGCCTGACCGCCGCGCCGGCCGTCGTCATCGGCCGCAGCTACGGGGCCACCGTGGCGACAGATCTCGCGCTGCGCCACCCCGATCGCGTGCGCGCGCTCGTCCTGCTCGAGGGCGACGCGTCGCGCGAGCAGGCGCCGGCGGTCGCCGCCTGGGTCGATCGGCTGACCGATCGCCTGCTCGCCGTGGCGGCGCGGCACGGCGTCGACGCGGTCGCCGAGGCGCTCGTCACCGACGTCGCCGGTACGGGCGCCTGGCTCGCGTTCCCCGACGAGATCCGGCGGCTGCTGGAGTCCAACGGACCGGCGATCCTCGCCGAGCTACAGGGCGACTGGTGGCTCGACGCGGACGCGGCCGCGCTCGCCACCATCCGCCAGCCGACGCTGCTCGTCGCCGCCGCCGACTCGCCGCCCGAGTTCCGCGAGCCCGTCGATGCGCTCGCCGCGGCGCTCCCCAACGCGCGCAAGGCGCTCGTCGAAGGCGGGCACCTGATCGATCCGGCAGCACCCGAGGTGCTGACCTTCGTCGAGGAGGTTCTGGCGCGGTCATGACGACCCAGGCGATCCTGCTTCCCGGCGGCGTCATGCCGGCCGAGCTCGCCTACGGCGGACTGCTCGCCGCGCTCGGCGACGATGTGCAGGCCGTCGCGAAGGAGCTCGAGCTCTACGCCGACGCGGCGCCGCCCGCCGGGTACACGCTCCAGCACGAGACCGACGGCATCCTCAGGACCGCGGACGCGGCCGGCTTCGAGCGCTTCCATCTCGTCGGCTACTCGGCCGGCGGCGCGTCGAGCCTGGTATTCGCCGCCCGACATCCCGGACGGCTGCTGAGCCTCGCGCTGATCGAGCCGGCCTGGATGGGACACGACGAGCTGAGCGTCGAGGAGCGTGCGGTCCGGCGCAGGTTCGACCGCATCGCGACGCTGCCGCCCGAGCAGATGATGCGCGCCTTCGTCGCCAACCAGCTCGCCACCGGCGTCGAGCCGCCGCCACCGCCGCCCGGGCCGCCGCCGGCGTGGATGGCGAGCCGGCCGGCCGGGCTGCGCACGTTGATCGAGACCTTCCGCAGCTCCAGCCTGGACCTCGACCGGCTGCGCGCGTTCGACCGGCCGGTGCTGTTCGCGCTCGGCGGCAGGAGCAACCCCGACTTCTTCGGCCGGATGGCCGATCGCGCGGGCACGATCTTCCCGGCGATGGCGCTCGAGGTCTTCCCGGAACGCCACCACTTCGACCCTCCGCACCGGACCGAGCCCGAGCGCATGGCGGCGGTGCTGCATGCGCTCTGGATCCGCGCGCGCGCCTGAGCTTCGCCGTCACAATGGGGGGATCGTGGCCGAGGCGACGAGTGAGGACCGGGGTGCCAAGGCGCTCGAGGCGGGCTGGGCCGACCTCGCGGGTGGTCGCTGGGCCGCGGCCCTCGCAGGCTTCGAATCTGCCGTCGTCTGCAAGGAGACCGCCGAGGCGCACGAGGGGCTGAGCTGGGCGGCGTGGTGGCTGGACGACGCCGACGTCGTCTTCGCGGCGCGCGACCGCGCGTATCGTCTCTACAAGCAACGCGGCGACCGCCCGGCAGCGGCGCGGATGGCGACCTGGCTGGCGTGTGACGAGCTCGACTTCCACGGCGCGTCGGCCGTCGCGCGCGGCTGGCTCGGCCGCGCCCGGCGCCTGCTCGCTGCGCTCGAGCCGCGGCCGGAGCACGGCTGGCTGGCGTTCTTCGAGGGCTACATCGCGAGCGCCGCCGGCGACAGCGACCGGGCACTCGCGCTCGCCGTCGAGGCGGCGGCGATCGGCCGCCGGCTCGAGGTGCCCGATCTGGAGATGCTCGGCCTCGCACTCGAGGGCGCCACGCTCGTGGCATGCGCGCGGGTCGACGAGGGCATGCGCCGCCTCGACGAGGCGACCGCGGCGGCGCTCGAGGGCGAGGCGGACGTCGCGATCGCCGGCGCCTGGGCCTGCTGCTTTCTCGTGACGGCGTGCTCGGCGGTGCGCGATTACGAGCGCGCGTCGGAGTGGTGTGAGCGCATCGCGGAGTTCGCCGAGCGCTACGGAAGCCGCTACATGCTCGCGTTCTGCCGCGCCGAGTACGGCGCGATTCACCTCTGGCGCGGGAGCTGGCGCGCCGCCGAGGAGGTGCTCGAGGCGTCGGTCGAGGACTTCTCCCGGTCGCGGCCCGCGATGGTGGGCGGTCCGCTCGCGGCGCTGGCCGAGCTGCGGCGGCGCCAGGGACGTTCGGAGGAGGCGTCGAGCCTGCTGCGACAGGCCGGCGCGTCGCAATCGTCACAGCTCTGCCAGGCGCGACTCGCGCTCGAACGCGGGCAGGCGCTTCGCGCGGTCGAGCTGTGCGAGCGGGTGCTCCGCCAGCTGCCGCAGCATCGCCATCTGCATCGGGCGCCGGCGCTCGAGCTGCTGGTCAGCGCGCGCGTCGCCCACGGAGAGCTCGACGAGACGCGCGCCGATCTGGCCTCGCTTCGCGACATCGCCCGGCTCGTCGGCACCGTGCCTCTGCGCGCATCGGCCGATCTCGCCGAAGGACTCGTCGCCGCCGCAAGCGGCGAGCACGATGCGGCCCGGACGCTGTTCGAGGACGCCGTCGACGGGTTCGAGCAATCCGGCGGGCGCTACGACGCGGCGCGCGCGCGGCTCGAGCTCGCGACGAGCCTCTACGCGCTCGGGCGCAGCGACGCGGGAGCGGCGGAGGCGGCCGCCGCGGAGGCCTCGCTGCGCGGCCTCGGCGCGGTTCCCGAGGCCGAGCGGGCGCGGCGCCTGCTCGGCGCCTCCAGGCGCGATCGCAGCTCGGCGCTCGCAGCGGTCACGCCACGCGAGCGCGAGGTGCTGTCGCTGCTCGCGGCCGGGCTGACGAACCGCGAGATCGCCGCGCGGCTCGTCGTCAGCGAGCACACCGTGCATCGCCACGTGACGAACATCCTGCGCAAGCTCGGCCTGCCGTCGCGGACCGCGGCGGCGGCCCACGCCGTGCGACACGGGCTGCTCGAACCGCCCGCCGCATAGCCCGACCTGGCGATCACGGCGCGCCCCGAAAGATGGCCGGTCCGGGCGAAGCCGGCGCCGCGCGTCGCGCGTAGCGTGCGGGCAGATGAGGCACGTGCCCACACCGATGAGGCTGATCGCCCAGGCCGCGGCGCTCGCGCGGATCGACGAGCTCGCGCCCGACGGTGTGCGATCAGACAGGAGGACGACGATGACCACAACCGAGATGCAGTCCGCGACACGCGCGATGTGGGCCGCGGGCGACTACCATCGCTTCGCGACCGAAACCGTCTGGGGACTCGGACCGCGCCTCGTGGCGGCGACGGGCATCGCCGCGGGCCAGCGCGTCCTCGACGTCGCGTGCGGAACCGGCAACGTCGCCATCCGCGCCGCCGAAGCGGGCGCCCGCGTCGTCGCCTCGGACCTCACGCCCGAGCACTTCGACGCCGGGCGCGCGGAGGCACGCCGGCGGGGAGTGCAGCTCGAATGGGTCCAAGCCGACGCCCAACAGCTGCCGTTCGCCGACGGTGAGTTCGACGTCGTGACGTCCTCGCTCGGAGCGATCTTCGCGCCCGACCACCGGCGCGTCGCCGACGAGCTGCTGCGCGTCTGCCGTCCCGGCGGCACGATCGGCATGCTGAACTTCACGCCCGAGGGCCTCGCCGGCGACTTCTTCGGCACGCTCGGCCCGTACCTGCCGCCGCCTGCGCCGGGAGCGCTCCCGCCGCTGCTGTGGGGAAGCGAGGGCCACGTCCGCGACCTGTTCGGCGAGCGCGTCGCCACGCTGGAGATGACGCGCGCCACGTACGTCGAGCGCGCCGCATCGCCACGCGCCTACGTCGAGCTCTTCACCCGGACCTTCGGACCCGTCGTCTCCGTCCGCGCCGGCCTGGAGGAGCAGCCCGAGCGTGCCGCGGCCTTCGACCGCGACCTGCTGGAGTTCGCCGCTCGGTCGAACACCGGCGAGCCCGCCGGACCCGCGCACTACCGCTACGAGTACCTGCTCGTGATCGCCGGCGTGCGACAGACCTGACGCCGCTGCACGCGCGCGTCAGGACGTCCCGGGAGCGGCGCTGTCGTGGAGAAGCGCTCGGCTCGCTGGCGCGAGCGCGGCTACGCGCCGCTCGGCAGGCGGAAGCGCACGCATGTCCCGACCTCCGCGTCGGCGAGCCAGATCCGCCCGCCGTGGGCCTCGATGATCGCCCGCGAGATCGCGAGGCCGAGGCCGGCGCCGCCGTCGGTGCGGGCGGCGCGATCGCCGCCCTGGAAGAAGGGCTCGAAGATCCGCTCGCGCTCGTCGCCGGCGATGCCCGGGCCGGAGTCGGCGACCTCGATCTCGATCGCGCCCTCGCGCGCCGCGACCGCGCGCACGACGACGCTGCCGTCCGCCGGGGTGTGGCGGATCGCGTTCTGCAGGAGGTTGAACAGCACCCGCTGGAGCTGCTCGGGGTTGGCCCGGGCGGCTGCCAGCCGCGGCGCGAGCTCGGCGTAGACGACGACGGCGCCGGCCTCGGCGTGGGGGCGCATCGCGTCGATCGTCTCCTCGACGAGCTCGTCGAGCATGACGCGCTCCATCTCCCAGCGGATGTCGCCGGACTCCAGGCGCGAGAGCTCGAACAGATCCTCGATCAGGGCGCTCAGCGCGTGCACGTTCGTCGAGATCCGGCCGAGGTACTCGCGGCGCATCGCCGGGTCCGTCACGAGGTCGTCGTCGATCGCGTCGACGAGCAGGCGCAGCGACGTCAGCGGCGTGCGCAGGTCGTGCGACACCGCCGCGATCAGGCCGCGCCGCGCGCGCTCCTCGGAGGCCAGCGTCGAGACCATCGCGTCGACGTCGGCGCCGAGCCGCGCGAGCTCGTCGCGGCCGTCGAGCGCCGTGCGCACGTCGCGCCGGCCGTGGCCGACGGCTGCGAGCGTCGTGCGCACGGCGTCGATGTCGGCGAGCGCGCGGCGCCCGAGCAGCCGGCCCGCCCACAACCCGAGGGCGCCGGCGTAGGCGGCGACGAGGACGGTGAAGAACGCGTCGTGGCCCGAGACGAACATCAGCTGCACGAACACGCCGACGGCGATCGCCAGCTGCGCGGCGGCGACCGCTGCCAGCAGCGCGAACTGGCGGCGCAGGCCCCCGATCCGCGCGCGGCGCGCGACGATCGCATGCGTCGCGAGCACGGTCGCGACGCCGAGCGGGACGAGGATCAGCAGGCTCGAGATGCCCGCCGACAGGCCGTAGCCGAGCGCCGCGAGGGCGGCCGCGACCGCGGCCGCGAGCCCGGCGAAGGCGAGGCTGCGGGTCACGGCGAGAACCGGTAGCCGACGCCCCAGACCGTGTCGACGTAGCGCGGCCGCGCCGGGTCGGGCTCGATCTTCGCGCGCAGCCGGCGGATGTGGACGGTCACGGTCGACGTGTCGGTGTAGAACGAGTAGCGCCACACGAGGTCCATCAGCTGGTTGCGCGTGAAGGCCTGGCCCGGGTGGCGGGCGAGGAACAGCAGCAGCTCGAACTCGCGCTGCGTCAGCGCCATCTCCTCGCCGCCGACGGTCACGCGCCGTGCCGTCGCGTCGATCACGAGCTCGCCGAACCGCAGCGGCTCCTCGACGCCCGGCGAGGTGTCCAGGCGACGCAGGACCGCATCGACGCGCGCGACGAGCTCGGCCGGCGAGAACGGCTTGACGACGTAGTCGTCGGCGCCGAGGCGCAGACCGACGACGCGGTCGGACTCCTCGCCGCGGGCGGTCAGCAGGATGATCGCCGTCGTGTCGCGCTCGCGCTCGCGCACGCGGCGCATGACCTCCAGGCCGTCGATGCCGGGCAGCATGAGGTCGAGCACGATGAGGTCCGGCGCCTCTGCGTTGACGGCCGCGACCGCGGCGTGGCCGTCGCCCGCGATCTGCGTCCTGTAGCCCGCGCGCTCGAGGTAGCGGCACAGCACCTCGGTGATCGTCGGCTCGTCGTCGACGACGAGGATGTGCCCGCGGCTGTGGTCGGCGTTCGCCATCTGCGTCGATGGTTGCACCTGGCGTCCGATTCGTCGCGCGCTCAGGACGTCGTTCATCGGCTGTTCATGACGAGGGCGCGCGCAGGGCCGCGCCGGCGAACTCGGCGATCGCGGCCGCGAACGGCTCGCTCGCGGTGAACCCGAGCTCGCGCGCGGCGCGCTGCGCGCCGGCGAACACGTGGCGCACGTCGCCGAGCCGGTACTCGCCGGTCACCACCGGCGCGGGCGCGCGGCGATCGCCGGCGGCATGCAGGGCGGCGGCCATCTCACCGACGCTGCGCGGCGTCCCGCTGGCGATGTTGAAGGCGCCCGCGACGGGCTCGGGGCCCGCGGTCAGGGCGAGCACGTTGGCTCGCGCGACGTCGCGCACGTGGACGAAGTCGCGCAGCTGGCCGCCGTCTTCGAACACGCGCGGCGCGCGCCCCGCCGCCAGCGCGCTGGCGAAGATCGCGGCGACGCCGGCGTAGGGCGTGTCGCGCGGCATCCGCGGGCCGAAGACGTTGTGGTAGCGCAGCGCGGTGACGGGCACGCCGGTCTCGCGGCTGAACGCCGCCGCGAGGTGCTCCTGGTGGAGCTTCGTCGCGGCGTAGACGTTGCGCGGGTCGGGCGGCGCGTCCTCGGGGATGCTGTGCGCCTGCAGCGCCGCGCCGCAGCGCGGGCACGGCGGCTCGAAGCGCCCCGCCCGCAGGTCGGCCTCGCGCCGCGGCCCCGGCCGCACGAGGCCGTGCTCGCCGCACGCGTAGCGGCCCTCCCCGTAGACGACCATGCTCGACGCGAGCACGAGGCGGCCGCTGAAGCGCGCGCGCGCGAGCTCGCGCAGCAGGACCGCCGTCCCGAGGTCGTTGTGCGAGGCGTAGTCGGCGATGTCGCCGATGTCGGTCCCGAGGCCGACCATCGCCGCCTGATGGCAGACGTGGTCGATGCCGTGCAGCGCGGCCGCGACGGTGGCGCCGTCGCGCACGTCGCCGTGCACGAACTCGGCCGCCGCGTCGAGGTAGCCCGGTCGTGCCGCGTGGGCGGCGGGATGCAGCCAGTCGAGGACCCGCACCTCGTCGCCGCGCGCGAGCAGCGCGTCGACGACGTGCGAGCCGATGAAGCCCGCGCCGCCGGTGACGAGCACCCGTAGCCCCCGGCTCACCACGGCGAGCGCACCATCAGCTGCAGGGCGAGCGCGAGCGCGATCTGCGCCGCGAGCCAGCCGCGCGAGCGCTGCAGCGCCGCGGCGGCGACGAGCACCCAGGGAGCGAGGTGCAGCCAGATGCGCTCGGTCTCGCCCTTGGACATGCCCGACAGGTCGGCGACGGCGAGCGCGACGAGCGCGCCGCCGGCGAGCAGCCAGACGCCGCGCTCGCGCAGCCGTACGAGGCCGGCGGCGACAGCCGGTCCGGTCGCGAGCGAGAAGGCGGCCGCCGAGATGACGAGGAACTCCGCGTACGGACGGCGCCGCGAGACGCCGGCGAGGTACTGCTCGCGCGTCGCGCTCAGGCCCTCCAGCCAGTTGAAGCGGGCCGCGAGGAAGGCGCCGAGCACGAGCGCCACCCCGGCCCCGGCCCAGGCGACGGCCGCGCGACGGCGACGGCCGATCGCGATCGCCAGCACGATCGCGCCGAGCGTCGCGACGCCGTAGCTGAGCATCAGCGCGGCGCCGAGCACGAGGCCCGCCGCCAGCGCCAGCAGCGCCGGCGTCGCACGCGACGCGCTGGCGGGCGCGCGCGCAGATGCGCGGGAACGCGGTGACGCCGCCGCGGGCCCAGCGCTGCAGGCGAGCGCGAACAGCGCGATGCCGACCGCGCTCACACCCGCATAGAGCGCGTCCAGCGAGGTCGCCATCCAGACGGCGGCGGGCGTGAAGACGACGAACGGCGCCGCCGCCCGCGCCTGCGGTTCGCTCGCCAGGGCGCGCACGGCGACGAGCGCGGCGGGCGCCGTGAGCGCCCCGCAGCCGATCGCGAGCGCGGCCGCGATCGCGGCGCCGCCGAGTCCCGCGCCGTCGAGCAGCCACAGCACGAGCACGCCGCCCGGCGGGTGGCCCTGGACGTGCGTGGCGTAGCTCGGCAGGACGTCGCTGAACGTCTGCAGGAAGCGTCCCGGGGAGTCGACGAGCGCGACCGCGGTGAGCTGCTCGTAGCGGCTGCGCAGCGGCGCCGCGATCGCGTCCCAGCCATCGGTCGCGGCGAGCGCGACGGCCCATCCGGCGGCGCCCACCCAGCTCGCCGCGAGCAGCCCGCGCCAGCGCAGCGCAAGCGCGAGCGACGGCGCCCAGGCGACGGCGGCCGCCGCGAGCGCGAGCACCGGCAGCACGCGCGCGGTCAGGCGCAGGTCGAAGCTGCCGACGAGCGGCGGCGCCCCGATGTGGACGAGCGGATCGCGCGCCACGAGCGCGTCGCCGAGCACGTGCCCGGCGACGACGAGCAGGACCCAGCCCGCGATCGCGATCGACGGCCAGGCCGCGGCCGGGCGCACGCGCACGGCGGCGCGGCGGCGCGCGCGCTTGAGGACGGCCTCCACGGCCGAGCACGCTACGGCCGTGACGGCGCCGAAGCGAACGCCTGCGGCCCCGCGTTCGCATTTCGTAAGCGTCACGCACGGCACGCGGCGCTCGGGCGCGGCTCGTCGCCGGCGCATCGCGCCGTGCACAGCGCGCCGTTACGCGGTTCGTAATCGCACCGGACCGGTGGGCTTCGTAAGGTCGCCGACATGCCCACCGTGATCCTCCCGGTGCTCGACGAGGCGCAGGCACTGCCGTGGGTGCTGTCGCGGATGCCGTCCGGCTACACGCCGCTCGTCGTCGACAACGGCTCCGGCGACGGCTCCGCGCAGATCGCGCGGCAACTCGGCGCCCGCGTCGTGCACGAGCCGCGGCGCGGCTTCGGCGCCGCCTGCTTCGCGGGCCTCTGCGCGGCCGCGGACGACGTCGTCTGCTTCATGGACTGCGACGCGTCGCTGGATCCGCGCGACCTGCCGCTCGTCGCCGCTCCCGTGCTCGACGGCGACGCCGACCTGATGCTCGGCGCGCGCCGCCCGCAGCGCGGCGCGATGGCGCCCCACGCCCGGCTCGCCAACGCCGTCCTCGTGCTCGAGCTGCGCCGCCGCAGCGGCGTCGCGCTGCGCGACCTCGGACCGATGCGCGCCGCGCGCCGCGACGCGCTGCTGGCGCTGCAGATCCGCGACCGCCGCTGCGGCTGGCCGCTGGAGATGGTGCTGCGCGCCGCCGCGCAGAGCTGGCGGATCGGCGAGACCGAGGTCCCCTACCGGGCGCGCGCGGGCCGCTCGAAGGTGACGGGCACGGTGCGCGGGACGGCGCGCGCGGTGCGCGACATGGCGGGCGTGCTGTCGGCGTGACCGCGCTCGCCGTGATCGCGAAGGCGCCCGTCGCCGGGCAGAGCAAGACACGCCTGACGCCGCCCTGCACGCCCGTGCAGGCGGCGGCGCTCGCGGCCGCCGCGCTCGCCGACACGCTGGCGGCGGTGCTGGCGACGGCGGCGAGTCGTCGCGTGCTCGTGCTCGACGGCGCGCCCGGCCCGTGGCTCGGCATCCCCGGCCTGGAGGTCATCGCGCAGCGCGGCGCCGGCCTCGCCGAGCGGCTGGCGGCCGCCTTCGAGGACATCGGTGAGCCGGCGCTCGTCGTCGGCATGGACACGCCGCAGCTGACGCCGCAGCTGCTCGCCGACGCGCTCGCGCAGCTCGAGCGCGCCGGCGCCGTCCTCGGGGCGGCGCCCGACGGCGGCTACTGGGCGATCGGGCTGCGCGCCGCCGACGCGCGCGTCTTCGCGGGCGTCCCGATGAGCGATCCGCGCACCTGCGCGGTCCAGCGCGGGCGCCTGCGCGCGCTCGGGCTGCGCACCCACGAGCTGCCCGAGATGCGCGATGTCGACGACATCCAGGACGCGCGCGCGGTCGCCGCGCTCGCCCCCACCGCACGGTTCGCGCGCACGCTCGCCGCGATGGACCTGCCGGCGACGGTCCCCGCGTGACGCCCTCCGCCGCCGAGGTCTACGGCCTCGCGCTCGCGGGCAGCGCCACGCGCCTGCGCGCGCGCCGGCCGGACGGCAGCACGCTGGCGCTGGCGCTCGATCGCTGGCTCGGCCCGCTCACGCGCGCCGACGAGGCGGTCCTCGACCGCGCGCAGGCGCCGGTGCTCGACGTCGGCTGCGGGCCCGGCCGCCACGTCCTCGCGCTCGCCCGCCGCGGCCACCTGGCGCTCGGCGTCGACATCGCGCCGGCCGCGGTGCGCGTCGCACGGCTGCGCGGCGCGGTCGCGATCGAGGCCTCGGTGTTCGATCGCATTCCCGGCGCGGGGACCTGGGGCAGCGCGCTGCTGCTGGACGGCAACATCGGCATCGGCGGCGCGCCCGAAGCGCTGCTCGCGCGGCTGCGCGAGCTGCTGCGCCCCGGCGGCGAGGTGCTCGTCGAGCTCGCGCCGCCCGGCGTCGCGGCGACCTGCGAGCAGATCCAGCTCGAGCTCGGCGACGCGCACAGCGAGCCCTTCCCCTGGGCCTACGTCGGCATCGATGCCGTCCAGGCGCCGGCGCGCGCCGCGGGCTTCGCCGTCGCCGAACGCTGGCAGCACGAGCGGCGCTGGTTCGCCCGCCTCGTCGCGAGCGCCGATCGGCCGTGAAGGCGCCGCGCGACCCGGTCGCGTTCGTCGCGCAGCGCCTCGAGCGCCGGCGCCCGGGAGGGCCGTTTCGCGAGGGCGCGTTCACGAGCCGCCTGCACGACGAGGGCATCGCCGCCCGCATCGGGATGGCGCTCGGGATCGCGTTTGTGCTCTGCTTCGCCACCGGCCTCGTCTCGCACCTGGCGCAGCATCCGCTCGACGTCGGCCTGCTCTCGACGCCGGCAGCGCCGAGCTGGCTGTACCGGCTCACGCAGGGCGTCCACGTCGCGGCCGGGATCGCCGCGATCCCGCTGCTGCTGCTCAAGCTGTGGACCGTCTACCCGCTGCTGTTCTCCTGGCCCCCGGCGCGCCACCTGCGCGGCGCGACCGAGCGTCTCTTCGTCGCGCCGCTCGTCGCGCTGGCGCTGTTTCAGCTCTTCAGCGGCCTGGCGAACACGACGCGCTGGTACCCCTGGGAGTTCAACTTCGTCGCGACGCACTTCTGGTCGGGCTGGATGCTGATCGGCGTCCTCGTCGTCCATATCGGCGCGAAATGGCGCCAGACGCGGCGCGCCCTGCGAACGCCGCTGCGGGCGCCGGCGGCGGCGCGGTCCGACGCCGCGCCGGCGCCCTCCGAGCACGCGCTGACGCGCCGCGGGCTGATCTGGACCGCCGCCGCCGCCGTCGCGGCGGTCACGCTGACGACGGTCGGTCAGACCGTGCGCGCCGCTGCGCAAGCTCGCCCTGCTCGCGCCGCGGGTGCCGGACATCGGGCCGCAGGGAATTCCCGTCAACCGCACGGCGGGCGGCGCGGGCGTGCTCGAGATCGCCCGCGACAGCGGCTGGCGCCTGCGCGTCGAGGGCGCGGTGACGAGCCCGCTGGAGCTGAGCCTCGACGAGCTGCGCGCGATGGCGCAGCACGAGGCCGATCTGCCGATCACGTGCGTCGAGGGCTGGAGCGCCGGTGCGCTCTGGCGCGGCGTGCGCGTCCGTGACCTGCTCGAGCGCGCGGGGGCGGCGGCGGGCGCCGAGGTCGTCGTGCGCTCGCTGCAGACGCGCGGCAGCTACCGCAGCTCCGAGCTCAACACGATCGTCGCGCGCCACGACGACACGCTGCTCGCGCTCGAGATCAACGGCGAGCAGCTGCACCTCGACCACGGCTTCCCGTGCCGGTTGATCGCGCCCAACCGTCCCGGCGTGCTGCTGACGAAGTGGGTCACGACGCTCGAGGTCCGCGTATGACCGAGCGGTCGCAGAAGACGCCGCCCGACGACGACGGCCCGAGCGGCGCGGCCTGGTGGATCGGGCTCGCCGCCGGCACGGCGATCTTCGCGTTCGGCCTCGTCGGGCTGCTGCGCGACGCCCGCCAGACGATCCCGGGCGACTGGCTGACCTGGACCGCCGGCGGGCTCGTCCTGCACGACGCCGTCCTCGTGCCGGCGGTGCTCGCCGCCGGCTACGTGCTCTCGCGCCTCGTCGCGCCGGCCCTGCGCGCCGGGGCGCAGGCGACGCTCGCCGTCTGCGCTGCGGTCGCCCTGACGAGCGTTCCGGTCCTGCTGGCCGAGGGGCGGCGCGCCGACAACCCGTCGCTGCTGCCCCACGACTACGGCGCCAACCTCGCGCTCGTGCTCGCCGCGATCCTGGCGGCGGGCCTGCTGCTCACGCTCGTGCGCGCGCGCCGCGCCGCGTCACGTTGATCGCGGCACGAGCAGCGGGCGAGCAGCGCGTGGGACACTGACCCGAGCCATCCCCCGCATGCCGATGCGGGCGCCGTGGCTGCGGGTATCTGATGGCGCGTCGAGCGCGTTGCGCAGATGCTACGTTGAATGTCCCGAATCACACAAGGATTTCGCCCATTTCGCGCATTGGAGGATGCACATGGCACTGACGATTGGCGACACCGCTCCAGACTTCGAGGCTGAGACGACCGAGGGCCGGATCTCGTTTCACGACTGGCTCGGCGACTCCTGGGGCGTGCTGTTCTCGCACCCGCGCGACTTCACGCCCGTCTGCTCGACCGAGCTCGGCTACATGGCGTCGATCAAGCCCGAGTTCGACAAGCGCAACACGAAGATCATCGGCCTCTCCGTCGACCCCGTCGGCAACCACGAGAAGTGGTCTGAGGACATCGAGGCGATCGCCGGCACGGCGCCGAACTATCCGCTCATCGGCGACTCGGACTTCGCTGTCTCCAAGGCCTACGGCATGCTGCCCGAAGGCGTCGAGGGTGAGGCGACCGACCGCACCGCCGCCCAGAACCAGACGGTGCGCAACGTCTTCGTCGTCGGCCCGGACAAGAAGATCAAGCTCGTCCTCGTCTATCCGATGACGACCGGGCGCAACTTCGACGAGGTCCTGCGCGTCATCGACTCGCTGCAGCTGACGGCCAAGCACAAGGTCGCGACGCCGGCGCAGTGGAAGCAGGGCGAGGACGTCATCATCGCCGGCTCGGTCTCCGACGACGCCGCGCGGGAGATCTGGCCCGACGGCTGGGAGGCGACGCGGCCCTACATCCGCGTCGTCCCGCAGCCCAGCTCGTAGTCCATCGGCGGCCGGATGCGCGGGGGTGTCCGCCCCCGCGCATCCGCTGACGTCGTAGAGTCGGCGGACGCGATGCTCCGCCGCATGCCACAACTCAAGCCCGTCCCGATCGTTCTCGGGATCGTCGCGCTCGTGCTGCTGTGGCTCGTGCGGCCGATCTGGCACGGCCTGGCGATGTTCGTCTGGACCCAGCCGCTCGTCTGGCTGCTGCCGCTGCTGCTGCTGATCGCCGGCGGCGTGCTGCTGCGCCGCTCGCAGCGCAGCTGGACGACGCTCGAGGACCTGCGCAGCGGCGTGCGCCCGCCGACGTACCTGTTCGCATTCCCGGCACTGGCGTTCTTCGCCTTCGTCTTCGCCGCCGCGCTGAACACGCCGCTCGTCGCCAAGTCGATCGTCGACAACACCGACTACCAGGCGATCCCCGGCCTGCCCGCCGACGGCAAGGTGCGCATCGTGCCGCGGGAGGTCGCCGAGGTGAACGCCTCGAGCGCCTTCAACTCGCCGACCGAGACGCTGACGAACTTCCGCATCGTCAACACCGAGGACGGCCTCGTGTGGACGGCGCTGCGCACGCCGCAGGGCGCGTTTCGGGTGTTCAGCAAGAAGAGCCAGGGCATCGTCGAGCTCGACGCCGAGCAGACGGCGCGCTCGCTGAAGTACGTCGACGGCGAGCTGCAGACCGCGCCCGGACTGCAGATCACCGACAACCTGCGCTGGCGGCTGCTGAAGGAGCGCTTTCTGATCACGCTCGAGGAGCCCGTCGGCATCGAGACCGACGACGGTCCGCGGATCGTCGTGCCCTACCTCGAGTACAAGGGTCTGCTGATCCGGCGACCCGTGCTCGGCGGCGTCTTCGTCGTCGCGCCCGACGGGACGATCGAGGACCTCGAGCTCGAGGAGGCGGCCCGGCGGCCCGAGCTGGCGGTCACCGGCCGGCTCTTCTCCGACACGCAGGCGCGCCGGATCCAGGAGGCCTACCAGTACAAGGGCGGCCTCTGGAACGCCTGGTTCGTGCACGAGAACCAGACGCGGATCACCGACACCGAGACCAACCGCCAGCCCTACCTCGTCGACTTCGGAGCGGCGGGCCTGGGCACGCAATGGGTCTCGGTCGCCGAGCCCTACGGCCGCGCGTTCGCCGCCAGCGCGATCTTCCTCACCGACGCGACGACGGGCAAGACGCGCATCTGGCGCGTGCCGGCGCGCACGTCGCTGAGCGGCAACCGCCGCGCCCTGCAGGCCGTCCGCGCCGTCTCGATCCCCGGCATCGACTACGGCGACAGCGGCCCCGGCGTGACCGGCAGCGGCAACTTCCGCGTCGTCGAGCCGCGCCCGGTCTTCGTCAAGGGCCGCCTCGTCTACCTGACGTCGATCATCCCGAAGGAGCTCAACGCGGTCTCCAAGACCGTCGTCGTCGACGCCGAGACGAACAAGCTCGTCGCGATCTTCGCCAACGACCGCGATCCCCAGGCCGAGGCGAAGACGCTGCGCTACATCCAGACGGGCGAGATCCCCGACGAGGCCGCGGCCGCCGGCGCGACCGCACCGGAGGCCGAGGACGAGGAGCCGGCCACGGCGGCGACGCCGGGGACGACGACCACGCCCGGCGCCACGACGACGACGACGCCGAGCGGCGGCGGCAGCGTCGGCAAGCGCCTGGACGACGTCATCCGCCGCCAGCGCGAGCTGCTGCGCGAGATCGAGCGGCTGCGCGACGCGGTCGGCACGGGCGGCTGAGCGCCGCACGTGGCGCCTACGCGCGGCGCCGCGCCGTCACGAGGTAGCGCCCGGCCTTGTCGGCCGGCGAGCCCGCGCGCTCGGGCTCGAGGCCCGCTGCGCGCAGATCCGCGCGCAGCTGCTGCTCGGTGAACGGCCAGAAGGCGACGCGCTCGCGGTGGGTCGTGACCGCGCCGTCGTCGTCGATGAGCGCGACCGCGACCTCGAAGACGTGCGGTGCGTCCCATCCGTCGGGGATCGCCCAGGAGGAGATCGGCAGCCCGCGACGGCCGTCGCGGACGACGAGCTGCTCGGCGACCTGCAGCCGCGTGCCGGCCTCGCGCACCTGCTCCCAGCTTCGCGAGGTGACGACGAGCAGGCCGCCGCGGCGCAGCGTCGCGGCCATCGCCCGCAGCGCCGCGCGCCGTCCCTCCTCGCCGACCGCGTGCGGCAGCGAGTTGCCGACGCAGAAGACGACGTCGAAGCGCTCGGCCCAGCCGCGTGCCGAGATCTCCTCCCACGTGCAGACGGACGCGTCGACGTCGGCGTCGTGCGCGGCCGCCAGCCGCGCCGTGCGCAGCACCATCGCCGCGCTGGCGTCCGTCGCGACGACGTCGCAGCCGCGCAGCGCGAGGCCGACCGCCAGCGTGCCGGTCCCGCAGGCACAGTCGAGCACGCGCGCGCCGGGCCGTCGGATGTGCGCCGCGAACGCGTCGGCGCTGCCCTGCGGCGTCAGCAGCGCGTCGGGGACGAGGAACTCGTAGACGGCGGCGATCGCGTCGTAGTCAGCCATCGCGGTCGAGCTCCTCGCGCCAGCGCGGCGCCCGCACGCCGGCGCCCGCGGTGACCGCCGGCGACACCCACGCCGTGACGACGCGGATCCCGTGTAGCGCGCTCGCCAGCCACGTCTCGCGGCCCTCGAGCTCTCGTGCCAGCGGCGCGCGCTCGCGCAGCTCGATGCCCAGCGCCTGCGCGCGCGCGAGCAGCAGGCCGCGCGTGACGCCGGGCAGCGCGTGCGCGTCGGGCGTCGTGCAGAGCGCGTCGCCCTCCCACCACAGCAGGCTCGAGAGCGCGCCCTCCAGCAGCGCGCCGGCGCCGTCGCGCAGCAGCAGCTCGTCGGCGCCGCGCTCGCGCGCCTGCGCGCGCAGTCGCGCCAGCAGCTCGAGGTCGGGGCCCTTGCGGCGCGGGTGCGAGCGCGGGTCGCCGCACGGGCCGGCCAGAACGCGCGCCGAGCGCTGCGGCGGCGGCGCGCGTCGCAGGCGCAGCGCGAGCCCGCCGGCGGTCAGCTCGACGCGCGGAAACCAGCGCCCCTGCAGCGGCAGCGCGGCGCGCGCCGCGGCCTCGAAGCGCCGCAGCTCGTCACGCTCGGCGCCGACCTGCAGGCACGACGACGCAAAGCGCGTCCAGTGCGCAGCCGCCGCGCGCTCGTAGCCCTCGTCGACGAGCCACGAGTCGGCGACGAGCAGCGCGCTCGCGCGCGCATCGGCCGCCGCCACGAGCGCGTGGCCGTTCCACTGCAGGACGCTGTCTAGGGTGTTGACCACGCGTGACCACGTTGCTGATCGACAACTACGACTCGTACACGTTCAACCTCTACCAGCTGATCGCGAGCGTCGCCGGGGAGGAGCCGGTCGTCGTGCGCAACGACGAGGCCGACTGGAGCACGCTGGCCGCGCATCCGTGGGACCGGATCGTCGTCTCGCCGGGGCCCGGGCGGCCCGAGCGCGAGCGCGATCTCGGCATCGGCCGCGCGGCGCTCGCGCAGCGCGAGATCCCCGTGCTCGGCGTCTGCCTCGGCCACCAGGGCCTGGCCCACGTCTACGGCGCCAGCGTCGTGCGCTCCGACGAGATCGTGCACGGCCTGATCAGCCGGGTCTTCCATCGCGGCGAAGAGCTGTTCGAGGGGATCCCGCAGGGCTTTCGCGCGGTCCGCTACCACTCGCTCGTCGTCGAGCCGGCGCTGCCGCCGCAGCTGGAGGCGATCGCCTGGGCCGACGACGGCACGCTGATGGCGATCCGCGACCGCGAGCGGCCCGCGTGGGGCGTGCAGTTTCATCCCGAGTCGATCGGCACCGAGCACGGTGATCAGCTTGTCGCGAACTTCGTCGCGCTGTCGCCCGGTCGGCGGCGCAAGCGCGGCGCGCCACCCCCGCCGAAGGGAACCGTCGTGCCCGGCGGCCGCACGCCCGCGCGCAGCAGCGGCGCGGTCCGCGCGGCGCATCGCGTGCTCGACGGCGTGCCCGACGCCGAGAGCGTGTTCGCGGCGCTGTTCGGCGACCAGGCGCACGCGTTCTGGCTGGATTCGAGCCTCGTCGACCCGGCGCTGTCGCGCTTCAGCTTCATGGGCGCGGCGATCGGCGGGCTCGGCGCGCAGGTCCGCTACCGCGTCGGCGACTCGCAGCTGACGGTCACCCGCGGCGGCGCGAGCGACGTCCGCTCCGAGACGCTGTTCGCGTACCTCAGCCGCGAGCTCGCGCGCCTGCACAGCGACAGCCCCGAGCTGCCCTTCGACCTCAACGGCGGCTTCGTCGGCTACCTCGGCTACGAGCTGAAGGCCGACTGCGGCGCGAGCGCGGCGCACGAGGCGCAACTGCCCGACGCCTTCCTGCTGCTCGCCGACCGCATCGTCGCGATCGACCACGAGCTCGGGCAGACGCACCTGCTCGCGCTGAGCGACGGCCGCCCGCGCGAGCGGCAGGCCGCCGACGCCTGGCTCGACGCCACGCAAGCCGCGCTCGACGCCCTGCCCGTGCTGCCCGAGCCGGCGATGCTCGACCACGAGCGGTCCGCGCTCGAGTTCCGCCTCAGCCGCGGGCGCGAGCACTACATGGCCAACGTGGAGACCTGCAAGCGCCTGCTGGAGGCCGGCGAGAGCTATGAGATCTGCCTGACGAACAAGCTCGCGCTGCCGCAGCTGAGCGACACGTTCGAGCTCTACCGCGTGCTGCGGCGCGTCAACCCGGCGCCCTACAGCGCCTACCTGCGGATGCGCGAGGGCGCCGTCCTGAGCTCCTCGCCGGAGCGCTTCTTGCGCGCGACCCGCGACCGCACGGTCGAGGCCAAGCCGATCAAGGGCACCGCCCGCCGCGGCGTCGATCGCGCCACCGACGACGCCGCCCGCGACGCGCTCGCGCGCAGCCCGAAGGATCGCGCCGAGCACCTCATGATCGTCGACCTGCTGCGCAACGACCTCGGCCTCGTCTCGCAGATCGGCTCCGTCCACGTCTCCAGGCTCATGGACGTCGAGAGCTACGAGACCGTCCACCAGCTCGTCTCGACGATCCGCGGGCGCCTGCGCGACGACGTCGACATCGTCGACTGCATCCGCGCGACGTTCCCCGGCGGCTCGATGACCGGCGCGCCGAAGCTGCGCACGATGGAGATCATCGATGCGCTGGAGGGCATGCCGCGCGGCGTCTACTCGGGCGCGCTGGGCTATCTCGCGCTCAACGGCACGGCCGACCTGAGCATCGTCATCCGCACGATCGTCGCGACCAGGGGCGGCGCGTCGATCGGCTCGGGCGGCGCGATCGTGATGCTGTCCGATGCCGAGGACGAGTACGACGAGATGCTGCTCAAGGCGCAGCCGCTGCTGGACGCCGTCAGCACGAGCGGTGCCGCGCTGTCGCGGCAGGCCGGTGAGGTCAGCGAATGAGGACGGGCGTGCCCATCGGGACGCGCTTGTAGAGCGCGATCACGTCCGCGATATGCATGCGGATGCAGCCGTGCGACGCGCGCGTGCCGATCGAATAGCCCTGGCCCGTACCGTGGATCCCGACGCTGCCGCTGACGCCCATCCAGCGCGCCTTGAGCGGATTTGCCGCGCTGCCGCCGGTGACCGTCGTGCCGGCGAGCTCGCCGGCCCAGGGACTGTTCGGCACCGACCAGACGGGGTTGACCTGCTTGCTCTGGATCGCGAACAGACCGCGCGGCGTCGGGTAGGCGGGCTGGCCGACGGCGACCTTGTAGGTCTTGGCGACCTTCAGGCGCTTGAAGAGCCGCAGGGTGAAGGTCGACTGCTCGATCGTGATCACCGTCGACGCGCTCCTGCGCAGCTTGTCGGCCGTGACCTTCGGCTTGATCGAGATCAGCCGCGGTGTGAACACGCGCGTGATGTTCGGATCCTTCAGCGCCGCGGCGACCTGCTTGGCGAGCGTCTTGTCGCCGATGTCGCGGCCGCGCTTGGAGTGCGTGACCTTCACGCGCCGGATCGAGATCTTCAGCCGCGAGTCGCGCGCCGGGCGCCGCAGGCGCCGCTTGATGCCGGCGACGAAGCGATCGACCGCCTCCTGGGTGAAGCTCACCGCCAGCGGGACGTCGGCCGGCCGGCCGCCCGCGGTCCTGCCCGCGTAGAGGGCGCGTTTGGCGCTCGTCAGCGCGTCGAAGCTGACGTCGGCGTCGGCGGCGCCGAGCTTCCAGGTGATGTCGGCCGCCTGCACGGTGATCGTCCCGCGCACGAGCCGTTCGCCGTGCACGCTCTGCAGCCTCGACGCGGCTTCGTCGACGGTCAGGCCCGAGAGGTCGGTGCCCGCCGCCGTGATGCCGGGGGCGACGCGCTCGCCCGGCAGCGGTTGCTGCGCGTTGGCCGGCACGGCCATGAAGGTTCCCGCCAGGACGCAGGAGATCGTGACGATTCGCCGTGTGGACACCGGGAAGAATGTACCCACCGGCGCAGCCGCGAGACGCAGGTCGGCTGTCAGGCGCGTCCGTACACGGGCACGTGCGCGCCGCTGACCACGCCCGCGCCGTCCTCACACAGAAACCGGGCGACGCTCGCGATCTGCTCCGGCGCGACCCAGCGGCTGTGGTCGGCGTTCGGCATCGAGGCGCGGTTGGCCGGCGTGTCGATCACGCTCGGCAGGATCGCGTTGGCGCGGATGCCGTCGTCGCGGTACTCGGTGGCGAGGACGTCGACGAACGCGAGCACGGCGGCCTTGGCGACGATGTAGCCCGCGGCTCCGGCGAACGGCTTCAGCGCGGCGCGCGAGGAGATGCAGACGATCGCGCCGCCGCCCGCGGCCTGCAGGTGCGGGATCGTGGCATGGCAGACGAGGTAGGTCGGGCGCAGGTTCAAACGCAGCTGATCCTCGAAGTGCTCGACCGGCGCCTCGTGCACGCGACCGCCCGCCCCGTAGCCGCCGACGAGGTTCACGACGGCGCGCAGCGGAGCGCCGGCATCGGCGGCCGCGAGCGTCGCGATCGCGCTCGTCGAGGCGGCGTCGGCGAGGTCGGCGGACTCGAGCACGAGGCGCTCGTGGGCGTCGATCCGCTCGCGCTCGTGCTCGGCGAAGACCGGCACGACGACGCGCCAGCCGCCGTCGAGGAACGCCTGTGTGACGGCGGCGCCGAGGCCGCCCGTGCCGCCGCTGATGAGGGCGCTGCCGGGCATCGTGGGAACGACACTACCTCGCCGCGGCGGCGGCGGCGGCGCGTGCCGTGTCGTGGAGGCGTTCGATATGAACGCGTTCTCGACACGGCTCGGCTGAGGCTGGCCTTGTCGGGCCGTGGTGGCGAGTTTGTGCTCTATGCCAACAGAAACTCGCCACGACGACGTCGCGGGCGCAACGCAGGCGCGACGGACGTGGGCCGTTGCGAACGCGTCTGTTTCTGCGGTCTGTCCGCGACTCTTGCCACCGTGTCGACCATGTTCGTGCGAGAGCTGCAGGACGGTGCGGAGGTCGAGTGCGTGCTGCTCGTCCGCGAGGCCGAGCTGCGCGCCCAGCGCGACGGCGGCCAGTACCTGCGGCTGCTGCTCGGCGACCGCACCGCAAGCCTGCCGACGAGCGTCCGCGACGACGTCGCGGCCGTCGCCGCGATCGCCGTCGTCGGCGCGGCCGTCCGCGTCAGCGGCCGGCTGCGGGCCGCCGGGCGCCATGGCACGGAGCTCGAGCTGCGCGCGCTGCACGCCGCCGCGCCCGGCTCGTTCGACCCCGCCGACCTCGTCGACGGCCCGCCGCGCTCGGCCGCCCAGATGGAGGCCGACCTGCGCGAGCTGCTCGCGACGGTCCAGGACGACGATCTGCGCCGGCTGCTCGATGCCGTCGTCGGCGTCGACTCGCCGCTGTGGGCGCGCTACCGCACCGCGCCCGCGGCCAAGCGCTTCCACCAGGCGTACCGGCACGGCCTGCTCGAGCATTCGCTGTCGGTCGCGCAGGCGGTGAGCGCGATCAGCGCGACGTTCAGCCCGATCAACCGCGATGTCGCCGTCGCCGGCGCGCTGCTACACGACATCGGCAAGCTCGATGCCTACGCCTTCGCGGGCGGCGCCATCGAGCTGACCGACGCCGGCAAGCTGCAGGGCGAGATCCCGCTCGGCTACTACCGCGTGCGCGGGCTGATCGAGCGCATCGAGGGCTTCGACGCGGGCACGGCGGAGGCGGTGCTGCACATCATCCTCAGCCACCACGGCTCGCTCGAGCACGGCAGCCCGGTCGTCCCGTGCACGCGCGAGGCGACGCTCGTGCACTTCTGCGACAACCTCGGCGGGCGGCTGGGCTCCTTCGACCGGCTCGAGAAGGAGCTGCCCGACGGCGAGCGCTGGTCGCGCTTCGATCGCGCGATCGGCGGTGGGGCGTACTTCGCAGATCCGGTCGGCGTGCAGCAGCGGCGCGAGGCGGCGTAGCCGTCGGTCGCGGGCGTGACGTCCTCGCGGCGGCCGAAGTCGGTCAGCAGCGCGGCAGGCTGCGGCTGCGTGGCAGCGGCGACCTCGTCGAAGAGCGCGCCGAGTCGGCGCCGATCCGGCGCGCGCAACCGTGCCGCGGGGCGAGCGCGACCATGAGTTCGCGGTCGTCGCGGCCGTCGTAGGCGGCGGCCAGGCTCGCGAGCGCCTCCCGCAGCACGTCCTCCGAGCGCGTTCGCAACGCGCGCGTCGCGAGGTCGAGGCTCCCGCGCGCGCGTCCCTGCGGGCGCCACCGGACCCCGGACCGAACGCGTCGAGCGTCCCGGCGGGCCGCTCGGCGCAGGTTGTCCTCCTGGCAGCTTCGCCGCAGCAGCGTTACGAGCTCGCGCGGCGTGGCGAGCGCGGCGGCGGCCGCGCGGTGGCGCGCCGGGCGGTCCTCGGAGGAGGCGCGCGCCTCCGGCAGCAGCGCGTCGAGGCACTGGACGTACGCGACGGTCAGGCCCCGGTCGACACCGGCCAACCCGGTCCTCGTCCGCGCGCGCGCCGTAGACCGCCTTCGTGCGCATCGCCTGGAAGGTTGCTCGATCGAGCCGATGACGTGTGCCGCTCGCCATCCTCGCGACAGTTTGACCGAGGTTGACGTGCTGTTCGAAGGACCGATCAACTCACCGCAGCGAGGCGCGGATCAGCGCCTCGGACGCGGGCCGTGACCGCGCCCTCGTCTGCTGCGCGACCGCTGGTTCGTCGGCCCGCCGACGCTCGACGAGCGCGAGCGCCGCTGCCTGGCGCTCAGCGCCGAACTCCACAACAGGTCAGGAGTCCCGGTCCTTGCCACGGGGGAGTGATCGCAGCACGATTGCGAGATCACGCATTTGGGCTGCGTCAACGTCCGCGCCGGTCGCCGGTTGGCGCACCGAAGGCAGACGATCTCGCAGATCGCTCCGTTTTGTGGACGTTTGCGTCGTTGCGCGTGTTACGTTCTGACTCCGGCAGGGGGCCCGGTCTCAGGGGAGCCGTCGTCTGGCTCGCGCCACGATGCAGAAACCGCCACGTCCATCAGCCGTTCAGCGCACGCCCGGCGCGTGCGCAACGTTGCGGGTCCCGTGGCCATACACCCGCTGACCCCAGCGCTCGAGCTCCGGGCACCGCGGCCGCCTGCGATCGCGCTGCGAATGGCATCCGATGCTCGCCTTGTGCGCCTCGCCGCGGCCCGCAGCGAGGGTGCGATGGCAGCGATCTTCGAACGCCATCACCGGGCGCTGCATCGCTACTGCTTCTCGATCCTCGGCAACAGCCACGACGCATCGGACGCGCTGCAGAACACGATGGTCCGCGCGCTCGGATCGCTCGTGGGCGAAACGCGCCAGATCGCCTTGCGGCCGTGGCTGTACCGGATCGCTCACAATGAGGCGATCTCGCTGTTGCGCGCCCGCCGGCCCGATTGCGACCTCGACGCTGCCGCCGACCTCAGCGACGCGACGTCGGCGGGTGCGGTGGAGACGCGCGAGCGCCTGCGCTCTCTGACGGCGGACCTGATCGAGCTCACCGAGCGCCAGCGCGGTGCGCTGCTCATGCGCGAGCTCGGCGGCCTGACGTTCTCCGAGGTCGCGGAGGCGCTCGGAAGCACCCCCGCGGCGGTCAAGCAGAGCGTCTACGACGCCCGCTGCGCCCTGCAGGCCATGGAGGAGGGGCGCTCGCTGGAATGTGCCGCCGTCCGGCGCACGCTGTCCGATGGCGACCGGCGCGTCTCGCGCGCCATGCGCATGCGCGGGCACCTGCGCGGCTGTGCGGGCTGCCGTGACTTCCACGCCGCTCTGCACAACCGTCCGAAGCAGTTGACGGTGGCGCTCCCGCCGCTTCCCGCAGCCGCGGCGGCGTCTGTCATGCAGGGCGTCATCGGCGGTGGGGGCGGCGGCGGACTCGTTGCCGGTGCGGTCGTGGCCGCGAACCTCACGGTGGGCGCCTCGCTTGCCGCCAACGCGATCGCGGTCGTGGCGGTCGGCATGACGGTCGTCGGCGGGGCGGCCCATGCCGTCCCGCGGCTCGCGGCGGCGGCGCACGGTCCGCCGGCCGAGGTCACGCGGCCGCTCGTCGCAGCGGGGTCGTCGGGGACCGCGACGGGCGGGCTCACCGCTCGCGGCAGTAGCGGCGCGGTCGGTCATGGCACGCCGGCGCACGGCGATCGCCACGGCGCTCGAGAGCGGTCGGCGGCGCGTGCCACCGCTCCCGTCAGCCCGGGCGAGAGCGCTGCGACGCCGTCTGTCGACGAGCCGCGAGGGGTCACTGCCGCGCAGCCCACGCAAGGGGCACACGCGGGGTCAGAACAGACGACCGCGACGCCTGCTTATCCGCCGGCCGACAACCCCGTGGGCGAGCCACCGGACAAGCCCGTCGCCACCAGGCCGGTCGACAAGCCTGCGAACGCAAAGAAGCCGGCGCACAAGCCTGCCAGCGGGCACAGGCCGGTCGCGAGCCCCGCCACCCCCTCCGGCGGCCAGGCGGCCGCCAGCCCGAGTGCCGTGCACGGGCCGCCGGCGACCGCGGGCACCGGCGAGCCGGCGCCGGAAGGCCAGAGTTCGGGCCGTCCGGCGCACGCCGGTGCGACGGAGGACCCGCCCGGTGGCCATAATGACGGACGGTCGAACCGCCCCTGACGTCCGCTACGGCGCCAGGGCCACTCGAGCGGCAGCGGGCGCAGCTCGGCGGGCGGATCCATGTGACCCGATCCGCGCTTACCGCACGACCTTGCTCGCGAGCTTGTCCTCATAGCCGGAGCGACGGACGCTGATGACGAGCTTCCCCGACCTGGTCGGACGCAGCACGAACGCGACGCTGCCGCGCTTGCCGGTCCGCCTGCTCTGAGCTCGTACACCGGCGCCGCTGACCCGAACCGCTGCGGCAGGCATCGCCTTGCCCCTGTAGCGCACGCTGATCGTCAGGCGTCGGTTTGCACCGCGCTTCAGCGTGCCGCGGACGATGACCGTCAGCTTCTTGACGCCGACCGCTCCGGAGGCGTAAGCGCCGATGTTGTTGCCCTCGTCGACGGTCGCCACGCGCCAGTACAGCGGGCCCTTCTTGCGGTAGACGTCGCTGATCATGTCGGGCGCCCACGATGTGTTGTCGGTTCGCACGGAATCCCGGACTCGAGCGAAACTGTCGCTCGTCGACACCTGCACGAGGTAGCGGCGCGCCGCGGACGCAGGCGCCCAGCGGAACACCGTGCGGGTCTTCGTACGCGTCATCCGAGCTCCTGGCGGAGCGCTGATGATGCGGGTGAAGGTCCGCGCCGGGAAGTACGCGCTCGCCACCGTCCCGCTCTTCGTGGCGTAGTTCGCACGGACCTTGTACCGGAAGATTCCGGTGCCGAAGAACTTGGTCGGCGCGAACGCTGCCGACCTGATCGTGCGGTCGGTGCTGTCGCCGTCGGCCTCATCGACGTGCAGGTCGTAGGAGATCGCGCCCGGCACAGGCGTCCAGAGGAACGCCGGGATCATCGCGCCCAGGGTCGGGTTGTCGTCGAAGGGGACGGGTGCCGGCAACACGCGCCGGAAACCGCCTGCCTGCGACCAGTTCATCTCCACGCGCTCGGTGCCGCCCTGCAGCACCTGGTGCTGCTCGGCGCGGACGCGCCAGTACAGCACGGTGTCGACCGGGTACGGCGTCTGGCTCGTGTACGCCGTCGCGGCGGTCACGACATCGTCGAGCAGGTCCCCGAACTGCGGGTCGGCCGACACCTGCACGCGGTACTTCTGCGCGCCGTCGGTCGGCGTCCAGCGAAAGCGCGGTTGCGTCGTGATGCCCGCGCCACCCGCAGGCTCGACGAGGTTGGGCGGAGCCGATCGCTTGCGGAAGCTCTGCGGGTTGTAGCCGGGGCAATCGTTGGTCGCGATCGGCCCGCAGCTGATTCCGCTGCCGTTGGACTGCGACGCGGGAATGACCGCCCAGAAGTACGACGTCTCCTCGTCCTCGAGCACGAGGTTCGGCACGTAGGCCGGCATGGCCGTGAACGCCGATTCGATGACGTTCGTGAAGTTCGAGTCACGGGCGATGAGCACGAAGTACCGGCGCGCGTTCGCAACCGGCGCCCAACGCAGCACGGGCGTGCGCCCGACCTGGCCGCCGACCGGCGTCTGATAGACGGGCGCCGGGAGTTGGGTCGCGGACGGAGGATCGCTGTCCGCCGCCGGTGGTGCGCCGTAGGTGAACGCCGGCTGGTTCGCACCGCCTCCGTACTGGGCCCACTGGCTGATGACCTGGCTGGTCGCGTTGTCGTTCTCGCGATAGGAGTCGTCGCTGAGGGCACGGACGCGTACGCAGTAGGTCTTGCCGTCCGCGAACGGGATCACCGGCGGGAACGAGTACGCGCGCTCCGCCGTGAACGGCTGACCGGCCCGAGCCAGCGTGCCGTTGGGCCGCATGTTCGACGTGATGCCGATGCCGCCGGGTACACCCGTGTAGCCGGTCGGTGACAGCGGCGTCCATCCCAGCGCCGAGGTCTTGATCGGCCCGCTCGCGTTGCTCCAGCCACAGACGTTGCCCACGTACTCGGTCCACTGCACCTGGTACTGGACCGCGCCCGGAACCGCGCCCCAGGTCACGAGCGGCGAGGCGGCGGCGGCGGATCCACCTGCAACGGTCTCGACGTCGACAGCCGGAACCGTCGGCGTGACGTTGCCAAAGGACTTCTCGAACTTCGGCCCGAGATTCCACTGGCCGGGGTTGTCGTCGGCGTCGAACGCTCGCACGCGCCAGTGATAGCCGCTGCTGCCCGCGAAGTCGTTGTTGTTGGGCAGCACGCGCAGCGGCGAGATCGAGGTTCCCAGCACGCGTTCCTTGCAGCAGACGCGCGAGCCGGCGGCGAAGTCGTCGTCCGGATTGATCTCGACCTCATAGCGCGCGGCGCCGGGCACGAGGTCCCACTGCAGCAGCGGGTCGACCACGGCAGCCGTCTCGTTGAGATCCGTGAAGTACGTGCCCGTCTTCGTCGGCCAGGACCAGCTGAAGGCGCCGACTCGCGAGCGGGTGCCGCGGTGACCGCCGCCATCGACGGGCGTGATCGCCCAGTAGTAGCGGCCCGCAGGCAGCGTTCCCTGGAGCGTGAACACCGTGCCCTGTGTCTCGACGGGCTTGTTCGTCGCGGAGATGACGCTCTGTGCGAGAGTCGGGTCGCCGGCGATCTGGACGAGGTAGTGCGTCGCATTCGGGACAGGCGACCAGCGCAGGACCAGCGGCAGGCCGGGCCATGTCACCGAGGTCTCGTCGGTCGGAGCCTGAAGATCAGGCGTGGTGGTCCACGCCTTCGTCACGGCACGGGCGGCGGACCAACGTCCGGCCTTGTCCTTCGAGCTGAGCCCGCGCACCCGCCAGTAGTACGTTCCGTCGGGAACCGTCGTCGTCAGCGTCGCGGAGGTGTTGCGCGTGCGCTGCGAGCCCTTGCCCTTGCCCGTGCCGAGCACGATCGAGGCGAACCTGCGATCGGCGGCGAACTGGAACTCATACTGCTTGGCGCCCTTGATGCTGCGCCAGGAGAAGGTCGGCAGCGCCTGCACCTTCGCATTGGCCGCCGGCGCCTCGAGCCCGGGAGCCCTGAGCGCCGCGCGTGCAGGATCTGCCAGGGTGAGTATGCACCCCGCGACGACGATGGTGACCGATGCGATTCGCGCTACGCGTCCTTGCCTCACAGAAACACCTTTCCTTGATCGAAGCGCCTGCAGCGCGTCACTCTTGACTCCCGGCGAAATTCGGCGGCTTGCGGCCCGGCTACGACGAGACGCTGGTTCAATGCGGGTCGGTGCGAGGTCCATCTCTAGCCTCCGAACGCGTCCTTGAACGCGAACACAGCTGGTCCCAGCAGGACGATGAACATCGCGGGGAAGATGAGGAACACCAGGGGAAAGAGGATCTTGATCGGCGCTTTTTGCGCGCGCTCCTCGGCCGACTGGCGCCGGCGTGTGCGCATCTCGACCGCCAGGCCGCGCAGGATCGAACCGATCGACACACCCAGCCGCTCGCCCTGCTGCAGCGACCGCACGAACGAGCGCACGGAGGCGGTGTCGCAGCGGTCCAGAAGCTTGCCCAGCGACTGATCGTTGGAGAGCCCCATGTTCTGCTCCTGGATCATCAGCCGCAGCTCGTCACCGAGCGGACCGTTGAGCCGGACGGCGATCATCTGCAGCGCGCCGCCGAGGCCGACGCCCGCTTCGACACTCACCACGAGCAGGTCGATGAGCTCAGGCAGGTCGCGATCGATCTGCTCGTAACGCTCTTTGGCGCGGCGCTGTACCACGACGAGCGGTACGCGCCAGCCGAGAATGGCACCGAACACGAGGGCAAGGATCGTGAACGGGCTCGGCGCGCTGATCGCGAGAAACGCCAAGAAGGCCGTGAAGGCGCCCGTGGCGAGGACCCGATAGCCCAGATAGGCCTCAGGCGTGAGCGTGTAGTAGCCGGCGCCGAGCAGGTCGCGGCGCACCTGAACGGGGTCGAACGCGCTCAGGCGCCCGATCATCGTCCCGCCGACGCGCTCGGCGATCCGACCGATGTCGAACGGCTTATCGCTCGGCGCGGCGACATCGTCGGAGCGGAACCCGTACATCTCGATCGAGCGCAGCCGCGCGGCCGCTTGGAGGCCGCTGAAGCCCAGCGCGCGGGCGCCGAACGCGGCCGCCAGACCGATGAACACCAAGCCGACCAGCAGGGTGAGGTACACGCGCTCCTCCTCAGACCTTGAAGTTGACGATCTTGCCGATGACCATGGAGCCGATGACCATCATCACGCCGGCGAGCCCGAGCATGATGAAACCCAGTGTTTCCGTGAACAGCGGTCTGATGTACAGGGGGTTGAGGAGCGAGATGACGAGCAGCAGCACGAGCGGAAGCGCGGTGACGACCCACCGCGATAGACGCCCTTGCGCCGTCAGCGCCTTGACCATTCGGCGCAGCTCCGCACGCTGTCGCAGGGACTCGGTGATGCGGTCGAGCACCTCCGCCATGTTGCCGCCTGCCTCACGCTGGATCTGGGCGACGAGCGCGATCTGCATGACATCGCGGCTGTCCATGCGGTGCTGAACCACGCGCAGGGCCTCGTCGAGCGGTACCCCGAGCGCCTCGTCGGAGACGACCCGCAAGAGCTCGGTCCTGCTCGGTTCCGGCGCATCCTCGGCGACCATCGCAAGAGCTGCGACGAGGCCATGTCCCGCCCGGATTGCGGAGGCGGCGCCCTGCAGGATGTCGGGCAGCTGCTCGCTGAACAGCTCGCGCTGGCGCTCGGCGGCCAGACGCACCCATGTACGCACACCCCACGGGATGACGAGCGCGAAGATCCCGACGAGAACGAGGCCGGTGACCTTCGCGAGCAGGTACCAGACGACGAGCGTCGCGAGCGAGCTCAGCACGAGGATCCGCACCGGCTGCATCTCGATGCGCCCGATCTCCACGTCCTGCTTGAACGCGATCCACCGCGGCGACTTCTCGAGCGACCGCTCGGCGCTGCCGGGCGCGCGCCCGGTCAGGATCGCGTCGTCGATGGCTGCCGAGTCGCCCGGCGCTGACACGAAGCTCCCGACCCGCTCGCGCAGCCCGGGACGCTGCCAGAGGCGCGCGACCAGGATCCAGAGCGCCAGCGCGACCAGCAGCGCGCACAGCAGCGCGGTCACGACCGTCGCGAGACGCGAGGTCCAGAAGCTGGGCTCGATCTGCACGAACGACGCGTCTCCCGGAACCCGGTAACTGGTCGTAGCGACGCCGTCGACGCCTTCGACGCGGATCGCCACGGAGACGTCGCGCCCGGGCCGGGCGAACGAGCGATAGCTGATGAGGTAGTCGCTCGCGAGCTGCTCGCCGAGCTGACGGAAGATCGGGCGAACGTCGGCGAGCGACTCGGCGGCGATATAGCGTCCGCGGCTGGCGGACGCGAGTTCCTTCATACCGCGGGTGTCGAAGGACCGGGAGCGCAGGCCGACGGCGTAGATGGAGACGTTTGCGTCGCGTGCGCGACGGGCGATGGCGCGTGCCGTGACCGCGCTGCCGGTGTCCGTTCCGTCCGATAGCACCACGATCGAGCCGGCGGTGATGTTCGCCAGCTTGAGCTGGTCGAGGGCGACGCTGACGGCGTCGAAGATGTGGGTCTGCGAAGCGAGGACCGGCGTCGTGGCGAGCGCCGCGTCGATCGCGCGCTGGTCGTCGGAGGGAGCGAGCAGAACCCTTGGGCGCCTGTTGAAGAGCACGAAACCGAGTTTCTGGGTGGCGCTGCGCTCCGCGGCCAGCGCGCGAGCGGCGCTCATCGCGCTGCGGATCGCGGCACCGTGCATGCTGGCGCTCGTGTCGATGACGGCGACGGTGCCGAACGTTCCGGCGCCCGCGCCCTCGGCGGTCCTGAGCGTCAGCTTGCGCACGGGATCGCCGTTCTCCGTGACCTGAACATCCGCGCTTCGCAGTCCGCGGCGCTCGGGCACGGTCAACCGGAACGAGCGGTCGGGGAACTGCTCTGCGCCGGCCGGAGTGAGCGTGACCTGATCTTGGGCCGACGCGGGCGGCGCCGCGCCGGCGAACGCCAGCAGGGCGACGAGCGTCGCGATGAGGACCGCCGATTTCATCGCCCGCTGGCCAGCCTTGTCGCGACCGGCGTCAGCTGGCCCGCCGCGTGCCCGTTGGGCGCCTTGAAGAGGCCGGCGGGCAACTTGATGTCGCGCTTCTCGAACTTGTCCAGGAAGGTCGGGCGCAGGCCCGGTCGAGCGCAGCGCGCCGACGACGGTTGGCGGTCGTTCACCGAATCGACCCGGAACTCGAACAGCGGCTGCAGGGCGATCACGTCGGACTCCATGCGCTGGACCTCGGTGATCGAGGTGACGCGGCGCGAGCCGTCCACGAGGCGCTCGAGGTGCACGATCAGGTCCAGCGCCGAGCGCGACCTGCTGGCGGATCGCGCGCACCGGCAGGTCGTAGCCCGGCCATCAGCACCATCGTCTCGAGGCGGGCGAGCGCGTCGCGGGCGGTGTTCGCGTGCACCGTGCACAGCGAGCCGTCGTGGCCCGTGTTCATCGCCTGCAGCATGTCCAGCGCCTCGGCGCCGCGGACCTCGCCGACGATGATGCGGTCGGGGCGCATGCGCAGCGCGTTGCGCACGAGGTCGCGGATCGCGACCTCGCCCTCGCCCTCGATGTTGCGCGGGCGGCACTCGAGGCGCAGCACGTGGCGCTGGTTGAGCTGCAGCTCGGCCGCGTCCTCGATCGTGACGATGCGCTCGTCGTCGGGGATGCGCCGCGGACAGCGCGTTGAGCAGCGTCGTCTTGCCGGAGCCGGTGCCGCCCGAGACGAGGATGTTGAGCTCGGCCGCGGAGCACGCGGCGCAGGAACTCGGCGGCCTCGAGCGTGAGCGAGCCGATGCGGACGAGGTCGTCGAGATCGAGCGCTGCTTGGCAGAACTTGCGGATCGTCAGCAGCGGGCCGGTCAGCGACAGCGGCGGGATGATCGCGTTCACGCGGCTGCCGTCGGGCAGGCGCGCGTCGACCATCGGCGAGGACTCGTCGACGCGCCGGCCGACCTGGCGCGACGATCTTGTTGATGATCCGGCGCAGGTGCGACTCGTCGCGAAGCGGACGTCGGTCTCGCAGCAGGCGCCCTCGCGCTCGACCCAGACGTCGTCGGGGCCGTTGACCATGATCTCGGTGACGGTGTCGTCGGCGAGCAGCCGCTCGAGCGGGCCGTGCCCGAGCGTGTCGTCGGCGATCTCGTCGGCCAGGCGCTCGCGGTCGTCGCGCGAGAGCCCGCCTTCGCGCAGCCGCGTGGCGATCTCGGCGTGACGCTGACCTCGCGCAGCGCGGGGTCGACCTCGGCTGAGATCTGCGCGGCCGAGGTCCTCGATGAGCTCGCGGTGGATCGCGGTCTTGACCTCCGCGAACGGGTCGGTCGCGCTCCGCGACTCGCGGGCTCTCGCGGGTGACAGGCGCTCGTGAAGCTCCATCTCTGCCCTCCGCTCAGCCCGGCCGGGCGCGCAGCCGCCGACGGCGCTGTCGGGTGCCGCGCCGCGTGGCGGGCCCGCGATCAGCCGGGCGAGCGCGCGGAAGGCCTTGCCGCCTCCGAGCCGCGGCTCGACAGCACGATCGGCTCGCCCTCGTTCACCGAGCGGACGACGCGCGGTCACTCGGCACCAGGACGTCGGGCGCGCGGCCGACGATCGCCTGTACGTCGTCGAGGCGACGCCGACCTGGTGTCGGCCCGGTTGAGCACGACGCGCATGTCGCGTGCGGGTAGCCCATCAGCTCCAGCGTCTCCGCCCCAGCCGGGTGTTCTTCAGCGACGGCGCGTCGAGCGTCCCGACCACGCAGATGTCGGTCGCCGCGTCGATCGTCGCGATCACCTCGGGGGTGAAGCCGGGCGGCGTGTCGACGATCACGACATCGAAGCGCTCGCGCAGCACCGGGTAGAGGTCGCGCAGGAACTGCGGCGGTGACCGCCCAGCCTGGTCGGGGCGCACCGGCGCCAGCAGGACCCGCACGCCGGAGGCATGCGGACGAGGAACGCGTCGAGCTTCTCCGCGTCGAGCGAGCCGCCCGCGACGACCAGGTCGTAGATCGAGCGCTCGGGCGTGAGGCCGAGCACGAGCCCGACGTCGCCGAACTGCAGGTCGAGGTCGACGAGCGCCACCCGCGGCCGGCTCGGCGAGCGCGACGGCGAGGTTCGAGGCGGTCAGCGTCTTGCCCGTCCCGCCCTTGGGACCGATCAGGACGACCATCTTGCCCTCGCTCGCCGCGCCACCGCCGGAGCGGCCGGCCACGACCTTGCTGAGGGTGAAGCGGACCTGATGCGAGAGCGCGTGAGCGAGGTTGAGGTCACAGGGCTGTGGCAGGACGACGATGTCGACCGCGCCGGCCTCGAAGGCGGCGTCGACGTAGCCGTTCGGCGCTCCCTGCGTGACGAGCACGACCGGACGCGAGGGCATGTCCTCGACCGCCTCGCGGATGCGTGCGTCGGCGTCCATGCTGTAGGCGCCGCACGCCACGACGAGGATGTCCGCGTCGGGCATGTGATGGCCCAGGCCCTCGAGGTAGCCCACGATCCGCAGCTCATCGTCCGGTGACAGCAGCGCGCGGAGGACCTCTTCCTCGATGGTGTCGTCGTGTACGACCAGGATGTCGATCGCGGCGTTCATCGCGACCGCACCTTCACCGGCTTGGTGCCGACGAGCAGGGACTGCAGCGTGATGAGGCTGCTGCGGTCGAGCTTCTCGCCGTCCTGAGGCCGTAGGACGAGCCAGATCTTGCCGTTGTCGGCCGCGAACGCCAGCTTCGGCGCAGCACTCACGCCGACGCGCAACGTGATGTCCGCGGTCTCGTTCGCGCCTCCTCCGACGCCGCCGCCGCCGGCCGCCTTCTTGGGAACAGCGAGCACGCGCACGTCCTGCATGAGCATCCGCAGCACAGGCCGGTTGCCGCCGGCGCTGTCGATCTCAAAGCCCGACAGGATGTCGACATGGTCGCCCGCGCGGAGATTCCCCGACAGGCTGTGCGCGCTGTCCAGCGAGACCGTGATCGCGCGCTGATCGGCTGCGAGCTTTGTGACGACGCCGCTGCCGGCGGGCCTGAAGTCCGCGTCCGTGAGCTGCTGGCCGGGCAAAAGCTCACGGACAGCGACCTCGCCCCGCAGCGCCGCCGGGTCGGACACGGCACCGGCCTTGACCTGGTCGCGCGGGACCTCGGTCCTTTCGAAGAGGCCTTGTGCGCCCGCCGCGTCGCCGGATGCGCCCTGCTCGATCAGCTCGTCGGCCACCAGGACCGGCGTCGGGACGCCCTCCTTGTTGACGCCGTCGCGGTACTGCGACAAAAAGAAGACGATCAGCAGGCCGGCGATCGCCGCGGCGACGAGCGCCGCCGCGACGGAGCCGTTCTTCGTGGAGAGCGGTCCGCCTCCGTCCTTGGAGATCTTCGGTGGTCTGAGCGTAGGGGTCTGCATGCTGGCCTCTCTAACGGGTGAACACAGCGACGCAGGAGCCGAGGGAGTCGTAGTCGCAAAATTCCTCGCCTCCTCCGCCGTTGTTGAGGGTTTCGATGTGTTTGATGTAGTGGCCGACGATCGAGCCCTGGCCGGCCGGGTCGTCCGGCTTTCCGGCGGGTGCCTTGTTTCCCTGACAGCCACCGCCGTCCCAGCCTGTGACGTAGAAGTTCGCGAAGCCGGTGACGGGAACCGTGGTCCCGCCGGAGCCGTTGAACGCGCCGAACGGCGTCAGGAAGACGCTCACGATGCGCGGATCGCCTGGCGGCAGGTCCGGGAACGTCGCCCAGTTGTTGGGCGCGGTGCACGAACTCGGGTTCGTGTCGCCGAGGATGCGCTTGTTCATGCCCTGCCCGACCTGGCCCACCGCCGCGCCGGTGCTGATGACGACACACTTCCACGGCTGAGCGGTACTCCACAGTCCTTGAGCGCCGCCGGGGCACGGCGCCTGCCCGTCGTTGACCGCGTACGTCGGCCCGCAGCCGAGCGACAACTCGTCGCGCAGGTTCGAGACGTTGTCGTCGCAGTCCAGAGCCTGGTTCTGGCTGCCGCCGCCGGCGACCTTCAACGAGACGATCGGATCGCTCACGGTCTGGGCGAGCTGCAGGCCCGGCTTCAGGCCGAGCGTCACGACGAGTTCATGGCTGCACGTGGCGCAGCGCTCGAACGAGTTGGCCGGCGGGACCGCGCCCTCGGTGAGTCGCAGGAGCTTGATCGGGCCCGAGACCGTGAGGCTCTCGTTGCCTGCGAAGGACCGCTGAACGGTACCGAGGCTGACCGTCGTCGCGCCGTTCCCGCACGCCTTCGCGGGGTCGATGTTGCAACCGGTCTGCACGCGCAACTCGATGTTGGCCGCGCCCTCGCCGCGGGTGATCGGGATGGCGCCGCCCGTCCAGATCCCACCGATCGTGGCGGGCGCCGCCAGGGCGACCGCCGTGCTCATGTTCGCTCCCGAGCGCAATGCGACGACGCGGGTGCTCGCGAGAGCAGGCGGAGCGGCGCCCCAGTCGACACCGGCGTCGACGTTGACCGTGCACGGATTCGCAGCGGCGATGGCGGTGAAGCCGCCGTCTTCGCACGTTCCCGATAGCAGATCGACGTTGCGGGCCTGCGGGGCCGCTGCCGTACCGGCGGGGGCGCTCGACCACCCGCGGATGTGAGCCAGCCCGGGGCTGTTCGCCGTGATCGTCGTGTTCGTGCCGGCGCCGTAGCAGTCGACGAGCGGAGCGCCACAGGTTGTCGACGTGCTGCCGCTGAGCACGATCCGCACGCCGATCTTGGCAGTGTCCACCGTCACCGAGACCGGCGCGGCGGCGTTGCTCCACATCGCAAGCCCGTTGGCCGTTCCCGTCCGGACGAGATCGGTCGAAGCCACGACGTTGCCCGTCGACTCGTCGATGAAGAGCGCCCTCGCCTTCTGCGGGCCGACCTCGGGGATGCCGACCGGCAGGGCGCCCCGTCCGCCAATCGTCTTCTGCCTGATCTCGACCCGCGCCTGCGCGTTGATGTACTCGACATTCGCGGCGCGCAGGAACCACGGCAGGTCGGTCTCGGTGAGCTTGACGTCGATCATCTTCGCCGCACAGGGATCGCCCTCCCGGACGGTGTCGTCGACGGGCGAGGGCTGGTTGTAGAACGTCTTGGAGTTGATCTCGCTGTGCAGGCGGTGCTGCGGGGTGCCGCCGGTCTGCGGGTTGTAGCCGGGCCCGGGGCTGTAGCCGACCGCGCCGGCGTACTCGACGCTGGAGTACTTCGCGGCCTCGTGTTTGATGGCGCTGTCGATCGCCCCGTTGCAGGGGACGCGGAACTTGCTCGCAGCGGCGAGCGCGCCGGCGTCGGCCTGGACCTGCAGATGGCGCTTGTGCGACAGCCAGTTGCCGACGTCGATGACGAGGCCACCGGCGCCGATCATCACCGGCAACAGAAGAGCGACGAACACGAGGACGGCGCCGCTGGAGTCGCGCGCCGCGCGCGAGACGGTCCGCGGCGGGCTCATGCGAGGCACCCGGCCGGGACCTTCGTCGGCAGCGCCTCGAGACGCATCGTCGTCTCGCTGTGCACGTTGATGCTTGCCGGCGGATTCGAACCTGCCTCCGTCAGCTGGGAAAGGTCGTGGGTCGCGCCGAGGCCGTAGATGCGGTCGAGCGTGACCTTGACGGGATCGCCGACCTTGCCCGAGGTCGACGTTTCCTGGTTGACCGGATAGGAGATGCAGACCGTGGCGCCCCGCAGGAACGCGGTGCCGGCGCGCTGGCGGATGAAGTTCTGCATCGTCGGCGGGCTGAGGCCCGGCTCGGTGAGGCCCGGGTTCTGGTTGACCGCGATGTAGCGCGCGCCCTCTGCGGTGAGGTGCGTGCCGTTGATCTTGGCGTGCATCGCGACGCCGACCTGCAGGAAGCCGACGATGATGAGCAGCAGCGGAACGAGGACGAACGCGAATTCGACCATGACCACTCCTTTCTCATCACGCACGACCGGCATCCTGATTTCCCTTCACGTAGTGGGCTACTGACATGACGCTGCTCCGGGGCCCTTCGTGGCCCCGGAGCAGATACCGCGAATGAAGCAACGGCCGCCGGCTCTACAGCGAGCCGGTGACCGTGGTGAAGACGTCGCTGATCGACGTACCGAGGATCGTCAGGGTCGCGATGGCCGCGATCGAGACGAGCACGAGGATGAGGGCGTACTCCACGAGGCCCTGGCCCTCTTCACGCTCCTTGATGTCCGAGAAGGCCACCGTGAGGTAAGCAATGAGGTTGGTCAGCATTATGATTTCACCTCCCCTGGTGCTGTCGATGCCCCGACGACGTTTCGTCCTGAGCGGTTGTCAAATTTTCCGGGCCTATCAGGCCGGAGCACAAAATCCGTACGGCTGGCCGGCGGCGCCCTACAGCGAGCCGGTGACGGTGGTGAAGACGTCGCTCACGGACGTTCCGAGGATCGTCAGGGTCGCGATGGCCGCGATCGAGACAAGCACGAGGATGAGGGCGTACTCCACGAGGCCCTGGCCCTCCTCACGCTCCTTGATGTCCGAGAAGGCCACCGTGAGGTAAGCAATAATGTTGTTCAGCATCCAATTCACCTCCCCTCGTGCTAGTCAGCGCTCCGGATTCATCGGGCGCGGTTTGCGAAACTGTGGTTCTAAGCTGTCCTGCGGCCGACTACGGGAACCCGTCGGCCACAAGTTGGTATGCGTCATTCAGGCTCGTCCCGAGGATCGCCATCGTGGCGATCGCTGCCATCGCGACCAGCAGGAGCATGAAGGCGTACTCGACGAGCCCCTGTCCGTGTTCATCTTTCCTGGCAACTTCGAGTTTCGCGCCGAAGCGACTCATGTGACCGGGGTCTGACATATATCTCGCCTCCTTGCTGTGCCGAAGTCCCTGCGCTTGGTGGGGACGGTTGCCAGTTTCCGTCAACCGACGTCCCGAACTGTGCCTGACCGCCGGCGCGCTGCCTACGGGATCAAGGTCCAGTACCGGACCCAGACCTTTTCCCGGCGACAACAGCGCCGCTGATCACCATCCTCTTGCGGGTGATTCAGACGACCGTCATCAGTGATTCCGTGCGCGGCACCGCCGTCTGCGAGCACTGCGTCGTCGCGGATGGCCCGCTCGGTCGCATGCGCGGCCTGCTCGGTCGCGCCGACCTTCCCGCCGGCGAGGGCCTGCTGCTGAAGCCCGCCGGCTCGATCCACACCCACTTCATGCGCTTCCCGATCGACGTCGTCTTCCTCGACCGCGACTCGCGCGTGCTGGGCCTGCGCAGCGCGATCCGCCCCTGGCGGATGGCCAGCCGGCGCGGCGCGAAGGCCGTGCTCGAGCTGCGCGCCGGCGAGGCGCAGCGCCAGGGGATCCAGGTGGGCGACGTCCTGAGCATCGGCGGCGACGAGCGGGCACGACATGCGTGAGCCTGAGGCCGGCCGCGGCGATCGCGGTCAAAAGGAGGCAGATTCCGGGCCGCGGATCTTCGTGGCGCCCGTCGTGATGCTGAGGCCGATCCGCACGCTCGTGATCGCGCGTGACCTGGGATTTCGCCAGCGCGCGATGACGGTGCTCGTCGCGCTCGGCCCCGTGTCGTTCGCCGTCGTCGCCCCGGACGAGGTCGTCGCGCTCGTCGAGCGCCAGCGCCCCGACGTGGTCGTGCTCGACGCGACCGGGGCCGCAGCGGCGATCGGCGAGACCGTCGCTGCGCTGCACGAGGTCAACCCCCATCTGGGCGTCGTCGTGGTGTCCGACGAGTCCGGCCGGACCCGTTCGCTTCCCGCCCTGCCGAAATGGGGCTGGGCCGCCGATCTCGCTCGCGCCGTGCAGGTCGCATATCGACACGGCAACCCCTACAAGGAGGATCTGTCAGATGCTCGCATCCAATAGCGCCTCCGGCATGGCCGACGGCAGCGCCGACGCCGTGACCGCTTCAGTCAGCGCCGCCGAGCCGCGCCCCGCCGCGCCGCCGATCCCGCGTCATCCCGCCCTCGCCGTCGCCATCGTCGGCCTCAGCGCGCTCTCGTTCATCGCCTTCGGCCTGGAGCCGCGCGCGTTCATCGTCGCGTTCACCGCGTCGGTGCTCGCGGTCCTGGCGGTCATCGACATCGAGCACCGTCTGCTGCCCAACCGGATCCTGCTCCCCGCCACGGCGATCGTGCTCGCGGCGCAGCTGGCCTTCTACCCCGGGCAGGCCCTCGAATGGTTGCTCGCCGGGGTCGCGGCGGCCGCATTCCTCGGACTTCCGCTCCTGATCCGGCGCGACGCGATGGGCATGGGCGACATCAAGCTCGCGCTGCTGCTCGGCGCGGCCGCCGGCTGGGGCGTCTTCGGCGCGATCGTCATCGGCTGCATCGCGATGCTGCCTGTCGCGGTGCTCATGTTCTTCCGCGACGGCTCGATCCGCGGGGCGACGCTCCCCTTCGGCCCGTTTCTCGCCCTCGGCACGATCGTCGTCCTGCTCGCGAGCGCGTCATGAGCGAGCGCGATGTCGAGCAAGCCGACCACCCCCGCACGGTCCTCGACGACTGGATGCTCAGCGGGCTGCTGCTGCACCCCGAGATCAGGGAGGAGGACCTCGCGCGCGCCGCGCGGCGCCGCGCCCACCGCCTCGGGCTGACCGTCGCCGCCGCGACGAGCCTGACGCTCGTCCCCGCCGTCTCGCTGGCCGAGGACTCGGCCTCCCAGCCCCCGATCGTCACCGCGGCGTGCGAGATCAGCACCGTGCTCGTCGACGGAACGCCGGGCGGCGTACTCGACGACGGCAGCGTCTGCGTACAGCCGGTCAACGTGCCGGCACCCGCGGCGGACGAGCCGCCCGCGCCGCCACCACCCCCTCCGCCCGCTGACGCGCCCGTCGACCCCACCTCGCCCGCGACCCCACCGGCGCCCGAGCCCGGGTCGACGCCCAACGCAAGCCCGCAGTCCGAGGAAGACACGGCGAGCGCGACGAGCGCCGGCCCGTCCGCAGCAGCCGCCGCATCCGCGCCCGCCCGACCGGCCGCAGCAACGGCCCGCCGACAGACGCAGGCACCTGCCGCGGGGCCGGGCTCCACGTCTCGCCCGGCTGCGCGCAGGCGGAGCACCGGCCGGCCCCCGCAGACGACCACGGCGGGAACGCACCGGCGCGTCACCCCGCCCAAGCCGGACGCCACCTTCGCCACCGCGCCCGCCAACCCCGCCGCCGGGCTCCCCGGTGCCCCCGTCACCCCCTTCTACGTCACCGACGAGCCCGTCATCCCGCGCTTCCTCGTCAGCCTCTACAAGCAGGCCGGCCGCCGCTACCACGTGCCCTGGCCGATCCTCGCGGCGATCAACGAGATCGAGACGGACTTCGGTCGCAACGTCGCCGTGTCGTCGGCCGGCGCGACGGGCTGGATGCAGTTCATGCCCGGCACGTGGCGCGCTTACGGCGTCGACGCCGACCGCAACGGCGTCAAGGACCCCGACAACCCGCGCGACGCGATCTTCTCCGCTGCCCGCTACCTCAAGGCCAGCGGCGCCGAGCACGACATGCGCCGCGCGATCTTCGCCTACAACCACGCCGGCTGGTACGTCGACTCGATCCTGTTGCGCGCCGAGCGCATCGCCGCGCACCAGGGCGAGCGCAGCCGCCGCCTCGACCGCCTTCTGCGCGCCGGCCAGAAGCGCCTGGAGCGCCAGGTCCTCGCCGACCCGCGCATCACGCTGTACGAGTGCGGCCGTGAGGACGTCGAGGCGGGACGGATCGACCGTCGCGTGCTGATCACCCTGCGTTTCCTCGCCTGGTCGGGCCTGCACCCCACGGTCACGAGCCTCGAGTGCGGTCACGGCGTCTACACGAAGTCCGGCACCGTCTCGCATCACTCAAGCGGCAACGCCGTCGACATCGCCGCCATCAACGGCGTCCCGATCCTCGGCCATCAGGGCAGCGGCTCGGTGACCGAGGCCGCGATCCGCGAGCTGCTGACGCTGCGCGGCGCGATGGCACCCGCGCAGATCATCAGCCTCATGACATTCGCCGGCGCCGACGGCGCGATCGCCATGGGCGACCACGCCGACCACATCCATGTCGGCTTCCGACCGCTGAAGCCGATGGCGCCGCTGGAGACGACGATCAGGCGCTGAGCGCGTCCGGCGGGTCCAGCTCCGGGACCGTCGAGATGAGGCCGTGCTGGTAGGCGTAGCGCATCGCGCCGGTGCGGTTGTGCACGCCCAGCTTGCGATACACGTTGGTGAGGTGAAACTTCACGGTCTTCTCGCTGATGCACAGCTCGGCGCTGATGACCTTCGTGCTCAGCCCCTCGGCCATCGACTCGAGGATCGCCTGCTCGCGCAGCGTGAGCCCCGCTCCGGGAGCGACCGCGGCGGTTTCCGCGCCGTCGGCCGAGCGCTGGTAGACGACGCCCGCGACAACCTGGCGCAGCGCCGAGGCGAGATCGTCGGGGTTGATGCGCTTGCCGATGTAGGCGCTCGCGCCGGCGTCCAGCGCCTCGGCGATGTGCTTGGGATCCTCGGAGGCCGACAACATCACGACCTGGATCTGTGGCCAGCGCGCCTTGATCTCCCGCAGGCAGGTCACGCCGTCGACGCCGGGCATGCGGTGGTCGAGCAGCACGACATCGGGACGCAGCGCCTCGACGAGCGGCACGACCTCCACGCCGGAGCGCGCGAGGCCGACGACGTCGATGTCGCCAGCCGTCGAGAGGGCGTTGCGGACGCCGTGCAGCATGAGGAGATGGTCATCCGCGATGCAGACCCTGAGCCGTCCGTCCGTGTCGCTCATCAGCGCTCCCGTTGTCCCTGACTCGATACACCCAAACTGCGCCCGCCAGACGCTACAACGGCGCGGACCGCGGTCTGTAAGGGGCTACCTCAGGAACCTGGCTATCGGGCTAGGTACGCAATGCTCCGCGCACGGTTCAGATCATCAGGCGCTGAGCGCCTCCGGCGGGTCCAGCGCCGCGACCGTCGAGATGAGGCCGTGCTGGTAGGCGTAGCGCATCGCGCCGGTGCGGTTGTGCACGCCCAGCTTGCGATACACGTTGGTGAGGTGAAACTTCACGGTCTTATCGCTGATGCGCAGGTCGCGGCTGATGATCTTCGTGCTGTGCCCCTCGGCCATCGACTCGAGGATCGCCTGCTCGCGCGACGTCAGCCCCGCGCCGGGCGCGACCGGCGCGACGGGTGCGCCGTCCGCCGAGCGCTGGTAGACGACGCCCGCGACGACCTGGCGCAGCGCCGAGGCGAGATCGTCGGGGTTGATGCGCTTGCCGATGTAGGCGCTCGCGCCGGCGTCCAGCGCCTCGGCGATGTGCTTGGGATCCTCGGAGGCCGACAGCATCACGACCTGGATCTGTGGCCAGCGCGCCTTGATCTCCCGCAGGCAGGTCACGCCGTCGACGCCGGGCATGCGGTGGTCGAGCAGCACGAGATCGGGCAAATGCTCAGCGACGAGCGGCAGGACCTGATCGCCGGAATGGGCGAGGCCGACGACCTCGATGTCCTCCGCCTTCAGCAGGGCGTCGCGGACTCCATGCAGCATGAGCATGTGATCGTCTGCGATGCAGACCCGGAGCCGTCCGTCGTCAGTGGTCGATGAGTTCGCCATGTCGCTCCCCGTCAGTATCGGCGAACGTCCCCCGGCCCTTGAACGGCGCGTGCCGAGGACAGGTACGGCCCGCTGCCGGGACGCCGGGTCTTTGACCTGTGACAGCCCGCGGCGCGAGGCCGCAGGCCCGCGAGGACCTCGCACCACCAACGACATCACATCGTCTCGGTGCTCCGCGCCGGTGCCGCTGGGATGGGCACGGCGCGCGTCAAACTCCGCAAAAAGCGGGGCAATGCTCCCGCGGGTGACCCGACCGGCGGTGGGCTGGCCCTATCTTGTGCCGATGGCCAAGGACACGGAGAAGCTCATCCGCCAGCTCTCCCTGATCTCGTACCTCATGGCGGAGCGCCGGCCGGTGACGGCGCTGGAGATCAGGCGCGACGTCGAGGGCTACAGCGCGATGAACGAGGACGCCTTCGCGCGGCGCTTCTATGCCGACCGCTCCGAGCTCGACTCGCTGGGCATCGTGCTGACCGTCGAGCGGCCCGTCGACGGCGTCGCCGAGCAGGAGAACTACTCGCTGCGGCCGGAGAACTTCCACCTCCCCGCGATCGCCTTCTCCGACGGCGAGCTGGCCGCCCTGCAGACCGCGCTCTCGCTGCTGGAGGGCAAGTTCGCCTACGCCGAGCCGCTGCGCCTGGCGCTGCAGCAGATCACCTGGGGCCGCACGAACCCGCTCGGCGCGCCCGAGAACCGCTCGATCGGCCTGGCCGTCAAGGCGTCCGCCGACGGGCACGACCTGTCCCAGCGGCTGGCGAAGATCGAGACCGCGATCTTCCGCAACAAGACGATCACGTTCGACTACTACACGATGGCCTCAGACCAGACGGGCACGCGCAAGGTCGATCCCTACCACCTGCTCTTCAAGGGCGAGTTCTACCTGCTCGGCTACGCCCACGAGCGCCAGGCGCTGCGCGTCTTTCGCCTGTCGCGGATCCAGGGCAAGGTCGCCTACGCGACGAAGGCCGAGCACGACTTCAAGGGCCCGCCCGAGGGCTTTGACCCGCGCCCGTACGCCAACCGCGCCGAATGGCAGTTCGGCGAGGTCGCGGGCGACGCGGAGATCGAGATCTCCGAGCGGATCGCGTGGCAGATCGAGCGCCACTTCGGCCGCTTCGGCGAGATCCAGCCCGCCGGCACGAGCGGCGACATCGTCTTCGCGACGCCATACGCCGACCGCCGCCAGCTCGCCGCCTGGGTCCTGCGCCTCGGCGAGCACGGCCGCGTGCTCGGTCCGCCCGAGCTCGAGCGCGAGCTGGCCGAGCGCATCGAGCTGCTGCACGAGCGCCACCTCGGTCCGTCGCTGCAGATCGCCCCGCCGATCGTCGTGACCGCCGACGAACAGGCCGCCGCCGATGCCGCCGCGGCGAGCGCCGCCAACGGCGCCACGCGCCGCACCGAGACATCGATCCGCCCCGAGCGCTTCGCGCGCCTCGTGACGCTGGCCTCGATCCTCATCCAGGCCGGCCGCGCCGGGGTCAAGCTCGACGCGACCGAGATCTGCCAGCGGATGCAGATCTCCGACGCCGAGCTGCGCGAGGACATCAACGTCCTCAACGTCGTGAACTTCGGCGGCGGCTCCTACGTGCTGTACGCCGAGATCGACGACGCCGGCGCGATCGAGGTCGACCCCGAGCCGTACTCCGACAACTTCGCGCGGCCGGCGCGGCTGCTGCCGGTCGAGGCGAAGGCGCTCGTCGCCGCGATCGACCTCATCGGGGAGCACCTGCCGGCGGGCTCGCTGGCGTCCGCGCGCGAGAAGATCGTCGCGGCGCTCGGGGCCGATCCGATGCAGCAGGGCCTGCATGTCGCCGATGCCGGCGGCGACGACTCTCAGGTCGCGCGCGTCGCCTCGGAGGCGATCAACGAGCGCCGCCTGCTCGCGCTGGACTACTACAAGCCCAACGAGGACGAGTTCACGACGCGCGTCGTCGAGCCCTACGCGCTCGTCAACGGCCGCGAGGGCTGGTACGTCGCCTGCTTCGATCCCGAGCGCGACGACGTGCGCCATTTTCGGCTCGATCGCATCCGCCACGCCGTCGTCACCGATACGCCCTACACACCGCGACGTGAGGTCAACCCCGCCGCCGAGGTCGACGGCGGCTGGCTGCAGACCGGCGAGGTCGAGGCCTCGCGGATCGCCCGCGTCTGGGTCTCGCCGCAGCGGGCGCGCTGGGCGCGCGAGGAGCGGCGCGTCGCCCAGGAGCTGGCGGACGGCTCGGTCATCGTCGAGCACCACTTCAAGGGCATCGACTACCTCGTGCGCGACGTCCTCGGCGAGGCCGGCGACGCCGCCGTGCTCGAGCCCGCCGAGGCACGCGAGGCGGTGCTGGCAGCCGTCGAGCGCCTGCGCGCCGCGGCGGTTCGATAGAGGACCCCACCGACCCGGCTCGAAGGAGCTTTGCTAGAGGATCGGGTGAGAAAGGTGCGATCCGTGGGAGGATTACGTCCGCCCGGGGTAACAGGCGGCCAGCATGAGCGTTGCGCGCTGAACGATGTGAGCGCGGGGGCCGGTCAATGAGACGGGCAGCGAGGCGCCGGGATGGCGTCGCGCTGGCCAAAACGATGGGAGACGCATGATGCGCAGGATCGTCGTAGTACTCGCCGTGGGTAGCGGGCTTCTCGTCGCGGCGCCCGCCGCGCAGGCGCTGACCGCCGCACCCGTGTGGACGTGCCGCGCGAGCCCGACCTACACCTCGGTAACGGGCAACAACCGCGTCGAGCCGATCGTCGCCAACGGCAACATCAACACCGCCGACGGAGCCAGCCCGGACCGCGCGCAGTGCGTGAACTCCGAGACGGGACTCGGGAACCTCGCCACGCAGATCGGCGTCCCGCAGAACCTCCTTGGCGCAGGCACCGGCCAGGCGCTGACGAGCATCACGCCCGAGCTCGGGAAGGCGATCAGCCAGACCGCGGGCGGCAGCGCGCGCGTCGAGAACCTCGCGCTCCAGCTTCCCCAGGGTGGCGTCATCCAGCTCGGCGTCAGCGCTGCGACCTCGAGCGCGACCGGCAGATGCGTGTCGGGTTCGACGACGCCCGTCCTGGCCGGTACGAGCAACGTCGCGACGATCACGCTCGGCGGCGTGCCGCTGGATCTCGATCCGCTGGTCGTGGCGATCAACAACCTGCTCGCACCGCTCGACCAGGTCGTGGCGATCAAGGTCAACGAGCAGGTCCGTACGGCAGGCAGCCTGACCCAGCGCGCACTGCACGTCGTCGTCCTGCCGCGGGCCGGCGGCGCTCCCGTCGTCGACCAGGTCGTCGCCGAGAGCAAGGTCGGCTTCAGCGGCCCGGTCTGCGATCCCAACGCGCAGGGCGATCCGCCGAACCTCGGTCAGGTCTGCCCCGACGGCTCGACCTACGACCAGCCGCGCAACGTCTGCATCATCGCGGCCGGCACGGGTGGCTCGAGCCTCGGCGAGATCATCGTCGGCGCGCCGTTCCAGGGCCCCAGCGGCGGCACGGTGATCCCGATCGACGTCGCTCGCCGGCGCTTCGGGCGTAGTCCGTGCCTGGGCTTCAGCGGCAGCCCGAAGTTCGCGATCGTCGGCACGAACAAGCGCGACAGGATCACCGGCACGAACGTCGCCGACCGGATCCTCGGACGTGGCGGCAACGACCAGATCTCCGGCGGCCGTGGCAACGACTGCATCGAGGGCGGCAAGGGCGGCGACAACATGTCGGGCAGCCTCGGCAACGACCGCATCTACGGAAGCACCGGCAACGACCACCTCAACGGCGGTCCCGGCCGCGACCGGCTCTCGGCCGGCAGCGGCAACGACTCGATCAACGCCGCGTACGGCGGCGGGCTCGTCCTCGGTGGCAGCGGCCGCGACTTCATCAACGTCGCGACGGCCGGTCCGCCGGCGACCGTGCGCTGCGGCAGCGGGTCCGACGTGGCACGCATCAACCGCAACGAGCGCCGCCGCACCAGCGGCTGCGAGCGGGTGGCGGTGTTCGGCGTGAACGATCGCTGAGCGATGACGGAGCGCGGGCGGGACTGGCTACAGTCCCGCCCGTGAGCCGTCGCGACGAGATCACGATGTCCGACGCCGAGGTGGCGGCCTTCCTCGACGAGGAGCGGACCGTGATATGCGCGACCATCGGTCAGGACGGGTTCCCGCATCTCATGCCACTGTGGTACGTGATGCGCGCACGGGACGTCTGGTCATGGACCTTCGCCAAGTCCCAGAAGGTCCGCAACCTCGAGCGCGACCCGCGGGCGACGCTGCAGGTCGAGGCCGGCGCAGCGTACGGCGAGCTGCGCGGCGTGATGCTGAAGTGCGACGTCGCCGTGCACCGCGGGACCGAGCGCGTCGCCGAGCTCGGCGCCGAGCTGTTCACCCGCTACCGCGCGGGCGGGCCCGACGCGCCCGGCGAGCTCGACCCGCAGGTGCGCGAGATGGTGCTCGCGCAGGCGCCCAAGCGTGTCGCGCTGCAGTTTCGCGTCCGCACGCGAGCCAGCTGGGACCACCGCAAACTTGCAGCCGGCGTGTATTGACCGTCCCATGAAAGGCCTGATCCTCTCCGGTGGCAAGGGCACGCGCCTGCGCCCGATCACGCACACGAGCGCCAAGCAGCTCGTGCCGGTCGCCAACAAGCCCGTGCTCTTCTATGGCATCGAGGCGATGGCCGCCGCCGGCATCGAGCAGATCGGGATCATCATCGCGCCGGAGACCGGCGACGAGATCCGCGCCGCGGCCGGCGACGGCGCGCAGTTCGGCGTCGCGATCACGTACATCGAGCAGGATCGTCCGGGCGGCCTCGCGCACGCCTCGCTGACGGCCGAGGCCTACCTCGACGGTGAGCCCTTCGTCATGTACCTCGGCGACAACCTCCTGCAGGGCGGGATCACCGATCTCGTCGAGTCCTTCCGCGCGAGCCGACCCGAGGCGCTGATCCTGCTGACGCCCGTCGACGATCCCGAGAACTACGGCGTCGCCGAGCTCGACGGCGACAACCGCGTCAAGCAGCTCGTCGAGAAGCCGCCCGAGCCCGCCACGAACCTCGCGCTCGTCGGCGTCTACATGTTCACCGCCGGCATCCACGACGCCGCACGGGCGATCGAGCCGAGCGCGCGCGGCGAGCTGGAGATCACCGACGCGATCCAATACCTCGTCGACGACGGCAAGCGCGTCGAGCCGCACATCGTCCGCGGCTGGTGGAAGGACACCGGTCGCCTCGACGACATGCTCGAGGCCAATCGGCTCGTGCTCGACCGCATCGAGCCGCAGATCGACGGCGAGCTGATCGACTCGCAGTGCGACGGCCGCGTCGTCGTCGAGGCCGGTGCCGTGCTCGAGCGCACGACGGTGCGCGGCCCCGCGATCATCGGCGCCGGGGCCCGGATCAGCGATGCCTACATCGGCCCCTATACCGCGATCGGGGCGGACTGCGTGATCACGTCGGCCGAGGTCGAGCATTCGATCCTGCTCGAGGGATCGAGCGTGTCCAACCTCGAAGGGCGGATGGAGTCCTCGCTGCTCGGGCGCAACGTCACGATCGCCCGTGGCGTGCGCCAGCCGCGCGCCTATCGCTTCATGGTCGGCGACAACTCCGAGATCGGGATCCTGTGAGGCTGCTCGTCACGGGTGCCGGCGGGATGCTCGGGCGCGCCGTCGTCGAGGCGGCTGGGAGGGTCGGTCACGACGTGCTCGCCTGCGCGCGCGCCGACCTCGACATCACCGACGCGGACGCGACCCGCCGGGCCGTCGCCACGACCCGCCCGGCGGCCGTGATCAACTGCGCCGCCTACACGGACGTCGACGGCGCCGAGGAGAACTGGAGCGGCGCGGAGGCGATCAACGCGCAGGGCGCGCGTAACGTCGCCGCGGCGACGGCCGAGATCGGCGCCTTCGTCGTCCAGGTGTCGACGGACTACGTCTTCGACGGCTCCAAGCGCGAGCCGTGGCTGGAGTCGGACGCCGTTGCGCCGCTCGGCGTCTACGGCGAGACGAAGCTCGCGGGCGAGCGGGCCGTGGCCTCGGTCAACCCCGCCCACGCGATCGTCCGCACGGCGTGGCTGTTCGGCGCCGGCGGCAGGAATTTCGTCGACACGATGCTCGGCCTCGGCGCGCAGCGCGACGAGGTCTCCGTCGTCACCGACCAGGTCGGCTGCCCGACGTGGACCGGGCATCTCGCTGGCGCGCTCGTGGAGGTCGCCGAGCGCCCCGACGAGACGGGCATCCACCACATCGCGGGCAGCGGCTCGTGCTCGTGGAACGAGTTCGCGCTGGAGATCTTCGCGCGCGCCGCGATCGACTGCCGCGTCCTGCCGACGACGAGCGACCAGTTCGTGCGCCCGGCGCCGCGGCCGGCCTACAGCGTGCTCGGCACGCAGCGACGCGATCCGCTCCTCCTGGCCCCGTGGCAGGACGGGCTGGCCGAGTACCTCGCGTCGAGGGTGACGGCATGAGACTGCTCGTCTGCGGCGGCGCCGGCTTCATCGGCTCGGCCTTCGTGCGCGTCCGCCTCGAGCAGCACGGCGACACCGTGACGGTGCTCGACAAGCTCACCTACGCCGGCCGGCGCGAGAACCTCGAAGGCCTCGACATCGAGTTCGTCCATGCGGGGATCGAAGACGCCGCCGCGGTCGCCGACGCGATCCAGGGCGTCGACGCGGTCGTGAACTTCGCCGCCGAGACGCACGTCGACCGCTCGATCGCCGAGCCCGACGCGTTCGTGACGACGCACGCGGTCGGCACGTGGGTCCTGCTCGAGGCCGCGCGCACGGCGGGCGTGCGCTACCTGCAGGTGTCGACGGACGAGGTCTACGGCTCGATCGAGGAGGGCTCGTTCACCGAGTCCTCGCCACTGGCGCCGTCGTCCCCGTACAGCGCGACGAAGGCGGGCGCCGACCTCCTCGTCGCGTCGTACTTCCACACCTACGACCTCGAGACCGTGATCTGCCGCGGGTCGAACAACTACGGCCCGCGCCAGTACCCAGAGAAGCTCATCCCGCTGATGGTGCTCAACGCGCTGCACGGCGACCCGCTGCCGGTCTACGGCGACGGGATGCAGGTGCGCAATTGGCTCTACGTGGAGGATTTCGCGCGCGGCATCGGCCACGTGCTCGCGCACGGCGCGCCGGGTGAGGCCTACAACGTCGGAGGCCCCGACGAGTGCCCGAACATCGAGGTCGTGCAGCGGATCATCGAGCTGACGGGCGCCGACGCGTCGTTGCTGACCTACGTCAAGGACCGGCCCGGCCACGATCGCCGCTACTCGCTGGGCTCCGAGAAGGTGCGCGCGCTCGGCTGGGAGGCGCAGGTGCGCTTCGCCGACGGCCTCGAGCAGACGGTGCGCTGGTATCAGGACAACGTCGCCTGGTGGGAGCCGGTCCGTTCCGGCGACTACCGCGAGTACTACGAGCGCCAGTACGGCTCGCGGATCGGCGAGTAGGCCGCACGAGGGCGCCCGGACCGCGGCTCGGGCACGCGACCAGGGCCGCTCCGCGACGGCGGCGCGCGGCTACTCCCTGACACGCCACGGCGTCGGCGCGGGACCCCCGGGTTCGTAGCGCGCGACCGCGCCGGTGCGGATCGAGCGGCCCAGCTCGCGTCCGAGGGCCTCGTCGTGGGCCGCGATCTTCGCGACGGCGCTGCGCAGCGCACGGGTGACGTTCAGGCGCGCACGCTCGGCCGCCGCGCGGTCGGCGCCGGCGGGCGCCGCCGTGCCGGCAAGCTCGACCGCGGCGAACTCGACGCCCGGGGCACGCAGCAGACGCGCCAGCAGCTCCATCCCGCGGCTGTTGCGCACGAGCGTCGTCGCCGGCTCGCGCCCGACGCGCCAGACCTCACCGCTGCGCTCCAACACCGCCGGGCGCGCGCGCTCGGCCGCTCGTGCCGACGGCGATGATCGGCCTCCGGGGCGGTGGCCCGACGGCAGGCCCGCGAGCAGCTCCTGCGCCTGCTCGGCGATCCGCGCCATGCCGAGATCGCGCGCCAGCGCCAGCGCGCGCTCGCACTCTGACCGCGCCGTCGCGAGATCCTCCAGATGGCCGCGCGCGAGCAGCAGCCGCGCGCGCTCGCGGTGGGCCACCGCCGCCATCGGGCGCGCGTCCAGGCGCGCGTTGAGGCGGTCGGCGACGGCGAGGTGCGCGAGCCCCTCGTCCCAGCGCCCGAGCGTCGTCGCGAGCGCTGCCGCGGGCAGCGCGAGCGGCCCGATCGACGCGTCGCCGGCGGCCACGACGACGACCCGGTCGGCCACCGGGGAGGCCAGCGCGTACAGCGCCGCGGCGTGCTCGCGAGCGCCGATCGCGCTCGCCGCGTAGCCCGCGAGCGCGAGCCCGGACGACCAGTTGCCGTCGCGCGGGAGATCGCGGAATCCGTCGCGCCCGATGGCGTCGAGCTGCTCGCGGGCGGCGTCGTGCTCGCCGATCTCGCTGCGCAGGAAGGCGGCCGCGCAGCGCCACGCGGGGATCCACGGGCGCTGCTCGGCGAAGCCGTCGATCGCGCCGGCGAGCTCGCCCAGGCGCCCGACGATCCAGCGCTGGTTGAAGAGCTGCGCGGCGAGCAGGTTGGCGGCGGTCTGCTCGTCGACGACGCGCCCGTGCTCGTAGGCCTCGAGCATCAGCCGCTCGCTCTCGCCGGCGCGGCCGGACAGCAGCGCGCGCATCGCGCTCAGCAGGCCGTGCTGCCAGCGATACAGCGGCTGGTTGAGTTGCTCGGCAAGGTGCGCGCAGGCGGCGAGCTCGGTCTCGACGCCGGCCAGGTCGGCGCGCTCCAGACAATCGGCGAGACGGAAGTGATGCGCGCTGAAGCGCATCTCGAGGTCGTCGATGCGGTGCGCGAGCGCCAGCAGCTCGTCGGCGGCGGCGCGGCGCTGCTGCGCATGGTCGGGACCGAGCATCGACCAGCCGCGGCTGTAGAGCGCGATCAGCTGCGAGCGCGGGTTGCGCGTCGTGGCGGCGATCGCGACCGCCTCCCGGCTCAGCGCCGCGCGGCGCGCGACGTGGGGCGTGTAGTACAGCTCCAGCGCGAGCCGGGCGAGCAGCTCGGCGCGCTCGTCGGTCAGATCCGGACCGAGCGCGGCGAGCGCCGCTTCGAGCATCGCGACGATCGCCTCGTCGGTGCTCGCTGCCAGGCCGGGGCCGCCGAGCGGGCCGGCGAAGCCGAGCGCGGCGCGGGCCTGCAGATGCGGGGCGCCGAGCCCGCGCGCGAGCGCAGCGGCCTCGCGGCAGGACGCCTTGCCGTCGGCGATCGCGCCCATCCGGCGCTGCGCGAAGCCGAGCGCCAGCAGCAGCTCGCAGCGCTCGCGCGCGGTCTCGTCGGCGCGAGCGAGCACGCCGAGCGCCTGCGCGAAGTGACGCGCGGCGTCCTCGTAGCCGAGCTGACGGGCGGCGCGTTCGCCGGCTCGGCGCGCATACTCGACGGCCTTGCCGGCCGGCCCGGCCGGCAGCGACTCCATGTAGTGAAACGCCAGCGCCGGCAGCCAGGGATCGAGGTTCGCCGCGCGCTCGGACTCGATCGCCTCTGCGACCGTGCGGTGCAGCGCCATCCGCTGCGCCAGGCTCAGGCCGCGGTAGAGCGTCTCGCGGACGAGCGCGTGGGCGAACGCGAAGCGGCCCGGAGCGCCCTCGACCTCCGCCACGAGCAGCAGGCGCTGCGCCGGCTCGAGCCGCTCGAGCACGACCGACGGCTCGGCCGCCGCGCAGTCGGCGAGCAGCGCGACGGCGATCTCGGCTCCGATGACGGCCGCCAGCTCGAGCAGCGACCGCGTCGACGCGTCGAGCGGCGCAAGCCGGCGCCTGAGCGCGACCCGCACGCTGTCGGGCAGCGGCATCTGCTCGGGCGCGACACGACCGCCCTCCAGGCGCCCGTCGGCGGCGAGCACGCGGACGATCTCGTCGACGAAGAACGGGTTGCCGGCGGTGACGCGCTGGACGCTGCCCAGCAGCGCAGCGTCGGCGGGGACGCCCGCGCGGTGCGCGATCATCGCCGCGACGTCCGCCTCGTCCAGGCCGCGGAGCTTCATCCGCCGCGCATCGTGCGCCAGCCCCTCCAGCAGGCGGGCGACGGCGGGCGGCGGAGCATGGTCGACGTCGCGCTGGGTGGCGCAGATCAGCAGCGCCATGCCGTGCAGCTGGCGGGCGAGGAAGCTCAGCAGCAGCAGCGACCCCTCGTCGGCGGCGTGCAGGTCGTCGAGCATGACGACGACCGTTTTCGTGGATGCGCTGGCGGCGAGCAGCGCCGCGACCGCATCGAAAAGCTCGAAGCGGCGCCGATCGGCGTTCAGCGCCGGCGCGCTGCCGGTCGCGGGCGCCAGCCACTCGGCGACCTCCGGCACGAGCGCGGCGACGTCGGCGCCGCCGCGGCCGAGCGACAGCGGCGGCGCGGCGGCGGGACGGCCGCCGCGCACGAGCGCCCGCAACACCTGGATCCAGGGCCAGTACGCGGGCGCGCCGCCGGCGTCCCAACACGGGCCGCGGGCGACGAGGGCACCGCGCTCGGCGGCCTCGTCGCAGAGCCTCTCGGCGAGGCTCGTCTTGCCGACGCCGGGCTCGCCGACGAGCAGGCACAGGCTCCCGTGGCCGTCGCGGGCGGCGTCGAGCGCGGCGAGCAGGACGGCAAGCTCACGCTCGCGCCCGACGAAGACCGGCCGGTCCGATCGCGCAGTCACGGCGTCCAGCATCGCCGCCGCCGCCGTGTCGCGCAACGGAGGCGATGGCGAAGCGCGCGCTAGGACTGCAGCGAGGCGATCTTCCAGCCGGCGCCGGCCTTCTCGAGCTGGAGCGTGTCGCTCTTCTCGTTGGAGCCCCTGCCGGAGGTGATCTCGGCGGTCGCCGTGTCACCGCTGATCGTGACCTTCTCGACCGTCAGATCCTTCGACGAGGCGTCCTTGAAGGCCTCGCGCACGGCGGTCGTGCAGTTCGTGCCCTGCTGCTCGAGCTTGCCGAGCAGCTTGGCGCTCAGCAGCTGCGTGCAGAGCCGCTCGGGGTCGTCCTCGCGGGCCGCGGTCTCCATCCCCTCGACCGCGGCCGCGACCGCCTTGTCGGCGCCGCTGAACTTCTCCGCCGAGTCGCGCGGCGCGGTCGATCCGCAGGCCGACAGCCCCAACGCCAGCACGCACACCGCAAAGATCGCTCTCATCATCGGCCGGGAGCCTATCTAGACTGCAGACCGTTGCCCCCCGAGCTCACGCCATCAGCTCAGTCGATTCCGCGCGGGCGCCATGCGCCGCCGCTCGAGGTCCGTCTCGAAGTCCAGAAGCATCGCCTCTTCGACGCCGCCGCGACGGTCTTCTCGAAGCTCGGCTACGCGGACGCGAGCGCCGAGGCGATCAGCCGCCAGGCGGGCATGTCGAAGGCGACGTTCTACGAGCACTTCGCCAACAAGGAGGAGTGTCTGGCCGCGCTGTTCGAGTACGCGACAGCGTCCTTCCTCGCGGAGCTCGTCGCGGCGTCGCGCGGCGCCGAGCGCGGCTTCGAGGAACGCCACAGCGCCGGCCTGCGCGCGATCCTCGAGTCGATCGAGGGCAACCCGTCGCTGGCCCAGGCGATCCTCGTCGAGACCGTCGGCGCCGGGCCGCGCCTCGCCGAGCTGCGGATCGCGACACTCAACGCCTTCGCGCAGGTCATGTACGAGCAGACCGTGCGCGCGGCCGAGCTGACCGGCGGGCCGGCGTTCGCGTCGCCCGACGAGGCGTTCGCGATCGTCGGTGCGACGTTCGAGCTCGTCTCGCGCCAGCTGCGCACAGGTGAGCCCGCGCGCGTGCTCGACCTGCAGCCGCTGATCGAGCGCCTGATCCTCGGGCTGCTGTCGCAGCCGCACGCTTGAGCGACGACGTCGAGTTCGGGCTCGAGCGGCTCGAACGGGAGATCGTCGACTGCCGGCGCTGCCCGCGGCTCGTGCGATGGCGCGAGCTCGTCGCGCGCGAGAAGCGCGCCGCGTTCGCGCACGAGCAGTACTGGGGGCGCCCGGTCCCCGGCTTCGGTGACCCGCACGCGCGGGTGCTGATCCTCGGCCTCGCGCCCGCTGCGCATGGCGCCAACCGCACGGGGCGCGTGTTCACCGGGGACCGCTCGGGCGACTTCCTGTTCGCCGCGCTGCACCGGACAGGCTTCGCCAACCAGCCGCTGTCCGCGCACGCCGGCGACGGCCTCGAGCTGCGCGACGCGTGGATCACCGCCGCGGTGCGCTGCGCGCCCCCGGCCAACAGACCGGCGCCGGCCGAGCGCGACGCCTGCCTGCCCTACGCGCTGCGCGAGCTCGAACTGCTGCCCGCTGCCGACACGATCGTCTGCCTCGGCGCGTTCGCCTGGGACGCGGCGCTGCGGATCCTCGCCGGCGCGGGCGCTGCCGTGCCTCGCCCGCGGCCGCGCTTCGGGCACGCCGCCGAGCTCGATCTGCCCGACGCGCCGCGCCTGCTCGGCTGCTTTCACCCCAGCCAGCAGAACACGTTCACCGGCAAGCTAACCGAGCCGATGCTCGACGCGGTGCTCCTGCGCGCCCGCGCCGTCGCCGGGCTCAGCCCGCCGGGCTGACGGCCTTGGCGAGCTGCTCGCCGCGGATCCGCCCCGGCTCATAGCCGGTGAACTGGATCGAGAGCTGACCGCCGGCGCGCGCCGCATCGCGCGGCAGCGGCGCCGACAGCGCCCACGCGCCGTCGCGGATCCTGGCTCTGCGGTTGATGAACGCGACCGCGCCACCGGGCCTGCCGTAGCCCAGCCGGACCCGCACGACGCCGCGCGCGCGTCGCGTGACCGTGCCGCGCACGACGAGCCGCCCGCGGCTGTCGATCCGCGTCGCCGTCCGTCGCAGCATCGCCTTGCCGTTGGCCGCGCGCAGCCTGACCTCGTCGGGGCGCACGCGAGGGTTGCCGGCGTAGGTCAGCGTCACGATCCCGGTGCTCTTGCGCCGCTGCGCGGCGGGCAGCAGGCGCTTGAAGCGGATGCGCCCGTCCTGGATCGGCGCGCTGAAGCGCGTCGTCCTGCCCGACGAGCGGTAGCGCACGGTGACGCGGCCGGACGCGCGCGCCGTGATGCGCGCCAGCACGTCGAGCCGGCCGGCCGCGACGCCGGCGCGCAGGACCTCGAGCTTGGCCGGCGCGCGGGCCGGCGGCGGCGGTGGCGGCGGCGGCGCTGGCGCTGGTGGCGGCGCCGGCGGCGGCGGCGGGACCGGCAGTTCGGTCACGTCGATCGCGGCCGTCGCCGCGGCCGAGGACAGGCTCCCGTCAGACGCGCTGTAGGTGAACGCGTCGCGTCCGCTGAAGCCGGCGTCGGGCGTGTAGGCGAACGTGCCGTCGGCCGCCAGCGCGAGCGTGCCGTGTGCCGGCCCCGAGGCGAGCACCGCGCTGAGCGCGTCGCCGTTGGGGTCGCTGTCGTTGGCAAGCACGGTCGCCGCGCCGAGCGTCGACCCGGCCGTCACGGCATAGGCGTCGTCGACGGCGCTGGGGGCGCTGTTGCCGACGGTGATCGAGACGGTCGCCAGGTCGCCGAGCGCACCGATGCCGTCGTCCTGGGCGCGGTACGTGAACGAGTCGACACCGCGATAGCCCGGTTGCGGGGTGTACGTGAACGTCCCGTCCGGCGCCATCGAGACCGTGCCGTGCGCGGGGTCGGTCGCCTTCGCCGCGGTCAGCGCGTCGCCGTCGGGGTCGCTGTCGTTGACGAGCACGCCGGCGCCGGGCGCAGCGCTGATCGCCTGCCCGCCCGCCGTCGCGTAGGCGTCGTCGGCGGCGTCGGGCGCGCGATTGGGGCACGTGTCCGTCTCGGGCCGGATGCCCCACGCATGGAGGGTGCCCGAGTCGTCGGCCGGGTAGTTGTCGCGGACGTTCAGCGTCCAGGTGCCCTGCCGCGGCTCGCCGTCGAAGGCCGACAGCGGCTCGTCAGGGCGCAGGCGGCCCGAGTAGCCGCCCGCCGGGCTCGTCGCCGGGATGTCCTCGATCGCGGTCGCCGCGTGGTCGTCGAGCACGAGCTCGACGAAATCGTTGCCGCTGGCCCCGTCGACGCCCGCGCCCGGACGGTCCATGAGCGTGACGGTCGTACCGGCGGGGCTCGTCAGCGTCACCGTGAGGTCTCCGACCCAGGTGTGCGCGAGCCTGGCGATGCGGAGCTCGAGATCGACGACGGGTCCGTCGCCGTCGAACGTCAGCGTCGAGTCGAGGCCGCCGCCGCCCGCCGGGATCGTGACGGGCCCGCCGCCGCTGGACTTGCTGCCGACCGGCAGCCGCAGCGGGATGCTGAAGCCGGCGCTCTGGCTCGTCGACAGCGCCAGGCTGAGCTGCACGTCGGAGTCGCAGCTCGCGCCGGCCGGGAGCGTCACCCGAAACGGCGGCGAGTTCACGCCCGACAGACCGGCCAGGATCGGCGTCGGCCATGACGACGGCGCCGGATCGACCACGACGCCGGGCGTGCTCGCGCTCAGGACGCCGACGGTGTCGGTCGTGTCCGTCGGGTTGGGGTTGCGCAGCTCCTCGACGAAACTGACGGTCTCGCCGGGCTCGGCGACGTCGTCGCCGTCGCCGCCCGGCGCCGGGTCGCTGATCGTCGTGGACTCATGCACGAGCCGCGGCGGCAGGTCGAACGCGGCGGTCGCGGTCGTCGCCGCGCTGCTCGTGGTCGAGGCGCTGAAGCCCATGCCGCGCGCCGCGAACACGCTCCACAGCGCCTCGTAGTTCGGCCCGCCCGCCGCGCGGTCGGCGAGCAGGATCGCATCGCGCGCCTCGAGGAAGGACGGGTTGTTGGGGGCCAGGCGCAGACCGCTCGTGATCAGGCGGCGCGCGTTGGACACGCCCAGCTGCGCGCGCAGATCCCACAGCGTCTGCGACCAGATCTCACCGTCGTCGTGGACCTCGAACGCGCTGCCGACGCTCCCCAGGTCGGCGAGCGTGAAGCCGCCCGCGCCGGCCCGGGCGGTGCCGGGGCAGTCCGCGGCGGCGGCGGCGACCGGGCAGTCGATGCCCTGGCGGCGGAAGCCGCCGCTTCCGAAGACGTCGTCGAGATAGCCGCCGAGGTTCAGCTCGCCGTCGCTGCCCGGGTCGTCGGCGACGAGCGTCTGGCCGACGAGATAGTCCAGCGCGTACCAATCGCTCCAGCCCTCGCCCAGCGCGCGCGACTGCTTGGCATCGAGCCCGACGCCGCTGCCGACCGAGCGGTTCGTCAGGCCGTGCGCGTACTCGTGGTAGACGACGTCGGCCGTGTCGGCCGAGTTCAGCGACGGGCTCGTGAAGAGGAACATCTCCAGCCGCGGCGGCGTCCCGTCGGGCCGCGTGGTCATGCTCGCGTTGTTCGTGCTCGTCGAGCCGTTCTCGCTCGGGTTGAGGAAGTTGTCGGTCTCCGCCATGACGGGGTCGCCGCCGACGCCCGGCGCGCCGGCCCGCTCGAAGTTGCGCCTCGCCGCCGTGAAGTCGATCGGCGCCTGCGCGAGGTGGTCGTGGAACGTGTTGACGAGGTAGAACAGCTGCGTCGTGGCCTGACCGCGGTTCACCGCGCGCGTGTTCGGGTCCGCCGAATTCCAGCTGCAGCGTGTGGGCGCCGGCGGGCATCCCGGCAGGGCGAACGGCGCGACCGGATAGTCCCAGTCGTTGCCGGAGCTGGGCCGGACCTCGAGATCGCCGGCCGTCGGGCCGACGACGCCCGGCGTCGCGGGGTCGGAGTCGATCGTGTCGGCGTCGACGTAGGCGTGCGCGTTGTTGCCGCTGAGCTTGCGATCCGCCGGCGTCGACTGGTTCAGCCAGCTCGGGTTCTGGGCAAGGTCGACGAGCTCGGGCGTCCCGCCGGCGGCCGCGCCCGGGTGGTTGCGATAGATCCGCGCCAGCGCGAACTCCGTCAGCGAGCGCCGCTTGAGCACCCGGCCGCTCGTGGCGTCGACGACGAACTCGTAGACGTAGTCGTGCGCGCCGGTCACCTCCAGGCGCCAGGCCAGCCGCGTCGTCGTGCCGTCGTTGAAGAGCGTCAGGCGGGCCGTGTCGCCGCCGGCGAAGCGGGTCGCGCGCTCCGGTCCGCCCTGCCGGCGCGCGCGCGGCGCGAGCATCGAGCCGCCGGCCTGGCGGCGGGCGAGGGCGAGCGCCGCCCCCGCCGTCAGCGCCGGCGCGACGGAGCGCACGCGCAGATCGGGCACGGCCGCGCCGCCGACGTTGAGCAGGCGCCCGTCGCGCCCGACGTTGGCGAGCAGGACGTTGTCGTAGGCGGCGACGCCGCGGTAGGTCTGGATGTAGGCGAGCTGCGTCGTGCCCGCGGGCGAGCGCGCGCGGCTCGTCAGGCGCAGCCGCCCGAGGTCGTCGGGGTCCAGTCCGAAGACGTCGGGGCGCGCGCGGACGTAGTCCAGCGCGACCGTCGCGGGAGCGGCCGCGCGGCGGCCGGTCAAGAAGCCGTCGGTGCGGGCCACGAGCCGAGCGCCGCCGGTGGTGCGGTCGGTCGACACGACCCCCTCGTCGCCGAGCGAACGCTCCAGCGCCGCGCGCGCGCGGCGCGCGGCGAGCGGCGTCGGACCGCCGTCTGGCGTGCGCACGTCGACGTTCGGCAGCGGCGGCTCGGCGGGCGCGATCGCCGCGCCGGCCGGCGTCACCGCGACGAGCGTGCTGAGGACCGCGAGAGCGGCGATTGCGAGGCGATTCATACGCTGGCTTTCGTGCGCGGGCGCGTGCGGGAGACCATTCTGCCCAAACCTCGATCGTGGCCGCTGCGGTCCTCGACGAGTGTGCGAGGCGGCACACGCCGTCCGAATACGAACACGCCGGTGCGGGCGGTGTTGCTCTGCACGTCGAGATCGTGCCTGCGACGCCGGGCTGCCGTGATCGGCGCCCGGAGCTTCGCCTGCAACGCTCGCGCACGGCCGATTGAGGACACCGGCAGGCCGCGACTGGGGCTAGCCTGCGGGCGTGGCCCTCGAGCAGTTCACCCCCGCCGTCCGCGACTGGTTTGCATCCGCCTTCGACGGTCCGACCGCCGTCCAGGAGCAGGCTTGGCCGGCGATCGCGACCGGCGACCACACGCTCATCTCCGCGCCGACGGGATCGGGCAAGACGCTGGCCGCGTTCTTGTGGGCGCTGGACCGCCTCGGGCGAGAGCCTGGCGGCGGCCGCACACGGCTCGTCTACGTCTCGCCGCTGAAGGCGCTCGCCTACGACATCGACCGCAACCTGCGCGCGCCCCTGCGCGGCATCGGCGCCGACCTCAGCGTCGGCGTGCGCACCGGCGACACGCCCCAGCGCGACCGCGCCGCGATGCGCCGCAACCCGCCCGACATCCTCATCACGACGCCGGAGTCGCTGTACCTCATGCTCTCCAGCGGCGCCCGCGAGATGCTCACGAGCGTCGAGGCGATCATCGTCGACGAGATCCACGCCGTCGCCGCGACGAAGCGCGGCTCGCACCTCGCGCTGACGCTCGAGCGCCTGGCGTCGCTGCAGGACGGCGATCGCGAGCCGCAGCGGATCGGGCTGAGCGCGACGCAGAACCCGCTCGAGGAGGTCGGGCGCTTCATGGTCGGACCGCGGCGCACCTGCACGATCGTCGACGCCGGCGTGCGCAAGCCGCTCGACCTGCAGATCCATGTCCCCGTCGAGTCGATGACGGAGCTCGATCAGCACGTCGGGGCCGCCGCCGTCGACCCGCTCGACCCGCTCACCGGCACGAGCAACGAGGCGACACGCCGCTCGATCTGGCCCGCGATCTACCCCGAGATCCTGCGGCTCGTGTCCGAGCACCGCTCGACGATCGTCTTCGTCAACGCGCGCCGCGGCGCCGAGCGCCTCGCGCTGCGGCTCAACGAGCTCGCCAACGCCGACCTGCCCGAGGGCGAGACGCCGCGCGACATCGCGCGCGCCCACCACGGCTCGCTCGCGCGCGAGGAGCGCCTCGTCGTCGAGGAGCTGCTCAAGGCGGGCGAGCTGCCGTGCCTCGTCGCGACCTCGTCGCTGGAGCTCGGCATCGACATGGGCGCCGTCGACCTCGTCCTGCAGGTCGAGTCGCCGAAGTCCGTCGCGCGCGGCCTGCAGCGGATCGGCCGCGCCGGGCACAACGTCGGCGACGTCTCCAAGGGCCGGATCTTCCCGAAGTTCCGCGCCGACCTGCTCGAGTGCGCCGTCGTCTGCAAGCTCATGCGCTCCGGCGAGATCGAGCCGACCGTCGTGCCGCGCAACGCGCTCGACGTGCTCGCCCAGCACGTCGTGTCGATCGCCGCCTCGCAGCCCGACGAGGAGCCGATCTCCGTCGACGAGCTCTACGCGCTCGTGACGCGCACGCACTCCTACGCCGAGCTTTCGCGGCCGCTGCTGGAGAACGTCCTCGACATGCTCGACGGGCGCTACCCGTCGCAGGAGTTCGCCGAGCTGCGCGCGCGGATCGTCTGGGACCGCGTCGGCGGGACGATCCGCGCGCGCAAGGGCGCACGTCAGCTCGCGATCACGAACGCCGGCACGATCCCCGACCGCGGCCTGTTCAGCGTCGTCCTGCCCGACGGGCGTCGCGTCGGCGAGCTCGACGAGGAGATGGTCTACGAGGCGCGCGCGGGGCAGACGTTCCTGCTCGGCGCCTCGACCTGGCGGATCGAGGAGATCGGCCGCGACCGTGTCATCGTGACGCCCGCGCCGGGCGCGCCGGGCGCGGTGCCGTTCTGGAAGGGCGACGGCGTCGGGCGGCCGATGCAGCTCGGCAAGGCGATCGGCGCGTTCAGCCGCTGGGCCGTCGAGCAGGATGCCCAGACGCTGCAGGACGACTACGACCTCGACGCCTACGCCGCGCGGAACCTGCTCGCCTTCCTGCTCGAGCAGCAGGCCGCGACGCGCGTGCTGCCGAGCGACCGCACGATCGTCGTCGAGCGCTTCCGCGACGAGATCGGCGACTGGCGCCTGTGCATCCTGTCGCCCTACGGCGGCCGCGTGCACGCTGCCTGGGGCCTGGCGCTCTCGCGCCGGATCCGCGAGCGCTACGGCCTGGAGTCCGACGCGATCTGGTCCGACGACGGGATCATCGTCCACCTGCCCGACGCCGACGAGGCGCCGGGCGCGGAGCTGATCCTCGTCGAGCCCGACGAGGTCCAGGAGATGGTCGTCGCCGAGCTGTCCTCCTCCGCCCTGTTCGGCGCGCGCTTCCGCGAGAACGCCGGCCGCGCGCTGCTGATCCCGCGCGCCTACCCCGGCAGGCGCACGCCGCTGTGGCAGCAGCGCCTGAAGTCGCAGTCGCTGCTGGAGGTCGCCAAGCGCTACCCCGACTTCCCGATCATCCTCGAGACGTACCGCGAGTGTTTGCGCGACGTGCTCGACGTGCCGGGGCTGGAGGAGCTGCTGCGCGGCCTGCATTCGCGCGAGCTGTCGCTCGTCGAGGTCGAGACGCCGACGGCGTCGCCGTTCGCGTCCTCGCTGCTGTTCGACTACGTCGCGACCTACATGTACGAGGGCGACCAGCCCAACGCCGAGCGCCGCGCCGCCGCGCTGTCGCTGGACCGCGACCTGCTGCGCGAGCTGCTCGGCCAGGAGGAGCTGCGCGAGCTGATCGACCCGGGCGCGCTCGACGCCGTGCAGGAGGACCTGCAGCACCGCTCCGAGCGCACCCGCGCCGAGACGCGCGACGCGCTCGCCGACGTGCTGCGGCGGGTCGGCGACCTGACGAGGGACGAGATCCACGACCGCGTCCTGGCCGGCGTCGACGCCGACGCCATGATCGACACGCTCGTCGACGAGCGCCGCGCGATCTCGCTGCGGGTCGGCGGCGAGCAGCGCTGGGTCGCCGCGGACGACGCCGGCCTGTACCGCGACGCGCTCGGTGCCGTCCCGCCCGGCGGCCTGCCGGCCGCGTTCCTCGCCGACGTTCCCGACGCGCTCGTCACGCTCGCCGCGCGCTACGCGCGCACGCACGGCCCGTTCACGACCGCCGAGCTGCGAGCGCGCTACAGCGTCGGCGCGGGCGCGATCGAGATCGTGCTCGAGCGCCTCGAGCGCGACGGCGAGATCGTCCGCGGCGAGCTGCGTCCGGGCGGTACGCCCGGACAGCCCGAGTGGTGCGACAGCGAGGTGTTGCGGCGCCTGCGCCGCGCCTCGCTCGCGGCGCTGCGCAAGGAGATCGAGCCGACCGACCAGCGCGCGCTGGCGGCGTTCCTGCCCTCCTGGCAGGGGGTCGACCGCCATCCCGCGGCCGGCGCCGGGATCGACCGGCTGCGCGAGGTGCTCGTGGCGCTGCAGGGTCTCGCGCTGCCGGCCGAGGCGTGGGAGCGCGACGTGCTGCCGCGCCGCCTGGGCGCGTACTCGCCGACGTGGATCGATCAGCTCTGCGCGTCGGGCGAGATCGTCTGGGTCGGCGCGGGAACGCTCGGCCGCTCGACCGGCCGCGTGGCGCTGTACTTTCGCGACGATGCCGAGGCGATCGGCAGGGTCGGTGGGGGGCGGATTCCCAACCGCACGACCGCGCCGTCGGCGCCCGAGCACGACCTCGTCCGCGACCGCCTGCTCGCCTCGCCGTGCTTCTTCACCGACCTGCTCGCCGACGTTGCGCTCGAGCCTGAGCAGGTGCAGGAGGCGCTGTGGGATCTCGTCTGGGCGGGCGAGGTGACCAACGACGCGTTCGCGCCGCTGCGCGCGCCGCGCCTGACGCTCGCCCGTTCGCGCTCCGGGCCCCGTCACGCGACGCGTCGCTTCGGCACGCGGCGGTCGGGCTCGCAGCCGACCGTGCAAGGCCGCTGGGCGCTGACCGACACGATCTTCCGCCGCGAGCCGGAGCCCGCTCAGCGCAGGCGCACGCTCGCCGAGCTGCTGCTCGAGCGCTACGGCATCGTCACCCGCGAACAGGTCCTCGCCGAGGGGATCGCGGGCGGCTTCTCGAGCCTCTACGACGCCCTGTCGCAGCTCGAGACGCTCGGCGTCTGCCGCCGCGGCTACTTCGTCGAGGGGCTCGGCGGCGCGCAGTTCGCGCTGCCCGGCGCGGTCGAGCGGCTGCGCGCGCAGAAGGCCGTCGAGGAGTCGCCGCCGCTCGTGCTGGCCGCGACCGATCCGGCGCAGCCCTACGGCGCGGCGCTGCCCTGGCCGCGGCGCGGCGACGACGGCGCGGCGCGGCGCGCGGCGCGCGTGCGCGGCGCGTACGTCGTGCTCGCCGGCGCCGAGCCGGTGCTGTACGTCGAGAAGGGCGGGCGCGGCATCCGCACGCTCGCCGACCCCGGCGACCCGCGCCTGGTCGCCGCCTTCGAGGCGCTCGCGCGGTTCATCACCGGCGGCCGCGGCCGCAAGCTGTCGCTCGAGCGCGTCGACGGCGAACCCGTCGTCGGCTCGCCGCTGGAGGCGATCCTCGTCGAGCTCGGCTTCCGCGCCGGGCCGAGCAAGCTCACGCTGAGCGCGTAGCCGCCGTGATCAGCCGAGTGGCGAGTTCTGACGGCTGAGCCGTCGAAATTCGCCACTCGACGCGGGTTCTCGATCAAGGACACATCCTGGCCTCAACAGCTGCGACGGTTGGCGCCGTCGCACCGCAACCGAGAGGAGCAGACCCGATGATCACCAAGCTCGACTTCGTCGGCATCCCGTCGCAGGACGCCGAGCGCTCGCGCGCCTTCTACGTTGACACGCTCGGCCTGCGGCCGGACGACAACGCGCGCTTCGAGTTCTGGCTCGGCCAGACGTGCTTCGGCATCTGGGAGCCCGACAAGATGGGCATGACGTTCACGCCCCAGAAGAACGCCCACCTCGCGCTGCACGTCGAGGACGTCGCGGCGGCGCGCGCCGAGCTGGAGGCCAAGGGCATCGAGTTCGCCGGCGAGACGTTCGACACCGGCGTCTGCCGGATGGCCCTCTTCACCGACCCCGACGGCAACGACCTCATGCTGCACAGCCGCTACGCGCCTCGGGCATAGCGCCCGGGGGCGGAGGTGGCCGCGCCGGATGGGGCGCCGGTCGAGAGCCGCGCACGCCGCGCGCCCGAGGCGTGCCGGACGCATCGGGCGCGCCGCGCTCAGCGGCTGCGCGGGACACGCCCGCTGCCAGCGTCCGCGCCGCTGCCGGGCGGGGGCGCGCACCCGCTCGGGGCGGCACGTCGGGGAGGCGCAGCCGCGCTGCCGTGGGCCGCGGGGAGCGCGGGCGGGTGGCGTCGGACAGGCCGAGCTCGGCGACCGCGCGCTCGCCGGCGCCGAGGTGGTGCGCCATCTCGTGGCGCACGGTCATCGTCACCTGTCGGCGCAGGAGGTCGGGATCGCTGCCGAAATCGCGCAGCAGCGTGTCGCGGAAGATGACGATCCGGTTGGCCCAGCCCCGGCGGGCGACGGTGGCGCCCATATACAGGCCGTACGCGCGGTGGTCGGCGCCGTCGTCGCAGATCACGACCGGGACGTTGCGCTCGAGCTCGGAGCGCAGGAACGCGGGCAGGTCGTCGAGCGCCTCCTCGACGAGGCACGCGAAGCTGTCGACGTCCTCCAGCCGTGGCGGCGCGACGGCGCGCGGCGCGACGCCCGACCTCGCCAGGCGTTCGGCCTCGCGCTCGACGGACTCCTCGAGCGCACAGAACTCCGGCCACGACATCCGCGCGATCTCGCCCTTGGGACCGGGGTCGGGTTCGGGCTCGACATGCGCGCCGAGCGCGACCATGCTGATGAACGCCAGGACTCCCGCCGCGAGCAGGAGCCGTCCGTTGCCGGCGAGCAGCGCGAAGCCGGCGACGTGCGAGCTGACGACGAAGCACGCCCAGAGCGTGACGGCGCGCCGCTCCGACAGGGCCCGGATGAGCTCCCGCCGGGCGTCGCGGCGGGCGCGGTCACGCTCCGGCGCTGGGACACGATCGGCCATGGCACGATGCTGGACGAGCACCGGCGCGGTGACCACGCCCGCGAACGGGCGCGTTCCCGACATCGCCGTCTGCGAGCCGACGGCGCTCCGACGCGCGGCCGACCGCTGCCGTCCGCGCGAGCGGCTGCTCAGCGCGTCAGCGGACGGGCGGCGGCGGCGCCGCCGCGATCTTCGCGAGCCACGCGCCGACCGCGTCGTCGTCGAGCAGGTCGGCGGTCAGGCGCGCCGGCAGCTTGAGGAACATCCGCTGCGCCTTCCACTGCCGGCTGTAGGCGGCCGGGCCGAGCAGGATCACGCGGTGGCCGTCGAGGACCGGGATGTCGGCGGGCATCCCCTCGTTCCAGATCCACGTGTGGCTGAGCGACACGTCGGCCGGGTCGGGCAGCTCGCCGCCGGGCTGCAGCGCCTCGTACGTGAACAGGTTCCAGACGCCGGTGACGGTCTCGTCGATCTGCTGCGGCCCGTCGCCGCGCGCGACCGCGACGGCGGCCCTCGACACGCGCGGCTCGTCGCGCGGGAACTCGTCCATCAGCAGCGTGCAGAGCTGGAAGTTCTCGACGATGCCGCTGATCCGGCCGACGACGCCGGTTCGGGTCTCGGGCTCGATCGCGACGTAGGGCTCGTCGTGCAGCACCGTCAGCATCGCGCGCAGCCAGCCGGCTGCCTCGTGGACGTCCTCGATGCGCTCGGCGATCGGCGCGAGGTCCTGCGCCTCGGCGCGGGCCTCGGGATCGACCGAGAACATCGCGATCGCGCCTGGCCACACCTCGTGCAGGCGCTGCCAGGCGGCGGCCGCGGCAGGCCGGCGGCCGGCCGCCTCGTTGAGCGCCTCGGCGCCGCGCTCGGCGATCCAGTCCTCGGCCTCGTCCTCGTCGATGTGCTCGGGCGGCTCGCCCACGTCGGCGCGGGCCTCGTCGGCGATGTCCGCGCAGACCGGCAGCGTCTGCTGCAGCGCACCGAGCATCGCGGCGCGCGCCGGGCGTGGATCGTGGCCGGCCTCGATCATCGCGCCGACGACGCGCGAGGCGACGCCGGCGGGCTCGGGCTCGAGCGTGTTCAGCCCGGAGGCGAGCGTCGCCATCGCCTTGCGGGAGTCCTCTAGAGACGCCCGGCCGATCGACTCGCCGAGCGTCTGGATCAGGCGGTCGGCGCGCCCGTCGGTCCAGGTGTTGCTGCCAAGCGCGTCGAGCAGCTCGCGAGCGGTGGGAACGATGTCGGTGCGCACGGTCCGGACAGTAGTGGGTTGATCGCGACCGGTCCCCCCGGGGGATGCCCGCATGCACGGCCCCGAATCCCGACGCGGGCAGATCAGGGCAGCTTCTTGCCCGGGTTGAGCAGCCCCTTCGGGTCGAGCGCGTGCTTGATCGCGGTACGTCCGTTTGCTCTTGGGTGTTCGCTGGCGCCGCCTGGCAAGGACGCAGGACCGAAGCTGTGGCTCTGCCAGATCGAGTGTCCGAGGACGCCGCCAGGCGGTGATCAGCGGGCGCCCAAGCGTGAATGGACTTGCAGGACGGGCCACTAGGCTCACGTCATGCCCGAGGGCGACACGATCCACTACGCGGCCAAGCGCATCCGGCCCTTCGTCGTCGGGCGCGTGCCCGAGCTCGCGCACCCCCACCCGCGCCTGCGCGGCGAGCGCTGGCCGCAGAAGCTCGCGGGTCGCGCCGTGACCCGCGTCGACGCCCACGGCAAGAACCTCTTCGTCTGCTTCGAGGGCGACCTCACGATCCACTCGCATCTGCGCATGAGCGGCTCCTGGGGCACGTTCGCTCCGGGCCAGCGCTGGCGGCGCGCGCGTCGCCGCGCCTGGCTGGTCCTGCGCACCGACGAGGGCGAGGTCGTCCAGTTCGACGGACCGGTGCTGGAGCTGATGACCGCGTCGCGCGTCCGCCTGGACCGGCGGCTGGCGACGCTCGGACCCGACATCCTCGCACCCGCGCTCGACGAGCCCGAGTTCATCAGGCGCCTGCGCAGCGACGACGGGACGCGACCGATCGGCGACGCGCTGCTGGACCAGCGTACGATCGCCGGCATCGGCAACCTCTGGAAGTGCGAGGGCTGCTTCGCCGCGGCGATCGACCCCTGGCGGCCGATCGCAACCGTCAGCGACGACGAGGCGCTGGCGATCGTCCGCGCCACGCGTCCGGGGATGCGGCAATCCGCGAGCGACGGCATGCAGGACCTGCACCGCGTCGTCTACGACAGGGCGGGACGGCCGTGCCCGCGCTGCGGCGCGCCGATCCGCGCTCGCGGACAGGGCGACGGCAACCGCGTCACGTACTGGTGCGAGGCCTGCCAGCGGTGACGCGCGCGCGCCGCGAACAGCAGTCGCTGCGCCGCGTCGGGCACAAGGGCGCCGACCACATCGCGCCCGGCAACACGTTCGCGTCCTTCGCCGCGGCGCTCGAGCACGGCGTCGACATGATCGAGTTCGACGTCCTCCCCGAGCGCGCGGACGGCAGCGGCGAGCTGCTGCTCGCGCACGACTGGGGCGACGCCGGCGCACGCACGCCGCACACGCTGGCCGAGGGCCTGGAGCACTTCGCCGACGCGATCTACGACGGCATCGAGCTGCTCGTCGACCTCAAGACGCGCGGCTACGAGGAGCGCGTCGTCGCGTTGCTGCGCGAGCACGGCCTCGCAGACCGCGCGCTGATCTCGAGCACCGAGGACGACTCGCTGCGGCTGCTGCGCCGCCGCCACCCGCAGCTCGCGATCAGCTGGACGCTGCCGCGGATGCGCCGCAACCCGCTGCAGAACCCGTTGACGATGCTGCCCGCCGTCGCCGTCCTGGCCTACGTGCGCCGGGCGCTGCCCGGCGTCGCCGCCAACCGCATCCGCCGCGGCGAGATCGACGCGCTGACCGCGCATTGGCGGCTCGTGACGCCGCGCCTGGCCGACGCGATCCGCCGCGCCGGCGGCGAGCTGTACGCCTGGACGGTCGACGATCCCGAGCGGATCGCGAGCCTCGAGCTGATGGGCGTCACCGGCATCATCTCCAACGACCCGCGGCTGTTCACCGATCTTCGGTGATCGTGCAGGTCGCGGCCGAGTAGCCGGGCGGGTCCGCTCCGGCGTTCGAGCGGTGGCCCCTGCGCGTGCGCGCGCGGGCGCTCTGCAGGACGTCGCCGCCCTCGGTGCGCCACTGGAAGTAGACGCGGCCGCGCAGCACCGACCTGCCGGCCGGCAGCTCGATCCGCAGCGAGCGCCCGAACTGCTTCGGGCGCCGGCCCTTGCCGACGCGCAGATAGCCCGAGTCGCCCCCGTCGGCGAGGCGGATCCAGCGGTCTGCGGCCGGCGCGTGGTACTCGACGACGAAGCGCATCCAGCGCACCTCGGCGCCGCTGCGCGAGCCCGGCATCGACGCGCGGATCCCGATCGTGTTCGGGGCGTCCGCGGTGTCGCAGACGTTGACCGTCGCCCACACCTCGCGCGTGTCATCGGCGCTGTACGCCGCCTGCGCGCCGACGGCCGGTAGCACGAGCAGCACGGAGAGCGTGATGATCTGACCGTTGCGTCGTAGTAGTCGCATGAGCGCAGCTCTGAGCATGGCAACACCACTGAACACGTCAAGCGGGAGCTTCGATGCGCTGTACCGCGACAGCGCGCGCGACCTGTACGCATATGTACGAACGCTGCTCGCCGACGATGCTGCCGCCGAGGACGTCACCGCGCTTGCCTTCGAGCGCGCCTACCGGCGCCGCGCGAGCTTCGATGCCCGGCGCGGCAGCCAGCGCGGCTGGCTGTTCGGGATCGCCCGCAACGCCGCGCTGGACGAGCTGCGCCGGCGCAAGCGCAGCGCGCCGCTGCATGGCGAGCTGCCCGACGACCGCGCCGCCGCCCCCGACGAGGAGGCCGAACTGGCTTTGCGCCGGACGACCGTCCGCGCCGCGCTGGCCGGGCTCTCACCGCGCGATCGCGAGCTCGTCGCGCTGAAGTTCCACGGAGGACTGTCCAACGCCGAGCTCGCCGCCGTGCTCGGCACGAGCGAATCCAACGCCGGAACCCGACTGCATCGGGCCGTCGCCAAGCTGAGGGAGGCCTGCAATGCGCCCGCGTGACACCCCGACCCCCGAGCAGGAGCGCGAGCTGGAGGCGCTGGACCGGGCGCTGTCGGGCGAGCCCGTCGAGATCGAGCTGCGCGACCTCGAGCAGCTCGTGCTCGACATTCGCGCCACCGCGCCGGAGATGACGCCGGCCTTCGCCGCGCGCCTGGAGCGCGCCTGCGGCGAGGGGTTCCCGGCGCCGCGCGAGCAGCCCGCCCGCGTGCGCCGGCCCGGCCGGCGCTGGCTGCTGCTGCCCGCGCTCGGATCGCTCGCGGCCGTGCTGGTCGCGCTCGTCGTCGTGCTCGCAGGCACGAGCGGCGGTGAGGACGCCTCGACGCTCGCAGGCCAAGCGCCGGCTCCCGCCGGCACAGGCGTGGAGCGCGACGCGGGCAGCACCGGTGCCGACGAGTCGGCCTCGTCCGCCGGTCGAGCGGGCTCGGGCGCCGGCGTCGCCGAGGCGGTCGAGCCGGCGCCCGGGCCGCCCGCCGACCAGGCCGCGCCGGCCGCCCGGGTGTCGCCCGCGCCGCCGGCCTCCGTCGGCGCGACGACCGCTCCGCGCAAGGTCGAGCGCAGCGCGTCGATCGCGATCCAGACGCCCGTCGACGAGTTCGACACGACGACCGATGCCGTCAACGCGGTCATGGCCCGCTTCGGCGGCATCGTCGCCAGCTCGCAGATCGGCCAGAGCGATGCGGGCGGCGGCGAGGCGACGTTCGACCTGCGCATCCCGACGAACCGGCTGGACCGCGCGCTCGCCGCCCTGTCCAAGCTCGGTCACGTCACCGAGCGCAGCCAGGGCCTGCAGGACATCACGGGTTCGTTCACGTCGGCGCAGTCGCGGCTGACCGACGCCCGCGCCGAGCGCCGCGGCCTGCTGCGCGCCCTCGAGCGCGCGACGACGCAGGCGCAGATCGACAGCATCAGGGCGCGGTTGCGCAGCGTCGGCGCAAGGATCGGCAGCCTCAAGGGGCAGCTCGCCTCGCTGAAGCGGCGTGCCGACCTCGCGACGGTCGACCTCACCGTGCGCGGCACCGGCGCGAGCAGCGAGACCGGCGGCGCCTGGACCCCCGGCGACGCCGCGGGCGACGCCCTGCGTGTCCTCGAGGTGCTCGCGGGCGTCCTGCTGATCGGCCTCGCGGTGCTCGTGCCGGCCGCGCTGGTGGGCGCCGTGATCGGCCTCGGCGTCCACGTCGGCCGCCGCCGGCGGCGCGAGACGGCGCTCGACCCCGCCTGACCCGAACGGGGTCACCGCTCGCGCGGATCCCCACCGCGCGAGCCGCGCGGTGCGCGCCGCCGCGCCCGGCGGGGCGATCTGTCTTTCGCGGGTCGGCCTCGTGTGCTATTGCTCACACGATGGGCGCCCGAGAGCACGACGCGATCGAGTTGCTGACCCATGTCCCGGTCTTCGAGACGCTCGGCCCCAAGGACCTGACCGCGGTCGCCGCGGTGACCGTTCCGCGCTCGTTCGACGCCGGTCACGTGATCTTCCGCGAGGGCGACCAGAGCGACACGTGCTACATCGTCCGCAACGGCCACGCCCGCGCCGTCCGCGAGCATGGCGACGGCCGCACGCTGACGCTCGCCCACTTCGGTCCCGGCGACATCTTCGGCGAGCTGGCGATGTTCGACGACGAGCGCCGCTCGGCGACGATCGAGACGCTCGATCGCGTCGACGCGATCGCCGTCCTCGGCGCCGACATGCGCCGGCTGCTGCGCGAGCACCCCGAGATCGCCGTCAAGCTCGTGATCTCGCTCGGCCGGCGCCTGCGCGAGGCCAACGAGCGGATCGCGCGCCAGTCCTTTCAGACCGTCCAGAGCCGGGTGGCGGGCGTGCTCGGCCAGCTCGTCGTGCAGGCGCGGGCGGAGGGAGCCGGCGAGCACGACGTGCTCGTGACCGTCACCCAGTCCGACGTCGCACAGCTCGCGGGCTCCTCGCGCGAGTCGGCCAGCCGCTTCCTCGCCGTGCTCGAGCGCGCGGGTGTCGTGACCCAGGGACGCGGGCGCGTGACGGTGCACGACCCGGCCGCGCTGGAGCGCTACGTCTACTGATGCCCAAGAGCGAGTTCTCCGCCGGCGGCGTCGTCGTCAACGCCGATCGTGAGGTCGTCGTGATCGTCCCCACGCGGCGGGCGGCCGACGGGTCGCGCGTGCTGGCGCTGCCCAAGGGTCACCCCGACGGCGTCGAGACGCCGGTCGCAGGCGGCGCTGCGCGAGGTGCGCGAGGAGGCGGGGGTCGAGACCGAGGTCGTCGGCTCGCTCGGCGAGGTCCGCTACTGGTACCAGCGCAGCGGCAAGCGGATCGCCAAGGTCGTCGAGTTCTTCCTGCTGCGCTACGTCTCGGGCGACGTCAAGGACCACGATCACGAGGTCGAGCAGGCCCGCTGGGTGCCCGCCGCCGAGGCCGTCCGGACGCTCACGTACGCCGGCGAGCGCGACATGGTGCGCGAGGCGCTGACGCGGCTGGAGCGCGGCTTGTAGTCTGCCGGGCGTGCAGGTCCTCAACTTCTACTCGACGATCTTCGCCGACCAGCTCAAGCGGGGCCGCAAGACTGCCACGATCCGGCTTGGCGACAAGTCGCACAAGTACCGCAAGAACCAGGCCGTGCTCGTGACGATCGGCTACCAGCACTCGCCCCGCGAGAAGGTCTTCCTGGCCGTCATCGACTCGGTCGAGGTCAAGCGCGTCAAGGAGCTCTCGCCGCGCGACATCGAGCACGACAACCCCGAGTTCCGCCGCACCGAGGAGATGATCCACTTCCTGGAGCAGATCTACGGGCGTGGCGTGAGCCTTGAGGACACCGTCACCGTCGTGCGCTTCAGCCAGATCATCGAGAACCCGCCTTCGATGACCGAGCGGCTGCACGGCATCGGCGGCGCCCAGAACTGATCGACCCGCCCGGCCGCGTCCGCCAGCCGCCGGCGATGCACCGCGCCGATCAGATCACCGGGCGTGACGATCGTGTTGGCACTCCTGACCCGAGAGTGCCAAGGGCTGCTACAGTCGAAGCACGTTGGCACTCTGACCGTGCGAGTGCCAATTCCCACTGAACGATCTTGGAGGTCAGACACATGAAGCTCAAGCCCCTGGGCGACCGGCTCATCGTGCGGGCGATCGAGGAAGAGGAGACCACCGCCAGTGGACTCGTCCTCCCGGACACCGCCAAGGAGAAGCCGCAGAAGGGCAAGGTCATCGCCGTCGGCGAAGGCAAGTTCGACGAGGACGGCGACAAGCGCATCCCGCTCGACGTCGCCGAGGGCGACGAGGTCCTGTACTCCAAGTACGGCGGCACGGAAATCAAGGTCGACGGCGAGGAGCTGCTCGTGCTCCGCGAGTCCGACGTTCTCGCCAAGATCCTTTAGGAAGAGGAGACTTCATGCACAAGGAAATCCTGTACGACGTCGAGGCCCGCAACGCACTGCAGGCCGGTGTCGACTCCGTCGCCAACGCGGTCAAGGTCACGCTCGGTCCGAAGGGCCGTTACGTCGTCCTCGACAAGAAGTTCGGCGCGCCCACGATCACGAACGACGGCGTCACGATCGCGCGTGAGATCGAGGTCGAGGACGTCTTCCAGAACCAGGGCGCGCAGCTCGTCCGCGAGGTCGCCACGGCGACCAACGACGTCGCCGGCGACGGCACGACGACCGCCACGGTGCTCGCGCAGCAGATCGTGCGCTCGGGCCTGAAGAACGTCACGGCCGGTGCCAACCCGCTCGCGCTCAAGCGCGGCATCGAGCGCGCCGTCGAGGACGTCGTCGCGAACATCGCACGCCAGTCCAAGGACGTCGCCGGCAAGGACCAGATCGCTCGCGTCGCGACGATCTCCGCCGGCGACGAGGAGATCGGCGACGTCATCGCCGACGCGATCGAGAAGGTCGGCAAGGACGGCGTCGTCAACGTCGAAGAGGGCCAGACCTTCGGCATGGACCTCGAGTTCACCGAGGGCATGCTCTTCGACAAGGGCTACATCTCGCCCTACATGGTGACCGACCAGGAGCGCATGGAGGCCGTCCTCGAGGACCCCTACATCCTGATCGCCAACTCCAAGATCACCTCGGTGCGCGACGTGCTGCCGGTGCTGGAGGCCGTCATCCAGTCCGCCAAGCCGCTGCTGATCATCGCCGAGGACGTCGAGGGTGAGTCGCTCGCGACGCTCGTCGTCAACAAGCTGCGCGGCACGTTCACGGGCGTCGCCGTCAAGGCTCCCGGGTTCGGCGACCGCCGCAAGCGGATGCTCGAGGACATCGCGATCCTGACGAACGCCGAGGTCATCACCGAGGAGATGGGCCTCAAGCTCGAGAACACGACGATCTCGCAGCTCGGCCGCGCACGCCGCGTCGTCGTCGGCAAGGACTCGACGACGATCGTCGACGGCGCCGGCGATGCGGCCGCGATCAAGGGCCGCATCAACCAGCTCAAGGCCGAGATCGAGACGACCGACTCGGACTTCGACCGCGAGAAGCTCCAGGAGCGCCTCGCCAAGCTGTCGGGCGGCGTCGCCGTCGTCAAGGTCGGCGCGGCCACCGAGACGGAGATGAAGGAGAAGAAGCACCGCGTCGAGGACGCGCTGCAGGCCACGCGCGCCGCCCTCGAGGAGGGCATCGTGCCCGGCGGTGGCGTCGCGCTGCTGCAGGCCGAGTCCGCGATCGACCTCGACACCTACGAGGACGACGAGAAGACCGGGGCGAAGATCGTCCTGCGCGCGCTCGAGGAGCCGCTGCGCCAGATCGCGCACAACGCCGGCCTCGAGGGCTCGGTCGTCATCAACGACGTCCGCAAGGCCAAGAAGGGCTGGGGCCTGAACGCCGCGACGAACGAGATCGAGGATCTCGTCGCCGCCGGCGTCATCGATCCCGCCATGGTCACGCGCTCGGCGCTGCAGAACGCCGCCTCGATCGCGAAGAACATCCTCACCACCGAGGCGATCGTCTGCGAGATCGAGGGCAAGGAGATGTCCCTCGGCGGCATGGGCGGCGGCGACGGCGGCATGGGCGGCATGGGCGGCATGATGTAGCCGGCGTCGGGCTCACTCTCCCGAGCCCATCAGCAGGCCGTTCGCCTCACGGCGAGCAGAAGTACAGAGGGCCCGGCGAGTCGTTCGCCGGGCCCTCTCCCGTTCACCGCCGGCCCGATCGCCCCGTCAGGCCGCGCGCCGCACGGCGTCCGGGCCGGGCAGCGACGATTGGGCGCTCAGCCAGGCGCGGGCGGCGAGCACGCGAGCGTGCGTCTGCGGACCGCCGTGGCGCAGGTTGAGCTTGGAGAAGATGCTGTGCACATGGCTCTCGACGGTCTTCGGGCTGAGATACAGCGCGTCGCGGATGCCCTCGTTCGACCAGCCCGCTGCGATCAGCGCGAGCACCTCGCGCTCGCGGCGCGTCAGGCTCTGGAGCCCGTCGTGCGGATCCGCGACGGCGCTGAGGTGCGCGTGGCGCCGGGGTGGCGTCTGCATCATGCCTGTCACTGCGTGACGCTCTGATGAACGACGTTCACAACAACGGTACGGTTCGGTCCTCGGGCATGAGCGACACGCCTTCCCCCCTGCTGGACATCGTCCGCTGGCTGCTCGCCGCGCTCGTCCTCGCACTGCTCGCTGCCGCGCCGGCGCGAGCGGCGAGCTGGAAGCTCGAGCCGATCGCAGGCTCGGAGGGCGTGTCGGAGCTGCAGGATCTCGCGTTCGACGCGCAGGGCCGCGCGCTGCTGAGCTGGAGCGGCGCGCTGCCCGGGCGCACGCCGCCGCTGTTCGGTGGGCTGGCGACGCGCGACCTCGTCGGCACGTGGCGGCGGGCGGCCGACCTCGCCACGATCCAGCCCGCCAGCGCGCGCGTGTACGTCGTCGCGACGAAGGACACGCTGCTCGTCGCGCGCGAGGGCAGCACCGAGGCGAACCTGCGCCGGCTCGTGTTCGCAGACGGCGCCTCGGACGGCAGCTTCGGGGCGCTCACGCCGCTCGACGACTTCGTCACCGAGCACTGGTCGGCGGCCAACGCGGCGGGCGACGCGATCGTCGCCTGGAACAGCGAGCGCTCGCCGTTTCTGCGTGTCGCCGAGCGCGCCGCGGGCCAGCCGTTCGCGCCGGCGCGCGAGCTCGCCGTCGGACGCTCGGCCGCCGTCGCGATCAACGACCGCGGCGACCGCGTCCTGGCCTGGCGCGCGGGCCAGCGGCTCGCCGCGCGCGTGCGCCCCGCAGGCGGCGACTGGAGCGACACGGTGCGCTTCGGGCGCATCACCGCGATCCAGAACCTGCGCCTGTCGGCGCTCGTCGTGCGCAACGGCCGCATCGTCCTGACCTGGGGCAGCGTCGGGCGCCCGTGCGGCGTCTCGGTGCGCGACGGCGCCGCCCGCTGGCGCACGCGCACGCTCGAGCGCCGCTGCGGCCCGACGGGCGCCGACCGGCGTGAGGCGCCCGTGCTGCCGGTCGCCGACGGCCGCGGCGCGACCTACGTCGCCTGGACCGGGCAGACGCGCAGCGGGCGGCGAGCCGTGAAGTTCGCGCGCGTCGGCGCACGCGCGTCTTCCCGCCCGCTCGAGCTGTCGCGCGAGCGCGGTGCGGTGCTCGACGATGTCGCCGCCGGCCCGCGCCGAGCGCTTGCGATCACGTACGCGGCGCCGCGCCCGACGCGCGCCAACCCGCTGATCGTCGCGACCTTCGCCGCGCTGCGGCGCGGCGGCGCGGGGTTTGACCGCGACCGGCTGACGCCGCGCGCGTTCGCCGCGCGGCGCGGCAGCCGCGTCGCGTTCGCGCCGCTGACGGGCGAGCCCGTCGTCGCGGTGCCGTTCTTGATCGGGCTCAACGTGGCGGTCGGCGCGGCCGTCGGCCCTGCCGCGCAGGGCGCGTCGCCGGCCGCGCGGTGACGGCGGCAGAGCTCATGTTCCGGCCGGCGCAGGAGCTGGCCGGGCTCGTGCGCGAGCGCGAGCTGACGGCGCTCGAGCTCACCGAGATCGCGCTCGAGCGGATCGCGGCGCTCGACGGCCAGATCAACGCGTTCGTCGACGTCGACGCGTCCGGCGCGCGCGCCGTCGCCGCCGCGATCGGCGCCGGCGACGAGCGCCCCTTCGCGGGCGTGCCGATCGCGATCAAGAACAACCGCGCCGTCGCCGGTCGGCGGCTGACGCTCGGCGCCGACCTGATGGGCGACCACACCCCGCGCCACGACCACAACGTCACGCGCCGCCTGCGCGCGGCCGGCTTCGTGATCGTCGGCACGACGACGCTGTCGGAGTGGGGCATCCTGCCGGTCACCGAGGGGCGGCGGCTGGGCCCGACGCGCAACCCGTGGGACCGCGAGCGCACGGCGGGCGGGTCGTCGGGCGGATCGGCGGCCGCGGTCGCCGCCGGGATGGTGCCGATCGCCCACGGCAACGACGGCGGCGGCTCGCTGCGGATCCCCGCCGCCTGCTGCGGCCTCGTCGGCCTCAAGCCCCAGCGCGGCCGGATCTCGCTGGCACCGGAGGCCGGTGAGCAGTTCCTCGTCCAGGACGGCGTGCTGACGCGCACGGTGCGCGAGACCGCGCTGCTGCTCGACGTGCTCGCCGGGCCGGTCGTCGGCGACGCCTCTTGGGCGCCGCCGCCGCAGGAGCCCTTCGCCGTCTCGGCCGCGCGCGGGCTTTCAGCCGGCGCGCCGCTGCGGATCGGGTTCACGACGCTGATGCCGCTGCTCGAGGCCGACCTGCATCCCGCCTGCGAGCGCGCCGCGCGCGCCGCGGCGGCGCTGCTGGAGTCGCTCGGTCACGAGGTCGAGGAGGTGCAGCCGCCGTGGCGTCGCCCCGGTCTGCTGGACCTGTTCACGCGCGCCTTCGGCCCCGCGATCTGCTCCTCGATCGCCGCCGCCGGGCTGCTCGCCGGCCGCGCGCCGCGCGCCGCGGACATGGAGCCGCTGAGCTGGGAGCTGTGGCAGACGTCCAAGCGCATCGACGCGGTCGAGGCCGAGTCGGCGCGCTACGCGCTGCAGGCGTTCGCGCGCTCGATCATCCGCTGGGCGGCACCGTACGACGCGCTGCTGACGCCCGCGCTCGCGCAGCCGCCGCTGCCGATCGGCACGCTCGACCCATGTGGCCCGGACCCGGCCGGGACGTTCGAGCGCTCCGGCCACTTCACGCCCTACACGGCGATCTCGAACGTCACCGGCTCGCCGGCGATCTCGCTGCCGCTGTACACGCACGACGACGGGCTGCCGCTGGCGGTGCAGCTCATCGGCCGGCCGGCGCAGGAGGGCGCGCTGCTCGCGCTCGCGGCGCAGGTCGAGGCCGCGGCGCCGTGGGCTACGCGCCGAGCACGGCTGCCATCGGCCGCGGCGTGACGCCGAGCCGCTCGGCGTCGGCGCTGCCACCGGCGGCGAGCATCGAGACCTCGAGCAGCTCGGCCTCGTCCCAGGTCGCGGGCGAGCGCGACTTCATCAGCGTCTCGACGACGCGCAGGCCGCGGCTGACGAGCGGCGTCGGGACGCTGACGGTGCGCCGGTTACGCCCCGCCGCGCGCAGCACGGTCTGAACGATCTGCTCGTGCGACAGCGTCTGCGGACCGGCCAGCTCGAAGCGCGCGTGCCCGTTCGCCGCGCCGGACGGGCCGGGCCGCGCCGCCAGCGCGGCGGCGACACAATCGGCGACGTCCTCGGCCCAGATCGGCTGGTAGAGCGCCTGCCCGCGCCCGCTCACCGGCATCACGGGCAGCAACAGCGCCAGGCGCTCCAGCAGCGTCATGAACATGTCCCCGGGGGTGTAGATCAGCGACGGCGCGAAGACCGTATGGCGCACGTCAGAGGCGGCCACCGCGCTCTCGGCGAGCGCCTTGGCGCGCAAGAAGCGCGTGCGATCGTGGCGCACCGCGCCGAGCGAGCTCATGAAGACGAAGTGCTCGACGCCGGCGCGCTCGGCGGCGCGGACCATGCGCCACGTCGCGATGCCGTTGAGCTCCTCGATCGAGCCGGCGGGCTGGTCGCGGATCGCGGCGGCGAGGTGCACGACCGTCTTGACGCCGCGCATCGCGTTGCGGAAGGAGGGCGGGTCGGCGAGATCACCGAGCGCGATCTGCACCCGCACCCGATCTGATCCGAGGCCGCGCGGGTCGCGCACGAGGCAGCGCACGGGCTCCGCGGAGGCCGTCAGGCGGCGCAGCAGCGCGCGTCCGACGGAGCCCGTTGCACCGGTCAGCAGGAGCACGCTAGCGGTCGGTCCTGTGCGCCGGTGCTCGCGCGTGCGCCCGCCGGCGCCGGCCGGCGCGGGCGCTGTGAGGGAGGGCGCCCGCAGGCCCGTCACCGCGCGCGGACATGGCCGGGCGGTGATCGGCGGGTGCTCCAGGCGTGTGGGGGTTTGCAGGACGGACCGCCAGATACTATGTCCGGCCCGGCCCGGCCCGGCTGAACCCCTGCCACCAAGCGAAGGAACGAACTTTTCATGGCCTACGTCATCGCGGAGCCCTGCATCGGCACCAAGGACAACTCCTGCGTCGAGGTGTGCCCCGTCGATTGCATCCATCCCACCACCGACGAGCCCGACTACGACAAGGTCGAGATGCTGTACATCGACCCCGAGGAGTGCATCGATTGCGACGCCTGCGTCGAGGCCTGTCCGGTCGATGCGTGCTTCGCGGAGGATCAGCTCCCGGACGAGTGGGAGCAATTCGTGCAGATCAACGCCGACTACTTCAAGCAGCAGCAGGCGTCGTAGCACGCCGGCGAGGCCTAGTCGCGCGCGATCGCGACCTGCGGCGGCGCGAGGTCAGCCGTCCCGCTCGCGAACGTCCGCGTCGCGGTGGGCAGCTCGCGACGGTCGTGCTCGCAGCGCGATGACCGCGGTGTCGTCGGCCTGCAGGCCGACCTGGAAGGCACGCAGCTCCTCGTCCAGCGCCGCCAGCAGATCCGCCGGCGACGAGTCGGCGTGCGCGGCCACGAGGTCGCGCAGGCGGTCCTCGCCGAAGCGCTCCCGCGCGCCGCGCGTGTCCGTGACGCCGTCGGTGTAGAGCACGATCGTCACCCCCGGCTCGACGGCGATGACCTCGTCGTGCCACTGCAGGTCGGTATCCGTCCCGAGCAGCGGGTACGGCGTGCCGGCCTCGCGGACGGCGCCGTCGGGGCCGGCGACGAGCGGCAGCGGATGGCCCGCCGAGCTGATCAGCACGTGGTCTGCATGCAGGCGCGCGCAGAGCGCCGTGCAGAGGGCGAACGAGCCGCGCTCCTTGAGCGACTCGTCGAGGTGCTGCAGGATCGCCGAGGGACGCGGATCGATGCGCCCGACGAAGCGCGCCCCGTGGCGCACGAGCGACGTCAGCGACGCCGCCTCGATGCCCTTGCCGGTCACGTCGCCGATGACGACCAGCCAGCCCGCGTCGGTCTCGAGGAAGTCGTAGAAGTCGCCGCCGACCTCGAGCTGGGCCTCGGCGCCCGCCGGCCGGTAGAGCGCCGCGACCTGCCAGCCCGGGATCGCGGGGATCGTCTCGGGCAGCAGGCTGCGCTGCAGCGTCTGCGCGACCTGCGTGCGGGCCTGATAGAGACGGGCGTTCTCGATCGCCGAGCCGGCGCGGTCGGCGAGCTGCTCGGCGAAGCGCACGTCCTCCTCGGTGAAGCGCCGCGCCGACTCGGAGGCGACGAGCGTCATCGCCCCGAGCGTCCGCGTGGCGCCACGGATCGGGACGATCAGCACCGAGCGCAGCGCGAGCTCGCGCAGCAGGCCGAGGTGTTCCTCGTCGACCGCCGACGCGGCGAGCAGCTCGTCGGGGATGTCGTTGTAGAGCTCCGGCTCGCCGGTGCGCACGACCTTCCCGAGCCCCTGGTCGGGATCGAGCTTGGCCGGCCCGTAGCGGCGCAGGCGCTCGGCGAGCAAGAGCTTTGCGGGATCGGGGTGCGCGGCCGCGACCTGCTCGCGCACGCCGCGCTCGTCGACGAGATCGACACCGCACCAGTCGGCGATCTGCGGGACGGCGGCCCAGGCGACGCTGCGCAGCGTCTGCTCGTAGTCCAGCGACGATCCCAGCACGCGGCTCGCCTCGGCGAGCAGGTGACTGCGCAGCTCGGCGGTCTTCACCGCGGTGACGTCCTCGATGATCATCACCGTGGCGCGCACCTCGCCGCGGTCGTCGCGCAGGCCGGTCGCCTTCAGCAGGTTCCAGCTCAGCGCGCCCGACGCGCGGTGCACGGTGCGGATCAGCAGGGGGTCGGCGGGCTGCCCGCGCAGCAGGCGCACCGACGGGATGTCGCCCATCGCGAGCTCGCGCCCGTCCTCGCCGCGCACGATGTAGTCGCTCATGATCGATACGGGCGGACGGGCCTGCATCTCGGCGAGCGAGTCGAAGCCCATCTGCGTCAGCGCGGCGCGGTTGGCGTAGACGATCTGGTCGTTGCGATCGCGGATCGTCACGGCCTCGGCGATCACGTCGAGGATCTCGGCGAACTCCGGCTCACGACCGTCGCGCAGCGCCGCGTCGAGCTGTGCCAGCAGGCCCGCCCCCGGGGACGCGTCCTGCGGCTGTGGCGCACCGTCACCCATCACGTCGAGCGTAGCCGCAGGTCGGCGCCGGCCGGCGACGAGCTTCGCCCGCGGCGGCGGCGCCCCGCAGCGGCGGCCGCCTGTTGACCGTCGCGCGGTCCAATCCCTAATATTCCTATCGACTATCGGATGTTTCGGTGGCCGCGTGCCATCACCCCGAAAGATTGGAGCCCCTGACGTGTCCGTACTGGATGAAGTACTCGCCGCGAACAACGCCTACGCCGACGACTTCGGCGCCAAGGGCGAGCTCGCGCTGCCGCCCGCCCGCGGCTTCGCGATCCTGACCTGCATGGACGCCCGCCTGGACCCGGCGAAGTACGCCGGCCTGAGCGAGGGCGACGCTCACGTGATCCGCAACGCCGGTGGCCGCGCGAGCGACGACGCGATCCGCTCGCTCGTCATCTCCCACAAGCTGCTCGGCACGGCCGAGTGGTTCGTCATCCACCACACGAACTGCGGCATGGAGTTCTTCACGAACGAGGTCATGGGCGACCTGCTCGAGTCGAGCCTGGAGACCGCCGCGCTCGGCGACGAGGGTTTCTACGACGTCGGTGCCGGCCCCGGCTCGCCCGAGGGCAAGAAGATCGACTGGCTGACGATCGCCGATCAGCAGCAGGCCGTCGTCGACGACGTCGAGAAGATCCGCAACCACCCGCTCGTCGAAAGCACGATCCCGATCTACGGCTACGTCTACCACGTCGAGACCGGCCGCCTCGAGGAGATCCCCGCCGCGACCGAGGCGGGCCGCGCGACGGCCGACAACGCCGCATAGGAGTCTGGACCGTTGCGGCGGTCCTCGTACAGCCCGGGCCGCGCCGCGGTCAGCCAGTCGCCATCGGCAGGCTGATCCCGGTCGGGCCGGGCCCGCCCGGCCCTTGCAGGACCGGCAGCTCGATCGGGGTCAGCGCGACGATCCCGCGCGCCGCGTGGCGGATCGCCTGCGCGGCCGGGTCGTCGGGGTCGGTGAAGACCAGCGGTGTGCCCTCGTCGGCCTGCTCGCGCAGCGGCATCGTCAGCGGCACCTTGCCGAGCAGCGGGACGTCGAGCTCGTCGGCCAGCGCCTGGCCGCCGCCCTCGCCGAAGATCTGGAAGCGCTCCCCCGCCGGCGTCGTGAAGCCGGCCATGTTCTCGACGATCCCGGCGATCTGTAGCGAGACCTTGCCCGCCATCTGCGCGGCGCGGCGCGCGACCTTCTGCGCGGTCGGCTGCGGCGTCGTGACGATCACGAACTGCGCCTGCGGCAGCAGCTGGGCGAGCGTCATCGAGACGTCGCCGGTACCGGGCGGCAGGTCGACGAGCAGGTAGTCCAGCTCGCCCCACGCGACGTCCTCGAGGAACTGCGTGAGCGCCTTGTGCAGCATCGGCCCGCGCCAGACGACGGCGGCGTCCTCCTCGACGAAGAAACCGATCGACATGACCTTCACGCCGTGGGCCTGCAGCGGCAGGATCTTGCGATCCGGCGAGACCGGCGGGCGCTCGCCGCCGAGGCCGAACATGCGCGGGATCGAGTAGCCCCAGACGTCGGCGTCGAGAATGCCGACGGACTTGCCGTCGAGCGTCAGCGCGGCCGCGAGGTTCGAGGTCAGCGTCGACTTGCCGACGCCGCCCTTGCCCGACCCGATGCACAGGACGTTCGCGACCTGTGCCAGCGCGCCGGCCGGCAGCGACGCGCGGCCTAGCGACTTCTGCAGCGTGGACTTCTCGCTGTCGGAGAGGACATCGAACGCGACGTTGACGGCCGTGACGCCGGCGACGGTGCGCGCCTCGCGTTCGACGGCCTCGACGAAGTGGTTGCGAATCGGGCAGCCCGCGGTCGTCAGCGAGACCGTGACGTCGACGCTGCCGTCGGCGGCGATCGCGATCGAGCGCACCATTCCCAGCTCGACGATCGAGCGGTGCAGCTCGGGGTCCTGGACGCGCTGGAGGGCGGTGCGGATCTCGTCTTGGGTCGGCATCCCTTCAGTCTAGAAACACCGACGCCGCGCCCGGGAGGAGGGCGCGGCGTCGGCTGGGGGAGGAACTACGGTGCTGCGATCGGTGGGGTGGGAGGTCTTAGGCGAGCGAGGCGATGCGCTCCTGGACCGTCGTCGATGCCTTCGTGACCGCGGTGCGGCCGCCGACGACGGCGTTCTCGAGCTTCGCGCCGACGAGCTCGACGTTCTTCGCGACCGGCTCGGTGCGCAGCTCGATGTCCTTGACGGCACCCCTGAGCTCGCTCTCGACGCGCGCGGTGCGCTCGCGCAGCTCACGCTCGACGCGTGTGCGCGTCTTCTTGGCGTCGCGCTCGACGCCCTTCAGCGCGCTGGCGCCACGGCGCTCGTAGCGGCGCAGCTCGCGCTTGGCCTTCGCCTTCGTGCCGTACTTGGCCTTCAGCTCGTCGAGCGTGGAGACGACCCCGTCGCGGGCGATCAGCGCTGCGCCGACCGGCACGAGGACGGCGGTCTCGGCGACCTCGACGACGCGACCGACGGGACCCTTGACCCCCTGCTTGCCCTCGGCGGAGGCGCGGCCGGCGGTCGCCTTCGTCTTGCGCGCCGCGGTGCTGCGAGCGGCGGCGCCGCGCTTGGCGGCACGCGTGCCGACTGCCTTCTTGGCGGCCGTCGAGCGCTTCGTGGCGTTCGTCTTGCGGGTGGTGGCGGCCTTCTCGGCGGCGCCTGTGGCGGTGGTGCGGGTGCTCGTGCTGGTGGTCGCGGCCATGGTCTGGTCCCTTCCGTCGTGGGCGATATGGAGATTAGTTCTAAGCTTGTGTCTGAGTATAGCTTACCCGAACAGGTGTTTGTAAACCACGGGCGATCGATGGTTACCGGGGCGAACGCAGGTACGTACGGCGCGCGAGTCCGACCACGCCGGCGCCGGCGCTGAACGCGCGCCCGTCGGCAGCGTGCACCGGCCCCGGGGCGAGCCACGACCCCCTGGGCGGCGGCAGCTCGATCGCAGCTACACAGCGGCGGACATCGTCGTCCGCGCCATCCAGCCGTCCGGGTCGTGCAGTTCGGCCGCACTCGGCAGTTGCTGCGGCGAGTCGAAGACGCGGTGCAGGGCGGCGGGACCGCCCGCCGCGACGACCGCATCGCAGAAGCGCTTGCCGTCCTCGTACTGGCGCATCTTCGCGTCGAGGCCGATCAGCCGCTCGAGCAGCGCCAGCAGCGGCGGGCGCTCGCGGCGGCGACGGTCCAGGGCCGTGCGCAGCTCGTGCAGCGACGGCAGCGCCTCGGCGCCGACGACGTCCATCACGTGCTCGGCGTGACCCTCGACGACGCCCATGACGCCCTGCACGCGATCGAGCAGATCGCGCCGCCCGCCGCCGAGCAGGGCGATCGCCCCGTTCTCGCGCAGGCCGTCGACGAGCTCGCGCACGTCGTCGCGCGACGGCAGCTTCAGCAGCGCGCGCGGATCGACCTTGACGTCGAGCGACTGCAGCAACTCGCGCAGCAGGCCCGCGAGGTACGGGCGCAGCCACGGCACGCCGGAGAACTGGATCGCGTGGGTGACCTCGTGGAAGGCGATCCAGCGCAGCAGCTGCTCCTCGTCGGCCTCCAGCCGCTTGGCCGCCTGCGCGATGTTCGGCGCGACGAACAGCAGGCGGGCCTGCGACTGCGGATCGACCATCACGAACTCGTACTGTCCGAGCACGCGCTGGGACAGGTACCCGGTCAGCGCGCCCGCCTCGACGGACAGCAGCACGCCGGCGGCGGCGCGGGTCGCGCCTCCCACGACGCCGCCGCTCGCCAGGCGATCGCCGATCGGATCGAGCATCGCGCCCATCGAGGCGACGTTCGCCGCGATCCAGCCCGCGCGCGGCAGCGCCTCGGGCACGGGCAGCGGTGCGGCCGGCTTCAGGCCCGTGTACTGCACGACGCGCGCCTCGGCGTCGGCGCAGATCGCCGCGAGGTCGCCGGGCAGCGTCACCGCGGTGGCAGGGCGAGTGCCGCGGCCGGTGGCCACCGCGTTGGCGATCCTCCGCGTCAGAGCACGATCGAGCACGTGTCCATCATTGCGAACTCGCCACTCGGACCTGCCGCTATCGCCGTCCGGCGCTTCTGCGGGGGATCTCCTGGCTGGCCGCTCGCTGGCTAGTCCAGCGCGGCGATCAGCTGCGCGAGCGCCGCGGGCGTGCGCGCGGCGACGACGCGGGCGTGCGGCTCGATGTCCAGCGGCGCGCCGAGCGGGTCGTCGAAGCCCGGAAACGCGACCACCGCACCGGCCTCGCGGACGATGAGCTGCGCGGCGGCGACGTCGACCGATCGCGTCGGGCGCAGTGTGAACATCCCGTCGACGCGCGTCGGTGCGAGCTGGCAGAGCGAGATCGCGATCGATCCCATCGCCCGCAGCCGGTTGACGATCGCGCCGAGCGCGGCGATCTTCGGCTCGAGCAGGCGCGGGTCGGCCGACTCGAAGGTGACGATCTCCAGGCGCCCGCCGGGCGTACGCCGCTCCTCGTTCGTCGCGTCGATCCGCCGCTCGTTGAGCCAGGCTCCCCCGCCGCGCAGGGCGTACCACTCCTCGCGTGGCCCGAAGTCGTAGACGAAGGCGAAGTGCACGTCGCGCATCGTCGGTCCGTCGGCGACGGCGATCGAGAGCGCGAAGTGCGTCATGCCGCGCTTGGCGTTGAGCGAACCGTCGAGCGGGTCGATGACGACCCGCACGTCGCCGCCGCCGTACTCGATCACCCCGCGCTCCTCGCTGATCGCGGTGAAGCGCGCGCCCGCCGCATGCAGCGCGTCGAGCTGCGCGAAGACCGCGTCCTCGGCCAGCTGGTCGATGACGAGCGTCAGGTCGCCGCCCTCGCCGGTGGCGCCGGTCTCGACGACGCGCTCGCGGCTCGTCGGATGCTCGGCGAAGACGTCGCGCAAACCGGCTACCGCCGCCCGGCAGGCCCCGAGCCAGTCGGGGTCCGGCGAGGTCGACGGCGCTGTCATCGGGGCCATACTAGGACGGTGCCGGAGCTCACCCCCGATCAAGCCCGCGCCGTCGCGCACACGAGCGGACCCCTGCTCGTGCTGGGCGGAGCCGGCAGCGGCAAGACGACCGTGCTCGCGCAGCGCTTCGCCTGGCTCGTCGAGCACGGCCATGCGGCGCCCGAGTCGATCCTCGCGCTGACGCCGACGGCGGCGGGCGCGGCGGCGCTGCGGCGCTCGGTCGAGGACGCCTTGCAGCGACCCTACGAGGAGCTCGTCGTGCACAGCGTGGGCGACTTCTGCGCGCGGCTGCTGCGCGAGGAGACGACCGAGGCGGGCGTCGATCCGTTCTTCGCGCCGGTCTCGCGCGCCGACCGCCTGGCGCTGATGCTCGACCGGATCGACGACCTGCACCTGCGCAGCCACGACATCGGCGGCCGTCCCGCGGTCCTGCTCGCCGACGTGATCGACCGCATCGACCGCCTCAAGGACGCGCTCGTCAGCGCTGCGGACTACACCGCCTGGGCCGCGGCATTGCCGGACGGCGAGGATGCCCAGCGCACGCGCGCCGCGCGCGAGGCCGAGTTCGCGCAGCTCTACGTCGGCCACGACCGGCTGCTCGCGGCCGACGGCGCGCTCGATGCCGGCGAGCTCGTGGTGCGCGCCGTCGCGCTGCTGCGCGAGCGCCCGCACGTGCGCGCGCGCGTCGCCGAGCGCTACCGCCACGTGCTCGTCGACGGCTGGGCCGACCTCGGCTTCGCGCCGGCGCTGCTCGTCGAGCTGCTCGGCGCCGACCACGAGCAGCTGACCGTCTGCGCCGACGACGACGGCGCTGCGCGGCGGATGCGCGCGGCGGCGACGAAGAACATCCTCGACTTCCAGCGCGCGCACCCGGATGCCGCGGTCGTGACGCTCCAAACCTCGCTGCGCTGCCCGCAGCCCATCCTGGACGCGGCGGCCGCTGTGCTCGCGCCGATCGCCGACCGGCTGGCGACGCCGCTACGCGCCATCGGGGGCGGGATCGGGTCGAGCCGGAAATCACCCGCAGGGCCGGATCGGCCCGATCCCGTTCCCGATGGCTGGCCGACGACGAGCCGGAACTCATCCGCAGGGCCGGATCGGCCCCAGCCCGCCGCCGTCGCTCCCGCCCCCGTGCGCTTCTGGCGCGCGGCCGACGAGCGCGCGCAGGCGCAGGCCGTCGCGGCCGAGGCCGAGCGGCTCGTCCGCGGCGGCTGCCCGCCGGAGCGGATCGGCGTCGTCGTGCGCTCCCTGCGCGACGAGGGCCGGCACGTGACGCTCGCGTTCGAGGAGCGCGCGATCGCCCTGCGCGCCGTCGGCGAGGCGGACTTCTTCGCCCAGGCCGAGGTGCGCGACGTGCTGGCCTGGCTGCGGCTGCTGGCCGACCCGACGGACGCCGGCGCGGTCGTGCGCGCGCTGGCGCGACCGCCCGTGACGCTGCGCTCGGTCGATATCGCCCGCTGCGTGCAGATCGCGCGCCGGCGCAAGCTGGACATGGTCTCCGGGCTACAGGCCGCGACCGAGTCGCCCCAGCTTCCGCCCGAGGCGCGCGAGCACATCCACACGTTCCTGCGCCTGTACCGCGACGTATCGAGCACGCTGGACTCCGAGCGCCCCGACCTGTTCGTGCACCGCCTCGTCGACCGCCTCGAGCTGCGCCGCCAGCAGGTGTTCTCGGCGCAGGCGGACGTCATCGAGCGGCTCGTCAACCTCGCCCGCTTCGGCGAGCTGGCGTCGGCGTACGCCACGCGCGCACCGCACGCGACGCCGCGCGACTTCGCCCGCTACGCGGCCGCCGTCGCCGAGGCCGGGCTGCGCGAGGAGGAGGACGGCGCGGGCGCGCCGCCGCCCGCCGGCGCGGTTGCGCTGATGGCGCTCGACGCGGCCGGCGGGCGCGACCTGGACTGGGTGTTCGTGCTCGGCCTGACGTCCGCGCGGATGCCCGGCGCGCGGCTGCGCGCGGGCGAGAACGTCCCCGATGCGCTGCTCAAGGAGACGCTCGGCGACGACGACCGCACGTCCCACACCGACGCGATGCGGCGGCTGCTCAACGTCGCGATGACGCGCGCCGCCAAGGGCCTCGTGCTCGCCTACCCGGCGCTCTCGACGAGCGGCGTCGCACAGCCGCCGTCGCCGTACGCCGAGGAGGCGCGAGCCGCACTCGGAGCCGAGTGGGAGGTGCTGGAGGAGGAGCTGTTCGGTCCCGAGGAGGCGCTGCACGCGACCTTCCAGACGCTGCGCGATGATCTGCTGGCGGACGTCGCGCGCGTCGGCAAGGGCCTGGGCGAGCTGCGCCTGGACACCGACCTCGACATCACCCACGCGGTCGCGCGCTACCTCGAGCTCGTCAAGCTCGCGGCGCTCATCGAGCGACCCGAGGGGCAGTCCGTCGCCGACGCGCTCGGGCCGGTCAACCAGCGCCTCGGCGCGGAGCTCTCGCCGCTGCAGCGAGAGGTGCTCGCGACCTCCTCGCTCGACGAGCTGCTGCTCGACGCCGAGCGCGACGACCGCGCCCGGGCGGCGGCGCGGGCGGCGCGCAGCGAGCCCTCGCTGGAGGTCTTCCTGCCGCGCCGCGGCGAGGGCCTGATGCTGTCGGCGTCGGACATCGAGACCTACCGCGGCTGCCCGCTGCGCTACAAGTTCGCGCGCGTGCTGCGGGTGCCGCAGGAGCCGACGCTCAACCAGCGCTTCGGGATCCTCGTCCACCAGGTGCTGGAGCGCTACCACCAGCTCTCGATCGAGTCGCTCGACGGGCTGCTGGAGCTGCTCGAGGCCGGCTGGCGGCGCGGCGGGTTCTCCTACAGCGACGAAGAGCTGCAGCTGCGAACGAAGGCGGGCGCGGCGCTGCGGCGCTATCACGAACGCGTCGCCGAGGAGCCCGTCGAACCGGTCTGGTTCGAGCGCGCCTTCTCGTTTCGGATCGGCGCCCACACGCTGCGCGGTCGCGTCGACCGCGTCGACCGGCTCGCCGGCGGCGGCTACGAGCTGATCGACTACAAGACCGGCCGGCCGCGCTCGGCGGCGGCGCTGCGCGAGGACGTCCAGCTGTCGCTGTACGCCGTCGGTGCCCGCGAGGCCTGGGATCTGGACGCGACGCAGCAGGCGTACCTCTACGTGCTCGACGACGAGAAGGTGCGCGTGCCGAGCTCGGAGATCGACGCTGACTGGATCGCCGACACGGTCCAGACCGTCGCGGCAGGAATCCTGGCCCAGGACTTCGAGCCGACGCCCTCCTACGCGGTCTGCTCGATGTGCGACTACCGGATCGCCTGCCCGGCGGCGGAGCGTTGAGCGACTGCGACGCGCGCGCGAGCACCGCAGCGTCGCCCGCGCCCGTCAGCGCTCGGGGCCGTGCTGCCTGAGGAAGCGCTGGAATTCGGAGGCGATCGCGTCGCCGGAGGGCAGCTCGCCCGGGCTCAGCAGCGACGGGTCGCGGTCGGCGGCCTGCTCGAGGCGCTCGACGAACCGCTGCACGTCGGGGTCGGACTGGACGGCCTGGCCGACCTGGCGCTCGTAGTCCCCGGTCGCGCTCTCGAGCTCGCTGGCGTCGACCGTGACGGCGACGAGGCTCTCGACCTTGCGCACGAGCGCCAGCGCGGCCTTCGGGTTGGGCGCGGCGGCGACGTAGTGCGGGACGGCGGCCCACAGGCTCGCGGACGGTAGCCCCGCCTCCATGCAGGCCGTATGCAAGACGCCGACGATGCCCGTCGGGCCCTCATACGTCGTCTCCTTGACGGCGAGCTTCTCGACGAGCGCGTCGTCGGACGCGAGGCCGGTGATCGAGACCGGATGGCTGTGCGGGACGTCGGCGAGCAGCGCGCCGAGCGTCACGACGAGCTGCGTATCCAGCGCCTCGGCGAGATCGATGATGTGCTTGCAGAACGTGCCCCAGCGCATCGACGGCTCGGGGCCCTGCACGAGGATCAGGTCGCGCGGGGCGCGCGGCACGCGCGCGGCGAAGATCTCGATCCCCGGCCACGTGATCTCGCGCTTGCGCTCATCGGAGAAGCCGATGTGCGGGCGCGTGGACTGAAAATCGTAGAACTCCTCGGGGTCGAGGCGCGCGAAGCGCTCGGCGCCGAGCGACTCGCCGATGAACGTCAGGGCCGCGGATGCCGCGTCGCCGGCGTCGTTCCAACCGCTGAAGGCCGCGACCATCGCCGGGGCGCGCAGTCCGTCGGGTCGGCTCTCCCAGATCAGCGGCTGCATCCGATTCACGGTACATCATGGGCAGATGACGATTGCCACGCTGCGGCAGGGCCAGGAGGTCGACGGCGTCTTCGCGTGCACGCGCAAGGACCGCCTGCTGTCGCGCGCCGGCACGCCGTATCTGGCCGTCGAGCTGCGCGACCGAACGGGCGCCGTGCAGGGCCGCGCCTTCCGCGACGCCGACGTCCTCGCCGGGCGCTTCGACCGCGGCGACCTCGTCCGCGTCGCGGGCCGTGTCGAGCGCTTTCGCGACGAGCTGCAGGTCGAGCTGCGCACGATCGGCCGGGCCGGCGCCGACGAGGCCGACCCGGCGGCGTTCCTGCCGACCGCCTACCGCGACCTCGACGAGCTCGACGGCTTCCTCGAGCACCTCGCGCGCGACGTCCACGACCCCGGTCTGAAGGCCCTCCTTGCCGCGCTGCTCGGCGACGCCGGCCTGCGCGCGCAGTGGCGCCGCGCTCCCTGCAGCCGCAACGGCCATCACGCCTACCTCGGCGGGCTGCTCGAGCACACGGTCGCGGTCGGGACGCTCGTCGGCGAGACGTGCATCCTGCACCCGCGCCTGGACAGCGACCTGCTCATGACCGCCGCGCTCGTGCACGACCTCGGCCGCACGCGCGAGTTCACCTACGGTGCCGAGATCGGCCTCACCGAGGCCGGCCGGCTGCTTGGCCACATCGAGCTCGGCCTCGCCCTCCTGCGCGAGCACGCCGCGCGCGTGCCGGCACTCGGCGACGATCGTTTGCTCGCGCTCGAACACTGCGTGCTGTGCCACCACGGCGCCGATCCGGCGGGCGGGCGCGCCGGAGTCCGCTTCGGCTCGGCCGAGGCGATCGCACTGTTTCGTCTCAACGCACTTGACGCATCGATTAAAGGTGCACTGGAACACGGCCTGCCGTAGCCTGGACGCGGATGGGGCGCCCAAGAGTGTGTCGTGAACGTCGTCGGACGCCGGGCTGGTCGCCCGCGGACGCTTGCGACAGACTCCTGGCGCTCCCGCTGTCGGTCGCGCTGGCGCTGCTGTGTGGAGGCGAGCTCGCGCACGGCGCGCGCACGACGACAGCCGTCGGGGGAGCCGTCCGTGCGGTCGCGTTCACCGGCGATTCACTCGCGATCGCGCGCACACCGCCGCAGGGCACGCTCACCGTCGAGCACCACGTCGCCGGCGCGGCCGCCGCCACGCTGCTCGGCACGACGCTGCGCGAGGCCGACGACCAGGTGCAGCTCGCCGGTTCCGCGCAGGCGCTCGCGATCGGGCTGCAGGCCGTCTCCGAGGAGAGCTTCGGCCCCAGCCGCGTCTTCGCCGGCCCGGCGGCCGGACCGCTGCGGCAGGTGGCGGCCTGCGAAGCTGGCCTGCTGGCGCCGCCGGTCGCGGTCCTCGGAGCGCGCATCGCCTGGCGCCACGGCGCCTGCGGCGATCCGTCCGCGACCCCGTCGGCGATCACGCCTGCCGCGGTCGTCATCGGCGCGGCCGATCCGGCGATCGCGCCCGCGCACATCGCGCTGGACGCGGGCGTGCTGCCGGTGTCGATCGCGCTCACCGCGACGGGCGGCCTGGTCGGCCTGCTGCGGCCGTCGTTCTTCGCGGTCGACGGCGAGGTGCGCGGCTTCACCCTCATGACCGCCGGGGCGGCGCTCGTCACCCAGCGTGGCGGGATCGTCGCGCCCGTCGGCGTGCTGGCGGACGGCACGCGCGTCTTCTCACTGGCCCGGCTCGACGCCGCCGACGGCGACGAGGTCTGCCCCAACTCCCTGTTCACGATCGCGGCCGGCGCCGGCGAACGCCGCGAGCTGCCGGCCGGCGGTTGCCTGATCGGCGCCGACGTCCCGGCGGGCTCGGCCTCGGCGCGGGCCGGGACCGACCGCGTGTTTGCGCTCGTCAGCGCGCCGACGCAGGCGAGCAACGGTCCGCCGCAGGTCTCCGCCGTCAGCATGCGCGCCGACGGCGCAGACCGTCGCGTGCACGCATCGGGCTCGTACCGCCCGCCCGCCGGCATCGCCGCCGACGGCGACCGACTCGCCTTCTGGCATGCGCGCTGCGGCGCCGCGATCACCGACGTGGTCGTGGTCGACGGCGCCGGTCAGGACGATGCATCCGCGCCGATCGCCTCCTGCCGGGCGCGCGTGCTCACGACGACCGCGCGCGTGCGCACGGGGCGCACGACGGTGCGCGTGCGCTGCCCCTCCGGCTGCCGTGGCCTGGCGCTCGACGCGCGCCACGATCCGGCCCGGCGCCTGCGCGCGTTCGCGTTCGCCCCCGGCACGCACGCGCTGTCGCTGACGCTCTCCAAGGCCGATCGCAGGCGCGGGCGCCTGCTGCTGGCGCTCGCCGTCGAGAACGGGCCCGCGCGGCTAGCCGTGATCCGCTTGCGGCGCTGAGCGCGGCAGCGCTCGCCGCGCGAGCTGCGACGCGACGAACAAGATCAACAGCGCGAAGCTCACCTCGAGCGCGCGCTGCGAGACAGCGTTGGCGAGCGCCGCCCCGCCGGCGGCGCCGGCCGCGCCGAGCAGCCCGACGAGGGCGCCCGTGCGCAGATCGACGTTGCCGTGACCGTGCTGGCGCAGCGCGCCGACGAGCGCCACCGGGATGATCGCCAGCAGCGACGTCGCCTCCGCGTCGAGCTGGCTCAGGCCCAGGCCGATCGTCAGCGCGGGCACGAACAGCGCGCCGCCGCCGACGCCGAGCAGGCCCGCGACGACGCCCGCCAGCAGGCCGATCAGGACCGCCTCGATCATCCGGCGATGAGCAGGTCGATGGCGACGATCGTGAGCACGACGGCGAAGGTCAGCGAGATCGCCTTCGCCGAGATGCGCTGCTGCAGCTCGGTTCCGATCAGCACGCCGGCGACGGCGGGGACGCCGACGAGGATCCCCTCCTCCAGATGCACGTTGCCGTAGGCGCCGTGCACGCCCGCGGCGACGCTTGCGATCACGACGATCGCGGCCAGCGAGGTGCCGGTCGCGAGGCGCTCGCCGAACCCGCACCAGAGGACGAGCAGCGGCACGATGAGGATCCCGCCGCCGACGCCGAAGAGCCCGCTGAAGAGCCCCGCCGCAGTGCCGATCGCCGCCAGGCTGAGCGTTCGGCGCGGGGGCATGAGCGCCATACTAAAAGCCATGTCCGCCTCCGCCACGCTCGCCGAGGTACTGCAGCCGCTGCGCGCCGATCCGGCCCGCACAGCGATCCTGCTCGACATCGACGGCACGCTCGCGCCGATCGTGCGCCACGCCGACGACGCCTCGGTCCCCGAGCCGACGCGCCTGCAGCTGATCGCGGTCGCCAAGCGCTACGGCGTCGTGGGCTGCATCAGCGGGCGCCGCTCGCTGACCGCGCGCCAGATGGTCTCGCTGGGCACGATCGCCTATCTCGGCAACCACGGCTCCGAGCTGCTGTCACCCGGCAGCACGGAGGTCGAGATCGACCCCGAGATCGCCGCCTACGAGAGCACGGTGCGGGCGTTCGCCGAGGCCTCCTACACGCCCGCGCTGCAGCGGCTGCGGGTGCGCACCGAGGACAAGCAGGCGATCAGGGCGTTCCACTGGCGCGGCGCGCCCGACGAGGACGGCGCCGAGCAGGCCGTGCGCGCCGTCGCCGAGCGCGCGCAGGCCGAGGGCCTGGCGATCCACTGGGGCCGCAAGGTGCTCGAGATCCGCCCGCCGGTCGAGATCCACAAAGGCCGCGGCGTGCGCCGGCTGCTCGCTGGGCGCGACCTCGCCGCCGGCCTGTACGTCGGTGACGACATGACCGATCTCGATGCGTTCGCGGGCCTGCGCGGGCTCGTCGAGGAGGGGCTGCTCGGCAGCGCCGTCTGCGTCGGCGTGCGCTCCGACGAGACCCCGCCCCAGATCGAGCAGCAGTCCGACCTGCTCGTCGACGGCCCGCTCGGCGTGCGCGGGCTGCTGATGGCCCTGGTGAACTAGGGCGCGGCGAGCAGATGCGGTTCGTCGACTTCCTGCGCGCCGCGGTCCTGCTCTGCGCGGCCTCGGCGACGGCGCTGGCGACGCTCACCGTCATACGCGCGAGCTCTGCGGACGACCGCGCGCTCGTGATCTTCGTCATCTGCTGGTGGGTTGCCGCGGGCACGATCGGCATGTGGCTCGGCCGTCGCGCCGAGACGAACTCGCCGATCGCCGGCCTGCTGGCGTCGGCGAAGTCGACCAACTCCCTGCCCGAGCAGCGCCCGAGCAGCCTCCTGCTCAACCGCATGTGGCCGCTGCTGTTGTCGACGCTGCTCGCGCTCGGGCTGGGCCTGGTCGCCCCGCAGATCGCGGCGATCGCCGCCGGCTTCGCGATCATCGGCGCGCTCGCGTGGCGCCGGCAGGAGGCCGCCGTGACGGCGATCGAGGAACGCGACGGGGTCGCGTTCTACGTCGAGCCGACGTCGCCGGTGCAGCCGATCAAGCTCATCCGCGCGCCGGGCTTCCGGCGCGACAGCGCGTCCGTCAACGGCGCGGTGCGTTGAGCCAGAGCGTCGCGACGCTCGGTCGCACGGACATCGGCGTCAGCTCAGCAGGCCGACGAGCCCGACGAGCAGCGGCGCGAGCACGAGCGCCGGCAGGAAGTTGCCGACCTTGACGTCCCTGAGGTCGAGCAGCTTCAGCGAGATCCCGATGATGAGCACACCGCCTGTGGAGGTCATCGCGCTGAGCGCCTCGCCGTCGAGGACGTCTTCGAAGAGGCTCGCGCCGAGCGTCAGCGCTCCCTGCACGAGCAACACCGTCACGGCCGCGAAGGCGACGCCGGCGCCGAGCGTCGAGGCCAGCGCGATCGAGGCGAAGCCGTCGAGCAGCGACTTCGTCGCCAGCGGCTCGACGTTGCCGTTGAGACCGTCCTCGAAGGATCCGACGACGGTCAGCGGGCCGACGCAGAACAGCAGGCTGGCCGTGAAGAACGCCTCGCTGACCGTCGATGCCGGCCGCGACGGATCGCGCCGCCGGGTGACGCGCGCCTGGACGCGGTCGCCGAGCCTGGCGAGACGGTCCTCGATCCGCAGCGCCTCGCCGATCAGGCCGCCGAGCAGGACCGCGCCGAGCACGTAGAGCGGGCTCGTGTCGCGCCAGGCGAGGGCGAGGTCGACGCCGATCACCGCCGTCACGAGGCCGAGGCCGGCGAGCACCCGCTGCTGCAGCCCGGCCGGCAGGCGCCGTCCGACGGTCACCCCGATCGCCGTCCCGAGCAGCACGGCAGCGACGTTGAGAAGCGTGCCGGTCATCGGTGCTGGCAGGATGGCAGCCGATGGCCGCTGTCGACGTCCTCATCGTTTCGCTCGGATCGACGGCGGGCCTGCGCACGGCCGACGAGGCGCTCGCGGGCGCGCTGCGCCGTGCCGGGGCCGATGTGCGGATCGCCGCCGCGAAGCGACCGCGCGAGCTGCGCACGTTCGCGCTCACCGACCTCGGCTGGGCGCGCGCCGCACGGGTCGCCGGGCAGGCCGCGCTCACCGAGGGTGAGCCGCGCGCGATCGTCTACTCGACGACGACCGCGGCGCTGCTCTGGCCGCGGCCGGGTGCGATCCGTTTCGACGCTCTGGCGGCGATCAGCCGGCCCGGACGGCACGGCGCCTGGCAGCGCCCGCTCGAGCGCCGACGCCTGCGCGAGGCGCCGCTGCTCGTGCCGTGGGACGCGAGCTCGCTGGCGGGCGCGCCGCGCGATCATGCGGGCGGCGTCGTCGTTCCGATCGCGGTCGAGCCCTCACGGCCGACCGGCGCGCCGCGCGACATCGCGGCGATCACCTACGCGGCCAACCCGCACAAGAAGGGGTTGGACCGCGTGCTGGCGGCGTGGGCGCAGGTGCACCGCGACGGTGAGGAGCTGCTCGTCGCCGGCGCCGACGTGCGCGTCGACGCGTCCGGTGTGCGCGTCGTCGGCGCGCTCGCGCCCGCCGTGTACCGCGCGCTGTTGTGCCGCGCGCGCGTCTTCGTCACGGCGCCGCGGCGCGAGGACTACGGCATCGCCCAGCTCGAGGCGCTCGCCGACGGCTGTCGCCTCGTCACGATGGCGTCGCCGGGACCGTACGCCGCGTTGCCGCTCGCCCGCGAGCTCGACCCTCGGCTCGTCGTCGACGACGCGGCCGGCCTCGGGACGGCGCTGCGGACGGCCCTCGACGCCGGCCCCGCCGACGGCTACAGCGAGCGCGCCGCCGCGGCGCTCGCGGGGTTCTCCCGCGCCGCCGTGGATTGCGTCGTGCGCGACGAGCTGCTGGCCCGCCTGCTGCAGTGACGGAGCAGGCACGCGCTCGACGAACGGGCCCTTGACGTCCGTCCCGATCCGCGCGATGTCATGGACGCGGGTCAGGCGCCGGCGCCGACGGCCGCGCCGTCCGACGACGCGTCCTCCGCCAGCGCCCGCACGACAAAGGCGGCGAACAGCACCAGCCCAGGATCGAGCCGAGCGTCGTCGTCGATCTCGACGCGCACCGGCCGCTTGCCCCAGCCCTTGCCCTCCAACATCGCAAGCCTGCGCTCGCCGTCGACGAGCGCGTAGTGCTCCTTCCAGCGGCTGTCTGGTTCGAGCTTGTACTCGTGCTCCTCCCAGCGCAGGCCGCCGCCGCGCTTGAGCGAACGGCCCTCGAACTCTCCGACCACGGTGCCGTCGGGCTCGGTGGCCTGGATGACGGACCTCAGGATCCCGCGCCGCGTGAGCCCCCACGTGCGAAGGCCGGCCTCGGCCGTGGCCCAGCGCGACGCCCAGCCGCCGACGCGCAGCGTCCCGACGCCGTCCAGCTCGAAGCGGCGCTTGTCACCGGAGCTGCGGGTGAGGGCGAGCTGAGCCATGCCGGCATGACGATAAAGACCGCGCGCTCAGGCGCGCGAGCGCGCCCGCTTGCGCAGCGCCGCGAACTGCGGCCACGGCCGCGTGTTCGCGACGGCGTCCGCCGACAGCCACGCCCGCCGCGCGGTCGCGACGCCCCAGCGCACGTGCTCGAGTTTCTCGGCGCCGTGGGCGTCGGAGTCGATCAGGACGAGCACGCCGCTCTCGGCCGCCGCCTTCGCGTGCACGTCGTCGAGGTCGCGGCGATCGGGCGCGGAGTTGATCTCGAGCATCGTGTGAGTCCGCGCGGCGGCCTCGATGACCGCGTCGATGTCGAGCGCGTAGGGCCGCCGCGACTGGATCTTGCGGCCGGTCGGATGGCCGATCGCGTCGATCCAGGGGTGCTCGATCGCCGCCACGAGGCGCTTGGTCATCTCCGACGCCGGCATCCCGAAGGACGTGTGCACCGAGCCGATCACCCAGTCCAGCCGTGACAGCAGCTCGTCGTCGTAGTCCGGCGAGCCGTCGGGCAGGATGTTCGTCTCGGTGCCCGCCAGGACGGTGATCCCGGTGAGGCGTGCGTCGACCTCGGCGATGCGCTCGATCTGGCGTTCGAGCTCGTCCGGCGAGACGTGGTTGCCGAAGCCGTGCGTCGCCGAGTGGTCGGTGATCGCGATGTACTCATAGCCGCGCTCGAGCGCCGCGCGCGCCATCTGCTCGATGCTGTCGCGCCCGTCCGAGGCCGTCGTGTGCATGTGCAGGTCGCCGCGGATGTCCTCGACGGTGACGAGGCGCGGCGCGACGAAGTCGGCCGACAGCTCGCCGCGGTTCTCGCGCAGCTCGGGCTCGGGGTATGTCAGACCGAGGCGCTCGTAGACCTCCTCCTCGGTCGCGCAGCGCAGCGTCTCGCCGCTCGCGTCGTCGAGGATCCCGTACTCGCTGACGTGCAGCCCGCGGCGCACGGCCGCCTCGCGCAGCGCGACGTTGTGGGCGGCGGAGCCGGTGAAGTGCTGCAGCAGGTTGCCGAAGTTGTCGGGCTCGACGACGCGCAGGTCGACCGGCAGGCCGGTGTGGGTGCGCCCGCGCGCGGCGTGCTCGTTGGGCGCGGACGCCGACTCGATCAGGTCCAGCTCGCCGAGCGCGCGCACGAGCGCGCCCGGGTCGCTCGCCGTCGCGATGATGTCGAGGTCCTTGACCGCGTCGACCTGTCGACGCGCAGATCCCGCCAGCTCGACGCGCTCGGCGGCGGGATGCGAGCGCAGCGCGGCGACGATCTGCTCGCCCACGGTCAGCGCCCGGTGCAGCAGCACGCGCTGGGCCGGCCGCTCGCCGATGCCGGCGCCGATCGAGGACAGCACCGACGCCTCGAACTTCGCGCCGAACCCCTTGACGTCGCGCAGTTGCTGCTGCTCGGCGGCCGCCCGCAGCATCTCCAGCGAGTCGATCCCGAGCTCGTCGAAGAGCCGGCGCGCGCGCTTGGGACCGAGGCCGGGCAGGCGCGTCATCTCGAGCAGCCCGGCCGGGTACCTGGCCCGCAGCTTGACCGCCGCGGGGATGTCGCCGGTCTGCAGCAGCGCGACGATCTTCTCCTCGAGCGTCTTGCCGATGCCCGGCAGCGCGGTCACGGTGCCCTTGCGCGTGAGCCCCGCCACGGAGACCGTCGCCTCGCGCGCGGCCTTCGCCGCCGAGCGGTACGCGAGCACGCGGTGGACGATCGCGCCGTCGAGCTCGTACAGGTCTGCGAGCTCGTCGAATGCGGCCGCGATCTCGAGGTTCGACGGGTCCGAGGCCATCCTGCCCGTAGGGTAGTGGCGCGAATGCCCGCCGCCGTCTGGCTCATCCTGCCCACGTTCGACGAGGCCGAGAACATCGCGGCGATCGTCGGCGCGGCGCGGGCGGTGCTCGCGCAGGCGGCCCCGAACGACCATCGCATCCTCGTCGTCGACGACGGATCGCCCGACGGGACGGGCGCCATCGCCGACACGCTCGCCGCCGAGCACGACGCCGTCGAGGTGCTGCATCGCACGACGCGCGAGGGTCTCGGCCCGGCCTATCTCGCCGGCTTCGCACACGCGCTCGCTGACGGCGCGCAGCTCGTCATGGAGATGGACGCGGACTTCTCCCACGATCCGGCCGACCTCGCGCGCCTGCTCGCCGCCGCCCGCGACGCCGACCTCGTGCTCGGTTCGCGCTACGTCGCCGGCGGCGGCGTGACGGACTGGGGCCGGATCCGGCGCCTCGTCAGCCGCGGCGGGTCCTGGTACGCGCGCGTCGTCCTCGGCATCGACGTGCGCGACCTGACGGGCGGCTTCAAGTGCTTCCGGCGCGAGGTGCTCGAGGCGATCGACCTGCCGACCGTGCGCTCGCGCGGCTATGCGTTCCAGGTCGAGCTGACGCAGCGGGCGGCGCATGCCGGCTTTCGCATCGTCGAGCTGCCGATCGTCTTTCGCGACCGCGAGCTGGGGCGCTCGAAGATGTCCTGGCGGATCGCCGGCGAGGCCGCGCTGCTCGTACCGCAGCTGCGCTTCGCTCGCATATCCGGCCAGCGCGGCCGCCGCTGAGCGCGCGCGCTGCCGGCCGCGCCGATGGGTCGTCGGTGCAGACATCCGATCTCGTGCTCGTCCGCGGGCTTGCGGACACGCGAGCGACGCTGGCCGCCTGGAGCCAGCGGCCGGGCCCTGTCGTCGCGCGCTGGGCCGCCGGCGCGCTGGCGATCGCGCTGCTGCTGTTGGGCGCGGTCTGGCTCGTCGCCGCCCTGTCGACGCCCGATCCTGTTCCGTCCCTGCTCGGCTTCTATGACAACCCGACGCTGCGCCACGTCCAAGAGGTGCTCGCGCGCAACTCGCTCGTGCTGGCGCTGCACGCCTTCGCCTGCGTCGCGGGGTTCATCGCCGGCAGCTCGCTGCCCAGCGAGGCCGAACGCTACAGCGGCGGGTGGCGCTGGATCCACGACAAGGCCGGTCCACTCGCGATCGGCTTCGTCGTCGGCGCGACGCTGTTCTCGCTCGTCACCCAGGCGCTCGTGCTCGGTCAGGGCGCATCGTCGCTGGCGCAGATCATGGGCACGTCCCCGGGGATGTTGCTGCTCGTGCTGCTGCCGCACGCGCTGCCGGAGCTCGTCGCGCTGTTCTTGCCGCTCGCGGCCTGGATCGTCGCCAGCCGGCGCAGGGACTGGCACGAGCTGCTGGCGGCGACGCTGATCACCGTCCTGCTCGCGGTTCCCGTGCTCGTCGCCGCAGCCGTTATCGAGGTCTACGTGACGCCAGGCCTGCTGCGCTCGCTCGCCGGGTAGGTAGCGCGCACGCGGCCCGTGTCGCTTCAGTTTGTATAGTGGGTCGCGACTCGTTTCGCCGCCCGGTCATCGCAAGCTCTGACCTCGCGGTGACGTTACCCCCAAGGAGATGCCCGAATGGCCGGATCCATCATCGAAGTGACCGACGACAGCTTCCAGGCCGAGGTGCTCGAGTCCGAGACCCCGATCCTCGTGGACTTCTGGGCCCCCTGGTGCGCCCCCTGCCGCGCGATCGCTCCTCTGCTCGAGGAGATCGCCGAGGGCCGTGACGACGTGCGGATCGTCAAGCTCAACGTCGACGAGAACCAGGTCACCGCGGCGCAATTCCAGATCCTCTCGATCCCGTCGCTGATCCTCTTCAACAACGGTGCCGAGACCAAGCGCCTACGACCGACGCGCAACAAGACCCAGCTCGAGCAGCAGCTGGAGCTCGAGCCGGCGGCCTGAGGGCCGCGATCCACGAGCCGAGCGGCCGGGCCACGCGGCCGGCCGCTCGCCGTGCTCGTCAGTCGACCCCGGCCGGCGCGGGCGCCGCGACGTCCAGGCCCGCCGCCACCGCCGCGCCGATGTCCTCGTCGACGTTCGCCCAGTACTGCACGATGCGCGGCTTCATGGCGTCGGTGACGTCGGGGTCGCCGGCGTGGCCGAGGATGTTCGTCACGAGGTGGTCGCGGTCGGTCTGCGACATGACCTCGCGCACGAGCGTGCCCGGCTGACCGACGTCGTCGTCCTCGGCGCGCAGCGTGTAGGCCGCGCGCACCATGTCGCCGTCGGCGTGCCAGACCGCGTCGTCGCCGTAGCGCGCCTCGTCCGCCGCCGGACCGCCGGCCGTGTTCGGCGCGTAGACCGGATCGCCCGGGTTGTCGTAGCGCATCGCCCCGTCCTTGTTGTAGCTGTGAAACGGGCACTGCGGGCGGTTGATCGGCAGCTGCAGGTAGTTCGGCCCGATCCTGTAGCGGTGCGTGTCGGGATAGCTGAACAGCCGCCCGAGCAGCATCTTGTCCGGCGACGGGCCGATGCCCGCAACCATGTTCGCCGGCTCGAACGCGGCCTGCTCGACCTCGGCGAAGTAGTTGGTCGGGTTGCGGTCCAGCACCATCCTGCCGACCTCGATCTCCGGGTAGTCGCCGTGCGGCCAGACCTTCGTCAGGTCAAACGGGTTGAAGCGGTAGCTCGCCGCATCGTCGAACGGCATGATCTGGACCAGCAGCGTCCACGACGGCGCGTTGCCGCCCTCGATCGCGTCCCAGAGGTCCGCCCGGTGGTAGTCGCGATCCTCGCCCGCCATCGCAGCCGCCTCGTCGTCGGTGAAGTTCTCGACGCCCTGATCGGTCTTGAAGCGGTACTTGATCCAGAACCGCTCGCCGCCGCCGTTGACCCACATGAACGTATGGCTGCCGAAGCCGTCCATGTGACGGTAGGTCCTTGGCGTGCCGCGGTCGCTCATGAGGATCGTGACCTGGTGGGCGGACTCCGGCTTCAGCGTCCAGAAGTCCCACTGCATGTTGTTGTCGCGACGGTCGGTGTCGGCGCGACGCTTCTGGGAGTGGATGAAGTCCTGGAAGTTCGACGGGTCGCGGACGAAGAAGACCGGGGTGTTGTTGCCGACGAGGTCGTAGTTGCCCTCCTGCGTGTAGAACTTCAGCGCGAAGCCGCGCGGGTCGCGCAGCGTGTCGGGCGAGCCCAGCTCGCCGGCGACGGTCGAGAAGCGGGCGAACATCGGCGTCGTCTTGCCGACCCCGTTGAAGAGGTCGGCCTTCGTGTACTGCGAGACGTCCGCGGTGACCTCGAAGGAGCCGTGCGCGCCGGAGCCCTTGGCGTGTACGACGCGCTCGGGCACGCGCTCGCGGTTGAACTGGGCCATCTTCTGGATGACGTAGTGATCCTGCAGCAGGATCGGGCCGTCGGGTCCGACGGTCAGCGAGTGGCTGTCGCTGGGGGCCGGGATCCCGGCGTCGGTCGTCGTGGGCGGTGGCTTGGTGTCGCTCATGCAGCCGCCATACCCGCCACGCCGAGCGGGTATCTGGCCGGTCAGGCGCGGGCGAGGGCGATCCGCAGCTCGCGACCCTCGATGCGCGCGACGCGGGCGGTACCGTTGGCGCTGTAGTGCACCGCGATCGCGAGCACCTCGCCGCTGAGGTAGTCCTCGTGGTAACGCGCGGCGTCGAGCAGGTCGGCGTCGCCGTCGAGCGTCAGCACGATGCGGTCGGAGATGTCCAGGCCCGTCTCGCGGCGCGCGAGCTGGACGGCGTGGACGATCTCGCGGGCCAGGCCCTCGCGGCGCAGGTCGTCGTCGACCGAGAGCTCGAGCGCGACCGCGTGCGAGCCCTCGCGTTCGAGCTGGTAGCCCGCCAGCGGCGCCATCGCGATCTGCAGGTCGTCGGGCCCGAGCGTGTGGTCATGGCCGTCGATGAAGACACCGACCGGCCGGCCCCCGCGCAGCGCCGCGGCGACGTGGTCGGCGTCGAGCGCCGCAACCGCCTCGGCGACCTGCGGCATCGCCTTGCCGAAGCGCGGGCCGAGCGTGCGGTAGTTGGGCTTCAGCGTGTAGGAGCCGAGCTCGTCGGCCTGTGAGACGAAGCGCAACTGCTTGACGTTGAGCTCCTCGCGCACGACCTCGCCGAGGCGCTCGATCGCGTCGCGCTCGCGGCCCGCCGCGACGACGACGGCCTCGTGCAGCGGCTGGCGCACCTTGATCTTCGCCGCGCCGCGCGCGGCGAGCCCGAGGCGGACGGTCTCGCGGGCGATCGCCATCGCCTCCTCGAGCACCTCGTCGCGCGGCTCGGGCTCGGGCCAGTCGGTGAGGTGAACGCTGCCCTCGCTGCCGTCGAGGTTGTCGTAGATCTCGTCGGCGACGAACGGCGTGAACGGCGCGAGCAGCTGCGCGACCGTCACGAGGCTGTGGCGAAGCGTCTCCAGCGCGACCGCGTCGCCCCCCCAGAAGCGCGGCCGCGAGCGGCGCACGTACCAGTTGGAGAGGTCGTCGACGACGTCGGCGATCGCGCGGCCGGCGACGGTCGCGTCGTAGGCCTCCAAGCGCTCGGTCACGGTCTCCACGGTCGCCGCCAGGCGCGAGCGGATCCAGCGGTCCAGGTCGGTCGTCTCGCCGTCGCCGGCCTGCGCGGCGGGCTCGTACATCGTCGCGACGCGATAGGTGTTCCACAGCTGGCGCAGGAACAGCCGCACGCCCTCGCCGACGGCCTCGGGCGAGAACAGGTAGCCGTCCCACGGCTGCTTGGATGTGAAGAAGTACCAGCGCAGCGCGTCGGCGCCGAAGCGGTCGATCACGTCCGACGCGTCGACGACGTTGCCCCGGCTCTTGGACATCTTCTTGCCCTCGGCGTCGAGGATCAGCCCGAGGCAGACGACGTTCTCGTAGGCCACCTCGCCCCCGCGCAGCAGGGCGCTGACCGCCAGCAGCGAGTAGAACCAGCCGCGCGTCTGGTCGACCGCCTCGCAGATGAAGTCCGCCGGATAGAGGCCGTCGATCTCCGTGTCGCCGTCGAACGGGGCATGGCGCTGGGCGAACGGCATCGCGCCGGAGTCAAACCAGACGTCGATCACGTCGGGCACGCGCGTCGCGGTCTGCGCGCACACCGGGCAGGGGAACGTCACGTCGTCGACGAACGGGCGGTGCGGGTCCTCCAGCCGCACGCCGGAGCGCTGCTCGAGATCGTCGAGCGAGCCGACGACGGTGACGTGATCGCTGTCGCAGCGCCAGACGGGCAGCGGCGTGCCCCAGTAGCGCTCGCGCGAGAGCGCCCAGTCGACGTTGTTCTCCAGCCAGTTGCCGAAGCGCCCGTGCTTGATGTGCTCGGGATGCCATGTGACCTGCTCGTTGGAGGCCAGCAGCTGGTTGCGGATCTGCGACGTACGCAGAAACCAGGCCGGCTTGGCGTAGTACAGCAGCGGCGTCGAGCAACGCCAGCAGTGCGGATAGGAGTGCTCGTAGACCTCGGCGCGCAGGAGGCGCCCGCGCCTGTCGAGGTCCGCGATCAGGTCTGCGTCGGCGTCCTTGACGAAGCGGCCCGCGTAGGGGCCGATGCGCTCGTCGTACGTGCCGTCGAGCCGGACCGGGTTGACGACGTTGAGCTTGTACTGCTGGCCGAGCCGGAAGTCGTCCTCGCCGAAGGCGATCGCGGTGTGCACGAGGCCGGTGCCGTCGTCGGCGCTGACGAAGTCGGCGAGCAGGACGGTGTGGCCGCGCTCGCCGTACTCGTCGGCGCCCAGGTACGCGAACGGCGGCTCGTAGCGCACACCGTCGATCGCGGCGCCGGGAAAGCGGTCGACGATCTGCACGCCCTCGCGGTCGCCGAGCACCTTCTCGATCAGCGCCTCGGCGAGCACGACGGGCGCCTCGAGCGTGCCGGTCTTGGCGCGGACGTAGACGAGCTCGGGGTCGACCGCGACCGCGGCGTTGGAGACGAGCGTCCACGGCGTCGTCGTCCAGATCAGCAGCTCGTCGCCGGCCTGCAGCGGACCGCCGTCCTGCGCGACGCGCAAGCGCACGTAGACCGACGGATCCTCGACGTCCTCGTAGCCGAGCGCGACCTCGTGGCTGGACAGCGCGGTGCCGCAGCGCGGGCAGTACGGCACGACGCGGTGGCCCTCGTACAACAGCCCCTTGTCGGCGATCTGCTTCAGCGACCACCACACCGACTCGACATAGCTCGGGTCGAGCGTGCGGTAGGCACCGTCCATGTCCAGCCAGAAGCCGATCCGCTCGGTCAGCCTCTGCCAGTCCTCGAGGTACTCGAACACCGACTTGCGGCACTGCGCGTTGAAGGCCTCGATCCCGTACTGCTCGATCTCGGCCTTGGACTTGATCCCGAGCTTGCGCTCGACGGCGATCTCGACCGGCAGTCCGTGCGTGTCCCAGCCGCCGCGGCGCTCGACGTAGTAGCCGCGCATCGTGCGAAAGCGCGGGAAGATGTCCTTGAAGGCGCGGCTGAGGACGTGGTGGACCCCCGGCGGCCCGTTCGCGGTCGGCGGCCCCTCCCAGAAGACCCACGGTCGGGCGCCCTCTCGGCGGCGCAGCGATTCGCCGAAGACGTCGCGCTCGCGCCAGCGCTCGAGGACCGCCAGCTCGAGGTCGGGGAACGACACCTGTGCATCGACGGGGCGCTTGGCCATCTGGTGATGCAGTGTAGGCCGGGGACTACGCCGCGAGCTTGCGGCAGATGCTGGCCAGCGAGCGCTTCTCGGCCTCGTCGAGGACGGCGAACGCCTGTGCCACGCGCTCGCTGTGCTCGGGGAAGAGCCGGTCGACGGTCTCCCCGCCGCGCGGGGTGATGGCGACGCTGGCGGCGCGGCGATCGGTCAGCAGTCGGGCGCGGTGCACGAGGCCGCGGCTCTCGAGCGTCGTGACGACCTCGGTCGCGTTGGCCTTCGACGTGCGCAGGCGCGCGCGCAGCAGGCGCAGCTCGAGTTCGCCGCCCGCCGTCGTGAGGATCACGAGGACCGAGAAGCCGGTCGCCGACAGGCCCTCGCGCTCGAGATCGGCGCTGAGGCGGCGGCGGACGGATGCCTCGGCGCGCAGCAACGAGTCGAGGGCGCGATGCGCGAGCGGGTCGCCGGGAACGAGGGTCATGCGATGAACATCCCGCCGCGGACCGTACCTGTCGCGGCGGACGCTGTTTACGGGCCTTATCCGACCTCTGCGAGGCCGGGGCGACGGCGGGCCGTCGCCTCGCGCGCGTTGAGCCGGGCGAGCAGCAGATCGCGGGCTCCGACGGCGCTCGTGCCCAGGCGCGGCACCGTCGATTGGTCGGACTCGGGCAGCGCGCCGCGGAAGTCGAGGACCTCGACGTGCTCGGATGCGCGGCGTGACTGGTAGGCGATGCGGTTGAGCGCGTCCAGCCAGGCGCGGCGGCCCGTCAGCACGACGAGGCGCGGGCTGAGCGCCTGCAGGACGTGGGCCAGGCGGCCGGCGTCGAGCTCGGCGGTCAGCATCAGCGTGCGGATGCCGGCGCGGCGCAGGCACAGCTCGAGCGCCTGCGCGTGCAGCGCGTCGATGTCGCAGGGGGCGCTGGCGTCGAAGATGAGCACGCCCTCGGGCCGCGTGGCCGCCGGCGCGACGCGCTTGGCGGCGGCCAGCCAGCCCGTCGCCCAGCGCCAGGCGAAGCCGAGCTCGGCCGACGGCGACTCGCCCTCAGGACCCCCGAGGCCGTCGACCGCGGGCAGCAGAACCTCCTCGACGGTGCGCTCCACGGAGCGCACCGCGAGGCTCTCCTCCAAGATCCGGTCCGCTTCGAGCTCCTCGAAGCGACGCAGCGCGGAGCGCAGGCGCGTCGGCGACGAGGGGCCACTGCCGCGCTCGCGCGCGATCGAGATCGCCGAGGACACGTTGTGCGTCTCCTCGAAGGCCTGGCGCAGCGCCTCGACCTCGGCCAGGTCGAACTGGCGGTGACCGCCCGCGGTGCGACGCGGTGTCGGGTAGCCGAACCTGCGCTCCCACGACCGCAAGGTATTCGGGCTAACGCCCAACATGGCCGCGGCGGCATGGGTGCGTAGAACACTCATCGTGTGGTATCGAGGCTCGCCTACCCTCGCGCAAGCAGCGCAACGTCTCCTGCGGGCGGGTCGATCGCTACAGGTTAGGGAATTCGGCGCGCTTAGGAAAGCACGAGCAAGGCAGCGTGCGGCGGCCCGCACGGTCCGATCCGCGCCGTGAAGCGCACGCCGAACTCCTGGCGCGGCCGAACGACCGTCGCGCGGGGCTCGCCCGAGCCACCCGCGACCTCGACCAGAAGCGCCAGGAGGTTCTCGGCACTGGATGCATTGGCGTCGGCGGGAACGAGGAAATCGGCGATGTGCTTGTTGACGGCAGTCGTCTCGTCGATGTCGAGCAACTCCTCGGCGGCGGCCGACACCGCGCACACCGACAGCGTGTTGTCGATGACGAGAAACGGCTCGTCGCGACGCGGCGCGAGATCGACGGCGGCCCGCAGCACGAGTCCCAGACCGCAGTGGCCGCAGACGCGCGAGGGCGGAGCGTCGGCGACGGGCTCGGGCGCCAGCGCGCAGTGCCCGCAGAACGAGACGATCTCAAGGCCGCGGTCGTCGGCCTCGACCGGACGCAACGCGCGTACGCGCCTCATGCCTGTGCCTCCCGGCGCTCGTGATCACGATCAAGAACGGAGAGCGCGGCGACCTCGTGCACGCGCGTGATCTGGCGGTCGTCGATCAGCGCCAGCAGCTGGCGGTGCGCGCCGAAGGGCGTGTCGAGCAGGATCCGCGTGCCGGTCGTGCGCACCTTGGCGCCGTGGTGGGAGCGGCGGAAGAGCGCCATCGGCAGCGGGCCGGCGGCGGCACGGACACGGTAGGCCCACAGCGCGACGTCGTCGTCGGGCACGTGCCCGCCGGCGATAACGACCGCGTCGGGCGACAGCGACTCGACGACGTCGGACAGGCCCGAGACGCCTCCGACCGGCAGCGCCATGACGCGGGCGCCGGAGCGACCGCAGAACAGCTCGAACGCGCGCACGGCGAGCGCGTCGGGATCAAGCTCGTTGCGTGTGGCGTCGCCGACGAGGACCGCCAGGCGGCGAGCGGGCGGCGGCGCGAGGCGCTGCGCGCGGCGCAGCCAGCCGTCGGCCCAGCGGGCCGCGAACGCCCACGGTGCGCTGTCGGTCCCGTAGCGCTCGCCGAGCTCGTCGAGCGAGGGCAGCAGCACCTCCTCGACGGAGCGCTCGACGGAGCGCAGCGCGAGCGCGGACTCCATCGCGCTGTCGGCGCGGTCGAGCTCGAAGCCGGCGAGCGCGCCGACGAGCGTGTGGGTGTCGGTGCTGAGCGCCTCACGTGCACGGCTGACGGCGGACGAGATCGACAGCCCCTGCTGGAGCGCGTCGCGAAGCGCTGCGACCTCACCGTGCGTGTACAGGCGGTGGCGTCCCGCCGAGCGCTGCGGTTTTGGGTAGCCGAAGCGCCGCTCCCAGGCGCGGAGCGTGTTCGGGCTGACGTTCAGCAGCGCAGCTGCCTCACTGGTCTTAAGCGTCCGCATGGAGAAAGAACATAGTCGGGGCTGGCCTAACCGATGCAAACCCGCCGAACGGGAATGCATACCTTCGAGGCGAAAATATGGCGTTGAGTGGTGCCGGACGCGTCCGGATGTGTGCTCCGGGCAGCAATCGTGCCATCGCGGCCGGCGGCGCGCAAGGCCGTCGCCCGACGACAACATGCTGCGCGCCCTGCTCCCGGGCACGTCGCGTGGCAAAACCTGGGGTTGTGATCAAGGCACAGGCACGACGAGTACTGCAATGCGCAGGATTTAGGCCGAGAAGCGGTGCAGTTTGATCGCGCCTGTTTGCCAATCAGCAGATGTTTGTCCGGCGAAGCTCTCCACTTCGGGCGCCTGGGCTACGTTAGGCGCCCGTTCACCATCACCACCCCCCGGAGGTCGAGATGACCAGCCTCAAGTCCCGCCTGTACAGCCCCGCGCTCTTCACCGCCATCGCGCTGATCGCCGCCACCGGCGCCGGCTTCCGTACAGGCTGAATCTCGGTTTCCCCGTCGCGTGAAGGCCGGTTAAGGTCTTGACGTGACGGCAATCGCCATCCGGTCCCGTCCGCGACTCGTCGTGGCGCTTGCGTGCGCGATCGTCGTTGCGTCGATTCCGGTCGTCGTCAGCTCGCCGGAGAACCTCCTCGACGGCCTGACCTTCGTGCTCGGCGCCTGCGCGATCGCCGGCGTGCTCGGCGGCGCGAGGTGGGAGGGCACGGTCGAGGTGTCGGCCGCCTTCGTCTGCTTCATGCTGGCCGCGGTCTTCCTCGGCCCCGCGGCCGTGTTCGTCATCGTCGTCGTGTCGGAGATCTGCGCGTGGATCGTCCTCGGCCGCGGCTGGATCAAGCGCCAGTACCGCACGCGCGCCCTGCCGCTGAACATCGCGTCGCTGGCCGTCCCCGGAGTGTTGGCCGCGCTCGCGTTCGACGCCATGGCCGGCGACATGGACGGCAGCAGCCCGGGCGACCTGCTCGCGCTTGCGCTCGTCGCGATCGGGTTTCTCGCCCTGAACTTCATCCTCCTGCGATCGCTCGTCTCGCTGATGGACGGCCTCGAGCTGCGCGGCATGCTCAAGCCGCCGCGCGAGCTGCTGCCGTCGCTCGGCCTGACGATCGCCCTGACGGTCTCGATCGCCGCCGTCTACACGGAGCTCGGTCTCGCGGCGAGCGTCTTCGTCGTCCTGATCCTGATCGCGTTCGCCTACATGTCACGGCTCGTCGTTATCGCGCGCGAGCGCACCGGCCAGTACGCGGCGCTGTCCTGGGGCGTGCTGTCGTCGCTCGTGCGCTCGCTGGACCGGCGCGACAGCCGCACGGCGCGCCATAGCGCAGCGGTCGCCGCCTTCGCGCGCGACATCGCCCTGCAGTGCGGCATGAGCAAGCGCGACGCCGAGCTCGCGCACACCGCCGGGCTGTTGCACGACATCGGCCGCTTCGCGCTCCCCGACCGCGTCATGGAGCGCCACGGGACGCTGACGCCCGACGACTGGGAGGCGATCCACCAGCACCCCGGGCTCGGCGCCGAACTGCTGCGCGACCTCGGCGTCTACGGCCCGGTTGCGCAGATCGTCCGCGCGCATCACGAGCGCATCGACGGCCGCGGCTACCCCGACCGGCTGAAGGGCGACGAGATCCCGGAGATCGCGCGCATCGTCGCCGTCGCGGAGGTCTACGACACGCTGACCGCGGAGGACACCTACCGCGACCGCATGACCTCCTTTCAGGCGATGACCGAGCTGCGCCGCGTCGCCGGCCGCCAGCTCGACGCGCGCTTCGTCGAGGCGCTCGCCCGCCTGCTGGCCGGCCGCGGCCTGGAGTACCGCCATGCCGACACCGCCGACTTCGACTTCGAGCTCGCGATCGAGGGGCGGATCGCCGACTCCGTCGCGACCGATTCCGCCGCCGGCTCGGGCGGCACGAGCGCGGTCGCCAGCAAGCCCACCGCGCAGTAGCCGCCGACGCGTTGTGATCTCGGCCCGGTCTGGTGGTTGCGCCTGTACGTCCGTTTGCTCTCGGGTGTTCGCTGGCGGGTGATCCTCGGGAGCCCAAGCGTGAATGGACTTGCAGGATGGGCCACTAGGATCCGGCCGATGCTCGGTCGGCTCGGATGGGTCGTACCCCTCGCGCTCCTGCTCGCCGCCTGCGGGCAGCAGCGCGAGGCCGTCCCCGGGGCCTGCTTCGGCACGCCGGCGTCGCTGCTGAAGACGCTGCGCGCCGGACCGCCGATCGAGCTCGACGGCGACACGCGCCTGGCGACGTGCGTCGCGACCGCGCAGACCGACGGAGAGCTGCAGTCGCTCGGCCTGCTGTACGTGCGCGTCGCCGACGTGCTGCGCACGATGGCCGGCTCGGACCCCGACGACGCCTTCGCGCTCGGCTATCTCGCCGGCGCGGTGTCGCGCGGGGTGGCCGGCAGCAGCGGCGCAATCGCGGCACAGCTCGCGCGCCGCGTCGAGCAGGTCGCGACGCTCGACCCGGGCGCGCGCGCGGCATCGCTGGCGGCGCTCGGGCGAGGCCGCAGCGCCGGCCGGCGCGACGGATGAAGCTTCGCCTCTATCACCATCGTGACGGGGCGCGGATCGCCTACCGCGAGGCGGGCGTCGGGCCGGGCCTGTGCCTCGTGCACAGCGCGGCGCTGTCGCACCGCGAGTTCGCACCGCTCGTCGAGCACCTCGCCGATCGCTTCCGGCTCGTGCTGCCCGACCTGCCGCTGCACGGCGACTCGGAGGATCGCCCGCGCCATCCCTACACGCAGGACTGGCTGGCGGAGGTGATGGCCGACTTCTGCCGTGAGACGTGCGGGCCCCATCCGATCGTCGGCGGCCACGGCGCCGGCGCGGAGATCCTGCTGCGTGCGACGGTCACCGGCCAGGTCGCGCCCTCGCGCCTGGTATTGATGCCCAACCGCCTGCACCGTCCGCCGGCGCGCTCGCGCCTGCCGGTACCGCTGCGCTCGATCGCGCCCGCCGCCGCGCTGCCCGGCCTGGACCGCGCCGCCGCCCGCCTGGTGCCGCTCGTCTACCGCCCCGACCACGCGATGAAGCTCACCTCGCGCGGCAACCCGGCCGCGCGCGACCTGCTGCGTCACGCGACGGCGGACGTCGCGGGCAACGCGAATCTCGCGCGCTCGTGGTCGCGCTGGGTGCGGCGCTGGCCGGCCGGCGCGCAGAGCGACCTGCTGGAGGCGTACGTGCGGATCCGAACGCCCGTCCTGCTGCTGTGGGCCGACCGCGACCGCTACCACCCGCTCGCCGGCGCCGAGGAGGCGCTCGACCTGCTGCCCGACGCCCAGCTGCGGGTGCTGCCCGGCACCGGCTTTCTGCTCGCCTACGACGACCCGGTCGGGGTCGCGCGCGAGCTGACCGCGTTCTGCCTCTGACGCGCGGACGGGTCCGCGAGCACTACTGCGCGTCGGCCGCCGAGCCGCGCGCCATCTTGCGCAGGTCCATCGCCTCGTCGTAGGTCGCCTCGTCGACGCCGTGCTCGAGCGCGACCTCGCGCAGCATCCGCCCCGACGTCGCCGCCTCCTTGACGATCGCGGCGCCCTTGTCGTAGCCGATGTATGGGTTCAGCGCGGTGGCGGCGGCGAGCGTCGACTGCGAGGAGCGCGTGCAGCCGTCGACGTTCGCCTCGATGCCGGCGACGCACTTGTCGGCGAACAGCCGGCTGGACGTCGACAGCAGGTGGATCGACGCCAGCAGGTTGCGCGCGATCAGCGGGATGCGGACGTTGAGCTCGAAGTTGCCCTGCATGCCGCCGATCGTGATCGCCGTGTCGTTGCCGATCACCTGCGCGGCGACCTGCAGCACGACCTCCGGCAGCACCGGGTTGACCTTCCCGGGCATGATCGACGAGCCCTTCTGCAGCTCCGGCAGGAAGATCTCGCCGATGCCCGCGCGCGGGCCCGAGCCCATCAGCGCCAGGTCCATCGCGATCTTCGACAGCGAGACGGCGACAACCTTCAGCGCGCCGGACAGCTCGACGAGCGCGTCGCGGTTGGCCTGCGCCTCGAACGGGTCCTCGGGCGGCAGGATCCCCAGGCCGCTGGAGACCTCCAGGCGCGCGCGGATGCGGTGCGCGAAGTCGGGGTGGGTGTTGAGGCCGTTGCCGACGGCGGTGCCGCCGAGCGGGATCTGCGCGACCTGCGGCAGTGCGTTGCCGACCCGCCGCACGCCGAGCCGCATCTGCGCGGCGTAGCCGGCGAACTCCTGGCCGAGCGTCACCGGCACGGCGTCCATCAGGTGCGTGCGACCGGACTTCACGACGTCCTTGAACTCCTCGGCCTTCGCGGCAAAGGCCTGCTCGAGGTGCCTGAGGGCCGGCACGAGCGTGTTCGTCGCCTCGTCGAGCGCGGCGAGGTGGACCGCGCTGGGGAAGACGTCGTTGGACGACTGGCCCATGTTCACGTGGTCGTTGGGATGCACGCCCTCGCCGGCGAGGTTGGCGATGACCTCGTTGGCGTTCATGTTCGTCGAGGTGCCCGAGCCGGTCTGGAAGACGTCGATCGGGAACTGGTCGTCGTGCTTGCCGGCGGCGATCTCGTCGGCGGCCGCGGCGATCCGCTCGGCGATGTCCTCGTCGAGCCCGCCGAGGTAGCCGTTGACGCGCGCCGCGGCGCCCTTGATCGCGGCCAGCCAGCGAATGACGCTCACCGGCACGCGCTCGCCGGACACCGGGAAGTTCTCGACCGCCTTCGCCGTCTCGCCGCCCCACAGCTCCTGGTCAGCCACGCTCATCACACAGGCCTTTCGCGTCGTCGGTCATCGACCGCCAACGCTAGCGGCTACCCGCCGTCGGCGGCGGCCTGGGCCGCGAGGCGCGCGCGGACGACCTGCACCGACGGCTTGGCGTCGTTGCGCACGTCGAACAGGCCCTTCTGGTTGAGGCCGCGGACGAGCTTGATGTCGGGGACCTGGGTCTTGATCGAGCCGCCGTAGAAGGTCGGCGCGACGGCGAAGTCGCGCAGGTTCCAGACGAGCGCGCCGGCGAGGTTGGGGATCGAGCCGTACGTCTGCAGGTGCAGGTCGAGCAGGTGCGACTGGAAGGCGTAGCCGCCGGGCTTGGCCGTCGCGTTGCGGCCGTTGGCCTCGGCGCCGAACTCCGTCACCGCGATGACCTTGTCGGGGAAGACCGCGCGCAGCTTCGCCAGCCGGGTGCGGATCATGGTGCGCAGCTCCGAGCCGGGCGCGTGCGTCGCCTCGTACCAGCCGATGTAGTTCGTCCAGCCGATCATGTCGATGTTGCTGTAGATCCGGGAGGTCTTGCGCGGCGGGTGCGCGCCCCAGATGTCGAGCGCGACGGGACGGCTGGGGTCGGTCCGGTGCAGCTCCTCGGCCATCGAGTCGACGTACGGGATCTGGCCCTTCGGATGGCCGCCGCCGGCAACCTCGTTGGCGAGGTTCCAGGTGATGATCGAGGGGTGCATCTGCGTCTGGCGCAACGTCGTGCGCACGCGCTCCTTGGCGACTCGGATGCGCCGCTCACCGCGCGACGTCCAGGCGCCGGGGGCGTCGGTCGGGCCGACGCCCTGCCAGACCATGATCCCGGCGGCGTCGAGGCGCTCGAGCAGGCCGGGATCGAGCGGGTGCTGGCTGCGCGTCGCGTTGGCGTCGATCGCCTTGAGCTGCGCGACGATGCGGTCCTGGTCGGCGGGGCGCAGCCCGTCGCCGCGGCCGAAGGCGTCCTCGTGGATCGAGGCGCCGCGCAGGCGGACCGGCGCACCGTTGAGCAGCAGGCGGGCGCCGTCGGCCTTGACCTCGCGCAGGCCGACGCGGGCGCGATACGTCGCCTCACCCGGGACCTGCAGCGACAGCTCCCACAGGTCCGGGGACGAGGGCGACCAGAGCGCGGCGTCGTCGACGCGCGTCGACGCCTGCAGGACCTCGGTGCCCTCCTTGGCGATCGCCGTCGCCGGGAAGTCGAACTCGACCGTGCGGTCGCCGCGGGCCAGCGTGCCCCTGACCGCGAGCTGGCGCGGCTCGCCGTTGTTGTGGACATGCACGGTCATGTTCACGAGCGCCGCGCCGCCGGACAGGCGCGTGCGGATCGTCGGATGCAGCAGCTCGCTGGGCCCGATGCGGCGGATGCTGACGCCGCGGTTGATGCCGCCGAAGTTGAACCACAGCCGGTGCCAGCCGTCGCGCTTCATCGCGGTCGGGCCGCGGTAGTCGGCGCGTACGACGAGCGAGTGGCGCTGGCCGGCCCTGAGGAAGATCTTCGCCTCGAAGGGCAGGTACTCACCGGTGTTGGTCGCGACACGCTTGCCGTCGACGAAGACCTGCGCCTTGTGGTTGACCGACTCGAAGCGGATCGCGTAGCTGCCGTCGACGGGGACATCGACCTTCGTCCGGTACCAGGCGATGGTGCCGCGGAAGAACGCGATCCCGCGACGGCCGCTGATCTTCGTCGCGTCGGGCACGAACGGCGTGCGGATCAGCTCGCCGCCGAAGTTGCCGGCCTGAAAGCCCTTGTCGAGGCCGGTGTCGTCGCGATCTCGGCGCACGCGCCAGAGGCCGTCGAGCTGCGCGCGCTCGCCCGGTCCGGCGTAGATCGCCGGGGCGCCGCCGTGCGGCGCGAGCACGACCGGGGTGGCGACCGCCTCCGACTCGGCCGACGAGACCATGACGAGGACGCCGGCGAGCACGGCGAGCAGCACGCAGACCCCACCCACCACGGCTCGCATCATCAGCCTCCTCACCCGGACCCGTTCATCGTTTGACCTCAAGCTCCTGCGGCCGCACATCGCGCGACAGAGCGCAGCGGGCGCGGACGACCCGTCCGCCTGCAATTGGTGCGGCCGGGCAGAATGTAGCGTTCCGGACCACGAAGCACGTCACCCCAACGGGCGTGCTGGACGCGTCGGAGTTCACCATGGCCCGCCACTACGACACGATCGACGAGCATCTCGCAGGCTGGATCGCGCGCCAGCCGCTGTTCTTCGTCGGCAGCGCGCCGTTGGCGCAGGACGGCCACGTGAACGTCTCGCCGAAGGGCCCGATCGGCTCGCTGCGGGTGCTGGGGCCGACGACGGTCGCATACCTCGATATCTACGGCAGCGGGGCGGAGACGATCGCGCATCTACGTGAGAACGGACGAATCGTCGTGATGTTGTGTGCGTTCAGCGGTCCACCGCGCATCGTGCGGCTGCACGGCCGCGGCGAGCTGCTGTGCCCGGGCGACGACGGCTTCGACGCGCTGCTCGAGGAGGCCGCCTTCGAGGATCCCTCGATCCCCGAGGCGCGGCGCGCGATCGTGCGCGTCGAGGTGACGCGGATCGCCGACTCGTGCGGGTACGGCGTGCCGCTGATGGAGTACGAGGGCCAGCGGCCGCACAGCACGCTGTCGGCGCGCAAGCGCGTGCGCACGATGGGGGTCGAGGGCTACGCGGCGTTCGCCGCCGAGCGCAACGCGGAGAGCCTCGACGGGCTGCCGGCGGTCAGGCCGCCGGTGGAGCCGCCGGAGCCCGGGGAGCACTAGACCCGCGCTCAGCGCAGGCGCACGCGGTCGCCGGGCTGCAGCGCCGTCGCCTTGAGCTTGGGGTTGAGCTGCTGCAGGCGGGTGATGCTCTTGCCGGTCTTCGCGGCGATCGAGCCGTAGGAGTCGCCGCTGCGCACGGTGACGTACTTCGGGCCCAGCGGCTTGGGTTTGGGCGCGGGGACCTTCAGGCGCAGCTTCAGGCGCTGTCCGGGCTGGATCGTCGTCGGGTCGACGGACGGGTTGAACGTCTCGAGGTCGCTCACCGACAGGCCCGTCTTGCGGGCGATCCGGTCGTACGTGTCACCGCGCCGCACCGTCCAGTAGACCGGGAGCGTGCTCACCCTCGCGGCCCGATCGCCGGCCGCGCCGGCGTCATCGTCGTCGCCGCCGTAGGCCGTCACGCCGACGACGATGATCACGAGCAGCAGCAGCGCGAGGCCGCCGAAGATCAGGTACGCGACGTAGCGACGGGCGTCTGGCTGGACGCCGTTGGGTTCGGTGTCTGCTTGCAGGCCTGTCATCGACCGAGCTTCGACGCGCCAAGGATGCCCTTCGATCCAGCATCTAACGCCATCTCTGTTGGCGGCGGGTTAATCCGTTGCGATCGCCACGTACTTGAGGTCGACGTACTCGGCGATGCCCTCCGGCCCGCCCTCGCGACCGATGCCCGACTGCTTGACGCCGCCGAACGGGGCCCCGGCGTTGGAGACCAGGCCCTGGTTGAGCCCGATCATCCCCGTCTCGAGCCGCTCGCTGACGCGCAGCGCGCGCTTGACGTCGGAGGTGTAGAGATAGGCGACGAGCCCGAACTCGGTGTCGTTGGCGGCCGCGATCGCCTCCTCCTCGGTCGCAAACGCCCTGATCGCAGCGACCGGTCCGAAGATCTCCTCCTTCAGCAGGCGCGCGTCGGCGGGCACGTCGGCGAGCACCGTCGGCTTGTAGAAGTGGCCGGGTCCGTCGACCCGCTCGCCGCCGCACAGCACGCGCGCGCCCTTCTCGACGGCGTCCCGGACGAGCTCGTGGACCTTGTCGAGCTGATCCTCGTCGATCAGCGGGCCGACCTCGACGCCATCCTGCGTGCCGCGCCCGATCTTCAGCGCGCCCATCCTGGCGGCGAGCCTGGCGGCGAACTCGGCGGCGATCGGCTCCGCGACGTAAAAGCGGTTGGCGGCCGTGCAGGCCTCGCCGATGTTGCGCATCTTGGCGACCATCGCGCCCTGCACCGCGTCGTCGACGTCGGCGTCCTCGAAGACGACGAACGGCGCGTTGCCGCCGAGCTCCATCGAGACGCGCAGCACCTGTTCGGCGGACTGCTCGATGAGCTTGCGACCGACCTCCGTCGAGCCGGTGAACGAGAGCTTGCGTGTGCGCGGGTCGCGGATGACCGGTTCCATCACGGCGCCCGACGAGCGCGCCGTGATGACGTTCAGCACGCCGCCCGGCAGCCCGGCCTGCTCGAGGATGCGCGCGAGCATGAGCATCGACAGCGGCGTCAGCTTGGCGGGCTTGACGACCATCGTGCAGCCGGCGGCGATCGCCGGGCCGATCTTGCGCGTGCCCATCGCCAGCGGGAAGTTCCACGGTGTGATGAAGACGCACGGACCGACGGGCTGGCGCATCGTCAGCAGGCGACCGCTGGCCGGGCCCGCCTCGTGCATCGTGAAGCGGCCGTCGAGGCGCACCGCCTCCTCGGCGTACCAGCGCAGAAAGCTCGCCCCGTAGGCGATCTCGGCCTTGGACTCCGCCAGCGGCTTGCCCATCTCGAGCGTCATCAGCAGCGCCAGCTCGTCGGCACGGTCCATGATCGCCTCGTAGGCGCTGCGCAGGATGTCCGAGCGCTCGCGCGGCCCGCTCTGGCGCCAGTCGCCGCGGAACGCGTCGTGTGCGGCGCCGAGCGCGGCGAGCGCATCTTCCGGCGTGGCGTCGGCGACGTGGGCGATCGTCTCGCCGGTCGCCGGGTCCTCGACCGCGACGGTCTCGCCGCCCGCGCCGTCGCGCCACTCGCCGCCGATGTAGAGCTGCTTGGGAACCGCGTCGAGCACATCGCGCTCGCTGCTCACGTGCCGATCACCGACTCCTGCCCGAGTTGTCGGAGATCGCGAGGTCGACGAAGCAGTCGATCCGAGACACGATCACCGAGGGTACGTCGAGATCCGGCGCGCGGCGCCGGTGGCGGCCGCGGTCCGATGCTGAATCGCTGCGCGAGGCTGCCATCACGACGGACTCTGCCAGCCCGACGAGATCGGGTCCACAGGCGCGTCGACGTCTCGTGCTCGTCGACGTTCATGAGCGCAGGCGGCTCGCCTGCGACCGCACCCGCCGCGCAATCAACCATCTAGGCTCGGGTTGCACGCATGCGACGTACCCAACAGTCCAGCGGACGCAACTCGCGGCCCCCCGGCGTGTCCGGTAAGGCGATGCAGCGCTTCGCCATCCTGCTCGTCACCGTGTTCGCGGCCTGGGCGGCCGCGCCCGCGCAGGGCGCCTCGCGGCTGGTCATCAAGGGCGCGGGCTTCGGCCACGGCGTCGGCATGAGCCAGTACGGCGCGTACGGGTTCGCCGAACGGGGCGCCGATCACGCGCAGATCCTGGGCCACTACTACACGGGCACGCAGATCGGTCGGTTGCAGGGCGGCGGCGGTCAGGTGCGGGTGCTGCTCAAGACCGCGAGCCGGATCGTCTTCAGAAACGCGGCCGGGGTGGCCGGCGGGCGGCGCCTGGACCCGGCGCAGCGCTACGTCGCCACGCGCGGCCTCAGCGGCGCGGTCACGCTGCGCAGCACGGGCGGCCGCGAGCTGGGCACCTATGCATCGCCGTTGACGATCAGCGGCGCCGGCGGCGGATTTCAGATCGACGGCCGCAGCGGCAACGCTGCCGTCGACGGGCGCTACCGCGGCCAGTTGCAGCTGCGCGGCTCGGCGCTGGGCGGGGTCTCGGCGATCAACGCGCTCGGCCTCGACGACTACATCCGCGGCGTCGTCGCGGGCGAGATGCCGTCGGGCTGGCCGCAGGCGGCGCTGCGCGCGCAGGCCGTCGCGGCGCGGACCTACGCGCTGGCGACGACGAAGGCCGGTGACGGCTTCGACCAGTACGCCGACACGCGCTCGCAGGTCTACAACGGCATCGCCGGCGAGACCGCGCCGACCGACGCGGCGGTCGCGGCGACGGCGGGCGACGTCGTCGTGTTCGAGGGCAAGCCGATCGTCACGTACTACTTCTCGACCTCGGGAGGGCGCACCGAGGACGTCGAGAACTCGTTCCTCGGCGCGGAGCCGACGCCCTATCTGCGCTCGGTCGACGATCCCTACGACAGCGGATCGCCGCGCCACCGCTGGACGCGGCAGATGAGCCTGCGTTCGGCGCAGCGGCGCCTGGGCAGGCTCGTGAAGGGATCGCTGCGGCGCATCAAGGTGCTGAGCCGCGGCCGCTCGCCGCGCGTCGTGCGAGCGCAGATCGTCGGCAGCGGCGGGCGCACGAACGTCAGCGGGCCGACGCTGCGGCGCAAGCTCGGCCTGTACGACACGTGGGCGCGCTTCACCGTCATCACCGCGAGCGCCACGCGCGGCGACGGCAACGCGCCGAAGGCGGCGGGGACGCCGACCGGCGGGGCGACGCCGCGGCTGGCGCGCGCGGCGTCGCTGGCACGCGGACTGGCGACGCTGAGCGGCCGCGTCGACCCGGCGACGCCCGGGCGCAGCTTCGTGACCGTGCAGCGCCGCGCCGGCGCGACGTGGGTGACGCGATTCGACGTGCCGGTGCGGGCGAGCGGTCGCTACGCGGCACGGCTGCGGCTGCGCGGCCTGTACCGCGTGCTGTACGGCGGTGCGGCGGGCCCGCGCGTGCTCGTGCGCTGAGCGCCGGTCAGCCGGCGCTGTAGACGCGCGTGAGCTGCTCGGCGACGGCGACGGGCTTCAGCGCCCCCTCGCCCTCGAACGTCAGCCGCATCGTGACCTGGGCGCCGCCGACGACGTCCTCGACGTCGACGAGCGTGGCGCGCATGCGAACGCGGTTTCCGACCGGCAGCGGGGCCGGGAAGCGGACCTTGTTGAGGCCGTAGTTGACCGCGAACGCGAAACCCTCGAAGGCGACGATCTGCGCGGCGAAGCGCGGGTGCAGCGAGAGCGTGTAGTAGCCGTGGGCGATCGTGCCGCCGAACGGCGTCTGCGTCGCGCGCGCCGGGTCGGTGTGGATCCACTGGTGATCGCCGGTGACCTCGGCGAAGGCGTCGATGTCGGTCTGCGTGACCTCGTGCCAGTCGCTGACGCCGAGCTCCTCGCCGACCTGCGCGCGCATCTCGTCCAGGCCTGTGATCGTGAGCATGGCGCGGCAGCATAGGCCCTAGCCTTGTGCGCGTGCCCGCCCCGCTGCTCGCCGTCGACGCACCGTCGCTCATGTACCGCGCGTTCTTCGCGCTGCCCAAGAGCATCACCGACGGCGACGGCCATCCGGTCAACGCGCTGCTGGGGACCGCGAACCTGATCCTGTTCACGATCGAGCGCTACGCGCCGCGCGCCGTCGTCCTGTGCTGGGGCGCGGAGGCGGCGGACTACCGCACCGAGCTGTTCGAGCCCTACCACGCCGATCGCCCGCCGATGCCCGACGAGCTCGAGCGCCAGTGGCGCGACGCGCCGGGGTTCTTCGCGGCGTTCGGCTGGCAGAGCCTGTCGGCCGGCGACCTGGAGGCCGACGACCTGCTCGGATCGCTGGCTGAGGTCGAGACGGCCGCGGGCGGCGAGGCGCTGCTGTTCACCGGCGACCGCGACATGTTCCAGTGTGTCGGCGACGCGGTGACCGTGCTCTTTCCGCGCGGCGGCAAGGACGGGCCCGAGGTCGTCGACAGCGCGGGCGTGCGCGAGCGCTACGGCATCGAGCCCGGGCAGGTGCCCGATTTCATCGCCCTGCGCGGCGACCCGTCCGACGGGCTGCCGGGCGCGAAGGGGATCGGCGCCAAGACGGCGCGCGACCTGCTGCGCGAGCACGGCACGCTCGAAGGGGTCATCGCGGCGGCCGCGAAGCCCGGCAGGATGACCCCGCGCCAGGCCGGCGCGCTGACCGGCGACCCCGACGCGCTGCGCGCGTTCAAGGACATCGCGACGCTGCGCGCGATCGAGCTCCGGCGGCCCGCCGACGCGCCGCTGGACGGGGCGGCTGCGGCGGCGGGGGCGCGCGCGCGCGGGATGAACCGGCTCGCCGAGCGGCTCGAGGGTTGGTCGGCGAGGTAGCGGGCACCGGGTGCAGCGCGGTGAGTACGCGCAGCCGGGATCGCACGTGCTGTCCTCCGGGTCGTGTCGAAGCGAGGGGCGTATGGCGCACCTGATGCGACATCACTGCGCGAGGACATGAATCATGTCGCGTGACCTGTATACGGCTGGACTCGACATCGCGGTCCTCGCCGGCGGGCTAGATGATCTGGACCGGCGTTCCGATCGGCATAAGCCGCGCGAGCCGTGCGATGCGGTCGTTCGGCACCCGGATGCAGCCGTGCGACGGGCGCCCGGGGATGAGCTGCGGCTGGTTCGTGCCGTGGACGCCGACGACGCCGCCACCGGGCCAGTCGCTGAGCACCGAGTAGGCGGCGGTCCCGAACGCCCACGGGCCGTAGATCGTGCCGCCGCCGAGGTTGCGCAGCCGCTCGCGGATCCAGAAGCGGCCAGCCGGCGTCGGCGTGGAGGGCGTGCCGACGCCGATCGGCGAGGACCAGATCTTGCGCCCTGAGCGGTACAGCGTGGCGCGCAGCGTCGTGCGGTTGACGCGCAGCTTCGTCGTCACCGCGCGCAGCTCGCCGAGCGCATGGCGCTCGACCCACCCGCTGCGGCCGTTGGGGCGCATCGGCACGCGCACGCGCAGCCACAAGCGCCCGCGCGCGTCACGTCGGCTCTCAAGCACGAGGTAGACCTCCAGCGGTCCGTCCTCGGTCTGGAAGTGCAGATGCGCGAAGGCGCGCGAGCTCCGCGTCGGCTTCGCGCGCACCGGCGAGCGCAGCACCGCGTTGGCATAGCGCGTGACGCGCTCCTCGTCGGACAGCCGCTCGTTGCCGAGCGCGATCTGCGACGCGATCGGGCGCACCGGACGCTGGTCGGGAGCGGCAGCAGCACGAGCCGCGCCTCCGCCCATGAGGGCGAGGGCGCAACTCAGCGCGGCTGCTGTACGGGAGGCTCCGGTCACGTCACCCCGTGAACTGCGGCGCGGTGGCCTGCTTCGCACAGCCGAGGTAGATGAACCGCAGCGTCCGGGACGGCTTCTGCGTGGCGGCGTTGAACGTCACCTTCGCGACGACGCGGTGCGCCTTGCCGCTCTGGCCGCGCGGGTTGATCCGCACCTTGAACACGGTCCGGTTGCGGATGCTCGTGACGGTCTTGAGCTTCTTGCCGTCGAGCAGGAACAGCACCTTCGCGATGTTGCGTCCGGTCACCTTCGTCTCGAACGAACCGGACACGCAGCGCTTGGGTCCGCTGAGGCGGGCGGTCGCGACGGGGACCGCAAGCGCGACCTGGCGCGCCACGGGCGTGCCGGACGGCGTGAGCGACGCCGCCGGCGGCGCGGGCGTGACGACGGGCGGCTGCGTGAGCTGCGTCGTCGCCGGGTCGTCGTCGGTGACCTCCTGGCCGCCGTAGCTGTCCGTCGCGGTCACGATCCCGACGTTGTCGACGGCCGTCTGGCCGACGAGCGTCTGCACCGTGCACGTGTACGTCCACGTGTCGCCGGGGTCGAGCTGGCCCGGTGTGGTGTCAGCGTTGGTCGTGCCGAGCACCGGCGGAGCCTGACACAGCGCGTCGCTCACGTTGACGTTCGGCGCCAGGAACGGCACGTCGCCCGGGTTCGTGACGACGAGCGTGTACTGGACCGCTTGGCCGGCCTGCGCCGTCGCGGGACCGCTCTTGTCGATCGCGATCGCCGGGTGGATCAGCAGCGTCGAGTGCTGGTCGGTGTCGGACACCGGCCGCTGGAACTCGTCCAGCGCGCCCACGGTGACGGTATTGACGATCGGGTTCGCCTCACCGATGGTGTGGGCCGGGGCCGACATCGTGCACTCGTAGACCCACGTGTCGGTGAGGTCGAGCACATCGGGGGTCGTGTCCGGGTTGCCGTTGATGTCGCGCTTGGCCTTCAGCGTCACCGGCGCGCAGCGGTCGTCGCTGACCGCCACGTTCGTCAGCGGGCTCTGGCCGGCGTTGTTGACGGTGAACGTGAAGGTCAGCGTGTCGCCGTGGTAGGCCCACTCGTTGCCGGCCTTGACGACGACCGCGTTGCCGCTGATCGTGCGGTTGAGGAACGTGCACGTCACCGTCTCGCCGGGGGCGATCCTGTACGTCGCCGTGCGGCTCGGCTTGTCGCCGGTGCTGTCCGCGTCGTCACACGCGACGTCGTCGAGGCGGAAGCCCGATGCCGTCGCCTCACCGGCGGTGTACGTGCCTGGCTTGACGTCGCGTGCCTCGGTCTGCCCGTCGGACAGCTTGAACGAGGGGCTGCCGGCGGCGCTCGTGGTGAAGTCGAACCGCGTCGGGTCGCCGTCGGGAAGCGTCTGCTTCTCGACGATCAGACGGCCGTCCTTCGTGTTCGTGAACGTGCACGTCACCGTCTCGCCGGGCGAGACGTCGAACGTCGCCTTGCGGTTGGGCTTATCGGTCGTGCTGTTCTGATCGTCGCAGGACAGGCCCGTCAGCTCCCAGCCGGCCTTCACGTTCTCCGTCGCCGTGTACGTGCCCGGCGCGACGTCACGCGACTCCGTACCACCGTCGGTCAGCGAGAACGTGCCCGCGCCCGAGCGCCGTCGTCGTGAAGCCAAACGAGGCCGCGTCGCCGTCGGGAAGCGTCTGCTTCTCGACGACCAGACGGCCGGCCTTCGTGTTCGTAAACGTGCACGTCACCGTCTCGCCGGGCGACACATCGAACGTCGCGGTCCGGGTGAGCTTGCTCGTCGTGCTGTTCTGATCGTCGCAGGACAGCCCCGTCAGCTCCCAGCCGGCCTTCACGTTCTCCGTCGCCGTGTACGAACCCGGCGTGACGTCACGACCCTCGGTGCCGTTGTCGGTCAGCGCGAACGTGCCCGCACCCGAGGCCGTCGTCGTGAAGCCAAACGAGGCCGCATCGCCGTCGGGCAGCGTCTGCTTCTCGACGACCAGACGGCCGTCCTTCGTGTTCGTAAACGTGCACGTCACCGTCTCGCCGGGCGAGACGTCGAACGTCGCCGTGCGGGTGGGCTTATCGGTCGTGCTGTTCTGATCGTCGCAGGACAGGCCCGTCAGCTCCCAGCCGGCCTTCACGTTCTCCGTCGCCGTGTACGAGCCCGGCGCGACGTCACGACCCTCGGTGCCGTTGTCGGTCAGCGAGAACGTGCCCGCACCCGACGCCGTCGTCGTGAAGCCAAACGAGGCCGCGTCGCCGTCGGGCAGCGTCTGCTTCTCGACGACCAGCCGGCCGGCCTTCGTGTTCGTAAACGTGCACGTCACCGTCTCACCGGGCGACACATCGAACGTCGCGGTCCGAGTCAGCTTGCTCGTCGTGCTGTTCTGATCGTCGCAGGACAGCCCCGTCAGCTCCCAGCCGGCCTTCACGCCCTCCGTCGCCGTGTACGAACCCGGCGCGACGTCACGACCCTCGGTGCCGTTGTCGGTCAGCGCGAACGTGCCCGCACCGGTCGCCGTCGTCGTGAAGCCAAACGAAGCCGCGTCGCCGTCGGGCAGCGTCTGCTTCTCGACGACCAGACGGCCGTCCTTCGTGTTCGTAAACGTGCACGTCACCGTCTCACCGGGCGAGACGTCGAACGTCGCCGTACGGTTGGGCTTACTCGTCGTGCTGTTCTGATCGCTCGCAGGACAGCCCCGTCAGCTCCCAGCCGGCCTTCACGTTCTCCGTCGCCGTGTACGAACCCGGCGCGACGTCACGACCCTCGGTGCCGTTGTCGGTCAGCGCGAACGTGCCCGCACCGGTCGCCGTCGTCGTGAAGCCAAACGAGGCCGCGTCGCCGTCGGGCAGCGTCTGCTTCTCGACGACCAGACGGCCGTCCTTCGTGTTCGTAAACGTGCACGTCACCGTCTCGCCGGGCGAGATGTCGAACGTCGCCGTACGGGTGGGCTTATCGGTCGTGCTGTTCTGATCGTCGCAGGACAGCCCCGTCAGCTCCCAGCCGGCCTTCACGTTCTCCGTCGCCGTGTACGTGCCCGGCGTGACGTCACGACCCTCGGTGCCGTTGTCGGTCAGCGAGAACGTGCCCGCGCCCGTCGCCGTCGTCGTGAAGCCAAACGAAGCCGCGTCGCCGTCGGGAAGCGTCTGCTTCTCGACGACCAGACGGCCGTCCTTCGTGTTCGTGAACGTGCACGTCACCGTCTCACCGGGCGACACATCGAACGTCGCGGTCCGGTCAGGCTTGCTCGTCGTGCTGTTCTGATCGTCGCAGGACAGCCCCGTCAGCTCCCAGCCGGCCTTCATGTTCTCCGTCGCCGTGTACGAGCCCGGCGCGACGTCACGACCCTCGGTGCCGTTGTCGGTCAGCGAGAACGTGCCCGCACCCGTCGCCGTCGTCGTGAAGCCAAACGAAGCAGCGTCGCCGTCGGGAAGCGTCTGCTTCTCGACGACCAGACGGCCGTCCTTCGTGTTCGTAAACGTGCACGTCACCGTCTCGCCGGGCGAGACGTCGAACGTCGCCTTGCGGTTGGGCTTATCGGTCGTGCTGTTCTGATCGTCGCAGGACAGGCCCGTCAGCTCCCAGCCGGCCTTCACGTTCTCCGTCGCCGTGTACGTGCCCGGCGCGACGTCACGACCCTCGGTGCCGTCGTCGGTCAGCGAGAACGTGCCCGCGCCGGTCGCCGTCGTCGTGAAGCCAAACGAGGCCGCATCGCCGTCGGGAAGCGTCTGCTTCTCGACGACCAGACGGCCGTCCTTCGTGTTCGTAAACGTGCACGTCACCGTCTCACCGGGCGAGACATCGAACGTCGCGGTCCTGGTCAGCTTGCTCGTCGTGCTGTTCTGATCGTCGCAGGACAGCCCCGTCAGCTCCCAGCCGGCCTTCATGTTCTCCGTCGCCGTGTACGTGCCCGGCGCGACGTCACGACGACTCCGTACCACCGTCGGTCAGCGAGAACGTGCCCGCACCCGAGCGCCGTCGTCGTGAAGCCAAACGAAGCCGCATCGCCGTCGGGAAGCGTCTGCTTCTCGACGACCAGACGGCCGTCCTTCGTGTTCGTGAACGTGCACGTCACCGTCTCACCGGGCGACACATCGAACGTCGCCTTGCGGTTGGGCTTATCGGTCGTGCTGTTCTGATCGTCGCAGGACAGGCCCGTCAGCTCCCAGCCGGCCTTCACGTTCTCCGTCGCCGTGTACGAACCCGGCGCGACGTCACGACCCTCGGTGCCGTTGTCGGTCAGCGCGAACGTGCCCGCACCCGAGGCCGTCGTCGTGAAGCCAAACGAAGCCGCATCGCCGTCGGGCAGCGTCTGCTTCTCGACGACCAGACGGCCGTCCTTCGTGTTCGTAAACGTGCACGTCACCGTCTCACCGGGCGAGACATCGAACGTCGCGGTCCGGGTCGGCTTGCTCGTCGTGCTGTTCTGATCGTCGCAGGACAGCCCCGTGAGCTCCCAGCCGGCCTTCATGTTCTCCGTCGCGGTGTACGTGCCCGGCGCGACGTCACGACCCTCGGTGCCGTTGTCGGTCAGCGAGAACGTGCCCGCGCCCGAGGCCGTCGTCGTGAAGCCAAACGAAGCCGCGTCGCCGTCGGGCAGCGTCTGCTTCTCGACGACCAGACGGCCGTCCTTCGTGTTCGTAAACGTGCACGTCACCGTCTCACCGGGCGACACATCGAACGTCGCGGTGCGAGTCGGGCTTGCTCGGTCGTGCTGTTCTGATCGTCGCAGGACAGCCCCGTCAGCTCCCAGCCGGCCTTCACGCTCTCCGTCGCCGTGTACGAACCCGGCGCGACGTCACGCGACTCCGTACCACCATCGGTCAGCGAGAACGTGCCCGCACCCGAGGCCGTCGTCGTGAAGCCAAACGAAGCCGCGTCGCCGTCGGGCAGCGTCTGCTTCTCGACGACCAGACGGCCGTCCTTCGTGTTCGTAAACGTGCACGTCACCGTCTCACCGGGCGACACATCGAACGTCGCCTTGCGGTTGGGCTTACTCGTCGTGCTGTTCTGATCGTCGCAGGACAGCCCCGTCAGCTCCCAGCCGGCCTTCACGTTCTCCGTCGCCGTGTACGAACCCGGCGCGACGTCACGACCCTCGGTGCCGTTGTCGGTCAGCGCGAACGTGCCCGCACCCGTCGCCGTCGTCGTGAAGCCAAACGAAGCCGCATCGCCGTCGGGCAGCGTCTGCTTCTCGACGACCAGCCTGCCGGCCTTCGTGTTCGTGAACGTGCACGTCACCGTCTCACCGGCGGCGACGCGATACGTCGCGGTGCGCGTGGCGGTGGAGCCGGTGCTGTCGGCGTCGTCGCAGGTCAGGTTCGACAGCGACCAGCCGCTCTCGGCGTCCTCGGCCACCGTGTACATGCCGGGCAGGACGTCGATCGTCTCGGTCTGGCCGTCGGTCAGGGCGAACGGTCCCGCACCCGTCGCCGTCGTCGTGAAGCCGAAGGACTCGGGATCGCCGTCGGGCAGCGTCTGCTTCTCGACGATGATCTGGCCGCGGCGGGTGTTCGTGTACATGCACGTGACCTCCTCGCCGGAGTCGACCTTGAGCGTTGCTGTGCGCGTCGCCAGGGATGTCGTCGTGGGAACGTTCGTCACCGCGCCGGTCTCCGTGCAGGACAGGCCGGTGAGGTCGTAGCCCTTGGAGCCGGGATCCGTCTCGGCGACGGTGTAGGTGCCCGGCTGGACCTTGACGATCGTCTCCGTGTCGCCGCCGGCGAGCTCGAACGCGGTCGGCGTCGTGTCGGGAGAGCCTTCGGCGATCGCATCGACGTCCGTGGTGAAGTCGAACTTCGTCGGCGGCACGGTGGCCGCACCGACGGTCGTCTTCTTGATGACGACCCGGCCGCAGTTGTTGACACCGACCTTGCTCGGCGCGATGAAGTCCGATGGGTCCGAGGTGATCGAGCCCGACTGGCGTGAGCGCACCCAGAAGGCACCGAAATCCGCGCACGGCGCCTGGCCGGGGCCGCCGAGGTTCAGCGCAGCGGTGAGGTCGATCGCGGCCTCGCCGAACTGGCCGGCAGCGAGCGTGCCGCCGCCCTGAAGGAAGTTCGTGATCGGGAAGTTGAGGTTCGTCTCGCCCTGTGCGAGACCGCTCGCGGTGAGGTCGGTGCAGTTGGACCATGTTCCCAGCAGCCACGCGGCGGCTGGATCGGTGGGGACCCAGCGGCACAGCTTGATGACGACGCTGGAGTTGCCGGTGCGGTCGTAGGCGATGAGGATGTCGCCCGCGCGGCGCTTGATCGCTGTGGCGCCGGTCGACGTCGTGAAGGTCTCGCTCGGCGCGTTCTGGTTGAGCTCGAAGCTGTAGTTCACCGACCCGCTGGCCTCCTCACGAGCGAAGGCGAGGTAGAAAAAGAGGTGGTTGGGCTGGGCGTCGGGGTAGCCCCAGGCCGCGAGGATGTTCGTCTTGTTGTTCGGGAAGTCGCTGTTGAAGCCCCAGTCCTTCGGCTTCTCCTCCTTGGAGCCACCCGTGAAGACGTTCAGCCCCGTCGCGGTGTCGTTGTCGATCAGCGCCGTGCCACCGCCGCTGCCGAAGCCGCCGTCGGCGACGATCTGCTGCCAGTCGTAGCTGCCGGCAGTACCCGTGATGTTGCACTGGTCGCCGTCGGCGCCCTGGAACGTCGAGAACGGGAGGGGGGACAGCATCGCGCCGGGACGACACTGGTCGGCGGCCTGGGCCGGCGCAGCACCGAGAAGCGCGGCGAACATGAGCGCTGCGAGCGCGACGAAGAGCGCCGACGGCGTTCGCCGTCCGGCCGCTGGTGCGGTGGCTTCCATGCCGACCTTCCTTGGTGATCGTTAGGGCCGGATTCGGCACCCGTCTCGCGCACAGTGCTGCCCCGCGAGAGATAGATGAACGTCCGTGTCTGCACAGGTTGTAGCGGAAAAGCGGCAAGAAGCTCCTACTTTCTTCATACGACATTCGTCCAGGTTTGATGAGCGCCGCGAAAGCTCTGTCGATCGAGGCGGAGCAGATCGTCAGCAGCCACGGGCCTGGACACGAGTTCTGGCGCGCCGGGAACCGGACGTTCCGGCGTGAGCTTCGGGCATCATGTCGGCGCAGTGCGCCTCATCTCCGCCCTCGCGGTGGCCGTCGCGCTCGTGCTCGTCCTCCCGGGCGCTGCGCTTGCCGCCGACCCGCCCGGACCGGTCTCGCTCTCGCAGGGCTGGGATTTCGCCACCGATCCGGACGATCAGGGCACGATCGCCAATTGGCAGAGCGGCGAGCAGGGCTTCGGCTGGGAGCCCGCGACGATCCCGCACGTGCTCGACGCGAGCACGAAGCCCGACGTCTTCTACGGCTCGATCGGCTGGTACCGGCTGAAGTTCAGCGGGCCGCAGACGCCGGCCGGCCTGAGCTGGGCGCTGCGCTTCGAGCAGGTGCGGCGGATCGCGCGCGTCTGGCTCAACGGCGACGAGCTCGGGATCCACCGCGATCCCTACACCCCGTTCGAGCTGCCGGCACGCGGTCTGCGTCCCGGAGAGCCGAACACGCTCGTCGTGCGCGTCGACTACCGCCGCTCGCGCGCGCTGCGCGAGGGCTGGTGGAATTGGGGCGGGATCACGCGCCCGGTCTCGCTCGTCGCGCGCGGGCCCGTCGTGCTGCACGACGCCGGCCTGCTGCCGCGGCGCGTGTGCGTGCGATCGACCTGCGCGTGGAACGTGCTCGTCGACGGCTGGCTGGAGAACGCGAGCGACACGATCCAGGCGCCGTCGGTGTCTGTGCGGCTGCGGGCGGGCGACGGGACCGTGTCCGAGGGCAGCGCCGCGCCGCGCCGGCTGCAGCCCGGCGAGCGCGTGCGGGTGCGCTTCGCGGTGCCCGTGCGCGGCGCCCCGAAGGTCTGGTCTCCCGACAGCCCGAACCTCTACGCGGCGACGGTCGCGACGCGCTCGGGCGGTCAGGTCGTGCAGCTCGACCGGCGCCGGATCGGGCTGCGCACCGTCGCGGTCGTCGACGGGATGCTGCGCCTCAACGGCCGCGTGCTCGACCTGCGCGGCGCGTCGGTGCAGGAGGACATCCCGGGCCGGGGCCCGGCGCTGACCGACGCCGACATCGAGAACACCGTCGAGGAGCTCAAGGCGCTCGGCGCGAACGTCACGCGCGCGCACTACCTGCTCGACCAGCGCCTGCTGGACCGCCTCGACGCCGCGGGGATCCTCGTCTGGGCGCAGTCGCCGGTCTACCACCGCGACAAGCAGCTGCGCACGCCAGGCCAGCGCTCCTTCGAGCTCGACGTCGTACGCAAGACGATCCTCGAGGCACGCAACCACCCCTCCGTGATCACGCATTCGGTCGCCAACGAGCTGACGGCGCTGCCCGACAAGCAGCGCACGTCGCAGGTCTGGATGCGCAACGCCGCCGCGCTGGCCCGCGACCTGGACCCGACGCTGCCGGTCTCGATCGACATCCTCTCCTACCCCGGCATCCCGCGACAGCGGACCTACGACGCCTTCGACATGCTCGGGATCAACTCGTACTACGGCTGGTACGAGGGCAAAGCCGACCGCTCGACGGCCGACATCGATGACCTCGCGCCGTACCTGCGCGCGATGCGCAACAAGTATCCGGGCAAGGCGCTCGTGATCACCGAGTTCGGCGCGGAGGCGACCGAGCCCGGCCCGGCCGACGTCAAGCAGACCTACGCGTTCCAGACGCGCTACCTCGAGCGCAACCTCGACATCATCGACCGCCTCGGCTTCATGGGCGGGGCGATCTACTGGACCGCGCGCGAGTTCGCCGTCAAGCCGAAGTGGGACGGCGGCGCACACCCGCTCGTGCGCGACTCGATCCACAACAAGGCGCTGATCTCCTACGACGGCAAGATCAAGCCCGCCTTCACCGCGGCGCAGGAGGCGTTCAAGGCGACGCCGCTGTACCGCGACGACCCCGAGGCGGTCGTGCGCGCGCAGCTGTCGGCACCGGGCGCGCTGATCCCCCGCCTGCTGCTGCTCCTCGGCGCCGTCGGCTTCATCCTCGCGCTGCTGGCGCTCGACGCCTGGTGCCTGCGCGACATCTGGCGCACCTGGCGCCCGGCGGGCCAGGGGGAGGTCGTCGAGCTGCCGGCGCGGCGGGTGGCCTAGCGATCCTCGTCTCGTGCCGTGCGGGCATCGACCGCCGCCCGGATCTGGCTGGCCACGGTGGGCATCTCCCGTTCGAGGACTCGGACGTCGTGGCCCTGGAGAACCGCCAGTTTCATCGGTGTTCTGGCGACCACCGTGGAGGTGCGGCGGCGGCTGCCGTCCAGCAACGCGATCTCCCCGAAGAAGTCGCCGGGGCCAAGCTCCGCGATCTCGGTGCCGTCCTGGCTGCACGACGCCGTGCCGTCTTCGATGACGAAGAGCTCATAGGCCAGCTCGCCCTCGCTGGCCAGCGTATGGCCGGCCTCTACGTCGACCTCGTCGATCAACGGCGCCACTCGTTTGCGCTCGCGCTTGCTCAGCTCCGAGAAGAGCGACAGATGCTGGAGGCGAACCTCGTCCACGTGATGCCGAGGCTAGCTGCGCGGTGGGGCGACGGTCAAGCGATAGCGGCAAACGCGGCGGCCGCCGCTACGGCGTGAACTTCACCGTCAGGACGTCGCCGTCGGTCATCGCGTAGTCGCGGCCCTCGAGGCGCAGCGTGCCGCGGTCGCGCGCGCCGGCGTAGCCGCCGGCGTCGACGAGGGCGTCCCAGCCGACGACCTCGGCGCGCACGAAGCCCTTCTGGATGTCGGAGTGGATCTGGCCGGCGGCGTGCCATGCGGTGAGCCCGCGCCTGAGGTGCCAGGACTGCGCCGGCTTGTCCTCGCCGGCGGTGAAGAACGCGATGAGGTCGAGCAGGGAGAAAGCGCCGTTGACGACGCGCTGCAGGCCGGTGTCCGCCAGGCCGAGGTCCTCACGCATCGCGGTGGCGTCCTCGTCCTCGAGCTCGGACAGCTCAGCCTCGATCCGGCTGGAGACCGCGACGGCACCGGCGCCCTGGGCGGCGGCGTACTCGGCGATGGCCTCCGAAACTTCGTGCTCGCCCTCGTCGACGTTCGCGACGAACAGCACGGGCTTGGCGGTCAGCGGGCCGAGCTCGCGCACGGCGTTGGGGGCGTCGGCGGGCGGCGCGACCGTGCGTGCCGGGCGACCCGCATGCAGCGCGTCGACGAGCTCGCGCAGCCAGGCCTCCTCGGCGATCGCCGCGCGGTCGCCGCTGCGCGCTATGCGCACGACGCGCTCCAGGCGCCGCTCGGCGCCCTCGAGGTCGGCGAAGATCAGCTCGGTCTCGATCGTCTCGATGTCGGCCATCGGATCGACGCGGCCCTCGGGATGGATGACGTTCGGGTCGTTGTGCGCGCGGACGACGTGCAGGATCGCGTCGGTCTCGCGGATGTTCGCGAGGAAGCGGTTGCCCAGGCCCTCGCCGCTGTGCGCGCCAGCCACGAGCCCCGCGATGTCGTGAAAGGAGATCGTGTCCCAGACGATGTTCGACGCGCCGAGCGTCATGGCGACCTGCTCGAGGCGCTCGTCGGTGACGGGCACGACGGCGACGTTCGGTTCGATCGTCGTGAACGGATAGTTCGCGGCCTCCGCTCCGGCCTTCGTCAGCGCGTTGAACAGCGACGACTTGCCGGCGTTGGGCATCCCGACGATCCCGACCTTCATGTCCGCGGCCCCCGTCCCGCGCTGCCGACGAGCGTGCCGAGCAGCGCCCCGGCGGCGATGTCGGAGGGGTAGTGCACGCCGAGGTAGACCCGCGACAGCGCCATCGCGGCCGCCGCCGAGTACAGCGGCGCGGCCGGCAGCAGCGACGAGTAGGCGCGCGCGGCGGCGAACGACGACGACGCGTGCGCCGACGGGAAGCTCAGCGACGTCGGCGTCGAGATCAGCGCGGGCAGCCGCTCCAGCTGCGGGCGCCTGCGGCGCACGACGGTCTTCAGCAACGTGTTCAGCGCGTAGGCGACGACGACCGAGCGGGTCGCCCGCAGCCACCGCGTGCGCTGCTCGTGGTCCAGCAGGGCGCCGGCGAGACCGAGCACGAGCCACATGGCGGCGTGCTCGCCGAGGCTCGAGAAGCGGCGGATCGGCGCCTCGATCGCCGGGTCGTGACCGTTCTCGCGCAGCAGGCGGTAGAGGCGCACGTCGACCTTGGCGACGGCGCGCGCGACGGGCCCGGCGCGCAGGCGGGCGCGCAGCGATCTGCGTGCCGCGGGCTCGGCGACGGGCGGCACTGGAGCGGCATTCACGGCGAAGGACGATAGCCGCGCGCTCGTCGCCCACCGGTGCGCGCGGCGCAACCGCGGTCCAGGACCGCGTCCGCGGCGGGCGATCGGGCACACTCCACGTGTGCGGCTGGCCCTGATCGCGAACCCACGCTCGGGGACAGCCCCCGAGCCCGAAGCGCTGGAGGCGCTGCTGCGGGCCGGTGGCGCCGACGTGTCCTACGTCCCGATCGAGCAGGTCGCCGACGAGGAAGGCGGCACGTTGGCGGACGGCGCGCTGCGCGCGCTGCGCGCCGAGGGCGCCCCCGACCGCATCGTCGTGGCCGGCGGCGACGGCTCGATCGGCCCGGCCGCGCTGTGTGCCGCGCACCTCGCGATCCCGCTCGCCGTCATCGCGGCCGGCACCGCCAACGACTTCGCCCGCGCGAAGGGACTGCCGCTCGACGATCTCGAGGCGGCCTGCGCGCTCGCCCGCGACCCGGCCGCGCGCGACCGGCACGCGGAGCTCGGGATGGCCGGCAAGCGCCCGTTCGTCAACGCCGCCGCGGCCGGCCTGTCGGTCGCCGCGGCGCGCGCCGCCAAGCCGCACAAGTCGCGCCTGGGGCCGGTCGCCTACGCCGTCGGGGCGCTCAAGGCCGGCGTCACGGCGTCGCCGCTGCGCTGCACGATCAAGGTCGACGGCACGCCCGCCTACGAGGGCGCCGCCTGGCAGGTGATCGTCGGCGCCACGGGCGCCTTCGGCGGCGGCAGCGAGATCGGCGCCACGAGCGACGAGGACGGGCTGCTCGACGTCGCCGTCGTCCCCGCGGGGTCGCGCGTCGCGCTCGTGCGGCGCGCGTTCGGCATGAAGACCGGCGGCCTGACCGCGCAGCACGACGTGCCGCACGAGCGCGGCAGGGAGATCGAGGTCGAGCTCGACGGCCAGCCGGCGTTCAACGTCGACGGCGAGACCTGCCGCTGCGAGCCAGCCCGCTTCACGCTGCACGAGGGAGGATTCGAGATCGTGATCGGATCATGAACAAGCGCTGGCCGGCGGCGATCGCCGCGAGCGCGGTCGCCTGGTACGCGAGCGACTCGCTGCGCCACCGCCGCGAGCAGGGCGACGGCTACGAGCTGCGCGGGGGCGAGCTGGAGGTCGGCTCCGACGAGTTCCTGCGCGCGACGGAGGCGCTCACGATGGCGCCGATCACGCACGGCAACGCGATCGAGCTGTTCATCAACGGCGACGCGATCTTCCCGGCGATGATCGAGACGATGGAGAGCGCGAAGAGCACGCTGAACTTCCTCTCCTATCTGTACTGGAGCGGCGAGATCGGCACGACGATCGCCGCCGTCCTGTGCGAGCGCGCGCAGGCGGGCATCGAGGTCAACGTCCTGCTCGACGCTGTCGGCAGCGCGAAGATGGACCGCTCGCTGATCCGCGACATGGACGACGCCGGCGTGACGTTCGCCTACTTCCGGCCGCCCAAGCCCTACGCGATGCGGCGCCTGAACAACCGCACACACCGCAAGCTGCTGATCGTCGACGGCAGCGTCGGGATGACCGGCGGCGTCGGGATCGCCGACCTCTGGACCGGTGACGCGCAGGACCCCGAGCACTGGCGCGACACGCACGTGCGCGTACGCGGACCGGTCGTGCGCGGGCTGCAGGGGGCGTTCGCGGAGAACTGGCTCGAGGCGACGGGCGACGTGCTCGTCGGCGAGGGCTACCTGCCCAAGCTCGAGCCGCTCGGCGACGGCGGCGCGATGCAGGTCGTGCGCTCGACGGCCGAGGTCGGCGACACGAACGTCGAGGCGCTGTACTTCCTGGCGATCGCCTGCGCGCGCACGAGCCTGCACCTGACGTCGGCCTACTTCGCCCCGCGGCCCGCCTTCGTCGAGGCGCTGACCGACGCCGCGCAGCGCGGCGTCGAGGTGCGGATCCTCGTCCCCGGCCCGCACATCGACAAGGAGGTCGTTCGCCAGGCGGGCCGCGCCGTCTACGAGCAGCTGCTCGAGGCCGGCGTCCACGTGTACGAGTTCAGCCCGACGATGATCCACGCCAAGACGCTGACGATCGACGGCGTCTGGTCCTCGGTCGGCTCGGTGAACTTCGACAACCGCTCCTTCCAGCTGCAGGACGAGATCACGCTGTGCGTCTGCTCGCGCGAGTTCGCCGGCCTGCTCGACGAGCAGTTCGAGCGCGACCTCGAGCGCTCGGAGCGGATCGATCTCGCGCGCTGGAACGGCCGTGGCGCGCGCAATCGCGTCAGCGAGGCGGTGACGAAGATCGCGCGGCGGGAGCTGTAGCCGGCCACGCGGGTGTGAGGCTGCCGGGCATGGCCTGCGGAGACTCGACCGCGCGGGCTCGCAGGCCGGGCTGAGGAGTCGCCGCGCCCGGCCGCGGGTAGGGCACAGGCCTGTCCCTGCACACGAGAGCGAGGAGGTCGATCGTGGCAATCATGTCGAAGCTGTCGCAGTTCGTGCGGTCGCTGACGTCCGAGAAGGCCAACACCGACGTGCCGCCGGGCGCGCACGTGCCGTCCGACCACCATGACGCCGTGCCGATGCCCGAGCGCAAGCCGCAGGCGGGATTCGAGTCCGAGCAGGGCGACTGACGCCCGCTGACGTGCAGCGCCGGCCCGGCCCGGCCGCGGTCGCGGCCGCTCAGCCGGCGCCGAAGCCGACCTTGAGCTCGTCGCGCGTCGTGCGCACGTACTGCACGTGGCTGAGGTTCAGCCGGATCGTGCCGTCGTCGACCGTCAGGTCGAACCAGTCGCCGCCCTTCAGCGCCTCCAGCAGCCCGTCGAGGACGTCGTCCTCGACGCGCACGGCGAGCACCTGAGCTGAGGCCGACAGGCCGATCGTCACGCGTTGCAGCGCCATCAGTGGCCCTCCTCCGCCGGCTGGACGATCTCGGTCAGCAGCCCGCCCGCGGTCTTCGGGTGCAGGAAGGCGACGCGGGAGTTGCGGATGCCGATTCGCGGCGTCTCGTCGATGAGCTTCAAACCGGCCTCCTTCAGCGCCGCGAGCGTCGCCTCGATGTCGTCGACCTGGTAGGCGACGTGGTGCATGCCGGGACCGCGCTTGGCGATGAACTTTCCCACCGGCGTGTCCGGCCCGGTCGCCGCGAGCAGCTCGATGTGGTTCTCGCCGACGTCGAGCAGCACGGCCTCGACACCCTGCTCGGTGACGATCTCGCGGTGCACGAGCGTCATGCCGTAGTCGCGCTCGTAGAGCTCCAGCGACGCGTCGATGTCCTCGACGGCGACGCCGATGTGATCGACGCGGTTGAACATGGCGGGCATCCTAGTTGGTGCACCGCGCGGCGACGCGGATGCGCGACGGCGACGTCAGCGACCCGGCGGCGGCGCCGACGTGCGCGCGTTGCCCCGCTCGGTCTGCGGTCCCGGCGCCGCGGCGGCGACGACGCGCAGGCCCTGATGGCCGCCGCTGCGCTCCATCCGCGGCACCCCGTCCATGATCCGATCGATGTCGTCGCGCTCGAGCACCTCGTTGGCGAGCAGCGCGAGGGCGAACTCCTCGAGCTTGCCGCGCTGGCCCGTGAGCAGCTCGGTCGCCGCCCGCTGCGCCTCGAAGGTCAGCTCCTGCTGCTCCTCGTCGCGGACGCGGCGAAACTGCTCGGAGCCCGCGTCGTCGGTCGCGATCGCGCGCTGCGCGGTGCCGGGGGTTCCCATCGCGTAGTCGTAGACCATCGCGTGGGCGACCTGCGCGACGCGCTGCAGGTCGTCCGAGGCGCCCGTCGTGACCTCGCCGAAGACGATCTGCTCGGCGATCCGGCCGCCCAGCAGGACGGTCATGTGATCGATCAGCTCCTCGCGCGTCTTCAGGTAGCGGTCCTCGTCGGGCAGGTTGAGCGTGTAGCCCAGCGCCCGCCCGCGCGGCACGATCGAGATCTTGTGCACGCGGTCGACGCCCGGCAGCAGCTCGGCGCAGAGCGCGTGCCCGGCCTCGTGGTAGGCGACCACGCGCCGCTCATGCGCGTTGAGCACGCGCCGCGACTGCACGCCCGCGATGACGCGCTCGAGCGCCTGGTCGAAGTCCTCGCGGCTGAGCGCCAGGCCCCGGCGGCGCGCGCAGCGGATCGCCGCCTCGTTGGCGAGGTTGGCCAGGTCGGCGCCGGTCAGGCCGCTCGTCTGGGCAGCGACGTTGGACAGATCGACGTCCTCGCGCAGCGGCTTGTCGCGGGTGTGGACGCCGAGGATCCGCTCGCGGCCGGTGATGTCGGGCGGCGAGACGAACACCTGGCGGTCGAAGCGGCCGGGGCGCAGCAGCGCCGGGTCGAGCTTCTCGAGCAGGTTCGACGCCGCCATCACGACGATGTCGCCGGTCGAGTTGAAGCCGTCCATCTCGACGAGCAGCTGGTTGAGCGTCTGCTCACGCTCGCCGGAGAAGTCCGAGCCGCGCCTGCCGCCGACGGCGTCGAGCTCGTCGATGAAGATGATCGCCGGGGCGTGCTTGCGCGCCTCGCGGAACAGGCGCCGGATCCGCGCCGCGCCGAGGCCGGCGAACATCTCCACGAACGACGCCGCCGACTGCGAGAAGAACTGCGCCCCGGACTCGTGCGCGACGGCCTTGGCGAGCAGCGTCTTGCCCGTCCCCGGCGGGCCGTGCAGGAGCACGCCGGCCGGTACGCGCGCGCCGAGCTTGGCGAACTCCTTGGGGTTGCGCAGAAACGCGACGACCTCGCGCAGCTCGTCCTTGGCGTCGTCGACGCCGGCGATGTCATCCCACCCGATCGAGGTCTTCACCTCGGGCTTGATCTGGACGGGCTTCGTGCGCGGCATGAGCTTCAGCGTCCGCCACAGAAAGAAGCAGATCAGGAACATGAACACGATCGTGAAGACGCCCGACCACTCCAGCCCGAAGTCCTTGACGCCGTCGAGGAAGCTCTGCTCCGGAAGCGGTGGTGCGGCGTTCATGCGTTCGTGCCTTCGGCGTTCATGCCTGGCTGCCTTCCGTTGCTTATCCCGTAGCCGGCGGTGATTCGACGCGCAGGATCTCGGCGAGCGCGGCGCGCCCGACCTCGAGCTGGCGCTCGCTCGGCTCGCGCGTGCCGAGCAGGCGCTGAAGTTCGTGGCCGGGCCGGCGCAGGAGGCGGGCCGCGGTGCTGCCGGGGTGCTTCTCGGTCCAGACGAAGACCTCGACGGCGAACCCGAGCGACGCCAGGCCGACCGCGAACTGGGAGACGGGGCCGGGACGGTCGAGCGTGTGGCGCAGCAGCGCGGCGCCGGCGAGGTTCGACGCCAGCAGCGGCGCCATCAGGTGCGAGCCGCAGCGATCGTGCTCCTTGGCGGCGTCGGCGGCGTCGGCCCGGTCGTCCTCGTAGGCGGCGATCGCCTTGTGCTCGACGCCGTGGTACTCGGCCAGCTCGCCGCCGCGCAGGGCGACGAAGCTCGGCAGCAGCGAGACGACGGCGAGGACCGCCTCGGCACCGGTGCCGCCCGTCAGCCGGCCGCGCAGCAGGCGCGTGCCGCCGGCCGCCGCCAGCATCGAGCCGAGCACCTTGACGTCCTGGAAGGGCAGCTTGGCCTCCGGCAGCGCGCGCTTGACGAGCGGGATGACGACCATCGCCTCGCCGAGCCGTACGACGCCGCGCACGCCGGCGAGCCGCTCGACGCCGTGCACGCGCGGCTTGCGTCCCGAGGCCGTGCCGATCGATCCGTCGCGGCGGCGCACCGAGGCGGCCCAGTGCGTCGGGCCGTGGACGAGCAGCCCGTTGCGCAGCGCCATCCCGCCGAGTCGCAGCTTGTCAGCCACCGAGCAGCTCCGTGCAGACGTCGCGGAAGAAGCTCGCCGCGAAGCCGAGGTCGCGAACGTCGATGCGCTCGTCGGCGGCGTGGATCAGCGGTGAGGTCTCGTAGAGGGTCATGTGGCGCTGCGGGAAGAAGCCGTACGCGACGCACTCGGGGAACGCGTCGCGGAAGGTGCGCGAGTCCGTGAACCCGGGCAGGATCGTCGGAACAACGCGCGAGCCGGGGTCATTCACCCGCAGCCATCCGTCGATCGCGTCCATCAGCGGCGAGCGGACGGGCGATCCGTTGCCGACGACCTGCTCGGTGAACTCGAGGCTGTAGCCGTCGTCGCCGAGCACCTCCTGGATGCGCGCGAGCGCGTGCTGCGCGCCGAGGCCGGGCGGGACGCGGCAGTCGACGCGCAGCTCGGCGCTGGCGGGAATGACGTTGATCTTCTCCGAGCCCCAGATGCGCGTCGGCGCGAGCGTCACCCCGAGCATCGGCTCGACGAGCAGCGCGAGCCTGGGATCGTTGGCGCGCAGCGCCTCCAGCGCCGATCTGACCCCACCCTCGTCGCCGTTGACCGGGCCCAGGCCGAGGCCCTCCAGCAGCGCGCGCGGCCCGTCGGTCAGGTCGTAGCCGGGCTGCCGTGAGCCCATCGCCGCCAGCAGCGGCGCCATCTTCAGCAGCGCGTTGTCGCCGATCTTCGGGATCGACGCGTGGCCCGCGATGCCGTCGGTCATGAGGCGAAAGCGAAAGACGCCCTTCTCGGCGACGCAGACGCCGTACAGCCGCTCGCCGTCGTAGGGGATCATCGCGCCGCCGCCCTCGTTGAGCAGGTAGTCGCAGCGCACGAGCTCGGGGTGGTGCTCGCACATCCAGATCGCGCCGAGCTCGCCGCCGACCTCCTCGTCGACGACGACGGCGACGAGCAGGTCGCCCTGCGCCGGCCGCCAGCCCGAGCGCGCGAGCGACAGCGCGGCGGCGACCTCGGCGGCGGTCTGCGACTTCATGTCCAGCGCACCGCGGCCCCAGACGCAGCCGTCGGCGAGGTCGCCCGACCACGGGTCGTGCGTCCAGTCCGCGGACGTCGCGAGGACCGTGTCGACGTGCGAGAGCAGGCACAGCGTCGGTCCGTCGGCGACGCCGCGCAGGCGCGCGACGAGGTTCGGCCGCTCGGGCACGGCGCCGTGCAGCGCCACGTCGAAGCCGGCCTCGCGCAGGTCGGCGGCGAGCTCCTCCTGCAGGGCGCGCTCGTTGCCGGGCGGGTTGACGGTGTTGTGGCGGATCAGCCGCTGGAGCAGCGCGGTCGCGTCCTGCTGGAGATCTCCTGCCACGGTCCGACGCATGTTAGGGGTGCGACGAGCTGCGCTCGATCGGGTCTGGACCCCATCCGTCATGACACGAGGCCGGCGCCACGCAGGCAGCTCTGCGCGCCGGCGCCGCTGACCTGGCGGCAGCGCGCCCTCAGCGCCTCGGCCGTCGGCTCCAGCGAGGCGAGCACCGAGCCGACGCCCTCGTAGCAGTGGGCCCGGTGGCGACTGGGGGCGCGCGCGCAGAAGCGCCCGCCGCGTGCGCCCGCCGCGTCGGCGTTGACGATCTCGCGCGAGACGCCGTACAGGCAGTCGCGCTCGTTGCCCTTGGCCAGGCGGCAGCTCGCGAGCGCCTTGCTGACGCTCTTGCCCGCGATCCCGGAGACGTCGCGGCCGAAGGACTCGAAGCAGGTCTTGACCCAGGCCTTCTCGCTGAGCCGGCAGCCGTCGGCCGCCTTGGCCTGGTCGTAGCCCGAGACGCGCAGGAGGTTCGCCGTCACGAGCAGGTAGCAGTAGAGCTTGTGGCGCTCGGCAACGGTGTTGCACGGATAGATCGGGTCGTTCTTGCGCAGGTACTTCGACGTGACGCCGTAGGAGGAGTTGAAGTTCTCCATGAAGACGCCGCCGCTGCAGGAGACGCGATCGAAGCCCGTGCGCAGGTCGTCGCAGGTCTTCAGCGAGCCGGGCAGGTCGTAGCCGGTGTAGATCATCAGGCCGTGCCCGAGGCCGTGGATGCACTGGTAGGCGAGGAAGCGCCGGTCGGTGATCTGCGGGTCGCTGCAGAGCTGGCGCGCGACGATCGCGAGCTTGTCGCTGGGCTGGCCGAGGAAGGCGCGCTCGATGATGCCGTGGTAGTAGCCCGACGCGCACACGGCGCTGCCGGCGATGAACGCGGGGGCGACCTTGTCCTTGAAGCGCGACAGCGCCGCCGAGCCCATCCGGTGCGCGATCCGGTGGCAATTGGTGGCGACCGCGCTGTTCGTCGCGATCATCGCCTGCAGGCGGTCGAGCGCGGGCTTGGGTCCGTCGTTGAAGACGAGGTTGCCGAACGCCTGCTCGAAGCACTCGAAGTCGCCGTCGGCGCAGTCGGCGAGGCGCTGGTCGTCGGGCTCGAACGGCTCGGCGACCGCCTTGCCCGACGCCTTGCCGGCGCCGACGAACGCGGCCACGTCGGCCTTCTCGTCGTCGCTGAGCTTGTCGGCGAAGCTCGGCATGAGCCCGCCCGGCTTGCGCAGCTGGGCGAGCACGCGGCCGGGGGTGGGGCCGGCCGCGTCGAGGTCGGGCCCGACGGTGCCCTTCGAGCCGGCGGCCTTGAACGTGTGGCACCCGTCGCAGCCCTGCGCGGCGAACAGCCGCTTGCCGTGGACCGGATCGCCCTTGGCGGCCCGCTCCGCACTCGAGCAGGAGCTGAGGCCGAGCGCCGCGAGGACGACGACGACCCAGCCTGTCAGCAGACGTCCGCGATTCATCGGATGCGAGAGTAACCGCGGTCGGGGCGGTGGTGTCGCAGCTCGGCGCGATACTTGACGGATGTCCGATCAGCTCTTTGACATGGGCGACGCGAGCATCCCGGTGACCACCACGCCGGTGCCGCCCGCCGACGCGCCGCTGGCCGTGCGCATGCGCCCGCGCTCGCTCGACGAGCTCGCCGGCCAGGAGCATCTGCTCGGCACGCCCGCCGCGCCGACGACGCTGCGCCGCGCGATCACCGACGGCCGGCCGCATTCGATGGTGCTCTACGGGCCCCCGGGCAGCGGCAAGACGACGCTTGCGCGGATCGTCGCGGGCTCGGCGCGGGCGGCGTTCGAGGAGCTCAGCGCCGTGCAGGCCGGCCGCGCCGAGGTCCGCGGCGTGATCGATCGCGCCGCGCACCGGCGCCGGGCCAGCGGCGAGCCGACGGTGTTCTTCCTCGACGAGATCCACCGCTTCAACAAGGCCCAGCAGGACGCGCTGCTGCCGGCCGTCGAGGAGGGCCTCGTCACGCTGATCGGGGCGACGACCGAGAACCCGTATTTCGAGGTCAACTCGGCGCTGCTGAGCCGGACGCAGGTCTACGAGCTGCAGGAGCTGCGCGCTCAGGACATCGAGCGCCTGCTGCGGCGCGCGATCGAGCGCGGCGAGTGCGGCGCCGCGACGGTCCCCGACGAGGTGCTCGAGTTCCTCGCCGCGCGCGCGGGCGGCGACGCGCGCACGGCGCTGGCGGCGCTCGAGCTGGCCTGCGCGACGGCGTCGGCGCCGGGCGCAACGGCGGCGGTGACGCAGGAGGGCGCCGAGCAGGCGCTGCAGCGCAAGGCGCTGCGCTTCGACCGCGCCGGCGACCAGCACTACGACTACATCTCCGCCTGGATCAAGGCCACGCGCGCGTCCGATCCCGACGCCGCGCTCTACTACCTCGCGGTCATGCTCGAGGGCGGCGAGGACGCGCGCTTCCTCGTGCGCCGAATGGTGATCCTCGCCTCGGAGGACATCGGCAACGCCGACCCCCAGGCGCTCGTGGTGGCGACCGCGGCCGCCGCTGCCGTCGAGCACGTCGGGATGCCCGAGGCGATCCACGCGCTGTCGCAGGCGACGATCTACCTCGCGCTGGCGCCGAAGTCCAAGGCGGCGACGATCTCGATCGGCCGCGCGATGAGCCACGTACGCGCGCACGGCGCGGCCGCGCCGCCGCCGCAGATCCGCTCGCAGGCGGTCGGCTACGACAGCCCGCACGACCACCCCGGCCACCTCGGCGCGCAGGAGGTCGCGCCGGACGCGGTCGCCGGCGTGCGCTTCTACGAGCCCGACGAGATGGAGCACGAGCTGCGCGCGCGGCTGGCGCAGATCCGGCGCGCCCGCGGGCGAGGGTGACACAATCGCCCCGATGGCGGTGACCGCGTCGGACGCTCCCCTGATCGCCTGCGTGAGCCCGGTCGACGGCACCACGCTGGGCAGCGTCGCCGCGACCGTGCCGGCCGACGTCCCGCCCGCCGTCGTCGAGGCGGCGGAGGTCCAGCAGCTGTGGGCGCAGCTGCGCTACGCCGACCGGGCGCGCTATCTGTCGCGCGCGGCTCAGGCGATCATCGACGAGTGGGACGACATCGTCCGCGTGGTCGTCGACGAGCAGGGCCGCCCGATCGCCGAGGCGCAGACGATGGAGCTGCTGCCCGCCGTCGAGACGCTGCTCTGGCTCGCCGAGCACGGGCCACGCATCCTCGGACCCGAGCGCGTCGGCCTGTCGCGCACGCTGCAGCCGGCCAAGCGCGCGCGGCTGACGTTCGAGCCGCTCGGCGTCGTCGCCGTGCTGACGCCCGGGGCCGAGCCGTTCTCGACGCCGCTCGGTGACATCGCGATCGCGCTGATGGGCGGAAACGGCGTCGTGCTGCACCCGTCGCCGCTGGCGGCGCTGGCGGGCGAGCGGATCGGGCGCGCCTTCATGCGCGCCGGGCTGCCCGAGGGGTTGCTGCAGGTCGTCCACGGCGGGCCGCAGACGGCGCGCGCGCTCGTCTCCGCGCGCGACATCGCGCACGTCCGCTTCACCGGCTCCTCGCAGGCCGGCCGCGACGTCGGCGAGGCATGCGCACGCGAATTGAAGCGCGCGACGATCGAGGTCGGCGGCAAGGACCCGATGCTCGTCCTCGCCGACTGCAACGTCCCGCGCGCGGTCGCGGGGGCGCTCTGGGGCGCGTTCGCGAACGCCGGCCAGTCCGGCGGCTCGGTCGCACGGGCCTACGTGTCCGAGGAGCGCTTCGAGCGCTTCCTGGCAGGCGTCGTCGTGCGCGCGCGCGAGCTGCGCGTCGGCGATCCCAGCGATCCGCGCACGGAGATCGGGCCGCTGCTGGCGCCCGACCGCGTGGAGCGCCTCGTCGAGCTCATCGGCGCGGCGGTCGCGGCCGGCGCGACGCTGCACTGCGGCGGACCGCGGACGGTCGCCGGCCGCCGGGGCGCGTACTTCGCCCCCGCCGTGCTGACCGGCGTGCCGCACGACGCGCGGCTGCTGCACGAGGACGCGCCCGGCCCCTGGCTGGCGATCGAGGCGGTCGCCTCCGAGCAGGCCGGGATCGCGCGCTGCAACGCCGGGACCAGCGGCCTCGGCGCGTCGGTCTGGACGGCCGACCAGTACAAGGGCGCCCGCGTCGCGCGCGAGATCCGTGCCGGGATGGTGTGGATGAACGACCACATCGTCGCGCGCACCGAGCCGCAGCTTCCGTGGGGCGCCGTGCACGGCAGCGGGATCGGCCGCGCGCGCGGGACAGCCGCGCTGCGGGCGATGGTCGAGCCGAAGCTCGTCACCTGGGACCCGCCCGCCGGCCGGATGCCGTGGTGGCAGCCCTACGACGCCGCGCTGGTGGCAGCCTGGCGCGCGCTCGCGCGGCTGCGCTCGGCGCGCGACAGCGACCGCGAGCGCGGCTTGCGCGACGGCGCGCTACCGCTGGCGCGGGTGGCGGGACGGTCGCTGCGAGCCGTGCGGCGGCGCTGACGCAACACGCACGCGCGCCGGCTGACCCCCGCTCGTCGCGTCCGAGGCGCCCGCGCCGGGCGGATCGCTCGATGCCGCGGACGGCGCGCGCGATCGTGCAACGACCGCGGCGGCGTCGTACGCTGCCCGGATGCCCGGACTCGACGCCCCCGACGAGATCGACGTGATCGCCGAAGACGCCGACGGCAGCGCGCTGCTGTCGATCATCCAGACCGGTGCATGGTCCAGGGAGGGTTCCGAGCGCGGGCGGCTCAAGCGCAAGCTCGGCCTGTACCTGCGCTACGCGCTGGAGGGCCAGATGGTCGCGACGTACCCGACCCTCGAGGGCCGCCCGGTCGTGATCGCGCTGATGTACGACGAGGAGCCCTCGCAGGCGGTGCGCGACTACTGGCGCCGCCGCGGCGAGACCGCCGCGCGCGACGGCGTGACGCTGAAGCTGCAGGCGCTCGGCGACACCGTCTGGCGCGCGTAGGCCGCGATTTCGGGCGCGCGCGGGCGCCGCTGGATCGGTCATACGAAATGCGAGCAGAACGCACCTGCATGCTGTGCGCCGTTGTGGTGGCGCTTTTCTGTTGACATGGAGCACAAATGCGCCACCACGACGGCTCAGATCAGACCAGCGCCCCGCCGGGAGCCGGCGCGACCGCCGCCACCACGAACACCCACCCCCCTCGTCGATGCCGTTCCTGCTGGCGCCGCGGCCGAGTTCCCAGCGTGCGAGCCTGCTAGTCCTGCCGCGCGCTCGACACGAAGCGCAGCCGCCCCGGCGCGAGCGGCACGAGCACGCGCTTGGCGTACTCCGCCCCACCGCGCAGCATGAGCGCGCGCAGCGGGTCCCAGGAAAGGCCGAACTGGCGTCGCAGGCCGACGGGCAGCAGCCCGACGGTGATGAAGTTCACGAGCTGCAGCGCCGGGCGCTTGGCGAGGCCGACCGGCGGGCGCATGACGATCTGCAGCGCCAGCTCGCGCGCGGCGGTGGTCACGAACAGGTCCGGGCCGGTGAGCATGCCGTGCATGTAGGCGTCGAAGCCGTCGATGTCGGCGGGCATCTCGTCGTCGCGCAGGCCGAACAGGCCGCCGATCACGCGGTAGTCCTGCCAGTAGGCGTCGCGCTCGGCCCGCGACAGCGAGGAGACGTACCTGTCGTAGAAGACGAGCGCCGAGTCGACGAGCGTCGCCAGCACCCACAGCAGCAGCTCCGGGTCGTCGGCGGCGAACGGCGTGCCGGCCGGGAAGCGGCCGGCGGGGCGCGCGAGCTCGCCGCGCACGCGCCCGTGCATCGCCCGCACCCGCCGCGTCGCGCGGTCGGCGTCCGCGCGCGAGCCGAACGCGATCGTGTTCATCACCTCGGCGGTCCGCGCAAGGCGCTCGTAGGGCTCGTCGAGCGCGCCCGTGTGGGCGAAGAAGCCCTCGAACGCGACCGGGTGCGCGGCCTGCATGAGCAGCGCCCGCGGGCCCGACAGCGCGACCGCGACCTCGCGATGCACGCGGCGCAGCGTCGAGTTGTCGTCGAAGTAGGAGTCCATCGGCCTAGATGGTTGTGGAGTCAACCATATCTCGGGTCCTGACACCGATTACGGGCCATTACCCTGTGACGGATGCCAGCACAGGCCTATGCCGGGAAGGACTGCGTCTGCCAACTGCGCAAGGGCATCTGCGACCAGTCTTGCGTCCGGGGCATGCTCGACACCCCGTTCTACATCGCGTGCCTGAAGCTGTCGGGCCGGCGCTGCCTCGTCGTCGGCGGCGGCGAGATCGGCCTCGAGAAGGTCGAGGGCCTGCTCGCCTGCGACGCGACCGTGTCGCTGATCGCGCCCGCGGCGAACGACGAGCTGCGCGCGCTCGCCGCCGAGGGCTCGATCGACTGGGAGCAGCGCGAGTACGCCGGGCCGCGCGACCTCGAGGGCGCGTTCATGGTCATCGCCTGCACCGACGATACGGACATCAACATCCGCGTCTTCGACGACGCCGAGCAGCGCGCGATGCTCGTCAACATCGTCGACGTACCGCCGCTGTGCAACTTCATCCTGCCGGCGATCGTCCGCAGCGGGCCGCTGGCGATCGCGATCTCGACGGCGGGCGCGTCGCCCGCGCTCGCCAAGCGCATGAAGGCCGAGGTCTCCGAGCTCTTCGGCGCGGAGTACGCACGGCTGGCGATCCTGCTCAACGACGCGCGCGGCTGGGCGAAGGGGACGCTGCCGACCTACCAGGACCGCAAGGCGTTCTTCGAGTCGATCGTCAACGGCGAGCCCGACCCCGTCGCGCTGCTGCGCGGCGGTGACGAGCAGGCCGTGCTCGACCTGATCGCCGCCGCGCAGCAGACGCACACGTCAAGCATCTAGGGCCACCGGCCTGCACCCGCGCGCGGCCATCACGGCGGTCTTCGCCGCCAACGGCGCGGCGTTTGCGAGCTTCGCCGCGCGGCTGCCCGACCTGCAGCGCCGGCACGAGCTCTCCGACGGCGGCCTCGGGATCGTCCTGCTGATCGGCGCGGTCGCGCTGATGGCGGCGCAGCCGCTCGCCGGCGCGCTGGCCGTGCGGATCGGCAGCCGGCCGGTGCTCGTCGCCGGCGGCCTCGTCTACATGCTGGGGCTGCCGCTCGTCGGCCTCGCCCCGGCGGTCGTGCTGTTCGCGGCGGCGTTCGTCCTGATCGCGATCGGCTCGAGCGCCATGGACGTGAGCATGAACGCCCAGGGGATCGCGCTGGACCAGCGCGGCGAGCGCCCGATCTTCGCCTCCTTTCACGCCGCCTTCTCGTTCGGCGCGATGGCCGGCGCGGGCGCGGGCAGCGTCGCCGCCGGCGTCGGCCTCGCGCCCGATCTGCACTTCGCGATCGCGGGCGCGCTGCTGGCGCTGCTGCTGCTCGCGGCGCGCCGCGGCCTGCTGCCGGCGACGACCGACGCCAGCCCGGAGGGCGCGCTGTTCGCCCGCCCGTCGCGGGCACTTGCCGGCCTCGGCGCGCTCGCGTTCTGCGCGCTGCTGGCCGAGGGCTCGGTCAGCGACTGGAGCGCGATCCTGCTCGATCGCGAGACCGACGCGGGGCCGTCGCTGGCCGCGCTCGGCCTGGCCGCGTTCTCGCTGACGATGGGCTGCGGGCGGCTCGCCGCCGACCCGCTCGCCGGTCGCTGGGGGCGCGTCGCGGTCGTGCGCGCCGGCGCGCTGCTCGCCTTCGCCGGGCTGGCGCTCGCGCTCGCGACCGCCAGCGCGCCGATCGGGATCGCGGGCTTCGCGCTGATGGGCGCGGGCCTCGCCGGCCTGTTCCCGCTCGCGCTCAGCGCGGCCGGCGACATGGACGGGCCGGCGGCGCCCGCGCTCGCCGCCGTCGCGACGAGCGGCTACGGGGCGTTCATCGCCGGCCCGGCGCTGATCGGCCTGATCTCCGAGGCGACGAGCCTGCCGGCCGCGTTGTCGCTCGTCGGCGTGCTGTGCCTCGCGGCCGCCGCGCTCGCGCGCTCGACGCGCTGATACAACCGCCCTCGTGAAGCGGACGTCGCTCGACGGCGGCTGCGGGTGACGCGCCGGCCTGAAGTAGCGTCCGATCCGTGCCACAGACCGCTCCCGCCCTCGTCCTGCGCGGCGCCGGGCGTCGCTATGGCGAGCGCGCCGCGCTGCGCGACGTCACGCTCGAGCTCGAGTTCGGACGCACGCTCGTCGTCTTCGGCCCCAACGGCGCCGGCAAGACGACGCTGCTGCGGATGCTCGCCACGCTGCTGCGCCCGCACGCCGGCACGGTCTGCGTGCTCGGCCACGAGCTGCCCGCCGACGGCTACGCCGTGCGCGGGCGGATCGGCTTTCTCGGCCACGATGCGCTGCTGTACCGCGAGCTGAGCGGGCGCGAGAACCTGACCTTCCACGCGCGCCTGCACGGCGTCGCGGCAGAGCGCGTCGACGAGGTGCTCGACGCCGTCGGCATGACCGCGCGCAGCGGCGATCCCGTCGCCGAGCTGTCGCGCGGGATGATCCAGCGCCTGGCGATCGCGCGCGCGGTGCTGCACGAGCCCGAGTTGCTGCTGCTCGACGAGCCGCTCGCCAACCTCGACCCCGCCGCGGCGGCGCAGGTGGCGCCGCTGATCGGCGCGGCGAGCGCGACGACGCGCGTCGTCACGAGCCACGACCCGGCCGGCGGGCTGCGTGGGGCCGACGTGGCGCTCGGCCTCAAGGGCGGGCGCGTCGCGCTGCTCGCGCCGGCGTCGCAGGTCACGCCGGCGCAGATCGCCGAGCTCTACAGATGAGAGCGACGGTGGCGGCGCTGCTGTCCAAGGAGCTGACGCTCGAGTGGCGCACGCGCGAGTCGGTCCCCGCGATGGCGCTGTTCAGCATCGCGACGTACGTCATCTTCCACTTCGGCCTCGATCGCGACCGCGTCACCGGCGACCTCGCGGCGGGCGTGCTGCTCGTGACGCTGCTGTTCGCGGCGATCTTGGGCATCAACCGGCTGTTCGTCGCCGAGTACGAGCAGGGCGGCTTCGACGGCTTCCTGCTGGCGCCGGTCGACCGCACCGCGATGCTCGTCGCCAAGGCGCTGACGCTGCTGCTCTTCCTCTGCGCCGTCGAGCTCGTCGCCGTGCCGGCGTTCGCGCTGCTGCTGCTCGGCCCGCCGCTGACGCAGGCGCTGCCGGCGCTGCTGCTCGTCCTGATGCTCACGAACGCGGGGATCGCGGTGATCGGGACGCTCGTCGCGGGCCTTGCGATCCAGACCCGCGCGCGCGATCTGATCGTGCCGCTGATCGCGTTGCCGCTGCTGGTGCCGGTCCTGCTGGCCGCCGCGCGCTGCGCGACGCCGCTGCTGCAGGACGGCGGCGCGGGTGCGCTGCCAGGGAACTGGCTGGCGATCCTCGCCATCTATGATCTGCTGTTCGCGCTGATCGCGTTCGCGGTCTTCGATTTCCTCCTGGAGGACTGACCATCCTGTACGGCAAGGGCCTGCGCGCCCTCTCACTCGCCACCCCGCTCGTGCTGACGGCCGCCTTCGCGCTCGTCTTCTTCTACGCGCCGCTGGACGCCGACCAGGGCTTCGTGCAGAAGATCTTCTACGTGCACGTGCCGATGGCGATCGTCGCGCTCGTGGGCTTCGTCGCCGGCGCCATCTTCGGCCTCATGCACCTGCGCACGAACGCCGCTGCGTGGGACATGCGCTCCTACGTGACGATCCACATCTCCGTGATCCTCGCCGTCGGCGTCCTCATCACCGGCTCGATCTGGGCGCGCGCCTCGTGGGGACATTGGTGGGTCTGGGACGAGCCGATGCTCGTCTCGTTCTTGATCGTCTTCTTGCTCTACGCGACGTACTGGCCGCTGCGCTTCTCGATCGAGGACAAGCAGAAGCAGAGCCGCTACGCCTCGGTCTTCGCGATCGTCGCCGGCGCGTTCGTGCCGCTGAACTTCGCCGCCGTGCGGATGGCGGAGAGCTTCACGCACCCGCCGACGGGCTCGACGGTCACGACCGCGCCCGAGAAGGTGACGCTGACGCTGCTGATGGCGCTGCTCGGCATGAGCCTGCTGTTCGTCACGCTCGTCAAGTACGAGATGGCCTCCAAGCACGCGACGTTCCGCCTGCGTGCGCTGCGCCGCCGCCTCGCCGGCGACGACGACGACCTGTCCCTGACCGGCCGCAGCGCGGCGCCGCAGCTCTGAGATGCCGGCACTTCCGCTCGACGAGGCCGGCAAGTACGTCGCCGCGGCGTATCTCGTCTTCGTCGGTCTGCTCCTCGTCTACGTATGGATCATGGCGTCGAAGCTGAGCAGGCTCGAGCGCGAGGTCGTCGAGCTGGCCGAGCTCGTCGAGCGCGAGCAGGACGGGCCCGCGTCCGAGCAGCGTACGAAGGAGACGGTGGCGTGACGGCGGAGCTGATCACGCTCGGGATCTCGCACAAGACCGCGTCCGTCGAGATGCGCGAGCGCCTGGCGCTGACGCAGAGCGCCGTCACCGGCTTTCTGCAGGACGTCGTCGAGCACCCCGACGTGCACGAGGCCGTCGTCATCTCGACCTGCAACCGCACCGAGCTGACGCTCGTCGTCGGCGACGCGGTCCGCGCCGAGAGCGCGGTCCTGGGGATCCTCGCCGAGCGCGCGCACGTGCGCCCGACCGAGCTCGCCGAACGGATCTACTCGCCGCGCAACTGCGATGCCGCGCGCCAGCTCTTCCGCGTCTGCGCGGGCCTGGAGTCGATGATCGTCGGCGAGGCCGAGATCCAGGGCCAGGTCAAGCGCGCCTACGAGGTCGCGCTCGCCGCCGGCACGACCGGGCCGCTGACGAGCCGCCTCTTCACGGCGGCACTGCAGACCGGCAAGCGCGCCCGCTCGGAGACCTCGATCGGGCAGGGGCGGGCGTCGGTCTCGTCGACCGCCGTCGAGCTCGCCAGCGACGTGCTCGACGGCAACCCCGATCCGCGCGTCGTCATCGTCGGCGCCGGCGTCACGAGCGAGCTGACCGCCCGCGCGCTCGCCGACTCGGGCGTCTCGACGATCTTCGTCGCCAACCGCCATGCCGACCGCGCGCGCTCGCTCGCCGACCGCTTCGGCGGCCACGTCGTCGCGCTCGACGACCTGCCCGAGCAGCTCGTGCGCGCCGATGTCGTCGTCGCCTCGACCGCCTCGCCGCACCCGATCGTCGGCGTCGAGGAGCTCGAGCTCGTCATGCGCGCACGCGCGGGGCGGCCGCTGCTGCTCGTCGACATCGCGGTCCCGCGCGACATCGATCCCGCCTGCGCCGACCTGCCGGGCGTGACGCTCTTCGACATGGACGACCTGCAGGCGCGCGTCGCCCACACCGTGATGGTGCGCGAGGCCGAGGCGCTGCGCGCCGAGGCGATCGTCGAGGAGGAGATCTCGCGCTTCGCCGAGTGGCTCGGCACGCTCGCGGTGCAGCCGACGATCCGCGCGCTGCGCGAGCACGGCGACGTGATCGTCGAGCAGGTGCTGGCCGAGAACGCCACGCGCTGGGAGCACGCCTCCGAGCGCGACATCGCGCGCGCCGAGGCGATCGCACGCGCGGTCATGAACCGCCTGCTGCACGAGCCGACGCTGCGGCTGCGCACGATGGGCGAGCACCACGCGCACGGGCGCCTGCAGATCATGCGCGAGCTGTTCGGCCTCGAGGGCGCGCCGGACACGCCCGACGTCGTCGAGACGACGGACGTCGAGCGCGACAACGTGCGCTCGCTGCCGCGCCGCGCGTCGTCCTCGTAGGAGCCCTGGCCGTGCGGATCGGGACGCGCGGGAGCGCGCTGGCGCTGGCCCAGGCCGGCACGGTCGCCGCCTTGCTCGGAGCCGACGCCGAGCTGCTGACGATCACGACGAGCGGCGACAGGGGCGCGGCCGCCAATGACAAGGAGCGCTGGGTCAAGGAGCTCGAGCTGGCGCTGCTCGCCGGCAAGATCGACCTCGCGGTGCACAGCGCCAAGGATGTCCCGAGCGTGCTGCCCGAGGGTCTGGAGCTCGTCGGCACGCCGCCGCGCGGCGACCCGTTCGACGCGCTCGCGGGCGCCGCGTCGTTGTCGGAGCTCGCGCCGGGCGCGCGCGTCGGCACCGCGTCGCTGCGCCGCGCCGCGCAGATCCGCGCGCTGCGCGAGGACGTCGAGATCGTCGTCGTGCGCGGCAACGTCGACACGCGCCTGCGCACGCTCGAGTCGGGCGCGGTCGACGCGCTCGTGCTCGCGGCCGCGGGTTTGGCCCGGCTCGGGCGCGGCGACGCGATCGGCTGCCTGCTGACCGAGCTCGTGCCGGCGCCCGGACAGGGGACGCTCGTGCTCGAGGGGCGGATCGGCGACGAACGGGCCGCGGGCGCGGTGCGCGCGATCAGCGACGCCGCGACGTGGGACGCGCTGTGCGCCGAGCGCGCGCTCGTCGCGCGCCTGGATGCGACCTGCAACACGCCGCTGGGCGCCTACGCGATGATCGTCGCGGACGGGATCGTGCTGCGCACGTTCGCCGGCCTGCCCGACGGATCGTCGTGGCTGCGCGACGAGACGCCGCCGGCGGCGACGCCCGGCGAGGCCGGCGCGCTCGCCGCCGAGCGCCTGCTGGCCGCCGGCGGCGGCGAACTGCTGGCCCGCGCCGAGGAGCTGGCGACGACATGACCGTGCACCTGATCGGCGCCGGCCCGGGCGACGCGGGCCTGATGACCGCGCGCGCGCTGGAGCTGATCGCGCGCGCAGACGTGATCCTCTATGACCGCCTGATCCCCGACGGCGCGCTCGACGGCGCACGCGCAGACGCCGTGCAGATCGACGTCGGCAAGGTCGGCGGGGGCGCGCAGGTCCCGCAGGAGGCGACGAACGACCTGCTGGTCGAGCACGGGCGCGCCGGCCGCGAGGTCGTGCGGCTGAAGGGCGGCGACCCGTTCGTGTTCGGGCGCGGCGGCGAGGAGGCGCAGCTGCTGCGCGGCGCCGGCATCGACTTCACCGTCGTCCCGGGCGTCACCGCGGGCGTCGCTGCATCGGCGTACGCCGGGATCCCGGTCACGCAGCGCGGGATCGCGGCGGCGGTCGCGTTCGTCACCGGCCACGAGGACCCCGGCAAGGACGAGACGCAGGTCGACTGGCCCGCGCTCGCCGCCTTCCCGGGCACGCTCGTCTTCTACATGGGCGTGCGCAGGCTCGACCGGATCGCCGCGCAGCTCGTGGCGGGCGGCCGTCCGCCGAGCGAGCCGGTGGCGATCGTCGAGCGCGGCACGTTCGCCGACCAGCGCACGGTCAGCGGGACGCTCGGCGACATCGCCGCGGTCGCGCGCGCGGCGGGCGTGCGCGCGCCGGCGATCACCGTCGTCGGCGCGGTCGCCGGCCTGCACGACGAGCTCGCCTGGTTTCGCTCCGGGCCGCTGGCCGGGCGCAGCGTCGTCGTGACGCGCGCACGCGCCCAGGCCAGCGTGCTGGCGCGACGCCTGCGCGCGCTCGGCGCGCGCGTCGTCGAGGCGCCGGCGATCGCGATCGAGCCGCTGGCGGCGACGCTGCCCGATCTGAGCGGCATCGACCTGCTCTGCGTGACGAGCCCCAACGGCGCTCGCCGCCTGCTCGAGATCGCCCGCGACGCGCGCGCGCTGGCCGGGCCCGCGATCGCCGCGATCGGGCCGGGAACCGCCGACGCGTTGCGCGCCGGCGGGATCGCGGCCGACATCGTGCCGCCGCGCGCGGTCGCCGAGTCGCTCGTCGAGACGCTCGCCGACCGGCGGATCACGCGCGCGCTGATCGTCCGCGCGGAGGTCGCGCGCGACGTGCTGCCCGCCGCGCTGCGCGAGCGCGGCGCGGAGGTCGAGATCCTGCCTCTGTACCGGACGGTCGCCGCGCCGCTCGCCGACGACGCCCGCGCGGAGGCGCAGGGCGCCGACTACGTGACGTTCACGTCGGCGTCGTCGGTGCGCTTCTACGTCGAGGCCGCCGGCGCCGGGCGGGTCGGGAGCGCTGGCCAGAGGATCGTGTCGATCGGGCCGATCACGAGCGACGCGCTGCGCGAGCACGGGCTCGCGCCGGACGTCGAGGCGCAGCAGCACACGCCCGACGGGCTCGTCGCGGCGCTGCTGGCCGACGTCGCGCCCGGCCAGCAGTTCTGAGGCGCCTGCCTCGCGGCTACCCGCACGGCGCGACATAGACTCGACGCGCAGATGGCGGTCGTGACGTTCCTCAGCGACTACGGGCTCGACGACGACTTCGTCGGCGTCTGCCACGGTGTCATCGCGCGGCTCGCGCCGCAGGCGCGGATCATCGACGTCACGCACGGGATCGAGCGCCACGACGTGCGCACGGGCGCGCTCGTGCTGGCGCGGGCGCTGCCGCACATGCCCGCCGGCGTGCACCTCGCGGTCGTCGATCCCGAGGTCGGTGCCGAGCGCCGCGCCGTCGCGCTGCGCTGCGCCGGCGAGAGGCGGTTGCTCGTCGGTCCCGACAACGGCCTGCTGTCGCTCGCCGCGACGCGCTTCGGCGGCGTCGTGGAGGCGGTCGAGATCGGCCGCTCGGCGCTGCGCCTGGAGCCGCTCTCGGCCTCGTTCCACGGCCGCGACGTGTTCGCGCCCGTCGCCGCCCGCCTCGCCGCCGGGACCGTGCTCGCCGACGCGGGCGAGCCGCTGGACCCCGCCGAGCTCGTGCAGCTCGAGCTGCCGCGCGCCCGCAGGACCGCCGCCGGCCTGCTCGCGCACGTGCTGCAGGCGGACCGCTACGGCAACATCGTGCTCGACGCCGGGCACGACGACCTCGCCGGCAGCGGGCTGCGGCTCGGCCGCGCGGTCACGATCAACGGCCGGCCGGCGCTGTTCGCGACGACCTTCGCCGACGTCGCGGACGGCGAGCTGCTGCTGTACGAGGACGGCTACCGCGCCCTGTCGCTGGCCGTCAACCGCGGCTCGGCGCTGGAGCTGCTCGGCCTGCGCGCCGACGACGAGATCCTGATCGCGCCCGCATCGTGAGCCCGCCGCTCGGCGCGCCGCGGGTGCATCACCGCAGCACCGACTCGACGAGCGACCGGGCGCGGGCGCTCGCGCTCGCCGGCGCGCCGCACGGCACGCTCGTGACCGCCGGCGAGCAGCGCGCCGGGCGCGGGCGCCAGGGCCGCAGCTGGAGCGCGCCGCCGGGACGCGCGCTGCTGCTGTCGCTCGTGCTGCGCGACTGGCCGGCGCTGCTGCCGATCGCCGGCGCGGTCGCGGTCGCCGACGTCGCCGGCGCGCGGGCGACGATCAAGTGGCCCAACGACGTGCTGCTCGACGGGCGCAAGCTCGCGGGCGTGCTCGGCGAGGGCCGCCGGCAGGAGGGCTGGGCGGTGCTCGGGATCGGCCTCAACGTCGCGGTCCGCCACGACGATCTGCCGCCCGAGCTGCGCGATCGCGCGGCGACGCTGGGCCTCGCGCCGGCGCAGATCGAGGCGACGCTCGACAGGCTGCTGCGGGCGCTCGAGCACCGCCTCGCGCAGCCGACGGCGCAGCTGCTCGCCGACTATCGCGCCCGCGACGCGCTCACCGGACGCGCGGTGCGCTGGGCGCACGGGACCGGGATCGCGCGCGGCATCGACGACTCGGGACGGTTGCTCGTCGAGCTCCCCGACGCGACGCGCACCGCGCTCGACGCCGGCGAGGTGCACCTGCAGCAGCCCGCCTGAGCCTGGATCTCGGTCGCCGAGGCAGACCGCGTCCAGGCCGGCGCCGGCCCGAAGCTACGCTTCCGGGTCGATGTCGCGCCGCCCGCTCTTCCTGCTGACGCTCGCCCTGGCGAGCGCGCTCGGCGCGCTCGCCGTCTGGGGTGCGGCATTTCACGTCGTCGGCCTGCGCAGCCTCGACGCCGGCGCGATGCAGGCGTTCACGGGCGTCGCCCGCGTCCCGCTCGAGCCGTCGATCCGAGGTGTCGCGCGGCTGGCCGATCCGAGCTGGTTTCTGACGGGCTGCGCGCTGCTCACCGCCGTCGCGCTGCTGCGACGGCGCTGGCTGATGGCGGTCGCCGTCCCGGCGATCCTGCTGAGCGCCAACGCCACGACGCAGCTGCTCAAGCCCGCGCTGGCCGATCCGCGCACGCTCGACCTGCGCGGCGTGGAGATGATCTACCACGGCTCGTGGCCGAGCGGTCACTCGACGGCGTCGATGTCGCTGGCGCTGGGCCTCGTGCTCGTCGTCGGCCCGCGGCTGCGACCGCTGGCAGCGTCGATCGGCGCGGGCTACGCGATCGCGGTCGGCTACGCGCTCGTCGCGCTCGGCTACCACCTGCCCAGCGACGTCTTCGGCGGCTACCTCGTCGCGGCGACGTTCACGCTCGCCGGCGCCGCCGCGCTGACGGCGCTCGAGGCGCGCGCGCCCGCGCGCGTCGCCCGCGAGCGGACCCGGCGGGCACTCCCCGTTTCGCAGCTCGCGGCGAGCGGCGGGCTGCTGCTGGCTTGCAGCGCGGCGGCGGTCGTGCTGGGCGCACCCGGGATGACGCTCAACGCACTGCAGCATCCGAGCGCGATCGCCGCCGGGGCCGCGATCGCCGCGCTCGGCCTGACGCTCACCGCCGGGTTCGCCGTCGTCCTGCGGCGCTGATGGCGCGCGCCCCCGCCGTGCCGGCGGCGCTCGCCGCCGGCTGCGCGCTCGCCGTCGTGGCGCTGTGGTTCGCCGCCAACGACCTCGCCGCCGGGCGCGAGCTCGACGCGGCCCTCGCCGATGCGATCTACAGCGCCTTCGCCGGCTTCAACCAGGAGCTGCTCAAGGGCGCGTCGAGCCTCGGCGACACGCTGCCGATCGCCGTCGGGTCGCTGGCGCTCGCGGCGCTCGCCTGGCTGCGCGGCGGGCGCCGGCTCGCGCTACTCGTCGCGTTCGTCCTGCTGGCGGGCAACGTCGCCACGCAACTCTCCCAACCGGCGCTGATCGCCGCCCGTCATGTCGATCTGACGGGGACCGCGATCGAAGGCTCGGGCTCTTGGCCGAGCGGTCATGCGATGGCGGCGATGCTGCTCGCGCTGCTGGCGATCGTCGTCGCCGGGCCGCGGCTGCGCGTGGTGACCGCGCTTGTCGGGCTCGCCTACGCGCTCGGGCTCGGCGTCGCGATCGTGGCGCTCGGCGGGCACCTTCCCAGCGACGTCGCCGCGGCGTACCTCGTCGCGGCAGCGTTCACGTTCGCGGGCGCGGCGGTCCACGCGGCGCTGCCCGACGACCGCGCGGCGGACGGCGCCCGCAGCCGCTCGCCGCGCGTGGCGCCGGCGCTCGGCGCGCTGGCCGCCGCCGCAGTTCTCGCGAGCGGGATCGGCAAGGCCGTCGTGACGCGCCGCGACGAGGTCGCGCGGGCGCTCGATCAGGCCCCGCTCGTGCTCGCCGGCGCGGCTGCGCTGACCGTCGCCGTCCTGATCGGCGCCGGCGCCGTGCTCGTCGCGCGCCGCTGAGCGACGATCCCGCGCGCAAGCCCCCGGCGCCACGCGGCGTTGATCGGTCATGCCGGTCTCCGCCGAGCCGCCCAGCGCGATCGAGGTTCGCAGCGTCTCGCGCAGGTTCGGCGAGCACGAGGTGCTGCGCGACGTGTCGCTGCGGGTCGCTCCGGGTGAGATCCACGCGCTGCTGGGGCCCAACGGCGCGGGCAAGACGACGCTGCTGCGAATCCTCTCGGGGCTCGTCGACCCGTCGGCGGGCGCGGTCGAGCTGACGGCACGCCCGGGTCTCGTGCCGTCGGGCGATCGCACGTTCTATCTGCGCATCTCCGGCCTGGAGAACCTCGTCTTCTTCGCCCGCATGCACGGGCTGCAGCGCGCGCCGAGGCCAAGCGCAGGGCGGCGCAGGTGCTCGACCTCGTCGGTCTGACGGAGGCGACGCGCCGGCCCGTCGGGCGCTACTCGCACGGTATGCAGAAGCGGCTGTCGTTCGCGCGCGCGCTGCTCGCCGACCCCGCGCTGCTGCTCGTCGACGAGGCCACCCACGACCTCGACCCGGAGGGCGCCGAGCGCATCCGCCGGCTGACGTCGCAGCTCGCCGCGCGCGGCGCGGCGATCCTCTGGACGACGCAGCGCATCGAGGAGATCCGCGGCTTCGCGGACGCGATCACGTTCCTGCACGACGGCAAGGTCCGCTTCGCGGGGTCGGTGCCGCAGATGATCGCGCGCGGCGACGCGTCGCCGCGCTACGTCCTGCGCGTGCGCAACGGCCGCCCGGACGTGGCGCCGGCGCCGGCGGCGCTGCAGCAGGCGGTCGGCGCCGGCGCCGTGATCGCGGCCGGCGACGGCAGCGGCGAGCACTTCCTGCTGGCGCCGCGCGACGGGACGACGCTCGGGGCCGCGATCGCGGCGCTCGCCGGCGCGGGCTACGACGTGCTCTCCTGCCGCCAGGAGCGCTCGGAGGTCGAGGAGGCCTTCCTTGCGCTGACGGCCGACGACGGGGCGGCGGACGGATGACCGCCGCCGCGCTGACCGAGGCCGGCAAGGTCGGCGCGTTCGTCCGCCGCGACCTGCTGATCGCCTGGAGCTACCGGCTCGCGTTCGTCACCGACGTCGTGAGCATGGCCGCGCAAGCGTTCGTCTTCTCGATCGTCGGGCAGCTCGTCGACCCGGCGCGGCTGCCCTCCTACGACGGCTCGCCGACGACCTACATGGAGTTCGTCGCGATCGGCCTCGTCCTGAACCTCGTCATCACGCTGCTGCTCGATCGCGTCGCCAACGCGATCCGCCAGGAGCAGGTGATCGGCACGCTCGAGTCGCTGCTGACGACGCCGACCCGGACGGCGACGATCCAGATCGGCTCGGCGGCGTTCGAGTTTTTGTGGGTGCCGGTGCGCGCGACCGTGTTCCTGCTGGCGATCGCGCTGGGATTCGGGCTGGACCTGCACGTCAGCGGGATCCTGCCGGCGGCGGTCATCCTGCTGGCGTTCGTGCCGTTCGTGTGGGGGCTCGGCCTCGTGAGCGCGGCGACGATGCTGACGTTCCGCCGCGGCGGCGGCGGCGCGGCCGCGATCGCGGCGCTGCTGGGCCTCGCGTCGGGCGCCTTCTTCCCCGTCGATCTGCTGCCCGGCTGGCTGAGCTGGACGACCGCCGTCAACCCGATCGCGATCGCGCTGGAGGGGATCCGCGAGAGCCTGCTCGGCGGCGCCGACTGGACGCAGGCCGGGCCCGCCGTCCTGACGCTGACACCGCTGGCCGGCGCCGCGCTGGCGGCGGGCGTGCTCGCGTTCAGGCTCGCGCTCAGGCGTGAGCGGCGACTCGGAACGCTGGGCCTGTACTGATGCGCTGGGAACGCGTCGAGGCGCTCGTCGAGCGCGCGCCGCAGCTCTCGGACCTGCAGCTGCACGGGCTCGATCTCGTCGCCGCGCAGCGACTGCGCGCGCGCGGCGCCGAGCTGCCGCCGGCGCTGCTCGCCCACGTCCGCGTCGCGGCCGCGATCGCGCTGGCGGCACCCGTGCTGCTGCGCCGCGCCCGCACCGCCTACGACGGTCGCCTGCTGCTGTTCAAGGGACCGGAGGTCGCCGCGCGCTACCCCGACCCGGCGATGCGCAACTACTCCGACCTCGACCTGCTCGCCGACGACGCGCCGGCGGCACAGCGGGCGCTGCTGGCGGCGGGGTTCGTGCGCACGGGGCTGTGGGCGCCCCATATCGACGTCCACCACCTGCAGCCGCTGGCCTGGCCGGGGCTGCCGATCGCGGTCGAACTGCACGCCTATCCGCACGTGCCGGCCGGCCTGCGACCGCCGCCGACGCGGGAGCTGCTCGCGACGGCGGTGCCGTCGTGCTTCGCCGCGGACGTCGTCGAAACGCTCGCCCCGGCGGAGCACACGCTCGTCGTCGCCGCACACGCCTGGGCACACGACGCGCTCGCGAACATCGGGCAGCTGCTCGATGTCGCGCTGCTCGCCTCGCAGACCGACCGGCCGACGCTGCGCGCGCTCGCCGCGCGCTGGGGCTGGCAGCGGCTGTGGCGCGCCACGGAGGCGACGCTGGAGGCGCTGTTCGACGACGGCCGGCCGCCCGCGGCACAGCGCCTCTGCGCCCCCCATCTGCGCGCGGCACGCGAGCGCACGCTGCTGGAGCGTCACGTCGCCGAGCTCGCCGGCCCGGCGTTCGGCCTCCCGCCACGGCGCGCCGCGCTGGAGTCCGCGCGCGTGCTGCGACGCCGCATCCTGCCGGGCCCGGAGGAGACCTGGCGGCGCAAGGCGCGCCGCGCCCGGCGTGCGCTGCGCCATCGCGGCCTGCGCCACAGCGAGCACGACGCCCGCCTGCCGAGCGAGGATCTGCAGATCGGCGCGATCCCCGGCCTCGAGCGCGCGCCCGTCCCCGAGCCGCGAGGCCGCCCATGACCGAGCCGGTGTGGCGGCTGCGCGCGGACGGGCTGGACTGGCGCGTCGTCGACGGCGAGGCCGTGATCCTCGACGCCGAGCGCTCCGCCTACAACGCGACCAACGCCAGCGGGACCGTGCTGTGGACGCGCCTGCAGCACGGCGCGACGCGCTCCGAGCTCGTCGCCGCCCTCAGCGCGCGCTTCGCGATCGAGCGCGCACGCGCGGAGGCCGACGTCGACGCGTTCCTGGCCGATCTGCGCAGCCGCGGGCTGCTCGTCCGGTCGTGAGACGGCCGCCTTCGATCGCGACCCTGCGCGCCGCCTGGTGGGCGCACCGCGCGCTGCGCGACGCGCGCCGCCAGCTCCCCCGGCGCCCGCTCGACGAGGTGACGCTGGCGTCCCCGCCGCCGCTGCCGGCGGATGCCGTCCGCGGCGTCCGCGCCCTGCTCGCGCGGCGCCCGCACAGCTGCCTGGAAGGGGCGCTCGTGCTGCAGCGCTGGCTCGCCGCCTACGGCGAGCCGCGCGACGTCGTGATCGGCGTCGTCGCGCCCGGCGAGGCATTCGGCGCGCACGCCTGGATCGACGGCGATCCGGCCGCAGCCGCCGAGCCGTTCGTCGAGCTGTGCCGCGTGCACCCGTGACCGGCGCCGGCGCAGCGGAGCTCTCGGCGCTGGACATCGCGTGCGGGCTGGTCTTCGACGGGCGCCCGCCGCGGCGCGCGCGACCGCTCCCGAGCGCGCGCATGACGCCGGGGCGGGCGCTGTGCGAGGCGGTCCTGCCCGCGCTCCTGCGCGCGCCCTGCCTCGTCAGCTTCTCGGGCGGGCGCGACTCGTCGCTCGTGCTCGCGGCCGCGACACGGGTCGCCCGGCGCGAGGGCCTGGCGGACCCCGTGCCCGTCACCAACCGCTTCGCCGATGCGCCGGCGGCCGAGGAATCGCGCTGGCAGGAGCAGGTCGTCGAGCAGCTCGGGCTCAGCGATTGGCAGCGGCTGACGTTCGCCGACGAGCTCGACGCCGTCGGACCCTATGCGCAGCGCGCGCTGCGGGCGCATGGCCTGCTGTGGCCCTTCAACGTGCATTTCCATCTGCCGTTGCTGGATCTCGCCCGCGGCGGCTCGCTGCTCACCGGTCTCGGCGGCGACCAGCTCTTCGGCGTCATCGCGCCGGCGCCGCGCCGTACGCCCGCCCGCCGGGCGGCCCACGGCGCGCTCGGGTGGGCGCCGCGAGCGCTGCGGGCGGCCGTGATCGCGTCGCGCCGCCCGCTCGACCCGCCCTGGATGCTCGCCGCCGGCAGCCGCGCCGCGACGCGGGCGATGGCCGCCGAGCTCGGCGCCGAGCCGCGCGGCCCGCTGGCCGCGCGGATGGCCCACGAGCTCTCGATGCGCTACATGCGGGTGACGCAGCAGTCGCTGGCGCTGTGCGCGGGCGCGGGCGACGTGCTGCTCTCCAACCCGCTCTGCGCGCCCTCGCTCTGGGGTGCCGTCGCGCACGCCTGCGCGGCGCCCGACGCGCGCCGCGACCACCAGCGCGCGCTGCGCGACCTCTTTCCCGGCTGGCTGCCGCAGGCGCTCGTCGCGCGCCGCGAGAAGGCGTCGTTCGATGAGGTGTTCGTCGCCGCGCACGCCCGCGCCTTCGCGCGCGACTGGGACGGCGGCGGCGTTCCACGCGACCTCGTCGACGTCGGCGCGCTGCGCGAGCACTGGCGCTCGGACGAACCGTCGTGCCTGTCGTTGACGCTGATGCAGGCCGCGTGGCTGGCTCGAGGCCGACACACCTAGACGATCGTCCAGCGGCCGCACGAGCCGACCGGCCTAGGCTTGACCGGAATGTAGTGTCACCCCCGGAAGGCCTTCCGATGGATGCTCAGGCCCACGACAGTTCCTATGAAGCACCGAAGCTTCGCGACCTCGGCTCCGTGCACGAGCTCACGCAGGGCGGCCTGTTCGGCGACCGCTCCGACGGCCTCCTGATCCTCGTGAAGTACGGCGGTGGCGGCGGGGGCGGCGTCGTCAACGGCTCCTAGCCGATCGGCCCGGCAGCTGCTCGGCGAGCAGCTGCGTCGCGGCCGCCAGTGACGACCAGGCGCGTTCGCGGCGCAGCTGTAAGCACGGGAGCGCGCTGAGCGCGACGAGCGCCGCCGGATCGGCGGGCAGCAGCCGTACCGCGCGGTGCGGGACGACCTGTCGCAGCCGGTCGGCGCCGCGGATCGGCGTCAGCGACGGCGGGCCGTCACCCCACGCCAGCACGACCCAGCCGCGCAGCGGCAGCTCGGCCGCGACCGGGTCGAGCGCCAGGCGCCAGCGGTTGCGCAGGCCGATGCGCCCGAGCGGCTCGCCGGCGCCGAGTTCGCGCGCAGACTGCTCGCGCAGGTCGATCGAGCGCGGCCCCGCGAGCGCCGTGAAGCCGTCGAGGACGAGCAGGTCGTCGCTGAGCACGCCGTGGCCGGCGAGCGCGAGGCTGGCCAGCGTCGTGCTCTTGCCCGCCTCCTTGTCGCCGAGCAGCGCCCACGCGCCGCCGCCGATCACGACGGTTCCGCAGTGAAAGCTCTCCCGCCCGAGCCAGCGCGCCGCGACCGCGGCGACGGGCGCGAGGTGCGGATGCACGAGCGCCGCCGGCGTGACCGCACGCGGCAGCGCGTACTCGGCGCGCAGCGGCGCGCGCTCGATCGCGACCGAGCCGCCCGCGGTCAGGCGCAGCTCGGCGTGCTGCTCGGAGACCGACTCGTACTCGGGCAGCGGGCCCGTCTCGATGCGGCAGCGCAGGTCGAGCACGGGCCAGGACGGCGGCGCGTCGACGAGCAGATCCTGCGCGCGGTCGACGCCGGCGCCGCGCAGCCGGAAACCGTAGGCGCCGCGGTCAGGCGGCCGACTCGACACCGTCGTCGAGCGGCGCGGAGCCGTCCGCGCCCTCCTCGCCGCTGGCCTGCGCCGGCTTGGGTGCCGTGCGGCGCGCGGGCGCGCGGCGGCGCTTGGGCTTGGCCTCGTCGAGCGACGGTGCCGCGTCGGCCTTGGGCTTCGCCGGCCGCGTGGCCTTGGCCTTGGCCTTCGTCGTCGTCGCCTTCGCGCCGGCAGCCTTGGGCTTGGCCGTCGGCTCATCCGTCGCCGCAGCCGGCTTGCGCACGGTCGCGCGGCGGCGCTTGGGCGCCGCCGGCGACGCCTGCTCCGCGGCGTCCTCGGCGCGAGCCGGGACGTCCGCGGTCTTGGGCGCGCGGGCGGCCAGCAGCGCAGCCGCAGCGTCCGCGATCGCCTCGACCGCGAGCGCCTCGTCGACCGGCTTCTCGGGCGGCCTGCGCGAGCGCGAGCGGCGCGACGCCGGCGCGGGCGTCGGCGTGTCGTCCTGGTCGCGGATGGCGTCGGCCGCGTCGTCGCCGGAGGCCGCTGCGGGCGCGGTTCGCTCGGGATCGGTGTCGCGGTGTGGGGCGCGGCCGTTGCGCGCGCGGCGCGAGCGCGTCCGGCTCGAGCTGCGCCCGGAGCCGCGCTCGTCGCCGTCGACCCCGGTCCCGTCCTGCGCGGTCGCGAGCGCGACCACCTCGGCCGTGCCCTCGGCGCCCTCCGCGACGCCGCCCTTCTTGCGCCGGCGGCGGTTGCCGCGCCGGCCGCGGCTCTTGGGGAAGTTGCGCAGCAGCTCGCGCGAGAGCGCGCTCGGCTTGCGCGCCAGGCGCGTCCGCGCGCCGCGCAGGATCTCCTCGCCCTCGGGCGTATGCGCGATCGCCGCGGCGAGCAGCGCGGCGCTGAGGCGCCGGTCCTGCTTGCGCGCGGCGTGCACGAGCCGGCGCGCGTTGCGCGCGTGCGCGGCGCCGCTGGAGTTCACGAGCAGCCCGAGCAGGCGCTTGGTCTCCGGCCAGCGCTGGACGGCGTACTCCTCGTGCACATCGCGCGTGTACGAGGCCAGGCGCCAGATCCAGTCGTTGGCCTGGTCGCGCCGGCCGATGCGCTTCTCGGCGAGCGCCAGCAGGCAGATCTTCGTGCCCTCGCGGCGCTCGTCGCGCGTCCAGCCCGAGATGACGTCGACGACGGCGCGGTCGAAGGCCTCGGGATCGCGCGCCGTGGCGATCTCCTGCAGCGCGCGCAGGCGCAGCTGCGGGTTCTTGTTGCGCTCCACGGCGGTCAGCAGGAACGCGCGCTTGAACTCGCCGCCGCGGTCGAAGTGCAGCATCGCGCGGGCCCGGCGCCAGCCGCTCGGCGCGACGCGCGCGCCGGCCAGGGCGGCCCACTGGATCTGCTCGCCGTAGGGCAGGTGCTCGACGGCGATCCGCCACAGCTCGCGCTCGAAGACCTCGATCCGCCGATCCTCGTCGCTCGTCACCGGCAGCACGCGGCGCTCGACGCGCACGCGCCGGCCGCGGCCGCGGCGGACGGGGCCGACGACGATCGCGCCGCCGCGGTAGACGTCGCGGTCCAGCAGCGAGTGCAGCGTCACGACGGGATCGTCGTTCTTCGTGTTCGGCGCGACGAAGTCGACGACGACGCCCGCCTCCTTGCCCGGATGGCGGCGCGTGACGCGGCCGACGCGCTGCTGGTAGATGCGCTTGGAGGCCGTCGGCGCGAGGTGCATGCAGACCGTCGCGCGGGGTGAGTTCCAGCCCTCGGCGAGCAGCTGCGCGTTGACGAGCACGTCGATGTCGCCGCGCTCGTAGCTGGCGAGGATCTCGGCCAGCTCGCGCTTGGGCGTCTCGCCCGAGACCCCCATCGCCTTCATGCCCTGGTCGCGGAAGGCCTGCGCGACGTTGTAGGCGTGGCGCACGCCGGCGGCGTAGACGACGCCCGGCACGCCGTTGAAGCGCGACTTGTAGAGGTCGGCGATGGCGAAGTTGAAGGGCGCCTGGTCGAGCAGCTCGGCGAGCATCTCCTGGTCGAACTCGACGTCGACCTCGCCGCGGCGCAGCGGCACGTTGGCGATGTTGCGCACGTCCTGGCCGGGCGGGATCCGCACGCAGCGCAGCGGCGAGATGACGCCGCGGCGGGCGGCCTGCGCGAGGTCGAAGCGCGACGTCTGCGTCGGGAAGAGGTCGGTGACGTGGCGTGCGATCAGCGCGCCCGTCGCGGTCATGCCGATGAAGATCGGGCCCGACCACTCGCGGATCGCGGCGCTCGTCTTCTCGCCCAGCGCGGTATGCGCCTCGTCGCAGATGACGATCGAGTAGGCGGGCGAGATGCTGCCGGCGTTGCGCACGAACCACTGGTACGTCTCGACCGTGACGGGGCCGTTGGCGGCGTCCTGGCCCTTGAGCAGGGCGGGCGTGACGCGCTTGGCGTAGCCGCGCTGCTTCAGCTCGCCGTGGAACTGGTCGACGAGGTTGCGGCGGTGGGTGAGGATCAGGATCCCGCCCGTGCGCGACGCGTCGACGAAGCCCATCGCGGCGACGGTCTTGCCGGCGCCGGTCGCGTGCTCGAACCAGAAGCGCTTGTGGGCGTTGGGGTCGTCGGGCTGCTCGTCGAGCTGGTCCTCGTCGAAGACGGCCTCCGCCGCGTCCTCCTCGGACTCCTCCTCCTCCTCGTCCTCGTCGTCGTCGCCCATGTCGATGTCGACCTCGAAGTCCAGCGGCTCGATGACCTCCGGCTCGTCGTCGTCGTCGTCCGGCGCGTCGGCGGCGCCGCCGCGAAATCGCCGTCGTCCTCGTCGTCCTCGTCGACCGCCAGGACGGGAGCGGCGGAGGGAGCGCCACCGTTGCCCGCGCCGTTGCCGTTCTGGCGCTGCGCCTCGGCGAGCAGCGCGGTCAGGGTGCCCGACAGGGCGTCGACCTGATGCGGGTTCAGCGCGGTGCCGTCGGCGAGCCTGGGTTCGCCGTCGGACAGCACGCGCTCGAGGCCGAGCATGAGCGAGTAGCGCCGCCGCCACTCGGTCGACGGCACCTTCGCGCCGGCCTCGATCTCCAGCAGCGCGGCATCGAGCGCGCGCCGGCGCGCGGTGCCGGGTGCGAGCGCGGCCTCCGTCGTCTCGCCCGCGTGCACGAACGACTCGCGGGTGAACTTCTCCGCGCGCGATGTTTCGGAAGGATTGGGAACGGACGCGGCCACGACGGCCACTGGCGTGGGATCAGCCAAGATCGGCTTCCTGCTCGAACGTGAGGTGGATCGCGTTGCCACAAGCTGTCGCGATCCAGAGCCCGGGTCGAAACCCGGCGGGCGGGGTGAGGAACTGCGGCGAACGACCGGCCCTCGGTACCCGCGTTCTTCGCAGGATAGCGAACGAACCGGACGTGGCGCACCCGATTCCAGCGGTCTGCAACGCTTCCCCGGATGCGCAGGCTGCTGATCGCGATCGCGGCGCTGGCCGTCACCGCCGCGGTCGTCGTGGGCGTCCTCGACGCGCGTGACAGCGACCGCGCCACGACGGACGCGCCCGCGCCGCTCTCGCTCGCCGAGGTTTCGCGGCCGCTCCCGGGCGCGCCGCCGCAGCTCGCCGCCCTGCGCCGCCGCGTCAACGATCTTCAGCCCGGTGGGGCCGAGGCGCTCGACGCGCAGCTGCGCGCCCTGCGCGGCCGACCCGTCGTCGTGAACCTGTGGGCCTCCTGGTGTGACCCGTGCATCTTCGAGCTGCCGATCCTCCAGCGCCAGGCGCTGAAGTTCGGGACACGGGTCGCGTTCTTGGGCGTCAATTCGGGTGACAACCGCGACGACGCGCGCGCGCTGAGCGAGCGCTTCCCGATGCCCTATCCCTCCTTCGAGGATCCGCGCCAGGCGGTCACGGGCCGCTACGGCGCCGTCGGCCTGCCGGCGACCGCGTTCTACGACGCGCGCGGCAAGCGCACGATCGTTCATCAGGGCCGCTTCACGAACGAGGCGCAGCTCGAAGCGGCGATCGAGCGCTACGCGCTGGGCTGACGCGACGTGACCGAGATCAGGATCGACCCCCTGACGGGCCTGCGCGCGATCGTCGCGACCGCTCGCCTGGAGCGACCCGGCGGTCAGCTGCAGGTCGGGCCGCAGGCGCCGATCGACCGCGCGACCGACCCCTTCGCCGAGGGTCACGAGGACCAGACGCCGCCGGAGCTGTACGCGTTGCGCCCGGACGGCGGAGCAGCCGACGGCCCCGGCTGGTCGGTGCGCGTCGTGCCCAACCGCTACCCGGCGCTGGCGGCGGACGGCGGCGGGCGCGGACCCGACCCGCACCCCGAGCTCTTCAGCGCGCTGCCCGCGCGCGGCGCGCACGAGGTGATCGTCAACAGTCCCGAGCCGGTCTGCTCGCTCGCGAGCCTGTCGGTGCAGCAGGTCGAGCTCGCGGTCGAGGTGTGGCGCGAGCGGATGCGCGCGCACGGCGGCGCGGCCTACGTGCACGTCTGCGTCAACGAGCGCAGCGACGGCGGCGCGACGCAACCGCACACGCACGCGCAGCTGTTCGCCCTCGGCTTCGTGCCCGCGATCGTCGCCCGCGAGCGAGAGCGCTTCGGCGCCTACGCGGTGCGCACGATGGGCGCCAACCTGCTCGAGGACCTCGTCCAGGAGGAGGTCCGCCGCCGCGATCGCATCGTCGCGATCGACGCGGAGGCGGTGCTGTCGTGCCCCTACGCCTCGCGCCACGAGTACGCGCTCATGCTGACCCCGCGCCGCCCCCGTGAGCGCTTCGAGGACGACGGACCCAGCGGTGCGGCGCTCCTGCACGACGGCTTGTCGCGCCTGCGCCGGCGCTTCGGCGCGAGCCCGCCGCTGAACCTCTGGGTCCGCACCGCACCGCGCGACGCCGACCGCTTCTGCTGGCGGATCGACATCGTGCCGCGGCTGACGCACGAGGCCGGTCTCGAGCTCGGGACCGGCGTGCACCTCAACACGGTCGCGCCCGAGCAGGCCGCGGCGGAGCTGCGCGAGGCGTAGTCGCCCGGGTGGCGGTCGCAGGCCCGCGGCGGTCGCCGTGAACTCGCCCTCCCGGACGCCACAATCAGCCGATGCCCGCGCTCGTGCTGGCGATCGCCGCATCCGTGGCCGCCGGCGTTTGGGCCGAGCGCCGCTACGGCGCGAGCGCGCTTGCCCTGACGCGGCGGATCCTCGACGCGATGCTCTACGCGGCGCTGCCGTTCGTCGTGTTCTTCGTCCTCGCCCGCGCCGAGCTGACGGCGGGCGCGGGCATCGGCCTGCTGCTCGGCTACGTCTCGCTGGCGATCGTCGGCCTCAGCGCCTACGCGCTCGCGACGAGGCTCCTCAGGCTGCCCACCCGCACCGCCGCGATGGTCGTCATCGCCGCGATCATGGGCAACACCGGGTTCCTCGGCGCCCCCGTCGTCGCGACGCTGCTGGGCCACGACGACCTCGGCGCCGCGATCACGTTCGACGCGCTCGTCAGCGGGCCGATGTTCTTCGTCGTCGCGTTCGCCGTCGCCGCGGCGTTCACGACCCGCGGCGAGTCGGCCGGCATGCGCCTGCGCACGTACCTGCTGCGCAACCCGCCGCTGATCGCCGTCGCCGCCGCCCTGATCGCGCCCGACGCGCTCGCACCCGACGTGCTCGTCGACGTCGCCCGCGCGCTGCTGCTCGCGCTCGCGCCGGTCGGCTTCTTCGTCGCGGGCGTCCAGCTCGCCGCCGAGCCGATCGGCTTCCCGCCGCCGCTCAGCGCAGCCGTCGCCGTCGTCGTCGCGCTGCGGATCGGCCTCGCGCCGCTGCTGCTGCTCGGCCTGGCCGCCGCGACGGCGGTCGCCGTGCCCGACGCCTACCTCATGCAGGCGGCGATGCCCGTCGGCGTCAACACGCTCGTCGTCGCGCACGCCTACGACCTCGACCGCGGGCTCGCAGCGGCGGCGTTCGCGTGGTCGACCGCGATCGCCCTGATGGCCGGACTGGCCGCAGCGGCGCTCACGTGAGCGCGACGACCGGCGCGCCCGCGCCGCCGGACCGCCGCCGCGCAGGCCGGCCACGAGGGTGCCGACGGCAGACGCCAGCGGCTGGCAGGATGGCGCGCATGGCAAGAATCGGACTTCTGACAGGCGGCGGCGACTGCCCCGGCCTCAACCCCGTGATCCGCGGCATCGTCCGCAAGGGGATCGATCACTACGGCCACGAGATCTTCGGGTTTCGCAAGGGCTGGAAGGGCGTCCTCGACAACGATGCGATCGAGCTCACGCGCGAGAACACGAGCGGCATCCTGCACAAGGGCGGCACGATCCTCGGCACCTCGCGCACGAACGTCTACAAGACCGAGAACGGCGAGCAGCGCGTGCTCGCGTCGCTGCGCGAGCGCGCGATCGACGTGCTGATCCCGATCGGCGGCGACGACACGCTCGGCGTCGCGCGCAAGCTCTTCGCGGCCGGCTTTCCGACCGTCGGCGTGCCCAAGACGATCGACAACGACCTCAACGCGACGGACTTCACGTTCGGCTTCCAGACCGCTGTGCAGATCGCGACCGAGGCGATCGACCGCCTGCACTCGACGGCGGAGTCGCACGATCGCGTCATCGTCTGCGAGGTCATGGGCCGCGACGCGGGCTGGATCGCCTGCTGGTCGGGAATCGCCGGCGGCGCCGACGTGATCCTCGTGCCCGAGCGCCCGTTCGACCTCGACGAGGTCTGCGCCCACGTCACCCACAGGCATGAGGTGACCGGCAAGACGTTCTCGATCGTCGTCGTCGCCGAGGGCGCGACGCCCGCCGACGGCGGCGAGGCCGCGACGGCCGCCGACAGCGTCGACTCGTTCGGTCACGCCCGCCTCGGCGGGATCGCCGTCGCACTCGAGCGGCAGATCGAGGAGAAGACCGGCTACGAGTGCCGCGCGACCGTGCTCGGGCACATCCAGCGCGGCGGCTCCCCGATCGCCTTCGACCGCGTGCTCGGCACGCGCTTCGGCGTCGCGGCGATCGACGCGGCCTCCAACGGCGACTACGGCAAGATGGTCGCGCTGCACGGCACGGACATCGAGCTCGTCGCGCTCGAGGACGCGCTCGACGAGCCCAAGCTGCTCGATCCCAAGCTCTACGAGACCGCCCAGGTCTTCTTCGGCTGAGCGATCCGGCCGCCGTGCGAGCGCTCGTCCAGCGGGTGTCGCGCGCGAGCGTGCGCGTCGACGGCGAGCTGGTCGCGCAGATCGGCGCCGGGCTGCTCGTGCTGCTCGGGGTCACGCACGACGACGACGAGACGGCGGCGCGCCGGCTCGCCCAGAGGGTTCGCGCGCTGCGCGTCTTCCCCGACGCCGAAGGGCGCATGAACGAGCCGCTCGGCGACCGCGAGGCGCTCGTCGTCAGCCAGTTCACGCTCTACGGCGACGCGCGCAGGGGCAACCGCCCGTCCTACGTGGCGGCGGCACCGGGCGGGCTGGCCGAGCCGCTCTACGAGACGTTCCGCGCCGAGCTCGGCGCGGCCGGCGGCGTCTTCGGCGCCGATATGCAGGTGGAGCTCGTCAACGACGGGCCTGTCACGCTCCTGCTCGAGGGGTAGGCGCAGCGCCGACGAGCGCGCGGCACATGCGGCCGCCGGTACGCCGGGCGCGGGCGCGCGTCGGCAGCCGACGCGCGAGGTTGAGCCAGCTGGACGGACGGACGATGCAAGAACCGCCGCTCGCGCCGACCACGGTAGAGTGCGCGCTGTCTCTGACACGACGAACCCCGACTTCCAGGCGGCGCTGAGCTCGGCCGAGCTCTTTCGCCAATTGCTGGAATCCGCGCCTGACGCGATCGTCGGCATCGGTCGCGACGGCCGCATCGCGTTCGTCAACGCGCAGACCGAGAAGCTGTTCGGTTACCCGCGCGAGACGCTGATCGGAGAGCCCGTCGAGCAGCTCGTGCCGCAGCGCTACCACGGCGCCCACAGCGGCCATCGCAGCGGCTACTTCACCGACCCGCGCACCCGGCCGATGGGCGCCGGCCTCGACCTCTACGGCCTGCGCAGCGACGGCAGCGAGTTCCCCGCCGAGATCAGCCTGTCGAGCATCGAGACCGAGAACGGCCTGCTCGCGACCGCCGCGATCCGCGACATCACCGACCGCAAGAAGGCCGAGGCGAAGTTCCAGCAGCTGCTGGAGTCCGCCCCCGACGCGATCGTCGGCATCGGCCGCGACGGCCGCATCGGGCTCGTCAACGCGCAGACCGAGAAGCTGTTCGGCTACCCGCGCGAGACGCTGATCGGAGAGCCCGTCGAGAAGCTCGTGCCGCAGCGCTACCACGGCGCCCACAGCGGCCATCGCAGCGGCTACTTCAGCGACCCCCGTACGCGCTCGATGGGCGCCGGCCTCGACCTCTACGGCCTGCGCAGCGACGGCAGCGAGTTCCCCGCCGAGATCAGCCTGTCGAGCATCGAGACCGAGGACGGCCTGCTCGCGACCGCGGCGATCCGCGACATCACCGACCGCAAGCAGGCCGAGCGCGACCTCGCCCGTCACGCCGCCGAGCTGCAGCGCTCCAACGTCGAGCTCTCGCAGTACGCCTACGTCGCCTCGCACGATCTGCAGGAGCCGCTGCGGATGGTCGTCACGTACACCGACCGCCTCGGCGAGCACCTCGCCGGCACGCTCGACGCACGCACCCAGGAGTGGGCCGATTACGTCGTCGAGGGCGCCACGCGGATGCAGTCGCTGATCGAGGGCCTGCTCGAGTTCTCGCGGGTGCGCCCCGAAGAGGCCGAGTTCGTCGAGATCGACTGCGAGGTCGTCCTGCGCCGCGCGTTGGCGAACCTGCAGGCCGCCGTCCACGAGAGCGGCGCGCAGATCACGCACGACCCGCTGCCGACGATCTCCGCCGACGCCGTCCAGCTGCTGCAGCTCTTCCAGAACCTGATCGGCAACGCGCTGAAGTTCCGCGGCGCGGGCGCGCCCGAGATCCACGTCAGCTGCGAGCGCGAAGGCAGCCGCTGGCACTTCGGCGTCACCGACGACGGGATCGGGATCGACAGCTCCGACACGGATCGCATCTTCGTGCTGTTCCAGCGCCTGCACTCCAAGGACGCCTACGCCGGCGCCGGGATCGGCCTAGCGCTGTGCAAGAAGATCGTCGATGCACATCACGGCCGCATCTGGGTGCAGTCCGCGCCCGGCGCCGGCGCGACGTTCCACTGGCTGATGCCGGCGCTACCGGCGGCCGACGGATGACGCTGCTGTCCTCGCCCGCGCGCACGATCCTCGTCGTCGAGGACAACGCCGCCGATGCCGACCTCGTCGCCGACGCGCTCGCCAGCGCCGCGACGGCGCCGCGGCTGCACCTGGCGACGAGCGGGCGGGCGGCGCTCGCGCTCCTGCGCAGCGGCGGGTGCGATCCGCTGCCCGACCTGATCCTGCTCGACCTGAACCTGCCCGGCTACAGCGGCCTGGAGACGCTCGCCGACCTGAAGGCCGACCCCGTGCTGCGGCGCCTGCCGGTGATCGTCCTGACGACGTCCAAGTCGCAGCACGAGATCGACCGCTGCTACGCGCTCGGCGCGGCCGCGGTGCTGAACAAGCCGATGCGCCTGCGTGACTACCGCGCGATGCTCAGCGCGTTCGAGCGCTTCTGGCTCGGCCACGTGCGCTTCCCCGAGGGCTGCTGATGTCACATCCGGCGATCAACGTGCTGCTCGTCGAGGACAACGCCGCCGACGCGCAGCTCGCCGCGGACATGCTCACCTTCGCTCGCGCGCCGCGCTGCGAGCTGCAGCGCGTCGAGCGGCTCGCCGAGGCGCGGGCGCTGCTCGCCGTCGAGCGCTTCGCGGTTGTCCTGCTCGACCTCGGGCTGCCGGACGCCGTCGGCCTCGACGGCGTCCGCGCGCTGCGAGCGGCGGCACCCGAGGCGGCGATCATCGTGCTCAGCGCGCTGGGCAGCGAGGCGCTGGCGGTCGAGGCGCTGGAGGCCGGCGCACAGGACTACCTCGTCAAGGGCCGCATCGCCGACGACGGGCTGCAGCGCTCGATCCGCTTCGCGATCGCGCGCCGCGAGGCCGATGTCGCACAGCGCCGCTTCGCGGCGATCGTCGAGTCCTCCAACGACGCGATCCTCACGAAGGACCTCGACACGATCATCACGAGCTGGAACCGCGGCGCCGAGCGGCTCTACGGCTACACCCGCGAGGAGGCCGTCGGGCGCGCCGTCTCGATGCTCGTGCCGCCGGCGCTGCATGGCCAGGAACACGAGCTGCTGCGGCGCGTCCTCAGCGGCGATCGCGTCGACCACTACGAGACGACGCGCTGCACGAAGGACGGCGCCCTGCTCGACGTGTCGCTCACGGTCAACGCGATCCGCGACGCGCACGGGGGCGTCATCGGGATCTCCTCGATCGCCCGCGACATCACCGAGAGCACGCGCGCGCAGCGGACGCTGCGCGCCGCCGAAGAGCACTTCCGCGTCGCCTTCGAGGAGGCGCCGATCGGTATGGCGCTCGTCGACCTCGACCGCCGCTTCATGCGCGTCAACGCGGCACTGACGGCGATCACGGGCTACGCGGCCGGCGAGCTCGAGGGACGCGACATCCGCACGATCCACGATCCCGACGATCCCGGCGTCGAACCCGAGGCGCTGGCGGCCCTGGTCGCGGGCGAGCTGACCCAGGTCGTCGCCGACCGCCGCTTCGTGCACGCATCGGGACACCCGATCTGGGTCGCGCTCAGCGTGACCTGCGTGCGCGACGGGGAGGGTCGCCCGCAGCACTTCCTCGCGCAGGCCCAGGACATCACCGACCGGCGCCGCTACGAGGCCCAACTGCAGCACATGGCCGACCACGACCCGTTGACCGGCCTGCTCAACCGCCGTGCCTTCGAACGTGAGCTGACCAGCCACGTCGCCCGCACGACGCGCTACAGCCTCGCCGGCGCGGCGCTGATGCTCGACCTCGACCATTTCAAGTACTACAACGACACGCTCGGCCACCAGGCGGGCGACGAGCTGATCACGCGCGTCGCCGCCGCGCTGCAGCAGCGGCTGCGGTCCTCCGACGTCCTCGCCCGCCTCGGCGGCGACGAGTTCGCAGTCATCCTGCCGCGCGCGGACGAGGCCGCGGCGCGGCTGGTCGTGGCCGAGTTGCTGGAGTGCGTGCGCGGCCAGGGCTCGCGCGCCGGCGACGGCAGCCACAGCGGCCTGACGGCGAGCATCGGCGTCGCGTTCTTCGACGAGGAGCCGCGGCTCGCGCCGGCGGACGTCATCGTCAACGCCGACCTCGCGATGTACGACGCCAAGGAAGCCGGCCGCGACCGCGCGTCCTTCTACCGCTCCGGCGAACGGCCGCAGGCGTCGATGCGAAGCCGTGTCACATGGGTCGAGGAGATCCGCGCCGCGCTCGCCGAGGAGCGCTTCGAGCTGCTCGCGCAGCCGATCGTCGGCCTCGGCGGTCAGCGGGCGCGCCGCTTCGAGCTGCTGCTGCGGATGCGCCAGCGCGACGGCGACCTGATCGCGCCCGGCGCGTTTCTTCACATCGCCGAGCGTCTGGGCCTCGTGCAGGAGATCGACCGCTGGGTCGTCGCGCGCGCGGCGGCGCTGCTCGCCACCCATCCGGATATCAGCCTCGAGGTCAACCTCTCGGGCACGTCGATCGGCTCACCCGCGCTGCTGGAGCTCGTCGAGCGGCTGCTGCGCGAGACCGGCGTCGACCCGGCGCGGCTGACGTTCGAGATCACCGAGACGGCGGCCGTCGCGAACATCGCGCTCGCCAGCAGCTTCTCGGCGCGCCTGCGCGAGCTCGGCTGCCGCTTCGCGCTGGACGACTTCGGCGCGGGCTTCGGCTCGTTCTACTACCTCAAGCACCTGCCCTTCGACGACCTGAAGATCGACGGCGAGTTCGTGCGCAACATCGCCACGGACTCCACCGACCGGCTGCTCGTGACCGCGGTCGTCGAGATCGCGCGTGGCCTGGGCAAGGAGACGATCGCCGAGTTCGTCGCCGACGACGAGAGCGTCGCCGTCCTGCGCGAGCTGGGCGTCGACTGGGGCCAGGGCTTCCACATCGGCGAGCCGGCTTCGCTGGAGTCCCAGCTGCGCGCCGCGGCGGTTCCCGCGTCGCAGTGACCTGGCCGCCCCGGCGGCGCGCATAGACTGCCGTCGATGCCCGTCGAGCCCCGTCTCGTTCCGCGCTTTGTCGCCGAACCACCGCAGGAACCGCTGCCCTACGGCCGCTGGGCGACCACGCTCGAGCGCCATTTCCTCGGCGCGTGCGACGCCATCGACCCCGGCGAGGAGGATCTCGGCGATACCGGCGAGATCGCGTTCTATCCCGATCGCACGTGGCACGGGCGCACGTTCGTGCCGGCGACGGCGTTGACGTCCAACGGCTTCGAGCTCTTCGGCTACGTGTCGTTCCGTCCCGGCGGCGAGGATCGCGAGCCGACGGAGTTCGACGCGGTCGCCGACTACACCGCCGACACCGCCGAGGCCAACGAGGACTGGAAGCTCGACCTCTGCGACGAGGTCGTCGGCAGCTGGCGCGGCGAGAACGGCAACGTCGCCTCGATGACGCTCGTGTGGGGCCGTCCGCTCGTCGCGGGCGGCGCGGTCGTCACCGGCGAGCTGGCCGACCTGGCGGTCGACCAGTGCACGCTCGTCGAGGATCGCTTCACGCTGCTGGCCCCCGACGGCTATCGCGGCGACACGCTCGACGCCAAGCTCTTCGACGCGAAGGGCAACGAGCTTGCGCGCGAGTCGCTCTACGAGGACGACGCAGACGACGAGGAGGAGGACTCCGAGGAGGAGAACTCCGGGGAAGCGCGCTAGAGGGAGCACGAGGGCGGTGGAGCTCGAGCAGGCGATCCGCACGCGCCGGACGCACAAGGCCTACGCGCCGGAGCCCGTCGAGCGCCGGACGCTCGACGAGCTGTTCGAGCTCGCGCGCTGGGCGCCGAACCACAAGCTGACGAACCCGTGGCGCTTTCGCGTCCTCGGGCCGCAGGCGCTCGAGCGCCTGAAGGCCGCGGGCGAGGACCCGATCGCCGCCGCCAAGCTCAACCGCGCCCCGACGCTCGTCGCGGTCACGGCGACGCAGTCCGGCGATCCGCTGACGGACGAGGAGGACGTGCTCGCTACCGGGGCGGCGGCCTACGTCGTTCTGCTCGCCGCGCACGGCCGCGGCCTCGCCGGCTACTGGCGCACTCCCGGCGTGCTGCGCACCGCGGCCGGCCGGACGGCGCTGGGCGTCCCCGACGACGAGCGCGTGCTCGGGCTGCTGCACCTCGGACATCCGCGCCAGCAGCCGCGCGTGCCCGAGCGCGCGCCGGTCGCGGATGTCGCGATCTACCTGGATTGACCCACCGTTCTGCACGATCATGGTTCGCGCGCGCCGTCGGGAGGTCTGGCGTGCCCCGTACGCGCCGGGGCTAGGACGCCCAGCGCGAGCGGCGCTCCGCACTCGTTTGAACGTTCGTGTGTATTTCAGCAGGGGACGGCGCTTGAGGAGTACGCTAACTGCGCCGGTTTCGGGTAGAGGCAGCCCCAACCGCTCCCGCGCACCCCGCGTGGGGGCTCGTCCAGGAGGAATGTCTAGATGCCAAGGTCCCTCAGAGGCGTGTTGTGCGTCTCCTTCGCATGTGCAGCCATGTTCGGCCTGGCGGCGTGCGGCGGCGATGACGACGACAGCGCAGATTCGACGACCGGTGGTACGGCCGCGACGGACGCCGGAGGCAAGACCGGCGGCACGATCACGACGGCGTATACGTCGTTCCCCGACTACCTCGATCCGGCCCTGTCCTACACCCAAGAGGGCTGGCAGTCGTTGTGGACGGTCTACACCCCGCTGCTGACCTACAAGCACGCCGCGGGTGCCGAGGGCGCGACCGTCGTTCCCGGTCTCGCCGAGGACATGCCTGACATCTCTGCGGACGGCAAGACCTACAAGCTCAAGCTGCGCAGCGGCCTGAAGTACTCCGACGGCACAGCGGTGAAGGCCTCGGACTTCGAGCATGCGATCAAGCGCGTGCTGAACCTCGAGTCCGGCGGCGCGTCCTTCTACTCGGGCATCGTCGGCGCCGAGAAGTACATCAAGGACGGCAAGGCGAGGGCCGACATCCCCGGCATCACCGGCGACGACGCGACCGGCGACATCACGATCGAGCTGGCCAAGCCCGACGGCCGCTTCCCGTACATCCTGACGATGGTGTTCGCCTCGCTGGTGCCCGGCGACACGCCGTTTCAGAACATGACGAAGGACCCGCCGCCCGGCGTCGGTCCCTACAAGTTCGAGAACGTCCGCATCAACCGCGGCTACGACCTCGTCAAGATCCCCGACTTCGCGGTCACCGATCAGCAGGTCGGCAAGGCGGACAAGATCGAGATCCAGATCATCAAGAACCGGCGTCGCCAGACGCAGGACACGATCCAGAACAAGCTCGACTACATGAACGACCCGCCGGCGCCCGACCAGCTGCGCGACGTCCGCGCGCAGTACACCGACAAGCGCTACAAGGAGTTCGTCACGAACTCGACGTACTACTACTTCCTCAACCACAGGGTGGCGCCGTTCAACAAGCCCGAGGCGCGCCAGGCCGTCAACTACGCGGTCGACAAGCGCTCGCTGGCGCGACTGTTCGGCGGCCTGCTGGAGCCGGGCTGCAACTTCCTGCCACCCGGCATGAAGGGCTATGCGAAGGTCGATCCGTGCCCGTGGGGCAACCCGACGGCAGCGCCGGACGTCGCGAAGGCCAGGGCGCTGATCAAGGACGCCGGCCTGACCGGCCAGTCGGTGACGGTGTTCGGCAACGACGAGCCCGAGTCCAAGTCGCTCGCCGAGTACCTGTCCGACGTCCTCAACGACATCGGCTTCAAGGCCAAGCCGCGGATCGTCGAGGGCTCGGTCTACTTCACGACGATCGGCAACCAGAAGACGAAGGCCCAGGCCGGCTTCGCCAACTGGTTCCAGGACTTCCCGCACCCGGGGAACTTCTTCTTCCTCGTCGACGGCAAGTCGATCCAGAACACGAACAACCAGAACTTCGGCAACGTCGACAATCCCGAGATCAACGCGATCTTCGACGAGGCCGACCAGAACGCGGACATCGACGCGGTCGCCGACGACTACGCGCGAGCCGACAAGCTGCTCGTGGAGGGCGGACACGTCGTGCCCTACGGCCATCGCAAGCTGACGGTGTTCTACTCCGAGCGCGTCGACTTCGAGAACTGCACCGTGTGGCACCCCGTGTACAACCTCGACTTCACGAACCTCTGCCTGAAGTAGGGAGCGTGAACACGGAGATCGACGCGGCCTGGATCCAGGCTTCGGCACGAAGCGCTGGGTGAGACGGTGTCGATCGCCGACTCATCGGTACAGCCCGACCTGTCCCCCGTCCTCGACGGGGGACAGGCCGAGGCCGCCCCGACCGCGGGCATCAGCCCGTGGGCGCTGGCGGTTCGCCGCCTGCGCCGCAACAGGGCCGCGCTGAGCTTCGGCGCGCTCTTCGTCATCCTCGTCGCGCTCGCGCTCGCCGCTCCGCTGTGGGCGCAGATCGCGGACACGACGCCTGCCCGCAACCACCTCTCCGACACGATCGTCGTCGGCGGCAAGGACAAGCAGGTCGTGACGTTCGACGGCGTCCCGATCTCGCCGACGTGGCAGAAGAAGTTCTTCCTCGGTGCCGACCAGAACGGTCGCGACGTCGCCGTGCGTCTGCTCTACGGCGCGCGCAACTCGCTCTTCATCGGCCTCACGGCCGCGCTCATCACGGCCTTCCTCGCCGTCACGCTGGGCATGCTCGCGGGCTACTTCCGCGGCTGGACGGACGCGATCATCTCGCGCAGCCTCGACGTCATGTGGGCCTTCCCGGTGCTGCTGCTCGGGGTCGCGCTCGGCGTGTCGCTCGCGCTCGGCGGCCTGCAGGTCGGCCCGGTCAGCATCCAGGGCGGCTCCAAATGGATCCCGACGCTGATCATCGGCGTCGTCAGCGTCGTCTACCTCGCACGGCCGATCCGCGGCCAGGTGCTGTCGCTGCGCGAGAAGGAGTTCGTCGAGGCCGCCCGCGCCCAGGGCGCCGGTCCGCTGAAGATCATGTTCGGTGAGCTGCTGCCGAACCTCGCCTCGACGATCCTCGTCTTCTTCCCGCTGCTCGTCGCCAACGCGATCCTGCTCGAGGCGGCGCTGTCCTTCCTCGGCGCCGGCGTGCAGCCGCCCGAGCCGTCCTGGGGCACGATGCTCTCCGACGGCGTCGAGCTGCTGTCGACGGCGCCGCACCTGACGATCGTCCCGGGCCTGATGCTCGTCCTGACGGTGCTGGCGCTCAACGTCTTCGGCGACGGCGTGCGCGACGCGCTCGATCCGCGGGCGAAGGTCCGCCTGGAGCACTAATGGCCCATCCTGCAAACGGACGTACAGGATGAACCGCTAGATGGGCCGCTTCATCATCCGCCGCGTCGCCGGCATGGTCGTCGTGATGTTCGCCGTCTCGGTGCTGACGTTTTTGATCTTCAACGTCATCCCCAACGGCAACCCCGCCGATCGCATGGCGGGCAAGAACTCGACCCCCGTGCAGATCGCGGCGATCGAGAAGGAGTGGGGCTTCGACGAGCCGCTGCCCGTGCAGTACGTCACGACGATGGAGAAGGTCTTCACGGGCGACCTCGTCTCCTACACGACGCAGACCGACGTCGTCGAGGAGATCATCCGCGGCGCGCCGCGAACGTTCGCGCTGGCGATCGGCGCGGCGCTGCTGTGGTTTGCGATGGGCACGGCGCTCGGGCTCTATACGGCGATGCGCTCGGGCCGCTGGACGGACACGCTCGTGACCGTGCTCGCGCTGATCGGGGTCTCGATGCCGGTCTTCTGGCTCGGCGCGCTGGCGAGCTACTACCTCGGCTTCAAGCTCGGCCTGTTCCCCAACGGCGGTTACTCGGAGATCGGCGAGGCCGGCCTGTGGGAGTGGGTCAAGCACATGATCCTGCCCTGGTGCGTGCTTGCGACGCTGTTCGTCGGCGTCTACTCGCGCGTGCTGCGCTCCAACGTCCTGGACACGATCAACGACGACTACGTCCGCACGGCGCGCGCGAAGGGGCTCAGCGAGCGCCGCGTGATGCTCCACCACGTCCTGCGCAACTCGCTGATCCCGATCGTGACGCTGTGGGGGCTGGACTTCGGCGCCGTCCTCGGCGGCGGCGCGATCCTCACCGAGACGGTCTTCGACCTGCAGGGCGTCGGCCAGTACTTCGCCGAGTCGATCGACCAGCTCGACGTGCCGCCGGTGCTCGCGGTGACGCTCTTCGGCGCGTTCTTCATCGTCCTGCTCAACACGCTCGTCGACATCGTCTACGCGGCGCTCGATCCGCGGATCAGGCTGTCCTAGTGCTCCCTCCGGTGCGTCCGCGGGGCCACTCCGAACTGCTGCTCGACGTGCAGAACCTCAACGTCTCCTTTGCCACGGAGGAGGGCGTCGTGCAGGCCGTCGACGAGGTCTCCTTCAAGCTGCACGCCGGCGAGGTGCTGGCCGTCGTCGGCGAGTCGGGCTCGGGCAAGTCGGTCACCGCGATGACGCTCATGGGCCTGACGCGCTCGCCCAACGCGCGCTTCGCGGGCACGGCGAAGCTGCGCGAACTGGACCTCGTCACGGCGAGCGACGAACAGCTGCGCGCGGTCCGGGCCGAGGAGATCGCGATGATCTTCCAGGACCCGATGACGTCGCTGAACCCGGTGCACCGCATCGGCCGCCAGATCGTCGAGCAGATCCAGGCCCACCGCGACGTCTCCGACGGCGAGGCGCGCGACCAGGTCGTCGAGCTGCTCGAGCGCGTCGGGATCCCGCGTGCGCGCGAGCGCTTCAGCGCCTACCCGCACGAGTTCTCGGGCGGCATGCGCCAGCGCGTGATGATCGCGATGGCGCTGTCCTGCGATCCCGCGGTGCTGATCGCCGACGAGCCGACGACGGCGCTCGACGTGACGATCCAGGCGCAGATCCTCGAGGTGCTCAAGGAGCTGCGCACGCGCACGAACGCGGGCATCATCCTCGTCACGCACGACCTCGGGGTGGTCGCCGACATCGCCGACCGGATCGCCGTCATGTACGCCGGGCGGATCGTCGAGGAGGGCACGACGGACGAGGTCTTCTACGACCCCCAGCATCCGTATACATGGGGTCTGCTGGGCTCGATCACGCGCGTCGACCGGCCGCGGCCGGCACGGCTGCCCTCGATCCCGGGCCTGCCGCCGTCGCTGATCTCGCCCCCGCAGGGCTGTCACTTTCGCCCGCGCTGCCCGCACGCGCACGAGGCCTGCGCGACGAAGCCCGAGCTGCTCGCGCGCGGCGGCGGCGCGACCGGGCACACCGACCGCTGCGTGCTGCCGCCCGAGCGCAAGGCCACGTCACGCGAGATCGAGAAGGGCCAGATCGGCCTCGTCGCGGGGGGTGTGACGGCATGACGACGAGCGCCGAAACCGCGCCCGTCGCCAGCAACGGCGACGGCGAATCGCCGGTGCTGCTCGCCGCCGACCACCTCAAGCAGTACTTCCCGATCAAGAAGGGCCTGCTGATCGACCGCGTCGTCGGCAACGTGCATGCCGTCGACGACGTGACGCTGCACCTGCGCGAAGGCGAGACGCTCGGCCTCGTCGGCGAGTCGGGCTGCGGCAAGACGACGCTGTCGCGCACGATCATGCGGCTGCTGGACCCGACCGCCGGCACGATCAGCTTCCGCGGCCAGGACATCACGAAGGCCGGCCGCAGCGCGCTGAAGCCGGTGCGGCGCGAGATGCAGATGGTCTTCCAGGATCCGTTCGCATCGCTGAACCCACGCAAGCGCATCGGTCAGATCATCGGCGCGCCGCTGGCGCTGCACGGCGTCGGCAAGGAGCAGATCGCCGCGCGCTCGGCCGAGCTGCTGGACCGTGTCGGCCTGCAGCACGAGCACCTCAGCCGCTTCCCGCACGAGTTCTCGGGCGGGCAGCGCCAGCGCATCGGGATCGCCCGCGCGCTCGCGCTCGAGCCGAAGCTGATCGTGCTCGATGAGCCCGTCAGCGCGCTCGACGTCTCGATCCAGGCGCAGATCGTCAACCTGCTCGACGACCTCCAGGACGCGCTCGGTCTGACGTACCTCTTCGTCGCCCACGACCTCTCCGTCGTGCGCCACGTGTCCGACCGGATCGCGGTGATGTACCTCGGGCGGATCATGGAGCTGTCGCCGTCAGAGGAGCTCTACGTCAAGCCGATCCACCCCTACACCCGCGCGCTGCTGTCGGCGATCCCGATCCCCGACCCGCGCGAGAACCGCGCTCGCGAGCGCGTCGTCATCAGCGGCGAGCCACCGTCACCGGTCGATCCGCCGCCCGGCTGCGTCTTCAGCACGCGCTGCCCGCGCGTCCAGGACGTCTGCCGCGCAGAGGTCCCGCGGCTGAGCGAGTACGCCGGCGGCCACCTCGCCGCCTGCCACTTCCCGCTCAACGTGACCGCCGCCGAGGCCGCCGCCTCGACGCGCTCGGACGCCAGCCCCGCCGTCGCGTCAGACAGCGTGCCGCAGGTACCCTCCAGCGCGACGTCCGCCACCACGAGATGACCGGTTCCGAATGGACGTGCCTGCGGGGGCAGGTCAGGGCGCCGATCCTGGCCTGTCATCCGTAGGTGCGTACATTTGGAACCGGTCATCCAGCCCCAGTAGCTCAGTGGACAGAGCGACCGCCTCCTAAGCGGTAGGCCGCAGGTTCGACTCCTGCCTGGGGCACTGCAGCCGCGCGGCAGCGGCTACGTACCGCCGCCGAGCAGGGTGCCCAGCGCCGTGCCGAGCAGGGCGCGGCGATCGGCGTCGGTCGCGAGCTGCTCGAGGCCGAAGCCCAGCAGCAGCGTGTCGCGCGTCGACGTGCCGGCATAGAAGTTCACGAGCCGCTCGCCGATCGCCCAGTCGCCCGAGTTCGGCGGGCTGCCGGGCGGCGGTCCGGCAGGCGTCCAGGCGCTCGTCGCGCCCTCGAAGCCGTCGCGCGTCGTCGTGGCGTCGATCGTCAGGCGCGTGTCGTCGACGAACACGCCGACGCCGCCGGTGCTCGGGTCGGTGACGTACGTGATCGAGACCTCGACCTGCCGGCCGGCGTACGCCGACAGGTCGTAGGCGAGCTGCCGCCATCCGTCGGTCGCGTTGGAGATCGTGTTCCACGCGCCGCTGGAGCCCGGCGCCGTGCAGTCGGCGCCGCCGAGGTAGTGCGCGAGGAACGGGTGCAGCGCGAGCAGGAAGCCCGCCGCGCACTCCGCCGGCACGTCGGTCGTCGTCGCGCCGCCGGCCTCGGGCAGCGTCGTCCAGTCGTCGCCGCCGGGGGTGTGCGCCTCGACGATCACCTGGTCGTAGGCGGGCTCGATGTTCGCCGACAGCTGGAATGCGAGCTGGGCGCTCGTCGCCGCCGTCAGGTCGATCGTCCGCGTCAGGCGCATGTAGGAGTTGTCGGCGTGCAGCGCGCCCGCGTAGCGATCGCCCTCGATCGGCGCGAACGGGCTGCCCGCGCCGAGCGGGTACAGCGCTGCGCCCGCGCTCGCGAACTGCGGGAAGTCGGCGGCCGGCAGCACGTCGCTGGTCGGCTGGAAGACGCCCGCCTCGTCGAGCGGGTTGTCGCCCGTGACGACCGGCCCCCCGAGCGTGCCCTCGTAGCCGTCGATCGGGTCCGCGATCCCGGACACGCTCGCCGGGTCGGGGAAGTCGGTGCGCGCGAACGCGCCGAGGTAGTACTGGCGGAAGTCGTCGGCGAGCAGCAGGCACTCCTCGAAGAAGCCCGCGACCGAGGTGACGACGCACTCCGCGGTCCGATCGCCGTTGAGGCCGTAGAAGACGCCGCCGACGGCGTCGCCGATCCCCGGCAGGCCCTGGTACTGCGCCGTCTCGCCGGCGTGGATCAGCTTGCCGCCCTCGTTGAGGTAGTCGCGCACGGCGATCGTCAGGTCCTGCTGGCGCTCGGCGACCGCGATGTCGGGCAGCGGGCCGAACGGCGTGTCGATCAGCTCGTCGGCCGGATCCTGCGTGAGGCGGTTGTCGCCGAGGTACCAGACGACGGCGTCGTAGTGGCTCAGGACGCCGAGGTCGTGCGGCACCCCCTGCGCGTCGACGTCCCAGACGTCGGCTCGATAGCCGGCCGCCTGCAGCGCGGCGACGTACCGCGCCGCGTACTTCGGTGCGTTCGTGCCCGCCGGATAGGTCGGGTTGACGCCCGTGTAGTCCTCGTTGGCGAGGACGAGCACGCGCGCCCCGCTGTCGGAGGCGACGGTGTAGGTGAAGCGCGAGCTGCGCACGAGCCCGTGCCTGCGCTTGGCGCCCGTGAACCAGACCTCGACCCTGTCGCCCGCGCGGGCGCCGCGGACGGCGCCGCGCAGCTCGGCGTAGTAGTCGTCGTTCTCGTCGCCGTAGCGCTCGCCGCCGGCCCACTCCCGCGCGCGCACGCTGCGCGCCCGCCCGCCGTTGATGCGGTAGTTCATGCGCACGCCCGTGAGCGCGCGCTTGGCGGTGACGGCGACCGTCTGCGGGTCGCCGTAGGAGACGTCGAAGCTGTCGACGCGGAAGTCCTCGGCGCGCCGGCCGACGACGGACTCCGGGTCGGCGGGATCGGCGGCGGACTTCGCGACCGACAGCGCGAACGGGATGTTCTTCTCGAACTCGGCCTGCACGAGGCCCTCGTCGTCGGGGAACTCGAAGCCGCTGCCGCAGTCCGCGGGATCCCACTCGTCGTCGGGGTCGACGGCCGAGGCGACCGCGCAGGTCGACATCTCGGGCGTGAAGCCGAGCGTGCCGTAGGCCTCGGTCATGTGCGTGTCGGTGTCGCCGTTGGTCGTGTAGAGCTCGGCCGAGATGTCGGGGTCGTAGCCGGGCACGGCGGGGTTGGCGTCGTCGCCGGCCATCGTCTCGTAGATGATGTCGTCGGGCGTCGGCGTGGCAACCTGCCAGCCGGTCCCGTACAGCAGCAGCTCGGCGGCCGAGTGGTAGTTGACGAGGAAGCGGAAGTCGACGCGCCGGACGAACGCGTCGAGCGCCCTCGTCTCGGGCTCGGAGGCGGGGCTCGGCCCGCGGTAGGTCTCGCTCGACGGACTGGGGGACGACCCCTCGTTGTCGTAGCCCCACTTCGTCGCCTGGTTGCGGTTGAGGTCGACGCCGTCGCCGGCCGTGATCTGACCGTCACCGTTGTTGTCGCGCAGGTTCTTGCGCCACAGCCGCTGGCCGGGCTGGAAGGTGAAGTCGTAACCGTCGGGGTTGGCGACGGGGACGAACCACAGCTCGTTGTCGTCGACGAGCCGGCGCAGCGTCTTGCTCTTCGCGTAGCCGTCGACGACGTGGTGCATGAGCCGGCGCATCATCTCGGGCGTGATCCACTCGCGCGCGTGCTGCGCGCCGAGGTACAGCACCGACGGCTTGGAGCCGTCGCGCTTCGTGCGGGCGTCGCGCGAGACCTTCAGCGCGACGATCGCCTGGCCGTTGTGCGTGGTCCCGATCGTCACGAGCTTCGTGATCTTCGGGTTGTCGGCCGCGGCCCGCGCGAACTCCGCCTTCAGGCCGCCGGCGCCGGAGTACATGCGAAACACGTCCATCGCCGTGGCGGCCTTCGCCGTCGCGCGCTGCGCGACGGTCACGCCGCCGACCTTCTTGGGCGCCAGCTCGACGCCGTCGCGGGCGAGCGCCGCCGCCTGGCGGCCGCTCATGATCGCCTCGACGCGCATCGTCGCCTTGCGCCCCTTGCCGATGGCGACCGAGGACAGGTCGAGCTCGTGGCGGTCGATCCCGAGCGCGACGATCTCGCGCAGCCCGGCGGCGCTGACGACGCCCGTGTAGACGTCCTGGCGCTCCAGGGCCGTGTTCGTGCCCTTGGGCGCGGCCGATGCCGCGGGCGCAGATGCCAGCAGCACGAGCAGGGTTGAGAGGGTCGCGACAGAGAACCGGTTCACGGCAGGCTCCGTTCGTGGACATCGACCGAATGCAGATCCGAGCCTACCCCTTCGGACGCGCCCGCGCACGATCCTCGCCACGCACTCCCGGCGCGCTCGCAGCACATCGCCGTGCCAGACTCGCCGCTTGATGGAGTGCAAGCGCCGGTTCGTCACCGCGATCCAGGTCAAGCTGCTCAACCCGCCGATCCGGTGGCTTGCGGCGCGCGGCCTCGTGCCGGGCGTCGCGCTGCTGGAGACGACCGGGCGCACGAGCGGCGAGCCGCGCCGCACGCCGGTCTCCGACGGCCTGCAGCGCGGCACGGACACGTTCTGGATCGTCGCCGAGATGGGCCGCAAGGCCGCCTACGTGCGCAACATCGAGGCCCAGCCACGGGTCCGGATCCGCGTGCGCGGGCGCTGGCGCAGCGGCACGGCGCAGGTGCTCGACGACGACGACCCGCGCGCGCGCCTGCGCTCGATCTCGCGCCTGAACGCCGCCGGCGTGCGCGCGCTGGGCACCGACCTGACCGTCCTCCGGGTCGACCTCGACCCGTAGGAGTAGGCCGCGCCAACGCCCCACGATGCGTGATCGAGCGACACGTGCGGCGCGCCCAACCATGAGGAGTGTCGACCGATCACGCCATACCTGATCGAGCCACACCCCGTCCCGCAGCCGGGCATCGGTGTGTCGGTCGATCACGCGAGCGCCTCCAGCCCCTCCTCGTCGATGCTGTTCCTGCCGGGGCGCGGCGGCGTCGGTGGTTGCTTCAGCCGACCGATCCGCCGGCTGGACACCCTCCTCGGGACGACGTACCTAGCGGTCGGGACGCTCGGGATAGACGTCGTCGATCGTGACGAGCGCCACGTACGGCGCCCCGGCCGCCGCCGCGATCCGCTCGCCTCCGCCGGCGAGGCGGTCGAGCACGCTGACGACGCCGACGATCTCGTGGCCGGCCTCCTGCAGGGCCGCGATCGCCGCGATCGTCGAGCCGCCCGTGCTGACGACGTCCTCGACGACGAGGCAGCGGTCCTCGGGCACGAGCAAAGGACCCTCGATCCGCCGCGACAGGCCGTGGCGCTTGACCTCCTTGCGCACGAAGAAGCCCTTGACGTCGGCGCCGCCGGCGAGCGCGGCGCAGGTGACGGCGTCGGCGCCCATCGTCATGCCGCCGACGGCGGTCGCCTCCCACCGCGCCGCGTGCTCGGCGAGCAACTCGCCGAGCGCCATGAAGCCCGCGCGCCGCAGGATCGCCCGCTTGGCGTCGACGTAGTACTGGGCCTTGACCCCGCTCGTCAGCGTCACCTCGCCGAGGACGAGCGCGTGCGCGCGCAACTCCTCCGCCAATCGTCCACTCGCGCTCATAGCTGCCGTACCTTAGAGCCGTGATCGAACGCCTCCTTCGCACGCTCGCCATCGTGCTCAGCCTGATCGTCGCGTCCGGCTTCGTGCTGTTCGCGATGGACGACTTCGACCGCGCGTCGAGCTCCTCGCGGACGCGCATCGCCGGCGACCCTGCCGCCGCCGATCCGACGCCCGCCGGAGAGCGCGAGCGCGAGCGCCGCAACAGCAGGGGCCGCGAGTACATCGACGACGCCAACGACGGGCTGCTCAAACCGTTCGCGAGCATCTCCGAGAACGCCGACAGCCGTTGGGCGCGGCGCGGCGTCCCGGCCCTGCTCGGGCTGCTCGTCTACGGCGTCCTGCTCGGCTTCGCGTCGCGGTACGCGAAGGCGCGCGCGTAGCCGCTCACTCACGGATAGACGTCGACCGGCGTCCCGATCTTGATCCAGTTGAAGACCGGCTTGGCGTCGGGGATCGGCAGGCGCAGGCAGCCGTGGCTGGCCGGATAGATCGGCACCGACGCGTAGCCGTGCGTCGCGTAGCCGCGGATGAAGTACGCCGAGTGGACCATGCCCTTGGCGTTCGTGCCGGGCGTCTTGGAGTAGACCTTGAACGAGCCCAAGATCGTCGGCGTGCTCGGAGCGCCCGACGAGGTCGGGTAGATGCGCCGCACGCGACCGCCCTCGATCAGCGCGATGACCTGGCGTGAGAGGTCGGCCTCGATGTGGCGGCCGTGCCTGGGGAAGCGGATCGCGAAGCGGCCCCTGCCGCTGGCGAGCGCGCGCATGACCTCGGTCGAGGCGCTCGTCGTGCGCGCCATCCCGGTCACCTTGCGAAACGCCAGCACGGCGCGCGCGGTGCGGGCGTCGAAGCGGCCTGCCGAGCCGGTGACGTAGCCCAGCCGGCGCAGGCGGCGCTGCAGCGCGCGGATCGAGGCGCCGCCGCTGCGCGGCGTGACGCGGCGCGGCAGCACGTCGACCGTGCGCGCCCGGGCGACGAACGGACCGAGCGCGGCGCTCGCGTCGTGCGTCACGCGGATGCTCAGCGGCCCGGTACGGTTGGGCGTGTAGGACAACCGGATCGCGCCGCCGCCGGACGCGCCGGGCTGCAGCGCGACGCGCCGCGCCGCGCGCTTCTTGCCGGCGACGAAGAACCGCACGGTCACGGTTTCGCCGGGGGCGAACGCGCCCGCCGTCCCGCGCAGGCGCAGGCGCGAGCCGACGAGGGCCGTCGAGCGGGCGCCGCCGACGCGATCGACGGTCAGCGCCATCGTGGTCGGGACCGGCGCGGCGACCGCCGGCGCGGCCGGCGAGCCCGCTGTCTGGGCCTGCGCGAAGGCCGGAACGCAGGCGGTCGCCAGGAGCGCGGAGGTGACGAGAACGCATCGCATTCGGCGGCACTATGCCATGTGCCGCGGGCAGACGGCGACGCTCAGCCGCCGCTCGGCGCGGGCGTGGGCGTCGCCGGCGCCGGCCGCCGGTTGCCGACGATCCGCGCCAGCAGCCACGCGAGTGCGAGCGCGGTCGCGGTCGAGCCAACCATCATCGCCGGGATCTGCCAGTCCCAGTCGAGGCTCGCCCCGAGCGCGATCGCGTTGTTGATCGCGTGCAGCGCGATCGCCGGATACAGCGAGCCGGTCCATTCGTAGAGCATGCACAGCGCAGCGCCGAAGATCATCAGCGGGACGAGGTAGCCGACCGGCGACGAGCCGACGTGGATCCCGCCGAAGACGATCCCGGTGATGATCGCCGCCAGCCACGGACCGCGCCAATTGCGCAGCGCGCCGAAGAAGAAGCCGCGAAAGAAGAGTTCCTCGCCGAGCGGAGCGACGACGGTGACGAGGATCACGACGGCGAGCGCGTTGAGCAGCGGGCCGTCCGCCCCGAGCTCCTCGGGCAGGTCCTGCGTCTGGTCGAGGTCCACGAGCCCCGCCCACGCCACGCTGAGCAGCAAAAAGCCGATCCAGACGGCGACGATCAGCCCGACGCTGATCCAGAACCTCGCCGGACGCAGGCCGAAGTCCGCCGCGCAGACGCGCCCGCGGCCGATCGAGGCGAAGAAGAAGGCGGCGGCGACGAGCGCGATGTTCTGCACGATCGTCAGCCCGATCGCGATCGCGGGCGCGTCGTTGTCGACGCCGGCCGTGGTCGCGACGAGGAAGACGACGCTGCCGGCCACGATCGTGACGCCGAAGCCCGTGACGAACGCGAGCGCCGCCAGCCAGGGCGGCCAGCCGGCGCGCCCGGGCGCGGGCGGAGGCGGGGGCGGCGGCGCGAACGGATCCGGCGGCCCGGCCGCGGCGGCGTCGCGGGGCTGGAACTGGGGCGGCGGCGGCGCGTCGGACATCGCCAGCAGGTTACGCGGCGAGAGCAGCGAGCCCGTCGAGCCGCGTCAGCACCGGCACGCCGTCCGGAACGGCGTCAGGCGCGCCCGCGCGCGCGACGAGCACCGCCCGCAGCCCGGCGGCGAGCGCGCCCGCGACATCGAGCTCGAGCGAGTCGCCGACGTGCAGCGCGGGGCGCGCGCCGTCCGCAGCGCCGGCGAGCGCCAGCGCGCGGCGGAAGATCTCCGGCGCCGGCTTGCGCACGCCGGCCTCGGCCGAGCTGAGCGCCCCGTCGACGAGTCCGCGCAGGCCGGTCCGGCGCAGCATCTCGTGCAGCGACACGTCCCAATTGGACACGACGACGAGCCGGTGGCCGGCCGCGCGCAGCTCGGTCAGCGCGGCGCGCACGTCGTCGAACACGACGAAGCGCAGCGATGCCAGCAGCGCGTCCCGCAGGCCGTCGCGCGCGAGCGCGCCCGCGTCCACCCCCGCGTCGTGCAGGGCGCGCCGCAGCACCTCGGCGCAGCGGTCGCGCAGCAGCGCCAGCGACGCCGCGTCGGGCGCCATGTCGTGGTGCGCGCGGTAGTAGGCGATCTCCGCGCCCAGCGCGGCGGCCGCCTGGCGCTGCTCGAGCGCCAGGCCGCGGGCGCGCAGCTCGGCGGTCAGCCGCGCCGCCGGCTCGTCGAGCTCGACGAGCGTGCCGAGCGCGTCCAGCAGGACTACGCGACCCAATGCCATGTCGCGAAGATCGCGCTGTAGACCGTCAGCCCGAGCGCGAACAGGGCGACGACGACACGCTCGCGCACGGAGCGGCCGGTCATCCACAGCGCCAGCCAGATCGCCAGCGGGAAGAGCACGGCGACGAAGCGCGGCAGCGACATGAGCGGCTGCGGGCCGACGGGATAGGACAGCGGCAGCGCGAGCGCGGCGACGACGTACGCGCCGTACGCGGCGGGCAGCCGGCGCAGCACGCCGACGACCGCGACGAGCACGACGACGAGCCACGCCAGCAGCTGCAAATTGTGGCGCGCGACGAGCAACGGGTCGCCGCCGGCGGGCTCGAAGTAGACCGGCTCGCGCGCGCCGGAGAGCAGTTGCCGCGCGCCGTCCCAGCCCGCGACGAGCCCGTCCCAGGCGCCGACGAACGGGCCCGCGAACGAGCGAAACCAGACCTCCTGGGCGTTGAACGGCGCCAGCGGGTCGTGGCCGCCGAGCGCGAGGAAGCCGCAGTACGCGGCGAGACCCGCCGGCACGAGCAGCAGCCACAGCGCGTCGGCACGCAGCGGGCGCATCGCGCGCAGGCGCGGCCGGTCGGCGTCCCAGAGGTAGATCATCGCCAGCGGCACGAGCAGCAGCACGCCGGCGCTGCGCGTCGTCGCGGCGAGCAGGCCCAGCGCCCCGGCCAGCGCCCAGCGATCGCGCCGAGCAGCGTAGATCGCGCCGACCGACAACGCCAGAAAGAGCGACTCGCTGTAGACGGCTGAGAAGAAGAACGACATCGGAAAGAGCGCCGTGACGAGGACGGCGTTGCGCGCGACCGCGCGCTCGTAGTCCAGCGCGACGAGCCTGTGCAGCACGACGAGCGCGACGAAGAACAGCGCGATCGAGACGAGCGCGCCGGCGAACAGCGCCGACTGCGATCCGAACGGCAGCGGCGCCGCGACGACGCGCACGAGCAGCGGATACAGCGGGAAGAAGGCCTCGCGCGCGCCGCCGCCGTAGCCGTCGCCGGCGATCGCCATGAACCAGACCGAGTCCCAGCGCGCGAGCGGCGAGACGAGCGCGTCGCCGGTCGTCCCGTAGGGCATCGTCACACCCGCCGGATCGAAGTCCTCCGCACGCCCGGACAGGCCGAACAGCGCCACCGCGGCGACCGCGGCGACCCAGACGAGCAGCCGCGAGAGCCACAGCGCCCGCCAGGAGTCCGAGACGGCGTCGTCGACGGCGACGGCGATGCGAGCGGGCAGAGCGCGCCAGAGAAGGGCCACCGCTGCATCTTGGCAACGGCTGGTCGCCGCCGTGCACGGGCAGGATCGGCCAACCGACGAGGCGAAGTGCGCTGTGCCACTAGAATCCGCCGTTGCGCGTTGGCTCCAGCGGAGCCGCCGCGCGACCTCGCCAATGTCCGCTCGCCTCGAACGCCAGCGTCGACGCCGCCAACGGGGCGGGGCCGGCCGAGTCATCATCATCACGATCTCCGTGCTGATCGCGGGGTCCATCATCGCCGGGCTGAGCGCGGTCGGCTACGTCGTCGGCATCGCGAACTCCGCGCCCGAGCTCAGCACGCTCAAGCCGCAGGATCCGGGCCGCCTGTCGCGCGTCTACGCCGCCGACGGCCAGCAGCTCGGGATCATCCAGAACGACGTCCTGCGGATCCCGATCGCGTCGAGCAGGATGCCCAAGTCCGTGCGCGACGCGACCGTCGCGATCGAGGACGAGCGCTTCTACCGCCACAAGGGCGTCGACTTCGAGGGCGTCGTCCGCGCCGCGTTCAAGAACGCCAGCTCGGGCAAGGCGCTGCAGGGCGGCTCGACGTTGACGATGCAGCTGATCCGCACGCTCTACACCGGCAACCGCGAGAAGTCGTTCAAGCGCAAGGTGCGCGAGGCCAAGCTCGCCGAGGAGCTCGAGAACGTCCACCGCGGCCGCGCCGGCAAGGAGTGGATCATCACGAAGTACCTCAACTCGGTCCCGTACGGCACGAACGGCGGCCAGCAGGCGGTCGGCATCGAGGCCGCCTCGCGGGCGTACTTCGACAAGAGCGCCTCGAAGCTCAACCTCGCCGAGTCGGCGCTGCTGGCCGGCCTGCCGCAGGCGCCCAGCGACTACAACCCGTTCCGCGCCGAGGGCGCCGCGATCGCCCGCCGCAACCAGGTGCTGCGCAAGATGGCCGATCTCGGCTACGTCAGCGCGGGCGCCGCCGCCGCCGCGATCGCCACGCCGCTGCAGCTCAAGCCGAGCGGCTACTTCCGCCAGAAGCGCGAGAGCTTCTTCTTCGATTACGTCACCGACGAGCTGATCAAGCGCTACGGCGTCAAGCGCGTGCGCGGCGGCGGCCTGCGGATCCAGACGACGCTCGACCTCGGCAAGCAGGCCAAGGCGCGCAAGGCGATCGCCGACAGCCTGAACTTCGCCGGCGCGCCGTCGTCGGCGATCGTGAGCATCGATCCGAAGAACGGCTACATCCGCACGATGGCGTCGTCGGCGAAGTACACGAACTCGCAGTACAACCTCGCCGCCGACGGCAAGCGCCAGCCGGGCTCGGCATTCAAGATCATGGCGCTCGTCGCGGCCGTCCGCGAGGGCGTCAACCCGGCCACGACGAGCTACGCCTCCGGCGCGATCAACCTCGGGCCGAAGTACGACAACGTGAGCATCAACTGCTACGGCGGCAAGTGCTCGGGCGGCTCGAAGAACCTCATCTCCGGCACGCTGAGCTCCGACAACACCGTGTACATTCGCCTCGCGCTCGACCTCGGGCCGATGAAGGTCAAGAAGGCGGCCGAGGACCTCGGCATCACCTCGGTGCTGCAGGGCTACCCGTCCGAGACGCTCGGCGGGCTGTCGAAGTGCTGCTCGCCGCTGGAGATGGCCAACGCCTACGCGACGATCGTCAACGGCGGCTGGCGCAACACGCCCAAGGCGATCACCGAGGTGCGCTTCCCCGACGGCGAGGTCGACGACCTCTCCAAGCCGCAGCGCAAGAAGGTCTTCGACGAGGCCGCGATGTACGAGGTCGTGAAGATCCTCGAGATGAACGTCTCCAAGCCCGGCACCGGCGGCCGCGCCCGTACGGGCTGCCCGGTCGGCGGCAAGACCGGCACGACGGACGAGAACTCCGACGCCTGGTTCGTCGGCTTCTCGCCGCACCTGGCGACGTCGGCGTGGGTCGGCTTCCCGCAGGGCCGGATCCCGATGGGCCCGCTCTTCAACGGCGCCAACGTCGACGGCGGCACGTTCCCCGCGCAGATCTGGGGCCAGTACATGAAGGCCGCCGCGGGCAAGTTCTGCGGCAAGTTCGTCAAGCCCAAGCGGCCCTTCAAGTCGAAGGCCTTCAAGCGCAAGTTTGCCCGCGAGGCACCCGTCGCGCCGCAGTTCACGCCCGAGGAGCTCGCCGAGCAGGCGCGCAAGGCCGAGGAGCAGGTCCGCCGCGACCAGAGCTCGATCCGTCCGCAGCCCGGCGGCACGCCGCAGACCGGCGGCGAGAACTACGACCCCGGCGACTACAACCCCGACGTCAACGCCCCGCCGCCGCCGCCGCCGGTGGACGAGCCGCCGGCCGACAGCGAGGGGGCGACCCCGGGCGCCCCGCCCTAGGGCCGGATCCTCAGCCGACCCGGCTCAGTGCGCTACCGTTGCGGCGCAATGGCCAAGGAAGAGAAAGTCGAGTTCGAGGGCGAGGTCGTCGAAGCTCTGCCCAACGCGATGTTCCGCGTGAAGCTCGACAACGACCACATGGTGCTCGGGCACGTCGCTGGCAAGATGCGCCGGTTTCGCATCCGCATCCTCCCGGGCGACCGCGTACGCGTCGAGCTGTCGCCATACGACCTCGACCGCGCGCGCATCGTCTACCGCCACCGCTAACAGGCTACGGACGAGTTCGAACTGATCGCCGCGCTGCGGGAGCGTTTCGCTCCGCCGCCGGCGCGCGTGCTCGTCGGCAGCGGCGACGATGCCGCGGTCGTCCGCGCGCGGGCGCTGTCGGTCACCTCGACGGACGCGATGGTCGACGGGGTGCACTTCCGCCTCGGCGACACGGCGAGCGCCGCCGACGCCGGTCACCGCGCGCTTGCGGGCGCGCTGTCGGACATCGCCGCGATGGGCGCAGATCCCGGCGAGGCCTACGTCGTGCTGGGCCTGCCGCCGGCGTTCGCGCGCGCTGACGCGATCGCGCTGGCCGACGCGATGGCGGCGCTCGCACAGCGCTACGAGGTCGCGCTCGTCGGCGGCGACGTCACGTCCGCGCCGGTGCTGACGCTCGCCGTCACCGTCGTCGGCTGGGCCGACGAGCCCGGACAGATCGTGCGCCGCTCCGGCGCCCGGGCCGGCGACCTCGTCGGCGTGACCGGCACGCTGGGCGCATCCGGCGCCGGCCTGGCGATCCTCGAGCGCCGCGCCGACGGGCCGCCGGAGCTGGCAGCGCGCCACCGGCGGCCGCAGCCGCGCCTGGCCGAGGGGCGTGCGCTCGCGCGAGCGGGAGCGCACGCGATGATCGATCTCTCCGACGGTCTCGCATCCGACGCCGAGCACGTCGCGCGGGCCGGCGGCGTCACGCTCGAGATCGACCTCGAGGCGCTGCCGCTCGCCGACGGCGTCGCGGCCGTCGCGGCGCAACTCGGCGTGCCCGCGTGGCAGCTCGGCGCGGCCGCCGGCGAGGACTACGAGTTGCTCGTGTGCGTCGCGCCGGAGGACCGCCAGGCGGTCCAGTCGGCCGCGTCGCTGACCTGGATCGGCGTCGTGGCCGACGGGCCGCCCGCGGCGCGGCTGCTGTCGGCCGGCGTCGCCCAGGCGGTCCGTGGCTTCCAGCACCGCCTGTGACTGACGGCGCGGCGCAGCATCGCCTCGGCGACGAGAACGGGGTCAACGGCGTAGTCCGCGCGTTGCACGCGCAGCTTGATCTCTTGCAATCGCATCCCGCGGGAGGTATCGAGCGGGTGGCCGTCGCGCTTGAGTTCGAAGCCCATCGCGTCGGCGATTATCCAGGCTGCGCTGGCCGGGCGGGGCCGGTCAGAGCTGCGCGGCGCCGCGCGCCTGCGATGCCACGAGCCGGGCGAAGACGACGATCCGCTCGGCCGCGCTGTAGAGCGGGTGGCAGGCCGACAGCACGAGGCGGTCAAAGCCGACGCGGTCGATCACCGAGACCTCCGTCGGCTTGACGATGCGCGTCTTCTCGACCTCGTAGGTGAAGCGCCCGTAGGGCATCTCGACGACGACGCGGTCATCCTTGGCGAGCTTGTCGATCTCCCGGAACGGGGCCGCGTAGGTCGTGCGATGGCCGGCGATCGCGGTCGTCCCCGGAGCCCCCGGGAAGGGCACGTCGTCGTAGATGCCCGGCCCCTTGCGCAGGTCGTTGCCGTCGGTCCCGTTGACGAGCACGAAGTCGGCATCGATCCTGTCGATCAGGACGCGGCCGACGGCGGCGCCCTCGTCGCTGTCGGCGCGCAGGCGGCGCGCGAGGAAGGCCATCCGGCGCCGCTCCGTGGCGAGCTTCGACAGCGCCGCGAGGTCGAGCGTCGTCGGCCTGCGCGTCTCGAGCTTCTCGAGGTCGCCGCCGAGCTGCCCCTGGACGATGCGCGCGTAGACGGCCGACACCGGCTCCTGCCAGAGGAACGTCGTCACGGCGTCGGCGAGCATCAGCACGCCCGCCACGATCAGCACGGTTGAGAGAGCCCGCAGAGCGCGCCGCATCAGCGCGTCATCGTCGCAGAGCCGACTCCGTGCCGCCGAGCGAACCGGGGCCGGCATAGGACTTGGGCCCGCGCACGGTGATCGGGATCTCGTCGTCGTCGGCAGGCGCGCGCCCGTTGGCGGCGACGAGCAGCGCGGCGACGGTGCAGCCGGCGAGGATGCTCCACGCCAGCACGCTGAGCGCCGAGATGTGCCCGCCCGCGGTCAGCACCACGAGCTGCCAGGCCGCGTCGAGTGCGCCGAGCCCGAGCGCGCGCGCGAGCGCGAACGCGACGAACGCGACCGGCAGCAGCCCGAGGCCGACGACCGCCAGCCGCAGCCCGCGCGCCATCCGCAGCTCGGGCGCGAGCGCGAACAGCCAGATGTGCAGCGCCGGGATCAGCAGCGCGGCGGCGTACGGGTTGGCGATCCACATGACGGTCGCGACCGCGACCGCGACGAGCACGACGGCGATACCCGCGCCCGGCTGCGAGGTGTCGGGGGCCTCGGCGCGCAGCAGCCGCAGCGCGGCGGGCCGCAGCCAGGCCCATCCGAGTGCGAACACCGACGCCACCGCGAGCAGCGCCGGCAGCGACGCGGGCAGCGCTTGCGGCGCCACCGGCGCGCCCGGCGCGTCGAGCAGCCCGACGGCTCCGAGCAGCAGCGCGAAGAGGGCGGCGAGCAAGAACGGCAGCGCGCCGGCGAGCGTCCAGCGCAGCCAGATCGCGATCGGCTCACGCCGGCGCAGCAGCGCGGCGAACGCGTCGACCGCCGTCACGAGGACGGTCAGCAGCAGCGCACCCGTGAAGAGCGAGATCGCCCACGCCGGCACGATCTTGCGGCTCGTCAGCAGGTCGCGGCTCGACGCCTCGGCGGTGATCGGGCGCGTCTCGGAGGCGGCGTCCAGCGCCGTCACCGCGCGCAGGGCGGCGCGGCCGAAGGCCTCCAGGCGATCGCGCGAGATCGGCGCGCTGGCCGCGGGCGGCAGGTCGCCGTTGATCGAGAGCAGCACCGCCGGCAGCTTGCGCGACAGCAGCGCGCCCTGCTCTCCGAAGCTCGCGGGCATCGCGAAGCGCGCGAACTGGCTCAGCGCGCGCGGCGCGCCCGAGCCCGAGCCCGTCTCGACGCGGACGGCCTCCTGGACCGTCGCGCGCAGACGTTGCGGCGACGCACCGAGGGCGTTGGACCACGGCGTCACGAGCGGCGCGCGCACGTTGCGAGAGGCGAGATCACCGAGCACGAGCACCGCCCCCACCGGCAGCCCGCCGAGCTCGTCGGCGAGCTTTGCGGCACCGGCCGCGCCGCCGCTGCCGCCGCTCGTCGAGACGAGCGTCAGCGTGTGGCGGACCGATCGCGCCGCGCCGAAGATGCGCGTCAGCTCCAGCAGCGCCGCGGTGCCCGACAGCTCGGCCTCGGCGCGCTCGCCGGCGGCGTCGCGGTGCGCGACGACGACGATCTGCTCGTCGATCGTGCCGGGCCGGCGCGCGATCACCGTGCGCAGCCTCTGGCGGCCGTCGATCGTTGCGCCGTCGTGCTCGACGGTGCGCACGCGGAAGCCCGCGTTTCGCATCTGCCGCGCGACCTCCGCCGCCAGGCCGTTGTCCCCGTCAGAGCCGGGACGGCGGTCGGCGAAGCGATCCGACAGCCCCTCGCCGCTGTCGTAGGCGCGCTCGAAGGCACGGTCGCCCTGGAAGGCATCGGGTGCGAGCGAGGTCCGCATCGGCTGCGGCCGGTTCTCCAGCGAGAAGGCCAGCAGCACGAATGCCAGCAGGACCGGAACCAGCGCAGCCCGGTAGATGCGCGGATCGATCATCGTCGTTGTCACACTATTGGGGATGGTGGATCGTGCTCCTCGCATCCTTCTCGTCGATGACGAGCACGCAATCCAGACATTGCTGTCCTATCCGCTGCGCAAGGACGGCTATGACGTCGTCCAGGCGACCGACGGCCGCGCCGCGCTGGACCGCTTCTCGGAGGGGTCCTACGACCTCGTCGTGCTCGACCTCATGCTGCCCAAGCTCGACGGCCTCGAGGTCTGTCGCCGCATCCGCGCGCGCAGCACCGTGCCGATCATCATGCTGACCGCCCGCGCCGAGGAGATCGACAAGGTCGTCGGCCTGGAGATCGGTGCCGACGACTACATCACCAAGCCCTTCTCGATGCGCGAGTTCCGCAGCCGCGTGAAGGCCGCCCTGCGGCGTGCCGACATGCAGCCTGCGGACGGCCGCGACGGCGCGACGGGACCGCTCGACGTCGCCGGTCTGCGGATCGACTTCGACAAGCGAGCGGTGACCGTCCGCGGCGAGCCCGTGCAGGCGACGTTCGTGGAGTTCGAGATCCTCGCCGCGCTCGCGACCGCGCCCGGCCGCGTCTTCACGCGCGAGATGCTGCTGACGCGGATCTGGGGCGACGCGGCCTATCGCGACCCGCGCACGATCGACGTCCACATCCGTCACCTGCGCGAGAAGCTCGAGCTCGACGCCAAGCGCCCCGAGTACCTCTTCACGGTGCGCGGCGTCGGCTACCGCTTCCGCGACGACGGCAAGGGCTGAGCCGTGCGCAGGAGCTCGCTGCGTGCGCAGCTGACGATCCTCTCCTTCGCGGTGACGCTCGTCGCGCTGCTCGCCGTCCTGTTCTACGTCACCCCGCAGCTGGAGTCCTCGCTGCGCGACCAGAAGATGAAGGCGCTCACGGAGACCGCGCGCGCGTTCACGCCGCCGATCACGAACCTCGTGCGCGGAAACGGCAGCGCCGAGCAGATCGACAACCTCGTCTCGACGACCTCCGATCGCACGAACGCGCGCGTCACGCTGATGTCGGTGAGCGACGGCACCGAGGGCCTGCAGCTGTCGATCTTCTCGGACTCCTACACCGACAACCGCATCACCGATCTGCGCTTCGAGGTCGCCGACCTCGCCGCCCGCAGTGGACGCAGCAAGCTCGGCACCGAGTCCTCGCGCGAGGGCGAGCTGGGTCAGGTCGCCGTGCCGATCCGCGACGCCGGCACCGTCAGCCGCGTCGCCGTCTTCTCCGCGCCGATGGCCGACGTCCAGGGCAACGTCGCGCTGATCCGCCGCCAGATCATCATCGCCGGCGCGATCGGGCTGCTGCTCGCGCTCGCCGGCGGCTTCGTCGTGTCACGCCGGATCGCGCGCCGCGTGCGCGGCCTTGAGCGCGGCGCCGACCAGGTCGCGTCGGGCGACTTCACGGCGGTCTTCCCCGTCGGCAAGGACGACGAGCTCGGTCAGCTCGCGCGCGCGCTGGACGACATGCAGCGCCAGCTCGCCCAGCTGGAGAGCGCGCGGCGGCGCTTCATCGCGACCGCCTCGCACGAGCTGCGCACGCCGATCTTCTCGATCGGCGGCTTCCTCGAGCTGATGGAGGACGAGGACCTCGACGACGAGACGCGGCGCCAGTTCGTGGCCACGGTGCGCGAGCAGGTCGAGCGACTCGGCAAGCTCGCCACCGATCTGCTCGACCTGTCACGGCTCGAGGCGGGCTCGCTCGAGCTGCGCCCCGAGGAGACCGACCTGGGGGCGCTGACGCGCGCCGTCAGCGCCGAGTTCCAGCCCGCGCTGGACAAGCACGACTCGACGCTCGAGCTGCGCCTCGACGGCGAGCCGATCGATGCCGTCTGCGATCCTGAGCGCGTGGCGCAGGTGCTGCGGATCCTGATCGACAACGCGCTCACGCACACGCCGGCGGGGACCGGCGTCGTCGTCTACGCCACGCGCGACAACGGCTCGGTGCGCCTGGCCGTCAGCGACGACGGGCCGGGCATACCCGCCGCCGCCGCGCAGCGCGTCTTCGAGCCCTTCTTCACCTCCGACGACGCGCAGGGCTCGGGCCTGGGCCTGGCGATCGCGCGCGAGCTGGCCGAGCGCATGGAGGGCTCGCTCGAGGTCGATCCGGCGCGCGGGCGCACGACGTTCGCGCTGGAGCTGCCCGCGTGACGGCGCGGACCCCGGCCGCCGCCATGCTCGCCGCGGCCGCGCTGGCGATCGGCGGCTGCGGCGGCGCGAGCAGCGACGACGGCGCGGCCGCGGCGGCGAGCGTCGAGCGCACGACGACGGTCGAGGTCGTTCGCAGCGCCGCCGGCGACGGCAGCTTCGATCCGACGGCGATCTACGAGCGCGACGCGCCGGGCGTCGTGACCGTGTTCAGCGTCCTGCCCGGCGCGTCGAACCTCGGCGGCGAGAACGGGCAGGGCGTCGGCTCGGGCTTCGTCCTCAACGGGCGCGGCGAGATCGCGACCAACGCCCACGTCGTCACCGACGGCGAGGGCGGCGCGATCCGCGCGGCCGAGGAGGTGTACGTGGCGTTCGCCGACAGAAACCAGGTGCGCGCCGAGATCGTCGGCTTCGATCCCAACGCCGACGTGGCGCTGCTGAAGGTCGACCCCGCCGGCCTGCGTCTGACACCGCTGCCGCTCGGGACGGCGCAGGACCTGAAGGTCGGCTCGCCGGTGGCGGCGATCGGCTCGCCGTTCGGTGAGCCGCAGTCGCTGTCCGTCGGCGTCGTGTCGGCGACCGATCGCCAGATCACGTCGCTGACGGGCTTCGAGATCGCGGGCGCGATCCAGACCGACGCGGCGATCAACCGCGGCAACTCCGGCGGCCCGCTCGTCAACGGCCGCGGTGAGGTGCTCGGCATCAACTCCCAGATCCAGACGACGACGGGCGGCAGCGAGGGCGTCGGCTACGCCGTCCCCGCCGACACGGTGCGGCGCACGCTCGCGGCTCTGCGCCGTGACGGCAGCGCCGAGTACGCGTACCTCGGCGTCGCGACGGCCCCGATCTACCCGCAGCTGGCGCGCCGCTTCGAGCTGCCCGTCGAGACCGGCGCGTGGGTGCAGGACGTCGTCGCCGGCAGCCCTGCCGACAAGGCCGGCCTGCGCGAGGGCACGAGGACGCAGCGCTTCCAGGCCCGCACCATCGCCACCGGCGGAGACATCATCGCGGCGGTCAACGGGAACAAGCTTGCCGACGAGGCGGCGCTCGGCGTCGAGTTGCTCACCTTCCAGCCCGGCCAGGAGGTCACGTTGCGGGTCTATCGAAACGGCAAACCGCGCGACGTGCGCGTGACGCTCGGCGCGCGGCCGCTGCAGACGGGCGCGGCTGCGCGGCCCTGATGGCGATGGCGAAGGCCGGCTCCCAGCCGCAGCGCCCGCTCGTGCTCGTCTCCAACCGCGGGCCGGTGACGTTCGACGTCGACGGCTCGTTCACGCGCGGGACCGGCGGACTCGTGACCGCGCTGACGGGGCTTGCGACGCACCGCGACGCCGTCTGGATCGCATCGACGATGACCGAGGGCGACGCGCGCAAGACGCGCGAGCGCGGCGGCCGCGCGTTCGGCATCGACACGCCCGCCGGGGAGTTCGAGGTGCGGCTCGTCGAGTCCGAGCCCGACGCCTACGACCGCTTCTACAACGTCATCGCCAACCCGATGCTGTGGTTCATCCAGCACTACCTCTGGGACCTCTCCAACGCTCCCGACGTCCGCGAGAACGAGGTCCAGGCCTGGGAGGAGGGCTACAAGGTCGTCAACGACGATCTCGCGCAGGCGGTCATCGAGCAGATCGAAGGTGAGGACGCGCCGGTCGTGATGGTCCACGACTACCACCTGTACACGCTGCCCGCCGTCGTCCGCGATGCACGCCCCGACGTCTTCCTGCACCACTTCATCCACATCCCCTGGACCCAGCCCGACGCCTGGCGCGTGCTGCCCAAGCGGATCCGCGACGAGATCTTCCGCGGCGTGCTCTCCAACGACATCGTCGGCTTCCACACGCGCTCCTACCGCTGGAACTTTTTGCAGTGCTGCCGCGACCTGATCGGCCTGGACGTCGACTTCGAGGCCGGCGTCGTGCACGTCGACGGGCGCGAGGTCTGGGTGCGCGCCTACCCCCTGCCGATCGACTACGAGGCGACGCGCAAGGTCGCCGCGAGCGACCGTACGAAGCGCTTCGAGGCCGAGATCGAGCGCCGCCGGCGCAAGCACATCATCCTGCGCGTCGACCGCGCCGACCTGTCCAAGAACGTGCTGCGCGGGTTCACGGCCTTCGACCAGTTCCTCGAGCAGCACCCCGAGTTCCGCGAGAACGTGACGTTCATCGCGCAGCTGATGCCGTCGCGGATCGACGTGCCCGAGTACCAGGAGTACCTCGAGCGGATCGAGGCGTTGGTGGCGATCGTCAACCACCGCCACGGCACGCCGGACTGGATGCCGATCCAGCTCAAGCTGCGCGACGACCTCGAGGAGGCGGTCGCGGCCTACAAGCAGTACGACCTGATGATCGTCAACGCGATGTTCGACGGCATGAACCTCGTCGCCAAGGAGGGGCCGCTGGTGAACGAGCGCGACGGCGTCTCGATCCTGTCGGAGAACACCGGTGCGCACGAGGAGCTCGGCGAATGGGCGCTGTCCGTCAACCCCTTCGACATCAAGGAGACGGCGGACTCGATCTACCGCGCCCTGACGATGAGCGCCGACGAGCGCAAGCGGCGCTCGGCGGGGCTGAAGGCGGCGGTGACGGCGCGGGACCCGGGCGACTGGATCGACGAGCAGCTCGCCGACATCAGGGCGAAGGCCGGATCGCTCGCCGGCGGCGCGCCCGACTAGCCGGTTGATTGCACTAGCGAGCTGGACGCGCGAGCGGGGCGAACTCCGACTCGGGCAGCGGCGCGGGTCGGGCCGGGGGTCGGCGCGCCGGTGGCGTCGGTCGGGCCGGGGGTCGGCGCGCGGGCGGCGTGGGCAGCGACCGGGGCCGGGAGCCCGGCGCGGGCACGGGCCGCGGTGGTGCCGCCCGCGCTGGCGGCGGTGCGGGACGCGTCGGCGGTCGCGAGCGCTGCCGACCGGCGGGACGGGCGGGACGGCGGCGCGGTCGCGCAGCGCGGGCCGGCGCCCGCGGCTGCACGCGTGGCGTCACGAGCTCGGCGGTGCGCGTCGGCGCCACCGGCACCGGCGCGGCGGGCGGCAGCGCGGGCGCGGGCGCGCGCAGGTGCGGCCACGCGAGGACGATCGCCACGAGCGCGACGAGCGCTCCCGCCCGGGCGACGTTGCCCCAGCGCACGCGCGCGAGCAGCGCCAGCGGTTCTCCGGGCTCCATGGTCTCCCTAGGCGCCGCGACCTTCGGACTCGCCCCCGCAGGAGGGCGAATCGGCCTTCGCTCGCTATCATGCGCCGCCGCATGCCTGCACACGATCCCCTCTACGACCTCGTCCTCATGCTCGACAGCGCGGCGCCCGACGACCAGCGCGCGAAGGTGCTGTCCGGTGTCGAGTCGACGATCGCCGCCGGCGGCGAGATCGTCAACGAGCAGGACTGGGGCGTGCGCCAGACCGCCTACGAGATCCGGCACAAGACCGACGCCGAGTACCACCTGCTGCAGTTCCACGGCACCCGCGAGGTCCTCGAGACGCTTCAGCGCACGCTGAAGATCGCCGACGGCGTCGTGCGCTTTCGCATCATCAAGCTGGCTCCGGGTACCCCGGCGCCGCCCGCGAACCGCCCCGAGCCGCGCCCTACGGGCATCGGCGAGACGGTCGCGACCGAGGCTCCCGCGCCCGCCGCGGAGCCCGCCGACGCCGTCGCCTAGCGTCGCCGGTCCAGTACGCGGCGCTTCGTGTCAGAAGCGCGCAGTTGCGCGCGACCCTGTGACAAAAGCGCGCAAGGAGCGGCGTAACCGTCGGTGCCCTCCGACGGCGGGTCTAGACTCGCCGCAAGTTTTCGTTCGTCCCCGAAGGAGCGTTCCCGCATGAGCGGTTTTGACATCAACCAGGTAACTGTCTCCGGGAACCTCACCCGCGAGCCCGAGCTTCGCAACCTGCCCAGCGGGCAGTCCGTCTGCCAGCTGCGGATCGCCCACAACGATCGCTACAAGGACGGCTCCGGCAACTGGGCCGACCGTCCCGCCTACTTCGACGTCACGATCTGGAGCGGTCTGGGCGAGTGGATGGGACGCAACCTCACCAAGGGCCAGAAGGTCGTCGTCTCGGGGCGCCTGAAGTGGCGCGAGTGGGGCGAGGAGGGCAACAAGCGCCAGGCCGTCGAGATCTCCGCCGACAGCGTCGTGCCGGTCGTGCGCGACGGGCAGGGCAACGGCGGCGGCGCCAGCAGCTACGGCGCCGGCCAGTCCAACGGCGGCTTCACCCCGCGCTCCGACGTGCCCGCCAACACCGACGACTTCCAGACCGTCCCGTCCGGCGTCGGCAACCGTCCGCCTGCCGACGACGACATCCCGTTCTGATCACCCGCATCGGACGCGTTCGAGCGCTCGCCGTCCCGGTCATGGCGGGGGCTCGTCGACGTTTCGGCGCGCCCCCTGCATACAGCGTTGCGCCCCGGCAACCTGCCTGACATGGGTCTGCGCTAGCGTCACGCGGCGTGGACGAACGCGCGCTGGCCTACGAGGGATTTGACCCGCAGGACGAGGGCCTGCGCGAAGCACTGACCTCGACCGGCAACGGCTACTTCTGCACGCGCGGGGCGGCCGAGTGGGAGGACGCCGACAGCGTCCACTACCCGGGCACGTACGCGCACGGGCTCTACAACCGCGAGACGACGATCATGGGCGGCCGACCGGTCCTCAACGAGGACCTCGTCAACCTCCCCAACTGGCTCGTCCTGAAGCTGAAGATCGAGGGCGAGGACGCGATCCGCCTCGGCAACGTCGAGCTGCTCGACTACCGCCACGAGTACGACATCGGCACGGCGATGGTCATCCGCGAGCTGCGCTTCCGCGACCGCTCCGGGCGCGTCACCGCGCTGCGCAGCCGCCGCTTCGCGAGCATGGCGCACTCCCACCAGGCGGCGCTGGAATGGACGCTCACCGCCGAGAACTGGTCCGGCGCGGTCGAGATCGTGTCGGCGCTCGACGGGCGCGTGACCAACGGCGGCGTCGCCCGCTACGGGGCGCTGGAGGGACGCCACCTCGATCCGGTCTCGCCGCGCACCTTCGGCCCCGAGATCATCGCCCTGCACACCGAGACGCGCCAGTCGAACATCTACGTCGCGCAGGCCGCGCGCACGCGCGTCTTCCGTGACGAGGACCAGCTCTACGTGCAGCGCTCGCTGTTTCAGGTCGAGGACTACGTCCAGCAGGTGCTACGCCTGGAGGTCACGCGCGGCACGCCGATCCGGGTCGAGAAGCTCGTCTCGTTCTACACCTCGCGCGACCGTGCGATCAACGAGCCGCTGACGAACGCCGGCAAGTCGGTCGGGCGCTATCCGAACTTCGACGAGGCGCTGGCGCGCCACACGCGCGCCTGGGACGAGCTGTGGCGCTCCAGCGACGTCTACCTGCCCGGCGACGAGCGCGTCCAGCACCTGCTGCGCCTGCACGTCTCGCACATCATGCAGGTCTGCTCGCTGCACACGACCAACCACGACGCCGGCGTGCCGGCGCGCGGGCTCAACGGCGAGGCCTACCGCGGCCACGTCTTCTGGGACGAGCTGTACGTCTTCCGCTACCTGACCTCGCGGCTGCCGGAGATCACGCGCGAGCTGCTCATGTACCGCTACCGCCGCCTCGGCGAGGCCCGCGCGGCCGCGCGCGAATCCGGTTTTTCAGGCGCGATGTTCCCCTGGCAGAGCGGCAGCGACGGCAGCGAGGAGACGCAGGTCGTCCACCTCAACCCGCTCTCGGGCCAGTGGGACCCCGACCTCTCGCACCGCCAGCGCCACGTCAACGCGGCGATCTTCTACAACGTCTGGCATTACCACCAGGCGACCGACGACCTCGACTTCCTGCGCGACCACGGGGCGGAGATGATGCTCGAGATCGCCCGCTTCTGGGGCTCGATCGCGCACTACAGCCCCGAGCGCGACCGCTACGAGATCCACGGCGTCATGGGGCCCGACGAGTTCCACGAGACGTACCCGGGGGCCGAGGAGAGCGGCCTGCGCAACAACGCCTACACGAACATCATGGTGGCCTGGATCTGCGAGCAGGCGCAGGTCGTGCTGGGCCTGCTGACCGAGCGCCGCCGCGACACCCTGCGCGCGAAGCTCGGCCTCTCCGACGAGGAGATCGCCAGGTGGCAGGACATGAGCCACAAGATGTACGTCCCCTTCCACGGCGACGGGATCATCAGCCAGTTCGAGGGCTACGACGCGCTCGAGGAGCTCGACTGGGAGGGCTACCGCGCAACCCACGGCAACATCCAGCGGCTGGACCGGATCCTGCGCGCCGAGGGTGACGACCCGGACCGCTACAAGCTCGCCAAGCAGGCCGACACCGTGCTGCTGTTCTTCCTCTTCTCGCCCGCCGAGATCGAGCGCTTGTTCGCGCGGTTGGGCTACGACTGGGCGCCCGATCAGGCGCAGCGCAACATCGCCTACTACGACGAGCGCACCTCGCACGGCTCGACGCTGAGCTTCATTGCCCACGCCGGCGTGCTCGCGCACTCAGATCCCGAGCACTCGTGGGAGCGCTTCCTCGTCGCGCTGGAGTCCGACGTCGGCGACGTCCAGGGCGGCACGACGAAGGAGGGCATCCACCTCGGCGTCATGGCCGGCACCGTCGACCTCGTCCAGCGCGCCTACACCGGCGCGGAGATCCGCGACGGGGTCCTGTTCTTCGCGCCGACGCTGATCGACAAGCTCGACGGCCTGACGTTCCCGATGCAGGTCCACGGGACGCCGATTCGCGTCACGCTGCGCGACCGCGAGCTGACCGTCGTGATCACCGGCGGCTTCAGCCGTGCGATCAGGGTCGGCATCGGCGACGACGTGCGCGAGCTCGGCGCGGGCGAGCGCTGCACGTTCGCGCTCGACGCCGTCGCGGCGGCGCAGGCGGTCGGGCGGGGCGGCGACATGCACACGACGTACCGGGGGGAGCAGTAGATGGCCGGAGGATTTCGCGGCGCGATCTTCGACGTCGACGGCGTGCTCGTCGACTCACCGCACGAGGCCGCCTGGCGCGACGTGTTCAGCGAGCTCATGCAGACCGACTGGGCCGCCATCGCCGACCAGACGAGCTGGACCCCCGGCGCGTTCACCGCCGAGGTCTACCAGCAGCAACTGTCGGGCAAGCCGCGCATGGAGGGCGCGATGGCTGCGCTCGAGCACTTCGGCGTGCCCGAGCCCGCGACGCGCGTCGACGCCTACGCCGACCGCAAGCAGGAGATGGTCGTCGAGCTGATCGAGGCCGGCAGGTTCTCCGCCTACCCCGATGCGCTGCGCTTCCTGCTCGCCGTCAAGGACACGGGCGTCCTCGTCGCCGCAGCCTCGTCGTCGAGGAACGCCGGCCTGTTCCTGCGCCAGATCCGGCTCGACGAGTTCGCCGCCGAGGATGGTCTGCACTACCCCTGGCTCGAGCACGGCCTGACGCTGCTCGACGTCTTCGACGTCGACATCTCGGGCCGCCACTTCGAGCGCGGCAAGCCGCATCCCGAGATCTTCCTGACCGCCGCGCAGGAGCTCGGCGTGCCGGCGGACGCGGCGTTCGTCGTCGAGGACGCGGTGTCGGGCGTACAGGCGGCGAAGGCCGGCGGGTTCGCCGCGCTCGGCGTCGCCCGCCACGACGACGAGGACATCCTCGTGCAGGCCGGCGCCGACATCGTCGTCGCCTCGCTGGACGAGATCGACCTCGCGGGCGCGGCCGAGGGACGGCTCTCGCGCCGCCGCGGCTGACGCTCGGCGGCGCGGTTTTCGCCGCGCTCCGCGGCGACCGAGCCGTGTTTGTCACAATGACGGGCCCGCGCGCATCGCCGTGCGCGCATCCGCAAGCGACACAAGGACTTTCTCAGTGGCAAAGCAGCGCAACCGTGGCAAGCCCACGCGTCGTCGTGACAAGAAGGGCGGCCCCGGCAGCGGGCGGCGCAAGCCGTGCCCGTACTGCAAGGAGAAGATCGAGCAGGTCGACTACAAGGACACCGCCGTCCTGCGCAAGTTCATCTCCGAGAAGGGCAAGATCCGCTCGCGGCGGATCACCGGTGCCTGCCGCCGTCACCAGAGCCAGATCGCCCGTGCGGTCAAGCGCGCCCGTGAGCTGGCGCTGCTGCCCTACGTCAACGAGGGCGGGCGTGACGACACCGAGCGCGAGGGTGGTCGCGGCGGTCGCCGCGGCCGCGACGACCGCTAGCCATGCCGTCCGCAATCCTCCTGCAGGACGTCGACCACCTCGGTGCCCGCGGAGCCGTCGTCGACGTCTCCAAGGGCTACCTGCGCAATTACCTCATGCCGCGCAAGCTCGCGCAGCCCGCCACGAAGGGCGCGCTCGACGAGGCGATGCGCCGCAACGAGGCCGCCGACAAGGCCACGCAGGCGCTCGTCGCGAAGGCGACCGCGGACGCCGAGGTGCTCAGCCGCACCGTGCTGACGATCAGTCAGCAGGCCGGTGACGACGGCCGCCTGTTCGGCTCGGTGACCAACCAGGACATCGCCGACGCGATCGAAGAGGCCCGCGGGGTCAAGGTCGACAAGCGCAAGATCCATCTCGACGAGCCGATCAAGAACGTCGGCACGTACGTCGTCGTCGTCGAGGTCGCCGAGGGCGTGACCGCCTCGGTGAAGACGATGGTCGTCGAACGCAAGTAGTCGCGGCCGCCGTGCCGCTCGCGGCCCTCGCGGACACGATCTGGAGCGTCATCGGCGTCGCCGGCGGCTGCTTCGGCGTCGCCGTCCTGCTGTGGGCGATGCGCACCGGGCTCGCCGACCGCGCCGACGAGGATGCCGCGCGGGAGTTCTACGACGTCCACGGGCGCTGGCCGGACGAGCCGGCGTAGCCGGGCCGTCCGACGCCCGCCCGCTGCGATCGACGGTCGTGTCGCGTGGCGTGCGCATGGCGCCCCCTCGCGCGCCACGATCCGAGCGCGCGCGCGTGATCGAGCGCCGGGGAGACGAGGCTGCGGCGCGATGACGGACGCCGCATGGCGCACGCGCCAGCAGCGGCTGCGTGCGCAGGGACTGACCGGACCGCGCGCCGGCGACGTCGGCGCCGTCGCGCAGCGGCTCGTCGGCGTGCAGGCGCAGGATCTCGGCTTCGCCCGGCTCGCGTTCCGGCCGCGCTGCGCGTCGACCGTCGTCGCCGCCGACGTCGACACCGCGCTGCGCGACCGCTCGCTCGTCTGGACGTGGGCGATGCGCGGGACGCTGCACCTCGTCCCGACGGAGGATGCGGGCTGGCTGTGCGGCCTGCTGGGGCCGATCTTCGCCGCCCGCGGCCGGCCGCGGCGGCGCGCGCTCGGCCTCGACGACGCGCTCTGCGAGCGTGCCCTCCAGCAGCTGCGCGAGATCCTCTCTGCGGACGGCCCGCAGACGCGTGCCGCGCTCGCCGCACGGCTGCAGATCGACGCCGGCGGCCAGGCGCCGGCGCACCTGCTGGCGTACGCGGCGATGCGCGGCGTGGTCTGCCGCGTGCCCGCGGCCGGTCGCGATCGCGCGCCGGCGTACGCGCTGTTGGAGGACTGGCTCGGCGGCGCGCCCGAGGCGCTGCCGCAGGACGACGCGCTGGCGCTGCTCGGCCGCCGCTATCTCGCCGGGCACGGGCCGGCGACCGCACACGACCTCGCCGCCTGGTCGGGGATCGGTCTGGCGCGGGCGCGGCGGGCGCTGGCGGGTGTGCAGCCGTCAGCGGCCCGCGTGCGTCGCGGCGACGGGCCCGATGTCGCGCTGCTCGGCCACTTCGACCCCTACCTGCTCGGCCATGCGTCGCGCGATCTCGTGCTCGACCCGCGCCACGCCAAGCGGATCCAGTCCGGGGGTGGCTTCATCCTCCCCGCGGTACTCGTCGACGGCCGCGTCGTCGGGTCCTGGCGGCGCGCGCGAAGCGGCTGGCTCGAGCTCTTCGAGCCCGCCGCCGACGAGCTGCACGACGCGCTCGAGCGCGAGCGCGAGGACGTCGCCCGCTATCTGGCCGCCAGCTGGTAGCGTCCGATCGCGGCGCGAACATCTGTTCGCCGGCTTGCCGGAAAGAAACTTTCCGCAGGGTGCAGCAAGCGATGTTCGCGGCGGCGTTTGACGCCCCGCGCGCACCCGAAGTCCACCTAGTCTGCAGATCGCGATGAGCACGTATCCCGACTCCACCCCGCGCCAGACGGCGCAGATCGCCACCGGCGTCGCGCCGCCGCACTCGCTCGAGGCCGAGCAGTCCGTGCTCGGCGGGATCCTGCTGTCCGATCGCGCGATGTACGGGCTCGTCATCGAGGAGGGGCTGAAGTCCGAGGACTTCTACCGCGACCGCCACCGGCTCATCTACGAGTCGATGCTCGCGCTCTATCGCGACAGCGAGCCGATCGACGTGCTGACCGTCGCCGAGCACCTGCGCTCGGCGGGCAAGCTCGAGGACGCCGGGGGCAAGGCCGCGATCGACGAGCTGACCGGCGGCGTGCCGGGCCTCGGCGGCATCCGCCGCTACGCCCAGATCGTGCGCGAGCACGCGCTCATGCGCCGCCTGCTGAGCACGACGTACGAGATTCAGGCGTCGGTGCTCAACCACTCCGCCGGTCCCCGCGAGCTCGTCGAGCAGGCCGAGCGGGCGATGCTCGAGGTCGCCCACGACGACCGCCAGAAGGACTTCCGCACGATCGACGAGATCCTCCACGACGAGCTGAAGAAGATGGAGAAGCTGTCGCGCGAGGGCACGGCGCTGACGGGCACGCCGAGCGGCTTTCGCGACCTCGACGAGATCACCGGCGGCTTCCAGCCGGGCAACCTCATCATCATCGCCGCCCGCCCGTCGATGGGGAAATCAGCGCTCGTCACGAACATCGCCGAGAACGCCTCGATCGACCACGGCAAGCCGGTCGCGCTGTTCTCGCTGGAGATGTCCGAGACCGAGCTCGCGCAGCGCTTCGTCGCCTCGCAGGGGCGCATCAAGGGCGACCTGCTGCGCAAGGGCCGCGTCTCGGACAACAAGTGGCCCGACATCCTCAAGGCGTCGGCGAAGCTCGCCGCGGCGCCGCTGTACGTCGACGACTCCTCCGACGTCGGCATCCTCGAGATCCGCGCCAAGGCGCGGCGGCTGCACCAGCAGTCGCCGCTGGGGCTGATCATCATCGACTACCTGCAGCTGCTGCGGGCCGACGCGCGCATCGAGTCGCGCGTGCAGCAGGTCGGCGAGATGAGCCGCGGGCTGAAGATCCTCGCGCGCGAGCTCGACGTCCCCGTGATCGCCCTGTCGCAGCTCAGCCGCGGTGTCGAATCGCGAACCGACAAGCGACCGATCCTGTCGGACCTGCGCGAGTCGGGGCAGATCGAGCAGGACGCCGACCTCGTCGCGTTCATCTACCGCGAGGAGTACTACGACAAGGAGTCCGAGCGGGCGGGGATCGCCGACATCATCATCGCCAAGCACCGCAACGGCGCGATCGGCGACGTCGAGCTGACGTTCGCCAAGGAGTATCCGAAGTTCCTCAACTACACCTCGCCGGAGCGCTACGGCGGCGGCGGGTAATCAGGCCGAGGCCTGCTCGCGGATGGCGGTTCGCGCTCCGTACGACCTCCAGGCCGCGAACGCCGCGACCGCGAGGATCGGCGTCAGCTGCAACAGCCCGAGGGCCCAATGTCCTGCATGTGCGAAGACGATCATGTCGATCCTCCGAGGCGACGCGGGCACGGCCGGCCGACCCGGGACAGCGTTCGTCCCGTGTCGGCCGGCGCGGTGCGCGTGGCTACGCCGTCACCGCGCGGCGGTTGACGACGGCCGGGCTGGCGAGGCCGACGGCGATGCCCGTGACGGCGACCGCGAGGTGCAGCAGGTTGTCGGCGGTGTTGATCGGGATCAGCGACAGCAGCAGACCGCCGTCGCCGACGGCGAAGCCGAGGATCGTGACGAGCACGTAGACGACGCCGTAACCGATCGCGTACAGACGCGCCTTGGCGGCCGTCCCGGCCATCGCCAGGCCGACGATGCCCGACAGCAGGTGCACGACGTTGTGCCAGCCGTTGATGTCGAACAGGATCAGCGTTCCACGCTGCGCCTCGTCGCCGACGGCGAAGCTCGGCTCCACGAGGAAGCCGACGAGCCCGACGAGCACGAGGACGCTGCCGAGAACGAGGGCCCAGATCTGGGCGAGTGTCTTGCCTTGCATGAACTTCCTCCTAAGAACGGATTGGACGTACCACTGTGTTCGGGCGAACCCCGGTTGGCGGATCAACGCTCGCGCTCGCCGCGCTCGTGGTCGCTGCCGCGCAGGCGCCGGCGGCGTTGCACGCAGATTGCGGGGAGCCCTCGCCCGGTCCGCTGCCGCGTGACCTACTCTCGTCCCCAGCGTCCATGCGCCCGCCCGTTCCGCGATCCAGCCCCGTGACCGAGGACACCTGCGTCCTGCAGCTGTGCGACGGCAGCGGCTTCGTCGTCGACGAGGCGACGAACACGGCCAGCGACTGCCGCTGCCGCGCCCAGCGCGTCAGCCGCGCCCGCGCCCGCACGCTGAGCGGCGTGATCCCGAGCCGCTACCGCGGCGTCTCCTTCGACCGCCCGCCCGTGACGGAGATCGCCGCGCCCGTGACGGCCGCCGTCAAGCGCTTCGTCAGGCGCATCGACGACAACCTCGACAGCGGCCGCGGGCTGTGGTTCTTCGGTTCCGTCGGGACGGGCAAGACGACGCTCGCGATGCTCGTCTCCGCGCACGCGCTCGAGGCCGGCCGCAGCGTCGCGATCTACTCGCTGCCACGCCTGCTGGCCCAGATCCGCACGACGTTCGACGACGACCGCGGCAACTCCTACGTCGACCTGCTCGACCGCCTGACCGCCGTCGATCTGCTGCACATCGACGACGTCGGCGCCGAGAAGACGAGCCCCTGGGTGCTCGAGCAGCTCTACGCGATCGTCAACGCGCGCTACGAGGACGAGCGCTCGGTGATCATCACGACAAACCTCGAACGCGAGGATCTCGCCGAGCAGATCAACGCGCGCACGGTGTCGCGGCTGGAGGAGATGTGCGAGGTCCTGCCGCTCTGGGGAGCCGACGCGCGCCAGCAGTGACCCGACATGCGATCCGCGTGACGGGAACTTCGGACGCGACGCCCCTACACTTCACGCGCGTATGCCAGGAATCTGCATCGTCGGCGCCCAGTGGGGCGATGAGGGCAAGGGGAAGGTCGTCGACCTCGTCGCCGAGCAGGCGGACGCCATCGTCCGCTTCCAGGGCGGCAACAACGCCGGCCACACGATCATCCGCGACGGCGAGGTCTTCAAGTTCCACCTGATCCCATCGGGGATCCTCTATCCCGGCAAGCGCTGCATCATCGGCAACGGCGTCGTCATCGACCCGCGCGTGCTGACCGACGAGCTCGACGCGCTCAAGGCGCGGCAGATCGACACGAGCGGCCTGCGCATCAGCGCCAACGCGCACGTGATCATGCCCTACCACCTGCTGCTCGACACCGCCGGCGAGACGAAGCTCGGCAAGCTGCAGATCGGCACCACGCGGCGCGGCATCGGCCCGGCCTACGCCGACAAGGCGGCGCGCCTGGGCATCCGCATGCAGGACCTGCTCGACGAGAAGATCCTCAAGAAGAAGATCACCGCCGCGCTCGATCCCAAGCGGCTGAGCCTGCGCCCGTACGTCAAGGACCCGTCGCTGGACCTGCAGTCGATGACCGAGGCCTACCTGACCTACGGCCACCGCCTGGAGCGCCACATCGCCGACACCGCGCGCATCGTCTGGGACGCCCTCGATGCCGGCAAGCTCGTCATCTACGAGGGCGCGCAGGGCGCGCTGCTGGACATCGACCACGGCACGTATCCGTTCGTCACGTCCTCCAACCCGATCGCCGGCGCGGCCTGCGTCGGCGCGGGCGTCGGACCGAAGGACATCCACGAGGTGTGGGGCATCGCCAAGGCGTACGTCACGCGCGTCGGCTCGGGACCGTTCCCGACCGAGCTCGACGACGAGGTCGGCGAGGAGATCCGCCGCCGCGGCGGCGAGTTCGGCACGACGACCGGTCGCGCCCGCCGCACCGGCTGGCTCGACATCCCGGCGCTGCGCTACGCGTCGCGGATCAACGGCCTGACGTCGCTGTCGATCACGAAGCTCGACGTCCTGTCGGGCTTCGAGAGGATCAAGGTCTGCACCGCCTACAGCGGCCCCGACGACGCGCGCTTCGAGGACTTCCCCTACCACCAGTCGGTGCTGCACCACGCCAAGGGCGAGTACATCGAGCTCGACGGCTGGACAGAGGACATCACCGAGGCGCGCAGCGCCAGCGACCTCCCGCAGGCCGCCCGCGACTACCTCGCGTTCATCGCCGAGCAGATCAAGGTGCCGGTCGTGCTCGTCGGCGTCGGGCCGGGACGCGAGCAGGTCATCTGGATGCAGGACGCGCTGCCGCAGCTTGCGGCGGCGGCGTAGCCCCCGCGAGCGCCAGCCGGCGCTCGCCGCGGCGCAGCGCCCGCCGGGCGAGCGTCGTCGCGGACAGCAGCGCGAGCGCGGCGAGCGTGATCTGCACGCTGATGATCCCGTCCTCGCTCCAGTAGACGTCGTCGAGGCGCAGCAGCAGCGCGGACTCGTCGAGCGTCAGCGCGACGCCGGCGCCGAACGGCAGCGCCAGCAGCGGGTCCAGGCCGTCGTCGCGCGACAGCACGGCGGCGCCCCCGGCGAGGAACGCCAGCACGATCCCGGGCACGAAGTGATGGATGTGGCGCTCGCCGACGACGAGGTCGCGCAGCGGGCCGATCGGCCCGCGACGGCGGATGACGTAGGTCCCCAGCCGCGCACCCGCGAACGTCAGCGAGAACGAGGCCAGCATGTTCAGCAGCGCCGACTCGCGCGGGCTCAGGCTCTCGACGCCCGCGACCGCGAGCTCGACCGTCTCGCGCACCGCCACCTCGGCGCACTCCAGTGGGTCGAGCTCGGGGTGCGCCTCCATGCGCACGCGCATCGTGCGGGCGACCTCCGTCCCCAGCACCGTCGCCGTCAGGCCGAAGGCGGCGACGCCGAGCGCGACGGTCCCGCGCTCGGCGCGCAGGCGCCGGCGGCGCGACCACGGCAGCTCGATCGCGCCCGGCAGCCGCGGCCCCCGGCGCAGGGAGCGGCGTCGGCCGGGCGCCGCGCGGCTCAGGCCCACCGCTCGAGCAGATCCTCGTCGGGGACGTCGCGCACAAGCCGTGCCGGCACCCCCATGACGACCTTGCGCGCCGGGACGTCGGCGGTCACGACCGAGCCCGCCGCGACGAACGCCTCCTCGCCGATCTCGACGCCGGGGACGAGCACGGCGGCGCCGCCGATGCGGCAGGCGCGGCGCAGGATCGCGCCCCGCAGCGCCATCCCCTTCGGGTGGCGCGCCATCGTGTCGTCGTTCGTCGTCATCGCGCACGGCCCGAAGAAGACGTCGTCCTCGACGACGCTGTACGCCGTCACGTAACACTGCGACTGGATCCGCACGCGGTCGCCGATCACGACGTCGTTGTCGACGCCGCTCGCGCGCCCGACGACGGTTCCCGCGCCGATCACCGCGCGCTCGCGCACAAACGCCTGGTCGCCGACGATCGAGCCCGTGCCGATGCAGGCGCCGGCGAACACGATCGCGTGCGTGCCGACGATCACGCCCTGCTCGAGCACGAGCGCATCGAGCGGATCGCGCGATGCGGTCGAGCGCGCGGCGAGCTTGGGGGCCTTGCCGAGCACGGCGCCGTCGCCGATCGTGCAGTTGTCGCCGATCACGACGCCGTCGTGGACGACGACGTGGGCGCCGAAGGTGACGCCGCTGCCGACCTGCGCGGTGGCGCTCAGGATGAGTCCCTGGGGGGCGTCGCTCATAGGGTCAAGAGCCTAGATGCTCGCTGATCGCGGCAACCACCCGGGCGGCGGCGTGGCCGTCGCCGTAGAGCTCGGGGCGCTCGGCCGGGGCGCTGCGCGCGAGAGCGGTCGCCGCGGCGCCGGCGTCGAGGTCGACGAGCACGTTCCAGCCCGCCTCGATCGTCTCTACCCACTCCGTCGTGTCGCGCAGCGTCACGCACGGCACGCCCGCGAGGTAGGCCTCCTTCTGTACGCCGCCGGAGTCCGTCAGGACGGCGCGAGCTCGGGTCAGCAGCGACATGAACGCAAGGTAGCCCAGCGGCGGCAGGACGATCGTGCCGGCCTCGACGTCGTCGAGCAGGCCGGCGGCCTGGAGGCGCGCGCGCGTGCGCGGATGGAGCGCGAACACGACCGTCTCGTCGAGCCCGAGCAGCAGCTCGACGAGCCGTGTGAGCCGCCGCGGGTCGTCGACGTTGCCGGCGCGGTGGGCGGTCACGAGCACGTACGCGCCGGCCTGCACACCGGCGTCGCGCAGCGGCCTGTCATCCTGCGCGGCGCGCGGCGCGAGCATCCGCGCGACGTCGACCATGACGTCGCCGACGACCTCGACCGCGCCGACCGCGCCCTCGCGCGCGAGGTTGGCGGCGGCGACCTGCGAGGGGGCCAGCAGCAGCGCGCTGACGTGATCGGTCAGGACGCGGTTGGTCTCCTCGGGCATCGCGCGGTCGAACGAGCGCATGCCGGCCTCGACGTGGGCGACGGGGATCTGCGCCTGCGCGGCGGCGAGCGCGCCCGCGAGCGTCGAGTTCGTGTCGCCGTAGACGAGCACCGCCGCGGGCCTGCGCTCGCGCAGCAGCTCGCCGAGGGCGGCGAGCATGCGCGCGGTCTGCGCGGTGTTCGTGCCGCCGCCGAGCTGCAGCTCGACGTCGGGGGGCGGGACGGCCAGCTCGCGGACGAAGATCGACGACAGCTCGTCGTCGTAGTGCTGGCCGGTGTGCACGAGCAGCTCGTCGTGCGCTGCGCGCAGGGGCCCGGACACCGCGGCCGCCTTGACGAACTGCGGCCGGTTGCCGATGACCGTGACGATCCTCAGAGCCGGGCCTCGATGTACGTCGCGACGGCCTCTGCCGCCGCCAGCGACACGGGCCCGGGAGCCTCGGGGATCGCGATGTCGTCGATCGCGTGGACCGGCTGCACCTCGCGCGCCGACGACGCGAGGAAGGCCTCGCTGACGTCGGGCAGGTCGTCGCGTGTCGTGATCCGCTCGCTGACGTCGGTGACGGCGAACAGCGCGCGGCGCGTGATCGAGTCGAGGATGCGGTCCTTCAGCGGCGGCGTGCACAGCGCGCCGTCCAGCACGTAGAAGAACGACGTCGTCGGGCCCTCGAGGACGCGGCCGTGGGGCGAGACGAGCAGCGCCTCGTCGGCGCCCTGCTCCCTGGCGACGCGCGTCGCGAGCATGTTCGCCGCGTAGGACAGCGACTTGACGCCGTCGAGGACACGCGTCGGCGAGTACGTGACCGTCGCCAGCGCGACGGTGTCGGGCAGCGCGTGCAGGTCCTCGACGATGCCGATCCGGCGCCCGCCGCGGGTGACGAGCAGCCGCAGCGCGCCGTCGGCCGGCTCGCTGCGCTCGAGCAGCTTCTCGGCGTCGTCGCAGACGGCGTCGATGTCGAAGGGCAGCCGCAGCGTCGCGGCGCTGCGCTGCATCCGCTCGAGGTGTTCCTGCAGGCCATAGGGCGCGCCGTTGTAGAGGCGAACGACCTCGAAGACGCCGTCGCCGCGCAGCAGGCCCTCGTCGGTGACGGGGATCTGCGCCTGGGCGACGTCCATCACGACGCCGTCGAGGATCGCGAGCTTGTCGGTCATCCGCAGAGCCTACGACGATCGGGCCCGGGCCACCGATCGCGCGCGCGATCGGTTGCGCGGGCGTCGACGAGCTCCGACCCGGGCACACGAGCGGACCGCGACGACAGAGCCGGCCGGAGACGCGGCCGCTACGCGCTGTCCCGGCGCTGCGTCCCAGTCCGGGCCTTCGAGGTCGTCGCGCAGCAGAACCAGGCCGGCGGCGAGATCTCAGCGGCGGTCGAGATCGCGAACGTCGTAGGGCAGCGGCCACGCCGGGTGCGGGCGTGGTGAACGGACCTCGACGTTCGTACAGCCTCGCTTGCAGACCGCCGCCGACGTTGCAAATATCGCGCGGCTTTCGGAGCGGCTGAGGGCCCGCTTCGAACTCTCAGCCACCGGACAGTCGAAAGGATGACAGTGAACCTCAGCCGTCGACACGCGCTCCCGGCAATCGCCGGAACCGTCCTTGCAAGCGCGCTGCTGGCCCCGCCGGCCCACGCCTACAAGTCAACCTCTCGCGCCCAGCCCGGGTACGAGACGAGCAAGCTCGCCATGACCGTCAAGGGCAAACCCCGGCAGAACGCGATCGTGACGCTCGAGGTCACCGGCTTCAACGAGCTGTTCCCTGTGCCCGTCGACCCCGACTTCCCCGATCGCACGCCGCTGGACTTCACGCTCGACGTCTACGTCCAGCCGCGCTCCATCTACTCGACCTGCGCCGCCGACATCGACGCCCAGAACGATCGCGTCATCAACTTCCCGACGAAGGTGAAGAACATCGCCGGCAATGTGAACGAGGGCCCCTCGGGAGCCTTCCGCCACACGATCAAGTACCGCGCGGGATCGGCACGAACGATCATGTTCTGCGCCTACACCCGCTACTCGGCGACCGACGACATCATCATGTCCTCGCTGAAGCACGACCTGCTTAAGAAGCGCGCGGGGTAGCGCTGGGATCTGTCGCCGCGTGCATGCATCCGCGACGCATGGGCGTCCTCAACTCCAGATACGCGAGCTTCCGGCTATCCGGCTACGGACCATGCGCTGCGGTCTGACCTGGACCGGTGCGCAGCACCGGTTGTCGGTTCCGCACGGCGCGTTTCGGTGCGTGGCCTTCGCAGGGGCGCTCGGGGGCGCTGGTGAGTGCTCCGCGGGGTCGTTCTGGCCCTCGGGCAGCGGGGGGCGGCGTCTTCGGGCTCGCCAGGACCGGTTCACGACCGCTTCGGACGAAGCGACAGCAGCCTGATCGATCCGCCGTGTAGCTCAGCGGTGGCGCACCACCGCGGTGAGCGCGTCGGCGCCGCCCGAAGCTGGCAGGCCGACTGGGGCGCCGGTGGCGGTTGGGGCGGTCCATGCGTCGTGCCATGTCTGCCCTGGCCCGGACCCGTACATCTGGAAGTAGTAGTCCGGTCCTGTGCGCTTCTCGCCGATCTCGTGGGTTCGCGCGTAGTTCTCGAGCGTCACACGATCCCCGCCGCTCTGGGCGACCACCGCGGCGATGTGCTGACCCCAGAAGTATCGGACAAAGTCCCCGCGCGGAAGCGCGTTGTCGTTGGCTATGCGGTAGGTCTCATATGCCTCCCCGACGTTGGGCAGGGCATGCAGGTTGAGTCCTAGATCCTGCGCCGCTTGGCTGGCATCAGCGGGCCGGTTTTGCAGCAGGGTGAGGTACGCGGCGCCGATCGTGCGCATGGCGGCGCCGTCACCGAGCGTCGTGCCCGGCATCGCGGTCTCAAACGCCTTCTTTGCTTCGGACCGCTCGTCGTTCATCGCCGCCCACAGCGCTACCCCCCACTTGTTGCTGTGCAGGTAGTCGCGTGTCGCGACCCAGCTTGTCATCGCGGAGGCAGCGCGAAACTCGGCATAGTCCTTCTTCCCCGTCGGCGCGATCGAGAGGCGAGACTCGCGATCGGTTCCGGCGTGCTTCATCACGGCTTGGGCGAACTCGACGCAGTCGGCGGCGGCCTCCATCGTCAGGCCCTTCATCGTGGCCGCCCGCGGCCCGCCGGTGGCGGGCTTCGCGCTCGTCTTCGGGAGGACGCGATCGAGCGTCCGCCGAGTTCCATCTGCCAAGTGCACATCGAGCGCTCCGAGGCGGTCGGCATACAGCTTGTAGTCCGAGCCCGCCGCGGCGAGGGCGACGTTGCCGGCTTGCCAGACGGCCGCCGAGGCGTACAGGATCTTCGGCTGGCGGAAACCGAGGTTGCTGTGCTCGACCGCCATGTGGCCATCGCCTGACACGCGGAGCGTCGGATTGGCGGCGCCGACGACGGCAGCGCTGATCGTGTGTTGGAGCGGCATGGTCCCGACGACCGGCCGAAGCTCCTGTGCCTCGAACTCCGGCTGGCCACTGAGCACCAGATACTGGCCGGGGCCCGGGACGGCACCGGCGGTCTCGGTGAGCAGTTGGTAGCGCTGGAGCGTCTGACGACCCGTGCGCCGCGAGACGGCGGCGCGCAGCATGCGCGAGAGCCCGTCGTGCGACCTCGCATCGGCGTTGTCATGCGCGTGCACTGCGGCTCGCCCTGGTGACGCGGCGGGGGTGACGGCGCTTGGCTCCGGCGCAGATCCACGGGCCGTTGCTGGCCGCCTAACGTCCTGCTCGTGCATAAGACAGCCTCCGCGATCTGCGATTGGATCGCGACCCAATCGCACCGATCGACCCGACGCAATGACGATCGGGCCGATATTCGGTCCCAAACGCGCCGTTGCTCAGTTGCGACTCGACATTCGGCCGCCGTTCGCGGCCGATGTCGGCCGAGGCGTCGTCGCCTTGTAGCCGTGCCCGCTGCCGTTGCCGCCGTCGCTCAAGGAGCTCATTGCGTACTTGGAAACCGAGGCCACCGAGACCTAGAGCCGCCGCGCCGGAGAGGCGGCCGATGCACCTCCGGGAGCAACCCGGTCATCTCGGCGCCGACGTTCGCTTCTCGACGAACTGAGCGCTCTCACGCCGCTGCCGCAACGGATGAGGCGCAGCAGCGAGATGATGCGCGCGCGGGCAGGAATCCGCTCGAACCGTACGCTGCGCATGTGTGTCAGCTGTCTTTGCGCCCGCTACGCCTTAGCGAAGAGGCAGATGCCCGCGCCGCTCATGCAGAGTTCGCCGCAGAGGGATTCGACTTCTTGTCGGACCTGCGGGCTGGCGAGCCTTGGGCGACCTATGTCCGCCGCCTGGACGAGATGCGTCGCGGAAGCAACCTTCCACCGGATCGGGTGCCCGCGACTTTCTTGGTCGCCGAAGTCAACGGGATGCTCGTGGGTCGTGTCTCGATCCGCCACGAACTCAACGACTTCCTCGCCGACTTCGGCGGGCACATCGGCTACGGCGTTCGCCCCGCGTACCGGCGACGCGGGTACGCCGGCGCGATGCTCCGGCAGGCACGTGTCGTCGCCCGCACCGCGGGTGTCGGCCGAGTGCTCCTGACATGCGACGACGGAAACGAGGTCTCGGCCTCGATCATTGAGCGAGCCGGTGGGGTGCTCGAGGACATCCGCGTGGCGCCGGACGGCATGGGCAAACGGCGGTACTGGATCGGATGAGGATGGTGACGCCGCTGTGGGGGCACTACCGCAAAGGACGACGAGGGGAAGCGGCGGCGAGAGCTTCGGAACTGGCGACGGTCAAGGTCGGCCGCCGGTCTGGCCGGGAATCGCCCCAACAGTTGTGGCGCGACCGATGACATCCGCAACTATTCGATGGATCGCGCCACCGCCGACATCACCCGGGACTGGCGTACGTTTATGCCGTCGCAGCAGTTACGGAATAAACAGGTCGCGAACGACGTCGAAGCGGGGCAGCCCGTAACGGTTGGCGTGGTTGATCTCCTCGGCAAGCCATGGGTACTCCCACTGGTCAATTCGAAAGCGTCGCCCGGCGCGTCGTACGTCGCGGTGCACGAACCTTCGCGGATTCGGACCCCATGCGCCGCGGCAGCCGTAGCTGGAGGAATACACGCGTCGGCCGCGCAGTTGCACACTGATGACCACACCGCAGGTCGCCGACTTTTCCCCACTTTCGTCCACCTCGACGGGACAGTCGATGCGTCTGTTGGCCACCCAAGCACAGGCTGGCGTAGCGCCACAGCTTTCGGACTCCCCGCACAGGGAGTAGACATCGGAATGAGCCTCCGCGACCCATAGAGCCGTGGCGTGGTTCAACGTGCCCGTGTGTGCCCCGCGCACGCGCGTCAGCTCAACAGGCCGACTGCGCACGGTCGTCCGCTGGGTACTCGGGCTGGGTTCGTAGTTGTCGGCTTTCGCGGTGATCCGGTTCCTTCCGAGTTCGAGCACCACCGGAACGCGGAAGCGGTTGCCGCTCGGCTCGAGCACGACTCTTCGGCGGTTGACGGTCACGGTTAATTCGACTCCCCGGCCGCCAGGCGCGCGTCCCTCGACGACCGCCTCCCGCTCGTTTGTCGTCGTGCCGTCGTCGGGGGCATCGATGGTGGGCACTGCCACCGCCGCCGTCGTCCCCGTGATCAGCGCTCCAATGACCGCGAGGGTGAGCAACGGCATCATGCGCGCGAGTATCTCAGGATGCCGCACCATGACGCATAGTTTCGGCGGGATTTCGACAGTGCCCCTATTCGACGCGAGGAGCTGGCGCCGGCGGTAGCGCTGGACCTCGGCTTTCCAACCAGCGTCTGCGTTCAGGATGGCGAGAGTGGCGCGGTGTCGGTCAAGATTCGTCCTCGCGCGTCGTGGTTCGGTTACTGTCACGGGCATGGATCGTGCTGCGCCGATTGAGCCCGAGGACTTTGCGCGCGCGTTTCAGCGCTTACTCGACTGGCTTCCGTCTGCGGCTGGGCGCGAGGAGAGCTTCGCTGCGCGCTTGACCGCTCACTTTGGGGCAGATCCGTCGACGTTTCCCGCGACCAGGCTGGAGATCGCCGAACATGACCGGCCGAACCTTCAGCTCGCACTCGATGCCTTGCTCGCGCCAGCGGACGCGTCCGCTGAGCTATTGGGGTTCGCGGCTTCGCTATCGCACATGGAGCTGTCCCTGTCGCAGCTGATGGCGCGCAGCCGCCCGGGGTGGAGCCTTGACGTCGGGCCGGTCGCGCGCACGATGGTCGAGCTTGACGAGGGACGCTCGCTGGCGTGCGTGACGATGGGGCTGTTTCTCATAACCGCCAGATCCGAGCGCCTTGCGGTCCTCGTCGCCGCCCAGCGGTTCCCGTCGGAAGGATCCTTCGTCGAGGTGATGGCGCCGCAGCTGCAGGCCGCCGAGGCGTTCTTGCGCGAGCTTCGGCAGCTCATGGTGCAGCACAACGTCTACCGCCAGAAGGTCATCTCGCTGGCGGGCGCGCGCGGCCCAATGGGAACGAAGATCGACGTCACGTTTCACCGCCGCCGGCGCGTCGCGCGCGACCGCATCGTCTTGCCCGAGGGCGTGCTCGAGGGCGTCGAGCGCAACACGCTCGAGTTCGACCAACATGCCGAGCTACTTCGATCGCAGGGGCGCCATCTGCGCCGCGGACTGCTCCTGCACGGGCCGCCCGGGACCGGCAAGACGCTGACCGCGACGTACCTCGCGGACGCCTCGAAGGATCGCACCGTGCTCGTGCTGACCGGGCCGGCGCTCGGACTGATCCGCGCGACGTGCCTGATGGCGCGCCAGCTGCAGCCCGCGATGGTCGTGCTGGAGGACATCGATCTCATCGCCGAGGAGCGCACCCGGGTGGGAACCAACGCGACGGCGCTGCTCTTCGAGTTGCTCAACGAGATCGACGGGATGGGCGAGGACAGCGACGTCGTCTTCGTGATGACGACAAACCGAGCCGACCTGATCGAGCCGGCGCTCGCTGCTCGGCCGGGCCGAGTCGATCACGCGGTCGAGTTTCCGTTACCAGACGCCGTTTCGCGCGACAAGCTGCTCAAGCTGTATTGCGAAGGGCTCGACGCCGATCCGTCGGCCCTCACCTCCCTGGTCGCGCCCACCGAGGGCGCCAGTCCCGCATTTCTGCGCGAACTCGTGCGCAAGGTCTCGCTGCTGGCGGCAATCGGCAACACAGCCACGCTCGAAGACCGGCACTTCGCCGAAGCCCTACGTGAACTCGAGGCAGGCGGACGGTTGACGCGCAGCATCCTCGGTGCCGGCGGCAACGACGTCGCACCGTCGCCCGGCGCGACCGGCTTTCCGGCGCTACAAAGGCACCGCTGATATCGGCAACACGCTGCTCCTTGCAGCGACCTTGAAGCACCCAGTGCTCACTACCGCAATGGACGAGTTGGAGCAGTGCGAGACCGACGCCGACGAGAGTTTCGGATTGCGCACGAGAAGGGAGCGGCCCGCGGCGGTCGTGTCGAACGAAGGGCTGCCTGCGGCCCCTGATGCGACACGATCGCTCGCGACGGCCGCATCGCTGGCACGAAGCCCTCGGATATCAGACACCGGCCCGCCGGCGTGGCCCCGAGGCGACGACCGAGAGCGCCCCTGCGCGCGAGATCAGACACTCTTCGGGCGACGAGCGAGAGCGACGGTCCTGCCTCCGACCAGCACTGCCGTTGTGCCTCATGGCAGCAGGGCGACGGGCATAGCCACGACAGCAGGAGCAGTTCAGTCGGCGGCGGCGAGGGTCTTGAGGATCTGCTGGACGACGCCCTCCGGGTGGTCTGCGTAAATGTCGTGACCGCCCGAGAGGACGACCTGCGAGAAGTTGCTCGACAGCCGCTTCCAGACCCCCTGGTCCTTCTTGTCACTTTGGCCTGCGTCTGCGGTCACGACTGTCACCGGCACCTCTCCGAGCGAGCGTTTGTCACGCGCCATCATTCGTTCGGCGTGGAAGGAGTCGACGCGCTCGACGTTCGTGGGGTGGTTCCAAGCGGCATCAGGCGCCTCCTCAGCGGTCAGCCGAGCGTTACCCGCCGGTACGTCGAGAAGGACGATCCCGCCAATGTCGTCAGGATGGTTTCGTGCGGTGTGCACGGCTACAAAGCCCCCCCACGATGAGCCGACGAGGACCCGTGGTTTCGGAACGTTCGCTGCGGCCAGCAGAGCATCCAGTTCCTCGGCTTGGTCGTCGATCGTACGCCGCTTATTCGGGAGCTCAGCGGTCTCACCGGTCCCGGCGCGGTCGTAGGCGCAGACTGTCGAGCGCTCGGCCAGGGGCTTGATGATGTCCTCGATATGCCCCCCGAACGTCTCGATGCCGCTAGACGCTGAACCGGCGTCCAACACCACTGCGGGCTCGCCGGAACCCCAACAGCGGACGGCGAGTTCCTGTTCGGGAGATCCCACTTGGGACTTCCCATCGATGACGGGCTCGAGGTCCGCCGGCTCGGCAGCCACAGTCGCTGTAGCGGTTGCAGTCTGGGCGGCAGTCGGCGATTTGTCCGCCTCGTCCTCACCGCAGCTCGTCAGCCCCAAAGCGGCGAGGACGATCGATATCGTCGCAAGTCGCACGCTCCCCATTTTGCGAACCTCCCAGCTCCAACGTGCCAAGTCAAGCCGGTGAGAGAGTGCCGCTTTCGTGCATGGAGTCCCGTCGGCGAGCGGCGCTGGCACCCGCAATGCGCGACGGATGAAAGTCAAGTCTGGACGCTGGTACTCCTTGGTGAGAGACTCCTCGTGGGCGCGGGCGACTGACGTAGCGAAGCGCAGACCGCTGGGGCTTACGGAGTCTGCCGCGCGGCTTTGCCCCTCGAGGGCCTATTTGATGCGCGCCCCGGTGTCGCGCTCGCGCCCACCTTCGCGGGAGCGGTGGCGGCCCAGGTCGCGGACGGTGTTCTTGTAGGCCAGTTCGGCCTGTAGGGCGAGCGCGCGCTCGGCCTGGGCGATCGCCTTGTTGGTCGACCAGATGCCGGTCTTGCCCTGGTAGCGCGGGGCGCCGGCGGTGATCTCCAGGCGCCGCATCTTCTTGCGCGTCAGCGACGGCTGGCCGTAGGCGTAGTCCTCGCCGCGGGTGAGCATGCACCAAAACAGGCACGCCAGCTTGCGGGCCGCAGCGACGATCGCGATCTGATGACCGCGACGAGCGCGCACGCGCTGATAGAAGGCGCGCAGCGGGCCGGGCTGACGCACCGCGCTCCACGACGCCTCGACGAGCGCGTGACGTCCGGTCGCCGAGCCCTGCTTTGGAGATCTGCCCGTGCTTGGCGGCGCTCTCGACCGGACTGGCGCACCTTCGGATCCAGGCCGAGGTAGCCGACGAGCTTGCGCGCGCTCGCGAAGCGGCCGATGTCACCGACGGCCGCGAGGAACGTCGCGGCGACCGATCACGTTGACGCCGGGCACCGTCATCAAGCGCTTGACGTCTGGCCACGCCAGCGCGTCGAGCGCGATCAGCCGCTCGACCTCGGCGATCTCAGCGTCCAGGAAGCCGATCTGTCGCAGGCCGGCGTCGACGGTCTCGCGCTCCTCGACGGGCAAGCGATCTGTTCGGCCAGCCACTTGCGGCCTTTGACGCCGAACAGGTCGCTCGCCGGCGGGCGGCCCTTGAGCCGGCGCATCAGGACGGCGTGAACCTCGTTCTTGACGCGCGTCCTGGCGACGGACGAGCTGGCTGCGACGCGCGAGGCGCCGACGCATCACGCGGGTGCGCTCATCGGGCACCCAGATCGCGTCCAGCGACCCGGCCGCCAGCAGCCTGGCCAGCGCGCGCGCGTCGAGGCGGTCGGTCTTCGCGCGCGCCTGACGGATCCCGGTATCGCCGGGCGACACCACGATCACCCTGGCGACGTGCGGCTTGAGGATCCGCGCGATCTCCCACGCATTGCCAGTGACCTCCAGCGCTACCTGGTCATCGGGCGCGAGGCTCTGCGCGAACAGCTGCAGGCTCTCAGGCGCTGCTCGCGACACGCCCACGCCTGCGAGCGCCCCCGCAGTCCGTCGAGGATCGCGACCTCACAGAAGTCGCGATGAACGTCCAGGCCGATCGATCTCACCTCGACCTCCTCTCATCGCTGACGACCGATCGCGAGAGAACCGGTGGGCAAAACGACACCGACGGATTCGTGCTCGCAGCACAACCGGGCCGTCGCAGGGGCGGCCACCGAAAAGCCGGGCTCACAGCCCATCGCGCAAATACCGGCCTGCCCAACCTGCGTTCTCCCAGAAGGCCCCTGTCCCAGTCGCGCGACCGTAGCCACCGACCCGGACGCGGCCTCCGAGAAGCAGTTTCATGCCCCGAAAAGCAGCGCGCTCGCTCTACGCCGGATGCGGCAGCGGGGCGCTCGTGGTCGAGGCGTCCCAAAGCGCTACGCCGAGCATGACCCAGCCGAGGCCCAGCAGCGCGATCGGGAGTTCGAGGAGTCGCTCGCTGACGGCTTCCAGCGCGCCTCCGAGAATCAGCAACGGGATCGTCGCCAAACCCATGGCCCACGGCAACAAGGCATAGCGCCCGGGCAACGCCCCCGCTCGACGCACCGCGATACCGAGCACGAACAGGGCAGCGAACGTGCCAAAGCCGGCCAGCGCGATAAAGGGCGTCAGCGCAGTGATCTCGTCCTCGCTGGGCTCGACGTCCGCGCCGCCGACCGCTCGCACGAGCGCCGCGAGTACCACCGAGATGGCGGCTGCCGCTGCGAGCAACCCTCCGAGCTGAGCGCTGCGCCCACCAACAGCGCCCACGAGCGACCACAGTCCCAGCAGGGCGAACGGGAACAGCGCGAGCCCGATCGCGAACGCGGCGGTCGGCTCGTTGCCCGTGGCGAGTGTCAGTCCGGCCTTAATGATCCACGCGCCGCCAGCAATGACGGCCGCGGACGCAGCGCATCGGCGCAGCACGACCGATCGATCGGACGGCATGCGAGCGGAGGACGCGTGGGGCACCAGCCGATCCTCCCATCAACGCCGGTGCGTGCGCGATCCATTCGTCGACGACCCGGGTCACGCGCCGCTCTCCGCGCGAGGACGGGCGCACCGCTCGGTCGCAGCGAGGGGCGGTGGTGCGGCGGGTTCGATCGAGTGGCGAGTTCTGACGGCTGAGCCGTCAGAAAACGCCACTCGACCGATTCGCTGCAGGATCAGCGCTGACCGCAGCCGCCGCGGCGTCGGCTTCTTCGCGCGACGACACGCAGCGGCCCGCGGCGGTCGTGTCGAACGACGGGGTGCATGCAGCCCCTGATGCGACACGATCGCTCGCGACAGCGCGGCTGCGGCGCGAATCGCTCGGGTACGGCGGGTCGAACGCCGGTGACGACGGGCGCCTGCTCGGCTGGCCGCCGCGCCGTGGGTCCGGGGCGCCAGAGTGCCCATCCTCGACGTTTCCAGCGCTCTCTCGTCGGCTGCCGCAACGGACGAGACGGAGCAGTGCGCGCGGGTCCGACCGGAGGACTGGTATGCGCGAGGAGCGACTGTGCTGATGGCCGCGCGCAGCCTGGTGCGCGGGGCGCAGCCTGGTGCGCGGGGCGGAGCCTGGCATTTATGCTCCGTCGATGGCAGGATCGGGGCATGCCACGGACCAGGGTAAGCACGACGGTCGACGAGCACTTGCTAACCAGCGCCCGCGAGCTGCGCCAGGGTACGACAGACGCCGCGTTGCTCGACGAGGCGCTCGGCACATTTCTCGCGCACAACCGCGCGGTCGAGATCGACGCGTCCTACAGCGCCTACGAAGACCATCCGCTGGACCGCCCAGATGAGTGGGGCGACCTGGCATCGTTTCGCGTGCGCGCCGCAACATCGTGATCGAGCTCCCGGCCAGAGGCGAGGTCTGGTGGTGTGAACTGCCCGAGATCAGCCGGCGCCCCGTGGTCGTGCTCTCCCGCGACGCCGCGATCCCGCGCTTGCGTCGCACGCTGGTCGGCCCCTGCACGACGGTTGTGCGCGGTTTGGCCAGCGAGGTCCTCCTCGAGCCCGACATCGATCCGATCCCGCGACGCTCAGTGATCAACCTCGACTCGGTCGAGAGCGTGGCGGTCGGTGTGCTCGTCCAGCGCATCGGGCGATTGAGCGACAACCGCATGCGCCAGGTCTGCGCCGCGCTAGAAGTCGCCGTGGCCTGCACGCGCTGAACACGAGGCGCGACCCCGTCGCCGAGCACCGTTTCACTTCGCGCGAGACGCAGCGCTCTGCCGAGCACGACCACGAGTGCTCCTGCCACCTCAGCTTCGGTCGCCTCGTTGACGACGTGGCGTCGCCGCAAATCCTGAGGTTGCAGCGACGGCCGATCGGGCGCCGGCGACCCGTGATTGGCCGGATGGCCGATTCAACGGACACGGCCGTGGACGCCACGATCGGCGGCGGACACGCCGGCGGGCGCCGTCGGCGACACTGGGAGACACCGTGTCCCCCGCCGACGTCAGTGCTCAGGTCGACCGCCGTTTGACGGAGCTCTACGAGCGCCACCGGGGCGCCGCGCCGACGGCCGGCACCAGGGTCTATGAGCCAGGCACCGGCTACCGCCCGATCGACGAGGCCGACGGCGCCCACGATGCGTTCGCGATCGCGCTGGCCGGCGTCGACGGCGCGCTGGCGAGCATCGGCGACGACGGCGCGCCGTTCGCCCTGCAGTCGGTGTCCAAGGTCTTCGCCTACGGCCTTGCGCTCGAGGATCACGGACGTGAGCACGTGCTGGAGCGCGTCGGCGTCGAGCCCAGCGGCGACTCGTTCAACTCGATCGTCTTCGACGAGCGCCACAACCGCCCCTACAACCCGATGGTCAATGCAGGGGCGCTCGCCACGAGCGATCTCATCCGCGGCCGCGATCTGCAGGAGAAGATCGAGCGCCTGCTCGGCAGCATGCGCGCGTACGCCGGCAACGATCGCATCGAGGTCGACGACCGGACGCTCGCCCGCGAGATGGACGGTGCCGACCGCAATCGAGCGACGGCCTATCTCATGCGCGCCCGCGGCATGATCGCCGGGGACGTCGAGGACACGCTCGAGCTGTATCTCAGCCAATGCTCGATCACGGTCACCTGCCGCGACCTCGCCGTGATGGCAGCCACGCTTGCCAACGGCGGCGTGAACCCCGTGACCGGGCATGTCTGCCTGCCCCGCGAGCGGGTGCGGGACGTGCTGAGCGTCATGTACACCTGCGGGATGTACGACTTCGCGGGCGAGTGGGCCTACGAGATCGGCGTCCCGGCCAAGAGCGGGGTCAGCGGCGCGATCCTGTGCGTGATCCCGGGCAAGCTCGGGCTCGCGGTCTTCTCGCCCGGACTCGACGAGTACGGCAACAGCATCCGGGGGATCGGCGTCTGCCAGGAGATCTCCGAGCGCCTCGGGCTGCACGTCTTCGCAACGGAGGACGAGGATGTGCTGCTGCGAGCGCCGTCGGACCCCTGACCCGAGCGGCAGGAGGACGAACATGCACGCGTGTCAGCACGTACGACGGTGAAGCCGACCAGCTGAACCTGGGCATTCGCCGCGCTGACGGCGCCGTGCGGCGGCGGGGACTTCGGCAGGCCGACGTCCTCGCCGTTCGGGAGGGTCTCCGAAAACGCTCCCGGCGCCCCCGCGACTGCTGCCAAGATGGGCGCCATGAACACGGGGCGCGACGGACGGGCCGCGGCCGGGACGGCCACCCTGGAGATCCGGCTGCTCGACGGCTTCGGCCTGCAGCTCGACGGCCAACAGTTGACGGCCGTCGATGCGCCTCGCCTGCAGTCGCTGCTTGCGTACCTCGTGCTCCACCGGGACACGCGCCACACCCGTGAGCGGCTTGCGTTCCTGTTCTGGCCCGACTCCGACGGCGCTCAGGCCCGCACGAACCTGAGGCAGGCGCTGCATCTCTTGCGCCGGGCGCTGCCCGAGTCCGAGCGCTTCTTGGAGAGCGAGGCGCGCGCGGTGCGCTGGCGACCCGATGCGCCCTTCCGGCTCGACGTTGCGGAGTTCGAGCAGCAGATCGCGCGGGCCTCGCGGTCGGGCGCGGGCGGGCAGTCGGATGAAGAGCGCGCCGCGCTCGACGCCGCGCTCAAGCTGTACGCCGGCGACCTCCTTCCCAGCTGCTACGACGAGTGGGTCGAGCCCGAGCGCGAACGGCTGCGCCAGACGTTCTTCAAGGCTGCCGAGCGGCTCGTCGAGCTGCTCGAGCGCGAGCGCGACTACCGCGCAGCGCTGCCCTGGGCGCGGCGGCTGCTCGACGACGATCCCGTCAGCGATGGAGCGTGCCAGCGCCTGATACGGCTGCACGTGCTGAGCGGTGACCGCGCGAGGGCATTGCGCGTCTACCACGGCTTCGCGACGGCGCTTGCGCGCGAGCTCGGTGTCGAGCCCAGCGCGGCCACGCGGGAGTCCTACGAGCGGCTGCTCGAACCCGCGGATGCTTCGGCACCCGCGCTCGCGAGATCGGCGACCGCCGGCCCCGCGCCGCTCGTCGGGCGGCGCTCGGAGCGGGCTGCGCTGCGCGCCGCGTGGCAGCGCGCAGCGGCGGGAGAGTCGCTGGTCGCGCTGATCTCGGGCGAGGCCGGGATCGGCAAGTCGCGGCTCGCCGAGGAGCTGGGGGACCGGCTGAGGCGCCGGGGCGTGACGATCGCCGGCAGCCGCTGCTACTCCGCCGCAGGCGGGCTGGCCTATGCACCGGTCGTCGAGCTGCTGCGGTCGCCGGCGATCGGTCCGGGGCTGCGCCGCTTGGGCGATCCATGGCTCGCCGAGCTCGCTCGGCTGCTCCCCGAGCTGCTCGAGGAGCGCCCGGAGCTTCCTACCCCGTCGCCGCTGATCGACGACTGGCAGCGCGCGCGGCTGCTCGATGCGCTGTCGCACGCCTTGCTCGCCGGGGCGCGCCCGCTGCTTCTCGTGATCGACGATCTGCATTGGTGTGACCGCGAGACGCTCGGCTGGCTGCACTACCTGCTGCGCTCGAAGCCGCGATCGCAACTGCTCGTCGTCGCGACCGCGCGTTCTGAGGAACTTGGGCGCGAGCACCCGGCGCACGCGTTGATGCTTGCCGCGGTGGCCAGCGGACAGGCGGTCGAGCTCGAGCTGGGGCCGTTGGATCGCACCGACACCGCGGCGCTGGCAGGCAGCGTCTCCGGGCGTGATCTGGACGACGAGCGCCAGGGTCAGCTCTATCTCGAGACCGAAGGCAACCCGCTGTTCGTCGTCGAGTCGGTTCGGGCCGGGCTGACGGACGCAGTCGCGCCCGCTCGGGCGGGCGCGGTCGGAACGGGCCGAGAGCTGGGGATGCGGGCCCAGTCGGTGATCGAGGCCCGCCTCGCCCAGCTGTCGGCGGCCGGACAGGAGCTGGCCAGCCTCGCCGCGACCGTAGGCCGCGAGTTCACGTTCGGTGTGCTCGCGCACGCGAGCTCACGCAGCGAGGAGCAGGTCGTCGAGGCGCTCGACGAGCTCTGGGAACGGCGGATCGTGCGTGAGCGTGGCGTCGACGCCTACGACTTCAGCCACGACAAACTCCGCGAGGCGGCATACCTGCGCGTCGGGACGGCGCGCCGACGACTGCTGCACCGACGTGTCGCCCAGGCGCTCGAGCGGCTCCATGGCCACCAACTCGACGCGTTCGGGGCGCAGCTCGCCGCGCACTACGAGCATGCCGGTTGGGCGGAGCGGGCGATCGGCTTCTACGCCCGTTCGGCCGAGGTCGCTCAGCGTGTCTACGCCAACGAGCAGACGATCGCGCTGTTCTCTCGAGCGCTCGTGCTGCTGGAGGAGGAGCCTGATGGCCGGGCGCGCGACGAGCGAGAGCTCACGCTGAGGACGGGGCTCGGAGCGCCCCTCGTCGCGATCAAGGGCTATGGCGCGCCCGAGGTCCGCGATGTCTACCTGCGTGCGTGGGCGCTGTGCGAGCGTCTCGGGACTCCACCCAGCCCGCCGGTGGTGCGCGCGCTTGCGATCGTCAACCTCACGCGCGGCGATCTGCAGCGCGCGTGCGAGCTCGGCGAGCAGTTGCTTGCGCTCGGCACGCGCGAGGACGAGCAGATGGTGCGGGTCGAGGGCAGCTACGTGCTCGGCGTGACGACGTTCTGGCAGGGCGACTTCGCCGCGGCCCGCGATCACCTGAGCGCTGCGATCGCGGAGTACCTGCCGGAGCGTGCACGCTCGCACCTTGCGCTGTACTCCCAGGACCCGCGAATCATCTGCTTGAGCCGCCTCGCCTACGCCCTGCGGTACGTCGGCGATCGGGCCCAGGCCGAGGAGAACGCGCGCGAAGCGATCCGTCTCGCCGAGGAGCTCGAGCACCCATTCAGCCTCGGCTATGCGCTGACGTTCGGCGCCTGGCTGGCGATCGACCTCGGCGACGAGCCGCGCGCGCGTGAACGCGCCGAACGGATGGCCGCGCTCGCCGACGAGCAGACGCTGGGCTTCCTGCAGCCGATGGGAGCGGTGTTGCGCGGCTGGATGCTGGCCGCGCAGGGGCGCCATGACGAGGGGATCGCGCGGATCCTCGAGGGTTTGGAGACCTACCGGCAAGGCGGCTCGAGCCTCTACCAGCCGCACGCCTGCGCGCTGCTCGCCCGCGCGTGCCTGCAGGCCGGCCGGCTGGACGAGGGCCGGGCGGCAGTGTCGGAGGCGCTGGGGCTGGCCGAGCGGATCGGCCAGCACTACCTCGATTCGGAGCTGCTGCATCTCATGGGCGAGCTGATCGTGGCGGGCGGTGGCGAGCGCACCGATGCCGAGGCGCGCTTCGCGGCGGCGCTCGAGGTTGCGCGGCGCCAGGGTTCTGAGCCGCTGGCGCAGCGCGCTGCCCGCAGCCTCGAGCGGCTGCGGGCCGTCGCCGGCTGAGCGAACGCGGGCCGAACGGTCTGAGAACGCTGGCGTCGCTAGAAACCGGTGCAACAGCTGCTGCTGGCTGCATGCGAGCGGTGAGGACGCGACACGAGAGGTGAGCCCGAGATGGCGACCAGCGATGTGACGACTGCGCTTTCAGAGCCGACCGTGGAGGAGCTGCGCGCAAGCCTGCGCGGAGAGCTGATCCTGCCCGGTGACGAAGGCTACGACGAGGCCCGCAAGGTCTACAACGGCATGATCGACCGGCGGCCGGCGGCGATCATCCGCTGCGCGGACGTCGCCGACGTGATCACGACGGTTGCCCTCGCCCGCGACGACGGGCGGCTCCTATCGGTGCGCGGAGGAAGCCACTGCGTACCGGGCTTCGGCACGAACGACGACGGGATCGTCTGCGACCTGGTCGGGATGCGGGGCGTGCGGGTCGATCTCGGGAGCCGCACCGCCCGCGTCGAGGGAGGCGCCACCTGGGGCGACCTCGACCACGCGACGCACGCCTTCGGGCTGGCGACGACGGGTGGCATCATCTCGACCACAGGCGTTGCCGGACTGACCCTGGGCGGCGGAATCGGGCACCTCGCCCGCGGCTGCGGGTTGTCCTGCGACAACCTCATCTCGGCCGACGTCGTGACCGCCGACGGCCAGCTGCTGACCGCGAGCGAGGACGAGAACGCGGATCTGTTCTGGGCGCTGCGCGGCGGTGGCGGCAACTTCGGGGTCGTGACGTCGTTGGAGTACCGCCTGCACCCGGTCCGCGAGATCTACGGCGGTCCCATCTTCTACCCGGTCGACCATGCAGCCGAGGTGATGCGCTTCTACCGCGAGTTCATCGCCCAGGCGCCCGAGCAACTCGGAGCGTTCTTCGCATTCCAGATCGCGCCGCCACTGCCGTTCATTCCCGAGGACCGTCACGGCGAGACGATGTGCCTGATCGTGGCGTGCTGGGCGGGACCGGTCGAGGACGGCGAGGCGGCGATCGCGCCGCTGCTGGAGGCGGCGCCCGTGGTCGCGCAGTTCGTCGGTCCGATGCCCTACCCGGCGCTCAACAGCGCGTTCGACGCGTTGTTGCCGGCCGGTCTCCAGCACTACTGGAAGGCCGACTTCGTCCGCGAGCTGACCGACGACGCGATCGCAGCCCACGTCGAGCACGGCCCGCGCGTGCCCGCCGTGGAGTCGACGATGCACCTGTATCCGATCGACGGCGCCTGCCACCGCGTAGCCAGCGACGAGACCGCCTTCACCTACCGCGACGCCCGTTTCGCCTGCGTCATCGCCGGCATGTGGCCCGACCCCGCCGACAACGAGCGCAACATCCGCTGGGTCCGCGACTACTGGACCGCGATCCACCCCCATAGCGAGCCCGGCGGCTACATCAATTTCATGGCCGACGACGACCAGGGCCGGATCCGTGACAACTTCAAGGGGAACTACGAGCGGCTCGTTGAGGTGAAGCGGCGGTATGACCCGGAGAACCTGTTCCGGATGAATCAGAACGTGGATCCGTCGGGGTGAGGGAGCGGGGCGCCATCCCTGTGCTTCACAGGGGTGGGCCCCCGGGCCGGTGTCGCGGCTCGGATCCGACGTCGCGTACGACCGCCGCCGACCGCCCGGTCCGCGCGCTTCGTGTCCACTGCCGCAGTCGATTGGTCAGACGCCGCGTCGGTCATCGAGTACCTCGTGGCTACGCACGCGTGCTCGCGGGAGGCGGCGCGGGTGGCGGGGGCGGCCGCACGCGGGTCGTAGTCTTGGGAACGTCCCCGATACGCTCGCCCCGGTCGGCGCAGCGTCATGCGAGGGCGAGATGTCGTGCGGCGCCGAGCGCACGGCAAGGATCTTCGACCGCCGGAGGTGTGCATGCCTGTCGATCTTGTGTTCGTGCGCCACGGGCGTAGCGAGGGCAACGAAGCTCGCGAGCAGTCCAAGTTGGGCGACAGCAGCGCGTACACCGAGCAGTTTCGATCGCGGCGCAACCGCGAGTGGCGACTGACCGATCTGGGGATCGCGCAGGCGCGGTCGGCAGGAGAGTGGATAGGACGCCACATCTCACCGACGTTCTCTCGCTACTACACCTCGGAGTACCTGCGCGCGCGCGAGACCGCCGCGCATCTACAGCTTCCAGAGGCGTGCTGGGTGCAGGACATTCTGTTGCGCGAGCGGTCGTGGGGTCGGGCGGACTTCGTGATGCCCGAAAGCGAGCGCTACGAGCTGTTCGCCGCCGAACTGGCTGCACGGAGAGAGGATCCCTGTTACTGGCGCCCACCCGACGGCGAGTCGCTCGCGGAGGTATGTCTACGGGTCGAGCGCGTTCTCAACGGGCTCACACGGGAGTGTCCGGGCGGCAGCTGCATCGTGGTGACCCACGAGGACGTCATGTGGGCGGCGCGTTTTGTGCTGGAGCGCATGACCCAGGAGCAGTGGCGCGCCTTGCTGCTTTCCGATGACCCCTGCGACAAGATCCACAACGGCCACGTGCTGCATTACACGCGCCGTGATCCCGTGACCGGCGCGTGCTCGGACACGCTTGAGTGGGTTCGCTCAATCTGCCCGTGGGATCGCGCGCGGGGGCGCGAGGAGTGGCGCCGGATCGAGCCACCGAGCTTCACCAACGACGAGCTACTGGCCGCCGTCTCGACCGTAGAGCGGCTCGTGCCGGGCGCGCCCGTCGGGCTCATCCAGCACCGCCGCTGAGGGACACGTTGGCGGCTGGCCGCCGCGCCGTGAGTCCGGCGCGCCAGACCGCCCTCCTCGACGATTCCAGAGGTCTCGCGAGCCCCGGTCCGATGACGTGCAGAAGCCGGTGGCACCGCGGTAGCGGGTTGACCAGGGCCTCTACAGTGCCCCCGCCTGGAACCTTCGGATTAAGAGTTGTCTATTTGCAGGGCTTTTGCCCGTGTTTGCTGGAGAATCGGTTGGGTCAGGTCGGGTTGTGCGGGGTCGGGCCAGCGTGGCTGCTCAGCTGCATGGATCGGGAAGTCGAACCCAACGTGGTTCGGGGCGCTGAGCGGTGAGGGGCGCAGACGGAGAGGAGAGGCCGCGCGAGGGGCGAGCACCCGCGCGCGGCGCGCGGGGCGCGGCAGACCGCGCGGGCTGACAGTCGGTGGATCTCGGCGTCGCGGAGCGTTGCGGCAAGTCGTGGCGAGCGCGCGGGCGGGCTGCGAGCGCTTCCTGCTCGCAATGATCGTTGGCGCCGGCACGGCGGCCGCGGTAGCGTCCAGTCGTCACGTCTCACTGATCTCTCGGAGGGGCACATGCGAAGGGGTCCGATGGCGGTCTTGGTGGCCGCCGGTGCACTGGCGCTCAGCGCGGCACCGGCGTCGGGAGCTTCCAAGAACGTGGAACTGCTCGACAACCTGCCGGAGGCCAAGAACGCCACGGCGATCAACTTCCTGAGCTACACGAACGCGGGCCAAGGCAACGGCGCCGCCAACGGGCGCAAGGCGCTCGACGTGATGCTCGTTACGGGGCGCTTCGGGTTGAAGTCCTATTCGCTCGCGGATCCGGCGCATCCGCGGCTGCTCGACGAGCTGACGGCCGAGCAGCTGCGTCTGCCCGGTGATCCGGAGGTTCGCTACGGCGTGGATGGCACGCCGATCTCGACCTTCTGGCAGAACGAGGACATGGACGTCGACCGCAAGCGCAAGCTCGCGATCATGTCCCGCGACCCGCGTGCCTACGCGGGCACGACGAGCCAGGAGCCCGGGGAGCCGAACGCCGCCGGCGCGACGAACATCGCCGGCTTCTACGTAGTCGATGTCCGCGATCCCTCGGACATGCAGCTGGTGAGCTTCCAGGAGCTTCCGACCGGCCATACGACGACCTGCATCAACGACTGCCGGTGGCTGTGGTCTGGTGGCCCGGCGAGCACGAACAAGCAGCGGATCGAGCTCGGGTGGACGTTCGGGCGCCCGATCATCGCGACTGACCTGAGTAACCCGCGCAAGCCGCGGGCGTACCCGACGCGACCGCTCGACCTCCGCCGCCGCGACGGGGCGACGGCCTACTCGCACGACGTGCAAGTGGATGCGATGGGCATCGCCTGGGTCTCCGGTGACGGCGGGACGCGGGGCTACTGGACCGATGGCCGCCACTTCGACCCGCTGCAGGGCGTCGCGCGGCAGGCGACCGCGCTCGACCCGATCCCGTACGCGGGCGGCGGTCTGCCGGCTTCGGCCGTCGGAGACTCGACAGGAGGCTTCGAGCACAACGCGTGGCGGCCTGTCGGCGACGGTGCGCCCCAGGGGGATCCGCGCTATCGGGCGGGCGAGCTGCTGCTGGCCACGGAGGAGGACTTCGGGCCCGCTGCGGAGTACTGCCGCAACCGGGGTCAGTTCACCATCGCGTCGCTCGCCGGCAGCTACGGCGGCGAGGCGTGGCGGTCGACTCCGCAGAGCCCGTTCCGGCTCTCGGTCGTCGGCACGTGGAATCCCGATCAGCAGGAGGGCTCGCGTCCGCCGGGGCAGTACGCCCCGCTGGCGAACTTCTGCTCGGCTCATTACTTCGACGTGGATGGGGCAACGGTCACGTACGCCTGGTACGGCGAGGGCACCCGGTTCCTGGACATCTCGAACCCGGCCGACCCCACGCAATTCGCCTACTGGCGCCCCGACAACGGCATCGTGTGGGCGTCCTACATGCACCGAGGCCTCGTATACACCGCCGACCGGACCCGCGGAGTCGACGTGCTGCGCCTGACCGGCGGCGCGGTCGCCGCCCGCCGCTCCGGCCGGGAGGTGAGCGCACCGCCCCCGTCCGCGCGACAGCGGCGGTTCCTCGCGCGGCTCGCCGGCGGCTACCGCCCCGACCCGGTCACGGCGGGGATCTGCTTCCTGCCGACGCGCTAGCCGAATCGCACCGACGGGCGCGCCGGGCATTCCCCGGCGCGCTCGTTGTAGCGAGAGCGCGCCCGTTCTTCCAGCTGGCGCTTGGCTGCTCGCTTGCCGCGAAGTCCGCAGGCCGCGCCGCTGCTGATCGGCGCACAGGAACAGCCTGCGACTCGCGGCGAAACCGAAGCCGCCCCCTTGCGCGAGGAGGGGCGCTCTGTTCTGGCGAGTCGGCACAGCGCCCTGCTGCCTCGATGCAGCGCCCGCCATGTACGTTCCTGAGCTTGCGGCACACGCTTGAGGACGTGCTTGAACGCCCGGTCGAGTTGCCATGGGATACGTGGCTGCTGCTACCGCGCCGACCGGGCTTCGCTGCGACCGTCAGGAGGCGAACCCGATGCTGCGGCGCTGCTCGCCGGCGTCCTGGAAGCCCTCGATCATGCCAAATAGCTCGGCGAGCGTCAGGCCGCCGCCCGGAACCGCTTTGCTGCCGTCGCGCTCGGCAAGCCAGGCGCGCGCCTCGTTGGCGGCGAAGCGCTCGAACTCCACGCGCGCCGCGCAGCGCCCGGGCCGCGACACCGCTTCGTGCAGCTTGTCGAGCGGCTCGTTGGTCGTCACGAGCACCAGGACGCGCAGGCCTCGGCCGATCAGGCCGTCGCACGCGTTGAGAAACCGCGACAGCGCCTGACCCATCTCGCGTCGTGCGTCGGGCTGCAGCATCTCGCCGCAGTCCTCGAGGATCAGCAGCCGCCACGGCGGCGGCTGCGACGTTGTCACCAGGCCGCGGCGCGCGCGCATCATCTCGGCCATCGGGTCCGTGTCGCCGCCGAGGAGCACGCGCATCATGTAGTCAGCGTGCTTGCCGAAGAACTGGTCGGGGTCGACGATGTAGTGCATCTCGCACCACTCGCGCCACTCGCGCGCGAGCGCCCGCAGCGCCGTCGTCTTGCCGGTGCCCGCATCACCGTGCCAGAGCACGAGCTGGCCGCCCACTCCGGGCCGGAACGCCGGATCCATGAGCCTGCCGACGGCCTCGGCCGTTCGCGCCGTGTAGTTCGTTGTGATGCTCGGCCAAGCATCGGCGTCGACGTCGCGGCGAATGCGCTGCGGTCCGTTCGGCGAGTAGGTCCAGAAGCTGACCGGCACGAGGTTCGGGTTGGGATTGGACCCGCGCGGGATCACCTCGCGGACATGCGCGAGCGCCTGAGTGGCAGCGACCGGGCTGGCCGCATGCGTCCGGACGGTCACGCCGCCGTCCGCGGCGACCACGAACACGAGGCCGAGATCGCCGATCGTGTGCAGGGTCTCGGCGCGCCCGTGGCTCACAGCGCTCCCGACCGGCTCTCCGAGCTCCATGCCGTCGACGTCGGGCGCAACCGGCCACGCGTCATGCGCCCTGTGCATCAGTCCTCGCTCGCGGCAGAGCGCGTCGCACTGCGCGGCAAGGTCGTCGCATGCCGACAGGAACGTCGCGGCAATGTGCTTGGTCATCGCGCTGCCTCCTTCGCGGTCGGGGAGTCGGCTCGCGGGCGCCGCTTGGCGCGCGCCGGTCTAAGCATCGGCGTGCTGCGGTTGTCGCTCGTGCGCGGACGTGCGCTCGCTCTGCACAGTTGCGACTACCCGGTCGCGGCGAGAACGATTTTAGGTGACCGGCGACGGACGTGGGCGGCTCCTCCGGCAAGTGGCCGCAAATCCGCCAGCAGCTGGCTGCGCACGTCGGCGGCGTCTGGACGGTTTGGCGTCGCAGGGCCGCGAAGGGCCCACCCAGGCGCCCGCCGTCACGGTACGTCGCGAGCGGTCGCCCGAGCTCGGCCTCGCCGCCCGGCATGAGCTTCCCCTAGCGAAGGCGTCACGATCGAGGCGACATCCGCATCAGACCACCGTCGCACGGCGGACGTCAACTCGCTCGGGCTGCTACCACCGGCCCGCGCGTTCACCGCCTCCTCCGGCTGAGCCGGCGTTGGCTGCACGCTGGCAGTCTGGGCACGGCTTCCACTTTCGCTGCACGGAGCGCACCGTCGACGACCGGCGCCGGCACCCGCTCTGCGCGAGGAGGGGCGCTCTGTTCTCGGTGCGCGTCAAGCGGTTGCGCCCGCGTGGGCAGAGGATCCCGTTGTCCCGCTCGCCGGATGTGACGACGGCGTCAGCGCGCCGATGACGGGAGCGATCGCCCGTGGCAGCCCCGTGTCGTGTTCGCATGCCGGACGAGGGCGCGGTCCAGCGCCGCCTCGATCACTGGCACCCAGGTGGCGTAGCCCGATGCCGATGGGTGGAAGTCGTCGCGGGCGAAGAGCGAACGGTCGGCGCGAAACTGTGGGCCGGTGCGCGCAGCGATGGGCGCGAGCACGAGACCGCGCTCGCTCACGACGTCCTTGATCGCCGCGTTGACCTGTGCCGTGCGCCAGCCCGCCACTGTCCGCAGCGGCTGTGCGAGGCGTGGCGCCGCGCCGACGTCCGGCGAGGCCGTGGCGACGATCGCGACGTCACAGCGCGCGGCCCGCAGCCGGGCGGCGATGTCCTTGAGGTCGTCACGCACCGATCGCAGCCGTGTCAGGCCGGTGACGTCGTTGGCGCCGACGGCGACGAGCACGACGTCGGGCCTGCTGCGGACCGCGGCGGGCAGCTGCTCGCGGCGCACGTCGCCGAAGCGCGCACCGGAGACGGCGAGGTTCGTCAGCGTCACCGGCCCGCGCGCGGCGAGATGGCGGGCGGTGGCGACCGCGATGCCGCGCTCGTACGGCGCGCCGCGACCGGTACCGGTGCTGTCGCCGAGTACGACGTAGCGCAGTCGCGGCCGCCCGGGGTTGGCGGTACCGAAGGCCCGCGGCGCGGGCGAGGGCGCGCGATAGCCGTCGTCGGGCACGGTGGTGGCCGCGATCAGCGCCTCGATCGCGAGCAGGGCGATCAGCGCGCTCGTAGCGAGCGCCAGCCAGCGCAGCGTCGTGCGCAACACGCGTCTGCCCGTCCAGGCCCGTCCCATGGACGGACGATCGCTCACCGGGGGTTCCCCGCGGCGCGTCGGGCCGTTTCGGCGCGCGCGGCGATCCGCGCGATCGCTTCCAGTACGAGCAGCAGCGCGAGAGCGAGCACAGCGGCGCCAAGGATGTACCACGGCCACGGGCCGAACAGGTCGAGGATCGACCCGCCGGCCGGCTTGCGGCGCAGGAACATGTAGTTGCCGCCGGTCACGAGGCACCCGATGCCCGCAAGCGCCGCGAAGACGATCGTCATCGCGTACACCCGCCAGACCGCCCAGCGGCGCGGCAGGCGTCCGATCCCGAACACGAGCAGGCAGGCGGCGGCAACCGCGCCCGCATGCACGACAAAAAACGTGAAGAACAGGACATCGGGGAACGTGTCGCCGAGGTCCGGCGTCAGGACGGCCTGCAGCGAGGCGCTCAGCGCCCAGAAGTAGACGAGTTCCGTCAGCAGGCCCGCGCGCGGCGTCCACAGCGCCACGATCGCCACGATCGTGACGGCGTCCGAGAGCTGCAACGGGAGGTTGACGCGCACCGTCCACGTGCCGCGTGCAACGTAGGTGGCGTGCTCGACGACGAAGCCCGCGAGGAGCAGGACCGCCAGCCCACGCGCGAGCCTCGTCGCCGACTCCTCGTCGAGTCGTCGCGCTGCGATGACGAGCAGCAGCGCGACGAGCGCCGTGGCCGCGATCGCCGCGACGTGCTCGGAGGAGAAGAGCACCATGACGAGCGATCGTGGCACTCAATGGGTCCCGAGCGAGCTGCGGCCCGCAGCGCTAGCCTCGACGGCCCGCCGTTACCGCGTATTCGACGGTTGCGCTCCGCGCGAGGAGCGGCGCTCTGTGATCGCCGCGCCAGGCACCCGGTGGCACGCGGTTGGGACACGTTGGCGGCGCGTTGGCGCGCCGCTCGTCGCAGCGAGGGGCGGTGGTGCGACGGGTTCGATCGAGTGGCGACTTCTGACGGCTGAGCCGTCAGAAAACGCCACTCGACGGATTCGCTGCCAGAACGAGCGCTGACCGCCGCCGCCGCGGCGCCGGCTGCTTCGCGCGACGACGAGCAGCGGCCCGCGGCGGTCGTGTCGAACGACGGGGTGCATGCAGCCCTTGATGCGACACGATCGCTCGCGACAGCGCAGTTGCGGCGCGAATCCCCCGTGTACGGGCGGGTTGAGCGCCGGCGACGACGGTCGCCTGCTCGGCCTGGCCGCCGCCGTGAGTCCGGGGCGCCAGACTGCCCCTCCACGATGGATCCGGGTGCGCCGTGAGGTCCGGCTCGCGTCCTGCCTCATCGGGTGATCGCGGAAGGCCGTCGGTGCTGGCGCACGCCTGTCGCGTCATGGGACGGTCGGGGCGTCATCGACGCTGGGAGGGATCATGGAACCGGTCGTGTTATTGGATGCTGCGGGTCGCCGGCGATCGGCGGCCACGTTGCCGGGCCACCGGCGAGGTCAGCCCCCGCGCAACAAAGGCATGCGCTACCCCGCCGATCCGCCGAGCGTCGAGGAGATCGTGCTCGTGATGCGCCACGCCGGCGATCGCGCACACGGCCTGCGCCTACGCGGGCTGATCGTGGTCATGTGGCGCGCCGGGCTTCGCATCAGCGAGACGATCGCGCTGACCGAGAGCGACCTCGACGCGGATCGCGGCGCGATTTTGGCGCGCTCCGGTTGAGGATGTAGCGTGGCGCCACAGGCGACGCGTACTCAGCCATGGGGGGCGCGTCAGCGCCGGGTCGTCGTCGAGCTGCCCAGCGGCTCCGCCTGGAACGCCTCCGCGACGAGCGCCGCGTCGTCGTCGCGCGGCGCGTAGTGCAGGTACTTCATCGTCGTCTGGACGTCGGCGTGACCCATCCACTCCTGCACGCGGCGGATATCGGCCTTGGCGATCATCCGGGTGCCGAACGTGTGGCGCAGATCGTGGAAGCGCAGCGGCCGGAGACCGGCCCGCTGCAGAGTTGCTGCGTAGCGCCGGCGCAGCGCCGACCCGTCCAGGTAGCCGCCGGCCACCCCGACGAAGACGAGGTCGTCATCACCGACCCATCGTGCTCGTTGGCCCAGTGCCGCGAGGGAGGTGGCGACGTCGGGCGCCATCGGCACGGAGCGGACCTTGCCGGACTTCGGCGTCGTGAGCTCCGCGCCCGCGTAACTGGCCCGCACGCGGATCGCTTGGCCCGCGAAGTCGACGTCGCGCCAGCGCAGCGCGAGCAGCTCGCCGCGACGAAGTCCCGCGAACGCGGCGGTCAGATAGATGGCCGCGTCGTGCTCGTCGTCAGCCGCGCGCACGAGCGCCAGCACCTCTTCGGGCGAGAAGACGTCGATGTCGCCACTCGAGCGCAGGCGGTACTTCTCGATCCCGGCGACCGGGTTCAGAGGCAGGCCCCAGACCTTCTGCGCGCGGCGAAACACGGCGTTCAGCACGAACAGCAGCTTGTTCTTCGTGCGGCTTGCCATCGCCGCACCCAACGAGGACCGCCACTCCTCGACCATCGCCGGCGTGACGTCCTCGATGCGGAACGCACCAAACCACGGAAGCAGATGCGCGTCCAGGATGGACCGGTAATCGCGCAGCGTCGAGGGCTTGCACGCGCGCTCATCGGCGACGTAACGCAGGTACTCGGCGGCCGCATCGGCGAACGTCGCGCCGGTGCGCACCATCCCCGGCAGCGATCCGCGGCGCGCCTGGTCGAGCACGTCGCGCAGCCAGGCGTCGGCCAGAAGCTTCGTGACGTAGCCGGCGGGCGGGCGGCCGCGCTCGGTCCATGCGGGACCGATCTTGCGCTGCACCTGGCGCCCGTCAGGCAGCCGGTACTTGGCGTACCACACGGGTCCGCGAGCCCGATCGACGAGGAAGACGTGGCCTGAGGGCGGCTGAACGACCGGCATGACGCGAGCGATCTTGCGCCTGCCGCGGGACAGATTCGGGACATATGCCCTGATCGGGTCCTGCGCGAAACGCAAAACATGGCGTTTTGCGGATGTATTGCAGTGCCCCCGCCAGGAATCGAACCTGGAACCTTCGGATTAAGAGTCCGCTGCTCTGCCAGTTGAGCTACAGGGGCTGGGTGCGACCCAGCGGGCAATCCTAGTGGACCCGGTGGTGGGTCGCCGGTGCTGCCCGCCGACGCGCGCCGGCTACTCCGCCGGCGTCGTCGTCGCCTGCTGTGCGCGGTCGGTGGCCGCCTGCTGCTTGAGGATCTCCAGCGTCGAGCGCAGCTCCTTGCGCTGCTCCTGCGGCGCGAGATCGACGGCACGCGCCCCCGCGAGGTCGCCCGTGCGGTCGTCGCCGGCCTGATAGGCGAGCACGGCCAGCTGCGCGTAGAGGTTCGAGCTGGGCGGCTTCTCGGCATCGGTCACGATCTGCTTGGCCTGCACGGCCTTCGTCAGCTGGTTGAGCCCGTTGTCGCCGTAGGCCTGCACCATGAGGTTCGCGGCGCGCACGTCGGGCTTCTCGGGGTCGAGCGCCAGGTGGCGCTCCCACGCGGCGGCCGCCAGGCCGAGGCGGCGCTTGCCGCCGTCGCTGTAGGTGCCGTCCTGCTGCAGCCCGTCGACGCCTGCGCGGCGGAAACGCGCGACCGCGAGCGCCGCCCAGGCATCGGGGTCCGTGGGGGTCGCGCGGGTCTTGGCGAGCTGCGCGTCGATCTGCTTGTCGAGCGACTCCGTCGCGCTGCCCCCGCTGTTCTCATCAGAGAGGGCGTCGACGAGCCCGCCGCTCTGATCGCTGCCGATGCCGAACAGCACGAGACCGCCGCCCATGAGGATGGCGAGCGAGAGATAGATGGCTTGCACGGTGCGGCGACGGCCGCGTCCGCGCAGGTCGAACAGCACGAGGGATCAGTCCTTCCGGTCGGGTTCCCCCAGCTTAGTCAGATCGTCGTCGTCAGTCGCCTGCTCGTCGTCATCATCACCGGCCGCGTCGCCTGCGGCGCGGGCGACGCGTTCGGCGGCGGCCTCGAGGTCGGGTGGCTGCCCGACCTCGTCGACGTCGCCGTCGGGTAGGTCATCCTCGTCGTCGAGCTCGCCGTCGGCGAACGGGTCGTAGTCGCCGTCATCATCCTCGTCGTCGTCATCGTCCTCGTCGTCGTCATCGCCCCAGCGGCTGCTGCGGCCGCGCGGGCTGACGCGCTCCAGCCAGCGGGCGAGCAGGATGCTGAGCTCGAAGAGGATGATCAACGGTCCCATCGCGAGCGTCATCGTGAACGGGTCCGGCGTCGGCGTCGCGACGGCCGCGAGGATCGCGATGCCGAGGATCACGTAGCCGCGGTTCTTCGCGAGCTGGCGCGGCGTGAAGATCCCCAGCCGCGTGACGGCGAGCACGCCGACCGGGATCTGGAACAGCACGCCGATGCCGGCGACGAACAGGACCGCGAACTTGAAGTAGTCCTTGGCCTGCAAGAGGATGTCGAACGAGTCGTCGTTGAAGTTCTGCAGGAACGCCACGGCCCGTTCGAGCACGACGAAGTATCCGAACGCCGCGCCCGCGATGAACAGCACCGGCACCATCAGCATCACCGGCAGCGCGAGTTTTCGCTCGCCGGGGCTGAACGCCGGCAGCACGAACGCGTAGGCCTGGAAGAGCAGCATCGGCATCGCCAGCAGCAACGACGCGTAGAAGGCGATCGTGATCGTCGCGGTGAACGGCTCGGTGACGCCGAGCGTGACGAGGTTGCGCTGGGTGTTCGTCGGCACCGATGCGGCGGCCTGCGCCACCTGCCTGCTCGCCGCCGCCAGCGATGTCGAGCTGTCGACGATCCCACGGCGCTGCGTGCTCGTCAGGTTCTCGGCCTCGGCGAGCGCGGCGAACGTCTTCGCGGCCGAGGACAGCGCGGGCGCGAGCGCCTTCAGTGCCTGCCCCTGCTGGAGCTGGAAGCGCGCGGACTGCTCCAGCGGGTCCTTGCTCGACTTGCTCGGGTTCTGCAGGTTCTGCGTGTTGCGGACCGGCTTGGTGACGATGTCGAGGATCGCGTTGTTCTGCCAGAAGCAGAACGCGAACGCGGCGACGAGCGCGGCCGCGGAGATCAGCAGCCGGCGGCGCAGCTCCGAGAGATGATCCACGAGGGTGAGCTTGTCCTCGTGGTTGATGGGCCGCAGCGCGGCCGCTATGCGGCGTTGACGGCTCAGCTGGGTGGCCGCTTCGCGGCCTCGTCCGGCTCGTCGGCCTTGGCCGCCGCGGAGAGCTTGGAGGGACCGTCTTCGTCGTCCTTGTGGTTGCCGGTGATCGAGTCCTTGAACTCACGCATCCCGGAGCCCAGCGAGCGACCGAGATCGGGCAGGCGCTTGGGGCCGAAGACGACGAGGACGATCAGAAGGACGATGCCGATTTCAAGCGGGCCAAACGGCATGGGTGTACCTCGGGTTGATTGTCGACAGGGTACCGCGCGCGTGCGTGGCAGATCTGGGCGGACGTGTTCTGGACAGGCGTGGCCGAACGTTCAAGTTCCGTCGCGGCATGCCGATGAGTTGGTCATGCAGGAGTTCGAAGACAGCCCCGCCCCGGATCACAACCAGTACGTCCGCAAGGTGGTCCTGCCGTCCGGCAAAACGATCGAGGTCATCTCCTTCGAGGACCTCGCCCCGGCCGAGACGGACATCCACGTGTGCCCCGAGTGCACGTCCGAGCTCGTCTACCCGGTCGCCTGGGAAGAGGCCGACCGCTTGCGCTGGGAGGTCAGCCTGCGCTGCCCCAACTGCGAGTGGCAGATCACCGGCGTCTTCGAGGAAGAGGCGATCCAGCGCTTCGACGAGACGCTCGACCGCGGCACCGAGGCGCTCGTCGCAGACCTGCGTCAGCTCACGCGGGCGAACATGGAGGAAGACGTCGAGCGCTTCATCGTCGCGCTGACGGACGGGCACGTGCTGCCCGAAGACTTCTAGACCGGTCGTCGCCGCCTCGCGGCGATCCAGCCGCTCACGCCGTGCGCTCCGCGACCGAGTCGGCGACGAGGTTCAGCGCCCGGCGCTGCCCGTCCTCGAGCGCCAGCCCGTCGAGCGCCCGCTTCGCGTCGGCGACGATCCGCAGCGCCCGCGCGCGCGACTCCTCGAGCGCACCCGTCTGCTCGATGCGCGCGCACAGCTCCTCGGCCTGCTCGGCCGTCGTGATCGTGGCGAGGTCGACGGACGCCAGCTGCTCGTCGCGCTCGCGGGCGACGATCAGCGGCAGCGTGACCGTGCCGTCGAGCAGATCCGTGCCGCGGTGCTTGCCGGTCTCCGAGACCGGCCCGGCGACGTCGATGACGTCGTCGAGCAGCTGGAACGCGAGCCCGATCCTGCGCCCGAACCCGCCCAGCTCGGCGATCTGCGCATCCGGATAGCCCGCGACCTGCGCGCCCATCTCGCAGGCGGCCTCGAACAGGCGCGCGGTCTTCAGCTCGCAGCGCAGCAGGTAGCGCTCGACCGGCACCGCCGCGTTCCAGGCGTCCTGGCGCTGCAGCAGCTCGCCCTCGGCGAGCGCCGACGTCGCGCGCGACAGCGACCGCACGGCCGCCAGCGAGCCGGTCGCCGTCAGCTCCGAGAAGGCGCGCGAGAACAGCAGGTCGCCGGTCGCGACCGCGAGCTCGCGTCCGCCCCGCGACCAGACGGTCGGAACGCCACGGCGCAGATGGGCGCCGTCGAGCACGTCGTCGTGGACGAGCGTGGCCGAGTGGATCAGCTCGACGGCCGCCGCGGCCGCGATCAGCTGCGGGCGACCCGCCGCCTCCGGGCCCGCGGCGAGCAGGACGATCAGCGGCCGCATCCGCTTGCCGCCGGCGGCGATCGTGTCGCCGGCGTGCTCGGCGAGCACGGGCCCGTGGCCAGCGGCGAGCGCGACGAGGCGCTCCTCGACGAGGCCGAGCAGCCGCGGGACGTGGGCGCCCGCGGCGCGCACGATCTCGCTCAACGTCGTCTCAGCGGTGCGCATCTAGATGGTTGATTGCGCGGTCGCTGCCATCAGCCATCTAGCCCCGCTTCGTGCCAGCGTGCAGCGCGATGATTCCGCCCGCCGTCAGGATGCAGCGAACGTCGAGGCCGCAGGCGTCCATCCGCGCGGCCAGCGCGTGCGGTCCGGGGAAGCGCTTGACGGAGTTGGGGAGGTACGCGTAGGCCTCCGGGTCGCCCGCGAGCTTGCCGATGACGGGCACCACGCGATCGAACCACAGGCGGTAGAAGGTCGACAGCGGCGGCCGCGTCGGCGTCGTGATCTCGAGCACGACGACGGTGCCGCCGCGGCGCACGACGCGCGTCATCTCGCGCAGGCCCTCGTCGAGGTCGGCGAAGTTGCGTGCGCCGAAGCCGACCGTCGCGGCGGCGAACTCGCCGTCGGCGTAGGGCAGCGCCATCGCGTTGGCCCACTCGAACGTCACCGGCACCGGCGTCGCGGTCGCCTTCGTCCGCGCGCGGGCGAGCATCTGCTCCGAGAAGTCCGCGGCGATCACCTCGCCGCCCGGCGCGACCCGCCGGGCGAGCTCGAGCGCGAGGTCGCCGGTGCCGGTGGCGACGTCGAGCACGCGGTCGCCGGGACCGACGCGCGCGAGGTCGACCGCGCGCCTGCGCCAGCCGTGGTGCAGGCCGGCGGTCATGACGGAGTTCATGACGTCGTAGAAGCCCGCGATGCGGTCGAACATCGCCCGCACCTGCGGTTCCTGCAGCGTCCCCTTGTCGGGCGGGCTCGGGCCGGGGGGGTTAATGCTCGCCGGACTTCAGTTGCGCGAGGAACTCGACGAGGTCGTCGCGTTTCTTCTCGCTCAGCTCGGTGTACGCCGGCATCGGTGCCGTCGGGTTCACGAGCGTGCGTGCGATCGACTGCCGCGACGAGCTGCTTCCGATCTCGGACAGGTTCGGTCCCAGCGTGCCCCCGTTGTGGCCGATCTTGTGGCACGCCAGGCAGCCCGACTGCGCCACCACCTGCTTGCCGGACTCCCACTGGGCCAGGTTCTCGGGCCCTGCGGCGACGACGCTCTCCGGCGCCTCCATGTCGATCTGGTTGGGCGACCCGGCGTTGGCGCCCTCGTAGGTGAGGAAGGCCATCGCCGCGATCGTGAAGAACGCGGCCGCCATCGCGATCGGGCGGCGCTCGGGGCGGCGCTCGGGGCTGCGGTCGTAGAACGGCAGCAAGAACAGCAGGATCATGCAGATCGTCGGCACGCCGATCGCCGCCAGCGGCGTCAGCGACGGCGGCTTGAGGATCCGCAGCACCTCGAACAGAAAGAAGAAGTACCACTCGGGACGCGGCGTGTACGTCGTCGTCGTCGGGTCGACCTTGGGGCCGAGCTCGGCGCCGAGCACGAGCGACAAGCCGATGATCGAGATCATGACGACGCAGGCCATCAGGCCGTCCTTGGCGACCGAGTACGGGAAGAACGGCTTGCCCTGCGACTTGAGGATCGCGTACTCGCGCAGGTACTGCTCCTTCTCGCGGGCGTTCATGCGTCGTCCTTGCGCGAGTCGGCCGGGATCTCGGCCTTCATCCACGGCGGCGCCGTCGTGCCCAAGCGGGCGACGAGATACAGGTGCGCGCCGATCATCGCGGCGATCGCCCCGGGCAGGACGAGCATGTGCAGCGCATAGAAGCGCGCCAGCGTCGTCACGCCGAACTCCGGGCCGGCGCGCAGGAAGTCGTTGAGGTAGGGGCCGACGAGCGGGCCGGTGCCGTTGATCGCAACGCCGACCGTCGTCGCCCAGAAGGAGCGCTGGTCGAACGGCAGCAGGTAGCCCGTGAAGGACATGAACAGCGTCAGGATCAGCAGCACGACGCCGATCACCCAGTTCAGCTCGCGGGGGTACTTGTAGGCGCCGTAGAAGAACGTGCGCCCCATGTGCAGGAAGACGAGGATCACCATCACCGTCGAGCCCCACTTGTGCATGCCGCGCACGAACTCGCCGAGGAAGACCTCGTTGGTGAGGTAGCGCACCGACTCGTAGGCGCGCGTCGCCGACGGGTCGTAGTACATGGCGAGGATGACGCCCGTCACGGCCTGCGACAGAAAGGCGAACAGCGTCGCCGAGCCGAGCGTGTAGAACCAGTTCGTCCCCTTCGGGATCTTGCGGAACATCATCCAGCGCGCGCCGCCCGACAGCGAGGTGCGCTCGTCGATCCAGTCGACGGTCGAGATGCCCTTCTCGGCGAGGATCTCCTTCGGGCCGGACTTGACCGTGCCGTTGTCCTCGCTCGGGCCCTTGGGCTTGGGACGCAGGGCGCGCGGGAGCGGTGGCTTGAGGCTCGCCATCGGTGATCAGGTCCCGGGGATCTTGCGGACGCTGGGGCGCGCCGGGTAGACGTACTGGCCGATGCCGTCCAGCGGCATCCCCGGATCGCGCGGCGAGAAGCGGCGCAGCTCGGAGTTGACGCTGAAGCGCGGTCCGACCTCGACGTTGCCGTTGCGCACGCGCGTGTAGAAGCGGTCCAGCGGGCGCACGGGCGGGCCGCCGTCGACCTTGCCCTGGAAGTCGTAGACGCCGCCGTGGCAGGGGCAGATGAAGCGCTCCGACGCGGCGACGAAGCGCACCGGGCAGCCGAGGTGCATGCAGCGCGTCGAAATCGCGATGTAGTCGTTGTACTCGTCGCGCTCCTCGTCGTCGAAGCGGGTGTTGTATCCGCGGATGTAGACGGTCGACTTGCCGACGTCGCCGATGCCGCGCACGAGCGTCAGCGTGCGCGGGATGTACGTGTCGTCGGGGAAGTCGGCGACCGGGCCGACGACCTCCCAGTGGTCCTTCTGCTTCTCGAAGACGGGCGCGACGGCGAGGCCGACGGCGGGCAGCGTGAAGGCGGCGACGGCGACGCCGCCCGCGGCGTGCGCGGTGCCGGTCATGAAGCGCCGGCGCGTGACCGTCTCGCCCTCGAAGGCACCGGGGATTCGGGCTTCCTCGGTCGTGATCTTCTTCTTGGGCTGTTTGCGGTCGCGGGCCACGGGCAGGGAAATCTAGCGACCCGGAGGATCCGGCGGGGCGCCATGTGCGGGGCTGTGCGCGCTGTTACAAAGATGTCTCAAAGTTCGGCCCTTGCGGCGGCTGCATGCAGGGCCTCCGCGGCGCCCGGATCGCCGTCGCGCGCGCGGGCCTTCGCCGCCGCGGTCGGCTCGTCCTCGCCCCAGCCGATCGCCACCGCGCCGGCGTGCCAGGCGGCGAGCGCGAGGCCCTCGTCGCCGGACGCATGCGCCTGCGCGCTGAGCGCGATGACGTCGGCCAGCTCGGCGATCGCGCCGAGGTCACCGATCGACGCCAGGCGCTCGAGGCCGAGCGCGTAGAGGCGGTCGCCGGCGAGCAGCGCGAGGTCGGGGTCGTCGATCTCCAGCGCGCGCGGCTCGCCGTAGTGCAGCAGGCAGCCCTCGAGCACCGCGGTGACCGCGAGCTCGACGACGGCGCTGTGCTGCGCGGCGCGGGGGCCCGAGGCGGCGAGCGCGATCGGGTCCAGGCCGTCGTCGCCGAGCGCGTACGCGGCCGGCGCGGCGCCGACGGCATCGGCGAGGGCGGCGGCGCGCGAACGGATCGTCGCGCGCAGGCGCGCGACCGTGTCGTCGTCGGTCACCGGTCGACCTCGACGAACGCGGCGGCGGCGGCGGCGATCGTGCGCTCGATCTGTTCGGGCCCGTGCGCGAGCGAGGGAAACCAGGCCTCGTACTGCGACGCCGGCGCGTACACCCCGCGCGCGAGCAGGCCGCGACACCAGGCCGCGTAGGCGTCGTGGTCGCAGACCTTCGCGCCCGCGTAGTCGGTCACGGGCGCGTCGCTGAAGAAGACCGTCAGCAGGCCGGTGCGCGCCGTCACCTGCACGCGTCCCTGCATGCCGGCGTCGAGCGCGGCGCCGAGCAGACCCTCGGCGAGCGCGGTCGTCGTCGCGGCGAGGTTGGCGTAGGGCTGCTCGCCGTCGAGCAGCGCGAGCGTCGCCAGGCCGGCGGCGACGGCCAGCGGGTTGCCCGACAGCGTGCCGGCCTGGTAGACGTCGCCGGCGGGCGCGATCCGCTGCATCAGCGCGCGCGATCCGCCGTACGCCGCCGCCGGCAGGCCGCCGCCGATGACCTTGCCGATGATCGTCAGATCGGGGACGACGCCGAGGAGCTCCTGCGCGCCGCCGCGGGCGACGCGAAAGCCGGAGATGACCTCGTCGAAGACGAGTAGCGCGCCGGTCTCGGTGGCGCGCTCGCGCAGCAGCTCGAGGAAGCCCTCGGCCGGCGGCACGAGGCCCATGTTCGCCGGCAGCGGCTCGGCGAGGATCGCGGCCAGCTCGTGCTCCGCGGTCGCCGCGACGAGCGCGGCGTGGTCGTTCCAGGGCACGACGATCGTCATCGCCGCGAGCGCGGGCGGGACGCCGGGCGACGCCGGGATGCCCTGCGTCGCCAGGCCGCTGCCGGCGTCGGCGAGCAGCCCGTCGACGTGGCCGTGGTAGGCGCCCGCGAACTTCAGGATCTTCGTGCGCCCGGTCGCCGCGCGCGCGAGCCGGATCGCGCTCATCGAGGCCTCGGTGCCCGACGAGGTCATGCGCAGCATCTCGACCCCCGGCATCCGGCGGCTGACCTCCTCGGCGAGGTCGACCTCGCCGACCGTCGGCGCGCCGAAGCTCGTCCCGCACGCGGCCGCCGCCGTGACGGCGGCCACGATCTGCGGATGGGCATGCCCGTGGATCAGCGGTCCCCACGAGCAGACCCAGTCGACGTAGCAGTTCGAGTCCAGATCGAACAGCTCGGCGCCCTCGCCGCGCTCGACGAACAGCGGGTCGCGGCCGATCGCGCGCATCGCGCGCACCGGCGAGTTGACGCCGCCCGGGAGGTACGTCAGCGCGCGGGCGTACTGCTCCGCCGAGCGCGTGTCGCGGAGCGAGATCGTCACGGGGCGGGGACGCTCACCCGTGCTCCGCTTCCCAGTTCTTGAAGTCCTCGGTGAAGTAGAGCAGGCGGATCTTCTTGAACTCCGTCGAGGAGTACAGCGTCGCGCGCTCGGTGATGCCGAACTCGCCGGCGATCGTGTCGAGGATCGCGTCGCACTCCTCCTTGGAGCGCCCATGGGCCATCGTGAAGATCGAGTAGGGCCAGTCCTCGTACGTCGGGCGCTGGTAGCAGTGCGAGATGCCGCGGTAGGAGGCCATCCGCGGCCCGTACTCCGCGATCTTCTCGTCCGGGACGACCCAGACGCCCATGCCGTTGGCGCTGAAGCCGGCGCGGCGATGAAAGAGGATCGCGGCGACGCGGCGCAGGATGCCGCGCTCCCGCATGCCCGCCATGTGCTCGAGCAGCCTGGCCTGCGTGACGCCGAGCTGCGCGGCGGCCGGCGCGTAGGGCTCGGAGACGATCGGCATGTCGCCCTGCGTCGCCTGGATGACGGCGACGTCGAACTCGTCGTACGGCACGCCCTCCAGATCGACGGGCTCCTCGGCGACGCCCTCGGTCGACAGCGACTTCGTGTCGCCCTGCATCTCGAGGTCCATGCGGATCTTGAAGAGCTTCAGCGTCGGCAGCTGGCGGATCGACTCCGCGCCGGTCAGCTCCTGCAGGACGTCGAGCGTTCCCTGCAGCCCGAGCTTGGAGTCGCCCTCGACGGCGAGCGTGAACCACATGTTGAACTCGTGGTTGCGCAGGTAGTTGTGGCTGACGCCGGGGTGCGAGTTGATGATCTTCGCCGGCCCCCACGGGTGCTCCGGGTCGACCTTCGCGGCGACGAGCATCGAGCCGTAGCCGAGCGCGCGCGTGTCGTAGATCGGCGTGACCTGGCGGATGATGCGGTCGTCGAGCAGCCGCTGCACGCGCGCCATGACCTCGGCCTCGGAGAGCTGCGCGAGCGCCGCGACAGCGGCGAACGGCTTCGGTTCGAGCGGGAACTTGCCCTGCATGAGGTTCAGCAGCGTGCGATCGACGTCGTCGATCGGGGCCGCCGTGCCGTCTTTCCTGGACCGGGCCTTCGGGATCGTGTTTCGCCCTCCGGACGCCGCAGCAGGAGTCTCCCGCGTGGTGGCGCTGCCGGTAGGCGGCTTTCCTGCGGGCGACGTTACATCCATAGGGCAGCGTCCTTCGCGTGGTAGGTGATGACGATGTCCGCGCCCGCGCGCCGGATCGATGTCAGGGTCTCCAGCACCGCGGCGCGCTCGTCGAGCGCCCCCGCCGCCGCGGCCGCCTTGATCATGGCGTACTCGCCGCTGACGTTGTAGGCGGCGACCGGCAGATGGGTGGCGTCCTTGACGCGGCGGATGACGTCGAGGTAGGCGAGCGCGGGCTTGACCATGACGACGTCGGCGCCCTCCCCGACGTCGAGCAGCGCCTCGCGCACGGCCTCGTCGCCGTTGGCGGGATCGAGCTGGTAGGCGCGGCGGTCGCCGAACGCGGGCGTCGAGCCGGCCGCCTCGCGAAACGGCCCGTAGAAGGCGGAGGCGAACTTCGCGCTGTAGGCGACGATCGGCGTGTCGGTGAAGCCCTCCTCGTCGAGCGCGGCGCGGACCGCACCGATGCGCCCGTCCATCATGTCGCTGGGCGCGACGACGTCGGCGCCCGCGCGGGCGTGCGAGACGGCGGCGCGCGCGATCAACTCGATGCTGGGGTCGTTGTCGACCGCGCCGTCGGCGCGCAGCAGGCCGCAGTGGCCGTGGTCGGTGTACTCGCAGAGGCAGACGTCGGTCATGACGACGAGCTGGGGGTGGGCATCCTTGATCGCACGCGTGGCGAGCTGGACGATCCCCTCGTCGTCGTAGGCTCCGCTGCCCTCGGCGTCCTTGTGGTCGGGGATGCCGAACAGCAGCACGGCGGGCAGGCCCAGCGCCGCCGCCTCGCCGGCCTCCTCGACGGCGGCCGAGATCGACAGGCGGTCGATCCCCGGCAGCGAGGAGATCGGCTCGCGGCGGGTGTCACCGGCCTGCACGAACAGCGGCAGCACCATGTCGGCCGCGTCCAGTCGCGTCTCGCGGACGAGGTCGCGCAGCACCGGCGTCGCGCGCAGCCGCCGCAGGCGGGTGGCGGGAAAGGGCATGCCGAAAGGGTAGCTGCGACCGTCCGCCAGCTCGCGGCGTTCGAGCGTCGTAGGAGATACAGCCGCTATGTTCGCGCTTGCGATGGACGGTTCACGCGAAGGCCGGGACTGGCGCCTGGACGGCGTGCGCGTCGTGCGCGCCGGCGAGCTCGATCCGAACACGCCGCAGACGCCGGGGATGAGTCGCGCCGCGGCGATCACGACGGCGCGGGCCGGTGCCGAGAAGCTGTGGGCGGGGACGGTCGTGATCGAGCCCGATGCGAGCACCGGCGCGCACCACCACGGCCCGGTCGAAAGCGTCATCTACGTCGTCAGCGGCCGCGCGCGGATGCGCTGGGGCGAGCGGCTGGAGTTCGTCGCCGACGCCGGGCCGGGCGACTTCATCTTCGTCGCGCCCTACGTGCCCCACCAGGAGATCAACGCGCTCACCGACGAGCCGCTGTCGTGCGTGCTCGTGCGCAGCGGCCAGGAGCCGGTCGTCGTGAACCTCGAGCTCGACGACGTGCAGGACGATCCCGAGCGCGTGCGCTGGGTCGACGACCTGCATCGGTGAGTGGTAGGCGGCCCGGGGCGGCTGACTCGGGTGCTGCGTCTGGCCTCCAAGCAGCAGCCGCTGGGCGATCATGACCGGCGTGGAAATGCCGCCTCTGCCAGTCACCGTGTGCGACGGATACCGGTCCTTCGTGCGACCCCGAACGCGACCGAGTTGTTACCGGCGACGGGGCCCGGTAGCGTGCGCGCAAGATCTCCAAACGTCGTAGGGTCACACCGGAACGGGAGGAACCGTGACCACATGGATCGTGGTGATCGTCGTGATCGTGGTAGCGGTCGGGATAATGGTGGTCGTCGGCGGTGACGATACGAAGTGTGGGACCCCCACGACGAAGCGCTGCGGGCCAGGCGACCCCCGACCGCCTGCCCACCCGCCGATTCCGCCGAGCATGCGCTGACGCGGACGCGCGCGCCGGAGTCGCTCCAAGGATCGCGCGGTCGTGGCGTTGCGAGGGGCGCATACCGCACCTGACGCGACACGATCGCTCACGACCGGCGCATCTGCGGCAAATCTCCCAACGATGGGAGGGTCGAGTGCCGGCGGCGGCGGTCGCTCGCTTGGCCTGACCACGCCGCCAATGAGTCCGGCACGCAAGACCGTCCCTCTCGGAGCGCCGACCAATCACGGCGACGGGTGTGGAAGTTGACTTCGGCGTCGTTCATCCGTCGTGGGCGGCGACCGCACCACTCGACGAGGGCACGGCGAAGGTCGCACGGGACGGCCTCATCCGCGGCGACGATCCGGACGCGATCCTTCAGCGTCTGAAACGCGCTGGTGGCTACCCCGCGCGCCGCGAACCAGGCTTCCTCGTTCGCCTGCACGGAGCGCCCCGTCGGCGAGCGGCGCTGGCACCAACTCAGCGCGAGGAGCGCGGCGGTTGGCCCGGCGTCAGTGACCGGCGGCGGTGATTCGCCAGGGGTGCGCCTGCGACCCCTCCAGCGACAGGGTCCACCGCTCGACGAATGTCGTCGCACGTTCCCGGCTCCCCGACAGCACGGCTGCCGTCGCGCGGTCCTCGACGTAGTGCTGCCCGCTGAGCTGGATCTCGATGGTCATCGCCGGTGGCTCGGCGGCCGCGTCGATCGCGACGATCTCGATGTGCCGGATACGCGGACCGCGCACGACCAAGCGGGTGCTCTCGTCGTCTCCGTCATGCAGCAGCTCGCGCAGGGCACCCGCGCTGGCGAGCTGCGCGAGCGCGGCGTCTGAGCCGTCGATCGCCTCAGCCCAGGCCTCGACCGCTCGCCGTGCCGCGGCCTCGAGCACCTCGGGCGCAAAGCGCGGATCGGCGAGCGACAGGTCCAGGGCGGCGATGCGGGCATCGCCGTCGAACTGCAGGTCGGCCAAGTCGGCGGGCTTGATGCCGGCTGGCAACTCGTCGGCCGTCGAGGTCTCGATCACGGCCTCGTCGCGTAGGCGTGCGCCGGCCGACCATGGCGAGGCGACGATCGGCGCTGCAAGGTGGTGCTCGCCCTCCGCGCGCTCCTCGATCGAGTACAGCGTCCAGCGCCCGACGCGCAACCCCAGCGTCCAGAACTGACAGAGCCCGATCGCGGCGTCCGCCTGGCCCTTGCGGTAGATCCTGCGCCCGCCGTCCTCCACGTACGCGCTCAGCGTCGCCTCGATGAGCACGACGACGCGATCCTCGGCCTCTCCCTCGTGGTTCGCGAGACCGACATAGTCGACGTGGACGTCGCCCAGCACCTCGACACGGCTGCGCCAGCCCTTTTCGCGGAAGTCTGCGAGGCGACGCTCCCACTCCTCCAGCAGATCGGCGCCGAGCAACGTCGCGAGCCGCTTGACGTCACGGTCGTCCCACGACTGCTGCACCTCGCGAAACAGCTCCTCGGCCGCGCTGCGCACCCGTTCGGGCACAAAGCGCTCGTGGTCCTCGGCCGCCTCGGCGGCCGCCCGCTCGACCTCCTGCACGCGCCCGTGGCGGCGCCGACGACGCGCCGCCGCGACCGGGCGGGCGACGAGCCTGCGCGCCGCCGCCATGAAGCGGGCGAGCGTGTTGCCGCGGCGTGCCGCCGGCACCCCGACGACGAGCAGGATGACAACAAAGAGGATCGAGAAGCCGGGCCGCCGTCGCCAGATCCGCCGAAGCCACCGCTGCTGCCGCAAGCCACCGCTGCTGCCGCCACCGCCGCTGCTGCCGCCACCGCCACTGCTGCCGCCGCCACCACCGCTAAAAGCCGGAGCTGCCGCCGCCCGCCTGGCCGGCGGCGGTCTCGGCCACGACGAGCGTCAGCAGCCACAGCGCGCACAAGGGGATCGCTGCGACCTGCACGCAGCGCCGCTTCGACGGCGAGCGCATCAGCCGATCCCAGGCTCCCTCCGCGCCCGACGCAACACGCGCACGTGGCGCGTGGCCGCGCCGGCAAGATGGCGCCGCAGGGCTCTCGACAAGCCGATCGCCAGGCGGATCGCGAGGGCCATCGATGGCCGTGCGTGCAGCCGCGAACTCAGGGCGCCCGCGCGCTGGTCAGCGATCCAGGTCTATCGCGCATCCGGATCGGCGACGACCGCGTCGATCACGCGATCAAGACGCCGAGCTCGTCGTTCTTTGCGCTACGCGTCGCCCATCGCGGTGACGTCTACCGCAACCGCCGAATCTGAAGGTGCGCCAGACCGCGCTGCCCTCGGGACGCAGCCCGTGGCGTGATCGGGGCCAGGATCGTGGATGCCAGACGGTCGACTGTCGGCCCGCGAACACTGGTGGTATTGCGGGGCGGCGGGCGGCGGCACTGTGCCTCAGCTGCGCGCGAATCGCTATCCGCGGCTGCCGCATTCGGCCCGCAGGGGGCGCTGGCGCCCAATCCACTCCGGGCGAGGATCGCGCGGTCGTGGCGTCGCGAGGGGCGCATATCGCACCTGACGCGACACGATCGCTCGGCGCGAGCGCGAGCGCGAGCGATCGTGGCACGCGAGGTGCGGATGGCGCCGCCCGGTGCGACATGACCCCAATCGTTCCCGTCACGGGGCCGGCGCGGCGGCGCGACGCCTCACCCGCGCGCGCTCGGCACGCGATCGCGCGGCTCCTGCTCACCCGGCGGGGGATCCGGCCGCGGCGGCGGCGCCACCGGCCGGTCCGTCCCCGGCGGCGCGCGATCGCCGATCAGCAGCGGCGACCCGGTCCCCCACGGCTCGAAGACGAGGTGGCGGCGCAGGTAGACGACCGTCTCGCGCAGCACGGCCGCGATCGGCAGCGCGACGAGCGCGCCGACGAGGCCGTAGATCTGCCCGCCGAGCAGCAGCGCGAGGATCACGAGCAGCGGGTTCAGGCGCAGCGTGCGGCCGAACACGTTCGGCGCGACGACGTGGCCCTCGAGCTGCTGCAGCGCGACGAACAGCAGCGCGACCCAGAGCGCGGTGAGCGGGTCCTGGACGAGCGCGACGAGCACCGGCGGCGCGGCGCCGAGCACCGGGCCGACGTAGGGCACGAGCTCCATCAGCCCGAAGAAGAGGCCGAACGCGAACGCGTACGTCTTGCCGTCGGGGAAGATCCCGATCGTCCCGAAGATCCACAGGCAGACGCCCGCCGAGACGCCCATGATCGCGCTGAACAGCAGCTGCCCGCGGACGTAGCCGAAGACCGCGCGCTGCACCCGCGTCGGGTAGTCGTCCTGCGGCGTCCCGTCGCCCGGCGGCATCACCGACCGCACGAGCGTGCCGATCCGCGGCGCGTAGATGAGCATGTAGATCGACAGGACGATCACGAGGATCACGTAGAACGACAGCTCCACGAACAGGCGCAGCAGCTCGCCGGTGAGCGTCACGATCTCGCCCGATCCCTCGACGACGCGGTCCTGCAACGTCAGCAGCGCGCTGTCGCTCTCGCCCTTGATCTGGACGTCGATGCCGTTGTCGTCGAAGAACCGCTGCACGTCGTCGAGCAGCGCGCTCGTGTCGTCGACGAGCTGCGGCACGTCGCGGGCAAACGACGTCGCCTGGTCGGAGATCGGTCCGGCGGCGAGGAAGCCGAGAAACGGCAGCAGCGTGAAGAACGCGAGGTAGACGGCGATCACCGCGATCGTGCGCGGCGCGCGCGTGCGCTGCAGCAGCACGACGAGCGGGTTGAGGATCAGCGCGATCACGGCCGCGACGATGAACAGCAGCAGCACGACGCCGGCGGCGTGGGCGAGCGCGTAGAGCGCCAGCACCGCGAGCGGCAGCATCACGAGCTGCACCCAGCGGGCGACGACCACCGGCGCGACCGTAGACGGCGGCGGCGGGGCCTGCGGAGTGTCGGAGACCGGGTCGGCCATCCCCTACGTCAGAGTATGTCCCGTGCCAGAAGCCATCGCGAGCATCCTGTTCATCGGTGACATCGTCGGCTCGCTGGGCAGGCATACCCTGCTCGGCCTGCTGCCGGTGCTGCGCGAGCGCCACGATCCGACGTTCGTCGTCGTCAACGGCGAGAACGCCGCCGGCGGCCTCGGCATCACCCCGAAGATCGCCGACGAGCTGTTCGCCAACGGCGTCGACGTCATCACGCTCGGCAACCACGCCTACCACCGGCGCGAGATCTTCGCCTACCTCGACGCGCACGACGCGATCCTGCGCCCGTACAACTACCTGCGCAGCCAGCCCGGTCACGGCGTCTGCGTCGTCGAGCGCGGCGGCCTGCGGCTCGGCGTCGTGAACCTCAGCGGCAACCTCTTTTTGCGCGCCGGGCGCCCCGCCTTCACCGACATCGACGCCGCGCTCGGCGAGCTCGAGGGCCGCGTCGACCACGTGCTCGTCGACTTCCACGCCGAGGCGACGAGCGAAAAGGTCGCGCTGGGCTGGTACCTCGACGGGCGCGTCAGCGCCGTCGTCGGCACGCACACCCACGTGCCGACGGCCGACGCGCGCGTGCTGCCGGGCGGCACCGCCTACATCACCGACGTCGGCATGACCGGCCCGCGCGGCGGCGTCATCGGCGTGCGCAAGGAGCAGTCGATCCGCGGCTTCGTCACGCACATGAACGAGCGCTACGAGACCTCCGAGGACGACCCCTGGCTGATGGGCGTGCTCGTGCGCTGCTCCGAGCCGCTGAAGGCCGACTCGATCGAGCAGCTGCTGCTGCCGGCTCGCTGAGCGTCTACTCGTCGGCGGGTTCGAACTGCACGCCGTTGTCGCCCGCGTAGGGCTTGCGGTGATCGATGACACCGGTCCGGATCGCGAACGGGATCGCGTACGGGAACGCCTTGCAGCGCATGCCGACGCCGGGGTTGCGGTCGCGATGGCGGCAGAGGTGACAGATGCCGCCGCTGGGCAGCGGGTTGTCGTGGGTGATCGCGGGCGTCACGAGCGCAGAATGTAGCCCGCGAGGGCCCGGCCACGCTCAGGGCTCGCGCTCGACCGGGCGCTGCATGTACGCCGCCGCCTGCAGACCGAACAGCTCTGCGTAGAGGCCGTCGCGGGCGACGAGCTCGTCGTGCGTCCCGGACTCCGCGATCGCGCCGTCGCGCAGGACGTAGATGCGGTCGGCCATGCGGACGCTCGAGAAGCGGTGCGAGATGAGCAGCACGGCACGATCATGAAAGAGATCGCGCATCGTCTGAAACAGCTCGCTCTCGGCGCGCGCGTCGAGCGACGCGGTCGGCTCGTCCATGATCACGAGCGGGGCGTCGCGGAAGAACGCGCGCGCCAGCGCGAGGCGCTGCCACTGGCCGATCGAGAGGTCGTGCCCGCGGTGGAAGCGGCGTCCGAGGCGGGTGTCGTAACCGTCGGGCAGGCCGGCGATGAAGTCCGCCGCGCCGGCGCTGCGGGCGGCATCGACGATCGCGTCGCGGTCGCCCATCGACGCGAGGTCGCCGAAGCCGATGTTCTCGCGCGCCGCCAGCTCGTAGCGCACGAAGTCCTGGAAGATGACGGCGATCCGCCTGCGCAGCTCGTCGGGGTCGCACGTGCGCAGGTCGCGGCCGTCCCAGCTGATCGTGCCGCTCTGCGGGTCGTAGAGTCGGCACAGCAGCTTCGCGAGCGTCGTCTTGCCGGCGCCGTTCTCGCCGACGACCGCAACGGTCTCGCCGAGCCGGATCTCGAGCGTGATGCTGTCGAGCACCGGCACCGGCTCGTTCGGATAGCGGAACGTCAGGTCCTCGACGCGGATCGTCTTGAACGTCGCCGGGACGGGCTCCGACGACAGCGAGCGGCGCTGCGCGGGCGCGATCTCCAGAAACGACCACAGGTCCTCGACGAAGAGCCCGTTCTCGTGCAGCTGCCCGATGCCACCGACGAACGCGTTCACGCGCGGCACGATCAGCAGCAGAGCGCCGGCCGCGGCGACGGCATCGGCGAGCGAGATCCGCTCCGAGAAGTGCAGCCAGAGGACGAGCAGCACGCCGGCCGCGTTGACGACCGAGCTGACGAGCGTCGCCAGGACACCGCGCCGCAGGCGGTGGCTGATGAGCGCGCGGAAGTCCGTCATCTCCTCGTCGAACAGCCGCCGGTGCTCGGCGAGCAGGTGCGGGCCGAGGTTGAACGCGCGCGCCTCCTTGGCCGAGTCGAGCATCGTCAGCAGCGCCTGCAGGTAGGAGATGATGCGGCGCTTGGGTGTGCGCCGGACCGCGTGGCGGTAGTACGCGCGACCGGCCGTCATGCTCGCCCACGAGAGCGGCAGCGCCCCGATCATGAGCCCCGCGACGAGCAGCGGATGGACCGTGAACAGCAGCGCCGCGAGCCCGATCACCGCCACTCCCGAGCTGACGATGCGCGCCAGCTCGGAGACCATGTTCGCCGGCCGGAACGCGGCGTCGTGCTGCGCGCGCACGAGGCGGTCGTGGAAGGCCGGCGTCTCGAGCGCCTCGAGGTCGAGCGCGACGGCCTGCCTTGCGAGCATCTCCTGCGCGGACTGGGCCGCGAGCTCGGGCAGCAGTCGCTGGCGGTGTGCCGCCGCGACCATCAGCATCTGCCCGGCCGTCATCGCCGCGAGCGCGCCGGCGACCGTGGGCAGCGTCGCCTGCATCCCCTCGCCGGTCCGGCTGGCCTCGAGGATCGCGTCGAGCGCGAGCTTGCCGGCCAGGACCTGCGCCGGGAGCACGAGGCCGGAGGCGATCTGCGTCGCGAGCAGCAGGACCGTCTCCTTCGGGCTCGCGCGCCAGACGAGGCGCAGCGCGAGGCCGAGCAGGCCGACGAGCTCGCGCGGGCGCAGGCCGACGTCGGGATGGTCCCACGGGTCGGTGGGCGGCGCCCCGCGCTCGCTGCGCGGGCGGTCTTCGTGCTTGGCGCGCTGGCTCATGTGCACTGCTCGTCGGGTCCCCAGCCTAGATGCTGGCGACAGCTACGGGGAACGCACTTGCGCTGCGCACGCCCGATGCGGTACGAAGGCGCGACGGGCCGTTCGTCGGAGGGGGAAGCGATGCGCAGTTCTCGGAGCACGACGTGCATGCTCGCCGCGACGGTGCTGGCGGCGCTGACGCTGTCGGCCGCCGCGAGCGCCGTCGCCGCGACGCCCGCGACGGTCGCGCTGACGTCGACCGCCGGGCAGCCCGACGCCGGCCTACCGCAGCTGTGGAGCGCAACCGTGCTCAGCGACGGGCCGCGGATCCCGCGGGTCGCCGAGTGCAGGCGCTTCAGCTGCGACCACCTGCGGCTCCGGGTCAACGTCCCGCAGTCGCTGTGGAAGCGCCGCCCCGGCGGCGTCCACGTCGCGATCCGCTTCATCGAGGGGACGCCCGACGACAACCTCGCGCTCGCCGTCTACCGCAGCGGCAAGCGCGTCGGCGCGTCGGCGGCGCAGGTCGGGACGGCGCAGTCGGTCCTGATCGAGTCGGCCCCCAACGGCGTCTACGACGTCTACGTCGTCGACGCGATCGCGTTCGGCCTGCCCGCGCCCAGCCCGCAGATCGCCTACGAGGGCCTCGCCCAGGTCGTCTACGACCCGGCCCCGAAACCGCGGCGCGACCTGCTGCCCGACCTCGTCGCGCTGCCGCAGAAGAACGTCACGTTCGGGCCGCCGTTCGAGATCTTCGACGACCCCGTGCCGCCGGGCTCGTCCTGCCATGAGAGCGAGATCGAGGAGTCCGGCGCGGAGGTCTGTTTGCGTTTCGATCAGGTGCTCGGCAACGTCGGCGACGGACCGCTGGACATCCGCTTCGACCGCCCGGCGGGCGTCGAGCCGCAGGACGACGAGCAGATCCCGGTGCGCCAGCGCCTGCGGCGCTCGGACGGCACGACGCGCGACGTTCCGTCAGGCGACGTCGTGTGGCATGCGATCCACGGCCATTACCACTTCGACGGTTTCGCGCAGTCGCTGCTGTGGGCGGTCGACGGCGACGGCGACCGCGCCGGAGCGGCGCCGGCAGCGACCGGCGGCAAGGTCTCGTTCTGCATCGCGACGACGAGCATCAACCCGCTCTACTGGGGCCTGCGCGGCTTCGGTCCGGACGCCTACCCGGCGCCGGACTGCCTGGCGCCCGAGTCGACGAGCGGCGGCCTGGATCACTTCAAGCAGGGGATGTCCGTCGGCTGGACCGACGAGTACAACTGGTTTTTGCCGGGGCAGTTCGTCGAGGTCAGCGGCGTCCCGGACGGCGACTACATCCTCGACACGACGGTCGATCCGAGCGCCCGCTTGATCGAGCAGGACGCGACGAACAACTGCGGCGCGGTGCGCGTGCGGCTGACGAGCATGGGCACGCCGGAGCCGCACGCCGAGCTGCTCGGCGCGGGGCCGTCCTGCGTCAGCTGACGGCGGGCGGGCGCCGCGCCAGCGCCGCCAGCAGGACCGCCAGCGCGGCGAGCAGCAGCGCGTTGCGCGCCGCCACGATCGCGACGACGTCCGTCCGCTCGTTGATGAGGTCGAAGTAGCGGCTCGGGAACTCGACCTGCGTGAGCACGATCGCGGCACCCGTCAGCAGCGCGACGGCGCGACGGCCCCAGACCCAGGCGAGCGCGGCGAACGGCGCCAGCCAGATGACGTACTGCGGCGAGAAGACCTTGCCGAGCGTGACGAACGCCAGCAGCGCCGCGAAGCCGCAGAGCACCATCCGGCGCGCGTCGGACCGCCGCGCCGCGAGCCACGCGATCGACCACAGCGCGAGCACGAGCGCGAACACGAACACGCGCTCGACGGCGTCGGCGTGCCCGCCGTCGAGGCCGTTGGACTTGAAGCCGTCCGGGCGCAGGTTCGTGCCGGTGACCTGCGACCCGCCGAGCGCGAACAGCACGCTCGCGGCGCTGGACTCGATCTGCACCGGGCGGTCGAGGTGAAACGCAAACGAGTCGACGTAGCCCGCGCCCGACAGCGGCAGCGAGATCGCCACGACGACGGCCGCGAAGATCGCGCCGCCGCGCAGCGCCGCGCGCCACTGCCCGCGACCGAACCCCAGCCAGACGAGCGCGATCACCGCGAGCAGGCCCGGGAAGAGCTTCGTCATCGTGCCGACGCCGAGCAGCGCGAAGCCGAGCGCGTAGCGGTCCTTGGAGAGCGCGAGCAGGCCGCCGAGCGCGATCGCGATCGGTAGCGCGTCGAAGTGCGTGCGCAGCGAGGCGCCGATCAGCACCGGCAGCGCGACGAACATCCAGGCCACGGTCACGCGCTCGCGGCCGCCGCCGGCCAGCCGCGCGGCGAGCTGCTGCGCCGCGACGAGGCAGGCCCCCATGAACACCGCGAAGCTCACCTCGTAGGTCTTGTCGTCGAGGCCGGGCAGGCCCGGCAGCCAGAGCGCGATCGCCGCCAGCGGCGGGTACTCGAAGCCGAAGTCGACGTACGGCAGCCGGCCGTCGTGCAGCAGCTCGGCGTAGACGCCGTAGACGTAGAGGTCGTTGACGGTGATGTCGGAGAACGGGCCGGTGAACGTCGCCAGCGCGTACAGCGCGAGCAGCGCGACGCCCGCCAGCGCCGGCTGCGCGCGCCCGGAGCGCAGGCCGCTCATGCCCGCGCGCGCGGCACGATCGCGTAACGGCCCAGCAGCGCGATCATCACGAGGCCGAAGAACCACGGGATGTACAGGTAGAACCAGTGCGTCACGCCGAGCTGCAGCGCGATCAGGATCGCCGCGCTGCAGGCGGCCAGGCCGACGATGTCGCGCCGCCGCGGCACGAACGCCAGCGCCAGGGCGAGCAGCGCGCCCGCGACCTGCAGCGCGCGCTGGGCGTAGTTCAGCCACGAGACGTCGGGGTCGTACAGCCCCCAGATCGAGAACGGCGAGCCGCGTGACGCCTGGAAGGCGATCGTGTGATCCCAGAAGTCGCGCAGGTTCAAATCGCCCGCCAGCGGCGCGAAGGCGAGCGCCGCCGCGCCCGCGAAGCCGAGCGCGAAGCCCGCCAGCGAGCGCGGCCGCGGGCGCCGGTCGCCGTGCATCGCCAGCAGCGGCGCGAGCGCCAGCGGCGCGAACTTCGTCAGCCCCGCGAGCGCGATGAACGCCCCCCGCGCGGGCGCGCTGCCCGCGGCCCAGACCGCCGCCAGCACGAGCGCCGCGACGAGCGTGTCGTTGGAGTTCGACATCAGCGCGTACAGCGTGAAGGGATAGGTCGTCCAGGCGTACGCGAGCAGGACGCCGAGGTCCGGGCCGCGCACGCGGCGACCGATCAGAAAGCACAGCAGCAGGCCGAGCAGGTCGAACGCGATCGCGGCGCCGTGCGCGGCGGGCAGGTCGTCCCAATTGCCGCTCCACGTCAGCGCCTGCTCGAACGGTACGTAGGCGAGGTAGACGACCGGGCCGTACGTGTCGCCCATCGCGTTGTCGCTGGGAAACCTGCCGTACAGCGGGTCGCCGTCGACGATCCGGTCGGCGCCGATCACGCCCGCGTAGCCGACGTCGATGACGTTCGAGTTCGTGAGGTTCAGGGCGACGCGGAAGCCGAGCAGGAAGATCACGGCGATCGCCAGCCAGGTGACGGGCACGAGCAGCGCCAGCGGCTGGCGCGCCTGCTCGCGCGCGGGCCCCCCGCGGCGCAGGCCGATCCACAACATCCGCGCCAGCAGGTAGACGAGCGGCGGATAGACGAGCGGCACCGACCAGTCGATCCGCGCCGCGTTGAAGAACGCCGTCGAGGCCGAGAACGCGCTCAGCACGAGCAGGTCGAGGTGCAGCAGCCGCCACGGCGGTCGCAGAAACGGTGCCACGAACAGGACCGCGAGCGGGATCCAGACCCACGGCGCGTTGACGATGCGCCCGAACGCGCCCGGGTAGCCGCGCGCCATCGACCAGGGCACGTGGTAGTCCGTCCACGCCTCGAGCACACGCGCGCTGCCGTCGTCGACGAGGACCTGCGCGATCTCCTTGCGCGGCGTCCCGGGCTTCGTCTTGGCGAAGTAGGAGACCTGCCAGCGGTCGCTGCCCTTGAGGAAGATCTCGCGCGTCGCGCCCGGCCACTCGCGGCGCTCGCGGCGCACCTTCGCGACGGCGTCGGCGACCTGACCGACGCGCACGGCCGTCAGCCCGCGACCCCGCGGCGGGACGTCGTCGCGCGGCGGGCGCACGAGCGCATCGGGGCTGACCGCGGTGCCGGGCAGGTTCGTCGGCAGCCCGCCGGAGTTTCCGGGCGAGCGCAGCTGCGCCGCAGCCGAGCCGGCGGTGAGCAGAACGATCAGCAGCGCGACGCAGCCCGCCGCACCACGCACCGTGCGCATCTAGGCCCGGAAGCTCCAGAGCTTGTTGCCGATGAAGTTCAGCGGCGTCGCGGCCGCGATCGCGACGGCCTGCGCCGGCACGGTGCCCATGCCGAGCACGTCGCGCGTCCCGAGGCCCTCGACGAGCGCGTAGAGCACGATCAGGTTGAAGCCGAACGCGACGAGCGAGACGACGCAGAAGCGCGCCGCCTGGAAGCCCGCGTGGCCGTCGCCGGCACGGAACGTCCACAGCCGGTTCCAGACGAAGTTGTTGCTCAGCGCGACGGCGAAGGCGCCGGTCGCGGCGATCGCGTAGCCGACGCCGAAGCCGTGCTCGAGCAGCGTGTAGACGAGCAGGTTGACGACATAGCCGCTCGCGCCGACGACGCCGAAGCGGACAAGCTGCATCCAGTTCGCGGGCTTGCGCAGCCCCGCGCGAACGCGGGTGGGTCCGCGCAGGAGCGCGCCGTCGGCGGTGTCGGCTGTGGCCTCGTCGACCGTCATCGGCGTCAAAGACTACGCAGCGCCGAAGTGCTCGATCACCATCGGCGCGACGTCGGCGATCGACCAGTTGCCGGCGGCGCGCGCCGGCGGCACCGGCACGCCGCAGAACAGCAGCGCCCCGAGCGAGTCGACGCGGTGCAGCGAGCCGTGGCTGCCGCCGCGCACGTGCGCGCGGTTGCCCCAGTCGGGGAACTCGTAGGCGGGCTCGGCGGAGAGCAGCACGTCGCCCGACGTCGGGCAGTTCAGCGCGGCCCACACGCGCGTCAGCGCGTCGGGATAGTTCTCGGCGTGCAGCACGCCGTCCTCGAGGTGCGCCTGCAGCGTGTCGAGCTCGCCGTCGACCGACCAGCGCCGGCCGCGCACGTCGGCGATCTCGCCGCCCGGCGCGAACGACAGCTCGCCGCGCTCGCCGCCGATCCGCGCGCGATCGCCGTCGCGCCACATCGCCAGATCGACGCCCTCGATCGCCCGTGCCTGCTCGACGACGCCGGCCAGCGCCGTCGCGCGCGACTCGACCAGCAGGTAGATCATCGCGCTGCGCTGCGCCGGGCACAGCGCGAGCTCGGCGTGGCGCGCGCCCTGGCCCGACGGCGGCAGCACACGCCAGTCTGCGAACGCCCCGGTCAGGTCGATCGTGCGCTCGATGTGCGAGTGCGAGTGGTCGGCCATGACGATCATCGCGTGCTCGTCGAGGAACGTGTCGACGCCGCCGCCGGCCTCCATCACGCGCCACAGCTCGGCGTCGGCAGCCGCGATCGAGTCGATCTGCGCATGCGGCCCGTTCTTGTGCGAGTGCGCATCGTTGTCGGGCAGCGACAGCAGCATGAAGTCGAACAGGTCGTGCTCGACGAGGTGCGAACCGACGCAGCCGGCGTGCTGGTCGCGCATGCCCGGTATCCCCATCCGCGACCAGCAGGCCGTCTTGCGGCTGGCGAAGATGTCGGCGTAGAAGAGCTCGCGCGGGCCGAGCGTCGAGCGCTTGAACAGCGACGAGGCGGCGCGCGTGAGGGCGAAGTCGCGCGAGATCTCGTGCTCGTGGCGGCCGCGGTAGATGAGGTACGTCGTGCCCGCGGTACGCACGACCTCGGTGTCGTCGAGCCGCTCGAAGACCGTCAGGACGTCGGGCGCGAGGTGCGTCGCGTTCATGTTGAAGATCGTGTCGACGAGCTGGCGGTTGAGGCCGAACTTGCGCGACGCCGAGAACGACGAGCCGTACTCGACGTAGCGCTGCTCGGCGCGCGAGTACCAGTTCATCGACGGGATCTCGTGCTCGTCCTGGAGCACGCCGGTCGCGATCGTCGCCGCGCAGACCGGGGTCACGGACGGAAACGCGGCGACGCAGTCGGGCACGTACCGGCCGCGGTCGGCGATCGCCTTCAGGGCGGGTGCGCTGCCCGCGCGCAGCGCCCGTTCGAGCATCGTCGGCTTCATCCCGTCGATGACGGTCAGGACGAGTTTGGGAGGCTTGCGCGCGCTCACCGAAGGATGCGCAGCCCGGCGTACTTCCCGCCCTCGCGGCGCCTGACCCCGCGCAGCAGGAAGGCGAAGAAGCCGAGCGCGAGGACCGAGATCGGGGCGGCGACGACCGCCAGGCCGGCGAGCAGCACCGCGGTCCCTTCCAGATAGACCGGCAGCGCGCCGCGCGCCTCGGCGTCCAGCCGCGTCCGCACGCGCGCCATCAGCGAGCGCACGGCGGCGGCGGCGAGCGCGGCGCACAGGCCGCCGGCCAGCAACCCCGGCCACCAGATGTCGGTGTTGTCGGCGAGCGTCGCGGCGAACAGCAGCGCGCCGAGGCCCAGGCCGATGCCCTGCGTGGCGGACTCCAGCGGGCCCTCGAGGCGCTCGCGGCGCCCGAGCACGATCACGACGAGCAGCGCGAGCACGACGGCGAGCAGCCAGGCCGGCTGCTCGAGGAACGCAAACGGCGTGCCCTCGTAGTCGATGCCGACGTCGGCGGTCGCCAGCGCGCCGGCCACGAGAGCCGGCAGGAAGGGCCGCACGCCGGCCGCGCCGGAGAGCCCCATGCCCTGGAGAATGTCGATCAGCAGCTGCAACGCGTCCGGTACCGTGAGGGGCGCATGACGATAGACGACAGGGACGCGCGGACTCCCGCCGAACCTCGAACCATGACCTCTGCGCCGGGCCCCCGTCAGACGTCGCGCGACCTCGAGCGCTACGCCGGGTTGTTCGCCGCGCGCACGAAGGTCATGAAGTCCTCGGCGATGCGCGACCTGATGGCGCTGACCGAGCGCAGCGACATCATCTCGCTCGCCGGCGGCCTGCCCGACACCTCGTCCTTCCCCGCCGAGTCGTTCGCGGCGATCATGGGCAGCGTCGCCGTCGACTCGACCGCGCGCTCGCTGCAGTACGGGCCGACCGAGGGCCTGACGGTGCTGAGGAACTGCATCGCCGAGGTCATGGCCGAGGAGGGCACGATCGTCGACCCCGAGGACGTGCTCGTCACGACCGGCGGCCAGCAGGTGATCGACCTCGTCTGCAAGACGCTGATCGATCCCGGCGACATCATCATCGCCGAGGCTCCGACCTACCCCGGCGCAGTGCCGACGTTCTGCTCCTACCAGGCGCAGGTCATCCAGATCGGCCTCGACGAGGACGGGATGCGGATCGACGAGCTCGAGCAGACGCTCGACCGGCTCGCCGCCGAGGGACGGCGACCGAAGTTCATCTACACCGTGCCGACGTTCCAGAACCCAGGCGGGACGACGATGTCGATGCCGCGCCGGCGGCGCCTCGTCGAGGTCGTCCGCGAGCGCGAGCTGCTCGTGCTCGAGGACAACCCGTACGGGCTGCTGCGCTACGAGGGCGACCCGCTGCCGACCCTCTACGCGCTCGAGGGCGGCGACTTCGTCATCTACCTGGGCACGTTCTCGAAGATCCTCTCGCCCGGCGTGCGGCTGGGCTGGAGCGTCGGCCCGCGGCCGGTGCTGGAGAAGATGAACATCGGCAAGCAGGCGTCGGACCTGTGCTCGTCCTCGCTGACGCAGCTGTTCGTCGCGGCGTACTTCGACAGTGGGCGCTGGCAGGACTACGTCCACTCGCTGCGGGAGATCTACCGCCGCCGGCGCGACGTCATGCTCGACGCGCTCGCCGAGTCCCTCGGTCCGGAGTGCAGCTGGACGCACCCGCAGGGCGGCCTCTTCATCTGGGTCACGCTGCCCGACTACATCGACACGACCGACCTGCTCGCGCTCGCGCTCGACGAGCACGTCGCCTTCGTGCCCGGGCGCGCCGCGTTCCTCGACGGTCGCGGCGGCAGCTCGATGCGGCTGAACTTCTCCGGCGTCGGCGAGGCCGACATCCGCGAGGGCGTGCGCCGCATCGGCGAGGTCGTGCGCGAGCAGATCGATCTGTACGGCACGCTGACCGGCACGCACCGCGTCGCCGAGCCGCAGGCCGAGCCGGCGCCGTCGCAGCCCGACGCCGAGCTCGCCGACGTGCTGCACCTGCCGCCGGCGCCCGCGCGGCGCCGGCGCGCGCGCGGGTCCGAGATCTCCTAGCGATGACCCGCGTCGCGGTCCTCAAGGGCGGCCGCTCGCTCGAGCGCCAGGTCTCCCTGAAGTCCGGCGTGCGCGTGCAGGACGCGCTGCACCGCCTCGGCCACGACGTCGTCGCGATCGACGTCGGGCACGATCTCGTGCGGCGCCTGCGCGCCGCCGCGCCCGAGGTCGCGTTCGTCGCGCTGCACGGCCGCGACGGCGAGGACGGAACGGTGCAGGAGCTGCTCGAGGCGCTCGCGATCCCGTACACCGGCAGCGGCGTGTCGGCCTGCATCCGCTGCGCCGACAAGGTCATCGCGAAGAACCACATGCTCGACGCGGGGATCCCGACGCCGGACTTCTTCGCCTTCAACGAGACGGCCTTCAAGGAGCTCGGCGCCGCCGACGCGCTGCCGGCGATCGAGGAGCGCCTCGGTTTCCCGCTCGTCGTCAAGCCCGCGGGCCAGGGCTCGGCGCTGGGGATCAAGTTCGCGGCCGCGGTCGAGGACGTCCCGGGCGCGCTCGTGGCCGCGTTCTCCTACGGCGACAAGGTGTTGCTCGAACGCCACGTCAAGGGCCGCGACCTCGCGGTCTCCGTGCTCGACGGCGAGGCGCTGCCGGTCGTCGAGGCGGTCCCCGCCGACGAGGCGTTCTACGACTTCGAGGCGCGCTACGAGATCGGGCGCACGCGGTTCGTCTGCCCGGCCGAGCTGCCCGACGAGCGTGACCGCGCGCGCGCAGGAGCTCGCGCTGCAGGTCTGGGAGCTGCTCGGCTGCCGCGGCTTCGCGCGGATCGACCTCATGCTCGGCGACGAGACCGGCGAGCTGACCGTGCTCGAGGCCAACGCGATCCCGGGGATGACGGAGACCTCGCTGCTGCCGCTGGCGGCCGACGCCGCGGGGATCGGCTTCGACGCGCTGATCGAGCGCATCGTCCAGCTCGCCCATCGGTGACCCTGTTCGCCGCTTGCGGCGACGTCACTCCTCGCCGGCGAAGTCCTCCGGGCTGACCTGGTCGAGGAAATCCTTGAACTTCTCGACGACCTCCTCGGTGTCCTCGACGTCGTGCTCGAACTCGATCGCCGACTCGGCGATGACCTCCTCGGCGGCGAAGATCGGGGCACCGGAGCGCACGGCGAGCGCAAGCGCGTCGCTGGGACGCGAGTCGATCTCCATCTCCTTGCCGTCGACGGCGAGCGTGATCGAGGCGAAGAACGTGTTGTCGCGCAGCTCGGTGACGGCGACCTGCGTGCAGCGCACGTCGAGCTCGCCGAGCATGTCGCAGAGCAGGTCGTGCGTCATCGGACGCGGGGTCGTCGCGCCCTGCAGCTTCATCAGGATCGCGGCCGCCTCGGGATGACCGATCCAGATCGGGAGGAACTTGTTGCTGTCGACCGTCTTCAGCAGGACGATCGGTTGCTTGCCGACCATGTCGAAGCTGACGCCGTAGATCACCATCTCCTGCATTCGCAGGAGCATAGCTGCGGGGTGTGCGCGCCTCGACAACGGGGACGCGGCGGCGGGGCGTACATCCGCACGATGCCCGGTTGGCAGCGGACGTTCCTCGCAACGTGGCCGCGAACGCTTCTATAGTCGTGATATGGCAGCACGCGACAGCCAGGTCGATCGCAGCCGCTCCGGCCGCGATCGCATTCTCGACGCGGCCTACGGGCTGTTCAGCCGCTCCGGCGTCCGCGCGATCGGCGTCGACACCATCACGGCCGAGGCGGACGTGGCGAAGATGACGCTCTATCGCAACTTCGCATCGAAGAACGACCTCGCGATCGCGTTCTTGGCGCTGCGCGAGGAGCGCTGGACGAAGCGCTGGGTGCAGGCCGAGGTCCTGCGCCGCGGCGAGACGCCCGCCGAGCAGTTGCTGACGATCTTCGAGATCTTCTCGGAGTGGTTCGCGCGCGAGGACTTCGAGGGTTGCGCGTTCATCACTTCGCTGCTGGAGTTCGACGACCGCGCCGACCCGGTGCGGACGGCCTGCGTCACGCACCTGGCGAACATCCGCGCCTTCGTCGGCGAGCTGGCGACGGCGGCCGGGGTCGCCGATCCCGAGTGGTTCGCCGGCCAGTGGCACATCCTCATGAAGGGCTCGATCGTCGCCGCGCACGAGGGCGACGCCTCCGCCGCGCTGAAGGCCCGTGAGATGGGCCTGCTGCTGCTCGCCCGCGAGGGCGTCGCGGTCCCCGCCGCGTAGCGCGCCGGACGACGGCGGGCGCGGCGGACCTCGCGCGTCAGAGCGTCAGCTCAGCAGCTTCTGTGCTTCGCGGAGACCAGGCCCGCGCGGTAGAAGCCGGTGACGAGTTCGACCGCCTGCTCGTCGGAGACCGCCGCGGCGGCGAAGGTCGACGACCACGTCACCGTCGAGCCCGATGGCGTCGCCGCCACCGTGATCGTCGATGCGTAGTCCGCGACGGGAAGCGGGCTCTCGAGGATGACGTAGGTATAGGACCGGTCCGTCCGCGAGGTGATGCGCTCCTCCACCCTGCCGCCGTCGCCGAGCACGAGCGTGCGCAGATCGCCGTCGCTGATCGAGTCCCCCGACGGCGGGATGCCAGTCCTCGACACCGTCATACCGTCCGAAAACGGCCCACGCCTGCTCCGGTCCGACGTCCAGTGCGACTGACTGACACGCGCCGAGCATCTCGTCCTCCGCGATCGGTGCGACCGCGGCATGCGGCCGGTACGCCGATCCTCGCCCTGTCGCAGTGGCGCCGTCAAGTCCCGGTGCGACGGGAGCAGCCGCAAGCGCCAAAGCTGACCCCGTCTTCCGGGTCGGCCGCGCGGTCGCGCCGAGCGGTGAGGACGTACCCGTCTCGAACGTCTCACCTCGCCGCAGGGCGCCCGGCGAAGGCGATCACCAACGGCCCTGCAACCGAGAAGTGGGCGATCCAGGATTCGAACCTGGGACCTCTTCCTTATCAGAGAAGCGCTCTAACCGACTGAGCTAATCGCCCGGCGACGGCCGTCGAGTTTAGCGGGCCGGGATCGCTGCGACGATCAGGCGACGGCGCGGGGGCGCAGCCGGCGAGCGAGGGCGAGGGCGTCGCCGGGGTCGTCGAAGCAGAGCTCGACGCGGTAGCCCGTGCCGCGCGGCCTGACGGTGACCTCGGTCCCCAGCGCGCCGCCGAGCGCGTCGGCGATCTGCTCGGCCGCAGCCTGCTGGTCGGGGTGCTGCGTCGCGGCCGCGGGCGGCGGGGCGGCCGCGGCGGCCGGGTCGTTGGCGGCGCGGGCACGCGCCTCGAGCACGCGCACCGACCAGCCCTCGTCGGCCGCCGAGCGCGCCAGACGGCGGCGGTCGCCGTGATCGGTCGCGAGCAGCAGCGCGCGGCCGTGACCGTCGGACAGATCGCCACGCTCGAGCAGCGCCAGCGCCTCGTCGGGCAGGTCGAGCAGGCGCAGGAGGTTCGAGACGGCGACGCGGCTGCGCCCGACGCGCAGTCCGACGGACTCGCGCGTGAGCCCCAGCTCCTCGACGAGCGCCGCGCAGGCGCGCGCCTCCTCGACCGGGTTGAGGTCCTCGCGCGCCATGTTCTCGATCAGCGCGACCTCGAGCGCCTCGGCGTCGTCGCGGTCGCGCACGAGCGCGGGCACGTGCTCGAGCCCCGCGATCTGCGCCGCGCGCCAGCGCCGCTCGCCGGCGACGAGCTCGTAGGTCCCGCCGGCGACCGGTCGCACGAGCACCGGCTGCAGGACACCGCGCTCGCGCAGCGAGCCCGCCAGCGCCTCCAGCGCGGCCTCGTCGAAGCTGCGCCGCGGCTGCCTCGGGTTCGGCACGATCGCTCGACGGGCAGCATCCGCAGGTCATCGTCGGCGCCCGCCGCCGGCCCGCTCGAGACCGACAGGATCGCCGCCAGGCCGCGGCCCATGCCACGCGCGGGAGCGCTCACGGCGCGGCCCCGGCCCGCCGACCTCCTTGGCGAGCTCGAAGTACGCGTCGGCGCCCGCGCAGTGCGGGTCGTGGTGCGTGACGGGGCGCCCGTAGCTCGGGGCCTCGCCGATGCGCACGTTGCGCGGGATGACGGTGTCGAAGACGAGCGTCTGGAAGTGCTCGCGCACCTCGCGCTCGACGTCGCGCGCCAGGCGCGTGCGGCCGTCGTGCATCGTCAGCAGCATCCCGGCGACGGTCAGGCGCGGGTTGAGCTCGCGCTGGATGAGCGCCAGCGTGTCGAGCAGGCCCGCCAGCCCCTCGAGGGCGAAGTACTCCGTCTGCACCGGCACGATCACGCGATCGGCCGCGACGAGGGCGTTGACGGTCAGCGGGCCGAGCGACGGCGGGCAGTCCAGCAGGACGTAGTCGAAGCGCTCGCGGGCGCCGGTGAGCGCCTCGCGCAGGCGGGTCTCGGAGCCGGGCTCGCGCGGCAGCTCGATGTTCGCCCCGGCGAGGTCGGGGTGCGCGGGGACGAGCTGCAGACCGCCGATCGCGGTATCCGTGAGCGCGTCGCCGGCGAGCAGCGGCCGGCGAGGACGTCGTAGATGTTCGGCTCGGTGTCCTTCGCCACGCCCAGGCCGACCGTCGCGTTGGCCTGCGGGTCGATGTCGACGAGCAGCGTCTCGTACCCCGCCTCGGCGATGCACGCCGCGACGTTGACGGCGGTCGTCGTCTTGCCGACTCCGCCCTTCTGGTTCGCGATCGCGTAGACGGTGCCCATGCGCGACAACGGTAGCGGTGGGGACGGTCGGAGCCGGTGACCGTTCGGGGGCGAACCCTCGATGCTGGGCCTCAGCCTGAGCCTCGTAGCGGTCGTTTGCTGGCCATTCCCGGCCGGCGCGGGTAGCGGTTCGGGGTCTGACCAACCTTCAGGTAGAGGTGCAGATGCAACCGTTCGGCCCCCGACCAGGGCCTCACCGGCACGATCCCGGCGAGCTCGAGGCCCGTCGCCGCGGCCGCGGCGACACCGTCGGCCTCCTCGGCCTCGTCCCGCCCTCCCTTCCAGGCCACGAGCGTCCCGCCCTGCGCCAGCAGCGGCGCCGCGTACTCGACGAGGACCGGCAGCGGCGCGACCGCGCGCGCGGTGACGAGATCGCGGCTGCCGACGCCGGCGCTCCAGGACTCCGCACGCTCCGCGACGACGTCGACGTTCGTGAGCTCCATCCGCGCCACGGCGCGCGCGAGGAACTCGCACTTGCGCCCGTTGGACTCGACGAGCGCGACCCGCGCATCCGGTCGCGCGGCCGCGAGCACGAGTCCCGGGAAGCCCGCTCCCGATCCCAGGTCGGCGATCGCGCGCGCCGCGCGGACGGGCGCGAGGTCGAGCGCGACGAGCGCGTCGGCGACGTGGGTGTCGACCGCGACCGCCGGCTCGCGGATCGTCGTCGGCGCCGTCGGATCACCGCAGATGACCCCGAGCAGCCGGCTCAGCGCCGGCGCCGTGCCAGGCGCCAGCTCGTACTGCTCGGCGAGCGCGGCGAGCCGTCGGTCGACGTTCATCGCTCGGCCCGCGCCCTGATCCGCGCGATGTACGGCGCGTAGCGCTCGCGCAGCTCGGCCAACCGGGCGGCTGCATGCTCGTCGAGCTCGGGCACGATCAGCGCGTCGAGGACCGGCAGGACGTCCTCGACGAGCGCGGGGCCGCGCGCGACCCATTGGAAGTACGAGCGGTCGCCGTGGTGGTAGGGCCCGTACAGCCGCGAGCGCGGGAAGCGCTCCACGAGCCAGCGCATGAGCGACTCGTGACGGACATGCTTGCGCAGCATGATGTGCGGCTGCTTGCCGTCGCCGCCGAACGACCCTTCGCTCATGAGGATCCCGGCGACGAGCCCGCGTTCGGTCTCGCTCAGCATCCCGGGAAGTGTTTCACCGGGGAGAAAAACGTGAAACGGTCGGCGGCGGCTACGACGACGCGAGCGGGGCGACGACGAGGTGGCGATCGGGCTCGTCGCCCTCGGAGTACGTCTGCAGCTCGCCGTGCTCGCGCAGGTACTCGTGCACGAGCCGCCGCTCGCTCGCGGTCATCGCGTCGAGCGCGACGGGGCGGCCCAGGCGCAGCGCGTCCTCGGCGGCGCGATCGGCCTGGCGGCGCAGGATCGCCTCGCGACGCTCGCGGTAGCCCTCCGCGTCGACGACGATCCGGCGGCCATGCTCGGCGCGCGCGCCCGCGGCACGCTGGGCGAGGTGTTGGACGGCGTCGATCGTCTGGCCGTGGCGGCCGATGAACAGCCCCAGGTCCTCGCCGTGGACCGTGCCCACGCAGGTCTCGCCGTCGTCGCTGATCTCCACGGTCGCATCGAGGCCGAGCGCCGCGACGACGCGCTCGAGCAGCTCTGCGACCGCCTTGCCCGGATCCTCGGCCATCAGCGCCGGCGCCCCGAGCGCTTCTTCTTCTTGCGCGGCGGCCGCGGCGGCGGCCCCGCGGGCGCGGCCTTGGCGGCGGCCCCCTTGCCCGCGCCGCCGGGCTTCGAGGAAGCGCCCGACTTCGACGAGCCGCCCTTCGCGCCGGCGGCGACGGGTTCCTTGGCGGCGGCCGCCGACATGCCCTGCAGTCGTGCCATGAAGCCTCCGCCCTTGCCGTCGTCGGCGCCCCCGGCAGGTCTCATCGGCGCGATCGGGCCGAGCTTCTTGCGGATCAGATAGCCCTGGCCGACGGTCCAGAGGTTCGTCGTGATCCAGTACACGAGCAGGCCGGACGGGAACTCGTAGAGCAGGATGAAGATCGCGAAGACGAGCGGCAGCCCGTACATGAGCATCTGCTGGTTGCGGTCCGGTGACGACGGCGTCAGGAGCGTCGACAGCAGCTGCGAACCGACGTAGAGGATCATCAGGACGGCAAGGACCCACCCGCCCGCGCCAGCGGTCAGGTCCGGGATGAAGAGGAACTTCTCGTCGCCCGTCGGGTTGGCGACCTGGCCGCAGGGCAACAACTTGCCCATCGCATCGGTGACCCTGCCGGCGGCGTCGCCGCAGATCTCGCGCCGCAGGTCGCTCTGCAGCAGGTAGAAGAGGCCGATGAAGAACGGGAACTGCGCCAGCAGCGGCAGGCACGACGCGAAGGGGTTGATCTTGTTCTCCGCGTAGAACTTCATGATCTCCTGCTGCTGGCGCTGCTTGTCGTCCTTGTACTTCGCCTGCAGCTCCTTGAGCTTCGGCGCGACCTCCGCCATCGCCCGCATCGACTTGAACTGCTTGACGGTCAGCGGCGCCATCGCCGCACGCACGAGCACGGTCAGCAGCACGATCGACATGCCCCACCCGACGCCCAGCGTGTCGTGGATCCAGACCAGGATCGGCTGGAGCACGTCCACGAGGAACTGCACGGGTGCGATGAGGGCGAGATCGGTCATGGGTCAGCGGGGGGGCGCGGGCGTGTCGAACAGGCGCTGGGCGTCGACCGGGTCGTATCCCCCGTGGCTGAACGGGTTGCAGCGCAGCACGCGCCACACCCCCAGCACCAGCCCGCGAAGTATGCCGAACTCCCGCAGCGCCCCGAGCGCGTAGGCCGAGCAGGTGGGCTCGTACTTGCAGCGCCGCGGCAGCGCCGGAGAGATCACGCGCTGATAGACGCGGATCGGCGCTTGCACGACGCGCGCCGCGGTCTTCATCTGCTGCCCGCCTGCTCGAGCAGTTCGCGCAGCGCGCAGCGCACGCCGTCGAGGCCCTCGCGCTCGGCGAGCTCGCGCGCGGCCGGTCGCGCCACGACGACGACGTCGTGGCCCGGCGGGACGAACTGCGCCTCGGCGTCGAACGCCTCACGCAGCAGCCGCTTGACGCGGTTGCGGTCGACCGCGCCGCCGACCTTGCGCGACACCGACAGACCCAGCCGCGTGGAGGCGGTCTCGTCGGAGCCGCCCGGCGCGACGTCCGCTGCGGCCCCGCGCGGAAAGGCGTAGACGACGAAGTGGCGGTTGCCGTGTGAGCGACCCTGGCGGTACGCACGCTCGAACTCCGCGCTGCGCGACAACCGTCCGCGGCGCGGGCGGCGCGGGCTGGGGATGCGCGGCAGCGGCTCGTCCACGCAGGGGAGCCTAGTGGTCACGCTGGGCGGGCTCGCGCGGGTACCGCGGGTCAGACGGTGAGCTTCTTGCGGCCCTTGGCACGACGGCGCTTGAGCACCGCGCGGCCGGCCTTCGTCTGCATCCGCTGGCGGAAGCCGTGCGTGCGTGCGCGCTTGCGCTTCTTGGGCTGGTAGGTGCGCTTCATGAGAGAGAGATCGCCGCGATGCGGCGACGGCCGATGCTAGCGCACCGCTGCTCGATTCCCCCGCCTGGGAGGTTTTTCCCGCGACGAGCGGGCTCTCTTCGGACGCCGCCCCGAGCGGCCCGCGGACGCTGGTATATTCGCCGCCGTCCCGGCTGCTCGCGGGGCTCCTCTCCCATCCCCCGCACGTCCCCTCCGAAGGAGTCGATGACGCCTGCCGTCACCCCGCAGCTCGCCCGCGACTGGGCGCTGATCCGCGCGCGGCTGCGCGCGGCGGTACCCGACTCCACCTTCGAGATCTGGCTGGCCGCGCTGCGACCGCGCGCGCTCGTCGGCGACACGCTCGTCCTGCAGGCACCCGACGAGATCCGCAGCTGGGTCGCCGACCACTACGCCGGCGTGCTGCAGAGCTGCGCGGCGATCGTGCTCGGCCCGCAGACCGGCGTCGACGTCGTCGCGCCCGGGGCCGCGATCGTCGACCGCCCGAGCACCGCGGCCGCTACGAGCGCGCCGCTCGCCGGCGAGGGCGAGGACGAGCTGCATCCGAAGTTCACCTTCGACCAGTTCGTCATCGGCGACGCCAACCGCTTCGCGCACGCTGCGGCGCTCGCCGTCGCCGAGCTGCCCGGTCAGGCCTACAACCCGCTCTTCCTCTACGGCCCGCCCGGGCTCGGCAAGACCCATCTGCTGCACGCGATCGGACACTACGTGCAGACGCACGGCGGCGGCCTGCGCGTGCGCTCGACGACCGCCGAGCGGTTCACCAACGCGTTCGTCACGGCGGTCCAGACGAAGGGCACGGACGACTTCAAGGCGCGCTTTCGCGACACCGACGTCCTGCTCATCGACGACGTCCAGTTCCTGCAGCGCAAGGTCAAGACCGAGGAGGAGTTCTTCCACACCTTCAACGCGCTCTACGAGACCGGCAGCCAGCTCGTCCTGACCTGCGACCGCCTGCCCACCGACATGGCCGCGCTGGAGGAACGCCTGCTGGAGCGATTCCAGGCCGGCCTCGTCGCCGAGTTGCTGCCGCCCGACTTCGCCACGCGGCTGGCGATCCTGCGCAAACGCGTGCACCACGACCGCATCGAGCTCGCCGACGAGGGCGTGCTGCACGCGATCGCGCACCGGATCACGGCCAACGCGCGCGCGCTCGAGGGCGCGCTGATCCGTGTCGTGGCCTACCACTCGCTCACGCGGCGGCCGCTCGACGGGGCGCTCGCCGACGAGGTCCTCGCCGGCCTCTACCCCAAGCCGAAGGCGAGCGCCCGCCGCGCCACGCCCACGATCGACGCCGTCTTCACCGTCACCTGCGAAGCGTTCGAGGTCAGCCGCGACGAGCTGCTCTCGACCGCGCGTACCGCCCGCGTCGCCTGGGCCCGCCAGGTCGCCATGTACCTCGCGCGCCGGCACACCGGCGCCAGCCTGCCCGCGATCGGCGACGCCTTCGGCGGGCGCAACCACACGACCGTCATGTACGCCTGCCGCCGGGCCGGCGAGCGCCTCGCGGCCGATGCGGCCGCGCAGGCGCTTGTGCAGGATCTCGAGCGACGCCTCGTCGAGACGCCTGAATGACCGCAGCAGTTGACAGACTCTGCACAGCCCGCACACCGCCGGTTTCCTCGTCGAGCCCGCGTCACGCTCGCGTGCCGTACGTTCTGCACATCTCCACACGCCTTATGACTCCCATCTGTTCTTCATCGAGGTTCTCGTCGTGAAGTTCGCGACCTCATGTGCGGATCTGCTCGCACAGCTCGGCGTCGTCTCGCGCGTCGCCTCGACCCGCAGCGCCGTGCAGGCGCTTTCCGGCGTGCAGCTCAGCGCGAGCACGACCGGGGCCGAGCTGCGTGCGACCGACATGGAGGTCGGCCTGCGCGTTCCCCTCGCGGCGACGGTCGAGCGCGAGGGCACCGTCGTGCTGCCTGCGCGCCTGATGCTCGAGGTCGCGCGCTCGTTGCCGGGCACGGACGCGACCTTCGAGCAGCGGCCCGCCGAGCAGGACGTCGAGGTCAAGTCGGGCTCGGCGACGTTCCACATCCGCACGCTGCGCGCGGAGGACTTCCCGCCGCTGCCGGAGCCGGGCGGCGACAACGTCGTCGCCGTGCCGGCGCAAGCGTTCGTGGAGACGATCAACCGCGTCGCGCGCTCGGCCTCGCGCGACGAGACGCGGCCGATCCTGACGGGCATCCTCGTCTCGGCATCCGGCGACGAGCTGCGCATGGTCGCGACCGACTCCTACCGCCTGAGCGTCAAGGAGACCAAGCTCGAGGCGCCGCTCGAGGGTGGCTTCGAGGCCAACGTGCCGGCGCGCGCGCTGCAGGAGCTCGCCCGTATCGCGGCGTCGGCCGAGGCCGACAGCCTGACGGTCTCGGTGCGCGCCAACCAGATCGTCTTCGAGACCGGCGGCGACGTGCTCTCGTCGCGCCTCATCGACGGTCAGTTCCCGAACTATCGCCAGCTGCTGCCCGAGGCCTACGAGCACGAGCTGACGCTGGGCTCCGGCGAGTTGACCGAGGTCGTGCGGCGCATCAGCCTGATGGCGCAGAAGAACGCACCGCTGCGCCTGGCCTTCGGCGAGGGCGAGCTGACGGTCTCGGCGCAGACGCCCGACGTCGGCGAGGCGAGCGAGACGATGCCCGTGCCGTTCGCCGGCGAACCGTTCGAGATCGGCTTCAACCCGGAGTTCCTGCGCGACGGCCTCGAGAGCGCCGACGGCGGCGACCTCGTGCTGAAGCTCATCAGCCCATTGCGGCCGGGCCTGATCGAGTCCGCCGACGGCAGCGGCTTCCTGTACCTGATCATGCCGATCAGGCTGAACGTCTAGATGAGTTCGCCGCATGCTGGCGACCCGTCTGCGGCTGCGCGACTTTCGTAGCTACGAGCGCGCCGACATCGAGCTCGGCGCGGGCCTGACGGTCGTGCACGGGCGCAACGGCGCCGGCAAGACGAACCTGCTCGAGGCGCTGTACTTCGGCTGCACGGGACGCTCCTGCCGCACGTCCAACGAGCGCGAGGTCGTGCGTTTCGAGGCCTCGACCGCGCGCGTCGAGGTCGACCTGCGCGACGGCGAGGGACGCAGCCACGAGCTGGCCGTCGGCTTCAGCCCCGGCGAGGCGAAGCGGTTGCAGTCCGACGGCGTGCTCGTCGAGCGGCTCGTCGACGTCGAGATGCGCCCGCTCGTCTGCGTCTTCATGCCCGATCGGCTCGAGCTCGTCAAGGGCCCGCCGGCGCTGCGGCGCTCGCACGTCGACCAGGTCATCGCCGCGAGCTGGCCCGTGCGCAGCGCGACGCGGCGCTCCTACGGCCGCGCACTGGCGCAGCGCAACGCGCTGCTTGCCGCGATCCGCGGCGGCCGCGCGTCGCGCAGCTCGTTGCGCGCATGGGACGCCGAGCTTGCCCGCCACGGGATCGCGCTGCGTGACGACCGGGCGGCGGTCGTCGACGTGCTGGCGCCGCGCTTCGCCGCGCTGGCGGGGTCGCTCGGGCTCGGTGACGGAGCCGAGCTGCGCTACCGGCCGCGGACGAAGGCCGCCGACGCCGAGCAGCTGAGCGCCGAGCTCGCCGAGCGCGTGGACTCCGACCTCGAGCGCGGCTTCACCGGCCACGGCCCGCACCGCGACGACGTCGCGTTCCTGCGTGCCGGTCGCGAGCTGCGCGCCTACGGCTCGCAGGGCGAGCAGCGTCTCGCGCTGCTGGCGCTCCTGCTCGCCGAGCGCGAGACGCTCGCGCAGGAGCGCGACACGCTGCCGCTGATGCTGCTCGACGACGTCATGAGCGAGCTCGACCCCGATCGCCGGGGGATGCTCGCCGACCTGCTGCGCGGCGACGGCCAGAGCGTCATCACGACGACCGACCTCGCCCACGTGCCGGGCGCCGGCGCGGCGAACGTCACGCGCCTGGCGGTCAGCGGCGGCGCCGTCCTGCGCGACGCGGCGCCGATCGCATGAGGCGCCGGTCGCCGCGGCCGGTCGCGACCGCCGTGCAGGCGCTGACGCAGCGCCTGGCGCCTGCGACGCTGCTCGCCGACGTGCAGCGCGTCTGGCCGCAGGCGGCCGGCGAGGGCATCGCGGGCGCCGCGCAGCCCGTCTCCGAGCGCGCGGGGACGGTGACGCTGCTGTGCTCGTCGGCGGTCTGGATGGCGGAGATCGACCTGATGGGTCCGGTGCTCGTCGACGCGCTCAACGAGGCGCTCGCGGGCGAGCGCGTGAAGGCCGTGCGCTGCGTCGCGACGGCCGTCCGCCGCCGCGACCGTTGAGGGTCCGCGAACGGGGTCCGTTTTTGCGGCATTTTCCAGGTCTTTTGTGACGCTAGGCGGGCGAGTTTGTGATCCGCTTGTGCTACCCTTATGGCAACTTGCAGCACCGGCCCCGGCCCGTCTAGGCAGGACGCGGACCCGGGGCTTTCTCACGTACGGAGGTTCAGTGGCGAAGGACGACAGCAAGCTCGACGGCAAGACCGGCGAGACCTCATACGACGCACAGGACATCACCGTCCTCGAGGGCCTCGAGGCCGTGCGCAAGCGACCCGGCATGTACATCGGCTCGACCGGTGTGCGCGGGCTGCACCACCTCGTCTACGAGGTCGTCGACAACTCCGTCGACGAGGCGCTCGCCGGCCACTGCAGCGCCGTCGACGTCACGATCCACCCCGACAACTCCGTCACCGTCGTCGACGACGGCCGCGGCATCCCGGTCGCGACGATGGCCAAGGAGAAGCTGCCCGCGGTCCAGGTCGTGCTCACCGTCCTGCACGCCGGCGGCAAGTTCGGTGACGGCGGCGGCTACAAGGTCTCCGGCGGTCTGCACGGCGTCGGCGTCTCGGTCGTCAACGCGCTCTCCGAGCTGCTGGAGATCGAGATCCGCCGCGACGGCCATGTCTGGCGCCAGACGTACGTCCGCGGCGTCCCGCAGGCCGCGCTCGTCAAGGGCGAGGCGCTGACGTCGGCGGCGACCGGCACGACGATCACGTTCAGGCCCGACGCCGAGATCTTCGAGATCACGACGCTCGACTTCTCGGTGCTCGAGCAGCGCCTGCGCGAGACGGCGTTTCTGACCCGCGGCCTGAAGATCTCGATCACCGACGAGCGCGGCGAGGGCGCGCAGGCGTCCTTCCAGTACGACGGCGGCATCGAGGACTTCGTGCGCTATCTCAACAAGAACAAGGAGGCGATCGGGAAAAAGGTCGTCTACTTCGAGGGTGAGAGCGCCGAGGGTGCGGTCGAGGTCGCGATGCAGTGGAACACGACCTACCAGGAGTCCGTGTTCTCCTTCGCCAACAACATCAATACGCACGAGGGCGGCGCGCACCTGTCGGGCTTTCGCGCCGCGCTGACGCGGACCCTGAACCGCTACGCGCGCGAGAAGGGCCTGCTGAAGGGCAAGGACGAGAACCTCAGCGGGGAGGACGTGCGCGAGGGCCTGACGGCGATCGTCTCCGCCAAGCTCGCCGATCCGCAGTTCGAGGGTCAGACGAAGACGAAGCTCGGCAACCCCGGCATGGAGGGCTTCGTCGCCAGCGTCGTCAACGCGAGCCTGGCCGAGTTCCTCGAGGAGAACCCCGCCGAGGGCAACGCGATCATCCGCAAGGCCGTCTCGGCGGCGCAGGCGCGCGCGGCCGCGCGCAAGGCGCGCGACCTGACGCGGCGCAAGTCGGCGCTGGAGAACTCGACGCTGCCGGGCAAGCTCGCCGACTGCTCGGTCAAGGACCCGTCGCTCGCCGAGCTGTTCATCGTCGAGGGCGACTCCGCGGGCGGCTCGGCGAAGCAGGGCCGCGACCGCAACACGCAGGCCGTGCTGCCGCTGCGCGGCAAGATCCTCAACGTCGAGAAGAGCCGCATCGACAAGGTGCTCAAGAACACCGAGATCCAGGCGCTCATCACGGCGATCGGGACCGGCGTGCGCGACGAGTTCAACATCGAGAACGCGCGCTACCACAAGATCATCCTGATGACGGACGCCGACGTCGACGGTGCGCACATCCGCACGCTCGCGCTGACGCTGCTGTTCCGCGAGATGCCCGAGCTGATCGAGGCCGGCTATGTGTACATCGCCAAGCCGCCGCTGTACAAGCTCAAGCAGGGTTCCAGCGAGCGCTACGTCGAGAAGGACTCCGAGCTCGAGCAGCTCCTGCTGTCAGACAAACTCGAGAAGATGTTCGTGTTCGATCGTGACGCCGCGCAGTTCAAGCTCACCGAGCCGCGCTGGCAGCGCTTCTCGCGGCTGCTCAAGCAGTACGAGGGCTGGGCGTCGACGCTGCGCGCCGAGTACACGAGCGACGTCGTGACGTTCCTGGAGGAGTCGGGCGTGCTCGACGAGCAGATCTCGACGGCCGCGGCGGCGATCGAGCTGATCGAACGCGCCGGGATCGAGAACGCGCCCTACGAGACGTCGCTCGAGCGCCAGGACGGGGTGCACCTCACCGTCCGAGCGGTCGAGACGAACAGCGGCCTGGCGCGCGTGCTGTCGATCCCGCGCCGGCTCTTCGACAGTCAGGACTTCCGCAACTTCTCGCGCGTCCACGGCCAGCTCGTCGAGCTCGCGGGCCGCGCGCCGTTCACCGTGCGCCTGGCAGACACGACCGACGGTGCGCAGTCGTTTCAGGCATTGCGCGACGCCGTCATCCTCGTCGCGCAGAAGGGCGTCAAGGTGACGCGCTTCAAGGGCCTCGGCGAGATGAACGCCGCGCAATTGCGTGACACCACGATGGATCCGGCGATGCGCACGCTCGCGCAGGTCGGCATCGAGGACGCCACGCAAGCCGACCTCATCTTCTCGACGCTGATGGGCGACATGGTCGAGCCTCGCCGGCAGTTCATCGAGGACAACGCCCGCCTCGTCGCCAACCTGGACGTATAACGGAGCGTTCACCAGATGTCATCGATCGACACCCTCTCCGGCGGCAACGTCGAGCCGCGCGCGCTCGAGGACGAGATGCGCTCGGCGTATCTGGACTACGCGATGTCGGTCATCGTCGGTCGTGCGCTGCCCGACGTGCGCGACGGGCTGAAGCCCGTCCACAGGCGCGTCCTGTTCGGGATGTCCGAGCTCGGGCTCGGGCCGACGCGCAGCTACGTGAAGTGCGCCCGCATCGTCGGCGAGGTGATGGGCAAGTACCACCCGCACGGCGACTCGGCGATCTACGACACGCTCGTGCGCCTCGCGCAGGAGTTCTCGATGCGCTACCCGCTCGTCGACGGGCAGGGCAACTTCGGCTCGATCGACGACGACCCGCCGGCCGCGATGCGCTATACCGAGGCCCGCCTGCAGCGCATGGCGATGGAGATGCTGCGCGACCTCGACGCCGACACCGTCGACTTCGTCCCCAACTACGACGGCCAGTTCAACGAGCCGGTCGTGCTGCCCGCGCGCTTCCCCAACCTGCTCGTCAACGGCTCGTCCGGGATCGCCGTCGGGATGGCGACGAACATCCCGCCGCACAACCTGCGCGAGGTCGTCAGCGCCGTCATCGCGTTCATCGACGACCCGGCGATCGCGACGACCGAGCTGATGCAGCACATGCCCGGGCCGGACTTCCCGACCGGCGGCATCATCCTCGGCCGCCAGGGGATCCTCGACGCCTACGAGACCGGCCGCGGGCGCGTGCGCGTGCGCGGCAAGGCGCACACCGAGGACATCGGGCGCGGACGCGAGGCGCTCGTCGTCACCGAGCTGCCCTACGCGGTGAAGAAGGGCGGCGAGAACGGTCTCGTCATGAAGATCGCCGAGCTCGTCCGCGAGAAGAAGATCAGCGGCATCGCCGACCTCGAGGACCACTCCTCCGAGCGCGGCGGCATGCGCGTCGTGATCACGCTCAAGCGCGACGAGATCCCCGAGGTCGTTCTCAACCAGCTCTACAAGCACACGTCGCTGCAGACGACGTTCGGCGTCAACGTCGTCGCGCTCGTCGACGGCGTGCCGCGGACGCTGTCGCTGCGCGAGGTCATCAAGCACTACGTCCACCACCAGCGCGAGATCATCGTGCGGCGCACGAAGCACGAGCTGCGCGTGCTCGAGCGCCGCGTGCACGTGCTCGAGGGCCTGCTGATCGCGCTCGACAACCTCGACGCGATCATCGAGCTGATCCGCGCCTCGCGCGATCGCGAGAGCGCGCGCAACGAGCTCGTCGCGCGCTTCGCGCTGAGCGAGATCCAGGCCTCAGCGATCCTCGACCTGCGCCTGTCGCAGCTCACCGCCCTGGAGGCGGACTCGATCAAGACCGAGCACGACGACAAGGTCGAGCGGATCGGCGAGCTGCGCGAGATCCTCGGCAGCGAGGCGCGCGTCTACGAGATCGTGCGCGAGGAGCTCGAGGAGATCGCCGAGCGCTTCGGCGACGAGCGGCGCACGCTGATCACCGACTCCGAGGACGAGATCGGGATCGAGGACCTGATCCCCGAGCAGCAGATGGTCATCACGATCACGAAGTCGGGCTACATCAAGTCGCTGCCGCTGACGACGTATCGCGCCCAGCAGCGCGGCGGCCGCGGCGTGACCGGGATGGACATGAAGGACGGCGACTTCATCGAGCACCTGTTCGTGACGTCGTCGCACGACTACCTGCTGTTCTTCTCCAACCGAGGAAAGGTCTATCGGTCGAAGGTCTACGAGCTGCCGGAGGCGTCGCGCACCGCGAAGGGGCGTGCGCTCGTCAACGTGCTGCCGCTGCGCGAAAAGGAGCGCGTCCAGTCGGTGCTGTCGACGCGCGACTTCACCGAGGGCCGCTACGTCATCTTCGCGACGAGGCGCGGCGTCGTGAAGAAGACCGAGCTGATGGCCTACAACACGCCGATCAAGGCCGACGGGATCATCGCGATCAACATCCGCGACGACGACGAGCTCGTCAGCGTGCGCCGCACGAGCGGCGACGACGACATCCTCATGGTCTCGCGCAAGGGCCAGGCGGTCCGCTTCAACGAGTCCGACGTGCGCGCGATGGGCCGCGACACGTCCGGTGTGCGCGGCATGAACGTCGACCAGCCCGACAACGAGGTGCTCGTGATGGACGTCGCCCGCGACGACCAGGAGTTGCTCGTCGTGACCGAGAACGGCTACGGCAAGCGCACGTCGATCGACGAGTACCGCAAGACGAAGCGCGGCGCGATGGGCGTCGGCACGATCAAGCTCACCGACGCCAAGGGCGCGCTCGCCGGCGCGCTCGTCGTGCGCGAGCACGAGGAGCTCGTCTTCATCTCCCAGAGCGGCATGGTGCAGCGCACCGCCGTGCGCGGGATCAGCCGCTACGGACGCCTGGCCCAGGGCGTGCGGCTCATGAACATGAAGGAGGACGACCTCGTCTCCGCGGTCGCGCTGATCGTCGAGACGGCGAACGGCAACGGCGAGGAGGCGACCGCCGACCCGCCGGTCGACGGGGCGCCGCCCGATCGCGACGGCGAAGCGGTCCAGCCGCCGGTCGACGATCGCGGCGAAGGCGACGGCGCCAGCTGATCGGCGCGGGGCTGTAGAACGTCGCTTCGGTCCGCTACGATTTTCTCACCAGAGAAAGGAGGTGGTCCGAATCAGCTCAAGTTCTTGCGGGACCCTGGAGGTGCTCGGCCGCTAGGTCGGGAGGCTGGCTAGACCAGCGAATCCAAACCGGGCCACCCCCGAGCCAGATGCCGGATTGGTCCCACCGGCAGTCAGACGGCAGGTCTGGGTCGGGTCAGAAGTCCAGTCAGAAGTTGCGAAGGGCGCCGCCGACGCGGCGCCCTTCGCGCGTTCGAGGTCCGCCGCCGTGCGCTGCACGGCGCACGCCGGCGGCCGGCAGCGGACGTCGGCGCCCGCCGGGCGCGGCGGCACGTCAGCCGCTCAGGCGGCTTCGGGCAGCCACTGTCTCCAGGCCGACGGGATCGTCGGGCTGGCGACGTGGATGAAGACCTGCGGGTGCGGCACGCGCGGCGGGTGGCGCGGGTGCATGCCGATCTTCTGCGGCAGCGAATCGCCCTTGCGGCGGTTGCACGGCGCGCACGACGCGACGATGTTGTCCCACGTCGAGGTGCCGCCCTTGGACCGCGGTATGACGTGGTCGACGGTCAGGTTCGCGCGCGCGCCGCAGTACTGGCACGTCCAGCCGTCGCGCGCGAAGACCGCGCGGCGGGTGATCTTGCGACGGTGCGTGTCGCGCGGGACCTTGACGAACGTCACGAGGCGGATGACGACCGGTCGCGGCATCGTGGCGCTCTCCGAGCGCAGCTCGAAGCGCGAGTGCTCGATGATCTCGGCCTTCTCCTTGAGCAGCAGCACGACGGCCCGCCGAACCGTGCAGACGTTGATCGGCTCGTACGTGGCGTTCAGGACGAGCACACGGCCAGACTCGCGTCCGCGCCGCCGGTGCTCCGGATGCGGCGCGAACCCCACTGGCCCTGGTGGGACGGACTGGGTCGCCATGTGTCAGCGCGAAAGTCTAATCACGCGCCCCGGCGGCGGCGTACGAGCCGAGGATCCTGACCTGCTCGCAGTGCTTGCGCAGTCCGGCGACAGCCTCTGCGACGGGCGCATCGGTGGCGGCGCCGTCGCAGTCGACGAAGAAGCGGTAGTGGCCGAGCCTGGCGCGCATCGGGCGCGACTCGATCTTCGAGAGGTTGACGCCGCGAAAGGCGAACTCCGACAGGCAGCGCACGAGCCAGCCGGGGCTGTCGTCGCCCGAGCCCCAGAACGCGAGCGACGTCTTCGCAGCCAGATCCGCGGCTGGCGCCGCCGCGGCCGCGCGGCGCGCGAGCCAGACGAAGCGCGTCGCGTTGCCGGCCTCGTCCTCGACGGCCTCCGCGAGCACCGTCGCGCCGTACAGCGCGGCCGCGCGCCGCGTGCCGAGCGCCGCCCACGGCGCGTCCTGGGCAACGACGATCGCGCCGCCTCGGCGGTCGACGCCGTCGCCTCGACGACCGCGCCGGGCAGGTTCTCGCGCAGGTAGCGCGAGCACTGCGAGATCGCCTGCGGGTGCGACAGGACGCGCTCGATCGCCGCCAGCTCCAGCGGCGCGGCGGCGAGCAGGTGCTGGGAGACCGCGAGCACGAGCTCGCCGACGATCGCGACGTCGTTGCCGTCGTCGGCGAGCGTGTCGAGCGTAATCGCGATCGGTCCCTCGAGGGAGTTCTCGATCGGCACGATCGCGCGGTCGACGTCGCCGTCGTGGACGGCGAGGATCGTGTCGCGCACGGTCGGCAGGCCGACGAGCTCGGCGCCGGCGGCGTCGGGCGCGGTCCGCGCGGCCTCCTCCGAGAACGTCCCCGCGGGCCCGAGATAGCCGAGCCGCATCAGGACTTCAGCGCGAGGCGCAGCGCTTCCTCTTCCTCGGGCGAGAGCTTCAGCTCGCCCTTGCCCGCCGCGACCTGCTTGGCGTACAGCCGCGCCTGGTCGCGGTGGTGGATCGAGGACAGGACGACGCCGTTGCGCGCGCTGTCGAGCAGCGCGATCGAGGTCGACTGGCGGCCCGACATCTCGTTGTAGGCGTCGTAGCGGATCAGCCCGCAGTGGGAGATCGCGCCGTCGAGCCGGTCCTCGGCGACGCCCATGCGCCCGTCGAGGCGCTCGGCGACGTCGGTGACGTAGTCGTGCAGCGTCCGGAAGCCGGCATCGAGCGCCGCCGCATGGCCGACGAGGTCGGTGGCGGCCTGATCGCCGAGCACGACGCGCTGATCGGCGCGCAGGCGGCGCACCTGGCGGTACAGGATCGCGGCGGCGGCGAGCGCGACGGCCGCCGCCGCGGCGGCCGCCAGCGCGACGATGCCCACCGTGGAGCTCAGCTCGGCACCCATGCGCGCCCAACGGTAGCGCGGGCCCGGGTTCAGCTGCGAACGAAGAGCGCCGTGTAGCTGGCGCTGTTGTTGGTGAGGTTCTCCTCGCCGCCGACCTTCAGCACCTCGACCGTGAGCGTCACCGCCTGTCCGATCGGCGGCGCCTCGCCGAGCGGGATCGAGACCGTCGTCTCGGTCTTGGCCATCGTCTGGTCGATGACCTTCTGCACCGTGATCGGGTCGCCGGCGCCGCGGATCCGCACGCGCACGCGCACGTCGGTCTCGTCGTTGTCGCCCTGGTTGGCGACCTTGACGGAGAACGTGACGTTCGACGATGCCGGGATCCGGTTGGCCTGCCCCGGTTGGAGCGTCAGGCTGCCGACGCTGACGCCGAGCAGGCCGTGGCCGTGCAGACCGGGCGCGGGCTCGGTCGTGCCCGCGTCGCCGGCACCGCGGCCGGCGTCGGAGTTGATCCGGCGCGCGACCGTCGAGGGCTGCAGCCAGCCGTAGTTCTGCACGAAGCTCGCGTTCTGGATCGTCTGCCCGCCGATCTCGTTGTCGTCGAGGACCTGCTTGATGAGCGCCGCGCCGCGGCGGTTGTAGACGACGTCGGCGGCGTCGAAGGCCTGGATCTCGCCGGCGATCGAGCGCACCGCGGGAACCGCCGTCGCGGAGTCGTCCGACAGCGCGGCCGGGAGCTTCTCGGCGATCTTGCCCATCGCCTCCTGCAGCAGCGACAGCGACAGCAGCACGTTGCGGTGGGCCGGGCGCATGTCGCCGGGGACGTCGATGCCCTCGGCCTGCTTCGTCAGCGCCTCGGCGCGGAAGCGCAGCTGGTTGATCTCTGACTGGATGTCGGTCGAGGGCTGATCGCCGCCGCTGAGCGTGTCGTAGAAGGCGTCGGCGTTGGCGTCGGCGTCACGGATGACGGTCGACACGTCGCGGTTGTAGTCCTTCAGCGCCTGCTCCTGGCGGCTGTTGAGGCAGCCGTTGACGAGCAGCACGAGCAGCACGAGGACGAGCACGCCGACGACCAGCGCGGCGACGCGGCGCACCATCAGCTGCTGGGGATCCGACGGCGGGCCGATCACCGCAGGTGCCGGGCTACGCGGCCGCGTGCGTGTCGTGCGTGGCTCGTCGTCGTCGAAGAAAGACAGGGGTCCGCTCCTTGCCGAAAGCCGGCGGAACACGCAGTATGCCGCGCGGGGCGCGGCGGGGCGTACGCTGCAACTTTGCCGCCAACGGCAACTTTCCTGCCTTCACGCCCGAGGACCCGACGACCCCGACGCCGAACACAGAGCCGGTGCCCCACGCGCACAGCTCCGCAGCGGCCCCCCCGGGCCAGGTCGTGCTCGGCCGCTACCGGCTGGGCCCGCGGCTCGGCGCCGGCGGGATCGGCGTCGTCTACCGCGCCCGCGACGAGCAGCTCGAGCGCGACGTCGCCGTCAAGCGGATCGCGATCGAGCACGACCCCGACGGCCGCGGCGAGCGCGAGGCGCTGGCGGCCGCGCGGCTCTCGCATCCGGGGATCGTCGCGCTGTACGAGTCCGGCCGCGACGAGGACGCCGTCTACCTCGTCTCCGAGCTCGTCGACGGTCCGACGCTGGCCGAGCTGCTGCGCACCGGTGAGCTGTCGGACCGCGACGTGCTGCAGATCGGCGCCACCCTCTGCGACGCGCTCTCGCACGCGCACGCGCGCAGGGTCATCCACCGCGACGTCAAGCCGTCGAACATCATCTGCCCCGACGTCGACGAGGGCCTGCCGACCGCGAAGCTGACGGACTTCGGGATCGCCCGCATGGCCGACGACGACGTCCTCACGCGGACGGGCGACATCGTCGGCACGCTCGCCTACATGGCGCCCGAGCAGGCGCGCGGCGAGAAGATCACCGGCGCCGCTGACGTCTACGCGCTCGGCGTCGTGCTCTACGAGGCGCTCGCGGGCGTCAACCCGGTGCGGGCGGGCAACCCGGCCGCGACCGCGCGCCGCGTCGGCATGCGGCTGCCGCCGCTGGGGCGCGTGCGCCGCGACCTGCCGCCGGCGCTGTGCCGTGCGGTCGACGCCGCGGTCGCGGTCGACCCCGGCGCGCGCACCGGCCTGGGCGCGCTGCGGCGCGCGCTCGAGGACGCCGTCGATGCGGTCGACGACGTGCCGGGCCCGATCGCGGGCGGCGCGCTGGACACGTTGGCGCTGCCGACGCGGGCGCTGACGCGCGCGCGGCGCCACGAGCTGCGCGATCCGCGGCCGTCCCGGCGGCTGCGCGCCGAGCACGCGCCCGCGCCGGCCCAGAGCCACGCGCGGGCGCGCCGCCACGACGAGCGCGACGAGCGCGACGACGAGCCCGCTCGCCGCCCGCGCGTCGGCTGGGCGCCGCGCCTGCTCGCCGCCGCCGCCGCGGCCGCCCTCAGCGCCGCCGCCCTCGCCGCGCTCGGGCCGCAGCCGCCGCTCGGGCCCGCCGCCGGCGCCGCGCTCGCGGCGCTGGCCGTGTTCCTGCTGCCGCGGCTGGGCTGGCTTGCCGGCGCGGCCGCGCTGCTGGCCTGGGTCGCCGTCTCGCTGCCGGGCGTCGCGCTGATCGTCGCGCTCGCCGTCGCCCCCGTGGCGCCGCTGCTGCTGCGGCGCGGGACCGCCTGGTCGCTGCCCGCCGTCGCGCCCGCGCTGGGCCTGATCGGGCTCGCGGGGGCCTGGCCCGCGCTCGCGGGCCAGGCCGCGCGCTGGCAGGTGCGGGCCGCGCTCGGCGGCCTCGGCGGCTGGTGGCTGGCGCTCGGCGAGCTGCTGAGCTCCGACAGGCTGCTGCTCGGCCGCGCGCCCGAAGTGCTGCCGCGGGCGGGCTGGGAGGGCTCGGCCGTCGACGCGCTGCAGGACGCGCTGTGGCCGATGCTGGCCGGCGGCGCGCCTGGCCTCGTCGTGCTGTGGGCGCTCGCGGCGATGTTGCTGCCGGTGCTCGTGCGCGGTCGCTCGGCGGCGCTGGACATCGTCGCGGTCAGCGCCTGGGCGGCGGCGCTCGCCGCCGCGACGCAGGCGCTGTCGGAGGCGCTCGTGCTCGATCCGCCGCGCGGCCTCGTCCTCGGCGCGCTCGCCGGAGGCCTGATCGCGGTCGGCGCCCGCGCCCTCCGCGGGCGCACGTAGCCGGACGGGCAGGGCGCTCCCGCGTAGCATGAACCCCAGGCATGAGCGTCCTTCGCAACCTCGAGGCCAAGCTCACCGACCTCGTCGAGGGCACCTTCGGGCGCGTCTTCCGGTCCGAGGTGCGGCCGGTCGAGCTCGCCCGCAAGCTCGCCAGGGAGATGGACGAGCACAAGACGGTCTCGGTCTCGCGGACCTACGTGCCCAACGAGTACATCGTCTGGCTGTCGCCGGACGACCGCGCGCGCTACGAGGGCGTCGAGGACTCGCTGATCGAGGAGCTGAGCGCGTATCTGCTCGAGCACGCGCGCCGGAGCGCCTGGCGCTGCTCTCGCGCCCGCAGATCGAGTTTCGCACCGACGATCGCCTGGCGCTCGGCGAGTTCGGCATCCAGGCCCGGCTCGTGCGTCCCTCGCAGGACCCCGACGTGCCCGAACCCGAGCAGGCCGACCACGGCCACACGATGATCTACTCGACCGCCGGCCGGCTGCGCGAGCCGGTCGAGGAACTGCAGGGCACGCGTCCGACGCGCGCGCTGCTGCTGGCCGAGGGACGCCGGCACGTGATCCCGCCCGGCGGCGCGATCATCGGGCGCAGCCGCGAGTGCGACATCGTGCTGGCCGACGCCAACGTCTCGCGCCGCCACGCCGAGATGCTGCCCGCGGCCGCCGGGACGTGGACGATCGCCGACCTCGGCTCGACCAACGGCGTTCTCGTCAACGGCCATCGGATCGACGGCACGGCGCAGCTGCAGGCCGGCGACCGGATCGCGCTCGGCACCGCGGCGATCACGTTCGAGCTCGACTGACCGCGCTCGCAGCGCGGACAACCATCTAGGCTCAGGTCTCGAATGCTCGAACCGGTCTCCGTCGCTCTGAAGTTCGGCTTCCTCGCCGTCCTCTACCTCTTCTTGCTCTGGGTCTCGCGCAGCGCGCTGAAGGACCTGCGCCGCGGGGCGTTCGGCGGCGCCCGCGCGCCCGTCGCGGCGGATGCGACCGGGATGCACCCGGCGTCGAGCCTCAACGTGCTCGACGGTGGCGCCGAGGTGGCGCCGCGACTCGTCGTCGAATCGGCGCCGGGGCACGCGCGCGGCATGGAGTACGACGTCGGCGAGGGCGCGACGCTGGGCCGCGGCGACGTCGAGATCCAGCTCGAGGACCCGTTCGCCTCGTCGCGCCACGCGACGCTCACGCGTCAGGGTTCGATCCTCGTGATCGAGGACTGCGGCTCGACGAACGGCACGTACCTCAACGAGGAGCTGCTGCGCGGCCCGCGCCCGCTGCACGCCGGCGACCGCGTCCGCATCGGCGACTCGAGTTCACGTACGACGACCGCACTGATGCTCCGCGTCGCCGCCGATCACTTCTCGCATCGGACACCGGCCGCGCCCGGCGCGCCAACGAGGACTCCTACTACGCGCGCGCGCCGCTCTTCGTCGTCGCCGACGGGATGGGCGGCGCGCAGGCCGGCGAGGTCGCCTCGCGCGTCGCCGTCGAGGTGTTCGAGCGCGGTCTCGGCGACGACGGCGGCAGCGGCGAGGAGCTGCTCGCCGCGCGCGTGCTGGAGGCCAACGCCCGCATCCACGAGATGTCGCAGGCGAGCGAGGAGCGTGCCGGCATGGGCACGACGATCACGGCCGCGCACGTCGGCGAGCACGACGTCGCGATCGCCCACGTCGGCGACTCGCGCGCCTACCGGCTGCGCGGCGGCGAGTTCGAGCGGCTGACCGACGACCACTCGCTCGTCGAGGAGATGCGCCGCCGCGGCCAGCTCACCGCGCAGGAGGCCGACGAGCACCCGCAGCGCTCGATCATCACCCGCGCGCTCGGACCCGAGCCCGAGGTGCTCGTCGACACGTCGTCCTGGCGCGGCGCCGCGGGCGACGTCTACCTGCTGTGCAGCGACGGCCTGACGTCGATGGTCCCGGAGTCGCGCGTCGCGGAGATCGTGCGCGCCGCGACCTCCCTGCGCGACGGCGGCCGCGCGCTCGTCGACGCCGCCAACGAGGCCGGCGGGCGCGACAACATCACCGTGGTCCTCTTTCGCCTCGAGGAGATCGGCGACGGCTCCGACGCCGCGCTCGAGCAGCCCACGTCGGCGGGCGGCAGCGGCGCGCTGACGACCGCCGACCTGCGCGCCGCCGTCGCGCACGAGGCGCCACCCGCCGCGGTGGCGGCCCCCGCAGCCCCCGCCGCGGTCGCGAGCGCCGCGACGCCGCGCACCGAGGACGGCCAGACGAGCCGCCGGCTGCGTCCGAGCGCGCCCGCGCCCGCCCGGGAGGGATCGCGCCGCGGCCGCCGCGCGCGCCGCCTCGCGAAGGTCTTCGCGATCCTCGTCCTGATCGCGATCCCGCTCGGCTTCGGCGCCTACATCGCCAACCAGGCGGTCTTCTTCGTCGGGACCAACGAGGAGGGCTTCGTGACGCTGTACCGCGGGCTGCCCTACTCGCTACCGGCCGGGATCGACCTCTACAAGGTCAACTACGAGTCCAGCGTCCCGGTGCGGACGTTGCCGGCCTCGCGCCGCGGGCAGCTCGTCGACCACACCTTGCGCTCGCACGACGACGCGTCCGATCTCGTCCGCGAGCTCGAGCGCGGCCGCATCGCGTCGTGAGCGCGCGCAACCGCGAGCTGTTCGCGCTGATCCCGGCGACGCTGCTCGTGACCGCCGGCTTCGCGGCGGTCTTCATCCAGCGCGACGAGCTGCTCAACGACCTGTCGCTCACCTACGGCGCGATCTTCCTCGCGCTGTGCCTCGCCGCGCACCTCGTCCTGCGCATGACGCTGCCCGACGCCGACCCGTACCTGTTCCCGCTCGTCGCCGTGCTCGCCTGCTTCGGCCTCGTGATGCTCTATCGCATCGACGAGGAGTTCGCCCGCGAGCAGGCGCAGTGGTTCGTCGTCGGGCTGATCTTCTTCACCGCCACGATCATCGCGCTGCGCCGCGACCACCGCGTGCTCGAGCGCTACCGCTACCTGATCGCGACCGGCGGCATCCTGCTGTTGCTGCTGCCGCGCCTGGGCAGCCCCGTCAACGGCGCCTACCTCTCCTTCAGCATGGGCCCGATCGCGTTCCAGCCCGCGGAGCTGGCGAAGATCGCGATCGTCATCTTCCTCGCGTCCTACCTGCGCGACACGCGCCAGGTGCTCGTCATCGGCGCGCGCCGCTTCGCCGGCATCACGTTCCCGCCGCTGAAGCACCTCGGCCCGCTGCTCGCCGTCTGGGGCACGGCGATGGTGCTGCTGTTCGTGATCCAGGACCTCGGCTCGTCGCTGATGTTCTTCGGCGGCTTCCTGGCGCTCGTCTACGTCGCGACGAACCGGATCTCGTTCGTGCTGATCGGCCTCGGCCTGTTCGCCCTCGGCGCGCGCGTGCTCTACGCGATCCGGCCGACGATCGAGAGCCGCGTCGACGCCTGGCTGCATCCGTTCGACCCCGAGCTCTACGACCGCGAGATCGGCGGCAGCTACCAGATCGCGCAGTCGCTCTTCGCCCAGGCCGACGGCGGGTTCTTCGGCCAGGGCTTCGGCCAGGCGATCATCCGAGCTCGGCGACAACCCGCCGATCCTGCCCGCCGCGCACACGGACTTCATCTACGCCGTCATCACCGACGAGCTCGGGCTGCTCGGCGCCGTCGCGGTGCTGCTCGTCTACCTGCTGATCGTCGAGCGCGGCTTCAAGATCGCGATGCTCGCGACGGACTCGTTCTCCAAGCTGCTGGCCGCCGGCCTGACCGCCGTGCTTCGCGCTGCAGGTCTTCGTCATCGTCGGCGGCGTCACGAAGCTCATCCCGCTGACCGGCGTGACGCTGCCGTTCGTCTCCTACGGCGGCTCGTCGATCGTCGCGAACTTCGTCCTGCTGGCCCTGCTGCTGCTCGTCTCCGACCGCGCCCGCAGAGAGGCCGTGCTGTAGCCCCGTGAACACGCCGATCCTCAAGCTCTTCGGCCTCGTCCTCGCGCTGTTCGCCGCGCTCGCGGCGATGACGTGCTACAACGCCGTCATCAAGGCCGACGACTACCGCGACAACGCGCTCAACAAGCGCCCCCAGATCGAGCAGGCGCAGGTCAAGCGCGGCGTCATCCGGGCGCGCGACGGCTCGCTGCTCGCGCGCTCGCAGCAGGGCGAGGACGGGCTCTACTCACGCCGCTACCCGGCGGGCGCGCAACGCTTCTCGCACGTGCTCGGCTACGACTACGGCCTGACGATCGGCCGCGCCGGACTGGAGCGCTCGCGTAACGACGCGCTCGCCGGCGAGAAGGACGAGATCACGTCGATCGTCGACGACCTCAGGGGCGAGCGCAAGGTCGGCGACGACGTCGTCACGAACCTCGACCCGCGCGCCCAGCAGGTCGCGCTCGACGCCCTCGGCGACCGTCGCGGCTCGGTCGTCGCGCTCGAGCCGGCGACCGGCAAGGTCCACGTCATGGCCAGCACGCCGGGCTACGACCCCGGCGACCTGCGCCGCAGCGGCGTCTACTCGCGGCTGTCGCGCCAGGACGACTCGCCGCTGTTCAACCGCGCGACGCAGGTCGGCTACGCGCCGGGCTCGACGATGAAGGTCGTGACCGCCGCCGCCGCGCTCGACAGCGGGGAGTTCACGCCGCAGTCGCAGGTGTCCGGCACGTCACCGATCATCGTCTCCGGTGTACCGCTGAAGAACTTCTCCGACAAGCAATTCGGCTCGATCACCCTGACCACCGCGCTGACGAACTCTGTCAACACGGTCTGGGCGCAGGTCGCCGAGAAGCTCGGCCGTGAACGGGTCGCGGAGTACATGGAGCGCTTCGGCTTCGGCGCCGACCTGCCGCTCGACTACCCCGACGAGCAGATGAACCCCAGCGGCGTGTTCGACGCCAAGCGCCAGCGCGTGATCTCGGCGGACTCGGGCAGCGTCGACATCGGCCGCATCGCGATCGGCCAGGAGCGCCTGCGCGTGACGCCGCTGCAGATGGCGACGGTCGTCGCGACGGTCGCCAACGGCGGCGTGCTGATGCAGCCGCAGATCGACGAGCCGGATCGTCGACCACGACGGCCGCACGGTCGAGCGGATCGAGTCCGTCCAGGCGCGCCGCGTGATGTCGGCCAGGAGCGCCGAGCAGCTCACGCAGATGATGGCCAACGTCGTGCGCGAGGGCACCGGCACGGCGGCCGCGCTGGAGGGCATCGAGGTCGCCGGCAAGACCGGCACCGCAGAGCTGAACATCGCCCGCTCGATCAACCAGCCCTGGTTCGTCGGCTTCGCGCCGCGCTCGCGGCCGAAGGTCGCGATCGCCGTGACGCTGGAGAACGTCGTCGGCGGCCAGGGCGGCGTCGTCGCCGCGCCGATCGCCAAGCAGGTCATGCAGGAGCTGCTGCGATGAGGGGCGGGATCGAACAGGACACCGTCATCGACGAGCGCTACCAGGTGATCGCCCACCTCGGCTCGGGCGGGATGGCCGACGTCTACTGCGCCGACGACCTGCAGCTCGGGCGCAAGGTCGCGCTGAAGATCCTGCACGAGCGCTTCGCCGCCGACGAGGAGTTCGTCGAGCGCTTCAAGCGCGAGGCCTCGTCGGCCGCCGGCCTGCAGCACCAGCACGTCGTCGCCGTCTACGACCGCGGCGAATGGGACGGCACGTCGTACATCGCGATGGAGTACGTCGCCGGCCAGACGCTCAAGCAGATCGTCACCGACAACGGCGGTCCGCTCGAGCCGGCCCGCGCGGTCGACCTCACGGGGCAGATCCTGCGCGCGGCCCGCTTCGCGCACCGCCGCGGCGTCATCCACCGCGACTTCAAGCCGCACAACGTCATCGTCGACGACGAGGGCCGCGCGAAGGTCACGGACTTCGGCATCGCCCGCGCCGGCGCGTCGGACATGACGCAGACGGGCTCGATCATGGGCACCGCGCAGTACCTCTCGCCCGAGCAGGCCCAGGGCCACGCCGTCAACGCCCGCTCGGACCTCTATTCGATCGGGATCATCCTCTACGAGCTGCTGACCGGAAAGGTCCCGTTCGAGGCCGACTCGGCCGTCACGATCGCGCTCAAGCAGGTCAGCGAGGCGCCGGTCGCGCCGCGCCTGCTCAACAGCGCGGTCACGCCCGAGCTCGAGTCCGTCGTGCTGCGCGCGCTGATGAAGGATCCGCAGGAGCGCTTCGCCGACGCCGACGAGTTCATCGCCGCGCTCGAGGCCGCCGCCTCGCGGATCCCCTCGGCGGCCGCGATCGCCGCCGCCGAGGCCGCCGCCGCCGCGCTGCCGGCCGCCGCGCCCGGTGGGCTGGCCGCGGGGCCCGCGCCGACGGGCCCGGTGGCGCCGCTGACCGGCGTCTACCCGGCGCAGCTGGCACCCCAGCGTGAGCGCGAGGTCGTCGCGCCGCCGCCGCCGCGGCGCGCGCAGGGCCGCAAGCGCTGGCCCTGGCTGCTGCTCGGGGCGCTCGCCCTCGTCGGGCTGATCCTGCTGCTCGTGTCGGTCCTCACGCCCGAGCGCGTACAGGTGCCGAACGTCGTCGGCAGCTCGATCTCCGTCGCGACGCAGCGCCTGCAGAACGAGGGCTTCGAGGTCGTGCCGGTGCGCGACAACTCCGACAAGCCGCGCAACACCGTCATCGGCCAGGACCCGCAGGGCGGCACGAGCGCACAGGAGGGCTCGCGCGTGACGATCAACGTCTCCGACGGCCCCTCGCTCGTCGACGTGCCCGCGGTCGTCGGCGACGGGCGCAACGAGGCGCGCCGCAAGCTCGTCGCGGCGGGCTTCAAGGTCGAGGAGGTGCGGGTCGCGTCCGACAGCGTGAAGATCAACCGGGTCGTGTCGCAGACGCCCGACCCCGTCCTGTACGAGCGCGGCAAGGTCGTCACGATCGAGGTCTCCTCCGGGCCCGAGCAGCTGCCCGTGCCCGACGTCGTCGGCAAGACCGAGGACGAGGCGCGCTCGGCGCTGGACGCCTTCCGCGTCGTCGTGCAGGAGAAGGAGGACGTCGAGGCCGATCCGGGCACGGTGCTGGCCCAGAAGCCGGCGCGGGGCGCGCTCAGGCGCGGCGGCACGGTGACGCTGAGCGTCGCGATCGAGCCCAAGCTCATCGCCGTGCCGGACGTCGTCGGGCGCTCGCAGAACCTCGCCACGAAGCTGTTGTCCGGCCGCGGCTTCGAGGTCGCCGTCGAGGAGGTCGCCGTCGACTCGCCGACCGAGGACGGGCGCGTGCGGGAGCAGTCGCCCGCGGCCGGCGGCGACAAGGTCGAGCGCGGCACGACCGTGACGATCACCGTCGGGCGCTTCGACGACTCGGCGCTGAACCCCGAGCCCGGCACGGAGACGACGACGACCCCGACGACCACCACGACGACGCCCGCGCCCTGATGCGCGTCGCCGTGCTGAGCGGCGGGCGCTCGTCGGAGCACGAGGTCTCGCTGGCCAGCGGCGAGGGCGTCGCGGCGGGGCTCGCCGAGGCCGGCCACGAGGTCGTGCGGGTCACGCTGGAGCGCGACGGCACGTGGGTCCGCGAAGGCGCGGAGCTGGCGCTCACGCCCGGCCGCGGGCTGCTCGGCGCCGACGTCGCCTTCCCGGTCCTGCACGGGCCGTTCGGCGAGGACGGCACGGTCCAGGGCCTGCTCGAGCTGCTCGACGTCCCGTACGTCGGCTCCGGCGTGCTGGCCTCCGCGGTCTGCCTCGACAAGGTCGTCGCCAAGGACCTGCTGGCGCAGGCGCAGGTGCCTCAGGTCGCCTACAGCGGCGTCTCCGCGCCGCGCTGGGCGCGCGAGCGCGACGCCGTGCTCGTGGAGCTCGCCGCGCTCGGCCTGCCGGTCTTCGTCAAGCCGGCCCGGCTCGGCTCGTCGGTCGGGATCGCCAAGGTCGCGGCCGCCGAGCAGCTCGGCGCAGCGCTCGACGCCGCGTTCGCCCACGACCCGAACGTCATCGTCGAGGCGATGAGCCACGGGGCCGAGGTCGAATGCTCGGTCCTCGGCTCGGCCGGCGACGCCCAGGCCTCCGAGCCGGGCGAGATCGTCATCAGCGCCGACTGGTACGACTACGCCGCCAAGTACGAGCCCGGCGGCATGGCGCTGCGCGTGCCCGCGCGGATCTCCGCTGCCGCGCGCGAGCGCGTACAGGCGATTGCGGTCGAGGCGTTTGGCCGCTTCGGCTGCTCGGGGCTGGCCCGCGCGGACTTCTTCGTCGAGGGCGAGCAGGTGCTGCTCAACGAGCTCAACACGATGCCGGGCTTCACGCCGACGAGCGTCTACGCGAAGCTCTGGGCCGCCGGCGGCATGCGCTACCCCGAGCTCGTCGAGCGCCTCTGCGAGCTCGCGCTCGAGCGCCACGCGCTCGAGCGCAGCTACCGCTTCTGACGACGACGCGTGCTCAAGAGCGAGCCGACGAGCTGCGCACGGCGACGGCCTCGAGGTACTGCGCGGCGGCCGCGAAGGTGCCGTCGCGCGCCGTGTTGTGCTGTTCGGCCTGGCACGTGAGCTCACGCGTGAGCTGTGCCCGGGCGTCCTCGTCGAGCTGCTCGAGGACGAGGCGCGTGGCTCCCGCGGCGGCGCGCGTGCCGTCGACGTGCGCGGCGACCGACGCGGCGCGCAGGTCGGTGGCGCGCCTCCGCGTGTGCAGCAGTTCGACGCCGTCGCCGAACAGCGTGCGCAGGCCGGCCCGCCGCCCCCAGGTCAGGGCGTCGCCGAGGCCGGCCGCGGCCGCGGCCGCCGCTGCGGCGTGACGACCGACGATCGCGAGCGTGTTGCCGACGAAGCCGTCGGGCGTCCAGTTGGCCAACGCGATGCGCCCACCGGGACGGCAGACGCGCAGCAACTCGTTGCCGGCGCGGTTGGCGTCGCGCGCGAACATGACGCCGAACGTCGACAGCACCACATCGAAGGATGCGTCGTCGAAGGGCAGCGCCTCGGCATCTGCGACCTGCGTGTCGACGGTCAGCGCCTCGAGCTCCGCGCGCCGTCGGGCGAGCGCGAGCGCGCGGTCGGAGATGTCGACGGCGGTGACCCGCGCCCCGCGCCGCGCCGCGCCGAGCGCGCCGTTGCCGCTCCCTGCCCCGACGTCGAGCACGCGCTCGCCCGCATGCACGTCGACGGCGCCGCAGAGCAGCTCGGCGACGACGACGTGCCTGACCCCGACGCGCGCGAGATCGTCGCCGGTCCACGCCGAGCGTGCGGCATGCGGGGTCCGGCGTGGGTCAGCGCTGGGCGCGGTCGCCATGCTGGGGTCGCGTCCGAGCAGCGCCGGCCTCAGGCGGGTGCCGCGGCGGGAGCGAGCGCCTTGAACGGCGGCGGCCCGATGAGCTCGATCGAGGGGGAGCTCTCTGCGACCTGCCGCAGCAGGGCGAAGTCGGCGGGCTGCTCGGCGTCGGCCGGCGACGTGATCGCTCGGCCGGCGCTGCGGTAGAACTCCTCGCCCGACCCGTCGACCATGATCCCCAGCACGTGCGCCGTCTCGGAGGTCACCATGAAGGCGTGCGGGATGCCGCGCGGGGCGTAGAACAGGCCGCCGCGACCGACGGTGTGCTGCTCGCCCTCGATGTCGACGAGCAGCTCGCCGTCGAGCACGTAGATCGCCTCGTCCTGTTCTGGATGCAGGTGCATCGGGGTCATCTTGTTGCGCTCCATGCTGTCCTCGAGCATCAGGAAGGCTCCGCCGGTCTCGGCCGCGGTGGCCTTCCAGGTGAAGACGCCTCCGCCTGCGAACCACATCTGCTCGCCCTCCCCGGCCTGCCTGATGATCGGTGTTGCGGTGCTCATGGTGCTCCTTCGCGTCGTCGGGCTGTCACTAAGATGGGACGCCAGTGCCCACGAAACTACAGTTCCATCATGGACATGTCAATCCCATATGAGAAGACGGGCAGGACGAGCCAGAAGGCGCGCACGCGCGCCGCGATGCTCGACGCCACGCGCGAGCTGCTCGCCGAGGGCGTCACCGCGCCGACCGTCGAGCAGGCCGCGGCCCGCGCGGCGGTCTCGCGCACGACCGCCTACCGCTACTTCCCCAACCAGCGCGAGCTGCTGCTCGCCACCTATCCCGAGCTCGACCAGCGCTCGCTGCTCGACGACGACGCGCCGGCGGACCCGCTCGCGCGCCTGGACCTCGTCACCGAGCGCGTCGGGCTCCAGCTGCTCGACCACGAACCCGAGCTGCGCACGATGCTGCGACTGTCGCTCGATCCCGCCGGCACCGGCCCAGACGCCCTCCCCCTGCGCAGGGGACACGTCATCGGATGGCTCGACGATGCCCTCGCCCCGCTGCGCGAGCGCGTCTCCCCGGCTCGCCTGCGGACGCTCGTGCTCGCCATCCGCGCGACGCTCGGCATCGAGGCGCTCGTCTGGCTCACCGACGTCGGCGGCCTCGCCCGCGAGGAGGCCGTCGAGCTGATGCGCTCGTCGGCTCGCACGCTCCTGCGCGCCGCGCTCGACGAGGCGTCCGCACAGGCCGATCAGCCTGCGGACGCGCTCGCAGGTGAGGTGCGCGCGCAGCGGGCCACGTCCTAGCGGACAAGCGTCCTGCGGATCGCCCGCGCCAGCGCGATCGCGTAGCGGTCGCGCTGCGCGCCGCGGCGCAGCCGCCGCGCCTCGCCCGCGTTGCGCATGTTGCCCAGCTCGACGAACGCCTTCGGCACGCGCGAGAGGTTCAGCCCGCCGAGGTCGCTGCGCCGATCCAGTCCGTCGCCGCCGGCGATGTAGTTCGCGCGGCGCAGGCCGATCGCGTCCAGCCGCGCGCGCAGCTGGCGCGCGAAGCGCAGCGAGGGCGCGACGATCGACGGGCGTACGGCGCGCCCGGGCAGCGGCGCGATGACGTGGAAGCCGCGGCCGCGCGGCGGCCCGCCGTCGGCGTGGATCGATAGGGCGAGGTCGGCCCGCGCGCGGTTGCCGATCGCCGCGCGCTCGTCGACGCAGGGGCCGACGCCGTCGTCGGACGTGCGCGTCATGACGACGCGCGCGCCCAGTCGCTCCAGCCGGCGCTGCAGGCGCCGAGCGACGTCGAGCGTGAAGCGCGCCTCGGTCAGCAGGCCGTCGTGCGTCTGCGCGCCGGTCGTGTCGCAGGCCTTGCGATAGCCGCCCGTACCGCCCGGGACGTGACGGCTGATCTTCGTTGCGGCGAGGCGACGAGCGCGGTCGCGATCACCGGTACAGCAGCAGTTCGGAGATCCGCACGACCTGCTCGCCGGGCGCCAGCTTCGTGATCCAGACGAGGTAGCGGCGGTAGCGGTTGGAGGCCGTGTCGAGGTCGATCTCCTCGCTGGAGCCGATCGTCACGACCGGCGAGCTGACGAGCGTCCAGCCCTTCGGCGGCGGCGTCGACGGCCGGCCGTTGGGCGCCACCCAGATCGACGCCTCGAAGCCCGGCGTCGGCGTGCGGATCGTCAGCTTGCGCGCCGCGACGCCCGGCGACGCGTCGATGACGACGCCGACGCCCTCCTTGTTCAGCGTGCCGCCGTCGTAGCGCTCCGTCGCCCATGTCGTCGAGGAGACGCCGTCGACGAGCGCGCTTGTCTGCTCCGGGTGCTCGCCGTCGCCGCCGAGCGGATCGAAGTCCGAGGCCGCGCGCTGGCGCAGCGGTACGGACTGCAACCCCTGCGGCGTCGGCGCGACCTGCTCGCGCTCGCCGGTGCCGCGCTCGGTCTGCTGCGTGGCCCCGTAGACGAGCGCGAGCGTCGTGACGACGACGAGCGCGAGCAGCGCCAGCAGCGCCTTCCTCGAGCTGCGGGCGCGCAGCGGCACGCGCCGTCGCGTCGTCTCGGGCAGGCTGCGCAGCACGGTCGTCGCCTCGCCGGTGACCTGGCCGGTGCGGGCGGTCTCGATCGCCAGCACGTCCTCGAGCTCGGCGATCATCGCGCGCGCGTCGGGATAGCGGCGGTCAAGCGCCTTGTCGGTCGCGCGGTCGAGCACGGCGGCGAGCGTGGCGGACACCTCGGGGCGACGGATCTGCACGTCGGGAAGCTGCTCGCGGACGTGCTTCATCGCGACGGCGATCTGGTTCTCGCCCTTGAACGGCACGTCACCGGTGAGCATCTCGAACAGCACGACGCCCAGCGAGTAGAGGTCCGACTGGCCCGAGACGGCGTGCCCGAGCGCCTGCTCGGGCGAGACGTAGTCCGTCGTGCCGAGCACGCGCCCGTCGGCGGTCAACCCGTCCTGGTGCAACGTGCGCGCGATGCCGAAGTCGGTGACCTTCGCCACGCCCTCCTCATCGATCAGGACGTTCTGCGGCTTGACGTCGCGGTGCACGATCTGGCGCTCGTGGGCGGCGCCGAGCGCGCGCGCGATCTCGATCGAGTAGGCCAGCGACTCGGCGATCGGCAACCGCCCGTTGCGGCGGATGCGCTGCTTGAGCGTCTCGCCCTCGACGTACTCGAAGACGATGTACGGCGTCGCGAAGCCGTCCTCCGCGTCGCTCTCCTCGCCGGCGTCGATGACGCCGACGATGTGCGGGTGGTTGAGCTGCGCGACGGCGCGCGCCTCGCGCCGGAAGCGCTCCAGCTGGTCGGAGTCGTCGGCGATCTCGCGGTGCATGAGCTTGATCGCCACCTGGCGCTCGAGGACCGTGTCGAAGGCGCGATAGACCGTCGACATACCGCCCGTGCCGACCTGTGCGTCGAGGCGGTATCGCTTGGAGAGCAGCGTGCCGACGGGCGATGCCATCGCTCTATTGTGCAGTCGCTTGCGGGTGTGCCACGTCAGGTCCTATTCGCGGGCATCGATCGAGCATCCTCTGTCGGTCCCATACCCCGCGCCGACAGTCCTGGCAACTCGCATAAGCTGCGGGCGGGATGAGCGCCTCGCCGCAGAAGACGTTCGCCGAACGGGTGCAGCACCTCGAGCAGCGCGTCGCGCTCCTCGAAGCGGCCCTCGGCACCGCCGCCGCGTCCGCCCCGCCGGCGCGCGCGGTCGCCGACGGGCACACGAGCGTCGTGCGCGCGGTCGCCTTCTCGCCGGACGGGTCGACGCTCGCGAGCGCGGGAAACGACGGCACCGTGCGCCTCTGGGATCCGCGCGCCGGGCGCCAGATCCGCGTCCTCGAGGGCCACGCCGGCCGTGTCCGCGCGGTCGCCTTCTCCCCCGACGAGACGCTGCTGGCCAGCGGCGGCGACGACGCGATGGTGCGCCTGTGGAACCCCGCCAGCGGCGAGCAGACGGCGGTCCTCGAGGGCCACGCCGGCCGTGTCCGCGCGGTCGCCTTCGCCCCCGACGGCCGTTCGCTGGCGAGCGCCGGCGGCGACGGCAAGGTCCGCATCTGGGACGCGGCGTCGCACGAGCAGGCGCTGCTCATCGACGGCCACGCCGGCCGCGTGCGCGCGCTCGCCTTCGCGCCCGACGGCACGACGCTGGCCAGCGCCGGCGGGGACGGCACCGTGCGCTTGTGGGATCCCGCCGGCGGCGAGCCGCAGGGCGTCCTGGAGGGCCACACGAGCTGGGTCCGCGCGGTCGCGTTCGCGCCCGACGGCGGGCGCATCGCGAGCGCCGGCGACGACGGCACCGTGCGCATCTGGGATCCGGCGGGCGGTCCGCACATGGCGATCGTCGAGGGACACGAGGACTGGGTCTCGGCCGTCGCCTTCTCGCCCGACGGGCGGACGCTGGCGAGCGCCGGCGAGGACAAGACCGTGCGCCTCTGGGACCTCGAGAGCCTCGCCCAGATCGCGATCCTCGCGGCCCACACCGACTCGGTCTGGACGATCGCCTTCTCGCCCGACGGCAACCTCCTCGCGAGCGCCGGCGAGGACAAGGACGTCTGCCTCTGGAACCCGGCGACCGGGCGCCTCGCGAGGACGCTCGGCCGACAGCAGCCGGCGTCGTAGCGGGCTACGATCCGCGCTCGATCCGCCCGGCGCGCTCGGTGACCGTGCCGATCCGCGCCGTGCCCGGATGGCGGGCCGACAGCAGCGCGACCGCCTCGTCGGCGTCGGCGGCCGCGACGACGGCGACGAAGCCGCAGCCCATGTTGAAGACGTCCCACATCTCGTCCGCGCCGACGTTGCCGCAGCGCGCGATCAGGCCGAAGATCGCCGGCACCGGCAGCGGCGAGTCGATCGCGAAGCCGACGCCGTCGTTGAGACGCAGCAGGTTCGTCAGACCGCCGCCGGTGATGTGCGCGAGGCCGTGCACGTCGCGCGGTGAGGCGAGCAGGGCGCGGATCGCGCGCACGTAGATGACCGTCGGCTCGAGCAACGCATCGGCGACCGAGGCGCCGCCGAGCTCGTCGGGTCTGTCGTCGAGGCTGAGGCCGCCCTGCTCGAGCAGGGCGTGGCGCGCGAGCGTGTAGCCGTTGGAGTGCAGGCCGCTGGAGGGCAAGCCGATCAGGGCGTGGCCCGGTGCGATCGTCGCGCCGGTGACGATCGCGTCGGGCGCGACCGTGCCGAACGCCGCGCCGCAGAGGTCGAAGCCGTTGGGGCTCGGGTGGCCGCGGATGAGCTCGGGCAGCACCGCCAGCTCGCCGCCCGGGATCTCGATTCCCGCGTCCTCGGCGCCGGTCTTCAGGCCGATCGCGATCTGTGCCAGCGCGACCGGGTCGGGCTGCTCGACGGCGAGGTAGTCGAGCATCGCCAGCGGGTCGGCGCCGACGCAGATGAGGTCGTTGACGTTCATCGCGATGCAGTCGATCCCGACCGTGTCCAGGCGCCCGGTCTGCTCGGCGACGACGAGCTTGGAGCCGACGCCGTCGGTCGACAGCGCGATCGCGAGGTCGGGGCCGATCTGCAGCACGCTGGCGTAATGACCCGAGCCCAGCAGCGAGCGGCTCGGCCGCCCGCTGTCGATCGTGCGCAGGACGTCGACGAGCGCGCGCACGCCCGCGTCGCTGGAGGCGATCGATACGCCGGCGGCTGCGTAGGCGTCGTCGGGCGGCACGCAAGCGAACCTAGCGCAGCGCGGGGCGGCGCCAGCGCCGGTCGTGTCGCCTCGGGTGCGCCATGCGCCCCTCGGATCGACACGACCGGCGCGCTGCGTCCTCAGGTCGACTCGACGACCCAGATGGAATTGCCGTCGGGGTCCTCGATCGAGAACATCCGCGGGACCGGGCCTTCGCCACCGATCATCTCGCCGGCGGCGACGCCGTCGATCGCCGTGACGCGCGCGTACTCGGCCTCGACGTCGGAGGTCTCGACGCCGACGGCACCGCCACCCGGCTGCCCGCCCATCGGCGGGTTGAGCGCGAGCCGGCAGGCCGAGCCCGGCGGGGCGACCTCGACCCAGCGGTTGGCGCCCTCGTCGCCGAAGGGGACGTCGGCCCGCAGCTCCCAGCCGAGCGTCTGGGTGTAGTACGCGATCGCCGCGTCTTGATCGGCGATCGTGAACATCGCGACACCGATGTTGGACATCGTCGTGGGAACCTGCGTGGGATTGCTCATGCCCCCAAGACTCGCGCAGACGCAAGAACTCATCGCCGCGCGCCGCACGCGCCCTGCCGGGCGCGGCGGGCTACCCCCGCCGCAGCCGCCGCACGACGAGCGCCGCCAGACCGACCCGGTAGGCGGCGTAGGGCGCCAGCGAGTGGCCGCGGTCGACGCTGCGGATGACCCGGATCGAGAGCAGCGTCGTCGCGAAGGACGCGGCGATCCCCGCGGCGAACCCGCCCGCGGTGCCCGCCGGCAGGCCGCGCCGCGCGAGGCGCGTGCCCTTCAGCGCGGTCGCGCCGACGATGATCGGCAGCGCGCAGTGGCGTGACAGCACGCTCGCGTCCTGGCGCGCGAAGCCGCGCGCCCGCGCCGCCGCCAGCGTCGCGCCGTTGCGCGACACGCCCGGCATCAGCGCGCAGGCCTGCGCGAGACCCAGGCACAGCGCGTCGGAGGCGTTCGAGTCCTCGCGACGGCGCTCGCCGCTGCTGCGGGCATCGGCCGCCGCCATCGCGAGCGAGCCGATCGCGAGGCCGGCGGCGACGGTTGCGGGCGTGCCCAGCCGTCGCTCGATCGGCCGCTCGAAGACGAAGCCGACGATCGCCGGCGGCACGAAGCTCAAGACGAGGAGCTCGATCCGGCGCCGGTCCAGCACGCGCGCCGCCTCGCCGACCTCGTCGCGCAGGCCGACGAGCAGCGCCGCCGCCGTGCCGGCGTGCAGCGCGACCTCGAAGGCCTTGCGCAGCTCGCCGTCGAGGCGGCTGTAGGGCCAGCCGCACAGCCACGGCACGACCGCGACATGGCCCGACGAGGAGACCGGCAGCAGCTCCGCCGGCCCATGCAGCAGCCCGAGCGCGATCGCGTCGCGGGTGCGCAGGCGCGCTGCGTCAGCCGTGCGACGCATCGGCCGCGGGCTCGGCCGGACCGACGGGCGCGTCCCCGCCCCCGCCGCGGCGGCGGTGCTTGATGATCAGGTAGGCGACGCCGCCGATGATGCAGGCCGCCACGAAGTAGTCGAAGTAGTGCAGCGAGTCCTTCCAGTCCGTCCAGTTCTCGCCGACCTGCTGGCCGATGAACGTCAGCATGAAGACCCACGGCAGGCAGCCGAGGAACGTCAGCACCGAGAAGCGGATGAACGGCATCTTCGCGACGCCGGCCGGCAGCGAGATGAACGTGCGGATGATCGGCAGCATCCGCGTGAAGAAGACCGTGGCGTCGCCGTGACGCTCGAACCAGCGGTCGGCCACGACGAGGTGATGGGGCTTGATGAAGACCCTGTGGCCGTGCTTCTCGATCAGGTCGACGCGCCCGTAGTAGCCGACGGCATAGGCGACCCACGAGCCGACGAGGTTCGCGACCGAGCCGACGAGCGTCACCGCGACGAGGCTGTACTCGCCCTCGGAGACGTTGAAGCCGGCGAACAGCATCGTCGCCTCGCTCGGGATCGGGATGCATGCGCTCTCGAGCAGCATGAGGATGAAGACGCCCGGAAGACCGAGGTCGGCGACGACATTGGTCGCGAACTCGACGATCGGGTCCGTCAGGGAGGCGACGACGAACACGCGGCTGCAGGCTAGTGGGTCGAGCATCGACGGCGTGTCAGGGTCGCGTGGAGATCGCCCGGCCAATCCAGCGGATAGCCTCGGCGCCTCGGATGCGCGTCTGGGTCGACCTCACGAACAGCCCGCACGTGCTCGTGCTGCGGCCGATCGTCGCGGTGCTGCGCGCGCAGGGCCACGAGGTGACGATCACCGCGCGCGACTTCGCCCAGACGCTCGGCCTGCTCGAGCGCTTCGGGATCGACCACACGGTCGTCGGCCGCCATCGCGGCGGCAGGCTCGCGGCGAAGGGGCTGGGGCTCGTCTCGCGCTCGACCGCGCTCGCGCGCTGGGCGCGCGGACGGCGCTTCGACCTCGCCCTCGGCCACGGCTCCAACGACGTCACGGTCGCCGCGCGGCTGCTGCGGATCCCCTGTTCGACGATGTTCGACTACGAGTGGGCGACCGTGCAGCACACGGTCAACTGCCGCCTCGCCCAGACCGTCGTCGTGCCGGACGCGATCGAGCCGCAGCGGCTGGCGCGCTACGGCGCGACGGAACGCAAGATCGCCGCCTACGAGGGCCTGAAGGAGGAGTACTACCTCGCCGACTTCGTGCCCGACCCGGCTGTCCTGGACGAGCTCGCGCTCGACCCGGCGCAGCCGATCGCGGTCGTCCGCACGGCGCCCGCGGTATCGCTGTATCACCGCTTCGACAACGACGTCCTGGGCGGCGTGCTCGAGCGCCTGCGCGGCACGCAGACGGTCGTCCTGCCGCGCACGCCCCAGCAGCGCGAAGAACTGCGCGGACGCGACTTCCTCGTCCCCGAGCGAGCGATCGACGCGCAGTCGCTGATCGCCTACGCCGACCTCGTCGTCTCCGCCGGCGGGACGATGAACCGCGAGGCCGTCGCGCTCGGGACGCCGGTCTGGACGACGTTCCAGGGCCGCCTCGGCGCCGTCGACGCGCGGTTGATCGCCGCCGGGCGCCTGCAGCTGCTCGAACGCGCCGAGGACGTGTCGCTCGTCAAGCGCCCGGCCGGCGCGCGCGACGCCGAGCGCGTGCGCCGCGACCCGGCGCTGCTCGCGGAGCTGCTGGCGCGACCCGCTCAGCCCGACCGCGGCGCGTAGCGGTGGTGGAGCATGAGCGCGTTGCCGTCGGGATCGGCGAAATGGGCCATGTGGCAGACGCCGCTGTCCATCGTGTCGGCGAAGAACGTCACGCCCTGCGCCTCGAGCTCGGCGCGCGCGGACGCGACGTCGTCGACATGCAGGGCGATCGGGTGCCTGTGCGCTGAGAACTGCAGACCGAACGCGTCGGACTGCATGATCGCGATCGTCAGCGAGCCGGTCTCGAACTCGCCCGCGGGCCGGTCGCCCCAGCGGATCGACCGCTCGAGCCCGAGCACGTTCTCGTAGAAGTCCGCCGCCTGCGCGAAATCGCGCGTCGGCACGGTGATGAAGTCGACGCCACTGATGTTCATCCTGCCTCCAGGCTCGGGGTCGGTCACGCCTACCCTAAGCTCGATCCAGCGCGCCCGCAGCAGCGATGCAGCGACGGTCTGCTGAGCGTCTGGTCGACCACTCTGGGCCCCGGTCCAACCCGCGCCGCGCCACGCGTCGCGCACGCCGTCTTCGGTCACGGCGACGCCGACCGCGACGCCCGCCGTCAGCGCGAGCCCGATCGCGAATCTCGCAGCGCGCGGGACCGACGATCTGCGGGAACAGACCCTTGCGCCGCCGACCGCCGTACAATCGGCCGCGATGCGCCGACGGATCCGTTCGGCGGCCCTGCCTCTCCACCGCCACTCGCTGCCCCAGCTCGCGGTCGACGGGCTCTTGGTCGCGCTCGCGTACTGGCTGGCCTACCGGCTGCGCTTCGACGGCCCCGCGGGCGTCCCGGGACGCTACGAGGACCTCTTCGAAGCGACGATCATCCCCGTCGTCGCCGGCTCGCTCGTCGTCTTCGTGGGCTTCGGCCTGTACGGCAAGTGGTGGCGCTACGTCACCCAGCGCGACTACGCCGCGATCGTCCAGGCGGTCGTCGTCGCGGCGCTGCTGCTGCTGCTGTACGTCGCGGTCGCCAAGCCCGTCACGCGCACGGTCGACGGCTTCGAGACGACGGTCACGACGCCGTCGGGCGTCCTGGCGCTGCACCTGCTGCTCATGCTCGCCTTCGTCGGCGGCGGGCGCTTCGTCGCGCGCACGGTCTACGAGCGCCCCCTGCGCGGCTTTCGCGCGAGCAAGGACGCGCGCGGGCTGCTGATCGTCGGCGCCGGCGACGGCGGGCGGCTCGTCCTGCGCGAGATCCTGCGCAACCCCGAGCTGGGACTCAAGCCGGTCGGCTTCGTCGACGACGACCCGCTCAAGCGGCGCCTGCGCGTCGACGGCGTGCGCGTGCTCGGTACGACCGACGAGCTCGGCCGGATCCTCGACGAGGTCGAGCCCGACGAGGTCACGATCGCGATCCCCTCGGCGCCGGGCATCCTGCGCGCGAACGTCGTGCGCTCCTGCCGCGAGCGCGGCATCCCCGTCCGCACGCTGCCGACGGTCTTCGAGTTGCTGCAGAGCGGCGCCACCGCGGTGCGCCAGGTACGCGACGTGCAGATCGAGGACATCCTCGGCCGCGAGCCGGTGCGGATGGAGCTCGACCGCGTCGGCGCCTACCTGAGTTCCGAGGTCGTCCTCGTCACGGGCGCGGGCGGCTCGATCGGCAAGGAGCTCTCGCGCCAGATCGCCCGCGTCGCGCCGCGTCGGCTGATCCTGCTCGACCACGCCGAGGACAACCTCTTTCAGATCCAGCGCGAGCTGGAGGACGACCGTCACGTCCACCCCTCGACGCTCGACGCCGTCCTTGCCGACTGCAAGGAGGAGGAGCGGATGCGCGAGATCTTCGACGCCTACCGCCCGACGATCGTCTTCCACGCCGCCGCCTACAAGCACGTCGGCCTGATGGAGTCCAACCCGGTCGAGGCGGTGCGCAACAACGCGATCGCGACGCGGCTGATGGCGCGCATCTCCGGCCAGACGAAGGTCAAGACGTTCGTGCTCGTCTCGACCGACAAGGCGGTCGACCCGTCGACGGTGATGGGCGCCTCCAAGGCGCTCGCCGAGTTCGCGCTCGAGGCCGAGCAGGCGCGCTTCGCGACCACGTGCTTCTGCGCCGTGCGCTTCGGCAACGTGCTCGGCTCGTCGGGCTCGGTCGTGCCGATCTTCCGCCGCCAGATCGCGCTGGGCGGCCCGGTGACGGTGACCGACGAGCGGATGACGCGCTACTTCATGACGATTCCCGAGGCCGTGCAGCTCATCATCCGCGCGGGCGGCCTGACGAAGGGGACGGGCAACGGTGAGATCTACGTGCTCGAGATGGGCGAGCCGGTGCGGATCATCGACCTGGCGCGCACGATGATCGAGCTCTCGGGTCTGGATCCCGAGCGCGACATCGCGATCGAGGTCGTCGGCCGGCGCGCCGGAGAGAAGCTGCACGAGGAGCTCTTCAACCCGTACGAGCGCCCGCAGCCGACCCCCGCCGAGAAGATCCTGCGCGCCGAGCGCGACCCGCGCCCGCCGCGGGTCGTCGACGAGATGTTCGACCAGATCGGGCTGCTCGTCCTGGAAGGCGATGCGGCCGGTCTCGCCGCCAAGGTGTCCGAGCTGTCGGCGGTTCCGGAGGTCGCTCCCACTAGGATCCCTCGATCTGAGCCCGAGGCCGCTGTGATCTCTGCCGAACCACGACCGATGAGCGACGGCGCGCAGTCGTGAGCGCGACGATCATCGCTGCCTCCGCGGGCCGCGTCGTCGAGCAGGTCGGCTCCTACGCCGGCTACGCGTCGATCATCGGACTCGGCGTTCTCGCGCTGCTGTACTTCACGCAGGCGCGGGAGGTCAAGCGCCTGCGCGAGTGGGCCGGCCGCGCGCCCGAGCGCGACGCCGAGCTCGCCGAGCGCGTCCAGGCCGACGCCCAGCGGCGCGTCGTCGCGCAGCCGCAGCCGCTGCTGCCGGCCACCGCGGCCGCGCAACAGTCGGCGGAGGCGCGCGCGACGGCCGCGGCCGCCGCCGTCTACGCGAGCATCGGCGCCCAACCGCCGGGCGCGCCAACGCCGGCGCCGACACCTGCTGCAGGCACGGTGCCGCCGCCGGGTCAGCTCGCGCGCCCGGTCCCGCCGAGTCCCGCAGCGCCCGCACCCGGATCGATCCCGGTCGCTTCCGCGCCCGGCACGCTGCCGGCCACGCCCGCTGCAGCGACGCCCACGCCGACGCCGACACCGCCGCCCGCACCGACACCGACGCCCGCGCCGTCTCCTACGGGCCGGCCGATGGTGACCGCGACGCCGACGCCGCCGCCCGCCGCCACGGCCGCGACGCCGCCCGCCGCGACCGCTGCGGCCCGCGTCGCGGCCGACTCGCGCGCGATCGCGACGCCCGCGAACGGCGCGACGAACCAGGACACGGCCGAGTCCGCCGCGGCGCGCCCCGAGCCGCTGCCGCCGCGCCCGAGCCCGCCGCCGCCACCACCACCGCCGCTGCCGCCGCACCGGCTCGTGGACGACGACGAGGACGTCGGCAGGTTCGGTCTCTCCCGCGCCCGCGTCGGCATGATCGTGGGCGGCGCCGTCGCGATGGTGCTCGTGGCCGTCGTGCTGATGATCGTGCTGTCGGGCGACGAGGGGAGCGCGCCGCCGCCCAACGACTTCGGCAACACGCCGTCCGTCGAAGAGTCGCCGGGCGGCTCGGCCGCAGGCGGCGAGTCGCAGGCCGGGTCGGGGTCGGGCTCCTCGGCGACCGCGCTGACGAGCGCCGAGCGCCGAGCGACGAACATCGCGGTGCTCAACGGCACGACGCAGACGGGCCTCGCGCGCGCCGTCGCGAACAAGATCCAGGAGCAGCGCTTCACGATCGGCACCGTCGACACGAACTCCGACCAGAGCGTGCCGACCACCGTCGTGTCCTACAGCGCCGACAACGAGAAGGCGGCGCTGGCCGTCGCGAAGATCATGGGGGTCGACAGCGGCTCCGTGCAGGCCGCCGACGCCAACACGACGGCGGCCGCGACGGCGGACGTCACCGTCATCGTCGGCTCCGACCAGATCGAATAGCTCCATAGGGGGAGTCCGGATGGCCGGCTCGAATGAGGTTCTGCTCGTGCGCCACGGGGAGACCGACGACAACGCGGCCGCTCGCTTCCAGGGCCGGCGCGACACGCTGCTCAACGAGCGCGGTCGCGAGCAGTCGCGCGCGCTCGCACGGATCCTGCGCGCGGAGGGCGTGCAGGCGCTCTACACGAGCCCGCTGCAGCGCGCCCGCGCGACGGCGCAGATCATCGGCGACGAGCTCGGCCTCGAGCCGATCCTCGACGAGCGCTTGATGGAGGCCGACGGGGGCGACTGGTCGGGCCGGATGATCCCCGACGTCATCGCGGAGGCGCCCGCGGCCTGGGAGCGCTGGCGCGCGGCCGACCCGACGTTCCGCTTCCCCGGCGGCGAGTCGGTCGCCGAGCAGACGGCGCGCGTCAGCGCGGCGCTGGCGCAGGTCGCCGCCGGGCCGCTGCCCGCGGTCGTCGTGACCCACGGCGGCGCGATCCGCGCGGTCGGCGCGATCGAGTGCCCGCCGGGAGGGTCGGTCGGCAACTGCGCGCTGTTTCGGCTGCCGGCGGTGAGCGTCGCGCCGAGCCCACGGACGTGAGCGCGACCGCCCGCATCGTCTTTGCGCTGCTCGTGTGCGCGACGTTCGGCGCCTTCTTCGTCGCGCAGGAGCTCAAGAGCACGCCGCCGCTGGTCCAGGACGTCACGCGCCAGTCGCCGTACTTCTCCCCCAACCGCGACGGGCGCTTCGACCGCGCACGCGTCTCCTTTCGCCTCAAGCGCACCGACGACGTCGCCGTGACGGTCGTCGACAGCGACGGCGACCCGGTGCGCAGGCTGATCGCGAACCGCCGGCTGGCGGCCGATCGGCGCCTGCGGCTCGTCTGGGACGGGACCGACGACGGCAGGCGCAGCGTCCCCGACGGCACGTACCGCATCCGCGTCAACCTGCGCCGCCAGGCCCGTGCGATCGTGCTGCCGCGCAACCTCATCAAGGACACGACCCCGCCGAACGTGCTGCTGCGCTCGATCGGGCCGGTCAGGACACCGGGCGCCGAGCTGCTGCCGACCGACAGCGGCGCGCCGGCGCGCGTCTCCTTCCACGCGCCCGGGCGGCGCAAGGAGATCGATGTCTACCGCACCGACGTGCGTCCGGTGCGCGCGGTCTTCGACGAACCCGTGAAGCTCCGCGACGACGCGACCACATGGGAGTGGGACGGCACCCGCGACGGGCGCCGCGTCGCCGCGGGCACGTACCTCGTGGCCGTGCGCGCGCGCGACCGCGCCGGCAACATCGGCAGCTCGGTGCCGCTGCCGCCGCGCAACGAGTACGGGCGCGCGCTGCCCGGCCGGGGCGGCATCACCGTGCGTTACCTGCGCGCGCGGGCACCGGCGTCGCCGGTGATGGCGGGCGAGGACGCGCTCGTCGCCGTCGAGTCGGCCGGCGCGCGCTTCACCTGGAAGGTGCGCCGCGTGGGCTCGAGCGCGGTCAGAAAGGACGGCAGCGGCACGCGCTCGCGGCGCGTGCGCTTCGCCGCGCCGGGGGGCAAGTCGGGCCTGTACCTGTTCGAGGTCCGCACGCGCACCCGCCGCACCGCGACGCCGCTGATCGTGCAGTCCCAGCAGCAACGCGACGTGCTCGTCGTCCTGCCGGTGACGACGTGGCAGGGCCGCAACCCCGTCGACGACGACGGCGACGGACGGCCCGACACGCTCGACGCCGGGCTGCCGACGGGGCTGATCGGCAGGCCCTACGTGAAGGACGGCATCCCACCGCAGATCCGCCGCAACGAGGCGCTGCTGCTGTCCCAGCTCGACCGCGAGGGGCGCCGCTACGACATCACGACCGACGTCGCGCTGGCTCGCGGCGAGGGGCCGAAGCTCGCCGGTCACCGCGGCGTGATCCTCGCCGGCGACACGCGCTGGCTCGACGGCCGCGTCGCGCGCGCCCTGCGCGGCTTCGTGCGAGCGGGCGGCACGCTGCTGTCCGTCGGGACGCAATCGTTGCGGCGCAGCGTCACGCTGACCCCGCGCGGCCGCGCGATCGCGCCGACGCTGCCGACCCAGCGCGACCTCTTCGGCGCCCGTCTGCGGTCGATCGTGCGGCCTCCCGAGCCCGTCTCGCTCGTCAACGTCAGCGACGAGATCGACCTGTTCGCCGGCACCGCGGGCCAGTTCGGCGCCGTCGCCGCGTTCGAGCAGACGCTCGACGTGCGCGGCGGCGCCGACGCCGTCGTCGCGGCAGCGGCGACGCAGGAGACGCGGCCGCGCCAGGTGATCGTCGCCGCGCGCTTCGGCGAAGGCCTCGTGATCCGCCCCGGGATGCCCGACTTCTCGGCGCGCCTGCGCGACAGCCCCGAGTTCGCCGAATTGCTCGATCGCATGTGGACGCTGCTGCGCAGCCGATGATCGCCGTCGTGACAACCCTCGGCGACCTCGCCCAGACGACGGGCGTCGTCGTCGCGGCGCTGCTCGCGGCCGTCGTCCTGCTGGCGCGGTCGCCGCGCGGCCGCGCGGCGGCGATGCTCGGCGCGCTCGTCCTGACGCCCGTCCTGCTGGTCGCGAACATCTGGTCGACGCCGCAGTTCGAGGCGCTGCGCGAGCGGCCGCTCGTGCTGCTCGTCGCCGTCGGCTGCGGCCTCGCCGTGCTCGCGATCGGCGCGTTTGCGATCCACCGCAGGCCCGAGCTGCTGGCGCTGGGCGCCGCCGCGGCGCTGCCGTTCCGGATCCCGATCGAGGCCGGCGGCGACACGGCGAACCTGCTGCTGCCGCTGTACCTCGTGATCGCCGCCGGCGCGCTCGCCCACGCGCTGCCGCGCCTGCGCGCGCCACGCGGCCTCGACGACGACCGGCCCGCCGAGAGCGACCACGAGCGCGGCCTGCTGGAGTGGCTGCTCGCCGGCGCGATCGTGCTCTACGCCGCGCAGGCGGCCTACTCGACCGACTTCGACGGCGCGCTGGCGCAGACGATCTTCTTCTACGTCCCGTTCGCGCTGCTGTACGCGCTGCTCGTGCGGATGCGATGGACGCAGCGGCTCGCCGCGCAGTGCCTGCTCGTCCTGCTGGCGCTGGCGGTCGCGTTCGCCGGGATCGGCTTCGTCGAGTACGCCAAGCGCGAGCTGCTGCTCAACCCGAAGGTCATCAGCTCGAACCAGTTCGAGTCCTACTTCCGCGTCAACTCGCTGTTCTTCGACCCGAACATCTACGGCCGCTTCCTCGCGACGGTCATGCTCGGCCTCGTCGCGATCCTGCTGTGGTGCCGGCGCCGCGCGCTCGCCGCCGCCTGCACGGCGGCGCTCGTGCTGCTGTGGGCGGGCCTCGTGCTGACGCTCTCGCAGTCGTCGTTCACCGCGCTGCTCGCGGGCCTCGTCGTGCTGGGAGCGCTGCGCTGGGGAACCAGGCGCGCGGTCGCGATCGTGGCCGCGGTCGCGGTCGCGGGGGCGCTCGTCGTCGTGGCCGTACCCGGCGCGGTCGGCCTCGACGGCTCTGCCGACAACGTCTCCAGCGGGCGCTGGTCGCTCGTCAAGGGCGGGATCGAGCTCGCCCGCGAGCGGCCGCTGCAGGGCTGGGGCGCGGGCGCGTTCAAGACCGAGTACCGCCAGCAGGAGAAGGCCTCCAGCGAGCGCGCGTCGGCGGCCTCGCACACGATCCCGATCACGGTCGCGGCCGAGCAGGGCATCGGCGGGCTGGTCCTCTACCTGGCGCTCGTCGTCGTGGCGATCGGCACGCTGCTGCGCGGCGCGCGGCGGTCGATCGCGCGCGCGGCGGTCGCGGCGGCGTTCGTCGCCCTCGTCGTGCACACGCTGCTGTACGCGGCCTTCCTCGAGGACCCGCTCGCGTGGGCGCTGCTGGCGGTCGGCGCGGCGCTGCGCCCGCCGCCGTCCGAGCCCGAGCCGTGAGGGAGCGCCTGGCGCTGGGCGCGCTCGTGCTCGGCGCGGTGCTGGCCTGGGCGCTCGTCCCGACGTATCCCGACTACGACGCCTACCACCACCTCGTCTGGGGCCGCGACCTGCTCGCGGGCAGCGCGCCCGGCTTCGAGGAGTACGCGGCGCCGACCCAGCACCCGCTCTACCTCGCGCTCGGCGCGCTGCTGTCGCTCGCCGGCGAGGACGCCGACCGGCTGCTCGTGCTCGTCACGATCCTCAGCCTCGTCGCGCTCGTCGCGGGCACGTACGCGCTCGGCCGCGAGCTGTTCGGTCGCGCGGTCGCGATCGCGGGCGCGGTCTTCGTCGGGTCGAGCTTCGCGTTCGCGCTGTACGCGGTGCGCGCGTTCGTCGACGTGCCGTTCCTGGCGCTGACGATCTGGGCGGCGGCGCTGGAGGCGCGCAGCCCCGGCCGCGGCTTCGCCCCGATGGCGCTGCTGGCGGCGGCGGGGCTGCTGCGCCCGGAGGCGTGGGTGCTCGCGGGCCTGTACTGGCTGTGGTGCCTGCCCGGCCGCGAGCTGCGCGCGCGCGCAGCGCTGCTGGCGATCGCCGCGATCGGCCCGCTGCTGTGGGCGCTGGTCGATCTCGCCGTCACCGGCGATCCGCTGTTCAGCCTGCATTCCACCAGCGACCTGGCCGAGTCGCTGGGCCGCGAGCGCGGGTTGCGCAACGTGCCGGCGTCGTTCGTCACCTTCCTCGCCGACATGGCGCGCCCGCCGGTCGCGCTCGCCGGCGCCGCCGGGCTCGTGCTCGCCGTGCGCCGCTTCGGCGCGCGCCCGATGGCGGTCCCGCTGGCGCTCGTCGGCACCGGCGCGATCACGTTCGTCGCGATCGGCGTCGCGGGCCTGTCGCTGATCCCGCGCTACCTGACGCTGCCGGCGGTTGCGCTGTGCGTGCTCGCGGGCTACGCCGTGCTCGGCTTCACGACGATCCCGGACGGACCCGTGCGCGAGCGCTGGCGGCGCCTGGCGGTCGCGGCGCTGGCGGTCGGGGTCGCGTTCCTCGCGGTCAAGGCATCGAGCTTCGGACGGCTCTACGACGAGCTGCGCTTCATCGAGCGCACGCACGACGAGCTCGTCGGCCTGCTCGCCGAGCCGCGTGTCCGCGACGGCATCCGCTGCGGCGCGCTGACGTTCCCGACCTACCGGCTCGTGCCCGACGCGCGCTGGCTGCTCGACGCCGACGCGCGCGCCGTCCAGACCCGTGCCGGCGGCCGCGGCGCGGGCGCGGTGGCGGTCTACATCACCGGCGACGAGAAGTTTCAACGGCGCTTCGGGCGCGCCGACGGGGTCAGCCGCGCGACGAACCGGCCGCCGCCCGGACGACCGCTCGTCGCGCGCGGGCCGTTCACCGCATACGGCGCGTGTCGCGCTCAAGCGCGCTAGTCGCGACCATGAGACGGTCGTGTCGCGTGAGGTGCGGATAGCGCCCCCTCGCGCGACACGACGGGCGCCGCGGGGGGCGAGAACTGCGGTCGTGTCGCCTCAAGGGGTCAGATGCGCCCTTCGTTCGACACGATCGACAGGATCGCCGGCCGCCAGCACGGCCGGATCTCGCACCCGCAGCTCGTGGCGGCGGGCATCGATCGGGAGCGCATCAAGCGATGGCGCGCCGACGGGCGTCTGCATCTCGTGCACGTCGGCGTCTACGCGGTCGGCCACACGGCGCCGTCGCTGCTGGGCGACCTGATGGCCGCGGCGCTCGCGGGCGGCGATCGATCCGCCGTCAGCCACGGCTCCGCCGCGCACGCGGTACGGATCGTGTCGCCGCGCCCGGCGCGCGCGGAGATCACCGTCGCGACCGCGGCCGGAAGGACGCGAGCCGGTCTCGTGCTGCACCGCGTCCGGGTGCTGCACCCCGCCGACGTCATGCGCGTTCACGGCATTCCGATGACCACCGTCCCGCGGATCCTGCTCGACGTCGCGCCGCGCCTGTCGCTCGTCGAGCTGACCCGCGCCTGTCACGAGGCCTGGATCCGCCACCGCGTGACGCAGCGCCAGGTCGAGGCGTGCATCGCGCGCAACCCGACGAAGAAGGGCGCCGCGAAGCTGCGCCGCGCGCTCGGTGCCGACGTGACCCTGAGCGATCTCGAGGACGGCTTCCTCGCGCTGCTGCGTCGCTACGGGCTGCCGCTCCCGCGCACGAACATCGACGACGCCGGCGACAAGGTCGACTGCCGCTGGGAGCGCCCGGGCGTGACCGTCGAACTGCTCAGCTATCGCTTCCACGCCAGCCGCAAGGCGTTCGAGGACGACATCGCCCGCCGCCGGCGCTCGAGCCACCTCGCCTACACCTGGGGCGACGTCTTCGAGCGCGGCGCGGTGACCGCAGCCGAGCTCGCGCCGCTGCTCGGCTGCAGCCCGCTGGAGCGGTCGTGTCGCAGGGAGGGGCGAATACCGCGCCCGGCGCGTCACGAGAACCAGCGAGCGGTGGGCCGTTCGGGAGCGTGACCCACTCACGGGCCGCCGGTACGTCCGGAGCACAGACCGCCGGGATGTCCGGTCGGATGTACTACGCTCGCCGCGATGCTCAAGGAGCTCTGGCGGCCGCTGCTGCTCGTTTTCGTGTTCCTCTCCGTCATCGTCGTGATCGCGGTCCTGCTGTTCTCCGGTGGTGGCGACGACGAGGGCGAAGAGACGAACTCCGCCGTGACGACGCCACCCACGATCACGATCCCGCCCGAGGAGCTCGCCGGCGAGCCGGCGCAACAGCGCGACCCCGACGCCGAGGAGATCTCGGCCAAGGACCTCGAGGTCGGTGACTGCGTCGCCGATGCGACCACAGCGACCGGCGACGTGAAGACGTTCGACAAGATCGACTGCGACAAGGCCCACGACGGTGAGGTCTTCACGATCATCAAGCTCGCGGATGTCGCGAAGTACCCCGGCGTGAAGTTCGTCAGCGGCAAGGGCCAGCGCGGTTGCCGTGCCCGGTTGCGCCGCCAGGCCACGCCGAAGGCGTTCGCCGACCGGCAGCTCGGCTACAAGTTCGTCTACCCGACGGCGCAGAGCTGGGCCCAGGACGACCGCGAGGTCACCTGCCTGGCGACGTTCAAGAAGCCGCGTACGACAAAGCTCGCGCAGCGCAGCGCCGACGACGCCTGAGCCGGATCGGCCGCGGCGCGGCGATCCGTCAGCGCTCTGGACAGGCGACCATCCGCGCCATCAGCGCGGCCGCGTCGGCGTCGGACAGCGTCCGCGTCAGCGTCTGCCAGGTCGCGAAGTCCAGCGCCAGCGCGAGCGCCGCCCGCCTGCGGACGGGGTCGCCGCCCCGGCCCGCGGCGAGGATCTCCTCGAGCGCCGCGAAGTAGTCGCCGCCGCCCGCGACGACGGCGCGCAGGGCCGGCAGCAGCTGCGCGTCGCGGCGGACGTTGGCGAGCATCGGTTCGACCGTGCGGTAGTAGGCGTACAGGGCGCCGAGGGCGGTCCGCAGGCGCTCCTGGGGATCGGCGATCGCGGCCCACGCATCGATCGCGGGATACGGGTGCAGCTCGATCCAGTGCGCCGAGCAGGCGGCGAAGAGGTCGGCGTCCGCGGGGAAGTGGCGGTAGACGGTCGCGCGCTGCACCCCGGCGCGCTGCGCGATCGCGCTGACGGTCGTGCGCGCCGGTCCCACGGTGCGGTGCAGCTCGACGGTCGCCGCGGTGATCCGCCGCCGCGTCTGGAGCTCGGCCTCGGCCCGGCGCCGCTTCTCGTAGGGACGCGTCGATTTCGCAGACATCGCTGTTCAATGATATTGACGGCGCCGGGGGCGTTCCCTACTATTTTGTGCGACACGGTGTTCGACCAAAGGAGCAGGGCGATGAAGCCAGGGACCGTTCGCAGCCGGTTCGACGCCAGCCAGGGTCCACGGCTCGTCGGCCCCGACGATGGCGAGAGCGTCGATCTCGCGACGCTCGGCGTGCGCTTCATGGTCTGGAGCGGGGAGTCCGGCGGCGGGTTCTCGCTCGTCGAGCACCCGATCCCGCCGCGCAGCCTCTGCGCACCCCTGCACCGCCACACGCACGAGGACGAGTACAGCTACGTCCTCGAGGGCCGCATGGGCGCGCAGCTCGGCGATGACGTCGTCTTCGCCGGCGTCGGCGACCTCGTGTTCAAGCCGCGCGGGCAGTGGCACACGTTCTGGAACGCGGGCGACACGCCCTGCCGGATCCTCGAGATCATCTCCCCGGGCGGGTTCGAGGAGTTCTTCGCCGAGCTGGGCCACGGCTCGGCGCCGCCCGACGCCGGCGCGCGCTACGGCCTGGAGTTCGACATCGAGAGCATTCCGCGCCTCTGCGCGGAGCACGGGCTGGCGTTCGAGACGCCGGGCGGCTGAGGGGCCCGGGTCAGGCCAGACCGAGCGCCCGCAGGCGCTCCCACAGCGGCGCGTTGACCTTCTCGGCGGTCTGCTCGAGCGCCCATGCGCGCAGTTCGGCGTCGGGGCGCATGCGGGCGCCGGCCTGCGCGCGCAGCGCGGCGACGAACGCGTCGGCATCGGCGGCGGTCGTGACGGCGCGCTCCCAGGTGTGCACGCCGGCGAGCTCGGGGGAGATCGTGCGGCGGCCGAGACGGGCGTACTTGAGGATCCGGTAGGGCAGCGCGGCGTCGTTGAACGGCTCGACGCGGAAGGGCAGGATGCCGACGTCCGCGCACAGGATCAGCCGCGCGGCCGCCTCGTCGTCCTGGCGGCCGAGCCAGACGAGGTTCGCCGCCGAACGGCACCAGGCGAAGTCGGGATCCGCCGAACACTCGGCATCGTGCCACGCGCCGACGAGCAGCAGCACGAGCTCGGGCATCCGCTCGGCGACCGCCCGCAGCAGCGCCCAGTCGGTGCGCCAGCCGAGGTGGCCGAGCGAGACGGCCACGACCGCGCTGCCGGGATCCGGCGCGGGGAAGGAGTCGGCGGCGAGGCCGACGAGCTGCGCCTCGCGCCCGGCCTCGCGCTCGAGCTCGGCGAGCTTGCCCGAGACGACGAACGTCAGCGCCGAGCGCGACGCCGCCTGCTCGTGCAGCCGCTCCAGCCGCGCGCGCATCGACGGCGAGGCGTCGTAGGCGACCTCGTAGCGATCCCAGCGCCCGTACCAGAGCTCGGCCTCGGGACGCATCCGCAGCAGCGCGCTCGCAAGCGGCCACTGCACGGGATGGAAGATCGCCACCGCGCGCAGGTCGCCCTTCAGCGCCTTCAGCAGGCGCTTGGCCGTGCCGCGCGCGAGGCGATCGCGCAGCGGACCGGGCAGCCGCGCGACGGCGCCATAGGGCACGCGCGGCGGATCGGCGGCGACGACGCCGTCGGCGCGCAGCAGGTCGCGGGCCTGGTCGGCGAGGATGAACCGCTCCAGCGGGCGCGGCAGCAGCAGGAGGGCGCGCGGATCCGGCACGTGCGGACAGTACCGTCCCGCGCGTGCGCAGCCTCTTTACGCGCCTGCTGGCCGGGGGCGCGGCCTACCAGGCGGCGAGCATCGCCTCGGCGGCGCTGGCGCTCGTCACGCTGCCGCTCTACACCCGCGCGCTGAGCCGCGCCGACTTCGGCGTCGCCGAGACGCTGCTGACGTTCATCATCCTCGCCTCGATCCTGCTGCGCTTCGGCCTCGGCGAGGCGTTCGTGCGCTTTTACTTCCAGACCCCGGAGCAGGACCGCGCGCGCTTGGCGCGCACGACGACCGCCGCGGTCGCGCTGGCGACGACCGCCATCGCGCTGCTCGCGACGGCCCTCGCCGGGCCGCTCAGCTCGCTGCTGCTGGGCTTCGAGGAGGCGGGCCTGATGCGGATCGCCGTCCTCGGGCTGTGGGCGTTCACGAACCTCGAGATCGCCTACGCGCTGCTGCGCGTCGACGAGCGCCGGCGCCTGTACCTGACGGCGTCGCTGTGCAACGTCGCGCTGAGCGTCGCGCTGACGGTGATCCTCGTCGTCGTCCTCGACCAGGGCGCGCGCGGCTATCTCGCCGGCAACTACGCCGCCTCGGCGGTCGTCCTGGGCGGGCTGTGGTGGAGCCTGCGCGGACGGATCGGGTTCACGCTGCGCGATCGCTTCCCGCTCGGCCCGCTGCTGCGCTTCGGCGTGCCGACCGTGCCCGCCGACGCGACCGTGTTCGCCCTCAACGTCGTCGACCGCGCCTACCTGCTGCGCGCGCAGAGCGCCGCCGCCGCCGGGCTCTTCGCGCTGTCGGTGAAGCTCGCGACCGCGGTCATCCTCGCGGTGCGCGGCTTTCAGCTCGCCTGGCCGCCGCTGGCCTACTCGATCGGCGACGATCGCGAGGCGGGCCGCTTCTACGCCGCCGTGACGACGTGGTACGTCGTCGTGACGGGGTTCGTCGTCGCCGGCCTGACGCTGCTCGGGCGCTGGGTCGTGCGGCTGCTGGCAGCGCCGGAGTACTTCGCCGCCCACGAGGCGCTGCCGTGGGTCGCGCTCGGCTGGGCGATGTACGGCCTGTTCCTCGTCCTCGTCACGATCGGCGGCCGCGTCGGCGTGACGACGCGGACGTTTCCCGCGGCGCTGGCGGGGGTGTTCGTCAACGTGCTCGCGCTCGTCGTGCTCGTCGAGCCGCTCGGGATCGCCGGCGCCGGCATCGCGCTCGTCGCCTCGTACACCGTCATGCTCGTCGTGCTGCACCTGCTCACGCGCACGCTGTTCGCGGTGCCGTTCCAGTGGCGCCGGCTCGCGCACGCGGTCGTGCTGCTGGCCGGCGTCGCCGTGGCGGGCGAGCTGCTGCTGCCGACGGCCGGCGTGTCGGGCTTCGCCACGCGCGCGCTGGCGGCAGCGGCGATCCCGCTGCTGTTCGTCGCGACGGGCTTCGTGCGCCCGGCCGAGTGGGCCGGGCTGCGCGGCCTCATGCGTCGCGCGGCACGCAGACGCTGAGCGCGCCCATCACGTCCGCGGCCAGCGGCCGTTTCGCCGAACGCGATGCGGGTGACAACGAACGTCATGGCCGACCACAGATTGCGCCTGCACAGCGACGAGACCGTCACCGACGGCATCCGCCGCGCCGCCGGCGAGGAACTTGCCGACAGCTCGGCCGCGCTGGCGAGCGCCTCCGGCCGCGACGAGCTCGGCGCGTCCGTCCACGCCACGCGCACGTCGATCAAGCGCATCCGAGCCGCGCTGCGGCTCGCTCGCGCCGCGATCGGAGAGCAGACCTACCGGCAGGAGAGCGACGCGCTGCGGGCGGTCGCCCGGCGCCTGTCCGGCGCGCGCGACGCACAGGTGATGATCGAGACGTTGCGCGCGCTCGAGCAGCGCTTCCCCGATGAGCTCGCGCCGCAGCTGACGCAGCGGCTGCACGAGCGCCTCGACGACGAGCGCGTGCGCGAGATCGACACCCTGGACGGCACCGGCGACCTCGCCGACGCGACGCGCCGATCGCTCGAGGACGCGCGGGCACGCAGCGCCCGCTGGAGCTTCGAGGCGGACGGCTTCGACGCGCTGAAGCCCGGCCTCGAGCGCCTGTACGGCCGCGGGCGCACGCGCCTGCGCGCCGCCTGCGAGGAGCCCAGCGCCGACAACCTGCACGAGACGCGCAAGCGCGTGAAGGACCTCTGGCACGCCGCCCAGCTGCTGCGTGCGGCTCATCCGAAGCGGATGAAGCGGCTCGCCGAGGACGCGCACGCGGTCGCGAACCTGCTCGGCGACCGCCACGACCTCGACGTCCTGCGCGACTACGCGCAGGCCAGCCCGCAGCTGTTCGCCGACATGGCGGCTCGCGGGACGCTGCTCGCCGCGATCGACCGCCGCGCCGACACGCTGCAGCGGCGCGCGCTCGCGGCCGGCCGCAAGCTCTACCGGCGCTCGCCCAAGCGCTTCGCCGAGGACGTCGCGCGCGGCTGGCACAAGCGCGTCGGCGCGCCGCGGGTCTGACAGGCTCGGGCGCCGGGCCGCATCCTCACAGCCGCCGCCCGCGGTTGTGCTCCGACGCCGCCTCGCGCAGGCCCTCTCCCTGCGCCGGGCGCAGCGTCGCGGTCACGTGGCGCCAGTAGCGGCGCGGGTCGTGGCCGGGCAGCACGACGGCCGCCGCGGAGCGCAGCGCGTAGGTGAAGGCCGTCAGCAGCCGTACGACCCAGGCCGCGGCGGCCGTGTGGTGCTTGCGCATGTAGCGGTCGCGGTTGCGCGACAGCTCGACGATGCGCCGCTCGGGCACGGCGCCGGTCGAGAGCTGCTCGTGGTGGATCGCGACCGCCTGCGGGACGTAGAGCGTGCGCCAGCCGGCGTCGTCCAGGCGCTTGCAGAAGTCGACCTCGTCGGAGTAGACGAAGAAGTCGGGATCGAACCAGCCGATCTGCTCGGCCGCGTCGCGGCGCACGAGCAGCGCCGCCGACTGCGCCCAGTCGACCTCGCGGATCTCCTCGCCGACACTCTGCACGGTGTAGCGGCGATGCAGAAACAGCGCCCCGACGAGCGCCGTCAGCGGCGCGGGAAAGCGCCATGCGGAGGGCTGCTGGCGGCCGTCGGGGCGGAGCAGCTGCGCGCCCGCGGCGCCGGCGTCGGGGTGCGCGTGGAGCGCGTCGAGCAACGCCCGCGTCGCGCCCGGCAGCAGCTCGGAGTCCTCGTTGAGCAGCAGGCAGACGCGTCCGCGCGCGCGCTGCAGCAGCGCCGAGTCGTTCTCGCCCTTGCCGCGCCGGCGCTCGAGCGCGATGACCTCCGTCGTCGCCGGGTGCCGCCGCGCGGCGCTGACCGAGCCGTCGCTGGAGGCGTTGTCGAGCACGAGCACCTCGGTCTCGACGCCGAGCGTCGTTTGTTCGAGCGCGATCGCGTCCAGGCAGCGCAGCAGCAGCTCGCGCAGCTCGGTGTTGACGACGCAGAAGGACAGCTCGATCGGCATCGGCGGCCACGTTATGGGACCGGGCGCCGGGGACGGTGCGCGCCGATCATGCGCTCGAGCGCGTGGCGGCCGGCGGTGCCCGGCACGGAATCGACCATCTAGGCTCGTGTGGTGCGCGTGGACGTCGTCGATCCCTCGGCCTACACGCCGCCCTACGACCACGCGCTGTGCTCCGCGCTCGCGCGCGCCGGAGCGCAGGTTCGCCTGCAGACGAGCCGCTTCGGCTACGGCCCCGTGCCTGTCGCCGACGGCTACGAGCGCGTCGAGCGCTTCTATCGCCGCGCGGCGTCGGCGCCGCCAGGCTCGCGGGCGCGCTTCGCCGCGAAGGTCCTCCAGCAGGTACCGGACATGCTGCGCTACGCCCGCACCGCCGCGCCGCACGCCGAGCTCGTGCACTTCCAGTGGCTGACCGTGCAGCAGGTCGACGTCCACCTGCTGCCGCGCGCGCGCCCGCTCGTGCTCACCGCGCACGACGTGCTGCCGCGCGAGCCGCGCCGCGGCCAGCTCGCCGCGCAGCGCAGGCTGTATGACCGCATGGACGGCGTCGTCGTGCACTCCGAGCACGGCCGCGCGCGGCTCGTCGAGACGCTCGGGGTGGCGCCGCAGAAGGTGACGGTGATCGCGCACGGGGCGTTCGATCACCTCACCCGCGTCGCGGGCGAGCGGCGGCTGCCCGACGCGTTCGCGGCCGTCGAGAAGCCCGTCGTGCTGTGCTTCGGTCTGATCCGCCCCTACAAGGGCGTCGACGTGCTGCTCGACGCTTGGCGCGCGGCCGATCTCGATGCCGAGCTGTGGATCGTCGGCATGCCGCGGATGGACATCTCGGCGCTGCGCGCCGCCGCGCCGCCGTCGGTGCGCTGGATCGCGCGCTTCGTCGCCGACGACGAGGTCGCGGCCTTCTTCCGCCGCGCCGACCTCGTCGTGCTGCCCTACCGCGAGATCGACCAGTCGGGCGTGCTGTTCACGGCGCTGGCGTTCGGCTGCCCGTTGCTGCTCAGCGCGGTCGGCGGCTTTGCGGAGGTCGCCGGCCACGGCGCGGCGGCGCTCGTCGCCCCCGGCGACCCGCTCGCGCTCGCGCACGAGCTTCGCCGCCTGATCGGCGATGCCGGCGCGCGCGAGCGGCTCGCCGCCGGCGCGCGCGCCGCGGCCGCCGGCCCCTACTCCTGGGACGCGATCGCGGCCGCGCACCTCGACCTCTACCGCTCGCTGACGTCGGCGCCATGAGCTCGCGTCCGGCTCGATGAGCCGCGCGACCGCGCCGGCGCGGCGCGGCGATCGCGGGGCCGCAGCGAGCGCCGGATCGTGCCGAGGGCGCGCTCGGAGAGAATGAGCGCGTGCTCGTCTGGGAGATCGTGTTCTGGCTCTGCGCCGCCCTGCTCGTCTACGCGCAGGTCGGCTACCCGCTCGTGCTCGCCGCGCTCGCCCGCGTGCGCCGCGCCCGGGCGGCGACGCCGGGCGCCGCGTCGCCGCCGCTGCCGGCGGTGTCGCTGATCGTCGCCGCCTACGACGAGGAGGAGGTGATCGCGCGCAAGGTCGCCGACGCGCTCGCGCTCGACTACCCGCGCGACCGGCTCGAGATCGTCGTCGCCTCCGACGGCTCGTCGGACGCGACCGTCGCGGCCGCGCGCCAGGCGGGCGCCGACGTCGTGCTCGACCTCCCGCGCGGCGGCAAGATCCGCGCCCAGGACGCCGCCGTCGTCGCCTCGCGCGGTGAGATCGTCGCCTTCTCGGACGCCAACAGCACGTGGCGGCCCGACGCGCTGTCGCTGCTCGTCGGCGCGTTCGCCGATCCGGCCGTCGGCTATGCCTGCGGCCAGGTGACGTTCACATCCGCCTCCGCCGCCGCGACGAACCAGGAGGGCCTGTACTGGCGCTACGAGATGGCGCTGCGCTCGCTGGAGTCGCGGCTCGGCTCGATCACGGCGGGCAACGGGGCGATCTACGCGACGCGACGCGATTCCTACATCGAGGTCGACCCGATCATGGGCCACGACCTCTCGTTTCCCTTCAACATGGTCAAGCGCGGCTGGCGCGCGGTGTACGTGCCGCAGGCGCGCGCGACGGAGAAGATGGTGCCGTCGCTCGAGGGCGAGTTCGCGCGCAAGCGGCGGATGATGAGCCACGCGTGGCCGATCGTCCTGCGCGGCGGCCTGCTGTCGCCGCGCGGCTATCCGCCGCTTTACGCGCTCATGATCGCCTCGCACCGGGTGCTGCGCTACGCGGCGCCGTTCCTGCATCTGGGAGCGCTCGTGGCGAGCTTCGTGCTCGGCGCGTCGAGCACGCTCTACGCGCTCGCGCTGGCGCTGCAGCTCGCCGTCGTCGTGGCCGCCCTGCTGGCCCGCGTCCTGCCGCTGCGGCCGCTGCTCGTCGCGCGCTACTACGTCCTGACGACGGCCTCGGTCGCGGCCGGCCTGTGGGACTGGCTGCGCCACGGCACGCCCGCCGGCTGGGAGCCGGCGGAGGGGACGCGCTGATGGCTCGCCGCGCCTTCGACGTGGTCGTCTCGGCGCTCGGCCTGCTGCTGTGCTCGCCGCTGCTCGCGCTGTCGGCGCTCGCGATCCGGCTGGAGTCGCGCGGCGCAGTGATCTACCGCCAGCGCCGCGTCGGTCTCGACGGCGCCGAGTTCGAGGTGCTCAAGCTGCGCACGATGGTCGCCGGCGCCGAGCACATCGGCGCCGGCATGGCCGTCGACGCGGGCGACGCGCGCATCACCCGTGTCGGGAGGATCCTGCGCCGCACGTCGCTCGACGAGCTGCCGAATCTCGTCAACGTGCTGCGCGGCGAGATGGCGATCGTCGGACCGCGGCCGACGCTGCCGGCGCAGGTCGCGCAGTACACCGAGCGCGAGCGCGGCCGCCTCGCCGTGCGCCCGGGGATCACCGGCTGGGCGCAGGTCAACGGCCGCACGTCGCTGCCGTGGGCGCAGCGCATCGAGCTCGACCTCTGGTACATCGAGCACCGCAGCTGGCGCGTCGACCTCAGGATCCTGTGGCGCAGCGCCCGCCTGGTCGTGCAGGGCGAGGGCCTCTACAAGGGCGAGACGGGCGGTTGGCAGGAGCGCTGAGGGGGCGACCGCCGGCCGCCCTCACGCCGCCGGTCGTCGCTTGACCTCGGCCTCGAGGTCGTCCAGCGCCGCCCGCACCGCCGCCAACCGCTCGTCGACGGTCGGACCCGGATCGCGGCCGTGCTCGATCGCGTCGGCGCGCTCGCGCGCATGCTCGATCGCGCGCGCCTCCTCCAGCGAGTTGATGACGACGCCGATCAGGATGTTGAAGATCAAGAACGCGGCGATCAGCGCGTAGGAGACGAAGTAGACGATCGTCCAGTCCGACAGCTCGCGGCCGAGCGCGAGCTGGTCGGGCAGGTTCTCGAGCGTCAGCGTCACGAACAGCGTGAGCATCGCCTCGCCGATCGTCCCGTACTGCTCGGGCGCGTGGTCGGCGAAGATCGTCCAGCCGACCATCCCGTAGATGAAGAGGATCAGCACGGCCAGGACGGTCAGCGACAGCACGCCCGGGATCGAGCGGCCGATCGCGATCGTCAGCACGCGCAGGTCGGGCAGCAGCCGCACGATCCGCAGCACGCGGGCCAGCCGCGCGAGCCGCAGGAGCATCGCGTTCTCGCGCAGCCCCGGCGTGAACGACGCCGCCACGACGAGGAAGTCGAAGACGTTCCAGCCGCTGCGCAAGAAGTCCTGCGGCCGGCCGCCGAACGCCGTCAGCCGGACGAGCAGCTCGACGACGAAGATGGCGAGGAACACGTCGTTGAGTAGGCGCAGCTCGCCGCCGATGTCGCGCTCGAGCGCGGGGTAGGTCTCCATCCCCAGGACCGCCGCGTTGGCGAGGATCACGGCGAAGATGAAGAGGTTGAACGGCGCCGCGTCGGCGAGGTCGGCGCACAACCGCACGACGGCCGAGCGGCTGTCGTGGTGCTCGCGGTCGTCGGTCGATGGTCCGTGCCTCATCGCGGCGCGAAGCGTAACCGCGCCGGATCGCCGCTACGGGTCGGGAGCGACGGCAATCTCGCGCAGCCGGTGCGTGTCGACGTCGTAGACGAAGCCGCGCACGTGGCCGGTGTGCAGCACGAACGGCGAGCGGCGCACGCGCAGGATCGACTGGCGCACGTTCGCGTCGACGTCGCTGAAGGACTCGATCGCGAACGCCGGCGCGACCCCGGTCGTCGCCTGCAGCTCGGCCCGGAAGCCGTCGTCGGTCAGCGTCAGAAGCCCGCAGTCGGTGTGGTGGATGAGCATCACCTCGCGGGTGCCGAGGCGTCGCTGCGACACCGCCAGCGAGCGGATGACGTCGTCGGTGATGACGCCGCCGGCGTTGCGCAGGATGTGCGCCTCGCCCTCCTGCAGGCCGACCGCCGTGAAGACGTCCAGCCGCGAATCCATGCACGTCACGATCGCAAGCCGTCGCCGCGGGCGGACGTCGAGGTGGCGCCCCGGCAGCGAGGCCGCGAGGGTTGCGTTGTTGGCCACCAGCTCGTCGATCACATCCATATGCGGCGCGAAGCGTAACCGGCGGCCGCGGGATCGCCCGCGGCCGCCTGTCCCGAGGAGGACGCGTTACGCCCGAGGAGGCGTGCGACAGGCTCCTAGGATCCTAGATCGACGCGTGGGCGAGGCTCGGGACCTTGTCGGTCGCGAAGCTCGTGCGCAGGTAGAAGAACCACGTCATGGCGGCGAAGACGATGTACGCGCCGAGGAACACCCACAGCGCGGGGATCGACCAGTCCGACATCGATGCCGCGACGGAGACCTTGTCGGCCGGCGTCTCGGCGGCCTTGACCGCGGCCGACACGCCGAGGCTGGCCTGGCGGAAGATGACCTGGATCAAAAACCCGCCGAACGCACCGACGGCGCCGGCGATGCCGATCACGGCGGCCGCGCGGCGCTTGAACTCCGCCGCCGTCCGCTTGGCGTCGAGGCCCTTGTCGTCGGCTTCCTTGCGTCCCAGCGCGGCGAAGATGCTCGGGATCATCCGGTACGTCGACCCGTTGCCCATCCCCGACAGCAGGAAGATCACCATGAAGGACCCGAAGAAGATCGTGAAGCTGCGCTGCTGCACGCCGACGATCGCCGTCAGGGTGAAGACGGCCTCGCCGAGGAACACCGCCAGCGTCACGCGCGCGCCGCCGAGCCGGTCGGCCAGCCAGCCGCCGAGCGGCCGCGCGACCGAGCCGATCAGCGCGCCGAGGAACCCGAGCCCGGCGAGGTAGGTGGCGATGAACGGGTGGCTCGCGAGGAACTCCGGGAACGTGTTCTTCGTCACCAGCGGCAGCGCGAACGCGTAGCCGATGAACGATCCGAACGTGCCGATGTACAGCAGCGACATGATCCACGTCTGGCCGTTGCGCAGCGACGCGACGTACGAGCTCTTGTCGGTCTTCGCGTCGGTGATGCTGTCCATGTAGCGCCAGGCGAGGATCGCGGCGAGCACGATGAACGGCATCCACACGAGGCCGGCGTAGGCGAGGTTGACCTCGTGGACCGGCAGCTTGTGCGCCGCCGTCGGCACGCCGATGATGATCACGAGCGGGACGAGCAGCTGCGCGACCGCGACGCCGAGGTTGCCGCCGGCCGCGTTGAGGCCGAGCGCGGCGCCCTTGTGCTTCTCGGGATAGAAGAACGAGATGTTTGCCATCGAGGAGGAGAAGTTGCCGCCGCCGAAGCCCGCCGTCGCGGCGCAGAGGGCGAGCACCCAGATCTGCGTCGCGTGGCTCTGCGCAAGCAGCCAGCCGCTGGGGACGAGGAAGGCCAGCAGCATCACCGGGATCAGCAGTAGCGACGCGCTCACTGCGGTCCACGCGCGGCCGCCGTACCTCGGCACCGCGAACGTGTACGGGATCCGCAACGTCGAGCCGACGAGGTTGGGCAGCGCGATCAGCAGGAACTGCTCGGACAGCGAGAGGGTGAAGCCGGCGTTGGCGAGGTTGATGACGACGATCGTCCACAGCACCCAGATCGAGAATCCGATGTGCTCGGCGAAGATCGACAGCACGAGGTTCTTGCGCGCGATCTGCCTGCCGCCGCCGTCCCAGAACGTTTCGTCGTCCGGATCCCAGTCGTCGATCCAGCGTCCGCGGCGGCTCTGCGCCGCCATCGCCGGCTCGACCGTCGGCCTCTCGACCGTGATGCTCATCGTGCGCCCTCCCTCGAATGACGACTCGTAGGAGGACCACGACACCAGCGCGCCGTTTCGGCGCAGTGTGCGAACTGTGTCGAGTGCGTGAACCGGGCGTTGCAGTCGTGCGTCAGCGGCGGCGCACGGCGCGCAGATGGACGTCGCGGGAGCGCACCGAGCGGTTGCGCTCGTCGCCGGCGAACGCGACGCGAACGCGGTGCAGCGTGGCACGGCGCAGGCGCACCCGTGCCGAGAAGCGCCCGCGCCGGATCTTCAGCGCGATCCGCGCGACCGTGTGCAGCCGCCCGTCCGAGCCGGCGCGCGCGATCTCCAGCACGGCCCGCGGGCGCCGTGGCCGCATGCTGCCGCTGATCGTGAACCGGCGCTGCACCGCGACGCGCCTGGGCGCCCGCAGGCGCAGGCGCGGCGCGACCTCGACGAGGACGGGCGGCGAGCTCACGAGCGTCCCCTCCGGCAGCGTCGCGACGGCGCGCAGGGAGCGCGAATACTGCGTCCGCAGCGGCGCCGACCAGATGCCGTCGGCGTCCGTCGCCGCGCGCGCGACCGTCACGAAGCGGCTGCCGGCCGCGATCTGCACGCTGATCGGGGCGCCCGCGAGCGGGCCGCCGCCGGCGCCCGTGGCGCGGCCGGAGAGCTGCGCCGGCTGGGGATAGTCGAGCGTCGTGTCGGCGGCCTGCAGCGAGACGGCGCCGGGCGGCGGCGCGAACGCGTACTGGGGCGCGAGCTGCGCGGCGAGCTGGCGGATCTGCGGCAGCTGCGCGAAAAAGGCGTCACCGGGACACGTCGTCGAGTCGGCATCGCGATGGGCGGCGATGCGTTCGAAGGCGACCGCTTGCCCCGACGGGTAGCGGTTCGACGGGCCGCCGGCGGACTCGACGGTCACCTGGCCCGCGACGGGCGCGCCGTGCAGCGACAGCTTCCAGGCCAGCAGCTCGGCGGTCGCGGCGACGGCGTCCTCGGTCTGCGCCACCTGCGAGAACGTGCCGAGGTTCGCGACGCCGGCCGAGACGCCGTTGTAGCCCTGCGCCTGGGCGCCGATGACGGGCCGGTCGACGCCGCCCGCGCGACCTTCGAAGATCTGCCCGTAGCGGTCGACGAGGAAGTTGTAGCCGATGTCGCGCCAGCCGTTCTCGTTGCGGTGATAGCGGCAGATCGAGAGCACGATCGCGGCGCTCTGCTGCGGCGAGTACGTGTTCGCGCTGACGGTGTGGTGCACGTAGCCGAGTTGCACCGACCCGTACGCCGGCACCGCGCGCGGCTGGCACTGGTCGGCGCCCCACGCCGCGCGCGGGATGATCGCGGGCGCCCCGCGGCTGCCCGGCAACGGCGTCTGCGCCCGCGCGGCCCGCGTTGTCGCGGCGATCGCGGCGAGCGTGCCGTGCGCTGCGCGGCGCAGCGAGGTGCGCAGGCGATCGGCGGCGGTCGCCGTGCCGGTGGCGTTGACGAAGCGCGCCCGCAGCCCGCGCGGGCGGTGGTCCATGCGCAGCTGGTAGGCGTCCGCTCCGCCCGACCAGACGGGCTCGGCACCGGCGCCGCCGGCGTGGTCGTGCGCCATCGCCGTCCAGCGCGCCCAGCGCCCGCTGCGCGCGTCGCGCACGCGGATCTGCGTCGCCGGCTGCGCGCCGCGCCGCCAGCGCAGGCCGACGAGGTCGAAGCGCCTGGGCGCGGTCACGACGGCCGAGCGCCACGTGCCGTCGGCGGCGCGCTGCCACCCGCTCTCCGCGACCGCCTGCTCGAACTCCACCGCGCGCGGGACGAACGGCCGCGACGACAGCGCCGGCGCGGCGAGCCAGACGATCAGGCCCGCGGCAACGAGCAGTACGGCGATACGGCGCATCGGACGATCAACACGATGACGGCCGCGAGGGTGCGGCCTGCAAGGCCGGTTGCGCCGCCAGGCGCGCGGACCTACGGAACCTGCTCGGGCGCCTTGTCGACGACTTCCTCGCGGAACGCGCGCATCGCGGTGATCGACTCGGGCGTGAACTCGCGGCAGGCCATGTAGTGACGCCAGCCGACGGCTGCGACCTGGAAGGGCATCTTCGTGTTGTTGCGCATGAGCACGCTGTGGTAGCCGCCGCCGCTGCCGGCCACGTCCTCGTTGAAGAGCGACTCGAGCTGCGTGACGACCGACTTCTCGATCCCCGGGCGGTACTGGAACAGGATCCGGCCGTGCTCGAGCGTGTGGACCCACTTCCCGATCTCCGGCTCGTTGCCGGCGACGTAGTTGCCGTCCGGCGCGGGCTCGGGGTTGTGCGCGCCCGAGGTCGGCGGGTTGGTCTTGAAGTCGGCCTCGGTGAGCGGCTCGGTGACGTGGTCCTGGCCCTCGTCGGGGAAGGAGCGATAGACACAGCCGGAGGCCTGCGCGGCGGCCTTGAGCTTGTTGTCGTCGACGTCGCCGCCGTCGTCCCCGCCGCCGCCGTTGGAGACCGCGATGGCGACGCCGGCGATGATCGCGCAGGCGACGACGACGCCGCCGATGAGCTGCAGCAGGCGGGCACGCTTCGCCTTCGCGGCGGCGGCGCGCTCGCGCTCCTCGCGCTCTGCCTTCAGGCGTTCCTTCTCTTCCTTGCGGCTGGACATCGGCGCAGAAGCCTAGTGGGTCGCCCGCGCGCTTACGTGTCAGGAGGCCGCTGCGGCACGGCGGCGTCCCCCGCCGCGGCGCTTGGGCTTCCAGCATTCGTCGAGGAAGGCGGCGATCTCGGCCGTTAGCCGCGCCGGCGTGAGGCGCAGCTCGAGGAGCGAGTCGGCCTCCAGCAGCCGTGCGTCGGGCAGCTCGTCGGCGAGCGTGCCGGCGTCGCTGAGCGGGTGCACCGGGTCGCGGCGATGGCCGATCACGAGCGTCGGCGAGCGGATCTCGCGGCGCTGCGCCGGACCCGGCGCGGTGCGGCCGTAGAACAGGCCCTGCAGGACGGCGCTGCTCGGCGCCGGGTCCTGGCGCACGGTGTCCAGCGCGATGTCGGCCCAGAACGGCAGCAGCCGGTGCGGGACCGCGCGTGCCGCCAGCGCCCCGAGCCGCGCGAGCGGTTGGGCGAACGCGAGGCCGATCATCAGCGGGCCGAATGCGATCAGGCACGCGATCAGCGCGTGGTCGAGCACCGGCATCTCGATCACGAGCCCGCGGACGCGTGCCGGCGCGAGCGCGGCCACCTCGAGCGCCGTGTTCGCGCCCAGCGACGTGCCGAGGATGACGGCCTCGTCGAGCTCGAGATGGTCGAGCAGCGCCACGACCTGCTCGCCGAAGATCGTCGTCGAGTAGCTCGAGGGCTCGACGGGCCGGTCCGACAGGCCGTGTCCGAGCAGGTCGATCGTCACGACGTGGTGCCCGCGCTGCGCGAGCGCCCGGGCGAGCGGCTCGTGCATGCGCTGCGACAGCAGCAGGCCGTGGATCAGCACGACGCTGCGTGCGCCGGAGCCGTACTCGCTGAAGGCGAGCGTGTGGCCGGCGTGACGGAAGCTCGCCATCGGGCAACGATAACCGTCCTCGATAGCCTCGCCGGGCACATGTCCCGCGCTCAACGCCCGCTCGACGGCCGCGTCATCGCGATCACCGGCGCGGGCCGCGGCATCGGCCGCGCGACCGCCCAGGCCTGCGTCCGCGCCGGGATGCGGGTCTCGATCGGCGACCTCGACATCGCCGCCGCGCGCCAGACCGCCGCCGACCTCGGCCAGGGGACGATCGCGCTCGAGCTCAACGTCTGCGAGCGCGCGTCGGTCGCGCGCTTCCTCGACGCGACCGAGGCGGCCCTCGGCCCGATCGACGTTCTCGTCAACAACGCGGGCATCATGTCGTTGTCGCCGTTCGTCGACGAGCGCGACGACGCCGCCCGGCGCCAGGTCGACATCAACGTGCACGGCGTCCTGCACGGCACGAAGGAGGCGCTCGCGCGGATGCTGCCGCGCGGCCGCGGCCAGATCGTGAACGTCGCCTCGACGGCCGGCCGCGCCGGCTTCGCCGGCGGCGCGACGTACTCGGGCACGAAGCACTTCGTCATCGGCGTCAGCGAGGCGGTGCGAGCGGAGGTGCGCGGGGCGGGGATCGACATCACCTGCGTCATGCCGGGCGTCGTCAGGACCGAGCTCGGCGCCGGCCTGCCGCAGGCGCGGTTCGTCGGCCACATCGAGCCGGAGATGGTCGCCGACGCGATCGTCGCGGCGCTGCGCTCGCCGCGCTTCGAGGTCTACGTCCCGCGCCGGATCGGCCTGCTGACGAAGGCCGCCGCCGCCGCGCCGACGGTCGTGCGCGACGCGTTCGGCCGCCTGATCGCGATCGACCGCGTGCTCGGACGCCCCGACCGCGCGGCGCGGCGCGAGTACGAGCAGCGCGCCGCGCGCTCGGCGGGCGAGCCGAAGGGCGGGCGCGAGCCCGATTCATGAGCCTCTACGGCCGGCTCTTCGCGCGCTTCTACGACCGCACCATCGCCGCCAGCGAACAGGCCGGGCTCGCACAGCAGCGTGCCGCGCTGCTGGCGCAGGCGCGCGGCCGGGTGCTCGAGCTCGGCGCCGGCACCGGCCTGAACCTCGGCCACTACGACCCGTCCGCCGTCACCGAGCTCGTCCTGACCGAGCCCGACGAGCCGATGCTGCGCCGCCTGGCGCCGCGTGCCAGCGGCAACGATCCGCGCGCGCGGGCGATCCGCGCCGCCGCCGAGGAGCTTCCGTTCGCCGACGCGAGCTTCGACACCGTCATCAGCACGCTGACGCTGTGCACGGTCCGGGACCCGGCCGCGGCCCTGACCGAGGCGCTGCGCGTGCTGGCCCCCGGCGGGCGCCTGCTGTTCCTCGAGCACGTGCGCTCCGGCGACGCGCGCGAGGCGCGGCGCCAGGACCGCCTCGCCCCGCTGTGGCGCCGGATCGGCCACGGCTGCCATCCCAACCGCGACACGCTCGCCGCGATCACGGCGGCGAGCTTCGAGGTCCAGAGCATCGACCACGGCATCTTCCCGAAGACCCCGCGGATCATCGAGCCGCTGATCAGCGGTGTCGCCGTCAAGCCCGGCTGACGGGGAACCCGTCTCGCAGACCGTTCGTTGATACTTCACGACATGACTTCCGAGACCGACCAGCTCTGCATCGACGCGATCCGCGCGTTGTCGATGGATGCCATCCAGAAGGCGAACTCCGGCCATCCGGGTCTCCCGATGGCGATGGCGCCCGCCGCCTTCGTGCTCTATCGCAACATCATGCGCCACGATCCGGCCGACCCGACATGGCCCGATCGCGACCGCTTCATCCTCAGCGCGGGCCACGGTTCGATGCTCCTGTACTCGATCCTGCACCTGACGGGCTACGACCTGCCGCTGGACGAGATCAAGAACTTCCGTCAGTGGGGCTCGCTCACGCCGGGCCACCCCGAGCGCGACCGCGTCCACGTCACGCCCGGCGTCGAGGTCACGACCGGGCCGCTCGGCGCCGGCTTCGCCAACGGCGTCGGCATGGCGATCGCCGAGCGGTTCCTGCGCGAGCACTACGGCGAGGAGGTCCAGAACCACCACATCTACGCGATCGTCTCCGACGGCGACCTGATGGAGGGCATCGCCGCCGAGGCCGCCTCGCTCGCCGGCCAGCTCGGCCTCGGCCGGATCATCTACCTCTACGACGACAACGACATCTCGCTCGACGGGCCGACGTCGCTGAGCTTCGACAAGGAGGACGTCGACAAGCGCTTCGAGGCCTACGGCTGGGACGTCCGCGACGTCCATGACGCCAACGACATCGTCGCGCTCGAGGCCGCCATCCGCGCCGCCCAGCGGGTCGAGAACAAGCCCTCGATCATCCGCGTCAAGTCGATCATCGGCTACCCGTCGCCGAACAAGCAGGGCTCGAGCAAGGCCCACGGCGCGGCGCTCGGCGAGGACGAAGTCCGCTTGACCAAGGAGGTCATGGGCTGGGATCCCGACAAGCACTTCCACATCCCCGACGAGGCCTACGCCGCCTGCTCGATGAAGGAGGCGGGCGCCGCCGCGCACGCCGAGTGGAACGAGCGCTTCGCCGCCTGGCGCGAGTCCGACCCGGCGCTCGCCGGCGAGTGGGACCTCGCCTGGCAGGGCAAGCCGCTGCCGGGCTTCGCCGATTCGCTGCCGACGCAGTGGGACAAGCCCAAGCTCGCGACGCGCGTGGCCGGCCAGCAGGTGATGGCGGCGTTCGAGACGCAGGTGCCGACGATGGTCGGCGGCGCCGCCGACCTGTCGGAGTCGACGAAGACCGAATTCCCGCAGTCCGAGCGCTACACGGCCGAGAAGTCCGGCCGCAACGTCTTCTTCGGCGTCCGCGAGCACGGCATGGGCGGCGCCGTCAACGGCATGGCCGCGCACGGCGGGATCGTGCGGCCCTACGGCTCGACGTTCCTGCAGTTCGCCGACTACATGCGCGGCGCGATCCGCCTGTCGGCGCTGACCGGCCTGCCGTGCACGTGGGTGTTTACCCACGACTCCGTCGGCCTCGGCGAGGACGGCCCGACGCACCAGCCCGTCGAGCACTTCGCCGCGCTGCGGGCGATTCCCGGCCTCGTCGTGCTGCGGCCCGGCGACCCGACCGAGACCGCGGAGGCCTGGCGCGTCATCGTCGAGGACCTCGAGGGCCCGGCCGTGCTGATCCTCTCGCGCCAGGACCTGCCGGTCCTCGACCGCTCCGTCTACGGTGCGGTCGCGGGCGTCGCCAAGGGCGCCTACGTCCTGCGCGACGCCGACGACGCGCAGGCGACGATCATCGGCACCGGCAGCGAGGTCGAGGTCGCGCTCGCCGCCGCCGACCAGCTCGACGTGCCGGCGCGCGTCGTCTCGATGCCGTCGTGGGAGCTCTTCGAGCAGCAGGACGACGACTACAAGGAGTCCGTCCTGCCGGTCGACCTGCCGACCGTGTCCGTCGAGGCGGGCGTGCGGATGGGCTGGGAGCGCTACGCAGACGCGATCGTGTCGATCGACCGCTTCGGTGCGTCGGCGCCGGGCGCGCTCGTGCTCGAGCAGCTCGGCATCACGCCCGACAACGTCGTCGCGCACGTGCAGGAGCTGCTCAAGACGCGGGTCTGAGCAGCGCTCGTCAGGGCTCGAGCACCGCCGCGAGCCGCTGCGCCTGCGGGGAGACCGTGACGTGGATCGCGGCCGGCTCGCGCACCCAGGCGATGAGGTCGTGCGACTGCAGTCGGTCGAGCATGAACTGCAGGGCGCGGGCCTGCGCGCGCGAGCTGTAGGCGCGCAGCAGGTCGAACGTCCAGCCCGTCGTGTGCAGCGAGTAGTTCGGCGTCGCCTGGCGGTTGCGCGCCAGCAGTACGCGCTGGTAGCGCTCGTCGCGCACGGTGCTCGTGACGGCGAGCGAGCCCGCGCTGGCGGAGATCGACTTCACGCCCGCGCCGAGGTAGGCGAGCAGCGCGAGCGCCGGCGGGCGCAGGCCGCGGTACGTCGCCTTGCGGCGGCCCAGGCGCGGCGCGAGCTCGCCCATGCCGGGGTCGATCCGCAGCCCGTACTTCGCCAGCACGGCGCTGTCGAGCGCGACGAGGCGGCCGTCGTCGTAGGCCGCGCGCACGTCCGACGGCGTCGCGAAGGGCTGCGACTCGGACGCCGGGTGCAGCAGCTCCTCGGCGGAGTTCTTGGCGGTCTGCAGTGCGGCGATCCGATCCAGGCGGTTGGGGTCGGAGCGGTACAGACGCATGATCTCCCGCGCCGCGTTGACGCGCCACAGGTAGGTCGCGGAGTCGTCGCCGAGCGCCGCGAGCGTGCGGTACGCCTGCTCGTGCTCCAGCGGCGTCGAGTCGAAGTACAGCCGCGCGTAGGAGATGTCGTCCTCGCCGTAGGCCTTCAGCGCGTTCTGCAGGTTGCCGACGCCCATGTGGTAGCTGACGACCGCGAGGTCGTCGCGGCCGAGCTCGCCGCGTGCGAAGACGAGGTAGCGGGCCGCGGCGGCGAGCGCCTTGGGCGGGTCGAAGCGCTCGTCGACGGCGCGCCGTCGCGCGCGCAGTTGCCCGATGAGCTCCGTGTCGCCGGCGCGCGTCGCCCGCCGCAGCGAGCGCCCGATCCGTCGCGCGGCGGCCGTGTCGACCTTCATCTTCAGCAGGTTGCGCCCCGTCTCGGCGAGGATCTGGGTCAGGCCGACGGCGCCCTCGAGCTGCGGGTCGGCGACCGCGTCGGGACGGCCGGCGCTCTCGAGCAGGACGATCGCCTCGAGCGTGTCGGCATCGACCTCGGCGGTCTCGGCGGCGGCTTCGACGAGCGAGCGATAGCGCGCCGTGCGCTGCGCGCTCGCGCGCGCTCCGCCGGGCGACTTGGCGTACAGGACGTGCGCGTGCCCGCGCGCGGCGGCGGCCGCGAAGTCGTCCTCGCGCTCCTCGCTGTAGCCGAGCGGATCGTTGTCGGCGCCGGTGCCGGGTACGAGCTGCGGCTGGTTCGTCGCGCCCGGGAAGAGGACGACGGCGGCGACCACGGCAAGCGCGACGACGGCGAGGAGCGCGAGCGCGCGGCGAAGCAGGGACGGCACTGCCGACAGGCTCGCAAATCGGCTCGCCGACCGTCGCGGCGCGTAGCCTGCGGCGCGATGCGCACGCTCCCGGCAGGCGATCCCGCCGTCCTCGGCGACGACGATCTGCTGATCGCCGGCGACAACCTCACCGCGATGGCGGCGCTACCCGCGGCGACGTTCGACATGGCCTACCTCGACCCGCCGTTCAACACGGGCAACGAGCAGCGCCGCGGCGCGCTCGCCTACGCCGACGCGTTCGAGGACTACGCCGGCTTCCTCGCCCCGCGGCTGGAGCGCGTGCGCGAGCTGCTGGCGCCGCACGGCACGCTGTACCTGCACCTCGACTACCGCGAGGCGCATCGCTGCAAGCTGCTCCTCGATGAGCTCTTCGGGCCGCAGTGCTTTCTCAACGAGCTGATCTGGATCTACGACTACGGCGGCCGGCCCAAGCGCCGCTGGCCCGCCAAGCACGACACGATCCTCGTCTACGTGCGCGACCGCGAGCGCTACCACTTCGACGACGACGAGGTCGACCGCGAGCCGTACATGGCGCCCGGCCTCGTGGGACCGGAGAAGGCCGCACGCGGCAAGCGCCCCAGCGACTGCTGGTGGCACACGATCGTGCCGACGAACTCGCACGAGAAGACGGGCTACCCGACGCAGAAGCCGGTCGGCATCGTGCGGCGGATGGTCGCCGCGTCGTCGCGGCCGGGCGGCTGGTGCCTGGATCCGTTCGCGGGCTCGGGGACGCTCGGCGCCGCCTGCCGCCCGCTCGGTCGCCGCTTCGTGCTCGTCGATGCCAATCCCGAGGCGATCGCGGTCGCGCAGGCGCGGCTCGGCGAGCCGCTGCGACGTTCGGCGTAGCGCACACGACGACCGGCCGCGCAAAACGTTTCTCCGACCTCGGACGTTTCCCGCGCTTCGCGCGTTGATGCATGGAAGGACCAATCCATACGGAGGTGCACGGATGCAGGACGCGGGCACGGATCGCCATCGCCTGGCTCGAAGGATGGTCGGCGCGGCGGTGCTCGCGACGCTGCTCACGCTGACCCTGCAGGTCGCGCCCACGCTCGCGGACGTCGCGCTCGCCGGCCAGTGGCGCTTCGACGAGGCATCCGGTCAGGTCGCCTTCGACGATGGTCCGTTCGGCCTTCACGGCGTGCTCGGTGTGCGGCCGGACGCCGACGGCGAGGACCCGCTTCGCATCCTCGGTGCCTCCGGCGGAGCGCTGCGCTTCCGCGGCGACAGCCATGTCCAGGTCGCCGAAAGCGGGAGCTTGGAGTTGCAGCGCCTGACCGTCGAGGCGACCGCGCGCGCCGCCGGATCGCCGGGCGCGCATCGCTACCTCGTCGCGCGCGGCAGCCGTGGCTGCTTCGCGGGCTCCTACGGCCTCTACACGGCCGCCAACGGTGGCCTCGCCTTCTACGTCTTCGACGGTGAGCGGTTCTTCGTGTCCGCCAGCGCTGCTCCCAGCGAGGTCTGGAACGGCGCCTGGCACCGCCTGACCGGGACGTTCGACGGCGTCCGGCTGCGCGCGTTCGTCGACGGCCGCGAGATCGGCGCGCCGCTGCGAACGCCGGGCGGCAGCGCGATCGAGTTCGAGTCGATGCCCGACGGCACGCACTTCGGCAGCTATCTGGGCTCCTGCAGGCTGCCCTTCTCGGGCGACGTCGACGCGGTCCGCATCTGGTCGGGCGCCGCAACCCCGGCGCAGGTCGCCGCGCAGGCGGATGCCGCGCAGGCAGCGCCGCAGACGACCCCGCGAGCCCCCGGCGCGGCACCGCCGGCCGTCGCCGCCGGTGCGCCTGCGACGGTCATCACGACCCGGCCGCCGGCTGCCGACTGCCGCGTACGGGCATCACGGCGCCAGATCGTCGCCCGCCGACGGACGGCGGTGATCGTGCGCGCGTCGGGTGTCCGCGGACCGCTGCGCCGCGTGCGGCTGTCGGTGAGCAGGGCCGGCGGCCGCAACGTGCTGGCCGTGCGACGGACGAACGCCAGCGGCAGCGTCAGGGTCACGCTGCGCGCGCCCACCGGCGGACGGCTGCGGTTCGGCGTCGTCGGGCGGGCCAGCTGCACTCCGGCCTTCGTCAGGGTGACGGAGCGCGGCGCGCGTTAGGGCCGCTCAGCCGCGGACGAGCTTGCGGGCGAGCTTGCCGATCGCGACCACGGCTGGGGCGTCGGGCGCGAAGTCGATCGGCGCGACGGCGGCGCGCTCGGCGTGGTAGAAGCAGTCGTCGTAGGGGATCGCGCCGATGACGCCGAGGTCGTGCTTGTCGGCGAACTCCTGGACGACCTCGAGCTCGCCGTCACGGACCTTGTTGGCGAGCAGCGCCAGGTGCTCGATCCCGAGATCGCGAGCGAGCGCCAGGACACGGCGGCCGGACTCCAGCGACTTGTAGTACGGCTCGACGACCGCGTAGAGGACGTCGACGTGCTTGGCCGTGCCGACCTTGAGGTGCTCCGTCGAGGCCTCGGTGTCGAGGATGCAGATGTAGTTCTGCGAGTTCGGCGCGCCGCCGACGACGGCGCGCATCGCCATGTGGTAGCGGCCCATGCAGCCGGTGTCGGCCTTCTTGGGCTCGTGCGCGACGAGCACCGTGACGCCGTCGGGGGCGTGCATCGCGTGCGCTGACTTGATCTCCTCGATCGTCTGCGTCAGCTCGAGGCGGCCGTCGACGACGTGCGCGATGTCCGCCGACATCGTCGGCAGGTCGCTGAGCTGCGCGGCCGGGATCCCGACCGTCAGCGGGAGGTTGGGGTTGAGGTCGTTGTCGAGGGCGAGTACCTCGTAGCCCTGGCGGGCGAGCTGGCGTGCCAGCGTCCCCGAGATCGTGGTCTTGCCTGCTCCACCCTTGCCGGCGATCGCGACTTTCATACCCGCGACACTAGTCCAGCGACAGTGCTAGCGCCACTGTGCGGCGGACATGTAGCGCTGGAGCGCGACCGTAGCGCTGCTCGCTGTCGCCGTTGCGGGCGCCGCCCGCGGTCGTGGTCGAGCGCCGTCGCGAGCACGGCCACACGCGCAGAACGACGGTGATGGCTGCCGCTACCGCGGCGCGCGCAGCATCAGCCAGAGCGGCGGTGACCCACCCGCCTGGGCCGTCGCCACGTGCTCGAAGTCGTATCGGGCGTAGAAGCGGCGGCTCGCGTCGCTCGTCGCCTCGAGGTATGCGAGTTCGCCGCGCGCATCGATCTCGGCGAGCCCGGCGGCGAGCAGCTGCGCGCCGTGCCCCTGCCCCTGCAGCGCCGGATCGACCCCGATCTGGCGCAGATACCAGCACGGCCCCGGCGTCACCTGCTGCGCCACCGCCGCGAACACGGCGCCCACCCTGTCGGCGATCCCTGCCGCGCTCAGGACCGCGCCGAGCGCGTCGGCGGGCGGGCCGGCGGACGGCGGGTACCAGAACGCCGCGCCGCGTCCGTCTGCGCGCGCCCACGCCCCGCCGGCGGCGGCTGTGGCCTGCCCGTGCAGGCGCGTGATCTGGGTGAAGAAGCGCAGGAACGCCGCAGGCGACGCGAACAACCACCGCACGAACGGGTCGGAGGCGAACGCCAGGACGATCGACGGCGCGAGGTCGTCGACGTCGTGCGGGCGGACGATGCGCTCCACGCCACGAACGCTACCGTCGCGCGACCGCGACGGCGGGGCCGGCTCACGCGGCGAGGAACGGCGCTCTACGGCGGTCGTGTCGCGCGAAGGGGCACATGCGGCCCCCGATGCGACACGATCGCACGGGACAGCAGCTGCTCTGCGGGCGGGCGTGGTCGCGGGTGGCAGGGCAGGCTCAGAGCGGCTAGGGTCGGGCCACAGCAGGCGCCCGGGCGAGTTCGCGCCGCGCGATCGAGAGGGTTGATGTCCGCCACATCGACAACGTCACGGCAGGTGTCGACGTTCTGCGCGCTGTGCGTATCGCGCTGTGGAGCGAAGGCGACGCTCGCCGCCGACGGGGCGTTCATCGCCCTCCGACCCGATCCGTCGCATCCGACCGGCCGGGCCCTGTGCGTGAAGGGCAAGGCGGCACCGGAGATCGTCGGGCATGCCGATCGGCTGCTGCATCCGCTGCGGCGCACGAACCCCAAGGGCGCCGACGATCCGGGCTGGCAGCGGATCGGTTGGGACGAGGCGCTCGACACGGTCGCCACACGCTTGCGCGCGCTCGCGCGCGAGCACGGACCGGAGTCGGTCGTGTTCGCCACGACCTCGCCCTCGACGTCGGCGATGTCGGATGCGATCGACTGGGTGATGCGCCTGCGGCGCGCGTTCGGCAGCCCGAACCAGTCGACCTACATGGAGCTGTGCGGCTGGGGGCGCTACCTGGCGTCGCTGTACACCTACGGCGAATCGGTCCCGGGCGCGTACATGCCCGATCTCGATCACGCCGGGTGCATCCTGTACTGGGGCTACAACCCGTCGGTGGCGCGCCTCGCGCACGCGACGAGCACCGTCGCCGCGCTGCGCCGCGGGGCGCGGCTCGTCGTCGTCGACCCGCGGCGAGCGGGCCTGGCGCGCGACGCCGACCACTGGCTGCAGGTGCGCCCGGGCACGGACGCCGCGCTGGCGCTGGCGCTGGCGCACGTGATGATCGAGCGCGGCTGGTTTGACGAGACGTTCGTTCGCCGCTGGACGAACGCGCCGCTGCTCGTGCGCTGCGACACGCATCGCTTCCTGCGAGCCGGGGACCTGGCGACGGCGGGCGATCCTGCGCACTACGTCGCGTGGGACGACACGGGCGGGCGGGCGGTCGCCTACGACCCCGCCCGCGGCCGCCACGACATCGACGAGGCGCGGCTGGCGCTGTCCGGTGCCCGCGAGGTGATGACGAGCACCGGCGCCGTGACGTGCCGGCCGGCGTTCGACCTCGTCGCCGAGGGGTGCCGGCGGATGGCGCCGGCCGTCGCCGAAGCGATCACCGGGGTCGCGGCCGCGGAGATCGAGCGAGCCGCGCGCACCCTGTGGGAGTCGCGCCCGCTGGCGTTCTACGCCTGGAGCGGGCTGGAGCAGCACAGCAACGCCACCCAGACCGTGCGCGCGATCAACCAGCTCTACGCCCTGAGCGGGTGCTTCGACGCGCGCGGCGGCAATGTGCTGTGGACCGGGGTGCCGGCCAACCCGGTCGACGGCGCCGAGCTGCTCAGCCCCGAGCAGCGTGCGAAGGCGCTCGGGGCCGCGGAGCGCCCGCTCGGTCCCGCCCGCTTCGAGTTCGTCACCGGCGAGGACGTCTACACCGCGGCGCTCGAGGGCCGGCCCTATCGCGCCCGCGGCCTCGTGAACTTCGGCGCCAACCTCATGATGGCCCACGGCGACAGCGCGCGCGGTCGCGCCGCGCTCGCCGCGCTGGACTTCTTCGTCCACGCCGATCTGTTCATGAACCCGACCGCCGAGCAGGCCGACCTCGTGCTGCCGGTCGCGAGCGCGTTCGAGGCCGAGGGGCTGAAGGTCGGATTCGAGATCAGCCAGGACGCGCAGTCGCTCGTGCAGCTGCGGGCGCCGCTCGTGCCCGCGCGCGGCGAGGCGCGCTCTGACATGCAGATCATCTTCGCGCTCGCGACCCGGCTCGGCCTCGGCGAGCACTTCTGGGGCGGGGATCTGGATGCCGCCTGGCGCCACCAGCTCGCGCCGAGCGGCGTGACACCGGAGCAGCTGCGCGCCGAGCCGGCCGGGGTCCGAGTTCCACTGACGACACGTCATCGCAAGTACGAGGAGCTCGACGGCGACACGCCGCGCGGGTTTCGCACGCCGTCGCGCAAGATCGAGCTCTACTCGGAGGTGCTGATCGAGCACGGCTACGCGCCGCTGCCCGAATTCGAGGAGCCGCGCACGAGCCCCAGATCGCGGCCCGATCTCGCCGAGCGGTTCCCGCTGATCCTCACCTGCGCAAAGTCGGTCTGGTTCTGCGAGACGCAGCACCGCAACGTCGCGAGCCTGCGCCGCCGCGTTCCCGACCCGCAGGTCGAGCTGCACCCCGACGCGGCACGCGCACGCGGCATCGAGGACGGCGCCTGGATCCGGCTCGAGACCCCGCACGGCAGCGTCCGCGCCCGGGCCAAGCTCACGACCGCCATCGACCCGCAGGTCGTCTGCGGCCAGCATGGCTGGTGGCAGGCGTGTCCGGAGCTGAGCCTGCCCGGCTACCCGCCGCTCGGGCCCGGCAGCGCCAACCTCAACGCGGTCCTGAGCCAGGGGCCCAGCGATCCGATCAGCGGCAGCTCTCCGCTGCGCGCGTCGGTCTGCCAGGTGAGCCTGCTGAGCTGACCGCCTCGCTGCGCATCGCGAGATGGGCCGAGCAGGTCATCGCGCGATCCCGCGACTGCGGTGCCCGCGCGAGGCCGCCCTGATCAGATCGGCGACCCCATCCCGGGGGCGCCATACGATGCGACAGTGCCGTTCACGCTGAAGAACCTCAAGCAGGACCTGGAGGACCTCGGATCGAATTTCGACGGCGCGCCGGAGCTCGAGTTCCGCCTGGCGACCGCGGCGCTCGAGCTCGAGCGCTGCGGCCTGAGCCACCAGCGCGTCCCGCCCCACTACCGCTTTCCGTACGGCCACACGCACAACACGCAGGAGGAGGTGTACGTCGTCGTGCGTGGAGGCGGGCGGATGAAGCTCGACGATGAGATCGTCGAGCTCAAGGAGTGGGATGCGGTGCGTGTCCCGCCCGGTACGTGGCGAGGCTATGAGGCCGGGCCGGAAGGTCTCGAGGTCATCGTCATCGGCGCGCCCAACCTCGGCGAGGGTCGGCGCGAAGACGTCGAGGGCCAGCGCGACTGGTGGGCGGACTGACCGATCTGGGTAGCGCCGGGTGGTCGGACGTCGGTCGGACGAAGCACGAGCCCGTCGACGCACGCGACGACGCCGTCCGGTGACCGGACCGCGATCCGACAGCCTTCCGAGCAGCTCCTCGAACTGCTCAGTCGGGCGCGGCACCCGGCCGAGCCCCCGGGCCTACCGGATCGAGATCCTCCCCTTGTGGGCTCCGTGAGCTCCGGCGGTCTCCTTCTTCGGCGGTGGCGTGCCCGCGAAGACCGGGGCGTTGAGGACGTGCGGCTGCGGGCGTGCCTTCAGGCGAGTCACGCCGTGTCCGACGGCGCCGCCGGCGGAGATCGCGGCGGGCGGTGCCGCCGCGGGCGCGGCCGGCGCGGCTTCGGGTCGACGAAGGGAGGTCGTTCCAACGGCGGTGACTGGCATGGCTGCTCCTTGGGCGGCGTCGTCTGCGGACAGTGACGTGCACGGCGCGCCGATCCGCAGCGGCATATGCCACGCGAGGCCCGCCGCCTCGTCCAGCGCGACGCTACTCCCGTCAACCGCCGCAAGCAATGCAAACGTGCAGATGTTCACCGTTCATAGAAGTTCGTCAGAGGGTGGTGGGCCAGCGGGACTGCCGCACGCCGACGCCGGAGTGCGTGTAACGCCACACCATGACGGTCACGCGCGCCGTCCGCCGTACCCGCTTGGCGCGACGGATGGTTTATGGGCCCCGGTCGCGGACGGCTCACATTCGCAGGCGCGGCCACCGAAAAGCGGGCTCCGGGCGACGGTGGTCACCAACTCGGACGAGCCCTCCGAAAGGAGCGGACTGCGGCGGTCGTGTCGAACGAAGGGGTGCATGCCGCCCTCGGTTCGACACGACCGCTCACGATTGCGAGTCTCTGGTAACGGTGAAGTGCCGCAGGCGACGGTCGCTCGCGCTGACCGGACGGGCGCCGGGACGTTTCGGACTGCGCATGGAGCCCGCGCACGACGCCGCCATCCGCGGGAGGCGAAGCGCCCCGACGTTCAGGGCCGGTTCAGGACGGCCGGCGGCGATGGAGCTAGGGGGACTCGAACCCCCGACCTCCTGGGTGCGATCCAGGCGCTCTCCCAACTGAGCTATAGCCCCGAGGAATCGACAGTGTAGCTCCGGCAACGTGCATCCCGGGGTGCGGGAGCGGCGCGCGCGCGCCGATACGCTCAGGACCAGTGAGCTTTCGTAACCGCCTGGGGCTGTTCTTCGTCGTGATCGTCATCGTCCCGATGCTGGCGGTGTCGCTGCTGCTGTTTCGGCTCATCGACGACAGCGAGACCGGTCAGGCGGAGGCCGCGGTCGCCCAGAAGCACCAGTTCGCGCGCTCCTTCTTTCGCGAGCAGCAACAGCTCGCCGCCGAGGAGGTCAGGGCGGTCGGCCGCGACAACGTCTTCTCCGGCTCCCTGCAGGACAACGACCTCGATCGCGCGCGCCGGCGCGCGCGGCAGCTCGTCGAGCGCAACAGCCTCGAGCGGATCGTGCTCTCCAAGGACGGCCGCGTGCTCGTGGCGGCCGGCGACAGGGCCGCGATCGCGCCCGACGTCCAGCGGCTCGTCGCCGCCTCCGGCGACGAGCTCGGGCGCCTCGGCGTCGCGATCATCGACGCGCCGACGTACGTGCGGCGCGTGCGCGGTCTCGCCGGCCTGCGCGCCGTCGTGCTCAACGGCGACAAGGTGCTCGGCAGCTCGCTGCCCGGGCTCGATCCCGCGCGCCTGCCGAGCAGCCAGGGCGCGATGCTGAAGGTCGGTGACGTCGCATACCTCGTGCAGAACTTCTCCGACGTCGAGGCGTTCGACGGCCAGCGGATCCGCGTCTTCACGCTTGCGAGCCCGGAGGTGGTCAAGGACTCGACCGCGGGCGAGCGGCTCACCGCCGGCGCGATCCTGCTCGGCTTCTTCCTCATCGCGATCGCCTGCGCGTTCCTCGTGTCGCGCACCCTGCAGCAGCAGATCGCCGCCTTCCTCGCCGCCGCCCGCCGACTCGCCGGCGGTGACTTCTCCGCGCAGGTGCCGACGGTCGGCCGCGACGAGTTCTCGGCCCTCGGCGCGGAGTTCAACAAGATGTCGCACGAGCTCGAGCGTCGGCTCGCCGAGCTGACGCAGGAACGCGGGCGCGTGCAGGACTCGATGCGACGCCTCGGCGAGGCCGTCGGCGCGAACCTCGACCGTGACGCGCTGCTCGAGCTCGTGCTGCGCACCGCGGTCGACGGCGTCGGCGCCGACGCCGGTCGTGCCTGCGTGCGCGCCGACAGCGGCGGGCCGCTGCAGGAGCTCACCCGTGTCGGGAACATGAACGGCCTCGAGAGCGCGGTCGCCGCCGTCGAGGCCGACGCGCTGCGCAGCGGCACCGCGCGCGAGGCCGCGGTCGGCACGGCGAACGCGATCGCCCATCCGCTGCGCGGCGCCGGCGGCCGCGCCGACGTCGTCGGCGTCGTCTCCGTCGGCCGCAGCGGCCGCCCGTTCACGCCCAGCGACCGCGAGCTGTTCACGTACCTCGCCGCGCAGGCCGCGCGCTCGGTCGAGAACGTCGGGCTGCATGAGACCGTCGCGCGCGAATCGGTCACCGACCATCTGATGGAGCTCCTCAACCGCCGTGCCTTCGACGACGCGCTCGCCAACGAGGTCGAGCGCGCGCGCCGCTTCGACAGCGAGCTCGGGCTCGTCCTGATCGATCTCGACGACTTCGGGCAGTTCAACAAGACCTACGGCGTCCTCCAGGGCGACGCCGTCCTGCGCGAGGTCGGCCGCGTCCTGCGCGACGGCTCGCGCGAGATCGACCACGCCGCGCGCTACGGCGGCGAGGAGCTTGCGGTCGTCCTTCCCGGGACCGACCTCGACGGCGCCTACAACCGCGCCGAGCGCCTCCGCGAGCAGATCGAGCAGCTACGGATCCCCCGCGTCGACGGGGCCGGAACCCTCAGCATCACGGCGAGCTGCGGCGTCAGCTCGATGCGCGGCACGGCCGCCGACACGAAGGCCATGGTGGAGACCGCCGGCGCGGCGCTGATCGAGGCCAAGCGCAGCGGAAAGAACACCACCCGGCGAGCGAGGTAGGCTTCGCCCAGATGGGACTGCTGGACGACGCCATCAAGGAGCATCTCGAGCTCAAGCGGCGCCGCGGTGCTGACGCGGGCGAGATCTCTCGCCTGGAGTCCGAGGCGCTCGGACCCGTGCGCCGCTCGGCCGCGGGCGTGCCCGACCTCTCGGAGACGTTCGAGCCGCCGTCCGACGAGCCGGCGGCCCCCGCATCCGAGACGCCGCCGGCCGCGCCGGCGCCCGAGGCCGCGCCGACGTCGACGTACGAGCCGCCGGACTACGAGCCGCCGCCGCCTCCTCCCGCGTCCGTGTACGAGCCGCCCCCGCCGCCGCTCACGCCGCCCCCCGTCAGGGCCGATCCGCCGCCCGTCGGCGGCTCGACGCCCGCCCACGAGCCGCCGGACGTCCACGAGCCGCCGCCCACGCGCAGGGCGTGGATGACCGAGGACGTCCCCGAGCGCGACCCCGCGCCCGAGCCCGACGAGCCGGCTGAGGCCGAGTCCGGTGGGGGCCTCTTCTCGCGCCTGCGCGGCGGCCGCCGCTCGCGCCACGACCGCGACCGCGATCCGGCCCCCGAGCCGCCGCCGGCGCGCGAGCCCGAGCCCGATCCGTACGAACCGCCGCCGTCGGCCGCACCTCACGCCGGCTACACGGCGATCCCGCCCGTGCACGAGCCCGACATCGTTCCCGCCGACGACGAGCCCGATGTCGAGGACCTGCTCGAGGAGACCCCCGAGTTCCTCGAGGAGACGCCGGAGCACGACCGCCTCTGGTTCGAGCAGCGCCCCCCGCGCGACTTCAACTTCGACGACTGACACGGCGGCGCGCGCGCCGCCGCCCCGATCAGCCCGAGCCCGAGCCCGACGCCGCGCCGTTCTCGCGTGGGAGCACCTCGACGGGGCCCTCGATCCAGGCCTGCACGTGGTCGCCCGGGTGCCAGGCCGGATAGCCCAGCCGCCGCGAGCAGATGACCTGCCCCGACCGCAGGCGCAGGCCGACGAGCTGGTCGTGGCCGAAGAAGCGCCGCGTGACGACCTCCGCGCTGGCGGCGCTTGCGGGTCCGCTGACGCCGATCGCGACGGATTCCGGGCGCACGAGCACGTCGCAGGCGCCGTCGACGTCGCCCGCCGGCAGAACGCCGAGCTCGCAGCTCGCGCGGCCCTTGCAGGCGTCGCCGGGCAGCACCTCGATATCGCCGAGGAACGCCGCCATCCAGCGCGTAGCCGGCCGCAGGTAGACCTCCTCCGGCGTGCCGGCCTGCTCGACCCGCCCGTCGCGCATGACGGCGACGGTCTCGGCGATGCTCATCGCCTCCTCCTGGTCGTGCGTGACGAACAGCGCCGTCACGCCGGCGGTGTGCAGGATCTGCGACACGTCCTGGCGCAGGCGGTCGCGCAGCGACGCGTCGAGGTTGGAGAACGGCTCGTCGAGCAGCACGAGGTCGGGCGTCGGCGCGAGCGCCCGCGCGAGCGCGACGCGCTGCTGCTGGCCGCCGGAGAGCTCGTGCACGGGGCGCCGTTCGGAGCCCGACAGGCCGACGAGCTCGAGCGCCTCGCGGATGCGCCCGGCGTCGGGCTTGCGGCCGAGCCCGTAGCCGACGTTGCCGGCGACGTCCATGTGCGGAAAGAGCGCGTAATCCTGAAAGACCATGCCGATCTTGCGCTGTTCGGCGGGCACGAAGCGGTCGGCGCTCGACACGACCTTGCCGCCGACGACGATCTCGCCCTCGTCGGGCCGCTCGAGGCCGGCGATCAGGCGCAGCGTCGTCGTCTTGCCGCAGCCGCTGGGGCCCAGCAGCGCGCAGGTCCGGCCCGCGTGCAGCTCGAGCTCGGCGCCGTCGACGGCGCGCACCGAGCCGAACGCCTTGCGCAGGCCGCGCAGGCGCAGGCCGATGCAGGGCGGAACGTCCGCGCCGGTCCCGTTGCCGTTGCTGTTGGTCGCCTGGATAGCTATGACGCCACGCTTCCCTTCGCGCTCAGAAGGTACAGCGGCGGAGCCGCGATGAGCAGCAGCAGCAGCGCCGGGATCGCGCTCGCCTCGTAGAAGCCGAACGACGTCTGGTGCCACACGTCGGTCGCGAGCGTGTCGAAGCCGATCGGCGCCAGCAGCAGCGTCGCGGGCAGCTCCTTGAGCGCGTGCAGGAAGACGAGCGCCGCGCCGCCGAGCACGCCGCTGGCGACGAGCGGGGTCGTGATCGTCCGCAACACCGCCAGCGGGCTGCGGCCCAGCCCGCGCGCTGCCTCCTCCAGGCGCGGCGGCACCTGCACGAGCGAGGCGCCGATCGGGCTCACGGCCAGCGGCAGGTAGTGGATCGCCAGCGCGAACACGAGCACCGCGAGCGTCTGGTAGAGCGGCAGCGCGACGCGCGTCGTGAAGAACACGAGCGCGAGCGCGACGACGATCCCCGGCAGCGCGTAGCCCGCGTAGCCGACGCGCTCGACGATCCGCGTCACGACGCTGGGGTAGCGCACCGACAGCAGCGCGACGACGATCGCGCCGAGGCTCGCCGCGACCGCCGCCGCCGCCGCCGCCAGCAGCGAGTGCCAGGAGTTCGTCGCCAGCGCGCCGAGCTCGAGGCCGCCGGAGATCTGCTTCGTCGCCCAGTACGCCAGCACGCCGACGGGCAGCACGAGCGCGATCGCGGCGACGCCGCCGCAGAAGGCGAGCGCCGGCCAGCGCCAGCGCCCGAGCCGCACCGGCTGCGCCGGGCGCTGCGTGCCCGGCGTCACCCGATGCAGCGCGCGCGCCGCGCGCACCCGCGCGTAGACGGCGAACAGCGCGAGCATGACGAGCACGAGCACGAGCCCGAGCGCGGCAGCCTCGGTGCGCCCGAAGCCCGACTGGTAGGCGACGTAGATGTCGCGCGTGAAGGAGTTGAAGCGCATGATCGACACGGCGCCGAAGTCGCTCAGGGCGTAGAGCGCGACGAGCACGCTGCCGGCACCGATCGCCGGCGCGAGCTGGGGCAGGACGACCGTCCGAAAGACCTCGCGCGGGCTGCGCCCCATCACCCGCGCGGCCTCCTCCAGCGACGGGTCCATCCGCCGCAGCGCGCCCCGCAGCGGGATCAGCACGAGCGGGTAGGTGAAGAGCGTCAGCACGAGGAACGCGCCGCCGAAGCCGTAGATCGAGGGCAGCTGCTCGACCCCCAGCAGGTTCGCCAGTGCGCCGCGCGGACCGAGCGCGGAGACGAACAGGTAGGCGCCGATGTAGCTCGGGATCACGAGCGGCAGCGTCAGCAGCGTCGCCCAGATCCGGCGGCCGGGCAGATCCGAGCGGACCGTCAGCCAGGCGAGCGGGACCGCGATCGCAACCGCCGCCGCGGTCACCGCGGCGGCGAGCCCGAGGCTGCGCGTGATGAGCCCCAGCGTACGGTCCGTGAGGACCGCGTCGAGCGCGCCGCCGGCGTCGTCGACGACGGCGACGACGAGGTACAGCGCCGGCAGCGCCGCCGCCAGCCCGACGACGAGGCCGAGCCCGAGCAGGACGAGCGGCGGGCGCCGGATGCCGAACACGCGCGCCGCCGGCCGACGGCGTCCCAGCGCGCGTCCTGCGGCGGCGGCGTCCATTAGTGGCCGTCCCTGGGCATGCTCGCGGGGCCCGCCACCTACAACGCTCCGGTCTCCCGCATGAGCTTCAGCGTGCCTTGCAGGTCGCCGAGCTTGGCGAGGTCGATCTCCGGCGCCGGGATCTCGTCGATCGGCGTGAGCTCCTTGGACGGCGCGACGCCGGCGACGAGCGGGTACTCCTTCGACGAGTCGGCGAAGTACTTCTGCGCCTCGTCGGAGAGCATCTCGCGCACGAATGCCAGCGCCTGCTCCTTGTTCTTCGACGAGGCGAGCACGCCGACGCCGGCGGTGTTGATGAGCGAGCCGAGGCCCTGCGGCGGGAAGTGGACCTTGACCGGGTAGTCGGGATCCTCGGCCTGCGCCTCGGCGACGTAGTAGTGGTTGATCAGGCCGAGCTCGATCTCGCCCTTGGCGATCGCGTCGCGGATCGGGATGTTCGAGTCGTAGACCTGCACGTCGTTGGCGACCATGCCCTCGAGCCACTGCTTCGCGACGTCCTCGCCCTCGACGAGCCGCAGCGCCGTGACGTAGCCCTGCAGCGAGGCGTTCGTCGGCGCCCAGCCGACCTTGCCCTTCCAGCGCGCGGCGGTGAGCTCCAGCGGCGAGTCGGGCAGCTCGGACCGCTTGACGCCGGGGCCGTAGGCGATGACGCGCGAACGGCCCGTCGTCCCGACCCAGAAGCCCTGAGCGGACCGGTACTGCCTGGGGACCTTCGCGAGGATGTCGGCCGGCAGCGCGAGCAGCAGGTCCTGCTTCTCGACCGCGTCCAGGGAGCCCGCGTCCTGGGCGAAGAAGAGATCGGCGGGCGAGTTGGAGCCCTCCTCGGCGATCGTCGCCGCCAGCGACGGGCTGTCGCCGTAGCGCGTCTTGACCTTGAAGCCCGAGGCGTCCTCGTAGAGCTTGACGGCGGGGCTGAGGATCGGTGCGATCCGCCCGGAGTACATCGTCAGCGTGTTCTCGTCCTCGGACGAGCCGCAGGCAGCGAGGCCCGCGATCAGCGCGGCGAGCGCGGCGAGCGATGCAAGGCGACGACGGTCTAGCATGCGGTGCGCTCTCCTCCTCGGTCGGTGCGGCCTGGCGATGCCGGGCATCTTAGGGCAGCCTAACGCCTTGCGCATGACCAGACGCCGACTCCTTTGCGCCGCGCTCGCCTGCCTGGCGCTCGCCGCGCTCTCGCTGCTGTTGGCCGACGAGCCCGTCTACGACGCCTGGTCGTGGCTCGTCTGGGGGCGCGAGCTGACCGACCTGGATCTCGACACGACGAGCGGTCCCGCATGGAAGCCGCTGCCGGTCGCGCTCACCGCGCCGCTGTCGCTGGCCGGCGACGCGGCGCCGCAGCTGTGGCTCGTGCTCGTCCGCGCGAGCTGGCTGATCGCGCTCGTGCTGGCGGCGCAGATCAGCCTCACCCTGTCGGCGGGAGCGCCGCGTGCTGCGCGGACCGCCGGCGCCGCGTTCGCCGTGCTGTGCGTCGTGCTGCTGCGCGACGACGTGACGCACTGGTCGCGCCAGGTCGCCGGCGGGATGGCCGAGCCGCTGCTCGTCGCGCTCGTGCTCGGCGCCGTCTGTGCCGGGCTCGCCGGAAGCGTCCGCACGGCGCTCGTGCTCGGCGCGCTGGCGGCGCTCGCGCGGCCGGAGGTGTTCGCGCTGCTCGCGCTCTACGGCCTGTGGACCTGGCGCGCCGTGCCGGCCGCGCGCACCGTCGCCGTCGCCGTCGGCGTGCTCGTGCCGGCGCTGTGGCTGGCGCCCGAGCTGCTCTTTGAGGGCGGCGGCGCGAGCTCGGCGCGGCGCGCGCGAACCGCGACGGGCGACCCGCTGCAGGCGCTCGGCTGGGCCGTGGCGCTCCCGCTCGCTGTCGCCTGGCCGCTCGCCCTCGCGGCGCTGCTCGAGGATCGCCGCGCCCGCGTCCTGGGCGCGGGCGCGCTCGCGATCGTCGCGATCGTGGCGGCGATGACCGTCGCCGGCTTCGCCGGCCTGCCGCGCTTCATGGCGCCCGCCGGGGCGCTCGTCGGCGTGCTCGGCGGCGCCGGGCTGGCCGGCCTGCTCGGCCGCCCGCGCGCGTGGATCGTCGCGCTCGCCGCGGCGGCGCTCGTCGTGACCGCGATCGGCCTGCCGGGCAGGGTCGCGGAGGTGCCGCACGGCTGGAGCAGCGCCGCGCGGATCAGCGACTCGCACGACCGCCTGCGCGAGCTCGCCGGCGCCGTCGGCCGCGAGCGCCTGCTGGCCTGCGGGCGCCTGGCGACGAGCGACGTGCTCGTCCGCACGGCGCTGGCGTGGAAGCTCGGCGTGCCGCTGTCGCAGGTCGTCAGCTTCGGGACGCGGCCGCGCCTGTCGGGCGCCTTCGTCGTCGGCCTGCAGGCAGCGCCGGGCCTGCGCCGGGACGTGCGCGCCACGGCGACGCCGGTCGCGGCGAACGGCGAGTGGAGCGTCTACTCGATCGACTGCCCGGCGACGGCGAGCTCGTCGCCCCTGGCGCGCAGCGCGGGCGTCACCGGCGCGACGCGGTAGGGCTGGACCTCCGCGCGCGTCTCCTCGTGGTACTCCGCGTCGGCGTTGACGTCCCAGAGGTCGTGCGCGGCGTGCGTGCAGGCGTTGTCGACGGCGCGCAGCGCGGTCAGCATCGAGTGGTCGGAGTTGTTGTAGCGGTGCAGGCCGTTGCGCCCGACCTGCTGCAGGTTCTCGATCTCGGCCAGCCAGCCGCGGATCGTGCCGACGCGGGCGTCGTAGTCGGCGTCGTAGATCGGATAGGCCTTCGGTACCCGCACGACGTGGCCCGCCTGGACGCGATCGGCGCGGGCGAGGCCGATCGCGTCGAGCTCCTGCGTGGCGCGCGCGACGAGCTCGTCGTCGGTCGCGCTCCACAGCTCGTCGCCTTCGAAGCAGAAGTACTCCAGGCCGACGCAGGTGCGGTCGGCCGCGGGCACCATCGCGGGGCTCCAGGCGCGGAAGTTCTGGATCCTGCCGACGCGCACGCCGGGGTCGTGGACGTAGATCCAGTTGTCGGGAAACAGGTCCTCGCCCGCGACGACGAGCGCGACCGTGAGGAAGTCGCGGTAGCGCAGCCCGGCCGCCGCCGCGCGGACGTGCGGCGGTGGCGGCGGGTCGGCGAGCGCGACGACATCGCGCAGCGCAAGCGAGGAGATCACGCTGTCGACGCCGACGCGCTCGCCCGCCGCGTGGACGGCGGCCACGCGACCGTCCTGCAGCTCGATGCGGTCCACGCGCGCGCCGAGACGCACCTGCCCGCCGGCGGCGACGGTCTGCGCCGCCATCGCCTCCCACATCTGGCCCGGCCCCAGGCGCGGGTAGTGAAATCGCTCGATCAGGCTGCGCACGTCGCCGCCGTCGTTGAGCAGCGCGGCGCGGACGATGCGCGAGAACGACAGCGTGCGGATGCGCTGCGCGGCCCAGTCGGCGCTGAGCTGCGACGTGCAGACGCCCCACACCTTCTCGGTGTAGCTCTTGAAGAACAGCTCGAACAGGCGCCGGCCGAAGCGATCGCAGACCCATTCCTCGAACGTCTCCGGCGTGCGCCGGCGCATGCCTCGGCGCACGACCGCCAGCGCGTAGGAGGCGCCGCAGCGCGCCAGCTCGGCGGGGCCGACCTTGCGCATGACGTCGGCCGGCCGCAGCGGGTAGTCGATGAAGCGCCCGCGCCAGAAGATCCGCGACAGCCGCTCGCGCACGAGCAGCTCGTCGCCGAGGACCTCATGCCAGAGCGCCTGCACCTCGTCGGACTTCGTGAAGAACCGATGCCCGCCGAGGTCGAAGCGGTAGCCGTCGCGCACGACGGTCCGCGCCAGCCCACCGACCTGATCGCCGGCCTCGAGGACGACGACCGTCCGTCCACCGCGCGCGAGCACGTAGCCTGCCGTCAGTCCGGCGGGGCCGCCGCCGAGCACGGCGAACGTTCTGCTCTCGACTCCTCCCATAGTTAGGGCACTCTAACTTAGGCTCGCCTAACTTGCTTTCCGTCGTCATCCCAGCCACCGATTCGCCCGCCACTCTGGGCCGCTGCCTCGCCGCGCTCGCGCGCTCGAGCGAACCGCACGCGGTCGAGGTCGTCGGCGCTCCGCGCGGCTGCGGTCCGGCCGCGGCGCGCAACGCCGGCGTCGCGCGGACCGACGCTGAGATCGTCGTCTTCGTGGATGCCGACGTCGAGGTCCATCCCGACGCGCTGCGCCTGCTGCGCGAGGCGCTCGAGCGCGACGCCGGCCTGGATGCCGTGTTCGGCGCCTACGACGACCAGCCCGCAGCGGCGGCGACCGTCTCGCGCTTTCGCAACCTCCTGCACCACCACGTGCACAGCGGCGCGGCCGGGCCGGCGACGACGTTCTGGGCCGGGCTGGGAGCGATCCGGCGCGAGGCATTCGACGCGGTCGGCGGCTTCGACGCGGCCCGCTACCCGCGCCCGTCGATCGAGGACATCGAGCTCGGCATGCGCCTGCACGCCGCCGGCCGGCGGATCGCGCTGGACCCGCGTGTCCGCGGCACCCACCTCAAGCGCTGGACGCTGGGCTCGATGCTGCGCACCGACCTCGCGCTGCGCGGCGCGCCCTGGGTCGCGCTGCGGCTCGAGCGCGGCCACGCGGGCGGCGGCGCGGACCTCAACCTGTCGTGGCGCCATCGGTTGGCCGCGGGCGCGGCGCTGCTCAGCGCCGCCGCCGCGGTCAGCGGCCGCGGTCGCGTCGCGGGCGTCGCGTTGGCGGTCATGCTCGCGCCCAACGTCCGCTTCTACGCGCTGCTCGCGCGGCTCGGCGGCCTGCGCCTGGCGCTGGCCGGCGTGCCGTTGCACCTCGTCCACCACCTGACGGCCGCCGCGTCGGTCCCCGCCGGACTGCTGCTGTGGGCGCGCCGGCGATGAGCGACGCGCGCTCCGCGCTGCGGCTCGCGCTCGTCGGCTGCGGCCGGCTCGCCGAGCTCGGCTACGTCGCCGCGGCCGAGGCCGCCGACGGCGTCGAGATCGTCGCAGTCAGCGACCCCGACCGCACGCGCCGCGGCCTCGTCGCGGGCAGGCTCGGCGCTTCCGGCCATGCCCGCTTCGACCAGTTGCTGGCCGCCGGCCCGCTCGACGGGCTCGTCATCTGCACGCCGCCGGAGGACCACGAGGAGGCGGCGGTCGCGGCCGCGCGCGCGGGCCTGACGGCGCTCGTCGAGAAGCCGCCCGCGCCCGATGCCGCCGGATCGCTGCGGATCGCGGGGCTGACGCCGGCGCCGTGGATCGGCTTCAACCGGCGCTTCGACCAGGGCCTCGCACTCGAACGCCGGGTGCCCGCCGACGGCGACCTCGAGCTGAACATGGTCCTGCACTACCGGCGCAAGTCCTGGCGTCCGGTCGCCCGCGGCGACGACGCGATGCTCGACCTCGCGCCGCACCTGATCGACCTGGCGCTGTTTCTCACCGCGTCGCTGCCGCTGGCGGTGCGCGCGAACTCGACACGCGAGCGCGCCGGCCTCGTGCTCGCGACGACGCGCGCCGAGGTGAAGATCGAGTGCGCGACGGACCGCACGCACCACGAGCTCGTCGAGATCCGCCGCCCCGGCGGGCGCCGCGTCGGCCGCGCCGAGCGCGGCGGGCGTGTGAGCGGCGTGCTCGGCCGCGTGTCGCCGCGCGCGCACCCGCTCGTGCGCTCGCTGACGCTGCAGCTCGAGGCCTACGGCCGCGCGTTGCGGGGCGAGGATGCCGGCCCGCTGGCAACCGCCGGCGAGGGCGCCGCCGTGATGCGCGTGCTCGACGCGGCGCGGCGCTCGGACGCCGTCGGCGGCGACACCGTGCCCGTCGAGGGCGTCGAGCTGCAGCGGTGATCTGCGTCCTGCAGTTCGACGCGGCGAGCGTCGCCGTCGTCGAGCGGATGCTGGCCGCAGGGCGGCTGCCGGTGCTCGCGGGACTGATCGAGCGCGGTCGCCGGGTCGAGCTCGACACGCCCGCCGACCACTTCGCCGCAGGCGCGTTCCACACGCTCTACAGCGGGATCGAGCTCGCCGATCACGGCCTCTTCTATCCGTTCCAATGGGAGGCGGCGTCGCAGCGCGCGCGCTACATGACGGCGTTCCCCGCGCCGCCGGCGATCTGGGAGCGGCTCGCCGCGGCGGGGCTGCGGACGCTGGCGATCGATCCCTACGAGAGCCGCCCGCCGGGCGACTGGAAGGGCACGTACGTCTGCGGCTGGGGCTTTCGCGACCGCGTCGTGCTGCCGCGCTGGTCGCTGCCGCGCGCGGCCGGCGCGCAGCTCGCCAGGCGCCACGGCGGCGGGCCGCACGCGACCGAGATCTTCGGTCGCCCGACGGTGCGCGAGCTGCTCGCGCTGCGCGCGAAGCTCGTCGCCGCGCCGGCGCGCGTGGCGACCGCGGCGATCGAGCTGCTCGCGCGCGAGGACCCCTACGACCTGACGTGGCTGACGTTCAGCGCCGCGCACCTCGCGGGCCACCAGTTCTGGGATCTCTCGCAGCTCGCCGAGGAGCCGCGGGGCCGCGACCGCGAGCTGCTGTCGGCGGCGCTCGAGGATGTCTACGCGGCGGTCGACGAGGCCTGCGGGCGCGTGCTCGCCGCGCTGCCCGGCGACAGCGATGTGATCGTCGCCTCGGCCGTCGGGATGGATGTCAACAGCTCGCGCGCCGACCTGCTGCCCGAGATGCTCGCCGCGGTCCTCGACGGCGGCCCGCTGCCGGCCGGCGGCGATCGTGCGGGCGCGATCTGGCGCCTGCGCGCGGCGATCCCGGCGGGCGCCCGCGGCGCGATCGCACGCGCGCTGCCCGACCGCGTCGCGCTCGAGCTGACCGCGCGCCTGGAGCTGCGCGGGATCGACTGGGAGCAGACCGCGGCGTTCTGCCACCCGGCCGACAACCAGGGCTACATCCGCCTGAACCTGCACGGCCGCGAGCGCGACGGGATCGTCGACCCGGCCGAGGCCGACGCGCTGCTGGACACGATCGCACGCGGCCTGCAGACGTTCGAGGACCCCGATGGCGCGGCGGCCGTGGCGCGCGTGGACCGCGTGCGCGAGCACCACGACGGTGCCCGCAGCGATCAGCTCCCCGACCTCGTCGTGCAGTGGAGCGAGCGCCCGGCGACAACGTTGCCGGGCGTCCACTCGCCCTCGTTCGGCGACGTGCTGCGGCGCGGCACGGGCAGCGGGCGCTCGGGCAACCACACCCCCGGCGACGCCTGGGCGGTCGTCGTCCCCGGCGCGCACGAGCTCGTCGCGCACGACGGCCGCGCGCCGCGGCTGATCGACGTCGCCGCAACCGTCGCCGCCGCCTGCGGCGTCGCGCGCGACGGTCTAGCGGGAGCGCCGCTGTTGCAGTAGCTCGCGCGCGACGCCGGCAGCGACGGCGGCCTGCGCGAGCGCGACGAGCGCCGCCGTCGGCAGGCCCGCCCGCGCCGACGCGTGCGCGAGCTCGCGGTAGAAGCCCGCGCCGGCGAGCGACCCGCCCGCGGCGCGGAAGCCGACCGCGCCGCGGCCGTAGCGCAGCTGCTGGCGCACGAGCCCGCGCACGCCGAGCCGCGGGCGGTGCACGACGACGGCCGCGGGCACGTGCCGCAGCGCTGAGCCGCTCGCGACGAGGCGCGAACACCAGTCGCGGTCCTCACCGGCGGCGAGCGCGAAGGACTCGTCGAACGGCAGCGCCGCGAACGTGCCGGCGTCGCAGGCGAGGTTGCAGGTCGGAGCGAAGCGCAGCCCGCCCGTGGCCGCGTCGCGCGACGTCGCCATCAGCGTGTTGGTCAGCAGCTGCGCCGCCGCCGCCGGCGCGCCCGCCTCGGGGTCGGCGATCGTCGTCCCGGCGGCCGCGCCGCCGTGCGCGCAGGCGTCGGCGAGCCGCTGTGCCCACCCGGGGCCGGGCGCGCAGTCGTCATCGGTGAAGCAGATGACGGCGCCGCGGGCGGCGCGCGCGCCGAGGTTGCGCGCGGCCGCCGGTCCCGCTCGCCGCGCGCGAATCACGCGCACGCCCGGCGCCAGCACGTCGTCCCGACCGTCGTCGACGACGACGATCTCCAGCGGCGCGGTCGTGTGCTGCCGCGCGAGCGCGGCGAGGCAGCGTGCGAGCGCGTCGGGCCGGTCGCACGTCGGGACGACGACGGAGATCACGCGCGCCCGCGCAGCGCTCAGCCGGTTCTGATCGAGACCGACGGCGAGCGCGGCCCGAGCCGGCCCGAGACGTTGTCGCGGGCGGCGATCGCGTAGTGGAAGGTCGTGCGCCGCCGCAGTTGGCTCACCGTCAGCGTCATCTTGGCGCCGACGGCTGTGACCTCGAAGCGACACGTTCCTCCGCACAGGGCGGACGCGCGGTCGAAGTCGCGCGCCGAGCGAATCGGGCGCAGCGACTGCCGGATGACATAGCCCTGCGCGGCGGGTTGCCCGGAACCGTCACTGCCCGCGGCGTCGAAGCGCAGAACGGCCGTGGCGCGCCCGGACCGGCGCGCGACCAGCGTCGTGACGCGGCCGGGAGTGCGCCCGAAGCGCTTGGCGCACTGCACGCGCCGCCGGGCGGCGGTCGTGGTGATCAGGCGCAGGGCGCCGGCGCGCATCCGCGGGTGGCGATAGCGCCGCCGCGCGCTGCTGCGCGCCGTGCGCATCCTGCGGGCGACGGAGGCGCGGCAGGCGCGCAGGTCCGACGCGCGCGCCGCCTGCGCCCGCAGCGCGTCGGCCAGCGTGTCGACGGCCGCGTCGTCGGGTGGCTGCAGCGGCGCGGCCGGCAGCGCCGCTGGGGCGGGCGTGGGCGGGCCGCCACCGACGATCGGCGGCGGTGGTGGCCTGAGATCGACGGGACCTGCCGACGCCGCTGTCTCGTCGTCGCCGATGTTGTTCTCGTTGGCGTATCCGAGCCGGCCGAAGCGCCCTTCGCCCCAGCAGCGCAGGCTTGCGTCCACCAGCCGTGCGCACGTGTGCGTGGCGCCGGCGCTGATCGCGTCCGTGGCACCGCCGACATCGACGACCGGGGCGGCGACGGGTGTCTCGTCGTCGCCGATGTTCGTCACGTTGGCGTAGCCGAGCCGGCCCAACGCGCCCGGCCCCCAGCAGCGCAGCGCGCCGCTGACGAGTCGCGCGCAGGTGTGGTTGCCAGCGGTGATCGCGGCGGCGGGACCGCCGAGCTGCACGGGTCCGACGGACGCCGGCGTCTCGTTGTCGCCGACCCTGAACTGGTTCGCGTAGCCCAGGCGCCCATCGACACCGAGGCCCCAGCAGCGCACGGCGCCGCCGGCCAGCACGGCGCAGGTGTGGAAGTCTCCCGCGCTGATCGCGGTGGCGTCCCCCCCGAGGACGAGCGGATCGACCGTCGCCGGCGTCTCGTTGTCACCGATCCTGTCGGCGTTGCCATATCCGAGCCGGCCGTCGCCGCCGAAGAGCGAGCCGTTGCTGCCCCAGCAGCGCACCTTCGCGTCGTCGAGCAGCACGCAGGTGTGCTCCTTGCCGGTGGTGATCGCCGTGGCGAAGCGGCCCGCGCCGATCTGCACGGGCGCGACCGACCCCGGCTCCTCGTCATCGCCGATCGTCGCCTCGTCGCCCGCCGCGTCGGTCTCGCCGTAGCCCAGGCGCCCGTCCTCGCCGAAGCCCCAGCACAGGACGTCGCGCGTGTTGAGGATCGCGCAGGTATGGGCGCCGCCGGCGCTGATCGCCACCGCGGTGCGACCCGTGCCGACGTTGACGGGGCCCACCGAGGCGACGCTCTCGTCGTCGCCGATGTTCTCCTTGTTGCCATAGCCCAGGCGCCCGTCGCCGCCGAACCCAAAGCAGCGCACGGTGCCGTCGTCGAGCAGCGCGCAGGTGTGAAAGTCACCGGCGCTGATCGCCGTGGCGAAGCGGCCCGGGCCGAGGTCCACGCGGCCCGCGGCTCCCGGCGTCTCGTTGTCGCCGATGCTCTCCTTGTTGCCGTAGCCGAGCTGTCCGGTGAATCCCAGGCCCCAGCAGTGAACGGCGCCCGCATTGAGTGCGCAGGTGTGCTGTCCGCCGGCATCGAGCTGGCCGGCGACTGGCGCGGCCGGCTCGGACGCCTGCTCGGCGTGGGCGTGCGCCGGCAGCGCGAGCACGAGGATGGCCAGCGTGAGGACGGCCCGTACGGTCCGCGCCCTCGCTGCGCGCGACCCCGGCATCCGCGGGCGTCGCGTCGCCCCAAGGGTGGCAGGTGTCACGCCGCGAGCTTACCCGCCCCCGGGCCGCAGGTACGACACTCGACCACCGACTAGTTGCCGTTTGACTATAGGACTGGTAGGAACACCGTATGAATGCTCATTTCGGGCTCGTCGCGTCGCGCGGCCCCGCCATCTCTTCCGACCACGGCCCAGCACAGCGCCGCGGTCTCGGCGTCCCGCTTCTCGGGCTGCTCGCCGTCCTCGTCCTCGCCGTCCTGACGGGATGGACGTCGGCTGCAGGAACCGCACACGCCGCGTTTCCTGGAACCAACGGTCTGATCGCCTGCTCGGGTCCACTGGGACCCAACCCGCCCCCCACGGGCGGCTCGTTCTTGGAGATCTTCACGATGGACGGCAGCGGAGCGATCGATGGCAGCGGTGCTCCCACGTCGCAGGTGCGGCTGCAGAACAACACCACCAGCGACTTCAACCCGCGCTTCTCGGCCGACGGCACGCAGATCGCGTTCGTCAAGAACAACGACGTCTGGAAGATGAACGCCGACGGGACCGGCGAGACGCAGCTGACGGGCCTGACGCCTCCGATCAGCCTCGATTCCTTCGTCGGCGGCTGGTCGCCGGACGGCAGCAAGATCGTGTTCCAGCGCTCGAACCCGGCCACGCCGACCACCCCGGCCAACTTCGAGGTGTTCACGATCAACGCCGACGGCACGGGCCTCACCAACGTCTCCGACAACCCCGGCAGCGCGACGGTCGGCAGCAGCGACTCGCAGCCGTCGTTCTCGCCTGACGGCACGCGGATCGCCTTCCAGAGCAACCGGCGCGGCAACCCGGACATCTGGGTCATGAACGCCGACGGCACCGGTGCCCGCCCGCTCACCGCCGACTCGTTGGCGGAGGAGTCCGCGCCCGAGTTCTCGCCCGACGGCCAGCAGATCGCCTTCCAGAGCGACCGCGGCATGATCCCGCGCACGACGGGGCGCAACCTCGAGATCTACCGCATGAGCTCGCGCGACGGCTCGAACATCACGCGCCTGACATTCAACGACTACAACCCCGCCGGCTCGGGCGGCGAGACGACGAGCAACCTCTCCGGCTTCGACCTCAACCCGCACTGGTCGCCCGCGGGCGACCGCATCGTCTTCCACAGCGGTCGCGGGATCGAGTTCGGCGCGGCGCAGTGGGACGCCTTCACCATCAACACGGCGGCCGGCGAGAACCCGATCGGCGGGACCCCGGCGCTGCGCCTGACCGCGCGTGACCTCAACGACGAGCGTTGCGGCTGGAGCGTCGCGACGCCGCACAACCTGCTCTCCGTGACGAAGGCCGGCTCGGGCACCGGCACCGTGACGAGCGCGCCCGCAGGCATCGACTGCGGCGACGACTGTGCACAGGGCTACGCCGATAACTCGGTCGTCACGCTGACGGCCGTTCCCGCCGCCAACGGATCGAGCTTCGCGGGCTTCACGGGCGGCGGCTGCAGCGGCCCCGCCACGACCTGCGACGTCACGGTCGACGCCGCCAAGACCGTGACGGCGACGTTCACCGACGCCAACCCTGCGCTGACGGTGTCCAAGGCGGGCTCCGGCGCGCGCAAGGCCGGAACAGGCGCGGGCACGGTCACGAGCGCTCCCGCCGGCATCGACTGCGGCCTGGACTGCAGCGAGGAGTACGCGACCGGCACCGAGGTCACGCTGACCGCGGCGCCGGCGGCCGGCTCCACGTTCGACGGGTTCACGGGAGGCGGCTGCAGTGGCGCGGGTAGCACCTGCGTCGTGACCGTCGACGAGGCAAAGACCGTCACCGCGATCTTCAGCGGCCCGCTGCTGACGGTCACGAAGGACGGCAGCGGCGTCGGCACCGTCACGAGCCTGCCATTCGGCATCAGTTGCGGCACGGACTGCTCGGAGGACTACACGGCGGGCACGTCGGTCACGCTGACCGCCACGTTCAGCGCGAGCACCGTCGCGGGTGCGACGGGCTCGACGTTCGCCGGCTTCAGCGGCGGTGGCTGCAGCGGCACTGCCACGACATGCACCGTGACGATGGATCAGGTCAGGAACGTGACGGCCACGTTCGTGGACTATCCGACGCTGACCGTGACCAAGACGGGGACCGGCACCGGCACGGTGACGAGCGCCCCGGCGGGTCTCAGCTGCGGCACCACGTGCACGCGGGACTTTCCGATCGATTCCACGGTCACGCTGACCGCGGCTCCGGCCGCGGGTTCGGCGTTCACGGGCTTCACCGGTTGCGCCACCACACCGACCGCGACGACGTGCACGGTGACGATGGATGCCGCCAAGACCGTGGCGGCGAGGTTCATCGTGCCGCGCACGCTGACGGTGACGCGAACCGGCAACGGTTCGGGCTCCGTCACGAGCGCCCCGGCCGGCATCACGTGCGGCGCGGACTGCACGGAGGACTACGACAACGGTACGAGCGTGACCCTGACGGCCGTCCCCGTTGCGGCGACGACGACGTTCACGGGCTTCACGGGGGGCGGATGCAGCGGCACCGCGACGACGTGCGTGGTGACGATGGATGCCGCCAAGACCGTGACGGCGAGGTTCATCCTGACGCCCCGTACCCTCACGGTGTCCAAGGACGGCAGCGGCGCGGGGACCGTCACCAGCAACCCCGCCGGGATCACCTGCGGTGCCGACTGCACGGAGGACTACGACCACGGCACGCTGGTCAGCGTTCTCGCCAATCCGGCCGCCGGGTCGACGTTCGCGGGCTTCACCGGCGGCGGGTGCAGCGGCACCGGCACGGTCTGCCAGGTACACATGACCCAGGCGGCGGCGGTGACGGCGACGTTCACGCTCGCGACGACCGCGCCTCCGCCTCCGCCTCCGCCGGCGGCGGCGCCTCCGCCTGCGCCGGCACCGCCGCCTCCGCCGGCGAGCGACGCGACACCGCCGCCCGCGGCAGCAGTGGCGCGCCGTCGCGGCAGCCTCAGCGCGCGTGTCACGCCCTCGCGTGACCTGCGGGCGCCGTTCGCGTTCCGCACGACCGGGCGGCTGACGCTGCCGGCGGGAGTGACGAGGGCGCAGGGCTGCAACGGCCGCGTGACGGTGCAGGTCAAGCGCGGAGGCACGACGATCTCGACGCGTCGCGTCTCGCTGACGAGGTCGTGCACGTACAGCCTGCGGGTGTCGTTTGGCAACAGCAGGCGCTTCGGGAGGTCGAAGCAGTTGAAGTTCACGGCGCGGTTCGTCGGCAACGCGCTCGTACTGCGCGCCACGGCGCCGTCGCGCTTCGTGCGGGTTCGCCGCTAGAACCAGCTCGGCAGGGCAGCTGCGGAGGGGACCGACTCGGCGTCGCCGGGCCGGTCCCCTCGTCGCGGCTCGACCTCGACGCGCCGGATATGGGCCTGAGAGGTCGACTGCAGCGACGGGCGCCGGACGCTAGGGGCAGTCGATCGGGTCCAGCCGCGCGCGCAGCTCGCCGTCGAGCAGGAGGTTGCGCGCGAGCGGGATCTGGTGCGAGCTGCTCTCGAGGATGTGCATGAGATAGCCGGCGGTGTTCGGGAAGACGACGAGGTCGCCGACCTCGACGCCGTCCGGGAAGCGCAGGCGCCGCCACGTCAGCAGCTCGCGCTCGATGCAGTAGGCGCCGACGAGGTGGCCCTCGATCGGACCGGTCGGCGGTCCGTCGTCCGACGCCTGGCCGGTCCGCCCGGGCCGCAGCAGCAGCGGATCGACGAGGAAGTCCTCGGAGGTCGAGCGGCACTGCGTGCGGTTCATCTCCACGCCGACGAGCCAGGTGCCGTCGCGGCGGCGCTTGCGAAAGGCGACCCGGGCCGCGGTCAGCCCGCAGCCGTCGAGCAGCGCGCGGCCCGGCTCGCAGCGCAGCGCCAGGCCGCGCGCGCCGATCGCGTCGGCGACCGCGGCGCCGCCGGGCCGAAGCGGGGCCGCGAGGACCTGCTCGAGCCAGGCTCCGCGGGTCGGCGCCTGGTGGAACGGATAGACGGCGGGGCGGCCGAGCAGCTCGCCGCGGTGGGCGAGCAGCCCGAGCCCGTGGCCCTCGAACGTCAGCGCGTCGCGGCGGCCCAGCAGCGCCGCGCGGTGCTCCTCCCAGAAGCGCTCCCAGGCGGCGGCGTCGTCGAGGTAGCTCATCGGGATGCCGCCGCCGATGTCGATGAAGGCCGGCGCGTGGCCGCGCTCGCGCAGCGCGTCGGCGAGCTCCAGCGCCTCGCCGATCGCGGCGACGCGGTCGCCCGCGTCGTAGCCGTCGAGGTGAAACTGCACCCCGTCGATCCGCAGCCGCGCCTGCGGGCCGGGCGGCGCGTGCTCGGCGACGAGCGCGAGCGCCTCGTCCGGAGCGAGGCCGAAGCGCGTCGGCAGGCGACCGGGCCCGAGCGCGGGCGCGATCCGCAGTGCGACCGGCGTCGTGCGGTCCGCCCGCGCGGCGAGGCGGGCGAGCAGCCGCAGCTCGTCCTCGTTGTCGACGACGACCGTCGTGCCCGAGTCGACGCACGACGCCAGCAGCGACTCCGGCTTGACGGCGGCGGTCATGACGAGCGCGCTGCCGGGCGCGCCGCGCGCCAGCGCCTGCGCGAGCTCGCGCTCGCCGGCGAGGTCGATGCCGAGCCCGAGGCGCAGCGCCTCGTCGACGAGCCCGAGCGCCTTGTTGGCCTTGCGCGCGAAGAAGACGCCGAGCTCGAGGCCGAAGCGGGCGGCCGCGTCGCGCAGCTCGGCCGCGTTGCGCCCCAGCGGCGAGGGGTCGATGAGGTTGACCGGCGAGCCGTGCTCGGCCAGCAGCGCCGCAACGCGCTCGGGCCGGCGGCAGAGCTCGACCTGCCAGGGCTCCAGCCGGCCGGCCAGCGCGACGACGCCCGCGCAGCGCGCGCGGACGGCGGCATCGGCGCCGGCGGCTGCCGTCGTCGCGCTCATGGCGCCACGAGCTGCGCGAGGCGGTCGGGCGCCCTGCGGGCCGCGCGCGCGACGACCCGCCGCGCCCAGCGGTCGGCGTGCGGATGCAGCGTCCGGCTCAGGGTGTCGTTGCCGATGACCGAGTCCTCCGTCGGGCGCCCGATCGCCGCAAGGCCGGGCGTCGGTCGCCCGTCCGCGCCGATGCACGCCGCGTCGGGCGCGACGTCGAGCCCGCGGCGCCCGCCGGCGATCCGCGCGTGCCCGGCGGCGACGAGGTCCTCGAGCAGACCCGAGTCCGACCGCCCCGCGCCGGGCGGCGGGAGCACCGCGTCGACGACGGCGTCGACGGCCAGCTCGCCGCCGTCGCCGCGCACGACGGTCGCGCCGCCCGACTCGGCGATCCGGCCGCCGGCGACGTGGCGCAGGTCGACACGCCCGGCCTCGACGAGCGCGAGCAGCTTCGCCGCGTTGACCGCCGGCGGGCCGAACGCGATGCGCTCGAGCTGCGCGGCGAGGCGGTGCAGGTCGGGCCACTGGCGCTCGGGCACGCCGTCGCCGCCGAGGCGCGTCACGAGCGCCGGGTACGCGGCGCGCCAGGCGTGCCCGAGCGCCCACGGCAGGTCGGCTGGACGCAGGCCCGCCCCGACCGCCAGCGAGCGCTCGATCTCCGCGGCGGGCCCGAGGTCCGTCGGCGGCGGCGCTCCGTCGCACGCGGCCCGCAGCCACGCCCGCGCCGTCGCGACCGCGCGCTCGTCCGCCGCGCCGGCGGCGTCCAGGCTCGCGCCCGCCGCCGCCGCGAGGATCGCCGGCAGCCGCTCGCGCAGCCCGAAGCCCTCCGGCAGGTCGAGGATCGCCGCCCGCGCGTCCGCGGAGATCTCCTCGAGCGCCGGCAGCCCGGCCGTCAGCGCCGGCTCGGGCTTGGCGAGCAGCGGGCGACCGGAGCGGGCGAAGGGCACGATGCGCGCGGCGTCCGCCGGCGACGGGACGTAGCGCAGCCGGTAGGGGTGCTCGCCGCCGTGAAACGTCCCGCCGCGGCCCTCGGTGAGCGCGAGCGCGGCGTCGATGAACGTCAGGGCGAAGCCGCGCACGGCGACGGTCGCGCCCGGCGCGATCCGCGCCGCCGACAGGTGGCGCGTCACCGGGAAGACGGCGGGCACGAGCGACGCCGCGTGCGGCCAGGGGTCGGCGCCGGGCCAGGGGTCGGCAGCGGTCCGGTGGCCGACCGCGACGAGCACCTCGTCGTAGCCGTCGCGCGCGCCGGCGCCCGTCTGCACCGTCCAGGTGTCGCCGCGGTGCACGACGCGGGTCACCGCCTCGGCGCGCAGCGCGACGACGACGCCGGGCGGAGCGCCGCGGCGCAGGCGCGCGAGCCCGTCGGCGAGGTAGCGCCCGACGAGCGCCCGCGGCGGGTAGCGCTCGCCGGGATCGCCCGCTCCCTCCGCGCGCCGCCAGTCGACGAACGACTGCCGCTCGGCGCCGGGGACCGCGCGGCTGTCGGAGCACCACAGGTCCAGGTGCTCGGCGGCGAAGTTCATCCGCAGGTAGCCGGGCTGCGCCGGGTCGTAGACCGGACCGGCGCCGGGCGCGGGATGCGGCTCGTAGAGGTCGACGTGCAGCGCCGACCCGGCGGCGCTGGCAGCGGCGTGGCTGAGCAGCCGCTCGAGCGCGAAGAGGCCCTTCGGCCCGACGCCGGCGATCGCCACCCGCAGAACGCCGCTGCTCTCGGTCGCGGGCATCGTCACGCCGCCGCGGGCGGCTCGGGCTGCGAGCGCTCGTCGCCGAGCAGCCGGCACAGCTCGTCGGCCGAACGGCCGAGCCGGCCGGCGACCCAGTCGTCGTCGTAGATCGTCTGCAGGTAGCCCGAGCCGCCGTCGGGGAGCACGAGCGCGCAGCGGCTGCCCGCCGGCAGCCCGGGCGCGACGGCGAGCAGCGCGGCGGCGACGGCGCCCGACGACGCGCCCGCGAAGACCGCCTCGCGCGCGACGAGCCGGCGGCAGCCCAGCACGCAGTCCAGGTCGGAGACGCGCACGAGCCGGTCGGGGCGCACGTCGCGCGACAGCTCGGTCTCGACGCCGGCGCCGAAGCCCGGCAGCTCGCGCTCGCCGCGCGCCCCGCCGAAGAGCGCGCTGCCGACGGCGTCGACGGCGACGACCTGCGTCGCGCGGCCGTGCTCGCGCAGGTAGTCGAGGCAGCCGCGCAGTGTCCCGGCGGTGCTCGTCGCCACGAACAGGTGGTCGAGCTCGCCGCCGAGCGCCTCGTCGATCTCGCGCATCGTGCCGTCGGCGTGCGCCGCGGGGTTCGACGGGCTGGCGTACTGGTTGGGCCAGAACGCGCCGGGCGTGGTCGCCAGCAGCTCGCCCACGAGCGCGATCCGGGCGGCGAGCAGGTCGCCCGTCTCGGGGTCGCCGCGCTCGACGATCCGCACGTCGGCCCCGAACGCGCGCAGCGTGCGCACGTTGCGCTCGTGCGCGCGCCGGTCGACGACGCAGATGAGCCGCAGCCCGTGGTAGCGGCAGGCCTGCGCGAGCCCGACGCCCATGTTGCCCGAGCTGGACTCGATGACGGTCGAGCCGGGGCCGATGCGCCCCGCGGCGAGCGCGTCCTCGATCATGCGCAGCGCGGGGCGGTCCTTCATGCTGCCGCCGGGGTTGGCCGCCTCGAGCTTGGCCCAGACGTGAATCCCGGCGGTGTCGAGGTAGCGGCGCAGCGCGACGAGCGGCGTGCCGCCGATCGCCCCGAGGACGCCGTCGACCGGCGGACGCGTCGGCGGGACGCGCGCGCGCCCGGCGCCGTCCCGCGTGGGCTGCGACTCGATGTTCACGCTGGTTCCTTTGGCGTCGGTGGGCGGGGTGGCGGCGATGGCGAGGGCGACGATCGGATCCCGGCCGCGGGCTCGGACGGCGCGCCACCTGACCCACCTCCCTACCCGCCAGCCCGCGTCGCCCAATCCCAGCGGGATCGGGGGTCCGCTCGCGGCGGAGCCGAGCATCGCCGCTGCACAGCCCTGGTACCTCCTGGAGGTCGTGGCGCCCTCGCGTGCACCGGCGTGGGGCGGGGGGCGGCGATCCACGGCACGCTCCGCTGCCTGCGAGGTAGGCTCGCCTTCACAGCGCGCCGTCCGGCCGTGAACCGCTCTCGGGTAGGACGGCGAGGGCGTGCGCAACGGAACGACGAGCAGCGAGACGGAGATCATCGCCAACATCCGCACGACGACCGCCGCCAAGGGCGGCTTCGCGATGCGGATGTCCAACCTCTCCGCCACCGGCGGCGGCTTCGTCAACGGTTGCCGCGCTTCACCACGAACGCCACCGGCGTCGCGACCGGCCTGAACGCCGACCGCGTCGACAGCATGAACGCCGCCGACGCCGACGCCGACGCCGACGCCGACAAGCTCGACGGGCGCGAGGGCACCGACTACCTGCCCTTCTACGCTGTCGTCGCGGCAAACGGGACGCTTTGTGCAGGGCGCCGGCGTCGAAGCGGTCGAGCGCTCGAGCGGGGGCTTCTCCTTCGTGCGCTTCAGCGCGAGCCTCGCCGGCCGGCCGCTGTCGGCGACGATCGTCAGCGATGGAGTTGGCGCCGCGCAGATCAACGTCCGCTATTGCGTCGCGACGCTTCCGCTCGGCCTGAACAACGGCTGCAGCGCCGCGTTCAACAACGATCGGTCGCTGTTCGTCAACACCGAGGACTCGGCCGGCACGAACGGCGACGAGCCGTTCATGCTGTCCGTCGGGCCGGTGGCGATCGGGTTGCCGCCGCGCGCGGCGGCCGCCGGACAGGCGGGAGGCTCCTCGCAGAAGGCCGGGCCGCAGGAGCCGAACATCGAGTATGGACCGCCTGGTACACCTGCACCCACGGTGGCGGGCACCCCGCCGGCCGCCGTGGAATGCTGAACTGCTGACCGAGTCCCAGACAACCCGCCTGGAGTTGACGGTCTACCCGCGCGCGCTCGCCGACGCCGGAGAGGCCGACTCGCCGCGCAACCGCGCGATCGCGCGCAACGACTTCTGGCTGTTCCTGCAGGCCGGGGGCGGCACCGACGAAGAGGCCGTCGCCGTGCTCGCCCGCGGCCTACGGTCCTGCGACGCCCGGTAGTGCTCACGCGCGGCCGGGCGCACAGCCGGCGCGGTGCTCCAGGCGAAGCTCCTTGTCGTCGATCGCCGGCGAGCGCTCGTCACCCATCGCTCTGCGAAGGCGAAACCGTGTCTTTGCAGCACCTTCCCCCATGGAGCCAACCGGGATCGAACCGGTGACCTCCTGCTTGCAAAGCAGGCGCTCTCCCATCTGAGCTATGGCCCCTCGCCGCGGATTGTAGTCGCCGCTCGCGACCGCTACGCGGCGCTCAGCAGCTCGCCGGCGACCCGATCGGTGGCGTCGCCGAGGCCGCCGAGCAGGCGCCGCGAGAGCTGGGCGCGGCGGAAGAACAGCGGCGCGTCGTGCTCCCACGTGGCGCCGATCCCGCCGTGGACGGAGATCATTGCGCGGCTGGCGTAGTCCAGCGCGTGGCCGCCGGCCGAGCGTGCCGCGCTCGCCGCCAGCGCGAACTCGTCGGGCTTGTCCTCGTACGCCCACCCCGCGTAGAGCATCAGGGCGTACGTGTTCTCGCGCAGGCGCAGGACCTCGACGAGGCTGTGCTTGACGGCCTGGTAGGAGCCGATCGCGCGCCCGAACGTGAAGCGCTCCTTCGCGTAGGCGACGGACGCCGACAGCGCCGTCTCGACCGCGCCGAGCGATTCCGCCGCGAGCAGCGCCTGGGCGAGAAACCACGCGCGCGCGAGCTCCTCCGCGCCGACCCCGTCCAGCACCGAGCACGCGGCGCCGTCGAAGCTCACGTGGCCGAGCGAGCGCGTCGCGTCGTAGCGCGTCGCGTCCTGCACCGCGGCGTCCGCGGCGTCGACCGCCACCGCCACCGGCGCGCCGTCTGCCCCCGTCGCCACGACGACGAACACGTCCGCGGCCGGCGCGTCGGGCACCCACGCCACGCTGCCGCTCACGACCCGGTCCTGCGACAGCACGGGCGCCGCCATCCGCACCGACCCGGCCGCGGGCTCGACCGTCCAGCGCTGCTCGAGGTCCCCCGGCGGCTGCGCCGCCACGAAGCACGCCCGCAGCTCGCCCTCGGCGACCGCACCGATGCGCCCGTCGCCCGCGGTGTCGAGCAGCGCCGACGCCGGCAGGTGCCCGAGCAGCCCGACGCCCGCGAGCACGCGGCCGGCCTCGGTCATGACGAGCATCGCGTCGAAGGCGCTCAGGCCCGCGCCGCCGTTGTCCTCGCTCACGAGCAGCCCGGCCCAGCCGGCCTCGCGCGCCGTCGGCCACAGGTCCGGCAGCGCGGCCGGATCCTCGAGCGCCTCGCGCGCGGCCGCGATCGTCTTCACGCGCGAGAGGGCGTCGCGGGCCGCATCGCGCAGGAAGCTCTGCTCGTCGGTCAGCTCGAGGTTCATGTGGTGCTCGCCCCCGCGCGCTCCTTGGCGCGCAGCTCGCTGAACGGGATGCCCTTGTCCAGGCGCGGCTCGGGCGGCAGCCCCAGCACGCGCTCGCCGATCGTGTTGCGCAGGATCTCCTCCGTGCCGCCGGCCGACTTGAGCCCCGGCAAAAACGAGATCATGTAGGCCCACTCGCTCTCCTCGTCGAGCGCGTCGGGACCGAGCACGTCGGCGATCAGGTCGCCCGCCTCGATCGCCGAGCGCACGGTCGTGACCTTCGCGAGGCCCGCCTCCGGGCCCGGGATCTGGCCCTGCGCCAGCGCGCTCAGCATGCGGTAGCCGGTGAACTTCACCGCCAGCAGCTCGACGCTCAGCTCGCCGAGCCGGCGGCGCACCTCGGGGTCCAGGCGGGCGTGCTCGTCGGTGGCGATCGCGGCCGCGTAGCGCTCGGCCTTGTAGCCGAGGCTCTCCGAGCCCAGGCCGATCGTCAGGCGCTCGAACATGAGCGTCGTCAGCGCCGTCCCCCAGCCGTTGCCGACGCCGCCGACGACGCAGTCGGCGTCGAGGCGCACGTCGTCGAAGAAGACCTCGTTGAACTCCGCCTCGCCGGAGATCTGGCGCAGCCCGCGGATCGTGATCCCGTCGGCGTCCATCGGCACGATGAACATCGTCAGGCCCTTGTGCTTGGGCACGTCGGCGTCGGTCCGCGCGAGCAGCAGCCCGTGCGCGGCGAAGTGCGCGTTCGTCGTCCACACCTTCTGGCCCGAGAGGCGCCAGCTGCCATCGTCCTGCAGCGCGGCGCGCGCCTGCACGGCCGCGAGGTCCGAGCCCGCCGCGGGCTCGGAGAACAGCTGGCACCAGACCTCGTCGCCGTGCAGCATCGGACCCAGATAGCGGCCCTTCTGCTCGTCGCTGCCGTGGGCGATGATCGTCGGCCCGAGCATCCCCACGCCGATCACGTCGAGGATGTTCGGCACGCCGGCGCGGATGATCTCCTGGCCGACGATGACGTGCTCGATCGGTCCCAGGCCCTGGCCGCCGAGCTCGACCGGCCACGTCACCCCGGCCAGGCCGGCGGCCGCGAGCTTGCCCTGCCAGGCGCGCCGGGCCGCGATCTGGGCGGCCTCGTCCTCGCCCTGCTCGGCGGGCGCCTCGTGCTTGTGCTCGTCGAGCCAGGCGCGCACCTTCGCGCGGTAGCGCACCTGGTCGGGAGTGTCGTTGAGGTCCACGGAACGTCGGCTCCTTTGCCTTGGCTGACCAGCCAGTCGGTGGCCGTGACGATACAGAGGCGCTCGCCGCTCGCGCGGCGGCTACGGCCCGGCGGCGGCGACCTGCCCGGTCGCTGCGAGCAACGCGTCGAGCGGCTCCCAGAACGTCCGCTGCGCCGCGCCGTCGTAGCGCCGCGGCGCCCGGTGATCGTCGACGGCGTCGTCGCGGATGATCCGCAGCGTGGCGTGCGCCTGCGCCGCGCTGGAGACGATCCGCTCGGCCGTGCCGCTACCGACCGCCGTGTCGCGCTCGCCCGCGTACACGAGCACGCGCGTGCGCGCGGCGATCGTGCTCAGGTCGACCGCCGGGATCGGCACCGCGAGGTGGCGTAGTTTGCGCCCGGGATAGACGCTGAAGACGGCGGCCGGCGCGGGCAGACCGTTGGCTGCCGCCACGGCGGCGTAGTCCGCCGACAGCGCGCCGCCCGCCGAGTGGCCGGCGATGACGAGCCGGCCGGGTGCGAGCCAGACGTGCGCCAGCGCGCTGCGAACGCCGGCCAGAACGTTGGCCAGCGGCATCGTCGTGTCGTAGGACGGCTTGGTCTGGTAGGCGGGATAGATGACCGTCGCGCCGCCGCGCACGAGATGGGCGATCCAGTGCCCGTAGCGCTCCGGGTCGATCGCAACCCAGCCGTGCAGGAAGATCACGACCGGTCCCGCCTGCCCCGCGCTGCCGGGCTGCCGGAAGATCGCCGCGCCCTGCGCTCCGACGCCGACGTCGACGCGCTCGGCGCCGGGCGGCGCATAGGCCGTCGAACGATCGGGGACGGGCGGCTGCGCGGGAACCGCTGCGGGCTGGGCCGGCTCCGGTGCCGGCGCCGGCGCCGGCACCGGCGCGGGTGGCGCCGCCGCGGCAGGCGCAGCCGGAGCCGGAGCCGTGGCCGCGGCGATCGGCGGGTCCGCGGGCGACGCGGCCGCAGGCGCGCCCGCCGCCGCGGCAGCGGGCGCAGCCGCCGGCGCGGCGCTGACGCCCTCGTACGCGGGCGCGCGCACGCTGGCGGTCGGGCCGCCGGCGCCGAGGACCGCGCCGGCAAGCATGCCGACCACGATCACGACGGGGACGAACACGATGATCAGCAGCCCGCGCACCGAATGCTGATCGCGGCCGCTCACGCTGCTACGACGTGCCTGCAAGAGCCGTCGCCAAGGGTCAGTCGCGCCCGCGCGGGGTCGCGAGCCCCGTGTCGGCGTCGCAGCGGCTCAGGAACGTGTCGAGGATCGCGTACATCGCCTTCAGCTCGTCGGCGGCATCGTCCAGGCGCGCCTCGCCAGCAGCGGTGATCTCGTACGTGCGCCGGTCCGGTCCGCCCGCCGAGGAGTGCCACGTCGAGCGCACGAGGCCCGCAGCCTCCAGCGCGCGCAGCGCGCGGTACAGCCGTCCCGGATCGTCGCGGGTGAATCCCAGCGGGCGCAACCGCTCGCGCAGGTCGTACCCGTGCGCCGGGCTCTCGTGCAGCAGCAGCAGCAAGCACGGCCGCAAGAAGTTCTTGGGCAGGACGTGGCGTGCCAGGTCGGTGTCCACGGCGATATCGGCACGGTACAACAGGTCTCCCCAAAGCCTCGCCAGATCCGTGCGAAGAAGCCCTCCCCACATTCCTTAATACAAGCTAAGAATCGCTGGTAACAGGCGCCTTTCGAGCATGCCCAACCCCCTCTGGCGCGCCTCGGGCGGCGGGTCACTGGACATTCCAGCCCGCGGTGTACTAGTGTCGCGCACAGAACCGGCTGGGTCGGGGCAGAGGGAGACGTACCGGGACCCGGAAGCGGAATCATTGGGAGCGAGCAACTGCGTCGCGTGTGGCACGTCGCCATGGCGTCTCAGGGGCGAACAACAGAGGGGAGCCACAGTGCTTATACGGCCAGGCGCATCGGCGCCGCATCCGCGGAGTGTTCCGTGCCAGCGCTAAAGAGGAAGCCGAAGAGCCCGCAGCAGCAGGCTGCGGTCACGAGCGGCAGCGGAACGACAAGGTCCAGCGGCGCCTCGGGCGGCGTGCAGGGCGTCAACATCATCATCTTGGTTCTGGTCGCGGCCTCGGTCACGATCGCGGCAGGTCTCCTCGCGGAGACCGTCAACACCGCGCGTGCAATTGACAAGAAGGCCAAGAGCATTCGCGATACCGGCGTCGGCATCAACACGGCGACGGACTCGATCCAGCAGCTGGTGAGGACCAACCAGATCGCGACGTCGATTCTCAAGACGGCATCGCCGCTCGACGCGGTCCTCACGAAGATCGTCGCCCGCGCGCGCTCGATCAACCGTGATGCGACCTCGATCGACAGCCTCGCGAGCACGATCCTCTCGACCGCGGGAACGATCAACACGAGCGCCACGACGATCAACGGTGTTGGGTCGGAAATCAACAGCACCGCCGGCACGATCAACGGGACAGCCGGTCAGATCGACACGGTCGCCAGTGCCATCAACAGCACCGCTGGCACGATCAACCGCACGGCGAAGAGCATCAACGTGACTGCCGGCCCGGGTGCGGGCATCCTCGGCATCGCTCGCACCATCGACGGAGATGCGGCGACGATCGTCCAGGGCCTGACCCAGACGCTGAGCATCGCCCGGGGGATCAAGTCTGACTCCGGCGACATCCTCGGCGACGCCACGGTCATCAAGGACACGGCCGCCTGCATTGACGTCAATGCGAACGCCACGGCCAAGCCCGCCAACTCGGGTGACTGCGTGGGTCTCCCGTGAGCCGCGCGACGATCAGCAACGTCAAGAACGCTTCGAGGAGGACCCCGTGCAGCGTGGCATAGCGACAGATCTCCGCTGGACATGGATCTTCGGAACGATCCTGATCTTGGTCGTGGTCGTGGTGATCGGATTCCTTTCCGGCATCACGAGCGCGCTGAACTCCATCGACAAGGCGCTCGGTACGACCGACTCGACCCTCACCGACGTGGGCGGCGACGCTGACCCGCTGCCGGGCTACATCCAGAAGATCAACGGCAACCTGACCGACATCGACAAGGCGCTGAAGCCGGTTCCCGGCCAGGGCGTCGCGATCCTCAACTCGCTGACATCGATCAACGGGTCGACGGGTCGGGTCAATGCCGCTCTGGGCAACACCTCGAGCTCGCTGCTGAGCACGTCAAGCTCCCTCGTGGACACGACGGGCACGCTGCAGACGATCTCCGGGTCGCTGGTCGACACGTCGAACTCGCTCGTGGGTACCACGCGGCGCCTCGTCGTGATCCGTGACTCCCTGCGCGACACCTCTGGCGTCCTCGTCACGGTCGACAGCCGTGTCAAGACGATCAACAGGCAGCTGAGGCTCGTTCGCTCGGCCGACAGCCAGGGCACCGCGGCGGTCATTCCGCTCGTCACGAGCATCAACGGTGGCGAGGGCCTGAGCGGGATCCTCTCGGACACGAACAAGATCAACGCCGGCCTGACGGATGCTCACAACCATCTGACGAGCATCTGCAAGTCGACCGCGGTCCAGGCCCTGGGCGCCATCGCTGGCAACAACAAGTGCTGAGCTGAGTTAGCCATGTTGCGTGACATTCTCAGCGGAGCACGGGGCATGTCGCCCGTCGTGCTCACGATCCTGATCGCGTGGGCGCTGCTCTCGGTGATGTTCCTCACCGGGACGCTGCTCGCCGCGCGATCGATCGATCGCTCGGTGGCGGTCATCAAGCCAAACGTGGATGAGATCGGCACGGAGGCCGGTTTCATCGACCAGGCGCGGATCATTCAAGACACATCGACGAAGATCAACCGGGCGGCCGCGCCGCTCTCGGGACATCTCGCGGTGACGCTCGAGGTCGCGAGCAAGGGCATCGACCCGAAGCTCAAGCGCATCCTCGGCAAGGTTGGACAGATCAACTCGGTTGCCGCTGAGATCAACGGGACGGTGCTGTCGATCGGCACCACCGTCGATCAGATCTTCGGCAGCGCGAGCGAGATCAACTCCAGCGTCAAGTCGATCGGCAGAAGCGTTCAGACGGTCGACCAGCGGACCAAGGAGATCAACGCCAGCGCTCGAAGCATTCTGTCGAGCGGCAACTCGATTCTGAGTCGCGTCAACAGCATCGACCGGGGTGTGACCACGATCGTCAGGGACCTGGCGTCGCCGGTCGACGTCACGGCGAAGGCGATCAAGCAGGACTTCATCGGCATCGATGCGCGCGTCGGCCAGGAGGGTCGAGGCGGGCCATTCGGTTCCCATGTGGTCGGCCACGCGAACAGCATCGACTGCTCGGCGCCGTTCGATCTGCTAGGCTTGAATGCTGTTCTGGCACCCCTGTTGACGCCGATTATCGGCGGCGACCCGAACCCGTCGTTCGGTGGGACGAGGTGTAAGCGATGATCGGCGCTACGTACAGCGATTGGTACATCGGCATGGGCATCGCGTTCGCGATCATCGTGGTCGTCGTGATCATCGTCTCCATCATTCTCACGATGGCGGCGAGAATCGCTGACCAGGCCCAGCAGGCCGATGCCGGCGTCGACGTCGTCAGGGCTCAGTCCGTGAGCCTCTCCGACGGCGTCGACCGGGTCAACGACTCAGCGGTCCGGATCCTCCATATGGCCCGGGCGCTGCGGAAGGTGGCGGTGGGCAAATGAGGGCCGTGATCGCAGCAGCTGACACGCATGCGGCGTGGCAGGTCGTGCTCGGTATGAGCGCGGTCGTCATCGCCGTCGTGATCATCCTTCTGATGCTCCTGTTGAGCCTCGTGAAGGACATCCAGGCGAGCGTCGCGAGCCTGCTGGAGACAGCAGGCGTCGTGGCCTCGCAGACGGCCAACATCCCGAAGCTGGGCGCCACGCCGCCGGTCCTGAACCTGATCATCGAAGAGGCGATCATTCAGGACGGCTACATGAACGCACTGACCGACGGATACACCGCGACCGGGGAGAGCGCCTCATGAGTACTGAGCTCATGATCATCCTGAGCATGCTCGCGCCGGCGTTGCTGGTCGTCGTGCTCGCCACCGGGCTGTTCATGGTCGGCAAGCGGCTGGAGATCATCTCCGAGGGCCTTGGAACGCTCGGCGGGGCGCTGGCGACGGTCGAGTCGCAGCACCTGCGTCCGCTGTTCAAGCTCGTCGCCGATGTCAACGGACCGCTGAAGATCATCGTCGACACGCTGCCGGTGATCGCGGGCAAGGCCCGCCTCGTCGTCCGCAAGGCAACGGGGGGCTGAGCGATGGCCGATGCAGCACTCTGGATCATGGTCATCGTTCTGGCGCTCGTCATCGTCGTCCTGGCTGCGCTGCTGAAGCGCATCCTGGTCGCGGCGACGAGCATCCCGCCGAAGATCGACGCCATCGCGGGCGTGGCAGCGGCGGCGTCGAAGGATCTCGACGCGGTCGCCGTCCTGCTCACGACGCAGGGGTACATCAAGTCGATCCGGGCTTCGGTCCTCGATTACGGAGGGTCGCTCGATGCCGCCCTCCCGGACTACTAGGGGTATCTGATGGAAATTCAGGTCGCCATCATCATCCTGCTGGTCGCTGTGATCATCGCCGAGTTGGCGATCTACCTGATCCTGACGATCGTGCAGCTGTTTCGAATCAATGCCGGGCTGAGCGTGGTGCTGCCGCTGGTCGGCCAGATCGTCGCCAAGACGAATCCGGTCAACCCCGTGGTGGACGACATCAACGCCAACCTCGTCGTGACGCGCGACGCGCTCGAGAACCTCATGCTGAAGAAGGCCGGTCCGGACTCAGCAGGCCTCGTCGAGTCGCTGTTTCCGGGCGAGGGCGCGAAGTTCCTGCGCCGCGTCAACCGGTCGGGCAGGGTCATCAACGTCGGCACGGTGTACACGCGTGGAGTGGGCATCCTCGCCAGCCTGGGCCGTGGGGCGCCGATCGGCGCCGCGCACGCCAAGGGCTCCGCGATTCGTGATCCGCAGTACTCGACGAGCGAGGTCGCGAAGCTCTACCCGGCTCCGCCGGACCGCCGCAACCCGAACCTGAACATCCCGAAGGCTCCGGTGATCGGTAAGGACCCCGTGCACAGTCCGTACGAGGCCGCGCTGACGCCCGGCACGCGCACGCGTGACGCACAGGGACGCAAGATCGATACGCCGTCGCCACCTCCGGCGCCGACGGGCAAGATCGAGGTCGCACCTTCCGACGCATCGGCGCCGAGCGCGCCGCCGCCGGCAGATCCGCCGAGCAACCCGGGCCGCCTGTCGGCCAAGGGTTCTCGGCCCTGGGAGCGCTGACCACTGACAAAGAGTCCGGCTTCGGCCGGACTCTTTTTTCAGGCTGGGGCCCGTGAACCGCAAATGGCTGGCCGGGGGGGCAGCGTTCCTTGCGCTCGCGGCTGCCCTCGCACTCGTGGTCGGAGGCGTGGTCGGCCGCAGCATCGTGCCGGCTGCGGACGAGCCGACCACGCCCGCTGCGCCGCAGCGGACGAGCGCGAGCCGGCGAAGCGCGCCGGCCCGGTGCGCTTCAAGGACACGCTGACCGACGTGTCGCTCGCCTACCCGGCGACCTGGGTGCGGCGGATGCCCGCCGACCAGGCCGTGCGGCTTGTCGCCTCGTCGCCCGACGCGTCCGCGGCGGTGAGCGTCAGCGTGCGCAGGTCCGATCTCGAGACCGTCACAGCCGACACGCTTGCCGTCGTGCGGCCGCTGACCGACGACCTGCTGGGCGAGGACGACCGCATCGGCGAACTCCCGGACCCCGAGCAGGTCGCCGTCGACGGGCTGCCCGGCTACCGCTACACGTACACCTATCGCGACGACGACGGCGGGCGCGGCGCGCACATCCACTACTTCCTCTTCAAGGGCGACCGCCTGATCCAGATCGTCCTGCAGGCGGTGCCGGCGACGAAGCTCGACGCGTTGAGGCCGACGTTCGACGAGATCGCGCGCTCGTTCCGCAAGGGTCCGGCCTGACGCACGGCCGCGCGCCAGTTCACGGACCGTTCATCGAGGCGACCACGACCTGACACCGTGTCGACCTAGCCTGCCCGGTGGAGGAACGCTCGATCAGAAAGGGGTCCCGCGTGGCCACAGCGGCTGAGAAGAACGACGCGATGTACCAGCAGATCGGAGGCGAGGCCGGGCTCAAGAAGGTCGTCGACCACTTCTATGAGCGGCTCTGGGCCGACCCCGAGCTGACGTCCTACTTCGTCGGCATCGACGGCCCGACGCTCAAGGAACACCAGCTGAAGTTCCTGACGTTCGTGCTCGGCGGCGGCGCCAACGAATGGGCCGGCGTATCGCTCGGCTCGGCGCACGCGCAGCTGAACGTCACCGACGAGGCGTTCACGAAGGTCGCCTGGCATCTGACCATGACGCTCGACGAGCTCGACGTCAATCGCTCGCTCGGCATGATCATCAACGGCTTCGTCGAAGGCGTTCGCGGCCAGGTCGTCTCGGCCTGACGACGCGTCCCAGGCGGTGCCCCACCGACGCAGACGGCACGCGAGCCGTCGGGCTCGCGTGCCGTGTGTCGATCAGACCGTGTCGTGTGCTGCCGGCGCTACGAGGCCGGAATGCCGCTGCGCCTGGCGGCCGCTTCGGACCGGCCGGACGAGATCAGGCCCGCGGTCAGCGCCGTGACGCCCGTGACGATGTGGACGAGGTTCTCGCCGTCGCCGGCACCGTTCATCGAGATGATCGTCAGGTTGTCGGGAGCGATCACGCCGATGACGAACGCCACGATGTAGAAGAGGCCGACACCCATCAGCGCGCCCTCGGTCGAGGCGGTCGAGAAGCGCGTCATCGCGATCAGGAACGCGCCGATCAGGATGTGGACGGTGTTGTGCATCGGGTTGATGCTCGCGAACCCGAACAGCAGCGTGTCGCCGGTGTCGGCAAGAAAGTTGCCGAAGCCGGTCACGAAGAATCCGATGATGCCGACGGCGACGTACGACGCGCCGATGAGCAAAGAAGCCCCTGCCGCGAGGCTCTTGTTAGGCATGTGTCCCTGCACCTCCCTATCGATGAGCTGGCGATCCTACTGCCGGGGTGAGACCGTCAGGGCGCCACATCGCCGCCCGCAGCAACCCCTCTACCAGCCCCCTACGGAGGGCGAGCGAACACGGGTCATGGGGCCACGCGCCAACTTCCTGGCGGGATCGGGAACCGCCCCGCCATCGACGATCGGGGGCCGAAGACCGCGACCGATTCGGCGCGGACGCTAGCCGCCGATCTGCGACATCGTCCGCGTCGGCTGGACGAAGCCCGGATCGTTGACGTGGTGCTTGAGCTCCTTCTTCCAGACGGCGTCGCGGATCGTCTGACGCAGGTCGTCGTCAGAGGCCCCGCCGCGCAGCGGCGTGCGCAGGTCGTACTCGTGCATGCTGAACAAACACGTGCGCAGCTTGCCCTCGGCGGTGACGCGGATCCGGTCGCAGTCGCCGCAGAACGGCTCGGACACCGGGTTGATGAAGCCGATCTTCCCCTCGCCGTCCGCGAAGCGGTAGACGCGCGCCGTCGCGCTGGGCTCGCGCGGCTCGGCCTCGAGCGGGTAGACGGCGTCGATCGCGGCCCGGATCTCCTCGCCGCTGAGGACCTTGCTGCGGTCCCACGAATGGTCGGCGTCCAGCGGCATGAACTCGATGAAGCGAACCTCGTAAGGGTGCGTGCGCGCGAACTGCGCCATCGGCAGGATCTCGGTCTCGGTGAAGCCGCGCATCCCGACGGCGTTGATCTTGATCGGGTGCGCGTCGGGGAAGCCGGCCAGCACCTCGAGGCCGCGCAGCACGCGCGGCAGCGCGTCGCGCCGCGTCATCTCGAAGAAGCGGTCGCGCTGCAGCGAGTCGACGGAGACGTTGAAGCGGTTGATGCCGGCCGCGACGAGTGCGGCCGCGTCGCGCTCGAGCAGGAAGCCGTTCGTCGTGACGCTGAGGTCACGCACGCCCGGGACCTTGGCCAGCAGCGCCGCCAGGCGCGGGAACTCGCGGCGCACGAGCGGCTCGCCGCCGGTGAGGCGGATGTCGTGCACGCCCATCGACGCCAGCAGCGCGACGATCCGCTCGATCTCCTCGAAGCTCAACACCTCGTCGCGCTCCAGCCAGGGCAGGCCTTCGGCCGGCATGCAGTACTGGCAGCGGAAGTTGCAGCGATCCGTGACGGAGATCCGCACGTCGCGGATCAGTCGGTCGTGCCCGTCCTTCAGCGGTTCAACCTTGCTCATCACGCCTCCAAGTACCCGATCTTCCCCCGGATTTGACCAACAGCTCGATGCGCTCGACGACGACGCCGCGCTCGATGCCCTTGACCATGTCGTAGACGCACAGCGCGCCCGCCGCACAGCCGACCATCGCCTCCATCTCGACCCCTGTGCGAGCGTGTACGCGCGCGGTGACGGTCACGATCACCGTCCCCTCCTGGGGGTCGACGTCGATATCGACGTCGATGCCGTTCAGCGGCAGGCTGTGGCACAGCGGGATCAGCTCGTCGGTGCGCTTGGCGGCCTGGATCGCCGCGAGGCGGGCTGTCGAGACGACGTCGCCCTTCGGCAGGTCGCCGGCCACGACGGCGCCCGCCGTCTTGGGCGTCATCCGCACGACCGCGCGCGCGGTGGCGACGCGATCGGTCTCTGGCTTGGCGCCCACATCGACCATCCGGGCTCGCCCGTCCGCGTCGAGATGGGTCAGAAGTTCGCTGCTCATGGTGTCGCTACGGCGTGCATATCACAGCACCTCCCCGTTACAGCCACCGTAGCGCAGAGCATCCACGGGCCGTGATCGCGGTCGCCGCCGATCGGCTGCGCGCCTCGTCTGCAAGCGCCGGCGCGCCAAGATATCGGCCGGCCGGCCGATTGCTACGTTACGGATGCGGCGAGAACCCGAGGGAGCAACGCAAGAGGAGAGCGATCCATGCCCGAGATGGCCGAGGTCCCCGAGAAGAGCGACAGCACCGAAACGCTGGTCTGTCTCTTCCCGGGCTGCGAGAACCCGGCGGTGTCTCCGCCCAACAAGACCGATAACCCCAAGCGCCAGGGTCCGCCCCCTCGTTTCTGCGCACTCGAGGAGCACAACGCGGCCTCGGCGTACCAGGAGCGCCAGCGCCTGGAGAACGAGGCCTCGGCCGACTGAGCGGCCCGGCACGCGGAGCGTCAGCTCCATCGCGTGCCCATGTGGACGAAGCGCTCGGCGGGGACGCCGCCCCCGCGGGCGAGCATCGCCCGCGTCGCTTCCGGCGTCGTGATGAAGTGCTTCAGGGCCTCGGCCGACGACGTCCGCAGTTCGGGACGCAGCGTGCTCACGTACCACAGCCCCGAGATCGGGGTTCCGCGCACGTCGAGCTCGACGATCGCCCCGCGCTCGAGCTCGTCGCGCACGGTGTGGGCGATCGCGAGCGTGACGCCGCGCCCGGAGGCGACCTGCGAGAGCGCCGCCGCGAAGTTCGGGTAGGCGCGCGTGCGCCGCGGCGCGATCGACTGGCGCGCGAGGAACGCGCCGGTGTCCGTCGAGCGGTCGTTCTCGTGCGGGCCGAGCAGCCACGGCGTGCTGACGAGCGCCGCGGGCGCCAGGCCCTTGGAGGTGGCGAGCGTGTGCCCAGGCGCCGCGACGACGATCAGCCCGTAGCGCAGGAACGCCTCGCAGACCATCGCCGGCACGTCCTGACGCTCGGTCACCGGCGGGCCGAGCGTGATGTCGGCGCCGCGGTTGGCGAGCAGCGCCGCGTGGCTCTCGCGCGGCGCGACCTGCAGCTCCACCTCGATGTCGGGGTGGCGGTGGGCGAAGACGCTCAGCAGCGGGCCGGCGGCGAACTCGGCGAACGGCGGCGTCGCCGCCACGCGCAGCGTCGCCCTGTCGGACTCGCCGGCGCGCACGACACGGCGCGTCTCGTCGGCGAGGTCGAGGATCGCGCCGGCCGCGCTGGCCAGCCGTCGGCCCCCGGGCGTCAGCTCGATGACGCCGCCCGAGCGGATGTAGAGCTTGTCGCCGAGCTCGCGACGCAGCGCTCCGACGGCACCGGATACCGCCGGCTCCGACACGGCAAGCGCATGTGCGGCCGCCTTGACGGAGCCGAGTCGCGCGACGGTCATGAAGGAGCGAAGCTGCGAGAGGGTCGATTAAGCGATCGCTTCATCCTGCTTGCATCTGCGATCGTAGTGCATAGGATCGACGCCGGACCACCTTCGGAGGAGAGGAGCGTCACACCTTGGCAATGCAGACCCCAGCGCCTTGCGATTACTCGCGGGCGACGAGCGTCGACGACGCCATAGCGCAGCTTCAAGCGCTAGGCGGCAATGCTCGAATTCTGGCGGGCGGCTACAGCCTCATCCCCATGATGAAGCTGCGCCTCGCCAACCCCGGTCACGTGATCGACATCAATCCGCTCGAGCCGGAGCTGAGCTACATTCGCCAAGAGGGCAACGAGATCCGCATCGGCGCGCTGACCCGCCATGTGATGCTGCTCGAGTCCGACCTGCTGGAGCGCACGTTCCCCAGCATCTTCCGCGAGGCAGAGGCGGTCCTCGCCGACCCGGTCGTCCGCAACCGCGGCACGATGGGCGGCTCGCTGTGCCAGGCCGACCCGGCCGAGGACCTCTCGGGCGTCGTCGTCGCGCTGAAGGGCGAGGCCGTCCTGCGCGGCCCGGGCGGCGCCGAGCGCGTCGTCGGCATGGAGGAGTTCCACCTCGGCCCCTACATGACCGCCGTGCAGGCGACGGAGATGCTGACCGAGGTTCGGATCCCGATCCCCCAGGGCAACTTCGGTGGCGTTCACGAGAAGGTCGAGCGGCGCGCCGGCGACTTCGCCATCGTCGCCGTCTCCAGCGCAGTGACGATCCAGGGCGGCCAGATCGCATGGGCCGGCATCGCGGGCAGCGCCGTCGGTCCGACGACGCTGCACATGTCGCGCGCCGAGGAGCATGTCGTCGGCAAGGCGCCCTCCGAGCAGCTGTTCCGTGAGGCCGGCGAGATGGCCGCAGCCGACTGCTCGCCCAACTCCGACGGCCGCGGGCCGGCGGATTACAAGCGCGCCGTCTGTGGCGTATTCACCGAGCGCGGCCTGGGCCGTGCCGCGGCCATCGCGCTGCGCGGCTAGGAGAAGAGATGCTCGTTTCCATCACCATCAACGGGCAGGTGTACTCGCACGACGTCGAGCCGCGCCTGCTGTTGGTCCACTTCATCCGCGAGTACGCGGAACTGCACGGCACCCACTGGGGCTGTGACACGTCCAACTGCGGCATCTGCATCGTCCTCATGGACGACCCGCACAGCTCGCAGCCGCCCTACCCGATCAAGTCGTGCACGATGCTCGCCGCGGCCGCACAGGGCTACGAGCTCACCACGGTCGAGGGCATGGCCAAGCCAGACGGAACCCTCGATCCGATCCAGATGGGGTTCCACGAGATGCACGCGCTTCAGTGCGGCTTCTGCACCCCGGGGATGATGTCCACAGGGCGCTGGCTGATCGAGAAGCACCCCAACCCGACGCAGATGACCGACCACGAGATCCGCGACGGGATCTCCGGCAACCTGTGCCGCTGCACGGGCTACGACAACATCATCAAGGCGATTCGGTGGGCAGCTGCCTACATCGAGGAGCACCCCGAATCGGCTAGGACAGCGAGGTAACCCGCATGGCAACTGTTGAGACTGGACCAGGACGGCATCCCGAGTGGTATGCCCACGCGACCGGTGACAAGTTCGGCAAGGTAGCCGACGCACCGATCGGCTTCGGTCACATGAAGCGCAAGGAGGACGCGCGCTTCATCCGTGGCCTGGGCGACTACATGGACGACGTCCGCCTGCCGGGCATGGTCCACGGCGCGATCCTGCGCTCGCCATACGCCCACGCCCGCATCAACTCGATCGACACGTCGGCTGCGCTCGCGCATCCGAAGGTCGCCGCGGTCGTCATCGCCAAGGACCTCGAGACGCTGGGCCTGGCCTGGATGCCGACGATCTCCTATGACACGCAGGCCGTGCTCGCGGGCGACAAGGTCCGCTTCCATCTGCAGGAGGTCGCGTTCGTCATCGCCCTCGACGCCTACAGCGCGCAGGACGCGCTGCAGCTCATCGAGGTCGACTACGACGTGCTGCCGGCGATCGTCAACTGCCGCAAGGCGCTCGATCCCGATGCCCCGCTGATCCGCGACGACAAGGTCGGCCAGACCGACAACCTCGCCAGCCCCCTCTGGGAGGCAGGCGACAAGGCGACGTGTGACCGCGTGTTCGCCGAGGCCGACGTCGTGGCCAAGCGGACGATCCTCGACCCGCGCTCGCACCCGTGTCCGATGGAGACGTGCGGGATGGTCGCCGACATGAACCCGGCGACCGGTCAGCTGAACATCTACAACGGCAACCAGGCGCCGCACGCGCACCGCACGGTGTACGCGCAGGTGGCCGGTCTGCCCGAGCAGAACATCCGCATCCTCTGTAACGACATCGGCGGCGGCTTTGGCAACAAGGTGCCGGTCTACCCGGGCTACGTCTGCGCGATCGCGGGTTCGATCGTCGCCGGCGCGCCGGTGAAGTGGATCGAGGACCGCTCGGAGAACCTCGCCTCGACCGGCTTTGCTCGCGACTACCTCATGTACAGCGAGATGTGCTCGAAGGGCGGCAAGATCACCGGGCTGCGCGTCGACGCGATCGCCGATCACGGCGCGTTCGACTCGACCGCACAGGCCACGAAGTTCCCGGCCGGCTTCTTCCACATCGTGACGGGGTCCTACGACCTCGACGGCGCGCACTGCCAGGTCAAGGCGGTGTACACGAACAAGGCGCCGGGCGGCGTCGCCTATCGCTGCTCGTTCCGCATCACCGAGGCCGTCTACCTCGTGGAGCGGATGGTCGACGCGCTGGCGATGGAGATGCAGGTCGATCCGGTCGAGCTGCGGATGCGCAGCTTCATCCGCTCCGACCAGTTCCCCTACGAGACGGCGACCGGCTGGGTCTATGACTCGGGCGATTACCACAAGGCGATGAAGCTCGCGATGGAGATCGCCGACTACGACGGCCTGCGCCGCGAGCAGCAGGAGAAGCTCGCCAAGGGCGAGATGATGGGGATCGGCATCTCGTTCTTCACCGAGGGCGTCGGTGCCGGCCCGCGCCGGCACATGGACATCCTCGGCCTGGCGATGAACGACGGCGCCGAGCTGCGCGTGCATCCGTCGGGCAAGGCCGTCGTGTCGCTGTCGGCACAGACGCAGGGCCAGGGCCATGAGACGACGTTCGCGCAGATCGTCGCCGAGGAGCTCGGCATCAGCCCCAACGAGATCATGGTCCGCCACGGCGATACCGACAAGACGCCCTACGGTCTGGGCACCTACGGCAGCCGCTCGACGCCGGTCTCCGGCGGCGCCGTCGCCGTCGTCGCGCGCAAGGTGCGCGACAAGGCTCGCCAGTTCGCGGCGCTGATGCTCGAGACCCGCGCCGAGGACCTGGCGTGGGAGAAGGGCCGCTGGTATGTCAACGGCGACCCGGAGCGCGGCGCGACGATCGAGTCGATCGCCGAGTACGCCTACAGCGCCACCAACCTGCCCGAGGGGCTGGAGGGCGGCCTGGACGCCAACGCCGTGTACGACCCGCCGAACCTGACGTACCCCTTCGGGGCGTACATCTCGGTCGTCGACATCGATCCCGGCACGGGCAAGGTCCACATGCGTCGCTTCATCGCGGTCGACGACTGCGGCGTGCGGATCAACCCGATGGTCGTCGAGGGCCAGATCCACGGTGGCCTCGTCGAGGGCATCGGGCAGGCGCTGATGGAGATCATCTCGTTCGACGAGTCCGGTAACTGCATGAACGCGTCGTTCATGGACTACCTGCTCCCGACCGCGCTGGAGTGCCCGGAGCACGGCTTCGAGCTCGGCGAGACGGTCACGCCCTGCCCGCACCACCCGATCGGCGCCAAGGGTGTCGGCGAGAGCCCGTGTGTCGGGTCGCCGCCGTGCATCGCCAACGCCGTCGTCGACGCGCTCTACCACGCCAAGGGCATCAAGCACATGGACATCCCGTGCTTCCCCGCCCGCGTATGGGCCGCGATGAACGGTAACGAGCAGCCCCCGCAGTGAGAAATGACGCGCTTGCGCGGCGAGCTGAAGAGCTCGCCGCGCAGGGCGCGGCCTTCGCGACCGCGACCGTCGTCCGCGCACAGCGCCCGACGAGCGCTCACGCCGGAGATGTCGCGCTGATCACGAGCGATGGCAACATCGAGGGCTTCGTCGGCGGCATCTGCGCCGAGCACAGCGTCCGGCTGTTCGCCTGGACGGCGATGAAGTCCGGCAAGCCGCTGCTTCTGCGCATCCTGCCGGAGGTGAGCGAGGACATGAAGACCGGGACGGAGGAGGACGGGGCGGTGACGGTGGAGAACACCTGCCTGTCCGGTGGCGCGATCGAGATCTTCCTCGAGCCGACGCTTCCGACGCCGCGCGTGAACATCGTCGGCTCCAAGCCGATCGCCGCCGCGATCGAACGGCTCGGTGCCGAATTCGACCTTGACGTCGCTGCCGTCGGCGACAACCCCGCGGAGATCCACGAGGGCGATCTCGGCATCGTCATCGCCGCCCACGGCAAGGGTGAGCTGGAAGCGATCCGAGCCGCACTGGACGCCGACCTGCCCTACATCGGCCTCGTCGCCAGCCCCAAGCGCGGGACGGCCGTCATCGAGGAGCTGCGCGCAGCGGGTGTCCCCGACGACGAGCTTGCGCGCGTCGAATGCCCCGCCGGCATCGACATCGGCGCGAAGATGCCGGCCGAGGTCGCGCTGACGATCCTCGCGAGGCTCATCCAGACGCGCTACAGCGGCGCGTACACGCCGCCGCTGCGGTCGCCGAGCGCCGAGCCGGCGCCCGCGTTCGCCGTCGACCCGATCTGCGGGATGACGGTCACGATGGCGCCCGACACGCCCCATCTCGAGCACGACGGCGAGACGATCTGGTTCTGCCGCGAGGCCTGCAAGACGGAGTACGCCGCCACGCTGGAGGGTGCTCCGCCGAAGGCCGCCGCAGCCGCGACCGCGGTCGATCCGATCTGCGGCATGACGGTGCTCGCAGCGCCGGAGACGCCCCAGCTCCAGCACGACGGCGAGACCGTCTACTTCTGCTGCGACGGCTGTCTGGCGAAGTACCAGCAGGAGCACCTGGATGCAGTCGCGGCGAGCTGACGTCTTCACGACCGGGCTCGTGCTCGGGGCGGGCGGGTCACGGCGCCTCGGGCAGCCCAAGCAGTTGCTCCCCTATGGCGAGCGCACGCTGCTGGACCACACCGTGCAGACCGCGCGCGAGTGCGGCTTCGACCAGCTCGTCGTGCCGATCGGCGGCGCCTCGGAGGAGGTCCGCGATCGCGTCGACCTGTCCGGCGCCGACGTCGTCGTCAACGATGACTACGGCGAGGGCTGCTCGTCGTCGATCGCGGCGGCGCTGCGGACCGTCGACCCGCGCTGCGAACTGCTCGTGCTGCTGCTCGGCGATCAGCCCGGCGTCAACGCGGAGATCGTCCGTGCCCTGCTCGACGGGCGTGGGGACGCGCCGCTTGCGGTGTGCAGATATGACGACGAACGAGGGCATCCGTTCGCCTTCGACCGGCGTATCTTTCCCGAGCTCGCCGATCTGCACGGCGATAAAGCTGTCTGGCGCCTGCTGGACGAGCGCGCCGAGGAGGTCGTCGAGGTACGGATCGCGGGCAACGTGCCGCTCGACGTGGACACGCCCGAGGACTATCAGGCCGTGCTCGCGGAGGCCGGCTTTACGGAGGTAACGGCATGAGCCGGCTGCGACGTAGCGACGAGCTTGAAGAGGAGATGCGCCGGGTCGTTCCGAGCGTGGACAAGCTCGGCCAGCTATTGGGAGACGTCGACTATCTGGCCGACGAGGGCCTTGCGACTTCGGCCTACCTGGCGATGCGCCTGCCGCAGCCGCTGCTGCTCGAGGGCGAGGCCGGCGTCGGCAAGACCGAGCTCGCCAAGGCGCTGGCGCAGGTGCTCGACACGCCGCTGATCCGCCTGCAGTGCTACGAGGGCATCGACGCCTCCGAGGCGCTGTACGAGTGGAACTATCCGCGCCAGCTGCTGAGCATCCGGATCGCCGACTCCAAGGGCGAGGATCTCGACGAGGAGGGTCTGTTCGGGCCCGACTACCTCATCCGCCGCCCGCTGCTGCGGGCACTGGAGCACAAGGGGCCGCGGCCGGCGATCCTGCTGATCGACGAGCTCGACCGTGCCGACGACGACTTCGAGGCATTCCTGCTCGAGCTGCTCGCCGAAGCGACCGTGACGATCCCGGAGATCGGGACGATCACCGCGACGCACCCGCCGATCGTGATCCTCACGTCCAACCGTACTCGCGACCTGCACGACGCCGTCAAGCGCCGCTGCCTGTACCAGTGGATCGACTACCCGACCCCGCAGCGCGAGGTCGACATCGTGCGCCGCCGCGTCAAGGGCGCGTCCGCGACGCTCGCCGTCCAGGTCGCCGACGCCGTCTCGCGCATGCGCGAGTCCGACATCCAGAAGCCGCCTGGCATCGCCGAGGCGATCGACTGGGTCGCGGCGCTGGACCTGCTCGGCGTCGATCACCTCGACGTCGAGACGGCAGATCGCACGCTGGGTTCCGTCCTGAAGTACAGCGAGGACCAGGAGGTCGTTCGCGCGGCCGGCCTGGAGCAGCTGATCGAGAAGCGGTAGCGAGCGTCATGGCTGAGAAGGCGATCAAGGAGAACGGCTCGCCGGTCCCCCAGTTCGCGGTCGTCGACTTCGACGTCGACCTGCCGGGTCTGGCGAGCGCGTTCAGCCAGCGCCTGCACGAGGCCGGCGTGCCGGTCACTCCTTCTCAGACCGAGCAGTACACGCGCGCGCTGAAGCTCACCAAGCCCGTCTCGCGACGCCGCCTGTACTGCACGACGCGGGCGATCTTCGTCACCGGCTTCCAGCAGGTGGCGGCGTTCGACAAGGTCTTCGGGCAGGTCTTCGGTGGCCGCAAGAAGCTCAGGAACTCCGACGACTACGACGTCGAGGTCGAGGACGAGCAGGTCGAGCAGGTCGACAGCGAGACCCCGGAGGACATGGACGATCAGAACGTCATGGAGCGCGAAGGCGGCCAGGACGCGATGAACATGAACGCCGGCGACGGCAACGACGACGAGGACGACGACGAGAGCCAAGAGGAGAAGCTCGTCCCGCTGCAGGAGGCCAGCGAGGAGGAGGCGCTCAGCTACAAGAACTTCCAGGCGCTCAACGCCGAGGAGCTCGCGCAGCTGTACAAGCTCATGGTGCGCCTGCAGCTCGCGACGCCCGACCGCACGACGCGGCGCAAGAAGCGCGGCCGCCGCGGCGAGCACATGGACATGCGCCGCACGCTGCGCAAGAGCCTGCACACCGGCGGCGACCCGATCGTGCTGGCGCGCAAGCGCCGGCGCACGCACCCGCGCCGGCTCGTGCTGCTGTGTGACATCTCAGGCTCGATGGAGCCCTACGCGCGCGCGTACCTGCAGTTCCTGCACGCGGCCCGCGCGACGGGCCCGTACGCCGAGGCGTTCGTCTTCGCCACACGGCTGACGCGCCTGACCAAGCAGCTCGCGGGGCGCAACCCGCAGCGCGCGATCCGCCGCGCCACGGAGGCCGCGCCGGACTGGTCCAGCGGCACGCGCATCGGTGATGCCCTGAAGGAGTTCAACGACCGCTACGGCCGCCGCGGGATGGCGCGCGGCTCGGTCATCGTGATCCTGTCAGACGGCTGGGAGCGCGGCGATCCCGCGCTCGTGGCGCAGGAGATGCAGCGCCTCTCGCGGCTGGCCTACCGGATCGTGTGGGTCAACCCGCGCGTCGCCGCCGCCGGCTTCTCGCCGAAGGCCGGCGGCCTCGTCGCCGCGCTGCCGCATTGCGACGCGCTCGTCAGCGGCCACACGCTGAAGTCGCTGGAGGAGGTCGCCGACGCGATCGCCGCCGAGCGCGACTACGACCCGATGCTCGCGACCTGGCGCGTGCCGACGCTCGACGACGAGCCCGAGGAAGAGACCTGGGGCGTCGCCGGGACGACCGAGCGGCACGTCGCGATGCCGAGCGGATACGGGCCCTACAAGGGCAACACGTCGCCCGGTTCCAACTCGGGCATATGAACCTTCACCAGCACATCCGGAGGCGCCGAATGGACGGGCGCGGTGCCATCGGAATTGTCATACTGCGCCCGCTTGACCGGCGGCCATTTACGGTCGCACGATCCTTGGGAGGGACCGTGAATCGCGGAACCACAACTATGAGGGGAGTCGTCCATGGCTGCTAGCGTCTACCGCGCGGTGTATCTGCGTGTTCATCCGACGGGGAAGTGCACGCTCAGCCTGAGCTGCGACGGTGGCGGCCAGGAAGCACTGCTGGCGCAGACCGTCGGTGACGAGCTCGGCATGCCGGCCGGCGACATCAAGGTCGTGCCGGAGGATCTCGACCGCTTCGGCGGCGGGCACGGGTACGTCACGCAGTCCAGCCCCGGCGTCCAGGAGGCCACGCGCAAGACGTGCGCCAAGATCAAGGACAAGGCGCGCTACCTGGCGGGCGGCATGCTCGGCACGTCGCCGCAGTCGCTGTCCTGGCGTGACGACAACTTCGGCGGCAAGCGCATCGAGGAGATCGCGCTGTACGCGCACGGCGGCGCGATCGAGCTTCCGCTCGGTCCCGACGGGCGCCAGCTCGAGGGCTCCCTCGATGCGCAGACGACGTTCCGCAACTGACGTCAGAGGTTCTGGAGACGAACGTCTGACCCTGACAGCACCCGCCGGCCGCAGAGGCCGTCAACCCCACCGGCCTGCGCTGCAGGCCGGTGGTCGTTGCGGGTCAGTCGCGCTTCCAGGACCGCCGGCGCGAGCGCAGGCTCGCCATGATTGCGACATACGTGGCCCCGACGACGGGAACCGCCATCACGACGGCTTCCTCGATCGGGATCCCCGCGATGTGAGCGACGATCATGGGCACCTGCTCATCGTATCCATCGCAGCGCTCGGCTCAGCCGAGTTTGCCCTCCACGACGACGGTCACCTCGTCGTTGACCTTGAGCGCGCCGAACAGCGCCGAGTAGGGCTTGATGCCCCAGTCGCTCTGCTTGATCGTCGCGCTGCCCGTGACGGTGCCGCCGCTCTCGCTCAGCTCGAAGCTGATCGGCTTGGACTTCCCGCCCAGCTCGAGATCGCCGCTGACGGTCAGGCCCTCGCCCGCGGGCTCGACGCTCGACGACCGAAAGGCGATGCTCTTCTTCTTGAGCACGTCCTTGTCGATCGTCTTGAGGATGTCGTCCTTGTCGTCGTCCTTGAGCGCCTGCATGCCACCATGGCCCTCGCGCACGTGCAGCGAGGTCGGGTCCGCGCTCAGCGCGAGGCTCGAGCTGTCGCCGACCTCGAGCGTCGCCTCCCAGGCGTTGACGTCGATGATGAGGTCGTGTCCCGCCTTGGCCGCGGCGCCGCTGCGCCCCGTCTCGACATGCAGAGACGCGTTGTCTGGTCCGAGCTTGTATGTACCTGTCTGAATCGCCATCGGCGGATTCTATGAAGATAGCCTCATCTTCGACTGCTCCCCCCGGGTGGGGACGAATCCGCGGACGACCTGAAATACTGCCCGCTGCTCAGCGTCAGTGCGTGCCCCGGGCGGCGGCTGCACCGCGCGCAGGTATTCCAGCACCAGCCGTCACCCTGATCAAAGGAGGAACGCGATATGCCGACCTTGAATGAGACCTTCCCCGTGTCCAACCCGGACACCGCCTACGGCATTATCAGTGACCTGAACAAGCTCGTGCCGTGCGTCCCCGGCGCTCGCGTGCTCTCGGCCGACAGCCCGCAGTCCGTCAAGGCCGAGATCGAGGTCAAGATGGGCTCGATGGGGATGAAGTTCGTCGGCCCGGTCACGATCGAGTCCGCCGATCCCGGCAGCAAGACCGTGAAGATCAAGGCCAAGACGACCGAGGCCGGCGGGCAGAGCGCCGCCAACGGCGACGTCACGATCAGCATCAGCGGCGCCACCGGCACCGTCAACGCGATCGCCAACGTCAACGGCAAGGCGGCGTCGATGGGCGAAGGTACGGTCGTGGCCGTGCTGACGCAGCTCGTCAAGCAGTTCGCCGCCGCCATCTAGCCATCTCGTGAGCCTCTGGCGGGTGGCGCGCTTGCGCGCGGCCCGCCGGCACACCGCTCCACGCCGACGATCCTCTCCCGGCCGGGTGCGCGTCGAAGCGTTCCCGGCCGCCGCGCGAGCGTCGCGGCGGACGCACCCGCGCCATGTTGTTGGCGGCGCACCGAATCTCGCGCGCGCGCGAGGGTAAGGTGTTCGGTGTGCGTTGCACACGTCCGGTGCGGTCCGTTGTGATCGCCTGCGGGCGCCGAGAGACCCTGGAAGGAGCGACGCGATGAAGGACGTGATCGAGGACGTCGATCGCTGGCTGGGAGAGGGTGCGCAGGTGGCGATCGCCACCATCACCGGCACCCGCCGTTCGGCACCGCGCCCGCCGGGCGCGAAGATGGCGATCAACGACCGCGGCGAGGTCTCCGGCATGGTTTCGGGCGGCTGTGTCGAGGGCGCGGTCATCGAGATCGCCGACAAGATCCTCAACCAGGGCGGCGAGCCAGAGCTCGTCACGTTCGGCATCGCCGACGAGGAGGCCTGGGACGTGGGGCTGCCGTGCGGCGGCGAGATCGACGTCTGGGTGGAGCGCTTCGCGCCGTGAGCATCCAGGCGAAGTTCGCACAGATCGCACGCGAGGACGGGCGCGCGGCGCTCGTCACCGCCGTCGACGGCCCGCACAAGGGCGAGAAGCTGCTCGTGTATCCCGACGGCACGTCGGAGGGCACGCTCGGAGATCCCGCGCTGGACGCCCAGGGCACGGCCGACGCCGAGGATCTCATGTGGAAGGAGGTCTCCGAGGTACGGGGCGAGCTCTTCGTCGACGTCATCAACCCCGACCCGCGGATCATCATCTTCGGCGCCGTCGAGTACGCCCAGCACCTGTCGGCGCTCGCGCGCGTCTGCGGTTGGCGCCCCTACGTCGTCGACCCGCGCGCCAGGTTTGCGACCCCCGAGCGCTTCCCCGATGCACTCGGCGTCGTCGCAGCCTGGCCCGAGGAAGCCTTCGAGCAGCTGGGCGCGCCCGACAAGGCGACGTACATCGTGATCCTGACGCACGACCCAAAGCTCGACGACGCGACGCTGCTGGCCGTGCTCAGCACCGACGTGCCCTACATCGGCGCGATGGGCTCCAAGCGCGCGCAGGCCGACCGTCGCGAGCGCCTCGTCGCGGCCGGCGTCTCAGACGCCGACCAAGCGCGCATCAGCGCTCCGGTCGGACTCGATCTCGGTGCCACGAACGCTCGCGAGACGGCGCTGTCGATCATGGCCGAGCTTGCGGCGGTGCGCCACGGTCGCGAAGGCGGGCGCCTGTGCAACGCCAAGGGCAAGGGCCGCATCCACGCCACCGCGGACGCGGCGAAGTAGACGACGGCGAAGCGCCGCGTGCCCCGGGACGCCCGGGCGCACGCGGACCGCCGGCCAGTCTTGCCGGTCCCGCTCTACTTGAAGACCTTGTCGAGCACGCCCGAGCTCGTGAGCAGGTTTCCCCCCTGCTCGAGCAGCGCCGAGGCCTGATCGAGCATCGCCTTGCGGCCCGCCTCGTCGGCGGTCATGTAGGCGACACCCGCGGCAACGACGCCGAGCTTGGCGATGTTCATGATCGGGTGGCGGCTACCGACGAGGCCGAGCAGCTGCGCGTTCGTCGCGGCCAGCGAGTACATCGCCGGCGCAAGCTGCGCATTACGTCTTGAGTTTCGCATTCGCATCCCTTTCAACGCTGGTGTCCGACGTCCTAGGCCGACCGCCCGGAAGGGCATGCCGACGGCTGCGCCGACCCCACCTGCGCCCGCGACGAATCCGACCACCGCGGCCGCCGAGGCCAGCACGTCCTCCCGCACCGTGACCATACCGGGCTTGTCCGCAGCCGGGGAGATGGTCAGGACCGAGCCGACGCCGGGCACCGTCGGTGCCTGGTCGCTCGTCGTTGTCGTCATGGCGTCGGCCGTCATCGCGTCACCGCAGCCGTGTCCTCGCGCGCGCGTGTATAAAAGCGCTCGCCGCTAGCGGACAATCCACCTCACCACCCGGGCACCGACGAAGCCGGCCGCGATCGCGACGGGGACCTTCATCGCAGGGTCGAGGTCGTCGTACTTGGACTTCAGTTCGGCGAACATCTCGCCGACATCGAGTTGGCTCGGGTCGATCGACATGGCCTGGTCGAGCATCTCGAACAGATCGAAGGAACCGAACTGGCCGACGATCGCGCCGGCCTTCTCTGAGATGTCGTTGACGGGTACGCCGAGCGAACCCAGCTTGTCCAGCGCCTGCTCAATGGGATCCTGCGTCACCGATCGGCCTCTTGACACGCGGTCTCATCCTCCCTTTCTGAGTCTGGGCGAAGCTCGTCAGGTCGCGACGGGCCGTTGGTACCACGGGCGCGAGCGCGGGCACAAGGTGACCCACACATCTAGCGCCCCACTTGCAGGAGTGGTACGACTCCCTTTCTGCTCGTGAGGAGCAACGTGGAAATGCAGCTCGAACAGGGGGCTTGACGACCGACTATGTGCTTGGCGATTCCCGGCCAGATCCTCGAAGTGGTTGACGACGTCAACCGCATCGCGAAGGTGGATGTCGCGGGCGTGCACCGCAACGTCAACATCGGCCTTCTGGACGAAGACGGTGAGGGCGTCGGTCCCGGCGACTGGGTCCTGATCCACGTCGGATTCGCGATGTCGAAGGTCGACGAGGCCGAGGCACTTGAGACGCGGCGTATGCTTGAGAGCATGGGTGAGGACTACGAGCAGGAGCTCGAGGACCTGAAGGCGAGCATCATCGAATGAGCCGTCTGATCGCCAACGCCGCATCGGCGTTGGCACCCACCTGCGATTACACGACTGGCTGCATCACGTGCGGCGACGTCGCCATCCCGCTGACGGTCCTGCGTCTGGACGACGAGAGGGGACTCGCGCTCTGCGCGGATGACGACGGGAACTCGGAGACGGTTGAGATAGACCTAGTCGCCCCGGTGGCGCCGGGGGACCGACTCCTTGTACACGCCGGCACGGCGATCGCGCGGCTCAACGAGGAGGCCCCTGCATGAAATACGTAGACGAGTTCCGCGACCCCGCGCTCGGCGAGGTGCTCGCCGGCGAGATCCTTGGTCTTGTCGAGCCCGGCCGCCACTACAAGCTGATGGAGGTCTGCGGCGGCCACACGCATTCGATCTACAAGTACGGGATCGACGACCTGCTGCCCGCCAACGTCGAGCTCGTGCACGGGCCCGGCTGCCCGGTCTGCGTGATCCCGATGGGCCGCGTCGACGACGGCATCTCGCTCGCCCATCAGCCCGACGTGATCTTCACGTGCTTCGGCGACATGCTGCGCGTCCCCGGTTCGGCCGGGACGCTGCTGGACGCCAAGGCCGACGGCGCCGACATCCGCATGGTCTACTCGCCGCTGGATGCGCTGCGGATCGCCAAGGCGAACCCCGAGCGGCCCGTGATCTTCTTCGCGATCGGCTTCGAGACGACCGCGCCGTCGACGGCGCTGACGCTCAAGCGCGCGAAGGCCGAGGGCGTGAAGAACTTCTTCTGCATGTGCAACCACGTGACGATCGTGCCGCCGCTGCGCGCGCTGCTGGACTCGCCCGACCTGCGCCTGGACGGATTCATCGGCCCGGGTCACGTATCGACCGTCGTCGGCGTGCGGCCGTTCGAGTTCATCCCGGCGGAGTACGGCAAGCCGATCTCGGTCGCCGGCTTCGAGCCGCTCGACGTGCTGCACGCGATCCACATGATCCTCACGCAGATCAAGGAGGGTCGCTGCGAGGTCGAGAACCAGTACTCGCGCGTCGTGCCCTACGACGGCAACCCGCGCGCGCTGCAGGTCATGTCCGAGGTCTTCGAGCTGCGCCCCCACTTCGAGTGGCGCGGGATGGGCTTCATCTCGCAGAGCGGGCTGAAGCTGTCCGAGGCGTACGCCGACATGGACGCCGAGATCCAGTACGGCGTCCCGGGGATCCGCGTCGCCGATCCGAAGGCCTGCCAGTGCGGCGAGGTTCTCAAGGGCGTCATCAAGCCGTGGGAGTGCAAGGTGTTCGGCTCCGGCTGCACGCCCGAGCGCCCGATCGGCACCTGCATGGTGTCCAGCGAGGGTGCCTGCGCCGCGTACTACAACTACGGGCGCTTCGCCCGCGAGCGCGAGGTCGTCTAGTGGCTTCGGAGGTCTCCGAGCGTGAGCAGAAGGTGCTCAACATCATCGAGACGGCGCGCGCCAAGAAGGCGAAGTTCCGCGACGCGCAGATCACGATGGCGCACGGGGCCGGCGGCAAGGCGACGCAGAGCCTGATCGAGGGCCTGCTCGTGCCGGCGTTCGCCAACGAGACGCTCGAGGCGATGGCCGACGCGGGCACGGTCTCCGTGCTCGGCGGCAACGTCGCCATGACGACGGACTCGTTCGTCGTCAACCCGATCACGTTCCCCGGCGGGACGATCGGCGAGCTCGCCGTCAACGGCACGGTCAACGACCTCGCGATGGCCGGCGCCAAGCCGCTCGCGCTGACGCTGTCGCTGATCCTCGAGGAGGGGCTGCCGGCCGACATCCTCAAGGCGCAGGTCGCAGCGGTCGCCAAGGCCGCCGCCGAGGCGGGCGTGCCGATCGTCGCCGGCGACACGAAGGTTGTCCCGCGCGGGATGTGCGATCAGATGTACGTCTGCACCACCGGCATGGGCGTCCTCGACGATCGCACGAGCCTGTCGCCGTCCTCGCTGCGGCCGGGCGACAAGATCCTCGTCTCGGGCCGCATCGGCGACCACGGCACGGCGATCATGCTGGCGCGCGGCGAGTTCGAGCTCGACGCCGACATCACGTCCGACACCATGAGCCTGTGGCCCATGGTCGACACACTTCTGGACCAGGCCGGTCCGTCGCTGCGCTGCCTGCGCGACGCGACCCGCGGCGGCGTCGCCTCGGTCCTCAACGAGCTCGCCCGGGCATCGCGTGTCGCGATGGTCATCAACGAGGCCGCGGTGCCGGTGCACCCGGCAGTGGCAGGAGCCGCGGAGATCCTCGGGATCGACCCGATGCACGTGGCGAACGAGGGGAAGATGGTCGTGATCGTGGCTCCGGAGGGAGCGGACACGGCCCTGGCCGCATTGCGGTCAGCACCGGGCGGCGAAGAGGCCGCCATCATCGGTGAGTGCAGGACCGAACCCGAAGGCATGGTGTTGATGGCCACCGCCTTCGGAGGCAAGCGCGTCATGGATCAGCTCGTGGGCGATCCGCTGCCGCGCATTTGTTAGTCAAAAGGGAGGAGCTCACATGGCATCAATCGAGTTCGCACCACGCCAGCACGAAACGGAGCAGATCACGGCGCACGTGATCTGGCTGACATCGGGATTGAGCTGCGATGGTGACTCGGTTGCCATGACGTCAGCCGTCAATCCGAGCCTCGAGGACATCATCACGGGCGCGATTCCGGGCATGCCGAAGGTCGTGGCACACACCCCGGTCCTCGCGTACGAGAACGGTGCGGAATTCCTCCAGGCCTGGTACGACGCTGAGGCCGGCAAGCTCGATCCGTTCATTCTGATCGTCGAGGGTTCGATCCCGAACGAGAAGATCAACGGCGAGGGTCACTGGGCGGGCATGGGGGTCAACCCCAGCAACGGCCAGCCGATCACGACGAACGAGTGGATCGATCGCCTTGCGCCGAAGTCGGCCGCGACGGTTGCCCTTGGCACCTGCGCGACCTACGGCGGCATCCCGGCGATGAAGAACAACCCGACGGGCGCCATGGGCCTGTGCGACTACCTCGGCTGGGGCTGGACCTCCGCCGCGGGACTGCCCGTCATCAACATCCCCGGTTGCCCCGCGCAGCCGGACAACACGACCGAGGCGCTGACGCTTGCCGTCATGGCCCTGGCCGGCATCGCGCCGGTTCCGGAGCTCGACGAGCAGCATCGCTTGGTAGCGCACTTCGGTCGCACCGTGCACGAGGGCTGCAATCGCGCCGCCTTCTACGAGCACGGTAACTTCGCGACGGAGTACGGCTCCGATCACCGGTGCTTGGTCAAGCTCGGGTGCAAGGGTCCGGTCGTGAAGTGCAACGTTCCGGTCCGCGGTTGGCAGAGTGGCGTCGGCGGTTGCCCCAACGTGGGTGGCATCTGCATGGCGTGCACGATGCCCGGCTTCCCGGACAAGTACATGCCGTTCATGGACGAGGACCCGAAGGCGAAGCTCTCGTCCAACGGTGCCAAGTTCACCTACGGCCCGCTGCTGCGGTACTTCCGGAACAACTCGATCAACCGCATCGGGGACAAGGAGCCTGAGTGGCGCCATCCCCGTAACGAGATCACCACCGGCTACACGCCGCACTGGATGTAAGGGAGAGACTCAGACACATGGCCACATTGCAAACACCGACTTCGACCTCCGGGGTCGTCGTCAAGGAGATGGCGTGGGATCCGATCACCCGTATCGTCGGGTCGCTCGGCATCCACACGGAGATCGATTTCACGAACCGCAAGGTCAACAAGTGCTACAGCACGTCGATGATCTTCCGTGGATTCGACATCTTCATGAAGGGCATCGATCCGCGTGACACGCACTTCATCACGAGTCGTATCTGCGGGATCTGCGGAGACAACCACTGTACGGTCTCCTGCCTGAACCAGAACATGGCCTATGGGGTCAAGCCGCCGAAGCTCGGCGACTACGCCTTCAACCTGGCCGAGACCGCGGACTACATGTTCGACCATGCGATCTTCAACGACTGCATGTGCAACGTGGACTTCTGCGAGCAGATGGTCAAGGAGACCAACCCGTCCGTCCTGGCGAAGGCCGAGAACACGTCGGCCCCGCACTCGGACATCCACGGCTACAAGACGATCGCGGACATCATGCGCGCGCTGAACCCGTTCACGGGTTCGTTCTACCTGGAGACGCTCGGCGTCGCTCGGTACACGCGTGAGATGTACTGCCTCTTCGGCGGCCGGCACACGCACCCCTCGACGATTCTGCCGGGTGGCTGCAGCGCGGACATCACGCATCAGACGATGACCGACTACTACGTGCGGCTCATGCGCTACATGGACTACATCAAGCGCACGGTGCCGATGCACGACGACCTGTATGACTTCTTCTACGAGGCCATGCCCGGGTACGAGCGCGTCGGATACCGCGACACGGACATCATCTGCTGGGGCGCCTTCGACGACCCGGAGTACGTGACGTACGAGTACAAGACCATGACCGACTGGGGCCGCAAGCGTTTCATCACGCCTGGCCTGGTCTTCAAGGGCGAGCTGATCACGACCGACCTGGTCGAGATCAACCTGGCGATGAGGATCCTGCTCGGTCACTCGTACTTCGACGACTGGGATGGCGTCACCGAGCCGTTCGTGACGCACGATCCGCTTGGCAACCCGGTTGACACCCGTCACCCGTGGAACAAGCAGACGCTGCCCAAGCCGCAGAAGCGCGATTTCAACGACAAGTACTCGTGGGTCGCTTCCCCGCGCATGTACGACAAGCGCAACGACATCTACGTTGCGACCGACACCGGTGGCGGCCCGTTCGCGCGCAACTGGTGCACGGCGAAGGCCGGGCTCGTCGATCTCGGGTACCTCAAGGCAACGGGTCACAGCATCCAGATGGTGCTGCCGAAGTCGCTGAACATGCCCGAGATGGAGCTCGAGTGGAAGATCCCGCCGTGGTCCAACGCGATCGAGCGTGACCGCGCCCGTACGTACCATCAGCCGATTTCCGCGCTGATCGGTCTGTACAACCTCGAGAAGGCGCTGGTCGAGGTTCGCGCCGGCCGGACCAAGTCCTGGAACAGCTTCACCGTTCCGGAGGAGGCCGTCTCGTGCGGGTTCCATGAGGCCGCTCGCGGCGTCATCAGCCACCACATGGTCATTCGCAAGGGCAAGGTCGCGAATTACCAGCCGTATCCCCCGACCCCGTGGAACGGGAACCCGCGCGACAAGTTCGGGACCCCGGGACCCTACGAGGACGCTGTCCAGAACACCCCGATCTTCGAGGAGAACGGGCCGGACAACTTCAAGGGGATCGACATCATGCGCGCTGTGCGCTCCTTCGACCCGTGCCTGCCGTGCGGTGTGCACATGTACACCGGCAAGGGCCGCGTCAAGAAGGTTCAGCACACGCCGACGGGGATGTGCTGAGGGCCTAGTGGCTACTGAGCACCAAGCTCCTGAAGAGCTGGTCGAGCGGGTCCAGGAACTTCTGGGCTCGCTCGACGAGATCGCCGATCCTGTCGCGCAGAACCGCGTACAGGAGCTCATCGGCGCAGTTCTCGAGTTGTACGGAGCTGGTCTGGAGCGGATCCTCGGCGTCCTTGCGGACGCCGGGGAGCCCGCCCTCCCGATCCGCGAAGCACTGCTCGACGACGGTGTCGTCGCAAGCCTGCTGCTGATCCACGGCCTGTTCCCGGTGCCGCTGGAGGAGCGCGTGCTGCAGGGCCTGGAGAACATCCGGCCCTTCCTCGCCGGCCATGGCGGCAACGTCGAGCTGGTGAGCGTCGAGAACGGCATCGCGCGGCTGAAGCTGCAGGGCAGCTGCGACGGTTGCCCGGCCTCGGCGTCGACGCTGGAGAACGCGTTGCGTGATGCGATCGACGAGGTCGCACCAGATCTTCTGGGCCTCGAGGTCGAAGGTGTCGTCGGACTCGCCGAGGAGCAGGCGACGGGCGGGCCCGCGGGCCTCTCGCTGCCGATGGTCCAGGTCGGCGGGACGAGCCTGCCGATGGCCGACGCGCCGTACACCGAGTGTCCCTCGGGCGTGGGTAAGTGACCGCCAGCGGTCGTCTGCCCTCCACTCTCGTGTCGGGTTTGGGCCGCCTAGCGCGGCCCGCGCCTGTAAAGGACACCGAGAAGTGCGAGCTGTGCGGGATGCCGGTGTCCGACGACCACCGGCACCTGCTCGAACTCGACGAGCGGCGCATCCTCTGCGCCTGCGAGCCGTGCCTGGCGATGAAGTCGGGCCTGGAGAACTACTGCCCGGTCGGCAACCGCACGCTGTGGCTCGACGACTTCGTCTTTCCCGACGAGCTGTGGGCGGCGTTCCAGCTACCCGTCGGCCTCGCGTTCTTCATGCGCTCGACGGGCACGAACACCGTCGTCGCGCTGTATCCCAGCCCGGCCGGGGCGACCGAGTGTGAGCTGCACCTCGAGAGCTGGGACAAGCTCGTCGAGATGAACCCGATCCTGCGCGACCTCGAGGCCGATGCCGAGGCGCTCGTCGTCAACCGCATGGTCGGCGCGCACACCCACGCGATCGTGCCGATCGACGAGTGCTACCGCCTCGTCGGGCTGATCAAGTCCACCTGGGAGGGGATCTCCGGCGGCAACGCGATCTCCGATGCCGTCCCGAAGTTCTTCGAGTACGTCCGCCACAAGGCTGGAGTTGTCGCATGACGCTGACGCCCGACTCACTGAAGCCTCCGGAGGATGCGCGCGACTACGGCCCCGAGGTGACGTTCGAGGTCCTCGGCGTCGCCCACGAGCCGTTCGCGGCGCAGCCGACGCTGCGCTTCGAGCTGAGCGTGTTCGAGCCGACCGACCGTCCGATCTACGCGATCTCGGTCACGGCGCAGATCAACTTCGATCCCGCACGGCGCGACTACGACGCGAAGACCAAGCAAGACCTGTTCGAGATCTTCGGCGCGCCCGAGCGCTGGCCGTCGACGACGCGCAGCTTCCTGTGGACGCACGCCAGCACGATCGTGCACTCCTTCACCGGCGCGATCACGTTCGGGCTCGAGGTCCCGTGCACGGCCGACCTCGAGCAGGTCGCCGCGCGCTATGTCTCCGCGCTGCCCGACGGCGAGGTGCCGCTGACGTTCCACTTCACCGGCCGCGTCATGTACCAGGGACCGGCGCGCCAGGTCCAGGTCCTGCACCTGCCGTGGCACACCTCGGCGCAGTACCGCATGCCGGTCTCCGCCTGGAAGAACATGATCAAGCACCACCACGGCGAGTCGGGCTTCGTCAACCTGCACAACGACACGATCGACGGGCTGAAGACGTACAAGCGCGTGCGCGGGTTGCACAGCTTCGACGCGGTCGTCCTCGACATGCTCGAGCGCGCCCCCGCCGACGAGTCCCAAGGAGCAAGCGCATGACCAACGGCATCGAGCCGATCACGCCGGAGACCCCTTCGGACGTCGGCATCACCTCCTCGAAGTCGCACCTCGAGCGGCTCGTCGACTCGCTGCTCTTCGAGGGCTACGCGCTGTACCCGTACACCCCGGGCGCGACGAAGAACGCGACCCCGACGCCGTTCGGGATCGTCTATCCGGCCGACTACGCCAAGCACCAGACGCACGCCTTCGACCGCATGCAGATCCAGGGCATCGTCGGCGACGCCGAAGCGCTCGTCACCGGCGAGGTGCGCTTCCTGCAGCCGTCCGGCGAGCAGCACCGCGCCGTCGAGCGGCGCGTGCAACTCGGCGCGGCGCCGGCGACCGTGAACTTCGAGTACGACGAGCTCGAGGGCCGCGCGGAGCTGTTCATCGACCGCCTGCCCGACGGCCGCGGGCGCGTGACGCTGCAGGTCGAGAACGTCACCCCGCTCACCGAGGACGAGGCGACCGCCGACCGCAAGGACGCGCTGCTGAAGAGCATGCTGTCCACGCACCTGCTCATGCGCGTCGAGGGCAACTGCTTTCTGTCTCCGCTGGAGCGCGGCGACGACGGCGTCGCGGGCTGCTGCCAGGTCAACACCTGGCCCGTCCTGGCGACACCGAACGACGACGCGCTGCTGGGTCCGACGATCATGCTGCCCGAGCACCCCGAGATCGCGCCGGAGTCCGTCAACGACTTCTTCGACGGCACCGAGATCGAGGAGGCGCTCGTCCTGCACATCCAGGCGCTCTCCGATCAGGAGCGCGAGGAGATCGCCGCGCAGGACCCGAAGGTGCGCGAGATGCTCGCGCGCGCCGACGCGACGACCCCGCAGCAGCTCATGGACCTCCATGGTCGCGTGCGTCTCGAGGACCCGCCGGGCGAGCGCACGGTGACCTTCGACGGCGTCACGTACAAGCGCGGCGACAAGGTCATCCTGCATCCGCCGCAGGACGCAGACGTGTACGACAAGATGCTCAACGGCCGCACTGCCACGATCCATCGGCTCTTCATGCGTGTCGACGAGCGCCTGCACCTCGGCGTCACGATCGACGACGATCCGATGCAGGAGATCCTCGGTGAGAGCGGCCGCTTTCTGTTCTTCTTTGCCGAGGAAGTGGAGCTGGTGCAATGACCGAGGAACCCGAGCGCGACCGCGAGACGCTCGAGCCGCCGAAGGACACGTGGCGGCCGCCCTCTCCCGACGCGCCGCTGGAGCTCAACGAGCCCGATGTCAGCGCGCGCCCCAAGCAGGTGCTGATCGCCGGCATCGGCAACGCCTGGCAGCGTGACGACGGCTTCGGCAGCGAGGTCGCGCGTCGCCTCGAGGGCCGCGAGCTGCCCGACGGCATCGCGGTCATCGACTTCGGCACCGGCGGCCTGGACCTCGCCTACCAGGTGATGTACGGCTACGACGGCCTGCTGATGATCGACGTCAGCCGCCAGGGCGGATCGCCGGGCACGCTGTACGTGATGGAGGTCGACGAGGACGAGGTCCCCGGCGGCTCGGTCGAGGACGGCGAGGTGCTCAACCCGCACGCGATGGACCCCGAGACCGTCCTGCGCTTCATCAAGATCACCGGCGGCTGGCCGGGCAAGGTCGTCATCGTCGCCTGCGAGCCCGAGACGGTCGAGGAGATGGGCGTGGGACTGACGCCCGTCGTCGAGGAGGCCGTCGAGCGTGCGGTCGAGCTCGTCCTGGAGACCGCCAAGGAGCTTCTCACCGACGAGGCCTACGCCGTCGACGACGCGAACTAGACCGTGCACGAGTTCGATCTCTCCAGCGCGATCGTCCAGACGGTCAACAAGCACGCCCAGGGACGGCGGGTCACGCACATCACGCTGCAGGTCGGACGGTTGCGCCAGGTCGTCAAGGACACGCTGCTGTTCTACCTGGCGATCGTCGGCAAGGACACCCCCTGCGAGGGCGCTACGCTGGAGATCATCGACGTCCCGGCCGTGCTGGTCTGCACGACCTGCCAGCACGAATGGGAGATCGAGATCCCGGCGTTCATCTGCCCCACCTGCGGTCCGGGCGCGGTCGAAGTGAAGACAGGCGAGGAATTCATGGTCGAGTCGATCGAGGTCGAGGACGAGGAGGAGGCGGCATGCACCGCACCAAGGTGAGGGTCGTCGAGGACGCCCTCGACGCCAACAACACGATCGCCTCGGCGAACCGCGGCGACTTCGATCGCGCGAACGTCACCGTGGTCAACCTCATGAGCGCCCCCGGCGCCGGCAAGACGACGCTGCTGGAGAGCGCGCTCGACGGCATCGCCGAGGAGGGCACCCGCGTCGGCGTGCTCGAGGGCGACGTCCAGGGCAGCTTCGACGCCGACCGCCTGTCGGCGCTGAACATCCCGGTCGTCCAGCTCAACACCGACAACGGCTTCGGCGGCGAGTGCCACCTCGACGCCAACATGGTGCGCTCCGCGCTGCCCGCCGTCGCGCTCGACGACATGGACGTGCTGATCGTCGAGAACGTCGGCAACCTCGTCTGCCCGGCCGAGTTCCGGATCGGCGAGGACTCCCGGATCATGGTCTGCTCGGTGACCGAGGGCGAGGACAAGCCGCTGAAGTACCCGCTCATGTTCCGCGCCTGCGAGCTCGTCGTCATCAACAAGGTCGACCTGCTGCAGTACCTCGATTTCGACGTCGACCGGCTCGAGGCGAACATCAAGCAGGTCAACCACGACGCCACGGTCATGCGCGTCAGCGCGAAGACCGGCGAGGGCGTCGACACGTTTCGCCAGTGGCTCAAGGACCTTCCGGCGCGCGTCGCGGCCGAGGCGGCCCACGATCACGATCACGAGCACGATCATGGTCACGAGCACGACGACCACGAGCACGCGACCGCGTGAAGCGCACGGCGTCGTCTCTGGGCGCCGAGCGGGTCGAGGCTCTGCTTCGCGACCGCAGCGAAGCCAACGCGCAGTTCTTCACCGCTGAGGCCGAGCGGCTCGCCCGCCTGTGCCACAAGATGGCCGAGCGCTTCGCGCGCGAGGGCCGTCTCGTGGCCTTCGGCGCGACGCCCGCCGACCGCTCCGACGCGCGCCATGTGGCCGTCGAGTTCGTCCATCCGGTGATCGTCGGCAAGCGGGCGCTGCCGGCGCTCGGCATCGCCGGCGAGGGCGGCAGCGTCGCCGCGCAGGTCGCGCTCGAGGCCGAGGGCGAGGACATCGCGATGGGCTTCGGCAACCACCCCGACACGTTCGCCGCGCTCGCCGCGGCGCGCGCCCGCGGCTGCCTGACGATCGCGTTCGCGCCCGGCTCGGGCGCCGAGTGGGAGTTCGACCTCTCCGGCGTCGCCGACCCGTTCATCCGCCAGGAGATCGTCGAGACGCTCTACCACCTGCTGTGGGAGCTCGTCCACATCTTCCTCGACCACCGCGGCCTGCTCGAGGGCCGCGCCGCCAAGCCGGTCCACGATCCCGGCGCGTCGAGCTTCCTCTATCCGTTCCTGACGCAGCAGGAGCACAACCTCGACGACATCCTCGACGACGTGCGCAAGTCGATGCTGCTCAAGGCCGACGAGGTGATCGCGCTGCGCGCGCAGACGCTGAGCGAGGGCTGCGACACGATGCTTGCCGCCGCGCGCATGCTGCGCGAGCGCCTCGACGCCGGCGGCCGGCTGATCGCGATCGGCAACGGCGGCTCGGCGACGGACGCGATGGACGCCGTCGCGGACTTCCACACGCCGCTCTACGGCGGCCCGCCACGGCGCGCGCTGGACCTCACCGAGGACACGGCGATCATCACCGCCGTCGCCAACGACATCGGCACCGACGAGATCTTCCAGCGCCAGGTGATCGCCTACGGCCGCGAGGGCGACGTCCTGCTGGCGCTGTCGACGAGCGGCAACTCGCTGAGCATCCTCGAGGCGCTGCGCGAGGCGCGGCGGCGCAAGCTCGTCACGATCGCCTGCGTCGGCTACGACGGCGGCAACGTGCTCGCCGACAACCTTGCCGACCACATCATCGTCACGCGCTCGCAGAACATCCCGCGCATCCAGGAGGCGCAGGCGAGCGTCTACCACGTGCTGCGCGAGCTCGTCGAGCTGGCCGGCGCCGACAGCTCGCTGCCGGCGCCGTGAGCACGCAATCGGAGGGTGCGATGCGGCGCGTCCGCGCCCGCGTCGACGGCACGGTGCAAGGAGTCGGCTACCGGCCGTTCGTGTACCGCCTCGCGGGCGAGCTGGGGATCTCGGGCTGGGTGCTCAACGACGAGCGCGGCGTGCTCGTCGAGGCCGAGGGCCCGCCCGACGCCGTCCACATCTTCCTCGCGCGGCTGAGCGCCGACGCGCCGCCGCTCGCCGAGGTGCGCGGCGTCGAGGCGCAGGACGTTCCGGTCGAGGGCGCCGCCGGCTTCGAGATCGTCGCCAGCGCGCGCGGCGGGGCGGCGTCCGCGCCCGTCACGCCCGACTCGGCGACCTGCGAGGACTGCCTGGCGGAGCTCGCCGACCCCGCCGACCGCCGCCATCGCTATCCATTTCTGAACTGCACGAACTGCGGGCCGCGCTTCACGATCGTGCGCGCGATCCCCTACGACCGTCCGCTGACGACGATGGCGGACTTCACGATGTGCGACGCCTGCCAGGCCGAGTACGAGGATCCCGCCGACCGCCGCTTCCACGCGCAGCCCAACGCCTGCCCGGTCTGCGGACCGCAGGTCGCGCTGCTCGAGCGCGACGGCACGCCTGTCGAAGGCGTCGAGGATGCGCTGCGCGCGGCCGCCGGCGACCTGCTCGACGGAAAGATCCTGGCGGTCAAGGGCCTGGGCGGCTACCACCTCGCCTGCCGCGCCGACAGCGAGCAGGCGGTCGCCGCGCTGCGCTCGCGCAAGCGCCGCGAGGAGCGCCCGTTCGCGCTGCTCGTCGCCGACGTCGAGACCGCCCGCGGCCTCGTCGAGCTCGGCGTCGTCGAGGAGCAGCTGCTGACCTCGCGCGAGCGCCCGATCGTGCTCGCGCGGCGGCGTGTCGACGCGGCGGTGGCGCCCTCCGTGGCACCCGGCGCGCCGGATCTCGGGCTGATGCTGCCCTACACGCCGCTGCACGAGCTGCTCGTGGGCGACGCCGGCGTCGCGCTCGTGATGACGAGCGGCAACCTGTCCGACGAGCCGATCGCCTTCTCCGACGACGACGCGCGCGAGCGCCTGGGCGCGATCGCCGACCGCTTCCTCGTGCACGACCGGCCGATCGCGACCCGCACCGACGACTCCGTCGTGCGCGTCGTGCGCGAGCGTCCGCTGATGCTGCGCCGCTCGCGCGGCTACGTGCCGGTCGCGCTGGATCTGCCGATCGCCACGGGGCTGCACCTGCTCGGCGTCGGCGCCGAGCAGAAGAACGCGTTCTGCATCGCCAAGGGCGACCGCGCCTGGTGCAGTCACCACATCGGCGACCTGAAGAACTACGAGACGCTGCAGTCGCTCCAGAACGGCGTCGAGCACTTCCAGAACCTCTTCGAGGTCGCGCCCGAGCTGCTCGTCCACGACCTGCATCCCGACTACCTGTCGACGCGCTACGCGCTCGGCCGCGAGGACGTGCAGCTGTTCTCCGTCCAGCACCACCACGCCCACCTCGCGGCGACGCTCGCCGAGCACGGCGAGACGGGCCCCGCCGTCGGGGCGATCTTCGACGGCACCGGCTACGGGACGGACGGCACGATCTGGGGCGGCGAGCTGCTCGTCGGCGGCCTGGACCGGATCGAGCGCTGCGGCCGGATCCGGCCGATCCGGATGCCCGGCGGCGAGCGCGCGATCGCCGAGCCCTGGCGGATGGCCGCCGCCTGGCTGACGGAGATGAACGTGCCGCTGCCGCCGGCGTTCGCGGAGATCGCGCAGCCGCGCTGGAACATGGTCGCGCGGATGTCGATCAACGGCATGGGCTCCCCGTTCACCTCCAGCGCGGGTCGGCTGTTCGACGCCGTCGCCGCGCTGTGCGGCGTGCGCCTGGAGGTCAGCTACGAGGGTCAGGCGGCGATCGAGTTCGAGGCGCTCGCCGACCGCGGGGCCGTCGATCCGTACCCGCTGGAGCTCGAGCATCGCGGTAGCGCCGTCGCGCTCGACGTGCGCCCGACGGTCCGCGCGCTGCTCGCTGACATCGCTGCCGACGTGCCGGTGAGCACGATCTCGGCGCGCTTCCATGCCGGGCTGGCCCGGGCCACCGTCGAGGCGCTCGTGCTCATCGCCGGACGCCGAGAGCTCGACCTCGCGGTCCTCTCGGGCGGCGTCTTCCAGAACCGGCTGCTGCTCGAGCTCACGGTCGCCGGCCTCGACGAGGCCGGTCTGCGCGTGCTCGTACCGCAGAAGCTGCCGCCCAACGACGGCCAGATCGCCTTCGGTCAGGTCGCGATCGGCGCGGCCAGGCTCGCAGCGGGCTGACGCCGACGTATGCTCTGCCCGGGATGGACGGCTTCGCGCTGAGTGAGCGCTGGAACGGCTGGCTGCGCCTGGACTCGATGGTCGAGGCGGCGCGGGCGGCGATCGCTGCCGGACCGCTGGACCCGCTCGTCTGCGAGGTGACGATCGAGGGCGACGAGGACACGCTCACGCTCGACAGCCTCGACCAGCTGCAGGCGCTGCTGGCCGCCGGCGAGGAGCCGCTGTCGATCGACATCTACGTCGCCCACGTCGTCGAGGCCGAGGCCAACCTGACGCTCGTCTTCAACGGTCGCTGGCTGCAGCTCAACGGCGCCGGGACGGACTGGTCGCGCGCGCGGCAGGCCTACGATGCCGCCCAGGTCGAGCTCGCGCTCGTGTACGGCATCACGACCTTCCGGCTGCCCGAGCTGCCGGCGGACACCGTCGCCGAGGTGCGCAGGCGCCGCGGCGTCAAGGACCAGGATCCGGGCCGCGAGCCCGAGCCCGATCCCGAGCCCGAACCGCCGGGGCCTGCGCTCTAAGGGCCGCCGCCCTCGGCCGCCGGCAGGTCGCCGGAGTCGCCGGGCTCGGGGGCGAACCACTCGGGGATCTTCAGCGTGCCGTCGGGATCGCCGGAGATCCCGTCCGGCGGCCAGCGCTGCGGATAGGGCGGGCGCTTCCAGACCCACTGCTCGCCGCAGTAGGCGTAGTGGAAGCGGATCGACTTCAGCAGGGCACGGCGGTGCTCAGGGCAGGCGTAGCGGCGTGGACCGAGCAGGCCGCCGGCGTGCCATACGAGCCACTTGCCCGGCATCGCGTCGATCAGCTCGCCAAAGAGGTCCTCGCGCGTCGACGCGCCGATCGCGCTGCGCGTGGCGTCGTCGGGCAGACAACCGCAGAAGTCGCATTTGAACCAGTAGCGGACGGGCATCCGAGCGCACAGCGTAAGCGCGCTCGCCGCAGATGCCAACGCGACGTTCGGCGGCCGCCGCGCCGGCCTGCGTCCGCGCTACCTCCCAGTCGGTGTTGATTGCGACCTTGTGGCAATAGAGGTAGGTTGGCTCGCACGAGCCCGATGCCCGAACGCCTCCGCAACCTGCCGCTGCTGTGTGTCGTCCTGTCGCTCGGGCTCGTCGTCGCGGGCTGCGGCAGCGACGGTCCCGAGGCCGCGTCGGGAGACGCGAGCGGGCTGCGGGTCGGCACGACGGTGGCGCCGATCACGAGCATCGTGTCGAACATCGGCGGCGATCGCGTCCAGATCACGGGCATCGTCCCGGAGGGCACGAACTCGCATACGTTCGAGCCCAGGCCGAGCGTCGCCGAGCTGCTGTCGGGCCTGGACGTGCTCTACGTCAACGGCCTCGGGCTCGAAGAGCCGACGACGCAGCTCGCCGAGCAGCACCTCTCCGGCGACGGGGCGATCGTCGAGCTCGGCACGAAGTCGATCCCCGCCCGCGAGTACGCCTACGACGTCTCGTTCCCGCGGTCGGGCGGCAAGCCCAACCCGCACCTGTGGACCGACCCGACGTACGCGCTGAAGTACGCAGCGATCGTGCGCGACGACCTGTCCGCGCGCGACCCGGGCAACGCCCGCTACTTCGCCGCCAACTACGCCCGCTTCGAGACGAAGGTCGACGAACTCGACACGGCGATGCGCACGGCGTTCGACACGATCCCGCGCGCGCAGCGCAAGCTGCTGACCTACCACGACGCCTACGCGTACTTCGCCAGGACCTACGGCTGGGACGTGATCGGCGCGATCCAGGTCTCCGACTTCGAGGATCCGACGGCGAAGGAGGTCGCGCGCCTGATCGACCAGGTCCGCGAGACGAAGGTGCCCGCGATCTTCGGCTCGGAGGTCTTTCCCAGTCCGGTGCTCGAGCAGATCGGCAGGGAGGCCGGCGTGACGTACGTCGACGTGCTGCGCGACGACGATCTGCCCGGCAAGCCGGGAGCCCCCGAGCACTCGTGGATCGGCCTGCTGCGCCTGGACTACGTGACGATGACCGAGGCGATGGGCGGCGACGCGAGCGCGCTGAAGGCGCTCACTCCGGCCGGCGTGGCTCCCGACAACGCGCACTACCCGCAATGAGCGAGCGCCGTGAGCTGCTGGCGCTGCGGGGCGTGACGTGCGGCTACATCGACGACGCGGTCCTCGTCGACGTCGACCTCACGCTCTGCGAACGCGAGTTCGTCGGCATCGTCGGTCCGTCGGGCGCGGGCAAGACGACGGCGCTGCGCGTCCTGGCGGGCAGCATGCGCCCGGCGCGCGGCTCGGTCACGCGGCGGCCCGGGCTGCGGATGTCCTACGTGCCGCAGGTCGAGACGATCAACTGGAACTTCCCCGTGACGGTCCGCGAGTGCGTGCTGATGGCGCGCGTGACCGGCCGGCGCCTGCCGTGGGCCAGCCGCGCCGAACGCGCGCAGCTGGCCGAGGTGCTCGGCCGGCTGGACATCGGCGACCTTGCCGACCGCCACATCCGCGAGCTTTCGGGCGGCCAGCAGCAGCGCGTGTTCATCGCGCGCGCGCTGCTCGGCGAGCCCGATCTGCTGCTCCTGGACGAGCCGACGTCGGGCGTCGACGTACGGTTGCGCCACGAGATCATGCACCTGCTCGAGGACCTCAACGCGCGCGGCCTGGCGATCGTCCTGTCGACGCACGACCTCAACGGGATCGCCGCGCACCTACCGCGGATCGTCTGCCTGAACGGCAGCATCATCGGCGACGGTGCGCCCCACGACGTGCTCAACGCCGACGTCCTGGAGCGCACGTACGGCGCCAGCATGGAGGTGCTCGAGCACGGCGGGATGCCGGTCGTCGTCGACCGCTACCGGCCCGCGCATCCACCGCATGCCGCGCACGGACCGCATCCGCCCCACGCACCGCACGGGCACTCGCACGCGGAGAGCCGCACGTGATCGACGAGCTGCTGCGGCCGCTGGACTTCGCCTTCTTTCGCAACGGCCTGCTCGTCGCGACGATGGCGGGCGCGCTGTGCGGCGCGATCGGCACCTACGTCGTGCTGAAGGGCATGAGCTACATCGGCCACGGCCTCTCGCACGCGCTGTTCGGCGGCTTCGCCGCGAGCTCCCTGCTGGGCGTGAACTTCCTGCTCGGCGCGGGCGTCTGGGGGATCGCCTCGGCGCTCATGATCAACACCGTGACGCGGCGGCGCGTGATCGGCTCGGACGCCGCCATCGGCGTCATCACGACGGCCTCGTTCGCGCTCGGGCTGGCGCTGTTCGCGCTGTTCGGGACGACCGGCCGCAGCTTCGACGCGGCGCTGTTCGGCAGCATCCTCGGCGTCGGCAGCGACGACGTGATCGCGATCCTCGTGGTCTGCGTGCTGGCGTTCACGCTGATCTTCCTGCGCTACCGCGCGCTGCTGTTCACGACGTTCGACCCCGAGGTGGCCGATGTCGCCGGCGTCGACACGGCGCGCATCGACGCGCTGCTGATGGTCGTGCTCGCCTGCTCGATCCTCGCGACGATGCAGGTGCTCGGCGTGACGCTCGTCGCGGCGGTGCTCGTCATCCCCGCGGCGATCGCGCGGATGCTGACGAACTCGTTCGCCCGCATGCTGCGCTACGCGACGGTGATCGGCGCGGTCTGCGGCTTCGTCGGGATGAACCTCAGCTACCACCTCGACGTCCAGTCGGGCCCGACGATCGTGCTCGTCGCCGCGACGCTGTTCGCGGTCGTCTTCGTCGCGACCGGCATCACCGGCCGGCGCCGCGCGGCCGCGATCAGCGCCGGGTCGCCGCTCGCCGCCCGCTAGTGGCCCGTCTCGCAACAGTCCACCCGTAACCCCGGGATGCCGATCACCGCCTGGCGGCGTCCTCGGACACTCGATGGCCCAGGGGGCCACCCTCGGTCCTGCGTCCTTGCCAGCCGGCGCCGGCATCCCGGGGTTACGGGCGTCTGTTACGAGACGGACCACTGGCCCCTCTGCGCTGCTTCGCGCAGCGCGCGCAGAGCCCGACGATCGGGAAGTGCGAGAAGCGCGCCTCGAAGCCCGACAGGTCGCGGACGGCGTCGCGGACGTTGTCGAGGGCTGCGGGTTCGACCGATTCGAGCGTTCCGCAGGACTCGCAGGCGAGGTACTCGCGATCGCCGAAGCCCTCCAGCACGTAGCGGCCGGGCCCGTGGCCGGCGTGGAAGTGGCGCACGAGGCCCAGCGACCCGAGCGTCTCGAGGTTGCGATAGACCGAGGCGATATCGGACTGCGTCATCCTGCCGCCGAGACCATCGGCGATCTCCTCTGCGGAGATCGGCGCGCGCGCGCTGAGCAGCGCCTCGAGCACGAGCCGGCGCGCGGAGGTCAGGCGCAGCCCGCTCGCCCGGACGACCGCGATCGCCTCGTCGAGGTCGGACACGACAACCGGCTGGCGGTCATGGGAAACGGTCACGCATGCGCAACCTAGTGCATCAGTCCTGCGGTGGCGGATGGCGCAGCGCGCCGACGATGCCACTGGCGAACATCGCCAGCACGAGCAGCGCGACGGGCGTCAGGACGGTGATGGCGGAGGTCACCGCGACGTACACCGTGAGCGCGGCGAGCAGCCCGATGAACAACAGCGCCACAGCGAGGATCACGTGGCGCGGGCTCAGGCTCGTGGCCTCAGTAGACGGGGTACTTGGGCGGGACCGTGTAGTCCTTCGAGCGGCTGGCGAACAGCTTGATCAGCAGCAGGCCGAAGACGAACCCCCCGATGTGCGCGAAGTAGGCGACGCCCCCGCCACCGCCCGCGGGGTTGGAGACCTCGAGCGCGCCGTAGCCGAGCTGCAACACGAACCACAGCCCGAGGACCACCAGCGCCGGCAACTCGACGATCGTGAAGAAGAAGATGATGAAGATCAGCGTGATCACGCGGGCGCGCGGATGCAGCAGGATGTAGCCGCCCAGGACGGCCGCGACCGCGCCCGAGGCGCCGATCGTGGGGATCGCCGAATCGACGTCGATCAGGGTCTGCGCGAGGAGCGCCGCGATCCCGCCCAGCAGGTAGAAGACGACGAACTTCACGTGGCCCATCGAGTCCTCGACGTTGTTGCCGAAGATCCACAGAAAGAGCATGTTGCCGCCGAGGTGCAGCAGGCTGCCGTGCATGAACATCGACGTGAAGACCGTCAGGACCGTCGGCGGCTGGTCGGGCGCCGCGCCCGTCACGCCAGGCTGTCCCTCGCAGGCGATCTGGTCGCCCACGATCGCGCACTCGCTGCCGGGGTGCGTGATCTCGTAGGGGATCGCGCCGTAGTCGATGACGCCGCCGTCGCTCGGTCCGCTGAGGATCCCGCCGCGCTGCAACAGGAAGTAGGCCAGCACGTTGATCGCGATGAACGCGATCGTCAGGTACGGCGTGCGGTCTGTCGGGATGTTGTCCTTGAGCGGGAACACGCGAGCTTCGCGCGGACCCTACCCGGTGGATCGGGCCGCGGCGGCGGACGTTCGCCTCAGCCGCGGGCGATCAGCGTCTGCACGGCGGCCATGAGGTCGTCGGGCACGCCCGCCGGGTCGACGAGACGCTCGAGCGCGAGGCCGTTGGCGAGCGCCATCGTCACGATCGCCCAGCGGTTGATGCCCAGCGGCGAGTCCTGCGGGCCGAGCGCGGCGAGGCCGTCGCGCATGCGCTGGTAGCGCAGCGAGAACGCCTCGAGCACGGCGGGCTCGCGCGCCGCGTGCGCCCAGAACTCGATCGAGAGCAGCAAAAACTGGGTGTTGCGCTCGTCGTGCGGCTGCTCGGCGAGCGCGCGAAAGCGGGTTGCGTCGTCGGCGTGCGGCACGAGCAGCCCGCGCAACTCCTCCAGGCGGCGCTCCATGACCTCGTCGAAGAGCGCGAGGAACAGGCCCGCCTTGTTCTTGAACGTCGAGTAGACCGCGCCCTTCGTGTAGCCGGCGTCGTCGGCGATGTCGTCGAGCGTCGTGCCGTGGTAGCCGTGGACGAAGAAGCGCCGCTCGGCGGCCGCCAGCAGCTCGCTGCGGGTCTGCGCGCTGCGCTCGGCGCGGGTGGCCATCCGCTCAGAGGCTCGAGCGCATGATCAGCGCGGCGCGCGCCGCATCGCCGGCGACGGAAGGCGTCGGCGCGCCGGCTGCCGGCACGTCGCGCGTCGCGCGCAGCGGTGCCATCCACTCCTCGGGCACGATCGGGCCCAGGTGGCCGACGTAGTCCGGTGCGACCCGGCGTGCGAGCTCGGCCGCCGGCCGTCCCTCGATGTACGGGCGAACGTCGTCGGACAGCATCAGCGCCGACACGTTCACGCCGATCTGGAAGTCGGCGGCGTTGAGCTGCGGTCCGTTGAGCACGCCCTCCGCGATCCAGCCGTCGATCTGGTCCAGGCGCTCGGGCAGCAGCTCGATGTCCTCGCGGGCGGCCTCGTCGGTCGCGCGGTGCACGCCGGTCGCGAGCCGCATGATGACCGGCGCGAACATGCGGATGCCCAGCCGCTTGAGCGGCCCGCGGCCGGCGCCGATCACGCTCATGAAGGCCGCCCTGTCGCGCCGTCCGGCGCAGTAGAAGATCCGGCGCACGGCGTTCTGCAGATCCTCGCCCCAGCGCTCGGCGTCCTGGACCGCGCGGCGGGCGGCGGGATCGGCCGGAAACAACGGCTTGTCGGGGTGCAGTTCGTCGAGCGCGCGCGCGATGAAGCGGGTGCCCTGCACCTTGCGCCCCTCGATCTTCAGCGCCGGCGCCCCCATCGTCGGGAAGCCGCGCAGCAGCAGGATGACCGCGTGTGCCGCGGGCGGCAGCTTGACGAAGCGATACTCGATGCCCTTGTGCTCGAGCAGGAGCTTGCCGGTGTAGACCGAGTTTGAGCCCGTGAAACCGTAGAACTTGACCGTGCGTGACAAGCGGATCTCCTCTTCCCGCCGCGAACTTGCCGTTCAGTTCGCGTACCTTCGGTATTCTAATACCGAGGGTATCTGAAGTCAAGGGACCGCCGCTGCGAGCGGCCCGCTGCCGGGCTCGTCCTGGGGAATGTGCTGGTCGGCGTGGTAGCTGGAGCGTACGAGCGGACCGGCGGCGATGTGGTCGAAGCCGAGCTCGTAGGCGGCCTCCGCGAGCGCCGCAAACTCGTCCGGATGCCAGTAGCGCACGACCGGCAGGTGACGCTCGGTCGGGCGCAGGTACTGGCCGACGGTGAGCACCTGGACACCGTGCTCGCGCAGGATGCCAAACGTGCCGACCATCTCGTCGTGGGTCTCGCCGAGCCCGACCATCAGGCCGGACTTCGTCGTCACCTCGTCGCCGCCCATCTCCTTGGCGTTGCGCAGGACGCGGCAGGAGCGCTCGAAGCGCGAGCCGCGGCGAGCGACCGGATACAGCCGTGGCACGACCTCGACGTTGTGGTTGAACACGTCGGGGCGCTCGGCGATGACCTTCGCCAGCGGCATCTCCTGGCCGCGGAAGTCGGGTGTCAGGACCTCGACCTTGCAGCGTGGCGCCTGCGCGCGGATCTGGCGGATGACGCCGACGAAGGCGCTGGCGCCGTAATCCGGTAGGTCGTCGCGGTCGACGGATGTGATGACGGCGTGGCGCAGGCCCATCTTCGCGATCGAGCGTGCGACGCGGGCGGGCTCGAGCGGGTCGTTCCAGGTCGGCTTGCCGGTGCGCACGTTGCAGAATCCGCAGCGCCGCGTGCAGGTGTCGCCGAGGATCATGAACGTCGCGGTGCCGCGCTCCCAGCATTCGCCGACGTTCGGGCAGGCGGCCTCCTGGCAGACCGTGTGCAGGTTCTCGTCCTTGATGAGCTGCGTCAGCTCGCGGTAGCGCTCGCCGCCCGGCGCCGGCACCTTGAACCACGGCGGCTTGCGCTCGCGCATCGGGCGCACGTCGGGCCCGAGCACGCTGAGGACGTCCATCCCGCCGGGGTTGGCGCGCGAGCGTGTCGAGAGGCGGCGTTCCTCGGTGGCCATGGCAGTCCTTCGAGGGTAGCGGCCGGTCAGGGTCGGCAGAGGAAGATCAGGTCGCTCGCGTTGAGCCGGTACTGCGCCGCCTCGTCGCCGAGTTCGGCGACCGTGTCGATCACCTCGACCTCGAAGCCGGCCGCGCGCAGGCGGTCGGCGATGTCGGGCGCGTAGAGGCGCACGTGGTCGTGCTGCAGGAACGCGCGCACGCGGTCGGCGGGCTCGACGATCGAGCGGTCCTCGTAGGTCCGGGTGCGGGTGAGGTCGATCGGGACCATCACGAGGCACCACCCGCCCGGCGCCGTGATGCGGCGCAGCTCGCGCATCGCGGCCGCGTCGTCGGGGACGTGCTCGAGCACGTGCGAGCAGACGATCGCGTCGAAGGCGTCGTCGGGCAGCTCCAGCGCCGTGACGTCCAGGCGCATGTCGACGGTCTGCAGCGGGTCGATGTCGCTCGTCACGTAGCGCAGCCCGGGCTGGCGCGTCAGCCGCTCGCGCAGGCACCACTCCGGCGACAGATGCAGCAGCGACGCGATCTCGCCCAGCAATTGCGGGCGGCGCTCGAACAGCAGCCACTGCGCACGGTGTCGCTCGTGCGACCCGCAGCGCCAGCACAGCGCGTCGGGCCGGTTCCAGTCGTCCTTGAAGCGATCGAAGCCGTTCGCGCACAGCGGGCAGCGCACCGCGGTGCCGCGGTGGCGCGCCGTCACGGCGCGCACGCGGACGGCGTCGCGCAGGCGGTTCACGCGGCCGCGATCGCGGCGTCGACCTGCTCCAGCGAGACGACCCGCGGCGTGCGCTCGAAGGCCGCGGCGAAGCGCCGCGCCATGCTCGCGCGGACGTCGGCGAGCGGAAGCGTCTCCCCGCTCGCGCCGGTCTCCTTGATGACCGACGTCATCTGCACGTCGTCGAGACCGCAGGCGACGACCCAGCCGAACGGCTGCAGGTCGTTCTGGACGTTGATCGCGAAGCCGTGCGTCGTCACGCCGCGCGCGACGTGGACGCCGATCGAGGCGATCTTGCGGTCGGCGGCGGTCCAGACGCCGGTGAAGTCCGGACCGTCGTCGGGGCGCGCGTGCGACGTGATGTTGGCGTCGGCGAGCGTCGCGACGATCGCCTGCTCGATCGTGCGCAGGTAGGCGATGACGTCGTCGATGCGCATGATCGGGTAGCCGACGAGCTGCCCCGGCCCGTGGTAGGTCAGCTTGCCGCCGCGGTCGGTGTCGACGATGTCGAAGCCCTGGGCGCGATACCAGTCCTCGCCCATCGGCAGCTCGCGCGCGTCCGAGCGGCGGCCGCGCGTGTAGACGGGCGGGTGCTCGAGCAGCAGCAGCGTGTCGCAGACGAGCTCCTGCTGGCGCGCCGCGCGGACGCGCTCCTGCAGCGCCAGCGCCTCGCGGTAGTCGATCGCCGGCAGGTCGCAGACCCAGAGCTCGCGCGCGCAGATCATGGAGCGATGATCGCATGCTGCGGCACGTGCTCGAAGACCCTGTGCGTCAGCGCGAGGAAGGCCTGCGCCGCCGGCGAGTGGCGGCGCTGGGCACGGGAGGCCAGCGTCACGTCGCGCGTCAGCGCGGGCTCGGTCAGGCGTGCGACGGCGACCGGCGCGCCGGCGCCGACCGCGTCCGAGCGCGGCAGGATCGCCACGCCGAGACCGCTGGAGACGAGGCTGCGGATCCGCCGGCTCTCGTTGGACTCGAGCGTGATGCGCGGCTCGAATCCGGCCGAGGCGGCGGCCCGGTCGAGCAGCTCGCGCAGGCGCGAGCCGGCGCGGAAGCTGATGAACGAGTCCGTCGCCAGCTCGGCCAGCGTCAGGCCGTCGCGGCCGGCGAGCGGGTGGTGCGTCGGCAGCACGGCGACGAGCTCCTCGGTCACGAGCCGGCGCAGCTCGAGTCCGCGGCTCTGGATGTTCTCGGTGACCGACAGGAACGCGAGATCGATCTCGTCGTCGCGCAGCATCTCGGCGAGCTCCTCGCTGGACTGCTCGCGCACGGTCAGCTCGACGGCGGGATGGCTGCGATGAAAGGACGACAGCAGCAGCGACAGGTCGACGGGACCCATCGTGTGCAGCGCGCCGACGGACAGCCGCCCGCCCTTCACGCCGGCGAGCGTGGCGAGCTCGGCCTGCGCGTCGGCGACCTCGGCGAGGATCCGCCGCGCGCGGGCGACGAGCAGCTCGCCGGCGGCCGTCATCGCGACGCTGCGCGTGGTGCGCTCGACGAGCGCGAGGCCGAGCTCCGTCTCCAGGCGCCGGATCTGCTGCGAGAGGGCCGGCTGCGCGATGTGCTCGCGGGCGGCGGCGCGCGTGAAGTGGCGCTCTTCGGCAAGCGCGACGAGGTAACGCAACTGGCGCAGGTCCATACGCACAGCTTATAAGTCTCATCAGAAACTGGTATTGGACATATGGATCTGCGTTGGGCACGATGGTCGAGCCACTCACACCGCGCACCGCCGCCAGGCCGACCTCTCCTCCCGCTTCGTCGGCCTGGCAGGTGCGCTGTCTCTCCTCACAAGCAGTGCGAAGGGCGCGCCGATCTTCCTCCCGGCGCGCCCTTCGTCGTTGTCGGCCGGTGGTCGCCGGCGTCCCGGCGGTTGACGCGCAACGTTCCCGCGCGACCAGCGAGCGTCAGGCCTCGTAGCTCTCCACGCGCTTCTTCACGCTCGCCAGGAAGCGGGCGGCCAGCGCCCCGTCGAGCGCGCGGTGATCCCAGGACAGGCCGAGGATGACCATCGGGCGGATCGCGATCGCGTCCTCGCCGAAGGCGTCGGTGACGACGACCGGGCGCTTGATGATCGCCTCGACGTCGAGGATCGCGACCTGCGGCTGGGCGATCACGGGCGTCGCCATCATCGAGCCGAACTGGCCGGGGTTCGTGATCGTGAACGTCGCGCCGCGGACGTCGTCGGGGCTGAGCTGGCGCGCGCGGGCGCGGCGCGCGAGATCGCGGATGCGCCGCGCGAGACCCTCCGGCGAGAGGTCCTGGGCGCCGCGCACGACGGGCACGATGAGGCCGTCCTCGCCGAGCGAGACGGCGATCCCGAGGTTGACCTGCTCGTGCACGGTGTGCGCCTCGCCCTCGAGCCAGGCGTTCAGCAGCGGGAACTCGACGAGCGCCCCGATCGTGCAGCGCGCGATCAGCGGCAGCGCGGTGATGTCGAGCTGCTTGCGCGCGATCTCGATCCGCGAGACGTCGACCTCGATCCATGTCGTGCACGTCGCGGCCGTGTCCTGCGAGCGCTTCATGTGCTCGCCGATCTGGCGGCGCATGCGCGACAGCGGACGGCTCTCAGGGGCCGCGTAGGGACCGCTCAGCGACGATCCCGCGCCGGCGCCGGGGCGGTAGGGCGATTCGATGTGGATCGTCGGCTCGTCGTCCGGCGCGCGCGCGCCGCCGCCACGGGCGTCGACGTAGGCCATCACGTCCTTCTTCTGCACGCGCCCGTCGCGGCCGCTGCCCTCGACGTCGTCGAGGTCGACGCCGTGCTCGTCGGCAATCCGCTGCACGACGGGCGAGTAGCGTCGCGCGGCCGAGCCGCGCGCGCTGGAGGGCGGGCGGGCGGGGGGCGGCGTCGGGAGCGCGGCGCCGTCGTCGGCGGGCGCGGCGGCGGCGGGCGCGGGCGCCGCCGGCCGTGCGCTCTCAGAGCTGTGCGGCTCGCCCGGGCGGGCGTCGGTGGCGATCCGCGCGAGCGTCGTGCCGACGTCGACGGTGACGCCGACCTGGACGAGCACCTCGATCAGCCGGCCGCTCGCGGGCGACGGCACCTCGGTGTCGATCTTGTCGGTCGAGATCTCGCAGATCGTCTCGTCGGCCTCGACCCAGTCGCCGCGCTGCTTGCGCCACTCGACGACGGTCCCCTCCGCGACGGAGACCCCCATCTGCGGCATCGTCACGTCGACGACGGTCGCCGGATCAGTACTCGAGGAGCTGACGGCAGGCCTCCCTCACGCGCTCGACGGATGGCAGTACGGCCGCCTCGAGCGGCGGCGAGAACGGGATCGGCACGTCGGGCGAGGCGACCCGCAGGACGGGGCCGTCGAGGTCCTCGAAGGCGCGCTCGGCGATCAGCGCCGACACCTGCGCGCCGGCCGCGCACGTGTAGTTCGCCTCATCGACGACGACGACCTTGGAGCATCGGTGAACGGCGCGCAAGATCGCGTCCTCGTCGAGCGGCACGAGCGAGCGCAGGTCGAGCACCATGATCGAGGCCCCGTCGAGGTCGGCGGTGGCCTCCATGGCGGTGTGCACCATCGCGCCGTACGTGATCACCACGAGGTCGTCGCCCTCGCGCGCGACACGCGCGTTGAACGGCGTCTCGTAGGAGCCCTCCGGCACCTCGCCCTTCTCGCGCCGGTAGAGGTTCTTGTGCTCCATGTAGATCACGGGGTTGGGGTCGCGGATGCTCGCGATGATCAGCCCCTTGGCGTCCTCGGCCGTGCTCGGTGCGACGACCTTCAGCCCGGGCGAGTGCATGAACCACGCCTCCGGGTTCTGGGAGTGAAACGGCCCCCCGGAGAAGCCGCCGCCGCTGGGCAGGCGGACCGTGATGTTCACCGGCAGGCCCTGGCGGTAGAGCATCTTGCCGGCGACGTTGATGATCTGGTCGAATCCACAGGAGACGAAGTCGGCGAACTGCATCTCGCAGACGGGGCGCATCCCGACGACGGCGGCGCCGACGGCCGTGCCGACGATTCCGGACTCGGCCAGCGGCGTGTCCATGACGCGATCGGCCCCGAACTCCTCGATGAAGCCGTCCGTGACCTTGAACGCGCCGCCGTAGACGCCGATGTCCTCGCCCATCAGCAGGACGCGCTCGTCCTCGCGCATCTCGGTGCGCAGCCCGTCGGAGATCGCGCGCAGGTAGGTCATCTCGCTCATGGCGTGGCGCTCCCGAAGCCGCTCCAGGGCGCGGCGCCGTCGCCGAGCAGGACCTCGTCGGCGTCGCGCGGATGAAACAGCCGGTCGGTCGCGGTCGCGGGGTCGGGCATCGCGCCGGCGAGCGCCTTCTTGGCGGCTTCGTCGACCTCGCCGCGGACCTCCTTGACGAGCGCCTCGACATCGACGCCCAGTCCCTTCACGCGCGCGCTCTGGCGGTCGATCGGATCTCTCTGGCGCCACTCCTCGACGAGCGCCTTGGGCACGTACTTCATGTCGTCGTGCGCGCCGTGGCCGTGCATCCGCATCGTGACGGCCTCGATCAGCGTCGGCCCGCCTCCGGAGATCGCGCGCTCGCGCGCGACGCGCGTGGCCTCGAACATCGCCTCGGCGTCGTTGCCGTCGACCGAGACGCCGGGGAAGCCGTAGGCGGCGGCGCGCTCGACGGGGTTGACCGCGAACTGCTGCTTGATCGGCGTCGAGTAGGCGAACTGGTTGTTCTCCAGGACGAAGATCACCGGCAGGTGCTGGACGCCGGCCCAGTTCATCGCCTCGTGGAAGTCGCCGCGCGAGGTCGATCCGTCTCCGAACCAGGTCAGCGCGCAACGCGCCTCGCCGCGCAGCTTGAAGGCCATCGCCATGCCCGCCGCCACGAGCATCATGTCGGGCAGCATCGAGACCATGCCGACGCAGCCGGTGCGGTGGTCGCCGAAGTGGACGTTGCCGTCGCGGCCGCTCGTGATGCCGGCCTCGCGGCCCATGTACTGCGCCAGGATGCGGGTCGGCTCGACGCCGCGCACGAGGTGCGCGCCGAGGTCGCGGTGCAGGACGCACAGCCGGTCGGCGGGGGCCATCGCCCACGTCGCGCCGACCGAGACGGCCTCCTGGCCGAAGCCGTCATAGAACGAGCCGGGCACCTTGCCCTGCCGGTAGAGGTTCATCGCCCGCTCCTCGATCGCGCGCATGAGGAGCATCGCGCGCAGCAGCCCGACCCGGTCGTCCGCGGTCAGATGCGCGGACGGGTTCTCCTGGGCGGGGGTGCTGGGACCGGTTGGAACGTCCGTGCTGCTGGTCGCCATCTTCGCCTTTCGTCAGGGCGGTCGAGAACGGGATCTCCGCGTCAACCTCTTCGGCGTCCTGTCGGGATCTCCGCGCGGGACGCGAACCGTCATCGCGGAGATTACCGCCTAACTACCCTGGTCGTCATGGCGGAGGCGGCACGAGGTCGGCGCGAGCAGGGCCTGCGGCGGATGCGCTGGCGCCTGCGCGGGGCCTGGCTGTGGCCGGCCTTCGTCGTCGCGACGCTCGCCGAGATGTGCCTGCTGCGCTGGCTTCCGATCGCGGGCGCGGGCAGCGGGTTCGTGGCCGGGCTGCTGCTCGCCGGCTGCCTGAACGTGATCTCGATCGCGGTCCTCGGCGGGCTCGGAGGGGTCGTCCTGCGGCGCAGGCGCGGCGACCTGCCGAAGGTCGTCGCCGACAACTATGCGGGCCTCGGCGCGCTCGCCGTCGTGGGCAGCGCGTTGCTCGTGGCGGGGCTCGTGCACCGCCCCGAGCTCGCCGCCGAGCGGGCCGCGTTCGGGGATCAGTCGCGGGCGGCGCGGCTGTGGGTGCAGGCCAACGGCGACGAGTTCGCGCGAGCGCACCTGGACTCCGCCGACACGGTCAGGGTCGACGCCGATCTGTACCGCACGTGCGTGCCGGGACCGGACCCCAAGCGCTGGCTGTGCCTCGTCGTCGACACGTCGCACAGCCCGGCGCGCGTCAAGCGCGACGTGAGCCGGGAATCCAACGCCTCGCAGAATCCGCGCGGGGGCTACAGGTAAGGGCGCGAACTGCCGATAGAGACCAGGATGGCAGGATCCAGGGCACTCTTCGCGTCGATCGGCGCCGGCGTCACGCTGACGGTGGCGGCGGCGCTGTCGCTGCTGGCGATCAGCGCCGTGTTCGCATTCGGCGGCTGGTCGGACTCCGTGTCGCAATCCGTCACGCGGCCGGCGCTCGTCTTCGCCGGCGCGAACTCGTCCGATCCGGAGGCCGCTCGGACGGTCGCCGCGGTCAACACGGCGCAGATCGTCGCCCCCGCGCCGCGGCCCCGCCGCTCGCGCCCTGCAGCCACCCGCAACCGTCCCAGCGCGACCGCGCTGGCCACGACGAGCGTGTCCGCGCCCGCCAGCGCATCGGCGCCGGAGTTCGCTCCTCCGGTCGATCGTCGCCCGGCGAACGTGCCCGCCGCCGCGGCGCCTGCGACCCAGAAGTCCGGCGACCACGTGCGCAAGGCCGGCGACTCGCTCAGCGCGACCGTGCAGAACGCCGGCAGCAAGCTGTCGGAGACGACGGCGCCGCTGTCCCCGCCCGTCAGTGCCGCCGTCCAGCAGGTGCTCAACCTCGTCGCCGAGATCGTGCGCCGCGCGGCCGACGGCCTGGGCTCCACGCTCGACACGCTGCTGCCGAAGTAGGAGCGCGTCAGAACGCGAGCGCCAGCGGGCGCTCGAGCAGTTCGCGCACGCGGGCGAGGAATTGCGCCGCCTGCGCGCCGTAGAGGATGCGGTGATCGCACGCCAGCGTGACGTTCATCGTGTGCCGCGCGACGAGCTGCCCGTCGCTGACGACCGCTCGCGGGGCGAGCGCGCCGACCGCGAGGATCGCGGCCTGGGGCGGGTTGATGACCGCCGTGAAGTCCGTCACTCCGTACATGCCGAGGTTCGAGACGGTGAAGGTGCCGCCGCTGAGCTCCGGCGGGGTGATCGCGCCCGCGCGGACGCGCTCGGCGAGCGCGCGCGTGTCGCGGGCGATCTCGCGCAGCGACTTCGCGTCGGCGTCGAAGACCGTCGGCACGACGAGCGAGTCGTCGGCCGCCACCGCGACGCCGACGTTGACGCGGCTGTAGAGCTCGAAGCGGGCGTCGCGGTAGCTGCCGTTCGCGCGCGGGAACTCGCGCAGCGCCAGTGCGCAGGCCTTGACGACCATGTCGTTGTACGACGGGACCGCGCCCGCCGCGCCGTCACCGCCGAGCGCCTTCAGCTCGCCGCGCAGCGCGACGGCGGCCTGCATGTCGATCTCGGTGCGCAGCTCGAACGACGGGATCGTCGCGCGCGACTCGGCCATCCGGCGCGCGATCAGGCCCTGGATGCGGGTCAGCTCGTGCACCGTGACGTCGCCCTTGGCGGTGCCGGTCTCGGACACCGTGGCGGGCGGCGGCGGCGGCGGTGACGGCGACGGCGCGGCCGCGGCCGGCTCGGGTGCGGCGACGGCGGGCGCGGCCGGCGGCGGCGACTTGGCGGCCAGCTCGACGTCGTCCTTGACGATGCGCCCGCCCGGGCCGGTGCCGGTGACGAGTTGCAGGTCGACCCCCTGCTCGCGCGCCAGGCGCTTGGCGACCGGCGAGGCCTTGACGCGGCCGGCGCGCGCAGCCGGCGCCGGCGGCGCCGCTGCCACGGACGGCGCGGCCGCCGTCGGCGGCTGCGCAGGCGCGGCCGGCGTCACGGACGCCTGCGCCCGCGGCGCCTGCGCCGGCGGCGCGCTCGCGCCGTTGCCGGCGTCCAGCCGCGCGATGACGCTGCCGATCGGCAGCGTCTCCCCGGCGGGCGCGACGATCGTCAGCACGCCGTCGGCGTCGGACTCGTAGGTCAGCGTCGCCTTGTCGGTCTCGATCTCGGCCAGCGGCTCGCCGCGCGCGACCGACTCGCCGTCGGCCTTGAGCCATTTGAGGATCGTGCCCTCCTCCATCGAGTCCGACAGCCGCGGCATGACGATCTCGCTCATCAGCGGTCCCTGAACGTCGCCAGCACGGCGTCGACGACCTGCGGCTCGTGCGGGAAGGCGATCTGCTCCAGCGGCTTGGAGTAGGGCATCGGCACGTCGGCGCCGGTGACCCGCTGGATCGGCGCGTCGAGGTCGTCGAAGGCCTGCTCCTGGATCAGCGCCGCGAGGTTGGCGCCGACGCCGCCGTGCGGCCAGCCCTCCTCGACGATCACGCAGCGGTTGCACTTGCGCACCGACGCGAGGATCGTGTCGAGGTCCAGCGGGCGCAGCGTGCGCGGGTCGATGACCTCGGCCTCGATGCCGTGCTCCTCGCTCAGGGACTTCGCCGCCCGGGCGGCCGTCAGCGCCATCCGCGAGATGCCGACGATCGTCACGTCGGAGCCCTCGCGGCGGATCGCGGCCTCGCCGAAGTTCACGATGTGGTCCTCGTCGTCGGGGACCTCGCCGCGCTGACCGTAGAGGTACTCGTGCTCGATGAAGACGACCGGGTTGTCGTCGCGGATCGCGGCCTTCAGCAGGCCCTTGGCGTCGGCCGCGGTCGTCGGCACGGCGACGAGCAGGCCGGGCACGTGGAGGTAGAGCGCCTCCCAGGAGTGCGAGTGCGTCGGCCCGAGCTGGTGGCCGGCGCCCTGCGGCATCCGCACCACGAGCGGCACCTTGACCTGGCCGCCGAACATGTAGCGGATCGAGGCGGCGTGGTTGACGATCTGGTCCATCGCCAGCAGCGAGAAGTTGATCGTCATCAGCTCGACGACGGGGCGCAGGCCGGTCATCGCCGCGCCGACGCCCATGCCGACGATCGTGTTCTCGGAGATCGGCGTGTCGCGCACGCGCTTCTCGCCGAACTCGTCGAGCAGGCCGGCGGTGACCTTGAAGGCGCCGTTGAAGACGCCGATGTCTTCGCCCATGAGCATGACGTTCGCGTCGCGCTGCATCTCCTCGCGCAGGGCGGCGTTGAGCGCCTCGCGATAGCGCATGACCGCCATAGCGGTCAGTCCTGCCCGCGCTGGGCGTCGTCTGCGGGCTTCGGCGTGACGCCGCCGGCGTGCTCGGCGGCGTGCGGCAGGTCGGCGCGATCCATGCTTGTCTCGTCCTCGCCGCGGTGCGGGGTCGGCGTGCGCTCGTCGACGGAGTACCAGCCGCGGACCTGGTCGCCGAGGACGTAGATGTCGTCGTAGAGGTCGTTCGGCGAGGGGTGCGGCGAGGCGTCGGCGAACGCGACGGCGGCATCGACGCGCTCGATCGTCTCGCGGTCCATCGTCGCGCGCTCGTCGGCGGAGAGGATCGCGGCCTCGACGAGCTGGTCGCCGAAGACCGCCAGCGGGTCGCGCTTGCGCCACGCGTCGACCTGCTCCTTCGTGCGGTACTCCTCGGGGTCGGCCATCGAGTGCCCACGGAAGCGGTAGGTGACGGCCTCGACGAGGATCGGCCGGCGCTCCTCGCGCGCGATCCGCAGCGCCTCGGTGGTCACGTTGTAGGTGTCCATCGCGTCCATGCCGTCGCAGCGCATGCCGGGCACGCCGAAGCCCTCGCCCTTGCGCAGCAGGTCGGTGATCGCGGAGTGGCGCTCGAGCGCCGTGCCCATGCCGAACTGGTTGTTCGTGATCATGAAGACGACCGGCAGCTTCCACAGCGCGGCGAGGTTCATCGTCTCGCCGAACGTGCCCTGGTTGGAGGCGCCGTCGCCGAACTGGCACAGCGTCACCTCGTCGCGGCCGCTGTAGTCCGAGGCGAGCGCGAAGCCGGCGGCGAGCGGCAGGTTGCCGCCGACGATCCCGTAGCCGCCCATGAAGCGCTTCTCGAGGTCGAACATGTGCATCGACCCGCCGCGCCCCTTGCAGAGGCCGTCGACGCGCCCGAACAGCTCGGCCATGACGCGGTTGGGATCGCTGCCGCGCGCGAGCGTGTGGCCGTGCGAGCGATACGTCGAGATGAGGTAGTCCTGGTCGCGCAGGGCGCGCGTCGAGCCGACGATCGTCGCCTCCTCGCCGATCGCGAGGTGCAAAAAGCCGCCGACCTTCGCCTTCGCGTACATCTCGCCGGCGCGCTCCTCGAAGCGGCGGATGAGCATCATCGTCGCCAGCCACTCACGCGCGACGGCGGGCTCGGGGAGCCCGGCCTGCTCGGCGGGGTGCGCGACGCGTTCTGCCATCAGCCTGGCATGAGAGTACCGGCCACCAGAGGTCGCGCTTCAGCGCACCGGCGCGCGCGTCCCCCGGCGGCAGGAGGCGCCCGGCACGATCCGGACCGCGGCGATACCGGCGGGAATGCGGTGCGTCGGCCTGCCGGCGGCGTGCGGGCTGTACACGAACAGCGTGCCGTCGGCCTGACCGAGGTGCATCACGCAGGAGTCGGCGAGCGGTCGCAGCTTGGCCGCGACGTCGTCGGCCGTCCAGGACAGCGTGGCCGCCTCGGCGCCCCAGGAGGTACGGCGCACGCCGTAGAACGAGAGGTGCGCGGAGCGGCCGTCGCGCACGTCGCCGGCTCCGCCGGCGGCGCCCTGGATCAGCGTGAGCGCGACGACGATCGGGATGGCGGCGGCGAAGCCGACGACGAGCGTGCGCAGTCGGCCCGCCGCAACAGACGGTCCCGACCGGTCCCGCGCCGAGCCAGCTGCGGATGACGGGAACGCCCAGCGCGATCGACGTCGCGAAGATCACCAGCCAACCCGCGGCCGCCAGGTACTTCACGGCGGGAGCGACCGTCAGGCCGGCGATCAGAAGGGCGACGAGGACGAGGCCCACGAGGACGACCGCGAGCGGGTTTCCTGCGCACGGTCCATGAGGTTCGTCGCGCCCAGTCCCGCCGGCACCGACAGCGCGAACAGCGCCGCGAGCACGACGGCGCCGAGCGCCGACTGCGCCAGCAGCTCGAGATACGAGAGGCCGAGCTCGTCGGGCGATAGGCCGAAGGGCTCGTAGAAGCGCCCGTAGGCGACCCGCATCACCGCGTAGAGCGCGAGGCCGAGCAGCGCCAGCGCGGTCCTTGGATCGGTCAGCTGGCGGATGAGGCTCTCGGCGCCCCGCGGGCGTTGGAGCGCGGCGGCGTCGCCGCTCATGGGGCGAGTATGTCCGTCGCGGCGGTCGCGATCGCGTCGTCACCACCCGATCCTGAACGTTTGCGTTTGACAGAGGCTCGCCGCGGCGGGATCGTGGGGTCGTGGCCGGGAGCGGACGCATCGACCGTCGGCGGTTCGTCGCCGGTGCCGCCACGGCGGCGGTCGCCGCGGCGGGCGGGCGGGGCGCGGATCCGGCCGGCGCCGCGAAGGGCAGCAAGACGGCCCGCGGGCGCGTCCGCCGCAGGCAGGACGTCGTCGTCGTCGGCGGCGGGATCGCGGGGCTCGTCGCGGCGCGCGAGGTCGCGCGCGCCGGTCGCTCCGTCGCCGTGCTCGAGGCGCGCGACCGCGTCGGCGGGCGGATGCTCGACCGCGCGATCGCGGGCGGCGAGGTCGTCGACCTCGGCGCGGAGTTCATCGGGCCGACGCAGAACCGCATCCGCGCGCTCGTCGACGAGCTCGGAATCGAGACGTTTCCCGCCTACAACAGCGGCAGCAACGCCTACTACGCGGGCGGCCGCCGCGCGCTGTACTCCGACACGGGCCCGACGGGCAGCGCGCCGTCGGACCCGGCGCTGCTCGTCGACCTGCTGCTCGCGGTCACGCAGCTCGACGCGCTCTCGCGGCGCGTGCCGGTCGACGCGCCCTGGGACGCGCCGGACGCCGGCGCCCTCGACGGCGAGTCGCTCGACAGCTGGCTGCGGCGCAACTCGACCGGCGCGAGGCGCTTCATGGACGTCGCCAGGGCCGCGACGCGCGCGATCTTCGGCGCCGAGCCGCGCGAGCTGTCGCTGCTGTTCGTGCTGTTCTACATCGCCGCCTCCGGCGACGAGCACACGCCCGGCACGTTCGAGCGCAACTTCAACACGCGCAACGGCGCCCAGCAGGACCGCATCGACGGCGGCACGCAGCAGATCGCCGAGCGCGTCGCGCAGGGGCTCGGACGGCGCGTGATCCGCCGCTCGCCGGTGCGGCGGATCGTTATGAGGCCGGGCTACGTCGACGTCATCTCCGACCGCTACGTCAACCGCGCCAAGCAGGTCATCGTCGCGCTGGCGCCGGCGCTCGCCGGGCGGATCGAGTACGAGCCCGCGCTGCCGGCGTCGCGCGACGGCCTGACGCAGCGCCTGCCGCAGGGCCACCTCGTCAAGGTCCAGGCGGTCTACGAGCGCCCCTTCTGGCGCGCCGACGGCCTCAACGGCGCCTCGATCTCGGACCTCGGGCCCGTGAACGTCACGTTCGACAGCTCGCCGCGCTCGGGCACGCCCGGCGCGCTGCTGGGCTTCGTCGGCGGCGACGAGGCGCGCGCGTTCGTGCGGCTGCCGGCGCAGGAGCGCCGGCGCGCGGCGCTCGCCGGCCTGGCGCGCGTCTTCGGGCCGCGGGCGCTGGACCCGATCGACTACGTGGAGGCCGACTGGGCGGCGCAGAAGTACACGCGCGGCTGCCCGGTCGGGATCTGCCCGCCCGGCGTGCTGACGACGTACGGCCGCGCGCTGCGCGAGCCCGTCGAGCGGCTGCACTGGGCGGGCTCGGAGTCCTCGACGTACTGGAACGGCTACATGGACGGCGCCGTGCGCTCCGGCGAGCGGGCCGCGCGCGAGGCGCTCGCGGCGCTCTGAACGGCCGGCGATCAGCGGGCGCAGGCGACGGCGCTCAGCGGGCGGCCGCAGCGCCGAGCAGCCCGCGCTCGTCGAGCAGGCGCTCGAGCGCGTCCAGCCAGGCCGAGTAGTACGCCGTCGCGGCGCTCTCGCCGTGCTGGGGCTCGCGCGCCGCGATCGCGGCCACGAGCTGCACGCGGAACTGCGCCCACGTCGTGCCCGTCCGCTCGAGAGCGACGACGCCCATCCCCAGCGCGCGGCCCTGCCACGGCTCCTCGAAGACGAGCTCGCCGTTGTCGCGCGGCAGCGGCGCGGCCGCGCCGAGGCCGGCGTCGGCTGCCGCGAGCGCGCTCACGCGAGCGCCGTCCCGATCATGCAGTCGCGCGTCACGAGCGCGGCGAGCTCGTCCTCGCCGAGGTCCTCGCTGCCCGGCGGGCGCAGCGGCAGGACGAGGTAGCGCAGCTCGGCGCTCGAGTCCCAGACGCGGATCTCGACGTCGTCGCCGAGCTCGAGGCCGAGCTCGCGCAGGACCGCGCGCGGCTCGGCGACGACGCGCGCGCGGTAGGGCTCGCTCTTGTACCAGCTCGGCGGCAGCCCGAGGACCGGCCACGGGTAGCAGGAGCACAGCGTGCAGACGATGACGTTGTGGACCGTCTCGGAGTTCGCGACGACGACCATGTTGTGGCCCTCCATCCCGCCGAAGCCGAGCTCGTCGAGCGCCTCGTTGGCGTTCGTCAGCAGCCGCTCGCGGAAGGCGTCGTCGGCCCACGCCCGCGCGACGGCGCGGGCGCCGTTCTGCGGTCCGACGTCCTGCTCGTAGTACGTCACGACCGCGTCGATGGCGTCGGTCGAGACGAGCCCCTTCTCGGCGAGCAGCGCCTCGAGCGCGCGCGCGCGCAGCTCGACCGCGGAGGCCGGGCGCTCGTGGTGGCCGTGCGCGCCGCTCACGCCGCCTCCAGGTAGCTGTCCCACAGGTCGAGCAGGACCGTGAACGGTGGCTCCTCGCCGGGCCCCCACAGATCCTGCGATGCGAAGCCGACCGCGTAGACGGGCTCGGGCTGCGCGGGCAGGCCGTACGTCGTCAGGTCGGGCAGCCGGTCGGCGCCGCGGACGTGCCGGACCGTCCCCGCGACGCCGCGGACGTAGCGCGGGCAGCGCGTGTGGCCCGCCGGTCGCATGCGCTTCACGCGCACGCGGTCACCGGGCCCGAAGCGCGCGTCGAGCGGCGGCGGCTCGATCGGCGCGCGCCGCCGCAGGCGGCCGATCATCCGCTCGGCCATCTCGCCGTCGGCGTGGGCCGGCACCGGTTCGCCCGCCGCGAGGCGCTCCATCATCGCGTCGACCTCGCCCGCGGCGATCGTGCCCTTGCGCAGCAGTCGTTGCTCGGCGCTCCACAGCCAGCGCTCGAAGTACGACGCCGCGAGATAGCTCGCCGGATCCATCTCCTCGCGCGTCTGGCGCCCGCCCGGCCCGGCGCCGAGGCCCTCGAAGCCCGTCAGCAGGTGCAGCGCGAAGACGCGCGGCTCCCAATCCTCGTGGTAGGGCAGCTCGTCGCCGGGCTCGGCGACCGGGCCGAAGCCGTGCATCCCGCCCATGTCGTGAGCTCCGTCCACACGCGCAGTCTACGTCCGCGTGAGCCAGGGTTCGAGCCCGCTCGCCGCCGCGCGCCCGCGCCGATACGCTCGCGTGAGGATGCCGCCGACCGACCACCTGCTCGCCTTCGTGCTGATCGCCTTCGTGCTGATCCTCGTGCCCGGGCCGAGCGTGCTGTTCGTCGTGACGCGCTCGCTCACGCTCGGCCGCGGTGCCGGCGTCGCGACCGTCGTCGGCAACACGGCGGGCGTCTACGTCCAGGTGATCGCGGTCGCCTTCGGGCTCGGCGCGCTCGTGCAGGAGTCGATCGCCGTCTTCACCGCGATCAAGCTCGCCGGGGCGGCGTATCTCGTCTACCTCGGCGTGCAGACGTTCCGCCACCGCCGCTCGCTCGCGGCCGCGCTGCACGCGCCCGTCGAGCCGAAGCTGCTCAAGCGGATCCTCGCGGACGGCTTCGTCGTCGGCATGTTCAACCCCAAGGTCATCGTCTTCTTCATGGCGGTGCTGCCGCAGTTCGTCGACCGCTCGAGCGACTCGGTGACGACCCAGCTGCTCGCGCTCGGCGCGATCTTCTGCGCGATCGGGCTGCTGAGCGATTCGATGTGGGCGCTGCTGGCGGGCGCCGTGCGCGCGTGGCTCGTCTCGTCGCCGCGCCGGATCGCGGCGATCGGCGGCACCGGCGGGCTCGCGATGATCGGTCTCGGCGCCGGCCTGGCGGTCAGCGGACGGCCGCAGGACTGATCGGCTCGTCGGCCGCTCTGCGCTGCTCAGCTCGCCCAGCGGTCGATGAACGCGTCGACCTCGAGCGACGAGAGGTCCTCGCGCAGCCTGCGCGCCTGCTTGGCGGCCTCCGCCGCGGGCAGATCCCAGAACAGGACGACCTCGCCGGAGGCGATCTCGACGACCTCGAGGTGGTCGATCCGCGTCGGATCAAGGCTTGCGGGGCGCCGGCTGGAGCGCGTGTGCAGCAGGCGGTAGCTGCGGTTGGCGCGCATGCGCGCCGAAGCTACGCGATCAGCGCGCGGACCGCGCCGTCGATCGCATCGTCGCCGTGGAAGACGCGCCCGTCGGGCAGCCACACGGCCGGGACGTCGCGCACGCCGCGCGCCGCGGCGAGCGCCGTGGCGTCGTCGAGCGCGCGTGCGACGGAGCCCAGCGCCGCTCCCTTGGTCACCGCGCGCGGGTGGATCTCGCAGCCCGCCGCGGCGATCAGCACGTTGTCGGCCACGCCGAGGTCGCGGCCGCCCGCGAACGCCTGGCGAAACGCGGCCAGCGAGAACGCGACGGCGCGGCCGATCTGGCGGGCGTACGTCGCGACGCGCATCGCGTAGGCGGAGTCGCAGGGAAACGGGTCGGGCCAGCGCAGCTCCTGCAGGCCGCGCCGCGCCGCGGTGCGCTCGATGCGGTCCAGGAACGCCGCGCGATCGGTCTCGCAGCGAAAGCCGTCGAGCGTGTCGGCGCCCGGCAGGTCGAGCGCACAGACCGGCACCCACTCGGCCGCGGGCAGCAGCGTGATGATGCGCTCGGCGGCGAGGTAGGCCTCCGGGCTGAAGAGGTCGTAGTAGAAGACGGCGCGCACGGGCGCGGGCGCTCGCCGGTCAGCCGTGGATGATCCAGCCATCGGCATCGCGGGCGGCCTCCATGACCGCCTCCGACAACGTCGGATGGCCGTGGATCATGCGCGCGACCTCGCCGTAGCCGCCCTCCAGCGCGCGCACGTTGACGAGCTCCTGGATCAGCTCGGTCGCCTTCGTGCCGATGATGTGGCCGCCCAGCAGCTCGCCGTAGGTGCGGGCGCCGACGATCTTCACGAGGCCGGTGCGGTCGCCGTAGACGGTGCCCGCGCCGACCGCGCCGAAGCCGATCTTGCCGACGACGACGTCGTGGCCGGCGTCGCGCGCCTGCTGCTCGGTGAGGCCGAAGCTCGCGACGTTCGGGTGGCAGAACGTCGCGCGCGGGATGTCGACGTGCTCGAGCGGATGGGTCGTCAGGCCGGCGGCGTCCTCGGCGGCGATGATGCCCTCGTCGGAGGCCTTGTGCGCGAGCGCCGGCCCGGCGACGAGATCGCCGATCGCGTAGACGCCGGCCAGCGACGTGCGCAGCGCGCCGTCGACGGCGACGAGGCCGTCGGCGGCGAGCTCGATCCCGGCCTCCTCGAGGCCGAGGCCCTCGATGTCGGGCGCGCGGCCGGCGGCGATCACGAGCCACTCGGCGGCCTGCGGCTCGCCAGCGACGGAGAAGGTGACGCCGTCGGCGGTCGTCTGCACGTCCTCGACGAAGACGCCCGTACGGACGCTGATGCCCTGCTTCTTGAAGCCGCGCTCGGCGATCTTCGAGATGTCGGCGTCCTCGCTCGGCAAGACGCGGTCCAGGCCCTCGTAGAGCGTCACGTCGCTGCCGAGGCGGGCATAGGCGGAGGCGATCTCGGTGCCCGATGCGCCCGCGCCGACGACGGCGAGCGTGCTCGGCAGCGCCTCGAGCGCCCACGCCTCCTCGGTGCCGATGACGTGGCCGCCGAACTGCGTGCCCGGCAGCGCCTTCTTCACCGAGCCGGTCGCGAGGATCACGAACTTCGCCTGGATCTCGGTGCCGTCGAAGTTGCCGCCGACCTTGACGTTGGCGTCGTCGGTGACCGACCCGTGGCCCTCGATGACGTCGATGGCGTTGCGCTTCATCAGCCCCGCGACGCCGCCGGTCAGCGTCTTGACGACCTTCTCGCGCCGCGCGCCGACGGCGGCGAAGTCGACGGTCGGCTCGCCGACGGTGATGCCGTAGGCGTCGGCCTCGCGGATCTCGCCGAGCACGTCGGCCACGCGCAGGACGGCCTTGGCGGGGATGCAGGCGTAGTTCAGGCAGCGTCCGCCGACGCGGTCGGACTCGACCACCGCGGTCTTCATGCCGAGCTGGGCGGCGCGGATGGCGGCCACGTAGCCGCCCGGACCCGAGCCGATGACGATGCAGTCGTAGGAGCTCTCAGCCATGGTGGAGCGAGCCTACCGACTCGTGTTCGGTGCTCCGGTGTCAGTCCAGAGCGCCGGCCGGAAGCACGAAGCGCGACGTCGTCCGCGGGGCGGAGTCGCTGATCCCGTGCAGGCCCTGGCGGGTGGACGCGCGCTCGACGGCCGCCTCGGCAACGGCGCCGTGGGCCATGATCCAGGTCATCACATCGGTCGCGCCCGCGCCCTCGGCCATGATCTGCGCGCGCTCGATGACGCTGCCGCCGGACGGGTGCGCTCGTGCCAGGCGGGTCACAAGAACCTTGATCGCGTCGTCGTCCACGGCGTACACGGTAGACGCTCGGTCCTCATCGGACTAGTCGGCCGGCCGCTTGGGCATCTGCAACTGCGCCATCGGGCGCACGAGCTTCCAGAACAGCCAGCCCAGCAGCCCGATCGCGACGACCGGGATGATCGCGTGCCAGAGCTCCTGGACGCCGATCAGGTACAGCGAGAAGAACACGATCTGGATACCGAGGATCGTCTGAAAGCCCAGCACCGCCCAGTACTGGCGGGCGAGCATGCCGAAGCCGGCGACGAGCAGCACCGCGGTCGTGACGGCCGTCGCGACGGACGGATCGCCGCTGGCCGTCGAGATGTCGTTGCCGGTCAGCGCGGTGACGGCGTTGGCGACCGCGAAGACGAACGCGACGATCGCGGCGATCGTGACGACGCGCGGTCGCTCGCCGGGTGCCAGCGGCGGGAGGTTCGCCCGGACCTCGTCGTCGCGCGCGCGGCTGCGGGCGTAGCCGCGGCTCGTGCCGTCCGCCGCCGGCGGCGCCGGTGCGTCCGCGGGCGGCGCCGTCTGCTCGGCGGCGGCGCTGCCCGAGCGCTTGCGCTTGCGCGGCCTCGCGTCGCTCACGGGGCCGTCCCGGCCGGCAGCGCCGCGCGCAGTCGCTCGGCCGCCGCGCGCGGGTCGTCGGCCTCGGCGATCGCGCGCACGATCGCGATCCGGTCCGCGCCTGCGGTCACGACCTCGTCGACGTTGCCGACGTCGATCCCACCGATCGCAAAGAACGGGACGGGGGCGTGGAACGCCGCGAAGCGGACGAGCTCGACGCCGACGGGATGGCGGCCCGGCTTCGTCGGCGTGGCATACACCGGGCCGACGCCGATGTAGTCGACGTCGGTCGCCCCGTCGACCTCGTCGGGGAAGTGCGTGGACTGGCCGACGAGCGCGTCGGCGCCCGCGCGCTCGCGCGCGGCCGCGGGCTCCATGTCGTCCTGGCCGACGTGGCAGCCGTCGGCGGCCGCCGCCTGCACGAGCTCGGGACGGTCGTTGAGGATCAGCAGCGCGCCGGCATCGTCGCACAGCGCGCGAGCGATCTTCGCGGCCTCGACGAGCTGCTCGCGCGAGGCGCCCTTGTCGCGCAGCTGGACGATGTCGACGCCGCCGGCGAGCGCCGGACCGAGCACGTCCTGGAGCGGGCGGCCGCCCGGGTTGAGGTCGCAGACGAGGTACAGGCGCGCGTCCTGCAGGCGCGCGCGGCGGGCGTCGAGGGTGTCCATCGCAGCCATTGTCGCAACGGGCGCCCGCCGCGCGTGAAGGAGCGCCGGATCGATCGCTGCGACGACGCGAGCCGGCGTTCCCGCAGCACCTCGATGAAGCAGCGCCGACGCGGCGCAGCGGACCGATCCGTTCGGCGCTCGTTCACGCGGCCGGCACCGAGCACGCACAGCAACGAGCGGACGCAGCCGGCGTGCAGAAGGTTCGTCACCGCGGTGAACGGCGTCGTGGTCAAGCAGTCAACAGCGTGCGGTGCGCCGACGTCCGCGGGCCGCTTCGAGCGGCCGTCACGAGGGGCTAGGATGGACGGCATAACGGGAGCCTGCGGATGCGGGCTGAGAGGGCGATTACGCCGACCGTCAGCAGCTGATCCGGATCATGCCGGCGAAGCGAGGTGTCATGCCGCAGGACCCAACCGCAACGAGCGACGTCGCCGTCATCGGCGGCGGCATCATCGGGCTCGCGATCGCCTGGCGCGCCGCGCAGCGCGGCCTGACGGTCTGCGTGCTCGAGCGCGGCGAGCTGGGCGCCGGCACCTCACACGTCGCCGCGGGCATGCTGGCGCCGGTCACCGAGGCCGATCCCGGCGAGCTGGCGCTGCTCGAGCTCGGGCTGCGCAGCGCGCGCGCCTGGCCGGCGTTCGCCCGCGAGCTCGGCGACGCCGCCGGCACCGACGCCGGCGTTCGCGACAGCGGCGCGCTCGTCGTCGCGCGCGACCGCGACGAGGCGCAGGCGCTCGAGCGCGAGCTCGCGTTGCGGCTGGAGCTCGGTCTCGAGGTGCGGCGCCTGCTGCCGAGCGCCGCGCGCCGCCTCGAGCCGGCGCTCGCGCCGACCGTGCGCCTCGCGCTCGACGTGCCCGGCGACCACTGCGTCGATCCGCGCGCGGTCGTGCTCGCGCTCGCGCAGGCCGCGCGCCGCGCCGGCGTGACGCTGCGCACGGGCCGCGCCGTCGAGCGCATCGAGCTCCAGGGCGCGACGGTCGCCGGCGTCGGGCTGGCCGGCGGAGAGGTCGTGCGCGCGCGCCATGTCGTCGTCGCCGCGGGCGCCTGGAGCGGCGCGATCGACGGGCTGCCGCGGATCCCGCTGCGCCCGGTCAAGGGCCAGATCATGCGCCTGCGCGATCACGCCGGTCCCGGCCTGCTCGAGCGGATCGTGCGCTTCGAGGGCGGCTACCTCGTGCCGCGCGGCGACGGTCGCTACGTGCTCGGCGCGACGATGGAGGAGCGCGGCTTCGACACGACCGTGACCGCGGGCGGCCTGTACGAGCTGCTGCGCGACGCCGGCGAGCTCGTCCCCGGCGTGCTCGAGCTCGTGATCGAGGAGATGTCGGCGGGGCTGCGCCCGGCGACGCCCGACAACGCGCCGCTGCTCGGCCCCGACGCCGGCCTGCAGGGGCTGCACTGGGCGACCGGTCATCACCGCAACGGGATCCTGCTCGCGCCCGTCAGCGCCGTGCTCGTCGTCGATGCGATCGACGGCGGCGCCGCCGCCCAGGTTCCCGCCGCCTTCGCCGCCGGGCGCTTCGCGGAGGTCCACGCATGACGATCATCGTCAACGGCGAGCCCGTCGAGGCCGGCGGCGAGCCGACGATCCGCGACGTGCTCGTCGCGCGCGGGATCGATCCGGACGCGGCGGGGATCGCCGTCGCCGTCGACGCCGAGGTCGCGCGCCGCGGCGTCTGGCAGACGCGCACGCTGCGCGACGGGGCGCGCGTCGAGATCGTGCGCGCGGTGCAGGGCGGATGACGCGCTCGGCGCCGCTGCAGATCGCCGGGCGCACGTTCGCCTCCCGCCTGCTGCTCGGAACCGGCGGCTTCACGCGCATGGAGACGCTCGGCGACGCGATCGACGCCAGCCAGACCGAGCTCGTGACCGTCGCGATGCGGCGCATCGATCCCGCCGCCGAGGGCTCGCTGCTGGACGTCATCGCCGCCAAGGGGGTCGACGTGCTGCCGAACACGGCCGGCTGCTTCACCGCCCGCGACGCCGTGCTGACCGCGCAGCTCGGCCGCGAGGCGCTGCAGACCGATTGGGTCAAGCTCGAGGTCATCGGCGACGAGCGCACGCTGCTGCCCGACGCGCCCGAGCTGCTCATCGCCGCCGAGCAGCTCGTCGACGACGGCTTCGTCGTGCTGCCCTACACGAGCGACGACCCGGTGCTCGCGCGGCGCCTGGAGGACGTCGGCTGCGCCGCCGTGATGCCGCTCGGCTCGCCGATCGGCAGCGGCCAGGGGATCGCCAACCCGGCGAACCTCACGCTCATCGTCGAGGCGGCGGGCGTGCCGGTGATCCTCGACGCCGGCGTCGGCACGGCCTCCGACGCGGTGCTCGCGATGGAGCTCGGCTGCGACGCCGTGCTCTGCGCCAGCGCGATCTCGCGCGCGGCCGATCCGCTCGCGATGGCGCACGCGATCCGCCACGCCGTGCTCGCGGGCGTGCTCGCCCGCGACGCGGGGCGGATCCCGCGCCGCACGCACGCCCGCGCGAGCTCGCCCGTCGACGGCCTGCCGGAGTTCGCCGAGTGAGCGCCGACGAGAAGGCCGCGCTGGCGCTCGTCGAGCGTTTCGAGGCCGCATGGTCGGCGGCGGACATCGTCGGAGCGTTCGCCGGCACGTGCTCGGCGGACCTGCACTACGAGGATCCGCTGACGTTCAAGGGGCCGCTGCACGGGCCGGGCGCGCTCGCCGAGCACGCGGCGCGGCTGCGCACGGCCGCCCCCGACGCGCGCGTCGAGGCGACGGGCCCGCGGCTGAGCGACGGGCGCTTCGTCGCCGCGCCGGTGCGGCTGCTGGGGACCCACACCGGCGAGCTCGAGTCGTTCCCGCCGACCGCCCGCGCGCTCGTCGTGCAGGCGATCTTCTACTGCGAGCTCGACGAGACCCGGACGCGCATCTGGCGCGTGCGGGCGTTCTTCGATCTCTACGACGCGTCGATCCAACTCGGCGTCCTGCCGAATCCGGGCTCCGTCGGTCAGCGCGCGCTCATGCTGCTGCGCGGCTTCGGCCTGCGCGGCAGCTGACTACTGCGTCACCTCGATCTCGCCGTTCTGCCCGCTGTGGATCGTGCAGACGTACTTGATCGTGCCGGCCTTCGTCGGCGTGTACTCGTAGGTGTCGTTCTCTTGCATCGTCTCCGACTCGAAGTCCGCGCCGTCGGTTGCCGTGACGTTGTGCGGGATCGCCTCGTTGTTCGTCCAGACGATCTTCTGACCGACCTTCGCGGTGATGCTCTCGGGGACGAACTTGATGTCCTTCATCCCGACGCTGACGGTGTCGGTCGACGCGCTCGGCGCGGCCGCCGTCTCGGCGGGGGCGGTCTCAGCGGCGGCAGGCGGCGGGGCCGCGGACGAGGAGCTCTCCTCGTCGTCGCCGCAGCCGGCGACGAGGGCGAGCGCCACACACGCAAAGCCGACTGTGAGCAAGCGGTGCATTGGTTCTCCTGAAGGGTCGGGGCGTGGAGGTTATCCGCAGCCGTCAGGTCGCTGCGCCGAGACGCCGACGATCACCGCCGCATGATCGGACAGCGCGCCGCGAGCGGGCAGTTCGGGCGCGCCGACGGCGCTGAGGTCGCGAGCGAGGATGTGGTCGACGCCGTGACCGCCGAGGTACTCCAGGCCCGGCGCGACCGGCGCGCGCACGTTGAGATCGCCGCCGAGCAGCGCGGGTGCGTCGCCCGCCCAGGACAGGGTCGCCGCCGCGGCGCGCGCGATGTCGGCACGGGCTCCGTCCTCGCTGTGGACCTGCGCGTGCAGGTTCGCCACCCAGGCGCCGCCGGAGAGCCGCACCGCGTGGCAGACGCGCCGCTCGGGGCGGCGCCGCAGCACGACGCTGCGGTGCGCGGCGATCGCGCCCGCGGCGGGACGCACGAGGATCGCGTTCGCGCCGCCGCCGTTTGACTTGATCAGGTCCGGGACGCGCCGCGCGAGCAGGCGACGGACGGGTAGCAGCGCGTTGCGCGACGTCAGGACCGTGCGCTGCTGGGCGCCGGCCGCGCGCGCCAGCGCCGGCGGCCACCACGGCGGAACCTCCTGCAGCAGCGCCACGTCCCAGTCCCAGCGCGCGAGCGCGGCGGCAAACTCGGCCTCGAGGTCGGCCCCGGCGCCCGGGACCGCACGGCCGTGGAAGATGTTCCAGGTCAGGAGTCGCATCGTCCACGTACACTGCCCGACTTGACGCGTCACCTGCTCACGGGGACCGAGCTTGCTCGCGACGAGCTGCTCGCGCTGCTCGATCGCGCCGACGCGCTGAAGGCCGCACCGCTGTCGTCACGCGCGCTCGAGGGCCGCAGCATCGCGCTCATCTTCGAGAAGCACTCGACGCGCACGCGGCTGTCGTTCGAGGCCGGCGTCTTCGAGCTCGGCGGCCAGCCGATCGTGCTGCGCCGCGACGAGCTGCATCTGTCGCGCGGCGAGTCGGTCGGCGATACCGCGCGGGTGCTCTCCCGGCACGTCGCGGCGATCGGCATCCGTACCGGCCCCGACGCGCTGATCGAGGAGCTGGCAGAGGTCTCCGAGGTGCCCGTCTTCAACATGCTCACCGCCGGCCATCACCCCTGCCAGGCGCTCGCCGACCTGATGACGCTGCGCGAGCAGTTCGGCCGCCTCGAGGGGCTGAAGCTCGCCTACGTCGGCGACGGCAACAACGTCGCGCGCTCGCTGGCGCTCGTCGGCGCGATCGCCGGCGTCGAGGTGGCGATCGCCTCGCCGGAGGGCTACGCGCTCGACGGCGACGTCGCCGGCGCGCACCTCTGCGACGACCCCGCCGAAGCTGTCGCCGGGGCGAACGCGGTCTACGCCGACGTCTGGGTCAGCATGGGCGACGAGGCGACCGCCGACGCGCGCCGTGCCGCGCTCGAGCCCTACCGCATCGACGACGCGCTGCTCGACCTCGCCGCGCCCGACGCGATCGCGCTGCACTGCCTGCCCGCGCATCCCGGCGAGGAGATCACCGCCGAGGTCCTCTACGGCCCGCGCCAGCGCATCTGGGAGCAGGCCGAGAACCGCCGCCACGCGCAGAAGGCGCTGCTGGAGCTGCTGGTCCGCTAGCGTCCGCCGCACCGGGAGATCGACGTTCAGGAGCGCTCCATGCCGCAGCCGAAGAAGTCGGGCTCGTCAGCCCGCAAGCCGGCGTCGCGCAAGTCCGCGGCGCGCAAGCCCGCCGCCGCGAAGGGCGGCCGCAAGGGACCCGCGCCGAAGCAGAAGCCGCGCCCGCGGCAGCCCGCGGCGGGCGCGCCGAGCGACGCGCAATCGCGCGCGGCCGGGCAGCGCGAGGATCAGCTGCAGGCGGCGATCGCGTCGCTGCGCGAGATGCTCTCCAAGGGCGTCGTCATCACGAGCGAGCGCCTGCAGGAGACCGTCGACGAGGCCGTCAAGCGCGGTCGCATGACCGCCCAGGACGCCGAGGAGCTCGTCCAGAACCTCGTCGCGATCGGCCGCCGCCAGACGCAGGACGCGCTCGCCGAGCTGGAGCGCCTCGTCGAGCGCTCGGCGATCCAGACGCGGCGCCAGGCCCGCGCGCGCGTCAAGGGCATCGGCACCGTCGCGCGCCGCGCGCCCGGGACCGACCGTGCGCTGCGCACCGTCGACCGCGTGCGCCGCGTCGCCGGCCTCGGGCACGCGTTCCCGATCATCGGCTACGAGGAGCTCACGACGGCGCAGGTCAAGGAGCGCCTCGCCGACCTCGATCCCGCCGAGCTGCGCAAGGTCCGCGATCACGAGCGCCGCAACGCGAACCGCAAGTCGGTGCTGACGGCGATCGAGCGCAAGCTGCAGTAGCCGCGGTCGGCCTCGAGGTTGCCAGCAGCATGAGCGAGATCGCGACCCTGCAGTACCACGCGTCGCTGCTCGCCGACGAGGATCGCGTCGACCGCCTGCGCGACGCGATCCACGAGGTCGTGCGGCCCGGCGACGTCGTCGTCGACATCGGCACGGGCACCGGCCTGCTGGCCTACTACGCCTGCCAGGCGGGGGCCGCGCGCGTCTTCGCGATCGACGACGGCCCGGTGATCGACCTCGCCCGCGAGCTCGCGCTGCGCAACGACTTCGCCGACCGCGTCGAGTTCTTCCACGACCTCTCCTACCGCGTCGAGCTGCCCGAGCGGGCCGACGTGCTGATCACCGAGACGCTGTGGAACTTCGGCCTCGGCGAGGGCATGGTCGGCTTCGTCGCCGACGCGCGCCGGCGGCTGCTCAAGCCGGGCGCGCGGATCATCCCGGCCGCCGTCGACCTGCACGTCGCGCCCGTCCAGGCCGATCGGCTCTACGCGCTGCTGCACGACACCCCGCCCGATCGCCACGGCCTCGACCTGTCGCCGATCCGCCGCTACCTGCTCAGCAACGTCCACATGCCGCATCTGGACCGCACGGGCTTTCTGTCCTCGTCGGCGCTGCTGCTCAGCACCGAGCTCGACGGGTCGGCGTCGCCCGACTTCGAGGCCCTCGCCAGGGTGAGCGTCTCGAAGGCCGGTGCGCTGCATGGCGTCTGCGGCTGGTTTCGCTCGCGGCTGTCGCCGAGCATCGTGCTGCACAACGAGCCGCCGTCGACGCGCTCGAGCTGGGCGCACGCGTTCTTTCCCGTGCCGACCCCGGTCGCGGTGCTGGTCGGCGACGAGATCGCGATCCAGATGCAGACGACGCAGGACAGCACGGTCTGGCGCTGGCGCATCGACGTGCAGCGCGCCGGCAGGGCGATCGCCGCCTACGACCAGACGTCGTCGGGCGGCTTTCCCGCCGCCGCCGCGCTCGCCGCGCCGACGACGTCGCTGCGCGGCGAGGTCGTCGCCTGGGTCCTGGCCGCGATGGACGGCACGCGCAGCGCCGGAGCGCTCGAGGCCGAGGTGCGCGAGCGCTTCGGCGGCAGCTTCCCGCAGCCCGAGGAGGCCGTGCGGATCGCGCGCGACGCGATCAGGAACTGGGGCTGAGCGACGACCCACCTATCCTGGGTGGATGGAGTCCTCCACGCACGTCCGCCCCGAGAAGGGCGCCGAGCTCGACCTCAGCGTCGACGCGCTCGCCTACGGCGGCAACGGCGTCGCGCGCCTGGAGGGCTACGTCGTCTTCGTCTCTGGTGCTGTGCCGGGCGACCGCGTGCGCGCGGTCGTCACGAAGCGCAAGCGCGCCTACGCCGAGGCGCGCACGCTGGCGGTGCTCGAGCCGAGCCCCGAGCGGATCTCGCCCGTCGCCGACCACCCGGGCGCGCCCTGGCAGGTGCTGCCCTACGAGCGCCAGCTCGCCGTCAAGCAGGAGCAGGTCGGCGAGGCGCTGACGCGAATCGGCCATCTCGACGGCTACGTGCTCGACGACATCGTCCCCGCGGTGCAGCAGTGGCGCTACCGCAACAAGCTCGAGTACTCGTTCGGCAGCGGCGACGACGGCGCGCTCGTGTGCGGCTTCCACGCGCCCGGCTCCTGGCACGAGATCGTCCCGGTCGGCGACTGCATGCTCGCCTCCGAGCGCTCCAACGCCGCGCGCGAGCAGGTGCTCGGATGGTGTCTGCAGCAGGGCCTGGCGCCGTTCGACCGCCGCACGCAGACGGGCTTTCTGCGCAACCTCGTCGTGCGCGAGGGGCGGCGCACCGGCGAGCTGCAGGTGCGGCTCGTCACCGGCCCCGGCGAGCTGGACGGGATGAGCCTCGCCGCCGCCGTCGACTGCGAGGGTTTGATGTGGACGCGCACCGACGCGCTCGCGGAGACGACGCAGGGCGGCGTCACGGAGATCGTCGCGGGCAACAAGTCGCTGCAGGAGGAGCTCTGCGGCCTACAGTTCTCGATCTCACCGCACGCGTTCTTTCAGACGAACACCGAGATGGCCGAGGTGCTGTACGGGATCGCCGCGCAGCGCGCCGACCTCAAGGGCTGGGAGCGCGTCTTCGACCTGTACTGCGGGATCGGCACCGTCGGCCTGAGCCTGGCGACGCGCGCGGGCGAGGTGTGGGGCGTCGAGATCGTCGAGCAGGCCGTCGCCGACGCGATCTCCAACGCGCGCCGCAACGGGGTCAAGAACGCGAAGTTCTTCGCCGGCGACGTGCGCCTGGCGCTGCGCGAGCTCGTCGAGCAGGCAAGCCGCCCCGACGTCATGGTCGTCGACCCGCCGCGCGCGGGCCTGTCGCAGAAGATCGTGCGGCGCGTCATCGAGGCCAACCCGCGGCGGATCGTCTACATCTCCTGCAACCCGACGACGCTCGCGCCGAACGCCGCGCAGCTCGTCGAGGCCGGCTACGCGCTGCGCCGCGTCTCGCCGGTCGACATGTTCCCGCAGACGCCGCACATCGAGTGCGTCGCGCTGCTGGAGCGCGCCTGACGCCGTCGTGACCGTGAGCATCAGCGATGACGAGCGTCCGCTGACGGGCGGTTGCAACTGCGGGGCGGTGCGCTTCGAGGTGCTCGCAGCGCTTGTCGTGGCTGACGACTGCCACTGCCGGCGATGCCAGCGCCGAATCGGGAGCGCTGCATCGATCAACGCGCGCGCCTTCCATCACCCGGATCGTCGATCGCCGTCAGGGCGGCGATGTCGCGGATGTCGGCCGGTCGCCCGGCGGCGCGCTTCATCGCGATGAGGTCGTCCAGTCCGGCAATGGCGAGCGCGATGCCTTCGAACTCGACGACGAGCGCGCGAGCGCGCAGGTCCGCATAGGAGGGCGCGCCGGGCACATCGCGGAGGATGTGCAGCTCACCGTGACGCGTGATCAGCGGGGGCACGATCGGCGCTGTCGTGAGCTGCTGGACCGTCGGTACGCCGCCGCCTGGCATGTCCCGGGGCCGCGCACCGAGCTCGACCAGTGCGGCGGTCAGACGTACAAGGTTCGCCTGCTCCGGCGCCGGAACGAGATCGAGGTCCTTCGTCGTCCTGCGATGGCCGTGAACCTGGACCGCTACGCCCCCGATCACCGTGTAGTCGACCGCGTGCCGGTCGAGCGTCAGCAAGAGCGCCCGGATATCCAACGGCGTCTCGGGCGGACCCGCGGTCATTGCCGGCGCCGCAGCGCTTCGGCGCCGGCGATCTCCAGTTGCGTGGCGACGAGGTTCCAGGACGCCGACTCGGCCAGCCGCTCGGCGGGTGTCATCCGCCGCCCGTGTGCGAGCGCGCCAGGATCCAGGCCGTGCTCCAGCGGGATGGTTCGTAGCGCCGCACGCTCACCGAGAACGAGCAGCAGTTGCTCGAAGCGCTCGAAGCTGGGCGACTCCGCGCCCGACTCGATGCGACTGATCGCAGCCTGCGTCGTACCGGCGCGCCGCGCCAGCGAACGCTGCGTGACCCCATGACGCAGACGCACTGCCCGCAGCTGCGCGCCGAGCATCGACATGCGCGGAGTCTATACCGCATCCGATATCAACCAGTGGCCCGTCTCAGAACGGATACCGCAGACCCCGGGGCGCCGGCATCCCGGGTTTGCCAGCGACCTGTTACGAGACGGACCGCTAGCGCCCGCGCAGCGCGCGCAGCTCGGCCCGCAGCTGGGAGATCTCGTCCTCGAGTCGCGCGACGCGGTCGGCGAGCGGCACATCGGCTCGCGGCGAGGGCTCGGGCGCGGCGGGCATCGGACGTCCTGGCGCGCGCACGACGGGCGCGGGCGCCGCGGCGACCCAGCCCGCCGCGGGCGTGGGCTCGCCCGCGGGCGCCGCTGCCGTCGGCTCGGGCGCCTCGTCGTCGGACAGCCGGTGCGCGTAGCGCTCCTCCTTCTGCCCGGGCCGGCGCGGCAGCTGCGCGACGAGCTCGCGCTCGATCAGCCGCTGCAGCGTCGCGTGGACGGCGGCGAGATCCGCGAATGCGCTCAGGCGCTCCGAACGCCCCTTCAGCTCGCCCGGCGTCTGCGCGCCGCGCAGCATCAGCACGCACAGGACGGCGAGCTCGTCGGGCGCGCGCGTCAGCGACTCGTCGAGCAGGTGGCGGTACTTCGACGTGCGACTGCCGGCGCCGCTGGCCAGGCGCGCCCAGCGGCGGCGGTGCAGGCGCGTGATCGCGTCGCGGATCGTCGTCTCGTCGTAGGCGACGACGGGGTCGCGGTTCGTCGACTGGTTGCAGGCCGCGCGCAGCGCGTTGAGCGTCAGCGGGTAGGCGTCGGGCGTCGTGCGCTGCTTCTCGAGCAGGCAGCCCAGGACGCGTACTTCGGCCGCGGAAAGGTCCATCGCGCGGACATTCTCCGCTATTCGGGCTGCTTCGGCTCCTGCTTGGAGGGCCTGTCCTCCTCGGCGCGGGTGCGCAGCCAGTCCGACAGCTGCTGGCTGGCGCCGGAGACGTGCTCGCCGGCCTCCTTGAAGAGGTCCTTGAAGCGCTCGGAGTAGTGCGTCGCGGCGTCGGCGGCCTCCTCGCGCACGGGACGCTCCTGGCCGCGCTTGACGTACTCGCCGCCGATGATGCGGTCGTACTCGCCCTCGCGCACCCAGGCCAGCAGCTCGTGGACGCGCTTGACCGGCAGCGAGTGCGTCTGGCGCAGGTCGGTCAGCAGCCGCTGCAGGCGATCGAGGCCCTCGCCGGTCTCCGTGTAGTCCATCGACTGGCGCATGAACGCGTCGAGGTTGAGGTCCTCGGCCTTGGCCCCGGCCGACATCGTCATGAGCATCTTGCTGACCAGGCGCGGGTCGCGGGTGACGATCGCGGCGGCGCGGTCGCACGTCAGCTCGGTCGCGCGCGACCACTCCAGCAGCGCGTACTGCACCGCCATCAGCGGCATCCCGGCGACGCTCGGCAGGCGCGCGGTCGCGGTCAGGCGCAGCAGGATCTGCAACGCCGTCCGGTACAGGACATGGTCGGAGAGGATGTGTGCGACCTCGTGCGCGATGACCGCCTCGAGCTGGTCGTCGCCGAGCAGCTCGACCGTGCCGCTGTTGAGCACGACGATCGGCTTGCCGGCGCCGATCGCCATCGCGTTGAGCGTCGGCTCGGCGGTCAGGTAGAGGTCGTACTCCTCGGGCATGTCGAGCACGCCGAGCACGTGCTGGTAGCGCGTCCAGATGTCCGGCAGCTGGTCGGTCCCGAGGCGCACGCCGGCGCCGAGGTAGGTCTGGCGCAGCGCGCGCTCGTAGCCGAACTCGATCAGCTTGCGGACGACGTAGTCGAGCATCGGGATCGACTTCAGCGCCGCCGTGGCGGCGCGGTCGGCCGGATGCTCGTAGGCCTTCGGCGAGATGCCGGTCAGCCGGTAGGCCTCCGCGGGCGTCGACACAACCGTTGAGCTTACGGGACCGACGTGCCGCGGTGCGAACGCAAGTCGCAGATGGCGTCGCCGGGCCGGCCTGTGGCCGCTGTGGCGTCGCCTCCGTCGCGTCCCCGCGAGGTACGCCTACGGACGCCGCGAGCAGCAGGCGCACCGTCGTACTAGAAAAGTATGAAACGCTCCCGGGACATTGGCGTTGACGTTTGGCACCGCTAAGGTGAAATGTTCGGGTCACTCCCATGGGGAAGCTGGGGAAGGGGCGTTCAAGCATGCAGTCCAGGCACGCCAGTCGGCTCGCCGAGCCCGCACGTTCGCGCGAGCTGGTGTCACCGAAGACCGCTACCTGGCGGTGCTGACCGAGGCGTTGCCCGATCGGGATCCGATCGATCCGAACAGTGTTGGTGACGAGCGCGTCCAGATGAGACCGCGCGCCGCACGACGGCTCTGGGTTGCCCACCCCGACCGCCTGGACGCGGACGGTCTTGTGGCAGTCCTCCAACGCAGCTCGTCGTTCGCCAGCGTGCGCAGGTGCGCCGACCCCTCTGATCTCTCACGGCTGCGCGCCGGTGAACTGCCGGACCTGCTCCTCGTCGACGAGGCATGGGTGGGGCGCCTCATTCGAACGGTGGCCGCGCTGCCCGCTGACCGCGTCCACTTCATGGCGATGGTCGTGCTGGCGAGGACGATCGATGACGATCTCGTACGGCTCGCGCTGGCCCTGCCCGCCGACGGTGTGGTGCTGAAGTCGCTCTCGGGACTGGACGCGAGCGCGGCGCTCGATCACGTCGATGGCGGGCATGGCGTATTCCCGCTCGGCTGGAGCGCGGCGGTGTCACGTGCGCTACAGGTGCCGCCACACTCGTGTTCAGGCCTGACGATGCGCGAACTGCAGGTACTGGAGCTCGTCGCCGACGGATTGTCCAACGGCGAGATCGCCGCACGATTGTTCGTATCCACGCATACGGTGAAGTTCCACCTGCGGCGGGTCTACGCCAAGCTCGAGGTCCGCAATCGCGTCGAGGCGGTCAGCCTGATGAGAGCGACGGCCGACGATCTCGACGAGACGGTTGCCGGCACCCGGAGTCAGCGCACGGCTAGCCGATCGGGTAGGTGACAACCCGCTAGCCGGGGAGTTGTGGCAAGCGCATGGCGTCCATACGGTGCGAGCCACTCGGCTGCGGACACGTGTTGCGAGGTTTGTGACAACCCGCGGGCGACACGGCTGACGAACGATCACCTTGTCGGCAGCCTGCCACCACGTCCAAATGGGGAAGGACCGCCGCGCCATGCCCGAGTTTCAGGAGCCGTACCCCGTCGTTGTCCGTGCTGACGAGACGGTCCCGTGCGACCCTGACGAGGACGCCGGCAGTGCGGTCGATCTGGAGCTTCCGCAACCGCTGGCGGGAAGCCCGGTCGAGTTCGAACTGCACGAACGCGGCCCACGATTCGTGCGTACGCGCTGGCCGCGACCGTCGACGGTCGGCGTCTCGCTCGTCGTCCCGGCGCTCAACGAGGGGATGAACATCGGCTGGGTGCTGGAGCGCATCCCGGCGATCGTCGACGAGGTGATCCTCGTCGACGGCAACTCGACGGATGACACCATCGCCGTCAGCCGCAGGTTCTGCCCGACGATCCGCGTCGTCGGCCAGGATCGCCCCGGCAAGGGCGCGGCGCTGCGCGCCGGATTCGTCGCCGCGCGCGGCGACGTGATCGTGATGATCGACGCCGACCGCAGCATGGACCCGCAAGAGATCGTGCGCTTCGTGACGCTGATCGACGAGGGTTACGAGCTCGTCAAGGGCTCGCGCTTCATGGACGGCGGCGGGACCGACGACATGGAGCGCATCCGGCGGCTCGGTAACGGCGTGCTGAACCGCATGGTGAACGTCCTGTTCCGCGCCGAGTTCACCGACCTGTGCTACGGCTACGTCGCCCTGCGTCGCGACCGTCTGAGCGACCTCGCGCTGACGTCGGACGGCTTCGAGATCGAGACGGAAATCGTCGTGCGGGCGCTCAAGGCAGGGCTGCGGATCGCCGAAGTTCCGAGCTTCGAGGCGCCGCGCGGCCACGGCGAGTCCAATCTCCATACCTGGCGCGACGGCCGGCGCGTGTTGGCGACGCTGCTGCGTCATCGCTTCAACGGCGGCGGGCAGCCGCCGATGCCCGTCGTGGTCGCGAAGTCGCAGGCGTGAGGTTGGATGGCATCGGGCTCGAGCGGGCGGTGCGCCCGGTGCTGGCCGTGCTCGCGCTGATGCTGGCGCTCGGTGCATCCAGCGCGGTAGCGGCTCCCGTCGACGTGGGCTACCGCGACTTCACTTTCAACAGCTCGCCGAGCGCGCCGACGGGCCAGAAGCCGCAGAGCAAACTGTGGTTCAACGACGGCCTGTGGTGGGGCAATCTGTACAACACGTTCACGCAGCGCTTTGAGATCCACACCCTCGAGCCGTCCAGTCAGACCTGGTCGACGACGGGGACCTCTGTCGATGTCCGTCCGCGTTCCTGGAGTGACAACCTCTGGGACGGCACGCACCTGTACGTCACCAGCGCCGTCTACGGGACGACGAGCGCCGACGGCGCCACGTTGTGGCGCTATTCCTACGACGCCGTGGCCAATGCCTACGCGCTCGACACCGGCTTTCCGGTCACGCTGACCAGCACCGGGATGGAGTCGGTCGTGCTCGCCAAGGACGGTACCGGCAGGCTGTGGATCACCTACACGGAGAACCAGAAGGTGTGGGTCGCGCACAGCACGACCGGCGACGCAAGCTGGAGCGCGCCCTACGTGCTGCCCGCACCGGGGGCGACGACGCTCACGGCCGACGACACGTCGGCAATCGTCGCCTATGACGGCCGTGTCGGAATCATGTGGTCCAACCAGAGCGATTGGGCGACGTACTGGGCGTCGCACGCCGATGGCGCGTCCGACATGAGCTGGACGCCGAACACGGCGCTGCAGCGGACGGGCTGGACGGACGATCACATCAACCTCAAGTCGCTCGGGGCCGACACGGCCGGGAAGGTCGTCGCCGTCGTCAAGACATCGCTCAACTCGCCGCCCGATCCGCTCGAGTTGCTGTTCGTCCTCGACAACGCGGACGTCTGGCGCTCCTACACCGTCGCGACCGTCGGCGACGACGTCACCCGCGCCCAGGTGGCCGTCGACCAGGAGCACCGCCAGCTCTACGTCCTGTACTCCTCGCCGTGCTGTAGCGGCGGCATCGTCGCCTACAAGCAGACGAGCCTGGACGCCATCGCGTTTCCGGCTGGCGGCGGCACACGGCTCATCGCGAGCGCACAGGACGGGAGCATCAACAACGTCTCGACGACGAAGCAGGCCGTCACGTCGCAGACCGGGCTCGTCGCCGTCGCGAGTGACGACAACTCGCGGTACTACCTGCACAATCGCCTGCCGCTGGCGGCCGGCGACACCACTGCGCCCGACACGCAGATCAGCTCTGGTCCTGTGGATACGGTCGCGTCGTCGACGGCCAGCTTCACGTTCTCGTCAACCGAGCCAGGCTCGACGTTCGAGTGCAGGCTCGACGCCGCGCCGTACGCGCCGTGCAGTTCGCCGAAGAGCTACACGAGCCTCGTCGACGGCTCGCACACCTTCCGGGTCCGGGCGACCGATCCGGCCGGCAACCTCGATCCGACTCCGGCCGTGCGTACATGGTCGATTGCCGCGAGCACGGCCACGCTGAGCTTCGTCGCGGGCGCCGACACGTACGTCTCGGAGATCAGCCCCGGCGCGAACTACGGCACGAGCACGACGCTGATCACCGACGCCAACAAGGACAAGGACACCTACCTGCGCTTCGCGGTCACGGGCGTCGGCACGGCGGACAGGGTCGTGAGCGCGACGCTGCGCACATGGGTGACGAACGGCAGCGTCAACGGGCCGGCCGTCTACGCGACGAGCGGCGCATGGACCGAGACCGGCGTCACATGGAACACCCGGCCGGCCCGCATCGGCGCCGCGATCGACGACAAGGGGTCGGTCGCCTCCGGAACGTGGTTGGAGTACGAGCTCACGGGCCGGGTGACGGCGAACGGAAGCTATGACTTCGTGACGGTCGCAACGTCGACCGACGGTCTGACGGTCAGCTCGCGCGAGGCGACGAACCGGCCGCAGCTCGTGCTCGTGCTCGACCGCCCGCCGGACACGCAGATCAGCTCCGGTCCGTCCGGGACCGACGGCTCCCCGTGGGCGATGTTCGAGTTCTCGTCGTCGGAGGCCAGCGCGACCTTCCAATGCCGCCTCGACGGCGCCGCCTACGCCGCCTGCGCCTCGCCGCGGACCTATTCGGGTCTTGACGACGGCGCCCATACGTTCGCGGTGCGCGCCGTCGACGCCGTGACGGGTGACGTCGACGACACGCCTGCGACGCGGGAATGGACCGTCGACACGACGCCCCCGGGGGTGCCGATGATCGAGCTCGACCCCGCCAGCGACAGCGGCCGGTCCACGCAGGACGGCCTCACAAACGATCAGACGCCGTTGCTGCGCGGCACCGCGGAAGCGGACACGACGGTCGAGGTCCGCGAGGCCGGGGAGCGACTCGGCAGCGCAAACGTGACCGCAGGCGGCACCTGGTCGCTCACGACCGAGGCGCTCGCCGACGGCGACCACGTGATCGTCGCGATCGCGCAGGACGACGGCGGCAACGAATCGGCGGGCAGCTCGCTGCGGTTCACGGTCGACAGCCAGCATCCGGCGGCGCCGACGATCTCGGCACCGCTCGACGGCACGCTCACGGGCGCGACCAGCACGACGGTCACGGGCGCGGCCGAGGGCGACGCCGACGTCGTGGTGCTCGACGCCGGCGTCACCGTGGGCGCCGTCGTCGCATCGGGCAGCGGCGACTTCACGCTCGGCCTGTCCGGTCTCGACGACGGAGCGCACCCGTTCGACGCGCGAGCGACGGACGCCGCCGGCAATGTGTCCGCGGCGTCGGTGGCCAGCGTCCTGACGGTCGACACGTCGGCGCCGCAAACGACGATCGACGCTGGTCCGCCCGATCCGAGCCCCTCGCGCAGCGCAACGTTCGCGTTCTCCAGCAGCGAGCCGAGCGGCGGCGGCTTCGCGTGCAGCGTCGACGCCGGCGCGTTCGCGAGCTGCCAGTCGCCGCTGACGGTCGACGACCTCGAGGACGGCGCGCACAGCTTCGCGGTGCGCGCCAGCGACGCCGTCGGCAACACGGATGCCAGCCCGGCCACCTACACGTGGTCGATCGACCTCGCGGCGACGCAGCCGCCGGTCATCACGCAGCCGTCCGCAGGCACCGTGACCGGCCAGCGCAACGTCACGCTCGCGGGCACGGCTGCGGGCGGCGCGCTCGTCGAGGCGTTCGAGGACACGCAGCCGCGCGGCAGCGCGATCGCCGACGCGGCCGGCGCCTGGAGCATCGAGGTGACCGATCTCCCCGACGGCGTCCACAGCTTCAGCACGCGGGCGACCGTCGGCAGCGGGATGTCCGGACAGTCGGCGGTCGTGACCGTGACCGTCGATACCGTGGCGCCGGAGACGTCGATCGACGCGGCGCCGCCGCTGCTGTCGCCATCGGCGAGCGCCGAGTTCGCGTTCTCGTCATCCGACGGCACGGTGAGCTTCGAATGCCGGCTCGACGGAGGGGCGTTCGAGCCGTGCGCCTCCACGCGTGCATACGCGCAGCTGGCCGACGGCGAGCGCGAGTTCGCCGTGCGCGCCGTCGACGGTGCCGGCAACGCCGACGCGTCACCCGCAACGCACCGCTGGACGGTCGACACCACGCCGCCGCAGACGTCGATCGACAGCGGCCCGACCGCCACCGTCCTGTCGACGCAGGCGACGTTTTCGTTCTCCTCGTCCGACCCGCAGGCAAGCTTGCTCTGCCGGCTCGACGGCGCCGCGTTCGCGCCCTGTGTGTCACCGAAGCAGTACGGCGGCCTGGCCGCGGGCGCGCATGGCTTCGACGTCGTCGCCGTCGACGCCGCCGGGAACGCCGACCCGACGCCGGCGCACCGAACCTGGACGGTCCAGACGATCGTCTTCTCGGACGGGTTCGAGGGCGGCAGCTTCGCTGCCTGGAGCGGCGTCGAGACCGGCGCCGACGGCACGGCGACGGTCCAGAGCACGAGCGTGAGCGCCGGGACGTTTGCTGCGCAGTTCTCGGCGACCGCGGCCACGGGCTCCTACGCGCTCGCGCGCCAGACGCTCGCTTCGCCGAGAACAGCGCTGTTCGTAGCTGGCGACTACCGCGTCGCGCAGGAAGGCGTGAGCGGTGCCAACGTGCCGTTGCTGCGCCTCTTCGACAGCGCCGGAACGCGGCTGGTCAACGTCTTCCGCCAGAACCTCGCGGCCGACAAGATCTACGTCGGCCACAGCGGCCTCAACTCGCTGACGAGCGGGCGGCTCGCGCTCGGCGCGTGGTCGCGCTTCGAGGTCCACGTGATCACGGCGGGCACGGGCGGCTCGACGGTCGCGCTGACGCAGGACGGCTTCGAGGTCTTCCGTACGACGACGGCGAGCCTCGGCAGCACGGGCATCGCGTCGCTGCAGATCGGCAACGAGACGAAAAGGCAACCGTTCCGCCTGCAGGCGGACAACCTCCTGGCGCGGATCGGATGAGCGCGGCACCGACCGTGTCCGTCGTGATCTGCGCGTACACCGAGGAGCGCTGGGATGACCTGCTCGCGGCGATCGACTCGTGTGCGCGGCAGACGGTGGCTCCGCTGGAGACGATCGTCGTTGCCGACCACAATCCGTCGCTGCTCGCGCGGCTGCACGCGGGCGTTCGGACGTCGCACGGGCGCGCGATCGAGAACGGCGAGCGGCGCGGCCTGTCGGGCGCCCGCAACAGCGCGATCGCCGTCGCCTCCGGCGAGGTGATCGCGTTTCTCGACGACGACGCGGTCGCCGCCGAGGACTGGCTGCAGTGGCTGACGGCGCCGTACGCCGATGCCGCCGTGATCGGCGTCGGCGGGTCGATCGATCCCGTCTGGCCGCGCAGCCGGCGCCCCGCAGGGCTGCCGCCGGAGTTCGACTGGGTCGTCGGCTGCTCCTATCGCGGCCTGCCCGAGACCCGCAGCGCGGTGCGCAACATGATCGGCGCCAACATGTCGCTGCGCCGATCGGTCTTCGACGAGGTCGGGGGCTTCTGCGGCGCCATGGGGCGGGTCGGCACGACGCCTCTGGGTTGCGAGGAGACGGAGCTGTGCATCCGCGCCCGCCAGCGGTTCCCGGCGGCGACGATCGTCTACGAGCCCCGCGCCGCGGTGCGTCACCGCGTCACGATCGCGCGAACCTCATGGCGCTACTTCCGTGCGCGCTGCTACGCCGAGGGGCTCTCGAAGGCCGCCGTCGCCGACCGCACGGGCAGCCGCGACGGCTTGGCGAGCGAGCGCGCCTATGCGATGCGCACGCTCCCGCGCGGGGTGCTGCGCGGGCTTGTGGAGACCCTCACGCTCCGCGACGTCGGCGGCGCGCTGCGCGGGCTGGGCATCGTGGCGGGCCTGCTCGTCACAGCCAGCGGATACCTCGTCGGCGTGCTGCGCCGGCACGACCCTCTGAAGGGACACTGATGCCAAGCGCCGAGCAATTGACCGTGATCGTGCCGGTCCGCAACGGGGAGCACTGGATCGACGACTGCCTCAGCTCGATCGCGAGCACCGCGGTCGGCGAGGTCATCGTCGTCGATGGCCTGTCGACGGATCGGACGGTCGAGCGTGCGCTGGCGCACGGCACTCGGGTGATCTGCGACGACGGGCGCGGCGTCGCCGCCGCGCGGCACATCGGGGCCGAGGCCGCTCGCACGCGCTACGTCGCGTTGATCGACGTCGACGTGGTGCTCCACGACGGCGCGCTCGAGGGCCTGCTCGAGGAGTTCGTGCGGGATGGCTATACCGGCCTGCAGGCCGGGCTGCGCAGCGTGGCCGGGCCCGGCTACTGGGGCCAGGCGCTCGCCCACCATCACCGCTCCGGGCGCAGCAAGCACTGGTTCGGCCTCGTCGCGACGATCCTCGAGCGCGACGCCCTGCTCGAGTACGGCCTCGACGAGAACTTCCTGTCGGGCGAGGACATCGACCTGCGCTGGCGCCTTGCGCGCGCGGGTGCGAAGATCGGCGTCTCGCGGGCGACCGTCGTCGAGCACCGCTTTGAGGACACGTGGGAGTTCGCGCTCGGCCAGTGGCTTGCCGACGGGCACGGCCTCGGCCGGATGCTCGGGGTCCACGGCGTGCGCTCGCTGCGGCTGGTCGCACTTCCGCTCGCCGCCGCGGTACGCGGCAGTGCGCTGAGCCTGCTGCGGATGCAGCCGCGCTGGATCCCTTACTACATCTGCTTCTGTGCGTTCAACTACGTCGGGCTCTCACGCGAGGTCGCGCGCCGGCTGGGCGGTCGCCGCCGGGTCGCCGCGGCACACGCACCTGCATGACAGCCGTGCCGCAGACGCCGATCGCCGCCCGCTCGCTGGCGATGCTCCCCAACTCGCTCGCGCTGATCGGGTCCAAGACGAGCACGATGGGTCTGGGCTTTGTGTTCTGGCTTACGGCCGCGAGGGTGTTCGATGCCGCCGTGGTCGGGTTGGCGGCGGCCGTCGTCGCGGCGATGATGCTGTGCACGCAGATCGCGGTCGCGGGGATCGGATCGGCCGTGATCACGCTCCTGCCCCGGGAGCTCGCCGATCCGCGGCAACTGCTGGACACGGCCTTCACGGTCGTGACCGCATTCGCGCTGGCGACCGGCCTCGCGTTTCTCGCGATCGCCGTGCTCACGCTCGGCGAGCTGCGGGTCGTCGCCACGTCCGCGCCCTATGCGCTGCTGTTCGTGCTGGCGACCGTGACCGGGACGCTCGGGATCCTGCTCGACCAGCTCTCGACGTCGCTGCGCCGCGGCGACCAGGCGCTCGTCCGCGGGATCGCATTCGGGCTCGCGGCACTCGCCGCGCTCGCGGCACTCGCGGCGCTCGGCGTGGACGGCGCGGAAGCGCTGCTCGCGCCGTGGGCCGCGGCGGGGCTCGTGGCACTGACGATCGGCGTCCTGCAGGTCCGCTCGGCGCTCGCCGGCTTCGTGCCGCGCGCCGGGCTGACCGCCTCGCGAGTGCGACGGCTGCTCGCCACGGGGGCGCCGAACCACGCGCTGACGCTCGCCGAGCGTGCGCCCGGGCTCGTGCTGCCGATCTTCGTGATCGAGCTTGTCTCGCCGGAGGCGAACGCAGCGTGGTATGCGGCCTGGATGATGGCGTGGGTCGTCTTCATCGTGCCGATCCAGGTCGGCATGACGCTGTTTGCGGAGATCGCCCACGAGCCCGGATCGCTGCCCGCGGCGACGCGCCGCGCGATGCGCACGGCGCTGCTCGTCGGGGCGCCCGCCGCGACCGCCCTTGCGCTGCTCGCGCCGTCGCTGCTCTCGCTGCTGGGCTCGGAGTACGCTGCGCTCGGCGCCGGGCCGCTGCGGATCCTCGTGCTCGGGCTGCTGCCGCTGATCCTCGTGCAGGCGTACTACGCAACCTGCCGCGGCACCGGCCGGCTCGGTGAGGCGATCAGGGCGGCGTGGGGCGCCGGCGTCGCGTCGGTCGCTGTGGCGGCGTTCGCCGGCGCTGCCGCCGGCCTGGAGGCGATGGCTGTCGCCTGGGTGCTCGTGCAGGTCGCCGTCGCCGTGTTCGCCGCAGCTCGGCTGCGGGTGCTCGACCGCACGCATGCGCACCGACCGCTGCAGGGTGAGCCGCAGGGCATGGCCGCCCAGGCATGACCGTGACGACCGCAAGGACATCGCACAGCGGCGCGGCAGTCGTCATCTCGGACCTGCACCTCGCGGCCGGCCGTCACGATCCGTTCTCCGACGACGAGGCGCTCGTCGCCTTCCTGCACTCCGTCGCGCACCGGGCCGCCGCCGGGCCGACGTTGCGCTTGGTGCTGCTCGGAGACACGCTCGATTTCACGCTCGTCGAGCACGGCGGGCGACGGCTGGATCCGACGGTCGCGGGTGCGCTGGCACGGCTCGAGCAGATTGCGGTCGCGCACGCGCGGGTCTTCGCGGCGCTCGGGCGCGTTGCGCGCGCCGGCGTGGCACTCGACATCGTGCCGGGCAACCACGATCTGGAACTCCTGTTCCCCGCGGTGCTCGACCGCTTCGGTGCGCTGCTGGGCGCGGAGGGCGGCGCGCTGGCGTTGCACCCGTGGATCGTGCATCTGCCGGGTCTCGCATACCTCGAACATGGCCAGCAGCACCACGACCTCAACCGCGTCCCGCGCCTGCTCGCCGGCGGCGAGCGCGGCGTGCTGCCGCCGCCGGCCGGCACGATCTACGGCGAGCACCTGCTGGCGCTCGCCGACGCGCTCGGCGCCGAGCTGCCGATCGAGCGCCTGTGCGCACGCAGCGTGGTGGCGGCGGCGCGGCGCCGTCCGGCCCGGCTCGGGCGGGCGCTGGCGCCGACCGTCGGCGCCGCCCGGGGGCTGACGCGCTGCGAGCGCGCGGCCCGACGCGCGCGCCGCGCGCCGGCGCCCGCGCCGGCGCTGCGCGAGCGCCCGTCCGGCCTGCCGCAGGCGATGCTCGCCGAGCTCGAGCGCGCCGCGACGTCGACGCCGGCAGGTGCGTTGCGGCGACGGCTGATGGCGCGCGCGGGGAGCGAGCCCTACATGGTGCAGGCCGTCCGGACCGCGCACGAACTGCTGGCGGCGGCAGGCCGGGCGTTGCCGTTCTACATCCTGGCTCACACGCACGCGGCCGACGACAGGCCGTTGACGGCGCACGCGGACGGGCCGCGCTACCTCAATGCCGGCACGTGGTCGCGGCTTGCGCCACCGCACGCGATCCGCCGGGGCTATATCGAGCTGAGCAGCCACGACGGCCGGCCGTCGGCCCGACTGCTGCACTGGCCCGGGTAGCAGGACACCGCGTGGCCGCGTCAGTCAGTGCCCGAGCGCGACTCGGTGCCGAGCGCGCCTGCGAGCGCGTTGATCGCCTGCTGCGCGTCCCAGGCACGCGGGATCAGCAGCCGATCGATCGGCGCGCAGGCGAACGCGCTCTCGAGAATCGCCCGCTCGACCGCGGCGACCTCGTCGAGCGCGCTGCGCCAGCGATCATCGAGCCCCGCCGCGAAGCGCTCGCGCTGGGCGGCGAGCAGAGCGAGCCCGTAGGCGGCGGCGTCGTTGGGGGCGACCTGCCGTGTGCCGAGCGTTGCGACGCCCGCCGCGCGATCGAGCAGCACGAACCGGCGTGCGGCGAGTGGTCCCGCGCCACCCGGGTCACCGACGAGATTGGCGGCGATCGGCAGGGAGGGCGCGACGAGGCCGCGGCTCAGGACGCGCGCCGCGCGGCGCGCCTGAAGGCCGGCGCGGGCCGCGGCGGGCAGCCGCGCCCACGCCGCCGGCGCCGTCAGCCGCAGATCGGAGTAGAAGCGCATCCGCCGCGGGAAGCGACGGCAGTTCGCCTCCCGGTCGATGAGGATCTGGTCGTCGCCGAGGACGCCGCAGCCGCTCGCGAGCGCACGCACGCTCAGCGAACTCTTGCCCGTGCCGGAGGCCCCGAGCATCACGAGTGCGCCCGCGTCCTGTGCGATCGCCGCCGCGGGCAGCAGGACGCAGCCTGCGCGCGCGGCCGCGACAGCGATCAGCGACTCGACGAAGTAGCCCTGCACGAGCGACAGCGCAAAGCTGCGCGGCGCGCCGCCCAGGCGAATCTGCGCAGTCAGCGGGCCGGCCGCGGGATCGCCGACCGCGACCTGCCAGCGCACGGTCTTGTGACCGCCCGCGATCCGGGAAGTGCCGCCCGCGAGCTGGGATGGACCGCGCCGGCGCCTGCGTTCGACGTCGACCTCGATCGCCGGTGAGGTGCCGCCGTCGCCCGTGGCGGCCTCGCCATACTCGGCCCCGAAGTGGCGCAGTGCGCCGGCGTCACCGCGGATGCGCAGCTCGAGCCCGGGACCGAATACGTAGCGTGCCGGGATCGGCGGTGTCACCGCAGCGCCCGCAGGATTGCGTCCGCGGCGCGCCCGGGGTCGGCGGGGAACGGTGCTCGCACAAGCAGCACCCGCGTCGCGGCCAGGACCGGTTCGAGCAGCTCCCGCTCGCGCGCCACGACCGCCTCGACGTGCTCGTCGGCAACGCGTCCGGGAGCCGCGTAGCGCGCCCGCTCCTGGAGGGCGAACCACGCGCGGCGCTCGACGGCGGCCGAGCGGGCAAGGCGCTCCGCGACCCAGCGGTGATCTGCCGGTTCGGCGGTGACCTCGTCCGTTTCGACGTTGACCAGCAGGGCGATACAGGCCAGAGGCACGCGCCGCGCCGGGTCATCGGTCTGCCCGTAGGCGGCCCGCAGCTGGCTGGGCGAGAGCGCCGCCCGGTCGGCCAGCGCGACAGCATGCTCGGCAGTGTCGGCGAGCAGTCCGCCGACACGACCCCGTGCGAGCAGGCGCAACGGGCGCGACGACCTGTCGGCCGCCGCCGCCGCGGTGAACTGCACGCGCGAGCTGCGTGGCAGCGCCGCACGCAGGCGCGTGAGATGGGGCAGGACCCAGCGGCGCACGCCGACGCCGATCGGAAACGCGGTCAGCATCCCGTCGGCACCGACCACGGTCCACTTGTCGGTCAGAAATCCGGCGCCCCGCTCCATCAGCGCCAGGGCGGTCTCCGTCTTGCCGCTCTCCGACCATCCGGCCACGACGACGCCCCCGCCGCCGATCTCGACGGCGGTCGAATGGACCGCGACATGCCCGCGGCGCAGCAGGCCGATGTGCAGCGCAGGGCGCACGAGCGCGGCGAACGCCCGCGCGAGCGGGAAGTCGCGCTCGAATTCGAACCGCAGCGGGCCCACGTCCAGCAGGTCCGGCAGCCGGCACCAGCGACCGTTCATCCGCAGATACAGCGCATCGCCGTCCCAGCCGGTGACGGTCGCGTCGCCCGCCGGGTTGTGCAGTTCGGTCATGCACCACGACCTGCCCGCCGCAGCCCCGCAGAGCACGACATCGGCGTCGCCGGCGACGGCGCCGGGGGCGAACGGATCGAGCTGGGACACGACGGTGCGCTGCGCGCGCTCGTCGAGGTCGGCGACCGCCAGCGTTGCGCGTCCCGCCAGGTCAAAGCACCGGTCGGCGAGCGTACGCGGCACCATTGCGACCCCACGCTACTTTTTTTGCATGCCCGCTGCCCCGCGGTCTGACCCGGCGATGGCCGGCGGCGCTCCACAGCTGAGGGAAGGCGCGCCCGCGGGAGCGCACGAGCAGGATCGCCGGCGAGCCCTCGAGGTCGATATCCGTGGCCGGGTGCAGCCCGGAGAGGCGGTCCTGTGCACGTCTGACGCGCTGTTCGGCGTCCGTCACGGCGCGCTCGCCGTGCTCGCCGTCGGACACGAGCCAGGCGAGGCCGGCGTGCTCGCGATCACGACGCGACGGCTGCTGTTCGCGAGCGAGCGCGGAGGGCACCTCGTCATCGCGCGCGACTGGATCGGCAGCGCGATGCTGCGGACGACGCCCGACGGCAGGCGCGACCTGCGCATCGTCACGGCGGCCGGTGCCGCGGAGCTGCACGATGTGTCGACGCAGGTCGCCGCGGCGCTCGCCGGCACGCGCGCGGCCTCGGTCTCGGTCGCGGCCCCGGCGCGAGGGCCCGCCCACGCCAGGGCTGGCGCGCTGCTGCGCGCGACGGCGCTCTGGTGGCCGCATCTCCTCACGGCGCTGGGGGCGCTGCTGTGGACCATCCTCATGCTCGGTGCGCGCGCCGACCGCGTCGGCGACCTGGGACTCGTCTCGGCCGTTCCCGGCGCAGCGATCGCCGCCGTCGTGCTCAGCTGCGTTGGCTGTGCCGCAGCGCTCGTGCGCCCGCAGACGTCGCAGCGCGGCCGCCTCGTCCACGTCGTCGTCCTCGTCTTCGTGCTGTATGGCGCGCCGCATCTGATCTCCGACGTGACGAGCTTCAACGTCGCGTGGCGCCATGCCGGCGTCAGCTCGTACGTCGCGCAGCACGGATCCGTCGATCCGAGCATCAACGCGTACTTCAACTGGCCGGGCTTCTTCGCGCTCGAGGCCGTCGCGGTCCAGCTCGCCGGTCTGGAGAGCGCACTCGATCTCTCGCGCTGGACGCCGCTGGTCTTCAACCTGCTCTATCTCCCGCCGCTGCTGCTGATCGGCGCCAGCGCCAGCGACGAGCGGCGCTTTCCGTACCTCGTGGCAGGCGTGTTCTACGTCGGCAACTGGGTCTACCAGGACTATCCGTCGCCTCAGGGCCTGACGTTCGTGCTCTACCTGAGCGTCGTCGCGATCGTGCTGTGCTGGCTGCAGCGAGCAGACGACCCAGAAGTGCAGCCGCAGGCGCGGGCAGCGCTGATGGTCGTCTGCTTCCTGGCGGTGCTGGCGACGGTCGGCACCCACCAGCTCACCCCGTTCGCGATGCTCGCTGCCATCGCGGCGCTCGTCCTGCTGCGCCGATGCGCGTTTCGCGCGTTGCCGGCGATCATCCTCGTGCTGACCGTCGCGTGGGTCGTGTTTGCGGCCGGCACGTATCTCAACGGTCACATCGACGCGCTGAAGGACCAGGTCGGCCATGTCGGCGCCACCATCAGCTCGAGCGTCGGCGGGCGCGTCAGCGGCAGCACGCAGCACGTTCTCGTCACGCAGTTGCGGCTGTTGACGGCCGCCGCCGCGTGGCTGCTCGCGCTGCTCGCGGCGTTGCTGCTCCTGCGCCGGCGCGCGCGCTCCTTCGTGCCCCATGTCGTGCTTGCGGCGGTGCCGTTCAGCCTCGTCGTCCTGCAGGCCTACGGCGGCGAGATCGTGCTGCGTGTCTACCTGTTCAGCCTGCCGTTCGTCGCGGTGCTCGTCGCCTCGCTCGTTCCCAGGCGGGCCGGGCGCGCATCGGTCGCAGCCGTCGGGATCTTCGCCGCCGTTGCCGGCGGCGCGTTCCTCGTCACGCGCTACGGCAACCTGCAGATCGAGCTCTTCGCGCCCGACGAGGTACGGGTCGTGCAGCGCGCCTATGAGATCGCGCCCGACGGTGCCCTTCTGCTGGCGCCCAACCCCCAGATCTCGTGGGAGTTCGCGCGGTTGGGGGAGATCCGCCAGCGCACGATCGACGGAGCGCTGCAGGACCTCCCGACCCCCCCGGCGGACCTTGCGCAGGAAGTGGTCCGCATCGCCGGTGCGAGCCGGACATATGTGCTCATCACGCGCAACACCCGTCAGTACGAGGCGCTCTTCGGGCGGCCCCGCTGGGGGACGATCGCCGAGCTCGAGCGCGCGCTGTCGGCCTCGCCGCAGTTCAGGCGCGTCTACAGCAACCGTGGCGGCACGATCTTCGAGCTGCGCCAGCAGCGCGCGCAGGGCGAGCGATGACCGTGTTGCAACGCTCTCGCCTGCTGCCCGCGCTCCTGCTGGCGTCCGTCCTGGCGCTCGGCCTCGCGCTCGTCGTCGGCGGTACGTCGCCGCTGCGGTCGCTGCTGGTCGTCTGGTTCCTGCTCGCCTGCCCCGGTCTCGCGCTCGCGCCGCTGATCGGGCTGCACGACGCGATCGGCACGGCGACGGTGGCGATCACCTTGAGCATCTCGATCGACCTCATCGTCGTGGGAGCGCTCCTGTACGCCGGCACATGGTCGCCGGTCGCCTGTTACGTGCTGCTCGCCTCGATCACGATCGCGGGGGCGGCCCGCCAGCTCGCGGCGAGCGCAGGGGTGCGGGCATGACGGCGGCTGGGCTGATCGTTGGCGGTGCACTTGCCGTCGTGCTGCTCGCAGGTGAGGTCCTGCGCGCGCTGCGGGGACCGTCCGCCGGTGCCCGGCCGGCCGTGCTGCGCTCCGCCTCGTGGGTGCTCGGGGCAATGTTTCTCGTGCTCGCCGCGGCGCGTCTGGCGGACTTCCTACGATAGACCGCACTACGGTGTATCAGGGGCGTGACCGAGCTACACTGCGATATTGAACGGATGCGTATGAGGTTGTGTTCATGGCTGAGGCAGAGGTTGCGACGGGCGGCGCCGAGCGCCGGCGTGAGAGCGAGGCCGAGAGCATGAGCCGCGAGGCGGCCGCGGTGCTGAGCGCATCGCTGCTGCCGATCGACGCGCGCGACCTGCTCCTCGTCACCCTCGCGCGCGTGCGGGACGTCCCCGAGCGGCGCTGCTGGTTCATCGCGCTGCGCCCGGTGAGCGGGGGCCGGCTGATCGCAGGCGGGATCGTCGACGAGGCGGTCGAGCGGCTGCTCGCCCCGCGCCTGGACGCGCAGGCCGATGTCCGTGAGCTGTCCTCGGACGCACTCTTCGAGCGGCTCGCGGCCGCCGCCGAGCGCACACGTGCAGCCCGGATGGCCGTTGCGCCCGATCTCGGCAGCGCGCTCGCGCTGATCCTCCCGCCCGACGCTGCCCCGCCCCTCCCACTGCTGCTCGACGTCGGCGGTGGTGCCCTGCGCGTCGGCGCGCTCGACGATGGCCTTCTGTTCGAGCTGATGACCGCGCTGCTCGCGGAGTTCGAGCGCGCGACACCGGAGGATCCGGGGAACGCCGTCTGGCGCTCGGGCGACCTTGTGGGCGGCGCGATGATCGAGTTCAAGGGCCGCTATGCCGACGGCCTGCTCGGGCGCTGGACGGTCGCCGACGTGCGTGAGTTCGTGCTGACCTGGCTCCCGGGCATGGTCCAGACCGACGCCGACATTCTCGCCGACATCCCGGAGTGCATGTGCGCCTTTCTGCGCCTCTTGTCGCAGCGAGGTTCGCTCTCCGGCGACCCGCTCACCGCGCTCGAGTCGGCGGTCCGCGCCGCAGCCGCGAGGCTGCCCGAGGCGATCGCGAACGTGCAGCGCAGCGGGCTGGCCGAGGACGTCGCCCGGCATCTGCGCGGGCACGGCACCTGACGGCGGGTCGCGAGCGACGCGCGTCAGGGCGTGCCCATTAGACTCGCCCCCCGATGCGTGCCGCCACGATCCGCGACGGCGAGGTCCTCGTCGAGGAGCACCCCGACCCCGAGCCCGGCGCCGGTCAGGTGCTCGTCCGTGTCCGAGCGGCGGGCGTCAACGGCGCCGACATGCTCCAGCGCCGCGGGCGCTACCCGGCGCCGCCCGGCAGCCCGCAGGACATCCCGGGTCTCGAGCTCGCGGGCGAGGTCGCGGCGCTCGGCGACGGCGCCGCGCGCTTCGCGCTCGGCGATCTCGTCATGGGGATCGCCGGCGGCGGCGGCCAGGGCGAGCTCGCGGTCGTCCACGAGCGCCAGCTCATGCCGGTCCCCGACGCGGTCGCGTTCCCGGACGCCGGCGGCCTGCCCGAGGTCTTCACGACCGCGCACGACGCGCTCGTCACGCAGGCCGGGCTGCGCCCCGGCGAGCGGCTGCTCGTCCATGGCGCGGCGGGCGGCGTCGGCACGGCGGCGGTCCAGTTCGGCGCGGCGCTCGGCGCGCACGTCAGCGCGACGGTGCGCAACCCCGCGGTGCGCGACGCGGTCGCCGGCCTCGGCGCCGACGAGGTGCTCGACCCCGACGGCTTCGAGCAGCACGCCCCGTTCGACGTCATCCTCGAGCTCGTCGGCGCGCCGAACCTCGCCGCGAACGTCAAGGCGCTGAACAGCGGGGGAAGGATCGTCGTGATCGGCATCGGCGCGGGCGCGAAGGCCGAGCTGAACCTCGCCGTCCTGATGGCCAAGCGCGGGCGCATCATGGCCTCGACGCTGCGCGCCCGGCCGCTGGAGCAGAAGGCCGCCACGGCGCGCGCGCTGGAGCGCGAGGTGCTGCCGTGGTTCGCGCGCGGCGCGCTGCGCGTGCCGGTCGCCGAGACGTTCGCGCTCGACGACGTCGCGGCCGCCTACGACCACTTCGCCGCCGGCGGCAAGCTCGGCAAGATCATCATCACGCCGTAGCGCGCAGGCGCGCTCAGCGCGTGATCGTGAAGGCCGCGTCGCGGACGGGCCCCGCGGCGGCGTCGCCGGCACGCGGCTTGGCGCGCAGGCGGTATGTGCCGCGCGGCAGCCGGCGGTTGCTGAGGCGTCCCGTGAAGCGCAGGCTGTTCGTGCCGCTCGTGGCGGTGCGCGCGAACGAGCCGGCCTGCGCGACGTAGCGCGTGCAGCGCGGGCCCCGGATACGCTTCGCGCGCACGACGCACCTGCCGCCGCTGCGCACGCCGGCGCTGCGCCTCTGGGCGGTGAACGTGACGCGCGCGTCGACGTCGAGGCGGAAGGTCACGATCGAGCCCGCCGTCCTCGTCGAGCCGGACCTCACGCTCGGGCCGCTGGCGGCCGCGCGGAACGTCGCCGGCCTGAGCGACAGCGACAGCAGCCGCGGCGACGCCCGCGGGGGCGCCGCCGCGGACGCAGGAGGTGGCGCCACGGGCGCCGGAGGCGGCGGAGGCACAGGCCGGAGGCCGAACGGCGACTCGTAGGCGCCGATGTCGGGCGCCAGCCCGCGCGGGCGCTCGACGCCGTCAAGGTCGAGGTCGCCGCCCGGTACGGCGGCGCCGGCGTCGACGAGCGGCGACCCGGCGAGGGGGTGGAAGTCGGCGGGCCCGGCGAAGCGTGGATCGCCGCTGAGGTTGGCGCCGCCGGATATCGGCGCGGCGGCGCTGCCGGCGGCGAGCCCGCGCAGCGACGAGTTGCTGATCGTCAGGCCCGGCGTCGCCGTCGAGCCCGGATCGACGAAGACGTCGCCCTGGCCGCCGCGCAGCGCCGTGTTCGTCGCGGTGAGCTGGGCCGCCGCGGGCGCGAACGTGAGGATGCCGATCGCGCGCCCGGGTCCCACGATCGTCGCGTTGCGCAGCGTCGTCATCGTCGAGCCCTGGAGGTCCAGCGCGTCGCCACCGGCGGCGCCCGTCGTGAGCAGCGAGTTGGAGAACGACCATGTCGCGAAGCTGCCCTGGACCTGGACGGCGCTGATCGCCCTGCTGTTGACGACGGTGCGGCTGACGGTGCCCGAGAGGCCGCTCAGGAGCAGGCCGGTCGCGGGCGAGCTGATCGAGGACTCGAGCACTGCCGCTGGATGCTGCGGCGACAGCGCGACGATCGAGAGCGGCCCGCCGGTCGTCGTCGCGCGCAGCAGCGTGCCGCCCTGGTAGAGCCTGATCGGCACGCCGCCGGGGGAGGAGACGCTCGTGTCGGCGACGGACGCTGACGGGCCTTGCAGCCGCAGGCACTCGACGGCGCCGCTGCAGAGCGCCCCGCTGTCGGACAGCCGCAGGCCCGTGACGGTCGGGTCGCTGCTGATCGCGGCGTCGTCGGGGCTGGCGGAGAACGCGAGGTGGGAGATCGTCGTGCGGTCCGCGCCGGCCGCGAGCGAGAGCGCGGGCGCGTCGTCGGCGGCGATCGCGGCGATCGTCGGACGCGCGCCGGGCTGGCCGCGGAACGTGACGTCGCTGCGCCCGCCGATGATCACGTTCTCGCTGTACGCGGCGCCGCCGTTGTGGCCGATCGTGATGATGTCGCCGTTCTGCGCGTCGGCCACCGCGAGGCCGATCGCCAGGTAGCAGTTGGTGGTCATCAGGCAGGTCGGATCAGCGTCGGGCCGTACCGACCGCTCGACCGCGCGCACCGGCGCGGCGACGCCGAGCAGCAGCGCGGCGGCCAGCATCCCCGTTGCCAACGTCCGTGACACTGCGCGCTCCTCGTCCGCTGAGCGCACTCTGCCAGGACGCTCCCGGCGCGTGGAAAAAGCTGCTCAGGCGGCCGCCGGCTGCTCCGCGTGGCGCAGCAGCCGGCCGATCCGGTCGAGGTTCGGCAGCAGGTACCCGGCGGCGATCAGCGGCAGCGCCGGGATCGTCTCGTCGAGCGCCACCGACAGCGCGACGGACGCCAGCAGGCCGAGCACCATCCCGGTCAGCGTGAGCTTGCGGCGAAAGCCGTAGCGCTCGCCCCAGGACGCGAACATCGCGAGAAACAGCGCGTCGGAGAGGCCCAGATGGCCGGCGCTGCCGGTCCCGCCCCAGGCAGGGAAGTCGAAGCTCAGCGGGTCGACGCGATCGTCGCCGTCCTCGAGCATCCGCGCCGTCGGCCCCGTCCAGACCGAGACGATGTCGACGAGGGCGGCGAACAGCGGCACGGCGACCGCGCTCATCGGTACCGCGAACAGCCGCGCGAGCAGCAACCCGACGGCGCTCGCCAGCAGCGCCTCGGCGACGTTCGCGCCGGCGCCGACCCCCTCCTCGCCGTCGAGGTTCAGCGCCGCGACGAGCAGTCCCGTGCCGAGGATGATCAGCAGCGGCCCGATCAGCGTCTCGCGGGCCGGCAGCAGCGACAGCGTCGTCGATGCGACGAACAGCACGCCGATGCCGCCCGCGACGAGGACCGTCACGTCGCCGGGCGACAGCGCGGGCAGCGCCGGTGCGGCGAGGAAGTAGACGAGCGCCGCCAGCGGCATCGCGAACGCCAGCGTGACCACGCCCGGACGGCGCCGGCTCGAGCGGCCGATCAGTAGGGAGGCAGGTCGGCGTACCACTCGCCGAGCACCCTGAACGCCGACCAGAACGCCCGCTTCGCCGACTCCTCGTCGAGCGCCTCGTCGATGTTGGGCACGTACAGCGCCTCGATCGAGGGCGTCAGGCGCTGGACCTCGCCGGGCTGATCGAGCAGCGGGCGGGCGAGCGGCAGCCCGAGGTCGTTGAGCGCCGCCAGCGCGTCCTCGCCCATGACGACGACGATCTTCGGCTGCACGATCGCGAGCTCCTCGGCGATCCGCGCGATGCACTCGGGGTCGGCGAGCGAGGTGTCGCTGACGGGGCACTTCACGCACAGCGTCCCGTAGACCGCCAGCGGATCGATCGCCAGGCGCTTGAACGCCTTCATCAGCGCGGTGCCGGCGCGGCCGTAGAACGCCACGCCCTCCTCGATCTCGGGCGGCATCGGCGCGTGCTTGAGCAGGAAGATGTCGGCCTGCGGGTGGCCGGAGCCGAGCACGGGCATGAGCTGGCCGCGCGGGCAGTGCGAGCAGCCCTGGATCTCGCGCGTCAGCGTGTTGAGTTCTCGGATCGCCCGCTCGAGGTACTTCTCGCGGATCTCGTCGTCGGTCGCGGGCATGGTCGCCGGTGGTTTCGACGGCTCGGACGGCCGACCCTGCGCGTGCATCACGACTTGCGCGTCGCTCTTCGCACGCGCCGGTCGCGAACCGCGCGGCGCGCGCTCTGCGGCGTCGCCTTCGTTTCGAGGAACTTCAGCGCCTGGACGTAGAGCAGCGAGGAGGGCTTCGTCGTGATCTCCGCCTCGCGCAGCGCCTCGATGAACTCCTCGGGCCCGTCGAAGTCGGCCATCCGCACGCGCACCGAGCCCAGGCCCTGCGCGACGTGCGAGTCCGAGCCGGCGCCCGCGAGGATGCGGTACTTGGCGGCGAAGCGGGCGGCCTCCTCGTTGAAGGAGCCGATCGCGACGCGCGGGTTATAGACCTCGATCGCGTCGATCTCGTCGACGATCGTCAGCAGGTGCTCGTAGTCGGGCACGGAGTGCATGCGGTCGAACGGATGCGGCACATAGACGAGGCCGCCCTGGCGCTTGATCTCGGCGACGGTCTCGGCGAGCGTCATCCCGCGCGCGATCTTCTGCTCGATGAAGAGGCCGATCACCTCGCCCTGATCGGCCGTCTTGACCTCCTCGGCGACGATGACCTTGATGCCGAACTCGGCCGCCTTGTCGCGTGCCTCGAAGGCGCCGGAGACCTCGTTGTGGTCGGTCACCGCGATCGCGCCGAGCCCCTGCTCGCGGGCGGTCGCAAGCAGCACCTCGACGGGCGTCGCGCAGTCGTGCGAGTGGTCGGTGTGCATGTGCAGGTCGACGTCGATCCGCGGCCGCGTGCGCAGCCTGGCGCCCAGCCGCGGGTTGCCGGCGAGCGGATGGCGGCGGGCGGCGAGGGTCGCGTAGACATCCTCGAGCTCGTCGACGACCCGCTCCCAGGTCAGCATGCCGCGGACCGGCCCGGCGGCGGATCGCAACCGCTCGAGCAGGGCGCCGTCGGTCGCGAGGCGCTCCAGCTGCGCGGCGAGCGTCTCGACGTCGCGCGGCTCGAACAGCAGGCCCAGCTCGCCCTCGCCCAGCGCCTCCTCATACGCCGGCAGGCGCGAGGTCAGCGGCACGACGCCGGCGTTCAGCGCGCGCAGGAACAGCCCCGGCGTCGGTGCGGCGCCGTCGGAGGCGCCGACGAGCACGTCGGTCTGCGCCAGGAAGGCGGCCTCGGGCAGCTCGTCGGGCGTCACGTGGCGCACGCGGGCCTCGATGTCGGCACGCAGCGGCGTCGTGCTCGAGGGTCCGCGCGCGGAGACGATCGTCGCCTCCCACGGGGTAGCCGGATCCAGCCGCCGCAGGGCGCGCAGGAACAGCCGCAGGGCGGGGCGCTCCTCGCCGTCGACGAAGCCCAAGCGCACGCGCCCGCCGGCGGCCGGCATGCGCGCCGCGGCGGGGTCGGCGCCGGGTAGCAGCACGCGGTAGTCGGCGGGGAAGAAGCGCTGCATGAGGTCGCGCGTCGCACCGAAGCTCGCGGTGCGGGCGTCGAGGCGGCCGAGCACGAGCTGGACGACCTTGCGCGCGACCTGGGTCGACAGCATGCGCTCGCTGGGGCGGTGGAACGTGCCGACGTTCAACGCGCGCGAATGACGCAGCGCGGCGCTCGAGGTCGACGGCGCGAACGGCTCGTGGACGTGGCAGACGTCGAGCGCCACGATCGTCAGCAGGTTCTCGATCGTGCGCGAGACGTCGACGGGCAGCGCCGGCGCGCGCCGCGAGCCGCCGGGGAGGTCGGGCAGGGCGTCGCCGACGGCGAGCACGCGCGGCGGCGCGCCGGGCTCGGGCAGCAGCGCGCTGGGATCGTCGCGCGCGGCGCTGATCGCCTGCCGCGTCTCGCGGACGGCCTCGCTGGAGCGCGACGGCGCGACGATCAGCACGCGATGGCCGCGGGCCGCCAGCTCGGCGGTCGTCCGCTCGACGAAGGTCGTGATCTCGTGGCGGCCCGTGCCCCACGGATAGGGCGTCACATGGGCGATCGCGAGGCGGTCGTCGGGCACGCCTTGAGGATAGGGAGCGCACGAATGCCCGATCCGCGCCGGACGAGAAAAGTCCCGCAGCCGGCTGCGCCGACGATCATCGGCGACGACGAGTTCGTGCCGACGTTCACGACCGGGCCGGGCGCGATCCCGTCCGACAACCCGTACTCGACGAAGAACGACAGCGACGAGCTGCCCGACGTCGCCGTCGGCCGGATCCTCGGTAACGACGTCGCCCAGCTCGACGCCCAGCTGGCGAAGATCATCCACTACGAGACGTCGCCGCCGACCGGGCCGATGCTCGACAGGGCGTCGAGGCGCAGTTCCAGGACACCGACGGAGACGGCCAGGTCAACGACGGCCAGGAGAACCGCACGTTCATCCAGTTCGCCGAGCGCGCACGCACCGGGCTCGTCGGTCGACGGCGTGCAGCCGGCGACGACGAGCCTGACGCAGAACTGCCCGACGACCAACCAGCAGGTGCCGTTCGGCAGCAGCGCGACGGTCACGATGACCGGCAACCTCGCCGCCGCGCCGGGCCGGCTCGGCGGTCGCGATCTCGTTCAAGCGCCCCGACCGCCTCGGCGCCGGGCCGCCGGTCCCGGGCCCGACGACGGTGGTCAACACGACGACCGACGCCGCCGGCAACTGGACCGCCTCGGTGACGACGAGCGACCGCCAGGACATCGGCACGTGGCAGGTGTCCTCGGCCTACGCCGGAACCGCGCAGTACGCCGCCTCGGCGGCGGCCGCCGGCCAGGTGATCGTGTTCAACAACAGCTGACGTGCAGCATGCGCCCGCCGGACGGGGCTCGACGGACGTCGTATCCGGCGGCGGTCAGCCGCCGTCGTACAGCCGTGTGAACTCGTCCGCGTAGCGCTTGTAGACGACGTTGCGCTTGACCTTCAGCGTCGGCGTGAGCTCCTCCTCCTCCTGGGAGAGGTCGCGCTCGAGCACCGTGAACTTCTTGACCTGCTCGATGCGCGCGAACTTCGCGTTCGTTGCGTCGACGGCCGCCTGCAGCTCGCTGCGCACGGCGGGATCCTGCGCGAGCGCGGCCGGGTCCTTCGAGGACGCGCCGACCTTCTCGGCCAGGGCGCCGGCCTCGTCGGGATCGATCGTCAGCAGCGCGGTGAGGTATGGGCGCCGGTCGCCGAAGACGACCGCCTGCGAGATCCAGCGCGAGAGCTTCAGCGCATTCTCGATGTTCGACGGCGAGATGTTCTTGCCGCTGGAGGTGATGATGAGGTCCTTCTTACGCCCCGTGATGCTGAGGTAGCCGTCGGCGTCGAGCTCGCCCAGATCGCCCGAGTGCAGCCAGCCGTCGGCCGACAGCGTCTCGGCGGTCGCCTTCTCGTTGGCGTAGTAGCCCTTGAAGACGTTCGGGCCGCGCATGAGCACCTCGCCGTCGTCGGCGATCTTCACCTCGCAGACCGGCAGCGGCCGGCCGACGCTGCCGAACCTGTGCTGCTCGATCGTGTTCAGCGTCTCGACGGCGCAGGTCTCGGTCATGCCGTAGCCCTCGAGCACCCAGACGCCGGCGGCGTGGAAGAACTCGAGGATCTCGGTGTCGATAGGCGCCGCACCGCTGAGCGCGAGCTTCACGCGGCCGCCGAAGAGGTCGCGGATCTTGTGCAGGACGAGCTTGTCGGCGAGCGCGTGCTTGGCCTTCAGGATCGCGCCGGGGTGGCCGCCGCGATCCTCGCGCCGCGCGACCTCGCGCCCGACGCCGACCGCCCAGTGGAAGAGCTTCGCCTTGACGCCGCCGGCCGCCTCGGCCTTGGACGTCGCGGCCGTGTGGATCTTCTCGAAGATGCGCGGCACCGACGGCAGGTACGTCGGCTTGATGAGCTGGACGTCCTCGACGATCTTCTTGGGGTCGCGGCGCCAGTAGGCCATCTCGCCGCCGGCGTCGATCGCGAACAGCTGGACGATCCGGGTCAGCACGTGGGCGAGCGGCAGAAAGACGTAGAGAACGTCCTCGTCGGGCGTGATCGTCAGCACCTGGTGGATGCCGTCGACGTCGGAGATGAGGTTGCCGTGGGTGAGCATGCAGCCCTTCGGCGGGCCCGTCGTTCCGGACGTGTAGACGATCGTCGCGACGTCGTCGGAGCCGATCGCGGCCACGCGCGCATCGAGGTCGGCGTCGCTGACGCCGGCGCCGGCGGCGCGCAGGTCGTCGAGCGTCATTGCGCCGTCGCCGGAGCCCTCGAAGCGCAGCACGTGCTCGAGGTCGGGCAGCGCGTCGCGGATCTCGGCGAGCTTCTGGAGCTGGCCTTCGTCCTCGCAGAAGAGCACGGCCGCGCCCGCGTGCTCGAGCACGTACTGGCACTCCTCCGGCGAGTTGGTCTGGTAGACCGGCACCACGACGGCGCCCGCGCAGATCGCGCCGAAGTCGGCGAGCGTCCACTCGGCGCGCGTGTTGGAGAGGATCGCGACGCGATCGCCGGGCTCGACGCCGAGGCCGATCAGTCCCTTGGCGATCGCGCGCACGTCGGCTCCGAGCTGCGGGTAGGACGTGCTCTCCCAGCGGTCGCCCTGCGGGGAGCGCATCGCCGCGCTGCGGTAGCGGGTGGCGGCGTCGAGGACGAGCGTCGCCAGCGTCCGTGCCGGCGCGGCCGTCTTCGCGGTGGGTGCGGTCTGGGCGCTGCTGTCGTCCGTGCTCATGGCACGGATCCTAGCCCGCGCTCGGGGCAGGCAGGCCTACTTCTTGGCCGGTGGCGCCTTCTTCGCCGAGCGCTTGGCCGCCTTCGGCTCGGTGCCCGGCTTGCGCGCGTACTTCGCGATGAACTTCTCGGTGTCGGCGTGCGCCTCGTCGTCGGGGCGCTGGTTCATCGGCGACTTCATGAGGTACGAAGACGGGCCGTCGAGCTGGCCCGAGAGGCCGTGGTTGAGCGCGAGCTTGCAGCAGCGCACCGCGTCGATGACGATGCCCGCGCTGTTGGGCGAGTCCCAGACCTCGAGCTTGAGCTCGGCCGTCAGCGGCACGTCGCCGAAGGAGTTGCCCTCCAGGCGGATGTGCGCCCACTTGCGGTCCGTCAGCCACGGCACGTAGTCCGACGGGCCGACGTGGACGTCCTCGGGCGGCAGCTCGTGGCCCATGATCGACGTCACGGCGTTCGTCTTGGAGATCTTCTTGGACTCCAGCCGCTCGCGCTCGAGCATGTTGAAGAAGTCCATGTTGCCGCCGACGTTGAGCTGCGACGTGCGCATGAGCTTGACGCCGCGGTCGTGGAACAGGCGCGCGAGCGAGCGGTGCACGATCGTCGCGCCGACCTGGGACTTGATGTCGTCGCCGACGATCGGCAGGCCGGCCTTCTTGAAGCGCTTGTTCCAGTAGTCCTCGCGGGCGATGAACACCGGGATGCAGTTCACGAAGCCGCAGCCGGCCTCGAGGACCTGCTCGACGTACCACTTCGTCGCGTCCTCCGAGCCGACCGGGAGGTAGGAGACGACGACGTCGGTGTGGGTGTCCTTGAGGATCTGGACGATGTCGGCGGTCTCGCCGGGCGCCTTCTCGATCTTCTGCTTGAGGTACTTGCCGAGGCCGTCGTGGGTCATGCCGCGGTGGACCTCGACGCCGAGCTTCTTCGGGACCTTCGCGAACTGGATCGTGTTGTTCTGGCCGGCGTGGATCGCCTGGCCGAGGTCCTTGCCGACCTTCGTCTTGTCGATGTCGAAGGCGGCCGTGAACTCGATGTCGGAGATGTGGTAACCGCCGAGGTCGACGTGCATGAGGCCCGGCACGTCCTGCGACGCGTCGGCGTTGCGGTAGTACTCGACGCCCTGGACGAAGGCCGACGCGCAGTTGCCGACGCCGACGATCGCTACGCGCACCTTGTCTGACTGGTAGCGCGCTGCGCCGTTGGTGGAGGCGGCGCCGTGGCCGTTGCCGTTGGTGGGAGTCATGTCAGAGGGGTTCCTTTTCGTCGCAGCGTTCGCGGGTCATTACACCCCGCGAGCGCCGGCTCGTTACACGGCGGGCTGGGTCAGCTGCGCCTTTACGTGCAGGATCCGCTGCACGACGGTGATGGTCGAGAGCGCCGCCAGCACGTACACGGCCGGCTCCAGCAGCCCGAGGTCGGCGAACACCAGGCCCGCCGACAGGATGATGACGCGCACGAGGCGATCGGCGATGCCGACCTTGCACTCCACGCCGAGCGATTCGGCGCGTGCGCGGGTGTAGGACACGACGAGCGACGACATCACCGCGAGCACGACGGCCGCGACGGCGAGCTCGTCGCCCTGCTGCGTGAACGTCACGGCGACGGCGATCAGCACGAAGCCCTCGACGATGCGATCCAGCGTCGAGTCCAGGAAGGCGCCGAACGGCGTGCCCTTGCCGGACATGCGCGAGTAGCCGCCGTCGAGCGTGTCGCAGATCGACCCGATGATGAAGACGACGCCGCCGATGAAGAACTCGTGCTGCCATACGAGCACGGCAGCGACGACGTTGAGCGTGAAGCCCGCCATCGAGATCTGATTCGGCGTCAGGCGCGAGGCGATCAGGCGGTCGCGCAGGATCTCCAGGCGGTTGGGCAGCGGCCGCGAGCGCGGACGGCGCGACGGCTCGCTCGCTTCGGGCTCGGTCGGCGGCGACGGCGTCCTCGTGTCGGCCGGGCTCAAGGCGCCGCCGTCGCCTCTGCCGGACGCGGGACGAGGACCCCGACCTCGACGCCGTCCTGCGCTGTTCGCGAGGGGAGGAACGACCAGACATCCGGACGCGTCGTCGCGAGCGCTCGGGCCGCGAGCGCGCCGAGGCCCGCCGCGAGCGCGCCCAGGACGGCATCGGCGATGAAGTGGTTGGCGGTCACGACGATGACGAACACGACGATCAGCGGATAGATCGCCCAGAAGACCTTCAGCGGGCGCCAGCGCACGAGCCGCGCGAGCGGCACGCTGATCATCAGCGCGAAGCCGACGTGCATCGACGGCACCGCCGCGTAGGGGTTGAAGAGCTCGTTGATCGTGACGCTGTCCTGGGCGACGCCGGTGAAGTCCGAGACCGCGTCGAAGAAGCCCCACTCCGGGAAGAAGCGCGGCGGCGCCGTCGGGAAGACCGCGTAGCCGATCAGCGCCAGCCCGAAGGCGACGAGGAACATGTTGCGCACGAAGTAGAAGCTCTCGTTGCGAAAGAGGTACAGCCAGGCGAGCGCGCCGAGCGTGATCGACGTCTGCGCGTTGATGTACATCCACGAGGCGCCGTCCAGCAGCCAGCTCTGGCCCGAGGCGAAGGCCTGCATCGAGGGCTCGACGAAGATGTTCAGCGCCTGCTCGATGTGGATCAGGTCGCGCGCGTTGGAGAACGCCGCGTTCGCCGAACCGGGGTCGTTGGCGAGCCCGCGCACGAGGCGGTAGAGCTGGTAGGCGGCCATGAACAGCAGCACCTGACGCACGACGTCGAGGGGACCGTGCGGCAACAAGCGCGCCTGGACCGTGCTGAGGCGAGCGGACATGAGGACGTGCCCATGTTACGAAAGATCACGCCGGGTCCCGGGCCTTGTTCGCGGGACCCAGCAACGGGCCCTGTCGGTGATCAGCCGGCGCGCGTCGCGTCCAGCCAGGGGCGGGACCGACGACGGCGACGTCGCGCGCAGCGCGCGTCCCGCGTGCCGGCGTGGTCGTGTGCAGGGTTACGAGCGGCAGGACGAGCCGGTCAGCCGCGCCTGGATGCGCACCGTGCCCGCGCGGCGCACGCGCACGCGCGTCATGCCGCCGGGGGCCCTAAAGACGCAGGCGCTGCCCGCCGTGACGCGCCACCAGCGCGTGTGGTGCACGCGCACGAGGATCTCGCCGGGGCGCGTCGCGCGCACGCTGAACGTGTCGCCGCCGGTGAGCGTCGCGCCGAGCGGCCTGGGCCGTCGCACCGCGAACAGGCGCCAGTGCTCGTCGCGCCAGATCTGATCGAGGTACGGCAGCCCGGCCCCGACGAGCCGCCCCTCCTCGCGGCCGGCGTCGTCGAGCGGGACGTCGGGCAGCGCGACGTAGGCGACGGCGCGCTCGTCCAGCCAGGCGCGGTAGCTCGCGGCGTCGAGGCTGCCGTCGTAGAACAGCGCGCCGTAGCGGCGGTCGAGCTGGCGCTCCCAGCCGCGTGCCAGCGCGACGCGCGGCGCGACGTGACGCGCCTCCCAGTGGTTCTCCGTGAACGGGATCTCGAGGCGGTGGGCGCCGCGATCGGGGCGCCGTGCGAGCTGCTCGAGCAGCGGTGCGTAGTAGCGCTTCTGGATCGACGGGTCGCCGCTCGCGCGCATGACGTCGCGGACCGCGGGAGACAGCGGCCAGTAGGCGAGCGGCAGCGCCAGCGCCGCGAGCAGCAGCGGGCGGCGGCGGCCGGCGAGCGCGCCGAGCACGATCGGGCCCGCGACGAGCGCGCCGAGGCGGCTGGCGTTGCCGCCCAGCGGCGTCGAGATCGCGAACGCCGCGACGAGCGCGACGGCGTAGAGCAGCGCGCCGCTGCGCAGCGCGCGCTCGCGGGCCGGCAGCAGCGCGGCGACGAGCAGCGTCCCGGCGAGCGCGGGCCAGAACGCCGAGGCGACGAACGGCTCGTCGCCGCCCTGGGGGAAGAGCAGCAGCATGAGCGCGGTCGGAGCGAGCGCCGCGAGCGCGATCGCGGCGCCGGCGGGGCCGCGCGCGCGGCGATCGGCCAGTCCCCAGGCGACCGCCGCCAGCGCGACGAAGAGCCCGGCGACCGGGCTCGCCAGCGTCGTCACCGTGGCGAGCGCCGCCGCGAGGATGCGGCGATCGTGCGCCAGCGCGAGCAGCGCGCCGACGCCGATCGCGACGCCGAGCAGGAACGTGAGCCTGCCGCTGAGCAGCACGGCCGTCGTGGCGGCGGAGAACCAGAGCGCGGCGAGGCTCGCAGCGTGCGGGCGGTCACCGCCCCAATGGCGGTGCGCGAGCGCGGCGAACAGTCCTGCGGCCGCGACCGCCGCCAGCGCGCCGGTCGGCCGCACGCCGAGCGCGCCGCCGAGCGGCGCGAACAGGACGCTGTAGCCGGGCGTGTGATGGCCGGCGTACCAGCCGTTGTTCCACAGCGTGAGGCCGAGGTCGGCGCGGTACTCCTGGGCGGCAAGGTCCGCGCTCGGCGGCGCGACGAGCAGGTACACGGCGGCGCCGAGCGCCGCGACGAGACACGGGATCAGGATGCGGCGCAGCACGGCCGCAACCCTCGCAGGCGCGGCCGTCAGCCCGCGTTGAGGTGTTCGACGATCCGCGTCGCGAGCTCGGGCCGGTCGATCCACGGCCAGTGGCCGGCGTCCTCGACGACCTCGAGGATCGCGTCGCCGAGCGCGGCGGCGAGACCCAGGCCGAAGCGCTGCGGGATATACGGGTCCTGCTCGCCCCACAGGACGAGCGCGGGCGCGGCGATCGTGCCCAGCCGCGCACCCGCCTGCGCGAGCGACTGCGGCGTCGCGCTGCGCAGCAGCGCCAGCGTCGCGCGCTCGGTGCCGAGATCGAAGTGCGCGCTGACGCTGGCGACGAACGGCTCGGGCATCGGCCCCTTGCCGGCCGACGCGCGCCGCGAGGCGTGCCGCAGGATCCGCTTCGTGTTCAGCCCGACGGCGATCGGCCCGACGAGCGGCATGCGCACGAGCCGCGCCGGCCCGCGCCAGGCGAAGCCGGGCAGCAGCGGCACCGCGTCGATCACGACGAGCCGCTCGACGCGCTCGGGCTGCCCGCTGGCCCAGGCCAGCCCGACCGCCGCGCCCCAGTCGTGCATGCACAGCCGCACGCGATCGAGCTCGAGCACCTCGAGCAGGCGGTCGAGGAAGCGCACGTGGCCGGCGAGCGAGTAGTCGAGATCGCCGCGCTTGCCGCTGCGTCCGTAGCCGGGCAGGTCGACCGCGATGCCGCCGCCGAGCGCCAGCGGCGAGAGCCAGTCGAACGAGCTCGTCGGGAGGCCGTGCAGGTAGACGATCGGCACGTCGTCGTCGCCGGCGCGGCGCAGGAAGACCGGCTGGTCGTCGATCTCGATGGTCTCCTGAGTCAGCGACGGCATGCTCGCGGAGGGTAGCCTGGGGCGGTGAAGACGCTGTGCCTCGGGGAGGCGTTGGTCGACCTCATCTGCCGCCATCCGGTCGCCTCGCCGGCGCAGGCGGACGCGTTCGTGCCGTCGCCCGGCGGCGTGACCGCGAACGTCGCGACGGTGGCCGCGCTGCACGGCGCGTCGGTCGCGATCGCGGGCGGCGCGGGCGACGACCCCTGGGGCGCGTGGCTGCGCGACCGGCTGGCGGCTGCGGGCGTCGAGCTGGACTGGTTCGGGCTCGCCGCCGGCAAGCGGACGGCGGTCGCGTTCGTGACGGTGGACGAGCGCGGCGAGCCCACCTGGCAGCTCTACGGCGACGGCGCGGAGGCGAGCATCGAGGCGCTCGACGGGCGCCTGCTGGACGCCGTCGAGGCGACGGACGCGTTCTTCTTCAGCTCGAACATGCTGGCCGGCAAGGCCGAGGCGCAGCTGACGATGGCGGCGCGCGAGCGCGCGCTCGAGCTCGGCCGCCCGATCGTCTTCGATCCCAACATCCGCCTGCACCGCTGGGGCGCCAACCCGGGCCGCGCCGGCACGCTCGCGGGCGGCTGCGTGCGGGGCGCGTTCCTCGTCAAGTGCAACCAGGCCGAGGCGCGCCTGATGACGGGCGAGACCGAGCCCGAGGCGGCGGCCGCGTCGCTGCTGGCGGCCGGCGCGCAGCACGTCATCGTCACGCGCGGCATCGGCGGCGCGATCCTGCGCGCGAAAGGGATGCGGCTCGACGTGCGGGCGCCTCCGGCGCAGGACGTCCGCAGCACGGTCGGCGCCGGCGACGTCTTCCTCGGCGTCCTGATCGCGCGGCTGGGCGAGAGCGACTACTACCCGTCCGCGCTCGCGGCGGCGCTGCCCGAGGCGGCCGAGGAGGCCGCGCGCGCGTGCGAGCGGTGGGGCGCGCTGGAGTGACGACGGCGCGCGCGGACTGGCGGCGCCCGGCGCGAGCGCGGGTGGCGCGGATCCGCGAGCGGCTGGCGCAGGTCTACGGCGTGCCGGTCGCCGAGCCGCACGGCGACGCGATGGCGGAGCTCGTCCTCACCGTCCTGTCGCAGTCGACGAACGACCGCAACCGCGACGTCGCCTACCTGCGGCTGCGCGAGCGCTTCCCGAGCTGGGAGGCGGTGCGCGACGCGCCGCTGGCGGAGATCGAGGAGGCGATCCGCCCCGGCGGCATCTCGAGGGTGAAGTCGGCCCGCATCCAGGCGATCCTGCGCGCGATCGGCGATCCACTCGAGCTCGAGTGGCTGCGCACGGCGCCGGTGGCCGCGTCGCAGGCGTACCTCTGCGCGCTGCCGGGGGTGGGCCGCAAGACGGCGGCCTGCGTGCTGCTGTTCTCCTTCGGGCTGCGCGACGTGCCGGTCGACACGCACGTGTCGCGGGTCGGGACGCGGCTGGGCCTGCTGCGCCCGCGGGCGCCGTCGGAGGAGCTGCACGACGCGATCGTCGCGCTGACGCCGCCGGGAGCTGAGCTCGAGCTGCATCTGAACCTGCTGCGCCATGGCCGTCGGACCTGCCACGCGCAGCGGCCGGCCTGCGGGGCCTGCGCGCTGCAACGGATGTGCCCGAGCCGGCGCGACCTCGATCGCGGCGGGGACCGCGCAGAAGCGGAAAGTTGAGCGGTTGGGACGGCCACGGCGGGCGCGCGCCGTGGCGTGAAGGAGCGCCGCGCCGGCCGGCGCCGGCGGCCGCGTCGGCGCTCGTACAGCATGTCGATGAAGGAGCGCCGAGTCGGGCTCGCGCGCCGATCCGTCCGGCGCTCCTTCACGGTCCCGGGGCGGTGCGGTCGGTCGACGGTGCGCGCCGTCCCGGGTCGGCTACCGCGACAGGGACTGACCGGAGGACTGCAGCTCGCCGAGCGCCTTGAGCACCTCGTCGTCGTGCGTCTTGGGCGAGGCCTTCGGGATGACGTGGCGCACGCAGCCGCCGCCGTCGATCAGGAACGTCGCGCGCTGGGCGCCCATGTACGTCTTGCCGTACATCGACTTCTGCACCCAGACGCCGTACAGCTCGCAGACGGCGTGGTCCTCGTCGGCCAGCAGCGTGAAGTTCAGATCGCGCCTGTCGTGGAACTTCCTGACCTTCTTGACGGGGTCGGGCGAGACGCCGATGACCCTCGCCCCGGCACCCGCGTAGTCGCTCGCGCGATCGCGGATCGAGCAGGCCTGCGTCGTGCATCCGGGCGTGTCGGCCTTGGGGTAGAAGTACAGGACGACCGTGCGTCCGCGCAGCGCCGAGAGGCGCACCGGCTCACCCTCCTGGTCGGGGAGCTCGAAGTCCGGAGCGGGGGTGCCTGGGCCGATCATCGGCGGATGATCGCACTTGTCTAGCCTGTGACCGACGACGCACGATCCTGAAACCGCGGCGCATCGGCATGACGCATGCGAGGTATGAGTGTGAACATCAAGATCCACGAAGAGACCGAGCCGCTTCCCGCCAGCCCGCGTGAAGAGGTGCCGCAGACGCGCGGCTACGAGGCCGCGGTGAGGGCGGCCACCGAGGCGCTGCTCAACTGCTACACGCGTGAAGGCGGCGAGTGGCGCCCCGTGCCCGCCGCCAGCGTTCCGGAGTTCGCCCAGGAGGGCGACGAGTTCGTCGCGGTGCTGCCCTTCCCCGACGAGCGCACCGCCGTGCTCGCCGGCGTGCGCCACCTGTCGCCGACGCACCGCCACCGCTTCCGCACCCCCGCCTATGTCGCGATGGCAGGCGGCAAGCCGTGGGCCGTCTCGATCGACACGCTGATGGGCATGCTCGCCGACGAGCTCGGCACGACGCTCTACGACGACGACATCTCCGCCGCCGGCACGCGCGGCCCCGACCCGACGTTCCTGCTCTCGCGCGTGCGCCAGCACGTCGCGACGCTCGGCGCGTCGCTCGACGCCCGTGCCGACGAGATCGACGCGCTCTGGAGCGCCGAGCCGCTGAGCTTCGCCGACAGCGAGCAGGCCGGCCTGCTGGGTCACCTCGCGCACCCCGGCGCGAAGAGCCGCTGGGAGCTCGATCCCGCGCAGACGACGGCCTACGCGCCTGAGTCCGGGGCGCGCTTCGCGCTGCGCTGGCTCGCCGTCGATCCCGCGCTCGTGCGTTCCGACAGCGCCGACGACGGATCGGCCGCCGAGCTCGTCGAGCGGCTGCTGCGCGGCGATCCGGCCCTCGACGGCGCCGCGCTGGATGCGGCGCTGGCCGACCTCGGCGAGCGCGTCCTGCTGCCCGTGCACCCGTGGGAGCTCGAGCACCTGCGCGGCCACGAGCCCGTCGCCGGACTGCTCCGGGACGGTCGCATCGTCGACCTCGGCGCGCTCGGCAGCGACGTGACGCCGACGGCGTCGGTGGCGACGGTCTACAACGCGGCCTGGCCGTGGCAGCTGACGTTCGCGCTGCACGTGCACGTCGGCGACGACCTGCAGCTGCTCGACGACAAGGAGCTGCAGCGCGCCGTCGACCTGGCCCGCGATCTCGCCGGCGAGCCCGAGCTCGCCGCCGACGTGACGCTGCTGCAGGATCCCGCCTACCTCGCCGTGCAGGTCGATGGCAAGCCCGTCCCGGGGCTCTCCGTGCAGCTGCGCGAGAACCGCTGGCGCGAGCGCTCAGCGGCCGACGTGAGCGCCGTCGAGGTGCTCGTCCAGGACCATCCGTTCGGCGGCCGCAGCCGGCTCGGGCAGATCGTCGCGCGCCTTGCCGACGAGAGCGGCAGCCCCGTCGCCGACGTCGCGCGCGAGTGGTTCGCCCGCTACGCCGACGTCGCGATCGTGCCGCTGCTGCGCCTCTACGCCGAGCACGGGCTGGCGGTCGAGAGCGACCAGCAGAACACGCTGCTCGAGCTCGACGGCGGCTGGCCCGCGCACTCGGTCCTGCGCGCCGCACGCGGCGCGCGCGTCGGCCAGGCCGCGCACGACGACATCGCCGTCGGCGGCGCGGGGATCGGCGAGGGGCCCTTCCTCGACAACGCGCTCAGCGTCATCAACGCGCTCGGCGTCGCAGGGGCGGTCGACGAGATGCGGCTGCTCGCCGATCTCAAGGCCGTGCTGCAGCGCGAGCACGAGCGCGGCGACGAGGCTGCGACGCTGCTGCAGCGGCTGCTGACGTCGGCGACGTGGCCGTGCAAGGCGCAGATGCGCTCGCGCATGCACGAGGAGCCGACGTACATCGAGATCCCCAACCCCCTGCACGGGGTTCGCGACGACGCCTGACGCCGGTCGCCCGGTCGCGGGCGCTATTTCAACAGCCGCGACAGGCGCCGGTCCTTGAGCACCTTGCCGTCCGTCTGCTCGGCCGGGCAGTAGCACATCACGTAGTCCTCGTAGTGGACCTGCTCGATCGTCGTGCCGCAGCGCGGGCACGGCTCGCCGCCCTTGCGGTGCACGAGCAGCGGCAGCGGCAGCTTGTCGGCGATCGGCAGCGCGACGACCTGCTCGTAGTGCTCGATCGCGCCGTCGAGGACGGTCGCGATCGCCTCGCGCAGCGCAAGCGTCTCCTCGTCGGCGAGGTCGTTTCCGCGCTTGAAGGGCGACAGCCGCGCGGTCCACAGGATCTCGTCGACCCACGAGCGTCCGATCCCGGCGATGACGCGCTGGTCGCGCAGCATCGTGTGCAGCGGGCGCGGCGCCTGCAGGCGCCGCCCGAGGTCCTCGGGCGGCTGCGGCCAGGCCTCGGGGCCGAGCGTCGCGATCAGCTCCTCCTCGTCGACCGCGGCGGCCGGCAGGAGCTTGACCCAGGCGGCCTGCTTGGTGCCGAACTCGCGCAGGCGCAGCTCGCGGCCGGGGTGGGCGGGATCCGCGATCCGCAGCAGCAGCCGCGATGTGCGGTCGCGCGGGCCGGCGTGCTTGTCGTAGAGCTGCAGGCGCCCCGCGCTCATGAGATGCACGAGCAGCGCGAGATCGCCGGCGACCTCGATCACGAACTGCTTGCCGCGCCGCGTGATCGACGTGATCGACCTGCCTTCGAGCGCCTGCAGCGGCGGGTCGAAGGTCTTCAGCGCGTTGATCCCCGGCGCCAGCGCCGATGCGATCGTCGCGCCGCGCAGGGCGGCGTCGAGGCGGCGCGCCGTGATCTCGACCTCGGGCAGCTCGGGCATCGCCGTCCAAGCGTAGAGATACGCTGGTCGGATGGCCCGACAGCGACTGGCGATCGTCGGCGGTGACGCGGCCGGGATGAGCGCCGCGAGCATCGCGCGACGGCGCGACGAAGAGCTCGAGATCGTGGCGTTCGAGCGCGGCCCGTACACGTCGTACTCGGCCTGCGGGATCCCGTACTACGTCGCCGGCCTCGTCGAGGACGCCGACCGTCTCATCAGCCGCAGCCCCGAGCAGCACCGGGCGCAGGGGATCGACGTGCGGACCCGCTGCGAGGTCGTCGCGATCGACCTCGGCGCGCGCAGGCTGACCGTCCGCAGCGCCGCCGGCGAGGAGACGACCGAGGGCTTCGACCAGCTCGTCGTCGCGACGGGGGCCGAGCACGCGCCGCCGCCGATCCCCGGCGCGGAGGCGATCGAGCCCGCGGTCACCGTCGACGCCGCCGAGCGCTTGCGCGTCGCGCTCGACCGCGGTGGCCGCAACGCCGTCGTGATCGGCGCCGGCTACATCGGGCTGGAGATGGCCGAGGCGTTCGCCGACCGTGGCCTGCAGGTGACGATGATCGAGCGCGCGCCGCAGGTCATGGCGACGCTCGACGCCGACATGGCCGCGCACGTGCAGGACGCGGCCGAGGGCCATGGTGTGCGCGTCGTGCTCGGCGCCTCCGTGCAGGAGATCGTGCTCGGCGACGACGGCGCGCCGGTCGCCGTGCGCACCGCAGACGAGGCCTTCGACGCCGACCACGTCGTGATCGGCACGGGCGCCAGGCCGGCCGTCGCGCTCGCGCGCGAGGCCGGCCTGCAGGTCGGCGAGAGCGGCGCGCTGCGCGTCGACGACCGCCAGCGCTGCCCCGGTCACGACGGCGTCTTCGCGGCCGGCGACTGCGTCGAGACGCGCCACCGCGTGCTCGGCACCGACGTCAACATCCAGCTCGGCACGCACGCCAACAAGCAGGGCCGGATCGCGGGCGTCAACGCGACCGGCGGCGACGATCGCTTCCCCGGCGTGATCGGTACCGCCGTCTCGAAGATCTGCCGCTACGAGGTCGGGCGCACGGGGATCGGCGAGCGCGAGGCGGCGGATGCCGGGATCGCGGTCGTCAGCGCGACGATCAAGGACCGCACGCGCGCGGGCTACTACCCCGGCGCCGGCCCGATCTGGGTCAAGCTCGTCGCCGAGCCCGACAGCGGGCGCCTGCTCGGCGGGCAGATCGTCGGCGTCGAGGGCGCCGCCAAGCGGATCGACGTCCTCGCCATCGCCGTCTGGGCCGGCATCCCGGTGCAGGAGCTGGCGCTGCTGGACCTCTCTTACGCGCCGCCGTTCAGCGGCGTCTACGACCCGCTGCTGATCGCCGCGCGCGCGACGGCCAAGCGGCTCTGATCAGCCCGGCGGGACGATCAGGCCGAGCTCGCGCGGGCGCAGCAGCACGATCAGCTCGCCGCGCCGCGCGCTGCGCATCCGCACGCCGGCGACGGCGCCCTTCTTCATGTCGATCGCGGCGCCGGTGAGGTCGTGGACGACCTGCGTGAAGTCCGGATCGTGACCGACGAACAGCACGCGCTTGTCCTCGCCGGCGGCCGCCGCCAGCTCGAGCGCGTCGTCGACGGAGAAGCCGCCGGAGAGCGAGCTGTCGATCACGACCTCCTCGACGGCGAGCTCGTCGGCGGCCAGCCGCGCGGTGTCGAGCGCGCGTACGCGCGGGCTGGAGAGCACGAGCGCAAAGGAGATGTCGAGCGCCTTCAGCGCCCGCCCGGCCGCCCGCGACTGCTCCTCGCCGCGCTCCGTCAGGCGCCGGTCGGCGTCGGGGCGAGCGTCGTGCGGCTCGGCCTCGCCGTGTCGCAGAAACCAGAGCTGCGCTGCCATGGAGGGGAATCTAGTCGGCCGCGCCGAAACGGCGCACGCCGCCGGAGGATGTCGCCGGCGGACGCCCGCCCGGCCGGCCGGGCGTCAGACCGGCCTGACGCTGATCCAGCTCTTCACGAGCGGCCCCGCGCGCTCGGCGACCGGCGTGCCGAACAGCGCGGCCATCTCGGCGCCGCGCAGCAGCTCGATCTCCTCCCAGTCGCCGGCGACGCCGAGGCGCCAGTAGGGCCGGCGGATCGCGTGCGGCAGCCAATGTGCGGCCGGCAGCAGCGCGTGCGGCTCGACGGGGAAGGAGAAGGCCGGCGTCTGCACGTACCAGCCGCGCGCGACGCGGCGCAGCTCGGCCGCGAACGCCGGCCGGTCGCCGGGGGCGATGTGCTCGATGACGCTCGAGCAGTAGGCGAGATCGAACTCGCCGTCGGCGAAGGGCAGGCCCGCGAGCACGTCGGCCTGTACGAACGGCCCCGGGTACTCGGGCCGCGGCACGCGGTCGACGCCGGTGATGTCGAGCTGCGGCGCGTGGCGGCGCAGCCCGAGCCGGCCGCAGCCGATGTCGACGATCCGCGTCTGCTCGCTCGCGCGCGTGAGCGCGAAGAGGCGCTCGTGGCGGATCCGCCGGGCGCGTGCGGAGGCCGCCGCCGCCGCGCGCGATCGCAGGCCCGGCTTGGCGGTGCCATAGACGTTCTCGGCCGACCAGCGCGACATCGTCGCGCCAGCCTACGACGCCGCTACCGCTCGCGGCGCGGCGCGGCGATCGGCACGCGGACCGTCAGCAGCGCGACGAGCAGCCCGTTCGGGCCGCGGGCGATGCGAAGTAGCCTACGCGCGCGCGGCGAAACCATGAGCGAGATCTACACGCCCGACAACCTGCTCGACAACCTCAGCGACCCGGCGACGCTGGCCGAGCAGTACGAGCGCGGCAAGCGCCGCGAGCGCGAGCTGCTGGATCGCCATCTCGGACGCAGCGGCGGCGACGCGCTCGCGGTCGGCTGCGGCTGGCACCCGGGCCGCCACCTGCTGCCGAAGCCGGCCTGGCGGCTCGTCGCCACCGACATCGACCCCGAGCGGCCGCGCCACGCCGTCGCGCAGGGCGAGGCCGACGAGGGCCTGCAGGGCGCAGCCGGCCACCTCGACGCGCTCCCCGACGCGTCCTTCGACGTCGTCCTGCACCGCCTCGTGCTGCACCACGTCGCCTACGCCGAGCCGCTCGAGCCGGTCCTCGCGGAGGCCCGACGGCTGCTGCGTCCCGGCGGCGCGCTCGTCGCGATCGAGCCCAACCTCCTGCATCCGGTCGGTGCCGCGCTGGCGCTCGCCAACCGCGCCGGCCTCGGCGTGCGCGTGCACGGCACACCCGACGACATCCCGCTCTCCCCGCGCCGGCTGGCCGCGGCCGCCCGCAACGCCGGGCTGACACCGCAGTTGCACGCCGTCAGCTACTCGTGGCGGCGCCTGCCCGTGCGCGCGCAGCGCGCGGTCGGCGCGCTGGACCGCTTCGGCTCGGCCCCCGGGCTGCGCTGGCTCGGGCACACGTTCATGCTCATCGGCCGGCGCTGAGCGCTCGACCGCGTGCGCTACCTGCCCGTGTAGGACCCGACGGGGCTGCCCGCGAAGCTCTCCCACTTCACATTCCAGCGCCGGCCCTTGCGGTACGTCGACCTGACGGTGAAGTAGCCGCGCGCGTCGGTCGTGACGGTGCGCAGGGTCTTGAAGCGCGACGAGCCGCGATCGGCGTAGGTGATCGTCGCGCGCACCCGACCGGTCGCCGGCCGCACGAGGCCCCAGATCGAGACCCGCGAGCCGATGCGCTTGACCGCCAGCGGCAGCCGGAACGCGCGCAGCGACGGCTTCGGCCTGCCGTCGGCGAAGCGCAGGCCCGACTCGAAGCCGCCGTACTCGTTCTTGCCGGTCGGATCGCTGTCGCGCAACAGATACTGCGAGAACGCGGCGACGCGCGGGTTCGTCCACGCGATCCGCTCGGAGATCGCCCGGAACTGCACCTGCTTGGCGAGCGAGACGCCGCTCTGCGTGTCGGGCGTGGACTGGATGCCGAACTCGGTCAGGTAGATCGGCAGGCGCTTCTTGAACGCGCCCGCGGCCCGCGCGCGGTCCAGCGCCTTCGTCAGGCGCGACAGCACGCCGATCGTGACGTCGTCGCGGCTGTGCGGGGCGGGCGGCACGAAGTACGGGCCCTGGCGCGTCGTGTAGGCGTGGTGGGCGTAGCCGTCGGCATCCAGCGCGCCGCAGGCGCGGCGCTTCTTGTACTTCGAGTTCAGGCACAGCATGCCGCGCATGAAGCGCAGCGGCGGGACGATCCGGCTGCGGTTGCCGCGCGGTGACGTCTCGCCGATCAGCACCTTGTCGTCGCCCTGGCCGGCGTTGGCGAGGCCGCGCACGGCCGCCTGGAACAGCCTGCGGTAGATCTTCGGCGACTCGGCCTGGCCGCCGCGGGCGAATTGCGGGCGCAAGAACTGCGGCTGGTTGGGCTCGTTCCAGATCGCCCAGGTGTCGATCTGGTCGCCGAATTTGCGCCCCAGCGCCGTGACGAACGCCGCGAACGCGGTCGGGCTCGGACGCGTGACGTTGTCGCGCCTGGCGGCCGTCGCCCACTTCGGCACCGGGCCGGAGATCGTGACGAGCACCTCCCAGCCGCGCTGCCGGGCGGCGTCGAGCAGCGCCCCGTACTCGCCCCAGTCGTAGGCGTCGGGGTCCGTCGGCTCGAAGGCGGGCCGCTCGGCCTGGTCAGAACCGGGCGCGACCGACGACCACTGGACGATCACGCGCAGCGAGCGGACGCCGAGCCCGCCGACCTCGTCGAGGGCCGCGGGACGCGACTCGGGGTTGAGGAAGTCCTTCGGGCCCTCGAACGTCAGCGATTGCGTGCGCGAGGCGCTCGCAGCGGGCGCGAGGGCGAGAAGCAGCACCACGGTGAGTGGGAAAAGGAGTCGGCGCATCGCGAGGTTCCAACCAACGTAGCGAGGCAAGGTTGCGGGACCCCTGACTAACGTCTCATCGAGATGGGAGCGCCGCTGGCACCCGACGACGTCGTCGCGACGCACGCCGCGGCGGCATCCAACGACCGCGCGCCGCTCGTCGTGACCGAGCCGCTGCTCGCATTCCTGAGGCGCAACGGCCTGGCCGGCGACGGCGACGGCGACGGCGACGGCGAGCTTGCCGTGGAGCCGCTCGGCGACGGGCACTCCAACGTCACGCTGCTCGTGCGCTGCGACGGCCGCGAGCTCGTCCTGCGCCGGCCGCCGCGCGGACCGCTGCCGCCCAGCGCGCACGACGTGCTGCGCGAGGCGCGGCTGCTGCGCGCGCTCGAGCCGACCGCCGCGCGCGTGCCGCGCGTGCTCGCCGTCGCCGACGACGCGGCGCTGATCGGCGCGCCGTTCTACGTCATGGAGCGCGTCCACGGCGAGGTCGTCACGACGAGCGTGCCCGCGGCGCTGGACACCCCGCCGCAGCGCCGGCGGATCGGTGAGGAGCTCGTCGACGCGCTCGTCGAGGTGCATGCGGTCGACTGGCGCGAGGCAGGCCTGGAACGGTTCTCCAGCCGCCCCGAGGCCTATCTCGACCGCCAGCTACGCCGCTTCCTCGGCCTCTGGGAGCACAACCGCACGCGTGAGATCGCGGCCGTCGAGCGCGTCGCGAGGTGGCTGCGGGCGCACGTGCCGACCTCGCCCGCGCCGACGATCGTGCACGGCGACTATCGCCTCGGCAACGTCATGCTGGCGTCGACCGCACCGGCGCGCATCGACGCGGTCTTCGACTGGGAGCTGGCGACGATCGGCGATCCGCTCGCCGACGTCGGCTACCTCTGCGCGCTGTGGGTGCAGCGCGACGACCCGCCGCTGGGCCTGTTCGAGCTGTCGAGCACGACCCGTCTGCCCGGCTTCCTCACGCGCGACGAGCTCGTCGCGCGCTACGAGCGCGCCAGCGGGCGATCGATGACCGACATCCGCTGGTACCGCACGCTCGCGCTGTGGAAGGCGGTCGTCTTCATGGAGGGCAACTACCGCCGCGCGCGGGCGGGCAGCACCGACGACCCGTGGCTGCATGGCTTCGGCGAGGGCGTGGTGGCCCTCGCCGCGCGCGCCGATCAGATGACCGCGGAGCGCTGAGCTGCTGCCAACGACCTAGGCGGCCTTCGGGCCGTCCTCGTCGCCGCCGTCGTCGGCCTCGGTGGGCGGCGCCGTCTGCGGGGCCGGCGGGGCGGGCGTCGTGGCCGGATCGGTCGCCGTCTGCGTGCCGGCCGGCTCGTCGTCCTTCTCGCCGCGCTTCTCGGCGAGCTTCTCCTTCGCGTGATGGATCTGCTCCTCGACCTTGCCGCGCGCCGCCTCGATCTTCTCGCGGTTCTTGGGGTCGTTGGCGATCGACTGCGCCTTGTCGATGAGCTCCTTGCCCTTGTTTGACTTGGCGAGCTGTGTGAGCTTGTTGATGAGGGACATACCCAGGACGTTACCGCGTGGAGTCGTCCTCGATACGCCGTCTGAGGTCCTCGCCGCGCCCGGCCGAGACCGCGCGGGCGGCGCGCCGCTCGTCGAGCGCAACCCCGCCGGCGGCGGCGAGGTCGAGCAGCTCCTGGCGCTCGTCGCCCTCGCGCGCGCTGCGCAGAAACAGCCAGCCGAACAGGCAGATCGTGAGGATCGAGCCCTCGACCATCATGATCGAGCCGGCGACGACCTGATCGGTGTGCGGCGTGATCGCGTTGGCCCGCTCGCCCTCGGCGTAGACGTCGAAGAACGCGTCGCTGCTCCACACGAACACGTTCGCCAGCACGGTCGACGTCAGCCGCACGGCGACGATGTACAGCAGCTTGGCGAAGTTCCCGAACCAGGCCGGCTTGGGCAGCGGCCCGAGCAGCGCCATCCACATGTTGATCCCGAAGCCGACGAACAGGATGTGCTGCAGCGCGTGGACGACGTCGTTGTCGACCGCCGCCTCGTGCGGCACCGTCAGGTGCCAGAAGAACAGGTCCGCCGCCCACAGCCCGAAGGCGGGCAGCGGATGGGCCAGGTGGCGTAGCCAGCCGAGCGCCGTCGTGCGCAGCAGCGGTTGCAGCATCTGGCCGGTGAGGCCGAGCACGAGCAGCAACGCGCCGAGGTCGGCGAGCAGCAGGTGCTCGGCCATGTGCGCCCAGAAGACCTCGTCGGCGAGGCCGGCGAGCGGCGAGACGAGCGTCAGCGCGATCAGGCCCACGCCGCTGTGGAAGCAGACCTGACGCCACGTCGGGACGGGCCGCCCGAGCCGCGCCAGCCGGCGCGCGCGCACGACGTACATGGCGCCGAACCCGAGCGCGGGCACGAGCTGCAGAGGCTCGATCTGCAACGTGGCGGCGGCGAGCGCGGACGGCACGCCGCCAAGGCTGACAGGAACGGCCGGCGGGGCTACCCCCTGGGCCTGGAGAGCGCCGCGAAGGCGACGAGGTTCGGCGCGCCGCTGACGGCGCCGAGCTGGCGCACGGCGCCCGTGCCGAGGTTGACCTTGTACAGCCGCGAGCGCGGCGCGCCGGCGCGGCGCGCCAGCACGTAGGCCTTGCCGTCGCGGGCGGAGATGTCGAACCCGACGGGGCCGGCGAGGTTCACGCCGAGCGCGCCGACCGTCGTCAGGACGCCGTCGTTGGGCGGGGCCTGGATCGCCAGCACGTCGCGCGCCGAGTCGATGTCGTAGAGCGTCGTCGTCGTCGCCCCGGCGACGCTGTTCGTGTACGCCGAGGCGACGACGGCGGGGCCGCTGCCGGCGCCCGCGTCGCCGTCCTTGTAGCGCAGCGTGCCGTCGCTGAACGCAACCATGCCCGTGTTCGGGTTCAGGCGCAGGTTCTGGCCGCTGTCGGCGACGAGGCGGATGCGGTCGACGGTCGGGTTGAAGTCGAAGCCGAACGCGCTGCCGCTCAGCCCGGGAGCGAACGGACCCAGGCCCAGCAGTGTGGCGGTGAGCTTCGTGCGCCGCACGACGTACAGCCGGCCGCTGTTCGTCAGGGCGATCAGCTGGCGCCCGGCCGGCCGCACGTCCAGGCCGACGACGCGCTCCCCGCCGGCGAGGCCGGTCAGCGCCTTGGAGCGCGTCCACTCGGCGGGCGCCCTGTCGTCGAACGTGTACAGGCGGTTGCCGGCGTCGACCGCCACGAAGCGTTCCGCGAGCGCGGCGGGCGCGCAGACGAGAGCTGCGGCGGCGGCGCTTGCGGCCGCTGCGGCGAGGGCGTGACGACGAAGCATGGGACCTCCGGGTCCGATCGGGTTACAGGCCCTTCTTCGCCCGCGGCGGTGCAGCGGTTCACCGACGCCGCGCGGCGGCGCGCCAGGGTGTGTCGGCGCTCGGCCGGCCGCGGTGACGACACGCATGCTGGCGCTGCGATCGCCGCGCCGTGAGCGCGCCGAATCGATCGAAATTTCCACATCACGATTCGAAAAAGGCGTACAGTCGCGTGCGCAGGCCCAGCTCCCCACCCGGCACGACCGCTGGGGAGCCCCTCTCCCAAGTCCGCGGCGCGCCCCCTCGAGGGGCGCGCCGTCAACCCCCCGCCGCGATCGCGACCACGCCGGCGAGCGCGACGATCACGCCGACCCGCTGCACGCCCTGGATGCGCTCGCCGAGCCACAGCGCCGCGAGCAGGACCGTCGTGACGGGGTACAGCGAGCTCGCCACGGCGACGCTCGACAGCTCGCCGATCGTCGTGGCGTAGTTGTAGAAGAAGTTCGCGCCGAGATCGAGCAGGCCGATCCCCGCCAGCACGGCCAGGGCGCGTCCGCGCGGGCGCCTGCCGCCGCGCCGCAGGGCGACGATCGCGATCGTCGCGATGATCGGGAACGCCGACGTACGCGACAGCAGCAGCGCCCAGCCGACGTCGCCGCGTGAGCCGATCTCGGCGAGCACGAAGTACGACCCGAAGCCGACCCCGGCGACGATCGCGAGCACGATGCTGAGGCGCTGCTGGGCGGGGTTCGCCGCGCCCTCGTCGTCCTCGCGTGAGGCGAGCACGATGCCGACGACGGCGAGCGCCAGGCCGGCCGAGCGCAGCAGCCCCGGTCGGTCGCCGCCGATCAGCCCGACGATCACCGGCAGCGCCACGCCGGTCGAGGCGATCGGCGCGACGATGCTCATCGTCCCGATCGCGAGCGCGCGGTAGAAGGCCGCCAGCGCGGCGATCCCGACGATCCCGGCGCCGAGCGCCGCGAGCACGTTCTCCGCGGGCGGCGGCCCCGCGCCGCGCGCCGCGACGAAGGCGAGCATCACGGCCAGCGACGCGCCATACATCAGCCCGAGCACGACGGGCACCGGGAAGGTGCGGCTCTTCACGCCGCCGAGGTAGTCCGAGAACCCCCACAGCAGGGACGAGAGCAGCCCACAGACGATCGCGGCCATCGATGCCTACCCAACCAGGTGTGTGATGGCGCTGGCGTGCGGGCGGCTCAGCGCCGCCGGCCGCGCCCGTAGATCAGGCGCACGCCGCGGAACAGCGCCTTGGAGACCTTCGGCCGGTACGGGTACATGTAGACGTCGTTCTTGAGATGCAGCCGGCTGATGAACAGCGACTGCTGCTTGGTGAACTTCCTGATCCCCGCGGCGCCGTGGCGCGTGCCCAGGCCGGAGGCCTTCCAGCCGCCCATCGGCAGCTCGACGGCGACGTAGTTCAGCAGCGCGTCGTTGACGCAGACCGCGCCCGCCTGCAGGCGCCGGGCGAGCGCCTCGCCGCGCGCGCGGTCGCCGCTGAAGACCGCCGCGCCGAGGCCGTAGGGCGAGTCGTTGGCGAGCGTCAGCGCCTCCTCGGCGTCGGCGACCTTCATGATCGGCAGCGTCGGGCCGAACGTCTCCTCGGTCATCGCCTTCATCGTGTGGTCGACCTCGACGAGCACGGTCGGCTCGTAGAACATGCCGTCGCCGGGACGGCGCTTGCCGCCGGTCAGCGCCCGCGCGCCCTTGGCGAGCGCGTCGCGGACGTGCTCCTCGACGATCTCCAACTGCTTGGGGAACGTCATCGCGCCGACCTCGGCGGTGGCCGGGCCGGTCGACCGGCCCTGGCGCAGCACGCCGACCTTGTCGACGACCTTGCGCACGAACTCGTCGTAGGCGGGCTCCTCGACGTAGACGCGCTCGATCGAGACGCACGTCTGGCCGCCGTTGCACATCGAGTAGAAGACGGCGAGGTTCGCCGCCCGCTCGAGGTCGGCGTCGGCGAGGACGATCATCGGGTCCTTGCCGCCGAGCTCGAGCGCGACGGGGGTGAGCGTCTGCGCGGCGCGCGCCATCACCTTCTTGCCCGTCGCCGTCGAGCCCGTGAACATGATCATGTCGACCTCGTCGATGAGCGCGGCGCCGGTCTCGCCGCGGCCGGTCGCGACCTGGAAGACGCCGGCGGGCAGGCCGCTGTCGGCGAGCCCCTCGGCGAGCAGCAGCGACGTCAGCGGCGTCACCTCGGAGGGCTTGAGGATGACGCTGTTGCCGGCGAGCAACGCCGGAATGCAGTCGCCGAAGGAGTTCGTCAGCGGGTAGTTCCACGGTCCGATCACGCCGATCAGGCCCAGCGCCTCGTAGCGGACGACCATCTTCTTGCCCAGGACGGCGAGCGTGCGGGCGCGGACCTTCTCGTCGGCGAGGTGCTTGGGCGCGTGCTTGCGCCAGTAGTCGATCGCGCCGCCCGCGTAGTGGATCTCGAGCATGTACGCGTCCTCGTACGTCTTGCCCGTCTCGGCGACGATCGTCTCCACGATCCGCTCGGAGTTGTCCATGATCCACTTCTGCATCCGCCCGATCACGCGGCCACGGCCCTGGATGCCGATCGCCTGCCAGCCTGGCTGCGCGGCGCGGCCGATCGCCGCGAGCTGCGCGACGCGCTCGGCGGAGAGGTCTGCGACGTGGGCGATCACCTCGCCGGTGGCGGGGTTCTCGACGGGGATCTGCGCTCCGCCGCCGTGGCCGTTCGCGCTCTGTGCGGCCGTGGTGTCGACGCTCGCCATCGTGGGACGCTCCTCAGGTTCTCGACGTGGTGTCAACCCTAGGCTAACGCCCGTTCAGCGCTCGCCGCGGTTGCTGTGCAGGTAGACGATGAGATCGCCGGCCCTGACCGTCCGCGCGCGCGGGTCGTCGAAGCGCATGAGCTCCTCGCCGCGCGAGACCGCGACGACCGGGCCCGGCACGCCGAGCGCGCCGATCGGGCCCTCCTCGCCGTCCTCGACGGCGCGCTCGGCGACGTCGAGACCCTGGCCGACGGTGATCAGGTCCTCGAGCACCTCGGTGAGCTTGGGCTGGTCGACCGCGAAGCCGAGCAGCCGTCCGGCCGCCTCGGAGGACGTGATCACCGACGATGCCCCGCTCTGGTGCAGGAGGTGCACGTTCTCCTCCTCGCGCACGGCGGCGACGATCGTCGCCTCGGGGTTCAGCTCGCGCGCCGTCAGGGTCGTCAGCACCGCGGTGTCGTCGCGGTCGACGGCGACGATGATCGAGCGCGCCTCGCGCACCCCGGCCTGCAGCAGGACCTCCGTCGAGGCCGTGTTGCCGGCGATCGCGACGAGGCCGCCGGCGGTCGCCCGCGCGCGTGCCTCGGTGGTCTCGTCGATGACGACGATCTCGTCCGTCGTGACGCCGTTGGCGAGCAGGGTCTTCAGCGCGCTGCGTCCCTTGACGCCGAAGCCGCAGATGATCACGTGGTCGTTCAAGGTTCTCCTCAAGCGCGAGCGCCGGAAGGCGTCGCGGCTGCGTTGGGCAAGGATCTCCAGCGTCGTGCCGACGAGCAGGATGAGAAACAGGATCCGCGCCGGCGTGACGAGCAGCGTCGTGACCAGCCGCGTCGTGTCGGTGACGGGGCGGATGTCGCCGTAGCCGGTCGTCGTGATGCTGACCGTCGAGTAGTAGAAGGCGTCCAGCAGGCTGACCGCGTCGTCCTCGGGGTCGACGTAGCCGTGGCGGCCGACGTACGTCAGCAGCGCGACGAACGCCACGAGCCCGATCGCGATCGCGACGCGCAGGCCGATCGCGCGCAGCGGGCCGAGCCCGTTGCCGGGGAACTCGACGGAGATCCGGTCTGTGCGGCGCGCCATCGGCGGCACTCTACGGTGGCGCACCCGGCGCGCTGCTACGCGATCGTGCCGGTCGCCGCGAGCACGAGCACGGCGGCGCCGAGCACGATCCGGTAGGCGACGAACACGCCGGTCGTGTGGGTCGTCAGGAACTTCAGTAGGAAAGCGATCGACAGGTACCCGGAGATGAACGCGAAGACCGTCGCGACCGCGGTCGGGCCGATCCCGACCGCGCCCTCGGCGCCGCCGCCGACGACGTCGCGCAGCTCGTAGATGCCGCTCAGCACGACCGCCGGGATCGACAGCAGAAACGAGAAGCGCGCCGCCGAGACGCGGTCCATGCCGAGAAACAGGCCGGCGGTGATCGTCGCACCCGAGCGCGACACGCCGGGGATCAGGGCCAGCGCCTGCGCGAAGCCGACGACGATCGCGTCACGGCGCGTGAGCGTCGACAGGTCGCGCTCGCGGGGCGAGACCTTCTCGGCGATCAGCAGCACGATGCCGAGCGCGATCAGCGTCGTCCCGATCAGGTACAGGTCGCGGGCACCGTTCTCGATCTGATGCGAGAACAGGACGCCGAAGACGACGATCGGGATCGTCCCGATGATCAGATACCAGCCGAGGCGCGCGTCGAGGTCCTTGCGCGCGGACCGTTCGCGCAGCGAGCGCAGCCAGGCCCGCGCGATGCGGACCAGGTCCTCGCGGAAGTACAGCACGACGGCTGCCATCGTCCCCAGCTGGATGACCGCGGTGAACGCGGCGCCGGGGTCCTCCCAACCGGCGAACGCGGGGACGATCCGCAGGTGGCCGCTGCTGGAGATCGGCAGGAACTCGGTCAGTCCCTGGACGATCCCCAGGACGATGGCTTGGAAGAGGTCCAAGCCTCGCCAGAAGGGTTAGTCGCCGAGTTCGATCGAGGCGATGCGGATCGGCTCGACCGGGCGGTCAGCGCCCTGCGTGGGCACGTTCTCGATCTTGTCGACGACCTCCATGCCGCCGGTGACCTCGCCGAAGACGGTGTGCTTGCCGTCCAGCCAGGGTGCGGCGTCGGTCGTCACGATGAAGAACTGCGATCCGTTCGTGTTCGGACCCGAGTTCGCCATCGCGAGCGCGCCGCGAACGATCTTGTGGTCGTTGAACTCGTCGTCGAACTGGTAGCCCGGACCGCCGGTTCCCGTGCCGGCCGGGCACCCGCCCTGGATCATGAAGTCCTTGATCACACGGTGGAACGTCAGCCCGTCGTAGAAGCCGTCGGAGGCGAGCTTCCTGAAGTTCGCGACGGTCTCGGGTGCGGCCTCGTCGAAGAGCTCGAAGACGATCACGCCTTCGGTGGTGCGCATAGCGGCTGCAGACATGGCGCGCAGCGTAGCGAGCCGGCGAGCGCCGTGGTGGCGAGTTTCTGTTGCGATGGAGCACAAACGCGCCATCACGACGCCTGCGCTGCTAGGGCGTTCCGCGCAGCGCGACGTCGCCGATCGAGACCTTCGGATCGGTCGGATCGGCCGCGTCGGTGAAGTGCAGCAGCACCAGGCGGACCTTCGCGCCCTCGCCCTTGCCCTTGAGCAGGATCAGCCCGTCGTCCTGCACGTTGCGCTTGTCGGTCAGGTGGATCCAGCGCTTGTCGATGACGTCGACCGGCAGCTCCTTGGCGCTCTTGGCGCCGTAGATCTCGACCGTGAAGCCCGGCGTCGCGGTCAGCAGGCGCAGCGAGCGCAGCGCGTAGGGCCGGCCGAGGTCGATGACGAGGCCGGCCGCGATCGGCTGGCCGTCGGCCGGCACGACGACGTCCCAGACGGTCGTCGGCTTGTCGTCGATCGCGTTGGCCGCCGGGCCGAACTCCGCGCCTGCGCGCTCGGGCTGGTTGTAGGTCTTGGCGGCGCCGCGCTTGAAGGCGATCAGCCCGCTGGTGGGCGTTGCCTGCGTCGTCGAACCGGTCGAGCCCGTGCCCGTCGAGCCCGTCGAGCCGGTGGCGCCCGTCGAGCCGGTCGCGCCGGTCGAGTCCGTCGTGCCGGGGGTGTTCGTCGAGCCGGGGGTGTTCGTCGTCGCAGCGGGCGGCGCGGCCGGCGAGACGGGGGTGTTCGTCACCGCGGGCGGCGGCTGGACGGGAATGATCGGCGTCGTGTTCGCGGGCGCCGGTGCCGTCGTGTTGGGACCGGTCGCACCGGGCGTCACGGGCAACGCGCCGGGTGCGACCGCGCCCGGCGTCTGCGCGGTGATCGGATCGCCGGAGCCCACCGGCTGGCCCGCGGCGCTGCGCTCGGCGTCGCCCGTCAGCGCCGCATAGGCGGCGACGACGGCGCACGCCAGCAGCATCGTCGTCAGGCCGACGACGGAGAAGGCGGCGCGCCAGCCGGGCCGCGCGCCGAGGCGGCCGGGGGCGGCGGTTCCGCACTCCAGACACCAGTCCTGGCCGCGCTCCATCGCCGCGCCGCACGCCTCGCAGGCGAAGTCCGGAGCGGTCGTCGTGAGCGTGCCGTCGGGCGGCTGGTCGGCCGGGGGCGGGCTCGTCGCACGATCTTTGAGGAGCACGGACACGTCGATGAAGGGTAACGCGCCTGCTCAGGAGGAGTTGCGGGTGACGGCGTCGCGGCACGTCTCGAGCCACGCCGGCGGATCGGGCAGGCGTGCGTACAGATCGCTCAGCACCGCGACGTCGTGCTCGAACCAGGCGCTCACGAAGTCGCCGTAGGACCAGCGCAGGCGCCGCTCGTCGCCGCCCGCCAGCGCGCCGCGGGCGAGCCGCGCCGCGTGCAGCCCGCTGAGCAGGCCGCGCAGGACGCCGTGCGAGGAGGCCGGGTCGAGCACGACGGCGGCATCGCCGGCCGCGGCCCAGCCTGCGCCGGCGGCCTCGCGCAGCGCCCGCCAGCCGACGTCGGCGCTGCCCGTCCGGCCGTACGGCGCGAGCCCGCCGAACTCCGCCGGCGCGCACGGATCGCCGCGTGACCGCGACAGCGACAGCCGCGTCCAGCAGTAGACCCCCTCGCCGACGCGTGCCGTCCATGTCCAGCCATCGGCGTCGGCGACGATCGCCGGCGCGCCGTCGCGCGGCGGGCAGCTTCCGGTGACGTAGCCGTAACGGGCGATCAGCGGCGGCGAGCGGCGCGCGGGCTCGAGGCCGAGGCGGCGCGCGAGCCAGTGCCCGGCGCCGGCGGCGTCGATGACGAATCGCGCGCGCAGCGCTCCCTCCGAGGTCTCGACGCCGGCGACGCGGCCGTCGCGCACGATCGGCGCGAGCGCCCGGCAGCGCTCGTGCAGGACCGCGCCGAGCTCGAGCGCGCGCGCGACGAGCAGCGCGTCGAACGGCGCCCGCAGGGCCTGGAAGCCGTGCCACGGACCGCTCTCGTCGGCGCCGTAGGCGACGAGGCGCGGCGGTCCGTCCCACGTCACCCAGACGCCGGGGTGGCGCGGCAGGCCGGCGGCGAGCACGCGCTCGAGCACGCCGAGCTCGCGCAGCGGCGCCTCGACGCCGGGGTGCAGCGTCTCGCCCGGGCGTTCGCGCGGCAGCGCGCTGCGCTCCAGCAGCGCGACGCGCAGCCCGGCGCGGGCGCAGGCGATCGCGGCCGCGGCGCCGGCGGGACCGGTTCCGACGACGACGACGTCGGCGTCGAGCCGGCGGCCTAGGCCGTCGTCACGGACTGCCATGCGCCGTCCGCGCGCTGCACGAGCAGGTCGGCCTCGGCTCCGGCGAAGATCGTCACGCGCTCGCCGATCTGGACGCGCACGCGGCGGTGGTCGCGCGGGTCGGCGGCCGCCGAGGTGCGCCGGCCGAACGCCAGCCGGTAGCGGTTGCCGGCGAGCGTGATGCCCGCCGCCCGCTCGGCCGCGGCGAGCTGCGCCGCGTCCTCGCCGCCGGCGACGGCGCGGAACGAGAGCAGGCTCCACTCGCGCGTGTCCGGCTCGACGCCGAGCGCGATGTACGAGCGCGCCGCGACGAGCACGCGCGCCTCGTACTCGAGCAGCTCGACGCGGCCGGTGAGGGCCAGCGTGAAGCGGTTGTCGAGCGCCGTCTGGACGTAGTCGACGAAGGCGAACGCGGCGTACTCGACGACGTCGTCGCCGACGGCGCGCGGGCCGGCGACGCCGTCCCAGGGCAGGTCGCCGACGCTGCCGATCTCCGCGTCGGTCAGCGGCGTCGCCGTCGGGAAGACCTGCGAGAAGCTGCGCCCCGAGTCCGGCGCGACCGCGGGCCAGAACGACGACAGCGCCGCGCAGAGCTTGGAGTCCTCGGGAAACGGCGAGCCGAGGCCGTAGCCGGCGAGGTGCGTGACGCCGTCGGTCTCGTCGATGCTCGTGTCCCAGCCCGGAGCGAAGACGCCGGCGGCGCCGTCGGGCAGGTGCGAGTGGCGCTGCGTCGCGCCGACCTCGAGCGGGCGCTGCTGCGGGGCGCCGACGAGCGGCAGCGACACGATCGCCGTGACGCTGTCGTCCTCCGGCCGCAGGCGCGAGCCGGCGAGCTCGATGTTCGGCGCGATCCGCTCGTCGGAGAGCGTCAGCGGCGGCGTCTGCCAGACGCGGTTGCGCAGCGCCGTCGGCACGCGCTGCATCCACCACTCGACGAGCTCGCGCTGGTCGCAGTTGGGGTAGAAGTCCGGCGCCGCGACGAGCGAGTAGGCGGGCACGTTGCGCGGCACCTGCACGGCGAGCTCGGGGCACGAGGCCGCGATCCAGCCGTCGCCGCTGAAGTCGAGGTAGTGGCGTGCGCGGTAGCCACCGGCGTTGACGCGCGCGACGGCGCCGGGATCGTCGTTGAGATCCTCGACGCTGCCGTCGTCGCGGACGGCATGGCGGACGTGGACGTACTCCGGCGCGCGGCGCGCGCGGCCGGAGCTGGCGATCGTCAGGCTCGGTGCGAAGCCGCCCTCGGGGTCGGGCGGCACGACGAAGTCGACCGGCTGGCCGTCCAGCAGCGCCGCGGCGACGAGCGGATGCGGCAGCGGCGCCAGCACGCCGGGGCCGAGCTGCGGCGCGAACTCGGCGATGCCGTCGGTGAAGATGAACGGCGGCCGGTCGATCTGCGGCTCCGACCAGCCCGTGTCGTGGCCGCCGCGGCGCAGCTCGCGATGGACGCGGCGCAGCTTCTCGTTGACGTGGTGGGCGCTGAGGTCGACGGTCAGGTCCAGTCCGCGCAGGCACTCCGTGCCGCTGAAGAGCTTGTGCACGGGCACCCAGAAATTGCGCGTCTCGTCGCTCGCGAGGCCGTCGGCGAAGACCTGCCCGAGGTCGAAGTTCATCGGCCCGAAGAGGTCGAAGCGCCCGCGCAGCTGGACGGCGAGGTAGGCGTCGTAGCGCGCCGGCAGGACGCGGAAGTCGTGGTCGTCGCGCTCGTCGAAGGGCGTGAAGCCGCGGCGGGCAGGGTCGTAGAGCGGCGCGGACGTCCCGACGCGCGCGACGCCCGTGCGCGACAGACACATGTCGGCGTGGCGGCGGTGCACGGTCTCCGGACCCGGGCGGTACTCGGCGGCGAAGACGGCGATCGCCATCAGGCCACCGGGGAAGCGCGCCGCGAGCTCGGCCAGCGACGGCGTCTGGATCCCGAAGACGAGGTTCTCGACGGCCGCGATCTCGGCGGCTGTGGGGAAGTCGCGCAGCGTTTCGCCGCCGGCCCCGGTGACGACGTTCGGCGACGCGAATGCGTGCAGCAGCAGGCTGTGCGCCGGGCGCCCGGGCTCGATCGCGCGCGTTCCCTCGGCCGCGAAGTCCTCGATGCCGGGGTCGTCGCGGCGGATGTCGGTCAGCGGGCGCAGCAGCTCCGTGCGCAGGTCCGCGGCGCTGATGTCGAGGCCGTGGGCCTTCAGCAGCGCGTCCCAGCCCGCCGGTGCGAGGCGCTCGCAGGCTGCGGCGACGGCGTCGATCAGCTCAGCCACTGCGACACCTCGCCACCGCGCGTCAGTCGGCGAGCGCGCCGGGGTCGGCAGGGACGTCGACGGCGTGCTCGCGCAGCGCCTCGAGCGGGACGATGTCCAGCGCCCGCTCGTGCGTCGAGGCGAGCACGACGTAGGCCGCCGCGCCGTCCTCGTGGGCGCGCAGCCAGTTCACCGCGGTCACGCACCAGCGGTCGCCGGGAACGAGACCGGGGAAGTTGTACAGCGGCATCGGCGTGCTGAGGTCGTTGCCGATCTCGCGCTGGTGGTCGAGGAACTGCTCGGTGACGACGGCGCAGATCGTGTGGCTGCCGAGATCCTCGGCGCCCGTGCTGCAGCAGCCGTCGCGGTAGAACCCGGTCACCGGCTCGGTGCCGCAGGGCTCGAGCTCACCACCGAGGACGTTGCGCTCGCTCATGGCATCGTGTGACGTCGCGGGGAGGCGCGCGGAGCCGACCTCAGGGGTTGTCGCATCGCGGGAAGATCATCGGTCCGATAGCGGACCGCGAAACCTATTACACCTTGGCGGGCTCGACGCGGATCCGGCGGCCGCGGACGCGCTCGCCGTCGACCGCCGCCGCGATCCGCAGCGCGTCCGTCGCGGGGACCGACAAGAAGCAGAAGTGCTCGAGCACCTTGACGTCGCGGACGGCCTCGCCGTCGATGTCGGCGGCGTGCGTGACGGCGCTGACGAGGTCGGCGACCTCGATCCCGGCCGAGCGACCACCGGCGACGATGAGCTTCGCGTAGGCCTCGTCGCCGTTGCGCGTGACGTGCGGCTTGGTGTGGCGGCGCGGCTTCTCCTCGACGACGATCGGCGCCGGCTCGACGGTGACGCCGGCCGCCCAGGGCGTGACCTTGACGCCGGTGTGGAGCTCGATCGCCTCGAGCTCCTTCTCCTGCTTGGGCTCGACGAACGTGATCGCGCGGCCGGAGCGGCCGACGCGGCCGGTGCGGCCGATGCGGTGCACGTAGACGTCGGGCGAGCGCGGGACGTCGAAGTTCACGACGTGCGTCACGGTCGAGATGTCGAGGCCGCGCGCGGCGACGTCGGTCGCGACGAGGATCGGGACGCGGCCGCCCTTGAAACCGAGCATGACGCCGTCGCGCGAGCCCTGCGACATGTCGCCGTGCAGCGCCTTCACGTTGAAGCCGCGGTCCTTCATCTTCTTGTAGAGCTGGTCGGTGCGGATCTTCGTGCGCGCGAAGACGATCGCCTGGTCGGGCCGCTCGGCCTCGAGCACCTCGACGAGCTTGTCGGCCTTGTCGGCGGTCTTCACCGTGACCTGAAACTGCTCGACGGAGTCGACGGTCAGGGTCGCGGACTGGACCTTCACGTGCGCGGGGTCGTAGAGGTAGTTGTCGGCGAGCTTGCGGATCGGCGGCGGCATCGTCGCGCTGAAGAGCGCGGTCTGGCGGCTGTTGGGCGTCAGGCGAAGGATCTTCTCGACGTCCTCGAGGAAGCCGAGGTCGAGCATCTCGTCGGCCTCGTCGAGCACGACGAAGCGGCACGAGTCGAGCACGAGCGAGTGGCGGCCGATGAGGTCCAGCACGCGACCGACGGTGCCGACGACGATGTGCCCGCCGGCCTTCAGCTGGGCCTGCTGGGTGCGGATCGGCGCGCCGCCGAAGACGGCGACGACGTCGGCGCCCTTGCGCTGGGCGTAGGCGCGGATGGCCTGCGTCACCTGGATGCACAGCTCGCGCGTCGGCGTCAAAATCAGCGCCTGGACCTCGGGCTCGGTCGGGTCGATGTACTCGATGATCGGCAGGCCGAAGGCGGCGGTCTTGCCGGAGCCGGTCTGGGCCTGCCCGATGACGTCGCGGCCCTCGAGCATCGGCGGGATCGCCTGCTCCTGGATCGGGCTGGGCTTCTCGTAGCCGACGTCGTCGAGCGCTTCGAGGGTACTGGGTGAAAGGCCGAGGTCGGCGAAGGTGGTCACGTGCCCCAGCTTAGTCGGTCGTTTGCGCCATTCCCGCGCGCGTAACCAAGCGCGCGAGCAAGGGACGAGCGACGAGCGCTGTCGTTACGCCGGTCGCTGGGCCGCCGCCCGCACGCTCGCCGCCTGCGCTTCGTCGCCCGCCAGCTCCTGCAGCCGCTGCGCCGCGAGCCGCACGCGGCGGTCGACATGCACTGCCGCGAGCCGGCGCGTCTCGGCCTCGCAGTCCCACAGGCACTCGACCGCGACGTCGCCGCCGAAGGTCGGGTCCGATGCCGCGAGCGCGGCGACGATGTAGCGCCGCCCGTAGGAGTACGGCATCGCCTCGTAGGCGCGCTGCAGCTCGTCGAACGGGCCGTGGACGCCGCAGCGGCCGAGCGCCTCCGACAGCGAGCCGATGACGTACACGTCGCCGTCGAGGCCGAGGTCGAGCTCGTCGGAGAGCGCGCGGCGGGCGGGTTCGAGGTCGTCGTCTTCGGCCCACGTCGCCAGCATCCCGGCCGCCTTGCGCCGCCGCGACCAGTCGGCGGACGTCAGCCAGTCGTGCGCGAGCGCGCGCGTCTGCGACAGCGGCATCGCCTCCAGAGCGAGCCCGACCGCGCCCTGCAGCTTGCCGCGCTGGCTGTGGCTCGTCGCCTGCTCGGCGATCTCCAGCAGCTCGCGCCGTCCCTGGCGGCCGAGCGCGAGGATCGCGGCGCGGCACATCGGCCGCTCGGTGTCGTTGGCCGCGGCGATCAGCTGCGCGACGTCGGCGGCCCCGACACGGGTCGCGAGCTCGTCGGCGATCTGCGTCCAGCGCGAGTCCTCGGCGATCTGCAGCAGCTCGGCGGTGCTCATCTCGCGCGGGCGCCGGCGCCCCGGCGGTCGCTCGCTGCGACCGCCGCTGCCGCGCCGCCTGGACGCGCCGCCGCTCGCCGCCGCGATCGCGCCACCGCCACGCTGCTCGAGCGCGAACGCGCGCGCGATCCAGCGGTTACCGACCGACCACATCGTCCACGGGCGCTCGCGCGGGTCGATCCCCGCGAGCGCCTCGGCGAGCGCGGCCTCGGTCGCGAAGCGCTTGACGAGCACCGAGTCCAGGCCGCTGACGACCTCCGTCCATGGCGTGCTCGCCGGCGGCGCGTCGCCGTCGCCGATCAGCCGCTCCAGCGCAGCCGGCCAGAAGCGCCCGTAGCCGACGTACTCGCGCAGGATGCGGCGCGCGTCGCCGTGGCCGCGGATCGCCATCCGGCCGAGCATGCCGAGCACATCGTTGGTCGTGTCGCCGTCGTCCTCGTCGCTGTCGTGCAGCCACAGCTCGAGCGCACCGGTGTGCAGCCCGACGTCGAGCGCGAGCGTCGCGTGATAGTCGTCGCGCTCGTCGAGCCGGCGATCCCAGCGCGGGTCGTTGAAGACGCAGTGCATGAGCAGCGCATGCGCGACGGTACGGTCGGCGTCGAGCAGCCAGAGGTAGCCGGCCCCGAGACCGCGCTGCAGCCTGCCGAGCGGATCGGCGGCGTCCGCGAGCGGTGGCGGCCCCGGTTTCACGTGCCGATCGTGGCATGGCCGACGCGTTCGGCGCGCCCCGGCACGTAACGTGCTCGCCCACGTGCCAAACGCTCAAGCCTGGGCGGATCGCAGCCGACGAGTGTGACAGTGGCCTCGGAGCTGGCATTTCCCGTTGCGCGCGTCGACGACGCCGTCCTGCGCGTGTCGCTGGACGCGATCATCTCGATCGACGCGTACGGCGTCGTGCTCGAGTTCAACCCTGCCGCCGAGCGGCTGTTCGGCTACACGCGCGACGACGCCGTCGGCGCCGACATGGCCGAGCTGATCATCCCGCCGGCCCGTCGCGAGGCACACCGCAACGGGCTGCGCCGCCTCCTGGAGGGCGGCGACGGACGGCTGCTGGAGAAGCGCATCGAGCTCGATGCCCAGCGCGCCGACGGCTCGCTGCTCGCCGTCGAGCTTGCGATCACGCGGCTGGCCGGCGCCGGCCCGACCGCCGAGTACACCGGCTTCGTCCGCGACCTCACCGACCACAAGCGCTCGGAGCGCGAGCGCCACGAGCGGATCGCCCGCCAGGCGCTCGTCGTCGCCCTCGGCCAGACCGCGCTCGGCGGCCTCGCGCCCCCCGATCTCGTCGCCCACGCCCTGGCGACGCTCGTCGACGGTCTGGCCGTCGAGCGCGGCGTCGCGCTCGGCGTCGATGCCGACGGCGCGATGCGGCGCGAGTCGGCGATCGGCCTCGGCCCGCTCGCCGGCCACGGCGAGCCTGCCGGCGAGGCGCAGGCGCAGTTGCTGCACCGCACGATCGCGGCCAACGGCTCGCTGCTGCTGCGCGGCGCCGAGCTCGCCGACCTCGCCGAGACCGGCCTGCTGTTCGTCGAGGGCATGCGCGCCGTGCTGTGCGTGACGCTGCACGGCGACCGCGCCGCCGTCACCGGACTGCTCGCGCTCGCCGCCGCCGACGCCGATGCGATCGGCGCCGAGGACGTCGGCTTCGCGCAGGCGATCGCCAACGTCGTCGGCACCGCCGTCGCGCGCTGGCACGCCGACGAGGAGATCAGGCGTCTGGGCCTGCACGACCCGCTCACCGGCCTCGCGAACAGACCGTTGTTCGAGAACCGCCTCGAGCAGGCGCTCGAGCGCTCGCGCCGCGGCCAGGGCGAGACCGGCCTGCTGTTCGTCGATCTCGACGGCTTCTCGACCCTCAACGACGGCTTCGGCCACCGCACCGGCGACGAGGTGCTCGTCGGTGCCGGCGCGCGCCTGCGCGCGGCGCTGCCCGCGGATGCGACCGCCGGGCGCTTCGCGGGCGACGACTTCGCCGTCCTCGTGCCGAACGTCGACAGCGCCGCGCAGCTGCTCGAGCTCGCGGCCAGGATCGGTCTGGCGCTGCGCGAGCCGATGCTCGCCGGCGGGCGCGAGCTCGAGACCACCGCCAGCATCGGCGTCGTCATCACCGAGCGCGGCGTCGGCAACGCCGGCGAGCTGCTGCGCACCGCGTCGGCCGCCGCGGTCCGCGCGCGCGAGCGCGGCGGCGGGCGCGCCGAGGTCGCCACGCAGGGCATGCGCCGCCGGCTGCTGCACGCCGCCGAGATCGAGCAGGGCCTGCGCCGCGCGCTCACCGACGGCGAGCTGCGCCTGCACTACCAGCCGATCCTCGACCTGCACAGCGGCGCGATCGCGGCGGTCGAGGCGCTCGTGCGCTGGCAGCATCCCGACCACGGGCTGCTGTCGCCGACGCAGTTCCTCGCCGCCGCCGAGTCGACCGGGCTGGCGGTGCCGCTCGGCGCCGAGATCCTCTCGATCGCCTGCAGCGAGCTGGCCCGCTGGGACAGCGTCCTCGGCCCTGATCACGACGCCCCCGCCGTGCACGTCAACGTCTCGGCGCTGCATTTCGCGGCGCCCGGCCTGGCGGGCACCGTGTCGCGCGCACTGCTGCGCAGCGGCCTCCCCCCCGACAGGCTCGTGCTGGAGATCGCCGAGACGATGTTCACCGGCGAGGGCCAGGCCGCGATGGCGCGGCTCGACGACCTGCGCGGCGCCGGCGTGCGGATCGCCCTGGACCGCTTCGGCACCGGCTACTCGTCGCTGGCGGCGATCCGCGAGCTGCCCTTCGATGCGCTGAAGGTCGACTCGTCGTTCCTCACCGAGCTCGGCGACGGCACGCGCGACGCGGCGCTCGTCGAGGCGATGATCGGCGTGGGCCACTCGCTCGGGCTGCCGATGACCGGCGCGAAGGTGGAGACCGAGGAGCAGCTGCGGTTGCTGCGTTCGCTCGGGCTCGACCGCGCGCAGGGCGAGCTCTTCGCGCCGCCGCTGTCGGCGTCCGCGGCGCTCGACCTCGTGCGCTCGGGCAACGTCTGGCAGGGTCTGCTGGAGGCGACGCGGCCGATGCCGCGCCCGCCGGCGGTCGCGGCGGCCGCTGCCCCGCGCACCGCGGCCGGCTCGCCGCCGCCCGGCGCGACGCTGAGCCTCGGCCAGGCCGCGCAGGCGCTCGACATCTCGACGACGACCGCGCGCCGCTGGGCCGACGACGGCCGCCTGCCCACGACCCGCACCGCCGGCGGCCACCGCCGCTTCGCGGTCGCCGACGTGCGCCGGCTGCTGGCCGCGCGCGGGCGACCGGCGATCACGCCGACCGAGCCGCCGCGCCGCGCACTCCACAGCCTCGCTGCGCTGATCGAGACCCACGGCACGCAGCTCGCCGAGCTGGCCTGGCGCACGCTCTACGACGAGCTGCGCAGCGGCTTCTTCCTCGAGCCCGAGGGCGTCGCGGCCGCCGAGCGCTGGCTCGGCGCGATCGGCTCGGCCGCCGAGACGGCGAACTACGAGATGCTGCACGAGGCGACACACGCCTTCATGCGCGCGGCCGAGCAGGCGGGCGCGTCGCTGCTGGAGCGCCACCTCGCGATCGAGCGCTTCGCCGAGGCCACGTCGCGCGCGCTCACGCGGCGCTCGTGCCCGCGCGAGGAGATCGTCGAGGTGCGGCGCCTGTTCGCATCGCTCGATCACCGCCAGCTGTCCAACGCGAGCTGACCGGCCGGCGCGGCCGGCATGGGGTCTGGACCCCAGAGGTCGCGCGCGATCTCAAGGTCGCGCGGTGCAGGCCGAACACCGCAGCACGCAGCACCGTCACCTCATGGAAGAGGCGACGTTGATCATCCAGGAGGAACCCACATGCACTTCGACGCACCGCCGTCCTTCGGGGACGGCGACGAGCCGTTCGCAGCGCCCGCCGGCGTGCCGTCTGCCGAAGCGATCTTCGCGACGCGGGTGGCAGGCGAGGTCGCGCGGCAATTGCACGAGTCCGGACGCGAGCTGCGCTTCGCGCTCGCACCGTCGGCGGCCCGTGTCGAGGTGCTGCTGTGCGACGTCGATGGGATCGTGCTCTCGCGCCTGACGCCGGCACGGGCGCTGGAGATCGCGACCGGGGGAGGTGCGCGGTGAGCCCGCTCTCGCTCGGCGGTCTGGCCTCCGGCATCGACACGGAGTCGATCGTCACGCAGTTGATGGCGGTCGAGGGGCAGTCCAAGACGCGCCTGCAGCGCGCCGACGCGCGCGCGGTCGCGCGCCAGACGGGGCTGAAGGACCTCGCGACGAGGCTCGGCGCGCTGCGCGACGCCGCCAACGCGCTGAAGAGCACGACGACGTGGGCCAGCGTCCAGCAGCTGTCCTCCAGCGACCCGGCCCGCGTCGCGATCCGCACCGCCGCCGCCGCCGCGCCCGGCGCGCGCGTGATCGAGGTCACGGCGCTCGCCGTCACCGCGCAGCACGCCTACGACTACAGCGCCAGCGCGTCGCCGCAGACGCTCGCGATCGGCGCCTTCTCGCTGGCCGTCGATCCCGGCAGCACCGTCTCGACGGTCGCCGCGGCGATCAACGACCGTCAGGACGCGCCGGTCCACGCCGTCGTCGCCGGCGGCAAGCTCGTGCTGACGAGCCGCATCGCCGGTCAGGACGGCGACTTCGGCGTCGCCGCATCGCCGCTGCTCGCCGAGGATCCCGTCTACGCGCGCAGCGGCGCCGACGCCGCCTACCTGCTCGACGGCGTCGCGAAGAGCTCGCCCTCGAACGTCATCAGCGACGCGATCCTCGGCGCGGAGATCACCTTGAAGGCGACGACGACCGCGCCGATCTCGCTGACCGTCGGCGACCCGGCGCCGGACACGGAGAGCATCAAGGCGAAGCTGACGGCGTTCGTCAGCGCCTACAACAGCGCGGTCGACCTCATCCGCGGCAAGCTCTCCGAGGAGAAGGTGAGGAACCCGGCGACGAACGCGGACGCGGCGAAGGGCCTGTTCCGCGGCGACACGATGCTCACCAGCGTCCTGTCCTCGATGCGCTCCGAGCTCGGCGACCTGGCGTCCTTCGGGATCTCGACCGGCGCGGCGAGCGGCAGCGCGACGTTCTCCGCGGACTCCGTCGCCGGCAAGCTGAAGATCGACGACGCGAAGCTCGGCGCGGCGCTGGCCGGCCCCGAAGCGCTGCGCGTCGCGCTCGACGGGCTCGGGCAGCGCCTGTCCGACGTCGTGTCGCCGGTCGCCGGCGCGCGGGTCAGCGAGCGCCTCGAGGGCGTGACGAACGAGCGCAAGCGGATCGCCGACGCGATCGTCCGTCAAGATCTGCGCCTCGCCGGCAAGGAGCAGCGCTTGCGCGCGCAGTTCGCCGCGATGGAGTCCGCGCTCGCGGCCAGCCAGGCCGCCCAGACGCAGCTCGCGGCGCAGCTCTCGGGCCTGTCGTACGGCTGATCGCGGGCTCGCACATCGCCTCAAAGCCGGCGCCCTGCGGCCGACTACCCGAGCGTCCGCACGCACCCCGCCGTCGCACCGGCGCCGACCCATCGAGAGGACCATGAACGCCTACGCGACCAGCTCCCACGCTTCCTACCGCGAGAGCGCGATCCTGACCGCGCCGCCCGAGCAGCTCGTGATCATGCTCTACGACGGCTGTCACCGATTCCTGCTGCAGGCGATCGCTGCGATGCGCGAGGGCCACAGCGTCGAGTGCGGCGAGCGGCTCGGCCGCGCGACGGCGATCATCGACGAGCTGCAGTGCACGCTCGACCTGTCCGCCGGCGAGGTCGCCGAGCGCCTCGCAGGGATCTACGTCTTCTGTCGCCGCCATCTCGCCGACGGTCTCTGCGAGCGCGATCCCGAGAAGCTCGAGCAGGTCGCCGGCCTGCTGCGCCAGCTGCGCCAGGCGTGGTCGCAGGCGGCCGGCTCGATGGCCGCCACGGCCGCCGCGCCCGCCGCGTGATCGAGCGCTACGAGCAGCTGCTCGCGCTCGTCGAGCGTGAGCATGCGCTCGCGGTCGCCGGCGCCTGGGAGGAGCTGGCCGCGATCGACGCGCTGCGCCGCGAGCTCGCGGCGCGGCTGCCCGCCGTGCCGCCGCCGGCCGCCGCGAGCGTGCTGTCGCGTGGGGCCGAGACCCAGGCTCGCACGAGCGCGCTGCTGGCCGGCGGCGTCGAAGCGCTGCGGCGCGAGCTGGGCGCCCTGTCGCAGGGCCGGGCGGCCGTACGCGGCTACGGCGTGGCCGCCGGCGCGGGCGCGGCCCGCGCGCCCGCGCGCCTGGACCTCGCCGGCTGACGAGCGCCCCGGGCGGACGCCGCTCAAGACCCGCTGCGCCCAGCCGACTACCGGCCCGGCAGGAAGGAGCCCCAGGTGAATCTCTTCGATACGACACAACTCGGACTTGAACGCGCGATCGCCGGCGCCGGCCTGCGGCAGGCGACGCTCGCCGGCAACATCGCCAACGCGAACACGGCGGGCTACCAGCGCAAGGACGTCGACTTCCACGCCACGCTGCGCGCGGCGATCGAGTCCGACGCACCGTCGACGGCGATCGGCGCGGTCTCCTTCGAGGCCGAGGCGGACACGAGCCGCGGCGCGATGCGCTTCGACGGCAACGGAGTCGACATCGACCTCGAGTCCTCGGCGATGGCCGCCAACGCGCTCGAGTACGAGGCGCTCGTCGCCGTCTCGCGCGCGCGCACCGACGTCCTGCGCTCGGCGATGGGCGTCGGCTGATGAGCCTCTTCGACGCGATCAGCAGCGCCGCCAGCGGTCTGTCGACCGAGCGCCTGCGGATGGACGTCGTGGCCGAGAACCTCGCCAACGCGCAGACGACGCGCGGCGCCGACGGCCAGCCCTACAGGCGCAAGGTCGTCATGACGCAGGAGGCCGGCTCGACGTTCGGCTCGACGCTCGACGGCGTGATCAAGGGCGGCGGCTCCGGCGGCGTGCGGGTCACGCAGATCGCGCAGGACGCGACGCCCAACCGCCTCGTCTACGACCCCGGCCACCCAGACGCCGACGCCCGCGGCTACGTCTCGATGCCCAACGTCCAGCCGGTCACCGAGATGGTCGACCTGATCACCGCGTCGCGCGGCTACGAGGCGAACGTCACCGTCATGCAGACGGCCAAGCAGATGTTCACCAAGACGCTCGAGATCCTGCGCTGATGCCGGCGATCCCGATCGACCCGAGCATGGCGGTCAGCGGCGGCGAGTGGTCGGTCGCGGGCGTCGGCGACGGCGCCACCGCGGTCGCGCCCGGCGCGGGCGGCACTGTCGAGGGCGCGAACGGGTCGGACTTCGGCGGGATGCTCGCCGATCAGATCGGCGCGCTGGAGCAGCTTCAGACGCAGGCCGCCGAGGGCTCGCGCGCGCTTGCCGCCGGCACCGCGGCGGACCCGACGGAGGTCGTCATGGCCGTCGAGCGGGCGCGGCTGTCGATGCAGCTCGCATCGCAGATCCGCACGAAGGCCACCGAGGCCATCCAGGACATCTTCCACACCCAGGTCTAGGAGCACGATGCCAGCCCTTCTCGCAAACGTGACCCCGCGCGGCCGCATCGTGCTCGGCCTGTCGGCGTTCGCCCTCGTCGTGATCCTCTTCTTCGGCATGCAGATCGCCGGCCGCCCGAGCTACGCGCTCGTGTCGACGGGCCTGGACCCGTCCGAGACGGGCAAGGTCGCCGCGTCGCTCGACGAGGAGGGCATCAAGTACGAGCTGCGCAACAACGGCACGGCGCTCGCGGTCGAGAAGTCGCAGACCGCGCAGGCGCGGATCGTGCTCGCCGGCAAGGGCCTCGGCGGCGGCTCGGGCACGCAACCCGGCTTCGAGCTGTTCGACAAGCAGAAGATCGGGACGAGCGACTTCCAGCAGCAGGTCACCTACCAGCGCGCCCTGGAGGGCCAGATCTCCAAGACGATCGATCAGGTCCAGGGCGTCAACGGCTCGCAGGTGCGGCTCGTGCTCGCCGAGGACCAGCTCTTCGCGGAGTCCGCGACCCCGGCGACTGCGGCCGTCCTGCTGACGGGATCGTCGAGCGCTCTGGAGCCCAGCGCCGTGCGCGGCATCGCGCAGCTCGTCTCCTCCAGCGTGAAGGGCCTGAAGCTCGGCAACGTCTCGATCACCGACGGCGGCGGCGAGCTGCTGTGGCCGCGCGGCGAGGGCGGCGGCGGCGGTGCGGTCTCCAAGCAGACCGTGCAGGCGCGCTACGAGGCGCAGGTCGAGGCCGGCCTCGCGGCGCTGCTCACGCGCACCGTCGGGCCCGGCAAGGCCGAGGTCCAGGTCAGCGCCGACGTCAACGCCGACGAGGCGACGAAGGACGAGCTGAAGTACGGCGAGAGCACGCCGCTGAAGGAGACGACCGAGAGCGAGAAGCTCGAGGGCGGCGGCGCCGCCGGAGCGGGCGCCGCGAGCGGCGCGACGGCGAACGTCCCCGGCGTCGCGCAGCCGGCGGCGGGAGCTGCGGCCGGCCAGGGCTACGACCGCAGGTCGACGACGCGCCAGTACGGCGTCGACAAGACCGTCGTGCGCACGAAGGTCGCGCCCGGCGCCGTCAACAGGCTCAACGTCGCGCTGATCGTCGACACGTCCGTGCCGGCGGCGGAGCTGCCCGCGCTGCAGAAGGCCGTCGCGAGCGCGGCCGGGATCGACGCCGAGCGCGGCGACACGCTCGCCGTCAGCCAGCTCGCGTTCGCGAAGGCCCAGCGCGCCGACGCCCCGAGCCTGTCGCCGGCGGGCGGCATGATCGGCTACGCGAAGTACGGCGCGGCCGGGCTGGGGCTGCTGGCCCTCATGTTCGTCAGCGCGCGCCAGCTGCGCCGCCGCGAGGGCGAGCTGCTCATGCGCGAGCCCAATTGGCTGCGCGAGATCGAGGCGCCGACGACGCTCGCGCACCTCGAGCGCCCGCGCGGCTCCTCGCTGCACGAGCGCCCTGAGAACCCGTCCCGCCAGCAGGTCGAGGAGCTGGCGACGCGCGAGCCCGAGCGGGTCGCCCAGCAGATCAGGACGTGGATGCGCGATTCGTAGCGCGCAAGCGCACGTCTTCGCAACATGTTCGTGCCCAGACACGCGCCCACGCCGTCACCCGCCCGCGCGCCCGTCATCGTGCGCGGGCGTGGCACACGCCCGTGTACCAGCGACGAACAGAACGTGGCGCCGTGGCGACCCGGCGCTCCTTCAGCGCTGCGATGAAGCAGCGACCGAACTGCGCCGCCAGGGGCTCGATCCGTCGCTCGTTCACGCCGACCTGCTGATCAGCCAGGTGGCCGCCGAGCAGGACGGCGTCGTCGTCTGGGAGCAGCTGATGGCGCTCGGGATCGGCCGCGGCGTGATCGCCCGGCGCGTCGAGCGAGGGGTGCTGCGGCCTCTGCACGTCGGCGTGTACCTGTGGTGTGCGCCGGTGCCGACGTTCCTCGGCGGCACGCGCGCGGCGGTCCTGGCGAGCGGCCGCGGCGCGCGTGCGAGCCACGCCGCGTCTGCGGCGCTGCACGGGTGCTGTCCCGAGCCGACCGGGCCCGTCGACGTGACCGCGGTCGGCCGCCGTCCCCGCGGCCGCGGGATCCGCGGCCATCAGGTCGCGGCGCTGCACGCGGCGGACATCGACGAGGTGCACGGGATCGCCGTCACCTCCGTCGCGCGGGCGCTGCTCGAGGTCGCGTCGCAGCTGACGCCGCGCCGGCTCGCCGACGCGGTCGAGCGCGCGCAGGTCGACCGGCTCGTGACGAAGCGCGAGCTCGAGGCCGTCGTCGCCCGCTCGCCGGGGCGCCCCGGCGTCGCCACCCTGCGAGCGCTGGTCGAGGACCACGCGTTCACGCGCTCGCATGCGGAGCGCAAGGTCGTCGCCCTGCTGCGCGCGGCCGGGTTGCCCGAGCCGGTCTTCAACGCGGTCTACGAAGGCTGGGAGATCGACGCGCTGTGGCAGCGCGAGCGCGTCGCGCTGGAGTACGACTCCTACGCCTTCCATGCCACGCGCGCCGCCTTCGAGCGCGACCGGCGCAAGTCGGCGTATCTCACGCGCAGGCAGATCACCGTGGTCCGCACGACGTGGACGGAGCTGACGCAGCGCTCGCACTACCTCGTCGCCCGGATCGCGGAGGCGATCGCGCTGAACACGCGCGCTCGAGCGTGAAGCAGCGCCGTCCGGGCGCCTCGCCTCGCCTCGTTCGGCGCTGCTTGCGCGAGCGCGTGCTGGAACGTTGCCTCCGGGTCCTGTGGAGATCTGCTCGGCGCTCCTGCACGCGGTCGGTGCCGTGCTCGACGGGCCGGCGCGCCTGCACGCGGTCGGGGCCGTGCTCGACGGGCCGGCGCGCGCGGGGAGACCGCTGCGCGCGAGCTCAAGGGTCCCCCCGCGCGGCCGACTACCCGATCGCCCCCGGCCAAGGACTCGACCCACAATGCCCACCGCTTGCAGCATGCAGCTCGTCGTCTTCTCGCTTGGCGACGAGGAGTACGCGCTGCCGATCACCCACGTGCAGGAGATCATCCGCTACACCGAGCCCCGCGGCGTCGCCGCGCGGACGCCGTGGGTCAAGGGCGTCATCAGCCTGCGCGGCAAGATCGTGCCGGTCTACGACCTCGCGTCGCGGCTGGGTCTCGACGTCGCCGCCGTCGCCAGCAAGATCGTCATCGTCGAGAGCGGCGACGAGATGGCCGGCGTCATCGTCGGCGACGTCGAGGAGGTGCTGACGCTTACGAGCGACGACCTCGACGAGGTTCCCGCCGCCGGTGCCGCCTGCATCGAGGCGATCGCCAAGGTCGGCGACCGCCTCGTCGTGCTGCTGGACCCGGCCGGCGTCCTCGCCCCCGACGTGCCGGCGACGAACGGTTCGCACGCCACCGCCGCGTCGACGAAGTCCACCCGGACCGCGCCCGCCGGCGAGTCGCCGCTCGCCAGGTCCGCGGCGTAGGCGCCCGACGACGCCGCGAATCGTTCGCACGTGGCCCCGGTCCTCTCAACCCCGCCGCTCGTCGTCATCGCCTGCTCGACCGGGGGCCCGCGCGCGCTCGGCGAGCTGCTGCCCAGGCTGCCCAGCCCGCTCGGCGCCGGGACGCTGATCGTGCAGCACATGCCGCCCGGCTTCACCGCTGCGCTCGCCGCCCGCCTCGACCGCAGCAGCGCGCTGCGCGTCCGCGAGGCGAGCACCGGCGACATCGTCGCGCGCGACGACGCGCTGATCGCCCCCGGCGGCAGCCACATGCACCTGCGCGCCGGCGGTTGCGTCGAGCTGGCCCCGGACGAGGACCCGGTCGGCGGCCTGCGCCCGCGCGCCGATCTGACGATCCGCGACGCCGCCGAGCACTTCGGCCGGCGGATCCTGCTCGTCGTCCTGACCGGGATGGGCAAGGACGGCCTCGACGGCGCCCGCGCCGTCAGGAAGGCCGGCGGCCGGATCCTCGTCGAGTCCGAATCGACCTGCAGCGTCTACGGCATGCCGCGGGCGGTCGCCGAGGCCGATCTCGCCGACGCCGAGCTGGCGCTCCACGACCTGCCGCGCGCGATCGCGTCGGAGTGTGCGGCGTGAGCACGATCGACGTCCGCGGCGACGACTACGGCGCGTTCTGCATGGCGATCCGGCGCCTCTGCGGCATCGACCTGTCGCAGTACAGGCGCGGCCAGATGGAGCGCCGCATCCGCAGCTTCGCCGAGCGCCGCGGGGCCGCGCGGCTGCAGGACTACGCCGCCGTCCTCGCCGACTCCGAGCCCGAGCTCGAGCGGTTCCTGGAGCGCGTCACGATCAACGTGTCGCAGCTGTGGCGCAACCCCGAGCAGTGGCAGCTGCTGCAGCGCAGGGTCCTGCCCGAGTTCGCCGCCCGCGCGCGCTTGAGCGCGTGGAGCGCGGGCAGCTCCTACGGCGCCGAGGCCTACACGCTCGCGGCGGTCTGCGCCGAGGCGCTGCCCGGCGTGCGGACCGAGATCGTCGGCACCGACATCGACCGCCGGATGGTCGAGCGCGCCCGCCTGGGCGTCTTCAGCAGGGGCGACGCGCGCGACGTCCCGCCGCGCCAGCGCGGCCGCTGGTTCAGCGAGCACGACGGCATGCTGCACGCCGATCGGCAACTGCGCGCGCGCTGCCGCTTCGAGGCCGGCGACCTGCTGTCGATGCGTCCGACACAGCGGGTCTACGAGCTCGTGCTGTGCCGCAACACCGTCATCTACTTCACGCCCGCCGTCAAGGACGCGCTGCACGCGCGCCTCGCCGCCGCGGTCGTGCCCGGCGGCTACCTCGTCGTCGGCTCGACGGAGCGCATCTCCGACCCCGCCGAGCTCGGCCTCGAGCTCGCGCACCCCTTCGTCTACAGGCGCGTGCGCTGATGGAGCTCGACGCCTACCTGCCGATGTTCCTCGCCGAGGCGCGCGAGCATCTCGAGCACCTCAACCTCGCAATCGTGCGCATCGAGGAGCAGCCCGAGGCGCGCGCGACGATCGACGAGATCTTCCGCATCGCGCACTCGCTGAAGGGCATGAGCGCGACGATGGGCTTCGCCGGCATGGCGGCGCTCACGCACAAGCTCGAGGACGTCTTCGAGCTGCTGCGCCGGCGCGCCGGCGGCCTGGAGCGCGCGGTCGTCGACGTCCTGCTCGAATGTCTGGACGCGCTCGAGTGCGCCGTCGAGGCGATCGACGCGACGGGCGCCGAGTCGCTCGCTGCCGCGCCGCTCGTCGAGCGCCTGGACGGCCTGATCCGCGCCCGCACGCCCGCGCAGGCGGCGGCCAGGCAGGGCACCGAACTCGCGCCGCCCGACCTCTTCGAGCGCGCCGACGGGCGCCGCGTGCTGCAGGTCTGCGTGCAGCTCGACGAGCAGGCGCCGATGCCCGCCGTGCGCGCCTTCATGGTCCTCGACGCGCTCCAGCGGCACGGCGAGCTGCTGCACTCCGCCCCCGGCGGGTGCAACGTCGACGCGTTCGCCGGCCGCCGCATCGACGCCTGGATCGCCAGCGATGCGCCCGAGCCGATCGTCGCGGCCGCGCTCGCGCAGGTCGCCGACGTCGCCGGGCAACCCGACGTCATCGAGCTGGCAGAGCCGCGCGAGGCCGAGGTCGTGCAGATCTCCGCAGCAGCAGCAGCCGCCGCCACCGCCGCGCCGCGCAAGCGCTCGAGCACGGTCCGCGTCGACGCCGAGCGCCTCGACGCGCTGATGCACGCGATCGGCGAGCTCGTCGTCCACCGCACCCACGTCGAGGCGCTCGCCGCCGACGCCCAGGTGCCCGGCCTCGCCGCCGCGATGCAGGACCTCACGCGCACGTCGAAGGCGCTGCAGGCGATGGTCATGCAGGTCCGCATGATCCCCGTCGAGGCCGTCTTCCTGCGCTTCCCGCGCCTCGTCCGCGACCTCTCCGCGAAGCTCGGCAAGCAGGCCGTGCTCGTCCTCCGCGGTCAGGACACCGAGCTCGATCGCACGGTCGTCGACGCGCTCGGCGACCCGATCGTGCACCTCGTCCGCAACGCGCTCGACCACGGCCTGGAGCCCGCCGAGGAGCGCGTCGCCGCGGGCAAGCCGGCGACCGGCACCGTCGAGATCTCGGCGCGCCACGCGGGCTCGAGCATCGTCATCTGCGTCCGCGACGACGGTCGCGGGATCGACCCCGAGCGCGTCGCTCGCAAGGCCCACGAGCGCGGCCTCATCGATGCCGACGAGATCGGCCTGGTCGACGCGGCGCGCGCCGCCGAGCTGCTCTTCAGGGCCGGCTTCTCGACCGCCGAGCAGACCAGCGACGTGTCCGGCCGCGGCGTCGGCCTGGACGCCGTGCGCTCCGCGCTGCGCGGTCTCGGCGGCGACGCGACGCTGACGTCGGCGCCCGGCGGCGGCACGGTCGCCGAGATCCGGCTGCCGCTGACGCTGGCGATCATGTCGGCGCTGCTCGTGCAGTCCGGCGGCCTGCCCTTCGCGATCCCGCTCGAGCGCGTGCAGCGCACCGTGCGCCTGGACGACCACGCCGTGCGCTCGGTCGCCGGCCGGAGGATGCTGATCCTGTCCGAGCGCGTGCTGCCGATCGGCGACCTCGGCGAGGCCGTCGGCCACGATCCCGTCGCGGGCCAGGACCACGCGGTCATCGTGCGCAGCGGCGGGCGCGACGTCGCGCTCGGCTGCGAGCTGCTGATCGGCCAGCGCGAGCTCGTCGCGCGCGCCCTGCCCGCCGCCGTCAGCGAGCGCCCCGCCCTGTCGGGCGGCGCCGTGCTCGCCGACGGCCAGATCGCCCTGATCGTCGATTGCGATGCCCTGACCATCGCGGCGCCGCAAGAGCTCGCCGCCTAGGACCGAGGAGACCCGAGCCCGTGAGGACCACCTACACCGAGATCGAGCTCGACGCCCTGCGCGAGCTCGCCAACATCGGCGCCGGGACCGCCGCGACGTCGCTGTCGGGCCTGCTCGGCATGCCGATCGACGTCGACGTGCCGACGGCGGCCGCGCTGCCGCTGGCCGACGCGATCGACGCGACCGGTCCCGCCGAGCTGTGCGTGACCGGCGTCGCGATCGCGCTCGACGGCGACCTGCAGGCGACGGCGCTGATGCTGTTTGCAGCGGCCGACGTGGCGACGCTCTGCGGCCTGCTCGGCCTGGAGGTCGACGGCGAGTACGCGGCCTCCGCGATCGGCGAGGTCGTCAACATCCTCTGCGCGTCCTACCTCGGCGCGCTCGGCCAGATGACGGGCCTGCAGATCGAGCCCGGCCCGCCCGAGCAGGTCGTCGACATGCTCGGCGCGATCATGGGCTCGATCCTGGCGCTGAGCGCGGGCGCCGGCGACGTGACGCTGATGCTCGACTCCGCCCTCGTCATCGAGGGCCAGGCCTGCAGGCTGTCGTTCCTGCTGATCCCGTCCGCTGACGGCGTCGACGACCTGCTCGCGCAGCTCGGGCTCGGCTGACGGCGATCATGGTGGAGATCAGCGTCCGCATGGGAGAGATGGCCGCTGCCGCGGACCCCTCGATCGTGCTCGTCTCGATCGGCCTGGGCTCCTGCATCGGGCTCGCGCTCGTCGACGCGTCCGCGGGCGTCGGCGGCCTGGCGCACATCATGCTGCCCGGCCCCGGCGACGTCCGGCGCCGCTCGCCGGGCACGTTCGCCGACACCGGCGTGCCGGCGCTGCTCGTCGAGGTCAGGTCGCTCGGCGCGCGCCGCCCGGTCGGCGTGATCGTCGGCGGAGCGCAGATGTTCGGCGCAGCCGGCACGGGCAGGATGCGGGTCGGCACGCGCAACGAGGAGGCCGTCCGCGCGGCGCTGAAGCGCGTCGGCATCCCGGTCGTGGCGGCGCAGACCGGCGGCCGCAGCGGCCGCACGATCCGCGTCTACCTTGCCGACGCGCGCGTGACCGCGCGCGTCGCGGGCGGCAGCGAGGCCGACCTCTACGATCGCGGCCTGGCGGTGGCGGCATGAGCGGCGCGGGCGTTCTGTCCGAGGAGCAGGTCGCGGCGCTCGTCGCGGCGGCGAAGGACGGCCAGCTGGCCGAGGCCGGCGCGCAGCCGTCGGCGCCGCGCCGGCGCCGCGTACGCAAGATCGACTTCACGCGGCCGTCGAAGTTCACCACCGACCAGCAGCGCCGCCTCGAGCGCGCGCACGAGAACTTCTGCCGCAGCGTCTCGACGCGGATGTCCGCCGAGCTGCGCGCGCCGATCTCCGTCGAGCTCATCGACACCGCGCAGCTGACGTGGGCCAACGCGCTCGACGAGGTGCCGCGGCGGTCGATCTCCGGCATCGTCGAGGTCGCGCCGATCGAGGGACGGATCCTCATCACGGCCGAGCTGACGCTGCTGCTCGGGCTGCTCGAGCGCGTGCTCGGCGGGCAGACCGGCGAGCCGCCAATCGAGCGCACGCTGACCGACGTCGACCGCGCGCTGATTTCGCGGCTGTTGCAGACGCTGCTCGACGAGCTGTCGATCTCCTTCGGCGATCTCGCCGAGCTGCGCTTCGGACTGCTCGACATCGAGACCGAGCGCGCCCCGGCGCAGCTCGCGCCGCTCAGCGAGCCGACGCTCGTGATGACCTTCGAGCTCAAGGTCGGCCGCATGTCCTCGACGATGGTGCTGCTGATCCCGCATCGCGCGATCGAGCCGGTGCTGCGGACGGCCGGCGCGACCCAGCACGACGAGGACCTGCGCGCCGGCGCGGCCGCCGCGGTCGGCGAGGCGATGTGCGACGTCGTCGTTCGCCTGCGCGCCGAGGTCGGCTCCGCCGAGATGCCGCTCGGCGCCGTGCTGGCGCTGAAGCCCGGCGACATCCTGCGCCTCGACGGCGCCGCCCAGGAGGGCGCGGTGACCCTGTACGCCGACGCGGTCGCGCTGCACCGCGCCAAACTCGGACGCGACGGCCGCCGGCGCGCGGTCGGGATCCTCGGCCCGGCGCAGGAGGACGCATGACCCCCGAAGAAGCGCTCGTCCGCATCGGCGAGTCGACCGGCGCCGCGGTCGCCGGCGCGCTCGAGGCGTACTGCCCGGGCGCCGTCGCGACCCATCCGCCGGTCGTCCTCGACAGCGAGGCCGACCCGGTCGCCGGCGTGCCGCTGCCCGCGATCGTCGCCGACGTCTCCTACGTCGACGGCGTCACCGGCGGCAACCTCTTCCTCATGCCGCTGCCCGCGGCGCGGGCGCTGGCCGCCGCGATGATGGGCGAGGACCCGAGCGCCGCCGATCCCGATCCCGCGACGCCGCTGGCCGAGCTCGAGGAGTCGGCCGCCGGCGAGGTCGCCAACCAGATGATGGCTGCCGCCGCCGCGGCGGCGAGCGCGGTCCTCGGCCAGGAGGTCAAGATCGCGGCGCCGCAGGTGCGCGTCATCGCGACCCTCGCCGAGGCGCTCGCGCGCAAGCAGTCGGCGACCGCGGTCGTCTCCGTCGCGATCGACCTGCTCGGGCACTCCTGCCGCCTCGTCCAGCTCATCCCGCACGCGTTCGTCGTGCGGATGACGCGCGCGCTCGACGACCTCGACGCGGAGTTCTCGAGCGCCGGGGACGATCCGGGCGGTGGCGCGGGCGGGGCGCGCCAGCCGGCGAGGATGGGCTCTGACCTGCTCGACGGCGTCGGCGTCCGCGTCGCCGCCGAGCTCGGGCGCGTGGACATGACGATCCGCCGCGCGGTCTCGCTCGCGCCCGGGGCGGTCGTCGAGCTCGATCGCGAGCTCGAGGACCCGATCGACCTGTACGTCAACGGACGGCGCTTCGCAACGGGGCGTCTCGTGACCCTCGACGGCGGCGAATGGGCCGTCAGCATCGACGCGGTGGCGTTCCAAGCCGCCCCACGGAAAGGAGACTGATCGAGATGGCACGAGTGCTTGTCGTCGACGACGCGGCCTTCATGCGCAAGGTCGTCAGCGACGCCCTCAGCGGGGGCGGGCACGAGGTCGTCGGCGAGGCCGCCAACGGCGTCGAGGCGATCTGTCGCTATCAGGAGCTCAGGCCCGAGCTCACGACGCTCGACATCACGATGCCCGAGATGGACGGCCTGACCGCTCTCAGGGAGATCATCGCGATCGATCCGCGCGCGCGGATCATCATGTGCTCCGCGCTGGGCCAGGAGAGCAAGGTGCTCGAGGCGATCAAGGCCGGGGCGAAGGACTTCGTCGTCAAGCCCTTCAAGAGCGACCGCGTGCTCGACGCGGTCGGCAAGGCGCTGGCGTCGGCGTAGGCGTCCGGCCTCGCCCTGTGGCAGGCTGCCCGCCCGCGCCGATCAGGACCGGTCCCGGGTAGCCGCGCTCAACTGCGCAAACGAGCTCGCGTCGGGGCCGAGGAAGCGCTCGTAGGCGAGCAGGTAGCCGTCGAGCCCCTCGCGGACCATCGCGATCCTGTCGGCGATGCGATCGAGGTTGCGTCGTCCGGCCTCGGTGAGCTGGTAGACGCGACGACGGGGGGCGACCGCCGACTGCGTCCAGCGTGATCGGACCCACTCGTCGGCCTCGAACCGACGCAGCATGCGGTACATCGTGCCGGCGTCGGCGGTCAGGTGATGCACGGTGCCGACGCCGCGGCGCAGCTCATAGCCGTGCGTCGCACCGGCGGCCAGGTGCAGCAGCAGCCAGCCGGCGAGCAGGTCCGCGCGCGGCCGCACCGGTGGCGGTGATGGTGGCGGGCGCGGCCGGGCGATCGCGTCGGCCGCCCCGGGCTCGTCCTCGCCCGTGACGAGGTGCCACGACGTCTCGCCTGTGCCGGGCGCGCCGGCCCGTTGCGCCGCAGTCTGCGCGTGCGCGTGCGCGAACGCGCTGTAGGCCTCACGTGTCGCGGCGATCGAGGCGCTCATCTCCTGCAGCGCCGCGCGACCCTGTGAGGTGAGCCGATACATGTGGCGCCGCGGCCCGCCGATCGGCTCCGACCAGCGCGACCTCAGCCATCGCTTCTGCTCGAACCCGCGCAATCGCCGGTAGATCGTCGCCGGCTGGACGGCGAGCCCGCGGGCAAGCATCTCCTGATGCAGCTCGTAGCCGTGAATCGCGTCGCCGGCGAGCAGCAGCATCCAGGCGTCCACGAGCTCCTTGTGCGGGCGAGGTGCCCCGGACACAGATGAGGACGGCAAGACCAAGCGGTGCCTCAGTTCATCCAAGCTGTGGGCGGCCGTCACCGAAGCTGGCGCGTCGGAGTGGCCGCAGGGCCACTCGTATCCGTGCGACCCCGAACGTAGTATATGACGCAGACACATAGCGGCGTCAAGGGCAGATCGAAATTCCGGCGCAAAGGGGCTTGACCTGACACCTGGGTGTCAGGTTTATGCTCAGGATGTGGGAATCACCGTCAGCGAGGTCGCCGAGCGCGTCGGGTTGCCGAGCCGGACGGTTCGCTACTACGACCGCATCGGCCTCGTCCGTGCCGATGAGCGCAGCGCCGCCGGCTATCGCCTCTACAGCGCCGAGGACGCGGGCCGCCTGCAGTTCGTCGCCCGCGCCAAGCGGCTGGGCTTCTCGCTGGATGAGATTCGCGGGCTGATGGCAGCCGCCGAGGGCGGATGCGGAGCCACGGTCCCCGAGCTCGAGCGGCTGCTGGAACACAAGCTGCAGCAGATCGACGTCAAGATCGCCGAGCTGACCGACTTTCGCGATCGACTGCTCGAGTACCGAGCGGGCCGGCGCCGCTCCGACAGCGCCTGCTGCAGCCACGGCGCGTTCTGCGGCTGCCTGGACGACGTGCCGGACCCATGAGCAACCGACCGATATCGAGGTGAGTGACATGCCATGCCAATGCAACGCCGAAGCGCTCGCGCACGAAGGCGCTCAAGCCTGTGAGTGCGGACGTGGACCGGACTCGGAGGGCGCCTGCGAGTGCGGCGGCGGAACGCCGACCCCGAGCGATCGCGGCACGAGCCTGGAACGGGTCGTGATGGAGCTCGACAAGCGCGTTCGCGCGCTCGAGTCCTCGGTGCGGTGACGCACCCTCCGACACCGCCGAGGTGTCTGCGGACGCGTGCTCGGCGCAGCGCTCAGGGCGCGAGCACGGTACAAAGGGGGTGCCGGCCAGACCGCTCATGCCCCGCCGCCCACACTCCAGGTCGCCCTACCGCGAGCAAGCAGCCCTGCGCGACATGCGCCGCGCCGAGGCGACCCCGGTGCCGCGGGGCGACGAGCCATTGCGCGTCCACCAGATCTCCACCGGGGTCGATCTGCTCGCGCTCGACGGCGTCGGCCTGGCGCTGTCGGATCCGACCGCGATGGCGACGTTCCTGTGCGACCAGCTCGGAATGCACGAGTTGGACCGCACGCCCGGCCGCGTCGTCGTCGGCGCCGGCGATCGCGCCGCCAGGCTGACGCTCGTCGCGGCCCCAGGCCCGCGCGAGCCAGGTGCGCTGCGGCGCCTGATCCTGCGGGTCGCAGACGTCCCGCGTGCGGTCGCCGCGCTTGCGCCCGGCACGTCCGTCGCGGGCGACCAGCTCGAACGGGCGGCCTTCGATGGGCCGGAGGGGATACACCTCGGCTTCACGCTCGTGGCGGGCGGCGGGATCGACTACGACGTCGACCACGTGCGCCTGCGCGTCGCCGACCCGGAGCTGACCCGGGTCGCGCTCGCCGAGGCCGGCTTCGTCCCGCGCGCCGATGCGCTGCAGGTCGCCGACAGGTACGTCGCGCTGAGCGCCACCGACGACCGCGCTGAGCGCCCGCTGCTCGACCACATCGCGGTCCGCGTGGGGTCGGTCGAGGCCGTCGCGGCGCAGGCGCGCGCCCGCGGTCTTGCGATCGACGGGCGCGCGCCGGACGACGCGTTCGACATCGTTCTGCCCGGCCCCGAGCAGATCAGGCTTCGTTTCGTCGACGGCGCTTAGGGCGTCATCGACCCAGTGCTACGCAGCGGTCACGGCGCCGAGCGCCGTCAGACCCTTGAGAGCTGAGCGGGCACGACGACGGACATCACTCCGCTGGCTTCCCAGCGGACGTAGCAGCCACCCATCGGCCCGATGTGTTCGATGACGCCGATCGCGCCGTCGTTGGCGCGCGCGACGCGATCACCAGTGGAGAGACCCGCAGTTGTCATGGCCGGGATCGTACTCACATCGGCGGCTGCGATCCAGCGCGAGCGCGACGAGGGTCGCGGCGACCAGCCGCCGCCGACGCGCTGGAACCTGACGAAGGTCAGGTTCTGACGCCACGCGTGGCCACGTCGTCCGCGTCGTCCGCGTCGTCCGCGGGCGACGGGCCGGCCGCCAGCCGCCTGCGCATGACGACCGTCGTACCGCCGGGCCGCGGCGTGACGTCGACGGCGTCCATCAGCTTGCCGATCAGCGGCAGCCCATGCCCGCGGTGCGGCTCGTCCTGCGGCGGTCGCCAGCTACCGCCGTCGCGGATCTGGATCGAGATCTCGCCGCCGTCGCGCTCGAACGCCACCTCGAAGAGGTCGTCGCCGAACTTGTAGCCGTGCTCGATCGCGTTCTCGCAGGCCTCGTTGCAGGCCATGATCACGTCCTCGGTCTCGTCCTCGTCGGCCTCCGTCTCGCCGAGCCAGCGCCGCAGCGTCTGGCGCATCGCGAACAGGCCGCCCGACTGACCGGACACGTCGAGCCGCACGTGCGCGCCGAGCGTCTCGGTCGTGCGCACCGTCAGCAGCGTCACGTCGTCGGAGCGGCTCGTGCCGCGCAGGCCGCGCTCGAGCAGCCGCTCGCAGGTCGCCGCGACGTCCTCGCCGGCACCGCGCGCCGCGTCGAGCAGGCGCTCCAGGCCGACGTCGAGCACCTCGCTGGGCTCCTCCACGAGCCCGTCGGTGTAGAGCACGATCGTCGACCCCGGCTCGAGCACGGTCGCGTGCTCGCGGTAGCGCGGCGAGGCCAGCACGCCCATCGGCGGCGCCGGCGTGTCGGACAGGAAGCGGGCCTCGCCGTCCGGGCCGACGAGCACGGGCGGAGGGTGGCCGGCGTTCGTGTAGCGCAGCGTGCCGGTCGCGGGCTCGAGGATCGCGAGCACGACGGTCGTCATCACGGCCTCGGGCGCGAGCGTGTGCGCGAAGCGATTGAGCCGGTCGGCCATCAGGCCGGTGTCGTCGGCCTGCATGAGGATCGCGCGCAGCGCGCTGCGCATCTGTCCCATCGTCGCCGCCGCCGCGATCCCGCGCCCGACGACGTCGCCGATCGCCAGCGCGACGCGGCCGCTGGGCAGCGCGATCGCGTCGTACCAGTCGCCGCCGACGGTCGTCCCGTTGACGCCGGGCAGGTAGCGCGCGTCGAGCGCGACGCCCGGCACGACGGGCAGCACCTTCGGCAGCAGCGAGCGCTGCAGCTCGGTCGCGATCCCGCGCTCGCGCGCGTACAGCCGCGTGCGCGCGATCGCCAGGCCGGCGCGGTCGGCCGCCAGGCGCAGCAGCGCGATCGTCTCGTCGTCGAAGTCGCGCCGCGTGAGCGTGCCGACGTGGATCGAGCCGATGACGTTGCCGTCGTCGGCCAGCGGCACCGCCAGCAGCGACGTGATCGCCGGCCCCAGCGAGCTGGCGTCGATGCCCGCCGCCGCGATGTCGGCGATCACGAGCGGGCGGGCGGGATCGGACCCGATGCGCTCGACGAGGTCGTCGAGGTTCTGGCGCGACTCGCGCGCGACGACGGTGTCGACGCCGCCCGCCGCGCGCGCCACGACCGCCCGCGCCTCGTCGGTCAGCACGACGGCGGCGCGGTCGACGTCGAGCCCTTCCAGGATCCGGTCCAGCAGCACGCGCAGCAGCTCCTCGAGATCCTCCGCGCCGAGCGCCGCGACGGCGATCGACTGGACGATCCGCAGCCGCTCGGCGGCGGCCTCGGCCTGGGCGCGGGCGGCCTGGGCGCGGATCAGCCGCTCGCGGTCGCGCTGCGCGCGGTGGCGTTCGCGCAGGTCCTGCAGATGCAGGATCAGGTCGGGGCGCCCGCTGCCGTTGGAGCGCGCCAGCGACACGCTGACGAGCACCGGGATCGAGGTCCCGTGCGGGCCGGCGAGCCGTCGCTCGCCCTCGTAGTGCTCGATCTTTCCCGCCAGCAGCTGCTCGCGCCGGACGTTGTCGCCGCCCGCGTCGGCGGGCGCGCCGAGCTCGTCGAGCGTGCGGCCGATCAGCTCGCCGGCGTCGCGCCCGAGCGTCTGCGTCAAGGCGCGGTTGACGTGGCGCAGGCGCCCGTCGGAGCCGGCCCGCGCCATCCCGATCGGCGCGTCCTCGAACGTCGCGCGCAGCAGCTCCTCACGCTCGGCCAGGGCACGGCCGCGCTCGTACAGCGCGCCGAAGACCTCGACCTTGGAGCGCAGCACGACCGGGTCGACGGGTTTGAAGAGGTAGTCGACGGCGCCCGCGCCGTAGCCCCGAAAGACGTTCTCCGGCGCCTTGCTGATCGCCGTCACGAAGATGATCGGCACGCCGCGCGTACGCTCGCGCGTGCGGATCAGCTCGGCGGTCTGGAAGCCGTCGAGGCCCGGCATCTGGACGTCGAGCAAAATCGCCGCGAACTCGTCCTGGAGCAACCGCTTGAGCGCCTCCTCGCCCGAGCGCGCTTTCACGAGCCGGTAGCCGGTCGGCTCGAGCACCGCCTCGAGCGCGAGCAGGTTCTCGTCGCGGTCGTCGACGAGCAGGACGGCGGTGTCCGCGATCACGCGATCACGACCCCGACCGCACGCCGGCCGCCGCGAGCTGCACGAGCGCCGGTGCGATCTCCTCGAGCGCCAGGACGCGCGCCTGCGGCGTCGCCCGCAGCGCCGCGTCGGGCATCTCGCGCCGCTCGGCGGTCGCGGGATCCTGCACGATCGCCGGCCCGCCGCGGGCGGCGATCTGCGCCAGGCCGAGCGCGCCGTCGGCGTTGGCTCCCGTCAGCACGACGCCCGCGACCCGGTCGCCGTACGCGTTCGCGGCCGAGGCGAAGAGGATGTCGATCGACGGACGGCTGTGGTTCTGCGGCGCGTCGACCGACAGCGCGACGGCACCGGTCTCGACGAGCAGGTGATAGTCGGCCGGCGCGACGAGCACGAGGCCGGCGTCGAGCGCCTGCTTGTCCTCGGCCTCGCAGACCGTCAGCGCGCAGCGCGCGTCGAGCAGCCGCGAAAGCATCCCGTCGGAGTCGATCTGGCGGTGCTGGGCGATGACGACGGGCGCGGCGAAGTCCTGCGGCAGCGCGCCGAGCACGGTCTCGAGCGCTCGCAGCCCGCCCCACGACGCGCCGATCGCGACGAGCCGCACGCCGCTCATGACCGCCGCCGGAAGATCTTCTCGTTCTCCACGAGCGGCTCGTACTCGTCGGCGTGCGCCGAGTGGCGGATCGACTCCTTGCGCCCGAGCGCGAGGATCCCGAAGCGGTTCAGGCTCGCTCCGAACAAGCCGAGCACCTGCTCCTGCAGCTTGGGTCCGAAGTAGATCAGCACGTTGCGGCACACGATGAGCTGGAACTCGTTGAAGGAGCCATCCGTGACGAGGTTGTGCTGCGCGAAGACGATACCGCCGGCCAGCGCGGGGTCGAAGCGCACCGACTCGCCGTTGGCGGTGTAGTACGACGAGAACGCGTCGCGGCCGCCGGCGCGCTGGTAGTTCTCCGTGTAGCGCTGCATGCGGTCCAGCGCGAACGTGCCGGCGCGTGCGCGATCGAGGGCGGTCTCGTCGATGTCCGTCGCGTAGATCCGCGTGCGCTCGAGCAGGCCCTCCTCCTGCAGCGCGATCGCCAGCGAGTAGATCTCCTCGCCGGTCGAGCAGCCGGCGTTCCAGACGCGGATGAACGGGTACGTGCGCAGCAGCGGGAAGACCTGCTCGCGCAGCGCTCGGTAGAAGCTCGGGTCGCGGAACATCTCCGTGACGTTGATCGAGAGGTCGCGCAGCAGGCGCTCCATGCAGGTCGGGTCGTGCAGGACGCGCTCCTGCAGTCCCGACAGCGTCTGCAGCCCCTCGCCGTACGCGCGATGCCACAGCCGACGGCGCAGCGACGCGAGCGCGTAGCCGCGGAAGTCGTAGCCGTAGCGGCGCTGGATCGCCTCCAGCAGCAGGTCGATCTCGATCCGCTCACGGGCCTCGTCGTGCCCGTCTGCGTCCGCGATCATCCGTAGAGCCATACCCGCATCAGCGAGATCAGCTGTTCGATGTCGACGGGCTTGGTGATGTAGTCCGAGGCGCCCGCGGCGATCGACTTCTCGCGGTCGCCCTGCATCGCCTTCGCGGTCAGCGAGATGATCGGCAGGTCGGCGAAGCGCTCGTCGGCGCGCAGCGCGACGGTCGTCTCGTGGCCGTCCATCTCGGGCATCATCACGTCCATCAGGACGAGGTCGACGGCCGGGTCGGCGTCCAGCGACTCGATCGCCTCGCGGCCGTTCTCGGCGAAGCGGACCTCCATCCCGCGCGTCTCCAGCGCGCTCGTCAGCGCGAACACGTTGCGCACGTCGTCGTCGACGATCAGCACGCGCTTGCCGGGCAGGACGGAGTCGGCCGTGTGCAGCTGCTCGAGGATCTTGCGGGAGTCGGGCGGCAGCGCCGCCTGCGCGCGATGCAGGAACAGCGTCGTCTCGTCGAGCAGGCGCTCGGGCGAGCCCGCGTCCTTGACGATGATCGAGTCCGCGTAGCGGCGCAGGCGCGTCTCCTCGCGGCGGGTCAGCTCCCTGCCGGTGTGGATGATCACCGGCGTGGCGTTGTGGCGCTCGTCGCCCTTGAGGTGGTCCAGCAGCGCGAAGCCCGTCGTTTTGGGCAGCTTGAGGTCGAGCACGATGCAGGCGAACCTGCCGTCCTGGAGCGCCGCGAGCGCCTCCTCGCTGGAGCCGACCGCGGTCACGTCGACATCGTCGCCGGCGCCGACGAGCGCGACCATGCTCTCGCGCTGAAGGTCGTCGTCCTCGACGATCAGCAGCCGCCGGCGGGGCGTGTCGAGGAACGTCGTCGCCTCGACGTAGGCCTGCGCGAGCGCGTCGGCCTCGACCGGGCGCGCGAGGAAGCCCGCGGCGCCGGCGCGCAGCGCGGCGATCCGCTCCTCGGCGGCGCCGCAGACGTAGACGGGGATGTGGCGCGTGCGCGGGTGGTGCTTGAGCTGGTCGAGCACCGCGACGCCGCCGCGCACGGGCACGGCGAGCACGATCACGTCGGGCGTCAGCTCGTGCGCGAGCGTGACGGCGGTCGTGCCGCGCCGCGCGACCACCGCGCGGAAGCCGTGCTCGCGCGCCTGCACGAGCGCGCGCAGCGCGTACTCGGCGTCGTCGTCGACGATCAGCGCGACGCGGTCGCCGCTGTTGATCCGCGCACGATCGTCCTCGAGGCCGGGCGGCAGCTCGTCCTCGGGATCGGTCGGCAGCCCGTCGGCGCGGACATCGTCGGGCGCGCGCGCGTCGAGGTCGTCCGGCGCGGCGAGCTCGTCCTCGCCGCGCGGCGACCGCGGCGCGGCGGCAGCCGGCTCGTCCGGCTGGACATACGTCGGCAGCAGCAGCGCGAACGCGCTGCCCTCGCCGGGGGCGCTCTGCACGCGGATCTCGCCGCCCAGCGCATGCGCGATCTCGCGGCTGATCGTCAGCCCCAGGCCGGTGCCGCCGAAGCGCCGGCTGGTCGTGCCGTCGGCCTGCTGGAAGGCCTCGAAGATGAGCCGCAGCTTGTCCTCGGCGATGCCGATGCCGGTGTCGCGGACGCTGAGGCTCAGCTCGTGGCCGGAGTCCTCGGGCGCCGCCGCGAGCACGAGCTCGACGCGTCCCTCGTCGGTGAACTTGAACGCGTTGGCGAGCAGGTTGCGCAGCACCTGCTGGACGCGCTGCTCGTCGGTGAAGATCGCCGACGGTACGCCGTCGGCGACGCGGACCGCGAACTCGATCCCCTTCTGCTCGGCGACGGAGCCGAACGCGCGCTCGGCGTACTCGCAGATCGCGCCGGGCTCGATCGTCGCCGGGCTGATCTCCATCTTGCCCGCCTCGACCTTGGACAGGTCCAGGATGTCGGAGATCAGCGACAGCAGATCGGCGCCGGCGGTGTGGATCGACGAGGCGAACTCGATCTGCTTGGGCGTGAGGTTCTGCTCGGGGTTGTCGGCGAGCAGCCTGGAGAGGATCAGCAGCGAGTTCAGCGGCGTGCGCAGCTCGTGGCTCATGTTCGCCAGGAACTCGGACTTGTACCTCGAGCTCAGCGCCAGCTGGGCCGCCTGGCCCTCGAGGTCGGAGCGGGCGCGCTCGATCTCGGCGTTCTGGCGCTCGATGTCGCGGTTCTGCACGCTCAGCAGCTCGGCCTTCTCCTGCAGCTCCTCGTTGGTCTGCTGCAGCTCCTCCTGCTGGGTCTGCAGCAGCTCCTCGGAGGCGCGCAGCGACTGCGTCTGCTGCTCGAGCTCGGCGTTGGAGGCCTTGAGCTCGTCCTGCTGGGACTGCAGCTCCTCGGACTGCGACTGCAGCTCCTCGGTGAGCGACTGGGACTGCACGAGCAGTTCCTCCGTGCGGCGGTTGGCGAAGATCGCGTTCAGCACGACGCCGAGCGTCTCGGAGAGCTGCTCGAGGAAGGCCTGGTCGACGTCTGAGAACGCGCGCAGCGAGGCGAGCTCGATGACCGCCATCACCTGCTCCTCGAACAGGATCGGCAGGACGACGATGTTCGTCGGCGGCGCCTGGCCGAGGCCGGAGGTGATCTTCACGTAGTCCGCCGGCGCGTCGGTGATGAGGATGCTCTTGCGCTCGAGCGCCGCCTGCCCGACGAGCCCCTCTCCGGCCTTGAAGCGGTTGGAGACGGTCTTGCGCTGCTTGTAGCCGTAGCTCGCGATCAGCCGCAGCTCAGGTTCGGATCCGTTCTCGGACTCCGACAGGAAGAACGCCCCGTGCTGGGCGCCGACGAGCGGCGAGATCTCGGACATGATCATCCGCGAGACCGCTGCCAGGTCGCGCTGACCCTGCATGAGCGCGGAGATCCGCGCGAGGTTCGTGTTCAGCCAGTCCTGCTCGGCGTTGCGCTGCGTCGTCTCGCGCAGGTTGGCGATCATCTGGTTGATCGTGTCCGACAGCTCGGCGACCTCGCCGCGGGCGTCGACGGTCACCTGACGCGTCAGATCGCCCTGCGTCACGGCCGTCGACACCTCGGCGATCGCGCGTACCTGGGTCGTGAGGTTGCCGGCGAGCTGGTTGACGTTCTGCGTCAGGTCGCGCCAGGTGCCGCTGACGCCCTCGACCTCGGCCTGGCCGCCGAGGATGCCCTCGGTGCCGACCTCGCGTGCGACCCTCGTCACTTCGTCGGCGAACGACGACAGCTGGTCGACCATCGTGTTGAGCGTCTGCTTGAGCTCGAAGATCTCGCCGCGGGCGTCGACGGTGATCTTCTGCGTCAGGTCGCCGTTGGCGACGGCGGTCGCGACCTGGGCGATGTTGCGCACCTGGTCGGTGAGGTTGCCGGCCATGAGGTTGACGTTCTCGGTCAGGTCGCGCCAGGTGCCGCTGACGCCCTTGACCTCGGCCTGGCCGCCGAGCATGCCCTCGGTGCCGACCTCGCGTGCGACCCTCGTCACTTCGTCGGCGAACGACGACAGCTGGTCGACCATCGTGTTGATCGTCTCCGACAGCTCGAGGATCTCGCCGCGAGTCTCGATGTCGATCGTCTGGGAGAGGTCGCCGTTGGCGACGGCCGTCGTGACGCGCGCGATCGCGCGCACCTGGCCGGTCAGGTTGTTGGCCATGAGGTTGACGTTGTCGGTCAGGCCGCGCCAGGTTCCCGACACCCCCTCGACCGTGGCCTGGCCGCCGAGCTTGCCCTCGGTGCCGACCTCGCGCGCGACGCGCGTCACCTCGGCGGCGAACGCGTTGAGCTGGTCGACCATCGTGTTGATCGTGTCCTTCAGCTCGGCGATCTCGCCCTGGGCGTCGACCGTGATCTTCTTGGACAGGTCGCCCGTCGCGACGGCGGTCGTGACCTGCGCGATGTTGCGCACCTGATCGGTGAGGTTGTCGGCGAGCTGGTTGACGGACTGCGTCAGGTCGCGCCAGGTGCCGCTGACGCCCTCGACCGTCGCCTGGCCGCCGAGCTTTCCGCGCGTGCCGACCTCGAGCGCGACGCGCGTGACCTCGGCGGCGAACGCGTTGAGCTGGTCGACCATCGTGTTGATCGTGTTCTTCAGCTCGGCGATCTCGCCCTCGGCGTCGACGGTGATCTTCTTGGACAGGTCGCCGTTGGCGACGGCGGTCGTCACCTGCGCGATCTGGCGCACCTGGTCGGTGAGGTTGGAGGCGAGGAAGTTCACGTTCTCGGTCAGGTCGCGCCAGGTGCCGCTGACGCCCTTGACCTCGGCCTGGCCGCCGAGCTTGCCTTCGGTGCCGACCTCGCGTGCGACCCTCGTCACTTCGTCGGCGAACGACGACAGCTGGTCGACCATCGTGTTGATCGTGCCCTTCAGCTCGTCGATCTCGCCGCGCGCGGGCACGGTGATCTTCTGCGACAGGTCGCCCGTCGCGACGGCGGTCGTGACGGCGGCGATCTGGCGCACCTGGTCGGTGAGGTTGCCGGCCATGAGGTTGACGCTGTCGGTCAGGTCGCGCCAGGTGCCGCTGACGCCCTCGACCTCGGCCTGGCCGCCGAGCATGCCCTCGGTGCCGACCTCGCGCGCGACGCTCGTCACCTGCTCGGCGAAGACGCGCAAGCGGGCGGTCATCGAGTTGATCGTCTCGGCGAGCGTCGCGACCTCGCCCTTGGCCTCGACGGTGACCTTCTGCGACAGGTCGCCGTTGGCGACGGCCGTCGTCACGACGGCGATCTGGCGCACCTGGTCGGTGAGGTTGGACGCCATGACGTTGACGCTGTCGGTCAGGTCCTTCCACGTCCCGGCGACGCCGGAGACCTCGGCCTGGCCGCCGAGCACGCCGTCGGTGCCGACCTCGCGCGCCACGCCCGTGACCTGGTCTGCGAACACGCGCAACGTGTCGGTCATCGAGTTGATCGTCTCGGCCAGCGTCGCGACCTCGCCCCTGGCCTCGACGGTGACCCGCTTCGTCAGGTCGCCGTTGGCGACGGCGGTCGTCACCTGCGCGATCTGACGCACCTGGTCGGTGAGGTTGGAGGCCATGAAGTTCACGTTCTCGGTCAGGTCGCGCCAGGTGCCGCTGACGCCCTTGACCTCGGCCTGGCCGCCGAGCATGCCCTCGGTGCCGACCTCGCGTGCGACCCTCGTCACTTCGTCGGCGAACGACGACAGCTGGTCGACCATCGTGTTGATCGTGCCCTTGAGCTCGTCGATCTCGCCGCGCGCGGGCACGGTGATCTTCTGCGACAGGTCGCCCATCGCGACGGCGGTCGTGACGGCGGCGATCTGGCGCACCTGGTCGGTGAGGTTGGACGCCATCGAGTTGACGTTCTGGGTGAGGTCGTTCCAGGTCCCGCTGACGCCCTTGACCTGCGCCTGGCCGCCGAGCTTTCCGTCCGTGCCGACCTCGCGCGCGACGCGCGTGACCTCGTCGGCGAAGCGGTCCAGCTGGGCGACCATCTCGTTGACGGTCGCGCCGATCGCCGCGAACTCGCCCTTCAGCGGCCGGCCCTCGATCGTCAGCGCCATCTTCTGCGACAGGTCGCCGTCGGCGACGGCGGCGATGACGCGCGAGATCTCGGTCGTCGGCCGGACGAGGTCCTCGATCATGGCGTTGACGGACTCGACGCTGTCGTTCCACTGGCCGTCGACCGTGCCGAGCGAGGCGCGCTCGGTCATGCGGCCCTCGCGGCCGATGATCCGGCTGACGCGGGCGAGCTCCTTCGCCATCCGGGCGTTCGTCGCGATCAGCTCGTTCGTGCGCTGCTGGATGTCGCCGATGACGTCGCGCCGGCGGGCACGCAGGCGGACGGAGAAGTCGCCGTCGCGGGCGGCGGTCAGGACGCGCAGGATCTCCTCGAGGGCCGGGTCCACGCGCGGCTCGCGGTCGCGGACCGACGCCGCTTCGTCGTCGGGCGTGTTGCGCGCAGCAGCCTTGCCAGTTGCCATACGACCCGTCCCCCAACTCGTTGCTCGTCCCGAACCACGGACTCGTACCCATCCCGACCTGGATCTAAACCCGCGTTTGCTCGCGCGGGCGGATCGGGCACTGACGGCCTATGCGCTCGGCCAACCCCCGCTCCTACCATCTCCGACGGGGCCCGGATCGCCGCCCGCTGCTCGTGCGCTGGCTCGACGACGCGCGGCTGCACCGCCGCCGCGTCGTGCGCAGGCGCCGCCTGCAGCGGCACGTGCACATCGGCGCGATCGCCTACGCGCCCGCGTCGATCCTGCTGACGATCCTGCGCAAGCGCATCGGGATGGCGCCGTGGCTGTCGCTCGCGATCGCCAGCGGCGCGCCGCTGGCGGTCGCGGCGGCGCTGCCGCCGCGCAGCCGCGCCCGCTACGTCGGCGCCGGGATGGCATACATGTGGCTCTTCAAGGAGAGCTGGGAGCTGCCCGCCGACGACGAGCGCGCGCACCGCCGGCGGCTGCACATCGACTATCCGATCCGCGTCGACAGCGCGCTCGGCGGCGGCATCCCGCCCGGACAGCGCCTGCAGCGCGGGCTACGTGGAGAGGAGCGCGTGTCGGCGCTCGACGTCGCCGTCAGCGTCGTCTACGGCTCGTGGTTCATCCCGCACGTGCTGCTCGCCTACGTGCTCGTCCGCCACCCGCGGTTGCTGCCGCGGGCGGCCGGCCGGCTGGCCGCCTCCTACCACCTGACGACGCCGTTCTACTGGTTCGTCCCGACCGCCCCGCCGTGGTGGGCGTCCGAGCAGGCCGGCCGGATGGACGGCGAGGTGCATCGCGTCGTGCGGCGCGTCGTCTGCAAGGTGCTCGATCGCCCGCCGCCCGGCGAGGATGACGAGGTGCCGGGCAACCCGTGGGGCTCGATGCCGTCCGACCACATCTCGTCGGCGGCGATCACCGCGCGCGGCCTGATGGAGGTCAGCCCGGCGCTCGGCGCGATCGGCTGGATCTACGTCGCCGGCGCGTCCTTCGCGGTCGTCTACCTCGGCGAGCACTACGTCGTCGACGTGCTCGCCGGCCTCGCGGTCGCGGAGGTCGTGCACCGCGCCGAGCCGCTCGCGGCGCCGCTGGTGCGGGCGGTGGCGTGGGCGCTGGAGTAGACGTCTCGCTGCACGCCGGCGCCGGCGCAGCCGCTCAGACGTCGAAGCGAAAGCTGCTCATGATGCTTGCCACCTTCTGCTCGGCCTGACGGATCTCCTCGTCGAGCGCCGCGGTATCGAACGCCAGCGGATGGCCGTTGGGGCACTGCAGCGCCGTCGCGCGCCGGGCCTCTCCGACGGTCGTGTGCAAGGGCGTGTCGCAGGTCTCGCACGCGAGCTCCAGGGCCTTGCCGTCCATGAATCCGGGAACGCCGAGGGTCATGCCCACATGGTACGGAGCGGGCCGCCGGCGCGAGTCCTCGAGCGCTCGATGGCGGGCGTGAACTGCGTGACGGCGCCTGATCGGCGGGCCCCTCTCAAGCTCCCGTCGATGGCGCCGATGACGAGCCTGTCGCATGGCCACTGACGCCCCTCCCGAGTCCAAGCAGCTCGCTGCCCCGCGCCGGAGCTCGCGCCTCGGCGGTCGCCAGAAGGCGGCCGTCCTGCTCGTGAGCCTCGGTCACGAGCGCGCGGCCGAGGTCTTCCGGCACCTCAAGGAGGACGAGATCGAGGCCCTGTCGCTCGACATGGCCAAGCTCCAGCAGGTCCCGGCCGACGTCTCGGCGGAGATCTGGGAGGAGATGGTCGAGACATGCCTCGCCGAGGCCTACCTCGCCGAGGGCGGCGTCGAGTTCGCGCGCGAGGTGCTCGAGCGCGCCGTCGGCCCCGAGCGGGCGCACGAGATCGTCGGCCGCCTGACCGTCGCGATCGAGCGCCGGCCGTTCGAGTTCCTGCGCCGCACGCCGCCCGAGCAGATCCATGCCTTCATCCGCAACGAGGCGCCGCAGACCGTGGCGCTCGTGATCGCCAACCTGCACACCGATCTCGCCGCGCAGGTGCTCGCGCTGCTCGAGGCCGACGAGCAGGCCCAGGTCGCGATGCGGATCGGCACGATGCGCGAGACCTCACCGGAGGTCATCGAGGCCGTCGAGGGCGTGCTGCGCCAGCGCCTGTCGAACGTCGTCTCGCAGGACTACGCCGTCGCCGGCGGCGTGCAGTCGCTCGCCGAGATCCTCAACCACACCGACCGCGGCACCGAGCGCAACGTGCTCGAGTCGCTGTCGGAGGTCGACCCCGAGCTCGCCGAGGAGGTCAGGATGCTGCTGTTCACCTTCGAGGACATCGTCAAGCTCGACGACCGCGCGATCCAGCTGATCCTCAAGGAGGTCGACTCCAAGGACCTCGCCGTCGCCCTGCGCGGCGTCGACAAGGACGTCCAGGAGCGGATCTTCTCCAACATGTCTGAGCGCGGCGGCGAGATGCTCGCCGAGGAGATGGAGTACATGCCCGCCCAGAAGCGCGCGGTCGTCGAGGAGGCCCAGGGCCGCATCGTGGCGGTCGTGCGCCGCCTCGAGGAGGCGGGCGGGATCGTCATCGGCAGGGGCGGCGATGACGAGCTGCTCTGAGGCGCAGGTCGCCCGCCCGGTCGCGCTCGACGAGCTCGAGCAGCTGGCGCCGCCGCCGTCGCAGGATCCGGCGCGCGCCGCGCGCGCGGTCGTCGAGGCCGCCGAGGCGCAGGCCGAGTCGCTGCGCGAACGCGCCCTGCGGGACGGATACGAGGAGGGGCTGCGGATCGCCCGCGAGGAGACCGCCGCCGCGCTCGCGCCCGCGATGGACGCGCTCCGCAGCGCGCTAGCCGAAGCGCTCGCCGCGCGCGAGCAGCTCGTCGGCGCGGCCGAGGTGCGCGCCGCCCAGCTTGCGGTCGCGATCGCCGAGAAGATCGTCGTCGGCACGATCGAGGTCCAGCCCGAACGCGTCGCCGATGTCGTGACCGGCGCGCTGCGAGGGCTGCTCGACGCCGAGCGGATCGTCGTCTGCGTGCACCCTGACGACGTCGAGCTCGTCCGCGCGGCGGGCGTCGAGCACAGCGACGCGCACGTCGAGATCCACCCCGAGCAGCGCGTCGCGCGCGGCGGCGCGCTCGTGCGCACGTCGGTCGGCGAGGTCGATGCGCGCGTCGGCACGAAGCTCGACGCCGTGCGCGCGCTCGTCGCGGCGCAGCTGGGCGGCTGATGGACGTCCTCGAGCGCTGCGCCGAGGTCGTGCTCAGCGCCGACCTGCACGAGCGCCGCGGCCGCGTCGACGATCTCATCGGTCTGATCGTCGAGGCGACGGGCCTGGAGGCCGAGGTCGGCGAGGTCTGCACGATCGAGGCCGGTCGGCGCCGCGCCGCGGTGCCCTGCGAGGTCGTCGGCTTCCGCGCCGGCCGGACGCTGTTGATGCCGCTCGGCGAGATCCACGGGATCGGTCCCGGGCACGCGGTCGCCGCGACCGGCCAGCCCGTGCGGGTGCCCGTCGGCGACGAGCTGCTGGGCCGCGTCGTCGACGGCCTCGGTCGTCCGATCGACGGCCTCGACCGCGAGCTGCCGGCGGGCGCGCGCTCGACCCAGGCCGCACCGCCCGCCTCGCTGCAACGGCCGCGGATCACGCAGCGCGTCTCGCTCGGCGTGCGCGCGCTGGATGCCTTCGTCCCCTGCGGCCGCGGCCAGCGGCTGGGCATCTTCGCCGGCTCGGGCGTGGGCAAGTCGTCGCTGCTGGGGATGATCGCGCGCTCGTGCACGGCCGACGTGAACGTCATCGCGCTCGTCGGGGAACGCGGCCGCGAGGTGCGCGAGTTCATCGAGCGCGACCTCGGCGACGCGATCTCGCGCTCGGTCGTCGTCGTCGCGACCTCCGACGAGCCGGCGCTGTTGCGCATCAAGGCGGCGTTCACCGCGACGACGGTGGCCGAGCACTTCCGCGCCCAGGGCCTGGACGTGATGCTCATGATGGACTCCGTCACGCGCGTCGCGATGGCGCAGCGCGAGGTCGGGCTGGCGATCGGCGAGCCTCCGGCGACGCGCGGCTACACGCCGTCGGTGTTCGCCCTGCTGCCGCGCCTGCTCGAGCGCACGGGCACCTCGCCGCAGGGAACGATCACCGGCCTGTACACCGTCCTCGTCGACGGCGACGACTTCAACGAGCCGATCGCCGACGCGGTGCGCTCGATCCTCGACGGCCACGTCGTCCTGGACCGCGCGCTCGCGCACTCCGGTCACTACCCGGCGATCGATGTCCTCGGCAGCGTCTCGCGGCTGGAGGGCGAGGTCACCGCGCCCGCGGTCCGCGGGGCGGGCCGGCGCGTGCGCTCGCTGCTGGCGGCGCACCGCGACAAGGCCGACCTGATCTCGATCGGCGCCTACCAGCCGGGCAGCGATCCGCTCGTCGACGAAGCGCTCGTCAAGCGCGAGCCGATCGACGAGTTCCTGCGCCAGGGGCCCGACGAGCTGAGCACGGCGGAGCAGGCCGACGCGGCGCTGTGCGCGCTCGCGGGGCTCGCCGGCGACGCCGATCGCGGCCATGCCGTCGCCTCCTCGGCCGTCGAGATCGCGCCGCCGCCCGGCGGCGCGCGGGCGGGCGGCAGCGCGCTGCCGCCGCTGCATCTGAGCATCTGAGCTGCGGCGCCGCGCGCGCCTTCAGATCCGGCGCTCGCCGCCGACTACCCCAGCCGTGAGCGCCCGCCCCTTCCAGTTCCGCCTCGAGCGCGTCAAGACGCTCCGCGAGCGTGCCGAGCAGCAGCGCGCCGAGGAGCTTGCCGCCAGCGTCGCGCAGCGGCGCGCCGGCGAGGAGCAGCTTGCCGCCGCCGCCGAGCGGGTCGACCGCGCGCGCCACGAGCGCCGCGGCATCGCGGCGGCGACGGGCGCCGATCTGCTGTCGATGCAGGCCTACATCGAGCGCACGCTGCGCGCTCAGCAGGCCGCCGCGCTGGACCTCGGCCGTCGCGAGGCGGAGGTCGACGCCCGCCGCGCCGCGCTCGTCCACGCCGCCCGCGAGCACCGCGCGCTGACGCGCCTGGAGGAGCGCCGCCGCGCGGAGCACGCCCGCGAGGCGGCCCGCATCGAGGGCGCCCAGATGGACGAGCTCGCACTCACCGTCCACCGCCGGAGCGTCGGCCTGTGAGCATCGACGCGACCGTCGCCCGTGTCAGCGAGCTGGCCGCGCTGCTCAGCTTCTCGCCGCCGCCGGCGGCCGCAGCGCTGCCGGCCACGGTCCCCGGCACGAGCTTCGGCGCGCAGCTCGCCGGCGCGATGACGCCGCCGCCGGCGCCGGCCTCGACCGCTGCGGGTGCCACCCCGTTTGCCGCCGAGATCGCGGCCGCCGCCGCCCGCAACGGCATCGACCCGAACCTCCTGACCGGCCTCATCCGCGCCGAGTCGAACTTCGACCCGAGCGCCGGCAGCGCGGCCGGCGCCCAGGGCCTGGCGCAGCTCATGCCCGGCACGGCGGCGAGCCTCGGCGTGACGAACCCGCTCGACCCGGTGCAGTCGATCGAGGGCGGCGCGAAGTACCTGCGCCAGCAGCTCGATCGCTTCGGCGGCGACGTCACGAAGGCGCTGGCGGCGTACAACGCCGGCCCCGGCGCCGTCGAGCGCTTCGGCGGCGTGCCGCCGTACGAGGAGACGCAGAACTACGTGCGCCGCGTGCTCGGCTACGCGCAGGGGACGATCACATGAGCCAGGGCTGCTCGGTACCCCCGCCCGCCCGGACCGCGCCCGCCACGGCGGCGCCCGGCGCGAACACGCGCGGGCCGTCGCCGCACGCCTCCCCGCGCGCGCACGAGGCCTTCGGCGCACACCTCGAGCGCGAGCTCGAGCCGCGCGATGCCCGTCCCCATCCGGGCCACTGCGGTCCGCAGGCGCCCGTCCCGGCGCCGCCGGTCGCGCTGCCCGCCCTCGATGCTGTCGTCGAGACCCCCGCGCTCGCGGCCCTGCCGGCCGCGGTTGCCGCTACGGTGAGCGCCGCTGCCGTCACGCCGGCTGCGGTTGCCGCGCCGCAGGCCGTCGCGGCGACCGTCCCAGCGCCGCCCGCGAGTGGCCACGGGTTCGCCGGCGGCACGGCGCCGTCGAGCGCGCGGAGCGGGCCCGCCTTGCCCGAGGCGGACCCGCTCCTGGCGCCCGACGGCGCCGCCGCGCCCGCCCCCGCCGCGTCGCTGCCCGCCCCTCCGAGCGCCGCCGCGACGGCCCCGGTCGCGGCGGCAGCCGCGGCGTCCGCGGTCCCCGCGCCGGCCCCGGTCCCCGCGCCGGCCCCGGTCCCCGCGGCGGCCGCCGCGCCCGCGACGGCCCCGGTCCCGGCGGCGACCGCGCTGCCCGCGACGGCCCCGGTCCCGGCGGCGACCGCGCTGCCCGCGACGGCGCCGGCAGCCGTCGCGCCGCCCGCCGCCGACGCCGGGCCCGTGCCACCCGCGGCCTCGGTGACGCCCACCGCCGGCGTCGCCGGCGTCGCCGCCGACCGGCCGCGCGACGAGCCCGCAGACCAGCGCCCCGACCGCCGCCCCGGGCTGCCGCCCGCGGCCGCCGCCTGGCAGCACGGGGCGCCGCCGGCGCAGGCGTCCGCGCCGCACGCCGGCAGCGTTCCGCTCGACGCCTCCTTGCAGGCGACCCAGCCCACCGCACCGGCGGCGACAACGCCCGCCGCACCCGCGCCGCCGCCCGAGCCGCGCGGCGGCGTCCTGCTCTCGCACGCCGCCGAGACGCTGCGCCTGACGATCTCCGCCGCCAACGCGCAGGGCGTCAGCCGCGCTCGCATCGCGCTCAAGCCGGCCGAGCTGGGCGGCATCGAGATCATGCTCGCGCACGGCCCGTCGGGCCTGTCGGCGACGGTCACAGCCGACTCCGCGCACGCCGCGCTTGCGCTCCAGCGGGCCGCCGACGAGCTGCAGCGCACGCTCGCCGAGCAGGGTCTGAGCCTCGTCCGCCTCGAGATCGGCGTCGCCGGCGAGGGTTCGCAGGCACGTGGACGTGAAGACCGCGGCCCCGCTGCCGATGACCACGGCGCGAACAGCGACAGCACCCTCGTCGGCGACGCGACAGACGACGACGCGACCGCCGCGCGGACCGTCGAGCTGCCCAACGGCGTGCTCGTCGACGTCCTCGCCTGAGCAACGACAGCGAAAGCGACCCCACCATGCCAACCGTCCCCAACACCACCGCTGCGACCGGCACGAGTGCGTCGTCGGGCGCCGCTCGCAACGCAGTCGGCACGGTCCTCGGCAAGGACGACTTCCTCAAACTGCTCGTCGGCCAGCTGAAGAACCAGGACCCGCTGAACCCGACGAGCGACACGGACTTCATCGGCCAGATGGCGCAGTTCAGCCAGCTCGAGCAGACGACGAACATGGCGAGCGCCAACGAGGAGCTCATCAACCAGCAGCGCGGCGCCCGCGCCGTCGCCCTCATCGGCCGCACCGTGACCTACCCCGACGCCACCACGGGCGCCCTGACCACCGCGGTGGTCGAGCGCGTCGAGTGGAGCGCCGGTACGCCCTACCTCACCGTCGGCGGTGTCGCCGGCATCGATCCCGATTCCGTCACCGCGGTCCAGTAATCCAAGGAAGGAAGCCTCCCGATGCTTCGCAGCATGTTCTCCGCCATCAGCGGCCTGAAGTCCCACCAGACGATGCTCGACGTCACGGCGAACGACATCGCCAACGTCAACACGATCGGCTTCAAGGCCGGTCGCACGACCTTCAAGGACTCGCTCGCGCAGCTGCAGACCGGCTCCGCCGCGCCCAGCGGCACGCAGGGCGGCGCGAACGCGACGCAGGTCGGTCTCGGCGTCCAGATCGGCTCGATCGACAACCTCATGGGCAGCGGCGCGCTGCAGTCCACGGGCAACGTGCTCGACGTCGCGATCCAGGGCGAGGGCTGGTTCCGCGTCGGATCCGGTGCGCCGCCGGCGGTGCCGACGACGTTCCAGTACACCCGCGCGGGCAACTTCACGACGAACCAGCAGGGGTTCCTCGTCACGCAGGACGGCGCCTACGTCATGGGCCGCACGACGGCCGGCGCCGGCGGCGCCGACACCTACCTGCAGATCCCGACCGGCGCGACGAACGCGTCGATCGGCCAGGACGGCTCGGTCTCCTACGACCCGCCCGGCGGCGGCACGCGCGTCGTCGCGGGCTTCATCAGCCTGGCGAAGTTCGCCAACGAGGCGGGCCTCGAGCGCGCGTCCTCCAACCGCTGGAACGCCGGCAACTCCTCCGGCGCCGAGCAGGTCGACACGGCCGGCAGCAACGGCTACGGCCTGACGACCTCGGGCGCGGTCGAGATGTCCAACGTCGACCTCGCCTCCGAGTTCACGAACATGATCACCGCGCAGCGCGGGTTCCAGGCCAACTCGCGCGTCATCAGCACGGCGGACGAGATCCTCCAGGACCTGGTCAACCTCAAGCGGTAGATCGCCACGCGTCGGCGCGGCGGGACGGCATCGAGGGAGCCGTCCCGCCCGCGCCGACAACCCCGGCCCGCGCTCCCTCACGCCATGATCGTCCTCCACCGCCTCGGCCACGCCGCCGAGCCCTTTCACCTCAACTGCGACCTCATCGTCATGGTCGAGGCCTGCCCCGACACCGTCGTGACGCTCGCCACCGGGGCCAGGATCCTCGTCGGCGAGAGCCCCGCCGACATCACCCGCGCGATCCTGCGCTGGAAGTCCGACATCCGCCGCGGCGCCCTGCGCTCCGTGCCGGGCGCTGAAGTTCTCGCCGCGGCGACCGATCACGCCGCGCGATGAACAAGATCTCCTCGATCATCGGGCTGCTCGTCTGCCTCGGCGGGCTCGCCCTCGGCGCGACGATGGAGGGCGCGCCGATCATGGCGGTCCTCAACCCCTCGGCGATGATGATCGTGCTCGGCGGCACGCTCGGCGTGACGATCATCGGCACGAGCTTCGACCGCATCAAGGCGATCCCCAAGCTCTACGTGAAGGTCTTCCAGGCCGAGGTCATCGACCTGCGCAGCCGCGTCGCCGAGCTCGTCGGCTTCGCCGAGCGGGCGCGCCGCGACGGCCTGCTCGCGCTCGACGACGAGCTCGGAACCGTGCACGACGAGTTCATGCGCCGCGGCCTGCAGCTCGTCGTCGACGGTACCGACCCCGACATGGTCGCCGAGGTGCTCGACTCCGAGGTCGAGTCGATGAAGCGCCGGCATGCCGCCGGAGTGCAGCCGTTCGAGAAGGCCGGCGGGTTCGCGCCGACGATGGGCATCATCGGCACGGTCTTTGGGCTCGTGCACGTGCTCGAGAACCTCGATCAGCCCGAGACGCTCGGCCCGGCGATCTCGGCCGCGTTCATCGCGACGCTGCTCGGCGTGGCGACCGCGAACGTCGTCTTCTTGCCGATGGCCAACCGCCTCAAGCAGCTGTCCGCCGCCGAGCGCGAGTTCCGCATGCTCACGATCGAGGGCATCCTCGGCATCCAGGCCGGCGACAACCCGCGCGTGCTGTCGGACAAGCTGCTGACCTTCGTGCCGCCCGCGCAGCGCGCGGCGCAGGCCGACAGCAAGGACGCTGCGGGCGCGGCGGGTGGCGGCGCAGCCGAGCCCGACGCCGCGCTGGCCGCGTGAGCCGAGCACGTGTCCTCCGCACGCCACGGACGGCGCCGCCACGGCGGCGGCCACGACGAAGAGGAGCACGAGAACGAGGAACGCTGGCTGCTGACGTACGCCGACATGATCACGTTGCTGATGGTGCTGTTCATCGTGCTGTTCGCGATCTCCTCGGTGAACACGACGAAGCTCGAGCAGCTCTCGAAGTCCCTCTCTGAGGCGATCTCCGGCAAGATCGTCAGCGGCGGGCCGAACCTCGTCGAGTCCGGCGCGACGCAGGACAGCCAGCAGGCCACGCCGGAGCCGCCGATCGCGGCGATCCAGCCGGTCGTCGAGACGTCGACCGGCCGCGCCGGCGCCGGCCGGCAGCAGAGCGCCGCGCAGCGCGAAGAGGAGGACTTCCGCCGGCTCAAGGAGCAGATCGACCGCTATGCCCGCGAGCACGGGCTGCAGTCCAAGCTGCAGACGACGGTCGCGCGCCGCGGGCTCGTCATCCGGCTGCTCACCGACCGCGTCCTGTTCGCGAGCGGGCAGGCGCAGCTCCAGCCGCCGTCGACGAACCTGCTGACGGCGATCGCGCGCCTGCTCGTCGCCGAGGTGCGCCATCCGATCGTCGTCGAGGGCCACACCGACAACCGGCCGATCAACAGCGCGCTGTTCCCGACGAACTGGGAGCTCTCGACCGCGCGCGCGACGCAGGTCGTGCGCTTCTTCATCCGTCACGCGGTCAACCCGCGGCGCCTGCAGGCGGCCGGCGTGGCCGCGCAACGTCCAATCGACTCCAATTCCAGCGACGGCGGCCGATCACGCAACCGGCGGGTCGAAATCGTGCTCGTACGCCTCAACACCTAAGACCTCGACGGACGGATCCTGACCATGGCCTCGAAACTCAAGATCGTCATCCCGGCGGTGCTGCTGCTGGTCCTCGCAGGCGCGTACAAGTTCGTCATCTCCAAGCCCGAGGCGGTCGCGACGCCGAAGGTCGAGGGCACCGTCTACGTGCTGCCGAAGGAGTTCCTCGTGAACCTGTCGGAGGGGCGCTTCGCGAAGCTCGGCGTCGGCCTCGTGCTGTCGCCCGACGACCACAGCCTGGCCGCCGGCGGCCACGCCGAGACGGTCAAGCCGCCAGACGGCTTCGGCCCGCTTCCCCAGGAGGCGATCATCCGCGACATCGTCACGGACATCCTCACCGATCGCGACGCGGGCGGCCTGATCGACCGCGACGGACGCGAGCGCCTGAAGCGAAAGATCGTCAAGGCGATCCACCACGACACCGACGTCCACGTCGAGGCCGTCCTGTTCACCGACATGGCCGTCCAGTAGGAGACATCATGGAAGACGAACTTCAGCGCCTGCACGACGTCCCGGTGGAGCTCGCCGTGGAGATCGGCCGCACGCGTATGACGATCGGCGAGACGCTGGCGCTCGGCCCCGGCTCGATCGTGTCGCTGAACCGGTTGGCGGGCGAGCCCGTGGATCTGCTCGTCAACGGCCGGCCGATCGCCCGCGGTGAGGTCGTCGTGGTCGACGAGGAGTTCGGCCTGCGCGTGACCGAGATCGTCGCGGGCGGCGCGCAGACGCCCCTGCGCGAGGCCGGCTGACGACGTTCTGCACGGCAGGCGCTCCGCCGTCGTGCGGGCGCCGGCGATCTGCTCGACGCGCGCCGTGATCGCCTCGGACGGGCTCGAGCCTCGCCACGAGACTCCCGCCCGACGGTCGGCGACGCGCCTTCAGGAACGCACCGGCGCGCCGACTACCGGCGGGCCCTCGCAAGCACCCACAAGGAGCATCCCGTGAAGTCCTTCTCGGCCCGCTGGGCCGCCCGCGCCCCCGCTGCACCACCGACCCACCCGCAGCACGAGGCCGGGCTACAGGCGCTGCGCGAGCGCCTGGAACGGCTCGAGGCGCACTGCCTGACGAACCTCGGCGCCGGCCTCGATGCGATGACCCGCGGCGATCTCACGGTCGACGTGCAGCCCGCGACGCAGCCGCTGGCGCCGTGCGGCGATCCGCAGATCGACGCGCTCGCCGCGGCCTTCAACCGCATGCTCGAGAAGGCGCAGGCCGGACTTGCCGGGTACAACACGGTCCGCGAGGACCTGCGCTCCAAGCTCGGCGACAGGTCCTGCCTGAACGAGCTCGACGAGCGCCTGAAGAGCCTGGACGGCAACTGCCTGACGAGCCTCGGCGAGGGTCTGGACGCGATGATGGCGGGCGACCTGACGGTCGACGCCCAGCCCGTCACAAGCCCGCTGCGGTCCCACGTCGACGTCGCGATCGGCTCGCTCGGCGAGACGTTCAACTCGATGCTCGCCAAGGCGCAGGCCGGCCTCGGGCGCTACAACGAGACGCGCGCGGAGCTGGCGACGATGATCCAGCGGATCTCGACGACGTCCTCGTCGGTCAACGACGCCTCCCAGCGCGTCGCCGTCACCTCCGACGAGACCGGCTACGCGATCGGCGAGATCGCTCGCGCCGTCGGCGACGTCGCCGCGGGCGCCGAGCGCCAGGTCCAGATGGTCGACGCCGCCCAGCGCTCGACCGAGGAGACCGCGTCGTCGGCCGGCGTGGCGCGGATCGTCGCCGAGCAGGGCGTCGCCGCGGCGCAGGAGGCGACCCTGGCGATCGCCGCCGTGCGCGAGTCCTCGGCCTCGCTCGTCGAGGCGATGGGCTCACTGTCGCAGCGCTCGGAGACGATCGGCGGGATCGTCGACACGATCACCGGCATCGCCGACCAGACGAACCTGCTGGCGCTCAACGCGGCGATCGAGGCCGCCCGTGCCGGCGAGCACGGCCGCGGCTTCGCCGTCGTCGCCGAGGAGGTCCGCAAGCTCGCCGAGGAGTCCCAATCGGCGGCCAAGACGATCGCCGGCCTGGTCAAGGAGATCCAGGGCGAGACGGCGCACGTCGTCGAGATCGTCGAGGACGGCGCCAAGCGCACCGACGAAAGCGCCCGCGTCGTCGGCACGGCGCGCGACGCGTTCATCACGATCGGCGAGAACGTCGGCGACATGACCGCACGGATCGAGCAGATCCTGAGCGCCACGAGCGAGGTCGCGGCGGTCGCCGAGCAGGCCTCGGCGGCGACCGAGGAGGTCTCCGCCTCGACGGAGCAGACGACCGCATCGACGCAAGAGATCGCCAGCTCGGCCGCGCTCTTGGCACGCAGCGCGGAGGAGCTCGACGGGCTCGTCACGCGCTTCAAGATCGCGGTCTAGGACCCCGTCCGGACCTGTCGAGTGGCGCTCTTGGACGGCTCAGCAGTCAGAAGGCGCCACTCGACGGCATCGCTGAGCGGCATATGATCGATCGGTGTCTGCGACCGCTACCACCGTCGAGGCGCTGGGGGTGGCGGTCGCCGCGCGTGTCCCCGTGTTGTTGTGGGGTGCCCCCGGCACCGGGAAGTCCTCCGCGGTCGAGGCGATGTCGGCGGCGCTCGGGCTGCCGTGCGAGACCGTGATCGCGTCGATCCGGGAGCCGTCGGACTTCGCCGGCCTGCCCGTCGTGTCGGATGGCAAGGTCATCTTCGCGCCGCCGCGGTGGGCGCGCACGCTGGCGACGGAGGAACGCGGCGTGCTGTTTCTCGACGAGATCTCGACCGCTCCGCCGGCCGTCCAGGCGGCCCTGCTGCGCGTCGTGCTCGAGCGTGTCGTCGGCGATCTCGCGCTGCCCGAGGGGATCAGCGTGATCGCGGCCGCCAACCCGCCCGAGTACGCCGCCGACGGCTGGGACCTGTCGCCGCCGCTGGCCAACCGCTTCTGCCATCTGGACTGGCCGGTCGAGGCGCAGGCCTTCGCCGAGGGGTTGAGCACCGGCTGGCCGGCCCCGGTCGTACGCGAGCTGCCCGACGGCTGGGATTCGCAGCGGGCGATCGGCTGCGGGCTGATCTCGGCGTTCGTGTCCGTGCGCCCGACGCTCGTCGTAGCGATGCCGGACGACGGCAGCAGCGCCGGCCGCGGCTGGCCGAGCCCGCGCAGCTGGGAAATGGCGGCGCTGCTGTGGACGGCGGCGACCGTCGCGGGCGCCTCGGAGGAGGCGCGCGCCGCGCTCGTCATGGGCGCGGTCGGGCAGGGGCCCGGGATCGAGCTGCTCAACTGGGCCGCCGAGATGGACCTGCCCGACCCGGAGGAGGTGCTCGACGACCCCGGTTCGTTCGTCCTTCCCGATCGCGGCGACCGCGCCTACGCCGCGCTGGCGGCGATCGCCTCCGCGGTCGCGGCGAACCCGACCGAGCAGCGCTGGCTGGCGGCGTGGAAGGTGCTCGGTCGCTCGGCCGGCAAGGGCGCCGACGTCGCCGCCCTTGCGGCGCGGGTGCTCGCGCAATGTCGCCCCGACGGCGTCGCGGCGCCCGCGGAGCTGCGGCACTTCGCCCCGGTGCTGCGCCACGCCGGCCTGCTGGACCGATGAGCGCGGCGCGGCTCGACGAGCCTCGTGTCGCGGCGGCGCGACTGTGGGGGGCGACGCACTTTCCGTATCTCGCGACGGCGCTGTTCGCCTCGCCCGTCGTCGCCGCGCCCGGCCTCGGCTCGATCGCGGTCGATCGCTCGTGGCGGTTGTACATCGACCCCGAGATCGTCGGGCGCTGGAGCGCCGAGGAGATCGGCAGTGTGCTCGTCCATCACGCCGGGCATCTGCTGCGCGACCACGCCGGCAGGGCCGACGAGCTCGGGATCGACGACGCTTCCGAGCGAGCGTGGATGGCCGCGGCCGACGCCGAGATCAACGACGACCTCGTCGAGACCGACGCGAGCTTCCCGGTCGACCCGATCGTCCCGTCCGCGCTCGGGTGCGAGGCGGGCGGGTTCGCCGAGGACTACTTCCGCAGCATCCGCGACTCCGAGGAGCTCGCCGGGGGCGAGTGCGGGAGCGGCGCGCACGGTCAGCATCGCGGCTGGGAGCTGCGCGCCGACGGCGTGCCCGAGATCTCGCCGGCGGCGGCGCAGCTGCTGCGCTGCAAGGTGGCGTCGGAGATCCGCGGCAGCGGCGGCGCGGGCAAGCTCCCCGGCACGGTGCCGCGGGGCTGGCGGATATGGGCCGATGCGATGCTCGACTCGCGCGTCGACTGGCGGCGCACGCTCGGCGCCGCCGTCCGCACGAGCTTCGCCAGCGTCGCCGGCTGCGTCGACTACAGCTACGCGCGCCCGTCGCGGCGCGCGAGCGTGATGGGCGCCGTCGTGATGCCCACGATGCGCAAACCGCTGCCGCTGGTCGCCGTCGTGATCGACACGTCGCGCAGCATGTCCGATCTCTTCGGCGACGTCCTGGGCGCGGTCGACGCGATCCTGCAGGGCATCGGCGTCGGTCGCGACCGCCTGCGCGTGGTGGCCTGCGACGCGCACGTCCACGGGGTCCAGCGCGTCACGTCGGCGCGGCAGGTCGAGCTCTACGGCGGTGGCGGGACGAGCATGGTGGCGGGCATCGAGGCGGCGCTTGCGCTGCGGCCGCGCCCGTCGATGATCGTGGTGCTGACCGACGGCTACACGCCGTGGCCCGCGACGGCACCCAGGAACGCCCGCGTCGTCGTCGGGCTGGTCGGCAAGGGCAGGTGGGAGGTGCCGGACTGGGCCACGGTCGTCCGCATCGAGCAGGAGTCCTGAGACGACCCTGCGCGCCGTGGCACGACCATGAACCCGCAAGCCGGTCGCTGGTACGAAGGGCTGCCGGACGTGACGGCCGAGTTCGACTGTGGCGGACAGCGCCACCGCATCGTGTGGCGGCGCGGCAAGCTCGTGCTCGAGGACCACGACCTGCTGGCCGAACGCACGCTGATCGCGCTCGGCTCCGAGCCGCCGCTGTGCCTGGAGGTGCTGGACGCATGGCGCCGGCTGCGCGGCCCCGAGCTGGTGGCGGACCTCCTCGTCGGGCGCACGGTGCCCGGCGATGAGCTGGCGTCGCGCAGGCTGCGCCACGTCGACGCGATCCGGCACGGGACGGAGGTCCTGGCCGGCCCGGCGCAGATCCTCCGCGGGGTGCTCGCGATGACGCAGCGCAACATCGATCAGGAGCGCCGCACGTGGGCGACCACGCTGCTGCACGCGCTGCCGGGCGAGTTTCGCAGCAGGCTCGTGCTGGCGCTGATCGTCGAGCTCGAGCGGCACTGGCATGACGAGCAGTTCCGCAACGACCATCGCGAGCATGCCGAGCGCGTCCTCGCCCAGACCGCGGGCGCGCTCGTCGGGCGCAGCGCGCGCAGCGCGAGGCGCGATCTGCGGCCGCATCGCAAGCTCGTCATCGCGTGCCGCGTGGCCGAGCCCGGCGAGCCGCCCGGCTGCAGCGTGCGCCTGGGCCCGGACGGCGGCGCCGGGGTCGTGGCGCTGCCGCTCGTCTGGTTCACCGACGTCTGGTCGCGACGGTTGGCGCTCGTCGACAACTGCGTCGTCACGCGCCGCGCCGCCGGCGCCGTCGACGCCGCGACGGTGCCCGTTCTGGCTCTCAGGTGGGAGCACGACCGTCGCGGCGTCTCGCGCGCGGTGGAGGCGCCCGCGGTCGCGACCCGCGGCGAGGACGGGGCCTGGGCGTTGCGCTGGGCCTGACGGCAGGGGCGGCCGCAGGGGCCGTCACGCCGTCCCGCGACGCCCGCGCTCAAGGACTCAGGGGTCCCGCCGATGACGTGATCGGCTCCTCCCTCGGGTCCTACGAATGCACTGCAGCCGATCCCTCCACGGACTGGCGGCGGCGGCCGCGTGCGCGCTTCTGACCGCGCCGGCCGCCCTCGCTGCGTCGACCACCTCCACGACCCCCGCCGGCGGCGAGGACACGCCGCTGAACCTCGACCGGCCCGCGCAGGCCGTCGAGCAGGGCGGTGGCGGTGGCGGGATCGTGCGCACGATCGTCGGGCTGGCCGTCGTGCTCGGCGTCATCTTCGGGCTGCACTGGATCCTCAAGCAGGTCAAGGTCGGCCGCGAGCAGCGCTCCACCGGCGGCGGACTGGACACCCTCTCGACGCTGCAACTCGGCCCCGGCCGGTCGCTGCACCTCGTGCGCTCCGGCGCGGAGATCGTGCTCGTCGGCAGCGCCGAGCAGGGCGTCTCGATGATCCGCGTCTACAGCGAGGACGAGGCGCGCACGCTCGGCCTGCTCGACGAGGTCGGCCGCGCTGAAGAGCTCCTCGCGCGCGCGCCAGGACGACCCAACCCGCTCGACGCCGCCCCCGGCTCGCCGCCCTCGCCGCGCGATCTCGTCAAGGCGATCCAGCGCTGGACGGTGCGCCGATGAACGAACTCACCGGCGACGGCGCCAACGCGATCCAGATCCTGCTGCTCGTCGCGGGCGTCACGCTCGTGCCGGCGCTGCTGTTCTGCGTCACCGGCTTCACGCGGATCCTCATCGTCCTGGGCTTCATCCGCTCGGGCCTGGGCACGCCGACCGCGCCGCCCAACCAGGTCCTGATCGGGATCGCCTTCTTCTTGACGCTGTTCGTCATGCAGCCGACGTTCGCCCAGATCAAGGACAACGCGTGGGACCCGCTGCAGAGCGGCAGGATCTCCCAGGTCCAGGCGCTCAAGCGCGCCGAGGCGCCGATGCGCGCGTTCATGTTCAAGCAGACGCGCGAGACGGACCTGGCGCTGTTCGTCGGCCTCGCGAAGGTCGAACGGCCGCAGACGCGCCGCGACGTGCCGACCCATGTCCTGATCCCGGCCTTCATCCTCTCCGAGCTGAAGACGGCGTTTCAGATCGGCTTTCTGATCTTCCTGCCGTTCCTCGTGATCGACATCGTCGTCAGCGCGACGCTCATGTCGATGGGCATGATGATGCTGCCTCCGATCTTCATCTCGCTGCCGTTCAAGATCCTGCTGTTCGTGCTCGTCGACGGCTGGAACCTCGTCACCGAGTCACTCGTGCGAAGTTTCGGCTGAGGGCCGGGCGATGGATGAGAGCGCGGTCATCGACCTCACGATGCGCACGCTGGAGATGGCGCTCAAGCTCGCGCTGCCGCTGCTGCTGTCGGCGCTCGTCGTCGGCCTCGTCGTCAGCGTCTTCCAGGCGGTCACGCAGATCCAGGAGATGACGCTGTCGTTCATCCCGAAGATCCTCGCGATGGTCGTCGTGATCGTCGTCGCCGGGCCCTGGATGATGGGCCAGCTGACGAGCTATACGCGGGAGCTGTACGGCTCGATCCCCGAGCGGGTCGGGCGATGACCGCCGACCTGCTGCTCGCACAGTTCGGCCAGAACTCGATCGCCGGCTTCCTGCTCGTGCTGGGCCGGATCGGGCCGCTGTTCGTGCTCGCGCCGCTGTTCTCCTCGCGCTCGATCCCGGCCCGCGCGAAGGGCATCTGCGCCGTCGGCCTGACCGTCGCGATCGCTCCGCTCGCCGTCGGCGAGAGCGCGATCCCGCTCGACGTCCTGGGCTTCGCCGAGCTGCTGCTCAAGGAGATCCTCGTCGGCCTGATCTTCGCCTTCGCGCTCGCCGCGCTGTTCGCCGCGATCAGCACCGCCGGCGCCTTCGTCGACACGCTGATCGGCTTCTCCTACGGCGCGCTCGTCGACCCGGTCACCGGCAACCAGAGCTCGGTCCTCACGCAGACCTACATCCTCGTCGGGATCATGGTGCTGATCGCGATCGGCGGCGACCAGCTCATGATCAAGGGGCTCGCGCGCTCCTACGACCTCGTGCCGCTGCTCGACATGCCGTCGCTGGCGCAGATGGTCGGCGGCGCCCAGCGGGCGTTCGCGCAGGTCTTCCTCTCGGCGCTCGAACTGGCCGCGCCCGTCGTGCTCGCGATCGTCATCACCGACGCCGCGTTCGGCATCGTCTCGCGCGTCGTGCCGCAGATGAACGTCTTCGCGGTCGGCTTCCCGGCGAAGGTCACGGTCGGGCTGCTGATCATCGGCGTCTCGCTGCCGTTCGCCGCCGGCTGGATCGGCGACGAGCTCAACCGGTCCGTCTCGACCGCGCTGCGGAGCCTCGGGTGAGCTGAGTGGCAAGCGGCGCCGAGAAGACCGAGAAGGCGACCCCCAAGCGCCGTGACGAGGCGCGCAAGAAGGGCCAGGTCGCCAAGTCGCAGGACCTCAACGGCGCGATCGTGCTGCTCGCGTCGCTGCTGTCGCTGAGCGCGCTCGGGCCGGCCGCGTGGCGCCACATGCGCGACGCGATGACGAACTCGCTCGCGCTGATCTCGACCCCCGAGGTCATCGACCAGCAGGGCTTCGGCCGCGTGCTGGCGTCGGCGATGACGGATGCCGGGCTCGCCGTCCTGCCGATCGCGTTGGTCTGCATGGCTGCCGGCGTCGTCACCGGGATCCTGCAGGTCGGCTGGAAGCCCAGCGCGGGCGCGCTGAAGCCCGACTTCAAGAAGCTCGACCCGTTGAAGGGGGCCAAGAACCTCTTCGGCATGCACTTCGTCTTCGAGACGGCCAAGACGCTCGCGAAGTTCGCCGCCGTCGGCGCGATCGCCGGGATCGCCCTGCTCGGGCAGCTCGACGAGCTCGCGGGCCTCGTCGGACTGTCGCCCGACGAGATGCTGGCGCGCGGGGCGCAGACGAGCGTCGCGATCGCCCAGAAGGCCGGGGTCGCCTACCTCGTGATCGCCGCCGCCGACTTCGTCTGGCAGCGCTACCGCCACGAGAAGTCGCTGAAGATGGACAAGGAGGAGATCAAGCAGGAGTTCAAGCAGCAGACGGTCTCGCCGGAGGTCCGCTCCGCGATCCGGCGGCGCCAGATGCAGGCCGCGCGCGCGCGGATGATGGACGCCGTCCCCGGCGCCGACGTCGTCGTGACGAACCCGACGCACTACGCCGTCGCGCTGAAGTACGACGGCCGCTCGGCCGCGCCGGTCGTCGTGGCGAAGGGCCGCGACCTCGTCGCGGCGCGGATCAGGGCGCTCGCGGCGGAGCACGGGGTGCCGGTCGTCGCCAACCCGCCACTGGCCCGCTCGCTGCACGCAGCAGTCGAGATCGACCGCCAGATCCCCGAGGAGCTGTTCGGCGCCGTCGCCCAATTGCTGGCATTCGTCTACAGAACCGCGGGCCGCCGCCGACAAAGCGTTGTGGCCTGATGAATATCGACAGCCCCCTGATCCAGAAGCTGACGCGCCACACGGACCTGATCGCCGCGGCGGGCGTCGTGTTGATCGTCGCGATGCTCGTGATCCCGCTGCCGCCGTTCTTGCTGGACATCGCGATCACGCTGAACATCTCCGCCGCGCTGGCGATCGTCGTGACGACGATGTACGTGCAGAAGGCGCTGGACTTCTCGTCGTTCCCGACGTTGCTGCTGCTGACGACGCTGTTTCGCCTCGCGATCAACATCAGCGTCACGCGGCTGATCCTGCTCGAGGGCGACGCCGGCCACGTCGTCACGGCGTTCGGCGACTTCGTCGTCGGCGGCAACGTCGTCGTCGGCCTGATCATCTTCCTCGTCCTGATCGTGATCCAGTTCGTCGTCGTGACCAACGGCGCCGGGCGCGTGGCGGAGGTCGGCGCGCGCTTCACGCTGGACGCGATGCCGGGCAAGCAGATGGCGATCGACGCCGACCTGAACTCCGGCCAGATCACCGAGGACGAGGCCCGCCGGCGGCGCGACGAGATCGCTCGCGAGGCGCAGTTCTACGGCGCGATGGACGGTGCCTCGAAGTTCGTCAAGGGCGACGCGATCGCGGCGATCCTGATCGTCCTCATCAACCTCATCGGCGGGATCGTCGTCGGCGTCATGCAGCAGGGGATGCCGTTCAGCGACGCCGCCCAGCACTTCTCGCTGCTGACCGTCGGCGACGGCCTCGCGGCGCAGATCCCGGCGCTGCTGATCTCCGTCGCGACCGGCATCATCATCACGCGCTCGGCCTCGCAGAAGGACCTCGGCAACGACATCGCCGCGCAGATCATCGACCAGCGCAAGGCGCCGATGGTCGCCGGCGCGGCGATCTGCGCGATGGCGCTCGTGCCCGGGCTGCCGAAGATCCCGTTTTTGATCGTCGGCGGCGCGTTCCTGCTCGTCGCGCGCCTGGTCAAGGACCGCCCGACGATCGCGCAGACCGAGGCCGCCCGCCGCAGCGAGGCCGAGCACGTCCCAGCCCAGCTGCCCTCGCCCAGCGACGCCGCCGTCGGCGCGCTGGCGATCGACCCGCTCGAGCTCGCGATCGGCTTCGGCCTCGTGCCGATGGCCGACAACTCGGCCGGCGGCTCGCTGCTGGCCCGCGTCGGCGTCGTGCGCCGCCAGATCGCCGCCGAGCTCGGGATGGTGATCTCCCCCGTCCGCATCCATGACGACATCACGCTGGACTCGCACGAGTACGTCGTCAAGGTGCGCGGCTCGGAGGTCGCCCGCGGGCGCCTGCTGCCCGGCCATCGCCTCGCGATGGATCCCGGCGACGCGGTCGGCGAACTGCCCGGCGTGCCGACCGTCGAGCCGGCCTTCGGCCTGCCCGCGGTCTGGATCGCCGACGACCAGGCCGGCGAGGCCGAGGCGCTCGGCCACACCGTCGTCGACGGCGAGTCTGTCATCGTCACGCACCTCACCGAGACGATCCGCCAGCAGGCCGCCGAGCTGCTGACCCGCCAGGAGACGCGCCTGCTGCTGGACCGCCTCAAGGAGCACAACGCCGCGGTCGTCGAGGAGGTCGTGCCCGACCTGCTGTCGGTCGGCGAGGTCCAGCGCGTGCTGCAGGGCCTGCTCCGCGAGGGGATCTCGATCCGCGACCTCGGCTCGATCGTCGAGGCGATCGGCGACAAGGCCCGCGTGACCCGCGAGCCCGGCCTGCTCGCCGAGTACGCGCGCCAGGCGCTCGGCCGCGCGATCACCGCGCCGCACGTCGATGCCGAGTCGACGCTGCGCGCAATCTCGCTCGACCCTCAAGTCGAGCAGGAAATTGCCGATGCCATCACCGTGACGACCGACGGCGAGTACCTCGCGATGGAGCCCGCCCGGGCCCAGGCGCTGGTCCGTGCCCTGACCGGCCAGCAGGACTCCGCGATCGCTCGCGGGCGGCGCCCCGTCCTGCTGTGCTCGGCGCGCGTGCGCCGCCATCTGCGACGGCTGTGCGAGCAGACGCTGCCGCAGCTCTCCGTCTGTTCCTACAACGAGATCGTGCCCGGCATCCGCGTGGAGACGATCGGCGTGGTCGACGCATGAGCGACGGCGGCGACGTCGACCCCAGATCCGAGCCTGCGCGCAGCGGCCGCGACGATCCGATCACCTACCGCGGATCGGACCTCGACGAGCTGTTGCCGAGGATCCGTCAGGAGCTCGGCCCCGACGCGGTCGTCATCCGCCAGCGGGAGGGGCTCGACGGCGGTGTCGCCGGCTTCTTCCAGAAGCGCTGCGTCGAGGTCGTCGCGCGCCGCGCGACGCCGGGCCTGGATGCGTACGACGGATCGTCGCCGGATCCCGACCCGAGCGCGCCCGCGCCGCAGGCACCGGCAATCGCCGAGATCATGCGCGTCGCGTCACCGTTCATCGAGCAGCTGCGCGCCGCCGAGGTCGCGGTCGCCGAGCCCGTCGCCGCCGTCGAGCGCCCGCACGCGCGCCAGGAGGTCACGGGCGCGTTCGGCACGTCGGCCTACGCGGTGACCGCCGGCGGCGCGAGCGTCGCCGTCGCCCCCGTCGAGCAGCACACGTCGGTCGCACCGCAGCTCCAGCTCGTCTCTGACGACGTCCAGGCGGCTCCCGGACCTGCCGAGCGCACGGGCGCCGCGGCGACGTACGAGCGTGCCCTCGTCGCCGCCGGCATCGCGTCCGCGCTCGCGGCCGAGCTCGTCGACGCGACGATCTCGCACGTGCTGCCGTTCCATCCCGGGCGCACGCTCAGGCGCGCGCTGCGCGAACAGCTCGCCCGCCGCATCCCGCTCGGCGCGCCGGTCCCCGCGGGCGCCCGCGCGATCGCCTTCGTCGGCGCCGGCGGCTCGGGCAAGACGCTGTGCGCGCAGCGCCTCGCGGCCGCCTACCGCGAGCACTCCGACCTCGACGTGACCGCGATCGACCTCGGCGCCGCTGCGGCCGCGGACGTCCGCACCGCCGGCGACGCCGGGCTGACCGTGATCGACACCGCCGCCGTCTCGCCGGGCTCGGCGGCCGATGTCGAGCGGCTCGCCGCCGAGCTGCGCCGTCTCGGCCCTGCCGAGGTCCACGTCGCCGTCCCCGCGACGCTCTCCGGCAACGCCGTGCGCACGCTGCTCGACGGCTTCGCGCCGCTGCAGCCGTCCGCGATCGTGCTCACCCATCTCGACGAGGTCGGCCACGCCGGCCCCGTCATCGACGAGGCGATCGCGCGCGGCATCGCGATCTCCTACACGAGCGACGGCAGCGGGCCGGAGGGCCTGCGCCCGGCCGACCCCGCCGCGCTGGCGGCGCGGCTGCTGGCATGAGCGCGCGAGCGCAGCGCGGGTCGGTCGTGGTCCCCGAGATCGGCAGCCTCCCCGCGATCGTCGAGCTCGATGCCGGCCGCGGGACGGCGGTGCTGCTCGTGCGACCGCTGCACCCGCTCGACGGCGTCGTCGGCACGGACGTCGGCGTCGACATCACCACCGACCGCGGTCTCGTGCACTTCGACGCTCGCGTCGCGGACGTCCGCGACGGCGAGGTCCTCGAGCTCGACGTCGGCCTGCGCAAGCTCATCCAGCGGCGCGAGTACGCGCGCGTCGACGCGCTGCTCGAGGTGACGGTGGCACCGGGGATCCGCGCGGTCGCGGTGAACATCTCAGGCTCCGGCGCGGTCGTCTCGCGCCTCGACGGGCTCGCGCCCGGGGAGACCGTCGACCTGGCGCTGCAGCTCGCCCCGCACGATCAGCCGATCGTCATCCGCGGGCACGTCGTGCGTGCCTGCGACGCGAGGCTGCGCGCGATCCACTTCGACGAGGTCAGCCGGGCCGACCGCGAGCGCATCGTCCACTTCGTCTTCGAGCGCCAGCGCCTGGAGCTGCAGCGGATGCACGGGCCATGAGCACGCGCAAGGCCGACAAGCAGGGCGCCGCGGCCGCGGCGCCCGGGGCCGGCGGCATCTCCGTCGCCGCGCACCCGCGCTCGGCGAGCGCCGTGCGGCGGGCGAAGGGCTGCGGCGGGCTGCTCGGCACGATGCTGGCGATGCTGCTGGCGATGAGGGCCGGCCTGCCGCCGCTGGACGTGATGGTGCGCGGTCTCGTCGGCGGGATCGTCGGCCACCTGGCGATGTGGGCGGTCGCGGTCGCCGTCGCCCGCCAGCTCGTCGTTGCCGAGGTGCGCGCGCGCTACGCCGAGCTCATGCAAGCGACGGCGCAGGCCGCCGACGCCGACGCGGCCTGATGGACCCGATCGCTGCGATCCGTCGCTCCGATCCGGCCGCGGTCGAGCGCGTACGGCGCACCGCTCGCGCGGGTGAGGACCGCCCGGCCGACGAGCGCCGCCGCCCGCCGCGCGAGGCCGCGACGGTCGCGACGGACCCCGCCGCGCCGGCCGTCGACGGCGACGGGCACATCGACGCGCGCGTCTGAAAATTCGTTCTCAAGTCCATCGCCGCGCGGCCGATGACAGGTCGGCAGGCGACAAGGAGTCGCCTCGGGACGCAGAGCAAACCCACGTCATCAAGGAGATGAACGCATGTCCCTTCGCATCAACAACAACGTCGAAGCCTTCAACACCCACCGTCAGCTCGTCGGTTCCGCCGCGAAGATGGCGAAGTCGATGGAGCGTCTGAGCTCCGGCTACCGCATCAACCGTGCCGCCGACGACGCGGCCGGCCTCGCGATCTCCGAGAAGATGCGCGGCCAGATCACCGGCCTGGCGCAGGCACAGCGCAACGCGCAGGACGGCGTCTCGCTCGTGCAGACGGGCGAGGGCGCGCTCACCGAGGTCCACTCGATGCTGCAGCGCGTTCGCGAGCTGCGGTCGCAGTACGGCAACGACACGCTCAGCACGACCGACAAGGACGCGATCCGGGCGGAGGTCGCCCAGCTCGCGACGGAGATCGGCGACATCAAGACGAACACGAAGTTCAACGGCGTGTCGCTGCTGTCGGCGACGGGCGCGATCACGCTGCAGGTCGGCGCGAACGACGGTGAGACGGTCACCATCACCACGAGCGACCTGACGGCGTCGGCGACGTCGCCCGGTCTGGCCGAGGTCGCCGGCATCACGTCGGCCACCAACGACGCGACGTTCGCCGCGCTGACGCTCGACGACATCGACAACGCGATCGCCGAGGTCTCCGATACCCGCGCCGCCTTCGGCTCGGTCCAGAACCGTCTCGAGCACCGCATCGCCAACCTCGCCAGCTACCAGGAGAACCTGATCAGCGCCGAGAGCCGTATCCGCGACGTGGACATGGCCAAGGAGATGGTCGAGTTCACGAAGTCACAGATCCTGCAGCAGGCCGGCACGAGCATGCTCGCGCAGGCCAACCAGGCGCCGCAGTCGGTCCTGTCGCTGCTGCGGTAGTCACGGTTCCCGCACAGACCATGACTCCGGCAAACGGGCGGCCCTTCGGGGCCGCCCGTTTCGCGTGCGCGGCGGGCGATCGACGCTGCCGTCAGAGCGCCGCGGCAATCGGGTCGACGAGCGATGCCGGATCGTGGCGCTCGAAGACCTCGACGACCGCGGGATCGAACTGCGTGCCGGATCCCGCGGCGATCTCGTCGGCGGCCTCGGCCGCGCTCCAGGCCGGCTTGTAGGGCCGCACGTGCGCGAGCGCGTCGAAGACGTCGGCGACCGCCACCACCCGCCCCGCGCATGCGATCGCGTTCTCGGCGAGGCCGCGGGGGTAGCCCGATCCGTCCCAGCGCTCGTGATGGGTCAGGGCGATGCTCTGCGCCAGCTGCAGGCTCGGCGAGCGGCTGCCCGCGAGGATCCGCGCCCCCACCGTCGTGTGTGTCTGCATGACGCGAAACTCCGCTGGCGTCAGCCTGCCGGGCTTGCGCAGGATCATGTCCGAGATCGCGATCTTGCCGACGTCGTGCAGGCCGGCGGCCGGCTCGAGCAGCTCGAGCGTCGACGCGGCGATCCCGAGGCCCTCGGCCAGCATCCGCGAGACGCAGCCGATGCGGCGCGCGTGGTGGTTGGTCTCGTCGTCGCGGTACTCGGCGACGAGCGCGAGCCGGTCGAGCGCCTCGACGCGGCTGGCCTCGAGCTCCCGCGTCCGGGCCTGGACGGCGTCCTCCAGGCGCCTGTTCTGCTCGTCGAGCTCGCGCTGGAAGTAGCGCGTCTCGAGGTGGTTGCGCACCCGCAGCAGGACCTCGTCGTCGTCAAACGGCTTGGAGACGATGTCCCGCGCGCCCGCGTCGAGCGCGCGGCGGCGCGCATCCACCGAGACGTCGCCCGTAAGCACGAGGACGGCCGGCCCGGCCCCGGTGTGGATGCTCGGCCCGAGCGCTTCGAGCACCTCGTAGCCGCTCATCTGCGGCATGTGCAGGTCCAGCAGGAACAGGTCGGGCGTGCGCCGCGCGCAGCTTTCCAGCGCCGCGACGGGGCTCGTCGTCGTCTCGACGTCGGTGTAGCCCGCCTGGGCGAGCATCTGGCCCAGCAGCTCGACGCTCACGACGACGTCGTCGACGACGAGGATCCGCATCGTCCGCAACCGATCCGCGAGTCCCATCACAACCTGCTTTCACTGAGAACTTCGACTTCGGGCGCAGTGTAATACTGAGATCAGCGTACGGGTGCCGGGTTCATTGCAGCAAATTCTGTGGTTACGGTCATCTACATGCCTGGTACGTCGACCCTCGGCGCCCGCGTGCGGCCGTATTCATGTGCGTCGAGCGCGTCGACGACGGCTCGGCGCTCGTCCTCGGCCAGCACCCGCGGCGTCCCGCAGGCACGTGCGTGGACGTACACAGCACACGCCCACTCCAGCAGCTCGGTGGCGTCGATCGCCGCCTGCAGGTCGGCCCCATAGCTGACCGCGCCGTGGCTGGCCATCAGCGCCGCGGTGCGTCCCTCGAGCGCGGCGACGACCTCGGCGGCGAGGTCGTCGGTGCCGAACGTCGCGTAGCGCGCGACGCGGACGTTGCCGCCGAGCGCGAGCAGCGAGTAATGGATGCACGGCAGCTCGTCGGCGACGCAGGCGACGGCGGTCGCCATCGGCGGGTGGGTGTGGACGATCGCGCCGGCGTCGTAGCGCGCATAGATCGCGAGGTGAAACGGCAGCTCCGAGGTCGGCGCCAGCGGCGCGTCGACGAGACCGCCCTCGCGGTCGACGATCGTGATCTGCTCGGGCGTTAGCGTCGCCAGGCGCCCGCCCGTCGGTGTCACCGCGACGAGACCGCCCGCCCGCGCGCTGACGTTCCCCGCCAGGCCGCAGACGAGCCCGGAGGCGGCGAGCGCGCGACCCGCCAGCGCCACCTCGGCCCGGAGGCGTTCGATCGTCTGCAGGGAGCGTCCGTGCGCCACATCCGCTAGTTCAGCAGAAGCGGCGCCGCGTGGCGACAACGACGTGCTCCTATGATCGAGCCGGTGGAGGAACTGGACCGGCTGTTCGACGAGCTGCGCGCCCTGCTGGAGCGCCACGCAGCGATGCTCGTCGTCGCCTGTGACGAGCCCGGCGACTACCAGCTCGACACGTTGCGGGCCGGACCGAGCGGCACGGCGATGCACTTCGGCTCGGTGCACACGCGCGACGGCGACGTGAGCTTCATGTTCATGCCGCTGCTCAGCCACTCCGCCCTGCTCGGCGGCCTCGGCGACGACCTGCGCGCGGTGATGCAGGGCCGCGCGAACTTCAGCCTCACGCCGCAGAACGCGACGCCCGAGCTGCTCGACGAGCTGTCCAAGCTCGTCAGGAAGGGCTTCGAGCGCTACAGCCTCGACGGCCTGACCAGACCGGGATAGCACACACGTCCGAACGTGCTGCTGATGTCCCGGCGCTCGATCCGTGCCTGACGGCCGGCGCGACCTACCACCGACGGCGCGCGGACCTGCCACCATCGCCTGCCGTGCGCCGCCCCCTTCTGCGAGCCGTCCTGATCGCCGCGACCGCGCTGCTGGCGACGGCCGCGAGCGCGGGCGCGCAGGCGCCGGCCGGCCAGTACACGCACTGCGAGAAGACCGGCGACGCGATCCTGCTCGACGTCAGCGTCGCGACCTGCGAGCAGGCGCGCGCGCTCGCGACGACGCTGACCGGCGTGCCCGCGGCGAACCTCGAGTCGGTGCTTGCGGCCGCGGGCTGGACGCCGCTGCGCGCGGCCGCGACCGGGTTTCAGGACGCCTACGACCTCGTCGTCACGCGTGGCCTCGCCGCGCTGCTGATCCGGTTGCCCGGCGAGACGCCCGACATCGACGGCTGGATGGCGGGCCGCGAGCTGCTGTTCGCGCGCGGTCGGCTCGTCCCGGGCGCGGCGGCGCCGGAGGGCGCGGCGGTCTGCACGTCGGCGTTTTTGATCCGCCTGGGCACCCGCCCCGGCGGGCTCAGCGCCGGGCACTGCGCCGGCGTCACGAAGCGACGCACGACGCGGCGCCGCAATGCCGCGCTGCGCCGCCCGCCGCAGCCGGGCATCGTGCTCGGCGGCGTGCGCCGCAACCTCTACCGGTTCAAGCGCCCGCGCCGGCTCGACGCGCTCGTGCTGCCGGTGCCGTCGGGGGCGGGCCGGCCCTCGGCGGCCGTCATCGACCGCGGCCTGTTCAGCCCGCCCTGGTTCGTCCGCGGCAGCGCGCGGCCGCTGCTCGGGCGGCGCGTCTGTTACACCGGCCGCACGAGCGGGGCCGACCAGTGCGGCAGGATCGTGCGCTCCTATCCCGGCACGCGGCTGCCCTGCACGACGATCACCGCGCGCGAGGGCGACAGCGGCGGCCCGGTCTACACGGCGCCCGCGTCCGACGGCACCGTGCGCGCCGTCGGCGTCACGACGCTCGTCTTCGGGCTGCTGCAGAGCATGTGCTTCACGCCGATCGAGCCCGTGCTCGACGCGCTGAACGCGACGCTCGTGTCCGCGCCGTAGACCGGCTCGGGCGCGCGCGAGCTCATCGCGACAGCGAGCTCGTCGAGCGCTCGACGAGCGCCTCGATCGCGTCGGCGAGATGGACCTGCGCGATGTTGTAGTCCTCGCGCGCGACGCGGATGCGGTGTGCCTCCAGCAGCACGTCGGCATGCGTGTGCCCGGCCGGCGGCTCGAAGCGGTAGGAGGCAAGCTCGATCAGCAGGCCGAGCGGGTCCTCGAAGTAGATCGAGTCCATGAAGCCGCGGTCCTTGACGCCGCTGTGCTCGATCCCGCGCTCGTCGAGGCGCTCGACCGTCTGCGCGAACGTCGCCGCCGAGATCGCGAACGCGACGTGGTGCACGCAGCCGGCATCCGTCGCAGTGCGCGTGGCGTCGGCGGCCCGCTCCTCGTTCGTGAAGATCGTGATCAGGCGACCGTCGCCGGGATCGAAGTACAGGTGGCTCTCGGAGGCGCGGTCGAGGTTGGGCTGCTCGAACACGAACGGCATCCCGAGCACGCCCTCCCAGAAGTCGATCGATGTCTGCCGGTCGGCGCCGATGATCGTGATGTGATGAACACCCTGGCTTTGGAGCTTGCGCATGCGACGAAGACTGCCACGGCGGCCGCGGCGTGCGCTGCCGCGCGTCGTTGAGGCGCCTGCGCGAGAGCGAGTACAGCCGCAGCGGCGTGGGCGCGACGACGGCGTGATCGAGCGACACCTCGACGTCGCGCGATCCTTCGGGTGTCGCTTGATCACGCATGTGGTGATCGAGCGACACCTCCTCGCCTGGTGGCGCTTCATGTGTCGCTCGATCATGGCGCGTGGTGATCGAGCCGCCTTGCACGCCGCCGGCGTGGGCCAGCGGCAGCACCGGCGGCGTCGGCGCGCTACGCCGCGCGCGCCACCGCTCGCACCTGCTCGAACGCGGCGGTCCACTGCGGCGCCACGGCGGCACTCGTGCGGTGCTCGCGCACGTACGCGCCGGCGGCGGCGCCGATGCGGGCGCGCAGCCCGGCGTCGTCGACGAGCGCGAGGATCGCCGTGCGCGCCTGCGCCGGCGTCGCGGCGTGCAGACCGGTCGCGCCGTCCTCGATCGCGGGGTACAGCCCCGGATCGGCGACGAGCGCGATCCCGAGCGCCGAGGCCTCGAGCCAGCGCAGGTCGCTCTTGCCGCGGAAGAAGGCGCTGTTCGTGGCGGGCGCCAGCGCGATGTCGAAGGACGCCATCGCGGCCGGGTAGGCCTCGATCGGCGCCCACGGCAGGCCGATCGCGCGCTCGGCGCCGAAGCGCTCGGCGAACGGCGACGCGTAGCCGGGAACGCCGACGCTCATGAAGCGCGTCGCGGGCCGCTCCTCCATCACGCCGAGCAGCTCGCGCAGCCACGGCAGCAGCGCCGGCCGGTGCGCGGTGCCGCCGGCCCAGCCGATCGTCACGTGCTCGCGCGCGCGCCGCGTCAGGTCGTAGCGGCCGAGGTCGATCCCGTTCTGGCAGACCCAGATGTTCGGGTTCAGCGAGCGGTAGCGGGCGGCGATGTAGTCCGTCGAGCAGATGATCCCGTCGCAGGCGCGCATCGTGAGCTCCATCGCGGCCAGCAGCTTCCTGTCGAACGTGTCCGCGTGCGCATGGTCCTTGGCCTTGCGCACGCCGTGCGCGTAGTCGTCGACCTCGAACAGCACGGCCACGCCCGCCGCCTGCAGCTCGCGGATCGCCCGCAGCCAGGCGCTGCCGCGCGGCTGCTGCAGCACGACGACGTCGTAGGTTGCGAAGTCCGCGATGCCGCGCAGCGCCCGCTGCGCCTCGCCGGTGTGAAACGTCAGCGCGGGCGGCTCGCCGCGCACGCCGACCCAGTCGGCACCGAGCGCGCGCGCGGGCAGCGCGCAGCGATACCAGCACGGGGCCGAGGTGCCGATCCCGGCGAACAGGACGTTGGCGCCGATCATTCGTACGCCGGCATGAACGCCGACAGGTCGGTGGTCCGGTACTTCTCGTTGAGCGTCTGCCAGGACTGGCGCTCCCAGTCGTCCTGGCCCTCGCCGCGATGGCGCCGAAACAGCGACTCCGCGTGGGTCGCGCAGGCGGCCGGCTCGTAGATGCACTCGCGGCCGGAGGCGAAGACGCGCAGGCAGTAGTCGACGTCCTCCCAGCCCATCCGGAAGCGCTCGTCGTAGAGGCCGACCTCGGCGAGGCACGCGTGGCGGATGAGCTGCAGCGCGCCGGTCACGGGGCAGCGGCAGGGTTGCAGCGCCTCGGGCAGGTCGGGCGGCCCGAAGGCGAAGCGGTGCGACCAGAAGCGATGCAGCGTCGAGTAGTAGACGCCGGCGTGCTGCAGCAGGCCGTTGGGGTACAGCAGCCGCGCCCCGACGACGGCCGCGAGCGCGTCCGTCGTGTCCGTGCGCGCGAGCATCGGCTCCAGCCAGCCGTGCTCGTGAAACTCGATGTCGGCGTTGACGAGCAGCGCGTCGCGGCCCTCGTCGAGCGCGCGCCGCAGGCCGACGTTGACGGCCCGCGAGAAGCCGCCGTTGACCGGCCGGCGGTGCAGCTCGATCGCCAGCTCGTCGCAGGCGACCGCGATCAGGTCGACGAGCTCGCCGGCCGGGCTGCGGTCGTCGACGACGAGCACCTCGGCCTGCGGCGCGGTCTCGCGCAGCGACACGAGCGCGCGCAGCAGGATGTCGAGCTCCGCCGGCGTTCGCAGGTAGACCGGCACGACGGCGAGGCAGGCAGGGGACTGCGGCACATGCCCGTCGTCGGCCGCCGCGGGCGCTTCTTGAACGGGCGGCTGCGCGGGGCGCGTAGATCCTTTCTCGGCCTTGACGCGGCCGTCGTGTCGGCGGACGATCGGCTCGTGGCCGGTCGCGGATCGATCACCGGACGGCGCGCCCCACCGTGGCGACGCGACACGGTCCTGCTCGGCGTTCTTGCGTGCCTCGCTCTGCCCGGCTCTGCGTTCGCGGCGCCGACCACGGTCTCCGCGGACCGCGCCGTGCTGCGCGCCTGCCACGAGCAGCTCGCGGGCGCCGGCGCCGCGGGTGTCGACACGCTGCGCCACACCGCCCGCGCGACCGGCCTGATCCGCGCGCGGCTCAGCGGCCGTGGCGGCGACTGGGACGTCGGCGTCTTCGATGCGCGCACCGGGCGCAGCGTCGCGGGGTCGGCCGCCTTCGGCAGCAGCGAGCTGGCCGAGGGCTTCGTGCGCAAGGGCCAGAGGCTGATCGTGCAGGCCTGCCGCGTCCGTGGCGCGGCGGCGTCGGCACGCCTGCGCGTCGATGTGCTGGCGGTCGACGCAGGTCGCACAACGGCCGCGGCCGGGCGCACCGTGCGGGCGGCCGCAGCGGCCGACCGAACGCAGGTCGTCGAGGTGACGACGCCGACGCGGGCGTCCAAGAACCGCCTCCACGGTCTCGGCCTCGATCTGACCGAGCACGGCACCGCGCGCTCGGTGGAGGTCGTCCTGCACGGCGACGGCGACGCGAACAAGCTGCGCGACGCCGGCTTCGTGTGGACGGTGACGATCGCCGACCTCGACGCGCGGCAGCAGGCCAACGCGCAGGCCGACGCCCGCTACGCCGCCGCCGCCGCGGCGAGCGCCCTGCCCAGCGGGCGCACGACGTACCGGCGCCTGCCCGACTACGAGTTCGAGCTCAAGCAGCTCGCGCTGCAGTACCCGGGCCTCGTCAAGCCGATCACGCTCGACCACCGCTCGTGGGAAGGGCGCGACGTCACCGGCATCGAGATCACGACGAACCCGACGGCGGCCGATGGCAAGCCGACCTTCCTCATGATGGGCGTGCACCATGCCCGCGAGTGGCCGTCGTCGGAGCACACGATCGAGTTCGCCTACGACCTGCTGCGCAACTACGGACGGTCGGCGCGCACGACGCAGCTCGTCGACAGCACGCGCACGATCGTCGTGCCGATCGTCAACCCCGACGGGTTCAACGTCTCGCGCGAGGCGCGGGCCGTCCCGCCGTCGCAGGAGTTCGGCCTGCGCGACTTCCAGTACAAGCGCAAGAACTGCCGCGACGTCGCCGGCAAGTGCGACCGCAAGACGCGCATGTCCGGCGTCGATCCGAACCGCAATTACGGTGGCCTGTGGGGCGGCGCGGGCGCCAGCCTGAACCCGCTCGGCGAGACGTACCGCGGGCCGGGGCCGTTCTCCGAGCCCGAGATCCAGAACGTCCGCGAGCTCATCGCCACGCGCCAGATCGTCACCCTGATCACGAACCACACGTACTCGAACCTCGTGTTGCGCGTCCCTGGCACGATCGATCAGGGGTTCCCGCTCGACGAGCCGCAGTACCAGGCGCTCGGCGCGCGGATGGCGGCCCACAACGGCTACGACAACATCCCGGGCTTCGGCCTGTACGACACGACGGGTACGACCGAGGACTGGTCGTTCTGGTCGGCCGGCGGCCTCGGCTTCACGTTCGAGATCGGCCCGGACGAGTTCCATCCGCCGTTCGAGACCGGCGTCGTCGCCGAGTACCTCGGGCTCGCGCCCGCCGCCGGTGCCGGCGAGGGCGGAAACCGCGAGGCCTACTACGAGATGCTCGCGGCGACGGCCGAGCCGCCGCTGCACTCGCTGCTGACCGGCACCGCGCCGGCGGGCTCGACGCTGACCCTGCGCAAGACCTTCCAGACGGCGACGTCGCCGGTCTGCCGCGACGAGTTCTGCACGGAGATCGGGGCCCCGCTGACGTTCCAGGACACGCTCGAGAGCTCGATGACGACGACCGGCAAGACGTTCGCCTGGCACGTCAACCCGTCGACGCGGCCGGAGGTCGCCGGCCGGCTCGGGCGCGACCCGGTCGCGCCGCCGCAGGCGACGATCCCGCTCGCCAACCCCGCCGGCTTCCCGGGCGAGAACGTCCTCTACCCGTTCCCCGCCGAGCCGCCGTACGAGGCGATCCCGTTCGAGGTCCAGGGGCCGCCGGCAGCCGACAACGGTCGCCTGACCGTGCACATCGAATGGGCCGACCCGGCCAACGACTGGGACGTCTACGTGCTCGACTCGACGGGCGCGATCGCCGCGCTGTCGGCAGCCTTCGGCGACAACACGGAGGACGCCGTGCTCGTCGATCCTGCGCCGGGCACGTACACCGCGATCGTGGTGAACTACGACCAGGTCAGCAGCACGCCCGACGACTGGAGCGGCGAGGTGCGCTTCCGCGGCCCGACGCCGACGACGATCGGGACGAAGGAGGCGTGGACATTCACCTGCCGGCCGCCGACGGGCGCCGCCGTGACGCGCCAGGTGACGGTCGACCGCGGCCAGCGGTTGGGCCTCGGCAACGCCTGCAGGCGCTGACGCGCCGCGCTGTCACCGGCGCCGGCCGCGGGCGTCGTCGAGCCGGCGGCGGTCGCGCTTCGTCGGGCGCATGCCGAGATCGGCGCCCGGCGGCGGCGACTGCAACCGCCGCTGCTCGGCGGCCAGCTCGCGCGCGGCGACGCTGTCGGGCGTCTCCTCGTAGAGCTTCACCGCGTCCTTCGCGGGGCCGCGGCGCTCGCTGAGCCCGCGCACGATCACGACGCGGCGCGTCTGGCCGATCTGGATTTCGAGCTCGTCGCCCGCACCGACCTCCCTGCTGGGCTTCACGCGCGCGCCGTTGAGCTGCGCGAGGCCGCCGTTGACGGCGTCCGTCGCGAGCGCGCGGCTCTTGTAGAAGCGCGCCGCCCAGAGCCACTTGTCGATCCGCACGCGCTCCATCGCAGCGATGATCGCAGCCCTATCGTGGGACCTGAAATGGCCGCGATCGCCCCGAAGATCAGCTATCCGCCCGAGCTGCCCGTCAGCGCGCGCCGCGACGACCTGCTCGCCGCGATCGGCGACCACCAGGTCGTCATCGTCGCCGGCGAGACGGGCTCGGGCAAGACGACGCAGCTGCCGAAGATCTGCCTCGAGCTGGGACGCACGTCGATCGCCCACACGCAGCCGCGGCGGATCGCCGCGCGCACGGTCGCGCAGCGGATCGCCGACGAGCTCGAGGTCGAGCTCGGGACCGCGGTCGGCTACGCGGTGCGCTTCGAGGACCGCTCCAGCCCCGGCACGCTCGTGCGGCTGCTGACCGACGGCCTGCTGCTCGCCGAGATCGGGCGCGACCGCCTGCTGCGCCGCTACGACACGATCATCGTCGACGAGGCCCACGAGCGCAGCCTCAACGTCGACTTCCTGCTCGGCTACCTGCGCTGGCTGCTGCCCCAGCGGCCCGAGCTGAAGCTCGTCATCACGAGCGCGACGATCGACCCCGGCCGCTTCAGCGCGCACTTCGGCGACGCGCCCGTGGTCGAGGTCTCGGGGCGCACGTTCCCGGTCGACACGCGCTATGCGCCGGTCGCCGACGAGACCGATCCCGTCGATGCGATCGGCGACGCCGTCGCCGAGCTGCTGCGCGACGCGCCCGGCGATGTGCTCGTCTTCCTCTCCGGCGAGCGCGAGATCCGCGACACGGCCGAGGCGCTCGCCGGCCGGCTGCCGCAGAAGGTCGCGATCCTGCCGCTGTACGCGCGCCTGTCACCGGCCGAGCAGCAGCGCGTGTTCAAGGCCCACAGCGAACGCCGCGTCGTGCTCGCGACGAACGTCGCCGAGACGTCGCTGACCGTGCCGGGGATCGGCGCCGTCGTCGATCCGGGCAGCGCGCGGATCAGCCGATACAGCGCGCGGCTGAAGGTCCAGCGACTGCCGATCGAGCCGATCTCGCAGGCCTCGGCGAACCAGCGCATGGGCCGCTGCGGGCGCACGTCGGACGGCATCTGCATCCGCCTGTACTCCGAGGAGGACTTCGCCGCCCGCCCCGCCTTCACCGACCCCGAGATCCTGCGCACGTCGCTCGCCGCCGTGATCTTGCAGATGGAGTCGCTGGCGCTCGGCGAGGTCGAGGAATTCGGCTTCCTCGACCCGCCCGACGGCCGCCAGATCCGCGACGGCAAGCTGCTGCTGCACGAGCTCGGTGCGCTCGACCTCGACGCGCAAGATCCGCGCCGGCGGCTGACGACGCTCGGCCGCAAGCTCGCGCAGCTGCCCGTCGACCCGCGCATGGGGCGGATGGTACTCGAGGCCGGCGCGCTCGGCTGCGCCGACGAGGTGATCGTCATCGCCGCCGCGCTGTCGATCCAGGACCCGCGCGTGCGGCCCACCGACAAGCGCGCCGAGGCCGACCAGCAGCACGCGCGCTTCAAGGACGAGGCGTCGGACTTCGTCGCCTACCTCAACCTCTGGCGCCACCTGCGCGCGCAGCAGAAGGAGCGTTCGCGCAACGGCTTTCGCCGGATGTGCCACGCCGAGTACCTGCACTACCTGCGCGTGCGCGAATGGCAGGACCTGGCGGGCTCGCTGCGGCGCGCGGCGCGCGCGGTCGGGATCACGATCGAGGAGCGACCGACGGGCACCGGGGAGCCCGCCGCGGCCGACGAGATCCACCGCGCGCTGCTCGCCGGCCTGCTGTCGCAGATCGGGCTGCGCGACGACGGCCGGCGCGAGTACACGGGCGCCCGCGGCGCGCGCTTCAGCCTGTCGCCGGGCTCGGCGCTCGCGCGCAAGCCGCCGGCCTGGGTCATGGTCGCCGAGCTCGTCGAGACGACGCGCCTGCTCGGCCATACCGCCGCGCAGATCCAGCCGCGCTGGATCGAGCCGATCGCCGGGCACCTCGTCAAGCGCACGTACTCCGAGCCGCGCTGGGAGCGCAAGCGTGGCGGTGTCGTCGCGACCGAGCGCGCGACCCTCTACGGCCTACCCGTCGTCAGCGGGCGCACGGTCGCCTACGGCGCGATCGACCCCGAGCTGTCGCGCCGCCTGTTTATCCAGCGCGCGCTGCTCGAGGGCGACTGGAACGCCAGGCACGGCTTCCTCGCCGTCAACCGCGCGCTGCTGGCGGAGGTCGAGGAGCTCGAGCACCGCGCGCGGCGGCGCGACATCGTCGCGACGGAGGCACAGCTCTACGACTTCTACGACGCGCGCATCCCCGAGGAGGTCGTCTCCGGCGCGCACTTCGACCGCTGGTGGAAGGACGCCCGCGGCCGCGATCCGGCGCTGCTGACCTACACCCGCGAGCTGCTCGTCGGCGCGGCCGGGATCGACCGCGACGCGCTGCCCGACGCGTGGCGCCAGGACGACATCGCGCTGGCGCTGAGCTACCGCTTCGAGCCCGGATCGGAGCTCGACGGGGTGACCGTGAACGTGCCGCTCGCCGCCCTGCCGCGGCTGCGCAGCGACGGCTTCGACTGGCTCGTGCCGGGGCTGCGCGAGGAGCTCGTGACCGCGCTGCTGCGCTCGCTGCCCAAGGACCTGCGGCGGCCGCTCGTGCCGATCCCCGAGACCGCCGCGCAGGTCGTCGCAGGGCTGCGCTTCGACGGTCGCGCGCCGATCGTCGCGGCCGTCGCGTGCGAGCTCGAGCGCGTGCGCGGCGTGCGCGCGGCGCCGGAGCAGTTCGACCTGACGCGGCTGCCCGCCCACCTGCGCCCACGCTTCGAGGTGCAGGACGAGGACGGCGCGGCGCTCGCGGCGGGCGCCGACCTCGACGCGCTGCGCGAGCAGGTGCGGCCGCGGCTGCGCGCGCAGCTCGCCGAGCAGACGGCGTCGGTCGAGCGCAGCGGGTTGACCGGCTGGACGATCGGGACGCTGCCCCGCAGCCTGGCGCTGGCGGGCAGCGGCGATGCGGTACGTGCCTATCCGGCGTTGACGGACGAGGGCGAGACCGTCGGCGTGCGGGCGTTCGAGACGCCGGGCGCCGCCGCCGTCGCGATGCGCGCCGGCACGCGGCGGCTGCTGCGCCTGACGCTGCCCTCGCCGCTGCGCGCCGTCCAGCGCGCGCTGCCGACCGCGGCCGCCCTGACGCTCGCCGGCGCGCCCCAGGGCGGCGCCGCCGCGCTGCTCGACGACGCGCTCGTCGCGGCGCTCGACGTGCTCGTCGCCTCCGGCGGTGGGCCGGCCTGGGACGAGGACGGCTTCGACGCCCTGCGCGCGCACGTCGCGCGCGGCCTGCCCGCGACGACGACCGCGGTGCTTGCCGACGTCATCGCCGTGCTCGACGAGGCGGCGCTGCTGCGCCGCCGCCTCGACGAGCTGCCCGCCGCTCCGGCGCTGCAACCGGCCCGGCTCGACGTCGCCGCGCAGCTCGGTGGCCTCGTCCACGCGGGCTTCGCGGCCGCGGCGGGAGCGCAGCGCCTGCCGCACGTCCTGCGCTACCTGCGCGCCGCCGGCCGGCGCCTGGACCGCCTGCCCGATGCGGTCGCGGCCGACCGCGACCGCATGAGCTCGATCCACGAGCTCGAAGCGGAGTACCGCGCGCGCGGCGGACGGGCCGCGACGCCCGCCGTGCACTGGATGCTGCAGGAGCTGCGCGTCGCGCATTTCGCGCCCGGGCTCGGCGTGCACGGCAAGGCGACGCCGAAGCAGATCCGCCGCGAGCTGGCGGGCGCGGGGCAGCGTTCGTAGCGCTCGCGCACGACGCCGCGCGCTGCCACGACGTCGTCGAACAGCAGCTGCGGAACCCGCCGCGCGCAGCCGCCGTGCGAAGCTCTCGCGGTGCACAGCGAGGATCGGATCTGACCGATGGCCGGCATCGACCCCGCCCGCGATCCGCGCGGCGCGCGCTGGGAGGCGCGCCTTCGCGTTCCCGTCCTGACCGCCGCCTGGCTGGCGCTGCCGACGGTCTTTCTGTACTTCTCGAAGGTCGAGGGAGCGCTGGCCGCGCTCGCCCTCGGGCTCGCCTGGGCGATCTGGGTCGTGTTCTTCGTCGAGACCGCCGTGATGCTCACCGTCGTGGCCGACCGGCGCGCGTGGGTGCGCGGGCACCTGTTCGGGCTCGCGATTCTCGCGGCGACGTTCCCGCTGCTGACGAAAGCGCTCGAGGCGCTGCTGGCGGCGCGCGCGCTGTCGAGCGTGCAGGCGATCCGGTTGCTGCAGGTGCTGTACCTCGCGAAGGCGGGGAAGCTCCTCAAGGGCGCGCTGATCGTGCGCCGCAGCGGCCGCCCGTCGCGCCATCCGCTGATCACGTCGGCGTTCGTGCTGGTGCTGAGCGCGACGTTCGTCGGGATCGTCGACCGCGTCGTCACGGGTGACAAGGAGGCGACGCCGCTGCACGGGACGGCCGAGCTCGTCGCCTCGCTGCCCGCCTGGGTGCTGGCGGTCGCCGCCGCCGCGATCGTCGCGCTCGTCGCCGTCTGGGTGACGGCGCGGCGCCCGCGCCCGCAGGTGGCGTCCGACAGCAACAGCTGACTGCGCCTCGCGGCCCTCAAGTCTCGTCGCTGCACGCCGACTACCCGTGGACCCCGATGGATCAGCGCGTCCGCACAGAGACCGGCCCGCCGCCGGGCGTGCCCGAACGACGGGGCCGTCGCGGCACGGCTGCCGTCGCCCGCGACCGGATCCCCTTCCAGCAGCCCGAGCTGCCGCCCAGCCTCGCGATCATGGCGTACTTCCAGCTCTCGATCGAGGAGGCCTACTTCGCCAACGGCGGCCCCTGCTCGCGGATGCTGAGCGCGCGGATCGAGGAGCGGCTGGGCCAGCGCGCGCACTGCGTGCTGACGTCGAGCGCGACGACCGGGCTGATGGCCGCGCTGCGCGCCGTCTGCGGCGAGCCCAAGCCGCGCCGGCGGCTGATCGCCTGCCCGTCCTACACCTTCACCGCGACCGCCGGCGCGATCGCCTGGGCCGGCTTCGAGCCGCTGTTCGTCGACATCGAGCCTGACGGCTACGGTCTGGACCCCGAATCGCTCGAGGCCGCGCTGAAGGCGCGCCGCGGCCGCGTCGCCGGCATCCTCGCCTGCGCGCCGTTCGGGACCGCGCCCGACGGCCGCCTGCGCGACGCCTGGCGCGACATCGCGGCGCGCGACGGGGCGCCGCTGCTGATCGACTCCGCGCCCGGCTTCGGCGCGCTCGACGAGGACGCGATGGCGCTCGGCACGCAGGGCGACACCGAGGTCTTCTCCTTCCACGCCACGAAGCCGTTCGCGATCGGCGAGGGCGGCGCGGTCACGACGCCCGATCCGCAGATCGCGGCCCGCATCGGGCGGATCCTGAACTTCGGCATCGAGCCATCGACGCGTGCGAGCGTCGAGCCCGGCTTCAACGGCAAGCTGTCCGAGCTGCACGCCGCCGCCGGTCTCGCGATGTTCGACGAGTACGACGACGTCCTCGCCGCCCGGCGCGACCTCGCGGCGCGCGTCATGCACGCCGCCGAGCCGTCGGGGCTGCGCTACCAGCGCAACGCGGTCGGCTCCACGTGGCAGTACTTCCAGGCGCTGACGCCCGACCCCGAGACGCGCGAGCGGATCCTCGCCGCCGCGGCGGCGGGCAGCGTCGACGCGCGCACGCTGCACGACCCGCCGCTGCATCGCCACCCGGCCTTCAAGCACGCCGACCGCGGCGCGTCGCTCGTCGCCACCGACGCGATCGCGGCGCGCTCGATCTCGCTGCCGCTCGCCAACCGCCTCGACGACGACGAGGTGGCGCGCATCGGCGCCGTCGCGCGGACGCCCTGAGGACGCAGCGATGCTCAACTGGCTGACCCGCTACACGCCCGCCGCGCTGGCCGCGCTGCACGACGCCGGCTCGATCCTCGACGTCGGCTGCGGCCCGCACGGCCTCGCCTGCATCGCCCCCGACGTGCCGTTCGTCGGCGCCGACGTCGCCTTCGACGGCGCGCCGGCGCCGTCGATGGTCGCCGTCACGCTCGAGCCCGGCCCGCTGCTGCCCTTCCCCGACGACGCCTTCGACACCGTCCTGTGCCTCGACGTGCTCGAGCACGTCGCGCCGGCCGAGCGCGAGCCGTTCCTGCACGAGCTCGCGCGCGTCGCCGCGCGCCGCGTCGTGCTCGCCTGCCCGACCGAGGGCGCGCAGGCGCTCGACGACCTCCTGCGCGCGCGCCTCGGCGCGCCGCCGCCGCGCTGGCTCGTCGAGCACGGCGCCTACGGGCTGCCGACGGACGCCGAGCTCGCGGCGCTGCTGCGGTCCTGCTTCGAGGACGACGGCTTCGCCGCGACGGCGCTGGACATGCCCAACGACCTGCTCTGCTCGATGATCGTCCTGGCCGACTGCGATCCCGCGATCGCGCCCGCGGCCGCCGACGCGTTCCGGCGCCACGGCCGCGACTGGGCGGCACTGCTGGCGGGCGCGACGTTCGGCGCGAGCTTCCGTGCCGGCTTCATGCTCGATCGCAACGCGCCGCGCCCGGCCCGGATCGCCGGCGAGCTCGATCGCGACGGCCTGCAGGCGGCGGTCGACGCGCTGAGCGAGACCGTCGCGCTCGACACCGAGGCCGAGCTGCGGCTCTGGCTCGCGCCCGACTGGGCGCGGCCCGAGACCTGGCTCGGCGCGCTCGCGCGCTACGTCGCGCACGCGCCCGCCGACGGCTCGACGTGCTTGTGCCTCGACGCCGGCGGCGAGCACGGCTCGCTGGCGATCGACCTCGCCGCCGTCGCCTGCCAGACGCTCGCCGGCGAGCGCGAGTTCGGCGACGTGCTGCTCGTCGCCGGCACGCCCGACCAGCGGGCGGTGGTCCGCGTCCGCAGCGGTGACGACGTGCTCGCCGCGCTCGGCGTGGACGCGCCGCCCGTGCCCGGCGATCCCGAGCAGATCGTCGCCCGCGCCCGCCGCGGCAAGGCGCTCGCCGACGAGCTGCGGGCGCTCGCCGACCACCACCTGATCGTGAACGGGTCGCGCCCGCCCGACCCGTGGCTCGAGCGCGAGCCGCTCGTGAGCGTGCGGATCCCGACCTGGAACGGTCACGAGCGGCTCGTCTCGCGCACGATCCCCTCGATCCTCGAGGGCACGTACGCCAACGTCGAGGTGCTCGTCTGCTCCGACGGGCCCGATCCCGCCGCGCGCGCGGCGGTCGAGGCGCTCGCCGCACGCGACTCGCGCGTGCGCTACCTCGAGCTCTGCGCGCGCCCGAACCATCCGTCGCAGCCGTGGTCGTTCTGGGAGACGACCGGCCTGCGCGCCGCCAACCACGCGCTCGACGCCGCGCGCGGGCGCTTCATCGCCCCGCTGGACCACGACGACGAGTTCACCGCGACCCACATCGCCGACCTCGTCGCGCTGGCGCGCGAGCACAAGGCCGACTTCGTCCACGCCCAAGCGCTGTGCGAGCAGCGCAGCGGCCCGCCGACGATCGTCGGTCGCGAGCGGCTGGCGCACGGCCACGTCTGCCACGGCGCCGTCCTGTACTCCGATCGCCTCGCGCACATGCGCTACGACACCGCTTGCTGGCTGCTGGAGGAGCCCGGCGACTGGAACATGTGGCGGCGCATGCAGGCGCTCGGCGCGAAGGTCGCCTTCCTCGATCGCGTCGTGCTCCTGCACACCGCCGAGCGCACATCGATCCAGACGCGCATCGACGACGACACGATGCGCTTCGGCATCGCGCGCAGCGCCGCCGACCTCGCGCCCGACGTGCTCGGCACCGACGCCGCCTGGTATCTCGGCGTCGAGTTCGCGACCGCGGACGTGGTCACGTGAGCGCCGGCGGGCTGGACCTGCTCGCGGGCGGGACGCTCGGCGCCTGGGCGATCCGCAACGCCTCGCCTGCGCTCGTCAGGCAGGTCGTCTGTTTCGACGATGCGCTGATCGCCGTCGCCGCCGAGCGCGGCCACGAGGTCTTCGCCTGCGACCCGCACGAGCCGGCGTTCCGGCCCTCGCCCGCCGCGCTGTCGGTCCACTTCCCGCTGATCCTGCGCCCGCAGCTGATCGACCGCTACGGCGGCGCGATCTGGAACCTGCACCCGGGCCTGCTGCCCTACGGGCGCGGGATGTACCCCGTCTTCTGGGCGCTGTGGGAGCGAACGCCCGCGGGCGCGACCCTGCATGAGCTGACGGCTGGCCTCGACGAGGGACCTGTCGTCGAGCAGCGCGAGGTCGCGGTGCTCTCCTCCGACAGCGGCGGGCGCCTGCACGAGCGCGTCCAGGGCGCCGAGCGCGAGCTCCTGTTGCGCTGGATGCCGCGCCTCGCCGCGGGCGCTCGCCCGGTCGCGCGGCCGCAGCCCGCGGGCGGCAGCTACCACTCGCGCGCAGAGTTCGAGTTCATGCGCGACGAGGGGCGCTACGAGGTCGCGCGCGCCGACCGCGAGCGCCTGCGGCGCTGCCTGACGTTCCCGCCCGCCTTCCCCGCCTCGCGGCGCTGATGTCCGTCGTCGACGTCCTCGCGCGGATCGCCGAGCTGCGCGCAGGGCTCGTCCCGCCGGCGCTCGCGACAGCGCCAGCCGTTGCCGGTGCGGGCGCGGCGGTCTCCTTCTCGGCGCTGCTGCAGTCCGCGGGCGCGGCGGCCCCGATGGCTCCGGCCGCGGTGCCCGCCGGCCCCGGCGGCGCCGGCCTGCTGGCCGCCGTGCAGCGCGAGGTCGGTGTCGCCGAGCAGCCGCCGGGCTCCAACGACGCGCCGCGGATCGCCCAGTACCGCCAGGCGACGGCGGGCAGCGGCGTCGGCCCGTGGTGCGCGTACTTCACGTCCTGGGCCGCGCGCGAGGCGGGCATGCCGCTGGGCGAGAGCGGCCAGGGATTCGGCTCCGTCGACGCGCTCTACGGCTGGGCGCAGCGCGCCGGCCGCGCGGTTCCCAACGGGCCCGGCGTCGCCCCGCGCCCCGGCGATCTCATCGTCTGGGACGAGCACATCGGCGTCGTCGAGGCGGTGCTCCCGAACGGCTCGGTGCAGACGATCGAGGGCAACTCGTCAGACCAGGTCTCCCGGCGCACGCACGAGGCCGGCAGCGCGCTGGGCTACGTGCGGATGGGCTGACCGGCGCGCCGCTCGATCTGCGCAGCGAGACCCCACGCGTCCGCCGCGACGGTGCCGGTGTCGGTGTCGTCTACGCGACGTAGACGGGCGTGCCGACGGGCGCGCGCGCGTACAGCGAGATCACGTCGGGGATCCGCATCCGCACGCAGCCCGCCGATGCATCGGTGCCGATCGAGGAGTAGGCGCTCGGGTCGATGCCGTGGATCCCGGCGCTGCCGTTGAAGGCCATCCAGCGCGCCTTGATCGGGTTGGTCGGGCCCGGCGGGATCGTCTTGCCGGCGAGCTCGCCCGCCCACTCGCTGTCGGGGACCCGCCACTTCGGGTTCGTCTCCTTCCACTGGATGTCGTACAGCCCGGTGGGCGTCTCCAGGCCCTCGCGGCCGACCGCGATCGACCAGCTGCGAAACGGCTCGAGGTCGCGGTACAGGCGCAGGACGTGGTGCTCGCGGTCGACGACGATGTAGGAGGGGTACCTGGCGGCGAGCTCGTCCTCGGTGACCGTCGGCGCGACCGGCACCGTCGTGACGTCGATGTCGGCGGGGCTGGCGCGATTCTGGACCGCGCGCTCGAGCTTGCGGTGCAGCTCGCCGGTGTCGACCCGCAACCCCTGGCGCGACGGCACGCGCCGCAGGCCGCCGGCGTGCGGCTCGACGCTCGCGTCGACCGGCGCGACGAAGTTCAGCGCCGCGATCTCGGCGACCAACCGCGGCAGCACGCCCTTGGCGTAGCGCGTCGTGAGCGCGATCGACGCGCGCGTCCTGGCGCCGCTGACGTCGCGCAGCAGGCGCGCGCCGAACCAGCCGCGGCGGCTCTCGGCGAGGGCCTGATCGAGCGCCTCGTCGACGTCGGCGCTGACGCGGATCTGCTGCGGCGCCAGCGCGAAGGTCCTGGCGCGCGTCCGCACGCGCAGCGTGCGCTGCCTGGGGGCCACGGCGCGGTCGTGCAGGAGCCGCTCCGCGGCCGCGACGTCAAGGCCGCCGACGTCGACGCCGCCGATGGTGATGCCTGGGGCGAGGCGGTCGGCGCGCGCCGTGTCGTGCAGCGCCGCGCCGCCCGCGAGCAGCGCAACGAGGGCCACACACGCGAGCAGCGCGCGGCGGCCGCCGCGGCTGCGTCGTCGCCGGGAGCGGGGTCGGGTCACGCGCAGCAGTTAAGCGAGTCCGGCCCGGATCGGGGCCGATCCGGGCCGTCTGCACGAGCGCTTGCAGCGCCAGGATCAGCCGGCCGCGGAACCTGACGGCGCCGGCAGCTCGGCGTCGGCGCGCTCGAGCAGCGCGTCGGCGCTGTCATGCTGGCCGAGGGCGGCCAGCCCGACCTCGATCTCGATCCGTTCGGGCGTGGCGGCGAGGGCAGCGCGCACGGCGTGAAAGCGCTCGCGTGCGGCGTGACGCGTGGCACCGAGCATCGCGCAGAGAAACTCGTCGCCGCCGACGCGGACGAGCAGGTCGTAGCGGCGCAGGTTGTCGCGCAGCTCCTCGGCGACGCGCTCGAGCAGCCAGTCGCCGGCGGGCGGCTGAGCCGTTTCGTCGATGATCTTCAGTCCGCTGACGTCGATGTAGGCGACGACGAGCGACTGGCCGATCCTGCGCGCGCGCTCGATCTCGTGCTCGAGGTTCGCCAGCCCGGCCGCGCGCATGCGCGTTTCGGTCGGCGGATCGGTCTCCACGCCGGTGTACCGGCGCATGAGCATCTCGCGGTCGGCCTGCGCCTCCAGCCGGTCGCGCGCGGCCTGCTCGCGGTCGCGCGCCGCCCGGCGGCGGGCCTCGGCCGCCTCCGCGCGCGACTGCGCCGCCAGCGCGCGATCGACGGCCGCGCGCCGGCGGTCGATCGCCACGGCGTCGGCAGCGGTCAGGCGCCGGGCGTCGTCGGCGCGCGCGTCGTCGCGGGCGGCGAGCTCCTCGTCGTGCAGCGCGGCGATCTGGTCGCGGGCCTCGGCGGCGACGTCGCGCGCGTGCGCCGCGGCGTCGCGCTCGGCGGCCGCCTGCAAGCGTGCCCTCGCCCAGCGGCGGCGCTTATGGGTCTCTACGAGGTCTCGGTCGCCCGAGGGCAGATCGGCCATTGGCAGCCTCCGCGTGGCTGGTAGCGAGTCCCGAGCGGTCCCCGCGTCCATCCCGTTGACGTCGGAAGCGTAGCGTGCGGGGCCACGATTTACCGAAACCCGCTTTCGCGGCGCATGAGCGCGCAGCGGCAGGCAGCACCCGATGACGGCCGGGCGGCGGTGCCGTGTCGTGACCGTGTTCGATGCGAACACCTTCGCGACACGCCTGCGGCCCGGAGACGCCAGCTCGGGATCAGGCGTCGCTACGCCGCGGGCGGCACGATCGGGCCGCGCGGAAGCTCGACGGCGGCCGCCGCCGCGCGCGCGTTCTCCTCCTTGACGGCCGCCCAGATCTCCTCGCGGTAGACGGGCAGCGCCTTGGGCGCCTCGATCCCGATCCGCACGGTGCTACCGCTGACCTCCTGCACGTGCAGGACGATGTCGTCGCCGATGACGATGCGCTCGCCGACGCGGCGGGTGATGCTGAGCATGGCCTGCAGCCTACGCGGCGGCGGGACCGCTGTCAGCGGCGGCGCGGCCCGCGAACAGCGGCGTGCGAACGTCGAGCCCCGGGGCGTCGTTGATCACCTGGAAGGCGGCCGGTCCGTCCGCCGTGCTGGTGACGACGATCGGCGCGCGCAGGTTCACGGTGAAATCGGCGAGGCTCTGGGCGGCGCGGACGGTCACCCAGACGTCGGCCGGTGCGTCGCCGCCGAGGCCGAGCGCGTCGCGGTCGGCGTCGGCGACGACGACCTCGTAGCCCGGGAAGAACTCCCATGGCCGCGTGACGGGCAGCGCGAGGTCGGGGTCCTCGACGCAGTGCAGCCACGAGAAGGGGCTCTCGGGATCGGTCGTCAGCAGCGCATAGCGCGAGCCGCCGAGGCCGATCAGGCCGCGCGGGAACGAGAGCACGGCGTCGGCCTCGATCTCGAGCGTGCCGAAGCGGGTGCTGTGGACGGTGAGGGGGGACATGCGGTCAAGGCTCCTAACGCAGGAAGTCCAGCAGCGAGGTCTGCACGATGCCGGCGCCCGCGCGCAGCGCGGACTGGTAGACGGACTGCTGCATCGAATAGTCCACGATCGTCGCGGCCATGTCGGCGTCCTCGGTCCTGGAGAGCAGCCCGCGGGCGTTCTCCTCGAGCTCGGCGAGGCGGTTGTCGGCCGACGCGACGCGGTTGGCGACGGCGCCGACCCGGGCGCGAACGGCGAGGACGTCGTCGATCGCGCGGTCGATCGCGACGAGGTCGCTGCCGCGCAGCGCGGCGTCGTCGGCGGGCGTCGTGCCGCGCAGGTGGGCGGCGACGTCGCGCAGCGTGTTGAGCAGCTTGCCGTCGGCACCGTCGCCGAGCACGTCCGAGCCGCGCGCGTTGACGATCACCGACACGCCGGGGCCGATCGAGCGCACGATCTCGCCGCCGTCGCCGAGGTAGGCGTCGCCGGCGCTGTCGTAGGGCTTCGTCGCGGTCGCCGTGCCGGCGAACAGCGAGCGCCCCGCGTAGTTCGCGTTGGCGGTGTCCTTGGCGGCGGCGATGAGCTGGTCGATCTCGCCGGCGAGCTTGTCGCGCTCGCTCGCCGCCGTCGTCCCGGTGGCGCCGCGCAGCAGCAGCTCGCGGGCGCGCTGGGCGAGGTCTCCGATCGTGCCCAGGGCGGTGTCGGTGGCCGCCGTCCAGCCCTCGGCGTCGGCGACGTTGGCGCGGTACTGGCCGAGGCCGTCGAGCTCGCTGCGCAGCGTCAGTGCGCGGCCGGTGCCGAACGGATCGTCGGACGGGCGCAGGATCTCCTTGCCCGAGGACAGCTTCAGCTGCGTGCGCGAGACCTTGCCGGCGATCTCGTTGAGGTCGGCGAGGACCCCGCGGTGGACCATCGAGCTCGTGATCCGCGGCGTGCTCACAGCCCGACCCTGCCGGTGCGGTTGATGAGGGTGTCCAGCAGGGAGTCGGTCGTCGTCATCGCGCGCGCCGCGGCCTGGTAGCCGCGCTGGAAGCGGATCAGGTTCGTCATCTCCTCGTCGAGCGAGACGCCGCCCGCGCTCTGGCGGCGATCCTCGATCGACGCCGACAGCGCGGTCGCGTTCACCGTCGTGCGGCGGGCGTCGGCGACCTCGGTGCCGATCCGCGTGACGAGCCGTGCGTAGACGTCGCCGGGGCTGCCGGGCCGGCCGCGCAGCTCGGAGAGCGCGATCGCCGCGTCGTTGGCCCCGGGCGCCGCGCCGGTGCCGGCCTGCAGCGTCGCAGCGGTGACGGCGGGGTTGATCGACAGCGTCGCTGTGCCTGCGTCGTAGCTGAAGAAGTCCGCGCCGGCGGCGGGGTTGTAGATCGCGTTGACCTGCGCCGTCAGCGCCTGCGCGAAGCTCGCGAGGTCGGCGCGGTAGGAGGCGATCGTGCCGGTCGCCGAGCCGGCGTCCGTGAGCGCGCCGATCCTGCCGCCGGGGCTGGCCATCGCGGGCGCCGGCCAGGTCACCGTCGTCCCGTCGACGAGCGGCGCGGCGGCGCCGCCGAGCGTGACGCGGATCGAGCCCGCCCCGTCGTCGGCGACCGACACCTGGGCGAGGCTCGAGAGCCTGTCGAGCAGCAGGTCGCGGCGGTCGAGCAGGTCGTTGGGCTGCGCGCCGACGCGCGCGGAGTCGCGGATCGCGCCGTTCAGCGCGGCGAGCTCGCGGGCCACGCCCTCGAGCTCGCCACCGTCGCCGGTGAGGATCGAGAGCTCCTGCGCGGACTGCGTCATGACGGTCTGCAGGCCGCCGTCGAGGGCGTTGATCGACGCGACAAGCGTGCGCGCGTCCTCGATCAGCGCGCCGCGCGCGGCACCGCTCTCGGGCGCGTTGGCGAGCCCCGACCACGAGCCCCAGAAGCTGTTCAGGCGCGCCGAGATGCCGTTGTCGCCCGGCTCGGAGAGCCGCATCTCGGCCTGGTCGAGCGCGCCGGCGCGGGCCGTGCCGTAGCCGACCTGCATGTTCTGGGCGCGGTACTGCAGGTCGAGGAAGCTGTCGCGGATGCGCCGGTAGGAGATGACGTCGACGCCGGTGCCGAGCAGGCCCGCAGGACCGGTCCGCAGCGCGTCGGTCGCCTGCATGACGGCCTCCTGGCGCGTGTAGCCGACGGTGTTGGCGTTGGCGATGTTGTGCGACGTCACGTCGAGCGCGCGCTGCTCGGCGAGCAGCCCGCGCAGCGAGGTGTGCAGTCCCATGAAGCTCGAGATCGGCATGGTCAGGCCTCGCAGTCGACGACGTGAAGTGGGGAATGCGAGGCCGGCCGGGCGCCCGCTGCAGGCCCGTAGCCGCCGTGCTCCGGCGCCCCGCCGAGCATCCGTGTGAGGTGCTCGAGGAACGACAGCTCCTGGCGCATGAGCGCGCGGTTGATCGCGTGCTCGCGCTCGACCTCGGCCAGCAGCCCGCGCAGCTCGGCGCTGCGGCCGCGTGCCTCGTCGGCGTCGGCGTCGGCCATCAGGCCGGTCAGCTCGGTCAGCGTGACGGCCTCGGCGGGGGCGCCGAGCAGCGCGCCCGCGCGCCACAGCAGCTCCGTGCGCTCGCTCTCCAGACGCCCGCGCGATGCCATCTCGCCCTGGATGTCGGTCATCGTGGCGAGGACGCCGTCGACGTCGCGGCGGCGGATCGCGCCGCTCTGGCGCAGGATCTGCGCCAGCAGCCGGCGCGCGGAGCAGATCTGCGCGTCGATGTGCGCGAGCACGTCGGCGGCGATCGGCGCTGCGGTCACGCCATTCACGGTCGGTCGGTCCGCAGGGCGCGGACGAGGTCGGAGGCCAGGCCGATGCCGCCGCCGGCGATGACCGCGTCGGCGATCGCGTCGGGCAGCGTGCTCTTGTGTGCCTCGGTCGCGGCGCTCGTGCCGTCGGCGCCGCCGACCGTGGCCTGCATCGCCTTTGTGACCTGGCCCAGCAGGACACGCTCGAACGCCAGCGCCGAGCGGTACTCGTCCTGGACGCCCGTGCCCGCGGAGCGGATCTCGGGCGGCAGGGTGACACCGGCTGGCAGCTCGACCGGGGTCGTCACTGCTTGATCCCGTTGGCGATCGACAGCATCTGATCCTGCGTGCGAACCGCCTGGCTGGCGATCTGGAAGCCGCGCTGGGCGGCCATCATGTCGACCATCGCGTCGCCGAGGTCGACGTTGGACATCTCTAGCGCACCCTGCGCGATCGTCGTGCCCGCGGCGGCCGCGCGGGCGCCGCCGCTGGCGGCGTTCGTCGTGAAGCGACCGTCGCCGGCCTCGTCGAGCGCGTGCGGTGCGGCGACGGTCACGACCGTCAGACGCCCGAGCGGCTTGCCCTGCGCGAACAGCGTGCCGTCGGCGGCGATCGTCAGCTCGTCGGGCGAGAGGCCCTGCGGCAGCGTCACGGGAGGCGCCAGCAGCGCGCCGCCGTTCGTCGCCAGGCGCCCGCGCGCGTCGACCTGCAGCGCGCCGTCGCGCGTCAGCGCCGTGCGCCCGTCGGGAAGTTTGACCTGCAGGAAGCCGTCGCCCTGGATCGCGACGTCGAGCGGCCGGCCGGTGGACTGCAGCGCGCCCTGACCCCAGCCGCGGCCGATCGATTCGGCGGCCGCGCCGGCGCCGGCGCTGACTCCCGCCGCGCCGCCGAGGCCGGTCTGGCTGGCGACGAGCTCGCGGAAGCTCGTGCGCTCGTGCTTGTAGCCGGTCGTGTTGACGTTCGCGATGTCGTTGGACAGCGCGTCCATCCGCCGTTGCTGCGCGGTCATGCCGGTCGCCGCCGCACGGAGTCCCTCAAGCATCGGTGCTTCCTCCTGACATGACCACGCCTAGATCGTCCCCACCTGGTTGGTTGCCTTGGCGAGCGTCGAGTCGATCGTCGTGATGACCCGCTGACCGGCCTCGAACGCGCGCAGCGAGCCGAGCATGTCGACCATCGTCGTGATCGCGTCGACGGCGCTGCCCTCGAGCGCGCCGCCGCGGACGCGGCCGGCCGCGGCGCCGCGAGCCGTGCCGGTGAAGAGGTTCTCGCCCTCGCGGCGGGCGGCGTCGAGACGAGTCACGCCGATCGCGCCGGCCGCGACGCTGCCGTCGCTGCCGACGCGGACCGGCTGTCCGTTGGGACCGAGCACCTCGTCGCCGCCGGCGGTGACGAGCGTGCCCTTCGAGGAGACCTGGAACTGGCCGTCGCGCGTGTAGCGCGTGCCGCCCGCGCCGCGGACCGCGAAGAAGCCCTCGCCCTCGACGGCGAAGTCCAGCGGCTCGCCGGTGCTGCGCAGCGGGCCGGGCGTGACGTCGGTCGTCTGCGACGCGATCCGTGCGCCCGCGCCGAGCGTGCCGACCGCGGCGCCGCCGGGGTCGCGGACGAGCAGATCGCCGAAGCTCTGGGTCGTCACGCGGTCGGCCTTGTAGCCGGGCGTCGAGGCGTTGGCGAGGTCGTGCGAGATGAGGTCTTGACGGACCTGCTCGGCGAGCATTCCCGAGGCAGCGATGTAGAGCCCGCGTTCCATAGGGCTCGGTGATCGACCCGCAGGCGTCATCCTTGAGGGCGTGGACCTGCTGCGCGTCGAAGCCGCGATGATCAGGGCGCTGCTGCCCGAGCTCACCCTGCGCGAGGGGATGAAGGTCGTCGCCAGCGTCGCGGAGCGCATCGGCGGGCGCGGCATCATCGTGCTGGCCGGGACGCCGCTCGCCGCGCAGCTCCCCGACGACGTCCAGGCCGGCGACGTGCTGCGGTTGGTCGTCGGCGAGATCAGCAGCGACAAGGTCGTGCTGCGGATCGCCGACACCCAGCACGCGCCGCCGCCGGACGTCCTCGTGCCGCTGCCCGACCGCACGCAGGCACGGATCGCCGTCAGCGAGCGCGACGAGCGCGCGGGGCGCTCGGCGGGGGACGTCGAGCAGCACGAGGTCCGCCTCACGTACGCGTCGGCCCGCCTGGGGACGCTGGACCTGCACCTCGCCCTGACCGCAGGCGGTGAGCTCGTGAAGGTCGACGTCCGCGCCCGCGCGGGCGCTCCGCTGCAGCTCGCCGAGCGGCACGCCGCCGAGCTGCAGCAGGCGATCGCGTCTGCGACCGGCATGCCCGCGCAGGTGCTCGTCAGCCCGCGCCGCGACCCGCTCGACGTCTATGCCTGATCGGCCGGCACGTCCGCGCCGTGCCGCCGCGCTGCGCTACGAGGCCGGCGGCGACGCGGCGCCGCGCGTCGTCGCGGCGGGCACGGGGCTGATCGCCGAGCGGATCCTCGCCGAGGCCCGCGCCGCCGGTGTCCCGGTGCGCGACGACGCCGCGCTCGCCGCCGCGCTCGGCCGCCTCGAGCTCGGCGCGCAGGTTCCCGAGCCGTTGTACCGCGCGGTCGCCGAGGCGCTCGCGTGGGCCTATCGCCTCGACTCGAGCGCGGCGTCCTAGCGCTCCCTCCGGTACGTCCTGCGTCGACCCACTAGGGTGGCTCGATGGAGTCGACAAGCACAGGCGCACTGGTCACCGTCGCCGGCGACGGCCCGGAGCTGGACGGGATCGTGTTCGACACACCCAGCAGGACGAAGGTGGTCGTCGCGGTCGTCGTCCCGGGCCGCGGGCCGAGCTTTCGCACCGTCCATCCGCAGACGCTCACCGAGCGCGAGGCCGAGGGCCCGAGCGACCGCGCGCTGCGCCAGCTCATGCGCCGCACCCCACGACCGTCGAAGACCGGCGTCACCGGCGGCGGTGCTGCCGCGCGCGGGCGCGCCGGCCACGGCCGCGCCGCGATGCACCGCACGACCGGCAAGTAGCGCGCGCCGGCCCGGCGATGGACGGCGACGAGCCGACGACCGAGACGCTGCGCGTCGAGCAGCTCCAGCGTGAGCTGGCCGAGCGCAAGCGCGCCGACGACGCGGTCACCGAGAACGAGCAGCGCGCCGCCGAGCGCCGCGCCGACAAGGCCGCCTACCTGCGCGAGAAGCTCGACGAGCAGGCCGAGAACCCCGACGAAGCGGGCTGACGCCGGCGCCGGCCGGGCGTCGTGTCGAACGAGGGGGCGCATGGCGCACCTCGCGCGCCACGACCACGATCGCCTCCGTCTGGTGCGCGCGGCGCGCTAGGCGACTTCGCGCAGCAGGTCGGCGTCGTTGGCCAGCGAGCGCTTGAGCGTCTTCTTCAGCTCGCCGTGGATCTGGCAGACGCGGCTCTCGGAGACGCCGAGCACCTCGCCGATCTCCCGCAGGGTGAGGTTCTTGACGTAGAGCAGGACGGCGACCTCGCGCTCGCGGCGACCGAGGTTGGCGAACGCGCGGCGGAAGTGTTCCTTGGCCTGCGTCTTGGCGGCCTCGTGCAGCGGGTCGGTCGAGTCGTCGTGGCTGGGCAGCACGTCGATGCGCTCCACGCTCGCGCCGTCGTGGGCGAGCACGAGCGTGTTCAGCGACGTCACGTCGGAGGCGATCACGTCGCGCCTGCGGGCGAGAAGCTCGTCGGCGGTCATGCTGAGGGCGTCGGCCAGCTCGCCGTCCGACGGCGCGCGGCCGTGGATCGAGCGAAACTCGGTCTGCACGCGGCGCATGTCGCGCTCCCAGCGGCGCAGCGAGCGCGGCGCCCAGTCGTTGCGGCGAAGCTCGTCGATGACGGCGCCGTGGATCCGCGTCCAGGCGAACTGCTCGAGCGTCGCGCCCTTCTCGGGGTCGTAGCGGTCCAGCGACTTGATCAGCGCCTCGAGGCCGGCCGAGACGAGATCGTCGACCTCGCAGCTCGCGGGCAGCTCGCCGATCTTGCGATAGACGATGAACTTCACGAGCGGCGCGTAGGTCAGGACGAGGCGGTCGCGCAGGCGCTGGTCGCCGCTTGCCTGGTACTCGTACCAGAGCTCCATCGCGTCCTCGGACTCCATCCAGCGGCGGGCCGAGTCCGAGTCGGACTTCTGCGGCGCTGGACGAGCGCTGCGATTGCGGCGGGGGAAGGACATGGCTCCGTTATCGCGTCGCGCGGACGGCAACGACAGCCCTCGGCGGGATTTCCGCGCGCAGATCGGGGTGTTGGACAGGTTTGCGTCACAACTGGATAGGTTCGGACCCCGTCGCAGGCGACCGTGTTCTAGAACACCACCGGGTTTCCGGAGCGGCCATTCGGTCGCCCGACGTTTCTAGATCGTCGGATCGAGCGTGACCTTGCCGGTCGTCCGGCGCTCGGTGAGGTCCGTCTGTGCCCGGGCGGCGTCGCCCAGCGGATACGCCGGCCCGGTCACGACGCGCAGCTCGCCGCGGGCCACGCGCTCGAACAGATCGGCCAGCGCCTCGTCGATCATCGCCGGGCGCCCGAGGCAGTGCGTAAACCAGAACCCGACGACGGCGCGCGAGTGGCGCATCAGGCTGCCGCTGCGCACGCCGTTGCCCTCGCCCGAGGCGATCCCGTAGATCACGAGCCGCCCGAACGGGGCGAGCGCGGCGAGCGACGCGTCGAAGACCGCGCCGCCGGCCATCTCGAAGACGGCGTCGACCGGCGCGCCGAGGTTGGCCTCGATCAGGCGCTCGGTCAGACCCGCCGCCGAGCCGTCGACGGCGGCGTCCGCGCCGAGCTCGAGCGCCAGCGCGCGCTTGTCCTTCGTCGACGCCGTTGCGATCACGCGCCCGGCGCCCATCGACGCGCCGAGCTGCACCGCGAGCGATCCGACGCCGCCCGCCGCCGCGTGGATGACGACGCTCTCGCCGCTCTGCACGCGCGCGCACGTGCGGTAGAGGTGCCAGGCGGTGAGGCCCTGGAGCACGAGCGCGAGCGAGGTCTCGTCGTCGACGCCGTCGGGGATCGGGAACGTCAGCGCGCCCGGCGCGGCCGCATACTCCGCGTAGCCGCCCGAGCCGCACAGCGCGACGACGCGCTCGCCGGTGTCCGCGCGCACGCCCGCGACCTCCGAGCCGGGCACGAACGGCAGCTCGTCCTTGGCAAGGTAGGTGTCCGTGCGGCGGTGCGTGTCGGCGAAGTTCAGCCCCGCGCGGGTGACGCGCACGAGGACCTCGCCGTCCCCGGGCTCGGGCACCGGCAGATCGACGAGCTGAAGCACCTCGGGGCCGCCGTACTCGGAGATCTGGATCGCGCGCATGCCGCCGGGGCACCATACTTCCCGCGCTGGGCCCGAGCCTCACCCCCGACCGCGAACACGTGCGAACGAACGGACAGAGTCAACGTCATGAGCGTCACAGTCGTAGGATCCATCGCGTTTGATGCCGTGCAGACCCCGCACGGCGGGCGCGAGCGCATGCTCGGCGGCGCGGCCACGCATTTCTCGCTCGCCGCGTCGTTCTTCGATGACATCCGCGTCGTCGGTCCCGTCGGCGACGACTTCGGCGACGACGAGTACGCCGTGCTGCACGGCCGCAACGTGATCACCGACGACATCGAGCACGTCGAGGGCGGCAAGACGTTCTTCTGGCGCGGCGTCTACCGCGAGAACATGAACGCCCGCGACACGCTCGAGACCGACCTCAACGTGTTCGAGACGTTCGACCCCAAGCTCTCCCAGCAGTCCAAGGACGCCGACGTCCTGTTCCTCGCGAACATCCTGCCCGAGCTGCAGCTCAACGTCCGCCGCCAGTGTGCGAACGCGAAGTTCGTCGCGCTGGACTCGATGGACCTGTGGATCAACATCGCCAAGGACGCGCTGATCGCCGCGATCTCCGAGGTCGACTGCGTGATCCTCAACGACGGCGAGGTCGCCCAGTTCACCGGCGAGCGCGAGGTCGTCGCCGGCGCGCGCAAGATCATGGAGCTGGGCCCGAGCTCGATGGTCGTCAAGCTCGGCAAGTACGGTGCCGCGCTCGTGACGCCGCAGGAGTCCTTCTGGGTGCCGGCCTTCCCGGTCGACTTCGTCGCGGACCCGACCGGCGCCGGCGACTCGTTCGCCGGCGGCTTCGTCGGCTGCGTCGCCGCCCACGGCCCCGACGCGAGCGTCGACGTGCTCAAGCTCGCGATGGCCTACGGCACCGCGGTCGCGTCATACAACGTCGAGGAGTTCGGCACCGAGCGCGTCGCGCGGCTGACCGGCCCCGAGATCGTCGCGCGCGTCCGGGAGTTGCAGCGGATCACGTCGTTCGACGCGACCGACGTCGCGCTGAGGGGCTGACGACCGGGTCGACGGCGACGGGGCCCCGCAGGGCCCCGTCGAACGCTGCGCCCTGCTCGCGCGGGGCTACGTGATGAAGCCCGTGCCGCCGACGGCCTTGAGGATCGCCTTCTCGGACTTCGGCGTGTCGAAGTCCGCCGGGGCGGGCGTCGCGCCGTTGATGAAGCGGATCCACGCGGCGTGGCGCGCCTCGACGGTGGCGATCGTGCCGGCGGCCTGCAGGACGCCGCCCTGGAACACGTTCTTGACCTGGCCCAGGTAGGCGCTGACGCCGGTGTCCTCGAGCACCTGCGCCGTCGCGGCGAACTTCGCCTGGTCTGTGACCGTATCGCCGAAGTCGAACTTCGGCGACTTGCCGGCCTTGGAGCCGAGGGCGCCCCGCAGGAACGTGACGTGCTTGGCCTCGTGCCTGGCGACGACGACGGCGAAGCGCTTGAGGTCGGCGCTGTTGCCGTAGGCCTTGTTCGCGACGGCCTGCTCGTAGAAGGCCGCTTCGAGGTACTCGAGCGTCAGCGCGTAGTTGAGGATCTTCACGTCGTTGGACTTCGAGCGCTTCTTCGTCGAGATCGCGGCCTCGGCGCTGGCGAGGAACGCGCCGAACATGCCGCTGCCGACGATCAGGCCTCCGCCGGCGAGGGCGCCCTTCTTGAGAAAGTCGCTGCGGTCAAGGCCGGCTGTTTCGGCGCTGTCGCGGAGTGCACCGCCGGCATCGAGGACTTCGAGGTCGAACTGATGGGACAAGGAGATTCCCTTCCTAGGTGATTCGGTGGTCAGCGGACGGTGATGCGCCCGGTCATGCCGGGATGAAGCGTGCACGCGTAGCGGTACGTTCCGGTGCGGGAGAAGGTCCTCGACGCCGAGCCGGCGCGGCGGTCGGCGATCGTCCTGAAGCGCGTGCGTCCGACGCTCGTCACGTTGTGTGTGGTCCCGTCGTCGCGGAACGCGAACGTGACGCGCGTGCCCTTGGAGACCGACAGGCGCTGGGCGTCGAAGGCGATGTTCTTCACGGTCACGGTCTTCGACCCGGCGGCGCCGGCGCCGGCGGGCATGCCGGCGAGCAGCACGGCGGCCGCCCCGACCGCGACGCCGGCGATCGGGCGGCGCCCGCGCCGGCGGCGCGGGCGGGTGGTTACGTCGAGTGACATCGGGGTGCATGTGCGGCCGCTTCGGTCCGCCGGATCACCGCGGAAGCACGGCGGAAGCCGAATGGCGCATAGACGCCCGGCTTCGGATGCGTCAGCGGGGGGTGCTGGGGTATGGTCACGTCACATGAGCGCGACGTTCATCTTTCTCATGGTCGTCTTGAAGCTTCCGATCTTCGGCCTCTTCTACATCGTCTGGTACGCGGTCCAGTCGCCGCCCGAGCCCGAGCCGGCGACCGACGAGGACGGCGGCACCAAGCGGCCGCTGCACCCCCGCCCGCGCCACCCGCACCATGGTCCGCGGCCCGCGCGGCCGATCCGCCCGCGCCGCGGTCCGCACGGCGCCCCGCGCGTCGCACCGCCGCCGCGCGTGCGCACCGTCGTCGCGCGCGCGCGGCGCGTCGAGCGCTGACGCCTCCAGCGCTTAGACTCGCGAGCGCATGAGCGCTCCTACCTCCGTCCTGTCCGACGGCACGATCCTGCGCCTCGTCGAGGAGGGGAAGATCACGATCGAGCCGTGGGAGCGCACGATGGTCCAGCCCGCGAGCATCGATCTGCGCCTCGGCAACACGTTTCGCGTGTTCCACAACCACCGCACGGCCGCGATCGACCTCGCCGCGCCGCCGCAGAACCTGACCGAGCAGCTGCAGATCACGGACGCGGAGCCGTTCGTGATCCACCCCGGCGAGTTCGTGCTCGGCCGCACGCTGGAATGGGTCGAGCTGCCCGACGACGTCGTCGCCCGCATCGAGGGCAAGTCGAGCCTCGGCCGGCTCGGGCTGATCGTCCATGCGACGGCGGGCTTCGTCGATCCGGGCTGGAAGGGCACGCTGACGCTCGAGATCACGAACCTCACGCGCGTGCCGATCAAGCTGTGGGCCGGCAAGCCGATCGCGCAGCTGTCGTTCATGACGCTCGACGCGCCGGCGCTGCGGCCCTACGGCCACCCCGAGCTCGGCAGCCACTACCACGGCCAGCTCGAGGCCACGGAGAGCCGCTACGAGGGCGGACCGGGCGCGGCTGCCGATTCGTTGCACCCCCCCGGCGAGCCCGGTGATAAGGTCGCGCCGCCATGAGCGTCCTCGCCACGATCCTCGCCGCCGCCGAGCATGCCGCCGAAGCCGGCGGCCATGCGGCCGAGGAGGAGCACAAGTCCGAGGCTCCGTTCTTCATCATCGGCGGCGTGCTCGCGCTGTTTGCGGTCGCGATCAGCGTCTACGGGATGCGCAAGCCCGACTTTCCGGCCGACGCAGGCGCCGCTCGCGGTGTGATGACGCTGAGCATCACGCTGACGGTGGCGACGATGGCCAGCATCATCTATGTCGCCACCTGACGCAGCCGACGACGGCTACGCGATCTCCTACAAGGTGCTCGAGCGCGGGACGCCCGTGGTCGATCGCGACGGTGGCGAGATCGGCACGGTGCGCGCGGTGCTCGAAAGCAAGGCCGAGCACATCTTCGACGGCCTCGTGCTCGACACGCCGGGCGGTCAGCGCTTCGTCGACGCGCCCGAAGTGGCGCGCATCGCCGAGCTGCGAGTGACGCTCACGCTCGACGCGGAGGGCGCCGCCGCGCTGCCCGAACAGGACACCGCGGGGGCCGCGACGTTCCGCGCGAACGTCGCTGGCGGGCGTCTCGCGCGCTTCCTCGGCGGCGGCTGGAAACGCGACTGATTCTCACGTAGCAGAAGTTCACACCCCGATCGGGATTGATTCGGCCTTCTGGGGTGCATAATCGAAGGCGAATGAGCGACGACAACAAGACCACGACGAAGAGCGCCAGCGCTCCCGCGGTCAACGGCGCGGACGGAACGCGCGCCGAGGACACGCTGAGCGTCACCGACAACCGGACCGGTCGGCAGTACGAGATCCCGATCGTGGACGGCACCGTCCGCGCCCTCGACTTCCGCGCGATTCGCGTCGACGAGGACGACTTCGGCCTCATGACGTACGACCCGGCGTTCATGAACACGGCCGCCTGCCGGTCGTCCGTCACCTACCTCGACGGCACCAACGGCGTGCTCGAGTACCGCGGGTACCCGATCGAGCAACTGGCCGAGAAGTCCAGCTACCTCGAGGTCGCCTACCTGCTCGTGCACGCGGAGCTGCCGACGGCGTCGCAGCTGGCCGAATGGCAGCACCAGATCACGATCCACACGTTCGTGCACGAGAACATCAAGGAGTTCCTCGGCGGCTTTCGCCACGACGCGCACCCGATGGGCATGCTGCTCAGCGCGACCGGGGCGCTGTCGACGTTCTATCCCGAGGCCGACCAGATCGACGATCCCGAGAACCGCACCATCCAGACGATCCGGCTGATCTCCAAGATGCCGACGCTGGCCGCGTTCGCCTACCGCCACGCGCAGGGCCAGCCGTACGTCTATCCCGACAACGACCTCGCGTACTCGGGCAACTTCCTGAACATGATGTACAAGATGACCGAGCTGAAGTACGAGCCCGATCCGCGGCTCGAGCGGGCGCTCGACATCCTCTTCATCCTGCACGCCGACCACGAGCAGAACTGCTCGACGAGCGCGGTGCGCTCGGTCGGCTCGGCCAAGCCCGATCCCTACTCGGCGGTCGCGGCCGGGATCGCGGCGCTCTACGGCCCGCTGCACGGCGGCGCCAACGAGGCCGTGCTGCGGATGCTGCGGCGGATCAAGCACCGCGACAACATCCCGGACTTCGTCAAGGGCGTGAAGGAGGGCAAGCAGCGCCTGATGGGCTTCGGCCACCGGGTCTACAAGAACTACGACCCCCGTGCCCGGATCATCAAGAAGGCCGCCGAGGACGTCTTCGAGGTCACCGGCCGCAACCCGCTGCTGGACATCGCGCTCGAGCTCGAGGCGATCGCGCTCGAGGACGAGTACTTCATCGAGCGCAAGCTCTACCCGAACGTCGACTTCTACTCGGGCCTGATCTACGAGGCGCTCGGGCTGCCGGTCGCGATGTTCCCCGTGATGTTCGCGATCGGGCGCACGAGCGGCTGGATCGCGCAGTGGCGAGAGATGGTCGAGGACGCCGAGCAGAAGATCTCGCGGCCGCGCCAGATCTACACCGGCGAGCGCTCGCGCGACTACGTCGCGATCGACCAGCGCTGAGGCAGCTACGGCGCCTCAGAGGCGGTCGGTGACGAGGAGGCGGTTGCGCAGCCGCCACGCCAGCGTGCCGGCCGCGACGACGAGGACGACCCCCGCGCCCGACACGGCGAACGCCGCGCGCGGTGAGACGGCGGCGGTCAGCGTGCCGCCGATGATGAAGCCCAGGCCGGGCATCGCGGTCGCGACGGCCTCCCAGAAGCCGGCGACGCGGGCCTGCATCGAGGCGTCGACGGCCTCCTGCAGCGCCGTCACGACGGCGACCCACTGCACGCCGTTGCCGGTACCGCCGACGACCGCGGCGATGCAGGCGAGCGTCAGGTTCGGAGACGCGGCCATCGCGAGATAGCCGACGCCGATCGCCAGCGTCGAGATGCCGACGACAGCGGCCAGCGAGCGGCCGGCGAAACGCGCGAAGACGAAGCTGCCGGCGACGAGGCCGATCCCCCAGGCCGTCACGAGCGCGGCGAAGCCGCCTGCGCCGGCGCCCAGCGACTCCTTGGCGTAGACGACCTCGATCGGGACGACGATCGTGAACAGCACGAGCAGTCCGGCCTGGACGGCGATCAGCGGGCGCGCGACCGGATGCGACCAGACGTAGGCGGCGCCGTCGCGCAGCCGTGCACGCCACGGCGCCTCGTCGGTCGTCCCGCGCGGTAGGCCCTGGGTCGACAGCAGCAGAACGGCGAGCCCGAGGAAGAGCGTCGCCGCGAGCGCGAGCGAGAGGCTCGAGCCGCCCGTCGCGACGATCACGCCGCCCGCTGCCGGCCCGACGATGTTCATCGACGAGAAGCCGACGTTGAGGGCCGCGTTGCCCTCGCGCAGCAGGCCGGCCGGCTCGAGCAGCGCGACGGTCGCCGCGCGCGTGACCGCGCGGCCCGTGGCGGCCAGCGCTCCGTAGACGAACGCCAGCAGGCAGACGACCACGAGCATGAACGCCGTGGCGCTGAAGGCGAGCGCCGTAAACGCCAGCGCCTCGATCACGTACAGCGCGCCGAGCGCGTAATTGACGGAGAAGTTCTCGACGCGCGCGGCGAGCGCGGGGACGAACATCGAGGGCAGGAACCTCGTCGAGATGAACAGCGCCGTCGTCGCCAGCGCGTCGCCGGTGCGGTCGAAGACGAGCACCGCGAGCGCGATCGTCGCCAGCCAATCGCCCAGCTCGTTGAGCGTGTACGCGGCGGCCAGCGTCCGGAACGGCCGATTCGCCAGAGCCCTTCGCACGGCGGTTACCTCGACACGTGATCAGGCCAGCCGCAGGTCGATGGGGTAATTGCGCAGGTTCAACCGTCGAGTCGCGCTGGATTGCCATCGAACGTCCGTCCGGTGCCGCACAGACGCGACCCGGGGGAGAGAGCATGGAGCTCCCGGCTGCGCTCGATCTTCGTCGAGCTGCGGCCCCTCCGAGGGCGCGATGGCGCTGTTCGGCGCGGTCATGATCGAAGGCTACGCCGCCCGCGGGCGCGGCGCACGCGGCATCGCCGCGGCGCTGCTCGACGTCGCGACGCCAGACCGTCGATCCTGCGTCCGTGTCCGGCGGCGCCGGCATCGCGGTGTTCGACGCGCGGCGTTCCCGCGCGACCCACTGGTGGGCGGCCCACTAGCATCGCCCGGCGATGGCGTACACCGTGACGATCCGCGTCGGGCCCAAGATCACCCGCTCGCGCCACGGCTCGCTCGACGAGGCGCTCGAAGCGCTCGAGCGCGAGCTGACGGCGCTCGGCCCGGCGGCGCGGCGCCGCACCCAGAAGGCGCTGACGCGGGTGTACGAGCCCGCCGCCCAGGTCTCCGCGCGTGGCGAGATCGCCGGACCGTCGCGGATCAACCCGCGCGTGCGCGCCGGGGCCGACGTGCGCGGGGACGGCTCGATCGATGTCTACGAGGGCAAGGTCCGCCGCCAGCTGATCGAGCGCGAGCGGCGCGAGACGCCGTTCGACGCGCTGCGCCGCGCGCTCGGAGCGCGCGCATGACGCGCCGCGTGACCCAGCAGACGGCCGACGAGTGGGTGCCGCTCGTGATGGAGTACATCGCGGTGCTCGACCTGACCGCCGAGCAGCTGACGGGCCGCTTCGGCTGGACCTGGGCCGAGGGCGAGGAGGAGGGCCTGGGGAGGATGAAGTACGCCGGCCTGGCCTACGACGGGCGCTCGCGCTACGTGCTGATCGCATCGGTCGTCGATCCCGCCCGCGGCGTCGCGATCGAGGCGGCCGCGCACGAGGACCCGGCGCAGGCGCGGGCGGACTTCCTCGACGCGCTGGACCTCGACGCGGGCGTGTTCCTCTCGATCCGCGAGGGCGCCGTCTGGTTCGAGCGCTGGGACGACAGCAAGCCGCACCGCACCGCCACGCGCGGCGGCTGACCAGCGCCGCGGCCGGCGACGACGCCGGCGCGCGCGGCCTGTCTCGAACGTCGTCAGGCGAGCTCGAGCTGGCCCGCGTACGGCCCGCGCCCGGTCAGGCACGCCGCCCCGCAGCGCGCGGCGAGCTCGATCGCGTCGGGCATCCGCAGCCCGGCACCGAGGCCGAACGTCAGCGCGGCGGCGAACGAGTCGCCGCAGCCGTAGGCGTCGACGGGCGGGCCCGGCAGCGCCGTCGCCGCCCACGTCCCCGAGGTCTCGCCGCCCCACGATCCGCCCCGCGCGCCGTGCGTGCTGACGACGAAGCGCGGCGAGGGATCGAGCATCCCGGGCTCGTACGCCTCGCCGGGATCGCTCGCGCTGCGGACGAGCACGTCGAGCTGCACGCCCGCGCCGGCGAGCGCCTCCATCGCCCGCGGCGTGGCGACGAGCACGCGCGCCGCGCGCGCGGCGCGCACGGCGGCGCGATCGCCGCCCGTCAGGTAGATCCCGTCGAACTGCGCGAGCTCGTCCCACGGCAGCGGGTCCGACGCCGACGGCACGATCCGCTCGCCGAGCACGGTGATCGTGCGCTCGCCGCCGTCGTCGAGGAACGTGAACGTGCGCCGCTGCGGCGCCTGTCGCGCCCCGGCCCGCACCTCCACGCCGAGCTGCTCGAGGCGCCGCGTGGCCCGCGACGCGGCGTCGTCGTCGCCGACCGCCGTCAAAAAGCGGGCCGCGCCCGCGAGCTTGCGCAGCTGGACCGCGGCGACCGCGCCGCCGCCGGCCGGCTCGAAGAACGTCTCCCGCGCGTGCACGATCTCGCCCGCGATCGGCACCTGCCCCACGACCGCGAACTGGACCCACTCGACGTGGCCCACGACCCCGACCCTCGTCATCGTGGACGTCAGCCGCCGGGGGCGCTGGACTGCAGCCGGCCGCCCGCCCGGCCGGGCTCGACGTTCGGGTAGCGCTGGCTGTCGCCCTCGAACGGCACCGCTCCCTGGACCTTGCAGCCCGGCGTGCTCGTCGGGCCCTTCTCGCCGCCGGCGTTGGCGCAGTCGAAGCTCGGCAGGATCAGCTTGCCCGGGTCGCGGCGGTTGCTCGGGGAGCGGTAGGCGTTGCCGCGGTTGCCCGCCGAGCGCCTCAGCGCCGGCAGCGACTCCGAGCCGGCAAGGATGATCTGCGGCAGAACGTGGCCGTTGCTCTTGCTGCCCGCCGGGGCGGTGCGGATGCCGCCGACCGCCGCCGGGCCGATGTTGAGGAAGTCCGTGACCTTCGCCTGGTTGAGCTCGAGGAAGCGCAGCAGCGGGTTGAGCTGCGCCAGGAACGGCCCCGTCGCGGCGAGCGTCGGGTCCAGGCCGCGCAGGATCCGCGACAGCGCCGGCAGCCCGTCGTCGCCGGCGCCGATCAGCGCGTCGGTGTTGTCGAAGAGGTTCTCGAGGTCCGGCGACAGGCGCCGCAGCGAGACGAGCGTCGGCTGCAGGTCGTCGAGCACCGGGTCCAGATCGGCGATCAGGGGCTCGGTGTTGATCGAGAACGTGCGCAGCCGCGCGAGCGTGAGCTTCGTCTCGTCGAGGAACGTCGGGAAGATGCGGATCGAGGCGGCGAGCGCATCGCGGCGCTCGGAGAGCTCGCCGAAGAGCTCGGTGTTGCGCTGCGTCAGCTCGGTCAGCGCGCCCTCGTCGGCGGTGAGCTCCTCGAACGTCTTGCCCGTGTTGCGGACGAGATCGCGCAGCGCGGCGCGGCGGTCGTCGAGCACGTCGAGCACGCCCTGCGCGTTCTCGGCGAAGACCGGCAGGTTGCCGAGCGCGTCGTTGAGGTCGCGCCCGCGGCCGGCGCCGGCCTTGGCGGCGCTGGCCATCCACTCGCGGAACGCCTTGCGCGTCGGGTCGTCGAAGATCGAGAACAGCTCGTCGAACTCGACCGCCTGCGCGACCCGGCCGTCGGGCAGGCGCCCGCCCTCGGCGACGTTCGGCGCGTCGCGGCTGCCCATCGTGACCTCGACGTAGGTCTCGCCGAGCAGCGTCTTCTGGCGCAGGATCGCGCGCGCGTCGGCCTTCATCGGCGCGTACTTGGACTCGAGCTCGATCGTCGCGAGCGTCTTGTTGCCGCCGGGGTCGAGCTGCTTGTCGACGACGCGGCCGATCGGCACGCCGGCGGTGCGGACCTCGGCCTGATCGGCGAGCGTCGCGGCGTCGGTGAAGGCGACCTGGACGCGGTAGCCCTGCGGCTTCAGCGGGATCGGGCCGCCGAACGCGAGCCACAAAAACAGCAGCAGGCTGAAGCACGTCAGCGCGAAGCCGGCGATGACGACGATCCGGCCGACGGTCGGGGCTTCGGTGTTCACGGTGCACCGCCGTTCGCGCGCAGCGCGCGCCTGACGCTCAGCGAGCGCGTGTTCGGGTTCTGGCAGACGGTCGCCAGCAGCGGCGACAGCCCGAGCGCGAACTCGGCCTGCGGCAGGTCGTTGACGAGGCTCGTCAGCGTCGAGCAGCTGCCGGTCAAAAAGATCGGGCGCATCGGGCCGTGGGCGTCGTCGACGCTCTGCAGGTTCGTCGTCTGGTGCGCCAGCCAGCCGAGGTGGAAGAGGTAGCCCTCGTCGCGGCCTGCCTTGTCGGGCGCCTCGCGGCCGCCGGGGTTGTGGCCGAGCATGTTGACGAAGTCGTTGAGCACCTCGGCGTTGCGGTCGAGCTCGGGGAACGTGCGGCCGAGGCCGCGGGCGGCGGGGGCGAGATCCTTGACGAGCGGTACGGCGGCGCGCACGAAGGGCCGGATCTTGCGGCGCACGATCGGCGTCGCCTCGCGGGCGAACGGGCTGACCTGCTCGTTGACGTTCTCCAGCTCGCGCACCGCCGGCAGCAGCGCCCGCGTCGTCGGGCCGAGCTCCTGCGCGAACGGCGTCACCGCGTTCAGCGTGGCGGTCGCGGTCTGCAGCGTCGGCGCGAGCTCGCCGACGGCGTCGCGCAGGTCGTCGTCCTCGCGGGCGAAGGCGCGCAGCGTGCCGTTGGCGCCCTTGACGAGCCGCGTGAGGTCCCGCGGGCGGCGCGCGAGCTCGCCGTTGAGCTGCGACAGCGAGGTCACGAGGCGCCGCAGCGCGACGCGCTCCTTGGCGACCTCGCGGTTGACGCGGCCGAGGTCGCGCACGGTCGGGCCGTAGCGCTCGAGCACGGCGGCGAGCTGCTTGCCCTTGCCGCGCAGGCCCTCGCCGGCGCCGTTGGCCAGCAGCGTGATGTAGTCGCGCGTGCGGGCGTCGAGCTCGGACAGGATCTCGTCGAGGTCGACGTCGGTCAGCGAGGCCGAGATCGGGATCGTGAAGCCCTCGTCGACGGGCTCGCCCTCGGTGCCGGGGAAGACCTGGACGTACATGTCCTTCAGGCCGGTGCGGGGGCGCAGCAGCGCGGTCGCGTCGGGATGGATGAGGTCCTCGAACTCGCGCTTGATGTCGAGGCCGACGATCGCGCGCCCGTCCTTGAGCGAGACCTCGCCGATGTCGCCGATCTGCACGCCCGCGACCTGCACCGTCTGGCCCTGACCCGGCGTCACGGCCTGTGCCGTGTCGAGCTCGACGTTGATGCGCAGCGGCGTCTCCTCGAGGAACGGGAAGCGGAAGCGCTGCTGGTCGAGGATGTAGCCGCCGACGACCGCCGCGATCGCCACGAGCGCGACGATCGCCGCGAACGGGCCGAGGTTCTTGCGGATCACGCGGCTCACTTCTTCAGCCTCTTCAGCGCACGCTCGAACTGCCCGCTGAGCCCGTTCTTGGCCGCGACCTGGCGGATCTCCGCGATCGTGATCGCGCGGTCGAGGACCTTGACGTCGGAGCCCTTGCGCTCGAGCTCCGCACGTAGGACGGCGACGGCGGCCTTCTGGACCTTGGCCTCGCGCTCGCGCGTCGCGGCGCTGTTGGTGTTGATCGACGCCGGCGGCCCCTTCGGGATCGAGCGCAGGTCGGGCGGCTCCTGCGTCTCGCAGGGGACGTCGGGCTTCAGCGGCGGGCGGTTGCGGATCGGCGGCGGATTGTTGCCGACGAGCGGCTCGGCGAGCGTGCCGAAGAGCCCGTTGCCGATGCTCAGCGTCTCGGCGCCGCCGGTGCCGAGGACCTTGAAGTACTGGCTGTTGGCGTCGAAGGAGCGGCTCTCGCCGGCCAGACCGGGCAGGAACTTCGCGAGGTCCTCATAGACCGGCCCCTGCGTCGGGAACGCGTCGTCGACGAGCTTGGAGTCGCCGAACGGGACGAGCACCTCGGCCGTGCAGCTCGACAGCGCGCGCAGCTTGCCGAGCACCGAGCGCCCGGTCTTGGCGATCTGCGCCAGCGGCGGCGTGGCGCTGCGCAGGTTGCGCGACAGCGTGCCCAGCTCGCGATCCTGCACGAGCCCGCGCAGCTGCTTGACGAGCGGCAGCGTCGCGCGCACGGTCGGCCCGAGCGAGCGGATCCCGGGGCGCGCGTCGCGGGCGAAGCGGCGTACGTCGGGGAACGAGGCGTTGAGCGCGTCGAACGCGGGCGTCGATGCGCGCAGGGTGCGCGGCAGCTCGCCGACGGCGGTCCTCAGCGCGGCCTCGCGGTCGGCGAACGCCTGCGCGGTCGTGTTGAAGTCGGCGACGACCTCGCGCAGCCGGCGCGGCTCGTTGAGCGCCTGCGCGGTGACGCCGCCGTCGCGGACGAAGTTGCCGAGATCGCCCGGCCGCTTGCCGAGCAGAGCCTCGGCGACGATCGCGGTGAATTTGTAGGCGTTGGCCTGGTAGGGCAGCGAGTCGTTGAAGGCCTGCGCGCCGCCGGCGTCCTGGGCGACGCCGACCTCGGCGAAAACCTGGCGCAGGTCGTTGCGCGTGTCGCTCTTCAGCGCCGCCAGGACCTGGTCGAACTGGACAGGGCTGGCGGTGCGGTCGACGGGGATCGTCGCGCCCTCGTCGAGCTCGCCGGCGCGCGGCGTGCCGGGCGCGACCTCGACGAAGAAGTTGCCCTCCAGGAAGATCCGCGGGCGGATCTTGACCGCGGCGTCCTCGTAGATCGGCAGGCCCTTGTCGGTGATCGAGAACGTGACCGTCGCCGAGCTCGCGCCCGGGCTCGTGTGCTCGACGTTCGTGACCTTGCCGACGTCGACGCCCGCGATCCGCACCGGCGAGCCGTTGTTGATGCCGCTCGTGTCGCGGAACGCCGCCTTGATCTCGTACGGGCTGTTGATGAGCGGGATGTCCTTGGCGAAGCCGAGGTACGTCCCGACGATCGCCACGACGACGACGGCGAGGCCGACGGCGAAGGCGCTCGGTCCGCGATCTCTCATGAGCGATCCACCGCGCCGATCACGGCAGCACCGATGGCGCGATGCCGGTCGGCTCCGATGAGAAGGACTGGCCCGCGGGCACGCGCGGGCGGCCCGTGTACGTCGGTCCCTGGTTGCCCGGCGTGCGCGCGTCGACGACGATGTCGTACTTCGACGGGAAGCCGGTCGCCAGACGCTCGGGGTAGCCGCGCTGGCCCGACTCGCAGTCGGCGTTGCCGTTGGCGTCGACGGCCGCGCCGGGACCCTGGTCGTGCAGCGCGGCGGCGTCGCCGAAGAGCGCGTGTTGGACGGGGTCGATGTGGCCGCCGTTGGCCGGCTCCTGCGCGCCGAAGGAGGCCAGCGAGTGCTCCTGCTCGAGCGGCGCCGTCTTGACCTGCACGCGCTGGACCGTGCCGGTCACGTCCTCGTCGGAGATGTGGTCGGCGAGGTACGTCCACCAGTAGTTGAAGTAGTTGCAGACCGTGACGTGCGGGCCGGCCCATTGCAGCGTCGGGTTGAGCGTGCGCATCGTGTCGGTCAGGCCGGCGAGCGTCATGTCGGTCGTCGGCGACCTGGCGAGGTCTCGCAGCGCGCGCAGCGAGCCCTCGAGGTCGCTCGTGAAGGCCGGCAGGCGCCTGAGCACCGGCGTGCCGGCGGCGAGCGCGTCGTTGATCGCGGGCACGCTCGTGCGCACCTCGCGCGCCGTCCCGCGAACCTCGTCGGAGATCTCGGCCAGGCGGGCGAGCAGCGGGCGCGTGTCGGGCAGCGAGTCGATGCCGACCTGCAGCGTCGCGGGCGAGCGCTCGATCGTGTCGCGAAGCGCCTGCGGGTCGCGCGACAGCGCCTCGAACGTGTCCGCCATCGCGGTGAAGCCGCGCGCGAGCGTGTCCGACTGCGGCGCGAGCACGCGCGTGATGTCGCCCGTCTCGTCGAGCAGCCGCGTGAGGCGGTTGTCGGGGTTGGCGAGCGTGCGCATCACCGGCGCCAGGTCGCCGAGCAGCTCGGGCGTCGCGCCGAGCGTGCGGTTCAGCGCCTCGCCGCGGCCGGCGAACGCGGCGCCGAAGTAGTCGAGGTTGCGGTCGACGTTCGTTCGCGTCCGCTCGTCGAAGATCGAGAAGAAGTCGTCGAGCTCGGGGCCGACCGTGTTGCCGCTCGTCGCGATGACCTCGCCGTCCTGCAGCTCCGTGGCGGACCTGCCGCGGACCAGCTCGACGTACTTCAGCCCCAGTGCCGAGCGCGGCCGGATGCGGATCGTCGAGTCGTCGGGGAGCGGGACGGCGGACGTATCGAGCTTCAGCGTCAGCTGCGCGCCCTCGCCGTCGGGGACCGGCTCGATCCTCGACACCTGGCCGACGCGAAAGCCGCCTTCGCGGACCTCGTTGCCGACGACGAGCCGCGCGGCGTCGGGTGTGTCGACCTTCAGCTCGAAGGTCGGCACGAACGGCAGGCCCTGGTTGGCCTGGTAGGCAAGCAGCACCGCGGCGACGATGACGAGCACCGTGACGGCGCCGACGAAGGTCGGGTTGGACGCGACGGACGGCGGTCGGCGGGCTCTCATCACGAACCCAGGAGGTAGTCGAGGAGGTTGCGTTCGCTGTCCTGGCTGGCGCGGGTGCTCCCGCGCGGCAGCAGGCTCGGCACGTCGGGCAGGTCGGGCAGGATCCTGTCGAGCAGCTCCTTGGCGCCGGGCAGCAGCGTCGGCGGTGGGGCCGCCGGCGCGGCGGGGGACTGCTCGTCCGGCGGCGCCGTCGCGGGCGTCTCGGCGGGCGTGTCAGGCGCCTTCTGCGGGGCCGCCTTGGGCCTGCTCGGCGTCGTCCGCGCGATCGCGCCCGTCGTCACGCCCGGCTGGTTGGGACCGAGCCACGAGTTGCAGTTCTTCGTGCGCTCCGGATCGGCGCGTGCGGTCTGTGCGTTCGTGTACTGCGTGCACTCGTTGATGAGGATGTTGAGCTTCAGGATGAAGCCCTTGGAGTCGTAGATGTTGATCGCCTGGGACTGCACGAAGAAGTACTGCAGCAGCGCCTCGAGGCCCGTGAAGCCCTTGCCGCCGGGGCTGAGGCGGTTGGGCTCGACGGCCCTGTCGCGGTCGTTGATGTCCTCGAGCACGAAGCGCAGGTTGCGCATCGGCTCCGTCGCCGACGTGCCGAGCCCGCGGAGCTCCCTGACGGTCGAGCGCGCCTCCCGGACGGCGGTGATCCCGGTCTGCGAGGCCTCGCCGAGTCCGCGCACCGCCGGCCGCGCGGACTCCGCGAACGGGCCGAGGCGCTTGAGCAGCTCGGTCAGGTCCGGCGCCGCGCGGCGCAGGTCGCGCAGCGCCGGTGTCTGCAGGCGCGCCGTCGTGCCGAGGTCGGCGAGCGCCGGGCGCAGTTCGCGCAAGAAGCGCGGCAGCTTGTCGACGGTCTGCTCCAGCTCCTGCGAGCGGCTCGCGCTCGCCTCGGTCGTATCGGCCGCCTCGCGGATGAAGCGCCCGACGTTGCGGCGGTTGTCCGCGAGGCCGGCGAGGACGGTGTCGGCGTCGCGCGTGAGCTGACGCAACGTCACGCGGTTGGCGTTGAGGATCCTCAGCACCTTGTCGGTCTCGCGCAGCGCCGGCACGGCGCGGCGCAGCGTCGTCTGGAGGTCTTCGCCGCGGGCGGTGAGCCCGATGCCGAGCTCGGTGAGAATCAGGCCGAAGCGCTCGCGGGCGGGGCGGCGCAGGATGTCGAGCACGAGATCGGGCGGGATCGTGCCGCCGGTCTGCTCGACGGGAATCGTGCGCGGGGCGCTCGTGCCCTCCTTCGTGCCGGGGTCGCAGTCGAGGTAGTACTCGCCGATCAGCGACTGCGGCTTGACCTCGCAGAAGACGTCGGCGCGCAGCCCGGCGAAGCTCGGCAGCGTGATCTCGATCGTCGCCAGCGCGCGCGCCGTCGAGCGCTGCACGTCGAGCTTGGAGATCCTGCCGATCGTGACGCCCGCCGAGCGCAGGTCCGAGCCCTCCGTCAGGCCGAACGCGTTGTCGAGCACGACCGTGTAGCGCTCGTCGTCGCCGGCCGCGCCGGCACCCGTGGTCGCCGCGAGCGTCACGCCGGCGCCGACGGCGAGCGCCACGAGGAAGATCAGCAGCGCCCGCGTCATGGGCCGATCGGAACCTGGGTCGCGTCGCAGTTGAAGTCCGCCGAGGGCTTGTACGGGTTCGAGCCGTCGGGGGCGCGGCGCTCGATCGAGCCCGGGCAGCGGTTGTTGCGGCCGGTCTTCGTGCCGGCGCTGAGGACGAGGTTGCGCAGCTCGGCGGGGATCGGCAGCGCGTTCAGCAGCGGCCCCAGCGAGAAGCCGTTGAACCCCAGGCCCGCGCGCGAGAAGTTGCCCAGCGCGTCGTAGGCGCCGCTCGTCGAGAAGTCGTCGAACCAGCCGATCAGGTCGGGTGCGTAGGGGCGCAGGAACGCGATCTGCTTGGTGGCGCCCTCGAACGCCTTGATCGTCGTCGGGAACGCGCCGGGCCTGTTCTTGCCGTTGCGGTCGGCGACCTGGTTGGCGATCCGGTCCAGCGCCGGCTGGCGGCGCAGCAGCTCGACGAGGTCGTTGTCCGCGCCGGGCCGGCGGACGGTCTGCGACAGGTCGCGGATCGCGGGGCGCGCGTCGCGTGCGAACGGCCGCAGCTCGTTGAACAGCGGGATCAGGTTGTTGCGCACGACGGGCTTGGCGTCGTCGACGAGCGGGTCGAGGTCGTCGAGCGCCGAGCGCAGGTTGACGAACGTCGTGTTCGCCTTGCGCATGACGTTCGGCAGCAGGCCGACGGACTCGCCGAGCGCCTCGCCGTTGGACGTCAGCGCCGACGTCGTCGTGGCGAGGTTGCGCGTCAGGTCGGCCAGCACGCCGTCCTGCGCGGAGACGTCGGTCACGAGGCGCGAGGTCTCGACGATGAAGCGCTCGAAGTCGGGCCTGTTGCGGTTCAGCTCGGCGAACAGCCGCGACGACGACGACAGCGCCGGGTTGAAGTAGCGCAGCGCGGCGTTGGCATGCTCCTCGTTGCCGGCCTGGAAGTCGCGCAGGAAGGCGACGCTCTTCTGCACGCCGGCGCGTGCCTCGGGGTCGAACGTGTTGAAGATCTGGTCGAGGTCGACGGCGGCCGACGTGTTCTCGGTCGGCAGCGTGCCGCCGTCGGCGATCTCGGCGCCGTCGGCGCCGCCGAGCTGCAGATCGACGTAGCGGTTGGCGACGCCCGACAGCGAGGTCTGGCGGATGATCGCGCGTGTCCCGCGGCGCAGCGGGTGGTAGCCCTCGGCCTCGATCTTCAGCACGGCCCGCGCGCGGCCGTCGTCGGTGAGCTCGATCTCGCTGACCGACCCGACCGGCGTTCCGGCGACCTTGACCGCGTTGCCCTTGACGAGCTGGCTGGCCGAGACGAAGTCGGCCTGCACGGTGTAGCCGCCGCCGCGCGCCAGGACGACGAGAATCACGACCACCACGATCGCCGCGACGACCGCGGACGCTCCGATGACCGGCCCTCTTCCCTCCCTAGGAAGCACGGTGACCACTAGAGCACCAATGTAGACCCCTGGAGCCTCAGCCAGCGCCGCTGCTCCTCGTAGTCGGGACAGTGGCGCCGCACGAGCGCCCAGAAGTCCTGCGAATGATCCATCACACGCAGGTGACAGGCCTCGTGCCAGACGACGTAGTCGAGCACCGGCGCGGGCGCCAGCAGCAGGCGCCAGTTGAAGCTCATGGCGCCGCTCGACGAGCACGAGCCCCAGCGCGTCTTCTGGCCGCGGACCGACAGTTTCGTGTACGTCGTGCCGAGCGCCTGCGCGGCGGCGTCCAGGCGCGGGGCGATCTCCTTCGCCGCGGCGCGGCGATACCAGCGCTCGATCGCCGCCGGCGCGCGCTCGGCGTCGCCGGGCACGAGCAGCACGTCGCCGGCGCGGTGCACGCGCGTCCGTGCGGGCTCGGGCCGCAGCTGCAGCGGCGTGCCGAGGTAGGGCAGCGTCGCGCCGCGGTCCGCGAGCGCGGCCCGCACAGCGCTCGCCTCACGCAGGCGCCGTTCGATCCACGGCCGCAGCTCGGCGACCGCAGCAGGGGCCGCGCCGGCGGGGCTGCGGCGCGGCAGGACGACCTCGACATCGCCGCGCGCGTCGACGCTGACCCGCACGCGCGAGGCGCGATCGGAGCGGCGGATCCGGTAGGGCAGGTCGTCGGCGGTCATCTGGGTATCGCCTGAGCTTGTACAGGACGGCGGGGCCCCGTGCGCAGGATTGATCTGGACGCGCCATGGCGCGCCCGTGTCTCAGTTCGCGCTTGGCGCGCGCGCCCCTGCGGGCGGGCGCGAGCAATCGGCCTCCATAATGGCGGGCGTGCCGGAACAGTCGATCGTCAAGCTGCCGCCGGGCGTGCGCTCGCCGTTCGACGTCTACGTCAACGGCGTCCACCAGCAGCCCGGCGTCGACTTCGACGTGCGCGACCGGGCGCTCGTCTTCGGCCGCGAGCTGAAGAAGGAGGGCAAGCTCGGGTTCTGGCGCTGGTTCCTCGGCGCCTGGGGCGTGGGGACGTACCGCCAGAACGACTCGGTCGACGTTCGCTACGAGCTCGACGGCCGCCCGGTGCTGCTCGAAGGACTGGACATCGAGGCGCTCGCCGGCGCCGACGTCGATGCGGGCCGGCGCGGCGGCGACCCGACCTGACCGGCGTGCTGGGAGATCGAGACTAGACCCCGACCCAGCGCTCGGGGTCCTCGCCGCTGCTGCGTACCGCCCCCGTGTTCTCCAGGTGGCCCAGGTAGCCGAGCGTCTCGGGCAGCCACCAGCTCGCCGTCAGCTGCGACAGCGTCTGGCCGTAGAGCAGTGGCACGACGTCGTAGGCCGTGATCGGCCCGTGCTCGGCGACCGCCGCGAGCACGGTCTGCAGGCGCTGCGCGACGAGCGCCCGGTTGGCCCCGATGTGCGCCTGAACGTCGGTGAACGTCCGCGCGTGCCCGGCGAGGCACAGGCGCGCGTCGAGCGCCTCGACCTTGTCCAGGGAGCCGAGGAACTCAGCGATCGGATCGGGCGTCCAGCCGTAGTCGAAGTACAGCGACACGCGTCCGAGCAGGTGGTCGCCGGAGATCAGCAGGCGCCGCTCGGGCTGGTGCAGGCAGACGTGCGACGGCGCGTGGCCCGGCGTCTGGACGACCGACCACGGCCCGAGGTCGGTGTCGACGACGACGCCCTCGACGAGGTCGCGGTCGGGCTCGACGAGCCGCGCGATCCCGCTGTCGCGCGTGCGCGCGCTCTGCGACCACTCCGTCAGCGGCTCGATCGGCACGCCGCTCTGCAGCGCGACCTCGAAACGGCGCGCGCGGACGGCGTCGGGGTCGTCGATCGCGGCGCGCATGTGCGCGTGGTCGGGGTGCATCCACAGCTCGCAGCCGCTGGCCTCGATGATGCTCGCCGCCTGGCCGTAGTGATCGGAGTGCGCGTGCGTGCAGACGAGCAGGCGCACGTGCTCCAGGCGCAGGCTGCACTGCGACAGCGCGCGCTGCAGCTGGGCGAGCGAGCCGGGCTCGTGCAGGCCGCAGTCGAACAGCACGATGCCGTCGCCGGCCGCGACCGCCCAGGCGTTGCAATGCGGGATGCCGGGCCACGGCAGCGGCAGCCGCAGGCGCCACACGCCCGGCAGGATCCGCTCCCCGCGCCCGAGCTCGCGGCGCCGCGTCGATGAGGACATGCGAGCGACGATAGATTAGGTCCCGATGGGCAAGCGAAACCGGGCAGTCGGACGCATCTCGGCGCCGACGACGGACTACCGCGACGCGGACGCAAACGTCCTCACGCTGCGGGGCTCGATGTCGCCTCTGACGCGGCGCAAGTACGCCTCGACGCTGCACGACCAGCGCAGGACCACAGACGACTCCTGGCACCGCGCCGTGGAGTTCCTGTTCGAGCGGCTCGTCGAGCGCTGGACGATCTACGACGTCCCGACGGAGGGCCAGAAGGAGTTGCTGGAGCGCTACCGGATCGCCTCCAGCGACGAGAAGCGCTGGATCCGCGACGTCATCCGCGAGCACATCGCGACCAACTTCCCCGACGTGGAGGCCCCGTGACCACAGGCACCGATGCAGAGGCACTGACCGACGTACCCGACCGGCTGCTGCTGGGCTCGGGCCCGAGCCCGGTCCCGCCGGCGGTGCTCGCCGCGCTGGCCCAGCCGACGATCGGCCACATGGATCCCGCCTTCGCGGCGATCATGGGCGAGACGATCGCGCTCATGCGCGAGGCGTTCCAGACCGAGAACGTCGCGACGCTGCCGATCTCCGGCACCGGCAGCGCCGGGATGGAGGCGCTCGTCGCGAACTTCGTCGACCCCGGCGACCGCGTCGTGTGCGGCGTCAACGGGCTGTTCGGCGTGCGCATGGCCGACGAGCTCGGGCGCGCCGGCGCCGACGTCGTCGCGGTCACGGCCGACTGGGGCCGCGCGGTCCCCGTCGAGCAGCTGCTCGAGGCCGCCGACGGCGGCAGGACCGACGCGATCGTCGTCGTCCACGGCGAGACCTCGACCGGCGTCGCCCAGCCGCTGGAGGGCCTGTCGGACTGGACCCGCGAGCACGACGCGCTGCTGCTGATCGACTGCGTGACGTCGCTGGGCGGCCATCCGCTGCGGATCGACGAGGCCGGCGTCGACGCGGCCTTCTCGGGCACGCAGAAGTGCCTGAACTGCCCGCCCGGCCTGGCGCCGTTCACCGCCGGCGAGCGCGCGATCGCCAAGCTCCGGGCGCGCGAGCAGCCCGGACGCTCGTGGTACTTCGACCTCGCGCTCGTGCTCGAGTACTGGAACCCCGACGCGGGCGCGGGCGCGGCGCGCGCCTACCACCACACCGCGCCGATCAACATGGTCTACGCGCTGCGCGAGGCGCTGCGGATCGCCGTCGGCGACGAGTGGCTGCCGACCCAGTGGGAGCGCCATCGCCGCGCCCACCACGCGCTGCTTGACGCGCTTGCCGTGTTCGGCTGCGAGCGCCTGGCGCCCGATGGCGAGCAGCTGCACCCGCTGCTCGCGGTCACGCCGCCGGAGGGCGTCGACGAGGCCGCCATCCGCCGCGGGCTGCTGCTCGACCACGGGATCGAGATCTCCGGCGGCCTCGGCCCGCTCGCCGGCAGGCTGTGGCGGGTCGGCGTGATGGGCGCCGGCGCCAACCGCGAGCCGCAGGAGCAACTCGTCACCGCGCTCGCCACGCTGCTGGATGCCGACCCCGCCGAGCCGCTCGCCGCGCTCGCCGAGGGCTGGCGCGCGTAGTGCCGCTCGACGCCGCTGGCTTCGCCGACCTCCTGAGCGGCTACTGCCTCGACGTCCAGCCCGGCCAGGAGGTCCTCGTGCGCTCGACGGCGCTCGCGGCGCCGCTGTTGCTCGAGGTCCAGCGGGCGATCCTCGAGCGCGACGCCTGGCCGCTGCTGCGCGTCGAGCTGCCCGGCGCGACGGCGTCGTTCTACCGCCACGCGCAGGATCGCCACCTCGACCTCTTCTCCGAGGTCGCCTTCAACGAGGCGAAGCGGGCGCACGCGCAGCTCGGCATCCAGGCGCCCGAGAACACCCGCGCGCTGGCCGGGATCGACCCCGCCCGCCTGGCCCGCGCGGCGCGCGCGCGCAAGCCGATCCGCGAGCAGACGATGAGCAAGCGCTGGTGCTCGACGCTGTGGCCGACGCAGGCCGGCGCCCAGCAGGCGGGCATGAGCCTGGCCGGCTTCGAGGACTTCGTCGCGCGCGCGCTGTTTCTCGACCAGCCCGACCCGGTGCGGTCCTGGGGTGAGCTGCGCGTCTTCCAGGAGGGGCTGATCAAGCGCCTCAAGGGCGCCGGCGAACTGCGTATCGAGGCGCCCGGCACGGACGTGACACTGTCGGTCAAGCGCCGCACCTGGGTCAACTCCGACGGCAAGCGCAACATGCCCAGCGGCGAGGTCTTCACGGGCCCGCACGAGACGAGCGCCAACGGGCGGATCCGCTTCGGCGTGCCGTCCTCGCCGTCCGGCGTCGACGTCGCCGGCGTCGAGCTCGAGTTCCGCGACGGGCTCGTCGTGGCCGCCGCGGCCGAGCGCGGCGACGACTACCTGCAGCGCGCTCTGGCGACCGACGAGGGTGCCCGCCGGATCGGCGAGGTCGGGATCGGGACGAACTTCGGCATCGACCGCGCGATCGGCGCGACGCTCTTCGACGAGAAGATCGGCGGCACGGTGCACCTGGCGCTCGGCCGCTCCTATCCGGAGACCGGCGCCAAGAACGAGTCGGCCCTGCATTGGGACCTGATCTGCGATCTGCGCGCGGGCGGGCGGCTGTCGGCCGACGGCGAGACGATCATGCAGGACGGCCGATTCGCGCGCTAGTGGTTCTCCTGCGTGGCAGCGAGGGTTCGGGCACGAGCGGCGGCCACGGGTACCGTAGGCTGCAGATGAGGCGTCGTGCCCTACTTCCAGCCATGGCGGCCGTTGCCGCCATCGTGGCGACGCCGGCGCAGGCCTACGAGGAGCGTCCGATGACGCTGCCGTCGACGGGCACCGGCGTTGCCGCCGCGTCGTCTGAGCCGCCGACCTGGCTGATCGCGGCCGAGCCCGGCACAGCGCGGGTCGACGCGATCGCGCGCCGCTTCGGCGCGACGAAGCTGCGCGCCGGCGACGTCTTCAAGCTCCCGCGCGCCAAGGCCCGCCCCTTCGCGACCGCGCTGCGCGCCGTCGGCGGGCTGCGCTTCGCCGAGCCGAACGTCGCGCTGACGCGTACGAGCGCGCTCGACGCGGCACCGGAGGCCTACGCCCGCGGCTTCGTCGTCGCGCCCGGCCTCGCGCCGCCGGCGCCCGGCGCCGCCGCGATCGCGGTCGTCGACGACCTCGTCGACGTCGCCCACCCCGACGTCGCGCATGCCCGCCAGCTCAACCCCGGCCCGGTGCTCGGGCCGCACGGGACGCAGGTCGCCTCCGCCGCGGCGGGCGCGTTCAACGGCTTCGGCGTGACCGGGATCTTCCCGTCGGCGCCGATCCTGTCGGTCGGGCTGCCGTTGCAGATCACCTGCGCGGACGCGGCCAACGCCATCATCGCGGCCGCCCGCGCCGGCGCGAAGATCATCAACCTGAGCTTCGGCTCACCGCAGGACTGCGCGGCGCTGTTCAGCACCGTCCAGATTGCCTACGCCGCCGGCAGCCTCGTCGTCGCGGCGGCCGGCAACGAGTTCGCGGCGGGCAATCCCGTGATCTACCCCGCCGCCTACCCGCACGTGCTGTCGGTCGCCGCGCTGAACCCGGACCTGACGCCGTCGGGCTTCAGCAACCAGAACACGGCCGTCGACGTCGCGGCGCCCGGCGTCTCGATCCCGGTCGCGATCCCGGTCGCATTCGACACCGAGGACGGCGCGCGCGACGGCGTGACGCTCGCCAGCGGCACGAGCTTCTCGTCCCCGATCGTCGCCGGCGCGGCGGCCTGGCTGGCGACGGCGCGACCCGACCTCTCCAACGGCCAGCTGGCCGACGTGCTGCGCCGCTCGGCGCGCGACGTCGGCGTCCCGGGCTACGACCCGGCCTCGGGCTTCGGCGTCATCCAGATGGCCGGCGCGCTCGCACTCCCGAAGCCCGCGCCCGACGTGCTCGAGCCCAACGACGGCATCTCCTTCGTCGACGGGTCGGTCTTCGCCAAGCCCGACCCGTACCTCTGGACGGGCGGGCGCAGGGCCGTTCTCAACGGCACCGCCGACCGCGTCGAGGACCCGATCGACGTCTACCGCATACGCCTGCCGAAGCGCTCGTCGGCGCGGCTGCGGCTGCGCGCCCTGGCCGGCAACCCCGACCTCTTCGTCTTCCGCTCCAACGCCAGGTCGGTGAGCGAGAGCTCGAAGATCCTCGTCCGCTCGCGCAGGCCCGCGGGCAGGACCGACAGCGTGAAGATCACGAACATCACACCGCGCGCCAAGCGCTTCTACGTCGTCATCGCGGTCGGCGACGCTGCCGCGGGCGCACTGAGCGCGTCGTACCGGCTCGAGCTGCAGCGGATCGCGTTCAGGCGCTGAGCGCTCGCGTCCGCCCGCGAGCGGGCAGCGGCGCGGTGCGGCCGGCGAGCTGGCTACGCCACCGGCACCCACGCCGCGCGCATGTCCACGCGCGCGCCGCGAAACGGCACCCCCTCGGCCTCGAGCAGGCGCCGTTGGCGCGCGCCCTTGGCGAGTGAGCCGTCCGAGCGCACGACGCGCTGCCAGGGCAGGTCGGGGTCCTCGCAGGCGGCGAGCACGGCGCCGGCGCGGCGCGGGGCGCCCGGGCTGAGGTCGCCGTAGGTCGTGACGTGGCCGCGCGGGATCGCCCGCACCGCCGCGAGGATGCTGGCGTCGGTCGCGATCGCGCGACGCTATCGCGCCGGGCCTGGACGCAGGCGACCTCGCTCACCCGAGCCGGGCTGAGTACCTTCAATGGCCCGATGCAGCGCCACACGAAGATCGTCGCGACGATCGGTCCGGCCTCCCGCGATCCCGAGACGCTCGTTCGGATGGTGGCCGCCGGGATGGACGTCGCGCGCCTGAACTTCTCCCACGGCAACGCCGCGCAGCACGCCGAGACCGTCCAGCTCGTGCGCGACGCGGCCGGCCGCGCGGGACGCCCCGTCGCCGTCCTGCAGGATCTGCCGGGCCCGAAGCTGCGGATCGGCCCGCTCGTCGACGACATCGCCGAGCTCAAGCCGGGCGACCGCGTCGCGTTCTGCTGCGACGCGGAGGGGCTCGGGACGGCCACGCGGATGCTCGTCGCGCGGCCGGAGCTGATCGGCGCGATGGCGCCGGGCGATGTCCTGTACCTCGCCGACGGCGCGGTGCGCCTGCGCGTGCAGTCGATCGACGACGCGGCGATGGAGATCCACACCGAGGTCGAGATCGGCGGCGCCGTCGCGTCGCGCCAGGGGCTGAACATCCCCGGCCCGCTCGACGAGCTGCCGACGGTGCCGGAGGAGGACCTCGTCCATCTCGCGGCCGGCGAGCGGATCGGCGTCGACCTCGTCGCGTTGTCCTTCGTGCGCGGTCCGGAGGAGATCGACACGCTGCGCGAGCACACCCGCCTGCCGCTGATCGCCAAGATCGAGAAGCCGCAGGCCGTCGAGCGCGCGGAGGAGATCATCCGCGCCGCCGACTGCGTCATGGTCGCCCGCGGCGACCTCGGCATCGAGCTTCCGATCGAGACCGTTCCGATCGTCCAGAAGCAGCTGCTCGCGACCGCCGGCCGGCTCGCGCGCCCGTCGATCACGGCGACGCAGATGCTCGACTCGATGGTCGCCTCGACGCGGCCCACGCGGGCCGAGGTCGCCGACGTCGCCAACGCGATCCTCGACGGCACCGACGCGGTCATGCTCTCCCAGGAGACGGCGGTCGGCCACTACCCGGTCGAGACGATCGCGATGATGGCCGCGATCGCCGAGGCGACGGAGCAGGCCGCGCCGTACCGGCGCTGGAACGAGCAGCGCGTGCACCGCGACGCGCGCGACCCGTCCTACACCGTCGCCTACGCGGTCTGCATGGCCGCGCGCGAGCTCGAGCTCGACGCGATCGTCGTGCCGACGCTGTCGGGCCGCTCCGCGCGCCTGGTCTCCGCGCACCGGCCGGCGGTGCCGATCTTGGCGCTCTCGCCCGGCCGCGAGACCGTCCGCCGCTGCGGCCTGATGTGGGGCGTGCGCGCGCACTCCCTGCGCAAGCACGACGTCACCGAGGAGCTCATCCTCGACGCCTGCCGGCGTGTCGTCGAGCTCGGCTGGCTGACCGCGGGCCAGCGCGTCGCGGTCACCGCCGGCCTGCCCAGCGGCGTGCCCGGCTCGACCTCGCTGTTTCAGGTGCAGGAGCTGTAGACCCCGCGCCGAGCGCGCGCTACCAGGGGGGCTGCGTGCTGGCGGGGATCGGTCGCCGGGGTCGGGTGGCCGGCCCCGTGGCGGTGCCGCGTGTGTGCGTGAACGAGCGCCGAACACGTTTCGTGTCGGGCACCGGTCGGCGCTTGTGCACGCGGGGGGTGTGGCAGCGCCGAGTGAGGTTCGCGCAGAGATCGGTTCGTCGCTCGTTCACGCCCCGCGCATGGACGTTCGACACCGCGACCGGCCCCGGATGCGCGCGGTATCGGCACCCGCCGCGCCGTCACCATCGCCTGGCGGCCACACGCACGAGCAGCAGCGGGTCAGGGAGGGGTGACGTCGCGGCGCGGGGCCGCGCGTTCGCGCGCTCGCTCGGCGCGCAGCACCGCCAGACCCGTCAGCGCCATCACGACGAGCGCGACGATCGCGACGATCGCCTCGGGCGAGGTGAGGTCGTTCAGCGATCCGCCGAGCGCGGTGTAGGCGAAGGCCCGCGGCGCCGCGCCGATCGCGGTCGCCGCGGCGAAGGCGGGCAACGCCAGACGGGTCGCCCCGGCGGCGTAGTTGACGAGCGAGTAGGGCACGCCGGGCGCGATCCGCGCGTACAGGACCGCCCAGAAGCCGCGCCGCTCGATCCACTCCTGCAGCGGCGCGAGCCGCTTGCCGGTGAGCGTCTCGATCGCGTCGTGCGCGACGAAGCGCGAGATGCTGAACGCGAGCACGGCGCCGAGCGTGGCGGCGGTGAGCGCGACCGGCGTCCCCAGCGCGGTGCCGAACAGCAGGCCGCTGGCGCCGGCCAGCAGCGGGCCGGGGAACAGCGCGCACGTCAGCAGCGCGCTGACGACGATGAAGACCGGGACCGCGGCGGCGCCGAGCGGGTCGACCGCGTCGCGGACGCGCTCGGACGACAGCGAGCCGCTGGAGGCGACGAAGACGAAGAAGACGACGACCGCCGTCGACAGCGATGCGACGCGCAGCCAGGCGGCGCCGCGCGTCACGCGGCGCCGCGCAGCACCGCTGCGGGCGGATGTGCCGCGTAGAACTCGGCCTCCTGGCGGCCGAGCTCGGTGACCGGTTCGTCGCCGTAGATCCACTCGCGCGCGATCCGGTGCCAGTTGCCGTGCGCCCGCAGCTGGCTCATGACGGCCAGCGTCAGCATCTCCAGGCGCCGGCCGAAGAGATGGTCGGGCGGCAGCGTCTCGTGGCGCATCTTGGAAAAGTGCGACGAGCGCGGGTCGGACATCTCGATCATCACCTCGGTCGCGATCTCGGGCGTCAGCGCGACCTCCTCGTCCTCGAGGTACCACCAGGTCATGTCGCGGACCTGTTCGAGGATCCCCTCGGGGGTGTAGAACTCGGGCTTGGCGATGAAGCCGCCCGCGACGAGGTGCTCGATCATCGCCGCGCCGTCGCCGGCCGCCGCGATGCGCTGGATCTCGAGCTCGAACTCGGCGACGGCGGCCGGGATGCGCTTGAACAGCCCGAAGTCGAAGAACGCCATGCGACCGTCGTCGAGCAGCAGCGAGTTGCCGGGATGCGGGTCGCCGGAGAACTGGTGGTGGCGGTACATGCAGCCGAAGTAGAAGCGGTAGACGATCTCGCCGAGGCGGTCGCGCTCGTCCTGCGGCAGCTGCTTGAGCTCCTCGAAGCCCCGCCCCTGCACGAACTCGCTGACGATCACCTTCTCGTGCGAGAGCTTCGTGACGACCGCCGGCACGACGATGAACGGATGGCCGCGGTACAGCCGCGCGACCGTGCGCTGGTTCTGCGCCTCGAGCTCGTAGTCGAGCTCCTCGTCGATCCGCGAGCGGATCTCGTCGCCCATCGCCTTCGGGTCCAGGCCGGGAGCGACCATCTTCATGAGCCGCAGGATGATCCCGAGGTTCTGCATGTCGGCGCGGACGGCCTGCGCGACGCCCGGGTACTGCACCTTGACCGCGACGTCGCGGCCGTCGTGCAGGCGCGCCTTGTAGACCTGGCCGATCGAGGCGGCGGCGATCGGCACCGGGTCGAACGTCTGGAAGACCGTCTCGATCGACGCGTCGTACTCGCCCTCGAGGACCTTGCGCATGTCCTTCCAGGCGACCTTCGGCGCGGCGTCGCGCAGCTCGGCGAGCTTGGCCTGGAACTCCTCGCGGTACTCCTCGGGCACGAGGCCGACGTCGAGGAACGACATCACCTGGCCGAGCTTCATCGCCGCGCCCTTCATCGTCCCGAGCGCCGCGACGATCTGCTCGGCGGTCTCGAGCTGGCGCTTGGCGAGCGCCTTCTCGCGCCCCTCGTCACCGCGCGCGACGTTCGTCGCGCGCGTGCCCATCTGCTTTGCCGCCTGCGTCGCGGCGAGCCGCCCGACCTTCGAGGAACGGCTGATCCGCGACGTCGGGATGGCGTCCTTCCTGGCCACTATGTCCTTGTACGTTCGACGCGCGACCCGGGGACGATGTCGTCGCGCCCGTCGGCCCAGCGCACCCAGGCCTTGTGTCCGCCGTCGTAGTCGTCGCCCCAGACGACGAGCGTCGCCGGCTCGCCCTGGACGGTGACCTGCTCGTCGCCCTCGGCGTCCAGGCCGCGCCAGACGCGGATGAAGGCGTTGTGCTCCCACTCGGCTCCGATCGTCGTCGGATCGGTGTGGCCGGGATGGACCTCGGTCGCGTGGTCGAGGCTCATCAGCGTGTCCATGATCGAGGACTTGATGTCGTCGTAGGACGTGCTACCGGGCGCGTTGACGCCGCCGATCGAGCTCTTGAAGAGCGTGTCGCCCGTGAACACGTGGCCCGGGACGGTGAAGTTCAGCATCCCCTTCGTGTGACCGGGCGTGTGGATGGCGTCGACGTGCAGGCCGCCGATCTGCAGCGGTGCGAAGGGCTCGGCCTGCATCGGCTCGTCCGGGTGACCGAGCACGACGATGCCCCGATAGCGGGCCTGCACCTCGTCGCGCGCGCAGACGTGATCGTGGTGGTGATGGGTCAGCAGCAGGTGGGTGACGTCGATGTCGTGCTGCTCGGCGGCGTCGAACAACGGCCCCATCGGACCGCCCGCGTCGACGAGGAAACCGGGGCCGCCGGGGCCGTCCGCGACGAGGTAGGTGTTCGTCAGAAAGCCGTCGGACATGGAGCGTTCGATCAACATGAGGGTGAGGGTACTGTGTGGTCCATGGCCGCAAAGGAGCTCATTCACACCTGCTATCGCATCGGCGACATCGACCGCTCGGTCGCGTTCTACGAGGCGCTCGGCTTCGAGGAGCGGGGGCGCAAGCCGATCCGCGACGAGGCGATCAACGTCTTCATGGGCCTCCCCGGAGACGGCGATCGGCTCGAGCTGACCTACAACCACGGCGTCGCCGAATACACCCACGGGACGGGCTACAACCACATCGCGCTGACCGTCACCGACATGCAGCAGACGCTGGCCGCGCTGGCCGAGCAGGGCATCGAGCCCGAGAAACCGCCCTACCGCGTCCGCGAGGGCGGCTCGCTGCTGTGCTTCGTGCGCGACCCCGACGACTACCGCATCGAGCTCATCGAGCGTCACGGCTGAGGCGCGGTTTCAGGCCGAGGTGCGCGCGGCGCGCGCGACGGCCGCCGCACCGTGCACGAACGCCGAATCGATCGGCGCGCAGATCCCATCCGGCGCTGCTTCACGCGCACGCTGATCCACCGCCGTCGCGAGCGCGGAGGCCGATCCAGACGGCGCTCCTTCACGGCCCGCCGCGACCCGGCCGTCGCCACCGCCGACCGTCGGCGGATCGCGCACGTAAGCTCCCGCGCGTGGCTGAGCACCGGACCGCGGTCATCGACATGGGCTCCAACTCGTTTCGGCTCGTCGTCTTCACCGCCGCCGACGGCTGGTGGAAGCGCACCGACGAGATCTATCTCGCCGTGCGGATCGGCGAGGGGCTGGAGGCGTCGGGCAAGCTCGGCGGCAAGCCGATGAAGCGCGGCCTCGAGGCGGCCGAGGTGTTCGCCCATTTCTGCGCGGCGAGTCAGATCGCCGCCACCGACATCCGCGCCGTCGCGACGAGCGCGATCCGCGACGCGTCCAACCAGCAGGTCTTCCTGGACCGCGTCAGGCAGCAGACCGGCCTCGAGGTCGCGGTCCTCAGCCGCGAGCAGGAGGCGAGCTTCGGCTACCTCGCGGCCGTCAACTCGACGACGCTGACCGACGGCGCGGTGCTCGACCTCGGCGGCGGCAGCCTCCAGCTCGTCGAGGTGCAGAGCCGTCACGCGAGCCGCCTGGGCTCCTGGCCGCTGGGCGCCGTGCGCATGACCGAGCATTTCCTCGCCGACGACGACCCGCCGCCGAAGAAGGCGCGCAGGGCGCTGCGCGACCACGTCGCCGAGCAGCTCGGCGAGGACGCCGCCTGGCTGCCGCGCAGCGGCCGCCGGATCGTCGGCATCGGCGGCACGATGCGCAACCTCGCGGCCGCCGCCCAGGCCGAGGCGGGCAAGCCGTCGACCGGCGTGCAGGGCTATGCGGTCACGCGCGACGCGCTCGGCGGCCTGCTCGAACGGCTCAAGTCGATGGAGGCCTCCGAGCGCGGCTCGATCAAGGGCATCAAGTACGCGCGCGCCGACCTCATCCTCGCCGGCGCGCTCGTCGTCGACGCCGTCCTCGAGCACGGTGCGTTCGAGGCGATCGAGGTGACGGAGGCGGGCCTGCGCGAGGGCATCTTCTTCAGCTCGCTGCTCGGCGGCGACCCGCCGCTGTTCGACGACGTGCGCCGCTCGAGCATCCTGAACCTCGCTGCTCGCTACGACGTCGACCCGGCCCACACCGAGCACGTCGCGCGGCTCGCGCTCGGGCTCTTCGATGAGCTCGCCGAGCAGGACCTGCACGAGGGCGACCGCTGGGAGCGCGAGCTGCTGTTCTGCGCCTGCATCCTGCACGACATCGGCATGTCGGTCGACTACGACGATCACCACAAGCACTCGCGCTATCTCATCCTCAACGCCGGCCTGCCGGGCTTCGAGCCGCGCGAGGTCGCGCTGATCGCGCAGGCGGCGCGCTACCACCGCAAGGGCACGCCGGAGTTCGGCGAGCTCGCGCCGCTCGCGCGCGCCGGCGACGAGGACCGTCTCAACCGACTGGCATGCCTGCTGCGCCTCGCCGAGGACCTCGAGCGCAGCCGCGACCAGAGCGTCCGCGCGGCGCACGTCGCCAGCCACGACGGCACGATCCGCCTCGAGCTCGAGGCCGACGGCGCGGCGGCCGTCGAGCGCTGGGCGGCGCAGCGCGAGGTCGAGCTCTTCGACAGAGCATTCGGACGGCGGCTGAAGGTCGAGTCGGCGTGAGCCTCACGCAGGGAAGCGGTCCGCTCGGCGGCTCGCCCGCTGACGCGAACTACACGATCCAGGCGCCCGCGCACCGGATCCTCTTCGCGCCCGACCCGCGCCGCCTGCGCGCGTTCGTCGGCGACACCGTCGTGCTCGACACGACCGGCGCGCACCTCCTGCACGAGACCGGCATCCGGCCCGTCGCCTACGTCCCGATCGCGGACTTCGACGCGGCGCTGCTGCAGCGCACCGACACGACGAGCCACTGCCCGTTCAAGGGCGACGCGTCGTACTTCTCGCTGCAGGTCGGCGACGAGCGGCGCGAGGACGCGGTCTGGGCCTACGAGCAGCCGCTGCCGGAGGCGAGCTGGCTGCGCGGCTTCGCGGCGCCGTACTTCGACCGCGTCGACCGCTGGCTCGTCGAGGACGAGGAGGTCGCCGGCGGCCGGCTGCGCGACCCGTACCACCGCGTCGACGTGCACGTCAGCTCGCGGCCGGTCACGGTCACCGCCGGCGGCGAGGTCATCGCGCGGTCCGCGCGCCCGACGCTCGTCTTCGAGACGAGCATGCCGCTGCGGGCCTACATCCAGCGCAGCGACGTCAAGGCCGGGCACCTGCGCCCGAGCGACCGCACGACATCGGACCCGTACATCGGCGACGCGAGCTGGTGGCACGTCCACGCCGGCGGCGAGACCTTCCGCGACGCGGTGCACAGCTACGAGCTCCCGCGCGCCGAGGCGATGAAGATCGCCGGCCTCGTCTGCTTCTCCGGCGAAGGTATCGGAATCGAACTAGATGGCTAGGGTTCTGACCGGTCGTCGCGCCCGACGGCGCGACCCACTACTAGCGGTCCACTAGTTCGGGCTGATCCGGCGCTGCTCGTCGTCGTCGGACGACGGTGAGCCGACGGGGACCATCCGCTCCTCGGAGGAGACGGCGTCGACGACCTCGGCCTGCTCGGCCTGCATCTGCTCGAGGTGATCGCCGTCGCAGAGCACGCGGAAGTTGCCCGTCACGCCGTCGTCGGCGTGGATCGTGATCCCCGGCAGGATCTCCTCGCCCTCGTCGAAGCCCAGGCGCTCCATGTCGAAGTGCGCGAGGCCGATCCCGTGCGCGGTGTGCGTCGGGTTCTCGCGATCGTGCGAGTTCAGCGCGATCGCAAACGCGCGCAGGTTGGCGGCGACCTTCTCGACAGGCGTCGGCATGACGGTCAAACCGTAGCGCGGATCAGCGATCGATCAAGACGCCGGGGTTCAGCACGCCCGCGGGGTCGACGGCCGCTTTCGCGGCGCGCAGCGCGGCGGCGAACGGATCCGGGCGCTGGCGGTCATACCAGGGGCGGTGGTCGCGGCCGATCGCGTGGTGATGGGTGATCGTGCCGCCGGCGGCGAGCAGCGCGTCGCTGACGAGCGCCTTGATCTGCGCCCACTGCGCCACCTCCTCGCCGCGCTGCGCGGGCGCCAGCACGGTGAAGTACGGCGCCGGCCCGTCGGGATAGACGTGCGAGATCCGGCACGTGATCCGCCCCGCCGGCCCGATCGCCTCCTCCGCGGCGCGCGTGACCGCGGCGTGCAGCGCGCTGAAGCGCTCCCACGTGATCGCGGTCTCGAAGGTCTCGCTGAGGATCCCGATCGCGACGAACGCGTCGCGCAGGTAGGGCGCGCGGAAGAACGCGGCGCGCCAGGCGCCGACGGCATCCCCGCTGCCCGCGGGGTCACCCGCGAAGCGCGGCCGGCGCACCGCCCGCTCGTCCCAGTCGCCGCCGGCCTCGGCGCAGATGTGCAGCGCGCGGTCCAGCAGCTCGCCGACCGGGACGATCGCCTCCGACGCGCCCTCGAAGCCGAGCACGAGCAGCGCCGCGGTGCCGTCGGCGGCGCCGGTCATGCGCGCCTCCTCGGCGTCGATCAGGCGGCAGTTGGAGGGCCGCAGGCCGGACTGCGCGATCGCCCGCAGCGCCTCGATCCCGTCCGCGAACGAGGCGAAGCGGATCGCCGCCAGCGACTGCGCCTGCGGGCGCGGGCGGACTCGCACCCAGGCCTCGGTGACGACGCCGAGGATGCCCTCCGAGCCGAGCAGCATGCGGTCGGGCGAGACGCCGGCGCCCGAGCCGGGCACGCGCCGCGACTGCCAGGCGCCGCTCGGCGTGATCGCGCGGACCGACTCGACGAGGTCGTCGACGTGCGTCTCGGCGGTCGCGAAGTGCCCGCCCGCGCGCGTCGCGATCCAGCCGCCGAGCGTCGACAGCTCGAAGGACTGCGGGTAGAAGCGCAGCGTCAGGTCGAGCGCCTTGAGCTGGCGCTCGAGCACCGGCCCCAGCGCGCCCGCCTGGATCAGCGCCGCGCGCGAGACGTCGTCGATCTGCAGCACGCGGTCCATCGCCCCGAGGTCCAGCGAGACGGCGCCGTCGAAGCGCGCCGGGACGTCGGGCGTCACGCCGCCGCTGACGCTCGTCCCGCCGCCGTAGGGCACGACCGCGACGTTCGCGCCCGCCGCCCACTCCAGCACTGCCTCGACGTCGCGCTCGCCGCGCGGCCGCGCGACGACGTCCGGAGGGAAGTCGAAGCGGCCGTGGAAGCCACGCACGACGTCGCTGTAGGACTTGCCCCACGCGTGTGACGTGCGCGCGTACGTGTCGCTGGCGCAGATCGCGGCGAGCGACGGCGGCGGCGCGACGCGCGGTGCAGGCAGCACGACGTCGTCCAGCGCGACCGGCCTGGCGACGCTGCCGTCGCCGGCGATGCGCAGGTGCTCCTCCAGGCCGGCCGCCGCCGCCCTGAGCTGCTCCGCCGACCAGGCATCGTCCTCGTAGCCCCAACCCCAGTGCTTGCGCCTGCGCATCGGGGCGACGATAGTCCCGCCCCATGTCTACACGCGTTCTCATCTTCTCCGCCTCGATCGGCGCCGGCCACGACCAGCCCGCGCGGGTCCTCGCCGAGGGTCTGCGCGAGCGCGGTGCGACCGCCGAGGTCGTCGACGGCCTCGAGCTCGCGGGCCCCGTCGCGCGGGCGATCATCGGCGGTGCGTCGAAGATCGACTCCAGCGTCGGCAACGCCGCGTTCAGCGCCGGCTACTTCCTCGGCACGCGCGTGATCCCGCTGCGCAACGCCGGCTCGGCGACGCTGGACAGGCTCACGCGCCGCGGCTTTCTGGCCTTCCTGCGCGACCATCCGGCCGACGTCGTCGTCTCGACCTACCCGCTGTGGTCGGAGGTGCTCGGGCGTATGAGCGCCGACGGCACGCTGCTGACGCCCGTCGTCAGCGCGATCACCGACCTCGCGGCGCTCGACTTCTGGGCCCACCCGGGCATCGACCTGCACCTCGTCACCCACCCCGAGTCGGCCGCCGAGGTGCGCGACGTCGCCGGCCCGGACGCGCGCATCGAGGCCGTCCACGGCCTCACCGACCTGCGCTTCACGAGCCCGCCCGAGCGCAGCGCCGCGCGGGCCGAGCTCGAGCTGCCGGCGCGCGGCTCGCTCGTCGTCGTGTCCGGCGGCGGCTGGGGCGTGGGCGATCTGCCCGCGGCGACCGACACCGCGCTGCACTACGGCGCCGACACGGTCGTCGTGCTCGTCGGCCACAACGAGCGCGCGCGCGAGCGGATCGCGGCGGCGTACGCGCAGGACAGCCGCGTGCAGGTCTGGGGCTTCAGCGACCGCATGGTGACGCTGCTGGCGGCGGCCGACGTGCTGATCCACTCGACCGCGGGGCTGACCGTGCTGGAGGCGCTCATGTGCGACTGCCGCGTCATCTCCTACGGCTGGGAGCGCGGCCACATCGCGATCAACAACCGCGCCTACGAGCAGCTCGGGATGGTTTCGGTCGCGCGCAACCGGCCGCAGCTCGCGCACGCGCTGATCCACGCGCTCGCCGCACCGCCGACGACGTCGGAGGTGCCCGACCTGCCCGCGGCCGCCGATCTCGTGCTCGAGCTGGCCGACCGCGAGCCGCTGGCGACCGCCTGAACCGGGGCGGCGAGCCTGGCGCGTGCGATGCGCCCGGCGCGAACTATCGTTGCTGACATGCAGCCACCGGCGATCCTCGCTCGCGGCCACTGGCCCGTCGAGCGTGTGCGCGCGCGCTGGCACGAGCAGCACTACGAGCCGCCGCCGGACATGGCCGACGCCGCCGACGCCGCGATCGCCGCGCTGCGCGAGCGCGGCTCACCGAGCCACGACGGGCTGTCGGCGCGCCTCGTCTCGCACGCCGAGCAGGGCGGTGAGCTGCTGCTCGAGCTGCAGCCCGCGCGCTGGGCGCTGCGGCTCGTCGACGGCGACGCGTCGCACTCGATGGCCGCGCTCGCCGTCACCCGCGCCGCCGACGGGCGCTGGCTGGCCGGCCGCCGCGCCCCCTGGCTGTCGTCGTGGCCGGGGCGCTGGGCGCTCGGCGCCGGCGGCGCGGTCGACATCGGCGAGAGCCCCGCGCAGACGCTCTCGCGCGAGCTCGACGAGGAGTGGGCCGTGCAGCCCGAGCGGCTGACCGTCGAGGCGCTCGTGCTCCTGCCGCATCAGCTCGTCATGGTCGTCGGCCTCGCCTGGCTGCCCGACGGCGCCGAGATCGTGATGGACGACGAGCACGACGCCTACGCCTGGTGGCCCGCGCAGGTCGCCGACTGGCCCGCCGAGGCCGACGAGCCGCTGCGGCGCATGGCGAGCCTGCTGCAAGCGCACACCGCATGAGCCGCCTGCTGACCTTCGAGCGCCTGAAATGGGCGTCGTTCACCCATTCGGCGATCTACACCGTGCTGCTCGTCGTCTGGCTCGTACCGGGCCTCGCCGGGCTCGAGGCGATCTTCGGGATGGGCCACGGCGTCGGCTGGATCGCGATGTCGCTGGCCTGCGTCGCCGCGCTGCGGCTGCGCGTCATCGACCTGCGGCTCGCCGTCGCCGTCGCCGTGCTCGGCGGGATCGGCCCGTTCGTCGGCTCCTATGAGTTCATGCGCCAGTCGCGCTCGGCGCGCCGTGCAGAGGCGGCGGAGTCCGCCGCGCGGCACGCGGTCGAGCCGTCCGGCGTGTAGGCGATCGACGACCGCTTCGCTGCAACCCTGCCCCCCGGCGGGTGTAGTCCCCGAAGATGTCGCCTCCGAGCCCGGTGACCTTCTAGAGTTGACCTCTGGCATGGCCGTGAACACGACAGTTCAGGTGACGCTCCCGGAGATGGGCGAGTCGGTCCGCGAGGGCACGGTTCTGGAGTGGCACAAGCAGGAGGGCGAGGCCGTCGAGGCCGACGAGACGCTCGTCGAGGTCTCCACCGACAAGGTCGACGCCGAGGTGCCGGCGCCCGTGTCGGGCACGGTCGTGAAGATCCATGCCGCCGAGGGCGAGACGGTCGCCGTCGGCACGGTGCTCGCCGAGATCGCGACGAACGGCGGCGAGCCCGCGGCGATGTCCACGCCGCCAGCGGCTGAAGACCCGCCGCAAACGGCCGAAGACGACGAGGTGTCGCCGACAGATACCGAGCTCGTCGACATCGTCACGCCGGCGGGCGGCGAGTCCGTCCAGGAGGGCACGATCCTCGCGTGGGCCGTGCAGGTCGGCGACGCCGTCGAGGAGGGCCAGACGATCGTCGAGCTGTCGACCGACAAGGTCGACATGGAGCTTCCGGCGCCGGTCGCCGGCACGATCACCGAGATCCTCGCCGAAGAGGGGGAGACCGTCTCCGTCGGCCACGTCATCGCGCGCCTGGCGCCCGCCAACGGCAATGGCGCCTCGGCCACGCGTTCCGCAGCGCCCGCCGCGGCGCCTGCGCGGACGCCCGCCGCTGAGCCCGAGCCCGAGTCCCCCAGCGACGCCAACGGCCGCCTTGCCTCGCCGGTCGCGCGCCGCGTCGCCGCCGCCGAGGGCGTCGACCTCGGCGCCGTCGCCGGCAGCGGCCCGGCCGGGCGGGTCACGAAGGCCGACGTGCTCGCCGCCAAGCAGGCGCCGCAAGCGCCGGCGCCACCAGCCCCGGCGGCCGCCAAGCCCGCAGGCAGCACCGAGCTCAGGGGCGGCGCGGCGATGCTCGCCCGCTACATGGAGCAGTCGCGCGAGATCCCGACCGCGACGTCGTTTCGCACGATCACCGTCACGGTCATGGACGCCCGCCGCTCAGAGCTCAAGGCCGCGGGCCACAAGATCTCCTTCACGCACCTGATCGCCTACGCGATCGCGCGCGCAGCGACCGAGCAGATGCCGGTCATGGCTCACCACTACGCGCTCGTCGAGGGCAAGCCGCACCGCGTCGACGACGGCGTCGTGAACCTCGGCATCGCCGTCGACGTCGAGAAGCGCGACGGCAGCCGCACGCTGATGGTGCCCGTCATCCGCGACGCGGGCCGCAAGAGCTTCCCCGAATTCCTCGACGCGTTCGGCAACCTCATCGCCCGCGCCCGCGAGAACGCGCTGACCGCCGACGACCTCGTCGGGGCCAACGTCTCGCTGACGAACCCCGGCGGCATCGGCACCGTCGCATCGGTGCCGCGGCTGATGCCCGGCCAGGGCACGATCGTCGCGACCGGCGCGATCGCCTACCCCGTCGGCCTGGGCGCCGTCGGCCAGATGATCGGCGCCGAGAAGGTCATGTCGATGACGTCGACGTACGACCACCGCGTCATCCAGGGCGCCGAGTCGGGCCGCTTCTTGAAGGTCGTCGAGGAGTACCTGCAGGGCGAGCACGGCTTCTACGACGAGCTCTTCGCCCAGCTCGGCAGCGCGCCCGGCCCGCTGCCCGCGCCGCCGGCGCCGGTCGCCGCCGCCGTCGCCGCGCGCGATGCCGCCGTCGAGCCCGCCGCCGCGACGGCCCTCACCCCCGCGGCGGCGCCGATCGACGCGCCGCCGGCCGGCACGCCAGACGAGGAGCTGCTCGGCGCCGTCCAGGCCGCGGTCTCGCTGCTGAAGGCGCATCGCACCCACGGCCACCTCGCCGCGCGGCTGGACCCGCTCGGCCGCGAGCCCGAGGGCGACCCCGCGCTCAACCCCGAGCCGCTCGGCCTGACGCCCGAGATCATGGCCCGGATCCCGGCGAAGATCCTGCGCATCAAGGTGCCGGGCGCGACGCTCGCCGACGCGCTGCCGCACCTGCGCGAGACGTACTGCGGCACGATCGCCTACGAGATCGAGCACATCGCATCGCATCGCCAGCGCACGTGGCTGCGCGCGAAGATCGAGGCCGGCGAGTTCCGCAGCCCGCTCAGCGCCGACGAGCAGAAGGCCCTGCTCAAGCGCCTGGTCGAGGTCGACGCGCTCGAGCGCTTCATGCACAAGGCCTACCTCGGCCAGAAGCAGTTCTCGATCGAGGGCCTGGACATGACCGTGCCGATGCTCGACGAGATGATCCAGCTGTGCGCGGGCAACGGTGGCCGCGAGGTCGTGCTCGGGATGGCGCACCGCGGCCGGCTCAACGTCCTGGCGCACAACCTCGGCCGCCCCTACGACACGATCTTCGCCGAGTTCGAGGGCGCCTCGACGCTGGAGGCGGTCACGACGATCCCGCAGGGCGGCACCGGCGACGTGAAGTACCACCACGGCGCGCAGGGCTCCTACCAGCTGCCCGACGGCTCCTCGATCCTCGTCAACCTCGAATCCAACCCGTCGCACCTGGAGTTCGTCGACCCGGTCGTCATCGGCGCCACGCGCGCCGCGCAGACGACGCGGATGGGCCCGCACGCCCACCGCGACGTCGACTCGGCCGTGCCGATCGTCCTGCACGGCGACGCGGCGATGCCGGGCCAGGGCGTCGTGCCCGAGACGCTCAACCTGCAGGCGCTCGACGGCTACGCCGTCGGCGGCACGCTGCACCTGATCCAGAACAACCAGGTCGGCTTCACGACCGACCCCGACGACTCGCGCTCGACGCGCTGGGCGTCGGACATCGCCAAGGGCTTCGACGTGCCGATCATCCACGTCAACGCCGACGACGTCGCGGCCTGCATCTCCGCGGTGCGGCTGGCGTGGGCGTTCCGCAGCGAGTTCGGCCACGACGTCGTGATCGACCTCATCGGCTACCGCCGCTTCGGCCACAACGAGGCCGACGAGCCCGCCTACACGCAGCCCGAGCAGGTCGCGCGGATCCGCCGCCACAAGCGCGTCGCCGACCTCTGGGCGGAGCAGCTGATCGCGCAGGGCGTCGTCACCGCGACGGACGTCGAGAACCAGAAGAACGAGGCCTGGGAAGAGCTCACGCGCCTGCACCAGCAGCTCAAGGCGCAGATCCGGCACGCGGCCGAGGTCGGCGAGATCGAGCAGCCGACGGGCGAGTACACGCTGGACCGCACGCCGTCGCCGGACGTCAAGACCGCCGTCAGCGCGACGCGGCTGCAGATCCTCAACGACGAGCTGCTGAGCATCCCCGACGGCTTCACGGTCCACCCCAAACTCGTCAAGCAGCTCGAGCGCCGCCGCGACGCGCTCGGCCCCGACGGTGGCATCGACTGGGCCCACGCCGAGTCGCTGGCGTTCGCCTCGCTGCTGACCGAGGGCACGCCGATCCGCCTCACCGGCCAGGACGTCGAGCGCGGCACGTTCTCGCAGCGCCACATGGTCCTGCACGACGCGAAGACCGGCCAGACGATCTGCCCGATCCAGTCGCTGCCCGGCGCGCTGGCGCCGTTCGAGCTGCACAACTCGCCGCTCAGCGAGGTCGCCTGCCTCGGGTTCGAGTACGGCTACTCGCAGGAGGCGCCCGAGACGCTCGTGCTGTGGGAGGCGCAGTTCGGCGACTTCGTCAACGCCGCCCAGGTCATCGTCGACCAGTTCATCTCCAGCGGCCTGGCGAAGTGGGGCCAGACGTCACGGCTCGTGCTGCTGCTGCCGCACGGCTACGAGGGCTCGGGACCGGAGCACTCGTCCGGTCGCCTGGAGCGCTTCCTGACGCTGGCGAGCGAGGGCAACATGCGCGTCGCGAACGTCACGACGCCGGCGCAGTACTTCCACCTCATCAGACGCCAGGCGCGGATCGCCAAGCAGCGTCCGCTGATCCTCATGACGCCGAAGTCGCTGCTGCGCCTGCCGCAGGCGACGAACCGCATCGAGCACCTCAGCGAGACGAAGTTCTTCCCGGTGCTGGGCGAGCCGCGCGTCCCCGCCGACGAGGTCAAGCGCCTCGCGCTGTGCACCGGCAAGATCTACTACGACCTTGTCGGGCACCCGCTGCGGCAGGACAACCCCGGCGTCGCGATCGGCCGGATCGAGCTGCTGTACCCGTTCCCGCAGCAGCAGATCCTCGAGCTGATCAAGAGCTACCCGAACCTGCGCGAGGTCGTCTGGGTGCAGGAGGAGCCGCGCAACATGGGCGCCCGCGCGCACATGTTCCCGCGCCTGATGCAGATCCTGCCCGAGGAGCTGAGGTTCGGCTACATCGGCCGTCCCGAGCGCGCGAGCCCGGGCGAGGGCTACCCGGCGGCGCACGTCGCCGAGCAGTCGCGGATCGTCGCGACGGCGCTGGATCTCTCGATCCCGGTCTCGCTGTATCCGGTCAAGGCGCCGGGCGAGCGCTAGCCCGCCGCCGCCGGCCCGCGCTCGCGCTCGCGCTCGCGCTCGCGAGCAGCGTGAACAGGTGCCGATCAGATCGCGGCGCCGGCCGGCGTCGGCGCTCGTTCACGGTGGTGCTGTAGCAGTGACGAGTCGACCGTTCGCTGCGTCCTGATCGGCGCTCGTTCACGGGCGCCGATCACCACGCTCGCGCCGAGGATCGCGCTTGCGCTCGTGCTCGGCGTCGCGACGCCGTCAGCGGCCGTTCCACTCGTAGGCGCGGTCGGCCACGGCGACGGCATCGATGTCGCCGACGAAGCCCAGCTCGTTGCCGCAGGTCCCGCGGTAGTCGCCGATGTAGAACGCGTCGTTGTCGGGCATGCCGTAGCTGAGCGAGAGGCTCGTCGGCTCGCCCGTGCCGACCTCGCGACCGTCGACGAACAGGCGCACGAGGCCGCCGTCGAACGTTCCGAGCACGACGTGCCAGGCGCCGTCCCACAGCTGCGTGCCGGCATCTGCCGACAGGACCGTGTCGACGCCGTTGGACGCGTAGAAGCGCAGCCCGCCGTGGGCTCCGGTGTAAAGACCGTAGGACGCTGTCTGGCATCGAAGCGCGCCCTTGGAGACGACGTAGCGGTAGGCGCCCGGTGAGCTCGTCGCGCGGACGATGGCTCCGACGCTGATGTTCGCCGGCTCGAGCGTCGGCGAGTCGCGGACGGTCAGATACTGGCCGCCGTTGAAGCGCAGCGCGTTGCGCTTGTAGTAGCGCCCGCTGGACACGTTGAACCACGTCGGATCGCTTGTCTCGGCGGCCGTCGAGGCGCCGAGCGTCGCGCGGTTGCCCTTGCCGGACCAGTCGTTTGCCGTCTGGCCGGATCCCTCGTCAAGAGGCCAAAGCCCGACCAGCGGGTTGTCGGATGCTGCTGCTGCCGGCGCCGCGATGAAGCCGCAGGCGACTGCCGTGATGACTGCAGCCCTGCGCACGCTGCGGCGCGTGCGATCGCACTGCGTCTCTGTTCCCATGCCGTCATGAAGACAGCCGGCCGAGAGATCGGCGCCATCCATTGGTCTAGATAATTGGTTTCACGACCGGCACCATCATCTGCACGCGCCTCGCGGCGCAGGATCGCCAGGGGCCGAAGGCGCCCGTGCGGCCGGCACTGTGCACCTTCTGCCCGCAGCGCCCTGCATCCGCGATGCACGCACATCTGACGGCCCCGGCCGCGCAATCAACGATGTAGCCGTGTGACACGCGTCACGCTCGCGTAAGCCGGCGGGCGATTCGGCGTTGGAGGCGATGTCAACCCCTCCATTGAAAGGACGCGCCATGCGCATCCCCAGCCACACCATCCGCATCGCGACGGTCCTCGCGGCCGTCGCCGGGCTTGCCCTCGGCGCCGCTCCGGCGCCGGCCGCCGCGGCGGTGCCCGATCCCGAGCGCAACGCGACCGCGCCGACCGGCTGGCACTGGTACTACGGCCTGACCGCGGCGCAGGTCGAGCAGCGCTACGCCGCCAACGGCGACCGCATCGTCGACCTCGAGGTGCAGTCCACCTCGCCCTACCGCTTCGCCGTCGCGACGGTCGCCAACAGCGGCGTCTACGCGCGCGGCTGGTACTGGTACTACGGCCTGTCGGCCGCGCAGGTCACGGCGAAGCTCAAGCAGAACAACGGCCGGCTGATCGACCTCGAGACGTACACCGTCGGCGGCGCACGCCGCTTCGCCGTCGTGATGGTCGTCAACAGCGGGCAGGCGGCGAAGAACTGGCACTGGTACTACGGCCAGAGCGCCGCCTCGCTGAAGGCGCGCCTGAGCGAGCACGCGTCACGGCTGGTCGACCTGGAGAGCTACAGCGAGGGCGGCGAGACGAAGTACGCCGCCGTCATGATCCGCAACAGCGGCGTCGACAAGAGCGGCTGGTGGTACTGGCGCAACGTGCCGCTGTCGACGGTGCAGAACAGCGCGAGCGCCAACGGGGCGCGCACGTTCAGCCTCGACCGCCTGCCCAACGGCCGCTACAACGCGATCCAGATCAAGCGCCACGGTGAGTTCTCGGCCTACGAGGTCGACGTCGACGCCCGCCGCGCCGGCGACTTCGTGTCCCAGAACGGCGGCCGGATCGTCGACCTCGACACGTACGTGATCGCCGGCAAGCGGCGCTTCACGATCCTCATCAACGACAACGCGGACGCCTACAACGCCCGCGTTCGCGCACTCGCCCGCCAGTCGGCGAAGCTGCGCGCCGCCCGCTTCGGCATGGTCGTCAAGCAGGTCGGCGGGCCGGTCAGCTCGAGCCTCGGCGCCGATCGCGTGTTCGAGCCCGCCAGCGTCATGAAGACGCTGCACCATCTGTACCTGCACACCCGCCTGGAGGCCAACCCGGCCGAGAACCTCAACGCGATCGTGCAGTTCCCCGACTGCCCGGCGACCGGCGGCACCGGCGAGTGCGCGCCGCCCGTGACGGCGTCGAACATCTGCCCGACCCGGAGCGGCGTCACGGCGGTCGGATCGATGACGCTCGATGCCGCCGACCGCGAGATGATGCGGATCTCCGACAACCGCACGACGTTCGCGATCGAGCAGCGCTACGGCCGCGCGACGCTGAACGCGTTCGCGGACGCGATCGGCGCGACGAGCACGCAGATCAATCACAACGTCGGCTGCTGGAGCAACGAGAACCAGATCACGCTCGACGACCTGTCGCGCATGATCGAAGGCGCATCAGACGGCTCGCTGCTGCCGACCGCGAGCATCCGCAACCGGTTCTTCGACACGCTGATCCAGGCCAACAGCGTGCCCGCGGGGCTGGCGGCGCTCGTCGCCGAGGAGGCCGCGCTGGCGGGCAGGTCGGGCATCGAGGCGGACTTCGTCGCGAACATGGTCTACCGCGGCAAGGGCGGCAGCTACAACAGCGGCCAGCGCGCGGCGCGAGCCGGCTTCGGCCGCGTCCTGATCCCGTTCAAGTCCGGCGCCACCGTCGTCCAGCGGGCGTTCGCCTACGGGCATTTCTACAACTGCGACGACTGCCGCAACGATGCCGCCAGCGGCGACGCCTACGGCAAGGCCGCGATCGAGAAGTTCCGCGCCGCGATCCGCTCCGCGGTCGCGAGCTGGTGAAGAGATGCGACGCGCCGGGCGCGGGTTCGCGCGTCCGGCGCATCGCCTGCCGCGGCTGCCGTCAGCGTGTCCTGACCCGCGCGTCGCCCTGGGCGGCGACGAAGCGGCGTTGCAGCCACCACGCCAGCCCAGCGGCGACGGCGAGGTCGATCGCGAGCGCGAGCGGGCCGCGCCAGGTGGCCGCGCCCGCGTAGACGATGCCGAGGTGGACGGCCGACACCGGCAGCAGCCCGAGCAGGATGCTGTGGGAGCGAAAGCCCGAGAAGTGCTCGCGCAGGCACAGCTCGCAGACGGCGACGACGAGCACCCCGACGCCGGCGAGGAACAGCTCGGCCGTGTTGGCGACGAAGCCGAGCGCGAACAGCGCCAGGCCGACCGCCATGCCGATCTCGGTGAGCGGGAACGGGGCCCAGATCGCGTCCGGGCGGGGAACGCCTGCGCGCAGCTCCAGGCGCGACGGGCGCCGCGCCGTCGCGGCCGGCGCCTGCGGGGCCTGCCGTGCGCGCGCCTGCGCCCGCGCGGCGGCGCGCTCCTGCGCCGGCGCGGCGGGAGCGGCCGGCGTCGCCGCTGCGTCGCCGGGCGTCGCCGCCCGCGCGCGCTGGCGCTGCTTCTTCTTCGCCCGGCTCTTGCTCACGTCCGCTCCCGCGCGAACGCGACGAACCAATCCAGCGCGGACGGGTTGGCGAGCGAGTCGCGGCTCGCGGCGCGCTCGGGCGCGACGCCCGACAGGATCCGCTTGACCGGCACCTCCAGCACCTTGCCAGACAGCGTGCGCGGGACCTCGGCGACGGCGTGAACGTCGTCGGGCACGTGGCGCGGCGAGCAGTCCTCGCGCACGCGCCGCGCGATCTGCCCGCGCAGCCCGTCGTCGAGCCCGGCGCCCGCGCGCAGCACGACGAACAGCCCCAGCCAGCCGTCGACGTCGACGACGAGCGCGTCGACGATCTCGTCCAGCGCGAGCACGGCGCGGTAGATCTCGCTCGTCCCCATCCGCACGCCGCCGCGGTTGATCGTCGCATCGCTGCGGCCGGAGATGATCGCCGTGCCGCGCGCCGTGATCTCGATCCAGTCGCCGTGGCGCCAGATCCCGGGATACATGTCGAAGTACGCCTCGCGCAGCCGCTCGCCACCGGGGTCGTCCCAGAAGTACAGCGGCATCGACGGCAGCGGCTGCGTGATGACGAGCTCGCCGACCGCGCCGATCAGCTCGTGCCCGTCGGGATCGAAGGCGCGCACGTCGCAGCCCAGCGAGCGCGCCTGCAGCTCGCCCTCGTAGACGGGCAGCAGCGGGACGCCGCCGACGAACGCCGTGCAGACGTCGGTCCCGCCGCTCGTCGAGAACAGCCACGTAGTGCAACCGAGCTCGTCGTAGATCCAGCGAAACCCCTCCGGCGACAGCGGCGAGCCGGTCGAGCCGACGCTGCGCAGCGCACCGAGGTCGCGCCCCTCGCCGGGCCGCACGCCGGCCTTCATGCAGCCCGCGATGAACGCCGCGCTCGTGCCGAAGCACGTCACGCCGGCCTCCGCGGCGAGCTCCCACAGGCGGTCCAGCGACGGCGTCGCGGGATTCCCGTCGTAGAGCACGATCGAGGCCGGTGTCAGCAGCACGCCGACGAGGAAGTTCCACATCATCCAGCCCGTCGTCGTGAACCAGAACGCGCGGTCGTCGTCGCGCATGTCCAGGTGCAGGCTCTGGTGCTTGAGCTGCTCGAGCAGGATCCCGCCGTGGCCCTGGACGATCGCCTTCGGCAGCCCGGTCGTGCCGCTGGAGTACAGCACCCAGAGCGGGTGGTCGAAGGGCACGGGCTCGAGCGTCAGCTCGGCGTCCGCCGGGCCGAGGAACTGCTCCGCGAAGCCGCCGCCGCCGAGGTAGCCGACGCGCACGAGCGCCCCGCCGACCTCGGCGTGGATCTCCTCGACGACCGCGCTGCGGTCGAAGTCGCGCCCGCCGTAGCGGTAGCCGTCGACCGCCAGCAGCACCTTCGGCTCGATCTGCGCGAAGCGATCGACGACCGAGCGCGCGCCGAAGTCCGGCGAGCAGCTCGACCAGACCGCGCCCAGGCCGGCCGTCGCGAGGAACGTCGCGACGGTCTCCGGGATGTTCGGCATGTACGCCACGACGCGATCGCCGCGGCCGACGCCGAGCGCGCGCAGCCCCGCCTGGATGCGCGCAGCCAGCGCGCGCAGCTCGCGCCACGTCATCGTGTCGAGCGCGCGCAGCTCCGAGGCGTGGCGGATCGCGACGGCGTCGTCGTCACGGTCGCGGAAGATGTGCTCGGGATAGGACAGCGTCGCGCCTTCGAACCAGCGCGTGCCGGGCATCTCGGCGCGGTCGAGAACCGCGTGCGGAGCGTCGTGGAAGCGCACGTCGAAGTACTCGGCGATCGAGGACCAGAAGCCCTCGATGTCGCCGACAGACCACTCCCACAGCTCGTCGTACGTCGCCGCCTCGACGCCGTGCAGCGACGCCAGCCAGTCGATGTACGCGCGCATCCGCGTGCGCCGCCCGAACGCGTCGTCGGGCTCCCACAGCAGCTGCGGCTCGCGGCGCTCCGTCACGCCGCAAGCCTACGGCCTCGCTACAGGCTGCCCTCGAACTCGACCGTCACCTCGTCGGAGACCTTCAGCGCGCCCATCAGGGCCTTGAACTGCTTGATGCCGAACTCGCTCTGGCTGAGCGTGACGCTGCCGCTGATCTTGTCGGCGCTGACGTTCAGCGGGACGTTGACCGAGGAGCTCGAGCCGGCGATCGAGAGGTCGCCCCTGGCGGCGCTGTCGGTCACCTCGCTGGAGCTGAAGCTGATCTGCGACGAGCCCAGGACCTTGCCCGAGATGCTCTTCTTGATGTCGTTTCTGTCCTTGTCGCTCAGCGCCTTCGCGCCGCCCGTGCCCTCGATGACCTCGAACGAGCCGGGATCCGCCGTGAGCGTGATCGATGGGCTGTCGCCGCCCTCGATCGTCGCATCCCAGCTCGTGACGCCGAGGACGAGGTCGTGTCCGGCCTTGGCGGCGGCGCCCTCCCTGCCCGTCCTGACCTTCAGCGATCCGTTGCTGGGCCCGATGTTGTGTGTACCTTCCGGAATTGGCATGCCGGGACAGTACCCGCGGGGGCGTCGCGCACGCGTGCCGCCCCGTACCCTGCCAGGGACGATGCCATGGGTTCAGCGCGAGATCACGCTGCGGTCGCGTCCCCGCGGGGTGCACCTCGTCACGAACGAGATCGTCGCGGCGCTGCCCGAGCTGCGCGAGCTGCAGGTCGGCCTGGCGCACATCTTCATCCGTCACACCTCGGCGTCGCTGACGCTCAACGAGAACGCCTCGCCCGACGTGCGCCACGACTTCGAGTCGTGGTTTGACGCCGCCGTCCCCGAGGACTTCGCCTGGACGCACACGCTCGAGGGACGCGACGACATGCCGGCCCACATCAAGGCCGCGCTGATGGGCTCGTCGCTGAGCCTGCCGATCAGCCGCGGCCGCCTGGCCCTCGGTACCTGGCAGGGGATCTACCTCTGCGAGCACCGGGACCATGGCGGCGCGCGGTCGTTGCTGGCGACGCTGTCGGGCGAGTAGCGCCGAGCCCTACGCGGCGTCGAGCACCAGGGCACCGGCCGCCGACTGCTCGACGACCCGCCGGCGGCGCGGGCGGATCAGCACGTAGGCGGCGATCGCACCCGCCAGCGCGAGGCCAGCGCCCGCGAGCGCCGCCTCGTGCAGGCCGTCGACGTAGGCGGCCGCCGAGCCGCCGCCGAGCGCGGCCTCGGCCGGCACGAGCGCGCCGAGCGCGGCGACGCCGACGGCGATGCCGGCCTGGCGGAACGTGTCGTTGACGCCGGCGGCGAGGCCGCTCTGCTCGGCCGGGACCGAGCCCAGCGCGACGGCGCTGACGGCCGGGTTGAACAGGCCCGTGCCGATCATCGCGACGATCGAGCCGGGCAGCACCGCGGTCCACGACGAGCTCTCGCCCGCGAGCGAGCATCAGCGCCATGCCGACGGCGACGAGCAGCAGGCCGACCGAGATCAGCGTGCCCGGCGTGGACCTTCGTGCCGAGCGTCGCCGTCGCGCCGGAGACGACGAACATCACGATCGTGCCGGGGATGTAGACGAGCCCGGCCTCGATCGCCGACAGCCCGAGGATCTGCTGCAGGTACAGCGTCACGTAGAGGAAGATCGCGAAGAACGAGGCCGAGATCGCGAACGCCGACGAGCTGCGCGCCGGTGAAGTCCGGCCGCGGAACAGGCCGAGCGGGAGCATCGGCTCGCGGACGCGCGCGCTCGATCGGCGACGAACGCGACCAGCAGCGCGGCCGCGCCGCCGAGCTCGGCGACGATCGCCGTGCTCGTCCAGCCGTCCTCGTTGCCGCGCAGCAGCGCGAGCACGAGCAGGAACAGGCCGGCCGGCGAGCGTGATCTGCCCGGGCCAGTCGATGCCGCGCGGCCGCGGGTCGCGCGACTCCTGCACGTAGGTCAGCGTGATGGCGAGGCAGGCGATGCCGATCGGGATGTTGATCAGGAAGATCCACTGCCAGCCCAGGCCGCTGGTCAGCGCGCCGCCGACGAGCGGGCCGATCGGCGAACGAGGCGCCGATCGTGGCGCCGTAGGCGGCCAGCGCCTTCGTGCGCTCCTTCGGTGCCGGGGAACGCGTGCGCGAGCAGCGCCAGCGAGACGGCGAACATGATCGCCGCGCCGACGCCCTGGACGGCGCGGGCGGCGTTGAGCGCCTCGATCGTCGTGCCAGCGCGCAGCGCCAGCGAGGCGACGGTGAAGATCGCCGAGGCCGACGGCGAACGAGGCGCCGACGACCGAGGCGGTCGGCGAGCGACGCCGGCGGTCAGGACGGTCGCGGCGAGCGCGAGCGTGTACGCGTCGACGACCCACTGCAGGCCGCTGAGGCCGGTGTCGAGGTCCTCGGCGATGCGCGACAGCGCGGTGTTCACGACGGCGATGTCGAGCATCAGCATCGCGGTGGCGGCGCAGACCACGGCGAGGGTCCAGCGTTGGGTTCTCATCAGAGGGCTCCGTGCAAGGTCGGGGGGGTCATTGCCGACGACCCTCCCAGCTCAGATGAACGGTGACGATCGGGCTATCCCGCGTCTGGCCGTACGGCCAGCCACACCTCTGGGCGGGGCGGTCAGTGCCGGCGCGCGCCGGCGTGGCGCTGCGCGCGAAACTCCCGGATGTCGTCGGGGACGTCGCGCTGTCGCATGCCCGCCGCGACGGCGAGCAGCTCGGGCTCGATCGCCGTCTCGATCGCCGTGCCGTCCGCGCCTAGGTCGACGCGGTGGGCATGCGTGCCCGGCCGCGACGTGACGATCTGGACGAGCTCGGTGTCCTCGAACAGCAGGCCGACGCCGTCGTCGGCGCCGTAGCCGGGGCGGATCGCCCCGCTCGCGACCGCGTCGAGGAAGATCGGCCGGCGCGCGGGCTGACCGTCGTAGTGCACCGACAGGCTGCCGGGCAGGAAGCCCAGGCCGGCGGTCGGCGCGGGCCGGCCCGTCGAGCAGGTGACCCCGTGCTCGAACCAGCACATGCCGCCGGCGCTCAGCCCGGCGAGGACGACGCCCGCCTCCCACGCCTCGCGCAGGATCAGGTCCAGGCCGTGCTCGCGCCAGATCGCGAGCAGGTTGCGCATCGAGCCGCCGCCGACGTAGACGATGTCCTGCGCGAGGACGAACGCGCGCAGGTCGTGGTGCTCGTGCTCGAGGCGAAACAGCGACAGCTGCCGCGGCTGGCAGGAGCGTGCAGCGAAGGTGCTGCGAAACGCTGACATCTGCGTGCGCGGGTCGCCGCTGGCGGTCGGCAGGAAGAGGATGCGCGGCTCGCGCTCGCCGGCGAGCGCGAGGATGAAGTCGTCCAGCGCGGGGTTGTCGGGCTCGGCGGTGAAGCCGCCGCCGCCCATGGCGAAGATCCTGCGGGGTCTGGCCACTACGCGGCGGTCAGGGTCCGCGATCCGCCCAGCCAGCGGACCTGAAGCGCCACCTCCGACACGCCACCACCGACCTCTTCGACCCAGTACGCCGATGCCTTCTGGCGCGAGGAGACGACGCGCGCCAGCGACTCCCCGCAGAAGTGCAGCGCCGCGCCGTCGCCGGCCGCGTAGCCAGGGCGCATGCCCTCGGCCAAGAACCTGTGGTAGCTGTCGCGCCGGCCGGGTTCGCCGTCGTAGTGCACGCAGTTGGAGTACGGCAGCAGCCCGAGGCCCGGAACGCGCTGTGCGGGCCCGTGGAAGGCCGTCACCGCTTCGCTGAACCAGCACAGCGATCCGGCGCTCAGCCCGCACAGCACGGTGCCCTGCCGCCAGGCCCGGCGCAGGACGTCGTCGAGGCCGTGCGCGCGCCAGACGCCGAGCAGCGACATGACGCTGCCGCCGCCGACGTAGACGAGGTCCTGGGCGAGCAGGTGCTCGGCGATGTCGCAGCCCAGGCCGGCGCCCTTGTCGCGACGAAACAGCGAGACGTGGGAGGGCTCGCAGCGGCCTGCCGAGAAGGCCCGGTAAAAGCGCACGATGTAGTGGTCGGCGTCGCCCGAGGCCGAGGGCAGAAAGCAGACCTTCGGGCGTTCGACGTTCGTCAGCCCGAGGACGTACTCGTCCAGCAGCGCGTTGCCCGCCTCCATCGAGAAGCCGCCCCCTCCGAACGCCACGATCTGGGGGAGGCGATCCATCGAGCGAGCATAAGCCGCAGGTTGCGAATCCGCTCAGATTTCATCCAACGGGCCAGCCCGTGTGGCCCGCGTGTCCAACCGCCGGCGAAGGAGCGTGCGCTACGCCGCGAACAGCGTCAGATCGGGCTCGCGCTCGCCGCGCAGGACGGCGAGATCGACCTCCACGCAGGTCAGTCCGCGCGCCTCCGCGAGCACGCGCGCCTGCGGCTTGATCGACTGCGCCGCGAGGATGCCGCGACACGACGCCATCGCCGGGTCGACGCGGATGCGCTCGAGGTAGCGCGTCAGCTGCTCGACGGCGTCGATCGTGCCGATGCGCTTGATCTCGACGGCGATCCAGGCGTCCTGCACGTCGCGGCACATGAGGTCGACCGGGCCGATGTCGGTCGGCCACTCGCGGCGCACGAGCCGGAAGCCCTCGCCGCAGACCTGCGGCGCCGCCGCGAGCGCCTCCTGCAGGTCGCGCTCGACGCCGTCCTTCTCCAGGGCGGCGGCTTCGCCCATGTCGTGACTGACGTCGGAGATGACCTCCGCGATCTCGATCTCGAGGCGATCCTCGCTCGCGCCCGCGCGCTTGCGCACGACGATCCGGCCGTCCGCCTCCTCGATCACCGTCGGCGCCGTCATCCAGTTGCTGGGCTTGTAGCCGCCGCTGTCGGCGTGGACCATGAACGAGCCGTCGGCCTTGATCATCAGCAGCCGCAGCGCCTGCGGCAGGACGGCGGTCAGACGGCCGCTGTAGCGGACCTCGCAGCGGGCGACGATCAGGCGCATGGTTCGGGACCGTACCGGCGCGGCCGGATCGATCACGTCGCGTACCGCACGCGGGCCGCGGGTATCCACGATCTCATGACCACGACCGCGACCGACTACCTCGAGACCTACCTGCAGGACCACCGCGCGGGGGCCGAGATGGGCAGCGATCTCGCCCACCGGCTCGCCGACGAGAACATGGGCACGCCCTACGAGGACTTCCTCGTCGGCCTGGCACAGGAGATCGACCACGATGTCGCGACGCTCGAGGACATCATGGGCCGCTTCGGCGTGAGCAGGTCGGTGATGAAGACCGCCGGCGCGAAGGTCGGCGAGAAGATCGCCCGCCTGAAGCCCAACGACCAGCTGAGCGGCTACTCGCCCCTGAGCCGCGTGCTCGAGCTCGAGGGCCTGCGCTCCGGCGTGCAGGGCAAGCTCGGCTTGTGGGACTCGCTGGCGCTGGTTGCGCCGCACGACGAGCGCCTCGACGAGGGCGAGGTCGCGATCCTGCAGGACAAGGCCGAGCGCCAGCTCGCGGGCCTGCGCGAGCACCACGCCAAGGCCGCCCGCGAGGCCTTCGTCGGCGGCTGACGCGCTACGCCGCCGGCAGCACCCGCGGCAGCTCGTCGATCAGCCGCGCGAGCAGTTCGGCGACCTCGGCGTCGGCGGCCAGCCGCAGCGCGAACTCGCAGGCCTCGATCGCGTCGCTGACGCGGTCGGTGCGCGCCAGCGCGTGCGCGTAGCGGGCCCACGCGGCGGCGCTGTCACGGTCCAGCAGCGTCGCCTGCTCGCAGGCGGTGACCTCGGCGCCGAGGTCACCGGCGAGGTGGTACGCGAGCGCCAGGTCGAGCAGCGCCTCGACGGACGGCAGGATGCTGCGCGCGCGCTCGAGCGCAAAGATCGCCGCCTCGCGGTCCATCAGGCGCAGGCGCAGGCGGCCGAGCCGCTCCCAGGCGTCGGCGTCGCCGGTGCCGCGGTCGACCGCCCGCTGGGCGGCCTCGGCGGCGAGGTCGATCGCGCCCATGTCCTCGTAGATGCGCGCGGCGAAGCGGTGCGGCGCGGGGCGGTCGCCCTCGGCGCGACCCCAGTCGCGCACGCAGCGGCCGGCCGCCGGCAGGTCGCCGGCCTGCCAGAAGGCAAGCGTCAGCATGCGCAACACCGTGACGTTGCGAGGCTCGGCGTCGCGAGCGTAGATGAGCCGCTGCGCGGCGAGCTTGTGGTTGCCCTCCATCGTCGCGTGCTGCGCCGCGGTGACGAAGCGCTCGACGCGATCGGCGCCCGCATCGGGCTTGGAGAAGTCGACGAACTGCAGCGTCCCGGCCGGCACGGTGCGCACGCCGACGTGGAAGCGGATCCGGGCCCACTGCTGGATGTCGTCGCCGCCGCCGGTGAAGTAGATCCCGGTCACGCTGCCGACGCCCCACTCCGGATAGGCGACGCAGCGGGCGTAGCGGTGGACGACCGAGTGGTCGGGAACCTGGGAGGCGAACGGGTCGTTGGCGGCGCGGTCCTGCGCGTGCGCGCGTTCGCGCTGCTGGGCCTCGTAGTTGCGCCGGCCCTGCTCCGCGCGCTCGCTGCGCGCGGCCGCGGCGCTGACCTTGACGGCGTTGCGCGACACCTTGCCGCCGCGCGATCCCTCGGCCAGGCGCTCGAGCTGGTCGGCCGCCTCGTTGATCGCCTTGAGGTGGCGCTCGTGCTCGAACTGCTTGCCCGGAGGCGCGATGTCGGGATGCCAGACCTTCGCCTGCCGGCGCCGCGCGAGCTGCACGTCACGCTTGTCGAACGGCGGCTGGAGCTCGAGCAGAAGGAGCGATTGCTCGATGTCGAGGACGCCAGGCATGAACCCTTCAGAGTAGCGCCGAGGGGCGCTCTGGCTACGTGATCAGCTTGCGCTCGAGCGCCACGATCGCCAGCCGCCAGAACACGAGCCCGAACACGACGAGAGCCCCGAGGTGCAGCAGATCGGCGCCCGGATCCCAGCCGAACGCGGCGTGGCGGACGAGCTCGACGGTGTGGTGCAGCGGGTTGAAGTTGCCGAGCACCTGCGCCCATTCGGGCAGGCCGGTGAGCGGGAAGAACGTGCCGGCGGTCAAGAACGTCGGCGTGATGACCGTGCTCGTGACGTAGTTGAAGTTGTCGATCGACTTCAGCAGGCCGGCGATCATGATCCCGAACGACGCCCAGCCGAAGCCGGCGAGGAACGCGATCGGCGGCACGGCGAGCATGCTGAGCCGTGGCTGCAGGCCGAACGCCATCGCCACGAGCAGCGGCACGCAACCGTAGGTGCCGGCGCGGATCGAGATCCACAGCGCCTCGGCCGTGACGATCTCCTCGGTGTCGACGGGTGCCGACAGGATCGCGTCGTAGGTGTGCTGGAAGGAGTACTTCACGAACGTCCCGAACATCGACGGGAAGACCGACGCGAACAGGACCGCCGTCGCGACGGTGCCCGTGCCGACGAAGTCGACGTAGTCATAGCCCGCGACCTTCGATACGAGCGAGCCGAAGCCGAACCCGAACGCGAGCAGGTAGATCGTCGGCTCGACGGTCGAGGAGAACGTCGTCGAGCGCCAGTAAGAGCCGAAGTTCACCATCTCGCGGACGAGCACGCCGGCAATCGCCGGGCGGTCGAGGCGGCCGACGCGGCCGCGCCGGGGCCGCGTCGCGCGGGCCGTCGTCGTGGCGGCCATCAGGCCACCTCCTCACCGGTCAGCAGCACGAAGACGTCCTCGAGGTTGGCCGCCCGGCGCACGCCGTCGGGCAGGTCGCCGTTGCGTCCCTCGACGCCCATCAGCGCGACGCTCGTGCCGGTGCGGCGCGTGCGCACGCCGCTGCCGACGGCCTTCGCCTCGACCTCGGCAAGCCGCGCGGGCGGGCCGTAGACCTCGAGCACCTCGTGGCCGGCATGCTCGGCGACGAGCGCGGCCGGCCGGCCGACGGCGACGGCCTTGCCGTGCGACATGATCGTCACGCTGTCGGCGAGCCGCTGAGCCTCCTCGATGTAGTGCGTCGACATGAGGATCGAGGTGCCCTCGTTGCGCAGCGCGTCGATCAGCGCCCACAGCTCCTGGCGCACCTGCGGGTCCAGGCCGACGGTCGGCTCGTCGAGCAGCAGCAGCCGCGGCCGGTGCACGAGGCCGCGCGCGATCAGCAGCCGCCGCCGCATCCCGCCCGACAGCTCGTCGACCTTCGCGCTGCGCCGGTCGCTCAGGTGGGCGATCTTCAGCGCCGCGTCGATCGCCGCCGCGCGCTCGCCGCGCGGGATCCGGTAGAGGTGCGTGAAGACGCGCAGGATCTGCTCGACGGTCAGCGTCGGGTCGAGGTTGTCGAGCTGCGGCACGACGCCCATCTCGGCGCGCGCGACCTTCGACTGGCCCGGCAGCGAGTAGCCGAGCACCTCGATCTCGCCGGCCTGCGCGATGACCTGCGCGGTGAGCATCTTCATCGTCGTCGACTTGCCCGCGCCGTTGGGGCCGAGCAGGCCGATGCACGTCCCGCTGGGGACGTCGAGGTCGAGGCCGTCGACCGCTGCGATCTGGCCGAAGTGCTTGACGACGCCGCGCATGCGGATGGCGAGCTCGGACATGGCAGGGAGGCTAGTCACGTGCAGTAGGACCGCGTCGGATGATGCAACTCATCGCGGCCAGAAGGTGGCCGCAATTATCCGTATCGTCGGGTTCGATTCCCATCCCAGCAGGCGATCGGAGAGGTGAGATCTGATGGACTGGAAGCTCGAGCTCGTGGCGGTACCGGTGAGCGACGTCGACCGCGCGAAGGCGTTCTACACAGACCAGGTCGGCTTCGACGCCGACCATGACCACCGGGTCTCCGAGGAGATGCGCTTCGTGCAGCTGACGCCGCCGGGCTCGGGCTGCTCGATCGCGATCGGGACGGGCATCATGCAGACGCAGCCGGGCTCGGTGCAGGGCCTGCAGCTCGTCGTCGCCGACATCGAGGCGGCGCACGCGCAGCTCGCCCAGCGCGGCGTCGCGGTCGGCGATGTGCAGGACTTCCCCTGGGGCCGGTTCGTGTTCTTCAGCGACCCCGACGGCAACGGCTGGGCGGTGCAGCAGCTTCCCGCGCGGGGCTGATCGGGCGACGGCTACTCTGGGACGCGATGTCGGCCCAGTACATCTTCACGATGCACCGCCTGTCGAAGGAGTATCCGCCCGACAAGCAGGTGCTCAAGGACGTCAACCTGCAGTTCATGCCGGGCGCGAAGATCGGCGTGCTCGGCTACAACGGCGCCGGCAAGTCGACGGTCCTGAAGATCATGGCCGGAATCGAGACCGAGTACCGCGGCGACGCGATGCTCGCGCCCAACGCGACCGTCGGCCTGCTCGAGCAGGAGCCCCACCTCGACGAGGCCAAGGACGTCAAGGGCAACGTCGAGGAGGCGGTCGGCGAGACGAAGGCGCTGCTGGCGCGCTTCAACGAGCTGGCGGCCAACTACTCCGAGGAGACCGCCGACGAGTTCGCGCGCCTGCAGGAGCAGATCGACGCCGCCGACGCCTGGAACCTCGACACGAACATCGAGTACGCGATGGACGCCCTGCGCCTGCCGCCCGCCGACGCCGACGTGACGACGCTCTCCGGCGGCGAGCGCCGCCGCGTCGCGCTCTGTCGCCTGCTGCTGCGCCAGCCCGACCTGCTGCTGCTCGACGAGCCGACGAACCACCTCGACGCCGAGTCCGTCGACTGGCTCGAGCGCCACCTCGCCGAGTACCCCGGCACGATCGTCGCCGTCACGCACGATCGCTACTTCCTCGACAACGTCGCCGGCTGGATCCTCGAGCTCGACCGCGGCCGCGGCCTGCCCTACGAGGGCAATTACTCGTCGTGGCTGGAGCAGAAGCAGCGCCGCCTGGCGATGGAGGAGAAGGGCGACAAGGCGCGCCAGAAGACGATCGAGCAGGAGCTCGAGTGGGTCCGCGAGAACCCCAAGGGCCGGCGCAAGAAGGCCAAGGCGCGCCTGAACAACTACGAGGCGCTGCTCGCCGAGGAGCGCAACGTCAAGCTCGACCAGGTCCAGATCCACATCCCCGCCGGCCCGCGCCTGGGCGACGTCGTCGTCGAGTCCGCGGGCCTGCGCAAGGGCTTCGGCGACCGCCTGCTGATCGAGGACCTCACCTTCAAGCTGCCGCGCGGCGGGATCGTCGGCGTGATCGGCCCCAACGGCGCCGGCAAGACGACGCTCTTTCGCATGATCACCGGCGCCGAGAAGCCCGACGCGGGTGAGCTGCGCGTCGGCGACACCGTCGAGCTGGCCTACGTCGACCAGTCACGCGACGCGCTCGCCGACGAGAAGTCCGTCTGGGAGGAGATCTCCGGCGGCATGGACCAGATCAAGGTCGGCGACCGGACGATGAACTCGCGCGCCTACTGCTCGTCGTGGAACTTCAAGGGGTCCGACCAGCAGAAGAAGGTCGGCACGCTCTCCGGCGGCGAGCGCAACCGCCTGCACCTCGCCAAGCTCCTGCGCGCGGGCGGCAACGTCCTGCTGCTCGACGAGCCGACGAACGACCTCGACGTCGACACGCTGCGCGCGCTCGAAGAGGCGCTGCTGTCCTTTGCCGGCTGCGCGGTGATCATCTCCCACGATCGCTGGTTCCTCGACCGCGTCGCCACGCACGTGCTCGCCTTCGAGGGCCAGTCGCAGGTGACGTGGTTCGAGGGCAACTTCGAGGCCTACGAGGAGCACCGCCGCGCGCTGCTCGGCGACGAGGCCGACCGCCCGCACCGCATCACGTACAAGCGCCTCACGCGCACCTGACCCAGGACGCCGTGAACGACGCGATCGACGTCTGCATCACCGAGTTCACCGATCCGGGCTGCCCGTGGGCGTGGTCGGCGGAGCCGTTTCGCCGCCGCCTGCAGTGGCTCTACGGCGACAAGCTCGACTGGTCACGGCGCATGGTCGTCCTCTCCGACGACCCGCAGGAGGACGCCGACAGGGGCCTGACGCCGAAGAAGCTCGCCGCCGGCGCGGCGAAGATCGCCCGCGCTCACGGCATGCCGATCGACACGTCGGTGCGCCCGCGCACGCACGCGACGGCGCCGGCCTGCCGCGCGATCGTCGCCGCCCGCCTGCGCGCTCCGGCGGCCGAGGACCCGCTGCTGCGGGCGTTTCGCGTGCGCAACTTCGCCGGTCAGCTGCTCGACGAGCCGGCCACCCTCGAGGGTGCCGCGGCCGACGCGGGCCTCGACGTCGCGCGCCTGCGCGAGTGGATGGCCGAGGCCGAGGTCGAGGTCGCGCTGGAGCAGGATCGCGCCGCCGCGCGTGAGCCGATGCCCGCCGCCCGCGTGCTCGACGAGCGGCTCGCCAACTGGTCGGGCGGGCGGCGCTACACCTGCCCTTCGCTGGAGATCGTGCGTCGCAGCGACGGGGTGCGGATCGCCGTGCCGGGCTTCCAGCCCTTCGCCGCCTACGACGTCGTGCTCGCGAACCTCGTGCCGGGCTCCGAGCGCCGCGAGCCGCCGTCGTCGGTAACGGCGGTGCTCGAGTGGGCCGGCGAGCCACTGGCGACGCGCGAGGTCGCCGTCGTCTGCGACATCGGCCACGACGAGGCCCGCGAGCGCCTGGGCCGCGTCGCGACGGAGCGCCACCTGGGCTTCGACGGGCTCTGGTCGCCGGCCTGAGCGGCCGGTCAGGCATCGACGAGCCGCGCCCTCGGGGGGCGAGATCCGGCCGCGTTGCGCCTATGACGGGCAATGGGCTCTCGAGCCGGGAGGTACGATCATGGCGATGCCGGTTGCACAGCGGATGACGGCGGACGAGTTCCTCGCGACGACGTTCGACGAGCGCTGGGTCGAGCTCATCGACGGTGAGGTCGTCGTGAACGAGCCGCGCCTGCCGCACGGCCTCGTGAGCACCGAGCTCGTCTTCCTGCTGCGGTCCTGGACGGGCGCCGGCGCCGGCCGCGGCATGGTCGTCGTACCGATCGACGTGCGGCTTGATGATCGCAACGTCTACGCCCCGGACGTCGTCTGGTACTGCGCCACTCGAGCGCCGGCGGTCGACGGTCCCTGGCCCTACCCGCCGCCCGACCTCGCGATCGAGATCCGCGCGCCGTCGACCTGGCGCTACGACGTCGGCGTCAAGAAGGCCGTCTACGAGCGCACGGGGCTGCCCGAGCTCTAGCTCGTCGACACCGAGGCGCGGGCGGTGCTCGTCTTCCGGCGCTCACGCCCGCGGGCGGCGACGTTCGATGTCGCGCTCGAGGTCGCCGCCGACGCGCTGCTCGCGTCGCCGCTGCTGCCGGGCTTAGCGGCGTTTGCTGTTGCAAGCACAAACCCGCTACTAGGGCCTGGTGTGCCCGCTGGCTGCGCAGCCGTGTCGCGAATGTGTTCGCATAGAACACCTTCACGACACGGCACCCCCGCGGCTGGCCCCGGCGCGACGGCCGCCAGCACGAACGCCCACCCACTCATCGATGCAGGTTCTGCCTGCGTGACGGTGATCGGCGCGCCTCACCGATGCGTCACATCGGCCGCGGCCGATGCTCACACAAGACGTACTACGACCGCGCCCGATGCTCGGCGGTATCAGGCTCGCTCGTTAGCAACTAGTGCTCCGTCTCATAACAGTTCGCCCGGAACCCCGGGCGCCGATCACCGCCCGGCGGCGTCCTCGGACGCTCGATGTGCCAGAGCTACGGCTCGACGGCGAGCTTGCCGATCTGCGTGCCGGTCCCGTGCAGCTCGATCTCGAAGATGCCCTCGGCGGTCGCGTCGAAGGAGAAGCGCGCGCGCGTGCCCGGCGCGACGTCGGCGTACGTGTCGTAGCCGTGCAGGTGGATCTCGTCGGTGGTGTCCGTCGACGTCACCTGGATGCGGACGCGGTCGCCCTTCTTGAAGCTGATCGTCCGCACGCCGCCGACGGGCTTGCCGTCGCGCACGCGGATCGTCTCGAACGTCGGCGCGGGCGGAGCCGGAGGACGGGTGAGGACCGTCGTCGTCGGCGCCGGGTCGGCGGCCGGCGACTCGGGCGTGGTCGCCGGCACGCTCACGCTCGGCGTCGTCGCGACGCTGCCGTCCTCGTCGGACCCCGGCGCCAGCAGCACGAAGGCCAGCACGAGCGCCACGACCGTCCCGACGAGCAATCCGATCCGGCCCGCGCTGGTCACGACGGCAGCGTAGTCCTCAGCGCGAGCCAGCGCTGCAGCACCTCGCCGAGCTCGCCGGCGTCGCGCGCGACGGCGTCGGCCTGGCGCAGGTCGCCGGGGCCGTAGGGCCCGGTCGCGATCGCCACGACGCGCACGCCGTCGGCGCGCGCGCAGGCGATGTCGCGCGGCGTGTCGCCGATCACGGCCGTCTCGGCGCGCGGCCACTCCCCGCCCTCGCCGCCCGCGCGTCGGCGCGCGATCTGCGGCAGCAGCGCGCGGTCCTCGTGGTCGGAGCCGAAGCCGCCCTGGCCGCGCCGGAAGTAGCGGCCGATCCCGGCGGCGCCCAGCTTCAGGCGCGCGATCGGCTCGTAGTTGCCGGTCACGAGCGCCAGGCGCGTGTCGTCGCGCTCGGCGAGCCGCGCCAGCAGCTCCTCGATGCCCGGCGTGACATGCGCCGAGAGGTCGTCGGGAACGAGCTGCGCGTAGGCCTCGCAGGCGGCGATCCGCACGTCGTCGGCGCGCGCGTCGATCGCGGCGGCCGGGATGCCCGCGGCGACGAGCAGGTGGCGCGCGATGTCGGCATCCGTGCGGCCCGCGACCTCGATCCCGCGGCGCTGCGGGTTCGTGACGCCGTGGACGACGCGCAGCGCCTCGTGGATCGCGTCGCGGTGCTGATCGGCGGCGCCGATCAGCAGCGTCCCGTCGATGTCGAACAGCAGCAGCAACGGGCTACGAGCTAGGCCCGCGCGAACGACGTCTCGGCGCTGAGCGACTGCGCGAACGCCGCGATCAGCCGCGCGCAGGCGTCGATGTCGCCGAGCTGCACCATCTCGACGGGCGAGTGCATGTAGCGCAGCGCGATCGACACGCCGCCCGTCGGCACGCCCGCGCGCGAGAGGTGGATCGCGTCGGCGTCGGTGCCGGTCGAGCGCGCCGACGCCTGCACGGTGAAGGCGATCTCCTCGCGCGTGGCGGCCTCGTGCAGCAGCTCGAAGACGACCGGGTTGAGCACCGAGCCGCGCTCGATCACCGGTCCCTCGCCGAACTCGTGCTTGCCGATCTCGTTGACGTCGATCCCCGGCGAGCCGGTCTCGTGGGTGACGTCGACGACGATCGCGACATCGGGCTCGAGGCTGTAGGCCGAGGTGCGCGCGCCGCCGAAGGTGATCTCCTCCTGCACGACGCCGAGCGCCGCGACGTCGCCCGGCGCGCCGCCGGCCTCGGCGACGATCCGCGCCGCCTCGAGCGCGATGTACGAGCCCAGGCGGTTGTCCATCGAGCGCGAGACGACGCGGTCGTTGAGCAGCTCCAGCGGTTCGCCGGCGATCACCGCGACATCGCCGATGCGCACGCGCGCACGCGCATCGTCGCCGTCCTTGGCGCCGATGTCGATGTGCAGGTCGCGCAGCTTGGGCACCTTGTCGCGCTCCTCGTCGCGCAGCAGGTGGATCGCCTTGCGCCCGGCGACGCCCGCGACGACGCCGTCGCGCGTCATGATCTCCACGCGCTGGCCGACGAGGATCTGCGGGTCCCAGCCGCCGACGCCCATGAAGCGCAGAAAGCCCTTGTCGTCGATGTGCGTGACGACCAGGCCGATCTCGTCGATGTGGCCGACGACCGCGAGGAAGGGAGCGCCCGGCATCGTGCCCTCGACGCGCGCGATGGCCGAGCCCATGACGTCGATCGCGACGTCGTCGGTGAAGCGCCGGCCGGCTTGCGCGAAGACCGCGGCGGGGGCGGTCTCGTAGCCCGAGGGCCCGGCGGCGGTGAGCAGCTGGCGAAGGACGTCGGGGAGGGGCATGACGGGCAGGCTATAGGCGTCGCGTCGTCTGCAAGGATGCGCGGACGCCCGAATGCTCTTCGCCGTCATCATCTTCGCGGGAGCTCTCGCGGTCATCGCGACCGAGAAGGTCGATCGGACGAAGGTCGCGCTCGTCGGGGCGATGCTCGTCGTGCTGTCGCAGACGATCGACCAGGAGCACGCGATCGAGGCGATCGACTGGGAGACGATCGGCCTGCTCGCGGGCATGATGCTGATCGTCCGGGTGACCGAGCCGACCGGGATCTACACGTTCCTCGCGATCCGCGCGGGCCAGCTCGCGCGCGGCCGGCCGCTGGCCGTCGTCATGTCGCTGGCGCTCTCGACGGCGCTGCTGTCGGCGTTCCTGGACAACCTCACGACGATCCTGCTGATGGTGCCGATCACGTTCCTGCTCGCCGACGCGCTCGACATCGATCCGATCCCGCTCGTGCTGATCGAGATCATCGCCTCGAACATCGGCGGCACGGCGACCCTGATCGGCGACCCGCCGAACATCCTCATCGCCGGCGCCACGGGGCTCTCGTTCGGCGACTTCGCGGTCAACCTGGCGCCGATCGCGACGCTGGCCTTCTTCGTCGTCACGGGGATGCTCTACCTCGTCTTCCGGCGCCGGCTGCAGATCGCGCCGGAGGCGCGCGAGCGCGTGCTGGAGCTCGACGCGCGCCGCTCGATCGAGGACATGGCCGAGCTCAAGCGCACGCTGCCGGTGCTCGTCGTCACGATCGTCGCGTTCTTCGTCCACGGCGCGATCGGCGTCGAGCCCGCGACCGTCGCGCTGACGGGCGCGACGGTCATGCTGCTGCTGACGCGCCAGAGCGTCGAGGAGGCGCTGCGCGGCATCGAATGGCCGACGCTGTTCTTCTTCGTCGGGCTGTTCGTGATGGTCGGCGCGCTCGAGGAGACCGGCGCGATCAAGGAGGTCGCCGACGCGATCGGCGACGTCACCAAGGGCGACCGCAGCGCCGAGCTGCTGGGGATCATGTGGGTCTCGGCGGTGGGCTCGGGGATCGTCGACAACATCCCGTTCACGGCGACGATGATCCCGGTCGTCGAGCAGCTGCAGGGCGGCGACGGCTCCGACGACGCCTACTGGTGGGCGCTGTCGCTCGGCGCCTGCTTCGGGGGCAACTTCACGCTGATCGCGGCGGCGGCGAACGTCGCGGCGGCCGGGATGGCGGAGCGTGCCGGGCGCCCGATCGGATTCATGACGTTCCTGAAGGTCGGGGTCCCGGCGACGCTCGTCTCGATGCTGCTGGCGACAGGGTACGTCGCGGTGCGCTATCTGTAGAGGAGAGGACGTCATGAGCCCGCAGAGAATCGCCAGCACCGTCCGCCGCCAGGTCCCGCTCCTGCGCGACGACGACTGCCTGCGCGACGCGGTCAAGCGCATGATCGACGCCGGCGCGCCCGCGCTCCCGGTCGTCGATCGCGACGGCAAGCTGCTCGGGATCTTCGGCGAGCGCGAGTTCATCGGGGCGCTGTTCCCCGGCTACCTCAAGACGCTCGGCTACGCGGGCTTCGTCCGGCGTTCGCTCGACGAGGCGCTCGAGAAGCGCAAAGCGTGCGTCGAGGAGCCGGTCAGCGAGCACATGAACACCGACCACATCGACGTCGACGAGGACTTCTCCGACACCCAGCTGGCCGAGATCTTCCTGCATCACCGCGTGCTCATCATCCCGATCGTCGACGGCGGCACGGTGACGGGCATCGTCACGCGCGAGGACTTCGTCGGCGAGCTGGCCCAGCGTCTGCTGGCGTCGCCGTGACATCGCGCTGGACGACGCTGCTGCTGATGACGCGGCTGCTCGCCGGCGCCGTCGCCGTCGTGCTGCTGCTCGTCCATCGCGTCACCGAGTACGACCTGCAGCTGATCGTCGCGACGCTGCTGTACGTCGGCGTCTCGCTCGCGGTGCTCAAGGCGGTGCCGCGCCTGCAGCTGTCGGCGCTCGCGTGGCTGGCAGACGGCGCGGCGGTGCTCGCGCTCGTGGCCGCCTCGCAGGACTGGCGCAGCCCGTTCTACGTCCTGATGCTGACCGCGCTGATCCTGCCCGCGACCGGTCAGCCGTTTCGGCGGGCGCTCGGCTGGGGGCTGGGCTTCGCGCTCGCCTATCTCGGCGTCGCGGTCTACACCGAGCTCGACGCGGACACGCTGGCGAGCACGATCCGCCTGGAGACGATCACGACGCACCTCATGGTCCCGGTCGTCGTGACGCTCGCGCTCGCGTATGCCGCCGACGTGCTCGAGCGCCTGCGCGAGGAGCGTCTGCGCGCCGAGCGCTTCGCGGTCGAGAGCGAGCGCCAGCGGATCGCCTGGGAGCTGCACGACTCCGCCAAGCAGCGCGTCCACGCCGCGCATCTCGTGCTGAGCGCGCTGCAGGGGCAGGTCGAGGGCGCCCAGGCGCAGCTCGTCGGCCAGGCGCTGACCGAGCTGCGGGCGGCCGGGGCCGACATGGACACGAGCGTCGCGGAGCTGCGCACGCCGCTTGAGGGGCGCTCGATCGAGCGCCTGCTGGGCGAGCGAGCGAGCGAGCTGGCACCCGTCAGCGACGCCGAGATCACCGTCGTCGGCATGGTCGGCGAGCTGCCGGCGCACATCGCGGCGCACGTCTACAGGATCGGTGCCGAGGCGCTGACGAACGCCGTCCGCCACGGCGCGGCGGAGCATGTCGACGTCCTGCTCTCGCGCAACGGCAAGACCGCGACGATCGCCGTCCGCGACGACGGCCGCGGCATACCGGCGATCCGCCGGCCGGGCTCCAACGGCCTGCGCGCGATGCGCGCGCGCGCCGACACGATCGGCGCCGACCTGTCGATCGGCGCCGGCGAGGACGGGCGCGGGACGAGCGTCGTGCTGTCATTCTCGACTGTCAGCGAGGAAGGAAGGCCAACGCCATGATCCGCATCCTCATCGTCGACGACCACCCCGCGATGCGGGCGGGGCTGACGGCGGTGCTGCGCGCCGAGCCCGGGTTCGTCCCGCTCGATGCCGCCACGTCGGCGGCCGATCTGTGGCCGACCGTCAATCGCACCAAGCCCGACGTCGTCGTGCTCGACTACCACCTGCCCGGCGACGACGGGCTCGTCCTCTGTCGCCGCATCAAGCGCCAGCTGCCTGCGCCGCGGGTGCTGCTGTACTCGGCCTATGCCGACGCTGCGCTGACGATTCCCGCCCGCCTCGCCGGCGTCGACGGGCTGATCGGCAAGTCGGCGCCGGCGAACGAGCTGTTCGACGCGATCCGGCGCGTCGCGCGCGGCGAACGCGTGCTGCCGCCGATCTCGCGCGAGCTGCTCGACGACGCCGGCAACCGGCTCGCCGCCGACGAGCTGCCGATCCTCGGGATGACGATGGAGAACACGCCGCTGCTGGAGATCGCCGAGACGCTCGGGATCGAGCCGATCGAGGTCTCGCACCGCATCGATCGCATGATCAAGCGCCTGAAGGTCGACATCGCGGCGCCGCGCCCGGCAAGGTCCTGACAGCGGTCAGGCGGCCGACGGCTCGGCCTGCGCCCCGGTCGCCAGCCGCCGCAGGACGGGCGGGACGACGAGCGTCGTCAGGACGGACATCGCGACGATGATCGCGAACAGCTCGGCGTCGATCGTGCCCGTCGCGTTGCCGATCCCGGCGACGATGATCCCGACCTCGCCGCGCGGGACCATGCCCACGCCGACGAAGGCGGCGTCGCGCCGGCCCATCCGCAGCGCGCCGACATAGGCGCCGACGAACTTCGTCGCGATCGCGAGGATCGTGATCCCCGCGAGCAGCGCCAGCGTGTCGAGGTTGGCCAGCGCCGCGAGCGACACCTCGAGTCCGATGAAGGCGAAGAAGAACGGCGGGAAGAACGCGTACAGCGGCGCGATCTCCTCCTCGATCGGATGCTGGTCGCGCGTCTCGGCGACGATCATGCCGGCGAGGAACGCACCGATGATCGCGGCCAGCCCGATCTGCGACGCGAACGCCGCCAGGCCGAGGCAGATGATCACCGCGGGGAGCAGCGGCGACTCGGAGAAGCGCGGCGTCTGCAGGAGCGCGGGCCGTGCGGCCAGCAGCCGTGTGCCGCCGAGCGCGATGAACCCGACGAACGCCAGCGCGACGGCGGCCGTGACCGCGATCGAGCCGACGTCGACGCCGCCATCGGCCGCGACGCCCGCGGCGACGGCGACGAGCAGCAGCGCGAGGATGTCGTCGACGATCGCCGCGCCGAGGATCGTGCGGCTCGCTCGGCGCTCGAGCACCCCGAGCTCGATCAGCACCGCCGACGTGATGCCGACGCTCGTCGCCACGAGCGCGGCGCCGATGAACAGCGACGTGCCCGTGCTCTCGCCGAGCGCGGCGCCGAGCGCGAGCCCGCCGGCGAAGGGGATCGCGACGCCGAGCAGGCCGACGGAGACCGCGGTCGAGCCGACCTCGCGCAGGTCCGACAGGCGGGTCTCCAGACCGACCCAGAACAGCAGAAAGACGACGCCCAGCTCGGCGAACACCTCGAGCACCTCGCCCGGCTCGACGAGGCCGAGGACGGCGGGACCGACGAGCAGCCCGGCGAGGATCTCACCGACGAGCGTGGGCTGGCGCAGGCGCCGGAACAGCTCGTCGCCGAGCTTGGCGGCGAGCAGGACGATGAACAGGTCCGTCAGGACGTCTGCGATGCCGGCGGAGGCGGCGATGGGCACGGCAAATTCCTCTCGGTCTGGCCAGGGGACGTCCGTGCCGACCAGTCTTCCCGGCGCACCGCGGCCGAGGCTATCGCAGCGCTACGCGTGGCCGATGATGACGCCGACGGCCGCGACGATGATGCCGCCGAGCGTGACCTGGATCAGCGACGTGCGCAGGGCGACGTTGAGAAAGCGCTTGCGCACCCAGGCGATGACGACGAGCTCGATCGAGACGACGATGTAGGCGACCGTCAGCGCGGTGCCGATGTCGGAGATCAAGAACGGCAGCGCATGGGCGGTTCCGCCGACGAACGTCGCGACGCCGGTGATCAGACCGCGCTGCATCGAGGCGCCGCGACCCGTGATCTCGCCGTCGTCCGACAGCCCTTCGGACATGCCCATGCTGATCGCCGCGCCGAGCGCGGCGGCGAGGCCGACGAGCAGGGCCGCCCGCGAGCCGGCGATGTAGGCCGTCGCGAAGATCGGCGCGAGCGTCGAGATCGTGCCGTCGATCAGGCCGATCAGGGCGGGCTGGACGATCTGCAGCAGGCGCTGACGCTCGTCGGCGGCGCGCCAGCGGCGGATCAGGGTCAGATCGGCGCTTGCCATGGCAACGGATGGTAGACCAAATGGCAACTGACTTGTAATAAGGACTCCCTAACTAGGATGCCCTAATATGAACGCCATGACCGAGCGCGACCTCGCAACCGCCCTGCGCGCTCGCGGGATGCGGGTCACCCCGCAGCGCGTGGTCCTGCACCGCGCGCTGCGCGAGCTCGACCGTCACGTCACGGCGGACGAGCTGCTCGACGCGGTCGCCGATCGCCTGCCCAACGTGTCGCTGCCGACGGTCTACGCGACGCTGGATCTGCTCGAGCAGCTCGGCATCGTGCGCCGCGTCCAGCGCGCCGGCACGACGCTGTTCGATCCGCGCACCGACCTCCATCACCACCTCAACTGCACGACCTGCGGCGCGATCGAGGACCTCGACTCCGACCTCGACACGGGCAGGCTCGAGCGCGCCGCGGCCCGCCACGGCTTCGAGCACGAGCGCATCGAGGCCGTCGTGCACGGCCGCTGCGCGCGCTGCCGCGCCGCGGCGCGATGACGGCGCGCGCGGGCACCCGACGGATCACTGCGGCAGGTCGTCCACGAGCCGCGCCACGTTGCACCGACCCCGCGCGCTCTGGTCTAGTGGGTGCATGCGTGCCCACCACACCATCCTCGCGCTCGTCGCCGGCCTGGCGCTCGCGTCCTGCGGCGAGACGACGATCGACTCCGACAAGGGCGAGCGCTTCATCCGCGGCGTCGTGGTCGAGCAGGTCGGCGCGCGCGTCGGCTCGGTCGCGTGTCCCGACGACGTCGCGACGAAGAAGGGCGGCACGTTCACGTGCTCGGTCGTCGGTGCCGACGGCTCCCGCGGCGATGTGCTCGTCACCCAGCGCGACGACGACGGCAACGTCAACGTCAGCGCGCCCTTCCTGCATGTGCGCGAGGCCGAGACCGTGATGCGAGACCAGATCGCCAAGCAGGCGAAGGTCGACGGCGTCACGGTCGCCTGCCCGGAGATCATCGTCGTCAAGAAGGACGAGCGATTCGAGTGCACGGCGACCGCGGACGGGAAGTCACGCGGCGTCGCCGCGCGGCTCACCGACGACGAGGGGCACTTCGCCTACCGCCTGAGCTGAGCCCCGATCAACGGTCGCGCAGCGACCGCAGCACGTACTGCAGGATCCCGCCGTGGCGGAAGTACTCCGCCTCCTGCGGCGTGTCGATTCGCACCCGCGCGCGGAACTCGCGGTCGCCCGCACGCACGAGCACATCCGGCGGAACCGGCTCGCCCGCGTTCATCGCGTCCGCCAGGCCGGTGATCGAGAAGACCTCGTCGCCGTGCAGTCCCAGGTCCTCGACCGGCGCCGGCAGCTGCAGCGGCAGCACGCCCATCCCGATGAGGTTCGAGCGGTGGATGCGCTCGAAGGACTGCGCCAGCACCGCCCGCACCCCGAGCAGCCGTGTGCCCTTCGCCGCCCAGTCGCGCGACGAGCCCGAGCCGTACTCCTTGCCCGCCAGCACGACGAGCGGGGTGCCCTCCTCGATGTACGCCAGCGAGGCCTCGTAGATCGACATCGGCACCGGCGACGTGTGCGCGTCGAACTTCAGCGTGAAGCCGCCCTCGGGGAGGGCGGGCCCCATGTCCAGCAGGTTGCGCAGGCGGATGTTCGCGAACGTGCCGCGCACCATCACCTCGTGGTTGCCGCGCCGCGCGCCGTAGGAGTTGAAGTCGCGCGGCGTCACGCCGTTGGCCTGCAGGTACAGGCCCGCCGGCGAGTCGGGCTTGATCGAACCCGCCGGCGAGATGTGGTCGGTCGTCACGGAGTCGCCGAGCAGCGCCAGCACGCGCGCGCCGTCGATGTCCTCGACCGGCGGCGGTTCGGCCGGCATGCCCTCGAAGTAGGGCGGCAGGTGGACGTAGGTCGAGCTCTCGTCCCACGCGAAGCGGTCGCCGATCGGCACCTCGAGCGAATTCCAGCGCTCGTCGCCGGAGAACACGTCGTCGTAGGAGGAGCGGAACATCTCCGAGCGCACCGCGCGCTCGACGGTCTCGCCGACCTCCTGCGTCGTCGGCCACAGGTCGCGCAGGTAGACGTCGACACCGTCCCGATCGACGCCGATCGGGTCGTTGACGATGTCGGCGTCCATCGACCCCGCCAGCGCGTAGGCCACCACCAGCGGCGGCGAGGCGAGGTAGTTCATCTTCACGTCGGGGTTGATGCGGCCCTCGAAGTTGCGGTTGCCCGACAGCACCGACACGACGGCGAGGTCGTTGGCGCCGACCGCTTCGGAGACGGCGCGCGGCAGCGGCCCGGAGTTGCCGATGCAGGTCGTGCAGCCGTAGCCGACGAGATGGAAGCCGAGCTCCTCGAGGGCGCCCGTCAGGCCGGCGTGGTCGAGGTACTTCGTGACGACCTTCGAGCCCGGCGCCAGCGAGGTCTTCACCCACGGCTTGCTGCTCAGCCCCCGGGCGACCGCGTTGCGCGCGAGCAGGCCGGCGGCGAGCATGACCGACGGGTTGGAGGTGTTCGTGCAGCTCGTGATCGCGGCGATCACGACGCGGCCGTGGTCGAGGTCGGTCTCGGTCCCGTCATCCATGACGATCGCGACGCGGTTGTCCTGGCGCTCGGCAAGCCGCGCCGCGGCGATCTCCTCCGCGTGCCCGGCGTCCGTCGCGTGCTCGGGCGGGCGGATCCCCTCGCGCCCGCTGTAGGTCGGCGGATCGGAGGCCGGGAACGAGAGCGCGTCGAACTCGATCGTGTCGCCGCCCTCGGGATCCTCACCGTCCTCGGCGGGCATGAAGTCCTTCAGGGCGATCCGGAACGCCGCCTGCGCGTCGCTCAGCGCGACGCGGTCCTGCGGGCGCCTGGGGCCCGCCAGGGAGGGGACGACCTCGCCGAGGTCGAGCTCGATCGTGTCGCTGTAGACGGGCTCGGGCGAGTTCTCGTCGTGCCACAGCCCCTGCTCGCGCGCGTACGCCTCGACGAGCTCGATGCGCTCCTCGGTGCGGCCGGAGAAGCGCAGGTAGCGGATCGTCTCGGCGTCGATCGGGAAGATCGCGCAGGTCGAGCCGAACTCGGGGCTCATGTTGCCGATCGTCGCGCGGTCGGCGAGCGGCAACGAGGCCAGGCCCTGGCCGTAGAACTCGACGAACTTGCCGACGACGCCGCGCTCGCGCAGCATCTCGGTGACGGTCAGCACGAGGTCGGTCGCGGTCGCGCCCTCGGGCAGCTCGCCGCGCAGCTTGAAGCCGAGCACCTGCGGGATCAGCATCGGCATCGGCTGGCCGAGCATCGCCGCCTCGGCCTCGATCCCGCCGACGCCCCAGCCGAGCACGCCGAGGCCGTTGATCATCGTCGTGTGCGAGTCGGTCCCGACGAGCGTGTCGGGGTAGGCGAGCGGCGGGCCGGGACCGCGCTCCTTCATGACGAACACGACGCGCGCGAGGTACTCGAGGTTGACCTGGTGCACGATGCCGGTGTCGGGCGGCACGACCGCGAAGTCGTCGAACGCCGTCTGGCCCCAGCGCAGGAAGGCGTAGCGCTCCTCGTTGCGCTCGAACTCGCGCTCGGCGTTGCGCGTGAACGCGTCGCTGCTGCCGAACGCGTCGACCTGCACGGAATGGTCGATCACGAGCTCGGCGGGGACGAGCGGGTTGATCATCGCCGGGTCGCCGCCCATCTCGGCCATCGCGTCGCGCATCGCCGCGAGGTCGACGACGGCCGGCACGCCGGTGAAGTCCTGCATCACGACGCGCGCGGGCGTGAACGCGATCTCCTGCGACGGCTCGGCGGTGGGGTCCCAACCGGCGAGCGCCTCGATGTCCGCCGCCGTGACCGAGCCGTTGCCCTCGGTGCGCAGCAGGTTCTCGAGCAGGATCTTCAGCGAGAACGGCAGCCGCGCGATATCGAAGCGGGCGGCGAGGGCGTCGAGGCGGAAGATCTCCACCGTGCGCGCTCCGATCTGGAGCGTGCTGCGAGCATCGAAGCTGTTCGTGGACAAGCGGGTCTCCGGGGATGGACGGGCGGGCGCGCGCGGATGATCCCGCAGCGAGCACCAAACGAATCCAGGAGTGTGGCAGCACACGCACAAGACCTGTCGGTCCCATGCCCGTGACGATCCGATGAGCGAGTCCGTCTGGGACTACCCGCGGCCGCCCGCGCTCGTAGCGTGCGATCGGCGCGTGCGCATCGAGCTCGGCGGCGTGATCGTCGCCGACTCGACGAGCGCGCTGCGAATCCTCGAGACGAGCCACCCGCCGACGATCTACATTCCGCCCGCGGACATCGACCAGGCATGTATCCGGCCGGCCGCGGGGCGCTCGTACTGCGAGTGGAAGGGAGACGCCAGCTACGTCGACGTCGTCGCCGGGGAGCGCCGTGAAGCGCGCGCCGGCTGGTTGTATCCCGATCCGGTGGCGCCCTACGAGGCGCTGCGCGACCACGTCGCGTTCTATCCCGGCCGGATGGACGCCTGCTGGCTCGACGACGAGCGCGTGCGGTCCCAGCCGGGCGACTTCTACGGGGGCTGGATCAGCGCCGACATCCGCGGTCCGTTCAAGGGCGCCGACGGGACGCGCCACTGGTGAGAGATCGCCGACCCAGGCCTATGCTCCGAAATCAGGTTGTCTACTCTCTAGCGCGGGGAGAATGCGGTGCATGCGGCAGGGATGAGCGAACGGCGCAGTCCGAGCCTGGTTGGGCGCGGACGCGAGCTCGCGCAGCTGCACGCGGGTCTCGAGCGCGCGTACGCGGGCCGCGGCGGCCTGATCCTGCTGACCGGCGAACCGGGCATCGGCAAGACCGCGCTCGCGCGCGAGTTCGTCGAGCACGCCTGCGCCCGCGGCGCCGCCTCCGCCTGGGGCAGCTGCTGGGACGGGGGCGGCGCCCCCGCGTACTGGCCCTGGGTGCAGGTCGGTCGCGCGCTCGCACGCCGAACGAACCTCGATGCGCTGCGCGAGACGCTCGGCGAGGGCGCGCCCTGGATCGCCGGCCTGCTGCCCGAGCTCGCCGGCACGCTCGGACCCGCCGCCGAGCCGTCGGAGCTTGACAGCGACCAGGCCCGCTTTCGCCTCTTCGACGCGCTCGCCACGCTGCTGGGAACGGTCGCCGAGCGCCGCCCGCTCGTCGTCGTCCTCGACGACCTGCACTGGGCCGACGCCTCGTCGCTGCTGGCGCTGGAGTTCGTCGCCCGCGTGCTGCCGGACATCCCGCTGCTGGCGATCGCCGCCTACCGCCACGCCGAGGCGCACGCGCGCGCCGATCTCGCCGCCCCGCTCGGCGGCCTGGCGAGGGCGGCGACGCGGCTGCCGCTCGAGGGCCTGGGCCGCGACGAGGTCGGCCTGCTCGCCGAGGCCCGGGCGCGCGGCCTGAGCAGCGGCGAGCGCCAGCCGATCCCGCCACAGCTCGTCGCGGCCGTCCATCGTGCGAGCGCGGGCAACCCCTTCTACGTCGACGAGCTCGTCCAGCTGCTCTCCGCGCAGGGCCGGCTGCACGACGCGAGCGCGGCCAACCGCCCGCTGCCGCTGCCCGACGGCGTGCGCGACGCGATCCGCCGCCGCCTCGACCCGCTCGAGCCGTTCGTCCTGCAGGCGCTGTGCGCGGCCGCGGTGATCGGTGGCGAGTTCGGCCTGCACACGCTCGCCGGCGTCCTCGACGAGCCGCCGAGCGCCGTGCTCGAGTGGCTCGACGTGCCGCTGCGCAACGGCCTCGTCACGGTCGGACGCGACGCCGGGCGCTACGCCTTCGCGCACGCGCTCGTACGCGACACCCTGCTGGAGAGCCTCGGCGCGACCCGCCGCGCACGCCTGCACCTCGTCGTCGCCGTGGCGCTCGAAGAGGGCTACGGCGACGACCTCGAGCAGCACCTCGCCGAGATCGCCCACCACTTCCTGCAGGCGGCGGCGGAGGACGGCGCCGAGCGCGCGGTCGACTATGCGGCGCGCGCCGCGCAGCGCGCCGTCGGCCAGTTCGCCTACGAGGAGGCTGCGCGGCTCTACGAGCGCGGGCTCGACGTCGCCGCCTCGCTGCCCGCCGACGAGCAGCGCGCATGGCAGCTCGCGCAGGGGCTCGGCGAGGCGCGGATGCGCGCGGGCGACATCGACGGCGCCCAGCGCGCGCTGCGCGCGGCAGCCGAGCACGCGCGCCGCCTCGACGACCCCGAGCGGCTCGCCCAGACCGCGCTCGCCGGCACGCTGGGCTCGTTCTCCCCCGGGCTCGTCGAGCCCGAGCTCGTTGCCACGCTCGAGGAGGCGCTCGCGCGCTTGGATGAGGTCGCGACCGATCCGGAGTCGCTGCGCCGCGCGACTGTCGACGCGCTGCGCTGCCGGCTGCGCGTCCAGCTCGCGCTCGCGCTGTACTGGTCGCCGCAGCGCGCCCGCCGCGAGCAGCTCGTCGACGAGGCGCTCGCGCTCGCGCGCGAGCTGTACACCGGGCACCAGACGCGCGCGTCGCGGGCGCACCGGACGCTCGGCGACCGCACGCTGGCGTTCGCGCTCGCGCAGGGCTTCGTCGCGGTGTGGGGTCCGGAGACGGTCACGCGCGGGCTGCCGATCTCGATCGAGGCGCTCGAGCTGTGCGAGCGCACGAACGACGCCGAGCTGCGGATGCAGGTGCGGCTGTGGCGCATCAGCCTGCTGCTCGAGCTCGACGATCCGGTCCGCGCCGCGGAGGAGATCGAGGCCTTCGGCTCGACCGCGCGGCGCCTCGGCCAGCCGCGGATGCTCGTCTACGATCCGCTGCACCGCGCGATGGTCGCCCACATGCGCGGCGACTTCGCCGCCGCCGAGCGGTTCACCGCCGAGGCCGTCGCGCAGTCGCGCGACGTGCCGGGGTCGATCGCACCGATCATCGCCGACGCGCAGACGTTCACCGTGCGCCGCACGCAGGGCCGTCACCTCGACCTCGAGCCGCTTGTGCGCAAGAACGCCGACCGGCTGCCCGCGATGCGCCGCTGGCGCTGCGGCCTCGCGCTCGTGCTGGCCGAGCTCGGCCGCGAGGACGAGGCCCGCCGCGAACTCGAGCACCTCGCCGTCGCCGACTTCGAGGACGTGCCGCACGACGCGCTCTGGCTCGACGCGATCGCGCTGCTCGCCGAGCTGTGCGCGCTGCTCGACGACCGCCCTCGCGCGCGGCGCCTGTACGAGCTGCTGATCCCCTACGAGGGTCGCAACGTCGTCTCGCTGGGAGCCTCCTACCTGGGTCCGGTGGCGCGCTATCTCGGACTGCTGGCGACGACGATCGGCGCGGACGAGCGCGCGCTCGGGCATCTGGAGACCGCGCGCTCGGCGGCCGAGCGGATGGGCGCGCGACCGACGGTCGTGCTGACGGCGCTCGACGTCGCCGAGGCGCTCGCGCGGCGCGCCGCGCCCGGCGACGCGCAGCGCGGCCGCGCGCTCGTCCAGCGCGTCGCGCAGGATGCGGCGCAGATGCAGATGGACGGCGCGATCGCCCGCGCCGACGACCTGCTGGCGCGTTTGGAGGAGCCGGCGGGATCGGGCGCCCGCGCCGCCGCCGCGGGCGCGCGCCGCCAGCTCGCCCGGACGCGGCCGGTGCAGGCCGCGCTGCGCCGCCAGCAGGATGTCTGGCTGCTGGACTACGACGGGCGCAGCGTCGTGCTCCAGGACGCCAAGGGCCTGCACCACCTCGCAGCGCTGCTCGCAAGCCCCGGTACACCGATCGCGGCCCTCGAGCTCGCGGGCGCCGCGTCGGGCCGGGCGGCCCCGCCGCCCGGCGGGAAGATGCTGACCTACCGCGCCCGGGCGACGGAGCTGCGCGAGGAGCTCACCGAGGCGCAGGACTTCAACGATCCCGAGCGCATCTCGCGCATTCGCGAGCAGCTCGAGGAGCTCGCGACCGAGGTCGCGGCCGCCGACGTCAGCACGAGCGCGGCGGGCGAGCGTGCTCGCATCAACGTCACGCGAGCGATCAAGGCCGCGGTGCGCCGGATCGAGGAGCATGAGCCCGAGCTCGGGCGCCTGCTGCGCCAGACCGTCCGCACCGGTACGACGTGCGCGTATGAACCCGATCCGGGGGCGCCCTTGGAATGGGCGGTCACCGCCGTCTAGCTATGGACTGGCCGGTGATCGAGGGCGGCAATCGTTACTGTCGAAGGCCAGGGACTGGAGGACGCAGTGGCGCAAGAGGAGGTGTTTTCGGTAGTACCCGCGAGGGGTGAGGGGCCGCTCGTCGGCCGTGTGCGAGAGCTGCGCGAGCTTCACGACGCGTTCGACCACGCCGCCCGCGGACACGGCGGTGTGCAGCTCGTGCTGGGTGACCCCGGGGTCGGCAAGACGCGCCTCGCCGCCGCGCTCGCCGAGCACGCGGCGAACGCCGGCGCGCGCGTGATCTGGACGCGCGGCTGGGGCCGCGCGGCGCCCGCCTACTGGCCCTGGGTCGAGGTCGTTCGCGGCCTCTCGAGGGACATCGATGGCGAGACCCTGCGCCGCGAGCTCGGCTCGGCCGCTGACGAGCTGCTGCGGTTGGCGCCCGAGCTCGCCGAGCGCCTGCCGAACGCGCACGCGCCGCTGCGCGACGGCGATCACAGCGAGATCGAGCGCTTCGCGCTCTTCGACGCGCTCGTCGCGCTGCTGCGCCTGCGCAGCACGAACGGGCCCGTCGTGATCCTCATCGACGATCTGCAGGCCGTCGACGAGGGTTCGCTCGTCGCCCTGGATTTCGTCTCGCGGATGCTGCGCGACGTCGCCGTCCTGCTCGTCGTGACGATGCACGAGCGTGTGCCCTACCGCACGCCCGACGCGCAGCTCGCGCTGCAGAACATCGTCCGCGCCGGCCGCAGGCTCGTGCTCGGCGGCCTCGCCCGCGACGACGTCGGGCGCCTGATCGAGCTGACGAGCGGCGTCACCGCGGCGCCCGGCCTGGCGACGGCCGTGCACGCCGTCACCGAGGGCAACCCCTTCTTCGCGCGCGAGATCATCGCGCTGCTGCTCGCCGAAGGGCGGCTGCACGACCCGCCCGGCGAGCTGCCGCTCCCCGACAGCGTGCGCGAGACGATCCGGCGCCGTCTGGAGCCGCTGGACCGGAGCGCCTGTGAGACGCTCGAGCTGGCGGCGATCATCGGGCGCACGTTCGACCTCGCGACGCTCGAGCGGGCCTCGCCGCTGGATCGCGACCGCGTCCTCGCCACGCTCGACGAGGCGGGAGCGCTGGGGCTCGTCGCCCCCGTCCCCGGCACCCTCGGCCAGCACCGCTTCGCGCACGGCCTGATCCGCGAGACGCTGCTGTTCGGCATGCCCGCGGCCGGCCGGATGAACGGCCATCGCGTCGTCGGCGAGGCGCTGGAGCAGGTCTACCGGGGCGCGATCGATGCCCACCTGCCCGAGCTCGCCCACCATTTCCTGTCCGCCGCCCTGCGCGGCGACGTCGGCAAGGCGGTCGACTACGCCGAGCGCGCCGCCAACCGCGCGCTCGACACGCTCGCCTACGAGCAGGCGGCCGAGTTCTTCACGCGCGCGCTCGAGGGGCTGCAGACGATGGAGTCCGACGTGCCGCGCCGCGCCGGCCTGCTGCTGGGCCTCGGGACCGCGCAGTCACGCGCGGGTCGCCCGGCCGCGCGCGCGACGTTCGAGGCCGCGGTCGCCGCCGCCCGCGCGATCGAGGCCGACGACATCTTCGCCCGCGCGGCGCTCGGGTTCGCGCCGTTCGCGCTCACGCCGGGCTACGTCGACGAGGCCCACGTCGCGCTGCTCGTCGAGGCGCTGGACCGGATCGGCCGCGCCGACGACCCGATGCGCGTGCGGCTGCTGGGCTCGCTCGCGGTCGCCCTGTACTGGTCGGACAACGTCGAGCGGCGCACCGGGCTGGCCTTCGAGGCGCTGGCGATGGCGCGCCGCCTCGGCGACGACATGACGCTCGCGATCGCGCTCAGCTCGGCGCAGCTTGCGACGAACGGGCCCGACACGACCGAGCAGGGTCTGCGGTGGCTGCGCGAGCTGTTCGTGCTGACCGAGCGCGCGGGCGAGACCGTGATGTCGCTCGCCGCGCGCAGCCGCCACGTCGACGTCCTCATGGAGCTCGACGACCTCGCCGGGGCGGACATCGCGATCGAGGTGCTCGAGCGCCTGGCGCACGACGCGCGCGACCGCCGCGCGGCCGCGTTCGTGCCCCTGCATCGTGCGCGCCGCGCGGCGCTCGGCGGCCGCTACGAAGACGCCGAACTGCTGCTCGCCGAGGTCACGGAGGTCGTCGGAGAGCTGTCGGCATCGACGATCCCGATCACGGTCGCCTCGCAGCGGGTCGTGCTGACCTGGCTGCAGCAGGGGCCGCGCGCGATCGGCGATCTCGTCCGCGCCTACGCCGACGGGGCACCGGCGATGCCGTGCTGGCGTGCGGGCCTCGCCGCCGCGCGCGCCGACGCGGGCCGTCGCGACGAGGCCAGGTTCGAGTTCGATCGCCTCGCCGCCGACGACTTCGCCGCGCTCCCGCGCGACAACCTCTGGCTGACCGCGATGGCGCTGCTGACGGAGGCGATCGTCGCGCTGGACCTGCGCGAGCCGGCGATCGCGCTGCATCGCCAGCTGGCGCCGTTCGCCGGGCGCAACGTCGTGCTGCCGACGGTCGCGTTTCTCGGCCCGGTCGAGATGTGGCTCGGGATCCTCGCGCGCGTCGCCGGCCGCGACGCCGAGGCGCTCGAGCGGCTCGCCGCCGCCCGCGCGCGCGCCACGCGCGACGGCGCGCGGCCGACGCTCGCGCGGATCGCCGTCGAGGAGGTCGCGGTGCTCGTCCGCGACGGCGGGACGTCGGCGCGCGGGCGCGCCCAGGAGCTGCTGGACGGCGCCGCCAGGATGTGCGAGCAGATGACGCTCGTGCGCATCGGCGAGCAGGTGACGGCGCTGCGCGAGCAGCTCGAGGCGACGGCGGTGCCGGCGGCCGCCGTCGTGGCCGCCGGCACCGACCGCGCCGGCGACGAGGCGACGCTGCAGCGCAGCGGCGATGTCTGGACGCTCGCGTGCCGCGGCCGCGTCCTGCATCTGAGCGACGGTCGCGGCGTGCGGCTGCTCGCGCTGCTGCTCGAGCGTGCCGGCACCGAGGTGCACAGCCTCGATCTCGTCGCCGCGGTCGAGGGATCGGCGGCGATCGGCGCGACGATCGAGCACTCCGGCGGCCAGGAGACCGGCGGGCGCTTCGGCGTCCAGGGCGGCGCCGGCCCCTCGCTCGACGCCCACGCCAAGCACGACTACAAGGCCTGCATCAGGACGCTCGAGTCGCAGCTCGCGCAGGCCGAGGCGCGCCGCGACGAGACGGCGATCGAGCGGATCGCTGCCGAGCTCGAGTTCGTCCGCGGCGAGCTGGCGAAGGCGGTCGGGATCGGCGGCCGCGATCGCGAGTCGGGCTCGCACGCCGAGCGCGCGCGGATCAACGTCACGCGCGCGATTCGTACGACGCTGAAGAAGATCGAGAGCTACGACGGGCCGCTGGGTGCCGAGCTCGACGGTTGCGTCCGGACCGGCGCGTTCTGCGTCTACGCGCCCGATCCGGCGCGTCCGCTGCGCTGGTCGATCCAGCGCTGACCGTCGCGTCGTTCGTTCGTTCTGACCGCCGGAACGGCCGCCGCGGCGCCCGGATGTACGACGTTCATACGTTCGTCACGCCCGACGGGCAGATGACCGCTGTCACCGAACACACCTTCCTTTTCGCCGATCTCGCCGGCTACACGGCGTTCACCGAGCGCGTCGGCGACGACGCGGCGGCCGACGTGGCGGTGGCGTTCCAGGCCGCCGCCCGGCATATCGCCGCCCAGTGCGGCTGCGAGGTCATCAAGAACCTCGGCGACGCGGTCATGATCCACGGCGACGACGCGACCCGCGTCGTGGCGCTGGCCCTGCGGCTGCGCCGCGAGCTCGCCGGCCAGGGCTGGTGCCCGCCCCTGCGGATGGGCGTGCACTCCGGCAGCGCCGTGCAGCGCGGCAGCGACTGGTACGGATCGACCGTCAACGTCGCCGCCCGGGTCGCCGACGCCGCCAGCGCCGGAGAGATCCTGCTGAGCATGTCGACGCGTGAGCGCATCGCCCGCGCCGGCGTGACGTTCGCCGATCGCGGCGCGCGCAGCCTCAAGAACGTGACCGCGCCACTGTCCCTGTTCGCGGCGGCGGCGTGACGATCTGACCGAACACGAAGAAAGGACGCCACGGGGAGAGGCGCCCTTTCTTCTGGTAGGAACGAGATTCCGGAACCGTAGGGAACCTCGGGTGCTCGGGTGGCTTGTCCCTGCCTGTCGTCACGACCTGGGCGTTAGGCGCAAGCGAACGGTGTTCATTACGCTTGAACAATCTAGCGCCAACGCGCCAGCATTCTCGTGCTGCGCCTTGCCTCGGTGGCGGTACTCGTGGGCCGCGCGCGACCCACGAGTGGGCCACCAGCTAGCTGCTGATCTTCTCCGCGGCCGGCTTCTCCTCGCGGTTCTCCGCGTGGCCGTCGCTGGCCTTCGGCGCCTTGCGCTGGACGATCTCGCACGAGCCCGTGGGGTTCTCGGCGGTCGCGTCGGTGATGATGTCGACGCGGTCCAGGAGGGCGCGATCGATGCCAGGACCGCACGTGATCCTGTCGGCCTCGCCGTCGCGGGTGCGGAACACGTCGTTGCCATTGCCGCCGTCGAGCGTGTCGCCGACCATGTCGGTCTCGCCGGCGGGGCCCGGCGTCACGTCGGCGCGTGCGAGCGCCCACAGGACGTCGTCGCCGTCGCCGCCGAGGGAGATGTCGACGCCGCGGTTGGCGAAGATGACGTCGTTGCCCGCGCCGCCGTCCTGGACGTCGTCACCGGTTCCGCCGGACATGCGATCGCGGCCGTTCTCGCCGAGCATCTGATCGTTGCCCGAGCCGCCGTGCATGCGGTCGGCCGAGTCGCCGCCGCGCATCGTGTCGTTGCCGCCGGCGCCGAACATGCGATCGAACGACGTCACGTCGCCCGTGCCGTTGGTGTCGCCGATGATCGCGTCGTCGCCGGGACCGCCGTTGAGCCAGTCGTTGCCGGCGACGCCGCGGATCGAGTCGTTGCCCGAGCCGCCGAAGACGCGGTCGTTGCCGGGTCCTCCGTTGAGCGCGTCGTTTCCACCGAAACCGCGGATGCGGTCGTTGCCGCCGTTGCCGTTGATCGTGTCGGCGAGGCTCGTGCCGCGCAGGCGCTCGCCCCGAGGACCGCCGTCGATCGTTGCGGCCAGCGCCGTGGCGGGAACGATCAGGCCGACGGCTGCGATGGCTCCTACAAGTTGGGTCCTGTTCATGGTCTGCGTCCTCACGTTGGGGTTGCTGCTGAAACTGTGCGCACCCCGGAACACCGTTGGACGGCACTCTCACCGAAGCCTCACCTCTGGTGAGAACTCGATGAGAGCGGGGCGCAGGCTGCTCGCTTACGCGCGCGCTACGTCATCGTGTGCGTCCCATGAGCTGCCGTGTCGTGTTCGTTGCCCTCCTTGTCGCCGCCCTCGCGGGCGGATCGACGGTCGCAGCGTTCGCGGCACCCGCGCTGCGCGGCACGAAGGGGGCCGACCGGATCGTCGGGACCGCGGGCCCCGACAAGATCCACGGGCGCGGCGGCGACGACGACCTGCGCGGCGGCGCCGGCAACGACAGGCTCAACGGCGGACCGGGTGACGACCTGCTCGCCGGCGACGCGGGCAACGACTCGCTCGTCGGCGGCCCGGGCGCCGACACGCTGCTGGGCGGCGCCGGCAAGGACCGCATCGACGCCCGCGGCGGGCCCGACGATGTCGTCCTCGGCGGCGACGGCCACGACAGCATCCGCGCCGCGGACGGAGCGCGTGACCAGATCACCTGCGGCAAGGGGCGCGACCGCGTCCACGCGGACCGGATCGACAGGGTCGCGCGTGACTGCGAGGTCGTCACGCGTGGACACTGAGCTCGACGACGGCAATCCGGGTCCCGCCCGCCCCGTCGTCCTGCTCGTCGATGACGACGCGGCGATCCGCCGGGCCGTCGGTGCCGGCCTCGAGCTCGAGGGCTTTCACGTCGTTCGCGCGTCGGGCGGGCGCGCCGCGCTGGCGGCGATCGAGTCCGTCTCCCCGGCCGTGATCCTGCTCGACCTCGCGATGCCCGACCTCGACGGCCTCGAGGTCCTGCGCCGGCTGCGGGCCGACGGCGACGACGTCCCCGTCTGCGTGCTGTCGGCGCGCGACGACGTCGACGACCGCGTGCGCGGGCTGCAGGCGGGCGCCGACGACTACGTCGTCAAACCGTTCGCGCTCGAGGAGGTGACGGCGCGCCTGCAGGCGCTGCTGCGCCGCCGCCCGTCGACGCCCGACGCGGTGCTCACCGTCGGCGACATCGCGCTGGACCCGCGCTCGCACGGCGCGACACGCGGCGGCCGCGACCTCGGTCTGACGCGGCGCGAGTTCGAGCTGCTGCACCTGTTCATGCGCCAGCCCGGCGAGGTGCTCGACCGCGCGCGACTGCACGAGGAGGTCTGGGGCTACACGTTCGACCCCGGCACGAACATCGCCGACGTCTTCGTCGGCTACCTGCGGCGCAAGCTCGAAGCCGAGGGCGAGGCGCGCGTGCTGCAGACGGTGCGCGGCATCGGTTTTATCCTGCAGGTCTAGGTTTCATGCCATGCGCAGCCTCCGCGGCCGGCTCACGCTCGGCATCACGCTCATGCTCGCGTGCGTGCTCGCCGGTGCCGGGATCGTCGTCTCCAACTACGTCGACCGCTCCGAGCGCGACGCGCTCGACGATCGCCTGAAGCGCACCGCCGAGCTGTCCAACGAGACGGCGCTGGCGGCCGTCGAGCGTGAGCTTCCGCCCCGCGACCAGCGCCTGGACAACGTGTTGTCGGCGACGGGCACGTCGCTGCGTCTGCTGCTCGACGGGCGCGAGCTGCCGGCCTACGGGCGCCCGCCGCCGCAGGGCGGGCCGACGTCACGCCTGGGGCTGCACACCTTCGAGGTCGGCGGCGAGCGCTACCGCTCCTACGCGGTCAGCCTCGACGCCCTGGGCGGCGTCGCGCGGCTGGAGGTGACGACGCGGCTGCGGCCCGTCGAGCGCAAGCTGTCAGAGCTGAACCGGCGCCTGCTCGGGTTCGGCGCGGCGGCGCTGCTGGTGGCCGCGTTCGGGGTGTATCTCGCGGGTGAGCTGATCCTGCGGCCCTTGCGGCGCCTGCGCGCCGCGACGGCGGGGATCGCCTCGACCGAGGATCTCGACCGCCGCGTCCCGGGTGACGACGGGCCCGCCGAGCTGCGCTCGCTGGCGGCGAGCTTCAACGAGATGCTCGCGCGGCTCGGACGCTCGGCGGCCGATCGGGAGCGCGCGCTGGCGGCGACACGGCGCTTCACCGCCGACGCGGGCCATGAGCTGCGCACGCCGTTGACGAGCGTGCAGGCGAACCTGTCGGCGATCAGCCGCCATCCGGAGATGCCCGCCGCGCAGCGCGCCTCGATGGTCGCCGACGCGCTGGCCGAGAACCGCCGCCTGGTGGATCTGCTCGAAGGCCTGCAGGCGCTGGCACGCGGCGACTCGGCGGCCGTGGAGCACGCCGAGGTCGAGCTGGCCGATCTCGTGAGCGTGGCGTTGTCGTCGGCGCGCTCGCGCCATCCCTCGGTGGTGTGGTCGATCGCGCTGCCCGAGGAGCCGGTCGTGGTGCGCGGCTGGGAGCCGGGGCTGCGGATGCTCGTCGACAACCTGCTCGAGAACGGTGCGCGCCACGGCGGCGGCGCGGTGGCGGTGACGCTGCAGTTCGACGGGCGCGCTTCGCTGCTCGTCGACGACGACGGCACGGGCGTTGCGAAGGCCGAGCGCGAGCGGATCTTCGAGCCGTTCGTGCGCGCCGACGGGACGACGGCGCCGGGCTCGGGGCTGGGGCTGGCGCTCGTCAGCCAGCAGGTGCGCGCGCACGGCGCGACGGTGTCGGTGGGCGAGTCGCCGCTGGGCGGCGCGCGCTTCGGCGTCCGCTTCTGATCGGGTTCCAGGCCGGCGGCAGCACGCGAACCCTTAGCCTCCGCGGTCCCGTGCGCGCAGCGATCCTCATCGGCGTCCTCGCCGTCGTCCTGCTTGGCGGTTGTGGCGGCGACGATCCCGCGCCCGCGCTGCTGTCGCCCGTGCGGCTGGCGATCACCGCTCCGTCTGACGGCGCCGTCGTCCGCGGCGGCACCGTCGACGTGCGCGGGCGCGTGGCGCCGGCGGTGTCGCAGGTGACGGTGCTCGGGCGGCCGGCGCTCGTGACCTCGGGCCGGTTCTCGGCTGTCGTGCCGTTGGCGCCGGGGGCGAACGTCGTCGATGTGATCGCGACCGCACCGCGCCGCAAGCCCGCGCTTGCCGCGTTGCGCGTGACGCGCGACGTCCTCGTGACCGTTCCGCAGCTGGCGGGCGTCGAGGAGGACGAACTGGAGGGCGTGCTGGATTCGTTGGGGCTGCGCGCGGAGGTCGAGCGCGGCGGCGGGATCCTCGACGCGCTGCGGCCGGGGACGTACGCGGTCTGCACGCAGGAGCCCGACGCGGGCACGCGCGTGCGGCGCGGGAGCGCCATGCGGGTCGTCGTGGCGAAGCGCTGCTGAGCCTCACGCGTTCGGAGTGACCGTGATCAGGGCGATCCGGGTGCGGCCCTGGTCGCGGACGACGGCGAACACGATCCTGCCGCTGATCGACGCACCGCCCGAGCGCCGGACGCGGTAGTCGCCGGCGGCGCGGCCGGCGCGGCCACCGCGCACCTCGAGGTTCTCGAGCTCGTAGCTCTGCGTGGCGTTGGCCCTGAACTGGCGCTCGTACTCCGTGGCGACGGCGTTGCGTCCGCGCACGACGCCGTCGGGAAGGACGCGCTGCACGTCTGCGCTGAGGACGCGCCGCAGGGCGCGGCCGTCTTCGGTCTCGTAGGCCTGGGCGAAGGCCTCGGCGGCGGCTCTGGTCTCGTTGTCGGTGAGGGGCCGCGTCTGCGCGGCGGCGGCGTCGTTGTCGGCGTCGGCCCCGAGCATGAACGCGGCGACGGTGGCGATGCCGGCGAGCGGGAAGACGAGCGCGGCGGCGACGCCGCGGCGCCCCAGCCGGCGGCGGCCACGGGCCGGTGGCGCGGGCGCCGCGGGCACCGCCGGTACGCGCGTGGGAGCGGTCGCGGCGGGCGCCGGGCGCGGCGTGATCGCCCGCGCCAGCGAACGCCGGCGCCGCCCGACGACCGCGGTCGGCGCCGTCTTTTCGGGCGAGCCCTCGGGCGCGGCCTGGCCGACCGCCACCGTGCGCTCGGACGCGGTCACGGGCTCGCCGCGCGCGGCCGCGAGCGCGGCGCGGCCGAGGTCGCCGGCCGACGGGTAGCGCTCGGCGGGCGCCTTGGCGAGCGCGCGCGCGATGACGCGATCGAAGGAGGCTGGCGCGCCGCTGGCGGAGGGCCTGGGTCGCGGGTCGTGGAGGTGGGCGAGCATCGTCGCCGTGACGGTCCCCTTCTGGAACGGCGGCGCACCGGTGAGGGCCGCGAAGAGGACGCAGCCGAGCGAGTAGACGTCCGAGCGCGCGTCGACGCGCTCGCCGGCGAGCTGCTCGGGGGCGGCGAAGTCGACGGTTCCCATCCAGCGCCCGCTGTCGGTGAGCGGGGAGTCGGGGTCCAGCGCGCGCATGAGCCCGAAGTCGCTGAGATAGGCATGGTCGGCATCGCGCGCGAGCAGGACGTTGGCCGGCTTGACGTCGCGGTGCACGAGGCCCGCGGCGTGGGCGACGTCGAGGGCGGCGGCGACCTGGGCGACGATCGCGGCCGCCCGCTCGGCGGCGAGGGTGCCGACGTGCTTGATGACGGCGTGCAGGTCGCTGCCCGGCACGAAGCGCATGACGATGTAGAGCGCGCCACGCTCCTCGCCGGCGGCGTAGACGGGCACGATGTTCGGGTGGTCGATCGCGGCCGCCATCCGCGACTCGCGCTCGAAGCGCTCGCGGAACTCGGGGTCCTGCGAGCGATCGCTCGCGATGACCTTCAGCGCGACGGGTCGCTGCAGGTCGAGCTGCACGGCGCGGTAGACGACGCCCATGCCGCCGCGCGCGATGACGTTCTCGACGCGGCAGCCGCCGAGCAGGTCGCCGGGTTTCAGCTCGGGCATGACGTCGTGTCGGGGAGGCGCTCGTGCATGGCGGGTCGCGTCGTTAGCCTACGACCCGATGGCTGAGGTCACGAAGCCGCGTCCCGCTGAGCTCGAGCGCGCCTTCGCGCAGCTGCGCCCGCAGCTGACGGGCTACTGCTACCGGATGATGGGCTCGGCCTTCGACGCCGACGACGCGGTGCAGGAGACGATGCTGCGCGCGTGGCGCAGCTTCGACCGCTTCGAGGGGCGCGCGGCGCTGTCGTCGTGGCTGTACCGGATCGCGACGAACGTGTGCCTGACGATGCTCGACGGGCGCAGCCGGCGCGCACGGCCGATGGATCTCGGGCCGGCCGGTACGTCCGCGGTCGACGCGGCGACGCTCGTCACGCACGGCGAGGAGGCGTGGGTCGAGCCGATCCCGGACGCGCTCGTCACCCCGATCGGGGGCGACCCAGCGGCGCTCGCGATGTCGCGCGAGACGCTGCGGCTGGCGTTCGTGGCGGCGTTGCAGCACCTGCCGCCGCGCCAGCGCGCGGTGCTGATCCTGCGCGAGGTCCTGCGCTGGCAGGCGACCGAGGTGGCCGAGTTGCTGGGGACGAGCGTCGCGTCGGTGAACTCGGCGCTGCAGCGGGCGCGCGCGACGCTTGCCGATCGTGACATCGCGGTCGACGATGCCTCCGAGCGTTCGATCGACGCCGACGATCGCGAGCTGCTGGGGCGCTACGTCGAGGCGTTCGAGGACTTCGACCTCGATGCGCTCGTCGCGCTGCTGCACGAGGACGCGACGATGTCGATGCCGCCGTACGAGCTGTGGCTCTGCGGTGCGGAGGAGATCCGGGCATGGAACCTGGGTCCCGGTTCGGAGTGCCGCGGGTCACGGCTCGTGCCGATCGGCGCCAACGCGATGCCCGGGTTCGCGCAGTACCGGGCCAGCGGACCGAAGGGCGAGTTCGAGCCGTGGTCGTTGCAGCTCATCGATGTCGTCGACGGCCGCGTCGCCGCGATCAACTGCTTCCTCGACACGCAGCGGCTGTACCCGCTGTTCGGCGTGCCGGCGACGCTCGATTCATAGCCGCCCCTTCCGGTCCGCGGCCGCGGCGACGGACACGACGCCGGCGAGGCCGACGAGCTCCAGCAGCCGCTGAAGCTCCGGCGAGACACGGTCTAAGCGGATGCGCCTGTCGCGTCGCCGGGCGGCGAGCTGCAGGCGGGCGAGCGCCTCGACGCTGACGAGACTCGCCGGGAGGTCGTGCGCGTCGCACGCGATCGTCGGCGCGTCGCACGTCAGGATGACCGCGGCCAGGCGCTCGACGAGGCGCGCGACGTCGCCGTGCACGCACGGGCTGGCGAGGACCAGCATTCCGGTCGTCGGCGAGCCGGCGCGATGCGGGTTGGGCGGCACGTCCATGCGCTCGTCGAGCGGTCGGGCGGCCGCTACGCCTCGCGCCTCGCGGGCAGCGGCGCGATCCGCCGCGCGCGGGCGGCGCGGGCGGACGTGATCCCGTCCGCGGGTCGTGCTCCAGGCATGCGGTCGCTCCTCGTGGTCGGGGATCAGACCGTGGCGGCCGAGCAAACTCATCGGTCGCCTGCGTGGGCGGCGTCCGTGCAGACTCGTGACACGCACGCGTCTCGATCGAGTGGCGCTTTCTGACGGCTGAGCCGTCGAACATCGCCACTCGACGGATTCGCTCGCGCCGGCCGCGTCGTCACGAGCGCACACCCGACCGCACCGGCGATGCGCGACGCGGAGCGGCCCGCGGCGGTCGTGTCGAACGAAGGGGTGCATGCGACCCCTGACGCGACACGATCGCCGACGACAGCGCATCCGCGGCGCAAAAGTGGGTCACGTGCCGGCGACGACGGTCGCCCGCTTGGCCCGACCACCGCGCGGTGAGTCCGGCACGCAAGATCACCACTCTCCCTGAACGGGCCGCTCGTCGACGTCGACGTCGACATCGACATCCGCACGCGGCGCCTTGATCGTAGGAATCGCGTCAAGCAGCAGGGGCTTCGTGAGACGGGAGCGACGGGACTCGAACCCGCGACCTCCGGCGTGACAGGCCGGCGCTCTAACCAACTGAGCTACGCCCCCAAGAGTGGCCAGTATAGGAACACGCCGCGGAGGTCGGGGCCGGCGTCGTAGATTTGGCCGTGGGACGCCCCTCTGTCGACGTCGTGCTGCCGTTCTACGGCTCGGATGCGCAGCTGGCGCTGGTGGTCGAGCGTCTGGCGGCGCTGCGGCTCGAATCCGGGGACACCGTCACCGTCGCCGACAACCGGGCCGCGGCGGGCGACTCGGCGCATGGGCGCGTGCGGGTCCTCGGGGCCGGGGAGCTGCAGACCTCCTACCACGCTCGCAATCGCGCGGCTGCCGAGGGCGAAGCCCCCTGGATCGTGTTTCTCGACGCCGATGTGCTGCCGCCCCCAGACCTGCTCGACGCGTATTTCGCGGCGGCGCCGCAACCGGCCACCGGCGTGCTGGCGGGGGCCGTTATCGACGAGGAGCCGCAGGAACCGGCAGCCGCTGCGCCCCGCTATGCCTGGCTGAAGTCGTCGATGAGCCAGGAGATCACGCTGTCGCGTGACGGCTGGTCGTTCGCGCAGACGGCGAATGCCGCTGTGCGGCGCGAGGCCTTCACGCAGGTCGGGGGATTCGAAGCCCGGATCCGCTCCGGTGGCGACGCGGACCTCTGCTTCCGGATCCGCGCCGCCGGGTGGGAACTGGAGCGGCGCGAGCACGCGGCGGCGATCCACCACAACCGCCAGACGATCGCGCGCATGCTCGCCCAGCGCGCGCGCCACGGCGCGGGCGCGAACTGGCTCGCACGGCGCTGGCCGGGCGCGCTGCCGCGACGCAGGTGGCCGGGCCTTGCGCTGTGGAGCAGCAAGCGCGCGATCGAGGGCGCGATCGCGGCGGCGCGCGGCGACCGCGACGGCGCGCTGCTCGGCCTCCTCGACGGCCCCGCCGTCTGGGCCTTCGAGCTCGGTCGCCTGATCCCCAACCGCCCGCGCCCGCGAATCGGCATCCGCCGGTAGACGTCCTGCACGAGGAAGGCGACAGCGTCGGAGCGTAGAAGTGCCATCCCTGGGTGGAGGCGTCGACACGGAATCGTCTGCGGCCGGCTCACAGGCTGGCCCGAAGGGTGCTGCTGCCTCCGCTGCTCGCGGGGGGCGCTGTGCTGTGCCTGCTGCTCGCGGTCGCGATGTCCTTCAGCCAGCGGACCAAGGCTGACAATCCGCTCGCCGCCGGCGACACGCCCGACCAGCTCGCCCGGCAGCTCACGGTCGATCTCGAGGGGACGCCGACGCCGGCCGACATCCGTCGCGCCCAGAAGCCCCTCAGCGAACGACGGCGCATCCTCCACGGCCATCCGTACTTCTCGCTGTACAAGATCGCCAAGCGTCGCTTCGGCGTCTCCTGGTACCTCGTCGCCGCCGTTCACTACCAGGAGACCGGCTTCGGCGAGGCCCCGCAGACCCTCGCCGAGACGATCCACTGGAAGCGCCACAGGCAGGCGGCAACCAGCGGCATCCTGAGGCCGAGCACCTATCCGAACCGCAGCCGGCGCCACCCCTCCGTCAAGGACGACTTCGACGTCGTCATGGCGATCGCCGCCGACCTCAGGGCCGGCGGCGCGCAGAACCTCGGCAGGGATGCCCGACGCGCCGTCGGCGCGCGCTACGGGCCGGGCCCGCGCGGCCGCCTCGCGACCGCGATGGTCCTCGAGCGCGCTCGCGCCTGGCGCCTGCTCGGTACGCTCCCGCTGCCCGGCAGCGGCGAGCTCGCGACGCCCGTCAAGGGCGTCATCGGCGGCTGCGGCTACTTCGGCTGCCCGCGCCCCGGCCACCTCCACAACGGCGTCGACTTCCTCGCCCCGACCGGCACCCCGATCCATGCCGCCGAGGCCGGGCAGGTCGCCAGCGTCGAGTCCCCGGGCGGGTCGGGCGGCTATGGCAACTTCGTCTGCATCCAGCACCGCCCGCACCTCGCCACGTGCTATGCCCACATGAGCGCCTTCGCCGCTGCGATGCGCCCCGGCGCGCGCGTCAAGCGCGGCCAGGTCATCGGCCTCGTCGGCTCGACCGGCTCGAGCAGCGCGCCGCATCTGCACCTCGAGGTGCGTCGCGGTCCGGCCGCCTGCTCGGCCTGCGCCGTCGATCCGCTGCCGCTGCTCTCCGGCGACGTCCCCGACGCGGCGCTGCCGCAGCTCGTCGACTCCATCACGCGCGCCTCGTCGGGCCCAACGAACGCGGTCGCGCCCGCGCCGGTCACGCCGGTCGCACCCGCCGCGCCGGTCACCGTCGAGGACAGCGCAGGCGCCGCTCCGCGGGAGCACAGCGGTTCGACCCGCGGGCGCAACCACGACGACGCGGCGGCGACGGGCGGTGCCGTGCCGGGGACAACCGCCCGGCCGCCGGCGAAGCCGACCCCGGCAGCCGCCGCGACCGCACCCGCGCCGGCGCCCGCTGCGGCACCCCAACCCGCGCCGCCCTCGCCGACCGCCGACCCCGGCACCGGCGGCGCCGCGCCCACGATCGGCCCGTCCGCGCCCGCACCGGCGGCCGAAGCGCCCGCCCCGGCGACGCCCGGCTAGCACACGCGGCCGCGTGTACTACGGCGCCGGCGCGCGCGCGTAGTACGCCCGCAGCCCGCTCAACGCGCCGCCGTGCAGCGTCGCCCGTTCGACCGCGTCGAAGTACGCGTCATCGGCCGTCAGGCTGTCCAGCGGCCCGATCCGCACCCCGAGATCGACCGGCGGCCCGCTCGCCGTCGGATCGTCCCATGGCTTGTCCGGGATCAGCGCCAAGTGCTCACCGCTCGCCGCCAGCGACTTCTCGTGCGCCGCCGGCGCATCGGCCCGGATCTCATCCAGCGCACCCACGACCTGCGGCCACGACATGTCGGCGTCCTCGATCCGCGCGTCGCGCAGCGACACCGTCCGCATGCCGACCGACCCGCCGACGTCGATCGGCTCCGGGTTGACCGCGGCGCCCGCCCGCATCAGCCCGTCGACGCCGTACATCGGATAGCCGTTGATCGTCACGAGACGAACGTCCGCCTCGATGCTCGTGACGAGGTTCCCGTAGACGTCGTCCTCGCGCCGCGCGACGACGAGCAGGTCGGCGTGCAGCCCCGCCCGCAGGCGCCCCAAGCGATCGCTCCAGCCGATCGCGTCCGCCGGGTTGCATGTCGCCATCCGGCAGATGTCCGCCGAGGACAACAGCCCGCCCAAGCGCTCACGGTTGTACAGGTCCGCCACCTTCAGCTCCCCGAGCAGCGACTTCGACCCCGACGGCGACCAGTCCGCCCCGAGGCAGATCCGCATCCCGCGCGCCCGCGCCGACGCCACGTCGGTCGTCGCCCCGTACAGCCACAGGTTCGAGAACGGCGACCACACCACCGAGCCGCCGCGCGGCACCCACCCCGCGTACTGCCGGTCGCCCAGCGCGGTGCAGTGGATGCCGACGAAGCGCGGCGCCAGCACGCCGCCCGAATCGAGCACGTCGTACTCGGCGACCAGCGACGGATCGGTTCCCTCGGCGAGGTGATAGATGAACGCGTCGCCGGCCTCCAATGCGCGCCGCGTCCGGGCGAACTCCTTCTCGCCCTCGAGCGCGAACACGGCCTGGCGGACCCCGACGCGCCCGGTCCGAAACGTCTCGTACTCGACGTTTCGTACCATCCAACCCTCGAACGGGCGCCCGACCTTCGACGAGCCCTGGATCGCGGTCACCCCGCCGATCACCGCCTTCGTCTCGACGTACTTCAGCACCGCCTTGCCGTTGGCCTTGCACAGCGCGTTGACCGGCAGCGTGATCGACGGCAGGTAGTCCGGGTCCTTCGGCCACTCGTAGCGCCGCGTCCACGGCAGCTCGCGCCCGGGCGCGCTCCACAGCCCCAGGCAGTTGTAGGCGATGTGGTTGTGCAGGTCGATCAGGCCGGGGTAGACGACCGCGTCGCCGACCTCGACGACGTTGGCGCCGTCGAACCCCGCCGGCGGTGCGTCGGACTGCTCGCAGACCGCCACGATCAGCCCGTCGCGATCGACGTACAGCGCGCCGTCGGGGATCTGCGGCCGGGCGTCGTCGAACGTCACGAGATGGCCCCGGACGACGAGCGCGGCCGGTAGCAGCGGTTCGCCGTTCATGGCGCGAATCTACCCGCACGACACGCTCCTGTGAGGTTCGTCACTCATGGTCGGAGAAACGGTCGACCAGCCGTTGCCTGCGCGCAGCGCGGCATGAGACGGTCCCAAGCAGCGGGGCAGTGAACCACCGGCCTGCAGAGGCCGGAACGATCCCAAGGGGGAAGTACATGTCGCACACGCGCGAAGGCTTCTGCACGTCCACGAAGCGAACGCTCAGACGCGCCGTGCTCGCCACGGCGCTGTCCCTCTCGATCGTCGGCTTCGGCGCGAGCGCCGCGCAGGCCGGGCCGATCACGCTGATGGGAATCGATGCCGAGGATGGAGGTCCCGGCGGGCATGGACCGATCAGCGTCTACCAGAACGTCGTCAACAACGGTGTGCTGGCCAACGTCACGAACGGCGGTTCGGGCATTCTCGTCGTCGGCGGCGGCAAGAGCCCGGGCGACAACGTGACCGCGTTCTGGGACGCCGTCGACTCCGCGACGCCGGGCAGCGTCACGTACGTCAACGGCGCCGGCAACATCGCCTCGCGGTCGCTGGCGGGCTTCGCGATGATCGCCGTGGCCAGCAGCGTCTCGCAGACCCCCTTCGGCGGGCTCAACCAGTCCGAGAGCACGGCACTCAACGGCCGCCAGGCCGACATCGCGAACTTCGTCAACGCCGGCGGGGGCCTGATGGGTCTGTCGCAGGCCGGCTTGTCTGCTCCCTACGCGTACCTGCCCGACGCCGACCAGTTCACGTTCAACTTCCCCGCCCAGTACGCCAACATCGAGCCGACGACGGAAGGCTCGGCGGTCGGGATCACCAACCAGCTCGACGTCTGTTGCTGGCATGACGAGATCGTCACGTTCCCGTCGTACCTCAAGGTGCTCGCGCGCAATGTCGCCAGCGGCCGGCCCGCCGCGGTCGGCGGCGCGCAGGTCGTCGTGCCGACCGACGTCATGCTCGACCCGCCGACGGCCACCAACCCGGTCGGGACGACGCACACGGTGACGGCGACCGTCAGCAAGGAGGGCGTGCCGCAGACCGGCGTGCTCGTGACGTTCAGCGTCAGCGGCGCGAACGCCGGCGCGACCGGCACCTGCGTGCCGGCCGACTGCCGCACGAACGCTGCCGGCGAGGTGAGCTTCACCTACACGGGCGCGAACGCCGGCAACGACACGATCACGGCGAGCTTCGTCGACGCTCAGGGCCGGACCGTGACGGGCACCGCCGGCAAGCTGTGGGTCGTCGTCGCGAAGGTCAGCATCGACGACGTCGTCGTCGACGAGGGCAACGCGGGCACCACGCCCGCCACGTTCAAGGTGACGCTCGAACAGGCCGCCCCGGCCGAGGTCAAGGTCGACTTCGCGACGGCGGACGGCACGGCGCTTGCGGGCCAGGACTACAACGCGACGAGCGGCACGGTCACGTTCCCCGCCGGGGCCACGAGCGCTGACGTCGTCGTGCAGGTCATCGGCGACACGACCGACGAGCCCGACGAGACGTTCGTCGTCAACCTCTCCAACCCGGTCGGGGGCACGATCGCCGACGGTCAGGGCGAGGGCACGATCATCGACGACGACCGCAACGGCCGCTTCTCCTGCCGGGCGAGCGCGCTGAACCTCCTCGGGCTGCTGGAGCCCGTGGTGGCCAACCGGCCCAACGACCCGTGTCGCGACGGCACCAATGGTGCCGTGTCCGCGGCGCTGAGCGTCGTCGGCCTGCAGGTCAACGCCGACGTCCCCAACGCGAAGACCGACCAGACACCGGACGACCTGGCGGCGAGCGCTCCGGCGGTCGGCGACAAGGCGACCGCGCACGCCGACACGGCGCTGGCGACGGTGAGCCTGTCCGGCATCAGGGCGAGTGCGACCGAGGCCGACGCGGCCGCGACCTGCACGAGCAGCGGCAATCCGACGCTGTCGGCCGCGGGCAAGGTCGTCGGGCTGCGCGTCAACGGTCAGAACTACAACACCCTGACCGGGCCGGTGAACATTCCGCTGCTGCTCGCGACGCTGCGGATCAACCACACGACGACGACGCCGAACTCGATCAGGCGCCGGGCCATCTGGCTCGACAACGTCCTGTTGCCCGACGTGATCGTCAGCGAGGCGATCGCCGACTACAGCGGCAACCCGTGCGACGCATAGCGCGCGGCTAGCCACGCTGGAGGTGCCACACGCGGCCGGGCTCCCCTGGGGGCCCGGCCGTCGTTTGCCTCTATCGTGCGCTCATGAAGAAGCGTCAGCTCGCGCTGCTTGCCGTCGCCGTCGTCGCGGTGGCGCTGATCGCCGTCCTGGGCTCGGGCGGTGGCGGCGATGCAGGCGACGATCCCGGCGGTACGGCCGGCAGCACGACCGCCCCCGCGACCGCGCCCGCGGGCGCGATCAGCGTCGACTTCGCCTACTCGCCCGAGAAGGAGAAACTGCTCGTCCCGCTCGTCCGGAGGTTCAACGCGTCGGGCGCCGAGGTCGACGGCAAGAGCGTCTTCGTGAAGGCCTCCAACGTCGCCTCCGGCGACGCGCAGACGAAGATCGCCAGCGGCCGGCTGAAGCCGACGGCCTGGTCGCCGTCGAGCTCGCTGTGGGGCGGGCTGCTGAACTTCGCGGCCGACCAGCCCTATGCGCCCGCGGACAACCCGTCGATCGTGCGCACGCCGCTCGTCATCGCGATGTGGGAGCCGATGGCGCGCGCGCTCGGCTACCCGGAGAAGAAGCTCGGCTTCGCCGACATCCTCAAGCTCGCGCGCTCCAAGCAGGGCTGGGGTGCCTTCGGCAAGCCCGAGTTCGGCCAGTTCAAGCTCGTCCACACGAACCCCGACTTCTCGACGTCGGGGCTGTCGGCGGTCGTCGCGGAGTACTACTCGGCGACAGGCAAGAAGGAAGGCCTGACGACGGCCGACATCGCCAAGGGCCGCGCGCAGGTCAAGGACATCGAGCGCTCGATCGTCCACTACGGCGACACGACGCTGTTCATCTCCGACCAGCTGCGCCGCAACGGCCTTGGCTACGCGTCGGCGGTCGCGATGGAGGAGGCGACGCTCGTCGACTTCAACCAGCGCCGCGGCAGCCGCGAGAGGCTCGTCGCGATCTACCCGGCGGAGGGCACGTTCTACTCCGACAACCCGTACATCGCGCTCGACGCGCCGTGGGTGACGGAGCCGCAGCGCAAGGGCGCCGCCGCCTTCGGCGCGTACCTGCAGCAGAACATCGACGGCGCCACCGCAGCCCGCTACGGCTTCCGCCCGGCGGACCTCAAGCAGAAGCCGTCGGCACCGCTGACCGCCGCCAACGGGGTCGACCCCGCACAGCCCACGCGCGTGCTGTCGGCGCCCGAGCCGCGCGTGCTCGACGCGATCAAGAAGGCCTGGCGCGCCGACCGCAAGCCGGCCAACGTCCTGCTCGTGCTCGACACGTCGGGATCGATGGTGCAGGGCGGCCGCCTGGCGAACGCGAAGAAGGGCGTCCAGACGTTCCTGCGCGAGGTCGCGCCGCAGGACCGCGTCGGGCTGACGACCTTCAACGACCGCATCTCGCCGCTGGCACCGATCGCCCGCGTGGGCACCAACCGCGACGAGCTGATCGGCCGCGTCGCCGGGCTCGTCGCCGACGGCGGCACGGCGATCTACGACGCCACCGCGGCGGCGACCGCGCAGGTCAAGAAGCTCGCCGACACGAGCCGCATCAACGCGGTCGTGCTGCTGACCGACGGCGAGGACACCGACTCGACGACGTCCGTCGACGCGCTCGTGCGCGAGCTCGACGCGCAGGGCGACTCGCCGCGCCGCGTGCGCGTGTTCACGATCGCCTACTCGGCCGGCGCGCAGGGCGCCGCGGAGAGCCTCGAGCGGATCGCCGACGCCTCCGGCGGCAAGTCCTACACCGGCGACACGGACGACATCGAGACGGTCTACCGCAGCATCAGCTCGTTCTTCTGAGAGACGCTCCGCCCGAGATGAGCAACCTGCCCGCGAAACGTCCCTACAGCCGCGGCGAGTTCGCGGGCGCGCTCGCCGCCAACGCGGCCGCCAAGCCGTTCAACGTCGCGCTGCTCGTCGGGACGATGGCGGCGGGCGTGATCCTCGGTCCCAGCGTGCTGCTGGCGCTCGTCGCCGCGCTCGTCGTCTATGCGATCGCGGCCGCGTGGACGTTCTTCGACGAGGAGGAGGCGGCGGCCGTGTTGGCGCGCGAGCGCGCCGAGCACCGGGCGCAGCTCGCGGGCGGCACGAAGCGGCTGGACCCGCGAACGCTCGCGCCCCCGGTGCGCCGTCACCTGCTCGCAGCGCGCGCGATCGAGCAGCGCATCCGCGACGCGATCGAGCGCGCGCAGCTGCCCTACGAGGAGGTCTCGGGCGCGGTCGACGAGCTCGTGTCGCTGATGGAGTTGTCGGCCTCGCGCGCGCAACTGCTCCACGAGGCGCTCGACGAGTCGCCGCCGTCGCGCGTCGAGGCGCGGTTGCGCGAGCTCGCCGGCTCGGGCAAGGCGGAGCTGATCGCCGCGCTCGAGCACCAGCTCTCCGTGCAGCGCAGGATGGAGGCCCAGCTCGAGTCCTTCTATGACCAGATGGAGCGCGTCGTCGTCGAGCTGGACACGATCCGCGGCTCGCTGCTGAGCGTGTCGGCGTCGACCGACGTCGCCAACCAGCAGCGCCTGGCCGGCGAGGTGCGCGCGCTGCGCGACGAACTCGGCTCGCTGGCGGAGGGGATGAGCGAGGCGTTCGAGGAACGCGCTGCCTGAGCAGGCGATACCCTGAGCGCCTCGGGCTTCTACTGAAAGGTTCGCCCCAATGGCAACTGAAAAGCCGCTCCAGCAGCCCGGTCCCGGCAGGTCGACGTCGAAGGCCGCCTTCGATCAGCTCACGCGTCAGATCGCCGATCGCAACGAGGCCGCTCACAAGGCCGCCAAGAAGCTGCGCGAGAAGAAGGACTCCCAGACGCTCGCAGAGAAGCGCCGCCGCGATCTGGCATAGGTTCAGACCCTGTGGGCCTGATCGTCCTCCTGCTCGCGCTCGTCTCGCCGCGGCTGGCGCTGTTCGTCATCTGGCTGGGCGGCAACCTCCTGCAGCGCGCGTTCGAGAACGACGCGTGGGCGCTGATCGGGTTCTTCGTGCTGCCGTGGACGACGCTCGTCTACGTGCTCGCGTGGCACAACGCGACCGACGGCGTCCGCGGCGGCCTGGAGACCGTCTGCGTCATCCTCGCCGTCTGCGCCGACCTGGCCGCCTGGGGCCGGGCCCGCGACTGACGTTCGCCGCCCGCGTCAGAGCTCGACGAGGCCGTGGTCGAGCGCGTAGCGCACGAGATCGGCGCGTGAGTTGCGGCCCAGCTTCTGCTGGATGTGGGCGCGGTGGCTCTCGACCGTGCGGACCGAGAGGAACAGCTGCGCGGCGGTCTCGGCGTTCGTGTGGCCGAGCGCGATCATCCCCAGGACCTCGGCCTCGCGCGCGGAGAGGTCATCCGGCGGGGCCGGCGGATCCCGCGGCTCGGTGGCGATGCGGGCGCCGAGCTGCGGGTTGAGGTACGTCTCGCCGGCGGCGACGCGGTGCACGGCGGTGACGAGCTCGTCGTCGGCGGCCTTCTTGAGCACGTAGGCCTTCGCGCCGGCGCCGAGCGCCCGGCGCGCGCAGGCGGGCTCGTCCTGCATCGTCAGCATCGCGATGCCGGTTCCCGGGGACGCCGCGAGGATCTCGGGGATCGCGTCGAGGCTGGAGCCGCCGGGCATGTTGAGGTCGAGCACGAGCACGTCGGGCTTGTGGTCGCGCGTCGCGCGGATCGCGGCCCCGGCGTCGCCGACCGAGGCGACGACCTCGAAGTCCGGCTCGGCGTCGAGCAGCAGCTCCAGTCCGCGCCGTACGACGGCGTGATCGTCGGCGAGGACGATCCTGATCGGTCCTGCGGCGGCGGTCGACCGCTCCATAGGCGCCAGACGATAACGGTCGCGACCCGAGCCGTCGGAGGCATGCGCGCGGCCGGACTCGAACCGGCGACCCCCGCCTTGTAAGGGCGGTGCTCTAACCAGCTGAGCTACGCGCGCAGCCTCAGGCTAGTGGTCCACCGGCTCGCAGCGCCGTCTCGCGAGCAGCCTGGTGTCCTGAGCGCCGCGCGCCTACTCCGGTGCGAGCCGGAAGACGGCGACCTCGAAGAGCGGCTCGAGATGCACCTCGCCCGAGAACGCGAGCACGCGGCGGCCGGTCGCGCGCTCGACCATCGACACGAACAGCGGGCCGACGACGTACTGGAACGCGGTCCGGTTGGCGCGGATGCTGTCGCCGCGCCCGCGGTTCAGCAGCTCGCGCTCGGCCGCGGTCAGCAGGATGTCGTCGGCGACGACGACGAGATCGTCGATGTACACCGTGCGGAGCATCCCGCTCGTGCCGTAGCCGGGCTCGTGCAGCATGGCGAGGTCGCCGCAGATGTCACTGGCGACGCTCGCTCGGCTAGACATGGCTGGATGTAGCGCGCATATAGTGCGCGTGATTGATACCGGTTTCGTCGGACCGGTGCAGTGGGCCGCCTGGGACTCGAACCCAGAACCTAGGGATTAACCTACCGCACCGGCTCTCACCGGCCGCCGAAGCGTTGCGGTCTGGACCATCTCTTCACCCTCGCCTGCAAGCGTTAGGGCGGGCAGCGTATGGCCTCTGAGGGCTCTCCCTTGCGGGGTTGCCTGCTGATTGCCCAATCCTGAGGATTGTCACCGCGATGGGTACCTCAGGCTCTCAGGGGGTCCCAGCAAACAGCTGCCGACAAACCAGCGGTTTCCCGACTGGCGCTCCGTAACAAAGTCCCTTGCTCTACCGATTGAGCTAACGGCCCTCACGCTGATCAGCTTAGTTGGATACCCCCAGGGAGAGTCGAACTCCCGCTACGAGGATGAAAACCTCGCGTGCTAACCGCTACACCATGGGGGCCGGGCGGTTCCCGGTGCTGCAGTCTAGGAGGCACGGCTCGCACGGCGGCGGCCGATCCGATCCAGGCGTGCCTGCAGCAGCGCGATCGAGCGCTCGAGCTGCTCGATCGTCGCCTCGCGCACGCCGACGGCGCCGACCTCGCGGTTCAGCCAGGAGTTGACGTCGCGATGCGAGCGGTTCTCGAACCCGGCGAGGGCGACGACGAGGTTCTGGCGCCGGTCGCGCAGGCGCCGGCGCTTCTGGAAGGCGGGTTCCTCGGTCGCGGCCGGCGGCGGCGCGGAGTCGACGAACGGGCTCGCACCGGCGTTGACCGTCGGCGGCGGCGGGCCGCCGCCGAACAGCGCGAGCTGGGGCGCGACGTCGGCTGCCAGCGGGACGAAGGTGTCGGGTGCGGTCGGCTCGCTGCTTCGCCGCTGCGCCACGTCGAAGTCCGGCTCGTCCTCGCTCGGCGCGCGCAGGACGTGGCGGAGCTCCTCCTCGACCTCGGCGGCATGCATCCGCAGCAGGTCGTCGGCGGGCAGGAACAGGACGCTGCGCTCGGCCGGGCGGCCGGCCAGCGTGCGCACGAAGCGCCCGACGATCTGGCGGAACACGAGCGGCGTCTTGGCCGCCGTCGCGTAGACGCCGACGCGCAGGCGCGGAATGTCGACGCCCTCGGAGACCATGTTCACGGCGACGATCCAGCGGTCGCGACCGCTGCCGAAGGCGCGCAGCTTGGCGGCCGCCTGGGCGTCGGTGTGCACGACGACGACAGGCGAGCGGCCGGTGATCTGCTTCAGCAGCGCGGCGACCCGGCGGGCATGACCGCCGTCGGCCGTGACCACGAGCCCGCCCGCCTCGCGGTGGCCGCCCGCGCGGATCTCTCCCAAGCGCTCGTCGGCGGCGCGAAGGATCCGTGGCAGGCCGTCGGCGAGCTCGGTCGAGATCGCGGTGCGGTAGCGGCGGCTGGCCTCGCGGCCCGACAGCGCAGCGTCCGCGAACGACGACTCGATGACGTCGTCGCCCGACTGCCACGACAGCGTGCCGTCGTAGGGGACGAAGACGACGGGCCGGCAGATGCCGTCGCGCACCGCCTCGGCGTAGGAGTAGCTGACGTCGGGCACCGCCATGCCGTCCTCGTAGCGCACGCCGGCAATCGCGCTGCCGTCGGAGCGAAACGGCGTCCCGGACAGCAGCAGCCAGCGTTTCGTCGCCGCGAACGAGCGCGCGAAGCCCTCGCCCCAGGCGAGTTCCTCGCCGAGGTGGTGCGCCTCGTCGGCGACGATCAGCGTGCGCTCGCCGCACTGCGACGCCCAGCGCTGCGCCGACTGCGCCGCGCGCGCGTACGTCACCGCGACGCCGTGGAAGTCGCGCGGCGGGATCAGCTGCTCGGCGTCGGGCGCGAGCTGCACGCCGATCCGCGCGGCCGCCTCGGCCCATTGGCGCGTCAGCGGCGCGGTCGGGCAGACGACGTGCACGCGCGTGATCGTGCCCGCCTCGAGCAGCCGGCGGGCGAACACGAGCGAGGGGATCGTCTTGCCGGCCCCGGGCGCGGCGGACAGCAGGAACGAGCCCTCGTCCCACACAGCCAAGCGCTCCAGGGCGCGCTCCTGCCAGGCTCGAAGAGTGATCAAGAGATTGCGGTTGCGGCGGGCAGCGGTCGGCGCACGGGCGGCGCAGTGTGCGTGACGCGCCGGACGGATCGGCAGGTCCCCTGCAAACGGCGACCGTCAGTCGCCGACGTAGGCCATCGCCTCGATCTCGACGAGCATCCGCGCGTCCAGCAGCGCGACGACGCCGACGATGCTCGACACCGGCCGGTGCGCGCCGAAGCGCTCGCCGTGGACGCGCCCGATCTCGTCGGCGCGGCCGACGTCGGTGACGAACAGGCGCGTCAGGACGACCTCGTCCATGCGCGCGCCGGCCTGCGCCAGCGCCGCCTCGATCCGGTCCAGGATGAAGGCGGTCTGAACGCCGGCGTCGCCGATGCCGTGCACGACGCCGTCCTCGTCGATCGCCGTCGTGCCGGCGACGAGCACGAGGTCGCCGGCGCGGACGGCGCGCGCGTAGCCGAAGCGCGCCTCCCACGGCCCGCCGGAGTCGTGGCGCTCGATGGGCGTCAATTGCGGCCCGCCGCCCGAGGGAGCACTAGTGACGGAAGTGGCGCCGGCTCGTGAAGACCATCGCGATGCCCGCCTCGTCGGCCGCGTCGACGACCTCGGGGTCGCGGCGCGACCCGCCCGGCTGGATGATCGCCGTGACGCCCGCGCCGATCGCGATCTCGGGGCCGTCGGAGAAGGGGAAGAACGCGTCCGAGGCGAGCACCGAACCCGCCAGCGACTCCAGGCGCGACTTGTCGATCGCCAGGCGCACCGAGTCCACGCGGCTCATCTGGCCGGCGCCGATGCCTGCCGTCGCCTCGTCGCGGGCGAGCACGATCGCGTTGGAGCGCACGTGCTTGCAGACCTTCCAGGCGAACATCAGGTCGCGCCACTCCTCGTCGCTGGGCTGGCGCTTGGTGACGATCTCCATCTCCGTGCGGTCGCCGAACTCGAGATCGCGGTCCTGGATCAGCAGCCCGCCCATGACCTGCTTGATCTCGGGCTCGGCGGTCAGCGGCCGGCGCCGCTCGTTGTCTTCGAGGATGCGGATCGACGGCTTGGCGGTGAGGATCTCGAGCGCGCTGTCCTCGTAGGCCGGCGCGAACAGCACCTCGACGAACTGCTCGGAGAGGCGTTCGGCGACCGCGACGCCGATCGGCCGGTTGAAGGCGATCACGCCGCCGAAGGCGCTCAGCGGGTCGGTCGCGAAGGCGCGCTCGTAGGCCTGCAGCGCGTCGGCGCCGACGGCGACCCCGCAGGGGTTGTTGTGCTTGACGATCACGCAGGCGGCCTCGTCGAAGTCGCGCACGATGTTGCGCGCGGAGTCGAGGTCGAGCAGGTTGTTGAACGACAGCTGCTTGCCGTGGTGCTGCTGGATCATCGACAGCACGTGCATCCGCGCGCCGACCTCGTGGTAGTAGGCGGCACGCTGGTGCGGGTTCTCGCCGTAGGGCAGGTCGGAGACCTTCTCGTACGCGCGCACGTGCAGGGCGGGGAAGTCCTCGGACTTCTCGGCGAACCAGCGCGCGACGGCGGTGTCGTAGCGCGCGGTGTAGGCGAACGCCTCGGCGGCGAGCGACTCGCGCGTGGACATCGACAGCTGGCCGTCGGAGCTGCGCAGCTCGTCGAGCACCGCGTCGTAGGACTCGGGGCTCGTGACGACCGCGGCGTAGGCGTGGTTCTTCGCCGCCGCGCGGATCATCGTCGGCCCGCCGATGTCGATGTTCTCGACGATCTCGGCCGACGGCAGGCGGCGCGCGACGCTGCGCTCGAACGGATAGAGATTCACGCACACGAGGTCGACGTACTCGATCTCGTGCTCGCTCGCCGCGTCGACGTGCGAGCGGTCGTCGCGGACGGCGAGCAGCCCCGCATAGAGGCGCGGGTGCAGCGTCTTGACGCGCCCGTCCATGATCTCGGGAAAGCCCGTGAAGTCCTCGATCGAGCGGCACTCCAGTCCGGCGGACGCCAGTTCGCGGGCCGTCCCGCCGGTCGAGACGAGCTCGATACCGAGGTCTGCGAGGCCGCGCGCGAAGTCGACGACACCGCGCTTGTCCGAGACCGACAGCAGCGCGCGGCGGATGCGCACGGCGGCGGGTGCTGTCAGCGGCTCGGCGCTCGTGTTGTCAGGGTCGGCGGCGATGGCGCCGAGGATAACGGCCGCGCCGACGAGCGGGACCGCTCGCTACTCGATCTTCTCGCAGTTCTTCAGCCGGTCGCGCTTGTCGGCGACGACGCGGTCGTAGCCCGGGCCGCAGTCGATCGTGTCCCTGCCGCCGCCGAGCGCGACGATGCGGTCGTTGCCGCTGCCGCCGGAGATCGAGTCGTCGCCGAAGCCGCCGTTGAGCCTGTCGTTGCCGGGGCCGCCGTCGAGCAGGTCCTCGCCGCGGCCGCCCTCGAGCGTGTCGCTGCCGCTGCCGCCGACGAGCAGGTCGTCGCCGCCGCGGCCGTAGAGGCCGTCGTTGCCCGGGCCGCCGTAGAGCCGGTCGTCGCCGCCGGCGCCCTCCAGGCGGTCGTTGCCGCCGAGGCCGTAGAGGCCGCCGTCGGGGTCGAGCACGTCCTTCGTGGTGACGGTCAGCGAGTCGTTGTCGTTCGTCGCCTTGCCGTAGCGGCGCCGCGGCTGGCTGGAGTTGAACGTCCTGACGTCGGCGACGGCCTGCGCGCCGGGCGGCCCGGCCTTCGACAGGCCGGCGTTGGTGGCGGTCCCCACCTGCGTGAGCGGGTCGATGAACTGCGGGTTGAGGTACTCGTTCGACAGCGGGCTGGCGCGCACCGTGACGGGGATCAGCGTCTCGCAGTCCTTGAAGTCCTGGGGCTCGCGGACGAGCGGATCCTGGATCTGCTGCGGCGTGCCGCGCTCGCCGCGGCCGAGCGTGATGTTGCCGGCATAGACCGTGTCGATGCCGTCGCCGCAGTCGACGTCGCTCGCCGTCAGATAGCCCGACCAGATCGTGTCGTTGCCGGCGCCGCCGCGGATCGTGTTCGAGCCGCCGATCGTGATGATCGTGTCGTCCTCGCCCTCGCCGTAGAGGATGTCGTTGCCGCCGCCGCCGCCCTCGAGCACGTCGTTGCCGCCGCCGCCGTAGATCGCGTCGATCCCCGAGCCGCCGATGAGGATGTCGTCGCCTTCGCGGCCGAGCAGCATCCGGTCGCTGCCGCGGTTGGTGTTGATGTAGTCGTCGCCGGGGCCGCCGTCGTAGAGCGTGTCGTTGCCGAAGCCCTTCTCGAGCATGAAGTCGTCGCCCTCGCCTCCGAAGACGCTGTCGTCGCCGTCGCCGCCGTCGATGCGGTCATCGCCCGGCCCGCCGTCGATGCTGTCGTTGCCGGTGCCGCCCTCGATCTGGTCGATCCCGTCGCCGCCCTGGATCTTGTCGTTGCCCGACTCGCCCTCGAGACGGTCGTTGCCGCCGTCGCCGAAGAGCTTGTCCGAGCCGAAGCCGCCGAGCAGCACGTCATGGCCCGCCTTGCCGCGCAGGACGTCGTTGCCGTGGCCGCCGCGCAGCAGGTCGCGCTGGTTCGTGCCGGTGAGCCTGTTGGATCGGCCGTCGCCGTCGCGGACGAGCGCCTGCGCGGACGGCAGGCCGAGCAGCGTCAGCGAGAGCGCGACGACGAGCGCACGCGGCGTCGTCGGATGGGCTCGCCACGAACGCACGGGCGCCATCATCGCGCGTGCGCGGACGGCGGGCAACATCGAACGGACAGATGTCAGGCGTCGACGACGACGCGGCGCGGATTGGCGGGGTCGCGCGACAGCGCGCCGCGCGCGATCAGCCGCACGGCCGCCGGCAGCAGGTCGTGCTCGAGCGGCTGCAGCTGGGCGTGGATCGCCTCGGGATCGGTCGCGTCGACGGGCTCGACGGCGCGCTGCAGGATCACCGGCCCGGTGTCGACGCCGCCGTCGTCCTCGACGAAGTGGACCGTGACGCCGAAGAGCTTGACGCCGTAGTCGACCGCCTGCTCGATCGCGCGCACGCCGGGGAAGGCCGGCAGCAGCGACGGGTGGACGTTGAGGACGCGGCCCGGGAAGCGGCGCAGGAACGGGCTCGTCAGCAGCGCCATGTAGCCGGCCAGCACGACGAGCTCGACGTCGCGCTGCGCCAGCCAGTCGGCGATCGCGCTGTCGCGCGCGTCGCGGTCGGGCTGGTCGGCGAGCGCGAAGACCGCGGTCTCGATCCCGGCGCCGCCGGCGCGCTCGAGCACGGCGGCGCCCGGCCGGTCGGACGCGACGCCGACGATCAGCGCCTCCGCGCCGTGGACGCTGTCCAGCAGCGCCTGCAGGTTCGTGCCCGCGCCCGATGCGAGCACGCCGACGCGCAGGGGCTCGGCGGCGCCGGCCACGGTGTCAGGCGGCCTCGAGCTTGGGATACATCCCGCCGGTCGAGCGCAGGCGCCCGCCCTCCAGGAGCTCGTCGACGCGCGCGAGGACCTGCTTGGCCGTCAGGTGGTCGAACGTGCCGTACGCCGGCAGGCCGTCGTGGCCGCTCTTGACGAGCGCCTGCGAGCGCCCGCCGCGCAGGATCTCGACCGTCCGCGTGCGGCCGACCGCGGGCCGCGCGGTCTCGACGACCTCGAGGATCGCCGCGTCGAGGTCGCCGGGGGCCAGGGCGGGGGCGCCGGCCGCCCGCCGCCCGCCGGCCTTCGCGGGCGCCGCCGGTACCCAGGATGCGTCGCACACGTCGCAGCAGGGCACGCCCGCCTGCGGCGCGGGCGGGCGCTGGTCGCCGAAGTGGCGCAGGATCGTCGCACGGCGGCACGTGTCGCCCTCGACGAACGCCCACACCGAGCGGTACTGGCTCCAGCGCGCGCGCGTGCCCTCCTTCGCGGACACGTTGCAGGCGGCGCGCGCGCGGCCGTCGAAGGCCGACTCGATCCGCCCGCGCACGCGGTCGGGCGATGACGGCGCCGGCCGCACGACGCCCGCCCGCGCGAGGTGCCCGATGACCGCGCGGACCTGGTCGTCGTTCTCGCCGCGGCCGTCGAGCACCGACGCCAACTCGTCCGTGCCGAGGTCGTAGCGGCCCTCCTGCGAGCGCATCGCCAGGCGCCGCGCGACCGTCGAGATCGCCTCGTCGCTGACCTCGCCGCGCTGGATGAAGAACACGTGCAGCCCCTTGTCGCGGCCCTCGGCGAAGAGCAGCGCGCGGGCGGGCCTGCCGTCGCGCCCGGCGCGGCCGGCCTCCTGGTAGTAGGCCTCGATCGAGCCCGGCACGGACTCGTGGCAGACGGTGCGCACGTCGGCCTTGTCGATTCCCATGCCGAAGGCGTTCGTCGCGACGACGACGTCGAGACGGCCGTCCATGAAGCGCCGCTGGACCTCAGCGCGCTGCTCGCGCCCGAGGCCGGCGTGGTAGACGCCGACGCTCCCGTCGAGGTTGCCCGACAGCGTCGTGGCGAGCTTCTCCGAGCCCGCGCGCGTGCCCGCGTACACGATCGCCGGGGTCGCGTCGGGTGCGGCGAGCGCGGCGGCGATGTGGCGGTGCTTGGCCTTCGTCGACGCGCACGGCAGGACCGCGAAGGAGAGGTTCGGGCGGTCGAAGCCGGTCGCGACGCGGACCGGGTCGCGCAGGCCCAGGCGCTCGACGATGTCGTTGGCGACCGTCGGCGTGGCGGTCGCCGTCGACGCGATGATCGCCTCGGCCTGCAGCCACCGCGCGGCGTCGGCGAGGCGGAAGTAGTCGGGCCGGAAGTCGTGACCCCATTGCGAGACGCAGTGCGCCTCGTCGACGACGAACAGCCCGATCTTCGTGTCGCGGATCGCCTGCAGGAAGGGGGCCGAGGAGAAGCGCTCGGGAGCGACGTAGAGCAGCCGCAGGTCGCCGCCGACGGCGCTCTCCAACGCAGCACGGTTGCTGGCGGCGTCCTGCTGGGCGTTGACGAGCGCGACCTTGCCGGGCGCGATCTTCGCGAGCGCGTCGACCTGGTCCTGCATGAGCGAGACCAGCGGCGAGACGACGAGCGTCAGGTCGTCGCGCACGAGCGCGGGCAGCTGGTAGCACAGCGACTTGCCGGCGCCGGTCGGCATGACGACGAGCACGTCGCGCGCCGGCGGTCCGATCGCCGCGCGCACCGCGTCCTCCTGGCCGGGGCGGAAGGCGTCGAAGCCGAAGGTCTCGCGCAATGCGACGGTCGGATCCATGGCGACGCTCGACCATAGCGGGCGCTGCGGCGAGCACCGCGGCACCCGCGGTCTCGACCCGCGCGCGTTTCGATGACGCCCAGCGGGCCGCGCCGGCCGCGGTCGCACGTCGTGATGGCGCCTTTGTGCTGGCATGGAGCACAAACTCGCCACCACGTCGCGGCCCGGACGCACTGTTGCGCGTTGGGCGCGAGGGGTACTGTGGACGAGAAGATGTCCGTCAAGCTCATCTTCCGCTGCCAATACTGTGACGCGCAGCCTGATCCGCTGACGCAGATCAGCCTCGAGAAGAGCGTGCCCGAGCTGATGTGGGGCGCCTACGAGGACGCGATGCCGGAGCGCTGGCTGATCTGGCACGGCCGCGGGCTCTACGGTCCGCCGCGCTATGCCTGCGCCGCCCATCGCGGCGACCTCGTCGCGTTCCTGCGCGAGCACTACGGCACCGTCGGCTGGCATCCCTGGAAGCGCCCGCCCTACCCGACGAACCTGCGCAACCCCGACAAGGAGCGCGCGATCGCCGTCGGCGGCCGCTCGGCGATGCCGAAGTGGGGCTACGGCCCCCAGGTCAAGTAGGACGCGCTCCGACGAGCGGGAGCTCGAGCGCGTACTTGCCGTTCGCGTCGTCGCTCCCCGCGAGCGGGTACTGGCCGCTGAAGCACGCGTCGCAGTGGCGGCCGCGCTCGCCGCGGACGGCCTCGTAGACGCCCGCGAGCGAGAGGTAGGCGAGCGAGTCGCAGCCCAGCTCGGTGGCGATCTCGTCGACCGTGCGCTCGTGGGCGATCATCTCCTCGCGCGTGGACATGTCGATGCCGTAATGGCAGGGGTGCTGGATCGGGGGCGCCGAGACGCGCATGTGGACCTCGCGAGCGCCGGCGTCGCGCAGCATCTGGACGATCTGGCGCGTCGTGTTGCCGCGCACGATCGAGTCGTCGACGACGACGAGCGACTTGCCGCCGACGATCTCCGGCAGCGGGTTGAACTTCAACCGCAGGCCGTGCTTGCGCAGCTCCTGGCCGGGCTCGATGAACGTCCGTCCGACGTAGCGGTTCTTGATCAGGCCGTCGTCCTGCGGCAGGCCGCTGGCGCGGGCGTAGCCGCGTGCCGCGGGCGCGCCCGAGTCGGGCACCGGGATGACGAGGTCGGCGTTCGGCGCCGGCGCCTCGCGGGCGAGGATCTCGCCCATGCGGCCGCGGGCGGCCTGCAGGACGTCGCCGTTCATGCGCGAGTCCGGGCGCGCGAAGTAGATGTACTCGAAGACGCAGAACGCCTCGCGGGCGCCCGTGACGAGCTGGCGCGAGTGCAGCCCGGTCGAGTTGGCCCAGACCATCTCGCCGGGGTCGACGTCACGCACGAGCTCGGCGCCGATGATGTCCAGCGCGCAGGACTCGCTCGCGACGCAGTACACGTCGCCGATGCGGCCGAGCACGAGCGGGCGCAGCCCGGCCGGGTCACGGAACGCGACGAGCGTGTCCTTCGTCATCAGGACCGTCGAGAACGCGCCCTGCAGCCGCGGCACGACGGCGCTGACCGCGTCCTCGATCCGCTCGGCGGGGTGCGAGGCGAGCAGCGCGGCGATGATCTCCGAGTCCGACGTCGAGCGGAAGCTGACGCCCAGCTTGCGCAGCTCGGAATGCAGCTCGACGGCGTTGATGAGGTTGCCGTTGTGGCCCAGCGCCAGCTCGCGGCGGTCGGAGCGGTGCACCGGCTGGGCGTTGTCCCAGCCGTTGGAGCCCGTCGTCGAGTAGCGCACGTGACCGACGGCGAGGTCGCCGCCCAGCGCGCGCAGCTTCTGCTCGTCGAAGACCTGGTTGACGAGCCCCAGCTCGCGCAGGGTCATGATGTGTCCGCCCACATCGGCGGCGGCGATGCCGGCCGATTCCTGCCCGCGGTGCTGCAGGGCGTACAGCGCGAAGTAGGCGAGCCGCGAAACCTCGTGGCCGGGTGCGTAGATCCCGAACACTCCGCACTCGTCACGCGGTCCCTCGCGCTCGTCGAGCTTGGTCACCTGCCCAAGGATAGCCGTGCGTTCGGCGGTGAACGGTTTGGCGCGCGGTTTATCCCGCGTGCTCCCGCACGATCCTCCCGGCGCCGTCGAGCACGAGCGCACGCGCCGGCGTCGTCGGCCTGAGGCCGACCCGATCGCCCGCCTGCGCGAGGCGCTCGTGGTCGGCGGCCGCCCCGCGCGGCGACCGCCGCGCTCAGGGAAACAGCGGCGCGAGGGCGCTGTGCGCGGCGCGCAACTCGTCGAGCGACAGCGAGATCTGCTCGCCGCCGCACGTGACGCTGAGCGCGTCGCCGCCGACCTCGCCGAGCGGCTGCAGCGCGACGCGCTCGCCGAGCGCGCGCAGCGCCTCCTCGCTGCCGGAGACGACGAAGCCGCGGCCGGGGGACTCGCCGAACAGCGTCGTCACGAGGTCCTCGCCGGGGTCGACCGACAGGGTCGCGCCGATCGCGCCGGCCAGGCAGGACTCCGCGACGGCCACCAACAACCCTCCCTCGGCGATGTCGTGAGCGCTCGTCAGCTCGCCGCCGCGGACCGCGTCGCGGATCGCCTCCTGCGCCGCGCGCGCCGCGGCGACGTCGATCGCGGGCAGCCCGACGGGCAGCTCGTCGCCGCGCAGCTTCGCCAGCTCGCAGCCCGGCAGCGACGGCACGAACGGTCCCGCCAGCGCGACCCGATCGCCGGCGCGGCGCGAAGCCCGAGCGGCCGGCGCGCGCGACGTCGGGCAGCTCGCCGACCATCCCGACGACCGGCGTCGGGTAGATCGGGCCGTCGCCGCTCTCGTTGTAGAGCGACACGTTGCCGCCGACGACCGGCACGTCGAAAGCGCGGCAGGCGTCGCCGAGGCCGCGGATCGCCTCCGTCAGCTGCCAGGCGATGTGCGGCTTCTCGGGGTTGCCGAAGTTCAGGCAGTTCGTCAGGCCGAGCGGCTCGGCGCCGGCGCAGGCGAGGTTCGCCGTGCATTCGAGCACGACCTCGATCGCGCCCGTGTAGGGGTCGCAGGCGACGCGGCGGCCGCTGCCGTCGATCGAGATCGCGATCCCGCGCGGCGCCTGCGGCAGCGCCAGCACGGCGGCGTCGGCCTGCTCGGGGCGGCGGATCGTGCGCGACTGGACGATGCAGTCGTACTGCTCGAAGAGCGGCAGGCGCGAGGCGATGTTCGGCGCGGCGAGCAGGGCCAGCAGCGTCACGCCGGGGTCGCTGACGTCGTGATCCAGCGTCTGGACCGGGGCGGCGTACAGGCCCGCCGACGGGGGCTCCACGACGAGGTCGTACAGCGGGCAGTCGTCCACGAGCGCGGGCACCGGCATGTCGCCGACGAGCTCGTCGCCGACGTACACGCGCAGCGCGCGCGTGTCGGTGACGGCGCCGATCGCGTCGCCGTTGACCTCCCACTTCGCGCAGATCGCGAGCACCTCGCCGAGCTGCGCCGGCTCGACGACGCACAGCATCCGCTCCTGGGACTCGCTCACCATGATCTCCCACGGCTGCATGCCGGGCTCGCGCAGCGGCACCTTCGCGACGTCGATGTCGAGGCCGACCTCGCCCTTGGACGCCATCTCCGCGCTGGAGGACGACAAGCCCGCCGCGCCGAGGTCCTGCAGCGCCACCAGCAGGCCGCGCTCGAGCAGCTCCAGCGAGCACTCCATGACCTTCTTCTCGGCGAACGGGTCGCCGACCTGGACGGTCGGGCGCTTGTCGGCGTCGGCCTCGCCGAGCTCGGCCGACGCCAGCACCGACGCGCCGCCGATCCCGTCGCGCCCCGTCGAGGCGCCGAACAGGACGAGCGTGTTGCCGATCCCCGTCGCCGCGCTGCGGATCAGCGCGTCGCCGCGCGCCAGCCCGAGCGCCATCGCGTTGACGAGGCAGTTCTGCTCGTAGGGACCCTCGAAGTAGACCTCGCCGCCGATCGTCGGCACGCCGATCGAGTTGCCGTAGTGGCCGATCCCGCCGACCGCGTGCTCGAGCAGGTAGCGCGAGCGCGCCGACGTCGGCTCGCCGAAGCGCAGCGAGTCGAGCACCGCGATCGGCCGCGCGCCGATCGCGAAGATGTCGCGCAGGATCCCGCCGACGCCGGTCGCCGCGCCCTGAAAGGGCTCGACCGCCGACGGGTGGTTGTGCGACTCGACCTTGAAGGCGACGACCCAGCCGTCGCCGACGTCGACCGCGCCGGCGTTCTCGCCCGGTCCGAGCGCCAGCCGCGGTCCCTCGGTCGGCAGCGAGCGCAGCAGCTTCTTGGAGTGCTTGTAGGCGCAGTGCTCGCTCCACATGAGCGAGAACACGGCCAGCTCGACCTCGTTGGGCCCGCGGCCGATCTGTTCGACGATGAGCGCGTACTCGGCCGCCGTCAGGCCGAGCGCGACCGCCTGCTCAACCGTGGGCATGGGCCATCGAGGTGAAGATCTTCAGCCCGTCGGCGGATCCGGTCAGCGGATCGACGGCGTGCTCGGGATGGGGCATGAGGCCGAAGACGTTGCCTGCCGCGTTGCTGACGCCGGCGATGTCGTTGCTCGAGCCGTTGGGGTTGGCGCCGGGGGCGTACGTCACGACGATCTGCCCGTGTGCCTGCATCGACTGCAGGACCTCCGGCGGCGCGTAGTAGCGGCCGGTCGTGTGCTTGACCGGGATCGAGAGCAGCTCGCCGTCGGCCATGTCGCCCGTGAACGGCAGCCGCGCGCGCGCGACCTCGACGTCGACCTGGCGGCAGACGAAGCGCAGCCCGGTGTTCGGCAGCAGCGCGCCCGGCAGCAGGCCCGCCTCGCACAGGACCTGAAAGCCGTTGCAGATGCCGAGCACGAGCCCGCCGTCGTTCGCGAAGCGGATGACGGACTCCATGACGGGCGAGAAGCGGGCGATCGCGCCGACGCGCAGGTAGTCGCCGTAGGAGAAGCCGCCGGGCACGACGATCGCCTCGACGCCGTGCAGATCCGGGTCGCCGTGCCACAGCAGCTGGGCCGAGGCGCCGGGGACGCGCTCGCAGGCGAGCACGGCGTCGACCTCGTCGCACGAGCCGGGAAAGCGGACGACGCCGAACTTCACGGCTCGGAGACGATCTCGAAATCCTCGATCAGCGGGTTCGCGAGCAGCTTCTCGCACATCGCGGGAAGCTGGCTGGCGTCCTCGATGTCGAGCTCGATCAGGCGGCCGACGTGGACGTTGGAGACGCCCTCGAAGCCGAGCGCCGGCAGCGCGCGCTCGACGGCGACGCCCTGCGGATCGAGGATGCCCGCCTTCGGTCGTACGAGTACGCGCGCACGGGTGGTCATGCCTGCACCCGCGCGAGCCAGTCGTCGAACGGGCGGCCGGTGATCTTCTCGTAGGCCTCGACGTAGCGCGCGCGTGTGCCGGCGACGACGTCGTCGGGGATCGCGGGCGCCGGCGGCTTCTTGTCCCAGCCCGTCCCGGCGGCCCAGTCGCGCACGTACTGCTTGTCGAAGCTCGGCTGCGGCCGGCCGACCTCGTACGTGTCGGCGGGCCAGAAGCGCGACGAGTCGGGCGTCAGCACCTCGTCGCCGACGCGGATGACGCCGTCGGCGTCGCGGCCGAACTCGAACTTCGTGTCGGCGAGGATGACCCCGTTGGAGGCGGCGTGGTCGGCGGCGAACGTGTAGAGGGCGATCGAGAGGTCGCGCAGCTGCTCCATGACGGCGCGGTCGCCGACGATCTCGGCGGCGCGATCGAAGTCGATCGTCTCGTCGTGGCCGACGTCGGCCTTCGTCGAGGGGGTGAAGATCGGCTCGGGCAGCTGCTCGGAATCTCGCAGCCCCTCTGGAAGCGCGAGACCGGCGACGGCGCCGGTCGCCTGGTAGTCCTTCCAGCCCGAGCCGGTGAGGTAGCCGCGCACGACGCACTCGACCGGGAGCATGGTGAGCTTGCGGACGTTCAGCGCGCGGCCGAGCGCCTCGCCGGGAACGTCGTCGGTGACGGAGACGAGGTGGTTGGGCACGATCGCGGCCGACTGCTCGAACCAGAAGACCGACAGCCCGGTCAGCACCTTGCCCTTGTCGGGGATCGGCGTAGGGTGGACGACGTCGTAGGTCGAGATCCGGTCGCTGGCGACCATCAGCAGGCGGTCGCCGAGGTCGTACATCTCCCTGACCTTGCCCGAGGCGACGAGCGGCAGGTCGGCGAGCGTCATGGTCACGCGCCGCAGGCTAGCAACGCCGGCGGCCGTTCCGGGGCAGGCCGCAGCAGGCCGAATCTTGCCCGCGACAGCCGTGTTGCGACTCACAACCGCTGCAACGACAAAAGGGGAAGCATGTCCAATCGCACCGTATTCGCGGGCGCTGTGCTCGCGGGGATCCTGATCGGATCGCCGTTCGCCCTCGCCGACACCAAGGATCCTCTACGCGAGGGCGTCCGCAATCCGACGACGAGCAGCGCCCAGCGCGAGACGCAGGTGATCGCGCGCACGGGCAAGGACACCTACGGCACGCGCCAGTCCAACCTGGGTGCCGGCGGCGGCGCGATCTACGGCTGCCGCTCGACGCTGGACACGAGCTCGGGCGCGGCGCTCGCCGATCCGAAGAAGAGCACGCCCTGCGTGCGGATCAACAACCTCTCCAGCGGCAAGGCGTTCGACTTCCAGGGCAAGGAGGGGCGGATCATCGGAGTCATCCAGAGCGGTAACAGCATCCTGACGCCCAAGCCGACGGTCGCCCCGTTCGTCACGAACGCGACCGGCGTGGCCGTCGGCCTGAACGCCGACCGCGTCGACAGCCTCAGCGCCAGCGAGATCATCGCCCAGGCCGTGCAGGCGGCGCAGACCGCGGGCGGCGCGGGCGGCAGCGCGGGTGGCTGCCCGGCCAGCACCGTCCTCGTCGGCGGGGGCTGCATCGAGAACGCGCCGCGCGCCGCCGCGACGTTCGCCGACGCCGCCGCGGCGTGCGGCGGCGCGGGCCGCCGGCTCGTCCCGCCCGACGTGCTGCTGGCCGCGCGCACGGTCAACGGCATCGACCTCGGCGGCGGCGAGATGAGCGCCGACGTGACCGTCGACGCCGCATCGGTGCTGATCCTCGGCAACGCGACGATCACGCGCGGCTACACGACGGTGAGCGACGCGGGCGCGGTCGCCAGCAACGCGCTCACGGCGACGGCGGCGTACCGCTGCATCACCGCGTAGGCGTCTGCTCATCCAGCCGGTCGACGATCTCGGCGGCGTACCGCGTGTACGCGCCGAGGTCGAAGACCGCGTCGAGGTCGAGCCCCAGCTCGGGCTGCGCCTCGAGCAGCTCGCGCAGCGGCGTGCGTGCATCCCACGCCTGCTGCGCCGCCTGCTGCACGACGCGGTAGGCCTCGTCGCGCGACATGCCGCCCTGCACGAGCGCCAGCAGGACGCGCTGGGAGTACAGCGCGCCGTAGGTCAGCTCGATGTTCTCGCGCATCCGATCCTCGTGTACGACCATTCCGCGTACGACGCGGATCGCCAGCGACTGCAGGTAATCGAGCAGGATCGTCGCGTCGGGCAGGATCACCCGCTCGGCGCCGGAGTGCGAGATGTCGCGTTCGTGCCAGAGCGCGACGTTCTCGACCGCGGCGCTCGCGTTGCCGCGCAACACCCGCGCCAGGCCGGTGATCCGCTCGGTCGTGATCGGGTTGCGCTTGTGTGGCATCGCGCTCGAGCCCTTCTGCTTGCCCGTGCGAAACGGCTCCTCGACCTCGCGTACCTCGGTGCGCTGCAGGTGGCGGATCTCCGTCGCCAACCGCTCCAGCCCCGCCCCGGCCAGCGCGATCGCCTGCAGCAGCTCGGCATGACGGTCGCGGGCGACGACCTGCGTCGAGACCGGCTCGCGCTCCAGCCCGAGCCGCTCCAGCACGCGCTCCTCGAACCGCGGGGACGTCGAGGCGTACGTGCCGACGGCCCCGCTGACCGCGCCCACCGACGCCTGCGCGAAGGCGCGCTGCAGCCGCTCGACGTTGCGCCGCGCCTCCATCGCGTAGCCCGCAAGCTTGATGCCGAACGTCGTCGGCTCGGCGTGCACGCCGTGCGTGCGACCGACGCAGACCGTGTCCACGTGCTCGCGCGCGCGCTGTGCGAGGGCGTCCGCGAGCTCGCCCGCGCCGCGCAGCACGATCTCGCCGGCCGACCGGATCTGCAGCGCCAGCGCCGTGTCGAGCACGTCGCTGGAGGTCAGGCCGAAGTGGATCCAGCGTCCCGCGTCGCCGGCCGATGCGCTCAGCACGTCGACGAAGGCGGCCACATCGTGGTCGGTGATCGCCTCGCGCTCCTGCACGGCCTCGACGCTGAACGTCGCCGCGCGGATCGCCGCGAGCTCCGCCGCGCTCGGGCCGTCCATCACCTCGCAGGCCGCCACCTCGACGCGTCGCCAGGCCTCCATGCGGGCCTCGTCGGTCCACAGCGCGCCGATCTCCGGCCGGGTGTAGCGAGCGATCACAGCGTCAGTATCGCGTGCACTACGAGCGCAGGATCCGCAGCGCCAGGTGCCCCGCGTTCTTCGCGTTGTCCAGGCCGACGCCCGCCACCGGCACGCCCGGCGGCATCTGCAGCACGCTGAGGATCGCGTCGAGGCCGCCCATCGCCGACAGGCGGCTGCTCAGCGGCACGCCGATCACCGGCAGGTCGGTGTGCGCCGCCGCGACGCCCGGCAGCGCCGCCGACAGGCCGGCCCCCGCGATGATCACGCGCAGGCCCCGCAGGCGGGCGTTCTTGCAGTAGTCCGACACGAGATCGGGCTCGCGGTGGGCCGACATGACGCGGATCTCCACCTGCACGTCGGCCTCGCGCAGCACCTTCGCGGCGCCCTCCATCACGTCCATGTCGCTCTTGGAGCCCATGATGATCCCGACGCGCGGCGCGTCGACCTCGATCTCCTCGAGTGCGACGACCACCTCGGTCTGTGTCACCGGTTCGGCCTGCTCGGTCATTCGTTCGTCCTCTCCACGGCGCGCAGGGCGATGTCGCTGCGAAGCTGGCGCCCTGGGAAGTCGATCTGGTGGGCGGCAGCATAGGCGCCAGCGCGCGCGGCAGCCGCCGTCGCGCCGAGTGCGGTCACGTTCAGGACGCGCCCGCCGGCGGTCACGATCGCACCGTCGTCGCGGCGTCTGGTGCCCGCGTGGGTGACCTCGATCGCGTCGGCGACGTCGCGCAGACCGGTGATGACGTCGCCGGTCCGCGGGGCCGCGGGGTAGCCGGCGCTGGCGAGCACGAGCGTCACCGCGATGTCCTCGCCGAACTCGAGCGAGACGCCCTCCAGACCGCCGTCCGAAGCCGCCGCCCGCAGCAGCTCGTAGGCGTCCGTGCGCAGCCGCGGCAGCACCGCCTGCGTCTCGGGGTCGCCGAAGCGCACGTTGTACTCGAGCACCTTCGGTCCGTCAGCGGTGAGCATGATCCCGGCGTAGAGGACCCCGTGAAACGGCGTCCCGCGCGCGCGCAGCAGGTCGACGATCGGTTGCTGCACGAGCGCGCACAGCTCGGCCACGCGCTCGGGCCCGACGCCCGGTACGGGCGAGTAGGACCCCATCCCGCCGGTGTTCGGCCCGTCGTCGCCGTCGAAGATCCGCTTGTAGTCCTGCGCGGAGGCCATCGGCAGCGCGCGCACACCGTCGCAGAGCGCCAGCAGCGACAGCTCCTCGCCGACGAGGCACTCCTCGACGACGACGCGCCCGTCGCCGAAGACGCGCTCCTGCAAGAACGCGACGAGCGTCGCGCGCGCCTCGGCGGCGTCGGCGGCGATGACGACGCCCTTGCCCGCCGCCAGCCCGTCGAACTTCAACACGACCGGATAGGAAGCGATCGCCGCCATCCCCGCCGCGACGTCGTCGACCGCGCTCCACGCCGCGGTCGGCACGCCTGCCGCCTCCATGACCTCCTTGGCGTACTGCTTGGAACCCTCCAGCCGCGCCGCCGCCCGGCTGGGCCCGAAGACGGTGATCCCGCGCCACGCCAGCTCGTCGGCGAGCCCGGCCACCAGCGGCACCTCCGGGCCCACGACGACGAGGTCGACGGCCTCCGCGACGGCCGCGTCGGCGAGCGCGGCGATGTCGTCGGCGGCGATCGCAAGCAGGCGCGCGTCGGCGCCGATGCCCGGGTTCCCGGGGGCGCACAGCAGCTCCGGGGCGGCGGCCGAGCGCTTCAGCGCCCGCACGAGCGCGTGCTCGCGCCCGCCGGCGCCGACGACGAGAACTCTGGGCGGCACCCGAGCGCTCAGATCGATGCGATGAAGTCGTCGATCGGGATCGCGGGCAGCGTCTCGTAATGCGCCGTGCCGCGAGACCCGAGCTCCAGCGAGACGCGCGACATCGTCAGCTCGTCGGGCGCCTCGACGATGCTGACGAAGTCAAAGCGCCCGAGCGTGCTCCACTGCGCCTTGACGGTCGCGCCCAGCTGCTCGACCTCGGCGTTGACCTCCTTGATGCGCTGCGGATTGTTCTTGACCGTCTGCACGCCGTCGGGCGTCAAGGTCGCGAGCATGAGGTACGTCGGCATTGCGCCTCCATCGGTGGCTTGTGGACCCGTTGTATCCCATCGCCGCAAGGGGCGCGAACCGCCCCCACGATCCGCTACCTTCGAAGTGCGATGAACCGGCTCTCGATCCTTGCTCTCGTCACCCTCGCAGCGGCCGCCACCGTCGCGCCCGCGGCGAGCGCCGCGACGATCCAGACCGACACGCGCTGCTATCAGGAGCAGCAGGAGGTCGTCGTCCGCGGTTCGGGCTTCACGCCGCTTTCGACGATCAACGTCGCGCGTAACGGCACCGTCTTCGCGAGCGCGACGGCGGACGCCAACGGTGCGTTCGCCGGCAAGTTCGCGACCCCCGTCACGCCCGACGAGGTGCGCGAGCGCCTCTACCAGCTCACGGCCACCGACATGATCAACACCGCCGCGACGTCGTACCGTTCGACGAAGATCTTCGCCAACTTCAAGCCCGACAACGGCAACCCGGCGACGCTGCGCGTGCGCTTCACGATCAACGGCTTCGGCCTCGCCCAGCGCCGTGCGCCGGTCTACGTGCACTACGTCAGCCCCAAGGGCAAGGAGCGCCGCAGCGTCCGCCTGGGCACCGCGTCCGGCGTCTGCGGCCGCATCGACCGGACGCGTAAGCGGCGGCTGTTCCCGTTCGACGCGGAGCCCGGCACGTGGATCCTGCAGTTCGACACGCGCAGGAAGTACGAGCGCGCGACGAGCAAGCGCCGTACTCCCTGGGTGCGCAAGCCTGTCCTGATCAGCTAGATCAGACTTACACTGCCGGGGTGGACGTCGGCACGGAAAGCCTGGTGGGTCGTGATCGCGAGCTGTCGGAGCTGCGCCAGGGTCTGGAGAACGCGCTCGCGGGCCGCGGGCGCCTGTTCATGGTCGCCGGCGACCCCGGCGTCGGGAAGACCGCGCTCGCCGACGCGATCGGCGCCGAGGCCGTCGGCGCCGGCGCCACCGTGTTGTGGGGCCGCGCCTGGGACGGCGGCGGCGCGCCCTCGTACTGGCCCTGGCTGCGGATCCTGCGCAGGCTGGCGTCCGAGCGCGATATCGCCGCCGCGCTGGCCGCGCTCGGACCGGAGGCGACGGGCCGCCTGACGCGGCTCGTCCCCGGCCTCACGCGCGCACCGGAGCACCTTCCGCCGCCGGAGGCGGGCGCTCCGCGCGCGGACCCGGGCGAGTCCGACGCCGCCCGCTTTCAGCTCTTCGACGCGATCACGTCGCTGCTGCGCGCGGCCGCCGCGCAGGGCCCGATCGTGCTCATCCTCGACGACCTGCACGGCGCCGACCACCCGTCGCTGCTGCTGCTCGGCTTCCTCGCCGTCCACGTGCGCGACTCGCCGATCCTCGTCATCGGCACCTATCGCGAGGCCGAGGCGCGCCTGAACCCGCAACTCGCGGCGACGCTCGGCGACATCATCCGCCACGGCCAGCGCCTGCCGCTGCGCGGCCTGCGCGAGCGCGACGTCGCCGAGGTCGTCGCGCGCGTCGCCGGCCGCCGCCCGCCCGATCGGGTCGTGCGGGCGATCCACCAGGCGACGGAGGGCAACCCGTTCTTCGTCGACGAGGTCGTGCGGCTGCTCAGCGCCGAGGGCCGCCTCGACGACGCGGCCCAGGTCGCAGGCGTGCGCATCCCCGACGGCGTGCGCGAGACGATCCGCCACCGCCTCGAGCCGCTGCCGGACCGCACGCTGCAACTGCTCTACACGGCGGCGGTGATCGGGCGCGACTTCCGGATCGACACGCTGCAGCGCGTCAGCGGCGCCGACCCGGCCGAGCTCGACGCGGCGCTGGGCGAGGCCATCGGGTGCGGCGTCGTCGTCGAGCTGCCGTCGTCGCTGGGCGCCTACGGGTTCTCGCACGGCCTGATCCGCGAGACGCTCTACGACGACCTCGGGCCGCAGCGCCGCGGCCTGCTGCACCGCGAGGTCGGGCTCGTGCTCGAGGAGCTCTACGCCGCCGACCCCGAGCCGCGGATCGCCGAGCTGGCCCACCACTTCTTCGTCGCGGCGACGGCGGGCGAGCTGGCGAAGGCGATCGACTACTCCGTGCGCGCCGGCGAGCGCGCGATGAAGCTCGTCGCCTACGAGCAGGCCGCCGACCACTTCGAGCGCGCGCTGCAGGCCTACGGTCTGCAGGAGCGCGCCGACGTCCCGCGCCGCTGCGACCTGCTGCTCGCGCTCGGCGGCGCCCAGTCGCGCGCCGGCGATTCGCGCGCCGCGCGCGAGACGTTCCTGCGCGCCGCCGGCCTCGCGCGCAGGCTCGGGTCGCCCGACCGGCTGGCGAAGGCCGCGCTGGGCTACGGCGCCGGCATGGGCGGCTTCGAGTTCGGCCGCGTCGACGAGGGGCTCGTCGCGCTGCTGAGCGAGGCGCGCGAGTCGCTCGGCGAGCAGGACGCCCCGCTGCTGGCGCGCGTGCTCGGCCGCCAGGCGACCGAGCTGTACTACTCCGACCGCACCGAGGAGCGCGTCGCGCTCAGCGAGCAGGCGGTCGCGATGGCGCGGCGGATCGGCGATCGCGCCACGCTGGCGTCGACGCTGAGCGCCCGCTTCTTGACGTTGTGGGGTCCGGAGAACTCGGTCCAGCGGCTGCAGATCGCCTCCGACGTCGTCGCGCTGGGGGAAGAGGTGCGCGATCGCGAGCTCGTCCTGCGCGGGCACGTCTGGCGGATCGTCTCGCTGATGGAGCTCGGCGACTGGGTCGGCGCGGACATCGAGCTCGCCGTCCACGCGCGCCTCGCCGAGGAGCTGCGCGACCCGCTGCACCTGTGGTACGTGCCGTTGTTCAACGCGACGCGGGCGCTGCTCGAGGGCCGGCTGGCCGACGCCGAGGTGTTCGCGGGCGAGGCCTTCGCGGTCGGGCGGCGCACGCAGGCCCAGAACGCGGCCCAGCTCTACGCCACCCAGCTGTTCGTGCTGCGCGCCGAGCAGGGGCGGCTGTCGGAGGTCGAGCAGTCGCTGGAGGAGTTCGGCCGCCGCTACCCGGCGGCGCCGGTGTGGCGCGCGGCGGCTGCGTTCTCGCTGTCGGTGCTCGGTCGCACCGAGGACGCGCGGCGCGCGTTCGAGGCGATGGCCGGCGGCCACGTCGCCGAGGTGCCGCGCGACGGCGAATGGCTGTCGACGGTCGCGCTGCTCGTGCGCACCGGCGCGCGGCTCGGCGACGCGCGCCGCACCGGCGAGCTCGGCGAGCTGCTCGCGCCCTACACCGAGCGCGCGGTGATCGCCGGCCGCGGCGCCATCTGCCTCGGCCCGGTCTCGCGCTTCGCCGGTATCGCGGCGGCGACCGCGGGACGCACGTCGGAGGCGGTCCGGCTGCTGGAGCATGCGCTGGAGATGGCGCGGCGCTGGGGCGCCGAGCCGATGGTCGCGGGGATCCGGCTCGAGCTCGCGCAGGTGCTCGAGCGGTCCGGCTCGGGCTCGGAGGACTACGAGAAGCGCGCGCGCGAGCTGCGCGCGGAGGGGCTGGAGGCGGCCAAGCGGCTGCAGCTCGTGGGGCTGGAGAGCCGCTGGGGGGCGGGCGACCCGGAGGCGGAGGCGGAGGCGGAGGCCGGCGCGGGCGCACCGGACGTCGTGCCCGCGGGCGCGGCCGTCGTCGCCGGCGCCGCGGCGTCGGGCTTCGGCCCGTCGGCGTTCTACAGACGGGGTGACATCTGGACGATCGGCATACCGGGGCACCAGATCCAGCTGCGCGACGTCAAGGGGCTGGCCCATGTCGCCCGCCTGCTGGCGGCGCCGCACGTCGAGTTTCACGCGCTGGATCTCGTCGGCGGCGCCTCCAGCGGCGATCGCGGCGGCGGGCCGTCGGCGGCAGCGGTCGCGGTCGGTGCGGGCATCGAGGTCCGCGCGCGCGGCGGCGGCGACGCCGGGCCGGTCCTCGACCGCCAGGCCAAGGCCGCCTACCGCGCCCGCCTCTGCGAGCTGCAGGAGGAGATCGACGAGGCCGACTCCTTCAACGACCCCGAGCGCGCCGCCCGGGCGCGCGAGGAGCTGTCGTTCCTCGCCCGCGAGCTCGCCGGTGCCGTCGGCCTGCACGGCCGCGACCGCAAGACGGGCTCGGACGCCGAGCGCGCCCGCGTGAACGTCACGCGCGCGATCCGCACCGCCTTGAAGCGCGTGTCCGAGCACGACCCCGTCCTCGGGCGGCGGCTGGGCGCGGCGATCCGGACCGGGACCTTCTGCGTGTACGAGCCGGCGCCGGGCGAGGAGCCGGTCTGGGATCTCGTCGGGCCGGTCTGACGCGGCCGGCGCCGGCGGTCAGCCGCGCCGGTACAGCCGCGTCGTCAACGGCGCGAAGATCGCCGTCAGCGCGGCGGCGGTGACGAGCACGACGATGATGTCGGTGCTGTCGGCGTTGCCGTGCATGAGCCCGCGCGACGCCGTCGAGAGGATCGAGATCGGGTTGACGTCGACGAACGCCTTCAACCCGGCCGGCAGCGTCGCGGGATCGACGAAGACGTTGCTGAGGAACGTCAGCGGGAAGATCCCCATGAAGCCCGCGTTCATCACCGCGCTCGGCGAGCGCAGGAGCAGGCCGAGCGTCGTGAACACCCACGACAGGCCGAACGCGAAGACGATCACGAGCGCCATCGCCGCGATCACGCCGCCGATCCCGGCATCGGGGCGGAAGCCGAGCGCGACGCCGAGCACGACGATCACCGTGCCGCCGAGCACGTAGCGGGCGGTGTCGCCCAGCAGCGCGCCGACGAGCGGCGCGGGCCGCCAGACGGGTAGCGAGCGGAAACGGTCGATGACGCCCTTCGTCAGGTCGGTGTTCAGCGCGACGCCCGAGTAGACGGTGGTGAACAGCACCGACATGACAAGGATTCCCGGCAGGATGTAGTCGAGGTATTCACCTGTCGATCCGGCGATCGCGCCGCCGAACAGATAGGTGAACATGAGCACGAACATCACCGGCGTGATCGTCACGTCGAGCAGCTGCTCGGGAACGTGCTTGACCTTCAGCATCCCGCGCCAGCCGAACGCCATCACGGACTGCGCGGCGCTCGCGCGCGGCGGCCGCGCGGTCGAGGCCAGCGCCTGGCGCAGCGCCGCCTCCTCGTGCGCCGTGCCGATCTCGGGTCCGTCGAGGCTCGTCGTCTGCGTGCTCATGCTGCCTGCTCCTCTCGACGGTCGCCGGCCTGCTCCTGCGCCGGGTGGCCGGTGAGTGCGAGGAAGACCTCGTCGAGGCTCGGCTGGCCGAGCGTGAACCCGCCGATCCGTATGTCGGCGCGCGACAGCTCGGCGACGGCCTCCGCGGCGCGGGCGGCCTCCGCGCACTGAATCGACAGCGCCGTCGGGTCGGGCTCGAGGTGCACGTCGGCGCCGAGCTCGCGCGCGAGGATCTGCGCCGCCGCCGGGCGCTGCTCGGGATCGATCAGGCGCACGTGCAGCGCCCCCGAGCCGACCGAGGCCTTCAGCTCGGCGGGCGTGCCCTCGGCGATCACCGTGCCGTGGTCGATGACGGCGATCCGGTCGGCGAGCTGGTCGGCCTCCTCGAGGTACTGCGTGCACAGCAGAATCGTCGTGCCCTCGGCGACGAGCGTGCGGATGATCTCCCAGACCTGGTTGCGCGAGCGCGGGTCCAGACCGGTCGTCGGCTCGTCGAGGAACATCAGCTGCGGCGTGACGACGATGCTCGCCGCGATGTCCAGCCGCCGGCGCATGCCGCCCGAGTAGTGCTTGACGAGCTTGCCGGACGCCTCGCTGAGCCCGAACGCGGCGAGCAGCTCGGCGGCGCGCCGCTTGGCGGCTGGGCGCCTGAGCCCGAGCAGCCAGCCCAGCAGGACGAGGTTCTCGTGGCCGGTCAGATCCTCGTCGACGGACGCGAGCTGGCCGGTGAGGCTGACGAGCTCGCGCACCTGCTCGGCGTCGCGGACGATGTCGTGCCCGAGCACGCGCGCCGAGCCGGCATCGGGGAGCAGCAGCGTGGCGAGCATCCGGATCGTCGTCGTCTTGCCGGCGCCGTTGGGGCCGAGCACGCCGTAGACGGTGCCGCTGCGGACGGCGAGGTCGACGCCGTTGACGGCGCGCGTCTCCCCGAAGGACTTGACGAGGCCCGTGGCCTCGATCGCGAGCGTTGGCTGGGTGGTCATGTCATGCAAGACCCGATGACCGTCGCACACTCATCGGTCCGCGCGCGTTTTTAGGTCGGCGTCGGTCTGATCGTGCCCCGGCGCCGTCAGCGACCCTTGCGCCGGACCACCGTGACGCGCTCGCGGTCGGAGGCCGCGCCGTGGCAGGCGCTCGTCTGACCGACCCGGGCGCGGTACACGTACGTGCGGGCCGCGATCGTGCGCGTCGTGAACGCTCCCCGCGAGCTGGTCCGCACGAACTTGAACGTCCGGTAGCGGCGGCTGGCCGGCAGGCGCCGCTGGAGCGACACGCGTTGGTTGGGCTCGCAGCTCGCGACGTTGGCGAACGCGTCGATCTGGCCGCTGAGCCGGACGACGCCGCCCCTGGCCGCGCTGCGGACGACGCGGTTGGGGCTCGCGTCGAGCTCGATCTGGCGACCGGCCAGCACCGCTGCGGTCGTCGTGGTGACGGTCGTCGTCGTCGTCGCAGCCGGCGCCGGAACGAACGCCGCCGCCGGCGGCGCGGCCGCCGCCGGGGTGTTGTCGCTGCGGTAGATATACAGTCGGCCGGCGTTGGAGCACATCGTCGAGCAGGGCCCGCTGCCCGTCGTCAGGTCGTAGCCGCCGCCGCTGAGCGCGAAGTCCAGGAACCCGTCGTCGTTGAGATCGCCGAGCGGCGCGACGCCCTCGCCGAAGCCGGCACCCGGCTGCAGATCGGGGTTCGGGAAGCTCTGCAGCACCTGCTCGTCGATCGGCCTGAAGATGTGGACGTCGTTCTGGACGTTCGCGTTCGTGCCCGGCGCGTGCGGTCCGATCGCGCCGACCATCACCTCGTTCTGGACCGTCGACTCGTCGACGTTGCCGATGCCCGCGGCCGAGGCGCCGAAGTTGCCGCTGCTGTTGGGCGTCGGGTCGTTGAGCTGCGCGAACGGGATGAAGCGCTCGCGGGCGGTCACGTCGCCGTTGAAGACCAGCCCCTTGCCGACGGCCACGCCGCCCACGTTCGCATGCGTCGAGGGCACGTAGAAGTCCCAGAAGGCGCTCTGGCCGAGATCGCCGAAGGCCGGCTGGATGAGGCCGTTCTGGGCCAGTCCCATCGCCGACACCGGCTGCGGCTCGGGGTTGTCGAACTGGCGCATGATCGTGCCGGTCGAGCCGTCGATCAGGAAGACCGTGCCGGTGCCGTTGAAGCCGTAAGCGTCGAAGTCGGGCCCGGCGCTGACGAAGTCCGCCTTGCCGTCCGCGGTCCGCGTCGGGCTGGGACACAGGCTGCCGGCGGGCGGAGCGGGGGAGGTGGTGCAGCGGCCGAGATCGCCGACCGGGGTCAGCGTCGTGCCGACGCGGCTGCCGCCGTCGGGCTTGGAGTGCAGGTCGGTGATCGTCTGGTCGGGCGTGTCGTCGACGACGGTCGGCGCGCTGCCCGCGATGCCCTCGCCGTAGTACACGTAGACGCGCCCGGAGCTCGGGCACATCGCCGCGGCGCTGGCCGCGCACGGAGAGCTCGGATGGCTGTTGGCGGGCGTCTCGTCGAAGTCCGTCGCGGCCACGATGATGTCGGCGATCCCACCGCCGTTGAGGTCGCCTCCGGCGACGACGGCGGGCAGCGCCGGACAGGCGCCGATGCCGGCCTGGCCGGCGCACGGGAACATGCCGCCGGGCGAGAGCGCCGCGCGGCCGTAGCGCGGGTCGCCGCCGAGCGCGACCTGCATCTGGCGGTCGACGGCCGGCATCATGAACGTGCGCAGCAGCGCGCCGGTCCTGCCGTCGAAGACGTAGGCGACGCCGAGGTCGTTGTTCAGCGACGGGTCGATCGCGCCCGTGACGGGGTTGACGTCGATGCCGCTGGCGCTGACGAGGAAGTCGGGAATGCCGTCGGGTGCGCCGACGGTCGCGTTGTCGCAGTTGGCGTCAGCGTCGGCGGAGTCGCCGAGCGAGCAGCTGCCGATGTCGGTGAAGGGCCCGCTGCTCTGGTTGAAGCCGATCTTGCCGACGGCAGCGCCGAATCCCGATGGCCGGCCGCTGCCGACGGCGTCGGTGTCGGGCCGCTGCAGCTCGCGGATCAGCGACCCGTCCGCGCCGCTGATGACGAAGACCTGGCCCGCGCGCGTGCCGTGCTTGTCGTTTCCGACGAGCAGATCCTGCTTGCCGTCGGCGTCGACGTCGCCGACGACCGCCAGCGCTCGACCGAAGTTGCCGTTGATCCCGGGAGCCGGGCTGTCGACCCGCTGGACCTGATAATCGCGCGGCAGCGCCGCGCTGGCCGGTAGCGCCGTCAGCGCGGCGAGCAGCAATGCGAGCGGCAGCGTGAAAACGACGACGAGCGAGCGGCGCATGGTGTGTCTTCCCCTCCGAAGTGCGCGGCGGGCTCCCGGCCGGCCGCTGATGAATCGCCAGCGCGGCGCCTGTGATCGAGGCACATGCACTACGTGTGGCCGACAGTATCCGGCGAACGAGCAGCGCGCAAGAACGCGCCGCGGGGCGGCGGGGCTCAGGCCGCGACGTCGGCCGGCCGCGGCACGAGCACGAGCACGAGCTCGCCGTCGGCGGCGTCGACGCGGACGGTGTCGCCGTCGGCGAACGCGCCCTGCAGCAGCTCCAGCGCGAGCCGGTCGACGAGCTTCTTCTGGATGACGCGCTTCAGCGGCCGCGCCCCGTAGACGGGGTCGTAGCCGAGGTCGCCGAGCAGCACGCGCGCCTCGTCGGTGAGCTCCAGCGCGATCCCGCGCTCGGCCAGGCGGTCGATGACGCGGCGCAGCTGCAACGTCACGATCTGGCCGATCTGCGAGCGGCTGAGCGACTCGAACTCGACGATGTCGTCGAGGCGGTTGATGAACTCGGGGCGGAAGTGCAGCTCCGCGCCCTCACGGCCGCCCGGGATGTTCGAGGTCATGATCAGCACGACGTTCTTGAAGCTCACCGTGCGGCCGTGGCCGTCCGTCAGGCGGCCGTCGTCCATCACCTGCAGCAGCGTGTTGAAGACGTCGTGGTGGGCCTTCTCGACCTCGTCGAGCAGCACGACCGAGTACGGCCGGCGGCGGACGGCCTCGGTCAGCTGGCCGCCCTCCTCGTAGCCGACATAGCCGGGGGGAGCGCCGACGAGCCGCGACACGGCGTGCTTCTCCATGTATTCGGACATGTCGATGCGGACCATCGCCTCCTGCGTGTCGAACATGAACTCCGCCAGCGCGCGCGCGAGCTCGGTCTTGCCGACGCCGGTCGGGCCGAGGAAGAGGAACGTGCCGATCGGACGATCGGGATCCGACAGGCCCGCGCGCGAGCGCCGCAGCGCGCTGGCGACGGCCTCGACGGCTTCGTCCTGGCCGATCACGCGCTGGTGCAGGCGGTCCTCCATGTGGACGAGCTTCTCGACCTCGCCCTCGAGCATCCGGCTGACCGGAATCCCGGTCCAGCGCGCGACGATCTCGGCGACATCCTCGGCGGTGACCTCCTCCTTGAGGAAGCCGTCGTTGGCGTCCGAGCGCGCCTCGGCCGCGGCGAGCTCGCGCTCGAGCTCCGGGATCTGGCCGTAGCGCAGCTCGGCGGCGCGCTGCAGGTCGGCCTCGCGCTCGGCGCGCTCGGCATCCATGTGCGCCTGCTCGAGGCGCTTCTTCAGATCGGCGACGGCGGTCAGCTTGGCCTTCTCGGTCTGCCACTGGGCGGTCATCGCGGCGGTCTGCTCGCGCAGGTCTGCGAGCTCGCGCTCGAGCGCGTCGCGGCGGGCCTTGGAGGCGTCGTCCTTCTCCTTGCGCAGCGACGTCAGCTCGATCTCGAGCTGCATCGCGCGGCGCTCGAGCTCGTCGATCTCCTCGGGCCGCGAGTCGATCTCGATCTTCAGCCGTGAGGCGGCCTCGTCGATGAGGTCGATCGCCTTGTCGGGCAGGAAGCGGTCGGCGATGTAGCGGTGGCTGAGCGTCGCCGCGGCGATCGTCGCGGCGTCCTGGATGCGGACGCCGTGATGGGACTCGTAGCGCTCCTTCAGTCCGCGCAGGATCGCGATCGTGTCCTCGACGGAGGGCTCGCCGACCATGACCGGCTGGAAGCGGCGCTCGAGCGCGGCGTCCTTCTCGACGTGCTTGCGGTACTCGTCGAGCGTCGTCGCGCCGACGGCGCGCAGCTCGCCGCGCGCGAGCATCGGCTTGAGCAGGTTGGCGGCGTCGACGGCGCCCTCGGCGGCGCCGGCGCCGACGATCGTGTGCAGCTCGTCGAGGAACAGCACGACCTGGCCGCGCGCGTCGGCGACCTCCTTGAGGACGGCCTTCAGACGCTCCTCGAACTCGCCGCGGTACTTCGAGCCGGCGAGCAGCGAGCCGATGTCGAGCGAGATGACGCGGCGGTCCTTCAACGACTCGGGGATGTCGCCCTTGACGATCCGCTGGGCGAGCCCTTCGACGATCGCGGTCTTGCCGACGCCGGGCTCGCCGATCAGGACGGGGTTGTTCTTCGTGCGGCGCGAGAGGACCTGGATCACGCGGCGGATCTCGTCGTCGCGGCCGATGACCGGGTCGAGCATGTTGTTCTCGGCCTCCTGGGTGAGGTCGCGGCCGTAGCGCTCGAGCGCCTGGATCTTCTCCTCCGGCGACTGGTCGGTGACCTTGTGCGAGCCGCGCACGTCGGCGATCGCCTGCAGCAGGCGCTCGTGCGTGGCGCCGTGGGCCCTGAGGGCGCGGCCGGCGAGGTCCTCGTTCTTGGCGAGCGCGAGCAGCAGGTGCTCGACGGAGACGAACTCGTCCTTGAGGTCGCGCATCTCGCGCTCGGCGGCGCGCATCGTGGCGACGAGCTCGGGCGAGGTCGTCGGCTCGGCCTCGGTCGCGAGCTGGGGCAGCTCGTCGAGGGCGTTTCTGACGTCCGCCCTGAGCGCGTCGGCGGACACGCCGATCTTGCCGAGGACGGGGACGACGAGGCCGCCCTCCTGGTCGAGCAGAGCGGCGAGAAGGTGGACGGGGGTGACCTGCGAGTGCCGCTGCTCGGGGGCCAGCGCGAGCGCGGACTTGAGGGCCTCCTGGGACTTGATCGTGAAGCGGTCGATCTGCATGGATCTGAGTGTAGACGACTCAGATTTGCTTCTTCAAGGGTCGGGCCGGTGATCGCGGCAGGTCGCCCGTGCCGGGGCGCGCGGCGCTGCAAAGTCCTGAGCGCCGATCGATGCAGAATCGTCGCAATCGCACGTAGATTCGTGACGCGCCGGCCCGCGACGATGCGGCCGATGCGCGCATCCAGCACCCCGATGAGCGCCGAGTGGCGTATTTCGACGGCTGAGCCGTCAGAAGTCGCCACTCGACCGGATGTGCGGGTGGCGGCGATCGCCGCCGGGCAGAGCGGGGTCGTCGCGACACGACAACTGCGCGCATGCGGGATCGAGCGCGAGGCGGTCACGCTGCGCGTGCGCCGCGGGCAACTGCACCCGGTGTTCCACGGCGTGTACGCCGTCGGTCACGGCGAGCTCACACGCATGGGCCTGTTCACCGCGGCAGTGCTCGCGTGCGGGGATGGGGCGATCCTCGGCAACCGCGCGGCCGCCGCCTACCACCGCATGCGCCGCTGGGGTGAGCGCGACGACGTCGAGGTCATCGTCCCGCGGTCGGGCGGTCGCGGGATCGAGGGGATCCGCGCGCACCGCGCGCGGGTCGACCCGCGCGACGTCTGGAGGCGCGGCGGGATCCTGATCACGAGCCCGGCGCGGACGATCCTCGACCTCGCCGCGACGACCCCGGCCCGCCCGCTGCGGCGCCTCGTCCGACAGGCGCTCGCCGAGGGTCAGGTGAGCGTCCGCCAGCTCACCGACGTCGTCGACCGCCACCGCGGGCACCGCGGTGTGGCCGCGCTGCGCCTACTGATCGCCGACGGCTACGTCCCGACGCGCAGCGAGCTCGAGGACCGCACGCTCGACCTCATCGTCCAGGCCGCGATCGCGAAGCCCGAGATCAACGCGCTGCTGACGCTCGACGGGCGCCCGATGCGCCCGGACATGCTCTGGCGCGAGCTCGGCGTCGTGATCGAGCTCGACGGCGCGCGCTGGCACGACGATCCGCTGACACGCGAGAACGACGCCGACAAGCAGGCGATCCTCGAGGCGCACGGGCTGCGCGTCCTGCGCATCACGTGGCGCCAGCTCGTCGACCACCCGCGCCAGACGATCGCGCGCATCCGCGCGGCGCTGGCGCGATGAGTGCGGCAGCGCACCCAGCTATGAGGTCATTCGCGTGCGCGTATCAGCGCGCGCCTGACGCGCCGCAGGTCGCGGCGCAGCTTCACGTTGGAGCGCTGCGCCGCGCGCAGGCGTGCAGACGTACGGGCTCGCACCCGGCGCGACCGTTCGAGCTTTGCGCGCGTCTGCTGCAGGCGATCGGACTGCGCTTCCAAGGTCTGCTCGACGGCGGTCAACCGCAGCTGCACGGTGCGGGCGGCGTCGTCGCTGGCATCTGCGCCGCTGTTGCCGCCGAGCGAGAGGCCGAGCACGAGCGCGAAGGCGGCCAGGCAGAGCAGTCCGAGCGCCTTCGCGGTCGCCAGCCTGGGCTGCTCGCGCACGACCCGCATCAGGCGAGTTGCTCGCAGGCGGCGAGGCCGAGGTGCTTGATCGCCAGGCGCGTCGGACGGGCGAGCGCGTCGAGCGAGTAGGTGCCGGTGTCGAGCATCGTCGCGAGCTGCTCGTCGTAGGGGATCGCGACGGCGCGATGCAGGTGCTCGGCGCGAAAGCGGTCGCTGATCGCCGAGACGTCTGCCGCGCGCGCCGTCGACTTGTTGATCGCGACGGTCGTGCGGTCGTGCTGGAGGTGGGTGAGCGCCTCGAGCACGACCGTCGCGGTCACCCATTCGGGTGTCGTGACGAGGACGACCTGGTCGGCGCGCTCGATGGCAAAGCGCGCGAGCGGGCCGGCGACGCCGGTGCCGAGGTCGAGCAGCACGACCTCGTAGAAGCAGGACAAGAACGCGACGAGCTGGCCGTACTGGTCCGGGCCGAGGCCGGCGACCTGCTCGGGATCGTGCGGGGCGCCGAGCACGTGCAACCCCGTCGGCAGCCGTGACACGTACGGGTTGAGCTCCGCCGCGGTCCGGAAACGATCGGCGTTGTTGAAGAGGTCTGCGAGCGTGCGCTCCGAGCGGCGGTTGTCGGGTGCCAGCCGCGCCAGCGTTCCGAAGTCGGGGTTGGCGTCGACGGCGATCGCGCGCACTTTGAGGTGGCTGGCCAGCAGATTGCCGACGAGAAACGTGCTCGTCGTCTTGCCGACGCCGCCCTTGGGACTGATCAGCGCGATCGTGTTCGCGCGCGTCACGCCGGGATGGCTGCGGATCCGTCGCTCCAGCGCGGCCTCCTCGCGCTCGCCGTCGGAGGTCAGCAGGCGGTCGGCCTGCCGTCGCAGCCGCACGATTGCGCCGTCGCGAACCGGCCGGCCGTCGACGAGCGGACCCGGGTACACATCGCGGCGCTTCAAGGCGACCGTCCGCACGCCGTTCATCGCAGCACCAGCCGCGTGCCGATCATCAGCAGATCGGGATCGCCGGTGCCGATGCGATCCGCGTTGAGCTGCCACAGCCGATGGACCTCGCGCGCGATCTGCGCCGGCCCGGCGCCCGGGCCGAGGCGGTCGCTGGCGATCGACCAGAGCGACTCGCCGGCGTGGACGGTGTGGGCGCGGTCCCCGGAGTTGGCGTGGTCGATCTTGGCCGACGTAGCTGTAGCGCGCGTCGGCGTCGGTGCGTGTGCGGCCGCGATCGCCGCGGCGGGCGCGACGCGTGGCTTGGCTCCGCGGACGATGCTCGGCGGGTCTGTCGCCGGCCGACGGCCTCGTGCCCCGCCAGGCGACGACGGCGCCCGCGGTGCAGCGGACGCGTTGGCACTCGAACTCGTGGCCTCGCCGGGTGTCAGCGCTCGCGGCGGATCGGATGCCCCGGCGGACGCGTCGGTGTTCGGAGGCGCGGCCGGCAATAGAGCCTGGTCACTCGTCGGCGCGGGCGCCGGAGCGACCGGTACGGCAGACATGTCTGGCGGGGCGGCGGGCCGTGCCGGCGCCGCGGCGGATTGGTCGCCACCGCTTTGTGTGCCAGTGCCGCCGACGATCACCGTCACGCCATCGGACGCTCCTCCGTGATCAGCAGCGGAGTCGTCGCCGGCAGTGTCGTCGTCGGTGGTGTTGTCGGCGCCGCTGTCGACGACGGTGCCCGTAGCGCTGACATCTCCTCCTGGAATGAAATCTGCGCTCAGCGCTCGGTCCCCGCCGGCCGTTCCCGCCGCCGTCGTGCTGCCCGCCTGAGTGGTGCTGGATGCGGCGCCGAGGGCCGCCGTCGGAGCGACCGTCGCGACAGCTACGGCGCCCGCTGTCAGCGCCGCGCGGGTTCGCCGGGAAATGACGGCTTGCATCGGCAGCGTGCCGCTCAGCCGCTCACCGTGACAGATCGGGCACCCGGGGTGAAACGCCATACGTGCGTGGCATTCGGGATCGCGCAGGTGCTCGCTTAGCGCCGGCATCGCTGCTCCGTCGTGGTGGTGGGTCGGGGCATCGGTCAGTTCAGGGGGTCCGTGACGCAGCGATAGGCCTTGGCTCCTGCCGCAGTGTCGGGAGTGAGCGCGGCGAGGCCTGGCTTGCCCGTGATGTAGAGAGCGTCGACACGTCCGAGATTCGTGGTCGACGGGTACACGAGCGAGGTGAGTTCGCCGCCGGCCGCGAGCTCGAAGGCGGCCAGTCCTGCCATGAGCTCGTTGTAGGTCGGCAGCCGCCGTCCGGGTCCCTCGGGCGTGCCGACGCTCATGCACGTGTCCACGGCGCTGCCGTACGGAGCGGCGGATCGTGGCGTCCGTTCGAGGCACACGTCGGCGTTCGGAAGCGTGTCGATCGGGCATCGGATCTTGAACGCCGCCGCGGGCAGCCCTCCGAGCCGGGCGGCATCGTCCGCACGGCGAGAGCGGGAGATGCGCCCAAGCGTCGATTCCCTGATCTGCGTGCCGGTTAGCGTGTTCGTGCGCAGCTTCGTGCCCGGGATCGAGCGGTTCTTGATGTCCCTGCCGTTGATCTTGATCGCCGCGTAGGAGCTGCCGCCCAGCGCGATGAAGACGGCCAGCGTCGACATCACGTTGGCGTACGTCAGGCGGCGGCAGACCGTGTCGAGCATGCGACCTCCCTCGTGGCTGACCTTGGTGGGGTGATCATGACGGACGTCGGACATCAGCATCAGCGGCCTCATCACGAGCACCTGTATCGAGCGCGAGCCGCCGTGCTCGAACGGGATAGCCGGCTTCACGCGGTAGCTTCACGCGGAAGCGGAAGCGCTGAGCGATGCGCGTGCGCGCGAAGCCATACGACAGGCGCCAGCGCCCGGCCTCGTTGGTGCGGCCGGTGCGGAACGTCTGCCAGCGCCCGGACAGCTGCACCTGCAGCTCGACGAGCTTGCCGCCCGTGGGAACGGGGAGCGTCCGTACGCGGCCGCTGAACCGCACAGACTGCCCGTTGAACACGCGCGGGCGATTGACGTTCAGCGTGCTCGTCGCCGGGACGCGTAGCCGGACTTCGGCCTGGGCCGGGAGCGTGATCGACGAGCCACCGTACGCGAACCGCAGCACGCGGCTCGTGCTGCCGGCCGCAGCGTAGGTGTAGCCGCCCGCGGCGTCGGTCTGCAGCACGCCGACGACCTGCTCGGCGGCCGCGTCCGAACGCGACAGCACCTGGACGTCGGCGCCCGCGATGCCCTGGCCGTCGCGATTTGTCAGCCGGCCGCTGACGCGGACCGTGCGGCCGAATGCAACGCCGGCGGTCGGCTTCAGCACGTTCACACGGCGACTGATCGTGCGTCGCTTGCCCCTCAGCCGGACCACGCGCCGGACCGTGCGCTTGCCCTCGATGCCGGCCTGCATCGCCGTCGAGATCCGCAGTGGCAGCGTGACCGCCATCGGCTGACCGTCGAGCCGCTGCGTCGTCGAAGCTTCGTTGCTCGCCTGGTCGCGCGCGGTCGCCCGCAGCACGTAGTCGCCGGCGGGCAGCGCGGCGTCGTCGATCCGCGCGGTCAGGCGGTTCGCGTCCTTGTGGGTGGCGAGCGTCTGCCAGGTGCCCGATCCCACGCGGCTGATCTCGATCGACCCGTCCGCCAGACCCGAGACCGAATCCGTGACCTTCACTGACACGGCCGTCGGGTCCGCGGCCGGCGACGGCTCGAACCCGAGCTGGGGCGGCTCGGGGTCATAGCGCAGCGTGACAGGCACTGAGGCCTTGTCTGGGTTCTGGTTGCCCGCGGCGTCACGACGCCACATCGACGCCTTCCACTCACCGGGGCCCGGGACCTGCACAGCAAGGGCCGTGATGTCTGTGCCGGTCTGCTCTCCCTGGCTGCAATTACCGCCCGCTGCCGCGCAAAGCTTGTAGGTCGCGGCGACGACCGGCGCGCGATCGTCCTCCGGCGGGTTGACCCACGACAGCGCGAAGTCGTTGCGGCTACGCCACGCGTCGCCGCCTGCCACGTTTGCCTCGACCGGCGGTGGCGCGGTGTTGTCGATCCTGCCCGTGACAGGCACCGAGGTTCCGAAATTTGTCGCGGTGTCCTGCGCCCGTACGACGAGTTGCTGCGTCCCGTCCTGCGATCGACTGGTGTCGACCGTGATCAGCCCGGGTCCGTTAGTGCAGGGAGAAGGGGAGGCAAATGCGTCCCCATAGGCCTCGTGACACTGGTGCTGAGCTGTACCCAGCGACACGCTCCCCCAGAAGGCCGTCGCCACGCGAATCCCTGTGGCGTCCTCGGCGTGATAGTTCAGGGGTTGCTGGCCGCCGACCCAAGCGCCGGTCGTAAGCGGCGTGTCTTGGATGATCGTGGCGGTGGGCGCTTCCACATCGACCACCTCGACCTGGGCAGCCTCCGTCCTGATGTAGTTCTTGCCGCGGGCGGAACAGACCTTGCGCTCCCGCGGCGCCTTGCAGATCACGCGCTGGACGATCTTCGTTGCACCGGCGGACTTGGGCAGTGGGAGGGGCGCGAGCATGCGCTGGATTCCGCCTTCGCTCAGCCGCTTGATTGTCGGAAGACCGCTCGTGAAACCCCTTAGGTTGCATCGGTGGTTGCCGGGCAGGCCCAAGAGCAATTCGCTCCGACCTCCCGGATACTCGGCGTAGATTTCGATTGCCCAGCGACAGCTACTCCGGCGCATCTCGCCAGCCCAAACCAGAGGCGAAAATGTTGTCCCCGGGGCGGCCGTGATCTCGACCTTCGCTACCGCGTTCCGCGGGAAGGGCCCTTTGCGCGGGACCGTCGAGGTGATGAGGGCCCCTTTCCCGTAACGCTCGTCGGGGTTACAGGCCCGAGCTACCTCCATGCCGGTCGACGTCCTTTCCTCGGCGAACGCCTCGGTGCTGAATGCTCCCGGGTCGGCCTGGCAACTCCGGAGCGTGAACGAGCCCGCGAGCGCCGGCGCCGCCGCCCCCACAAGCATCCAACCGAGCGCACCGCATGTCGCGATCGCAGCCAGCGTCCTACGCATCATCGTCCTCCCCCTGGGCGTGATTCCTCGTTCGGGTTGCCTTCACAACCCGTATAGGGGCGCGGCGCGGAGAACTCGCCCCCTCCCATGGAGAATGTTTGGACATCCACCGGCGCTGCTGCGGCGCGCAGCATGAGGGGACCGTGACCTGTGGTCGTCACGGCTCGCGTCTGTCCAACCACCCCCGGCACGAAGTCGAAACATACGAAACCCGCACCGACCGCGTGAACTTTTTTCGGACCCCTGAGGCGATTCCTGCTCGGTTCACCTACATATGCAGGCGCTTCACCTCAGCACAAGCCGCCCATGCTCCGACCACCCACACAGCTTCAGCACACGCACGAGCGCGGGCGCGGCGTCGGGTAGCAGCAGCCGGCGCTCGTTGCCGAGCGCCTCCGCCGCGCGCACGAGCGCGCGGCAGCCCGAGATGTCGGCAAATCCGAGCCCCGAGGTCCGCAGCACGAGGTCGGCGCGGCTCTCGACCTCCGCCAGGCGCGCCGCCAGAAACGAGGAGGAGTCGATGTCCAGGGCGCCCGACAGCGCGATGACGCCGTCGTCGTGCTCGGAGACGGTCAGCCGCCGCCGCGCGGTCGTCGTGACGTTCTCGCTCGTGCAGACCTGGAACTCGTGCGCTGCGACGAGCCGCGACAGCACGTCGGGCGGGAATTGGCGCCGGTCGTACTGGCAGATTTCGGCAACGTCGGCGGCGGCGAACACGCGGTTGACGTTGCGCTCGTAGCGCAGGACGGCGTCGATCTCGTCCGGGCGCGTCATCGCCCAGCTCATCTCGCTCGTCGCGCACAGCGCGCTGTACCCGTCGCGCAGCGCCGCGCGCCGATCGGCCTGCAGCGACGCGACGATCGCCTCCGGGTCGATCGCGTAGCGGTCGTGCTTCACCGGCCGCAGGTGGATCTGGCCGAGCGCGATGCCGGCCTCGACATCGATCCCCACCATCTCGATACAGCGGCGGATCGTCGCCTCGTCGCTGGAGTGCCGGAAGTACAGGAAGCGCTCTCCGCGGCGCAGCGCCTGGCGCGCGTAGCGCCCGACGATCGCCTGGTGCTCCTCGTCGGAGCCGAAGCTCGCGCAGACGTGGTCGCCCGGCACGATCCCAGCGACAGCGTGCTGCGCGAGCGCTGCGGCGGCGCGCGATCGACGGAACCTGCTGCCACGCCTGCCTGCGTTATGCACGTTTCCCGGCTCTCAGTACGTCGTCAAGACCCCGGAATCGAGTGTATCTTTGGACGAGCGCGAGACAAGCCGGGAAAACGTCGGGGTTCAGCTACGCGAGGCGAGCCCGCGACCGCCCGCCTCAGCGGTGCTCGATCGGGATCGTGAACGGCTTGACGTCCTTGGCCCGGACGAGCGCCGAGCCGGTCCCCTTCTCGTACCGAACGAGCTCCGCGCGGACCTGTTCGCGGCGGCCCTCCAGCACGCCGATCTCGGTCTGCAGCTCGTCGCGGCGTCGCTCCAGCGCGGCCACCCGCTTGCGCGTGCGCTCGAGCTGCGCCTCGAGCTCGAGCACCTTCTCGACGCCCGCCAGGTTGAGCCCGAGCCCGGCCGTCATCTGCTGGATGCGGCGCAGGCGCTCGACGTCCTCGTGCGAGTACAGGCGCGTCCCCTTCGGCGAGCGCTTGGGCTCGATCAGGCCCCGCTGCTCGTACATCCGCAGCGTCTGCGGGTGCATGTCGGCAAGCTCGGCGGCGACGGAGATCATGAACACGCCGCGGTCGGACGAGACCTCGATCCGCGTCGTCGTCGTGCGGCGCCGGGGAGCGTTCATCGTACGAAGAGCCTCGCTCGCGGGTTGCCGTTGAAGACCTTCGCGAGATCGTCCACAGCTGCCTCCTGTTCGGCCGTCAGCTTGTCGGGCAGGTCCAGCGTGAAGCGGTAGTGGATGTCGCCGCGACCGGTCTTGCCGAGCCGCTTGGGTCCCTCACCGCGCAAGCGTTGCACGCTGCCAGGACGCGTGCCGGCCGGCACGCGCAGCGTCTTGCGGCCGTCGAGCGTCGGCACCTCGATCTCGCCGCCGCGCAGCGCCTCGGGCAGCGTCAGCGGCACCTCGACCTCGACGTTGTCGCCCTTGCGCGCGAAGACCGGCGAGTCGTTGACGTGCGTGACGACGTAGAGGTCGCCGTCGGGTCCGCCGTTGCGGCCCGGCTCGCCCTTGCCGGCGAGACGGATGCGGCTGCCCTCGCGCACGCCCGCGGGAACGTTGACGCGGTAGCGCTTGACCGTCCGCTTGCGGCCCTCGCCGTTGCAGGTCGTGCAGGGGCTCTCGATGATCGTCCCGGCGCCGCCGCAACGCGAGCAGGGCTGGGAGATCGAGAACAGTCCCTGGCCCTCGGACTCGATCCCGCGCCCGTTGCAGCGCGGGCAGACGATCGGCGACGTGCCGGGCTTGGCGCCCGTGCCGGCGCAGGTCGAGCAGCGCTCGTAGGTCGGCACCGAGATCGGGACCTGCGCGCCGGCGATCGCCTGCTCGAAATCGATCGTGACGTCGGCCTCGAGGTCGCGGCCGCGCTCGGCGCGCGTGCGCGGCGTACCGCCGACGCCGCCTCCGGCGCGGCTACGGGCCTGGCCGAAGAGGTCGGAGAGGATGTCGCCGAAGCCACCGCTGTCGAAGCCGGGCTGGCCGCTGCCGCCGCGACCGGCCTGCGAGAACGGGTTGGCGAGCGCGCGGTCGTAGTCCTTGCGCTTGTCGGGGTCGCCGAGGACGTCGTTCGCCGTCGAGATCCGCTTGAAGCGCTCCTCGGCCTTGGCGTCACCAGGGTTCTTGTCGGGGTGGTACTTGCGCGCGAGCTTGCGGTAGGCCTTCTTGATCTCGTCCTGCGAGGCCTTGCGCTCGACGCCGAGCACCTTGTAGTGATCCTGTGCGGCCATCGTCCTCGAGACCCCTAACCGGCGACGATCACGCGCGCGGGGCGCAGGACCAGCTCGCCGAGCCGGTAGCCGGACTGCAGGACCTCGACGATCGAGCCCGTCTCGGCGCCCTCGACCGGAGCCTGCGCGACGGCCTCGTGATGGACGGGATCGAAGCGCTCGCCCTTGAGCGCGTAGGCCTCGATTCCCGTGCGCGCGAGCGCCGACGCCAGCTCGGACTGCACGAGCCGGATGCCCTTCGTGAGGTGGTGCTCCTGCTCGTCGTCGGACGCCTCGACGGCGGCGATCGCACGGTCGAGGTTGTCGAGCGCCGGCAGCAGCTCGCGCGCGAGGCGGCTCATGCCGCGCGCCTCCGCGGCGCGCACGTCGCGCGTCATCCGCTTGCGGAAGTTCTCGAAGTCCGCCTGCGTGCGCTGGGCCAGGGCGAGGTACTCGTCGGCCTTGACGGCGCGTTCGGCCAGCTCCGCCGGGTCGAGCTCCTCCACGGACGCGGGCGGCTGCTCCTCGATGCTCGCGTCCGCAGCGACTGCGGCGGGCGGCGGCTCCTCGACGGCAGCCGTCGGCGGCGCCGGGGTCTCCGGCGCCGCCTGCTGCTCGACCTCGTGCTCCTGCTCGTGCTCGGGCACGGTCTCTAGCGGCCTTCCTCGACGACCTCGGCGTCGACGACGTCCTCGTCGTCGGCGGCCGAGCCTTCGGCTCCGTCGCCGTTGCCGGACGGTGCCTCGTCGGCCTGCTGCGCGCGGGCCTGCTCGTACATCGCCTCGGAGACCTTGTGGAACGCCGTCTGCAGCGCGTCGGTCTTGGCCTTCAGCTCGTCGGCGTCCTCGGACTCCAGCGATTCGCGCAGGTCCTTGATCAGGCCCTCGATCTCGGTCTTGGAGGACTCGTCGATGTTCTCCTCGAGGTCCTTGAGCTGGCGCTCGGCCTGGTAGGCCGCGTTCTCGGCGCCGTTGCGCGCCTCCGCGAGCTCGCGCAGGCGGCGGTCCTCGTCGGCGTGCGACTCGGCGTCGGAGACCATGTTCTTGATCTCCTCGTCGGTCAGGCCCGAGCCGGACTTGATCTCGATCTTCTGCTCCTTGCCGGTGCCCAGATCCTTGGCCTGCACGTTGAGGATGCCGTTGGCGTCGATGTCGAAGGCGACCTCGATCTGCGGGATGCCGCGCGGCGCGGGCGGGATGCCGGTGAGCTGGAACTTGCCCAGCGACTTGTTGTACTGCGCCATCTCGCGCTCGCCCTGCAGCACATGGATCTCGACCGAGGGCTGGTTGTCCTCGGCGGTCGAGAAGACCTCGCCCTTGCGGGTCGGGATCGTCGTGTTGCGCTCGATGAGCTTCGTCATGACGCCGCCCTTGGTCTCGATGCCGAGCGTCAGCGGGGTGACGTCGAGCAGCAGGACGTCCTTGACGTCGCCGGCCAGCACGCCGGCCTGGATCGCCGCGCCGATGGCCACGACCTCGTCGGGGTTGACGCCGCGGTGCGGCTCCTTGCCCGTGAGCTCCTTGACCTTCTCCTGGACGGCCGGCATGCGCGTCATGCCGCCGACCATCACGACGTGGTCGATCTTCGCCGCGCCCTTCTCCTTGGCGTCGTCGAGCGCCTGGCGCACCGGCGCGACGACGCGCCCGAGCAGGTCGGCGGTCAGCTCGTTGAGCTTCGCGCGGGTGAGGCGCACGTCGAGGTGCTTGGGACCGGACTGGTCGGCCGTGATGAAGGGCAGGTTGATCTGCGACTCCTGCGCGGTCGACAGCTCGATCTTCGCCTTCTCGGCAGCTTCGTAGAGGCGCTGGAGGGCCATCGGATCGTTCTTGAGATCGATCGCCTGGTCCTTCTTGAACTCGCTCGCGAGGTAGTCGACGAGCGCCTTGTCGAAGTTGTCGCCGCCGAGGTGGTTGTCACCGGCGGTCGACTTGACCTCGAAGACGCCGTCGCCGATCTCCAGGACGGACACGTCGAACGTGCCGCCGCCGAGGTCGAAGACGAGGATCGTCTGATCGCTCTCCTTGTCGAGTCCGTAGGCCAGCGACGCGGCCGTCGGCTCGTTGATGATCCGCTTGACGTCCAGGCCCGCGACCTTGCCGGCGTCCTTCGTCGCCTGGCGCTGGTCGTCGTTGAAGTACGCCGGCACGGTGATGACGGCGCCGTCGACGGTCTCGCCGAGGTAGGCCTCGGCGTCGGCCTTGAGCTTCTGCAGGATCATCGCGCTGATCTCGGGCGGGCTGTGCTGCTTGCCGCCCGCCTGGATGCGGGCGTCGCCCTTCGGGCCGGCGACGACCTCGTAGGGGACGATCGACTCCTCCTCGCGCACCTCGGCCTCCTTGCGGCCCATGAAGCGCTTGATCGAGGAGATCGTGTTCTGCGGGTTGGTGACCGCCTGGCGCTTGGCGACGGTGCCGACGAGCCGCTCGCCGGACGACGCGAAGGCGACGACGGACGGCGTCGTGCGCCCGCCCTCGGAGTTCTCGATGACGGTGGGCTCGCCACCCTCGAGCACGGCCATGCAGGAGTTGGTGGTGCCAAGGTCGATGCCGATTGTCTTGCCCATGTGGGAGGGGTCTCCTTCTTTGAAGCCTAAGAAATCTGCGTCTGAGTGTAGTAGATCTTGAACGCGGGCCGTGACGAAGCCGCGCGCGCACTCTGCCGCGTGCAGCCGCGGCGCGTGAACGATCAGGCGCCTCAGCAGCGCGTGTGCCGGCGCCCGCTACCGCACGGGCACGGGTCGTTGCGCCCGACCTTCACGACGAACCTCGTCTCGCCGAACGCGGCGTCGTTCCAGCGCTCGGACTCCGCGAAGGCCGCCTCGGCCTCGTCCTCGCGGCCGGGCCGGCCGACGAGCGACGCGCCGCAACTCGATCCGACCCTCCCGAGCGCCGCGATCGGTGTGCTCCGACAGGCGCGCGCGCTCACGCGCGACGAATCAGAGCAGCGACGCCACGGGAACGGCGAGATCGAGGCAGATGGCGGTGACGGTCTCGTCTGCGCGGAGCGTGCGGACGTCCGTGTAGCGACCGTCGACGGGCTCGCGATGCACGACCAGTGCGCGCCGCTGGACGTCGAGGACCCAGTAGTCGGGCACGCCGGCGGTCGCGTAGATGTCCGCCTTGCGGCCGAGGTCGTACGGCAGCGAGGTCACTCCGGTCTCGACCACGAGAACCGCGGCGGAGGCGTACGCGTCGCGCCCGGCCACCGGCGCGATCGCGATGTCGGGCTCGGGCAGCGTGGTGTCGCTGCCGACGTCGAGCGGGCACTGCACGCTGAGACGAAGTCCGGCGGCGGCCGCCGCCGGTGCGGCCAACGCGGTGAGCTCACGAATCGCGTACGCGTGCGGCCTGCCCTGCGGACTCATCTCGGCGAGCACGCCGTCGAGCAGCTCGACGCGGGCGTCGGGGTCGATGATGCCGACGCGCACCATCTCGTGGACGTCGTCCACGGTGAAGGAATGGACCGCCAGCGACGGGTCGACGTGGACGGGCATGGGAGCGATGGTACGCATGGGAGGGCGTACCGGCCAGCGACCATCGGACGCTCTCAGCGCAGCGAACGTAGCGCGTCGGGTGTCGCCGTCGCCGGCGCGTCGGGCGGTCTGAAACCCATGCCCGCGCGCTGACCTGACGGATGTCACGAAACCAGACCGAACTGCAACACCTGTCGCGCGAATCACGCGATACGTACGCCGGCGGGGCTTGCTGGCCGCGAGCTCACCCGACGATCGTCGGGTGCCGCGTTGGGCGGATCATCGGCCTGCTCGCCCGCGGGCTCAGCTCGACTCGTCGGCGAGCCAGTTCTCGATGCGCAGTCCGGGGATGCGGGCGAAGCGCCGGACGTTGCCGGTGACGAGCGTGGCGCCGCGTGCGAGCGTGCGCGCCCCGATCAGCGCCGGCGCAGCCCGGCCACGCGCTGCGTGCGGCTCGCGCCGCGGGCATGGCCGCTGGAGCGCGGCGGGACGACGATCACGCGGTAGACGCTCGTCGTGCGGCGCGCGCGCAGCGTCATGCGATAGCTCGAGCGCGTCGTGCCGGCGGGGCGGACCGCGACGCGCCGCAGCGTGACGAAGCGGCCGCGCACGCGGCGCTGCAGCGAGGCGCGGGCGCCGCTGACCGCGGGGCGGACAAGGCCTGAGAAGCGCAACCGGCGCGCCGGCAGGCGCTTGACCGTCAGGCCGACGCCGACCGTCGTGCGGACCGTGCGCGCGACGCTCGTCACCGGCGGGCTCGTGCGCGCGACGACGCGCAGGCGCGCGCTGATCAGCAGCGGCGAGACCGTGAAGCTGTAGGAGCCGTCGCGCGCCGAGCGCCGCGTCGAGCCGACCCGCTCGAACGGGCCCGTGAAGGGAAACAGCTGGCGCTCGAGCGCGAGCGTGACGCCGCCCGCGCCGGCGCTCGTCGCGCGCCCCGCCACCGCGACGGTGCCGCCGTGGACGACGCGGTTGGATGCGAGCGCCATCGTCAGCAGCGCGGCCGCGCGCGGGGTCGTGAAGCTGCGCCTGGCGCCGCGCGCCGTGCCGCCGGCGTTCGTCGCGACGACGCGATAGCTGTAGCGCGTGTTCGGCGCCAGCGACAGCGCGGCGGAGACGGGCAGCGCGGTCGTGCCGTTGCCCGCGGCCTGGTAGGCGAGGCGGCGGTTGAGGCTCGTGCCGGTCCCGTACTCGAAGCGGTAGCGGGTGGCGGTCCCGCGCGGGTTGACCGAGCCCGTCACCGTGACGGTGGTGGCGGTCAGGCCCTGGATCGCGCCGGTCGACGCCGTCGGCGCCTGCGGCGTCGCGGGACGGGCGGTGCGCAGCGTGCGGTCGGCGCTGCGGCCGATGCCGGAGGCGTTCGTCGCGACGAGCCGGAAGTGGTAGGTCGTGTCCGCCGTCAGCCCCGTCAGCGGGACGCTGACCGTCACCGCGTCGGCGCCGTCGCCGGCGTCGCGCGCCGCGGTCTGCAGTCCGTAGGAGGTCGTCGTGCCGTACTCGACGCGGTACGTCGTGGGGGCGCCGTTGGGGTCGACGGTGCCGGGGATGACGGCGCCCGTGAGGGTGAGGTTGGTGGCGGCCGCGGTCGTGGCGGCGGGCGGCATCGGGTTCGTGGTCTGGGCGCCGGCCGGCGTGGCGTGGAGGACGAGCGCGGCGACGATCGCGAGAGCGGTGATGAGAAGCAGGCGGCGAGGCATGCGGGTCGGGCCGACGATAAGACGCCGCCCGCGCGAGCGCGGAGCCGTCTCACAGAACCCTCATCGGTGCGCAGGCTGCGAACGCCGCGCGCGCAGCGCCACGCGCTCGTCGAGCGTCATGCCGCCCCGCATGAACGCGTAGAAGCCGGGCTTCGGGACGCCGTCATGGGTGAGCAGGCCACCCTTGACCACACGCCTTGCGCCCTTGGGCCGCTCGTCGCGGAGGTGAATCCAACCCAACGTGTCGACGCCGACAGCGTGCCCGATCCGAAACGCCTTCGTGATCCAGCGCGCCTGCACCTTCGGGGACACGAACAGGTTGAACTCGCGGTCGGGCGCCGTCGGCATCGTGAACTCCGACAGGAACAGCGGGATGCGTCTGCCCCGCGGGCGACCGAGACGGCGCTGGACGAGGCGGCCGAACCAGTCGAGGTCGGAGAGGTCGACCGAGTCGGACGCCGGGTTACGCAGATCGGGATCGCGAAATGAGAATGGGTTGTGGCCGTAAAGGTCCATCCGCGCCGGCCGGCCGCTGCCGACGCGCAGGTTGCGGACCCAGTCGGCGGGCCGGATCTCGCCGGTCGTGTACGTGTTACCGCCGATGACGAGGTTCGAGCGCCGCTCGGCCTTGAGTTGTCCGTACGCGGCGTCGAGCAGGCGGGCGTAGCGCCGCGGCGCGCGCGCCTGGCCGCGCGTGATCGGCCGGCCCAGCGGCTGGGGCACGAGCGGCTTGAAGTTCGTCGAGCGGGAGGGCTCGCCCCAGATCATCCAGCGGCGGACCTGCGGGTAGCGGCGCGTGGCGGCGCGCGCGAAGTCGGCGAAGTCGGTCGAGCGATCGGGCGCGTACTCGGGCGACCGACCGCCGTTGGCCCACGGCGGCGCGCCGATGAGCATGAGCAGCAGTTCGATGCCGTGCCCGCCGGCGTCGGCGATGACGCCGTCGAGCTCGACGGGCCAGCTGTACGCCGGGTCCGCGGGATCTCGCGGGTCCGCCGGCCGCGTCGGCGCGATCGAGGCCCACGCAAGCTGCTGCTGGTAGATCGTCACGCCGAGCTGCCGGTAGAGCGGGAACTGCGAGACGCCGTCGATCTGGGCCGGTCCCCAGAAGCCCTTCTCGATCGTGTGCGCGGAGGCCGGGGAGGGCGCGGCCGTCGAGAACAGCACGCCCCCGAGCAGGATGAGCAGCCACGTGCGCCGTCGACGTTGTGACCTGAGCGGTCGATAGGCAGTCATCCGGTGAGTTGCAATACCCGCAAAGCGGCGAAGTTGCGCGCGTTGCTGGAGGACATCCTTGACGATAGAAGCTGCGGATTTGTGCGACAGCCGACCGTGTGCCACCGTACTCGCCACGGGGACGCACACCACTTCGCGCGCGGCAAGCGGGCGCGAACCCACGAAAGGCGAGCATTGCGGTTCCTCATCACGGGCGGCGCGGGCTTCATCGGATCCCACCTCGCCGAAGAGCTCCTCGCGCGCGGCCATCGCGTGCACATCCTCGACGACCTCTCGACAGGCTCGATCGACAACGTCCGCCATCTCAAGGCCGATCCCGCGTTCAGCTACACGATCGAGACGTGCGCGAGCGCGTCGGTCGTCGCCGAGCTCGTCGACGACGCCGACATCGTCTACCACCTGGCGGCGGCCGTCGGCGTCGAGCTGATCGTCGAGAGCCCGGTGCGCACGATCGAGACGAACGTGCACTGCACCGAGGTCGTGCTCGCGCAGGCCGCGAAGAAGCGCAAACCGGTCTTCATCGCCTCGACGAGCGAGGTGTATGGCAAGTCGACGCAGTTTCCGTTCCGCGAGGACGGCGACCTCGTCCTGGGCCCCTCGACGACCGGCCGCTGGTCCTACGCCTGCTCGAAGGCGATCGACGAGTTCCTCGCGCTCGCCTACTGGAAGGAGCGCAAGCTGCCGACCGTGGTGGCGCGGCTGTTCAACACCGTCGGGCCGCGCCAGACGGGGCGCTACGGGATGGTCGTACCGAAGTTCGTGGGCTCTGCGCTCGCCGGCCGCCCGATCATGGTCTTCGGCGACGGACGCAGACGCGCTGTTTCTGCCACGTCGGCGACGTTGTGCAGGCGCTGATCGGTCTCACGGAGCTCGGCGAGGACGCCTACGGCGAAGTCTTCAATATCGGCTCGCAGGAGGAGATCTCGATCTACGACCTCGCCGAGCGGGTGCTCGACCTGACCGGGTCGGAGTCCGAGATCGTCGTGGTGCCGTACGACGAGGCCTACGAGGAGGGCTTTGAGGACATGCCGCGGCGTGTGCCGGACGTCGGCAAGATCCAGGCCGCGGTCGGGTGGGCGCCGACACGAACGTTGGACGAGATCTTGGCCGACGTTGTGAGCTGGCAGCAGGCCGAGGCCGCGGTCGTATGACTCTTGGCAATCGGTCCTCGCTGGTGCAGAGGTACCTGATTGCCACGTTGGCTTGCGGCGTCGTTATCGCGGGGTCAGGCTGTGGTGGCGAGTCTGATTCCGCGACCCCTCCGCGGTCTCAGACCGCCACGACGGCCGCTGCTTCGGTAGAGCCTCCAAACCTCGTCGCGGCGACACGCGTTCGCGACGCCAAGTCCGGGAGCGCGCAGCGGGCACTTCTGAGCTGGTGGCGAGCTGTGCAGTTCGGCGATGCCGAGACAGCGCTTCATCTAACCGGTCTGACCGCCATCGCGTCCTTCAATGGAGGCGCCACCGCGTTCAGGAACGCCGTGCGTGATGTCGGGTCAAGCCTTCCCGGGATCGACATCAGTGACGCGCTGACCGTGAGCGAGACGCGGACCGCTGTCCGTGCGTTTATTGAGTTCTATGACGAGCGCGGCGCGGTGTCCTCGCGATCGCCGCGCACCTTCCTTATGTCACGCAGCGGCGGGGGGTGGCGGCTGGGCGACGCGAGTTATCTCGAGGATCAGGCGCAAGCCGTCAGCAAGGCGCGTAAAGGCAGCAACGGCTGAGCGGGATCAGGAGGCGCTGCAGTTGCGAGTTCGATCCCGACCCCGAGTGTCGTCCGGTCGAGCAGGCTATTGAGCGCAGCCTCGGCAGCTCGGACCGCCGGATTCGTGTCCCAAGACGCGCGCCTTCCGCGCATCGATCTGCGCTCGCGGCGACGCCTTCGATGTGATTCTCGCCGCGTGTCGGACGCAACCGATCGATCCAGGCGACGAAGTCACGCCCGAGCCCGAAGCTTGAGCACCGGAGTGGCTGCAGCCCTAGGTCTGCAAACGCTCGTTTCAAGGAACCGACGTCCCGATACGTAAAGTGATCTTCGACGACCATCGACCACCTGCCACGGAATACCCGCGCCACGAGGGCACGTCGATTAGTGTCGTGACATCGACCATTCCACCGGGTGCCACGAGCGACGCGACCTTGGTCACGAACCGGGCGGGCTCAGGGGACATGCTCGACGACATCCCGCAGGGTGACGATGTCGAATGGCGCTGCTGGCGGCGCGGCATCTTCGAGCCGGCCTTCGTGCACGATGACGCCTCGCTCGCGAGCGCGGCGGGCGGCAGGCGGGTTGAGTTCCACGCCGTGGGACTCCCATCCGCGTCTCTGTGCGGCCGCAGCGAACTGCCCGTCGGCGCATCCCACATCCAGCAATCGCTGCCCTGCCCGTGGTACGGGCAGTCTGTCGAGGCGGCGAGTGATCAGCGTTCCCTTGCGCTGCTCGAGCGCGCCGAAGTGGGCGGCGAGGTCGTACTCGGACGCGTAGCGCTGTTCGATGAGCTCGCGTGGTTGCGGATCGCTGTAGCCCAAGCCGCAGTGATGGCAGAGCCACAGTAATAAGCCAGGGTGGCGAAACCAGTGCGTGCGCTCTCCAAAGCCGCACGCCGGACACGAACCCGAGGGAGTGCGTCGGGAGAATCCTAACGCCCCCTCGGCACCGACTCGGCGCCTGCTGGCGTAAAGTAGCCTCACGCTCCATGGCTGACCACAGGCCTATCGAGCCCCGGCACGCGCGCGCCGTGCTCGTCGTCATCATCGCCGCACTCAGCGGCTGCGGTGGCAGCTCGTCCGCAAAGCCGCTGGCCGAGAATCGATCGCAACCCAGACACGAGTACTCCGAGAGCAGCTTGTTTCGACCGGGTTGATCGCGAGCGCGACTGCAGGGTCGTTGCGGCGCGCCTTCCTCGACTACTGGCGCAGCGTGCAGTTCGCCGACACCGAAGCTGCCCTCGGTGCATATGAGCCAGCGCGCGCGATGAGATCGGAACGCAACTGCTCGCGCTGGCGATCCGGACCGCGAGTGACACATATCGCACCCAGCAGCCACGCATCGACGAGATCCGGCACAGCGAGAATGAGGGCGTGGTGCGCTACTTCGCGACGACGCAAGCGAGGCGGCACGCGCGTAGTTCCTATGTCGACGGCTTGGCGTCGGTTGAACGGACGCTGGCGGATCCATTACAGCTCGGCCCTCGATACGGAGTTGCGCATCGCCGCCCAAACTCGCGCACAACTGAACTTCAAACCAGGCTCCCCCGAGATCGATCCGCGCGCATTGCGGGCGGGCGAACGAGCCGCCGCTCTGCAAGCCGTCTACCTCGAGCGAGTGGGCCCGCGCGTCACTCTTCCCGACGACCGGATCCGACGCCACCCGTAAGCGCTACTGTCCGCCGCCGGGCGCGGCCCGAGTAGCCCGCCGGGGTGAACTTCGAACTGAGGGACCGCCTGATTCGACCGGCGCGCCCCTTGGTCAGGGCGTTCGCCAGCATGAGGAACGCGACGGCCAACAGCGCCGCGCCGACGATGTGCGGCGCGAAGAAGTTGTTCTGAATTGCGGGTCGAGGACGACCGGGGCGTCAGATCGCGTAGAGGCCAAGCGCGAGCACGTCGCGTTCGCGAGCACGTCGCCACGGCCACCCCAGCCACGCCCCGCGAGCGCGAAGAAGGCGATTACGAAGATTCGGCCGCCATCGAGCAAAGGAAGATCAAGTGCCGTATATGTGTTCCAAGGCAATGGCGGCCTGGTGAACGGACGGATGGTGGGCTCCGCGATCACGTCCGCGCCGGCACTTGCGGCGATGGTGCAGACGAGCGCGAACGATGAACAACCCATCGTGTGTTCGGTCCGGCGCGCCGCCTGCACCTGTCCTTCGAGTGCAGCAATCGGTGCCGACGCATATTGGTGAGGGAGTGCCAAAGGGACGTCACAGCTCGCTCCTCTGTAGCGGGCTCGCGATCTTGCCGAGATCGTCCTTACTCAAGAGTCTTGCCGAGGATTGCGCCACCGACAAGAACACGAGTAGCTAGTGAACACCGCCCGCCAAGGCGGCAGCCGCAGCGAACGCCGGCCCGAGCCGGCTCTCGTCGCCGCGCGGCGGCTTCGGCAATCACCAGGATCAGGAGACGAGGACGATGTCGAACGCCCGGTCGTGAAGTACTGCGACAGAAGCCGTGATACAGCCGACCCCGATCCAGAGGCGACGCCGCGCCGACACGGTAAGACCGGCAGCGACTCCGCAGAGTGCCGCCGTCGCGTACGCGATCTACAGATACTTGATCGTCAGCGACGCCGCGCCTCGGCCCAACGCTGTTCCGCACCTCGGGGGCCGTGACCAGGGCAGATCGCGCAGCCCGAACGTTCCGACCAGTTGGGCGAGGATCGCCACGAGCCCCATATCGTCAGCCCAAAGGCCAGGTCCTGCTGCGAGTTCGACTGGTGGTGCGATACGGAACGCCCTGGCGCCGAGATCGTCGCTGGAAGCGGAGTCGAGGAGTCGGGGAGATGGCGTATGCGCAGCAGGCGCTACGCCCACGCCGTACGCCGCGGTCGCCCCCATGATCAGCGATGCCGTCGAGACGCTCAGCTGTCGATACGGCAGCAGGTGCAGCGCGAGGGACCCGCGGAGATGACCCAAGGGACGCACCAGAGCTGTGAAGCGGATGCAGCAGGGGGTAGCGGTAGCGGAGTACACCGCTGGCGCAGCGAAGCACCGCTGCCACAGCAGCGCCACGATCACGGGTTTGTCGGTGCTGAGGAACTGACGTTCCTCAGCGCATTGGCGCCGGCGGAGATCAGCATTGCGAACGCGGCGGCAAGCGTGATCGCTGGATCGTGTACCTCGTGCCGTCAGCAACGGCGGCCACACAGGCTGCCCCTGTGAGCACCCCGAGGAGCGTCACGAGCGGGAGCGTTGGGCAAGCAGCCCCTCGCTCGCGAGCCACGTGACGGCGGCAGCAACCATTGCGCACATGGTGGCGATGGCAGCGCCGTCGGGGCCCGGCTGGCGGGATCAGGACGATGTTCGAGCACCATGTTCGGAGAGGCCGGGCCACCCGCCGCGCCGGCCAGGAGACGTCGATGATCGCCGCTCGCGATCACCGAGTACCCGACCGGATAGCCGACCGCGTACCAAGGGATCACGGCGCACAGCAGGATGAAGGTTGTCCCCATCACGCCGAAAGGGGCACCAACAGAACGCCGAGGAGTTCGTCACCGAGCAGCTCTGCCGGCCTGGGCCGGCGGTCCGAAACACGGCGAGCGGCGGCAGGAAGCTCCGGCACCAGACGCACCGATTCGTCCGAAGCTTTCGCCGCCACTGCGCGCGCCGCGAGCGGCAGCAGCACGTAGGCCGCAAAGATACCGGTGGTGTGTGAGGGCGAGGAAGAGCCGGTACGGCGCGCTGTAGAGACCCGCCTCCTCGGTCGAGCGCGTGGCCGGAGGAGAACCGTGTCGATGTTGGCGTGATCGGGGTACGTGACGGCGCCAGTGACCGCCAACGGCCAGGACACCTTGAGGATCGCGCCAATGCCCGTTCAACGTCGGTCGCGGAAGGACGTCGTCGCTGGGCTGATCGCCATGTCCACGCGGCGGCTGCGAGTTCTCCGACGGCGAGTGCGGCCAAGCCTGCGATCGCGTTTTGGGACGTTGCCAGCGACGACGACAGAGCCGAGCGGCGTCGCGATCCGGCCCAGTACCGTTGCGACCGACGATTGCGGCATGCGCTCCATACCGCGCAGCAACCAGTCGCCTAGATCGCTAGCCCGATGTGCTCGCGCCGCTGAGCGGCACGAACGGCGCGGCTGGGGTCGCCGATCGGCGCGACTGCGCACGCGAGGAACGTCAGGCGCGGCATCCCGGCGGCCTGCGGCGTCCACGATTCTGCCCGCGAGATCTTCCCGGCGATCCGGCGCGATTGCCGCCTCGCCGGCGCCGAGGTCCGGCAGGCCCGAGCCGCATGACGACAACCGCGATCCCCACCGAGCGCGACGCCGAGGTTGAGCAACCCGTATTGATCGAGGGGAAGGGCGTGGGGTCGACCACGACTGCGGCGAACCGCGCCGACTTGTTGATGAAGTCCCCCGCAGCGAGCACCGCTACCAGCCGGCACCCGTCGGTGTGCGGCGGCATGCTCGGGGCTCCGCTGTGACGGCGCTCCTCGCACGCTCACTCAGCCGGTGCCCGCGATGACGGCCGCCGCCGTGCGTCCCAGGCTTTGACGGAGTACTCCGTCTCAACGCGGGTGCGCCCCGTCGCCGACCGAGACCGCAGTTCGACGCTCGCTGCAAGACGCGCGACGCGTGCTGCCAGTCCTCCGGCGATCTCGCAGCAGACCGCTGGACCCGTCGCCGACCACCCGTCCCGTGAGCCCTACGTCATCGGCGACGACGGGTACGCCGGCCGCCATGTACTGCGAAGCCTTATAGGCTCGCTTCCCTCGCGTCCACGCATTGTCGGGGGAGTGGCATCGTCCGACGTCCATCTGCTGCAGGCCATCGCCTCGTTTGCCTCGCTCCACGGCTGCTGCTCTCGACATGACATCCGCGATTCAGGGCGGCGGCCCGCCGCCGCCCAGCAGATCTGACCGTCACGCTCCGGATGCGACGCGGCGAACGCCGCGACGGGAGGCCGGCCACGTTGCGCAGGTACGCGGCAGGTGATGGCGACCCGGATCCATCCGAGCACGAACTCGCGCCCCTCGCGGTGCGAGCGCGTGCGACGTCCCCGGTCTCGACAGCGATCGGCACGACTCGCACGTCACGGCGTAGCAGCTCAGCCACTCCGCCAGATAGTCGTTGCCGGCGATACGCCCGATCCGCGCGGGAGGCGAGCCAGTTTCGAGCTCTCGGCGCTGCGGCGCAATTCGTCAGCGGTGGCTGCCGGGCTTCGGCAGCCAGACCGCGTCGTCGACGTCTGGCACGAGTGCGCCGCCGCGCAGTGGCTGCGTGCTCGAGTCGGCGGCCGGGAAGTCGAGATCGTCTGGCGCTGGACCACGACGACATCCACGCCTGGGGTCGGCCCCCGTCGAAACCGCCGTCGGGCACCGATGACCGTCCTTGCCCCACGCCGCAGTCGAACCCATGTGTACGGCATCGCCTCGTCCGGCGTGAACAGCGGCATCGACTTCGTCGTGACGCCGTGCTCGCGCAGATGCTTGGCCGCGGACGCCGGCCCGGATACGTAGTCCTCGTCCCTGAGGCCCCTCGGCTCCCGTGGCGATGGCATGATCACCGTGCTGATGATGACCTTCGAGCGTAACCGTTGCCGGTAGCCTTGCTCCGGGGCGATCCCAACGTCAATGAGCTCGTCGTCGCGGACTTTCGGTACGTAGTGGCAGGCGTTTGACCGATTGAGGTCCTCCACCGACGGCTTGCGAGTCAGTTCGAGCGCTACTTTACGGTCTTTCCATGGGAGAGTCTGTCCGATGACGCCGTCGGATTCGACGCCAGCTGCGGGAGCGGTAGGTCGGCGAAGCTCGTTGCTCCGCGCGTCGGGCGCCTGCATTGCATCGATGCGAGCGATCGCGCTCGGTGTGGCCCGCGGCGCGCTCGCGGGATGTTCGAACGTCGAGTTACATACCCGCCTCCGTATCGACCTTCCGCTCGCGCCGGCGTCGATGGACTCGGTTCTCGTGGGGGTGCTGCACCACGTACCTAGCACGAACACCGCAATCGCCGCCTGTGTGTCGCGGCTGGTGAGGGCGCGCCGTTCCTCGTGTACCTCTCCTACGCGCTCGACGGCCGGTGCCCTGGTGAGTTTTGGCGCGTTGTTTCGCCTCGCCACCGCGCTGCGGCGGCAGATTTCGCGCTCGCCGCATCGGCGAAAGCTGTCGTCACGAACACGATCGCCGTCCTGGTCTACCTGCCGCTCGCGCGAGCGGCGAAGGCCGCAGGAGCGGATGGGGCACGACGTTGCGGGTGGCCGCTCTCGTTCTTCACGCGACCGCAGCTTTTACACGATGCGCAACGACGCTCTTGACCAGTTCGGCACGCGCCTGGAGCAACGGTTCACGAAGCAGGAGATCGTCGACATGCTCGCCGCTGCCGGGCTGGTCGACGTCGTCTTCAGCCCGCAGGCCCCAGTACTGGTGTGCGTGCGGCGTCGAGGGTCAGTCGTCGACTACGACGCCCTGAGCTACCGGACGGCGGCGTCGACTTTTCCGGCGTTCGCGGCTCGCGAAGCTGCTGCGGATCCTCAAGCGCTCGCAGCCAGCGTTCGAGGGTCGGAGCAGCGTCCAAAGCCGCGCGCCGTGCCTAGCGGCGCCGGACGAGTGCTCGCTCCATAGGCGAGCGGCGGGTTAGGTTGAAGCCACGCGCCGAGCCGGCCGTCGCGACCGAGAGACCTCGTCGGCGTACATACTGCCCGAGTTCGCCGTCAAACCACGTGTCCATAGGCACGCCGAACCCATGCTTCCACACGCGTCCAAACGGCTGCCGGAACGACCGCGGAACAGCCCGCCGGAGCACCGGCTTCGGACAGCGCAGCCCACCTTCTCCCGGCGCCACGACGGCCTCGCCATGGCTCGATGACGGCGGGGTGGAGCGAGTGGCGACGCGCACCTGGACGACCGTCGCCGTGGCGCCGATCGACCTTCACGTGCAGATCGCCTCGGCAGGATGGTCGAGGAAGTTCGCTGAAGGAGCTGATCGATCGGAGGCAGCATCACAGCCTCGTCCACCGCCGCACGAGAGCGTCGTGCGTCAGCCACTCGCCGCCACGCCACACGTCGCCCAGTCCGAAGACGCTTACCCACTGTTGATATCGGTCGTCCGGCGAGAGGGCGCACGCCTCGAGGAAACCGGGCCCAGTGCTCGGCGCGGATCGTGATAGGTGCCATCGCCGCGTGAGCGACAGCATCCGCAGCGCCAGGCGCGCGAAATCCGGCGTACTCGCCGCTCGATGCGGCGGCGGTGAAGCGTCGATCCCCGGCGGACCTCATGCTCCACCGTCACCGGTAGAACGACGGTCACCTGATCACGGCAGCGGCGCACACGGAGGTTACGTCGGGATCGCCGACGGTCCCGGCGAAGGGGCCATCGTGGAGCCGAATGAGACGGTCGAGCAGCGCGACCGCGTCGGCGCGCAGCCTCGAACTCTGTGGTGCTGGTCCCGAGGTACGCGGCGACGTCCGTGCATCGGAGCATTCGTCGAAGGTCGCCTCGTCGGCGAGACCGGCGGAGAAGGTGCGCACGCGCCGCGCGCGTGGTTGCACATGAGTGCCGTGACCACCGACGAGTCGATGCCTCCCGACAGCAGCGCTCCTACCGGCACATCGGCGACGGCCGTCGCTCGCGGCGACATTCACCGGCGGTGCGGGCTCGGTCAGCAACGTGCCGTCGGCTGGCCGCGGTGGACCGGCGGGCAGCGGCGACCACCCACCGCCTCGAGGATCAACCCGCCGTCACGCGGGCGGAGCGCCAGCAGGCTGGCCGGTGGTAGCTGCGCGATGTCGCGGTGGTTGTCGCCGGCGCGATAGTTCGGACGTGAGGAGAGCTCGGGGAACGCTGACGGGTCAGGTTCGAGCGTGCGTCCGGGCGTCTGAGCAGAGCGACTAGCTCGGATGCGAACACCAGGCAGCCGTCGCGCAGCGTGTGGACGGCGGCTTCTTCCGGTCCCGGTCGCGCGCGAGGACCAACTCCTCGTGGCGTGCGTCCCACACCGCGATCGCGAACATTCCGTCCAGCCGTTTCACGAAGTCCAGGCCCACGCCTCGGTATGCCGACGCAGGACGACCTCGGTGTCGCCGTGATCGCACGCCGAAGCCGGCCGGGGCGGTTGTTGCGCGGCAGTTCACGGAAGTGTCGGTCTCGCCGTTGAATACGGGCACCGCACCCGATGCGCGCTTGACCATCGGCTGGGCGGCGGGTCGGGGTGAGGTGATGACGCGCAGGCGCCGATGCCGAACCATCTGTCGCGTACTCGCCACCAACCTCGTGCACGCTGCCGCCGTCGGGTCCGCGATGCGCGATCGCCGACGCCATGGCGAGTACGGCCTCGCGAGCACGATCTGGAGGCTCGATCGCGGCGTGCGCACCGACCCAACCCGCGGATACCGCACATCGGGTCTCAGCCCTTCCGCTTGGCGAGCAGCGCCACGTAGAGGTCGTCTATGTCACGCACGAGCCGTGCGGCGTCGTACATCCGGCGCCGTGGCGCCGGCGGCCGCCCCATCCGGTCACGCAGCGCCGGGTCGCGGCGATGCCCGGCAAGCGCGACGCCGAGCGCCTGCGGATCATCTCGTGCTACGAGCAACCCCAGTATCGTCAGCGACGATGTCGGAGACGCCGCCGACACCGTGCTGACGGCTGGCTGACGGCGCGCGGCCGCCTCGATGAGCGCGACGGCGTGCCCTCGTTGTCCGACGAGAGGACAGCGACATCCGCTCCGGCAGCGATCCCGGGGAGGAATCCGAGCGGACACCGCGAGAAGGTCGCCAACTCGCTGACGCCGAGCACGTCGGCTTGTGCTTCCAGCTGGACTCGCAGCTCGCCATCGCCGACGATCGCCAGCCGTAGTGGCGCGCCCTCGCGCGCGCCACCGCCACGGCTTCGAGGAGGACGTCGAGTCGCTTGATCGGCGCGAGACGCCCGACGAACAGCGCGAGCACGTCGTGCGGGCCGGCGCGAGCCTCGCGGCGGAACGCTGCGCCGTCCTGTGGCTCGGCCGCGAGAAAGCCGTCGAGGTTGAGCCCGATGGGAAGGACCATGAATCGTGAGCGTGGAGCGATGCGCATCGCGACGAGCTCGTCCACGGTGGCGCTGCTGACACCTATCAGCTGGTCGGTCACGAATCCGAGCGCGCGTTCGATGGCGCGGAAGGCTTGCGTCTTCGCGGGGCCGAAGTAGCCCGACAGCACGTGCCCGTGATATGTGTGCACGACGATTGGCCTCGGGCCGAGCGCGATTCGCGCGGCGAGGCGACCGAGCGTTCCGGCCTTCGCTGTATGCGTGTGGACAATGTCTGGACGGAAGCGCCGCATCGCGCGGACCAGCGAGTAGAGGGCACGCGCATCGTCGATCGGAGCAAGCTCCGGCCCCAGACCGTCGATGTAACGCACCTCGGCGCCGTGATGCTGCGGAAGATTCTCGAATGAGCCCTCTCCCGGTCCGAGGCGGCCCGCGAGCAAGAAGGTCTCGTAGCGCGCCGGATCGAGCCGCCCGGCCAGGATGCTGACGTGATGTGCGGGTCCGCCGACGTTTAGCCGGGCGATTACGCGAATGACCCGGACGCGGCGCGGACGGTCGCCGCTCATGCAGCCGACAAGCCCGCGGACCGCTGTTCCTCCAGGCGCTCCGCCCGGTAGGCATCGATCGTCCGCCTCAGACCCTCGCGCAGTTCGACCTCCGGCTCGTAGCCAGATGCCCGGCGCGCGCGCGGTGAGGCTGGCCAGCGAGTGCTGCACGTCACCGGCGCGCGCGGGCTCATAGATCGACGTCGACGTCGACGCCGATGAGCTCCTGCAGCTCGGCGACGAGTTCGTTGAGCGTGACCTTGCTGCCGCACGCGACGTTGAAGACCTCGCCGTCACGTCCGGCGCGTCCATCGCGAGCAGGTTGGCCTGCACGACGTTGTCGACGTGCGTGAAGTCACGCGACTGCTCGCCGTCGCCGTAGATCGTCACGGGCCGGTTCTCGAGTAGGGCGGTGATGAAGTTCGGGATCACCGCCGCGTACTGCGAGGTCGGGTCCTGGCGCGTGCCGTAGACGTTGAAGTACCGCAGCGCCACGGTCTCCAGGCCGTAGGCGATGCCGAACGAGCGGCAGTACCCCTCGCCGGCGAGCTTCGCGGTCGCGTACGGCGAGATCGGCAGGGCCGCCATGTCCTCCTGCTTGGGCAGTGTCGGGTTGGCGCCGTAGACCGACGACGACGAGGCGCAGATGACGCGGCGGATGCCCTCGTCGCGCGCGGCCAGCAGGATGTTCAACGTGCCGATGACGTTCGTCGCGTTGCTCGTCAGCGGGTCCTGGATCGAGCGCGGGACCGACGGCAGCGCCGCTTGGTGAAAGACGACGTCGCAGCCGCGAACCGCCTTGTGCGCGCGCTCGTAGCTCTGGATGTCGCCCTCGATGAGCTCGACCTCCGGGCCGATCGCATCGATGTTCGAGCGCCGGCCGGTGGCAAAGTTGTCGAGCACACGGACGTCGTGGCCGTCCGCGACGAGCCGGGCTGCGAGGTGCGAGCCGATGAACCCCGCACCGCCGGTCACGAGCGCTCTCATGTGATCAGCGTCGCACAGTTCGTCGCCGCCACACCAGCCCTGCGAGTCCACCCAGCAGCAGCACGCCGCCCGCCCCGCCCGCGATCGCGACGAGCCCGCCGCCGCCGCCGTCCGGTGCCGGCGCCTGCGCGCGGACCGTCTCCGGCGTACTCGTTCTGAGGTCGGCCTCGACTCTGCGTCGTCGTCGCGGGATCGCTGTCCGTTCCCGGACGCTTCGCCGAGCCGCTCTTCTTCGCCTCGACGCCCTCGCCGAACAGCGGTGCCTCGCCGGTCGCGGCGCCGGCCGAGCCGCTGTCGCGCACGTGATCGCTCGCTGCGCGCGTCCTCGCGGGCGCGGTCGGTCGGCAACTGGTACTCGGTACCGGCGGGCGAGTCCGGATCGACCTGCGGGTCCTGCGAGCCGACGGGCGCCACGGCACACGCGAGCGTGAGCACGAGGGGGTGAGCCCGAGAAGAAGTCGTCGGTTCATCGGCATGAGCGCTAATCGCCGCCGAGCCGAGTTATCGCGGTACGCGGGTCGGCGGCGAGCTTGGCGAGGCTCGCGTCGCGCGGGTTCAGCTCGCGCCGCACGACGATAGTGGGCCTGTGCCGCACGCAGGTCGCCCTGCCGTACGGACAGGTCGCCGAGCAGCGCCCAGGTGACGAAGTTCTCGCGCTCGCGGCGGGTCGCGTCGAGCAGCACAGCACGCGCGGCGTCGCCCTCGCCGAAGCGCGCGAGCGCGGCGGCCTTCGCGTAGTAGGCGGCGATCGCCTCGCGGTCCAGGCGCAGGGCGCGGTTGGCCTCGACGAGGGCCCGCTCCGGATCGCTCGCCAGCGCGGACTGCGCGCGCTCGACGTAGCGCTCGGAGAGGCCCTGGCGGCTGAGGCTGAGCGCGGCGATCGTGATCGCCACGGCGACGAGGACGGCCGGCACGAGACGCGCTCGCCGGCGCGTGGTCGGCCCGGGCGCGGCGGCCGGCGCCTGCGCGCCGCCGGAACCCGGCGCCAGCAGCACCGCCGCCCCCAGCAGCGCGACCCCGGTCAGTCCCGGCAGCAGGTGCATCCAGTCCACGCTCGTGTGCACGAGCCACGTCGCCACGACGCCGAGCCCCGCGACGACGACCGGCGCGCGGCCGCCGTCGCGGATTCGCCGCCACGTCCCGGCCGCGATGACGATCAGCGCCGCCGCGAACAGCAGACCGCCGACGAGCCCGAGCTCGGCGAGCACCTGCAGCGGCAGGCTGTGCGGCTGGCGGATGTCCTCCGACGTCGTGCGCTGCGCGAAGTACGGCTTGTCGTAACCGCCTGCACCCACACCGACCAGCGGATGCGCGCGGAACGCGTCGACCGCGATCCGCCAGTAGTCGTAGCGGTTGCCGGCGCCGGTCGCCAGGCGCGATGCGGTCGGCTCGCCCTGCGGACCGCCGAGCGTCACGAACGCGGTGTACTGGCGATCGAGGAAGCCGCCGATGCGGTCCGCCGACGCGACGCCGACGGCGGCGCCGACGAGCGCCAGGCACGCCACGCCGGCCGCGACCGCGCGCCGCAGCCGCAGACCACCGGCTCCGGCGCGCTGCTCGAACGCCACGAGCGCGGCCCAGATCGCGCCCGCCGCCAGAGCGGCCAGCAGCAGCCCACCGGCGGCGGCGGGCAGCTCCTCGGGGACTGTTCCGCCGCGGTACACGTCCAGCAGCGCGGGCATCGCGGGTGCCAGGCAGGCGGCGCTCACGAGCAGCGCGACGACGCGACGCAGCCGGCCCGGCAGCAGCGCGAAGACGACGAGCAGTGACAGCGCCGCCGCGAGGACGGCGCCGCGCGACTGGCCCAGCACGGCGAGGCCGGCGAACAGCGTCGCACCCGCCACGCCGAGGCCGGCCAGCGCCGCCGCCGCCCGTCGCTCCGTCGCGCTGGTGCGACGCTCGGCGAGCGCCAGGCAGGGCCAGAAGGCGAGCACGAAGAAGCTCGCCTGCCCGTTGATGTAGCCCAGCGGCTCGTGCAGGCGTCCATTGAGAAACAGCGTCTCGTCGCCGCCGAGCATGTCGGCCAGCACCCAGCCCGCGACGGCGATCGCGCCCGCGGCGAAGGTGCCGAACGCGAGCACGGCGCCGCGGTCGCTGCGCAGCAGCACGACGAGCAGTCCCAGCCCGGCGGCGTAGATGAGCATCCGGTTGCCCTCGACGACGGCCTGCTCGATCGAGTCCGTCCACAGCGCCGAGGCGAGCGACAGCAGCGCCAGCAGCGCGATCGCCGCGGGCGCGACGATCGCGCGGCGCGGCAGGTTGACCGGCCCGGCGATCAGCGCCGCGGTCAGCACGATCAGCAGTCCCAAACCGGCCGGCGCCCAGAGCGAGGAGTCGTAGTAGCCCGACGCGAACGGGCTCACGCCGACGGCGACGCCGAGCACGGCGAGCACCGCGAGCACCGGCCACGTCGTGCCACGACGGTCTGGCCGCGGTGCGGGCAGCTCGTCGTCGACGGCAACGGGCTCTGCGGCTGGGGTCGTACCGGTCACCGTGACCGCGCGCGGCTCCGTGTCGAGGACCGCGATCAGCGTCGCCATCGCCACGAGGTAGGACAGCACGACTGCCACGAGCAGCGCCGAGCCGCCCTGCACGGCGACGAGCGCGAGCGCGGCGAGCAGCGCCTGCCCGGCGCCGAGCGCGGCGACCGACGCGTGCGCGGTGCGCAGCCGCGCGTGCGTGCGATGCGTGAGGTGATCGCGTCCGCCGGTCAGGATCGAGACGCCGCGCCGGCGCCGCGAGACGACGACGAGGCACGTGTCCAGCGCGGGCACGCCGACGAGCAGCAGCCCCATGACGAGCGCCTGCCACTCCGCCGCCGCGCTCGACGCCCCGATCATCACGAGCGCCGCGATCGCGAAGCCGACCGGCATGCTGCCGCCGTCGCCGAGGAAGATCCGCGCCGACGGGCGCGACAGATTGTGGGGCAGGAAGCCCAGGCAGGCGCCGCACAGCGCCGCGCCCGTGGCGACGAGCCAGACGTCGGACTGCACGAGCCCGAGCACCGCGACCGCGGCCGCGACGACGCCCGCCATCGTGCTCGACGCGCCGTCCATGTTGTCGAACAGGTTGAAGGCGTTGACGACCGCCACGACCCAGATGACGGTCGCGACGAGGTCGACGGCGCCGCCGAGCCCGAGCGGCCAGCCCAGCCCGGTCGCCCACAGCAACCCCGCCAAGCCGGCTTCGACGGCGACGCGCGGCAGCGGACCGACCGTGATGCGGTCGTCGATCGTCCCGACCACGCCGAGGACGAGCGACCCCGCCGAGGACCGGCAGCGTCTGCCCGGCGTCCGACGTCAGCGCGAGGACCGCGACGACGAAGCCCGTGATGACGGCCAGGCCGCCGAGGTACGGTGTCGGAGCGGCGTGGCCCTTGTAGCCGACCGGTCTGTCGTAAAACTCGAAATGCGCCGCGAGGCGGATCGCGACCGGCGTCGCCGCGTAGGCGACGGCCATCGCGAGCGTCAGGCCGAACAGCAGTCGCGCCTCGAGCGGCACTCAGGCACTCCCGCGATTTGTCACAAACCGGAGCAGGTGACAAGCAAAGCACGCTTTGACCGGGATGTCTCCCGGGCCCGCACGCTTAGACTCGCACTCAGCCAATGCGCGCTCGCTCATCCGCAGGCAGCTTCGCGACGACGGTTGTGGTGATCGCGGCCCTCGCCATCGCGCTCGGCGCGGCGCCCTCTGACGCTGCGGAGAAGGCCATCTGGGGTCCCGCGACGCTGCCCGACGGCCGCTCGGCCTTCCCCTTGTACGACGAGCTCGGGATCGACACGCTGCAGCTGTCGCTGAGCTGGGCCGACATCGCGCGTGCGCGGCCGCTGAATCCCACCGACCCGTCCGATCCCGCTTACATTCTGGCCCGCCGATGTCACCGCCGCGGCCGGCGAGGCGCAGTCGCACGCCATCAACCTCGCGCTGCTCGTCGCCAACACGCCGTCCTGGGCCAACGCAAACCGCGCGCCGACCCAGGTGCCGGCCGACGCGCGCGACTACGCCGACTTCCTCGTCGCCGCCGCCCGCCGCTACCCCGCCGTGCGCCGCTGGATGATCTGGGGCGAGCCCAACCGCGACGATCGCCTGCAGCCCAACAGCCCGAACGGCCCCGAAGGCCCGCGCGCGTACGCGCTGCTGCTCGACGCCGCCTACGCGGCGCTGAAGGCGCAGAGCCCGAGCAACAAGGTCATCGGCGGCAACACGTGGACGAGCGGCACGGTCAAGCCGCCGGACTTCCTGCGCTTCATGCGCATGCCCGACGGCCGCGCGCCGCGGCTGGACTGGTTCGGCCACAACCCGTTCCCGTTCCGCGCGCCCAACCTGCGCGATGGGCCGCTGGCCGGCGGCTTTCGCGACATCGGCGATACGGACACGCTCAGTGCCGAGGTGCGGCGCACGTACGGACGCCGCGTGCCGTTGTGGCTGTCGGAGTACACGATCCAGTCCGATCGCGGCTCGATCGTGTTCGCGACGTTCGTGTCGCGCGCGCTGCAGGCGCAGTACGTCACGCGCGGCTTCGCGATCGCCGACGAGCTGGGGCCGGCCGTCGCCGGCCTCGGCTGGCTGGCGCTGCTGGACGAGCCACCGTCGGCCGACAGCGCGAACTGGGGCCTGCTCACGTACGCGCAGGAGCGCAAGCCGGCGTTCGAGGCGATGCTGCGCGCGCCGAGCGAGCGGCTGCGGCCCGTGGTCCGAGCCGCGCGCGCGATCGCGAGCGCGACGCTGCGGCGGCGCGGGTTGGCTGTCGCCGTCACGCCACGCGCGAGTGGGCGCATCCGCGTCGACCTGCGGTCGGGCTCGCGTCAACGGATGCGCGCGCGCGCGACCGCCACCTCGTCCGCCGGTCGCAGGCGCACGCTGCGACTGAGAGCGACGCTGCGGCGCGGCCGTTACACGCTGACGGTGAGGGCGCCCCGTGGGGCGTCGGTGAGCAGGGCACTTACCATAAGGTGAGCGCTCGTAATATGGATAAGGTGACCGGCGGGCGCGTGGTCACGTGCGACCGTCGTGGGCCATCGAGTCCGAGATCGATGGCGCGACACGCAGCACAAGGAGGTATCGCCCTTGACCCGCGGGCCGGCTGATCCTGGGGTCCGCGATCGCGACGCTGGCGAGCGGCGGCATCGGCGCCGCCAGGCGCGGCATACAACCTGCCTCCGATCGCGAAGCCCTCGGGCTGCCAGCAGCCGGGAATCGTGTTTCGAGGCATGGCCGGCAAACGACACGCTCGACGGCGCGATTCTGAGCGACGTGATGCTCGGGCTCAGGGGCAGCGACACGCTCAACAGCCTCGCCGGCCCCGACCGCCTCTGCGGTCAGGGCGGCCTGGGGGCCGCCCGACGCGGTTAACTGCGGTGTATGGCCGACCTGACGATCTACGAGGTCAAGCGCTGCTCGACGTGCCGCCGGCTGTCAGCGCTGCTGGCCGAGCGCGGCGTCGAGTACGACGGCGTCGAGTACCACCGCACGGGGATCGACGAGGCGACGATCCGCGACCTGCTCGCGAAGTCCGGGCTGGGCCCGCGCGACGTGCTGCGCACGCGCGAGCCGCTCGTCGCCGAGCTCGGGCTGCTTGACGGGGCGGGCGTGAGCGACGACGAGCTGATCGCCGCGATCGCCGCGCACCCGCGCCTGCTGCAGCGGCCGATCGCCGTGCGCGGCGATCGCGCGCTGCTCGCGCGGCCGGTCGAGCGCGTGCTCGAGCTGCTGGACTGACGCGCGCCGTCACGGCGCGGCGGCCGTAGACTCCGGCCGCGATGGTCACCTGCGCGCCCGGGGACGTGCGGCCGGCGGTCGCCGCCGACCACGGCCCGCTGGCCGAGGTCCTGGCGCGTGCGTTCTACGACGACCCGGTGACGGCGTGGTTCTATCCCGACGACGCCAAGCGGATGCGACACGCCCGCCGCTTCTTTGCGATCCGCCTGCGCCAGCTCGCCGTCCACGGCCTGACGTACACGACGTCCGAGCGCTGCGGGGCGGCGATGTGGGCGCCGCCGGGAAGGTGGCGCGAGAGCCTGCGCCAGTCGCTCATGCAGCTGCCGATGCTGCCGGTGCTGCTGCCGCGGATCGTGCGCACGACGACCGCGGTGCGCGAGATCGAGCGCCACCATCCGCTCGAGCCGCACTACTACCTGTCGGTCGTGGGGACCGACCCAGAGCGACAGGGCGGAGGTGTTGGCTCCGCCCTGCTTGCTCCGGTCCTGCAACGCTGCGACGAGACCCACACGGCGGCCTACCTGGAGTCCTCCAAGGAGAGCAACCTCTCCTTCTACGCCCGCCACGGGTTCGCCGTGACGCAGCGCATCGAGTTGCCCAAGGGGCCGCCGCTATGGCTCATGTGGCGTGAGCCGCCGAGCCGCCGAAGAGGCCACCCAGGAGGTTGCCGATGAGGCCCGTGACGCTGCCGATGATGCCGCCGATCCCGCCCGACGGCGCCGTGCCGCCGCCACCGGTGGAGCCGCCGCCGAAGAGGCCGCCGAGCAGGTTGTCGAGGATGCCGCCGATGTTGCCCGGCAGGCTGCTGGTGCCGCCGCCGAGGATGCCGCCGAGCAGTCCGCCGAGGCCGAACAGGCCGCCGCTGGAGGACGACGTGCCGCCGACGAACGGCAGCGAGCCGAGGATCGTGTCGATCAGGCCGGTGACCGTCGCCAGCACGCTCGGGATGATCGTGCCGACGGTCGACGTGACCGTGTTGAGGATCTGCGCGAGCGGGCCCTGGACGGCCGTCGGGAGCATCGGCAGCAGCGACTGCACCATGCCGAACGCCTGGTTCATGATGCCCGTCGCCATGCCGAGGGCCTGCGTGACGATGCCGGTGATGCTGCCCGGCAGGCTGCCCGAGTTCAGCGCGTCGTCGAGGTTCACGACCTCGTTGGCGTCACCGACGGAGAGCGCGGCGATGATCGAGGCGATCATCGGCTGAGCCTGGGCCGGGACCTGGCTCAGCAGCTGCGTCAGGACCTCGATGATCTTCTGCTTGCCGGCGAGGCTCGGCGCGATCGCGTTGGCGACGAGCGCCTGGACCTGACCGGTGATCTGATCGACGATCGCGGTGATCGTCTCGACGAGCATGTCGTACTGCGTGCCGGCGAGCGTGAGCGCCTGGGCGGCGGCGATGCTCTGCGAGCCCGTGCCGGCCGAGTCGGCCATCGTGCGCGCCATCCTCGACGCGGCCGCAGACTGCGAGCGAGCGATCTTCAACTGCTTGGCGACCTGCCTGCTGTTTCCGAGCCGCGCGTAGCGCTTCATGCGCTTGACGGCCTTGGTGGCCTTGTCGACGTGCGCCGCGACGTTGGCGCTCGACGGGGCCTTGGAGGTGGACTTCGCCGACGCGGTGGCGGGAAGCGCCACGAGCACGGCAAGGGTCGCCAACGCGGCGACGATACGACGGGACTGAGACATGAGGTGCCCCCTTCGGCAACTGGGCGGCCTTCGTGAGGCCCCTGGTTTTGCGCACCCGCCTCGCGACGGGCTTGCCTTTTCGATATCCGGCTGCCTGTACCACGGCGCCGGACCCTGCTTGTGATGCCGTACTTCGAATCCGTTTCCAAGTTGGCGCGCTGCCGCTCTTCCTAGCGGCGGCCGAACAGGTTCTGCAGCAAGCTGTCGACCCCGCTGAGCAGCGACTGCACGGGGGCCAGGACGTTCGAGATCGAGCTGTTCGCCGACGGCGCTGGTGCGCTCGGCGTGGCGCTCGAGGGCAGGCTCAGCCCGACCGCGGCGAGGATCCGCTGGATCGACGGCAGGACCTGGCCGAGCGTGTTCTGGATGATCGCGTTGGCGGTCGCGACCGCGCCCTGCGTGCCCGCGCCGGCGACGGTCTGCGCGTCGGCGAACGCGGCCTGGATCTTGTCGCGGATGCGCCGCAGGTTCTCGGCCGCGATCTGCTGCGGCGTCTTGGCCGCGGCGGGCGCGGCCGCGACGGCAGCGGCGGGCTGGGGCGTGACCGCGGGCGCGGGCGTCGCGGCGGGCGCGGTCGCAGCGGGCGCGGGCGCGGGCGCCGCCGGGGGGGCCGGCCTGGCGCCGCGCTCGACGGAGGTCTGTGCGCTGCCGCCGCCGGACGTCATGCGCAGCGCGGCAGGGCGGTCGGCGGCGCCGGCGCGGGCGGCGCGTGCACGGCGCGCGCTGGCGGCCTGCGCCTGCGCTCGCCGGTCGAGCGCGCTGCGGCGGGCGGCGAGGCTCGCCGGCGCGATGCCGGTCTTCACGGCCGCGCCGCCGGCCGGCGACGCGGGCAAGAGCGGCGTGACCTTCGGAAGCTCGACGGCGGCGGTGCCGGTCGTCGCGACGACGGCCGCGACGGCGATCCCCTTGACGGCGACCGGCAGCGTCGCCCAGAGGCCGCCGCTCGCGGCGGCCGCGCCGCCGCCGCCGGCCGCGGAGAGCACGCCGGCGCCCGCGCCGCCGCCGATGCCGATCAGGCCCAGCGCGGCCGATCCGCCGAGCCAGGGGCCGAGCATGTGCAGGTCGGCCTGGCGCGCGCCGATCGCCTTCTCGAAGCTCGCGCAGTCGTCGCAGGAGCGCAGGTGGGCGCGCAGCCCGCGGGCGCGCAGGCGGCGCCGGTCGCCATCGGAGAGCGTGCGGCGCACGCTCGTGCACGCGGTCGCGCGGCCGTCGAGCGCGTCGTGCAGCGCGCTGCGCGCATCGAACACGGCGCGCCGCGCCGCCTCGTTGGAGACGTTGAGGGCGAGGCCGATCTCGTCGTAGCTCAGGCCGCTGAGCTCGCGCATGACGAGCGCGCCGCGCTGGCGCTCGGGCAGCAGGCGCAGGTCGTCGACGAGCTGCGCCAGGCGCGAGCGCTGCTCGGAGTCGGCCTCCGGGCCGGGCACGGTGAGGATCGATTCGACGTCGAGGTCGCCCTCCGTGACGGGCTGGCGGCGGCGGACGACGTTGATCGCCTCGTTGTGGGCGATCCGGTACAGCCACGGGCGCAGCGGGCGGCCGGGCTCGCGGCGCGGCAGCGCGCGCAGGGCGTTCTCGAGCGCGCTCTGGGTCGCGTCGCGCGCGTCCTCGTCGTCGAGCAGGATCGAGCGGGTGTAGCCCAGCAGCGGGTCGTGGTAGCGCTCGTACAGGGCGCCGAAGGCGTCGCGGTTGCCGGCGGCGGCGCGGCTGGCGAGCGACTCGTCGCCCATACGCGACCACGGGATCCTGCGCGGCGACTGCGGGGCGAGGACGGCCGTGGCTTGCATCGTGTGGCTCGTATCGGCAGGCGCAGACAGATGTTTGAGTCGATCCGAAGAATGTTCGAGCCCGCGTACTCTCTGGCTCCATGCTCGTCCTCGCCTCGCTGGGCTCGAACATCGATTCGTTCTTCGACGCTGTCGGGGCGTTCTTCGACAGCCTGTCGAAGATCGGGTGGACCTCGCTGCTGATCGGCGCGCTCGCCTTCGTCGTCTACCTGACGCTGCGCTCGCGGGCGTTCTTTCACACGCTGCAGGCCGCCTATCCCAGCGAGCGGATCGAGTTTCGCCGCATCTGGGGGGCGTACATCGCCGCCTACGGCATCAACAACGTCATCCCGGCGCGCGGGGGCGACGTCATCAAGCTGTTTCTCGTCAGGCGTTCGATCCCGAACGCGACGTATCCCGCGGTCGGCGCCGCGATCTGCGTCGAGGCCGTCTTCGACGCCGCGATGGCGGTCTTCATCCTGACCTTCGCCTTCACGCAGGGCGTCTTCCCCAAGCCGCCGGACTTCGCCAAGCTCGACGCGTTCGACCTGTCGTTCGTCGCCAGCCACCCGAAGTTCACGCTGTTCGCGCTGACGGCGTTCGCGATCGCGATGCTCGTCGGCTTCGCCGTCCTGTCACAGCGCGTCAAGGCGTTCTGGGCGCGCGTGCGCCAGGGCCTGACGATCCTGCGCGACCGCCGGCGCTACCTGCGCGAGGTCTTCGCCTGGCAGCTCGCGGGCTGGTGCTTTCGCTTCACGTCGTTCTGGTTTCTGCTCGAGGCCTTCAACGTCGGCGGGTCGGTGCGCAACGTCCTGCTCGTGCTCGGCGTCAACGCGGTCGCAGCGGTCGTGCCGTTCACCCCCGGTGGCACCGGCGTCCAGCAGGCGCTGCTCGTGAAGGTCTTCGCGGGCGCGGCGCCGGGCGCGACGGTCGCGGCCTACTCGGTCGGCCAGCAGATCGTGATCGCGTTGACGACGCTCGCGGTCGGCTTCGGCGCGCTCGTCTCGATCTTCCGGATCCGCTCCTTCAAGGAGGCGATCCGGATGGGCAGGGAGGAGCACGAGGCCGAGAAGGCCGCCGCGCGCGAGCGCGCCTACTGAAGACCCGAGCGCGCCTCGCGCACGAGCGCGACCGCGTCGGGGAAGACCGTCGCCATGACCGAGCGGATCTGCTCGGCCTGCTGCTCGACGGTGCCCTGGATGTTCACGCGATTGATCGCGGCGACCGTCATCTCGACCGCGAGCTTGATCGCGTTGTCGGCCCACGCGAGGCCCTGCTGGGCCTGCATCTGCTCGGCGAACTCGGCCATTCGCTTGCTGAGCTCCTCTGGATCGCCGAAGAGTCCTCCGAAACCTTCCATGCCTGCACTCTAGATGGTCGTGGAATCAGCGACCGCGGCAAATCCGATCTGTCCGGGGCGAAAGCGCACGCGGCGCCCGTAGCCGGTCAGCGTGCGCGCGCGCAGACCGGCAGCGTCGAGGTCGGCGAGTGCATCGCCGCGCGTGTGCAGCCACAGGCGGTGGCGCTCGTCGCTGCGGCGGTAGTGCCCGTCCTCGGGCCGGAACACCGTGATGGCGCGCGTCAGCGTCCCGGCCTCGGCGTCCTCGCGAGCGTCGAGGCAGATGACCCAGTCAGAACCCTCCGACCACGTCCGGCGCCCGCCGGCGGGTTCGCTGCCGGCCGTCAGGACGTCGAACACGAACAGCCCGCCGGGCCTCAGGGCCGCGGCGATCCGGCGCATGACGAGCGCCAGCGCCTGGCGGCCGGCGCGGCGGTCGAAGCTGTAGGAGCACGACTCGTTCAGCGACGTCACGACGCTGCAGGGCGCCAGCTCGACGTCGAACAGCGAGGCCTGCACGAAGCGCGCGCCCGGCACGCGCCGGCGCGCGATCTCCAGCAGCGCGGCGGACTGGTCGACGCCGACGACGTCGTAGCCCGCGTCGACGAGCGCCGCCGCCCAGATGCCGCTGCCGCAGCCGAGGTCGATCACGAGGCCCTCGTGGATTCCGGCACGGCGCATGAGGCCCAGCACGCCCGGCGCGGCGTCGCGCGCGAAGTCCCCGTGGCCGACGTCGTGGATGTGGGCGAGGTCGCGTCCGTAGGCCTCCATCGCGCGGGCGAACTTACGTAGTTGACCCGTCCCCACGTTCGTCGCAAGCCCGCGTCGAAGTTCCGGACGGGTCCACTAGCCTCGGTCGGATGCCGCATACGGAGGGCGCCGGGGTGGGGCTGCACTACGAGCAGCGCGGGTCGGGCCCGCCGGTGCTCGTCGTGCACGCGATGGGCGCCGACTGCGCCGTCTGGGAGCCGGCGCTCGACACGCTCGCCGATGGCGGGGCGCGGGCGATCGCGTTCGATCGCCGCGGCTACGGCTCCAGCGGCGCGCCCGAGCCGTACGCGGCGACGACGGTGCAGGAGCAGTCCGAGGACGCGGCCGCGCTGCTTCGGTCCGCCGACGCGGTGCCGGCGCTGCTCGTCGGCGACGGGTTCGGCGCGCTCGTCGTGCTCGAGCTCGTCGTTCGCCGCCCGGGTCTGGTTCGCGGCGCCGTCCTCGTCGACCCGCCGCTGCACGCGTTCGTGGCCGCGGCGACGAGGGCGCTGGCGATCGAGCGCGAGCTGCTCGAGGGGGCTTTGCGCGCGGGCGGTCCGCAGGCCGCGGTGCGGGCGTGGCTGGGCGATCGGGTGGGCGCCGCGCGCGCCGCGCGGGCGGCCGCGAGCCACGCCGGCTTCTTCGCCGACTACGCCGGCCAGTCGAGCTGGTCGCCGTCGCGCCGGGAGCTGCGCGCGATCGCGACGCCGATCGTCGTCGTGACCGGCGCGGGCACGGCGCCGCACGTCGCGGCCGCCGCCGACGCCGTCGCCGGCCTCGTGCCGGGCGCGCGCCGGACCGGCGACGGCGACGCGATCGGCGCCGCCCTGGCGCTGCTGTAGCCCTGCGCGGGGCTGCAGACGCTCGCGATCGAGCTATGCCCGCCGCGCGACCACCGCCACCGTCCCGCCCCGCCGCGCCAGCGCGAACCCCAGCTCCGCGACCACCGCCACCGGCACCAGCGCCAGCGCCAGCGCCGTCACGACCGCGTCGCGACTGCGCAGGGGCGCGTTGCGCTTCAGCGCGTGGTAGAGCCACGACGGCGTCCGCGTCGCGCGCGACACGGCCGACTGCCACAGCCCGAACGGGTTGTGCTCGGCGAGCAGGTGGTGCGTGGCGACGGGCTCGCAGCCCCGAGCGGCGCAGCAGCGCGTGCAGCCCCTGCACCGTGAAGTGCGTGCGGTGACGCGGGACGTCGAGGTGATACCAGCGCGCGCCGCCCACCCGTGCCTGCACGCTGGCGAGGTTCGGCACGCCGACGACCAGCAGGCCGCCGGGGCGCATCCACCCGGCGATCCGCACGAGCGCGGCGGCGGGATCGTCGAGGTGCTCGAGCACGTGCCACAGCGTCGCCGCGTCCAGCGACGCCGGCGCCACGACCGCGTCGTCGACGGCGGCCCGCTACAGCTCCACCCCGATCGCGTCGCGCCCCGTCGACACCGCGCCGCGACGGCTCGAGACCGTGCGCGTACCAGCCCGCCGCGCGCGCCTGCGCGACGAAGCGCCCGCGCCCCGCGCCGACGTCGAGCAGGCGCCCGGGCGGACGCGCGCCCGCGCTCGCGAGCAGGGTCAGGCGGCGACGGTCGAAGCGGCGCAGCAGCGGTGCCACCATCCGCGAGCCGCGCGGCGCGCCGCCGCCGTAGGCGCCCTGCTCGTGTGCCGTCGACGCGACCGCGCCGAGCGTCACGGCGCTCGCGCACGCGCCGCAGCGCGCGAGCGCGAAGTCGCCGGGCAGCGCCGGGTCGGAGCCGGGCACGATGCTCCACGGACGCGCAGCCCGCCGCCGCACGCCGGGCACGCAGCTCCGACCGGGTCACCCGCCCCTGTCGTGGAAGTAGAAGCCCGGAAGCGCGGCGCGCGTGATCTGCGCGGTCATGTGCTGCGCGAGCTCGAGGTCGCCGGTGCGCACGGCGAGGTCGTCGAGCGTGATGATCCCGGTCAGGCGGCCCTCGTCGAGCATCGGCAGGCGGCGCACGCCGTGGCGCACCATGAGCTCGGCGGCCTCCTCGACCTCCATCGCCGGCGCGGCCGTGACGACCGGCGAGGAGGCGTGCGCCTCGACCGGATCGCCGGGGTCGCGACCGTCGGTGAGCGCGCCCAGCGCGAGGTCGCGATCGGTCACGAAGCCAGTGATCGCGCCACCTTCGTCGACGAGCACGACGGAGCCCACGTTGCGCTCGCGCATGAGCTCGGCGACCTGCCGAACGGTGGCCGTCGGCGCGGCGCTCACGACCCCCTCCGTCATGACGTCGCGGATCTCCACGGACGCAACATACACTTGCGCCGTGCCCGCCACCCCGGAGCAGACGCTCGCCGAAGAGGAGCGCCGTCGCACGAAGGCCGGGGCCGCGGGAATCGCGGCCGGCGTGCTGACGTTGCTCGGCGCGATCCTCGCCATCCAGGGCAACAGCGGCTTCCCGACGCTGCGCGTGCTCGACACGCTGCGCTCCGAGCTCGGCTTCGACGAGGGCGGCGGCCCGGGCCCGATCGCGCGTCGTCGCGCTCTTCCTCGACGACCACATCGTCACGATCGTCGCGGCGCGCGTCATCACGGCGATCGCGCTCGGGCTGATCGGCGTCGCGATCGTCTACCTGTTCCGCTCGGCGAAGGCGCGCAACCCGCAGCTCAGCAAGATCGCGCTCATCGCGACGATCACCGGCGCGGTGCTGTCGGTGATCGCCGGGGTGGTGGCGGCCGTCTCGCTGACGCCCGACGTCACGGCGTTCGCCGACTCGGCCCGTCAGACCGAGGAGGCGGCGCGCGACGCGCTGGCCGACTCGTTCACCACCGGGGCCGTCCAGCTCGCCGGCCTCGGCTCGGCGATCCTCGGGCTCGGCATCGCGCTGACCGCGCTCAACGCGATGCGCGTCGGCCTGCTCACCCGCTTCATGGGCGTGCTCGGGATCATCGTCGGCGTCCTCTCCTTCCTGCCGCAGCTCGAGGGCCAGCTGCCGTTCGTGAAGATCTTCTGGCTGCTGGGGCTCGGCGTGCTGCTGGCGAACCGCTGGCCGGGCGGCAACCCGCCGGCCTGGACGACCGGCGAGGCAATGCCCTGGCCGACGCAGCAGGAGCTGCGCGAGGCGCGGATGGAGGCGCAGGGCAAGACCGCCGCCGACACCGCCCCGGCGAAGGAGCGCCGCCCGCGGCGCGGCCGCGCCGAGCCGCCCGAGATCCCCGCGCCCGAGCCGCCGCCGGGCGCGCCAAGCCGCACTCCTCCTCCAAGAAGAAGAAGCGCAAGCGACGCTAAGCCGCCGCGCAACGGGTAGAGGCGCGGGGGGTCGGGGCGGCGCGGGCGGGCTCCGCACCGCACGAGCGATCAGGCGGCCTCGTCCCCGCCGTCCTCGCCCTCGTCAGCAGCCTCGGCCGCCGCGAGCGTGGAGCCGTCCAACGCCGCCAGGATCTCTGCACGGGCAGCCGCAGCTGGATCGTCGACCTCGTCCGGCGTGTCTTCGTCGATCATCGGTCGTCCCCTTCGGGTCATCCTGCGAACCCGTCGAAGTATCCGCGATCGATCGGTGGTACGTCGGCCGCCGCGGGTACGGTGCGCACGATGACCTACGAGGAAGCCTGTGCCGAGCATTCCTGGCAGGTGCCCGAGCGCTACAACATCGCCGCGGACGTCTGCGACAAGCACCCGCGCGACAAGCTCGCGCTGATCCACGAGGACCCCGACGGCAACGTCCGCGAGGTGCACTGGGGTGAGCTGCAGGACATGGCCGACCGCTTCGCGCTGCGGCTGCTCGAGGCGGGCGTGCAACGCGGAGACCGCGTCGCGATGCTCCTGCCGCCGACGCCGGAGACGGCCGCCGCGTTCTTCGGCACGTGGAAGATCGGCGGGATCCTGCTGTCGATGTCGGTCCTCTACGGCGACGACGGGATCACGCACCGGTTGACCGACTCGCAGGCGGCGGTGTGCGTCACGAACGAGGCCAACCGCGCGCGGGTGGAGGGCCAGACGCAGGTCATGGTGCTCGAGCCCGGCGACCTCGACACCGGCTCCACCGACCACGAGACGCTCGACACGTCCTGCGACGATCCCGCCCAGCTCTACTACACCTCCGGCACGACCGGTCTGGCCAAGGGCATCCTGCACGCCCATCGCTACATCCTCGGCCACGAGGAGTTCGTCTACTGCCACGACGTGCGCGACGGCGAGCGCTTCCACGGCATGGGCGAGTGGGCGTGGGCGGCCGGCATCGCGCCGCTGCTCGGGCCGTGGCGCTACGGCGCGATCCAGGTCGTCCTGCAGCGCAAGGGCGGCTTCGACCCGCACGGCCAGCTCGCGTTCCTGTCGCGCCACCGGCCGACGAACGTCTTCGCGACGCCGACCGCGATCCGCTCGATGATGGGCATCGGCGACGCCGGCACGCGCTACCCGCAGGACTTCCGCATCGTCTGCTCGGCCGGCGAGCCGCTGAACCCCGAGGCGATCCGCTGGTTCCGGGAGCAGTACGGCGTCACCGTGCTCGACTACTACGGGTTGAGCGAGTCCTATCCGCTCGTCGCCAACTACCCGTTCATGGACGTCCGCGAGGGCTCGATGGGCCGCCCGATGCCGGGCTGGGACGTCGAGATCCTCGACGAGGACGAGCGTCCGGTGGCGACCGGCGAGCGCGGTGAGATCTGCCTGCGCGCGCGCTCGAACCCGCACTATCCGCTCGGCTACTGGAACAACGAGAAGGCCGGCGAGGAGACGTTCGGCGGCGAGTGGTTTCACACCAAGGACGCCGCCTCGCAGGACGCGGACGGCTACATCTGGTACGAGGGCCGCGCCGACGACGTGATCATCTCCGCCGGCTACCGGATCGGCCCGTTCGAGGTCGAGTCGGCGTGCCTGGAGCATCCGGCCGTCGCCGAGGCGGCGGCCGTCGCCTGGCCCGACGAGCGCCGCGGGATGGTCGTCAAGGCGTTCGTCGTGCTCGCCGCCGGGCATGAGCCCGGCGACGAGCTCGGCAAGGAGATCTCGGCGTTCGTGCGCGAGCATCTCTCCGCCTACGCCTATCCGCGGATCGTCGAGTTCGTCGACGACCTGCCCAAGACCCTGACCGGCAAGATCCGCCGCATCGAGCTGCGCGAGAGGAGCAAGGACACCGCATGAGCACCGACGCGAAGTCCCACGAAGCCCTGTCCCAGCGGCTGGAGGAGCTGCTGGAGGTCGAGACGTTCCCCCCGCCCGAGGAGTTCGCCCGCGACGCGCTGCTCAACGACCCGGCGATCTACCAGGAGGCCGCCGACGACCCGCCGGCGTGGTGGGAGAAGCAGGCGCGCGAGCTGAACTGGTTCAGCGAGTGGGACACGGTGCTCGACGACTCCAATCCGCCCTTCTACAAGTGGTTCACCGGCGGCACGATCAACGCGTCGTACAACTGCCTCGACCGCCACGTCGACGCCGGCAACGGCGACCGCGTCGCCTTCCACTGGCGCGGGGAGGAGGGCGAGGAGCGCGACATCACGTACGCCGACCTGCACCGCGACGTCCAGCGCTTCGCCAACGCGCTGCGTGACCAGGGCGTCGAGCAGGGCGACGTCGTCGGGATCTTCCTGCCGATGATCCCCGAGGTCGTCGTCGCGATGCTCGCCTGCGCGCGGATCGGCGCCCCGCACAACGTCGTGTTCGGCGGCTTCTCGCCGGAATCGGTCAAGGAGCGCATGGAGGTCTCCGAGGCGAAGGCGCTGATCACCGTCGACGGCGCGCGGCGCAAGGGCAGGACGGCGCCGATCAAGCAGGCGTGCGACGAGGCCGGCATGCCGGTGGCGACGACGATCGTCGTGCGCCACACCGGGATCGACTGCCCGATGGGCGACGGCGACGTCTTCTACGACGAGATCATGGAGACCGCCGACGCCGACTGCGAGGCCGTCGCTTTGGACGCCGAGCACCCGCTCTACATCCTCTACTCCAGCGGCTCGACGGCCAAGCCGAAGGGCATCGTGCACACGACCGGCGGCTACCTGACGTGCGTCGCCTACACGCACAAGGTCGTCTTCGACCTCAAGCCCGAGAGCGACGTCTACTTCTGCTCGGCCGACGTCGGCTGGGTCACCGGCCACTCCTACATCGTCTACGGGCCTTTGATGAACGGCGCGACGTCGGTCATGTACGAGGGCGCGCCGGACTACCCGGACAAGGACATCTGGTGGGAGCTGTGCGAGCGCTACGGCGTGACGCTCTTCTACACCGCGCCGACGGCGATCCGCGCCTGCATGAAGTGGGGCGAGGAGTACCCCGGCCGCCACGACCTCTCCAAGCTGCGCCTGCTGGGGTCGGTCGGCGAGCCGATCAACCCGAAGGCCTGGGTCTGGTACTACCACGTCATCGGCGGCGAGCGCTGCCCCGTGGTGGACACGTGGTGGCAGACCGAGACGGGCGCGATCATGATCGCGCCGCTGCCGGGGATCACCCATTGCAAGCCCGGCTCGGCGACGCATCCGCTGCCGGGCGTGGTGGCGGCCGTCGTCGGCGAGGACGGCGAGGAGCTGCCGCGCGACCGCCAGGGCCTGCTCACGCTGCAGGAGCCGTGGCCGTCGATGCTGCGCACGCTGTACGGCGACGACGACCGCTACGTCTCGACGTACTTCGAGAAGTTCGGCCCGCAGACGTACTTCGTCGGCGACGCCTCACGCCAGGACGACGACCACTACTTCTGGGTCATCGGCCGCGTCGACGACGTGCTCAACGTGTCCGGCCACCGCATGTCGACGGCCGAGATCGAGTCCGCCGTGGTGTCGCATCCGAAGGTCGCCGAGTGCGCCACGATCGGCGCCGCCGACGAGGACACCGGCCAGACGGTCGTCTGCTTCGTGACGCTCGAGGGCGACCTCGAGGGCACCGACGAGCTCGTCGCCGAGCTCCGCGAGCACGTCGCGAGGAAGATCGGCAAGCTCGCCCGCCCGAAGCGGATCGTCTGGGCCGACGACCTGCCCAAGACGCGCTCGGGCAAGATCATGCGCCGCCTGCTGCGCGACATCGCCGAGGGCCGCGAGCTCGGCGACGTGACGACGCTGCGCGACCCGGACGTCATGGCCCAGCTCGAGGGCAGGATCGCCGAGCGGCGCGACGAGGCCGACGCGTAGCGCTCCGGGTCGCCGTCTAGGCTCGTCGCCGCAGCGATCCTCGCGACGCGAGCCAGCGCATGGGCTGGCCCGTGATGACCGCGATGCGGTCGAAGTCCTCGTCGTAGTGCAGCACCGGCATGTCTGCGGCCTCGGCGGCGGCGGCGACGAGCAGGGTCGGGTGCTTGATGGAGCGCTGGCGCTTACGGCCCTCCGCGGCCAGCGCCTCGTAGACGTCGATCGCGCGGCTCCACAGCTGTGCTGAGATCGGGCAGTCGGGCAGATGCACCAGGTCGGCGCGGGTGACGCGGAAGTCCGAGATGCTCGGCGCGCCGTGCAGCAGCTCCAGCCGCACAACGTCGCAGGTCGCGATCCGGCCCTCGACGAGCGCGGCGTCGAACTCGCGCAGTACGGTGCCGCCGGCGCGAGCGGACCACCACCAGGCGCTGGAGTCAGCGAGCTCCACTTCAGCTGTCTAGATGTGGGCGGCTCGCGGCCGGCGCAGCGCCTCGAACTCAGCCGGCTCCAAGTCATCGAAGAGGTCGCGCTGCGCGAGACGACGGCGGTGCGCGCGCCCGATCACGTCGCGCAGCGCGACATTCACCGTGTCGCTGATCCGCCGCGTCCCGAGCAGTGCGGCGGCCTCCTCGACGAGCTGCGTATCGAGGTCGATGTTCGTGTGCCTCAACATGACGCGACACTACACCTCGCCGGTGCGTCGGCGCGAGCCGAGGTCTACCCGCTCGCGGGGCCACGAGGCATCACCGGATACGGCGCCAACGCCCACCTCGTGTGTGAGTCGGGCGCGGCGCACGTGGTCCGGCAGGAACCTGATCGCCCTGCGCGGATCGCGCACGCCGGCCACGCATCGATCAGCTTGGGCGTCGTCGTCGTGCTATTTCTCGTACGGCCGCGCCGAAGGGCCGCGCGCGCCGTCCGGTGCGGGTGTTCCGTGCGCGTATGTGCGCGCCTTGCCCCGCTGCGATTTGGGTGGGGCGATGTTCGTCGGGATGACGCGCTCCTGCAGCTGCGGGTTCAGCCGGTCGAGACCCACGAGCGTCGTCGGGCCGACCTTGGTCTCGAAGCGCTGGAAGCCATACGCCGCCTCCGGGTAGTGCGGGTTCGACGCCGTGCCGTAGTTGCGGCTCAGGCCGTCATTTGCGTAGACCGGGATGCTGCTGCGGCGCCCGGGATCGCGCGGGTACGTGTACGCCGACCACGTGTTCGTGCCTTCGAGGTCGGCGAACGCGATCTCCTTCGGCGACGTCGGGTCGCTGAAGTCGATCACCGCGGAGCCGCCGCGGTAGTAGGCGTTCACCAGCAGGTAGCGGTCTCTCGACGGCACCGGGATGCCGAGATGCGAGCTGCAGTACTTGCCGGTGGTCGGGCTCGTGTTGTCGTTCGTCGGCCGCGGGTTGCGGTACTCGGACAGCAGCTCACCGGTGCCGGTCTCGAAGAAGAACATGTTCCCCGTCTTGAACACCTGCGTCCCGGGCAGGCCGCCGGTCTTCGTCGTGACCGGGGGGCAGCCGTCCCCGAACGACTCGTCGATGAAGTTCGCGACCTTGCCGTCCCAGCTGAACGTCGCCGAGTGCCAGAAGTCGACGTTCGGCTGGTCGTAGGACCAGCGCGGATTGGCCGTGTCGGGCAGCCCCGTCTGCTCGTCGATCTCCCAGATCTGCGCCTGCTCGCCGCAGGCGGCGCCGACGACGCCCCGCTTCGGGAAGACGCTGAGGTCGTGGCAGCCGAGGAAGTCGTCGAGCGGCGCGGTGAGGCCATGCTCGCTGACCGGCTTGTACGTCCCGTCTGCGTCACCGGGGTAGACGACCGGCAGTTCGGTGATCTCGCGAGCCGCCGCCGGCTCGCGCAGCGGCACCTCGACGACTTGGACGACGCCGTGGTTGACCTTGCGGCCCTGCGCGGCGCCGAGCGGCCCGCAGGTCGGGCCTTCGCCGAGCGGGTAGCTCGAGTTGAGCACGTACATCGAGCCGTCGCCGGGCGCGGGAAGCAGGGTGTTCGTGTGCGACCCGCAGTCCTGATAGACCGTGGCGATCTGCTGCGGGTTGGCCGGGTCGGACACGTCGAAGATCCGCAGGCCCTCCCAGGCGCCCTCTGGATAGCCGGTGATCGGGTTCTTGCCCACCGGCCCGGCGCCACAGTGCGGCCCCGCGAGCACGCTGTCGACGGAGAGCACGAGCGTGTCCGCATCGCCGTCGCGGTCGCGGTCGAAGACCGACGGGTCGCCCTGCGGGCCGTAGCACCGCATGTCCGCAACGAGCGCGGGCGTCGCCTGCGAGACGTCGAAGATGCGGAAGCCGCCGTAGTCACCGACATAGGCGAGGTCGCCCCAGAACGCGATGTCGGAACTCGTGACGTGCGTGTTGGCTGCGTTGAACGGATTCGCCGCAGTCTGGAAGTTCGCGACGGACCAGAAGAGCTCGCCGAACGGGCTCGTCAGCTCGGTGCCCGGCAACTCCGGGTGATGCGCAAGCGCTGTGCTGCTCGACAACGCGAGGACGACACCGAGCAGCATCGCCGTGAGAGATGTGCACCGTCTCGTCATGTTCTCTCCTCCCAACCGTGGTACGTGGCGCCTCGGACCTGCGCCAGCGCGCATCCTAAACGGAGCGCCGACGCTCGACAACTGAGCCGAGCAGGCATCGTTCGGCGGGACGACCGCCGCCTCCGAGCCGAGCGGCACCGACGGCCCGACGACGCCCCGGGGTCAGATGCGCCGAAGCCGCCTGTGCGGGGCCGGCCTGCCAGGACCGTGGCGGGCAAGCGGTGAGATCGCGCCGGCATCAGGCTCGCGTCCGGCCGAGCGTGCCCGCCGTGCTTCCGCGTCGCGCCCGACGGGTACGTTTTGCCACGACAACGCCCCCCGCTGAGCTCGGGGGCGACTAGCGGCGGAGGTGTCTGATGGGTCTGGATGTACGGCGTGCACTCGGTTTGCTGGTGCTCTCGGGAGCGCTTGCCTGGGGACCGGCAAGCGCGATGGCACATCCGGAGGTGTGCCACAAGGATTCGCCGGAGTCCGTCAGCGAGCTCGAGGACGAGGGCTGCTTCTCGGCGGAGACGATCGCGGGCCTCGATGATTCGGGCGCGCAACTCGCGCCGGGCGAGCTCGGCCGCTCGAGCAACATGCACCTGCTGTCGAACACGCCGAAGTTCGGTCCGTTCGCCGGCGAGACCGCGTTCAACAGCGACATCGCGTTCTGGGGCAAGTACGCGATTCAGGGCAACTACAACGGGTTTCAGGTGACCGACGTCTCCGATCCCGAGGCGCCCGCGGTGGCCAGTCAGGTGCGCTGTCCGGGTTCGCAGAACGACGTCTCGGTCTGGAAGAACCTGATCTTCACGTCCACCGACTCTCGTCGCAGCGACGCGTCGTGCGACTCGTTCCAGCTCGCGTCGAACACCGTGCCAAGCTCGACGGATCCCAATGCGGAGTACTGGGAGGGCATCAAGATCTTCGACTGGTCAAACCCGGCCGCACCGCAGCTGGTGACGGCGGTCGAGACCGACTGCGGCTCGCACACCCACACGATCCTCCCAGAGGCCGACCGCGTCCTGATCTACGTCTCCTCGTACGACCTGTCCAGCACGGCGAAGGACTGCAGGCTGACGGGCACGCCCGAGGATGACCACGACAAGATCTCGATCATCGAGGTTCCGCTCGCCAACCCGGCGGCGGCCCGGGTCGTGGCCGAGCCGGTGCTGTTCCCCGACGGCGGCTTCGCCGGGACGCCGAGCACGCGCCAGACGCGCGGCTGCCACGACATCACGGTGTACCCCGCGCTCGATCTCGCCGCGGGCGCGTGCATGGGCGAGGGCATCCTGATGGACATCAGCAATCCGCTTGCCCCGGAGGTCGTGTCGACCGTGAGGGACCCGAACTTCGCGTTCTGGCACAGCGCGACGTTCAGCAACGACGCCGACACCGTGATCTTCACCGATGAGCTCGGCGGCGGCGGTTCGCCGACCTGCAACCCGACCGTCGGGCCCCAGCGCGGCGCCAACGTCCTGTACGACATCTCCGACGTCGGCGCGCCGAGCTTCCGCAGCTACTTCAAGATCGACCGTACGCAGAGCAACTTCGAGAACTGCGTCGCCCACAACGGCAACGTGCTGCCTACGAAGATGCGCGACGTCTTCGTGCAGGCGTGGTACCAGGGCGGGACGTCGGTGATCGACTTCAGCGACGCCACCGCGCCGAAGGAGATCGGATACCTCGAGCGGGGCCCCGTCGACGGGAGTCGGCTCGTCCTCGGCGGCGCGTGGTCGTCGTACTGGTACAACGGCAAGATCCTCGTCAACGACATCCAGAAGGGCCTGGACGTCATCAACTTCTCGGGCCGCGAGCGGGCCGGGATCCGAGGGAAGCTGGCGTACCTCAACGCGCAGGTGCAGGAGCCCGTTCGCTGAGTCAACGTGACGGCACCGGTCGCGAGCGCTGATGCGCTTGCGACCGGGCCGGCCCGCCCGCGCTCGGCAACGCGCTGGCGTCCGGCTGGGCGTCAGTCCACGAACGGCAGCCGGTCGACCATGTCGGTGATCTCGAAGACACGGTGGACCTGCTTGGGTCCGCGCAGCAGCGAGAAGCGGCCGGGCGCCGCGCGGTCGGCCGCCATCACCAGCAGGCGAAGCCCGGTCGAATCGATGAACTCGAGCTCACCGAGGTCGACGACGATCGAGGCGGCGTCACCGGCCTCGGCGGCGCGCAGCTCCTCCTCGAGGCGTGGCGCCCCGTCGAGGTCGAGTTCGCCGATGAGCTCGATGATCCACACGCCGTCCTCGTGCTCGCTGCGCACGGTGAGGCTTCCCAGCTTGCTCGTCTGCGCGGCACGGTCGCTCTCATCCATTGGCAGCCCCCTTCTCGTCCGTCAGCCGAGGATTCGACCTAGGTGGTCTCCCAAAACCCGTGCTGGAATCTATCAACGGGCGTCGAGCTTGGCCTGCGTACGCAGCTCGGAGACGATGCGCTCCAGGCGTGGCTCGGTCGCGCGGTCGACGAACGTCATCGCGCCGGCGACGGCCGGATGCACGGCCGCGATCCGCTCGTGCATCGCGTGCGCGACGGCGCGGTAGGCGGGATGGCCCTCGCGGCCGGAGCGCAGCTCGATGAGCTGCATCGCCTCGCGCGCGTTGAGATCGAGGACATAGCGCAGGCGGAAGCCGAGGCAGAGCGCGTACATCGCGGCGCGGCGGTCGTGGCCGGCGTCGAGCAGGCGCTCGTAGGTCGTGTGTGAGATATCCAGCGCGCGGCGGTAGTCGTCGCCGGCGCCCGCGTCGTCGAGCTCGTGCGGGACGCCCGCGCCGAGGTCGGGCGTCAGCGCCTGCCACTGGCAGGTGAGCATGCGGTGGCGCTGCAGGTCGCGGAAGGCGCCGTAGTCGCTGACGATCTCGAAGCGGTAGCGCAGCGACTCCAGGCCGCGCCCGGGGCGGTGGCGGCGGTTGGCCCGCCCGCCCACGAGGTCGGCGAGCAGCGCGCCGCGCTCGTCGTCGCTGAGCGCTCGGACGGCGGCGCGCGTGGTGCGCTCGTCGGTCGTCGACGCCTCGAAGAGCAGCGCGGACAGCATGAGGTCTTCGTCGCCGTCGTGGTGAACGAGGCGCACCGACGGGCCGCCGGCGCCGTCGTCGCCGGCCGCACGGTCCAGGCCCATGCGCGCGACCCAGGTTTCGGCAGTCTGCTCGCGCTGTTGAAGGTAGGAGACCCACTCGCCGCCGCGGTCGGGCCGCTGCACGCGCGAGACGAAGCTCGGCATGACGTCCTGGACGGAGCGCAGGATCATCGCGCCGTAGTGGCGCGCCTCGGGCAGCGGGTGGGCGAGCAGGTGCAGGATGAGCTGTTCGTACGTCTGGCCCGTGGCGAAGATCCCCATGTGCGACAGCGAGGCGGCCGGCAGCAGGCCGCGCAGCAGGTCCAGCGCCTTGGCCTTGATCGCGCGGGCGTGGGCCGGCGCCGACTCGCCCTCGGCGGGCGGATAGGTTTCGGCAGCCCACGCCTGCACGCGCGGCAGCGACGCGGAGTAGATGCCGAAGATGTCGTCCATCGCCTGTTCGTAGTCCGGGCCGAGCTCGCCGTCGCGGTAGTAGCGGTACCGCGAGGTGCCCTCGATCGGAGCGTCGTAGGCGATGTAGCGCGTGGACTGCTCGAGGTAGGCGCCCAGGCGCGGGCGCTGGAGGATCTTCGTCAGGACGTTGGAGGTCCACTCGCAGGCGATGTGCGCGCCGCCGAGCTGGGCGATCGAGTCGTCGCCGTAGCCGACGAAGATGCGCTCGTAGAAGTCGGCCGCGCGGGCGCCCTCGGCGTTGTCGTACGTCGCCGGCCCGTCGCCGTCGCCGCCGAGCGAGTCGGCGAACTCGTCGAGGAACAGCCGCCGCAGCGTTCCCTGGTAGCGCGAGTAGCGGGCGAACAACGCGCCCTTGACGGTCTCGGGCAGGTTGACGAGCGCGAAGACCGGCTCGTCGAGGTTCGTGAAGTGGGGCTCGAGGCGGGCGCGCTCGGCAGCGCTGAAGGTCTCGACGGGGTACTCCACGGGGGCGTGAGGCTAGTACACGCGGCCGGAAGCTCTGCGTCGTGCTCCCGGATGCCCGGTCGTGCCTGACGCGCGCGCGCGGCTCCCGGCGATCGGGGCGCTTCAGGCGATCGTCCGCGGGGCGCCCGCGGCGCCGACGCGCGGCCACCCTTCGCGTCCGAACAGCGGCATGCAGGCCCGCTGCGGCTGCTCCAGATCGGCCGCCAGCAGCGCGACGCCGACGTCGCCCTTCCAGAGGCTGTTGGGCAGGCACCAGCGCGTGCCGACCTCGCGCGCCGCGCGGGTTGCCAGCTCGTGGGCGCGGCTGAGCCAGATCGCCTCGCCCGACAGCTCGTGCGCCACGAGCATCGCGTAGCTCTGGCCGGCCAGACCGCAGCACAGCGTCGGCACGCGCTCGTGGCCCGTCCAGGCCGCCTCGGCGCAGCCCAGCGCGGCGTCGGCGTACGACGGCGCGCCGAGCACGCGCGCGGCGGTCGCCCACAGATGCGCGTCGCCGGCCGGGCCATGGCACCAGCCCGCCATCGGGATGTCGTGCGGTCCGCGTCCGGCGACGGCGAGCTGCTCGAGCCGGTCGCTCACGACCTGCGGCAGCTGCGCCTGCGTCGCCTCGCACCAGCGCAGCGCGGCGTACAGCACGCCCGCCCAGCCGTGCGCGATCCCGCGGTAGCGCAGCCCGTCGCCGTCGGCCACCGCCGCCGGCAGCTCCCCGAGGATCGCCCGCAGCGTCTCGTCGCCGAGCTCGAGCAGGCCGCCGCGCTCGGCGATCGGCGTGCCCTGCAGCGCCTCCCACAGCAGCGTCGTGCCGACGATCGTCCCGGCGCGCCCGACGGTCAGGTCGATGCTCGCGCAGGGCAGCCGCGACGACGACGCGAACGCCGCCACGGCGCGTGCCGCGCGGCGCAGGTCGCCGGTCGCGTTGCTGACGAGCGCCTCGACGCACGCCCGTCCCGCCGCCGAGTGGTAGGGCGACACCCGCCCGACGCGGGCCGGGTCGATTCCGAGCTCGCGCGAGTGGTAGGCGTGGGCGTCGTCGCCGTGACGGTGCGCCCAGCCGATCCAGCGCAGCGCCGTGGCGAGCTGCGCGGCGTCGCCGGAGGCGAGCGCGAGGCGGTAGTGGAAGTACGCGACGCCGGCCGCGCCGTAGTTGACCGAGACGCGCGGGGCGCTGGGAAGCCCGCGGTCGACGAGGCCGCCGTCGCGGCTCAGCCGCCCGCTCGTCGTGCGCAGCAGCTCGGCCAGCGAGGGGCCCGAGGCTGCGCCGCGCGCGCTGCTGCGGGTGGCCTCCCGCGCCGCCGCCCGGCGCATCGCCGCGGCGGCCTCGGTGGTCGAGCCGAAGCGGGCGGCGGGATCCTTGGCGAGCATGCGGCCGAGCACGTCCTCGACCGCGGGCCAAGGCGGCAGCCCGTGCTCGCCGAAGGAAGCCGGAGGGTCCGCGGCGATGCGCGCGAGCAGGTCGGCGCTGTCGCCGACGGCCTCGACGAAGTGCCGGCCGCTGAACAGGCCGTACAGCAGCGCTCCGACGGCATGCTGGTCGGCGGCCGCCGTCGCGGCGGCGGGCGCCGGCCGCGCAGGCGCGCCAGCGCCCACTCCGGTTCCTGGTAGGCCTGCACGCCGCCGCGGCCGATCGCGTCCAGCAGCGCGTCGCCCGGCACGCGCGCGTAGCCGAAGTCCAGCAGCGTCACGGCACCGTCGCTCGCGACGAGGACGTTCTTGGGATGCACGTCGCCGTGGACGATGCCGCGCTCGTGCAACTCGGCATACGCGTCGAGCAGCGCGCAGGCGAGCGCGGCGGCGGCCGCGCGCCAGCCCGCATCCCAGGGCCGGCGCAGCCGGGCGGCATGCTCGGTCACGGTCGTGCCGTCGATCCAGCGCGTCGCGATGAACGGTTCGTCGTCGTCGGCGCGGTCCAGCACGAGCGCCGCGACGCGGCAGCCGCGCGCGCGCTCGAGCACGGCGGCCTCGTGGCGCAGCGCGCGCCGACCGCGCTCGTCGGTGCCGTCGCGCAGCAGCTTGACCGCCACGTCGACGCCTTCACCGTCGCGTGCCCGCAGCACCGTGACGTCGGGCAGGCGCTGGACGGTGGCGACGACCGTCAGGCCGCCGATCCGTTGCGGTTCCGCGTCGGGATCGGGCGCCCCGCCGGCGACGAGGAAGCCCGCGTCGATGAGCCGTCGCAGCGAGGCGAACGCGCCGTCGAGCACGACGTGCGGGTCCGCATCCAGCTCGCGGCTGAGGTCGAGGACCGCGTCGGCCACCGAGGTCGGCGTCCGAAAGCACTCCAGCAGCGCTCGCGTCTGCGCGCTGAGCAGCGTCGTCGTGGCGCGGCCGCCGGGGTTCGTGGCCGCGAACTGCCCGGCGCGCGTCCCGAGCCGGGTCTGCACGGACGACGCGAGCTGCTCGACCGGGAAGATCACGACCTGCGGCGCCAGGACGTACTGCCCGTCGATCACGGCCGCGCCCAGAGCTCGGGCCGCGGCGCCCACAGGACGGTGTCGACGCCGTCCTGGGAAAGCAGCCGGCGCGCGAAGTCCGCTCGCCCCGCGCTGTCGGCGGCATCGCTGGCGTGCAGATAGCCGGCGAGCTTGCGCGCGACCCAGCGCCGCCAGCTCGGCGCGTAGGGGGCGACCGCCGCCGGCGGGTCGCGGGCCCACGAGACCGCCGCGTTGGACGGCGCGGCGGCGGTGAACGGGACGCCCTGCGGCGCGACGCCGTCGAGCTCGCGGGCGAGCGCCGTCACGAGCTCCCGCGTCTCGGCGCGCGTCGCGCAGTAGGCGACGAGGCGGTCGGGTCGCAGCAGCCCGCGCGGTGTCCGGCTGAGCTTGAAGCTCGAGGTCGCGTGACGGTCGAGGACCTCGACCCAGCGCTCGAACGTCGCCGGCAGCTCGTCCGGCACGACGCTGACGTAGACCTTGAACGGGCAGGCGACGCGGGCACCGGCGTTCCAATGCAGCCAGCTCGCGTCGTGCGAGCGCAGCCAGCGCCCGGCGAGCGTTCCCTGCGCGGCGGCATCGCCGGTGGCGAACCGTGCGACCGCGTCCTCGTCCGGGAAGCGCGTGAGCCAGCGCGGCGTCAGCGCCTGCCAGTTGCCGTGGTACAGGATCTCCGCCGTCGCCTCGCTGTCTCCGGCCGGAGCGAGCGCGGCGGCGGTCAGCAGCACGGACTGCGACAGCTCGGCGAGCGTCTGCCCCGCGTCAGTCGGCACTACCGCGACGTGCTGAGCAGCGCTTCGAGTTGCTCGTGCAGCGCTTGCAGCGCGCGGCCCTCAGGTGTCTCCTCGGGCAGGACCGTGAGGTGGGTGTGCTCGCACGGGCTCGTGTGCAGGCACTCGTGCGTGTTGTGGCACGTGTCGCCGGCGTGGCAGTTCGGTCCGGGCCCCTCGCTGTCGCCGTGGCAGCTCGAGCCCGGACAGGAGTCGCCCAGGCAACTCTCGACGGCGCATGACGGCCCGCCGCCGCAGGTCGCGTCGGCGCACGACTCGCCGCCGGGACAGGTCGTGCCCGGGCAGGTCATCGCGACGCCGCAGGTGTCGCCCTCGCAGAAGCTCGCGTCGTCGCACTCGGGCGCGGGCGACGTCTCGCTCTCCGTGCAGCCCTCGCACGCCGGTGCCGTGTTCTCCGGGCACGTGTTCTCCGGGCACGTGCTCTCCGGACAGGTCCCCTCGTGGCAGCTGTCCTCCTGGCACTCGTCGGCGCGGGGGCGCATGACGACCGCACCGCCGAGCTCGGCGACGGCGGGCATGACGTTCACAGCAAGCGTCCGGCAGCTGAACACTCCCGCTCCCTTCATCGTATGCCGGCCGAGTCTCGCCGGTCGCGACCGGAGCTGTCAACCGCGTCAGTCGCCCTGCTCCTGCGCCGCCCGCAGCACCCGCGCGACGACGGCGTCGAGGTCGTCGGTGACGAACAGCAGCTCGAGGTCGAGCTCGTCGATCTTGCCCTCCGCGGCGACGCGCTCGCGCAGCCAGGCGAGCAGCCCCGACCAGTACGCGACGCCGACGAGGATGACCGGGAACGAGCGGATCTTCTCGGTCTGGATCAGGCACAGCGCCTCGAAGAGCTCATCGAGCGTGCCGAGGCCGCCGGGCAGCGCGACGAAGGCGTTGGCGTAGCGCACGAACATGACCTTGCGGCAGAAGAAGTAGTGGAAGTCCAGCGACTGGTCGACCCACTCGCTCGCGCCGCCCTCCTCGAAGGGCAGCTCGATGTTCAGCCCGATCGAGTGCGCGGCCGCCTCGCGCGCGCCGCGGTTGGCGGCCTCCATCGCGCCGGGGCCGCCGCCGGTGATGACCGCGAAGCCGGCCTCGCCGAGCCGCCGGCCGACCTCGACGCCGAGCCGGTACTCGTCGCTGTCAGGCGGGGTGCGGGCGGAGCCGAACACCGACACGGCGCGGTGCACGGCGCGCAGCTCGCGAAACCCCATCGCCAGCTCGGCGGCCATGCGCTCGACGCGCATCGCGTCGGTGATCTCGCTCTCGACGTGCGCATGCTGCGCGCCGATGAGCTCCTCGTCGGGGGTCCTGGGGGTGCGGGGCACCCGACGAGGGTAGTGGGGGAGGGTGCACGAGCCGGACTCCTGGGCCGCGCGCGGAACGAGCGGGCGTAGCGCGCCGTGCGGTGCGGCCTTCCTCTACGGCTTGATGTTCTGGTTGTTGCAGAAGACGTTGTCGGGGTCGTAGCGGCGCTTGAGTTCCACGAGGCGCTGGTAGTGGTGGCCGTAGGCGGCGCGGACGCGGTCCTCCCCCTCGTCGCTGAGGTAGTTGACGTAGACGTCGCCCGTCGAATGGGGCCGCATGGCGTCCCAGAACGCGCGCGCCCATTCGATGTGCGCGTCCTGCTCGTGCGGGTCGGCCCAGATCGCGGCGATGATGAGGTCGTACTCGGCGTCGCGGTGCCCGAACGCGGTGGCGTCGGCCGCGACGCGCGCGACGGCGCCGCCGAACTGGTCGATGATGACCATCGGCCGCCGTGAGGGCGCGCTCTCCATGTAGGAGACCATCGTGTCGATGGCGTCGTCGGTGAGGCTGCTGATGTTGCTCGACTTCCAGTAGTTGAGCAGGCCGTATGGGAAGTCCTCGTCGTAGGCCTGCTGAACCTCGCAGTAGCTCATCGGCGCGATCATGTCCGCGAGCGGACGGCCGAATTCGCGCACCGGGCGCAGGACCTTCTCGCCCTCGTCGAGCGGGCCCTCGAAGCAGACGAAGATGAAGACGCCGCGCTCTCCGTCGGGGAGCGTTCCCAGGGCGAACTCGGCGAAGACGTCGTCCGGAGCGGATCGGGAGTACTCGCGGTAGAAGCCGAACGCGTCCCGCGCGGCGCTGAACGGATGCGCGACGGCGCCGGCGATCACCGGTCCGACGGGATGCAGTCGGTACTCGAACGACGTGACGATCCCGAAGTTGCCGCCGCCGCCGCGAAGCCCCCAGAAGAGGTCGGGATGCTCGGTCTCGCTTGCGGTCAGGAAGCGATCGTCGGCGGTGACGACATCGGCTGAGAGCAGGTTGTCGCAGGTCAGGCCGTGCTTGCGCTGCAGCCACCCGATGCCGCCGCCGAGCGTCAGCCCCGCGATGCCCGTCGTCGAGACGGCCCCGCCGGTGGTCGCGAGCCCGAACGCCTGCGTCTCACGATCGAACTCGCCCCAGGTGACCCCCGCCTGGGCGTGCACGACGCGCTTGACCGGATCGACGCGCATGCCCTTCATGGGCGAGACATCGATGACGATCCCGCTGTCGCAGACCGCCTTGCCGGCGACGTTGTGGCCGCCACCGCGCACGGCGATCTGCAGGTCGTGCTCGCGACCGAACCGCAGGGCGGCCCTGACGTCCGCCACCCCCGCGCAGCGGGCGATCACCGCGGGGCGCTTGTCGATCATCCCGTTATGGACCATGCGGGCGGTCTCGTAGCCGGCATCGTCGGGTCCGAGCACCGCGCCCCGCATCCCGGCCCGCAATGCTTCGAGGTCAGGTTCGTCGGTGATGAGCGTCATGTGATCCTCCTTGGCGGATGGATGTCTGGGTGTCGCCGCGGGGGTCTTGGCCGTCGCGGTCCTCCTGCCGCTGGTCGTCCAGGCAGCATTCGACCCAGCCCAGCCCGTCGAGTGCGTCAGGCGTCTCCTCCGCGGCGAGTGCCTCCTCGAAGCATCGCCGGGCGTCCCTCCAGCGGCCTTCGCCGAGCGCGCTCCAGCCGGCGCTCAACGGCCCTGCGATCGTTCCTTTCGGCTCCATCGCACGCCAACCATCCCATGTTTTGCGCGGGCGCGTGCAGCGGATGTTCGGTCTGCTCAGGCGTGCTCGCGCGCCGCCTCGACAGCGACGCCGAGCTGCGCGTGCTGGCGGTCCTGCGGCGTCGGGTCGGCGAGCGCGAGCGCCTGCGGCAGCCGCCTGTCGGCCTTGATCGTCCACTCCGTCAGCGGCTGGATGATGCCGCGCAGGGCGAGCGCCCCGCCGACGTAGCGCGGCGCCCACAGCCGTGCGGAGCGGCGCCGCACGCCGCGCTCGATCGCGTCGACGGCCTGCGACAGCGGCGCCGGCGTCGCGATGAACGCGGGCATGCGCGCGGTCAGCGCCTTCGTCGAGGGATGCGCGAAGCTCGCCTTCACGAGGTCGGTGTCGATGAAGCCGAAGTAGGCGCAGCCGACGCGCGCGCCGCTCGGCGCCAGCTCGACGCGCAGCGCGTCGGTCATCGCCTCGACGCCCGCCTTGGAGGCGGCGTAGGCGCCCATCAGCGGCGCGTGGCTGACGGCCGCCAGCGAGGCGACGTTGAGCAGGTAGCCGCGGTTGCGGACGATCTCGTCGAGCACCGCGCGGTCCGTGCGCCAGACGCCGAGCAGGTTGACCTCGATCGTGCGCTCGAACTGCTCGCGCGGCATCGTCGCCATGCGGCCCATGAACTGCAGGCCGGCGTTGGCGATCGCGACGTCGATCGCACCGAAGGCGGCGACGGTGCCGTCGACCGCGGCGACGAGCGCGTCGTAGTCGCTGACGTCGGCCTGAAACCAGGCCGCACGCGGGCCGAGCTGCTCGGCGAGCGCGGCGAGCCTGTCGGGCTCGAGGCCGACGAGCGACACGTTCGCGCCCGCCGCGTGCAGCCGCCGCGCGCTCTCCGCGCCGATTCCGCGGGCGGCGCCCGTGACGAAGACCGTGCGGCCGGCGACGTCGAAGCGCGAGCGCGAGCGCGCCATCACGCGGCCGCCCGTGCGCGCGCGCCGATCGCGGCGCCGTGGCGCAGCTCGTAGGCGCGCGTCTTGAAGCGCCTCGTGCGATGGCGGAAGCGCCACGTGAAGTCCGGCCAGATCGTCGTGTTGTTGCCCGATGCGTCGAGGTACCAGCTCGCGCAGCCCGACATCCAGACGGTGCCCGCCATCTTGGACTGGATCTGCTCGTTGTAGGCGGCGATCGCCTCCGGCCGGACCTCGAACGTCGCGATCTGCTGCTCGTCCATGACGCGCAGCGCGTCGATGACGTAGCGCAGCTGCGACTCGATCATGAAGATCATCGAGCTGTGGCCGAGGCCCGTGTTCGGGCCGATGAGCTTGAAGAAGTTCGGCAGCCCGGTCATCGTCGCGCCGAGGTAGGCCTGGACGCCGTCGGACATGCGCGCGGCGAGCGTGCGCCCGTCGCGGCCGCGCACGAGCCTCGCGGTGGGCGGGTCGGTGACATGGAAGCCGGTGCCGAGGATGATCGTGTCGACCTCGCGCTCGCTGCCGTCGGCGAGCACGATCGTGCGGCCGCGGATCTCGCGGATGGCGTCCGTGACGAGCTCGACGTTCTCGCGCGCGAGCGCCGGATACCAGTCGTTGGAGAGCAGCACGCGCTTGCAGCCGAGGCGGAAGGTCGGCCGCGTCCGGCGCCGCAGCTCGGGGTCCTTGAGCTGCTTGTTGCGGTGGGCGGTCGCGATCTTCTCGGCGCCGGCCATGAAGCGCTCGTCCTTGATGAAGCCGAGCAGGAAGCTCTCGCGGCTCCAGTACACGCCCGCCCGCACGGCCTTCTGCAGGAACGGCGAGAGCGTGTAGAGGCGCCGTTCGAAGGCCGTCGTCGGGCGGTCGGTGTGGGGCAGGATCCACGGCGCCGTGCGCTGGAAGACGTGCATCTGGCCGACGCGCTCGGCGATCTGCGGGACGAACTGGATCGCCGACGCGCCGGTCCCGATGACCGCGACGCGCTCGCCGGTGAGGTCGTGGTCGTGCTCCCAGCGGGCGGAATGAAACAGCGTGCCCTCGAAGCGGCGCAGCCCCCGGATCGCGGGGACTTGCGGCTGGCTCAGCGGGCCCGTCGCGTCGACGACGACCTGCGCCGTCCACGCGCCGCCCGACGTCTCGACGCGCCACAGCGCGCGCTCCTCGTCCCACGCCGCCGCCGTCAGCTCGTGGCCGAAGCGGATCTGCGGGCGCAGCCCGTGGCGGTCGGCGAGCGCGCGCAGGTACTCCCAGATCTCGGGCTGGCGCGAGTACGTGCGCGACCAGTCCGGGTTGGGGGCGAAGGAGAACGAGTACAGGTGCGAGGGGACGTCGCACTGGCAGCCGGGGTACGTGTTCGCCTCCCAGGTGCCGCCGACGTCGTCGGCGCGCTCGATCAGGACGAAGTCCTCGATGCCCTGCCGCTTGAGCCCGATCGCGAGACCGAGGCCGGCGAACCCGGTCCCGACGATCGCGACGCGGACGTGCGGCACGGCGCCGCCGGCGCCGTCGCCGTCGGTCGGCGGCGCGGGCGTCAGCCCGACGACGCTCATCGGACCTGCTCGGGCTCGCGCTGCTCGTCGTTGGTCTCGGCCGCGGGCAACGCCCAGGACGGCATCTGCACATCGGCGGGATACGGCGGCGCGGGCGCGGGCTCGGGCTCGGGCCGTGCCCAGTCGGGCAGCGGCGTGTCGCGCTCGCGACCGTTCGTGACGGCGACCCGGTGCAGGCCCCAGGCGAGCATCGCGATCAGCATCAGCGCGAGCGACAGGACGACGGCGTAGCCCGCGTTCCAGACCCACGTCGCCTGCGTGCGCGCCTCGCGCTGCATCAGCTCCTTGTCGGAGTAGAACGGTCGCTCGAAGCGCGCGGGCGCGGCGACGCCCGGGCGCGGGATCGCGCTGTCGGCGGGCGCGTAGATCGGCAGCCCGACGAGCGAGTTGCCCTTGTGCAGGCGCACCATCGTCTTCCACGTGCCGTGGACGGGCACCGCCTGCGTCGAGCGGTAGACGCCCTGCGCGACGCGCTCGAGACGGTCCGTCGTGATGTTGCCCCCGCCCTGCCAGGAGGTGATCGTCAGCCAGGTCGCGCCCTCGGCGGCGTCGCGCGGGCTGAACGTCACGGTCGCCCGGACCGTGCGCTCGGGGGCGCTCGTGACCTCGGTCAGCGCGACCGCGGCGCGGACGTCGGTCGTGGGATCGGTGAACAGCGGGAAGGCGAGCATCGCGAAGGTCGCGATCGCGGCCGTCAGCGCGATCGGGCGCAGGTTGCGTGTCCGGTCGTAGGAGATCTCGTCGTCCAGGCGCGCGGCGATCCAGGTGCCGAGCAGCGCGCCGCAGACGGCCGTCGCGAAGCCCAGCGCGATCGTCTCGGGCAGGATCTCGACGGGCCACGGCAGCGGCATCCAGACGTGCGACCAGCCCCATTCGGCGGCCAGGCCGACGGTGCCGATCAGCGCGCCGGCGGTCGCACCGAACGCGAGCGGGCGCTGCTTGACGGCGAATATCAGCGCGGCGGCCTCGACGCAGAGTGCCTCGACGATGTACAGCGGGAAATGCGTCAGCGACTCGCCGAGCGTGTCGTGCACGAGCACCGCCAGCCCGGCGCGCATGATGAGGTAGAACGCGACCGCGCCCCACATCGCGCCGCGACCGAGCCAGATGCGCGCCATCACGAGCACGAGGCCGGCGGCGAGCATGATCAGCATCGGATGGAAGATGAGCTGGAACTGCGGCGTGCCGAAGTCGAACTCGCCCTGGAACGTCGACATGCCGATCAGCAGGCCGCCCGGCAGCCAGACGACGCGCAGGTGGCGCACCCAGGCCTTCTCGAGGTGCATGACGCCGGCGGCCTTCATCGCACGGACGACCTCGGCCTGGATCACCGCGATGCCGAGCAGCGTCATGACCGCGCCGCCGATGAGCATGAGGTGCGTCGGGCCCCAGAGCGTGACGTCCTGGCCGAAGAGGCGGTGCCAGACGTCGTCGAGCGGGAACGCGGCCAGGGAGAACAGGCCGGTGAACATCATCAGCACGCCGCCGAGCGGGGCGTACCAGTCGCGGCCGATGCGGATCGCGGTCGGGCCGGGGCGGTCGGCGCGCTCCTCGCGGCCGAGGCAGATCGCGAAGAAGCCGGCCGCGAAGATGCCGTACAGGCCGCCGAGGATGAAGAAGTGGCCGGGGTTGCCCCAGACGCTGACGTCGCGCCCCTTGTCGAGGTGGATCGAGACGTCCCAGTACAGGCCGAACAGGGCCGAGATCAGGGAGATGATCGCCAGCCCGCATGGAAGCGAGGCCCAAGCCGGCTGACCGGAGACGCGCTCCGAAAAGCCCTCGAACCACGTCAGCGTGGGGATCAGCCCGTTACGGTGGCCGAGGCCACCCATGAGCAGCACGATGATCGCGAAGCCGGCGATGCCGCCGGCGATAGCGAGGTCTTTGGCCGATGCGCCGCCCGCGCCGGGATCCGACACGGCGGCCGCGACGGTCTGGAGAGTCGTATGAAGAGCGCTCATGAGGACGCCACCGTAACATGTAACGTCAGTTGATGTCAAATAGCGAGATCGCCTGCGGCGCCTGGGTTTTCAGCCGCCGGCGGCGTTGGGATTGCCCGTCGCCTGCGACGCATCGCCGTCTTCTGCGGTGCTCGTCTGCGGCGCGTCGTCGTCCGCCGTGACGTCGTCCTCGGGGTGGTCGCGGGCGTCGATGCCGGTGCCGGGCTGGTTGTCCTCGGGGTAGCCCTGGCCGGTGCGGTGCTGCTCGTCGTCGTCGGTCATGACGGGTGTGTACCCCGTGCGGGCGGTCGCTCCGCAACGTTCACCGCCTCCGCCTCGAAACGTGCAGGAGCGCCGACCAGATCGCGCCGCGCGCCGGCCTCGGCGCTCGTTCACGCTCGTGCTGCAGCAGCGACGGCTCGCCGGCGCGTGGCGATCGATCCGGCGCTCCTTCACGGCGGCGCGCGCAACCGCGAGCGCGCTACAACAACCCGAGCGCCGCGCCGACGTCCCGCATGACGTCGAACAGCGGCTGCGGCACGACGCCGAGCACGATCGTGAGCGCCCCGAACAGCACGGCCACGAAGACGACCTCGCCCTGCGCGCGCAGGCCCGTCGCCTCGTCCGAGCCGCCCGCCAGCGCCGGCGCCTCGCCGCCCGGCAGCGCCGCCGCCGTCACGACGGCCTCGCCGGCAACGTCCGGCGACGGCGTCATCCAGATCGCTGCGATGACCTTCAGGTAGTACGCCAGCGAGATCATCGAGCCGACGACGATGAAGACCGCCAGCCACGTGTAGCCGCCGTCGACCGTGGCCTCGATCAGATAGAACTTCCCGATGAAGCCGGCGGTCACGGGGAAGCCGGCCAGCGCCAGCATCGCGATCGTCATCGGCCACGCCAGCAGCGGCCGCGTGGCGCCGATCCCGTTCAGCGAGGCGATCTCGTCGCCCAGCGGCGTCTCGCGCTCGCGCGCCACGATCACCGCGAACGCGGCGAGGTTCATGACGAGGTAGACGGCGATGTAGAAGACCGTCGCCTGCATCCCGAGCCGGTTGGCGACGACGACGCCGGCGAGCATGTAGCCCGCCTGCGCGACCGACGAGTAGGCCAGCAGGCGCTTCAGCGAGGACTGACCGAGCGCGCCGACGTTGCCGACGACGATCGTGATCGCGGCCAGCACCGCCAGCGGCGGCGCCCAGTCGTAGGACGCCTCGATCAGTGCGACGTCGAAGAGGCGCAGCATGACGCCGAAGGCGGCGGCCTTCGTCGCGACCGCCATGAAGGCCGTGATCGGCGTCGGCGCGCCCTCGTAGACGTCCGGCGTCCACTGGTGAAACGGTGCCACCGACGCCTTGAACGCGAGCCCGACGATCGTCAGCGCGATGCCGGTCAGCAGCAGCGGGTCCGAGACGAGCTCGCCGTCGCCGCCCAGCGCGTTGGCGATCCCGGCGAAGTCCGTCGAGCCCGTCGCGCCGTACAAAAACGCCAGCCCGTACAGCAGCGTCGCCGAGCCGAGCGAGCCGACGACGAGGTACTTCAGGCCCGACTCCAGCGACGAGGCGCGGCGCATCTCGGTCGCGCACAGGACGTAGAGCGGGATCGACAGCAGCTCGAGGCCGAGGAAGACGGAGACGAGGTTCTGCGCCGCGACGAGCACGATCATGCCCGCGATCGACGTCAGCAGCAGGGCGTGGTACTCGCCGTGGGACGCCTCGCGCGGCGCCACGTGGCGCCAGGACAGCAGCACGGCCGCGATCCCCGCGATGCAGAACAGGATCGTCATGATCAGCGTCAGCTCGTCGAGGCGCAGCGCGCCGGCGATGAGGTCCTCGCGCTCGCCCCACTGGCTCACCGACAGCCCGATCGCGGCGAGCAGCGTCACGATCGACAGCGCCGGCACGGCGGTCTCGCGCGCGGCGCGCGAGACGACGAGGCCGAGCATGAGCACGACGAGCGCACCGGCGAAGACCGCCAGCAGCGGCGACAGGCCGGCCCAGTCGATGTGCGGTCCGGCGATCTTCTCGGCGGCGGCGATCACGGGAGCTGCTCCGGCTCGGCCGCGGCCGAGGACTGCAGCGCGTCCGCGGGCGCCGTCACCGCCGTGACCGACTTCTCGCTGCGCTGCAGGCCGAACTGCGGGTACAGCGCGATCGCGACGATCAGCAGCACGAGCGGCACGAGCACGAGCCCCTCGCGGAACGTCAGCTCACGCGACTCGACGTGCGCGCCGGTGCGGTTGTGCATCGTCGTGATGAACAGCCGCAGGGCATAGAAGGCGGCCAGCACGACGCCCGCGGAGGCGACGATCGCGATCACGATCTTCTCCGTGAAGACGCCGAGCAGGATGTAGAACTCGCCGACGAAGTTCGCCGAGCCGGGCATCGCCAGCGTCGCGAACGTGACGATCAGAAACAGCGTCGCCAGCGCCGGCGCGCGCATCCCCAGGCCACCCATGTCGCGGATGTCCTCCGACCCGCTCGAGCGCGCCGCCAGCAGCGCGACGACGAAGAACGCGGGCGCGACGACGAGGCCGTGATTGAACGCCTGCAGCAGCGCGCCCTGGGCGCCCTGCGGGTTGAGCGCGAAGATCCCGAGCGTGATGAAGCCAAGCTGCGCCACCGACGAGTAGCCGAGGATCAGGCGCGTCTCGGTCGTCGTGAACGCCATCGCCGAGCCGTACAGGATCGACGCCAGCGCGATCAGCAGCAGCAGCGTCTGAAACTGCACGCTGGCGTCGGGGAAGAGCGGCAGGCAGACCTTCAAGAAGCCGTAGGCGGCGACCTTGCTCAGCACGCCGGAGAACAGCGCCAGCACCGGCAGCGGCATCGCGCGGTAGCCGTCGGGCATCCAGCCGTGCAGCGGGAAGGCCGGCATCTTCACGAGGAAGGCGGCGGCGAAGAACAGGAAGATCCAGGTCTGCGAGGACTCCGCCAGCGGGCCGCGCTCGAGCAGGTCCGAGAACGCGAACGACAGCTCGGGAGGCCCCTGCGCCGACAGCACGCCGGTCGCGATCGCCGCCGTCAGCATCAGCAGCGAGCCGACGAGCGTGTAGATGACGAGCTTCATCGTCGCCTGCACGCGCCGCGCGCCGCCCCACATGCCGGTGAGGAAGAAGAACGGCACGAGCATGAGATCGAAGAAGACGACGAACAGCGCCAGGTCCTGCGCCAGCAGCGCGCCGAGGACGGCGGTCTCGGCGAGCGCGAGGTGGAAGTAGAACAGCCGCGGGCGGTCCCACTCGCGCTGCGTGGACCACAGCGTGCACGCGAACCACAGCACGCCCGTCAGCGCGACGAGCAGCAGGTTGAGCCCGTCGATGCCGAGCTTGTAGTGGATGCCCAGCTCGCCGATCCAGATCTCGTCGGTGAGGTACTGCAGCCCGGCCGTGCCCGACTCGAAGTCGATCAGGTACGTGATCGCGTAGCCGAGCACCAGCGCGCTGCCCGCGAGCGCGATCCGGCCCGCCATCCGCGGCGGCGCGAGCAGGCCGATCACGCCGAGCGCCAGCGGCAGCCAGAGCATGATCGAGACGTGCAGCGTCATGCGTTCAGCAGGAAGTAGAAGGCCAGGACGACCATGCCGACGACGACGAGCAGCGCGTAGTAGCGCAGAAAGCCCGTCTGCGCGGCGCGCACCGCCGACGAGCCGGCGCGCACGACGCCCGTCGTGCCGCCGACGAGCAGGCCGTTGACGAAGACGCGCTCGAACGTCTGCTGCGCCCAGGCGCCGAACCACAGCGCGGGCCGCACGACGAGCATGTCGATCAACTCGTCGAAGTACCACTTGTTGACGAACAGGCGGTGCAGCGGCGCGAGCCGCTCGCGGACGCTGACCGCGATGCTGCGGGTTGCGCACCCAGATGACGTACGCGACCACGATCCCGGCGATGCCGACGACCGCGCCGAGCAGCAGCCCGAAGCCGATCAGCCCGTCGCTCAGCTCGCGGTGGTAGAGCGCCGACTCCTCGAAGGTCGGGTCGAGGAAGTGGTCGATGACGTGGCTGATCTTCGGGATCTGCAAGAAGCCGCCGACGACGGCCAGCAGCGCGAGCACGCCCATCGCGAGCTTCATCGAGGGTTCGCGCTCGGCGATGTGGTGCTCGGCGCCGGGGAAGCCGACCTCGGTGTCCTCGACCTCGCCGCTGGCGGGGTTCGTGTGGACCTCGGCGTGATGCAGGTGGCCCTGCTCGAGCTCGCGCGCCTCGGGGCAGGGCTCGCCGTAGAAGGCGCGGAAGATCATCCGGAACGTGTAGATCCCGGTCAGGAAGGCGCCCAGGTAGCCGGCGACGTAGAGGATCCAGTACCAGCCGCCGCGATCGCCGATCAGCAGCAGGATCTCGTCCTTGGAGAAGAAGCCCGAGAAGGGCGGCACGCCGGCGAGCGCGAGGCCGCCGATGACCATGCAGCCGAACGTGAACGGCATCGCCTTCTTGAAGCCGCCCATGCGGTCGAGGTTCTGCTGGCCGGCCATCGCGGCGATCACCGAGCCGGCCGCCATGAACAGCAGCGCCTTGAAGAAGGCGTGCGTCATGAGGTGAAACAGGCCCGCGGCGTAGGCGCCCGCGCTGACGGCCATGACCATGTAGCCGATCTGGGACATCGTCGAGTACGCGATCACGCGCTTGAGGTCGGTGACCGCGATCGCGATCGTGCCGGCGACGAGCAGCGTCAAGCAGCCGATCACCGCGCCGACGTCGGCCGCCGTCGGCGCCAGCTCGAAGAGCGGATGCATGCGCGCGATCAGGTAGACGCCGGCGGTGACCATCGTCGCCGCGTGGATCAGGGCGCTGACCGGCGTCGGGCCCTCCATGGCGTCGGGCAGCCACGTGTGCAGCGGGATCTGCGCGGACTTCGCGAACGCGCCGACGAGCAGCAGGATGCAGCCCGCCGTCAGGTCGCCGTTGCCGGGCTCGAACTCCTCGCGGGCCACCTCGAACGCGCCGAGGAAGTCCAGCGTGCCGACGTGCTTGAAGATGAAGAACGTGCCCAGGACGAGGCCGACGTCGCCGAGCACGTTGATGACGAACGCCTTGACGCCCGCGCTCGTCGCCGTCGTGCGGCGATACCAGTAGCTGATCAGCAGGTACGAGGCCGCGCCGACGAACGCCCAGCCGACGATCAGCACGAGGAAGTTGCCCGCCAGGACGAGCAGCAGCATCGAGAAGACGAAGAAGTTCAGGTACGCGAAGAAGCGCGCGTAGCCCTCGTCGGAGGCCATGTAGCTGATCGAGTAGGCGTGGATCAGCGTCGAGACGCCGGAGACGACGAGGATCATGAAGACCGACAGCGGGTCGACGAGCAGCGAGAGCTGGGCGTCCAGGCCGGCCGACGCGGCGTAGTCCCAGCCGACCGCGACGACCTGCTTGTGCTCGTGGTCCTGGGCGTTGAGCTTGATCAGCGTGGCGACCGCCGAGGCGAACGACAGCGCCAGCGCGCCGGTGCCGAGGTAGCCCGCGCCGCGGCCGGGCAGCCGGCGCCCGGCGAGCGCGATCACGACGCAGCCCGCGAGCGGGAACAGCAGCGTGCACCAGGCGAAGAGCTTGAGCGAGGTCATCCCTGCAGCTCCTGCATCTCGTCGACGTCGATCGGCAGGCGGCGGCGCTGCATCGCGACGATCACGCCGAGGCCGACCGTCACCTCACAGGCGGCGACGACCATGACGATGATCGCGAAGATCTGGCCCTCGGCGTTGCCGTGCATGCGGGCGAAGGCGATCAGCGCGAGGTTGGCGGCGTTGAGCATGAGCTCGAGGCAGAGCAGGATCACGAGCGGGCTGCGGCGCGTGAGCACGCCGACGGCGCCGATCGCGAAGATCAGCGCCGAGACCGCGAGAAACCAGCCGATGTCCACTAGCGGTCCCCGTCGTCCTCGGCGGCGCCGGCGCCCGGCCGCGCGGCGTGGACGGGATCGGCGCCGGACGCCCGCGGCAGCGTGTGGCGCCCGCCGACGCCCTCGGCCATCGTGCCGGTGTGGGCCGGGCGCAGGATGTCCATCGCGCTGTAGCGCGCCTGCTCGTCGGCGTTGGACAGGCCGCCGCGACGGCGCGCGAGCACGACCGCGCCGACGGCCGCGATCAGCAGCATGAAGGAGGCGACCTCGAAGGGCACGAGGAACTTCGTCAGCAGCAGCGTGCCGATCTGCTCGGGCGAGCCGAAGCTGCCGGGCACCGGCGTGCCGGGGCTGTCGATCAGCTGCAGGCCGGAGCCGAGCGTCGCGATGCACAGCTCGACGAACAACATCGCGCCGAAGATCACCGAGACGGCCTTGAGGCTGTTGCCGGCGCGCGGGCCGAGCGGCTCGTCCTGCCCGCCGACGTATGCGACGACGAAGACGTAGAGCACCATCACGGCGCCCGCGTAGACGACGACCTGGGCCGCGGCGACGAACTCCGCGCGCAGCAGCAGAAACAGCGCCGCGAGGCACAGCAGATGCGACACGAGCGCGAGCACGGAATAGAACGGGTTGCGTACGGCGACGACACCGATCGCCCCCGCGATAGCCCCGATCCCGGCCACGAAGAACAGCACCTCTCCCATGAACGGCGCAATCTATCCGTCCGGGCGCGATGAAGATCCCCCGCCGGGGGTCCGGCCGCGTTCAGGCGCTGCCGCGCCCGACGACGAGCAGCGCCGATCGCGCCGTCCGGACGGTGTGACGAATGACCGTCGCCAGGCGACGGTCGTTCGTCACACCGTGCCGGTGGGGCGGAGATCGCAGGCGCGTCGAGCCACCCGGCGGCACGTTCGACACCGGCGCTGTGTGCTGCGGGCGCCGCGGGGTACCTTGAGACCATGGGACGCGAAGCGGCCAGCTACTTCCTCGCGATTCCGCCCGACAGCGCGGACGGTGTCGTGGTCGCGCTGCAGGAGGGCGGGGCGCAGCTCGTCGGCCTGGGCCACTCGTGGATCGACCTGAGGGTCTGCGATCCCAACCGCTACTGGGTCGACCTGCGGCTGCATCGATCGCCGCAGGTCCTGCTCGAGCTGCGGATCGCGCTGACGAACGACGAGTGGGCGATCCGCGCGCCGGTCGAGGACGCGCTGACGGCGCTGCCGCAGGGCGCCGCTCGGGGCCAGTTGCGCGCCGAGGACGGCACCGAGCTCGGCGCGCCCACCGACGACGGCTGGTCGCTGCGCCTGGAGGAGGACTTCGGCCGCCGGCGGGCGGACTTCGTCGAGCGTGTCGGCGACGTCAACGCGCCGATCTCGGCCGACCATGTCTACATGTACATCCACCAGGCCGGCATGCGGCGCGACGACGACGCCGAGCTCGACTGGCAACGCGAGCGCGAGATCGCACGGATCGAGGAGATGTGGGAGGGCGAGCCGCGGCTGCCCGCCGATCACCCCGAAAACATCGAGCGCGGCGGCTGAGCCGGCGGGCCTACTCGCCCTCGTTGCGCAGCGGCGTGCGCTCCAGCGGCTCGTCGAGCAGCATCTCCTTCGTGAAGATCAGGTCCGCGCGGTTGTAGGCCGACATCTCGTAGTCGTGGCCCATCGTGATCGCGTCGAACGGGCACGCGACCTCGCAGTAGCCGCAGAAGATGCAGCGCGCGAGGTTGATCTCGTAGACGGCGGCGTAGCGCTCGCCGGCGCTGATGCGGTTCTCTGGCGTGTTCTCCGCCGCGACGACGCGGATGCAGTCCGCCGGGCAGGCGGCCGCGCAGAGCGAGCAGCCGACGCACTTCTCCAGGCCCGTGTCCTCGAAGCGATGCAGCCGGTGGCGGCCGCGGAAGCGCGGGTAGACCGGCACCTTCTCCTCGGGATAGGAGATCGTCTTCGGTCCCTCCAGCAGCCGCGCCATCGTCGTCTTCAGCCCGCGCAGCGTCTCGCCGAACGCGCGGTACGTGCCGCCCGCGGCGCCGGGCTGCGGCGGGCGCAGGACGACGAGCATCTCGTCGCCGGGGGTCCAGGAAGAACTCATGACGCAGCCACCACCACGATCGCGGTTACCAGGGCGTTCGCCGTCGCCAGCGGCAGCAGCACCTTCCAGCCGAAGCTCATCAGCTGGTCATAGCGCAGCCGCGGCAGCGTCGCGCGGATCCAGACGAACAAAAAGACGAAGACGAAGATCTTGCCGAGCACGACGAACGGGTCCAAGAAGCCGGGCGGATCGATGAACGGCAGGTGCCAGCCGCCGAGGAACATCGTCACCGCGATGCCCGAGACGACGAGGATGTTCACGTACTCGGCGAAGAAGTACGCCGCGAACTTCGAGCCGCCGTACTCGGTGTTGTAGCCCGCGACGAGCTCGGCGTCGGCCTCGGGCAGGTCGAACGGCGCGCGGTTGGTCTCCGCGAAGCCGGCCGTCAGGAAGATCAAAAAGCCGACGAACTGCGGCACGATGTACCAGACGCCCGTCTGCGCCTCGACGATCCCGGTCAGCGACAGCGTGCCCGACATCATCAGCACGCCGACGAGCGACAGGCCCATCGCGACCTCGTAGGAGATCAGCTGCGCGGCGGCGCGCATGGCGCCGAGGAACGAGTACTTCGAGCCGCTCGCCCAGCCGCCGAGCATGAGCCCGTAGAAGGCGATCGCGCCGAAGGCGAAGACGTAGAGCACGCCGATGCCGACGTCGAGGCCGTACAGCCCGACCTCGGTGCCGAAGATCGTCGCGACGTCGCCGAAGGGCAGGATCGCGAACGCCGCCAGCGCCGTCAGCAGCGAGATGACCGGGGCGGCCGCGTAGAGGAAGCCGACCGCCGTCGAGGGCTGGAAGGGCTCCTTCGTCGCGAGCTTGATGATGTCGGCCAGCGGCTGCGCCATGCCCATCGGACCGACCCGGTTGGGTCCGTAGCGGTGCTGGAAGCGGCCCAGCAGCTTGCGCTCGGCGAGCAGCACGACGGGCACGATCTGCACCGCCAGCAGGAACAGCACGATCGACTTGACGATCTGGATCCACCACTCCTCGGCGTAGCCGACGGCGCCGATCACAAGGCCGTTCACTGCGGCGACACCTCCACGAGGCCGTCGTCGAGCTCGCTGGCGGAGTCCTCGGCGATGCCCTGCTCGAGGAAGACCGAGCCCTCGGGAACCGCCGAGCGCAGAATCACGGTCGCGTGCACGCGCGTGCCGTTGGCGCCGACGGTCACGCGATCACCGTGCGCGACGCCGAGGCGCTGCGCGTCGGCGGGGGAGATCTCGGCGCGCTGGTGCTGGCGCAGGAACTTCAGCGCCGGCGAGTGCTCGACCTCGGGCGCCGCCCAGATCGAGCGGAACGTGCCCAGGCGCAGCGCGCCGTTGGGCGTCGGCGCGTGCGGCGGCGCCTCCAGGCCGAAGGGGCCGGAGTCGGCCGCCGGCCAGGCCGACGACGCCGGGCGGGCCGGCCAGCGCGCTCCGCGTCCGCCGAGCTCGTCGAGCGTCAGGCCGGCGTAGACCGGGACCGCCTCGAACAGCCTGGCCGATGCCATCGGACCGCTCAGCACGGCCGGGTCGTGGTCCAGACGCCGGCTCAGGTCGGCGAGCACGTTCCACTCGGCGCGCACGGCGTCGGGGCGGGCGATCGCCGGACGCAACCGCTGCACGCGCCCGTCGGGGTGCGTGATCGTGCCCTCCTTCTCGGCGTAGGACTCCGCCGGGAAGACGATCGTCGCGTACTCCCACAGGCCCTCGGACAGCAGCGCGGCGTGCGCGATGACGCTGTCGGCCTTCGCCAGCGCCGCGCGCCACGTGCGCCGGCTGGGCAGGTCGCGCAGCGGATCGACGTGCAGCAGGTACAGGGCCGACAGGGCGCCCGCCGCGGCGGCGGCGCCGATCGCGGCGGTGTCCATGCCGGCGGTCGCGACCTCGGCCAGACCCGGCCCGGCGTTCGGCAGCACGCCGACCTCGCGCAGCCCGCGCCCGTTCGTGCCGGCGGGCAGCTCGAGCAGCCCGGCGCCCTCGTGGTCGGCGCCGACGAGGCGCCCGGCGACGTTCAGCAGCGCCCGCGCGGCGTGCTCGCCGCGAGCGCCGTTCGTCAGCCGCTCGCCGTAGACGATCACGACGTCCTCGCCGGCCTCGGACAGCAGCGTCGCCAGCGCCAGCACCTCGGCTTCGTCCGCGCCCGCGGCGGCGGAAAGCTCGGCGACGACCCCGTTGCCGCCCAGCGCCGCGTTCAGGGCCGCGCAGAACGCCTCGCCGGCTCCGGGCGCGAAGCGCGCGACGGCGGCGGCGTTGGCATCCAGCGACGACGGCCGCGAGGTCGCGACCGCGAGCTTGACGGCGTTGCGGCGCACGCCCTTGCGGATGCGCAGGTCGAGGATCGGCGCGTCGTCGACGGGCTCGCAGTCGAGCACGAGCACGGCGTGGGCGAACTCGAGGTCGGGCACCGTCGCCTGCAGCGACGGGCTGCCGAGCGCGGCGTGCAGCTCGCGCGGCAGCGTCCCGCCGAAGCGCGAGTCGAGGTTCGCCGAGCCGAGGCCGCCGCGGACGAGCTCCTGCAGCAGCCAGCCCTCCTCGTTGGTCGTCTCGCCGCCGGCGAGCGCGGCGCTGTCCGAGCCGGCGGCACCGAGCGCCGCCGCGGCCTCGTCGAGCGCGCGCTCCCAGCTGACGGGGACGAGCTCGCCGTCGACGCGCACGAGCGGGTGCGTCACGCGCTGGTCGACGTGCACGGACTGGTAGGCGAAGCGGCCCTTGTCGCACAGCCAGCCGTCGTCGACGCCCTGGTGGTCGCGCGCCATGACGCGCAGGACGCGCTCGTCGCGGACGGTGAACTCGACGTTGCACTGCGCCGGGCACAGCGTGCAGACCGAGCCCGAGCCCTCGATGTCCCAGGGCCGCGCGCGGAAGCGGTAGGGCTGCGACGTCAGCGCGCCGACGGGGCACAGCTCGATGATGTTGCCGCTGAACGGCGCCACGTAGGGATGGCCGTCGAACGTCGAGACGTAGGAGTCGGCGCCGCGCTCCTGCAGGACGAGCTGGTAGTCCTCGGAGATCTCCTGGCTGAAGCGCACGCAGCGGTAGCACAGGATGCAGCGCTCGCGGTCGATCGCGATCAGCGGCGAGAGCGCGAGCGGCTTGACGAAGTGGCGCTTGGGCTCGATGAAGCGCGAGCGGCCCGGGCCCCAGCCGAAGGTGATGTCCTGCAGCGGGCACTCGCCGCCCTTGTCGCAGACGGGGCAGTCGAGCGGGTGGTTGATGAGCAGGAACTCGAGCACCGCCTCCTGCGCCTCCTTGACGCGATCGGTCTGCGTGTGGACGACCATGCCGTCGCGCACGGGCGTCGAGCAGGCGGTCTGCAGCTTCGGGATGCCCTCGATCTCGACGAGGCACATGCGGCACGCGCCGACCGGCTCGCCGAGCTTGGGCTCGTAGCAGAAGACCGGGATCTCGACGTCGCCGAACTTCGCCGCGTCGGCGAGCATCATCCCGGCCGGCGCGTTGACCTCCAGGCCGTCGACCGAGAACGCGATCGTGTCGGGGCTGGGCCTAGGCACGAGCCGCTCCCTGGACGAGCACGGGATCCGGATCGGGCTCCGCGCCGGCCCACGGGTTGCGCGCCCGCGCGGCCTCGATGTGGGCCTCGAACTCGTCGCGGAACTTCGCCACCATCGAGCCGATCGGCATCGCCATCGCGTCGCCCAGCACGCACAGGCAGTTGCCGATGATCTGCTCCTGCACGGAGGCCATGATGTCGAGGTCCATCGGCGTCGCCAGGCCCTGGTCGACGCGCTCGAGCATCGAGACCGTCCAGCGCGTGCCCTCGCGACAGGGGGTGCACTTGCCGCACGACTCGTGCTTGTAGAACTTCGCGAGCTTCAGCGCGACGCTGACGACCGGGACGGAGTCGTCGACGACGATGATCGCGCCCGAGCCGAGCATCGACTTCGCCTCGGCGAGCGAGTTGAAGTCGTAGGGGATGTCGAGGTCGTCGGCCGTCAGGACCGGCGACGACGAGCCGCCGGGAAACCAGAACTTCACCTTGCGGCCGTCGGGCGGGCCGCCGGCGAGGCCGTAGATGATCTCCCGCGAGGAGATCCCCAGCTCGACCTCGTAGTTGCCGGGGCGCTGGACGTTGCCGGACACGCTGACGAGCTTCGTGCCGGCGCTCGTCTCGGTGCCGATCTTCGCGTACTCCTCGCCGCCCATGCGCAGGATGTGCGGCATCGTCGCGAGCGTCTCGACGTTGTTGATGACCGTCGGCCCCTGGTAGAGCCCCTGGTTGGCCGGGAACGGCGGCTTCAGGCGCGGGTTGCCGCGCTTGCCCTCCAACGAGTCGAGCAGACCCGTCTCCTCGCCGCAGATGTAGGCGCCCGCGCCGCGGTGCAGGACGAGCGACAGGCTGAAGTCCGAGCCGAAGAGGTGCTCGCCGATGTAGCCCGCCTGCTCGGCCTCGAGCAGCGCCTGGTCGATGATCTGCGCCTGCTCCTCGTACTCGCCGCGGATGTAGATGAAGGACTTGTTCGCGCCCGCCGCGTAGGCGGCGATGATGATCCCCTCGATGAGCATGTGCGGGCACTTCTGCATCAGCTCGCGGTCCTTGAACGTGCCCGGCTCGGACTCGTCGGCGTTGCAGACGAGGTACTTGTCGACGTTCGCCTTGGGGATGAACGAGATCTTCTTGCCGCTCGGGAAGCCCGCGCCGCCGCGACCGCGCAGGCCGGAGGCGAGCAGCTCGTCGAGGACGGTCTGGGGCGTCATCTCCGTCAGCGCCCTGCGCGCCATCGCGTAGCCGCCGCGCTCGTGGTACACCGCGAGCGTGTTGAGGCCGGGCTCGTCGATGCCGGCGAAGAGGATGGTCTTAGGCATGTTTCGTCCTGCGGTCGTCACGAGTCCAGCATCGTGCGGAGGTCACGGCCCGGTCGATCACTCGTGCCGACCTTCGGACGACGTCACATTCGGGCTCGATGCTGCTCCGGGGTCGGTGCTCTTGCGCAGGCGCAGCTGCTTGGCCGGCAGCGGCGGCACGCCGTCGCGGATCTGCTCGACGAGCCTGGGCACCTCGTCGAGCGTGATCGGGCCGATGTAGACGCCGTCGACGGAGGCCATCGGCGCGATGTCGCAGGCGCCCAGGCACTCGAAGCCGCGCACGTTGAAGTCCGGGTCGGCAGCGGTCTCCTGCTTGAGCCGGGCCATCAGCTCGTCGGCGCCGCACAGCGAGCACGAGATGTTCGTGCAGACGTAGACCGCGTGGCGGCCGACGGGGCGCGTCTCGAGCATGTCGTAGAACGAGGCGACCGAGACGAGGTAGCCGGGCGTCAGGCGCATGACGCAGGCGGCCTGCCGGATCGCCTCCGGCGAGCACCAGCCGTGGACGCGCTGCGCGGCGGCCAGCGCCGGGATCGCCGCGCTGCGGAAGTCGGGGTACTTCGCCATGTGCGCCTCGATCTCGGCGCGCAGCGGCGCCGGCACGGGCGTCGTCGCCGGATCGGGGATCTCGGCCGGGTCCTTGTCGAGATCGGCGGCGTCGTCCCAGCCGGGGACGCGCGAGCCGTGGCCGAAGCGCGCGACGTCGCGGCGGTCGACGACCGGGTAGTCGGCCGTCGCGGCGCTCAGCGGCTCGGCGCCGGCGCGCTCGACGGCCGCGACGGGCACGCTCGCGTCACGCGCGGCCTTCTTCTTGCGCCCGATCATCGATCGATGCCGCCGAGCACCGGGTCGAGCATCGCCAGCGTCGCGATCAGGTCGGCGATGTAGGAGCCCTCGGTCATCGGGGCGGTCGCCTGCAGGTTGACGAACGAGGGATCGCGCATGTGCACGCGCGCGGGCTTGGAGGAGCCGTCGGAGCGCACGAAGCAGCCCAGCTCGCCGCGCGGGGACTCGATCGGGAAGTAGACCTCGCCGGGGGGCACGCGGAAGCCCTCGGTGACGAGCTTGAAGTGGTGGATCAGCGCCTCCATCGAGGTCGCCAGCTCGTGGCGCGGCGGCAGCGCGACCTTGCGGTCGTCGGTGATCCAGGCGCCCCCGGGCAGCCCGTCCATCGCCTGCTCGATGATCTTCACGGACTCGTAGATCTCGGCGACGCGGACCGCGAAGCGATCCCAGTTGTCGCCCTCGGCGCCGACCGGGATCTTGAAGTCGAAGTGGTCGTAGGAGCAGTAGGGCATCGCCTTGCGCAGGTCCCACGGGTTGCCGGCGGCGCGCAGCAGCGGGCCGCTGACGCCGAGCGCGAGCAGCTGCTCCTCGGCGAGCGGGCAGACCCCGCGCAGGCGCTGCAGCACGATCTCGTTGTTCGCCAGCAGATCCTTGTACTGGTCGACGCGCGAGGGCATCTGGTCGGTGAACTGCTTGAGCTTCTCGGCCCAGCCGCGCGGGATGTCGTCGGCGACGCCGCCGACCTGGATGTAGCGCGTGTGCATGCGCTGGCCGCTGGACTGCTCGAAGAGGTCGAGGATCAGCTCGCGGTCGCGGAAGCAGTACCAGAACATCGACATCGCGCCGAGGTCCAGCGCGCTCGTCCCGAGCCAGACGAGGTGGCTCATGATCCGGTTGAGCTCCATGTGGATCACGCGCAGGTACTGGGCGCGCGCGGGCACCTCGACCTGCAGCAGCGTCTCCGTCGCGCCGCAGAACGCGTAGGCGTTGAAGTAGTAGGCGAGGTAGTCCATCCGCTCGACGACGGGGATGACCTTCCAGTAGCTCTTGTCCTCGGCGGTCTTCTCGATGCCCGTGTGGACGTAGCCGATGATCGGCTTGAGGTCGCGCACGACCTCGCCCTCGAGCGTCACGAGCAGGCGCAGCACCCCGTGCGTGGCGGGGTGGTGGGGACCCATGTTGAGCGTCAGCAGCTCATGGTCCATGTCGTCGGAGCCGAGCCGCTCGAGCGGCGCCATCGTGATCGACTCCTCGATCGCGCGGTAGTCCGAGGAGGTCTTCGTGACGTCGGCGCTCATCGCGTGTACGACGTCCCTTCGGACTCGTCGATCGTGAACAGCACGGGCTCGCCGCCGATCGGGAAGTCGCGCCGCTGCGGGTGGCCCTCGTAGTCCTCGGGCATGAGGATCCGGCGCATGTCGGGGTGGCCGTCGAAGACGACGCCGAACATGTCGTAGACCTCGCGCTCCTGGTGGTTGGCGGTCGGCCAGCCTGGCGTCACCGAGGGGACGTGCGGGTCCTCCGGCGGCACGCGCAGCTTCACGGTCAGGCGGTCGACGGCGCTCATGTCGAGCAGCTCGTAGTGCACGCCCAGGCGCGGCTGCTCGGGGTAGTAGTCGACCCCGTGGACGGACATCAGCGCGCCGTAGCCCTTGCCGCGCAGGTGCTCGAGCGTCGCCACGATCGTCGACGGCGTGACCTCGATCGCGCCCTTGTCGCGGAAGTACGCGGTCGTCAGGACCGAGTCGGCGTCGGCCTCACGCAGCTCCTGGGCGAGCAGCTCCAGGCCGACGGAATCAGGCACCTGCGGTGTTCCCTGGCCGGAAGACGTTGATCGCCGTCTCCTGCCCGTCGCCCGGCACGACCTCCTCGGTGCCGACGGCCTGATGGCCCGCGCGCCAGCCCATGTCGGGGTCCTCCTGGATCATCTTGCGCAGCTTGAGGATCCCGTGCATGAGCGCCTCGGGCCGCGGCGGGCAGCCCGGCACGTGCACGTCGACCGGCATGAACTTGTCGGCCGGGACGATCGCGTAGTTGTTGAAGACGCCCATCGAGGACGAGCAGGCGCCCATCGCGATCGCCCACTTGGGCTCGAGCATCTGGTCGTAGATGCGGCGCACGACGGGCGCCATCTTGATCGACACGCGGCCGGAGAGGATCAGCAGGTCGGCCTGGCGCGGCGAGGCGCGGAAGGCCTCGAAGCCGAAGCGCGCGACGTCGACGCGCGCGGCGACGATCGACATCATCTCGATCGCGCAGCAGGCGAGGCCGAACGTCGCCGGGAAGAGGGCGTTGGAGCGCGCCCAGGCGACGGCCTTGTCAAGCGTCGTCGTCAGCACGCGCTCCTCCATGTACCTGTCGAGGTCCTCGCCCTCGAGGTCCCCGCGCAGCATGTCGCGTGAGCGCAGCTGGCGGATGCGGAAGTCCTCCTTGGAGAGGTCCGTGCCCGCCGGCGCGACGGCGAGCTTCTGGCGCTCTACCGCCATTCCAGCGCCCCCCGTCTCCAGACGTAGACGAAGGCCGCCATCAGCAGCGCGATGAAGACCGTGATCTCGATCAGCGCGAAGGTTCCGAACGCCTTCAGCTGGATCGCGACCGGATAGAGGAAGATGACCTCGATGTCGAACAGGATGAACAGCATCGCGATCAGGTAGAAGCTGATCCCGAAGCGGAAACCGTGCCGGACCTCGGAGGGCAGGCCGCATTCGTACGGGTCGGTCTTGTGCGGGACCGCCCGCCGCGGACCGAAGAGCGTGTTCAGCATCGCGAACGCGACGCCGATCAATGTCCCGAGGGTGACGAAGACGATCGCCGGGAGATAGCTGCCGAGCACGCTTCCTTTCTATCAGCTATGCCCTTTGCGCTCCCGACACCCCATGGATGAGCAGACCGTCGCCGAGATCGCCGCGTGGGCGACGTTCGCCGCCAACGCGGTCGCCGCCGCATACGCCGGCTGGCGCTGGTGGCAGGTGCGCCCGAGCGCCGCGATCTGGCCGCTGCTGCGGGCCGCGCAGGCCGTCGCCGTCGCGCAGGCGCTCGTTGCGGCCGTCCTGTTCGCGATCGGCTACGCGCCCGCCGACGGCCTGTACTGGCTCTACGCGGTGCTCCCGATCGCGATCGGGCTGATCGCCGAGCAGCTGCGGATCGCCGCGGCCGAGCAGGTGCTCGAGAACCGCGGGCTGCCGGACGCCCAGGCGGTGGGCGCGCTGCCCGAGGCCGAGCAGCGCTCCGTCGTGCTGGCGATCGTCCGCCGCGAGGTCGGCGTCGTCGCGCTCGCGGCGGGGGTCGTGGCGTTCCTGGCGCTGCGCGCCGCCCTGATCGCGTAGGGCGCGATCGCCGCCTCGCGGGGCGGCGGTCGATCCGGCAGGGATCGCATCGAGCGTCGACGCAGGCCGGCGCTGACCTGCTCGAGCTGTCGGACGCGCACGCGCGGGCGTGAACGAGCGCCGAATCGATCGCTCTGCAGCGCCCGCTCGGCGCCGCTGCATCACAGGCGTGCACGAGCGCCGACCGGCGCCCAGCGACGAACGTGCTCGGCGCTCGTTCACGCACGCGCGGCGGCCCGCCACGGCTCGCGTCTGCACCCCGCCGGCCGTGACGCGCGCGCCGGTTGCCCTCAGAAGCGGGTCTCGAGCTCGCCGATCAGGAGAACCGCTTGAAGATCGTGAAGCCGTCCTTCCACAGCGGCGTCGCGCCGGCCGACGTCCGTGACTGGTTGGTGTAGGTCCGCCAGGCGCCGTAGCGCACCCGCGTCGGCAGCGCCGACATGCTCTTGGAGACGACGCCGCAGGGGCCCTTCGCGACGCCGAGGCGCACGGTCCGCCGGGTCTTGCCCTGGAAGCGGAAGTGGATGTAGACCGCCTTGCCGGCCTTGAAGCCGCGCGCCGTGTACGTGACCCGCTGGCCGGGACGCCTGGGGCGCGACGGGCTCGACGTCAGCCCGAAGCGCGCCATCTGGAACGTCGAGGCGCCGACGATCGGGGCGGCCGGGTTCGTGCGGTCCTCGCCGATGAGGTTGAAGGTCTGCAGGTGGCGGTTGGACGGCGCGAACGACGGCGCGAAGGCCTGCAGCCCGAACGCGCCGCTGGCGTCGGCGATCGTCGACGTCGAGAGCGCGGGCGGCTTGTTCACCGGGCTCACGTAGACGCGGACGAAGCTGCCGGGGGTGAAGCCCGCCGCGACGACCGGGAGCTTCGTGGCGGCGCCCTGGACGTAGGCGAAGCACGGCACCGTGGTGATCGTTGCGGCCTGCGCAGGTTGCGCTATCGCGAGCGTCGCCGCGGCCACGGGGAGGATCGCGAGAGCACGGCGAACTGCGGACATTGGACCTCCGGATCGATGAGCGGGCGCAGACGTTCGCCGTTTGAGCGCGGATCCTAATGGCTGCCCGCGCGCTCGCGAGCGGTTGCGCGGCGACGCCTCACGGTTCTCTCACGCGCCCAGCAGCGCCGCGCTGGCCTCCCACAGGCGCCGCTGGCTGCCGGTGTCGCGCGAGCTGCGCGACGAGGGCCGCGCCCGGCGGCGCACGAAGTAGCGCGAGCTCACGCCCTCGACCTCGGGCGCGCTCGCCAGCCAGGCCTGGGTGCGCGAGCCGCTGCGCACCGAGACGGCGAACGGGGGCAGCTGGGTGACCGCCATGAAGGCCCGCATGACGCGGCCGTTGTTGCGGCCGAAGCCCGACCGCACGATCCCCGGATGCAGCGTGTTCGCCGTGACGCGCGTGCCCTCCAGCCGGCGCGCGAGCTCGTAGGTGAAGAGGATGTTCATGAGCTTGGAGGTCGCGTAGGCCGACCAGCCGTCGTAGGAATGCTGGAACTGCAGGTCGTGGAAGTTCACGGCGCCGGCGCGATGGGCGACGGACGAGACCGTGACGATCCGCGCCGGCGCCGAGGCGACGAGGCGCTCGCGCAGCAGGTCGGTCAGCAGGAAGGCCGAGAGGTGGTTGACCTGGAAGGTCTCCTCGATGTCGTCGACAGTGATCCGCCGCTGGCTGATCAGCAGCCCGGCGTTGTTGACGAGCACGTGCAGCGCGTCGAAGCGGTCGAGCAGCTGCGCCGCAGCGGTGCGCACGCTGTCGAGGTTCGCGTTGTCGCAGTGGATCACGTGCAGGTCGGCGTTGCCGGTCGCGGCGGCGATGCGGTCGCGGGCCTCGACGCCGCGTTCCTCGCTGCGGCACAGCAGCGCCACCGTCGCGCCCTGCCGCGCGAGCGCGAGCGCCGTCTCGTAGCCGAGGCCCGAGCTCGCCCCCGTGATCGCGCAGACGCGGCCCTTCATGCCGCGGTCTGCCGATCGGCGATCGTCGTGTAGCCGCCGCCGTAGAAGACGAGCGGGTCGCCCTCCTGCTGGGCGCTGGAGTGCACGACGGTGCCGACGCCGATCTCGTGGTCGCCGCCGGGCAGCAGCTCGCGCAGGTCGCAGGCGATCCAGGCCAGGGCGCGGTCGAGCACCGGCACGCCATGGACCTCGCGCCAGCGGTGCTGCGTGAGCGCCTCGAACTTCTCGGGGCCGACGCGCTTGGAGGCGAACACGGCGGCGAGCGCCTCGTCGCCGGCGCGCAGGACGTTGACCCCGAAGCGGCGCGACGTGCGCACGATCTCGAGCGTCCGCGAGCGCTGCTCGAAGCAGACGATCAGCAGCAGCGGATCCAGCGACAGCGACGCGACGGCGTTCGTCGTCATGCCCGCCGGACCGTCGGGACCGGTCGACGTGACGATCGCCACGCCGGTGGGGAAGCGCCCGATCGTGTCGCGGTAGGCGCGCGCCGCGTCCGCGCTCAACGCTGCACCGTGAGCACGCCGTACTGGCCGAGGTCGTCGTGGTTGGCGATCGTGCACACGAGCCGGTACTCGCCGGGCTCGAGCGTCACCTTGATCGGCTCGCCGGTCTCGCCGGGCTGCATCGTGGCGGTGCGTCCGCCGGCGACGTCGGCGGGCTTGTCGTCGGGTCCGGCGGGGTCCTGCACGGCGAGGTTGTGGGTGAGGCGGCCGGTGTTGCGCACGGTGAGCTTCAGGCGACCGGCCTTGACGACGGCGTTCTGCGGGACGATCCGGTACTCGTCGAGCGTGACGCGCAGGATCGGGCGATCGGTGCGCAGGACGTCGTCGTCGCCGCAGCCGCTGACGGCGAGCGCGAGCGCGGCGAGGGCGGCGGCCATGAGGGTCGAGCGGGACATCGCCCGAAGCATTGTTCCGTATGATCTGCGCCGCCCATGACCCGACGCGTTCTGATCGCCGCATGTCTCGTCGCCGCGGCGACCTTCGGCGCCGGCTGCGGCTCGTCCTCCGTGAAGCTCGCCGAGGGCGATCCCGATCGAGAGGGCGCGGTCATCTTCGCCGAGCGCTGCGGCTCCTGTCACACGCTCGAGGCGGCCGGGACGCAGGGTTCGACGTTCGACGTCGCCGACCGCGAGCGCGAGGACGGACCGAACTTCGACGACCGCAAGGAGAACGTCGCGGACGTGACCTTCGCGATCCAGAACGGTGGCTTCTCCGGCGCGATCATGCCCGAGAACATCGTCACCGGCGAGGAGATGCGCAAGGTCGCGACGTTCCTCGCCAAGTACGCGGGCAAGGGCTCCGGTGACGCCGAGGAGAAGCTGCAGGCTCCCGGGGGCGAAACCGACTCCGGCGGGTAGCCGCCCGTTGTGCTCGACCTCAGGCTGATCCGCCGCGAGCCCGACGCGGTGCGGGCGGCACTCGCGCGCCGCGGCGAGGACGCCGCGCGGCGGCTGGACGAGGTCGTCGCGCTCGACGCGCGCTGGCGCGAGGCGCAGCAGGCCGCCGAGGCGCTGCGCGCCGAGCAGAAGACCGCGTCGGAGGAGGTCGCGACCGGCAAGCGCGAGGGGCGCGACGTGTCGGCGACGCTCGAGCGGCTGAAGTCGGTCTCCGCCGAGGTCAAGGCGCTCGGCGAGCAGGCGCGCGGCGCCGAGGTCGGGCTGCAGGAGCTGCTGAGCACGCTGCCCAACCTGCCCGACCCGACGGCCGCCGCGCCCGAGGACGAGGTCCTGAAGGTCGTCGGCGACGCCACCAAGCGCGGCCGCGACCACCTCGAGCTGGCGGGCGAGCGGATCGACATGGAGCGCGGCGCGCGGCCTGTCCGGCGCGCGCTTCGCCTACCTGCAGCGGCGATCTCGTGATGCTCGAGCTGGCGCTCGTGCAGTGGGTGATGGCGAAGCTGCGCGGCAAGGGCTTCGAGCCCGTCATCCCGCCGGTGCTCGTACGCGAGCAGGCGCTCTACGGCACCGGCATGCTGCCCGACACCGAGCAGCAGATCTACCACGTGCCCTCCGACGACCTGTACCTCGTCGGCACGAGCGAGGTCGCGCTGGCGTCGCTGCACGCGGGCGAGATCATCGACGCCGCCGACCTACCGCTGCGCTACGCGGGCTTCTCGCCCTGCTTCCGGCGCGAGGCGGGCGCCGGCGGCAGGGACACGCGCGGGATCTTCCGCGTGCACCAGTTCGACAAGGTCGAGATGTTCTCGTTCGTCGAGCCCGACGCCGGCGCCGCCGAGCACGACCGCCTGCTCGCGATCGAAGAGGAGATCTTCGGCGAGCTCGAGGTGCCCTACCGCGTCGTGAACATCGCCGTCGACGACCTCGGCGCGAGCGCGTCGAAGAAGTACGACATCGAGGCCTGGCTGCCGGGCCAGGGCCGCTACCGCGAGGTCACGTCGACCTCGAACACGACCGACTTCCAGGCCCGGCGGCTGGAGATCCGCATGCGCCGCGAGGGCGCCAAGCCCGAGCCGCTGCACACGCTCAACGGCACGGCGGTGGCGGTCAGCCGCACGCTGATCGCGCTGCTGGAGAACGGCCAGCGCGACGACGGCTCGATCGCGCTGCCGGCGGTGCTCGGGCCCTACGGGGCGCCGGCGCAGCTGGCATCGGCGCTCGGCGGCGCCTGAACGGCGCGTCGCCGCGACGGCTCACGTCCGGCCCACAGGAGCACGACCAGCCCGATCGCCAGCAGCACCGCCCAGCGCTGCTGCGCGCCATGCCAGCGCTCGTCGCCGGGCTGCACGAGCAGCCCGACGCGCGGGGGCAGCGCGAGCGCCAGGCCGAGCAGCGCGAGCGGCATCGCGGCCGCGCTCCAGCCGCCCTGCTCGCCGGGCATCGCGCGCAGCGCGACCGCCGACGCGGCCAGCGTCAGCGCGACCATCGCGGCGAGCTGGAGGCTGAGCGCAGCGCGGGCGCTCGGCCCGTACCAGGCGCCGTCCGCGCTCGTGGCATACCACAGCGACGCCGCCCAGACGGCGCCCAGCAGCGGTAGTGCGAGTCCGACCCGCAGCAGCCGGCGCCGAGCGAGCGACGTCGGCGACGCGGCCACCGTGACGGCAGCGTCGTCGTCGAGCAGCAGCGCTGCGCCGATGCACAGCGCCAGCGCTCCGAAGCCCGGCCAGCGCATGAACGGCGGGGTGCCGGGCACCAGCGGTGCCAGCACGACGACGGCGCCGCAGAGCAGCGCGGTGGCCAGCAGTGGCACCCATGGGAGCGTGGGCGCGACCCGCCGCAGATGCTGTGCGAGCGCCCCCAACGTCAGGTCGCGTCTGGCCAGCCCAACACGATCCCGGCGATCGCGGCGGCGAGCGCGACGAGCGCCAGCACGCCGACTCGCGGCCGCCGGTCGTGGCGCGCGAGCGCGGTCGCGGCGGCGATCGCGATCAGGCCCGCGAAGCCGACGAGGTGCCACGGGACGGAGGCGCCGCCAAGCCAGTTGCCGTTCCACTCGCCGCGCGGCGCGTCATCTCCGAACACGAACCAGGGCAGCCAGGCCGCCGGGGGCATGAACAGCACGAACGCTCCGACGAGCGCCGGATACACCCGCCGCGTCCAGCTGCCGATGGCCACGCCGAGCGCGCCCGCGAACAGGAGGTATGCAGGGCCCTGCAGCAGCTCGAGCGGGCGCAGGCCGTAGCGCTCGTCGTTGATGACGACGGCCAGGTCCGTGCCGGCGATCGGAACCACGGTCAGCGCGGTCATCACGACGCCGGCGAGTCCCGGCCACGCAACCGACAGGAGCGCCGCCTGCGTGCGCAGACGCGGCGTCGCGGGCGTGGCGCGGTAGAGGTCCTCGGCGTCGTCGCGGCGCGCGCGGCTCGTTGCCAGGCACGCGACGATGAACGTCCAGATCCCCGCGCCGACGAAGAGGAAGTTGCCGCCGGCGAGCCCGAACAGGTCGCCGTCGTCGACGCCGCCGGCGAGTCCGAGCAGCACGGACACGGCCATTCCGAGCACGAACAGCGGGTGCCTGACAAACCGGCGCCCCTCGGCCCGGGCGAGCGCCAGGCGCACCGGGCCGCCCGGCGGATCGGCCATGTGGCTCGCTGCGGCCGGCAGTGGTACGGGTGCGACCGTCGTCGCGCTCATGCCGCCAGCTCCTCGGTCCCGGCGGCGGCTCCGGCGAGCAGCAGGTAGCCGTCCTCGATCGCCGGCTCGACGAGCTGCGCACCGGGCGGCGGCGTGCCGACGTGGCGGTGGCGGCCCTCGGCCGTACGCCACGACAACTGGGCACGGGCGTCGCGGCTGTCGGCAACCCAGACGCGGTCGCGAGCGACCGCGCTGAGCTGCGCGGGCGTCCCGTCGAAGACCGCGTCGCCTGCGCGCATGACGATCACGCGCTGGCAGAACGCCGCGACGTCCTCGGTCTGGTGCGTCGAGACGAGCACGATGCGCTCCTGGCCGAGCGCGGAGGCGAGCTCGCGAACGCGCATCCGCTGCTCGGGGTCGAGCGCCGCGGTGGGCTCGTCGAGCACGAGCAGCTGCGGGTCGCCGAGCAGCGCCTGGGCGAGCGCGACGCGCCGGCGCATGCCGCCCGACAGCTTGCGGATCCGCCGCGTGGCGACACCGTCGAGGCCGACCTCGCGCAGGACGCGGCGCACCTCGTCGTGGCGTGCCCGCGTGTCGGTCATCTCCTTGAGGATCGCGACGTAGTCGACGAACTCGAACGCGGTGAAGTGCCGGTGAAAGCCCGGCTCCTGGGGCATGTAGCCCAGCCGGCGCCGGATCGCGGTGCGCTGCTCGGGATCGTCCGGGTCCAGACCGAGCAGTCGCAGGCGCCCCTCGGTCGGTGCGAGCACGGTGGCGAGCATCCGCATGAGCGTCGTCTTGCCCGCGCCGTTGGGGCCGAGCAGTCCGGTGACCCCCGGCCCGATGCGCAGCGACATGCCCGTGACCGCGTCGGTCGCGCCGTAGCGCTTGCGCAGGTCCGTCAGGGTGATCGTGGTATCGGTCACGCGATGCCTCCTCGGCGGTCGAAGCGATCGTCGTTGCGCCACAGCACGAGCGCCGCGGCGGCGGCCAGCACCGCGCAGGCGATCTGGCCGCTGGGGCCGACCACGAACAGCGGCTCGTCGGACATGCGCCAGCCCACGGAGACGGCGAGCGCCCACAGCAGCGCGAGCGAGCCGCAGGCCACGAGCGCGGATATCCGCGTCGCGAGCACGAGGCTCGCGAGCGTCAGGCCGAGCGCGGGCAGCAGCCAGGCCGCCGCGCTCCAGTGCAGGCCGGGCAGCGCGAGCGCGGCGACCGCCGCCATCGCGCTCGTCGTGGCGAGCACCGCCAGCGCGCGCACGAGCAGCAGCGCGAAGCTGCGCATCGGGGCGGCCAGCCCGATCTCGTACGCGGGATCGACGTCGGGGCCGAAGGCCAGGGCGACACCCGCGAGCGGCAGCAGCGGCGTCACGACGAGGAAGACGACGATGCCCTCGTCGGGCCTCCGGCTCGCCGCCCAGACGGCGAACCCGAGCATGAGCGCGCACGCCAGCAGCCACGACAGCCGCAGCGCCGGCGTGGCGCCGAGCAGGCGCGCGAGGTGCTCTGGCGCACCGAGTCGCACGAGGCCGGCCTCGACGGGACCGCGCCGGGGCGCGTCGAGACGCTCCTCGATCTCCTCCCACGAGCGGGCCAGCCGGGCGCCGTCGGTCAGCGCGGCGATCTCGGCGGTGCACTGCGCGCAGGACGGCAGGTGCGCCTCGACGGAGTACGCCTGCACAGGATCGATCTGGCCGCGGGCGTAGCTCGACAGCACGGTGGATGGCACGTGCCAGCTCATGCGAGCTCCTCTCTCAGTTGTGCGCGTGCGCGCATCATCCGGGTCTTGACCGTGCCGGCCGGGATGCCGAGCAGGCGGCCCGCCTCACGGCTCGTCAACCCGTCCAGCACCGTTGCCTGGACGACCGCGCGCAGTTGCGGCGACAGCCGTCCCAGCGCGCCGCCGAGATCGCCGTGCTCGACGCCGAGCAGGATGTCCTCCTCGACGCCGACGCGGTCATGGACATCGGCCACGAGGATCTCGGCGGTCGGCCGGCGGCGCAGCGCGTCGATCAGGCGCCGGATCGCGATGCCCCAGATCCAGGCGCCGACATCACCCTGGCCGGAGTAGCGTCGGGCGCCGCGCCAGACCGCCAGGAACGTGTCCTGCAACGTCTCGTCGACGATGCCCGGATCGGCACAGCGGCGCGCAAGCCGCAGCGCCAGCCATGGCGCGTGGCGGTCGTAGAGGACCCGGAGCGCGGTCCGGTCGCCGCCGGCGACGGCAGCCAGGACCTCGACGTCGCTGCGATCTGTGCTCATGGGAACCCTCACGACCTGCTTGTCGTGTGGCGAGCCTAGAGCGGTTCACGGGCCCGTGCGAACCGTTCTCGGTGCCACGTTCGACAGAGGGGCACAGAGGCGGTGCATGATCGCACCGCAAAACGTCGCATTACGGGAGGGGATGGCATGGGATCGGCTTCTTCAGGGCGAGCGAGGTTGACGCGGCGGGCGGCGATCTGCGGGGTGGTCGTGGCCGGTTCGCTGGCGATCGGGGCCGCCGCGGCGGCGCGCGGCGGCGACGGCGAGCGCCACGCTCGCGCGATCGCCGTCGCCGAGCTGCGCGACGCGGACGCCCACCGGATCGGAACCGTTCGCGTGCAGGCGCGGCCGGGCGGCGCGCTGCGGGTCAGGGTCGACGTCCACGGCCTGACGCCGGGCTTCCACGGCTTCCACGTGCACGCCGTCGCGCAGTGCATGGCGCCGTTCACGAGCGCCGGCGGCCACCACAATCCCGGCGCGGTCGGCCACGGCGCGCATGGCGGCGACCTGCCGCCGCTGTTCGTCCTGCGAGACGGGACGGCGAAGGTGCGCTTCGACACCGATGCGCTCACGCTCGCCGGCTTGCTGGATGCCGACGGCGACGGCAGCGCGCTGATCGTGCACGCGGGTCCCGACAACCTCGCGAACGTGCCCGCTGTCTACCACTCGCATGTGCCGGATTCGTCGAGCACGACCTTCGGCCCCAACGCCGCGACGCTCGCCACCGGTGACGCGGGGGCGCGTGTCGCCTGTGGCGTGGTGACGCGCCGCGGTCGCTGACGAAGAGCCGGCCGCGGACGCGTCCTCACGGCGCGTCCGCGGCGTCCCCAAGCACGTGCGCGATCGCCGTCGCGCGGTCGTCGAAGATGTCGAACGTCTCGTCGAGGCTCGTGATCTGAAAGAGGCGCAGGACGGTCTGGTTGGTGCACACGATCGCCATCCGGCCGTGCATCTGGGTCACGAGCCGCAGCCCGTTGAGCAGCACGCTGAGACCGGTCGAGTCGATGAACTCGACGCCCGACATGTCGAGCACGAGCTGGGTCTTGCCGCTGTCGATCGCGCCGGACAGGCGCTGCGCGAACTGCGGCGCGGTCGAGACGTGGATCTCGCCGCGGACGCTGATGATGTGCGCGCCGCCGCTCGGGCTCTCCTCGCCGAGCTCGAAGTGGGGGACGACCGGGGACACGCCCGTCTATCTCACCGTTCCCGCAGCGACCTGTCAACGGGGTATCGTTGTCTATGTGACATCGAGTGATGACACAGTCCTGACGATCGACGAGCTCGCGCGCGAGATCGGCATGACCGTGCGCAACATCCGCGCGCACCAGTCGCGTGGCCTGCTGCCGCCGCCGCAGCTGCGCGGTCGCACCGGTCTCTACGGGCCCGAGCACGTCGCCCGCCTGGAGCTCATCAAGGAGCTGCAGACCGACGGCTTCAACCTCGAGCTGATCAAGCGCCTGATCGACGGCGCCGGCGGTTCCAGCAGCGAGGTGCTGCGCTTCAAGCATGCGCTCGCGCGACCGATCGGCGGCGAGCAACCGCAGACCGTCGGGATCGCCGAGCTGATCTCCCAGTGGGGCACGGCCGATCCGAAGATGCTCATGAAGTCGCTCTCGCTCGGCCTGCTGCGCCAGCTTCCCGACGGCCGCTTCGAGATTCCCAGCCCGCGCCTGGCAGCGGCCGGCCGCGAGTTGCAGAAGCTCGGCGTGCCGCTCGAGCGCTCGCTGGAGTTCACGGCGACCGTGCGCGAGCACGCCGATCGCCTCGCGCAGATCTACGTCGACCTCTTCCTCGAGACGGTCTGGACGCCGTTCGAGCAGGCGGGACGGCCATCGGAGGGCTGGCCCGCCGTGCAGGACGCGCTCGACCGCCTGCAGCCGCTGGCCTCCGAGTCGCTGCTGGCGGTCTTCTCGATCGCGATGCGCACCGCGACCGACCGCGCAGGCGCCGAGGCGCTCAACCGGATGGCCGGGCGGCCCGAGACGGCCGCGGCCGCATCGTGACGGCGCCGCCGCGGCTGCGCGGCGACCGCGTCGTGCTGCGGCCACTGGCCGACGGCGACCTCGACGCGCTCACGGAGATCGTCGAGGGCGAGGGCGTGCGCGAGTGGTGGGGCGCCGACGCGTCGCGCGAGGAGACGCGCGACGCGCTGCGCAGCGACGGCACGGCGTTCGCGATCGAGGTCGGCGGCGAGCTCGCCGGCTGGCTCGGCGTGACCGAGGAGCTCACGCCGAACTACCGCTCGGCGGGGATGGACATCATCCTCGCGCCGAGATTCCAGGGCAGCGGCTACGGGCCCGAGGCGCTGCGGCTGGCGGCGCGCTGGCTGCTCGACGCGCGCGGACACCATCGCCTGACGATCGATCCCGCGGCCTCCAACGCGCGCGCGATCGGCGTCTACAGGTCGCTGGGCTTCAAGCCGGTCGGGATCATGCGCCGCTATGAGCTCGGCGACGACGGCTGGCACGACGGTCTGCTGATGGACCTGCTGGCGGCGGAGCTGACGTGAGCGCGGCGGTGCTGAGCGCCGCCGACCTCAACCGCGCGACGCTCGCGCGCCAGATGCTGCTCGAGCGCGCGTCGGGCGTCGATGTCACGGGGGCGGTGCGGCGGCTGGCCGGCATGCAGGCGCAGGAGCCCAAGCACCCGTTCGTCGGCCTCTGGACGCGGATCGAGGATTTCCGCGAGCAGGACCTGCGCGACGCGCTGGCGCGGCGCTCGGTCGTGCGCGCGACGGCCATGCGCTCCACCCTGCACCTGCTCGGCAGCGCCGACTACGCGGCGCTGCGGACGGCGCTGCAACCGCCGCCGGCGGTCGCGCTGCGCGTGCTCGGCGCCCGCGCCGCGGGCCTCGATCCGGAGGCCGTGCTGCCCGCCGCGCGCCGGCTGCTGGAGTGCGAGCCGTTGACGTTCGACGAGATCCGCGCGCGCCTGGCGCAGCAGTTCCCCGACGTCGACGAGCGCGCGCTGGGCTACGCCGTGCGCACGCTGCTGGCGCTCGTGATGGTCCCCGACGACGGTGCGCGCTGGGGCTTCGGCCGGCCCGTGCGGTTCACGCTCGCCGAGCCGTGGATCGGCGCGCCGCTCGCCGAGCGCGAGGCCGCGATGCAGGCGCTCGTGCGCCGCTACCTCGGCGCGTTCGGCCCCGCGAGCGCGAAGGATGTTCAGGCGTGGTCGGGCGTCGGCGCGATCAAGGCCGTGCTCGACGCGATGCGCTCGCAGCTGTCGGTGTTCACCGACGAGGGCGGTCGCCGCGAGCTGTTCGACCTGCCCGACGCGCCCCGCCCCGGCGCCGACGCGCAAGCGCCGCCGCGGCTGCTGCCGGAGTTCGACAACCTCGTGCTCGCCTGGGACGACCGCGCGCGCATCATCGCCACCGAGCACCGGCCGCTCGTGACGACGAAGAACCTGCGCGTCAAGGCGACGTTCCTCGTCGACGGCGTCGTCGCGGGGGTCTGGACGATCGCCGTCAGGCGCCGGCTGGCGACGTTGACGCTGGCGGCGTTCGCGGGATCGGTTCCGCGGCGCGCGCGCACGCAGCTCGAGGAGGAGGCGCAGCGGATCGTGCGCCTCGTCGAGCCCGAGTGCGACGATCACGCCGTCGTCTGCGAGGCTGCCTGACATGGCCGGGCCGCTGGCAGGCAGGGTGGCGCTCGTCGCCGGCGCGACGCGCGGCGCCGGGCGCGGGATCGCCGTCGCGCTGGGCGAGGCCGGGGCGACGGTCTACTGCAGCGGTCGCTCGACGCGCGCGACGCGCTCGGAGTACGACCGGCCCGAGACGATCGAGGAGACCGCCGAGCAGGTCAGCGCCGCCGGCGGCACCGGGATCGCCGTCGCCGTCGACCACCTCGAGTCCGAGCAGGTCGCGGCCCTCGTCGCGCGGATCGACGCCGAGCAGGGCCGCCTGGACGTGCTCGTCAACGACATCTGGGGCGGCGAGAAGCTCTTCGAGTGGAACGTGCCGGTCTGGGAGCACGACCTCGACGCGGGGCTGCGGCTGCTGCGCCTGGGCGTCGAGACGCACCTCATCACGAGCCATCACGCGCTCGCGCTGCTGATCCGCCGGCCGGGCGGCCTCGTCGTCGAGATGACCGACGGCACCGCCGACTACAACGCCGTCAACTACCGCATCTCGGCGTTCTACGACCTCGTCAAGACGTCCGTCCAGCGCCTGGCCTTCGCGTGGTCCAAGGAGCTCGAGCCGCACGGCGCGACCGCGGTCGTCCTGACGCCGGGCTGGCTGCGCTCGGAGATGATGCTCGAAGCGTTCGGGGTCAGCGAGGAGAACTGGCGCGACGCGACCGAGCGCGTACCGCACTTCGCGATCTCCGAGTCGCCGCGCTTCGTCGGGCGCGCGATCGCCGCGCTCGCGGCCGACCCCGAGCGGGCACGCTTCAACGGCCGGTCGCTGTCCAGCGGCGGGCTGGCAGCGGAGTACGGGTTCGACGACCTCGACGGGTCGCGACCGGACTGCTGGCGCTACATGGTCGAAGTGCAGGACCCAGGCCTACCGGCCGACACGACCGGCTACCGATAGGAGGGGTTGGGCCCCGCGCCACGCCGGAGCCCTGTCGCGAATGTGTTCGCATCGAACACGTTCGCGACACGGCACCCCGGCCGGCCCCGGCGTGGTGGCCGCCACCACGAACGCCCCGCGCCGGTGCGGCCGGACGTCTCGATCGAGGTCGACGACGTCGATGCCGCGCACGCGGCCGCGCAGGCGACGGGCGCCGAGATCGTCCATCCCCTGACCGACGAGCCCTGGGGCGTGCGGCGCTTCTTCGTCCGCGACCCCAACGGCGCGGTGCTGACCATCCTCAGCCACCGCTGAGGGCGCGCGGGCGCCCGATCGCGCCGCGCTACGCCGCGCGCGCGCCGCGCTCGACGACGAGCCGGCGCAGGGTGTCGTCGTCGGGCACGTGGGGGTGCGTCGTGTCGACGAAGTCCGTCAATGTCGCCGCGAAGCCGGCGGGATCGTCACGGTGGGGGAAGTGGCCCGCGCCGGCGAAGATCCTCAGCCGGCTGCCCGGCATCTGCTCGTGCGCGCGGATGCCGTGGCGGGCGGGGATGATCGTGTCGCGGTCGCCCCACAGGATCAGGGCCGGCACGGCCTCGGCGAGGTAGAGCTTGTCGATCGCGCTGACGCGCTGGCCGGAGATGTCGATCACCGAGCGTGCGGTGTGGACGAAGGCGCGGCGCGCCTCGATGTCCTGCAGCGACGCGAATCCGGCCGCCATCGCGGCGATGTCGGCGCCGACGCGCAGGCCGAGCCGCTCGATCCAGCCGCCGAGCTTGGAGCCCGCGTCGACGAGCGGCTGCGAGGCCAGCAGCGGCAGGACGTACTCTGCCGCGGGCAGCGCGACGGCGCGCAGCGCCGGCGTCACCGCGCGGCCGAGGCCGCCGCTGGAGACGAGCACGAGCCGCTCGACGCGCTCGGGGAACTGGTAGGCCATCTGCATCGCGATTCCGCCGCCGAGCGAGTGGCCGACGATCGTCGCGCGCTCATGGCCGAGCGCGATCAACAGGTCGCGCATGAGCGACGCGGCGGCGCCGAGCGAGTAGTCGCCGCGCGGCTTGGCCGAGTCGCCGTGGCCGAGCAGGTCGGGCGCGACGACGGTGAAGCGGGTCGCGAGCTGCGCGGCGACCGGGTCCCAGCTCGCCGACGAGTTCGTGATGCCGTGGATCAGCAGCAGCACCGGGCCCGTGCCGCCGGTCCGGTAGCTGAGCTTGTGGCCGTGCAGCTTGATCTCGGTCTGTCGCACTACGGAATCTGTACGCCGGAGATGGCACGGGCGATCACGAGCCGCTGGATCTCCGACGTGCCCTCGAAGATCGTGTAGATCTTCGCGTCGCGGTGCCAGCGCTCGACGGGGAACTCGCGCGTGTAGCCGTTGCCGCCGAGGATCTGGATCGCGCGCTCGGTCGCCCAGACGGCGACCTCGCCGGCCTTGAGCTTGCTCATCGAGCCCTCGGCGGCGGTGAACTTCTGACCGGTGCGGCCCATCCACGAGGCGCGCCAGACGAGCAGCCGCGCGGCGTCGATCTCCATCTTCATGTCGGCGAGCGTGAAGGCGATGCCCTGGTTCTCGATGATCGCGCGGCCGAACTGCTTGCGCTCCCGGGCGTAGTCCAGGGCGTACTCGTAGGCGGCGCGGGCGATGCCGATCGCCTGCGCGCCGACGGTCGGGCGAGTGACCTCGAAGGTCTGCATCGCCGCCTGCGAGTTGGAGCGCGTGCCCTCGCGGGCGCGGGCGAGCTTGGCCTCGAGCTTCTCCCTGCCGCCGAGCAGGCAGCGGCCGGGGATGCGGCAGTCGTCGAGGAAGACGTCGGCGGTGTGCGAGGCGCGCAGGCCGTGCTTGCGGACCTTCGTGCCCTGCGTCAGGCCGGGCGTGTCGGGCCCGATCACGAAGGCGGCCTGGCCGCGCGAGCCGAGCGCGCGGTCGACGGTCGCGACGATGACATGGATCTTCGCGATGCCGCCGTTCGTGGCCCACGCCTTCTGGCCGTTGAGGACCCACTCGTCGGCGGCCTCGTCGTACCTCGCCGTCGTGCGCAGGGCGGACACGTCCGAGCCGGCGTCGGGCTCGGAGACGCAGAAGCTTGCGACCTGGGGCTCGTCGACGGTGCCGTAGCACTGGGGGATGAACTCGCCCATCTGCTCGGGCGTTCCGGAGCCGAAGATCGAGGCGACGGCGAGGTTCGTGCCCATGATCGCCATGCCGATGCCGGCGTCGCCCCAGAAGAGCTCCTCGTTGGCGATCGCCATCGTCAGGCCGGTCGGGTCGGCGTGCAGCTGGGCGATGCCCTCGAAGCCGTAGAGGCCGATCTTCGCGGCCTCCTGGATGATCGGCCAAGGCGTCTCCTCGCGCTCGTCCCACTCCGCGGCGGCGGGGCGCACGACGTTCGTGGCGAAGCCGTGGACCCAGTCGCGGATGTCGCGCTGGTCCTGGGACAGCTCGAGCGAGAAGGCGGGGGCTTCCTCGGCGTCCGCTGGCGGGGCGTCGGCGGTGGTTGACATCGCGTCAAGGCTATTGCCTCGGCGCCATCTTCGTGGCGATTGTCAGGCGGGCGTGTCGCGCTTGCGCCGCAGCTGGCTCTTGAGAAACGCCCACACGGTCGGCGCCTCGGGCCGGTCGGCCTCGATCGACTCCAGGCACTGCCGGCACAGGCAGCCGTCGTAGTACTGCGACAGCGCGGTGCGGACGGCCGGCTTGACGTCGACCTCCGCGCACCAGCACGCGCCCGTGTCGATGCCGCAGCCGAACGGCTTGGAGCAGCGCGGGCAGGTCGTCGGCGTGGTCGCTGTGGTGGTCGGCATCAGTACATGGTGACGGTAGGCGTGCGCGGCGCTCGCTCAGGCAAGCAGCTTGCCGGGGTTCATGATCCCGCCCGGATCGAGGCGCGTCTTGACCGCGCGCAGCGCCGCGACGCCGAGCTCGCCGATCTCGGCCGCCAGCCAGGGGGCATGGTCGGTCCCGACGGCGTGGTGGTGGGTGATCGTGGCGCCGGCGCTGAAGATCGCGTCGCCGGCCGCGCGCTTCGCCGCCCGCCACTGCTCGAGCTCGGCGCCGCCCTCCTGGCGCGCGAAGTACGTGACGTACAGCGACGCGCCGGTGGGGTACAGGTGCGAGACGTGGCACATCACGACGGCGGGGGTGCCGCGTGCCGCGAGCGCGCCGCGCAGCGCGGTGGCGACGTCGCGGTGCAGGTCCGTGAGCGCGGTCCACGTGGTGGCGGTCTCGAGCGTGTCGACGAGGACGCCGCGGCTCATCAGCTCGTCGCGGGTGTACGCGCCGTGGAAGCGGCCCTTCGCCCATGCCGCGCCGGGCGCCGGGCCGAGCGCGATCGCGCCGTGGCGGCGCAGGACCGCGCGCGCTCGGGCGCGCCGGCGGGCGACGTCGGCGGGGTCGCCGTCGAAGCCGAGGATCGTCAGGCAGGCGGCGCGCTGGCCGCGGCCGCGGATGTAGGCGCGCAGGGCGCGCGTGGCGGCGGGATGCGCGGCGAGCGTCAGCGAGATCCGCGTCTCCTGCTCGTCGGACAGGCGCGCGACGTCGGGCGCGGCGCCGGCCTGCTCGAGCGCTCTGAGCGCTTCGGCGCCGGCCGCGAAGCCGGGCAGCGAGTAGGCGTCGTAGCGCTGCTCGGCGGGGCGCGGGCGCACCCGCACGGTGACCTCGGTGATGACGCCGAGCGCGCCTTCGGAGCCGAGCAGCAGCTCGCGCAGGTCCGGGCCCGCGGCGCTGGCCGGGACGGCGATCGTGTCGAGGTCCCCGTTCGGCGTCGCGGCGCGCAACGCGACGACGAGCTCGTCGATGCGGCCGTAGCCGGTCGAGGCCTGGCCGGCGGAGCGCGTCGCGGCCCAGCCGCCGACGGTCGAGAACTCGAAGCTCTGCGGGAAGTGGCCGAGCGTGAGGCCGCGCGCGGCGAGCAGCGCTTCGAGCTCGGGGCCGGTGGTGCCGGCCTTGAACGTCGCGAGCTGTGAGCGCTCGTCGAGCATCGTCAGGCCGCTGAGGCGGGCGAGGTCGAGCGTGATCGCGGCCTGCTGGCCGCCGCGCAGGGGCTCGACGCCGCCGACGACGCTCGTGCCGCCGCCGAACGGGATCACGGCGAGCGACGCGGCGGCGCAGACCGCGAGCACGGTCGCGACCTCGTCGTGGTCGGCGGGGTAGACGACCGCGTCGGGCGCGTGCAGCCCGCTGCCGCTGCGCAGCCGCACGAGGTCGGGATAGGAGCGGCCGGCCGCGTGTGCGATGCGCGCCAGGCGGTCGTCGCGCACGTACTCGGCGCCGACGGCATCGGCGAGCCGCGCGCGGGCGCGCGCGCTGAGCGCCGGGTCGGGCAGCTCGACGCGCGCCAGCGCCGGCGGCAGGACGCGCGCGCCGCCGGCGCCGAGCTCGTCGCGCAGCAGCGTCGCGGCGGCCTTCGGGAGCGGGGCGTCGTGGCCGTCGACGCCCCAGCCCCACCAGCGCATTCGCGGTGCGAGCTCGTCGGTCATGGCGAACAGCACACCACGAACCGGCTCGCGGTGCCGTGCCCGCCCGTTGCGACGGCGGCGCTACGTGCGCTTGCGCGCCGCCTTCCTCGCGGCCGCCGCGTCGCGCAGGCGCCGCGCCTCGTCCTTGGCGACCAACGCCGCCTCGCGCTCCTCGAGCGCCTTGGCCTCGGTCTCGAGCTGCTCGAGGCGCGCCTCGTCGGCCTGCTCCTCGATGACCTCCTCGACCTTGGCGCGCGCACGGCGATTGGCTGCCTTGCGCTTCGTCTCGGCCTGCGCCGCGGCGCGGCTCTTCGCCGCGCGCCGCCGCTCGGCCTCGGCGCGCTCGCGCTCGGCGCGCTGCTCGCCGGCGGCACGGCGCTCCTCGGCCTGCTCGACGCGGTCGGCGAGCGTGTCGTCGGCCGCGTCGCTGCGCGCCTGCGCGGCGTTGCGCAGGCGCAGCGCGCGGGCGCGCTCGTCGGCGGCGACGCGCCGTCGCGTCGCCTCCTCGCGCAGCACGTCGTCGCGCAGCGCGTAGCCGGCGATCTCGCGCAGCGTCGCGTCCCAGCGGTCGACGGTGATCTTCGCCGCCGGTCCCGGGCCGTCGCCGTTGCCGGGCAACAGCGCGATCGCGACGTCGAGCGGCAGGCGGGCCAGCTTGACGGCGCCGTCGACGGCGCCTCGGGGAATGGCTCGAATGCTCATCTATCGCTCCTCTGGATCGATTGCGTCGGCGGTCGCCTGCGCGGCGCGCGCCTCCTGCTCGAGCCGGGCGGACTGCTTCGCGGCGGCGCTGCGCTCGGCCTCGGCCGCGTCCTCGGCGATGTCTGCACCGCGCTCGTGGATCTGCTCGCGGGCGCTGGCCTCGGCCTTGTCGCGCCGCGCCGCTGCCTCGGCCGCGAGCTGCGCCTGGCGGCGGTCGCGCTCGATCTGGTCGTCGCGCTCGCGCGCGGCGATCTCGGTCTCCAGCCGCTCGCGCTCGATCTCGTTCTCGCTGCGCTCGGCCTCGATCGCCGCGGCCTGGGCGGCCTGCTCGGCGCGCTCGGCGGCGACGGCGGCATCGGCCTGCGCCTCGACATGGGCCTGCTGAAGGCGGCCCTCGCGGGCAAGCTCCTCGTTGCCGAGCACCGACCCCGCAGCCTGCTTCATGCGACCGGCGAGCTTGCCGGCAAGCCCGCCGGCGGTGCGCTCTGGGTGTTCGGGGTTCGTCACGTATCGGCTCCTGTTCGGTGTCCACGGGCAACGGGGGGTGTCGGCCCGAAGGTCCCCTGTTACCCCGGATCCGTCGGGGCGCACTGTGAGTCCGGGCACACAGCGCCCCGCGAACGCCGGCGACCGGGCCCGCAGGAGCCTCCGACCGCAGCGACCAGCGGCAGCGGCCGCTGCCGCCGCGCGGCCCGACCACATGAGCCGCGGCGAAGGCCGCGAGACCCTCCCCGGCTGCGGCGCCGTCGACGAGCGGTCGCCGCGTCCGTCCGCGAGCCACCGCGGCCGGGCCACCGACCTGAAGCATCCGCGGCCGGTTCATGTCGGCAGCGCCCGCCTCAGCCGCGGGATCTCGGCGCCGCAACTCGGGCACTGCGGCCAGTCCGCGCGCCCGCCGGCCTCCTCGAGGATCGGCAGGAAGCGCGGGAGGGCGTCGAGCGGGACGGAGATCGCGGTCTTCGAGGCGCCGGGCACGATCACGAACACCTCTTCCTGCGCCTCGATGCCCGGCGCCGTAGCGACGTCGCTGAGGTTGATCGCGCAGAAGATCATCAGAGCGGCGGGAGGTCGAAGGGTTCGCGGCAGGCGTCGCAGCGCGGCATCGTCGACGGCGTGGACGCGCGGGCGGCCGCGCTGCGCAGGAAGCGCGCCATGTCGGTCACCGCGGTCAGCGGGCCGGCGACGGTGAACGGGCGCTCGCGCCCGCGTTGCCAGGCGCACAGGATGACCTGCTCGCGGTCGTCGGCGGTGGGGAGATAGAGCAGTCCGAGCCACATGGCTGCACGACATCACGGGCGCGCGCGCATTCGCCCGATTTGCGCAAACGTGTTACACGCGCTGCGCTGATCTGTGACGAAGCGCGTGAACGAGCGCCGATCGGATTTCTCTTGCGGCCAGATCCGGCGCTGGTTCATCCGGCTGCTGTACGAGCGCCGAACGGATCACCGAGCGCGATCGAAGCGGCGCTCGTTCACGGCCGGGTTGCCCGGCCTGCCGACAGACGCGATCGGCATCGACGCCACCGCGGGGCGGGATTCGCACCCGCGGTCCGCACACCACAGAGGGGGCGGACATTCGCACCCGCGGTCCGCACACACCCGCGGGGGCGGGATTCGCAGCCGCGGTCCGCACACCACGGAGGGGGCGGGATTCGAACCCGCGGTCCGCTTTCACGGACTCCGGTTTTCAAGACCGGTGCATTAAACCGCTCTGCCACCCCTCCGAGCACGATCACGGTAGCGCCGGACCGGCCCGCAGATCCGCCACGGGACGCTCCCGTTCATAGATCATCTGCGTGGTGGGAGGCGACCGGCTGGGACCGTACCTCTGCGATCTGCATCGCAACTGGCTCGCGCGCGAACCGCACGTCCGTTTCCGCGAGCACGACGCCAGCCTGCTGTTCTTCGACATCTCCGGCTTCACGCCGCTGACCGAGCGACTGGCCAAGCGCGGCAAGGCCGGCGTCGAGCAACTCATCGACACGCTCAACGGCGTCGTCGCACCGCTCGTCAGCAGCGCCGGCGCGCTGGGCGGCGACACGCTGAAGTTCGGCGGCGACGCGCTGCTGCTGCGCTTCGACGGTGACGAGCACGAGCGCCGCGCCTGCGCCGCGGCCCACGACATGCAGCTGACGATGCAACCGTTTCGGCGCCTGCGGACCGAGGCCGGCATCGTCTCGCTGCGCGCATCGGCGGCTGTCGCCTCCGGCCCCGTGCAGACGTTCCTCGTCGGCGATCGCTTCCGCGAGCTCGTCATCGCGGGCCCGACGACGAGCGAGGTGATGGAGCTCGAGCGCGACGCCGAAGCCGGCGAGGTCCTGCTCGGCCGCGCGACCTGCGCGCGGCTCGATCGGGACCGCATCGCCGCCGACCGCGGCGACGGCGTCGCGACGCTCATCGCCCGCCCCGAGACCGCCGCGCAGAGCAGCGCCGCGTTCCAGGCGGCGCGGGGCGCGCACGACGACGACCCGAGCCTGGGCCTGCCGGCCGCCCTGCACGACCACCTCGGACCCGAGGCCGAGAGCGAGCACCGCCAGGTGACCATCGCCTTCGCCCAATTCCGCGGCCTCGACGAGCTGCTGCGACGCAAGGGGCCGGACGCCGCCGCCGAGGAGCTGCACGCGCTCGTCGCCCGCGCGCAGCGGGCATGCGACGAGCACGGCGTCACGTTCCTCGCCACCGACGCCGATCGCGCCGCGGGCAAGATCTTCCTCGTCAGCGGCGCCCCGACCGCCTCCACCGACGACGAGGACCGGATGCTCTTCGCCATGCGCGAGCTCGTCGCCCACGACGGCGAGCTGCGGGTGCGCGCGGGCGTCAACCGCGGGCGCGCGTTCGCGGTCCACCTCGGCGCGCCGCAGCGGCGCACGTACACGACGATGGGCGACACGACGAACCTCGCCGCGCGCGTCATGGGCAACGCACCCGACGGCGAGGTGCTCGCGACGCGCGCCGTCCTCGATCACGCGCGTGCGCCGTTCGCGCTCACGCCGATGGTGCCGTTCGCGGTGAAGGGCAAGGGCATGCTCGTCGACGCCGAGATCGTGGGCGAACCGCGCGCGGCCCGCCCGCGCGCCGTCGTCGACAGCCCGCTCGCCGGCCGCGCCGACGAGCTGCGCATCCTGCGCGACGCGCTGCAGTCCGCGCGCGCGGGCGACGGCCGGATCGTCGAGCTCGTCGCCGAGCCCGGGATGGGCAAGACGCGGCTGCTCGCCGAGGTGCTCGGCGAGGCGTCCGACAGCGCCATGCGCGCGGTCATCGTCGAGGCCGGCGCCTACGGGACGTCGACGCCGTACTTCGCGCTGCGCGCGCCGCTGCGCCGACTGATCGCCGCCGACGGCGCCGGCGACGAGCAGCTCGCCGCCGCGCTCGCCCGCCACGTCGCCGAGCACATGCCGCAGGCGCAGGCGCTCCTGCCGCTCGTCGCGATCCCGTTCGGCATCGAGCTGCCCGCGACGACCGAGTCCGCGCGGCTGTCGAGCGACCAAGGTCGCGCGCAGCTGCACTACCTCGTCGAGCAGCTGCTCGCGGCGCTGCTGCCGGCCGGCGCGACGCTGCTGCTGATCGAGGACGCGCACTGGCTCGACGAGGCCTCCAGCGACCTGCTGCGCACGGTCCTGCGACGCGCCGGCGAGCGCGGCTGGGCGACGTTCATCACGCGCCGGCCGATAGCAGGCGGGCTGGAGGACCTGCCCGCCATGCGCATGCGCATCGAGCTCGAGCCGCTGCCGGCGCACGACGCCCACGCGCTCGTCCTCGCCGGTGGCGAGGGCGCGCTCGCGCCGCACGTCACCGAGGCGCTCGTCGAGCGCGCCAACGGCAACCCGTTCTTCCTGCGCGAGCTGATCGCCGCCGCCCGCGACGGCGCCGAGCTCGACGCGCTGCCGGCGACCGTCGAGGCGCTGCTGACCGCGCGGATCGACACGCTCATGCCCGCCGACCGCCGCCTGCTGCGCCGCGCCGCCGTACTCGGCCAGCGCTTCCCGATCTCCTGGCTGCGGGCGATGCTCGACATCCCCGAGGACGAGCTGCAGGCGGCGCTGCAGCGCCTGAGCGACTTCGTCGAGGTCCAGCCCAACCGCGTGCGCTTCCAGCATGCACTCCAGCGCGAGGCCGCCTACGAGGCGCTGCCGTTCGAGCGCCGCCGCGCGCTGCACGCGCGCGCCGGCGAGCTGATCGAGCGCGAGCTCGGCATCGGCGCCGACGACTCGGCCGACATCCTCGCCCTGCACTTCCTGCGCGCCGAGGAGTACGTACGCGCCTGGAGCTACGGCCGCGCCGCCGCCGAGCAGGCCAGCGAGCGCTACGCGCATGCCGACGCCGCCGCGCTGTACCGGCGCGCGCTCGCGGCGGCGCACGCGCTGGCGCTACCGGCGGGCGAGCTGAGCGACGTCTACGAGTCGCTCGGCGAGGCCCATCTGTGGTCGGGCGAGCCCGCCCGCGCGCACGAGGCGTTCACGCGCTCGAGGCGGCTCGTCCGCGGCGACGGCCTGCGTCAGGCGCAGCTCATGCATCGCCACGCGCGCGCGGCGATGGATGCCGGCGAGGTCGTGCGCGCGGCGCGCTGGCTGCTGCGCGCGCAGCGCCTGCTCGCGGACGGGTCGGAGGACCCTGCCGCCGTCGCCTGCCGCGCCGCGCTGCTGTCCGAGCTCGCCGGCGTGCGGCTGCGCCAGGGCCGCTACGACGAGACGATCGAGCTGTGCGCCCGCGCCGTCGCCGATGCCGAGGGCGCGACGGCCGAAGCCGCGCTCGCGCACGCGTGCTACATCCTCGACTGGGCGCTCGTCGAGTCCGGCCGCTCCGCCGAGGCGGTCCATTCCGAGCGCGCGCTGGAGATCTACCGCCGCCTCGGCGACCCCGACCGCGAGGCGGTCGTGCTCAACAACCTCGGCATGTTCGCCTACTACGAGGGGCGCTGGGACGACGCGGTCGCGCTGTACCGCGCGGGCACCGACGCGAGCACCAGGGCGGGCAACCTCGGCAGCGCGGCGTTCGGCGACTGCAACGTCGGCGAGGTGCGCTCCGACCAGGGACGCCACGCCGAGGCGCGGCCGCGCCTGGACCGGGCGCTGGAGATCTGGCGCGGCACGGGCTACGAGTACGGCGTCGCGTTCGCGACGGCGCTGCTCGGGCGGCTGCACGCGCGCCGCGGCGACGGCGCGCAGGCACAGCGCCTGCTGGGCGACGCGCTCGAGCGCTTCCGCGTGCTGCGCATCAGCCCGGACGCGCTGTGGGTCGAGGCGCTCGTCGCCGAGGCGCACGTGCTGGGGCGGCAGCCGGACGAGGCGACGGCCGACGTCGAGCGGCTCGTCGACGTCGCCGGCAACGGGCGCCTGGGGCCGCTGCTGCATCGCGTCCGCGGCATCGCCCGCGCGCAGCTCGGCGACTTCGCGCGGGCGCGCGAGTCGCTGCAGACGTCGGCCCGCGTCGCGCGCGAGCGAGGCGACGAGTTCGACCTGTTCCTCAGCCTCGACGCCCTGCAGGAGCTCGCCGCGCACGACGGCGGCGTCGATCACGCCGGCCGGCGCGAGCGCGACGCGATCGGCGAGCGGCTGGACATCGCCGCGCCGCCGCCGGTGCCGATCACGCGGCCGGTCGCAGCCCCCGCGCGCGACGTGCTCGCGGGCGGGGGCTGACGGCCTGGCTGTGTCTCAGTGTCGGCCGATCGGATCGCGCGGATCCGCCGGCAGCCGGTAGGTGACGACGCCGTTGCCCTGAGCGTCGGCGGCGGCCGAGACCTGGCAGGGCGGCGCGATCAGGATCGGGATCCCGAGGATCGGATCGAGGATCTGCAGGCAGTTGGGCAGCAGGCCGAGATAGTCGGTGTTGCCGTCGCCGTCGACGTCGCCGACGTTCGTCGCCGTGCCGCCGATCAGCGGCAGCCCGAGGTTGAACTGGTACGGCGCCAGCAGGCAGGTCCGCAGCGAGCCGGGTGTACGGCCGGCGGCGTCGAGCAGCGCCCTGGCGACCGTCGAGATCACGGTCTTCTCGCGATTGGGGCCGAGGATGACCTCACGGTCGGGCGAGGCGAACGCGTAGCCCGTGCACGTGATCTCGGCCCCGATGTTGAAGGAGGCCGAGAGCATGCCGCCGTCGTCGGCGAGGGCGGGGTCGGGGTTCGGCGGCGCGTCGACCCGGACGCTGTTCGTGTACGTCTGCGGCGGGTCGGAGCCGGGCACGGTGCCGGTCGTCGACGCGGAGGTCGTGCAGAACACGTTGTTCTCGCAGTTCGCGAGGCCCTGTGCGGCGAGGAACGACTGCGAGGTCGAGGACGTCGCCGACGTGGAGCCCGGGCTCGCCGCGGTCAGCGTGTAGCTGCCCGGCTTGCTGACCTTGAGGTCGTCGAACGTGGCGACGCCGTTGACGCTCGTCCGCGTCGTCGTGCCGCTGAGCACGGCGCCGGGGGGTGCGGTCCCGAGGCCGACCGTGACGTTTTTCGCGGCGTTCGTCGGGTTGCCCGCGCCGTCGACGAGAGCGACCGTGATCGGCGGGCCGGCCGGGTTGGCGGGAGCGCCCGTGATCGTGTTGCCGACCTGGACGTCCTTGGGCTGCGTCGTGAAGCTCAGGCCACAGTTGCCGGTCGTCGTGGTCGTCGGTGTGCCGCTGCCGTGGTTGGAGACCGGGCTGCCGGCGTAGCTGCCGTTGGACTTCGCGACGACGCTCCAGGCGCCCGTCGTGGGCGAGCAGGGCGTGTCCACGACGAGCGTCGCGGTGCGCGAGGAGTTGACGCCGATGCTGAGGTTGCGCAGCTCCGCGATGTTCGTCGTGGCGTTGAGGGTCGCGCTGCCGGGCGAGCCGGCGAGCGCCACGCTCACGAGCCTGAAGCCCGACGGCGCCGCGATGTTCGCCGAGCCGACCTGCGTCCCCGACGTCGTGCGCTTGATCTCGGCCGAGATCGTCGCGCGGCTGCCGCTCGGGACCTCGGCCGGCGTGAACTTCAGCGTGTAGAAGGTCGCGCTCGCGACCGATGGCGCGGCAGCGCAGATCGCCAGCGCCAGCACGAGCCCCGTCAGCCAGGCGTTCCGTCGTCCAGTCATTCGCCGCACTCCTTCGCCACGGCTCGGCCCCGCTCGTGTTCCCCCGCGGGCCGGCCGGAAAGGTCGATTCGCGCGACCCCCGCCGCGCCTCTGCGCGACTGTAAGAGCGCACGCTCCAGAAAAGCAAGTGTGCGATGGCGCACGCTTCAAGCGGGCGCGCCTTTAGACTAGGCGTAGCCGCACCCCGGAGAGGTGGCCGAGTGGCTGAAGGCACTCGCCTGCTAAGCGAGTATGGGGTTTAAACTCCATCGCGGGTTCGAATCCCGCCCTCTCCGCTACCCTGCACGACCCCATTGCGCCCGTAGCTCAGCTGGATAGAGCGTCGGTCTACGGAACCGAAGGTCAGAGGTTCGAATCCTCTCGGGCGCGTTAGAGAACCCCGGTGAAGACTGGGGTTTTCTTCATTTCGAGCTTCGGTTAGGGCACCGAAGGTCAGCCGTTCAAGCGTCCCTGTTTACGGCGGCACAGGGGTTGCGTCGGACGTTCTGGCGCGTTTTCTGGCGCGCTCGTGTGACGCAAAGAAGCTATCTGCTGCCGGGTTGCACGAGCCGGGTTTCGTAGGCGAGCACGATGGCTTGGACGCACGTCGGCAAGGAGCCGGACTACCTCGTCGGCGCGCCGCTGCGCAGGGGCAGCACGTTGGCCGACGCGCGGAAGTTCTTCGAAACGGACGGCGCGGGGTCATCGGGACCGCCGCCCGTCGACTTCGACAACAGCGTCGACTCCGGGGTGCTCGACGGCGGCAAGCAGCAGGTCATCGAGCTCGACCTCAAGTCCGGTAGCTACGTCTTCGTCTGCTTCATTCCCGACCGGGCCGGCGGGCCGCCGCACGTCGCCAAGGGAATGTCGTCCGAGGTGAAGGTCGGCTGAGAGGGCCGGGCGATGGAGTCCGGCGGCATCCCGCGCGTCGAGTGATCACAGGATTCTCGACGATGCGGCGTTTGTTGTGGCGTCGCTCGCGGGCTGCAGCAGGATATCCGTGTATATACTCAGATCATGAAGATCGTCAAGGTACGTCGCGTCGGCAACAGCAACGTCGTATCGATCCCGCGGGAGCTGGAGTCGCGCGGGTACGCCCCGGGCACGGAGGTGCTGGTCGAGGAGCTGGAAGGCGGGGCGCTGCGGATCGTTCCCACGGACCAGGTGCGCGAGCGGATCCGCGACGTCGGCCGGCGCGTCGTCGCCGAGCGCTCCGAGGCCTTGAAGATCCTGGCCGAGCACGACCCGGACGACGACCCCGCCGCTCGGTAGTTCATCGTGGATGAGGAGTCGCTCGAGGGGGAGCCCATCTACCTCGAGGTCGCGGACGCGCTTGAGCTGTACGCCGCGATCATCGACGCAACGGTCGAACAGGCCGGCGATCACCTACGTAACCGCAGCGGGCTCGAAAGCGCGCTGGCCCGGCCGCGCGCATATGCGCACTACGAGAACGCCGACCTTGCGCTGCAGGCAGCTGCGCTTGCCCACGGCGTCGCCGAGAGCCAGACCTTCATCGACGGCAACAAGCGCCTCGCGTTGGTCGCGATGCTCACCTTCCTCGAGATCAACGGGCACAGCATCGATGCGACCGATGCCGAACTCGCGGCATGGATCATCGATCTGAGCCGCGGGACCACGCCTGAACAACTCGCCGAGTCCATTCGCGAGCGCCTGCGCCCGATGCCGTAGTGCGTCGCCACTGAGTTTCTGGCGCTTTTTTGACGCGGCCAACACCGAGATAGGCCATGTTTACTGGAATTTCGTCGGTTCCGCCGCGGTTTATGGAACCGAAGGTCAGAGGTTCGAATCCTCTCGGGCGCGCTGCGAAGCCCCCGGCAACGACCTGCTTGAGTCGTTGCCCGATGCTGCTCCTGGCGATCGAGGTGCGAGTCGACCGCGACCCGACACCTGGACGGTCCCTGTGGATCGACGTCGGCCAGCTCGGAGTCCGTGAACGGGCTGCGCACCGGGTAGCCGTCGGGCGTCGCTGAACGTCGAGCGCGGCGCCTCAGCAGGCGGTCAGCGGCCTACCGCAGCACCCGCTTCAGCCGCCGGACGGTGCGGTTGCCGTGGGCGTCGCGGGCCGCGAGGCGCACGACGATCTGGGCCGCCCGCCGACCCCTCAGCGCGCGCCGGCCACGGGCCGTCAGCGCCACTCGGACGGTTCGTTTCCCGCGCGCGCCGAATGCGACGTCGACGGCGCCGAGCGTCGGGCCTGGGGAGAGCCCGGCCGTCACGCGCACCGCGCCGGCCTCCGACAGCGACACGTCGACGTCGAGTCGTCCGCGGCTGCGCACCGTGGACAGGCGCGCGCGGCCGATCGTCCCTTGCACGGCCGGCGCGCGCCGGTCCGTGTCGCCGTGGTAGCCGCCGAGCGCGAGCCTGCTCGAATCGGCGGTCAGGCCCTGCGGGCCGTTCGCAACGCCTCCGGCGACGAGCGTGCCGCCGAGCTGGGCCACGATCGCGTTGACGTGGTCGGCCAGCGGCGTGATGTTCTGGATCATCCGCCCATCGCCGCTGAACAGCGTGTCGGGGAAGCCGGAGCTGCTGAAGCGGATGAAGGCGAACTGGTCGCCGAGCGCCGCCTGCGAGTCTGGCCGCGCGAATCCGCCGGCGAGGATCGTCCCGCGCTGCGGGTCGTAGAACAGCGCATGGGTCTCGTAGAAGCCCTCACCGGAGAGCTGGTCGACGCTGAAGCCGTTCTTCGTGAACGTCGTGTCGAGCGCGCCCGCGTCGGTGAATCGCGCCGTGATCATGCGCGATCGCGTCTGCCCGTCGGACAGGCGGACGTTGCCCCACCCGCCGAGCACGAGCTTGCCGTCGCTCTGGCGGACGACGGCCTCGGCGCTCTCCACGAACGTGCCGGGGATGTCGAGCGTGACGATGCCGTCGCTCGTGAAGTTCGCGTTGCGCCGGCCATCGGGCACGTAGCGGACCGCCGCGAGGACGCGGAAGCCGCCGAACACCGCCATGTCGCCGACGGCGACGATCCGGTCTGAGGAATCGACGAGGAGGTCGTTCAGCGTCGCGGCGTGGTTGCCGGCGGCGTTGAACTGCTGGATCGCGTCGGTCACCTCCACGCCACGCAGAGACCCGTACGTCGTGTCGAGCGCGCCCGACGTGGTGAAGCGCATGAGCCCGAAGGCGCTGTCGCCGTTCGCCCGCCGGACGGTCCCGCCGACGACGATTCGTCCGTCGGACTGCAGCGCGACGGCGCTGACCGTGAAGTGCTCGGCGCCGGGGAACTTCGCGTTGACCTTGCCGTCGCCGCTGAACGTCGAGTCCAGCGACCCATCGGCGTTGTACCGCGCGAGCGCGACGAGCTCGCCCTGCGAGCCGCCGATGTCGATGTCGCCGGCGGCGACGAAGCGCCCGTCGGGCAGGACCGCGAGGCCGTTCGCGCTCGCCTCCCCGGCCTCGAAGGGCGTGCGGACCTTCCCGCCGGTGCCGAACGTCGAATCGAGCGCGCCGTCGCCGTTGAAGCGCTCGATCGCGAACGCGGACCCGCCGAGCGTCCGGTCGGTCCCCGCGGCGAGCGTCGCCGCCCGGAAGCCGGTGACGATCGTGCACGGCTTGGCGGCGCACGGGAAGCCCGACGGCGCCGGTTCGCGGATCGGCACGGCGACGGACACGAGATCGTTGATCGTCTCGCCGGTGCCTGGCAGGTCGAAGGTCGAGATCCCGTTCGTGCCGAACGTCGATTCGGGCGCGCCGTGGTTGGCCTGGGCCGGGACGACGCCGACGGAGCCGGCCACGAGCACCAGGAAGAGTGAGAGCCTGCCTCGAGCGCGCATGGATCACTGGTCTCCCCAGCAGGCCCGACCGTTACAGGGCCGTCATGTCGCCGCCGGGCCGGCTCAGCCGGGGGGCGCGCCTGCACCCGGAGGCGGACCGCCGCCCCCGCGACCCGCGGCGTCGTCGCTCGCTGCGGTCTGGCCCTTCAGGCAGGCGATGACCTGGTTCTCCTTGGCACTGTTGGCGTGGTAGTGGTAGCCGTCGTCCTTCGGTGAGTGTGACCGTTGCATTCGTCGAGCTCGACGGCGGCCAGCTCGGACTCCGAGAACGGGCTGTGCACCGGGTAGCCGTCGAGGGCGTAGCCGAACATCGGCGTGTCACCCACGGAGGCTTCACCGACCTCCGAGCAGCCGACCGCGCCGTGGAGGTGGTAGCCCTCGTTCGGGTTGAAGTGGCCCGCCGCAGTCGTCGAAGGCGGCGATCGTGTAGGCGCCGAGGATCGCGTCGACCGGGGCGGACGCGGCGATCACGACACCGTCGAGCGTCACGCCCTGGTTGCCGCGCGGGGTGGCCGATGCGTCGGCGGCCACGGGCGTCGTCGGGATCAGGACGGTGGTCGTTATCGCCTTGCCGTTCGTCAGCCACTCCAGCCGCCCCTCGACGCAGTGGTTCTGGTACTCGGTGGCCACGTCCGGGCCGAGCGGCGCCCTCGAAGGCCGCCTGGGTGTCGGTGACCCGCACGTTGCCGTCGTCGTCGTACATGCTTCCAGCCATCGTCGCCGTAGGTCTCGGCGAGCCCCTTGATGAACCCGCCGTCCAGGTCGTACACGGCCTTGCCGTCGAACCAGATGCCGCCCTTGTCCGCGCCGTCGGTGATCGTGTCCGGGCAGAACGGACCGACCTCGTGGTCCGTCGGATAGCCCGCGACCGTGAGGCTGTAACACGTCGATTCGGCGCCGCCGCTGAGGGTGCAGTCCTCGGTGGTGGGGTTCTTGGCCAGAGCGCCGTCGAGGAACAGGCCGGTGTCGAGCCCGGCGGTGGCCGCCGACGTCTCGGTCGAACCCGTCGTCGCTGTGGCCGAGCCGTCGGAATCGGAATCGCCGCACGACGTGACGAGCAGCAGGACGGCCACCAAGCCGAGCGCGAGAGACAGGCGGCGAACGCGGGTCTGTGTCGGCCCGGAGGGGTTTGGTCATCGGCGAACCGTAGCGCGCATCCCTGTGACCCTCCTGAGAGAACAGGTCGGCGTTCCCGGGCGCGTTCTGACAGGCTGACGCCGTGAGCGCCCAGGACGCCGTCTTCGTTGCGGTGCTGGTCGTCCGGCTGCTCGTGCCCCTCGCGATCCCGCGCTACCCGCTGCCGGCGATCCTGGCGGCGCTGGTCATCGACGCAGGCGACCAGACGGTCTTCCAGGCCGTCGGCGCGAACGATGTGCTCGACGACTACCAGAGCTATGACAAGGCGCTCGACGTCTACTACCTGACGGTGGCCTATTGCTCGACGCTGCGCAACTGGCTCAACCCCACCGCGCTCGGCGTCGCGCGCGTTCTCTTCTACTTCCGGTTGGTCGGAGTGGTGGCCTTCGAGCTGTCCGGCGCCCGGCCCCTGCTGGTGATCTTCCCCAACACCTTCGAGTACTTCTTCATTGCCTACGAGGCGGTGCGGCTGCGCTGGAACCCGACGCGGCTGGACGGCCGGCAGCTCATCGTCCTGGCCGCCGCGATCTGGATCGTCGTCAAGCTGCCCCAGGAGCTGTGGATCCACGTGCTCGAGCTCGACGTGACCGACGTCGTCGCCGAGAACGGGTGGGTGGTGCCGGCCGTGGCGGCGGCGGCGTTCGTGCTCGTGCTCGCCGTTTTGCCCTTCGCCCGCGGGCTGCCCGGACCCGACCGCCGCCTCAGGCTCGACGTCGACGCTCACCTCGACCGTCCGGGCAGCGCCGCCGTGGTCGCCCGCACCGACGTGCGGGCGATCCTCAGCGTCGCGGTGGCCGAGAAGGTCGCGCTGCTGGCGATGGTCGTCGTGATCTTCAGCCAGATCCTCCCGGGGTTGCGCGTGACCGGCCTGGCCCTGGTGGCCTGGGTCGCGCTGGTCGTCGCGCTCAACTCGGCGGTCAGCCTGTGGCGCGTGCGCCGCGGCTCGCGGTACGCGTCGACCGCCGCGCAGTTCGTCGCGATGCTCACGCTGAACGTCGCGATCGTGATCGGCCTGCGTCTGCTGGCCAGTGATGGCCGCGAGCAGCTGCAGGTGGTCAACACGCTGTACTTCCTCGGGCTCATCACCCTCATCGTCACGCTCTACGACCGTTACCGGGTGATCGGCAACCTGACGCGCCAGGTGTCCCCGCGAGCGCGTCACGACCCCAGCCTCGGTGTCCGGCCGGCGTGACGTGGCCGTGCCCCGCTCGCTGACCTGGATCGGCCACGCCACGGCGCTGCTCGAGGTCGGCGGCGTGCGGCTGCTCACGGATCCGCTGCTGCGCGCCCGCGTCGCCCACCTCACCCGGCGCGTCGCGCCCGCGCGCGCGGAGACGACGAGGCAGCTCGACGCGGTGCTGCTCTCCCACGCGCACCGCGACCACCTCGACCTTCCGTCGCTGCGCCGCCTGGACCCCGCCGTGCCGGTCGTCGGCCCGCACGGCGTCGCGCGGCTGCTCCGCGGCCGCGAGGTCCGCGAGCTCGCGCCGGGCGCGTCGACGACGATCGGCGGAGTCACCGTCACCGCCACCCCCGCGGCGCACGCGGTCCGGCGAGGCGGACGGGCGGTCCCGGCGCTCGGCTTCATCGTCGACGAGGACCTCTACGTCGCCGGCGACACCGACCTGTTCGGCGCCATGGCCGCCCTCGGCCCGCTCACGCTCGCGCTCCTGCCGGTCTGGGGCTGGGGAACGACGCTCGGCGCGGGCCACCTGGACCCCGAGCGCGCCGCGCGGGCGGTGGCGCTGCTGCAGGCGCGGATCGCGGTGCCGATCCACTGGGGCACGTACTTCCCGGCCCACCGCGCCGGATCGGGCCACCCGCTGCTGCACGCCCCGCCGCTGGACTTCGCGCGCCACGCGGCGCGGCTGGCCCCCTCCACACGCGTGGAGGTGCTCGCGCCGGGCGCGCGGCTGGAGCTGCCGCGGCGCCGGCCGGAGCGCCCCGCCGGCGTCCGGGTGTGAGAGGGACGCGACCTACACACGCCCGATCCGGGCGGGCCGCCCGTCGGCGCGGCCACGGGACGAGCGGCTTGCCGATCTCCCAGGTGCGCCGATCGGAGACGTCGTGCGGCTGCCCGGGTCCGGCGGGTAGAGCAGGCCGTGCTCGGCGGCCGCGGCGGTGAGCGCGGCGGTCGCGATCCCCGGCTGGCAGACCGCGACGAGGTTGTCGAGATCGAGCTCGAGTAGCCGGTTCATGCGCGTCAGCGTGAGCACGATCCCGCCGCGGTGGGCGATCGTGCCGGCGCAGTGGTTCGTCCCCGCGCCGCGCGCGATGACCGGCACGCCGAGCTCGCCGGCGACGCGCAGCCGCCGGCGACCTCCTCCGTCGACGCCGGGAAGACGACGGCGTCGGCGTCGCCGCGAAACAGCGGCGTGGCGCGGGTCGCGTATGGCGGGCGGTCGACGCCCCCGCCGTCGACCTCGCCTCCTCGGGCGCCCCGGACGGCTGCGCCGCCGCCGCCGGCTCGCCCGGCTCGGGGGCGGGACCGCCCGGATCGCGGCCGCTGTCCCACACCGCACGGCCGGCCGGGATCGCGCCCGTGCGCAGCTGCTCGGTGATGTACTCGGCCTGGCGGATCGCCAGCGCGATGATCGTCAGCGTCGGGTTGGCCGCCGCTCCGGTCGTGAACTGGCTGCCGTCGGAGACGAACAGGTTCGCCACGTCGTGGGCCTGGCCGAAGGCGTTGACGACGCCGTCCTCGGGCCGCTCGCTCATGCGCGCGGTGCCGAGGTTGTGCGTCGCCGGGTAGGGCGGCGTGCGGATCGTGCGCAGCGCTCCGACGGACTCGTAGAGCGCCTCGCCGGCCGACCAGGCGTGCTCGCGCATCGCGAGGTCGTTCGGGTGGTCGTCGAAGTGGACGTCGGGCACGGGCAGGCCGTGCTGATCGAGCTCGTCGTGGTGCAGCGTGACGCGGTTGGACTCCTGTGGCATGTCCTCGCCGACGAGCCACAGGCCGGCCATGTTCTCGTAGCCCTCGATCGCCGACGTGAACTCGCGCCCCCACGCGCCGGGGTTCATGAACGCCGCCATGAACGGCACGCCGAGCGAGAGCAGCTGCAGGTAGTAGCCGCCGACGAACCCGCGCGACGGGTCGTTGGGCGCCTCGTCCTCGATGTGGCCCGCCATCGTCTCGCCGCGGTACATGCGCACCGGCTTGTCGAAGATCGCGTAGACCGACGCGGTCAGATGGCGCATGTAGTTGCAGCCGACCTGGCCCGACGAGTTGGCCAGGCCGTCGGGGAAGAGGTCGCTCGCCGAGTTCAGCAGCAGGCGCGGCGTCTCGATCGCGTTGCCCGCGACGGCGACGATCCGCGCGCGCTGGAACTGCTCGAGGCCGTCGCCGTCGACGTACGTCACGCCGGTCGCGAGCCCCTTCGCGTCGGTCTCGATCCGGGTGACGTGCGACTGCGGGCGCAGGTCGAGCCTGCCCGTGGCGATCGCCCGCGGGATCTCGGTGTAGAGCGTCGACCAGCGCGCCATGTTCTTGTGGCCCTGGAACGTGAAGCCGTCCTGGATCGTCGCCGGGCGCCCGTCGCGCGGCACGGGGTTGCAGGCGTAGCGGCCGGTGTGGAAGCGCTTGTAGCCGACGCGCTGGGCGCCGTTGGCGAACACCTTGTAGTTGTTGTTGGCCGGCAGCTGCGGGATGCCGTTCGTGCCGGTGATGCCGAGCTTGGCCTCGGCGCGGTCGTAGTACGGCTCGACGTCGCTCAGCGAGATCGGCCAGTCGAGGATGTTCGCGCCGTCGATGCCGTCGTAGTACGTCGAGGTCTTGAACTCGTGCTCCATGAAGCGCGGGCAGCAGCCCGCCCAGTGCACGGTCGTCCCGCCGACGGTCTTGCAGGTCCAGGCGGGCAGGTTGGGGAAGTCCTCCGCGACGCGGAACGAGCCCGACGTCGTGCGCTTGTCCAGCCACGCGAGCTGCTTGAACGAGCGCCACTCGTCGTTGACGAACGCGTCGGGCGTGTGGTGGCGGCCGGCCTCCAGCAGGACGACCTTCTGCCCCTTCTGGGCGAGCTCGTTGGCGAGCGTGCCGCCGCCGGCGCCGGAGCCGACGATGACGACGACGTCCTCGTCGTCGAAGCGAAAGCGGGTCATGGTCGTCTCCTCCTAGCCGTGGTGCGATCCGGCGGTCGGATCGAGCTCGATCGGCGGGTCGGGCAGCCAGTCGAGATCGTCGAACCCGCGGTTGACATAGCCGCCGAGGTGCACGGACGGGCCCTCGTACCCGAGGGCCTTCCAGACCAGCGGGTTGTCGTAGAGCGCCACGACGGTCGTCGAGCGCACGAGGTCGAAGTAGCCCGATCCCTCCGCGCGCTCGAGCGCCGCGAGCTGCGCCGGGTCGTCGAGCTGCGTGAACGGGGTCGGGTCGTCGAGCTGGGCGACACCCCGCTCGACGGTCGCGCGGACCGAGGCGTCGGCACGCGCGTCGGCCTCGATCTGACCGACGACCGGCTCGTAGGCCTCGTCGGGCAGCCCGGGGTGCGGGTACATCGCACGCGCGACACGCAGCGACGTCTCCCGCTCGTGATCCGAAAGATGCTCTGTCATGTTCTCCTCCCGCGGTCGCCGAGGACGCCTCCGATGCAGCCCTCGGAGCGCAGCGTGGATCACGCTCCGTCGCTTGTCAACGGATCGCGGACCGAGCGACGACGCCCGGGTCTCCATCTGGGGCCAGCCGCTCGACGCGGCGCGCTGCGAGCGGCTGGCCGGCGCTTTGGGAACGTTTCGGGAACGCGCCGGCGCGAGGACGGTTCTCATCGCCGCCGCCTCATGCGGCGGGCACCCCACCGACGACGACCCAGGAGGTCACCCATGCGCTCGTTTTCCCGCCAGGACGTTCCCGTCGCGATCGCCGACGGCGCCGTCGAGGTCCGCGTCCTCGACCAGGAGGGGCTCATGGTCGGCTTCGTCACGCTGCCGGCGGGCGCCGACCTGCGGCCCGCGACGAAGGGCCTGCCCGACGACCTGTGCCCCTGCCCGCACTGGGGCTACATGCTCAAGGGCCGCGTGCGGATGCACACGACCGACGGCCACCAGGACTTCGCCGCCGGCGAGGCGTTCTACTGGGCGCCGGGCCACGCGCCCGAGGCGCTCGAGGACAGCGAGTACGTCGACTTCTCGCCGACGCACGACCTCCAGCGCGTGCTCGACCACATCACCGGGGCGGCCCCGCAGGCCTGACCGATCGGGGGCAACGGGCGACGCTCGCGGGCGCGCCCGCCCGCGCGCGCCCGCGGCCCCGGCGTCCTGCCGCTCAGACGAGCCCGACGACGCGAGCCATCACCGTCACGCCGGCGGTGATGAGGACCGCTCCGGCGACGTCGAAGACGGCGCCCGAGCGGATCATCTTCGTGATCGGGATCATCCCCGAGCCGTAGACGATCGCGTTCGGCGGCGTGGACACGGGCAGCATGAAGCCGTATGACGCGGCGAAGACGGCGGCCAGCGCCGGGATGAGCGGCTCGACCCCGGCGGAGGCGGCGATCGGGATGACGATCGGCACGACGATCGCGACGCTCGCGGTGTTGCTCGTCGTCTCGGAGATGACGATCGCGATGAGCACGGCGATGATCGTGATCGCCAGCAGGGAGGAGACGCCGAGGCCGTCGGCGACGGACTCCCCGACGACCTTCGCCAGTCCCGTCGTCGACAGCAGCGTCCCGAGTGCGATGCCCGAGCCGAAGAGCACGATCGTGCCCCAGTCGATCTTCGCGGCGTCGTTCCAGCTCAGCGTGAAGCGGCGCGCGGACCAGTCGACCGGCAGGACGAAGAGCAGCGACGCGGCGAGGATCGCGACGGCGCCCTCGTCGAGGCGCTCGAGCACGTCGGCGTAGAGCTTGGAGTCGTCGCCGAGCGCGAGGCCGACGACGCCGGGCGCGATCCACAGGGTCACCGCGACGCCGAACGCCGCGAGCGTGTTGCGCTCGCCGCGCGACAGCTTGCCCAGCTTGGCCCGCTCGGCGGCGACGAACGCCTCGGCGCCCTCGAGGTGGCGGACCTCGGGGCGGTTGAGCGCCAGCAGCACGACGCACAGGACGCCGAACATGAGCGCGACGATCGGCACGGCCGTGAGCATCCACTCGAAGAACGAGATCGTCGTGCCCGTCTCCTGCTCGATGAACTCGCGGCCGATGAGGTTCGGCGGGCTGCCGATCGGCGTCAGCAGGCCGCCGACGCTCGCCCCGTAGGCCGTCATGAGCATGAGCGCCGTGCCGAATCGCAGGCGCTCGGGGTCGACGTCGCCGCCGGCCCGCTCGGCGACCATGCCCGACAGCGTCGCGACGATCCCGAGCGCGATCGGAAAGAGCATCGCGGTCGCGGCGGTGTTCGAGATGAACGCCGACAGCAGCGCGCCGATCGCGCCGAAGGCGATGATCGTGCGGTACGTCGAGCGCCCGACGCCCGGCAGCGCGAGGACGCGGAACGCGAAGCGGCGCGCGAGGCCGTGCTGCATCATCGCGTGTGCGATGACGAAGCCGCCGATGAAGAGGAAGATCGTCGACGAGGCGAACGCGCCGAAGACGACGTCGGCGGTGCTGTCGCCCTCCTCGCCGGGCGGCGCCGCGTCGATCAGCACCGCGAGCGCGAGGCCGAGCAGCGCGGTGACGGGGATCGGGATCGCCTCGGTCACCCAGTAGGCGACGACGAGGACGAGCACGGCCGCGAGGCGGTGCTGCTCGGGCTCGAGGTCGAGGGGGAGCGCGAGCATCGTCGCGAACAGCGCCGGCCCGAGGAACAGGCCGGTCGTCCGGCGCCTGCGCTCGAAGCGCTCCTCGGCGTCCGTCAGCCTGCCCGCCTGCTCGTCGAGCGTGCGGTACGTCCCGCCGATTCCGGTCCGCGGCGGCTGCTGCTCCATGTCGCCTCCCTCGGTCGCTGCTGCGCAGCAGATGCCCTCTTTGCGGGCGATCCATGCGCGAGCGGGCCGCGGAGCCCACCCGCGAGCCGGGACTCGTTCCGGGTACGGTTGAGCGCATGAGGTTCGTCGTCGCCGGTGGAGGCGTGGCCGGCCTCGCCGCGGCGCTCGCCGTCGCTCGGGCGGGCACTCGGCCGTCGTCCTCGAACGTGACGCGTCAAGAACTTCGACCTGCGACCGGCGAGGGCGTCCACCACGACGTCGTGGCCCGCGGCATCGGCAATCCCAACGACGCCGGGCGGGCACGCCCGGTGGCGCGGACCGTCGGCGACCCCGACGAGTGCGTCTGGCGCATGGTGGTCTCGGTCGAGCCGTCCGGGCCCGAGAGCGGCCGCACCGAGGTCTACGTCGGCGATCCGTCCGACGGCTGAGCCGACCGGCCCGGGCGCTCGGGTCCGGCGGTCACGACGCCCGGGGCGGGCTGCTCGTCCAAGACCTCGGCGAGCTGGCCGCGCGAAGCGATCCCGAGCTTCTGGTAGGCGTGCGTGAGGTGGCCTTCGATCGTCCGCACCGTGACGAACAGCGCCTGGGCGATCTCGCGGTTGGAGCGACCCGCGGCGGCGCTGCGCGCCACGCGCAGCTCGCTCGCCGTCAGCGACGCCACGCCCGACAGCGGAACGCGCCGGGGGCGCGCGCCGGCGGTCACGAGCTCGTCTCGTGCGCGGCGGGCGAGCCGGAGCGCGCCGCAGCGCGGCGCCGAGCTCGACGAGCGAGCGGGCGTGTTCGCAGCGTGCCTCGGAGCCTGCGGCGACATCGACGGATTCGCGTAGGCGCGCGATCGCCGCCGGGCCGCCCTCAGCGAGCGCGCCGACGCGCATCGCGAGCGCGATCGGTCCGGGTGCGCCCCAGCGCCTGGCGACCTGCAGCTCGTAGGCAGCCAGTCGTGCCGCCTCGTCAGCCTGCCCGAGGTGCAGGTGCGCGAGCGCGGCCGAGCTGCGCGTGGGCCAGGCGCCCGGGTTGAGCACGCCCCACGTCGTGTCGCGGCGCAGCAGCTCCTCGAACTCGCCGAGGGCGGCCGCAGCGTCGCCCGCCGCGAGGCGCGCGTGCCCGCGCGCGTGCAGAAGGGCGTTGGCGATCGTCATCGGCGCGAGCTCCCCGGCGGTGCCGGTCTCGGCGATCGCGGCCTTGCGCCAGGTCGACAACTGCCGCGACCTGTGCACACGGCTGGAGGCCCGGCGCTACCCGAGTCTCACCATGGAGTCGGCCGTCCTCGACGGCGAGTTGCGCCGGATATCCAGCGATCGTGTCGCATCAGGGGCTGCATGCGCCGCTTCGTTCGACACGACCGCCGCGGGCCGCTGGTTCTCGGATGCCGCGTCCGGTTGCGATCAGAGCGGTTGTGGTGAGGTCGATCGGTCTGGACGTGCATCGCGATTTCTGCGAGCTCGCGAGCCTGGACGGCTGCGGCGGTCGCGCGCGTGGGCGCGTCGAGACGACGCCCGCGCAACTGGAGCTGCTCGGATCGTTCAAGGCCGTCGTGGGGACGTGATCGCGACGAGCGCGGCGATCGACCCACGCGCCGGTTGCGCCGTCGCCGAGGCTGGCCCGCGCGTCACCGCGCGGGAGTGCCGCTGCGCCCCGGCGGCGCCGGGACGCAGCGGCCCTGCCGTCCTACTGGTCGGAGTCCTCGTGGTCGTCGTGCAGGCCGCCGCCGCCGCCGCCGCTACCCGGCGAGCCGTCGGCCCTCGGCGGGCGCTTGAAGTTGCCCTTGCCCTTGACGCCGTTGACGATCTCGGAGTTCTGGGCGAACGTGATCACCGAGTGGGCGATCGCGTCGGACATCTGGTCCAGGCCCGTGTCGGAGTTGTTGGCGTACGTGTCGCACGCCGCGTGGTAGCAGGGGTCGTAGGCCATGCCCGCGGTCCCGCCGTACGTCGCGGCCTGCGCCGCCGTCTTGATCGCCTCGGCGCCGGTGAACAGGCCGCCCGCCGGGATGTTCGTCTCGATGAACGGACCGTAGTCCGAGCGCCCGTTGAACGGCGTCGGCTCGGCGGCGAGGTTCGCGACCTGGGCGAAGTAGCCGTTGAAGACCGACTCGATGACGCCCGAGCCGCCCATGCAGCGGGCCTCGCATCCCGCGAGGTTCGCGGGCGTCGCCCCTCCGGTCGAGTTGTCGCCGTCGTAGACGAAGCGCACGAAGTTCGGCGAGCCGACCATGTCGAAGTTCAGGTACAGGGCGATCCGGTCGCCCTCCGCCTGGCTCAGCGAACTGACGTAGCGCCGCGCGCCGACGAGGCCGGACTCCTCCGCGCTCCACCACGCGAAGCGGACCTTGTTGCGCGGCTTGACCTTGGCCATCTGGATCGCCGTCTCGAGGACCGCGGCCGACCCGGAGCCGTTGTCGTTGATGCCAGGACCGGTCGCCACCGAGTCGAGGTGGCCGCCGGCCATGACGACGTTGTTCGGATCGCCGCCCTCGGTCTCGGCGAGGACGTTGTAGGTGTCCAGCGGGCGCGAGTCCGTGTCGGTTTGGACGCTCATCATGATCTCATCGCCGGCCACCATCTGGGCGATGAGGCTCTGGCCGAGGGCCTGGGTCAGGCCGAGCGACGGGATCGCCGACAAGCCTCCGGCCTCGCCCAGCGTGCCCGACAGCAGGCCCGGGATGTTGTTGTAGACGAGGATCGCCGAAGCGCCGGCGGCGATCGCGTTGTCGGTCTTGATCCGGAACGTGCAGGTGCCGCGCACGACGAGCGCGATCCGCCCGGGAACGAAGCCGGCGAAGTCGCCGGCCGCGCAGCCGTTCGGGTCGCCCGACGGCCGCACGAGCCTCGCCGCCGCCGAGCCGCTGCCGGAGTAGGTCATCGTGCGGAAGTCGTTGCCGTTGACGTAGGTCGTGGGCGTCGGAGCCGTCTGCGCGACCTGCGAGGGCGTGACCTCGAAGAACGCGTCGTATGTGAACGGGAACACGGTCGGCTCGTAGCCGGCCTCCCTGAGCTTGCGCATGACGTACTGCGCCGACCCGTCGTGTCCGGGCAGTCCGGCGAAGCGGTTGCCGCCCGCGAGGTCGGCGACGCCCTGCAGCGCCGCCTGGTGCGAGCGCACGCCGTCGAGCGTCACCGCGGCCCGCAGCTTCTGCGAGGTGTTGTTGTTCGGGGCCGCGAGCGCAGACGCGCTCCCGACAAGTGTGCATGCGGCGGCCAGCACAGCCGCACGCCTGAAGGCATGCCTCATGGTGCTTTGCGTCCTTTCAGCGTCTATGCGGCCGCACCAGTCCCCCACGAGCGCGGCCCTCTTACGGCGCAAGCTACAGGTGTCATAACCGTGAAGCAATACCAACCTGACACGGCGCCAGTTCGAACCCGCGACTGCCCTCGTCGGCGAAGCACCGAGCCCTTGTGCGGCTGGCCCGCCGCCCGCTGCGGACCGCCGCGGACAACCACGGACGCGCGCGGGCCAGCGGGCGCCTACTGTTCATCCCCATGGCTGCAGAGCCCTCCACCGCGCCACCCGACGGCCCGCTGCTGCTCTGCGCCGGGACCGACGCCGCAGCCGCCGCACTGCTGGCGGACGTCGCCGCGCCGTTGCTGGCCGGTCGTCGCGCGGTCGTCCTCGCGAGCTGGGCGCCGCCACTTCTCCTCGGCCCCTTGAACGCAGTCATGGACGCCTTCTACGACACCCACCACGACCTGCGCGCCGCGGCCTGCGAAGCCGCCGGTCGCGCGGCCGCGGCCGCGATCGACGCGCTCGAGCGCCACGGCGTCGAGGCCACGTCGCGCGTCGTCTCCGACCAGCGCGCGCCCTGGCGGATCATCCTCGAGGTCGCCGACGAGCTCGACGCCGCGCTCATCGTCGCGGGGGCGAACGAGCGCGCGTCCCTGCATCTCGGGGCGCTCGGCGGCGAGGCCCGCGCGCTCGCGCACCGCGCGCACCGCCCACTGCTCGTCGTGCCTGCCGCTGGCGAGCCTGCCCGCGCGGACGCGCCCGCGCTCTTCGCCTACGACGGCTCGGAGACGGCGGCCTATGCGGTCGGCGCCGCGGCGCGGCTGCTGCGCCTCCGGCCGGCGGTCGTCGCGACCGCCTGGCACGCGGCCGCCGACACCGTCGGCGCCGCCCTGCTGGCGATTCCCGACGAGGTCGCGCGCACCGGCGCCGCGCGGCTCGACGACGCCTCCCGCCGGGCCGCGGCCGAACGCGCCGGCGAGGGCGCGTCGATGCTCGCCGCCGCCGGCTGGCCGTGCGAGACCGAGACACCCCAGACGGCGCACGGCGTCGCGCCGGCGATCGTCGCCGCGGCCGGCGAGCACGACGCCGCGGTCGTCGTCAGCGGCACGCGCGGGCGCTCGCGGATCGCGGCGGCGCTGCTGGGCAGCAACGCCGAGGCCATCCTGCGCCACGCGGGCAGGCCCGTGCTGCTCGTCCCCGCAGCGCCCGCCTGACGGCCCGCGGGCGCGGCGCGGTTCCCCTGGGTTCGCGGCCCCGCGCGCGTCGGTACCTACGTCGGCGGCGGGGCCGCCGGCATGGCACCCAACTGCTGCAGCAATCCGACGAGGTCGATCTCGACCCAGTGCTCGGCCACCTTGCCGTCCGCCATGCGGTTGATCTCGATGCTCGTGAAGGTCACGTGCCTGTTCGTCGGCGCGATGCCTTGGAAGGGCCCGTCGTGGGTGCCGCGAAAACTGACGCGCGCCGCGACCATGTCGCCCTCGGCGATGATGTCCTCCACCGTCAGCCGCAGGTCGGGGAACGCCTCGACGAACGAGCCGGTGGCCTGGATCCACCCATCGGAGTCCAACGGGGGCGCGCCCGGAAAGTGGGCGACGTAGTCGGACGTGCGGGCGTCGGCCTCCGCCTGCTCGTCGCCATCGTTGAACCCCTCGATCCAGCGTCGCACCACGGCCTTGTTCTCGTCTGAGGACACCGAGCGATCCTTCCTCCTGCTCGTCGAGCAGTTCGGGTTGTTGGGACGTCGCGAGCGACCGCGTGAGCCTAACCGCTGGCCTTGAGGCACGACCCCGCACGCCCGCGGTGACACCGCGACCCCCGGCGTCACGAATCCGTCACCGTCGGCGGCCCGGCAAGGGCGCTGTGGCCGCCCGCGTCGTGAGCGGGCTCGGCGGTGTCGAGGATCTCCGCGACGAGGACGCCGGTTCCGAAGAGGAACGCGATCGCCGCTGCGATCCCGACGACGCGCGGCGGCAGGCCGCCGTGCACGCCGGTCTCGTGGACGACGGCGTGGCCCTTGCCGCGCGCGATGAGCCAGCGGTTGACCGGCAGCGCCACGGCGCCGGCGATCACGAGGGCGAAGGACAGCGCGCCCCAGAACAGCACGTCGTCGACGCCGGCCTCCATCGCGCCGGGAACGAGCAGCATGATCGCGTTGTCGACGATCTCCATGACCGCGATGCTGAGGGTGTCGGCCGCGAGCGCGATCGGGATGACGGCGGCGATGGTGAACCCCGCGCGCAACAGCGGCAGGCTCGTCAGGGCGTAGCCGAACAGGAACGCCAGCGCGACGGCGAGCGCGATCGTGCCGAGGTCCGAGAAGCCCAGCGCGGTGCCGATGACCATGCCGAGGACCTCGCCGATCGCGCAGCCTGTGAGGCAGTGCAGCGTCGCGCTGAGCGCGACGCGCGTCAGTGCTCCCCCCGATGTGGGCATCGTGTGACCTGCGTGCTCGGCGTGGGCCGTTGTCATCGTCGTGCCTCCGTTCCCTGTGCCAACGTAACGCGCGGTGCATACCGTCAGGGGGTATCGTACACATACCCCCGGTGGGTATGCAAGCGCGACGTCTCCGGCCGCCGGCGGTGGCGCGCGGGGACGCCGCCGACGAGCCGGCGTGCGGGAACGACGCAGCGCTGAGGTCCGGGCGTAACGAATCTCGCCGCGGGCTGACGCAGCACCATGCTGTCGACGCTTCCCGCCGGGTTCGCCGCCACGCGAAGCGAGCTGCATCGCGTCGCGGCCGAGGTGCTCAAGCCCGCCCGCGAGCGCGTGACGGGCCGCTTCGGGCTGCGCGCGCTGCCCGGTGGATTCGGCACCGCGCCGTTCGGCGACGTGATCCAGCTCCACGTCGACGGCACCGAGCTCGTCGTCCGCGACGGGACGACGATCACCCGCGAGCCGCTCGACGGTGTCGACGCCGCGGCCGCTGCCGCGCTGGCGAGCTGGTTTGCGTTCGGCGCCGGGGTGCTCGAGGAGCTCCGCGCCGACACGCCGCTCGAGCACGACCCCACGCCGCCGCAGCTGTGGCCCGAGCACTTCGACGTCGCGATCGAGCTCGGCGCGGACGCCCGCGGGCAGCGGGCCGGCTACGGCGCCTCGCCGGGCGACGAGCTTCACGCCGAGCCCTACCTCTACGTCGTGCCGTGGAGCGCCGCGGTGCAGGGCCAGCGGTGGAACGCGTCGGCGTTCACCGGCGCCGAGCTGTCCTACGCAGCGCTGCTGGCAAGCGACGACCGTCGCCAGGCGGCGCTGGACTTCTTCACGACCAGACGCGACGAACTACTCACACGGGAGGCGCAACGATGACGACCTGGCACCGCGTGCTGAGCGCGCGCGAGCTTCCGGAGGGCCGCGTCACGACGGTGGCCGCCGGCCACAAGTCGATCGCGCTCGTCCACTACGACGGGCAGTTCTCCGCGCTGGACAACCACTGCCCCCACCAGGGCGGGCCGCTCGGCGAGGGATCGATCGAGAACGGGCTGCTGCGCTGCCCGTGGCACGGCTTCGACTACTGCCCGCTGGACGGCAAGAGCCCGGGCTTCGACGACGAGGCGACGACGTACCCGCTCGAGATCCGTGACGGCGACGTCTTCGTCGGCGTGCAGGAGGACGACGCTCACCAGGACACGGTCACCGACGTCATGGCCAAGACGATGGTCAGCTGGGGCGTCAAGCACGTCTTCGGCATGGTCGGACACTCCAACCTCGGCCTGGCCGACGCGCTGCGGCGCCGCGAACAGGCCGGCGAGCTGGCGTTCATCGGCATCCGCCACGAGGGAGCCGCCGCCTTCGCGGCGTCCGCCTACGGCAAGCTCACCGGCCGTCCCGCTGCCTGCCTGACGATCGCCGGGCCGGGCGCCACCAACCTGTTGACGGGCCTCTGGGACGCGAAGGTCGATCGCTCCCCGGTGCTCGCGCTGACGGGCCAGGTCGACACCCAGGTCCTCGGTCCGGGCGCCTTCCAGGAGGTCGACCTCGCGGGCGCATTCGGCACCGTCGCCGCCTGGAGTGAGACCGTGCTGAGCTCGTCACACCACGCTGAGCTGATGACGCTGGCGTGCAAGAACGCGCTGCTCGCACCCGGCCCGGCACACCTCATCTTCCCCGACGAGGTGCAGACGCTGCCGGCGGGCGAGGAGCAGCCCGGCGGTCCCGCGGGCCGGATCGCGCCTTCGGCGATCGCCCCTCCCGCGGAGTCGCTCGCGGCGGCGCTGTCGGCGACCGCGCAGGCCGCCCGACCGATCGTGATCGTCGGCCACGGCGCGCGCTTTCAGATGCAGCCGATCGTCGCGCTCGCCGAGCGGCTCGGCGCACCGGTCATCACGACGTTCAAGGCCAAGGGGCAGATCCCCGACGCACACCCGCTCGCCGCCGGCGTCCTCGGGCGCTCCGGCACCCCGGTCGCGAGCTGGTTCATGAACGAGTCCGATCTGATCCTCGTCTTCGGGGCATCGTTCTCCAACCACACGGGCATCTACGCCGGCAAGACGATCGTCCAGGTCGACTCCGACCCGCTGCAGCTCGGCAAGTTCCACCCTGTCGCGGTGCCCGTCTGGGGCGACGCCGCCGTCACCGCCCGGCTGCTGCTCGACGGCCTGCCCGCCGGCCACACGAGCGAGGACCAGACTCGCGCAGCTGCGCGAGCGCTGGGCGATCTGGCGCGCCGAGAAGGCGTCGCGCGAGCGCGACGACCGCGGCAACGGCGTCGCCTCGGCGGCCGTGTTCGCGGCGATGAACCGGCGCACGCCCGCCGACGCGGTGATCGCCGTCGACGTCGGCAACCACGCCTACTCCTTCGGCCGCTACTTCGAGCCCGAGCGGCAGACCGTGCTCATGTCCGGCTACCTCGGCTCGATCGGATTCGGCTACCCGGCGGCGATCGGAGCGGCCGTCGCGGCACCCGAGCGCAAGACCGTGGCCGTGACCGGCGACGGCGGCTTCGCGCAGTACATGGCCGAGGTCACCACCGCCGTCAAGCACAACCTCGACATCACGCACGTCCTGCTCAACAACGGCCAGCTGGGCAAGATCTCCAAGGAGCAGCGGGCCGGCGAGTGGGATGTCTGGCAGACATCGCTGCACAACCCCGACTTCGCCGCGTTCGCCCGCAACTGCGGAGCGCTCGGCATCCGCGTCTCGGCGGCGAGCGATCTCGACGCCGCCCTCGAGCAGGCCTTCGCGCACGACGGACCGGCGATGGTCGAGGTCATGACCGACCCCGAGCTCATCTGACCGTCCACGCCGGAATCTGCGAGCGTCGGCCGGCTCGCCGCGACAGCCTCGCCTCGCCGGTCAGCCCGGATCGCAGGCGGAAACGTCCAGCAGCGTCAGCGCGTCGAAGCCGACGAACGCCACGCCGAGCGGCTCGCCGGCGGTCAGCAACCGCGCCCAGAAGGCGTCGGCGGCGTCCGCGCGGACGAGCGCGAGGTAGCGCCGCCGGCGCTCGCGCAGGATCGCGACGATCGATCGCTCGCCGGCGGCGGTCGCGACCGCGCCCGTCGGCAGGTCGCCGGTCAGCTGCGCGGCGGCCAGCAGCCGCGCGGCGCGCGGGCCGATCAAGCCGACGATCGCCAGCCCCGCGCCGATGTCGCTGTGCGTCAGACTCGCCGCGGTCACGACCGCGGCCGACCGCGGGCGCCGCCCGCGCGAGCGCAGCGTGAGGGCCGACGAGCAGGGCCCGGCGCGCATCGACGCGCAGATACCAGACGCCGCGCAGACGCCGGCCGCTGCCGACGGCGAGGGGCGGGTCGCCGACGCGCGCGACGAGGGCGCGATCGAGCAGCTCGCGGTCGCCGCGCAGCTCATGGACGCCGTAGTCGGAGTGGTCGGCGAGCCCGACGCTCTTCATGCAGACGGCGATCTCGGCGGGAACCGAGCCGTAGTGCGCCACGACGGGGTGCCCGTCATGGGCGTGCAGGGCGGCCGATGCCGCCAGGCATGTGTGGGGCACCGACGCGAGGTCGGTCCGGTGCGAGCTTGTCTGCATCGCCTGTGAGGTGGTTCGGCCTGTCGCTCGAAACGGGGCGAACGGCCCGCCGCGGGGCGGGCCGTTCGCGCTGTCGGTGGCGGTGGTGTGGTTGTTAGCTGACGCCGAGTTTTTCGGCGGCGCGGCGGGTGCCTTCGACGCGGTTGGCGATCTTTTGGAATGCGATCTCGCGGGCGTAGTCGGGCGAGCCGTGGTTGGGCTTCTCGTCGATCGAGAATGGTGAGAAGCCGCAGTCGTCGGTCGTGCCGAGGCGCTCTTTGGGGATGAAGTCCGCGGCGCGCACGATCGCGTCGCAGATCTCTTGTGCGCTTTCGGGGCGCGGTGACTGCGTGACGGTGACGCCGATGTAGCACATCTGGTCGTCGCGGCTGTGCTGTCCGATCGATTCGTAGACGGAGTCGCGGTCGCGTTCGGAGGCCAGCTGGATGAGGAAGTAGCCGGCGTTGATCTTGAACATCTCGGGCAGCAGGTTGTTGTAGGGCACGTCGGCGGAGTGCACGGAGTCGCGGTCGCCGCCGGGGCAGGTGTGGACGCCGATGCTCTGGCGCTCCTGGTCAGAGAAGTTGGCCAGCACGCGGTTGTTGAGCTCGATGAAGTGCGGCAGCAGCCCGGCGCCGGTCCACGGGTTGCGCGGGTCCTCGCGGGTCGCCAGGCGCCCCTCGGTGAAGTCGATCGAGACGCGCGCGGCGCCGGCCTCGAAGGCCTTGCGGATGTCGGTCACGCACTCCTGCACGATGTCCTCTTCGAACTGCTCGCGCGAGTAGCCCGGAACGGGGTCGCTCAAGGGGTACAGCAGCGCCAGCATCGACGGTGCGATGACGGCCTGCTTCATCGGCTTGGTCGCGTAGGGCAGCGACTTCTTCAGGGTGTCGGCGGCGTAGAAGTTGTACTTCAGCGGGCCGCCGGTCAGCTTGGGCAGCTGGCGGCCGTGGCCGTCGGCGAAGATCGCGAAGAACTGGCCGCCCGGGCCGAGGTTCTCGGCCAGGCCCGTGCCCGCCAGCGTGTCGGCGATCGGGTAGGTCGCAAACGACGACCAGCGCTGCTCACCGTCAGAGATGATCGGCGAACCGGTCGCCTCGTAACGCTCGATCGAGTCCTTCGCGGCCTCGTCTTGAAGCTGCTCGAGATCCTCCTTGGAGATCTTGCCCTCGTCGTACTCCGCGTAGGCAGCCTGCAGCTTGGCGGGCCGGGGCAGCGAGCCGACGGGCTCGGTCGGGATCCCGGTATCGGTCCTCGGATCGTAATCGGTCATGCCAATCTCCTCCTCGTTGTCTCGCCTGGTCTCAACCAGCCCCTGTTGCCCTACCGCTCGCGCTCGAGCACCGTGATCACCCCGACCGCGTTGTCGCCTTCGACGAAGCCGCCGGCGTTCTGGGCCAGCGCCAGCCGCGGATCGAGGTCGACCTGGCGCTCGCCGGCCCTGCCGCGCAGCTGCGCGACGAGCTCGACGACCTGCAGCACACCCGTCGCGCCGACGGGATGCCCGCGCGACAGCAGCCCTCCGCCGGTGTTGACCGGCAGAGCGCCGCCGAGCGCGGTCTTGCCCTCGACGATCAGCCGGTTGCCCTCGCCCGGCGCCGCCAGGCCCAGATGCTCGTAGGCCTCGAGCTCCGCGGACGCGGTGGCGTCGTGCACCTCGATGACGTCGACGTCCTCCGCCGCCAGACCGCTCTGCTCGCGCGCGGTCGCGCTCGCGCGCTGCACGACCGAGCCGGGCGCCGGCCCGCCGGTCGCGCTCAGCGCGCTTGCGCGCACGCGAATCGCACCGGCGGCGCCGTTGGGCGCGCCGGTCAGGATCAGCGCCGCCGCACCGTCACCGATCGGTGAGCACATCGGCAGCGTCAGCGGCTCGGTGATCATGCGGCTGGAGAGGACCTCGTCGACGGTCATCTCGGTGCGAAACTGCGCGCCGCTGTTGTGGACGGCGTGGCGGCGGTTCTTCACGACGACGCGGGCGAAGTCCGACGCGCTCCAGCCGTGGCGCTCGATCCGGGCGAGCGCGCGCTCGGCGTAGCTGTCCATGAACACGCTGTGATCCTCGGGCGCGTCGGCGAGCAGGTCGACGTCGGCCGCGCCCGCCAGCGCCTGGATCGACCGGCGCTTGTCGGGATGCGACATCTTCTCCGAGCCGACGACGGCGACGGTCTCGTAGACGCCCGCGTCGATCGCCATGCAGGCGAGGTGCAGCGCCGTCGAGCCGCTCGCGCACGCGTTCTCGACGTTCACGGTCGGGATCCCGCCGTAGCGCGAGTGACGCAGCGCGACCTGGCCGCGCACGCACTCCTGGCCGGTCATCAGACCCGACAGCGCGTTGGCGAAGAAGATCGCCTCGATGCGACCGACCTCGTGCCCGGCGTCGGCAAGCGCGCCGTCGAGCGCCTCGATCGCCATCGCGGCGACCGTGGTATCGAAAAAGCGGCCGCAGCGCGTCGCCGACGAACCGATGATGTAGGCGGAGGTCACGCCGTCTCACTCGTGGGGCTGGGCATGCTCGGGTCTCTACCAGCACGGTCGCGGGATGGCACGCAGGACTGCTCCATGGAGCAGGGGATCCACCCCTTCCGGCGCGTTGTCGCCCCCTGGAGGCGCACATATCGTCGCCGGGCCGGTCGCCGCCGACGACGACGCCGACCGGCAGGCAGCCGGACCACGACCGAGAGGTGATGAGCGACGATGACCGAACAGGCGACGATCGCGACGGCGGCAACGCAGACCGAGCCGGAGGCCGGCGCCGACCCGCTCGCGCAGCGTGAGCCGGTCGGGGCTCATCTTGTCGGCAGCGTGCCGTTGGGCAGGGTCGAGGAGGTCTTTCGCCGCACGGCCGAGGCGCTCGGCGACCGGCTGCGCCGGCTCCCCGACGGCGAGCCCGGTCCGCGCTCTGACTGGATTCTGTGGCAGTACCCCGTCTTCAGCGCCCTGCCGCAGTTCGAGGTCGGCCCGCCCGGCGACGGCAGCTACCGCACGCTGCCGAAGCTGCGGCTGCGCGACGGCGAGCGCGCCGCGGACATCGTGCTGGACAACCTCGGCTTCGCCGACGCGGCGATCTCGTCGTTCGCGATCTTCGCCAAGCTCAAGCGCGACGGCGTGATCCCCGCGCACGTCCGCTTCCAGGTCTCGCTGCCGACGCCGCTGGCGCCGGTGAGCGCGTTCATCGATCCCGAGCACCAGGCGCTCGTGGAGCCGCTCTACGAGGCGCAGGTGCTGCGCGAGCTGGACGAGATCTTCGCCGCCGTGCCGCACGACCAGCTCGCGCTGCAGTGGGACACGCGGCTGGAGTTCGCGATCCTCGAGGGCATCAACGTGGCGTGGTTTCAGGGCAGCCGCTCGGGCGTGCTGGAGCGCCTCCTGCGCGTCAGCCGCGGGGTGCCCGCCGGCGTCGAGCTCGGCTTCCACCTGTGCTACGGCGACGACTACCACGGCCACTTCACCGTTCCGGAGGACACCCGCAAGCTCGTCGAGGTGGCCAACGCCCTGGCGACCGCGCTGTACCGGCCGCTGAACTGGATCCACCTGCCCGTCCCGGCCCAGGCCGAGGACGAGTACTTCGCGCCCCTGCAGGAGCTGCGCCTGGATCCGGCGACGGAGCTGTACCTCGGCGTGCTGCACCTCCAGGACGGCAAGGTCGGTGCCCGCCGGCGGATCACGTCGGCGAGCCGCTACGTGCAGCGCTTCGGCGTCGCCACCGACTGCGGATGGGGTCGCGGTGGCTCGGTGGCGGTCGACGAGCTGTTCGAGCTGCACCGTGCGACCTGCCAGCGCCTCGACGTGCCGCGGCCCAAGACGGCGTTCGAGTGGCCCGCGGGCTTTGACCGCATCCCCGACGAGGACTGGACGCGGGCGCCGATCAGCGAGGCGGGCCTCGCGTACGACCACGTCGACGAGCACGGCTGGTACGACAACCTCAACCCGAGCGTCACGCAGCTCGCGGCGCACCTGCAGGACGGCGACATCCTCGTCGACTACTCCGGCGGGACCGGCATCCTGCTCGACCGCCTGCGCCTGCGGATGTTCGACCGCGCGGTCGGCACGATCGTCGTCGACGCGTCGGCGAAGTTCCTGCGCGTCGCGCACGAGAAGTACAAGGACGACCCGCGCTTCGCGGCGCGACTGCTGCGCTTCATCAAGCAGGAGAAGCGCCTGCAGTCGCTCGACGAGGTCCTCGGGCCCGAGCTGCTGGCCCGCGGCGTCGACGCGATCGCCGCCGTCAACGCGATCCACCTGTACCCCGATCTCGACGAGGTGGCATCGGCCTGGGTGCGGGCGCTGAAGCCGGGCGGGCAGGTCTTCATCAACTCCGGCAACCTGCGCAACCCCAGCGCGAAGCCGGGCGAGTGGATCCTCGACGAGACGGTTTGGGTCATCAACGACCTCGCCGAGAGCCTCGTGCGCAGCGACCCCGATTACGCCCAGTACCGGGAGGCGCTGGACGACACGAAGCGCATGGCGGCGCATCACGCGCACCGCGACCGCGTCTTCCTGCAGCCGCGCCCGCTCGAGTACTACACCGGCGCGCTGGAGCGCAACGGCCTGACCGTGATCGACGTCAGCCAGGCGACGATCGTGGCCAACGTCAGCGAGTGGTTCGAGCTCATGACCGCCTACCACGAGGCCGTGCTCGGCTGGGTCGGGGGCACCAAGCGCATCGAGGGCCAGGAGCCTTCCGAGCAGGCGGTCGCCGACCGGCTGAAGATCATGCGCCACGCGATCGACACGATCTTCGGCGCGCGCGACTCCTTCAAGGCGTGCTGGACGTACATCACCGCGACGAAGGGGGGCTGATATCGGGGCGCCACCGCTTGACGGGTGGTGCGGTCGGGAATAGGTTCCGACGTGGGAGAGACCGACCGGTCTCATCTGTGATCTCCGTGTCAGCAGTGCAGACCACGTACTCACCGCAATACGGGCGGATTCTCGACAAGATCGGCGCGCGCACGTGCGTCGTGCTCGACGGCGCGACCGGCACCGAGCTGCCCCATCTCAGCGACGCCGAGCACGCCGTCGACGAACGCCTGTGGGGAACCCGCGCGCTGATCGAGGAGACGGCCGCGGTGCTCGACGTGCACCGCGGCTACGTCGCCGCCGGCTGCGACGTGATCTCGACGAACACGTGGGGTCTGCCGAGCGCGCTGCTGCACGGCGTGGCGCCGGTGTGGAACTCGACGCATCCCGTGCACTGGATGGATCTCGCGCGGCGCGGGCTGCGGCTCGCCCGCCAGGCGGTCGCCGAGGGCGGGCGCGACGAGACCTGCGCGGTCGCGTTCTCGATCAACGGCGACGTCGACTCCGCCGAGGGCGAGAGCACGATCCGGCTGCTTGCGCGCCTGTTCGCCCAGGAGCCGCCCGATCTCGTCCTGCTCGAGACGCTGACCGTCGTGCGGCCGTCGCTGTTCGCCACGGTCCAGTCGCTGCTGGACACGGGGATCCCGCTGTGGCTGTCGTTCCGGCGCTGCCGGCACGGTCTCTGCAGCGTCTACGGCCAGCATTGGGGCGGGCCGGAGGGCGACGCCTTCGGGCGCACGGCGGCCCGCTTCGAGGAGATGGGGGTCGGCGCGCTGATGATCAACTGCATTCCGCCCGACCACGTCGACGGGATGGTGTCCTACCTGCGCGACTTCACCGACCTGCCGCTCGGCGTGTACCCCAACCTCGGCTACTACACCGACGAGGGCTGGCGCTTCGAGCCCGGTGTCGGCAGCGCGGAGTACGCGGCGATGGCCCTGCGCTGGCGCGCGGAGGGGGCGCAGATCATCGGCGGCTGCTGCGGGGTCGGACCCGCCCATGTCGCGGCGGCGCGCGCGCTGCTCGAGCAGACCGTGCCCGAAGATCCGATCGCGGGCGAGCCGCCGGTGCCCGCGACCGTGCCCTACGAGCTGCTCGAGGAGCCGCCCGCGCCCGCGCCCGTGTGGACCGATCGGCGCGGACGCGCGCTGCATCCGCTGCCGTTCCCCGAGCTCGTCGCCGACGACGGCGTCGTGGCGCCGTCGAGCGCCAGCCTGATGGCGTGGCGCTATCTGTACGACCAGGCGATCGGCGCGCATCAGCGCTGCCTGGACGTCGGATGCGGCACCGGCATCCTCGGGATCCAGCTCGCGCTCAACGGCGCGTTGCACGTGCGCGCGATCGACATCGACGAGCGTGCGGTCCGCAACACGGAGGCCAACGCCCATCGCAACGGCGTCGGGGAGCGGATGACGGCCGCGCGGATCGACATCTTCCCGTGGGTGCCGGAGGAGCGCTACGAGGTCATCGTCGCCTGCGTCGACCAGATTCCCGTCGATCCCGAGCAGCACGTCACCGGCCATCGTCCGATCGACTACTGGGGCCGGACGCCGCTGGATCCGGTCCTCGCCAAGCTCGCCGACGCGCTCGCCCCCGAGGGCGTCGCCTACGTCGTGCAGCTGTCGATCCTGTCGCAGCGGCGCACCGCCGACCTGCTGGCGGCCGCCGGCCTGGACGTTCGCGTCGTCGAGTACGGCGTCTTCGCGTTCCCGCCGGAGCTGCACGACCATCGCACGCAGATCGGGCGCGTCGAACGGCTGAGCGACGCCAACCACCCGCGCTCGGGCGATCGCGACCTGGTCGTCGCCTATCTGCTGGAGATCCGCAGACGATCGGCGCAGACCGCGCCGCTGGAGCTCGACGCGCCGTGACGTCCGGCGACGTGGCGCTGCGGCTTGCCGCCCACGAGCGCGTTCGCGCGGCGGTCGACGCGCTGGCGCGGATGGGACCGGCCAGCGAGATCGTCGATCGCTGCGCCGAGGCGGCCGCGGCCGCGGCCGACCTCGACCGCGTCGTGCTCAGCAGGATCGACAACGGCACGCTCTTCGTCGAGCACCTGCACGGCGGCGATCGCGACCAGCGCGCGAGCGGCCCGCTGGGGCTCGGCGCCCCGCTGCTGCTGTCCTACCCGCTGCTGGAGTGCGAACTGCTGCGCCGCAAGCAGGCGCGGCTCGTGGCGGACATCGATCATTCCCAGCCGGCGCGGTACGCGTTCCTGCAGGCGCTGCAGTGGCGCGAGTACATCGCCGCGCCGATCATCGTGGAGGCGACGGCGGTCGGGTTCCTGCACGGCGACCGCCTGCCGGCGCGGCGACCGCTGGAGCAGCTGGACGCCGACGCGCTCGAGCACTTCGCCGCCGGATTCGCGCTCGTGTTCGAACGCGCCGTGCTGCGCCGGCGCCTGCGTGACCAGCGCCGCGAGATCCGCCGCATCTCGTCCTGGGCCGAGGCCCGCACCGGCGAGCTCAGCGATGGCGCGATCGGACTGTCCGCGGCCGGCGGGGAGCACCAGGACAGCCGCGCCGCGACCCCCGAGCTCGTCACCGAGGACGGGCTCACCAGCCACCTCACCGCGCGCGAGATCGACGTCCTGCGCCTGATGGCGGACGGCAAGACCAACGGTGACATCGGGCGCGCGCTGTTCGTCTCCGAAGGCACCGTGAAGTTCCACGTCAAGAACATCCTGCGCAAGATGCACGCGTCCAACCGCGCCGACGCGAGCGCGCGCTATCTGCGCCTGACGCTCCACGACGGCTCGCCGTTCGCAAGTCCCACCCTTCGGTAGGGGAAGACCACCCCCTCGGGAGGCGCGCGCGCCGGCACGCCTCACCATGCTGCGGCGATGGCCATCACGGTTGTCGGGTCCATCGCCTTCGACACGGTCGCGACGCCGCTGGGCAGGCGCGAGCGGATGGTCGGCGGCGCCGCCACGCACTTCGCGCTGGCGGCCTCCTTCTTCGACGACGTCCGCGTCGTCGGGCCCGTCGGCGACGACTTCGGCGCTGACGCCCACGCTGCTGCTGTCGACGCGCGGGACGAACACCGACGACGTCGAGCGGGTCCCCGGCGGCACGAGCTTCTTCTGGGCCGGCGAGTACGGCTGGGACCTGAACTCGCGCGAGACGCTCGACACGCAGCTCGGCGTCTTCGAGACCTTCCAGCCGAAGCTCAGCGCCGCCGCGCGGCAGGCCGACGTGCTGTTCCTCGCCAACATCCAGCCGAGCCTGCAGCGCGACGTGCTCGAGCAGTGCGAGCAGCCGCGCTTCGTCGCGCTGGACTCGATGAACCTCTGGATCGAGATCGCGCGGTCGGAGCTCGTCGACGTCATCGGCCGTGTCGACTGCCTGATCCTCAACGACGCCGAGCTGCGGCAGCTGACCGGCAGGCCGAGCCTCGTCGCGGCGGCGCGCGAAGCGCTCTCCTGGGGCCCGACCGCGATCGTCGCCAAGCAGGGCGAGTACGGCGCAGCGCTGCTGACGGCCGACGGCTTCTTCGCCCTGCCGGCCTATCCGCTGGAGACCGTCGTCGACCCGACCGGCGCCGGTGACACGTTCGCCGGCGGCTTCGTCGGCTACCTGTCACGACACCTCGATCAGCTCGGCGACGAGGCGACGCTGCGCCGGGCGATGGCCTACGGGACGGCGCTCGCGTCGTTCAACGTCGAGCAGTTCGGAACCGATCGCGTCGCTCGCCTCGAGGCCGGCGAGCTGCACGAGCGCGTCGCCGGCCTGCAGCAGATGACGCACCTCCAAGCCACCCGCGAACGGGAGTTCCAGCCATGACGAGCTTCGCCCAGCACGAGTACCTCTTTACGTCGGAGTCGGTGACCGAGGGGCATCCGGACAAGGTTGCCGACCAGATTTCTGATGGGGTGCTGGATGCCGTCATGCGTGATGATCCGGCGGGTCGGGTGGCGTGTGAGACGCTTGTCAATACGGGCCTTGTCGTCGTTTCGGGGGAGATTTCGACGGAGACGTTCGTCGATATCCAGGAGGTTGCGCGCGAGACGATCCGCGCGATCGGGTATATCGATGCCGATCTTGGCTTCTCGGCTGATTCGTGCGCGGTGTTGAACACGATCGACAAGCAGTCGCCGGATATCGCTCAGGGCGTCGATCATTCCTATGAGACGCAGACCGATCCGTCTGATGATGATGAGTTGGATATTGCGGGTGCGGGCGATCAGGGGATGATGTTTGGGTACGCGACGGTCGAGACGCCGGAGTTGATGCCGTTGCCGATCTCGTTGGCGCATAAGCTCGCCAGGCGGTTGGCGGCGGTGCGTCATGACGCGACGTTGGGGTATCTGCGTCCGGATGGCAAGACGCAGGTGTCGGTGCGCTATCGCGATGGGGTGCCGGTCGCGGTTGAGAAGCTGTTGATCTCTACGCAGCATGCCGATAGCGCGACGCGCGATCAGATCCGCGACGATCTGTGGGAGCACGTCGTGTTGGCGGTCTTGCCGGCCGACATGTTTGACGCCAACGCGTTGCGTAAGGAGTTTTTGGTCAATCCGACGGGGCGGTTTGTGATCGGTGGCCCGGTCGGCGATTGTGGGTTGACGGGGCGCAAGATCATCGTCGATACGTATGGTGGGATGGCGCGCCATGGGGGCGGTGCGTTCTCGGGTAAGGATCCGTCGAAGGTTGATCGTTCGGCTGCGTATGCGGCGCGTTGGGTGGCGAAGAATCTTGTTGCGGCGGGTGTTGCTGATCGTGTCGAGGTGCAGGTTGCCTACGCGATCGGTGTTGCGCATCCGGTCAGCGTGATGGTCGAGACGTTCGGTACGGAGAAGATCGCGCGTGAGCGGATCGCGGCGCTCGTCGACGAGCATTTCGATCTGCGTCCGGGCGCGTTTCGCCGTGAGCTTGATCTGCATCGGCCGATCTATCAGAAGACGGCGGCGTACGGGCATTTCGGTCGTGACGACGCGGACTTCACGTGGGAGCAGACGGGCAAGGCCGACCTCCTGCGCGACGGCGCCGGGCTGACGACCGCCGGCGCCGCCGCGTAGTCATGGACACCGTCGGAGTCGTCGGCGCGGGCCAGATGGGCTCGGGCATCGCCGAGGTCGTCGCGGTCGCGGGCGTGCGCGCGCTCGTGCACGAGCCGCAGGTCGCGCCGCTGCAGCGCAGCGAGGAGCGCATCGCCGCTTCGCTGGCGAAGGCGGTCGAGCGCGGCAAGCTCGCCCCGCGGGCCGCCGCCGAGGCGGCCGACCGGATCACGTTCACGACGCAGATCGACGATCTCGCCGGCTGCCAGCTCGTCGTCGAGGCGGTCACCGAGGACCGGGCCGTCAAGTGCGACGTCTTCCGCCTGCTCGACGAGCGGTTGCCGCGCGACGTGATCCTCGCCTCGAACACGTCGTCGATCCCGATCACGACGCTGGCGCAGGCGACGTCGCGCCCGGACCGCGTGCTGGGGCTGCACTTCTTCTCGCCCGTCCCGGTGATGACGCTCGTCGAGATCGTGCCGGGCTTCGCGACGAGCCCCGAGGTGATCGCGGCCGCCGGCGCCTTCGCGCGCCAGCTCGGCAAGCACGCGATCCGCTCGAAGGATCGCGCCGGCTTCGTCGTCAACCTGCTGCTGATCCCGTACCTCGTCGGCGCCGTCGCCCTCTACGACGCCGGTCACGCGACGCGCGAGGACATCGACGACGCGATGACGCTCGGCTGCGGCCATCCGATGGGGCCGCTGACGCTGTGCGACTTCATCGGGCTGGACGTCATCGACGGTATCTGCGCCTGCCTGTACGAGGAGTACGGGCGCGAGGAGTTCGCGGCGCCGCCGCTGCTGCGCCGGATGGTCGCCGCCGGCGCCCTCGGACGCAAGGCTGGCCGCGGCTTCTACGAGTACGCGCCCGCCCGCCCGGTCGTGCTGGCGAGCCGATGACCACGAGCGCGCCCGACGTCGTCCCGCTGTACGGCCTGACGGAGGATCAGCTCGCGTCTCGCTCCGTGATCCGGCAGATCGTCGCCGAGCGCGTCGCTCCGCGCGCCGCAGCGATCGACGCCGACGCGGAGTTCCCCGCCGACATCCGCCGGCTGTTCGCCGACCACGACCTGTTCGGCCTGCCGTTCGACGAGGCGCACGGCGGGACCGGGACCGGCCCGCTCATGCTCTGCGTCGCGATCGAGGAGATCGCCAAGGTCTGCGCGTCGTCGTCGCGAAGCCCGGCCTCGACGGCATGACAGGGGCGCGAAGATCATCGCCAGCGCGCTGCGCGACGCCGGCATCGAGGTCATCTACACGGGGCTGCACCAGATCCCGGAGCAGATCGTCGAGACGGTCATCCAGGAGGACGCCGACGCCGTCGGCCTGTCTATCCTGTCGGGCGCGCACATGACCCTCGTTCCGCGGATCGTCGATCTCCTGCGCGAGCAGGGCGTCGACGACGTGCTCGTGACCGTCGGCGGCACGATCCCGGGCCATGACATCCCCGAGCTCGAGCGGCTCGGTGTCGCCGCCGTCTTCACCCCGGGGGCGCGGCTGAGCGACATCATCGACTTCCTGCTGCAGCGCGCCGGCGAGCGAACAGCGGCGTGACGGCGCCGCCGTGCAGGCGCAGGGCCCGCCGAGCGGGGGTGGGGCGTGCCGCCTGATTGGTTGCTGGCGCTGCTCGACATCGTCGCGATCGCGGCGATCGCGTGGATCGGCGGGGCGGTCATGCATCGGCTGCGACAGCCGCGCATCGCAGGCGAGATGGCGGCGGTCTTCGTCGCCGGCCTGCTGCTCGGCGGCCAGATCGCCGACGTCGTGCCCGGTCAGCAGGCCGAGGGCAGGATCGCCGACCTGTTCCCGGATACCGCGCTCGGGCTCGTGACCATCGTCGGCGAGCTCGGCCTCGTGCTCTACATGCTGCTCGTCGGCATCACGATCGATCCGGCGCCGATGCGCCGGCGCGCCGGCGCGCTCGTGTTGCTCTCGGCAGCCACGATCGGCGCGATGGTCGCGCTGGCGCTCGTGGTCGGGCCGCTGCTGGGCGACGCCGGCGGCTGGAAGCCGTCCGGAGTCAGCCAGGGCGCGTTCGTGCTCGCGTTCGCCGCGGCGTTGGCGGCCAACGGCCTGCCGGTCGTCGCCCGGATCGTCGAGGATCGTTCGATGGCGCACAGCGCCGTCGGCTCGGTCGTCATCGTCGCCGCCGCGTTCACCACCGCGCTCGCGCTGATCGCGGCTGCGATCGCGATCGGCGGCGGCGACGTGCCGGCCGGCGGGCGCGTCGCGCTGCGCGTCGCGGCCGGGCTGGTCCTGCTCGCTGTCTTCGTCGCGGCGGTTCGCGCGCGCCGCTGCTCGGTGCGGCCGGCCGTCGCGGTGTTCGCGGTCGCGGCGCTCGCCGTGGCGGCGGCGCTCGCCGGCGACGCGATGCTCTCCAGCCTGCTGATCGGGCCGCTGATCGTCGGCGTCGCCGTCCGCAAGGCGGGCGTCACCGCGCAGTCCGTCGAGCGCCGGCTCGGCGTCGCCGTGCGACGCGTCGGCCTGCCCGTCTTCCTCGGTCTGGCCGCGCTGCACACCGACCTTCGCGAGCTGGACGCCGACGTGCTGGCGACCGTCGTCGCGATGATCGTGGCGGTGATCACGCTCAAGCTCGCGTCCGCGTATCTCGCCGCGCGGAGCGTCGGTTTCGATTCGGGCGAGGCGCTGGCGATCGGCGCGCTGATGCAGTGCGGCGGCGTCATGACGATCGCCATCTCGCTCGAGAGCCTGCAGGCGCACGTGATCGATCCGCGCATGCACGCCACGCTGACCGTGATCGGTCTTGCAACGACGTTCGCCGTCGGCGCCCTGCTTCCGCGGACCTGGCGCCGGCAGCGGTCCGACCCGGCGCTGGCGCTGCGTTAGACCGGCAGCGCCGCGGCGCGCGGCCGCCTCGACGATGGGCGATCGCGATCGGCGTGATCGATCGACATCGCTGAGTAACACGAGCGAGGCTGCCGAGACCACCCAACCACGACCGACCCGCTCTCGCCGAGGAGGCTCCGCCATGCTCTGTGCCCACACCGTCCGCCGGCTCAAGCCCGGCACCTACGACGACTTCATGCAGGTCTTCATGCCGACGCAGGACGACGCCCTCGCGGGCTGGGTGCGCTTTCACGCGCTGCGCGGGCTCGCCGACGAGAACGAGGTCGTCACGTTCGGCTTCTTCGACGGGACGCTCGAGGAGCTCGAGCGCAGCCAGGACGACGGCGACTTCGCCGAGCGGCGCGCGGCGATCGAACCGTTCGTCGACGCGGTCATCGCCAACGGCGTGTACACGGTCACCGAGACGATGGTGCTCGACGGCTCCTAGGGCGGTCGCGCCGAGCCGCGCGACCTCGCACGCTCAGCCGGGGCCCGTCGGGCGCCACGCGCCGCTGGGCAGATCGTGCCCCTGGTCCAGAGCGCTGTCGCCGGCCGGCGCGTAGGTCAGGTGCCGGGCGAGCGCCTCGGCGTACATGAGGTCGCGCCGCTTGCCCAGGCGCTTGGCGAGCTTCTCGGCGCGCTGGAACAGCTCTTCGGGGATCTCGATGATGAGCTGCGGCGCCGCGCGCGGCATGCCGCTGCGGCTGCGCAGCGAGCCCGCCGACGCGTCCTTGTTGAGCTCGACGTAGCGGTCGATCGCCTCGGCGTAGAGCTCGTTGATGTGCGACCCGAGCTCGTGCGCCCGCGTCGCCGCGCGCTGCAGCAGCTCGTCGGGCAGACGCACTCTGACGTTCGGCATCGGCCGCGATCCTATCGCCGCGCGCAGGCTCGGCGTGTCGCGCGACGTCCGCACGCGCATGGCATCCTCAGCGCCGATGACTGCACGAAGCACGGGCATGCTGCACGTTCATCGAGCTGCGCGCGCGGACGGTCTGGTGGACGCGCTCGGCGGGCTCCTGCGCGAGCCGCTCGGCGACCCGTTCGCGGCCGAGGTCGTGGCCGTGCCGACGCGCGGCATGGAGCGCTGGCTGACGCAGCGCATCTCGGGCCACCTCGGCGTGTCGGCGGCGGGCCGTGCGGACGGCGTCTGCGCGAACGTGGCGTTCCCGTCGCCGCGCCGGCTCGTCGCGGACGCCGTCGCGGCCGCGTCGGGCATCGACCCGGACGCCGACCCGTGGCTCGTCGAGCACGCGCTGTGGCCGCTGCTCGACGTCGTCGGGGAATGTCTCGGCGAGCCGTGGCTGGAGAACCTCGCCGCGCACCTCGGCGCAACCGACGAGGAGGCCGACCGCTCGCGGCGCTCGCGCCGCCTCAGCGCGGTCCGCCACATCGCCGATCTCTTCGATCGCTACGCGCTGCACCGGCCCGAGATGGTGCGCGCGTGGGCGCGCGGGCAGGACGTGCTGCCCGACGACGCGCGCTGGCAGGCCGAGCTGTGGCGGCGTTTGCGCGCGCGCATCGGCATCCCGAGCCCGGCCGAGCGCCTCGAGCCCGCGTGCGCGCGCCTGCGCGCCGACCCGGGCCTCGTCGACCTGCCGGCGCGGCTGTCGCTGTTCGGCCTGACGCGGCTCCCGGCGGGCCGCCTCGCGGTGCTGCGCGCGCTCGCCGCCGATCGCGACGTGCATCTGTTCCTGCTGCACCCGTCGCCGGCGCTGTGGGACGAGGTCGCCGCGCTGCGCCCGCAGCTGCCTGCCGTCGTGCTCCGCCGCGAGGACGTGACCGCGACAATGCCGGCCAACAGCCTGCTCGCCTCGTGGGGGCAGGACGCCCGCGAGCTGCAGCTCGTCGTCGACAGCGGCGACGGCGCCGCGCACGTCGATCACCACCACGCCGTCGAGCACGCCGGCGAGACGCTGCTGGCGCGCATCCAGGCCGACGTGCGCGCCGATCGAGCCGCCCCCGGGGAGCCGATGCCCGGCCACGACGACCCGCGACCGGCGCTCGATCCCGACGACCGCAGCGTGCAGGTACACGCCTGCCATGGCCGCGCGCGCCAGGTCGAGGTCGCGCGCGACGCGATCCTCCACCTGCTCCAGGAGGACCCCAGCCTCGAGCCGCGCGACGTCATCGTCATGTGTCCCGACATCGAGACGTTCGCGCCGCTGATCCACGCGACGTTCGGCGTCGGCGCGCTGTTCGCCGGCGACGGCGACGCCGACGGCGCGCCCGCCGACACAGGGGTACCCGACCTGCGCGTGCGCCTCGCCGACCGCGCGCTGCGCCAGACCAACCCGGTGCTCGGCGTCGTCGCGCAGCTGCTCGACCTGACGGGCGCGCGGCTGACCGCCTCGCAGGTGCTCGACCTCGCCGACCGCGATCCCGTCCGGCGGCGCCTGCGCTTCGACGACGACGACCTCGCGCGCATCCAGCAATGGGTCGCCGACGGCGGCATTCGCTGGGGCCTGGATGCCGCGCACCGCGCCCCGTTCCAGCTCGACTCGCTCGCCGCCGGCACGTGGCGTACGGGCGTCGATCGGCTGCTCGTCGGCGTCGCGATGACCGAGGACGGCCACCGGCTGTACGAGGGCGTGCTCGCGCTCGACGACGTCGACAGCGGCGCGATCGACCTGGCGGGGCGCTTCGCGGAGTTCGTCGATCGGCTCGGCGCTGCGCTCGACGCGCTGAGCACGGCGCAGACCGTCGCGGGCTGGGCCGCCGCGATCGCCGCGGCCGCCGACGCGCTCACCGCGACGAGCGTGCGCGACGCCTGGCAGCGCGCCCAGCTGCAACGGTTGCTGGACGACGTCGTCGAGCAGGCGCGAGCCGGTGGCCGCTCCGACGCGACGAAGCTGCTGGCGGCGGAGGTGCGGGCGCTGTTCGCCGAGCGCCTGCAGGGCCGCCCGACGCGGGCGAACTTCCGCACCGGGCATCTGACGATCTGCACGCTCGTGCCGATGCGCTCGGTCCCGCATCGCGTCGTCTGCCTGCTCGGCCTCGACGACGGTGCCTTCCCGCGCAAGGCCCACCGCGACGGCGACGACCTGATGCTCACCGAGGAGCACGTCGGCGACCGCGACACCCGAACCGAGGATCGCCAGATGCTGCTCGACGCGCTGCTCGCCGCGACCGACCGGCTGATCGTCACCTACACCGGCAACGACGAGCGCACGAACATGCCGCGCCCGCCGGCGGTTCCGGTCGGCGAGCTGCTCGACGTCGTCGACCGCACCGTCCGCGTCGAGGGCGGCGGCGGCGCCCGCGCGCAGGTCGTCGTGCGCCATCCGTTGCAGCCGTTCGACCCGCGCAACTTCGAAACCGGCCGCCTCGTCGCGCGCGCGCGGCCGTGGAGCTTCGACCGCGTCGCCCTCGACGGGGCGCAGGCGATCCTCGCGCCGCGCGCCGCCGGCGAACCGTTCCTGGGCGCGCCGCTGGCCGCCGTCACCGGTGCGGTCGTCGAGCTCGACGGGCTCGTGAAGTTCGCCGAGCGCCCGGTGCGCGCGTTTCTGCGCCAGCGGCTTCAGATCAGCGTCGCCGACTACGACGAGGACGTCGCCGACGCGCTGCCGGTCGAGCTCGACGGCCTGCAGGTGTGGGCCGTCGGACAGCGGCTCGTCGACGGGCTGCTCGCCGGCGCCGAGCTCGACGCCTGCGTCGCCGCGGAGATCGCGCGCGGGACGCTGCCGCCCGGTGCGCTCGGCGCGCAGGTGATCGACCGCGTGCGCCCGACCGTGCACGGCATCGCCGCGCAGGCCGCCACGCTGCTGGGCACGGCCGGCGAGCCCGGCTCGGTCGAGGTCAACGCCCGCCTCGGCGACGGTCGCTTTCTGCGCGGCACGGCGCCGGGCGTGCGCGGCGACGTGCTCGGCACGGTGACGTACTCGCGCGTGAGCCCGCGCCACCGGCTGGTCGCGTGGGTGCGGCTGCTCGCCCTCACCGCATCGCATCCGCAGCGCGCGCTGGAGGCGGTGACGATCGGTCGCGCCCGGTTCGGCGCCGACGACCGCGCCAGCGTGACGATCGCCCGGATACCGGCTCTCGGCGGCGACCCCGGCGAGCGGAGCGAGCGCGCGACCGCGGCCCTGGCACGGCTGATCGACGTCTACGACCGCGGGCTGCGCGAGGCGCTGCCGATCGCGTGCATGAGCTCGGCGGCGTACGCGGCCGCGGCGCGCGGCGGCACGAGCCCGGTGGCGGCGGCGCGCAGGGCCTGGGCGTCGACGTGGAACTTCGATCGCGAGGACCGCGAGCCCGATCATCTGCTCGTGCTCGGCGGCGAGCGCACGATCGAGGAGCTGCTGCGCGAGCCACCGCGCGCCGATGAGCAGGGCGACGGCTGGCACGCCGGGGACGACTCGCGCTTCGGCCGCTACGCGCGACGGATCTGGGACGACCTGCTCGCCGTCGAGCAGGTCAGCGAGCGATGACCCGCGCCGCCGCGCCGGCCCCGTTTGACGTCTGCGGCCCGCTGCCGAGCGCCATCACCGTGCTCGAGGCGAGCGCCGGGACCGGCAAGACGTTCACGATCGCCGCGCTCGCCGCGCGCTACGTCGCCGAGGGCACGCCGCTGGAGGAGATCCTGCTCGTGACGTTCACGCGGATGGCGACCGGTGAGCTGCGCGACCGCGTCCGCGAGCGGCTCGTGCACACCGAGCAGGGGCTGGCGCGCAGCCTCGCAGGCGCGCCGCCGGCCGACGACGACGAGGTCGTCGCGCTGCTCGCCGGGGGATCGCGCGAGGAGGTGCGCGAGCGCCACGACCGGCTCGTGCGCGCGATCGCCCGCTTCGACGCGGCGACGATCGCGACGACGCACGGCTTCTGCCAGGACGTGCTCGGCGGCCTCGGGATCGTCGGCGACGTCGAGACCGACATGACGTTCGTCGAGGACCCCGCCGACCTCGTCGAGGAGGTCGTCGACGACCTCTTCGTGCGCCGCTTCCACCGCCACGGCGAGCCGCAGTTCAGCCGCGCGGAGGCGCTGCTCATCGCCCGCACCGCGGTCGCCAACCCGGCCGCGCGAATCGAGCCCGAGAACGCGCCGCAGTCGAGCGTCGCCGCGATGCGCGTGCGCTTCGCGTCCGTCGTCCGCACCGAGCTCGAGCGCCGCAAGCGCCGCATGGCGCTGATCACGTACGACGATCTGCTGACGCGACTGGACGACACGCTCAAGGGCCCGGGCGGCGACGCGGCCGCCGCCCGGCTGCGGTCGCGCTACCGCGTCGTGCTCGTCGACGAGTTCCAGGACACGGACTCCGTCCAGTGGGACATCATGCGCCGCGCGTTCGGCGGCGGCGGCGTCGCGCTGATCCTCATCGGCGACCCCAAGCAGGCGATCTACGCCTTCCGCGGAGCCGATGTCTACGAGTACCTCGCGGCCGCGGAGGCGGCGGACGAGCGCGCGACGCTCGAGATCAACTGGCGCAGCGACCAAGCGCTGATCGACGCCTACGACGTCATGTTCGGCGGCGCGACGCTCGGCCACGAGGGCATCGTCTATCGAACGGTGCGCGCCGCGCCCGCCAACCAGACGCCGGGACTCGCGGGCGCGCCGGTCGACGCCGCCGTGCGGGTGCGGATCGTGCATCGCGACGAGCCCTCGATCACGCCGACGCGCGGCGGCTACGCCGGCACCCCGTCCGTGCGCGCCCACATCGCGCAGGACCTCGCCGCCGATCTCGTCGGTCTGCTGTCCTCGCGTGCGGTCGTGGAGATCCGCGAGGGCGGGCCGGCCGCGGTCCATCCAGAGCAGATCCGTCCCGGCCACGTCGCCGTGCTCGTGCGCACGCACCGCAACGCCGCGCTCGTGCGCGAGGAGCTCGACCGCGCGGGCATCCCGGCCGTCATCAACGGCGCCGGCAGCGTCTTCGGCACCGTCCCCGCGCGCGACTGGCTGCGGCTGCTGGAGGCGATCGAGCGCCCCGCCTCGACGACGCGCGCGCGGTCGGCGGCGCTGACCCCGTTTCTGGGATGGACCGCCGCGCGCGTCGCGTCGGCGGGCGAGGCGGAGTGGGAGGAGGTCCACCGGCGCCTGCACCGCTGGGCGCGGGTGCTGCGCACGAGCGGCGTCGCCGCCCTGATGGAGGCGATCACGCGTGCGGAGCGGCTGCCCGGCCGCGTCCTGGCGACGGCCGACGGCGAGCGCGATCTCACCGACCTGCGCCACGTCGGCCAGCTCCTGCACGCGACCGCGACGGCCGAGCAGATGGGCGGCGCGGCGCTGACGGCCTGGCTGCGCCAGCGGATCGCCGCCGCGGCGCGCGAGACGAGCGACGAGGAGCGCACGCGGCGGCTGGAGTCCGACGCCGAGGCCGTCCAGGTGCTGACGATCCACCGCAGCAAGGGGCTGGAGTTCCCGATCGTCTACTGCCCCGACCTGTGGGAGCCCGGCTACATCCCGCGCGACCCGCAGCCCGTGTTCTTCCACGACCCCGCGCAGGGCGGCGAGCGGACGATCGACGTCGGCCTCGACGGACCCGACTATCCCCGCCATCGCCGCCACCACGAGGAGGAACAGCGCGGCGAGGATCTGCGGCTGGCCTACGTCGCGCTCACGCGCGCCCGCCATCAGGCCGTCGTGTGGTGGGCCGGCTCGTACGACAGCCGCCACTCCGCGCTCGGCCGGCTGCTGTTCGCGCGCGACGCCGACGGGGTCGTCGCCCCCGCCGGCGCGAAGACGCCGACGGACGCGGCCGCCGTCGCTCGCTTCGAGGAGCTCGCCGCGCAGGCGCCAGGCTGTATCAGCGTCGAGCGATCGCGGCTGGGGCTGCCCGCGTCCTGGGCGGCGGCGGCGAACGCCGGCGCGGACCTGTCGGCGGCGGTCTTCGACCGCAGCCTCGACGTCGGCTGGCGGCGAACGTCGTTCAGCGACATCTCGGCCGGCGCGTACGAGGTCGGCGTCGCCAGCGAGCCCGAGCAGCGGCTCGTCGACGACGAGCCGCTGCCGGCGGCGTCGGGCGTGACGCCGGACGGGGGCGAGGCGCAGGCCGCGCCGCGCGGCGTATCCGTGCCGCTGGCGGCGATGCCGGTCGGGATGGACGTCGGCACGCTCGTGCATCGCGTGTTCGAGAGCGCGGACTTCGCGGCCGCCGACCTGGAGTCTGAGATCGCAGCCCAGATCCAGGCGCGGCAGGGGTGGCGCCACGTCGATCTCGGCGACGCGGATGTCGCCGCGGCGGGGCTGAGCGCGGCGCTGCGCACGCCGCTCGGGCCGCTCGTCGGCGGCGCGCGCCTGTGCGACATCGCGCGCGCCGACCGCCTCGACGAGCTCGATTTCGAGCTGCCGCTCGTCGGCGGCGACGAGCCGACCGGGCGGCTGACGCTCGCCGCGATCGCCGCGCTGCTGCGCGAGCACCTGCCCGCCGGCGACCCGCTGCAGGGCTATGCCGCGCGCCTGGATGACCCGGCGCTGCGCCAGAGCGTGCGCGGCTATCTCACCGGCAGCATCGATCTGATCCTGCGCGTGCCCGCAGACGGCGGCGGCGCGCGCTACGCGATCGCCGACTACAAGACCAACTGGCTCGCGGGGCCGGCCGAGGAGCTGACCGCGTGGCATCACCGCCCCGCCGCGCTCGCCGCCGAGATGCGCCACCGCCACTACGGGCTGCAGGCGCTGCTGTACACCGTCGCGCTGCACCGCTATTTGCGCTGGCGGCTGCCCGACTACGACCCGGACCTCCACATCGCCGGCGTCCTGTATCTGTTCCTGCGCGGCATGACGGGGCCCACGACGCCGACCGTCGACGGCGCGACCTGCGGCGTGTTTCAGTGGCGCCCGCCGGGCGCGCTGATCGCCGCGCTCAGCGACGTGTTCGACCAGGGGCAGGCGCCGTGATCGAGCCCGCCGCGAGCGAGATCGACGCGCACGACCCCCGGCGCGCGCGCCACGCGCCGGGCCTGCTGCGCGCGTTCAACGACATCGGCGTGCTGTCGGCCGCCGACGTCCACGTCGCGGTGCGGCTGACGCAGCTGGCCGGCGAGCGCGACGCGCGCGTCGCGCTCGCCGCGGCGTTCGCCGTCCGCGGGCCGCGCCTGGGTCACGTGCTCGTCGATCTCGCGACGATCCGCGCGACGGCGGCGGTCGACTCCGACGAGCCCGTCGACCTGTCGGCGCTGCCGTGGCCGGAGCCCGAGGAATGGGTCGGCGCGCTCGCGGCCAGCCCGCTCGCGGCCGTCGGCGAGGACAGCGACCCGCAGGCCGCCCGCCCGCTGCGCCTCGTCGGCAGCACGGTCTACCTGGACCGCTACTGGCGCGAGGAACGCGAGGTGGCCGCCGACCTGCGCACGTTCGCCGACGGGCCGGCCGCGCGCGCCGACGGCGACCTGCTCGCCGCCGGGCTGGAGCGCCTGTTCGCCGGCGACGAGGCCGACGCGGGCCAGCGCCTGGCCGCCGCGACGGCCGTGCGGCGGCGCTTCGCCGTCGTCGCCGGCGGTCCCGGCACCGGCAAGACGACGACGGTCGCGCGGATCGTCGCGCTGCTCGCCGAGCAGGCCGCCGCCGCTGCCGACCCGCCGCCGCTGGTCGCGCTCGCCGCGCCGACCGGCAAGGCCGCGGCCCGGCTGGAGGAGTCCGTCCACGCCGAGGCCGCGCAGCTGGCGGTCGACGATGCCGTGCGGGCGCAGCTGCTCGACCTGCGCGCGTCGACGATCCACCGGCTGCTCGGCTGGCGACCCGGCAGCCACAGCCGCTTTCGCCACCATCGCGGCAACCGCCTGCCGCACGACGTCGTGATCGTCGACGAGACGTCGATGGTCTCGCTGTCGCTGATGGCACGGCTCGTCGAGGCGGTCCGCCCCGACGCGCGCCTGATCCTCGTCGGCGACCCGGGCCAGCTCACGTCGATCGAGGCCGGCGCCGTGCTGGCCGACATCGTCGGTCCGGCGGGCGACGGCAGCGGCATCGTCGTCCTGGACCGCGTGCATCGCTTCGGCGGCGCGATCGCGCTGCTCGCAGAGGCGATCCGCCGCGGCGACCCGGATGCGGTGATCGACCTCCTCGCGACCGCGCCCGAGGACGTGTCGTGGATCGCCGTCGACGCCGCCGCCGCGGAGGCCGAGACAGACCCTGAGCTCGCGGCGCTCCGCGACGAGGCCGTCGCCGCCGGCCGCGTCGTCGTCGAGGCCGCGCGGGCCGGTGCCGCGCACGACGCGATCGCCGCCCTCGGCGCGCTGCGGGTCCTGTGCGCGCATCGTCGTGGAGCGCAGGGCGTCGCCGCCTGGACGGCCCGCATCGAGGGCTGGCTCGCGGTCGCGATCCCCGGCTTCGACCCCGACGGCTTCGCCTACGTCGGCCGGCCGCTGCTCGTCACCCAGAACGACTACGAGCTGCGCCTCTACAACGGCGACACCGGCGTCATCGTCCAGGCCGACGCCGACCGCGTCAGCGCCGCGTTCGAGCGCGGCGGCGAGCTGCTGGAGTTCACGCCGACGCGGCTCGGCGCGATCGAGACCGCGTTTGCGATGACGATCCACAAGAGCCAGGGCTCGCAATTCGACACCGCCGTCGTGCTGCTGCCGGCGGCGACCTCGCGGATCCTCACGCGCGAGCTGCTCTACACCGCCGCGACGCGCGCGCGCCGGCGGCTGGTCCTCGTCGGGACCGAGGAGACGATTCGCGCGGCGGTCTCACGGCCGGTCGCGCGCGCGTCGGGGCTGCGCGGGCGTCTGTGGGGCGACCGCGGCTAGCCGGATGTCGCCGCGGATCCTCGCCCGCCGCCCATCCCCGCGGCTCGCCGCCGGCGAGCTGACGCACCAGCGGCGCGTGCCCGTCGACGCGGACCTCGCGCTCGTCCAGTGGCACCGCTACGTCGACGCGTTTCGCTCGCACGGCTGGGAGGTGATCGAGATCGAGCCCGCCGACGAGCATCCCGATGGCGTCTTCGTCGAGGACGCCGTCGTCGTGTTCGGCGATCTCGCCGTCCTCGCGTCGCCGGGCGCGGCCTCGCGGCGGGGCGAGCTCGCGACCGTCGCGACCGCGCTCGACGAGCTGGCGCTCGACGTGCACCGCATCGCGCCGCCCGGCACGCTCGACGGCGGCGACGTGCTGAAGGTCGGCCGCACGGTCTACGTCGGTCGCGGCGCGCGCACGAACGACGACGGCATCGAGCAGCTGCGCGCGATCGTCGAGCCCGTCGGCTGGACCGTCGTCGCCGTTTCGGTCACGAGCGCGCTGCACCTGAAGTCGGCGGTCACCGCGCTGCCGGACGGGACGATCATCGGCTGCGCGGCGAACGTCGACGATCCCGGCGCCTACCCCGACGTCCTCGACGTCCCCGAGGAGCACGGCACGGCCGTCGTCGACCTCGGCGGCGGCGCCGTCCTGATGTCCGCCGACGCGCCACGGACGGCGGACCTGCTGCGCGAGCGCGGCTATGAGGTCGTCGAGGTGCCGATCACGGAGTTCGAGAAGCTCGAGGGCTGCGTGACCTGCCTGTCGGTCCGAATCCGCGGATCTGAGGGGCGGTCGAGCAGCGCCGACGGTGCGGGCGGTGGCGCATGATCGTCGCCTGACGACGACACCCGCGACGCGGTGGCACGCGCCGCACGCGCCGCGCCCGCGTGCAGGAGCGCCGTCTCGATCGCCGCGCGGGCGCGATCCGGCGCTGCTTCATCGCCAGGCTGCACGGGCGTCGTCTCGATCGCCGCGCGGGCGCGATCCGACGCTGCTTCACGCCATCGGGCCGGCGCTCGCTGCGGCTCGCGGGTCGCCTGCGCGCGCACACGCGTACGCTGCCCGATCGTGAGCTTCGTCCCCGGGCCACCGCTGACCGCCTCCGCCGTGCGGATCGTGCTGCTCGGCAGCGGCGAGCTCGGACGCGAGGTCGCGATCGAGGCGCTGCGCCTGGGCTGCGAGGTGCTTGCCGTCGACCGCTACCCGGGCGCGCCCGCGATGCAGGTCGCCCAGCGCCACGCCGTCATCGACATGACCGACCCCGATGCGCTGCGGGCGCTGCTCGACGAGGAGCGCCGGCGGCCCTGCGCGCAGCTCCTCGTCGTCCCCGAGCTCGAGGCGATCGCGACGGCGGTGCTCGTGGAGCTCGAGGCCGAGGGACTGCACGTCGTGCCGACGGCCCGTGCCGCCCGCCTGACGATGGACCGTGAGGGCATCCGCCGGCTCGTCGCCGAGGAGCTCGGCCTGAAGACCTGCGACTACCGCTTCTGCGACTGCGAGGACGACGTCCGCGACGCCGTCGCCGCGCTCGGCACGCCGTGCGTCATCAAGCCCGTGATGTCGTCGTCGGGCAAGGGCCAGTCGGTGATCCGCGACGCCGGCGAGGTCGCGGCCGCGTGGACGTACGCCCAGCAGGCCGGTCGCGTCGGCGCCGGCCGCGTGATCGTCGAGGCGTTCGTCGACTTCGACTACGAGATCACCCTGCTGACGATCCGCCACGCCGCCGGCACGTCGTTCTGCGCGCCGATCGGCCACCTCCAGGAGGACGGCGACTACCGCGAGAGCTGGCAGCCGCACGCGATGGCGCCCGCGACCCTCGCAGCGGCCCGCGCGCTGGCGCGGCAGGTGACCGACGCGCTCGGCGGCAGCGGGATCTTCGGCGTCGAGCTGTTCGTCGCCGGCGACGAGGTGCTCTTCAGCGAGGTCTCGCCGCGGCCGCACGACACCGGCATGACGACGATGGCGACCCAGGCGCTGAGCGAGTTCGCGCTCCACGTCCGCGCGATCCTCGGCCTGCCCGTCCCGCAAGGCGAGGTGCCGCTGCTGTCGGCGGGCGCCTCGGCGGTGTGCCTGGCGACGGAGCACGGCGACGCCCCCTCGGTCAGCGGCGTCGCCGCGGCGATGGCCGTCGACCCGAGCGTCGACGTGCGCGTGTTCGCCAAGCCCGACGCGCGGCCAAACCGCCGCATGGCCGTCGCGATCGCGCGCGGCTCAGACCCCGAGTCGGCGCGCGCGGTGGCGCGCACCGCGGCGGCGCGCCTGCGCGTCGGGTGAACGGGCCGGCTTCGCGAGATCACGCCGCCGTCGCCGGCAACGCCCGCCGCGGACAGGTCATGCCACGAGCGGCGCCCGAGCTGCTCGGGCGCTGCCGATTGGCGACGCGTATGTTCTTCGCATGCATGCACTCGTGGCCGGCGCGACCGGGTTCATCGGCGGGGCTCTCGTGCGCCGCCTGCTCGCCGACGGGTGCGACGTCCGGGCGCTCGTGCGCGATCGGACCCGCGCGCGGAACCTCCCCGTCGACGATCCGCGCCTGACGCTGCATGAGGGCGACGTCCTGCGTGCCGCCTCGCTGGAAGGGGCGGGGGACGGGATCGACGTCGCCTACTACCTCGTGCACTCGATGGGACGCGGGGAGGCCGGCGACTTCGAGGAACGCGAGCGCCGCTGCGCGGAGGCGTTCGCGCAGATGTGCTCGCAGGCGGGTGTCGGTCGGGTGATCTATCTCGGAGGCCTCGGCGACGTGCCCGGCTCCAAGCACCTGCGCAGCCGTGACGCGACGGCGCGCACGCTGGCCCAGGTCGGGCCGCCGCTGACGTACTTCCGCGCGGGGATGGTCGTCGGGGCGGGCAGCGAGTCCTACCGCACGCTGCGCCACCTCGTCGCGCGGCTACCGGTGATGATCGCGCCGCGCTGGCTCTCGACGCCGACCCAGCCGATCGACATCGACGACGTCGTGGCCTACCTCGCGGCCGCGCCGCAGGTCGCGCGATCGGCCGGGCGGGAGATCCAGATCGGCTCGCCCGACGTGCTCGCCTACGGCGCGATGCTCGACCGCATGGCGGTCGCGCTCGGCCGCCGGCCGCGGCCGAAGGTGCCCGTGCCGCTGCTGACGCCATGGCTGTCGTCGCTGTGGATCGGGCTCGTCACGCCCGTCGACGCCCGCGTCGCACGGCCGCTGATCGAGGGACTGTCGACCGAGACGATCGTCACCGACGCGAGCGGGGCGGCGCTGTTCGAGATCGTGCCGATCGGGTTCGACGCGTCGCTGCGCAAGGCCGTGCAGGCCGAGCGCGACGCCGCGCCCGCGGACGGGTGACTCATCGCGGTGATGCGATCGGGCATCATCTGGACCTCATGCGTCGCCTCCCGGCCCTGATCGCCGCCGCCCTCGTGTGCACGGCCCTCGGCGCGCTCGTGCCGAGCGCGGGCGGCGCCACCGATGCCGGCAGCTCGCAGCGTGAGCGCGCGGTCGCATGGGCGATCGCCCAGAACGGTACGAAGGAGCGCGGCACGACGAACTGCTCGCCGACGATCGACCGCTGGCAGCGCGACATGGGCCTGAAGGTGCCGCCATGCCGCGTCTGGTGCGGGGCGTTCGTGCACCAGGCCTACAAGCGCGCCGGCATCAACCTGTCCTCGCGCCTGATCGATCCCGACCGCTCGTACGACGACGCGATCGCCGGCCGGCGCCACCTGCGCAAGATCTCGGTGTCGGCGATCGAGCCCGGCGACATCGTGTTCTACAAGTTCCGCGACGGTGTGCGCGCGTCGCACCTCGCGCTCGCGCGCGGCACTCCGAGCAACGGCAAGCTGGAGACCGTCGAGGGCAACACGAGCAACGCCGTTCGGCTCGAGACGCGCGGGACGCAGTACATCGTGCTCGCCGCCCGGGTGACCCGGTAGAGGCGTCACGAAAGCTGCGACCTGCGGGGTCGCAGTGAACATACTTTCGCCACCGCGCTTGCGGCGCGACGACCGCACGGCTACGGTCCGCCGACCGCCCATCGGAGGCCCGGCTTCAAGGGTTCGGACAGACGAACCACGACGTCGGAAGGGGCCGGCCGGGCGACGTGCCCGGCCGGGCGGCAGGGCCGACGTAGGACCACGCTGGCCGCTGTCCCACATCGCCGCGGAACGCGGGCAGGATGTCCGCTGCTGACGCAGTCGCTTCAGCATGGCGCAAAGGATTGCCGACAACCCGCAAGATGCCCTCGCCAGCACAGACCTCGGCTTTCGCGCGTTGACGTCGCACAACGCCTCCCATGCGCCACCGTCCAAGCCCGGCGGTGCGCTCGACGAACTCGTCGATCTCATCCTTCCGTACCTGCCCGGCGGGCTGGTGGGCGAGCAGAGCGCAGCCCGCATCCGCTCCGAGGTCGACACGGTTCCCGCCGAGCTGATCGCCCGCTTCGGCCTCGAATGCCGCCTGGGCGCGGACACGGCCGATGCCGACGTGCTCTTCTGCGCCGACTCCGAGACCGGCGGCATGCAGATGCTCGCCGGCCGCCATCCGCTCGTCGCGCTGCCCGAGGGGCTGGCGACCGCTCCGAGCTGGGCGCCGGTCGTCCGGTTCTGCGGGCGTCGCGAGCCCGGCTTCCCGCTGCACCGGGCGACGCGCGACGTGTGGGTCGACCTCGCGCAGCGCGATCAGCCCAGCTTCTCGTTCGGCATGCGGCTGGCAGGGCTTCCCGAGGCGCCGCGCCGGCCGGTCGAGGTCCTCATCCGCGCGCTCGAGGTCGGTTTCGAGGCGCTGCGCGACAGGCCCCTGCAACCGCCGGCGCTGCAGTCGATGCGCGCGCTCCTGCGGCGCCTGCCGGAATCGGCGCGCGTCGACCGTGCCGGGCTCGTCGCCGGTCACCCCGACGACCTGCGCCTGTGGCTCTCGCGCCTGCAGGTCGACGAGCTCGTCGACCTCGTCGAAGCCGTGCGCGATCGCGACGAGGCGCGCGCGCTGCGCGCCACGCTCGAGGACATCGTGCAACCGCAGGGCGAGGTCCGGGCGCGCGTCGACGTCGACGAGGGCGTCGGCCGCTCGATCGGGCTGATCTGCACCGTCGACCCCGACGGCTCGCCGCAGCAGGTCGCGGCGCGCTGGGGACCGCTGCTGGCCGCGCTCGCCTCGGCCGGGCTGTGCACGCCCGGCGAGCGCGCGGCGCTGCTCTGCTGCTACGGCCTGCTGCGCGAGCGCCAGGCCGAGCACTGGCCCGAGTACCTGACACGGCTGTCGGAGCTCTTCGGCGACGGCACCGAGAGCTACCTGCGCTGGCACCTGCACCAGATCGCGATCGAGTGCGACCGCGGCACGCCCGTCCGCGCAACGGCGACCATCGTCGCGGCGCACGGCTGGTCGCGGCACTGAGCCACCGCGACCGGACGTTTCCACCATCCATGCCCGCCGCGCTCAACCCCCGCCGGTCGCGGCCGATAGGGACCCCATGAGCCTTCAAGGCGATCAGCTGCCTGCGCCCGCGATCCGTGACGGGGAGATCGAGCAGGTCCTGCTGGGGCTGGCCGACGGCAGCTACGTCCTCAGCACGCCCGATGGCGCGGTCGCCGAATGCGGCGTCGGCGTCGTCGGCCTGCTGGGCGCGTCCGCCGAGCGGCTCGTCGGGCGCCCGACCGCCGAGGTGCTCGTCCCCGGCGCCGACGAGGCCGTCCGCGACGCCTTCGACCACCTGCTGCGCGCCGACGGCGACGGCGACGGCGCCGGCGCCGGCGCGCCGCGGACGTTCCGCGCGCAGACGCCTGGCGGGGCGCTGCGCTCGCTGCGCTTCGTCGTCGTCGCGGTGCCGCTCGCGCTGGGCTGGGAGTTCACGTCGCTGCTGAGCGAGCTCGGCTCGCGCGACGCCGGCACATGGAACCCCGAGGATCTGCGTCTGCGCCATGGCCGGGCGCTGGAGGCGATCGAGGACGTCGTGCGTGACGGCCGCCAGCCCGATCCCAGCGCCCGCCTGGCGGGCATCCTGATCGTCGTGCAGGACGTCGACGCTCCGGCGCTGACACGCGAGGACGTCGAGCGCCGCATGGCCGACCAGCGCGAGGCGGCGCGCGTCGCCGCCGCCGAAGCAGCGCGGCGCAAGGACGAGGCGGCGGGCCGCGCCGCGCAGGGCACCGACGCCAGGTCTGTCGGCCAGCTTCCCGGTCTGGAGGATCTCGTCGAGCGCGCGCGGGTGCTACGCGAGCGCCTCGAGGAGGCTGAGCACGACGCCGCCGCCGCGAAGATCGAGCGCGAGGAGGCGCTCGGAAAGCTCTCCCACGCCGTCGCCGAGCGCGACGCGGCGAGCGCCCGCGCGCTCAGCGTGCAGGCGGCCGGCGAAGGACGCGTCGAGCTGCTGACCGGCGAGCGCGACGATACGCGCACGCGCCTCGAGGAGGCCCGCCGCGAGCTCGAGGCCGTGCGGATCCAGGCTGAGCAGGCGCGTGTCGCAGCGGCGGCCGCGCAGGCCGAGGTCGGCGCCGCCCGCGCCGCCGCCGACGCGGCCCAGGCCGAGCTCGTCTCGGCCCGCAGCGAGGCACAGGCCGCCCGCGCCCAGGCTCAGGCCGCGGCCGCCGAGGCGCTGGCCGCGCACGCCGAGGCGCAGGCCGCCCGCGCCGAGGCGCAGGCCGCCCGCGCAGAGGTCGAGGCGCAGCGCACGCGCGCCGAGTCCGCCGGCGGTGACGCTCAGGCCGCCGCCGATGCGGCGCGTGCCGAGGCCGACTCCGTCCGCGACGCGCTGCGCTCGGCGCGCGCCGACGCCGAGGCCGCGCGCGGCGAGCTGCAGGCCGCGCAGGCCGAGGCCGCCGCCGCGACCGCCGTAGCGCAGACCGAGCGAGCGCAGGCTGAGGTCGCCCGCTCGGATCTTCACACCGCCCGAACCGAGGCCGACGCCGCCCGCGACGAGCTGCACGCGGTGCGTGCCGAGGCGCGGTCCGCGCTGGCCGCGGTCGAGGCCGCCGGGGCGCAGGCCGAGGAGGCGCGGGCCGACGCCGAGCGCGCCCGCACCGAGCTGCGGACGCTTCGCGACGCCGTCCATGCCGAGCGCGCGGCGCACAACGAGAGCGCCGACAGCGAGCTCGTCGCGCTGCGGGCCGAGACCGAGGCCGCGCAATCCGAGGCCGATGCCGTGCGCGCCGAGCTGCAAGCCGCGCGCGGCGAGGTGCAGGCGGCACGCGGCGAGAGCGCCCTCGCGCGCGGCGAGGCCTCGGCGCTGGGCGCCGACCTCGACAGCGCGCGCGGCGAGCTGCAGACGACCCGCCAGCAGCTCGCTGCCGCGCGCAGCGAACTGAGCGCCGCGCCGGGCCAGATCGGCGCGGTCAGCGGCGAGCTCGAGGCCGTCCGCGCGGAGCTGCAGGCGGCTCGCGGCAAGCTCGACGCGCGCAAGGTCAAGCTCGAGGGCGTCCGCGCCGAGCTGGAGGTCAGCCACGAGCAGCTCGCCGCGGCCCGCGCCGAGCTGGCCGCCCGCGACGCCGAGCTGCACGTCCGCCACGGTGAGCTCGAAGCGCGCGTCGGCGAGCTGCAGGGCCGCACCGACGAGCTGCACAGCCGCGACGCGGCGCTGCGCGAGCGCGACGCCGAGCTCGAGCGGCGCACCGCAGCGCTGCACACGCGCGACGACGAGCTGCGCGCCGCCCGCGCGGCGCTCGAGACGCGCGAGCAGGCCCTCGCCGAGACGCGCGACCAGCTCACCGCCGCGCGCGCCGAGCTCGATGCCCGCGGCGCCGCACTCAGCGCCCACGAGGGTGAGATCACCGCCCGCGGCGGGGAGCTCGCGAGCGTTCGCGCCGAGCTCGATTCCAGGCTCGCCGAGCTCGCCGAGGCCCATGCACAGGCGCAGGCGCGCGGCACCGAGCTCGAGCGTCGCGGCACCGAGCTGGAGGCGCGCGGCGAGGAGTTGGCCGGCCTGCGCGGGGAGCTTGCCGGCGCGCGCGCCGAGGTCGACGACACGCGCGCCGAGCTCGAGGCCGTGCGCGCGGAGCTCGAGCGTACGAGCGGCGATCTCGAGACGACCGCCGCAGCCGCGGCCGGCGTCCGTGCCGAGCGCGAGCAGGCGAAGGTCCGTGCGCAGGAACTGCTCGGCGAGGCCGAGCGCGCCCGCGCCGCCGCCGCTGCGATCCGGGCCGAGTTCGCGTTCGATCCCGAGCCCGACGACCTCCGCCAGCAGCCGCCGACCGGCGCGCACCCGGCCCGCCAGCCGTCGCCGTGGACGGTCCCGGAAGCGCCGGCGTCCGCGACCGCGCCGCCCGCCGAGCCGCGACCGGCGCTGCCTGACGTCGCGGCCGGCCAGGCCGCGGCGCTGATCTCGCTCGACGGCCAGTTCAAGCGCCTCGACGAGGCGTTCTGCTCGTTGCTGGGCTGCCGCGAGGAGGACCTGCGCGCCGCCCGCTGGCCCTCGATCATCGATCGCGACAACCTCGAGCCCCACCAGGAGATCGCCCGCGCCCTGAAGGCCGGCGAGATCCAGAGCGCCGACATCGAGACGGTCTACATGCACGCCCAGGGCCTGCTCGTCCCGATCGCGGGCACGATCTCGCTGCATCGCGCCGACCCCGCCGGCGAGCCGACACACTTTCTCCTGCGCGCGGATGTCAGCAGGACCGCAGGTGTCCCCGGAGTCCTGTGACCCCCGCCAGGAGGTAGATCGCCGATGTTCAAGCGCTTCACACCGAGCGCGCGCCGGATCGTGCTGATCGCGACCGAGGAGGCGCGCGGCCTCGGCCACGGCGACATCGGTCCCGAGCATCTGCTGCTCGGCGCGCTGCGCTCCGGCGGCCCGTCGGAGTCCGCACTCACCCAGCTGGGACTGCGCGAGGGAGCAATCCGCGCGCGGATCGGCATGCGGCTGCCGCGCGGCAACACCGTCGTCGGCGCGGAGAACTCGCTGTCAGCCGCCGCCGTCTGGACCCTCGCCGCGGCCGTCCGGCTCGCCGACGAGGGTGAGGACGCGCAGGTCGGCAGCACCCACATCCTGCTCGCCCTCGCGGGCGCAGAGGGCGCGCGCCAGGTGCTCGACGACTGCGAGATCTCGCCGCAGGCGCTGCGCGCCGCGCTGCGCCGCGAGCCCGAGGAGGGCGACGACGACGTCGCCGCGGCGGGGGCCGGCCTGGACCGCGGCGATCCCGCCGCTGGCGCCCGTGCACTGCTGGCGATCGTGTTGCGGCGCGGGCCGGTGGCGAGCTGGCTGGGTGAGCGCGGCGTCGACGAGGCGGCGCTGCGGCGTGCCTTCCCCGCGCTGGCGCTCGACTCCGGCGCGCGGCCGCGCCGTGGCGCCGTCGCCCGCGGCTAGTGGGTCGACCACAAACGTTTCACCCGGAACCCCGGGCGCCGATCACCGCCTGGCTACGTCCTCGGACACTCGATGTGGCAGAGCCACACCTTCGGTCCTGCGTCCTTGCCAGGCTGCGCCGGCATCCCGGGTTTCCGGTCGAACGTTCCTGGTCGACCCACTAGCACTAGCTGGCGCCGGGAGCCGCGCCGGCGCCGGCGCCGATCGGGCACGTGACGCCCGTGCCGCCCAGCCCGCAATAGCCGTTCGGGTTCTTGGCCAGGTACTGCTGGTGGTAGTCCTCGGCGTAGTAGAAGTCCGTCGCCGGCACGATCTCGGTCGTGATCTCGCCACCGCGGCCGGCGGCGCTCAGCGCCTCCTGGTAACGGTCGCGCGACGCCGCTGCGGCAGCGGCCTGCTCGTCGGTCGTCGTGTAGATCCCCGAGCGGTACTGCGTGCCGACGTCGTTGCCCTGGCGCATGCCCTGCGTCGGGTCGTGCGCCTCCCAGAACGTCGCGAGCAGCTCGACGTAGGAGATCTCGGCGGGCTTGTAGACGACGAGCACGACCTCGTTGTGGCCGGTCCGCGCGCTGCAGACCTCCTCGTAGGTCGGGTTGGGCGTGATGCCGCCGGCGTAGCCGACCGCGGTCGTGACGACGCCCGGCGTCTGCCAGAACACCCGCTCGGCGCCCCAGAAGCAGCCGAGGCCGAAGATCGCCTGCTCGGTGTCCGCCGAAAACGGGCCGCGCAGCGCCGCGTCGAGGACGTAGTGGCGTTCGGGGACGGCGATCGGGGTGTCGCGGCCGGGCAGCGCCGTCGCGGCCGTCGGCATCTCGGTCTTGTGCCTGGAGAGGAAGTTGAGCATGCGGGGGGAGCCTCGATTCGTCGAGTTGATGCACCGTCCAAGGTAGCGGCCGGCGCGTTACACCGCAGGCGTCCCGGCGCCCGGCCACTACCCTGCCCGCATGCCTGACGTCCCGCCGCCCGATCCTGCGGATCGCAAGCCCGACGTCGGGATCAGAACGCTGATCGCCGGCGACGGCGTCCGCGGCGTCGGTGCGCTGTTCGTCTTCGCGACGCACGTCTGCCTGCTGGCCGACACGGTGCCGGACAACAACCTGCTCAGCTACGGCTGGGCGGCGCCGATCCTCGGCCACATCGATCTCGCGCTGTCGGCGTTCTTCGTCCTGTCGGGCTATCTCATCGCGCGCCCGTATGCGCGCGCGTACGTGGCGGGCACGCGCCGTCCGCGCCTGCGCAACTACGCGCGCAACCGCGTGCTGCGCGTCGTGCCGGTCTTCTACCTGCTGACCGTGCTCGTGCTGCTGCGCTTCGGCCTCGATGGCCAGATCGGCGACGCGCCGGGGGCCGAGCGCAGCAGCGCCTGGCAGGTCCTGGGGCAGTTTCTCTTCATCCAGGGCCAGACGCAGGGCAACGCGTCGATCCCGATCGGGCCGGCCTGGTCGATCGGTGCCGAGGTCGGCTTTTACATCGTGATCCCGCTCGCGGCCTACGGCGCCTATCTGATCGCCGGCCGGCTGCGGGGCAGCCACGAGCGGGCGGCGCTGGCGCTCGGCGTGATCGGCCTCGTCACCGTCGTCAGCATCGCGCTGCGCGCTTATGACAAGTACGACTTCAGCTGGCTGACGGCCCCGCCGGCGATCATGTACGGCTTCATGCCCGGCGTCGCGCTCGGGATCGCCGAGCCGCTGTTCGCGCGCCACATTCGCGACCGTCCGCGGCTGGCCAGGAACGTCGCCTGGGGCGCGTTCGCGCTCGGCCTGCTGTGCGCGATCGTCTACACGACGAGCGACTACGACCCGCGCCAGACGCCGATCCACCACGCGCTGGGCGTGCGCGCGCTGCTGGCGGCGTTGGCCAGCGGCCTGCTCTTCGCCGGCCTGATCGTGCTGCAGATCGGCACCGGCAGCGCCCCGCGCGTGTTCGACAACAGGGCGATGCTGTGGCTGGGCGCGCGCTCGTACTCGTTCTACCTCGTGCACATCTGGGTGCTGCTCGAACTCGACCACCTGCTGGGCCGCAACGACAGCCTCCAGACGCGCGTGCTCGTCATGAGCCTGATCGGGTTCCCGCTGACCGTGCTCGCCGGGATGCTGTCCTACCGCTTCGTCGAGCGCCCGTTCTTGGAGCGCAAGCAGCGCACGACGCAGCACGCCCCGCCCGAGCAGGCCGCGCCCGCACTCGAACCGGCGCGATGACTGGCGCGACAGGTAGATTGGCGGCGATGCCCGGAGCGCTGAGGATCCTGTCGCTGCTCGCCGTGCTGCTCGGCGCGGTCGCGCTCAGCGCCTGCGGCGACGAGGCCGACGGGCGCGAGGCGAAGAACGCCTACGTACGCGAGGTCAACGCCGCGCAGGCCGGCTTCGCGAGCAACGTCACCTCGGTCTCCCAGCAGATCACGCCGAAGAGCTCGGCCAAGCAGGACCGCCGTACGCTCGAGCGCTTCAAGACGGCGATCGCCGACGTCGTCAAGCAGCTGCAGAGCATCAGCGTGCCCAAGGACGTCGAGACCGAGCACAAGCAGTTGATCGCGGCGATGACCGACTTCGGCGCGGAGATCACGACGGCGACCGACGCGCTGGAGAACCCCGATACGCGCAGCATCGCCGAGTCCCAACGCGGGATCGCGGCCGCCACGCAGACCGTCAACGGTCAGATCGACGCCGCGATCGCCGCGATCAATTCCAAGCTCAACGGCTAGCGGCCGTGTCGCCGACGTGGATGTGGACGCAGGCGGCGATCGTCTTCTTCGTCGTCGCCGGCATGATCATCGCGATCGTCAAGATCGTCTAGATGGTCGGCTGAGGCTGACGCCCGTGTTCCGCTCGATCGTCGTCGGTACGGACGGGTCGGACACGGCCATGCAGGCGGTCCGGCAGGCGATCGGGCTGGCGAGCTCGATCGGCGCGCGGATCGAGCTCGTCTCGGCCTACGAGCCGGTCTCCGACGCGCGCCTGCGCGAGCAGTCGATCGTCGTGCCCGAGGACCTGCAATGGATGATCAACCCGCGTGAGGACGTGCTCGCGACGCTCGAGCGGGCGGCCGGCGAGATCCGCGCGGCCGGCGTCGAGGTCGAGGTCTTCGCGCGGCAGGGTGACCCGGCGGACGCGATCCTCGACGTCGCCGAGGAGCGCGGCAGCGACCTGATCGTCGTCGGCAACAAGGGCATGACGGGCGCCAAGCGCTTCCTGCTGGGCTCGGTTCCGAACAAGGTGTCGCACCACGCACCCTGCTCGGTGCTGATCATCCGGACCGTGTGACCGGCGCCGCCAGCGGCGTCGTGGCAGCGGCCGCGTCGAGCAGCCCGGCGCCGTAGTAGCGGTCGCGGCCGGCGCGGCCGAGGTCGCGCGCCGTGGCCTCGAGGTGGCGCTCGACGGCGCCCGGCGTCGGGTTGGCGCCGAGAATGCCGGAGGCGAGCACGAGCGCGGCGACGCCGGCGACATGCGGGGAGGCCGTCGAGGTGCCGCGGAAGCCGGGCAGGATCTCGAACCGCCGCGGCGACCCGGCGCGGAAGCTCACGCCCGAGATGTCGCGACCGGGCGGCTGCGTCGGCTGGCAGTTGGCGTCGCCGGGCACGGCGGCGTCCGAGCCCCCGCCGGGAGCGACGAGATCGAGCCCCGGGCCGTGGTTTGAGTAGTCGCCCAGGCAACCGTGCTCGGTCGTGCCGCCGACGTTGATCGCGAGCGTGTCGTACTTCTTCGCCGGCACGTTGGGATCGGAGCTGTTGCCCGCGGCGGACACGACGACGACGCGGTTGCGGCGCGCGTAGGCGAGCGCTGAGCGCACGCTGCGCGAGGCGGTGACGCTGCGCGGCGTCTCGCCAAGCGGCGGGCCGTCGTAGAGCTCGAGCGAGAGGTTGATGATGTCGGCGCCGCGGCCGACGGCATAGCGGATCGCGCGGGCGATCGTCGACGGGAAGCCGCGACCCTCGAAGTCGAGCACGCGGATCGGCATGATCCGCGACCGGTAGGCGACGCCGACCGTGCCGTAGGCGTTGTTCGCGGTCGCCGCGATCGTGCTCGCCACGAACGTGCCGTGGCCGTACTCGTCGTTGGCGTAGGGGTCGTCGTCGACGAAGTCATAGCCCCTGACGAAGCGCGCGACGGCGAGATCCGGGGAGCGCCGGTACAGGCCGCGCTGCGCGTAGGCGACACCGCTGTCGAGGACGGCGATCGTGACGCCGCGGCCGCCGCTGCCGCCGAGCCGGCTGGCCTGCGACCACGCCTGCGGCGCGTTGATCCCGAACGGCCCGTTGAGCTCCCACTGCACGGAGGCCCAGCCGCCGCTGGCCGCCGCGACGGCGAGGCCGGAGTCGTTGGGGACGTAGGCCGCTCGTGCCAGCAGCGTGCGCTCGCCGGCAGCGGCGGCTGCGGGGAGCAGGGCGAGCGCTGCCAGCGCGGCGGCGAGCCCCTTGCGGAGGACCGGTGGGGAAGGGATCACGCGGCGGAGGGGGACATCAGGTGGCGACGTACAGCAACACGATACGGCGGCGACGCGACGCGACGCGATGCGATAGTCCCCTTCGCGATGGCAGCCGCATTCTTTCCTCGGGACGAGTACTTCATGCGCCTGGCGATCCGCGAGGCGCATGATGCGCTGAAACACGACGATGTCCCGATCGGTGCGGTCGTGGTGCACGAGGGCGAGGTGATCGCGACAGCTCACAACGAGCGCGAGCTGCGCCAGGACCCGACGGCGCACGCCGAGGTGATCGCGCTGCGCGAGGCCAGCCGCGTGCTCGGCTCCTGGCGCGTGCTCAACTGCGTGCTGTACGTGACGCTCGAGCCGTGCGCGATGTGCGCGGGCGCGATCGTCCTCGCGCGCGTCCCGCGCGTCGTCTACGGCACGACCGATCCGAAGGCCGGCGCGGCCGGCTCGGTCCTCGACGTGCTCGCTCAGCCGCGCCTGAACCACCGCCCGCAGGTCGCCGGAGGCCTGCTCGCGGCCGAGTGCGCCGCGCTGCTGACGGACTTCTTCGGCTCGCGCCGCTAGGCGGTTGCCCGCAGACCGCACCCCGCCGCTACCCTTCACGGTCGTCCCGAGTCGGGCCCCGGAGGGGTGCGAGAGTGGTTGAATCGGGCGGTCTCGAAAACCGTTGTAGGGGTAACCCCTCTACCGAGGGTTCGAATCCCTCCCCCTCCGCTGCTGGTGCCGCCGTGCCGCTGCGCGACGGCAGCGGCATGACGATCGCCTGCGAGCCGATCACTCGCGGCCGGCCGCCACGGTCCGGCCGGCCTCGAGCTCCGGTCAGGCGCGGTCGAAGCGATCGAGGTTCATGACCTTGTCCCACGCGGCGACGAAGTCGTGCACGAACTTCTCGCGCGCGTCGGCGGCGGCGTAGACCTCGGCCACCGCGCGCAGCTCGGAGTTCGAGCCGAACACGAGGTCGGCACGCGTGCCCGTCCAGCGCAGGTCGCCCGTCGCGCGGTCGCGGCCCTCGAACGCGCCGTCGGGGGTCTGCGACCACGCGACGCCGAGGTCGAGCAGGTTCACGAAGAACGCGTTGTCCAGCGTGCCCGGCGTGGACGTCAGGACCCCCAGCGACGAGTTGCCGGCGTTGGCGCCCAGCACCCGCAGGCCGCCCACGAGGACGGTCATCTCGGGCGCGCTCAGCGTGAGCAGGTTGGCGCGGTCGACGAGCAGGTACTCGGCCGGCAGGCGCTGCTCGCCCCGGCTGTAGTTGCGAAAGCCGTCGGCCGCCGGCTGCAGCGCGTCGAAGGACTCGACGTCGGTCTGCTCCTGCGTGGCATCGCCGCGCCCCGCGGCGAACGGCACCTCGACCTCGACACCGCCGGCCCTGGCCGCCTGCTCGACGGCCGCGCTGCCACCGAGGACGATCAGGTCGGCGAGCGAGACCGGCGTGCCGAACGAGCTCTGGATGCCCTCGAGCGTCTGCAGCACCTTGCCCAGTTCGTCGGGGTCGTTGGCCTCCCACCCGCGCTGCGGCTCGAGGCGCACGCGGGCACCGTTGGCGCCGCCGCGCTTGTCGCCGCCGCGGAACGTCGACGCGGACGCCCACGCCGCCTTGACGAGCTCGGACGTCGACAGGCCGGAGGCGAGGATCTGCTGCTTCAGCGCCGCGACGTCCGCGGCGTCGAGGTCGGTGCCCGCGGGGACCGGGTCCTGCCACAGGAGCGTCTCCGACGGGACCTCGGGGCCGAGGTAGCGCTCGATCGGGCCCATGTCGCGGTGCGTCAGCTTGAACCACGCACGCGCGAACGCGTCGGCGAACGCGCCGGGGTCCTCGTGAAAGCGGCGCGAGATCTTCTCGTAGTCGGGATCCATGCGCAGCGAGAGGTCGGTCGTCAGCATCGTGGGCTTGCGCGGGGGCGAGTCCGGGGTCGGGCCGGGGATCGTCGCCTCGGCGCCCTTGGCGACCCACTGGTTCGCGCCGGCGGGGCTCTTCTCGAGCTCCCACTCATGGCCGAAGAGGTGCTCGAAGAAGCCGTTGGACCACCGCACCGGGGTCGCGGTCCAGGTGACCTCGAGGCCGCTGGTGATCGTGTCGGCGCCGTGCCCGGAGCCGTAGGAGTTCGTCCAGCCCAGGCCCTGCTGGCTGAGGTCGGCGCCCTCGGGCTCCGCGCCGACGTGCTCGTCCGGATCGGCCGCGCCGTGCGTCTTGCCGAACGAGTGGCCGCCGGCGATCAGGGCCACGGTCTCCTCGTCGTTCATCGCCATCCGTGCGAACGTCTCGCGGATGTCGTGCGCCGCCGCGAGCGGATCGGGGTTGCCGTTCGGGCCCTCCGGGTTGACGTAGATGAGGCCCATCTGGACGGCGCCCAGCGGCTCCTCGAGCCGGCGCTCGCCGCTGTAGCGGCCCTCGTCGCCGAGCCACTCCTTCTCGGGGCCCCAGTAGACGTCCTCGTCGGGCTCCCAGACGTCCTCGCGGCCGCCGGCGAAGCCGAACGTCTCAAAGCCCATCGACTCCAGTGCGACGTTGCCGGCGAGGATCATGAGGTCCGCCCACGAGAGGCTCCGGCCGTACGTCTGCTTGACGGGCCAGAGCAGGCGGCGGGCCTTGTCGAGGTTCGCGTTGTCGGGCCAGCTGTTGAGCGGCGCGAAGCGCTGCATGCCGGCCCCGGCGCCGCCGCGGCCGTCGTGGATGCGGTACGTGCCGGCGCTGTGCCAGGCCATCCGGATCATGAAGCCGCCGTAGTGGCCGAAGTCGGCCGGCCACCAGTCCTGCGAGGTCGTCATGACCTCGTGGAGGTCCTGCTTGACCGCGGCCAGGTCGAGCGAGTTGAACGCCGCCGCGTAGTCGAAGTCCTCGCCGAGCGGGTTGGCCACGGCCGGGTTCTTGGCGAGGATCCTGAGGTTCAGCCGGTCCGGCCACCAGCCGCGGTTGTCGCCTCCCTGCGTCGGGTGGGGGGCGCGGTCGGGTGCGAACGGGCAGCCGCCCGCGTCCTCCGGCTCGTTCATCTCTCCAACTACGGCGTCAGGTGTATCGGACACGAGGGCCCTTTCGGGATCAGGGGTGGAATCAGGACGTGGGTGCGATCGAGCACCCGGGGCACAGGCCCCAGTAGATGACCTCGGCCTCGTCGATCGCGTAGCCGTTGCGGTCGGCCGCGGCCAGGCAGGGCGCGGCGCCGACGGCGCAATCGACGTCGCTGATCGCGCCGCACGACCGGCATACGGCGTGGTGATGGTTGTCGTCGACGCGCGACTCGTAGCGCGCCACGGAGCCCGGTGGATGGATGCGCCGCACGAGGCCCGTGCCGGTCAGCGCGCTCAGGACGTCGTAGACGGTCTGCGGGGAGACGTCACCGAGTTGCTTGCGCACGACGCCGATGATCGAGTGCGTGTCGGCGTGCGGATGCTCGTGCACCGCGGCCAGCACGGCGACCCGCGGACGCGTGACGCGCAGCGAGGCCGCGCGCAACATCCGCTCGAGCTCCGAGGTCGCCGGCACGCCTCGCAGTCTGCCACAGATTGGAATCGATCCGGATTAGATCGGTGCGAGAGCAGCGACGGACGCGGCGCCGATCGTGCCATCCTGCTGCGCGCCGCCGGGTAGAGCCGCGCGCCCGATGTTTGTACGCGCGGTCGGGTGACGGCACGGGTCCGTGCGCGTAGCGTCGTCGGCATGACCCCACGAGACCTCGTCGGACTGCCCCGTATCGTCCCCGCAGACCGGTCCGCACCGACGCCGCGGCGCTCGGCACGGGCGGCCCCGATCCTGGCCGCCGCGCCTCCCCTGCAGCCGTCGCGTGCGCGTCCGATCCGCCCTCGGGAAGAGCTCGTGACCGCATGGCTGCTGCTGCTGCTTCACCGCGGCGCCGGCCACGGCTACGAGCTGCGCGGCCAGCTCAAGGCGCAGTCGATCAGCCTCGACTCGGCGGTCGTGTACCGCACCCTGCGGCGCCTGGAGAGCAAGGGGCTCGTGCGCTCACGCTGGACGGAGTCCGGCGCGGGCCCGCGGCGCAGGTCCTACAAGCCCACCGCTGCCGGTACCCGCCACCTCGACGAGGCCGCCGGCACGATCGGCGCGCTGCGCGATCTGCACGACCGGTTCATGGATGCGCACGACCGGGCGCTGACGCAGCGCCGCGCCACGTAGTACCAGCCCGGCGCGTCGCGCGCGCGCAACCTGGCATCTGCGAGGCCTCCTGCTCCGTATACGACGCGACGTCGCGATCGGATCCGTGCGACTACCCTGTTCGCGGCATGAATGCCGGTCATCGCCATCAGTAGGGAGAGACCTTGACGAAGCTGCGCGACATCTACGCCCGCGACGGATTGACGTTCTCGATCGAGTTCTTCGCTCCGAAGACCGACGAGGGCGTGGAGAAGCTCTTCGGCGAGGTGCAGGAGCTCAAGAAGCTCAACCCCGATTTCGTCTCGGTGACCTATGGCGCCGGCGGCTCCACCCAGGACCGCACGTTCGACATCGTCAAGCGCATGAAGTGGCGCGAGAAGCTCGAGGTCATGTGCCACCTCACGATCGTCAACCAGAGCCGGCATGCCGTCCGCGAGCTGATCAGCGACCTCTGGGGCAACGACATCGAGAACGTCATCGCCCTCGCCGGCGATCCGCCCGACGGGCCGGCCGGCGACTGGAAGCCGCATCACGACGGCTTCAACAACTCGATGGAGCTCGTCAACACGATCCTGCGCGGACAGAGCGGCTGGTTCGACACCTTCTCGGTCGCCGTCGCCGGCTTTCCGGAGGTCCATCCGCGGGCGGAGAGCCGCGAGGCCGACCTGCGCTACCTCAAGAAGAAGGTCGACTCCGGCGCGGACCTCATCATCACGCAGCTGTTCTTCGACAACGACGACTACTGCCGCTACGTCGAGGACTGCCGCGCGATCGGCATCACGGTGCCGATCGTGCCGGGCATGCTGCCGATCCGCTCGTCCGCGCAGTGCCGGCGCTTCACGAGCATGTGCGGCTCGAAGATCCCGCCGCGCCTCGACGAACTGCTGACGAAGTACGAGCACGATGACGACGCCGCCCGCGAGATGGGGATCGAGTACTGCACCGAGCAGTGCCGCGGCCTACTGGACTTCGGCGTGCCCGGCTTTCACTTCTACTCGCTGAACCGCTCCGACTCCGTCAGCGCCGTCTACGAGCACCTGGACCTCGGCGCACTGACCGGCGCGCCCGCCTGACGGCCGGGCCCGGGCAGGCCGGGCCGGCGGCGTCAGACCGTCGCCGGCGAGTTCAGATGCGGGTACAGCGGGTATCGCTCGGCCAGCGCGCGCGTACGCTCCGCCAGCGCCGCGACGTCTGACGCCGCGAACGGGCCGGTCAGCGCGGCGGCGATGATCCTGCCGATCTCGCGGAAGTCGTCGACCTGCAGCCCGCGGGTGGCCATCGCCGAGGCGCCGATCCGCAGGCCCGACGTGATCATCGCGGGGCGCGGGTCGTTGGGGACGGCGTTGCGGTTGACCGTGATGCCGATCTCGTCCAGGCGGCGCTCGGCGTCCGGGCCGGCGAGCTCGGAGTCACGCAGGTCGGCGAGCACGAGGTGCACGTCGGTTCCGCCCGTCAGGACGTTGACGCCGGCCGCCATGAGCTCCTCGGCGACGACGGCGGCGCCGGCGCGCGTGCGGCGCTGACGCTCGCGGAACATCTCGGTCCCGGCGATCTTCAGCGACACCGCCTTGCCCGCGATGACGTGCATGAGCGGGCCGCCCTGCTGCCCGGGGAAGACGGCGGTGTTGATCTTCTTGGCCCACTCCTCGGTCGACAGGATCATGCCGCCACGCGCGCCGCCGAGCGTCTTGTGGATCGTCGTCGTGACGACGTGGGCGTGGGGAACCGGGTTGGGATGCTCGCCGGCGGCGACGAGGCCGGCGAAGTGCGCCATGTCGACCATCAGCAGCGCGCCGACAGCGTCGGCGATCGCACGGAAGCGGGCGAAGTCGAGCTGGCGCGGGTAGGCCGACCAGCCGGCGATGATGAGCTGCGGGCGCTCCTGCTCGGCGATCTTCTCCAGCGCGTCCATGTCCACGCGCGAGTCCTCGTCACGGACGCCGTAGGCGACGACCTCGTAGAGCTTGCCGGAGAAGTTGAGCCGCATCCCGTGCGTGAGGTGACCGCCGTGGTCCAAACGCATCCCGAGGATCTTGTCGCCCGGGTCGATGAGCGCCATCATCGCGGCGGCGTTGGCCGTCGCGCCGCCGTTGGGCTGGACGTTGGCGTGCTCGGCACCGAAGACGTCCTTCGCGCGCTGGATCGCGAGCGTCTCGACCTCGTCGACGAACTCGCAGCCGCCGTAGTAGCGCCTGCCCGGCAGGCCCTCGGCGTACTTGTTCGTGAGCGTCGAGCCCTGGCAGTCCATGACGGCCTGCGGCACGAAGTTCTCCGAGGCGATCATCTCCAGCGTGTTCTCCTGGCGGCGCGCCTCGTCTCTCAAGAGCTGCGCGATCTCTGGATCGACGTCGTGGACGGGCTTGGTGAAGTGGTCCGGTCCCAGATCGGTCATGGACTTGACGGTACCAGCGCCGCCCGCGGGACCTCAGCCGTTGGCAGACGACGACGCGCTCAGCAGCGTCAGCGCGTCGAAGCCGACGAACGCGGCGCCGAGCGGCTCGCCGGCGACGAGCAGGCGCGCCCACGCGGCGTCGGCGTCGGCCCTGCGCACGAGCATGAGGAAGCGGCGCTGGCTCTCGCGCAGGATCGCGACGACGTCGGCGCCGCCCGGGTCGCGGCCGATCGCCCCGATCGCGAGCTCGCCGGGCAGTTCGGCCGCCGCGAGCAGCCGCGCGGCGCGCGGGCCGATGACGCTGATGATCGCGAGGCTTGCGCCGATGTCCTTGTGCGGCAGGTCGGAGCGGTCGTGGCCCTTGCCGATCGGCGGACCGGAGGCGAGCGCGGCGTGGGAGCCGACGAGCAGTGCGCGGCGCTGGTCGAGGCGCAGGTACCAGACCTTGCGCTGGCGTCGGCCGGTGCGCGGCGCGACGGCGGGATCGCCGAGGCGGGCGATCAGCGCGCGGTCGAGCAGGTTCTGGTCGCCGCGCAGCTCGAGCACGCCGTAGTCGGAGCGGTCGGCGAGGCCGACGCTCTTCATCAGGACCGCGATCTCGCCGGGAACGGAGCCGTAGTTCGCGGCGACCGTGTGCCCGTCGCGCTCGTGCAGCACCGCGCCGGCGGCGAGGCACGTCTGCGGGACGGACGGATCGAGGGTCTGGCGCAAGGGGTCTCCACGAGGGCCGTAGGTAGATCGGTCTGTCGCAGGAGCGACCGCAACCGATCATAAGCGCTGGACTGAAGCGCAGGCAATCCTCCGTGGGGACCGCTGCCGGCCGCGGGCTATGCGGCCATGCGCTCGTCGCGGACCCGCTGCTCGACCGTCATGGCCATGAGGCAGATCGCGCTGCGACAACGCGCGGCAGTCTTCATGTTCGAGCGGATCGCCTGCGGGACGTCGACGAGCTCCCAGTCGCCGCAGTGCCGCGCGGCGAGGACGAGCAGCGCAGCGAGGTTCGTCTCTGCGCGCGTCGCCCGACGGGCGAGCCGGGTCAGCGTCTCGCGATCGTGGCGCGGGTCGCTGGCCTCGTCGTGCAGCCGGATGACGTCGTTGGTGTAGTCGCCGGCGAGCGTGAGCATGCGACCGGCGATCTTGAAGCTCATGCCCTCGCCGAGCCCGAGGTACTGCTCCAGCGAGAGCTGTCCGAGGCGCTTGTCGTGAGCGGTTGGCTTCATGGCGTGGCGGGGTCGTCGTTCGTAGGACGCTCGTGGAGTGGATCCAGATACGTCTGATCTGCAGCGGTTATCGACAGGATTCCCGCCGCGTGCACGCTGGCGACGCGCGCGCTGGACGATGAGGCAATCGGCACAAGCGGCGCTCGGCGGTTCATCCATCCAGGGTGAGGCGCCGACGACGGCGAGGACATGGACCGGGGGTGGAAGTTCGGGACGAGCGCTCCGACCCAGCGTCGGGTGGCGGGCGGCTCCCGCACGCGGTCCTGTCGTTCCGAGGGGCGCTATCGGCCCCCGGTTCGACATCACCGCCCGCGGCGCTCTGCCGCTCAGCCGAGCGGCGTCAGCAGCGCGCGGCCGGCGAAGCCGACGTTGCGGCCGAGCGCGGCGAGGAACTGCTTGTGCAGGAAGCCGCTGCCCGCGAGCGCGTCGAGCGTCTGCGCCTGCGTCCAGGCGTTGTCGCGCGCGCGGGCGACGCTCCAGCTCGCGAACATGTCGTCGACACGGCCGCCGGCCTTGTCGATGTCCTTGATCACGCCGGTCGTGAAGCGCTCCTTGATCTCGTCCTGGACGCGCTCGAGCACGCCGTTGATGAGGACGTAGTCGCGGTGCTGCGGGCTGTCGCGGCCCAGCCCGATGCCGAACTCCTTCGTCACGGCGACGAGCGCGAGCGCGAGATCGTGGTTGATGTGGGCGTTCATGCCCGCGATCGCGAACTGCAGCGGCGCGATGCCGCGCGCCGCGCGCTGCTCGAACAGCGGCGCCCAGGCACGCGACGGCTTCTTGCCGGCGATGTCGTCGTCGACCGCGGCGAAGTAGAGGTCGGCGAACACGACGTCCAGGCGCGTCATGAAGGGCGGATCCTCGAAGGTCGTCTTGGCCTGCTCGACGGCGACGGCGCGCGTGACGGCGAGATACAGCTCGTTGAAGCGCCGCACGCCGTCGTCGGCGCCGAGCGGCGCCGCCACCTCCTCCATGCGCGCGGCGACGGCCTCGATCGGATCCACGTTGCTGTCCGTGCCGCCCATCGCGCCATGCTAACCGGCGCACGGTTTTCACCGTTCCGAACCCAGATTGAGGACACTCGGTGCTGCAGATGACGCCGGACCCCGCAAGCACCCCGCACGATCCCGGCCCGCTCGCGGACGATCGCCTCGGTGCGGTTCTCGCGGCGATCGCCGGTCCCAAGCCGGTGCCCGCCGCCGGCGCCGCGCTCGCCGTCACGTTGGGGATCGCGGCGGCGCTGCTGGAGAAGGCCGCGTCGGCCGCGAGCGACGGCGTGCCGGTCGACTCCTCCGCGCAGGGCCGCGCGAAGCGTCTGCGCAACGGCGCGATCGCGCTCGCCGACGAGGAGGCCGCGGCCCACCGCAGCGCGCACCCCGCGCGCGCGCAGGCCGCGGATCTGGTGCTTGCGATGGCGGAGATCGGCGTCACGCTGGCGCGGCTCGCCGATCGCATCCACGATCGGGTTCCGCTGAGCCTGCAGGGCGAGGTACGGTGCGCCGTGCGGCTCGCATGCGCGGCCGTCCGCGCCGCCGCCGAGCTCGTCGCGATCGACCTTGGCGAGCTCTCGGGGGACAGGCGCGAGACGCGCGCCTACGAGCTCGCGGCCGAGGCAGCGGCACATGCGCGCACGCTCGCCGAGCGTCCGCTGCGCGCGCGCTGAACGATCGCGCCGGTCGCTTCAGCGCGGCGGCGGTCGCGGGCGCAGCCGCTAGGCTCTGACGACCGGCGGATCGCCAACTCGACCGGGGCGCTTCGGCACCCAGCCCGGCAACGCGCGCGCCCTCGGGTTCGCGGCCAGTCCAGGTGGTCGGGAGTGTCACGTTAACCCCGGTGACACACACTCCGGGGACGTAGTAGTTCAGCGGCGATCTATGACCGGGCGGTGTTCACGGGCGAGCCATGTGGCTCGCCCGGCCGCGTTAAGCGCCGCGGCGTTGCAAGCGGTCCGCCGCCCGGCGTAGCATCGCGCCCACGCCCATGAGCGATAGCTCCCCCGCAGTGCAGGACCGCCTCGCCGAGCTGCGCGCCTCGGCGAAGGGCTGGCACGGCATCCAGCTTGCGGCGCTCGGCTTCATCGGGCTGTGCGGCGTCATCCAGACCGGCGACGCGACCGACCCGTGGGCGCTGCAGGTCATGTCCGGAACGCTCGTGGTCGTCGCCTTCGCGCTGGCCTGCGCCGGGATCGTCCTCGTCGGCCGGGCGGCCTGGCCGCTGTACCGCGGCGACCCGGCGGCGATGGCGGGCGGCGAGGCGCAGGCCGCGGTCGTCAGCCGGCAGGTCACGCGCGGGTTGCTGATGACGTTCGTCTCGGTCGCCGCGATCGCGCTGGCGAGCGCCGCCTCGTGGTGGCCGAAGGAGGCGGGCGGCGGTGCGGGCGGCGCTGCGGGCCAGGTCCAGGTGCGCACGAGCGACGGCCGCAGCGCGTGCGGCGCGCTGAGCGAGGCGCCGCAGCTGGGCACGCTGCGCGTCATCGCCGACGCCCAGCCGGTCGACGTCGCGCTGAGCTCCGTCGCGAGCGTGGCGCCCGTCGGCAACTGCTGAGCGTTCGCTCCCGCCCGGACGCCGCCGCCTACTGCGGCGTGACGCCGTGCTTGCGCAGATAGTCGAGATACAGCGGGCGCAGCAGGTCGGCGACCTCGCCCTCGCCGGAGTTCGTCACGTCGTCGATGTGAGCGCGCAGCGTGAACACGTCGGCGGCGGCTTCGTCGACCTCGCCGGCGGCCGCCTCGGCGACCGGGAGGCGCCGCATCAGGCGGAGGAAGAACGCGATGTCGATGTGGCGCAGCGCGTAGCGCACCGCGCGGTCGTGCAGGTCCTTGGAGGAGAGCGCGTCGAGGCCGTCGTCGTCTGGCATGCATGCAGGCTACGGCTTCGATCGCTTCGCTGCCCGGCGCTGGCGAGCGGCCGCAGCCGCTCAGATCACGACGGTCCAGGGCACCACGCGGTGCCCCGTCACGATCGCGCCCGACACGTACGGGTCGGCGGCGACGAACGCGTCGATCTGCGCCGGGTCGTCGACGAGGAAGACGAACAGCGCGCCCGTCGGCGGCGTGCCGAGCGCGCCGGCCATCACGATCCGCCCGTCGGCCTTCCATTCGCATGCGAGCGCAAGGTGGGCGGCGCGCAGCGGCGCGCGCTTCTCGACGACGTCCTCGACGTAGTCGTAGAACAGGCAGTGATGGACGACGGGCTCGGAGCTCATGAGGGATCCGTCGGGGGGACCCAGCCGCCGAAGGCGCGCTCGAGTTCGAGCGCGACGGCGACCGCGACGTGGTCGCGGTGCGGGCCGGCGGCGGCCTGCACGCCGAGCGGCAGGCCGCGCCGGTTCAGACCGAGCGGGATCTGCGCGACCGGCACGGCGGCGAGGTTGAAGACCGCGGTCGTCGTCAGCAGCCACGGCTTGCCGACGGTGCGCCCGTGGCGCGGGGCGACGCGCGGGTGCGTCGGATGCAGCAGGACGGCGTCGCCGATCGCCGCCTGCATCTCAACCTCGAACGACTCGCGCGCGGCGGCCGCCTTGCGCAGCGAACCCTGCGGCATCTTGCCGGTCAGCCACTCGCTCATGAGCAGGAGGCGCAGCGCGCGCGTGTGCGGGCCCTTGCGCTTCAGCCCCGCGCGCAGCCCGACCCGCAGCGAGCCCTGGGCGACGATCAGGTCGGTGACGCTGACCCCGGCCTCGAGCTTGAGCACGGCGAGGTAGAGCTCCAGCGCGCGCCGCATCGAGCGCAGCGAGACCGCCTCGATCGTCGCGCCCGCCCGCTCCAGCGCCTCGGCGGCGCGCAGCCGCGCGGCGCGCAGCTCGCGGCTGACGGGCACGAACGAGGTGTCCTGGCTGAGCAGGATCCGCGTGTCGGCGATGCTGACGTCGGCCGGGTCGCCGATCGTCGACTCCTCGACATAGGGGTCGACGCCGTCGGGGCCGGCGATGACGCGCAGCATCGGGATCAGGTCCTCGGCGCGGCGCGTGATCGGGCCGATCGTGAGCATCTTCGCCGCGACCTCGGTCTCGGTCGTCGGGAATTGGCCCGTGCTCGGCACGACGCCCGGGGTCGGCTTCAGGCCGAAGACGCCGTTGAAGAAGGCAGGCACGCGGATCGAGCCGCCGATATCGGCGCCGAGGCCGAGCGGCGAGCCGCCGCTCCCGACGGCGGCGCCCTCGCCGCCCGACGACCCGCCGGCGGTGCGCTTGACGCTGTAGGCGTTGTTCGTGCGCCCGTACTGACGGTTCTCGGTCTCGATCCAGAGGCACAGCTCGGGCGTGTTCGTGACGCCGAGCGGGATCGCTCCCGCATCGATCATGCGCTGCACGGTCGGCGCGTTGGCGTTGCTGCGCAGCGCGTGGCGCGAGACGAGGCCGGCGCAGTTCGGCATCCCCGCCATCGCGATCGATTCCTTGATCGTGCAGGGGACGCCATGAAACGCAGCCAACTCGTCGGGATCGGCGGTCGCGGCGACGATCGCGTCGGCCGCGTCGGCGTCGGCGCGCGCGGCGTCGTAGCGGTCGACGACGACGGCGTTGATGCGCTCGTGCATGAACTCCAGGCGCTCGATGTGGGCTTCGACGACGGCGCGCGACGTCGTCTCGCCGGTGCGGATCGCACGCGCCAGGTCGATCGCCGAGCGTTCGGTCAGCGCCTGTGCTGGAGCAAGGACGGCCATGGCGCAGAAATCTACAAGGCGGCAGGGCTCCGGGCCGCGTGTACTCTCACGTTCATGCAAGGTCCCGAGTCTGCGCCCGCTGCGCTTGACGGCCCGCGTCCGACGCCGGCGCACGCCGGCGGCGAGGCCGCGATCGACCGTTTCGCGGAGCTGATCGTGCGCTTCGCAGCCAACGTGCAGCCGGGCCAGATCGTCGCGATCTCGACCGAGCCGGGCAAGCTCGAGCTGACGCGCGCGGTCGCCGAGCGCGCCTACCGCGCCGGCGCGCGGTTCGTCGACGTCATCCAGTTCGATCTGCACGTCAAGCGCTCGCGGATCCTCCACGCCGCCGAGGACACGCTCGACTACGTGCCGCCGTGGTACGGCGAGCGGGTGCTCGCCCTCGGCGAGCACCGCGCCGCGCGGGTCGCGCTGACGGGCCCGTCGATGCCGGGACTGCTGAGCGACCTCGATCCCGCGCGCGCGGGACGCGATCAGCTGCCGTTCCTGCCCGAGTCCGCGCAGGTCGTCAACGCGCGCACGACGAACTGGACGGCGGTGCCCTGCCCGACGCAGGCGTGGGCCGAGATCGTCTACCCGCAGCTGGACTCCGCGGCCGCGCTCGCGCGCCTGTGGCGCGACGTGCTGCACATGTGCCGCCTCGACGAGGACGATCCCGTCGCGGCCTGGACCGAGCGCCAGGACACGCTGTCGAGCGTCGCAGAGCGGTTGAGCGAGCGGCGTCTCGACGCGCTGCACTTCGAGGGACCGGGGACGGATCTGCGCGTCGGGCTGCTGCCGAGCTCACGCTGGATCTCGGCGCGCTTCGAGACGCTCGAGGGGATCCGCCACATGCCGAACCTGCCGTCGGAGGAGATCTTCACGACGCCAGATCCCGAGCGCGTCGACGGGCATGTGCGCTCGACGAAGCCGCTCGTCGCCGGCGGGACGATCATCCGCGGCCTGCGCGCGCGCTTCGAGGGCGGCCGCGCGGTCTCGATCGAGGCCGACGAGGGCGGCGAACTGCTGGCCCACTACGCGCAGCGCGACGACGGCGCATCGCGCCTGGGCGAGGTTGCGCTCGTCGACGGCGAGGGCCGCATCGGCCCGCTGGACACCGTCTTCTACGACACGCTCATCGACGAGAACGCGGCCTCGCACGTCGCGCTCGGCTCGGCCTACGAGTTCACGGTCTCCGAGCAGGACTTCGGCGCGATCAACCGCTCGCAGATCCACATCGACTTCATGATCGGCTCGCCCGCTGTCGACGTGACCGGCGTCACCGGCGACGGCGAGCGCGTGCCGGTCCTGCGCGGCGGCGCCTGGCAGATCTGACCGCCGGTCTGTCGGTAGCCTGAGCGCTTCCCAGGAGAGGTGCCGGAGCGGCTGAACGGGCACGACTGGAAATCGTGTGTGGGTTAACGCCCACCGAGGGTTCGAATCCCTCCCTCTCCGCTGCCGGTTCCAGGCGGGCGCGCGCCTGCAGTGGTCGCACGGCCCGCGCCGAAGGGCTACGCCGCGTAGCGCGCGGCGGCGCGGGCACGGGCCTTGGCGGCCTCGCTCTCGCGGTCCTTCGGCGGGGCGTTCGTGACGAGCCCGTCGAGCAGCCGCGCCGAGGCCGCGGCGACCTCGTCGACCGCGCGTTGGAAGGCCTCCGCGTTCGCCGCCGAGGGCCGCGAGGAGCCGCTGATCTTGCGCACGAACTGCAGCGCCGCCGCGCGGACCTCCTCGTCGGTGGCCGGCGGCTCGAAGTTGTGAAGCTGGCGGATATTTCGGCACATGCGCACAGCCTAACCGGGCTCCGGCCCGTCCTGCCGGTGGGAACGAGGTTGTGGATTTCGTCATGGGTGCATAGACTTGCCTCTGTCGGTTTGAGCGCTGGTATTCGCGGTGCCTGGATCGTCGCCATAGCGACCGACCAACCCCTTAAGGCCGATGTCCGACGCCTATTGCCGTTCCTGTCACACCTCGTTTCCGCGGCCGCTGCCCGCGCCCTACGGATCGATCTGTCCCAACTGCGTCGCCCGCGGCGAGATCGTCACGCTGACCGACGCCCCGCGCGGTCGCCTCGGCATGCGCGACCGCGCGCGCGGCGACAGCCCGCCGTCTCACCGCCGCCGGCCGACGGCGCCACCGTCACGCCAGTAGTCCTACTCCTGGCGGGAGGCGGGCGACGAATCGGCGCCCGAGGCGATCGTCGGCACCTCCGCCAGGCGCCGGCGCAGCCGCTCGCGCAGCTCGTCGGGCGTGAGGTCGACGTGCGCGCGGCGCTTGCGCGCGACCGCAACGCCGGTCGCCGCGACGCCCGCGGCTCCGGCGAGCCCGACGAGCTTCCAGGGGATGCGCATCGCCGCGTAGGTTAGGGCCATGACGGACTCCTGCCTGCCCCTCGACGACGCCGTCGCGGCCGCCGCCACCGGCGACGTCTGGCTCTTCCGCGGCCGCACGCTCGCCGACCGCGCGATCCAGACGCTGACGAACAGCCCCGTCAACCACGTCGGCATGGTCGTCGCGCTCGACGACCTGCCGCCGCTGCTCTGGCACGCCGAGCTCGGGCGCTCGCTCGAGGACGTCTGGACCGGCGAGCGCCAGCGCGGCGTGCAGCTGCATCTGCTGACCGACGCCGTGAAGACGTGGAGCGAGAAGTACGGCCAGAGGGCGTGGATGCGCCAGCTCACCGGCGGCACGCTCGAGCGCGGGCACGAGGATCGCCTGATGGAGATCATCGACCGCTTCGATGGCCATCCGTTCCCGACGATGCCGCGGCTCGCTCGCCGCTGGGTGATCGGGCGCGTGCGCCGCCGGCCGACGGCGGCGCTGGAGACGATCTACTGCGCAGAGCTCGTCGCGACGACCTACCAGCACATGGGTCTGCTGCCCGCCGAGCGCCGCGCGAGCTTCTACGACCCGGGTGCCTTCTGGAGCGGCGACCGGATCGCGCTCGTCGCCCCGTTCCGGCTCGCCGGCGAGGTACGCGTGCGCTGACCGCCGGACGGCCCCGATGTGAGCTGCATCACACGATGTACGTGCGCGCCCGCACGTCGCTCTCTACCCCGACAGAAGAGGCTGGCGCTCGCCGGTCGCAGACACCAAAAGACACCGGGGAAGGGACCCACCACATGCGCACCACCACCGTCAGGGCCATCGCAACCGCAGGCATCGCCGCCGCCGCATTCGGCACGCTGTCGGCGGGCGCCCTCGCCAACGACACGGGCAACAACGCGATCGAGGCCGGCAGCGACGCCTACCTCGCCGCGTACCCCAACCTCTCCAAGTCCCAGGCTCGTTCGGCGGCTTCGCAGTCTGATGCCCGCCGCGCCGTCTACGACGCCGCTGCCGCGGATGCCGCGACGTTCGGCGGCGCCTGGTTCGATCCGATCTCCGGCATCGTCCACGTCGCCGGCACGACCGACGCGGCCACGAAGCGCGCCGCCGCGCTCGGCCGTCAGCACGGCCTCAACGTGCGCGCCTACAAGGTCGCCCGCAGCGCCGGCGAGCTCGAGGCCCGGGCCGCCGAACTGCGCGCCGGCAAGGGTGAGATCGGCCAGGCCGCCCAGGGCAGGGTCGGCATCGACGTCAAGACCAACCAGGTCGTCGCCGCCGTCCCGTCATCGCGCCGCGCCGAGCTCGGCCGCTCCGCCGCCGCCGCGAACGGTGACGTCAAGGTCGTCGACGATCCGGGCATCGCGGTCGAGGCCGACGCCGGCTGCACGGCGCGCAATGCCTGCGACTGGACGCTGCGCGCCGGCTCGGTGATGTGGCGGACGAACTCCTCGACCCCGTGGTGCTCGATCGGCTTCACCGCCCGCAACTCGAGCAACACGCGCTTCGTCTACACCGCGGGGCACTGCTCGACCGGCAACGGCGTCACGTGGGGCGTCGCGGGCCAGAACATCGGCCCGATGACCTCGTCGATGGACTCCGGCGCGGTCGACGCGGCGATCATCCGGGTCACGAACAGCTGGTTCACCGGTGACACCGGTGGCGAGATCTACGTCCAGAACAGCGTCGGCGGCTGGTCGCCGGTCAAGGGCGTCGCGCCGAGCGTCGGCTACATGGTCGCCGGTGAGACGATCTGCCTGTCGGCGAACTTCACGCAGCCTGCCGTCGCCGGCAACTCCTGCGGCATCCTCGGCACGAACAGCGACGCCGGCGTGCGCGGGATGGCCCGCGTCGACGGCCTCGACGCCTGCGGCGGCGACAGCGGCGGCGGCTGGTACTGGCTGTCCTCCTCGGGTAACCGCTACGCCTACGGCATCCACAGCCGCAGCGACAGCGGCTGCCACGGAAGCTCCGGCGGCTCGCGCAGCTGGTACACCGCGATCGCGACCGCGAAGAACAGCTTCCAGCCGTCGCTGAACGTGGAGGTTCGCCCGTAGCGCCCGACGCCCGTCCGACGTCGAGCAGCAACGACCCGGGGTCTGCCGCATGCGCGGCAGGCCCCGGTCGCGTTCAGGCGACGGGATCGAAGCTTGGGCCGATCGCAGCTCAGACCACGACGCTGCCTGTCCGGGGCTCCTCGACCTCGCCGACCGAGACGGCGAACACCACATGCTGGCGGTGCACGGCGATGAACTCGTGGTGGGCGACCGCGTGGTCGCCGTCCAGGGCCGTCACCGTGGCATCCGTCAGCGAGATGAAGTCGCGTTCGGGGGCGTTGAGGAGATCCGACAGGCGGCTTCGGTAGCCGTCGCTCGCGAGCGTCGCGACACCGACGATGCGGTGGCGCGGCGTGTCGATCGAGATGCGCTCGTAACGATGTTGCACGACGCCAACTTCGGCACGAAGGCGCCGATCCCTGAGCCCAGCCGTCGTTTTCTCGGCGAACGGGGCAGGATACGTGGCGTGGGTGAGCCGGTCAGCGTGTACCGCCGACGCCGCGCGACCGCTCTGGCGGCGCTGACCGGCGTGCTCGTGCTCGCCGTCCTGGCGCTGCGCTCCTGCGGCGGTGAGGCCGAGCCGACGGCCGCCGCGCCCGCCGCCGACTCCGACGCGGCGAGTCAGGTCGCCGAGCTTCCGCGCGGCGGCCGGCGGATCTTTCCGGACTTTCGCGTCGTCGCCTTCTACGGCGCTCCGCAGGACGAGCAGCTCGGCGCGCTCGGCGTCGGCACGCCCGCCGCCGCGGCCAAGCGCCTGGAACGCGTCGCGCGTGGCTACGCGAAGAAGACGCGGCCGGTGCTGCCCGCGTTCGAGCTGATCGCGACGATCGCGACGGCCGCGCCCGGCGACGACGGCATGTACCGGATGCACCAGAGCGACGCGGTCATCGGCCGCTATCTGCGCGCGGCACGAGCGGCGAAGGCGCTGCTGCTGCTCGACATCCAGCCCGGCCGCGGCGACTTCCTCAGCGAGGTGCGGCGCCTGGAGCGCTGGCTGCGCGAGCCCGAGGTCGGGATCGCGCTGGACCCGGAGTGGCGCGTCGGGCCCGAGGCGGTGCCGGGACAGGTGATCGGGTCGGTCACCGCCGAGGAGGTCAACGCCACGGCCGAGTACGTCTCGCGCTTCGTCGTCGACCACAGCCTGCCCGAGAAGCTGTTCGTCGTGCATCAGTTCACGAGCGGCATGATCGAGAATAAGGAGCGCGTCCTGAAGCAGTCTGGCCTGGCGGTGACGATGAACGTCGACGGCTTCGGCGACCGTCCGAACAAGATCTCCAAGTACGCCCAGTTCACGTCCGAGCTGGCCCGTTTCCACGACGGCTTCAAACTCTTCTACGAGGAGGACACGAACCTCATGTCGCCGGGGGCGGTGCTGCAACTGCGTCCGCCGCCCGACCTCGTCGTCTACGAGTAGGGCCGCGCTCGTCCTCGCCGCGCCGCGGCGGCGCGGGCGGTGGCGCGCGGTGCGAGCCGTGATCGCCGCTAGCCTTGCGGCGATGCGTCGCTACGACGACGAAGGATGCTCACCCGTCGAGCGGATCGTCGGGCAGGACCTCGACGAGGAGTCGGGCAAGGGCAGGCCGCTGTCCAGCCGCGCGGCCCAGAGGTCGCGCTCGATCGAGGCCTACCTCAAGACCGGTGTGCGGCCGCGCTGGATGGAGCGCGTCGGCGACATCGACGCGGGCATCGCCCGCGAGCGCCAGCGCCTGGCGCGCACCTACCGCGCGCTGCAGCGCGAGTGCGACGGCGATCGGGAGCTGTTGCAGGCGCGCTGGCGCGAGCGTGCGCGAAGCTGGGACTTCGGCGAGCTCAACGTGCTGATCGAGCAGCACAACGACTGGTATCCGATCGAGCGCGACCTGCCGCTCAACCCGCGCACCGGCGACTACGTGCGCGTCGGCGGCCGCTCGTATCGCCGCCCGCTACTCGGCGAGCAGTGGGTGCTCGAGCAGTTCCCGATCCACTGCTAGCCAGGCCGCACCGGCGCCCGCCGCCACGCCGGCGGGACCCGCATCCACCCGGCGGCGCTCAGCGCAGCGCCTTCTGAAGCCAGATCTCCAGCGGGCCCTCGCCCCCGTGCTCGCGCGAGATCTCCGTGTAGCCCTCGGCCGCATACAGCACGCAGGCCTCACGCAGGATCGGCGTCGTGAGCAGCCGCGCGTGCGAATGCCCCGCAGCCACCGCGCGCTGCTCCAGCGAACGCAGCAGACGCCGCCCGAGCCCGTTCCCGCGCGCCGCCGCCGTCACGAACATCCGCTTGATCTCCCCGATCCCCGGCGCCAGCGTGCGCAGCCCGCCACAGCCGGCCGCCGCGCCGTCCAGGTACGCCACGATCCAGGCGGCGTCGTCGGCCGCGAACGCGTCCTCCGTCGCGAAGATCCGCTCGATCGGCGCGAAGTCCGCGATCCCCGCGCGCTCGCCGACGAGCACCATGTACTCGTCGAAGAGCGCGCGCGATGCCGGGCTGTCGGAGGGCTCTTCGCGCAGCTCGATCATGTCGGGCGCAGCGCGATGATCGCGACGTCGTCGGTCAGCACCTCGGCGAAGACCTCGGCCTCGGCGTAGGCGCGTTCGACGAGCTCCTGCGCGCTCATCGTCGACGCGTACCTGGCGACGATCGCGGCCACCCGCTCCTGGCCGAAGAGCTCGGGCCCGTTGCGCGCCTCGATCAGCCCATCCGTCGCCGCAAACAGGAGATGCTGCGCTCCGAACGACAGCTCGTGCGCGTCGAACGTCGCGTCGTCGACGACGCCGAGCGGCAGCCCGGTCGTGCGCAGCTCGGTCGGCTCGGCGCCCGGGTCGCCGCTGTCGACGAGCAGCGGCGGCACGTGGCCGGCGTTCGCGTAGCGCAGCACGTCGCCGTCGATCACTCCGAGGAACGCCGTCACCATCGCGACGCGCCCCGGCAGGCGGCGCCGCAGGATCGCATTGGTCTGCTCGAGCACGCGCGCGGGGTCGTGCGAGTCCCAGGTGCGCGCCTCGACGAAGAAGCGCACCATCGCGCTGACCGCGGCGACCTCCAGGCCCTTGCCGCTGACGTCGCCGACGAGCACCGCGAGCTGGCCGCCCGGCAGCCGCCACACGCCGAACACGTCGCCGCCCGATACCTCGTGCCCGACCGGCTCGTAGACGAGCCCGAGCTCGTAGCCGTCGAGCTCGGGCGGTGCGCCCGGGATGTAGCCGCGCGTCAGCGCGCCGGCGATGCGCCGCTCGTGCTGGAACTCCAAGGCGTTGGCGATCGCCGCCGCCGCCGGCCGCGCAAGCGACTCGAGCAGCGCGAGCCGGTTCTCGTCCAATGCCCCTTCGGCCGGATGGCACACCGTCAGCACGCCGAAGCGGCGCGGGCCGAGCCCGAGCGGGACGTGTGCGAACGACCCGGCGCCCTCCTCCTCGGTCCATGGCAGGAAGCGGTGACGATCCTGCGCACGGCTGACGTACGGCTCGCCGCCCGCGGCGACCGCGCCGATCATGCCCTCGCCGAGCGCGTAGCGATGGCTCACGAGCCGCTCCGACGCGCCCGTGCTGGCGACGCAGCGCAGCGTCTGCGAGACGCTGTCGAGGCGCAGCAGCAGCGCGGTCGGCGCGTTGGCCAGCAGCACGGCCTGATCGCAGATCGCGTTGTAGACGGCGTCGAGGTCCAGCGAGGCGGTCATGAGTTGGGCGGCGTTGTGCAGCAGTTCCTCGGTCTCCGCCCGCCGCGCCTCGCGCTCGAGCAGCTCGGTGCGCTCGAGCGCGAGCGCCGCGAGGCTCGCGAAGACCTCGGTCACCCGCAGCTGCTCCTTTCCGAGCGGCGGGCGCGGCGGCGCGGCCGACAGCGCGAGCACGCCGAGCGTGCGCCCGAGCGTCGTCTGCACCGGGCAGGAGATGAACGTCGACGTGAGGTACCAGGCCCACGCTGTCTGGGCGGCCTGCGGGTCGAGCTGCTCGTCGAGCCGCATCCGCAGCGCGGCGGCGCCGCGCCACGACACGATGTCGTCGATCAGCACGGGCTCGCCGCGCTCGATCGCCGCCTCGGTCACACCGCCGCGGTCGACGTCATAGGGACGGTCGAGGACGGGCGTCAACGCGGAGCGCACCTCCTGGGTCTCGAACCAGGCCGCCGCGGGGCTGATCTGACCGCGTTCCCAGTCGACGGTCTGAAACGCGCAGCCGTCGATGTCGAGCAGGACGCGCACCTGCGAGAGGATCTCCTCCAGGGTGTGGCGCAGCCATACCGCAGACGACGCCGCGTGCTCAATGCTGGGCTCCATCCCCGCGTCCCTCATTCAACCGACGATAACGACACGATCGACGTCCGTTGGGGCGATCTTGGACGCTCGACCGAACGTCTGTCCTTCGGATTTGAGCCGCAGCGCTGTGGGAACGATGATGTTCATGATGGTGCTCATCCTCAACGCCGTCCTGTACGTCATCGCCCTGGGCCTCTCGCTGGCCGTGCTCACGCCGGTCCCGGAGCGCGCGACGCGCCGCGTCCGCCTGGCGCGCGGCGCGCTGGCCTGCGGCGGCGGCCTGGCCATGGGCGTCGCGATCACGCTCTCGTTCATGGGCCACTGGTTCGCGTCGGGTATCGCCGGCTGCGTCTCGATCGTCATCGTCGCCGCGTGTCTGTGGTACGCGCTGACGGCGCGCTACAGCCCGAACGCCGACGAGGACGACGACGGTGACGATGGCGGCGGCGGCCCGCGCAAGCGCCCGGATCCGCCCGCCCCGACGGAGCCCGCGGGCAGCCCGCCCGACGAGCTGTGGAGCGAGTTCGACCGCGCCCGCACCGGCTGGGACCGCGAGCGCGAGCCGGTCCTGCGGTAGCGACCGAATCGGTGCCATCGCAGCGGGCGCTCCTGACCGTCATACGTCTGGCGAGCGGCGTCCTCAGATGAGAGGGTGCAGGTGTGCCCGGTCAACCGCTGCAGCTGATCCTCGCGCGCAACCTGCTGTCGAGCCTGTCGACGCCGGCGTTCCTCGTCGACGTCGAGGGCAACGTGCTGTTCTTCAACGATGCCGCGGGCGCGATGCTCGGCCGCCGCTACGAGGAGACCGGCAAGATGCTCGCGGGGGAGTGGACGTCGACGTTCGGCCCGTTCGACGACGACGGCGAGCCGATCCCGTTCGACGACCTGCCGCTGACCGCGGCGCTGCGGGGCAACCGGCCGGCGCACGCCGACTTCCGGATCCGCTCGGCGACCGGGATCTATCACGAGATCGAGGCGAGCGCGCTGCCGATCATCGGCGACGCGGGCTTCCACGGCGCGATGGTCGTGTTCTGGCCGGTCGGCGAGGACCCGCTCGGAGGGTCGGCTTCGTGAAGGTGAAGGTGTGGGGCGCGCGCGGCTCGATCCCGACGCCCGGTCCCGACACGATGCGTTACGGGGGCAACACCTCGTGCGTCGGCGTGACGCTGAGCGACGGCACGTTCGTCGTGCTCGACGCCGGTACCGGCATCCGCACGATGGGGATCGCGCTCGGCGCGCCGCGCGGCCCGGTGACGATCCTGCTCACCCACCTGCACCTCGACCACATCCAGGGGCTGATGTTCTTCGGGCCGTGCTTCTATCCGGACTCGGAGATCGACATCTTCGGACCGGCCGCACCCGACGCGCCGCTGCTGGATCGCATCGCGCGCTACATCTCGGCGCCGTTGTCGCCGGTCGAGGTCCGCGAGCTGCCGTGCAGGGTGTCCTTTCGCGAGGCGCAGACGAGCCCGTGGCGGATCGGCTCGGCGACGGTGCACGCGCACGGCGTCAGCCACCGCGGCCCGACGCTCGGCTACCGGATCGAGGACGGCGACACGACGATCGCCTACATCCCCGACCACGAGCCCGCGCTCGGCGCGCCGATCGGCACGCTCGAGGACGAGTGGATCTCGGGCCTGGAGCTCGCGCGCGGCGCCGACCTGCTGATCCACGACGCGCAGTACACCGACGACGAGTATCCCGATCACCTCGGCTGGGGCCACTCCGCGCTGTCGGACGCGCTCGCCTTCGGCGCCCGCGCGCAGGTCGGGCGGATGCTGCTCTTCCACCACGAGCCGTTGCACGACGACGACGCCCTCGACGCGCTCGGCGCGCAGGCGCGCGCGGGCTGGCAGGCGCTGGGCCGCGACCCCGACACGATCGAGCTGGCGCGCGAGGGGATGGAGATCGCCGTCTCCGCGCGCCCGCCGGCGCGCGCCTCCTAACCCTCCGCGCGCGCCTTCAGCTCACCGGGGCGCACGTCGACGAGCGTCTCGCGCAGCCTGCCGATGCGCTCGGCGTTGAGCAGGAAGTTCAGGACGCCGCCGGGGTTGACGTCGAGCTGGTAGGTCACCTTCGTGCGCCCGTCACCGAGGTCCTCGAGCGTCCACGATCCCGACAGGTCCGCGAGGTCGCCCGACGTGCGCTCGAACGTCATCCGCGTCGGCGGCGCATAGGAGCACGCGAGCTTCATCTTGATCTGCGTCACCTTCGCGTCGAAGGCGACGGCACACAGCGACGCGCGGCGATCGCCGTCGGTCTCGAGGATCTCGAGCGAGCCGAGCGTCGCCTGCCACTCGGGCCAGCTCGCGACGTCCTGCACGATCGGCCAGACCGCGTCGATCGGGGCGTCGATGTCGGTGCTCGCACTGTCGGAGAGCTTCGCCATGGCGCGCAGCCTAGAGCGCCGCGCCGTCGGGGATCCCGTCGCTCGCCAGGCTGCGGTTGGAGTAGCGCCGGTCGTCGGTCACCTCGCGCACGAACCAGGGCGGCGCCCGGAAGCCGCGCGCCGCCTGCTCGTCGTCGAACTCGACCTCCGCGACGACGAGCCCGTCGAGCGCACCCTGGTACTCGTCGACCTCGACGACGACGGCGTCGCCGACGCGCACACGCCGGCGCACCTTCTGCACGCGGCGGCCCTCGGTCAGCGCGTACAGCGCGTCGCCCTGGCGCTTGTCGAGCTCGAGCTCCTCCTCGGCGCGGACGGCGCCGCGGCCGGCCTTGATCGTCAGCACGGCCTTCTTCGGCGTGATCCGGACGCGCACCTCGGTGTCGCCGTCGAGCGCGACGTAGCCCTGCCGGATCGGCTCGCGCTTGGCGAGCCGCATCGTGTCCGGCACGCCCGCCAGAAGGAACTTGCGCTCGATCTCGATGCCGTCCGCCATGGGTTCGAATCTTGCCCGATCGCGTCGGCGCGCCCCGACACCATCAATTTCGGGCAACGCGACGCTGCGGCGTTCGTCAGGCTACTGCCATGTCCACTCCCACCCCCGGCACAGGCTCCCGCTTCGTCCGCGTCGCCCGCTGGTGCACCCATCACCGCTGGCAGACGCTCGTCATGTGGGTGCTGCTCGTGATCACGGCGATCGTGCTCGGGCAGCAGGTCGGCACGCGCGAGATCGACGACTTCCGGCTCCCCGACACCGAGTCCCAGCGCGCCTACGACCTGCTCGCCGAGCATTCGCCGACCCAGAACGGCGTCACCGACCAACTCGTCTACGTCGCAGCCGGCGACCGGACGCTGACCGATCGCGCGTTGCAGGCGCGCATCACGCGCTCGCTGACGCAGGTCGACAGCGTGCCGATCGTCGTCGACGTCGGTGCGCTGACGCAGTCGGCCGATGGGCGCTTCGGCGTCGTCTCGGTCACCTACGTCGACGATTTCGAGCAGCTCAAGCCCGAAGCCCTCAAGAAGGTTCAGGAGGGGGCCTTCGCCGCACGCGGTCCCGGCCTGGAGGTCGAGCACGGCGGCCAGGGCGCACAGTTTCTGCGCTTCTCCGAGCAGGAGGGCGGGCCGACGGAGATGATCGGCCTGCTGGCCGCGTTCGTCGTCCTGATGATCACGTTCGGCTCGCTGATCGCCGCCGGCGTACCGCTGCTGACGGCGATCTTCGCGCTCGCGACGACGCTCGGCCTCGTGCCGGTGATCTCGCATGTCGTCGACACCCCCGACTTCGCACCGCAGCTCGCGGCGCTGATCGGCATCGGGGTCGGGATCGACTACGCGCTGATCGTCATCACGCGCTATCGCGCCGAGCACCGCCGCGTCGTTGCGCGCTCGGGACCCGTCGATCCCGACGCCGAGGACGCGCGCACGCGCCTGCTTGCCCAGCGTGAGGAGGCGCTGCTGCTCGCGATGGACACCGCCGGGCGGACCGTCTTCTTCGCCGGCATCACCGTGATGATCGCGCTGCTCGGCCTGCTCCTGCTCGGTCTCGCCTTCATGCAGGGCGCCGCGATCGCCGCCGCGCTCGCGGTCATGTTCACGATGCTCGCGGCGCTGACGCTGCTGCCGGCGGTGCTGAGCCGCCTCGGCCACCGGATCGACCGCCTGCGCCTGCCGGCCCCGGGGCGTAAGCGCCGCGCGCTGGCGCAGGCGCGGCTCGAGCCGGGCGAGAGCCCGGTCTGGGCGCGCTGGTCGGAGATCGTGCAGCGCCGGCCGTGGCCGCCGCTGATCGCCGCGCTGCTGATCCTGCTCGCGCTCGCGGTCCCGGCGCTGCACATGCGCCTCGGCACGTCCGACGCCGGCCTGGACCCGCCCGACACGACGACGCGCAAGGCCTACGACATCGTCGCGACCGGCTTCGGCGCCGGCACGAACGGGCCCTTCCTGCTCGCGGTCGATCTGCCCACCAAGGGCGACGTCGGCGCCGCGCGCGCGGTCGCGGAGGCCGTGCGGGACGACCCCGATGTCGTGCGCGTCTCGCCGCCGCAGCTGTCCCAGGACGGCGAGGCCGCGACGATCTCGCTGTCTCCGCGCAGCGGTCCCCAGGACGTCGAGACGACGCGGTTGCTCGAGCGGTTGCGCGCGGACCTGCTGCCACCGGTCCAGCGCGACACCGGCGCCCACGTCTACGTCGGCGGTCAGGTCGCCTCGCAGGAGGACTTCACGGGCGTGATCGCCGACAAGCTGCCGCTGTTCGTCGGCACGGTCGTGCTGCTGAGCGCGCTGCTGCTGATGGCCGTGTTCCGCAGCCTCTTCATCCCGGTCAAGGCCGCGCTCTTGAATCTGCTGTCGATCGGGGCGGCGCTCGGGTTCGTGACGCTCGTCTTCCAGGACGGCCTGTTCGCCGACGCGCTCAACGTCGGCACGGGACCGGTCGAGTCGTTCGTGCCGGTGATGCTGTTCGCGATCGTCTTCGGGCTCAGCATGGACTACGAGATGTTCCTCATGTCGCGCGTCCACGAGGAGTGGCTGAGGACCGGTGACGCCTCACGGGCGGTGCGCAACGGCGTCGCGACGACGGGCAGGGTGATCACGGCGGCGGCCTCGATCATGATCGTCGTCTTCCTCGTGTTCGCGCTGCTCGGGGGCGAGCGCGTCATCAAGGAGTTCGGGCTCGGCCTCGCGATCGCCGTCCTCCTCGACGCGCTCGTGATCCGCTGCCTGCTCGTGCCGTCGCTGATGCAGATCGTCGGCGCGCGGGCATGGTCGTTCCCGCGCTGGCTGGACCGTCGCCTGCCGCGCGTCGCGATCGAGCGCGAGTAGCCACGGTCGGCGCGGGTCACGGTGAAGCTCCCGTGACCCGCGCCGCCGATCGCCCGCGCCCGCCGCTCAGTGATCGATGCAGATGTCCCCGAGCACGACCTCGCCCGGGAACGGCAGCACGTCGGTCAGGCCGAGGATCGGCAGGTCGACCTTCACGTCGAGGTCGTCGCACTCCATCTGGTTGTGGCGGATCTCCGTGTTCGGGATCCCCGACATGTCGGCGAGCAGGAAGAAGTGATCGCCCGAATTGCGCAGCGGCAGGCCGCCGTTGTGGCCGGCCCGCACGATCGTCGACGAGTCCGACGTGTCGTTGCGGACGTGCAGGTTGTCGACCCGGATGCCGCCGCTGTCGCCCTCGAGCCACAGCTTCAGCAGGTCGTCCTCGAACGGATCGCCGTCCTCGTCCTCGTTCGTCGTGTCACCGGACCCGAACTCCAGGCGCTGGTCGCGCAGCCGCAGGTTGGAGATCTCGATGCGGTTGGGTGACGTGCCGTCCAGGCACGCGCCGTAGACCGTGCCGGGCGGGTCGAGCGCCTCGCCGTCGTCGTCGGTCGGCGGCAGGCAGACCTTGCCGCTCATCCGGATCGTGTCGTTCGCCGTCGTCACCGCCGTGAACGCGTTGGGGAAGATCCAGAGGTCGTCGCCGGCCTGGAAGAAGGACGGCGCCTTCGGCGCGCAGCCGGTCAGGCCGCCGCCGACGCAGACGTTGACGACCGACGGCAGGTCGGGGATGGCGAGGTCCGCGCCGACGTCCTTCGTCGACACCTTCAGATCGACATCCGTGCCCGCCGTCGCCGCCGTCCAGCCGATCTTCATCCCCAGCAGCTGGCTGAACGTGAACACCGACGAGGTCGGCAGGTCGTTGACCTCCACGTCGAGGTCCATCGGCTCGGCGCCGGTGCCGCCGTCGATGGCGATGTCCAGCGGCTTGGGCGTCGAGCCGAACGCCGTATCGACGCTCGTCGTGATCGAGGTCCCGAGCAGTACCCTGCTGAGCGCGAACACGCGCGCCTGCACGTGCAGCCGTCCGTCGCGCGTGTTCATCGTGAGCTTGTTGCGGTCGTCCTCTGCGAACGCGGCGTTCTGCGGGCCGTGGTCCCACGCCTCGAGGTCGGCGCGCGTGAACGGGCCGTTGGCCTCGACGCCGGTCAGCGCGTCGGCGCGGATCGTGAAGTGCGTCGGCACGTCGGTCAGCGTCCCGACGGCGTTGTGCAGCCCGCCGTCGAGCGAGCCGCCGGGGCTTCCGCCCGGCAGGTTGCGCGCGTCGAGGGTCACCTTCGGGACCGTCGTGGCGGCGTCGTAGATCGTCTTGGAGCCCTGCTGCTTGAGGCTCAACGTCGCCGGCACGTCCTGCACGAACCCGACGATCCGGGCCGGCGCGGTGACCGCATCGCCCGCCGTGTCGAAGGTGACGTCGAGGTCGACGTCCTGCAGCCCGCCGCCGTTGGGCAGCGGTCCCGTCGTCAGCGTGGCGCCGAAGTTGCCGTTCGTCGCCGTCGTCACGGTCGCGGCGCTGACCTCGAACAGGCGCCCGAAGAGCGAGAACTCGCTCGGGACGTCCTTCATGATCACGCCGGAGCTGCCGGCCGGCAGCGACGGCTCGGCGGCGGCGCCGTCGGTGATCGCGGCCTGGATCATCCCGACCGCGGGGGTCGCGGAGAACGCCACGCCCGAGCCGGTCGCGGGCTTGAAGCCGACGTCGACGGAGCTCGGCAGCCGCTCGATCCGTGCGCTGATGTGCTTCGCGCGCCCGAACAGCGGCGCGGTCGCGTCGATCGTCGCGTCGATCGAGTCGATCCCCGCATCGGCGTCGTACTCGACCTTGCCGGCGCCCGGGTCGAAGCTGATCGTCACGTCGCTGGGGATCGGGGAGAGCTTCGCGTCGATCGTCTGGGTGTCCTTGACATAGCGCACGTGCAGCGGCTGGCTGGCGAGCTTCACATGACCGCTGACGGTGTCGCCGGCGCCCGTCGTGACGTCGACGAGCCGCACGCCCTTGACGCGGGCGAACGCGGTGAAGCGGCTCGCCAGGTCCTCGACCTGGGCGCCGAACTCGCTCGCCGGCAGGGTCGCGTCGGGGCCGCTCGTGAGCAGCGCCTCGACCGTCCCGATCGGGTTGTTCGTGTCCAGGCGCATGCCGGTGCCGTTGGGCTTGATGTTCACCGTCGCCTGTGACGGCAGCGTCTGGATCTGCGCGTGGATGCGCTTGACGCGGCCGAAGAAGACGGCGTCCTGTTGCGCATCGAGCGTGATGTCATCGATCGTCTCGCCGAAGGCGTCGTAGTCGATCAGGCCGCCGTCGGCGTCGTAGAGCAGCTTCAGGTGGCGCGGCAGGCTCGTCAGCCGCGCGTCGATGTGGCGGCCGCCGGGCATGTCGACGAGCGCCCGGAACGGCTTGCGCGGCTCGGGGCCGAGCTGCAGCTCGCCGGCGATCGTCGTCGTCGCATCGAAGGACGCCGACCGCAGCGCGTCGATGCGACCGGCGTAGGACTTCAGCGTGCCGTCGTCGAAGACGCGCGCGTACGGATGCGTGGCGTTGGCCAGCAGTCGCGGCTCGCCGTTGGCGTAGCCGGCCTCGACGCTGCCGAGCGTGCCGCCGGTCGCGGTGAACGTCGCCGCGCGGGCGCCGGTCTGGTTGAGCACCATCCCGGTCGGGATCGAGCTCGCCTTCGCGACGACCTTCGTTCCGAGCACGCCGCCGACGCTGTCGGTGTAGGCGGCGTCGAGCGACGGCACGGTCGCCGAGGCGGCGTACGCGACGCGGCGCTGGTTGACGCCCGGCTCCTCCAGGCGCACGCTCAGCGACTGCGGCAGCGAGCGGATGTTCGCGCCGACGCGCTGCTCGCGCGGCCCCTGGACGATCTCGGCGCTGGCCTGCACGTCGGTCGGGGTCACGGCGCCGGCGCGGACCTCCATGTAGCTGCCCAGCGTCAGGCCGAGGTTCGCCTGCACCGGCACGGGTGTGTACCTGATCGCTCCCCCGATCGGGTCCTTGCGGGCGAGCGAGTCGCCGTCGAAGAGCCCGCCGACGGTCGTGATCGTGGAGCCGGCGCCCGCCACGTCCTTGACGATGTTCAGCGTCGTCAGCGCGTCGCTGCCGTCGTCGGGCAGCGTCGCCGTCGCCTTCCAGCTGTTCGGGCCGCGGGCCGCGCGGGCGTCGTAGCCGACGTTGATCTTGTCGCGCGGCAGCGCGCCGGCGGTCGGGTCGTCGACGATCGCCTCGATCTTCACCGGCAGGGTGGAGAGCTCGAGCAGCGCGCGCTCGATCTTCAGCGAGAACTGCGACAGGCTGAAGACCTGGACCGTGGCGACGACGTCGGGCGCCAGGTCGCCGTCGACGTTCAGCGGCGTCGGGATGTTCACGAGCGCCACGTGGCGGCGCACGATCTCGGTGCCGTCGGGCCGCTTGAAGCGCGTGACGTACTGGTAGTCCAGGGCCGGGATCGCGCACAGCGCCTGCGAGACCGGCTGGCCGCCAGGAAGGTTGCCGCCGACCGACTGGCCGGCTTCGCAGAGCAGGTTGCCGGCGCCGTCGAGCGGTTGGTGCTGGCCGTTGAGCAGGCCCTCGATGTAGGGCGCGCTGACGCTGACGCCGATGCCGATGTTGATGCCGAGCGTGATCTGCGCCTGGGCGCTCGCCGCCCCGCCGAGCACGAACGCGGTTGTCAGCGCAGCAACGACCGCCGACAACCTGTGCCGATTGCCCATGAGATTCCCCCGTCGCGTAGCCAATCCGTTGACCGCGAACGTATCCCGGGCGCGCGCCGCGGTGGGAAAAAGTCGCGTGATCTTCGTCACAGAACGCGGCCCTGGCGGCACGCCGCGTTCGCGCTCCGGTCGGCTACGCCGCGATGCGCTTGCGCCGCCCGGCGCCCCACATCGGGCGGTCCGACGCGAAGCGGTACATCGCCGCCGGCCGGCCGGGGCCGGCCGCGCGCTGCTCGCCCGTCGGCTCGATCAGGCCCGTCGCCTTGAGGTCGCGCCCGAACGTCGCCGGGTCGTAGCGCGTCTGCGCGATCGCCTCGTAGACGCGGCGCGCATCGCTCAGCGTGAACGCGCCCGGCAGCATGCCGACCGTGATGTTCGACCACCACAGCTTGCCCTCGAGGCGGTCGACGGCCGCCGCGAGCACCTCGCCGTGGTCGAAGGCCAGCGGCGCCGGCTCGCGCGCCGGAACCCACTGCGCGCTGGCGTCCGGGACCTGGGTGCCGGGTGGGACGAGCGCGAGGTAGGCGATCGACGGGATCCAGCCGCGCGGGTCGCGGCCGGGGTCGGCGAACGCCGCGAGCTGCTCGACGTGGGGGGCCTGCAGACCCGTCTTCTCGTGCAGCTTGCGCAGCGCCGTGTCCAGCGGGCGCTCGCCCGCGCCGACGAAGCCGCCGGGCAGCGCGCGCTGCTCGTCGCCCTCGCGCGCGACCGTCAGCGCGAGCAGCTCCTGATCGCCGACGGTGAGCACGACGACGTCGGTGGCCAGCGCCGCCGGGGCCTCGTAGCCGGCGCTGTTCGTCGCGGCCCAGTGCACACCCGAAAGCTTAGGCAGTCCGACAAGAACCACCGATCGATCGTGGTCTCGGTGCAGCAGGGCGGCCAACTGGGTAGCTCGTGCGGACCACCCACCGCGAAGGAGCTCACATGTCCGACGGAACGATCGATGACGTCAAGGGCCGCAGCAAGGAAGCGCTCGGCGACCTGACCGGCGACCAGGAGCTCAAGAACGAGGGCAAGGTCGACCGCGCCACGGGCAAGGTCAAGGACGCCGTCGGCGGCGCCGCCGACAAGGCGAAGGGTTTGCTGCGCAAGGACTGACGGGAGCGCGCGCGATCCTCACACGTTGAGGATCGCGCGCGCCTCGTCGGGCGTCGCGACGGGCCGGTCGAGCTCGGCGGCGATCCGCACGATCCGCTCGACGAGCGCCGCGTTCGTCGCGCGCTCGCCGCGACGAAACCACAGGTTGTCCTCCAGGCCCGTGCGGACGTGGCCGCCGGCGAGGATGCAGTACGCGTTCAGCGCCAGTTGCGGGCGCCCGATCGCACACACCGACCAGGGCCAGTCGGATGGGATCATCGCGCGCAAATGCTCGACCATCGCGACGGTCGCGGGCACGCCGCTGCCGGGCACCCCGAGCACGAACTGGATGACCATCGGCGCGTCCAGCAGCCCCTCGTCGCGGAGCTGGAGCGCGAGGCCGACGTGGCCCGTGTCGAAGCACTCGACCTCCGGCCGGACGCCGAACTCGCGGAACTTCTGCGCCATTCGCCGCAGGAACGGCAGGTCGCCCTCGAAGAGCTGCTCGCGGAAGTTGATCGAGCCGCAGTCGAAGCTCGCCATCTCGGGGCCGAGCTCGAGCGGTCCGAGCCGGTCGTCGCGGATCGAGCGACCGCCGGCGCTGCCGCAGGAGAGGTTGACGATCGCCTCGCAGCCGGCCTCGTCGAGCGCTGCCACGAGGTCTCGATAGGCCTCGCGGTCCTGCGTCGGCGTGCCGTCGGGCAGGCGCGCGTGAAGGTGGACGACGGCGGCGCCTGCGCGCGACGCGGCCAGCGCCTCGGCGACGATCGCCGCGGGTGTCGACGGCAGGTTGGGCCGGCGCTCGGGGTCCGGGTCGATCGACCCGGTGATGGCGCACTGGATCACGAGCGGAGCGGTCAGGTCCATGGCAACACAGTCTGCCGTGTCGCCCGTCAGCCGGCGGCGCCGGCGCGGCCGGCTCGACGGGTGGGGAGCGCCGAGCGGGTCGCACCCACACCGCCGCGTGGCGATGCGGGGTTCAGACCGGGTGCCGGTGGTCGCTTCAGCACGGACGTCATGCGTACTAGGCCGCCTTGACGGCCGAGACGTCGAGGTTGAGCGTGATTTTGTCGGCGATGACGACGTTGCCGCTGCCGAGGGCGATGTCGAACCTGATCCCGAAGTCGGCGCGCGAGATCTTGCCGACGGCCTCGAGGCCGACGCGGTCGTTGCCCCACGGATCGGCTTCCGAGCCGCCGACCTCGGCGAGCAGCTCGACCTCGTTCGTGACGTCCTTGATCGTGAGGTTGCCGTTGATCTTCAGCGAGTCCTCGTCGATCGCCTCGATCGAGGTCGACTCGAACCTGATCTCCGGGTAGTTCTCGACGTCGAAGAAGTCGGCGCTGCGCAGGTGCTCGTCGCGGCCGGCCTCGTTGGTGCTCACGGATGCGGCCTTGACCGTGCCGGAGGCCCTGGCGCTCGTGAGGTCGTCGCCGATCACCAGCGTGCCCTCGAACTCCGAGAACGTGCCGCGCACCGTGGCGATGCCGAGGTGCTTGACGGCGAAGCCGATGCGCGAGTGGGTGGGATCGACGGTCCAGGTGCCGGTCGGGGCGAGTGTTGTCGTGCTCATGAGGTCCTCCCAAAGGAAACTCGTAGATTGCTTGCTAGCGCAACTATATCAGGAATAGTTGCTAGCGCAACTTCTCGCCGCTATCCTGGGGCCAGGCCGATGACCGAGACGACCCAACCGATCCACGCGTGCTCTCGCGCGTACGAGACGGACGCAGACGGTCTGGCGCACTGGACCGCGACGCACGCCGACGCCTGGATCGGCCTGCTGGAGACGCACAAGCAGCTCACCCGCGCGCTCGACCACGAGCTCACCGTGCGCCACGGCCTCAGCCTCAGCGCGCTCGAGCTGCTCGCGCGGCTCGCCGCCGCCGACGATCGCCAGCTGCACCTCACGGCGCTCGCCGCCGCGTCGGGCCTCAGCCTCAGCCGCGTGTCGCGGATCATCGACACGCTCCAGCGGCGCGAGCTTGTCGACCGCCTGACCTGTCCGAGCGACGCGCGCGCGGTCCACGCCAAGCTCAGCGACGCCGGTCTCGACCTCGTCATCGAGGCGCAGTCGACGCACTTCGCCTCCGTCCAGGCCGCCTTCTTCGATCAGCTCGACGACGGCGAGATCGCGACGCTCGCGCGCGTGTTCGGCAGGTTCGCGCCGCGCGTTTCGGGCGCGTGCGACGCGGAGCGCGACGCGGGCCCAGCGCAGACCGCCTGAGCCGGCCCCGCTCGACGGCCTGCGGCCGCGGTCGGAGGCGGGCCCGCCGACAACGGATGGCCGGCGGGGCTGGTGCCCAGCCTGCGCGCCCCTAGCGGGCGATCCGCACGGCGGGACTCGTGCGTGTCGCCGTCGCCCGTCCGTCCGTCGCCGTCGCCGTCACGCGGACCGCGATGCCGCGACCGCGGTCGGCGGGCCGGACGCGATAGCTCGAACGCGTGGCGCCGGTGATCGTCCGGTCGCCTCGCAGCCACCGGTAGCGCGTGATCGTCCCCCCGCTGACGGACGTCGACGCGCGCAGGCGATGACCGGGCCCGGACACGCGCGCCGGGACCGCGCGGACGGCGGATGCGCGGGCCGCGCGTGAAGCGCGGCGGCGGCGGGTCGGGCTGGAAGGCGCTGGTCGTCCACGAGAGTGCGACCGGCAGGCCGTTGACGAGCGCGCCCGTCACCGCCACCTGCACCGAGCGGTCTGCACAGTGCCGGTGCGCGCGGGCTACGCGGGCGCCTCCTGCTCGGCCTGGCAACCGGGGCAGCGCATGCCCGCGAGCTTGCCGGCGTCGTCCTTGGCGACGGTCCAGCGAGCGAAATCGGGATGCGTCGACGGCGGCAGCGGTCGTCCGCAGCGCTGGCATTTCGACAGGTCCGGGGGTGCAGCCATGGGTTGGCGTCCTCTCTCGTCGGGGTGGGTCGGCGGTGTCGATGTGTGAGGGTCGGGCGCTACCGGTCAGGGCACGAGCGCGGCGGCGGCGTAGGCGATGCGTTGGTCGGCATTGACGACGACGACCGACCGGATCGTGCGGGCGTCGGCGTCCGCGGGCAGCGCGTAGTTCTGATCGCCGATCGTCGATTTCAGCGCGCGCACGCGGACGTGGCGGGCGGCGAAGATGCGTCGCGTCGTCGTCGGCTCGGCTTCCGCACTGATCCAGACGTCCAGGTCGGGGTTCGGATCGGTCGCAAAGCCCTGCATACGCAACGCGAGCCGCCCGCCGGGCAGCCGGTACAGCACCGCCGTGCCGCGGCCCTTGGCCTCGATCGGCGCAAAGCGCCCGCGCGCGATCTCGCGCGCGGCGCCGGAGACGATCGCCGCCAACGGCGGCTCCTCGAGGGGCGTTCGCAGCTCTTCCTCGACGATCACCTCAGAGCCGTCCGAGCCGCGGACGTCGACGGTGTACGGCCCGCTGCCGACCCAGGTCGCGCTGCCGCGGCCGGGGCAGCGCCCGGTCGCGCGGCCGTCCGAGCTCGGCGGCGCCGGCGTCACCATGATCGCGATCTGCCGCCCGCGACAGCGCCAGCGCACGCGCCACTGCAGCGCGTCCGGCGAGACCGTGAGGCGGCGCGTCGCGGTCGCGCCGGCGCCCAGTTCCGCGATCCGCTGCCAGCGCGGCGCGGTCTCGTCGTCGGGCGCCTGGATCGTGCGCTTGGGGATCGCCTCGAAGCCATCGGGCTCGCCGCCGTCGTCGCCGCCGCAGGCGGCCGGCAGCAGCGCCGCGCAGACGATCGCCGCGATCGCGCCGTGGGGCCGCACACGGCTCATGACTCGGCTCCGTCGCGCTCGGCGCGGCGGACGGCGAGACGGCCGATGTCGGCGCCCATGCGCAGGCCGGCGACGTTGTCCGAGCGGTAGTGGATGCCGCCGTACAGGCGCGATATCCCCGCCTCCTGGGCCTTGGCGCGCCAGAGCTTCGCGTCGGCGGGGAACAGGTGGGCGAGCACCTCGCCGGCGGCACCGGAGTAGGTCGAGTGGCCCGAGACGTAGGCCGGGAAGAACGGCGTGTCGAGATACGGCTTCCAGCCCCGGTCCAGGCCGAGATCGCGGATCGCGTTCATCGGCCGCGGGTTCCAGTAGGCGAACTTCGCGTCCCAGGCGGCGATGCCGGCATCGTCCATCGCGGCGTTGAGCAGCGCGAAGACGCGCGTCTGCCGGGGCACGCTGAGCTTCTGGCGGGGCACGTATGCGAGCATCACCTGGTCCCACACGCCGGCCGGCAGCGGGGTGCCCTGACCACCGGCCCAGAACGTCGCGATCCGCTTCTGCTCGGCGGTGAGCTTGGAGCCGATGCGTATGACCTCGCGCGCCTCGGCGCGGAACTTCGCCGAGCCGAAGGCGGGCGGCGGCGGCGGGCGCAGCTGCCTGCCGCTACGCAGAATCCAGGTCTTCCAGGTCCCGGCGAGGGGCTCGACGGGCCGTGCGAGCGAGCCCGGCGGCGGCTCCCAGAACCCGCGCCCGCGCGGTCGCTTGCCATCCCACACGCGCTGCGAGCCATCGCGCTTGGCGACGGCGATCACGCGCTGCGCGACGTCGTGACCGAGCTGCAGCCCTGCCTTGGCGTCGCTCGGATAGCTCACACCGGCGGCGACGCGCAGCTGAGCGGCGTCCTCGGCCTGGATCTCCAGTCGCGCCTTGGGAGCCTCGGGGAAGAGGTACTCGAGCACCCTCGATGCAGCCCCGGCGATCGCGGCATGCTCGGACGGATAGGAGGGATCGGCGGGGCGCGGCACGAGCGGATCGTGCGACGGCGCCGAGCGGCGATAGCGGTACTTCCAGTGCCAGGCGGCGATCGCGGCGTCGTGCATCGCGATGCTCACGAGGCCATAGGCGCGCGAAGCAACGGGCGGGTTCTTGACGCGCTCGGAGACGAACTGCAGCGCCTGCGACATCCACGGCTCGACGACCGTCGCCGCGGCCTGGGCGCGCGCGAGGCGCTCCGTCGCCGGCGTCCGGTTGCTGGTCGCCGATCGCAGCGCCTGCTCGTCGCGGCGCGCGGCCGCCGAGCCGGCCCGCGGTGGCGGTGCGACCTCGACATCCGCGCCGGAGGACAGCACCCAGGGCTTCCAGGCGCCGGCCGTCGGCTCGGCCTTGGCGCTGCCATCAGCAGTGTCGTCGGAGCCACCGCAGCCGCCGAGCGCGATGATCGCCGCGCAGGCGAGCGCGAGCGTCGACCTCCCCGTCCCGTTCATAGCGCCAAGAGTAGCTGCATCGATCACATAGCGAGTCCGCCAGATTCCGGCCGATCGCACGCCGCCCGCGCGATCTGCGCCCGCTGAGCGCTGCGCGCTCGACCTCACGCCGGGCGGCGCCGGGCGGCCTGAGTAGGCGCCGCTCCGATCACTCGGCGCGGACGCGCCCGTGTAGCCTTGGCGCCGTGACCGCCGAGCCGCCCGCGGCGCAGCCGCAGAGCTTCTACGACGCCGTCGGCGGTGAGCCGACGTTCCGCGCGATCGCCGCGCGCTTCTACGAGCTCGTCGCCGAGGACGAGGTCCTGCGCCCGCTGTACCCGGAGGCCGATCTCGCGCCGGCCGAGGAGCGCCTGCGCCTGTTTCTCATCCAGCAATGGGGCGGCCCGGCGGACTACACGCGCCTGCGCGGCCGCACCGGCCTCGGCGCACGGCACATGCCGTTTCGGATCGCGCGCCCGCATCGCGACGCCTGGCTGGCGGCGATGCGCACCGCGATCGACGAGGCCGGTCTGGCGCAGGCGTACCGCGAGCGGCTGTGGAACCAGCTCGAGACGATGGCGTGGAATTTCACGACCCACGCGAGCCCGCGAGCGCCGTAGACGGCGCACCGGTCACGCGCTCGCTCGGAGCTTGCGCGGCTCGGCCAGCACGCTCGCGAAGCAGTCCAGCAGCGCGTCGGGATGCAGCAGCGTGGGCGTCAACGCAGTGGGCTTGCGGGCGCCGAGGGCGGCGTACGCATGCTCCCACTGTTCATCGTCGAGCTGCGCGAGGATGTGCTCGGTGTCGCCTCCGAGCTTTGCGTCGAGGCGCCCGAACCGCCCGAAGCCCAGCACCGCTCGGATCAGGCCGACGGGATCGGCGGCATGATACGGCGCCATCAAGCGGCCGAGCCCGTGGGCGAGCGCGACGCTGTCCATCCATCCTCGAGCTCGCTCGATGCCCCATTGCCCGTAGCATTCGGACGGGTGCTTCGCCGCCTCCGCCCGCGCCCAATCCGCCGCGTGGTCGAACATCGCACCGACGGGCAGCTGGTCGCGCGGCGGGTGCCACAGGAACGTCAGCAGCAGGTCGCGGGCGCGCTCACCCCAACGGTCACGCTGATCGATCGTGAGCGCCTCCAGGATGCGATCCAGCAGCGTCCTCGCGTAGGGGTCGTTGCGGAAGTCCGCGTCGCGCGCGCCGAGCTCGTTCATCGCCAGCACCGCGCGTTCCAGGTCCGTCACGACGAGCGCTTCGGCGTCGACGGCACGTCTGCCGGTCACCGCGCAGCGCCGGTCGGCGGCGACGGCGCTGTCGTCCGCCGCACGGTTGGCGAACCATTGCGCGACGAACCGCGCGTGCGCGTGCGCGAGCACCGGGATGTCCTGCTCACCCGCGGCGATCGCTCGCACGCGGGCGCCGGCGTCGCGGACGTCGCCGGCGCCGACGGGATCGGTCTGCCCGACGATCAGCACCTGGCCGGTCGGGCTCGAGATCGTCTCGACGTGCCGACCGAATCGGACCGCAAGACCGGCCTGCTCGCGGACAGCTCGAACGAGCGCGGCCTGCCACGACCCGTCGCTGACCTCGACATCGACGCTGGGCAGCGCCGCGGCGTCCGGCGTGTCGTCGCTGGTGACGGTCAGCAGCCCGATGTCGGCGCCCGGCCCGATCACGGGTACGAGGGCGACGACGCCCGGCGCCCGAGAACTGGACCGCGGATCGATCACGTGGCGGGTCCCACGCAGGCCCGATCAGACAATTTGAGAACGCCGATCAGGGGCGTGGCTGGCGCGACGATCACCGCGCACAGGCTACTCTGGTTGTGTCACCGCGCAATGAAATATTGGGGGTGACCGCAACGTGCGAATAACAGTGATGCAGTGCACCGGCGGGCGCGCGTCCGATCGCCCACGCCCGCCTGAGCCTGCGTGAACCGTCTCAGCCCTCGGCCAGCTGAGCTGTCGGGTCGCGGCAATCGCCCTGCATCGTGAACAGGGGCCAAGCACATGAAGTAGCCACCGATACCGCCGGAGCCCTTCAGGTCCGCGTAGCGCCCCGTGCCGCCGTTGATCGTGAAGCGGCCCGTCCAACACATGCTCTCTGCGGTCTCGCGCTTGAACGCGGCGCGAAGCCGACCCGGCCCGCTGACCACGTGATCCCCTGCGCGGGCGGCGGGGAGGCACCGCTTCGAACGGCGTAAGTGCGTTTGTCCTGTAGTACCGTTTCCGCGATGTCCCGAGACCCGATGCGTTTGCCCATCCCGCGCCGCCGTGGTCGGCTGTGCGGCCTCGTCGCGCTCGCCGCTGTGGCGGTCGCGCTCCCCGCCACGCCGGCGATCGCCGCCAACCAGCAGGTGCTGGTGACCGACTACGCCTTCGCGCCCCCGGGGGTCGCGGTCGCGCCGGGCGAGTCCGTGACCTGGACGTACCCCGGCGGCGGCGAGATCCACAACGTGCACTTCGAGGACGAGCAGCCGACGACGCCCCCGATCAGCACGCCGATCTCCGCGCCATGGACGACGGTGCGCACGTTCCCCGCGCCCGGGGAGTACCGCTACTACTGTGACGAGCACGGCACCCCGGGCGGGCAGGGCATGAGCGGGATCGTCCACGTCAATGCCGGCGCAACGATTCCCGGGACCGCGCCGGCGGCGTCGTTTACCGTGTCGTCCGCGCTGATCACCGTCGGCCAGGCGGTGTCGCTGAACGCGGCGGCCAGCAGCGAGCCGGATGCCGGCGACGCGATCGTGCGGTACGAGTGGGATCTCGACGGCGATGGATCGTTCGAGACCGAGGGCGGCGGACAGCCGACGACGTCCTCGACGTACGCCACGCCGGGCACGCGCAACATCGGCCTGCGGGTGACCGACAAGCAGGGGCACACGAACGTCACGACGCGTGCGGTGACCGTCACCAACGTGCCGATCGCCTCGTTCACCGTCACGCCCGCGGCCGCCCAGACCGGCCAGGTCGTGAGCTTCGACGCGTCGGCGTCCGCCGACCCCGACGGCACGATCGCGAGGTACGAGTGGGACCTCGACGGCAACGGCTCCTACGAGACCGACACCGCCACGACCGCGACGACGTCGCGCACATACGCGAGCCCGGAGTCGCTGACCGTGCGGCTGCGCGTCACGGACAACCTCGGCGTGACGGCGATCACCACCCGCGCCCTTCAGGTCAGCGCGCCACCGCCACCGCCACGCCGCCTCCGCCACCGCCGCCGCCGCCACCACCACCGCCGCCGGCGCCGCTGGCACCGCCGCCGGGCGGACCGGCGGCTGACGCGACCGCGCCGAGCCTGTCGGCGCTCGCGATCCGCCCGGCGTCGTTGAAGGCCAGCCCCCGGGGAGCGAGCATCGCGACGTCGGGTGGCGCGCTCGTGAGGTATCGCCTCTCCGAAGCCGCGAGGACGACGTTCACGGTCCAGCGCGTCGAGAAGGGCCGCCGGAGGGGCTCGACGTGTCAGAAGCCGGGGCCGTCGAACCGGTCCGGCGCGCCGTGCACGCGGTATGTCGCGATCCGCGGCAGCTTCTCGCATGCGGGTACGAGCGCGAAGCTCAACGCCGTGCGCTTCAGCGGCCGGATCGGCGGGCGCAGGCTCGCGCCCGGCCGCTACCGCCTGCGAGCGGTCGCCAAGGACGCCGCGGGCAACGCCTCGACCGCCAGGACGGCGACCTTCCGCATTCGGTAGCGGTCAGCGCCAGATCGAGAAGCGCGCGATCCGCGACTCTCCCGCGGTCGTGATCCGCAGCGTGGCGGGCACGCGCCGCCGGCCGGCGAGCAGCCGCCTGAGCCTCGCTCTGCCCCGCGCCGACAGGGTCAGCGTCACCCGCACCCGGCCGCGGACCAGCGGCGTGCGGCGTGCCTCGCCCAGCAACCAGTCGCGTACGCGAAGTTGCGCGCGCAGCGGCGCCCGCGCGCCCGGCGCGCCGCTCTCGAAGCGCACGCCGCGCCGGAGGATCTGGCGCAGACGCTTGCGCGAGAGGATCCGGATCGAGCGCGAGAGCCGTGGCGCGGCCGCTGCCCCGGCGGCGTCGCCGGAGCCGGCCGGCGGCACGGTCGGCACGGCGCCGTCGCCGGCCAGCGGTGGTGAGCCGCCACCCGGCGGTGGTTGCGCCGGCGGCGCCGCCGGGTGGACGGTCTCGAACTGGGTCATCATCGCCTTGTCCTCGTGCTCGAGCACGTGGCAGTGCAGGACGAACGTGCCGGCGTGGTCGGAGAACTTGATGTCGATGACGATCTCCTCGCCGGGAGCGAGGTACCACGATTCCTTGACGCGCTCGTGGGCCGGCGGCGGCTGGCCGTTGCGGCTGACGAGCTTCTGGTCACCGAGATGGACATGGGCGACGTGCGCCAGCGTCGTCGGGTTGCGGAAGACCCAGCGCTCGGTCGTGCCGAGCACGGGCTGCGCGTCGACCCTGGCAGGATCGAACCGCCTGCCGTTGATCGTCCACTCGCCGCCCGCACGATCGAGGTCCCAGACGCGCGTCGTGACCGGCTCGTCGGTCGCGAACAGCGGCCGCAGCGTCGCCGGCACCTCGGCGCTGTCGTCGACGACGTCCTGCGCGACGCGAAACTGCATGACCTCTGCGTCGCGGTCGCCCGGGCCGAACGCCGCGTCGCCGTTGCGCAGCACGATGTCCTCACCGAGGCGGCCGGCGAAGTCGATCACGACGTCGGCGCGCTCCGCGGGGCCGAGGCGGATGCTCGTCCGGGAGACCGGTGCCGGCAGCAGTCCGCTGTCGGTGCCGATCTGGGTCATCGCCTGCCCGTTGCTGAGCTCGAAGCTGTAGTCGCGCCGGTTGGACACGTTGTAGAGGCGGAAGCGGTAGCGCCGGTCGCCGACCTCGAGGAACGGCTGCGGGACGCCGTTGACGAGGATCACGTCGCCGAACGTGCCGCCCGAGACGAACGTGTACGGGATCTGGTTGTCGGCGTCGAACTCCCGGTCGGTCACCATCAGCGGCACGTCATGGGCGCCCGTGGGCAGGTTCAGCGAGGCCTCGAGCGGGTCGTCGTAGATGAACGCGCCCATCAGCCCCATCCAGACGTTGCGCCCGGTGACCATGTCGCGGTGGTCGTGGTACCACTGCGGCGCGGCCCGCTCGGGAGCGCCGTCGTCGAGCCCGGGATAGCTGTAGGTGCGGCTCGCGCCGGGAGCGATGAGGTGCCGGCTCGGGTGACCGTCGTCCTGCTCGGGAGCTTGCGTGCCGTGGTGGTGCACCGACAGGCTGCCCGTGCTCGCCGGGAGGTTGTGCGTGAAGGTGAGGTTCGTCGGGGACCCGGCCGGCCGGCGGATGATCGGCCCGGGGAAGCTGCCGTTATAGGTCCACATCGTAGTCGGATTGCCGGGCAGGATCTGCTGCTGGGTCTCGGCGATGTCGATGTCGATGTTCTGGCCGGTCAGGACGGGCGGGATGGCGAGCGCTGTCGCGAACTTCGGATAGTCGGGGCTGACCGCTGCGCTGACAGGAGCGATCGCCGCCGCACCGGCCGCCACGACGACCGGCACCGCGAGCGCGAGCAGCCGACGGCGCCGCACGGGCAGGACCGGCTGCGCTCGCGGCGCACGCAGGAGCGCGAGCAGCGCCAGCGAGACGACGAACACGACCGGAAAGGCGAGCAGCGCATCGCCCGCGCCGTGCAGCAGGATGCTCGCCAGGCCGTCGGGATCCCCTGCGGCCGGTCCGATCGAGCCGCCGGCGGACGGCGCCGCGTGCGCGGCGTTGGTCGCGTCGGCGCGGTGCAGCGTGGCGTGTGCGGCGGCCCCTGGGACGAGCAGGGCGACGAGGGCGGTCGTCGTGCGCGCCGCCGCCCGCGTGAGATCCGAGCCGGGGCGCCGCGCGGAGGGCAGCCCCCAGATGACGGCGGCGAGCGCCAGCGGCAGCAGCAGCAGCCCGTCGCGGGCCAGGTGCGCGCCGTCGGCGGCCGCGGCTTGCGACGCGAACCTGTGGAGGACCTCGAGCGTGGCGAGCACGGCCGCCGCGAGCACGCCGGCGGCCCCGCAGATCGCGGCCTCCAATCGCCAGCTGTGCGTCATGTCGCGCGCCAAGGTTGCCGCTCCTGTTCTGCGCGCGGGTCCTCGGGGTGCGCGCGAAGCCCTTGTATAAGATCGCCGCATCTACCGGCGCCGGTTCTCATGAGTCTCCCGACGGGCGCCTGACGGAGGCCTGGGTACGAGATGCGCAATACGCGAGTCCTGTTGGCCGGCGGCGTGGTCCTCGCCGCCGGCGTCGCCGTCCTGGCGTTGTCGCTGGGCGGCGGCTCCGGCGACGCCGTCGACCGGCCGCCGCGCGTCGTACGCGCGCCACTCACGCTCGAGCGCTTCATCGCGCCGGGCGCTGCGGCTCCAGAGCTGCTCGTCTCGCTGTCCGTGCCGCGCCTGAACACGACGGAGGTGACGGGCGGCGCGCGAACCGTCACGCTGCGCTGCTCGGACGCGAGCGGAGCGACCGTGATCGCGCGGCCGGCCGAGTGGCCGATGCTCGAGGAGGCCGGCCTCCCGCCGCACATCCATCAGCCCGCCGGCCAGCGCTTGCTGGACAGCATCCGCGCATGCCGCATCACCGGCCCCGGGATCGAATTCGAGGGGCGGGTGGCGGCACGGGCCCCCGCGGCACAGTAGCGCTCGTGCGCGCGCCGGACCGTTAACGGTAGACGGCCCGGGGGCATCGCCGCCCCCGGACCGTCGACCCACCTCTCAGCCGGCTCGCAGCGTGCGCGTGAGCGGACCCCGTGGGAGGAACCGGGCATTGCCCCGGAACCTCACGCGGACCTTCAGGCGACCGTTACCCAGGCGCTTCTTGTTCTGGAACGTGACCCTGCTCCGGTACGTGCATGTGGACGACAGCGTGACCCGGCGCGTCGAGAGCGTCGTGCCGCCGATCGTCTTCCACTGCGCGGAGACGGTTCCGCGCCGGCATGCCGACGGCCCGATGCCCGCAGGCCGGATGATCCGGCCGCTGACCGTGAACCGGTACGGCGCGCGGCGATCACGGGTCGGCGAGACGCGGGCGGTCATTCCGCGGATCGCGACACGTGGCACCGTCGTCGGCACGATCTGCGTCGGCGGTGGTGGTGGTGGTGGCGGCGGAGTTACCACCGTCCCGCCGCCCGGTGCTGCCGGCGCCGCGGCTTCCACGACGACGAACCGGTCGATCCTGGTCAGATCGCTCGCGGTCGCGGTCGCGGGTGCCGTCGCCGACGCCGAGCCCGGAGACAGCGCCATGATGCCTGTCGAGCGGCCGACGGCGAAGCCGAGCAGTGCCGCGTCCATCCGCCTGGTGCCGTCGGCGACGTACACGATGTTGCTCGGCAGGCCGCGCGCCAGCGACTCTTCCACGACCGCCCTCGACGTGGCGTACTGGTCAGCCCCGCCAAGGCGCTTCGGCGAGGGCAACCCGGCGGTCGAGCTGATCTGCCCGCTGCCTCCGATGACGAGCGTCCTGTTGATGTTCAGCGAGGCCAGCGCCGCCGACGTCGCCGCCGGGACCGAGCCGCTGTTGACGTACAGGATCGGCAGTCGCCGGGCGGCCGCGAGACCAGCGGCGGCGACGGCATCCGGACCTGCCGGATTGGCGATCACCGCGGCATCGAACGCCGGCACGGACCCATCCTTCTCGACCTGCGTGCGGCGGTCGAACGCTGCCGCGATCGCGGCAGCGGTGCCCGCATCGCCGGTGCCCTCCAGGCGGCTGATGGTGCCCCCGACGCCCGCGGCCGTCAGGTCGGCGACGACCTGCGCGGACAGCTGGCCGGCGTTGCCGATGACGTAGGCACCCGCGGGGTTGAGCCGTGAGACCTCCGCCTTGACGCTGTCCGGCAGACCGCCGGCCGGCGACAGCAGGACGGGGCCGACGTTCGCCCGTGCGAGCACCGCGCCGGCCAATGCGCCGGCGACGTCGTTCTCGTTGACGATCACGACCTTCGTACCGTTGCGCGAGGCGAAGGTGCTGTTCAGCAGGCCTTCGCCACCACCCGCGAACGTCCGCTTGGAGAGCGCGAGCGACAGCGCGATGTTGCTGGGCTGGTCGATCCTCTCCTGCGGGACCGTCGCCGGCGCTCCGCGCCGCACCTTCGCCAGGAAGATGTCCTGGTTGTCGGTCTCGAAGCTACCGTTGCGCGCGTCCATCCAGGCGACCATCAGGTCGTCGTCGCCCATGTGGGCGAGCGCCGGCCCGAAGGCCCAGTACGTCGCGAAGCGGTAGTCGTACCCGGTGTCGTTGTTGTGCGACTGGTCGCTGATCCGGCGGTCGGCCGAGAACGTCAAGCCGTTGTTGTTGGAGTACGCGTAGTACGTGTCGCCCAGTCGTGCGTCATCGCAGAACAGATGGGTGTGCAGGCACGTGCGCTCGCCGGGCCCCTGGTACCAATGACGGCGGTCCTCCCAGACGATGTCCACACGTCCGCTCGGTGCGACCGCGATCGCCGGGTGGCGGGTCTGGACGATCTGGGTGCCGGGGTGGATCGTGTTGTCGTTGACGAGCTTCGGCGTCGACCAGGTCGCCCCGTTGTTGAGCGAGCGCTGGAAGTACACGTGCGAGTCCGGCGGGATGAAGTGGTCGGCACCCTGGAAGCCGCCGGCCGGAGCCACCGGACCGGGCGGGCCCTGGTTGTAGACGATGTAGAGGTTGCCGTTTTGGCTGTTGACCGCCAGACGCGGGAACGTCGAGGCCGTGGAGGCCGCCGGGACCGCGTGCTGCCCGGATGTCCGGGACATGTTGGTCACCTTGGTGACGACGACCGGCGGCGACCAGGTCTGACCCTGGTCGGTGGAACGGGTGAACTGGACCTCCCCCACGGTGGGGACGGCGGGGTCCACGACGGGGCTGACCGTGCGCCATGTGACGCTGATGTTGCCGGCCGCGTCGATCACCGGCGAGGCCGCATCGATCGCGGGCACGCCGGCCGGGCTCACCTGTACCGGAGCCCCGAACGTTGCGCCGCCGTCGAGCGAGCGGGCGATGCGAATGGCATCGCAGCGCGACAGCGCGCACGGCGGGTTCGTGCTGTTTCCGGAGCCGCTGGCGTCGCGGGCGACGGAGTAGACGATGTCCGCCCCGCCGGTTCCCGCACCGGGCTGCACGAGCACGCTCGGCAGCTCGTAGTAGGGACCGGTTGCGATCGTGGAACCCGGGCCTCCGGGCAGGGCGACGACACCGGCGCTCCACGTCACTCCGCCGTTCGTGGACTTGTAGACGATGGAGGAAGCGCCCTCTTCCACGCCGAGCGTCTGGCGCGGCGTGATCGACGTCGCAAAGACGGTCTGTCCGCTACCGAAGGCGACACCCTGGAACATGCTCTCGCCGGCATGGTTGCTGACGCGGCATGACGCCATGAACGGCGATCCTCCGGCGGGCGGCTGGAGCGAGAACGAGTCGCTCCAGGTCGCGCCGCCGTCGAAGCTCGCCGACGCCTCGCAGTCCTCGTTGAGGTAGTCGGAGTTCGTCGCGACGATGTGCCGGGGGTTGTTGGGATTGACCGCGAGGGCCGGCTGGTCCTTGCCGCGGAAGGGACTGCTGTCCGCGGTGAGGCGCTGATTGGTGTCGACCCGCAGATCGGCCTGAGCCGCGGGCGCCGCGCCGAAGAGCACGCTGGACCCGATCACGGCAAGGCAGAACCGGCGCGCGACTCGCGCGCTACCAAACGTACGAGGCATGTGCGTGGCCCTAGACGCCGAACTGCGGCGTGGCGACGGTGCGGCCTCGGCGGCCGAGCAGCTTCCAGCCGCTCGCGAGCATCGTCAGCGACAGCACGCCGGCGAGCAACAGGGCGATCAGGCCGGAGCCACCGCTGGTGGCGGCCGACGCGGCCGGGCCCTGCGGCTGGGAGCCGCTCCACGGCGCGCCCGCTACCTGGCTGGCGGCCGCAGCGCCCTGCACGCGCACCGTGGTGCGGCCGGGGGTGCCGGCGACCGGGCTGCCGTTCGCGTTGAACTGCGTCGCCAGAACGACGTACCACCCCGGGCTGAGCGATGCGGGCAGGGTGAACCCCTTGCTGATCCTGCGGTCTGACGTGGGGGTAACTGTCGTCAGCGTGGTTCCCGAACGGCTCTGCAGGCGCAGCGTGACGACGCTGGCGGTCGCGTTCGTGCTCCAATTCCTGCCGGTAGCCGTGAGTGTCGAACCGGGTGCTGCGACCTTCTGATCAAGGCTCAACGTCGTGAGCACTCCGCATGCCCACGCGGCCGATGCAACGGCCAGGGGCAGCGCGGCCCCGAATACGAGAATCAGTCCCAGCTTGCGCCTCATAACAGCTTTCTCCTTCGTGTGACGACCGATGTGTGACGCCGAGCCGAGCCGGTCCGAGCGACCAGTGTGTGGTGGCAGCACTGTATGCGGTAGTACCATAGCCGACCGATGCACGTTCTGCCTAGTCTCAATCGCGCGCTGCTCGCGGCGGGCCTCGCGCTCGCGACGTCGTTGGCCGGCGCGACCGCTGCGTCTGCCGACGCCGCGACTGCCGAGCTCGGCGCGGCCGCGGAGATCCGGGCCGGTGAGCTGCCCGCTCCGGTCTCGTCCGGCGGGGTCGTCGTCCAGATCACCGAGGCGAGCTCGAGCTACGCCGTCCCTGCTGGCTACTCCACGATCACTGCGTGGAGCCACAGCGCGGGCGGGACCGCCGGAGCGCTCTCGTTCAAGGTCTACCGGCCGACCGGGAGGCTTCGCGAGTTCACAGTCGTGGCGTCGGACACGCGCCAGGTCGTGGCCAACGCGGTGCAGACGTTTGCCGTGCGGATCGCGGTCCAGCCCGGCGACCGTCTCGGCCTGTCCTCCGATGACGTCGAACTCGCGTACGAGACGTTTCTCCCTGCGGACCGGATCGGCTTCTTCGGCGCGGAGCTCATGCCCGACGTGCCGCGAATGACCGACGGCGATCCGTTCGAGCAGTTCAAGCTCGACGTCTCCGCGACGCTCGAGTCCGATCGGCCGGCGCAGCCCGGATCGCCGCCGAGCTCCGTCCCGCCGCCGTCGGCGTCATACCCGCTTGCGCCGCCGGTGCCGGTGCTCCGGCGGCTGGCGATCTCCCCGCGGGCCTTCGCGGCGGCGCGCGCGGGCGGGAGCGTCAGCACGGTCAGGCGACGCGGATCGGGGGCGACGGTGAGCTACTCCCTCGACACGGCCGCGAGCGTGCGCTTCGCCGTGCAGCGGGTGCTCCGCGGCCGCCGGCGGGGACGCGGCACGAACGCTCGCTGCGTCGCCCCGACGCGGGTCAACCGCCGTGCGGCCCGCTGCACGCGCCATAGGTCCGTCAAGGGCGCCATCGAGCGGACGTCCCGCGCCGGCGCAAGCAGCTTCTATGTCACCGGCCGTCTCGGCGGCCGCAGGCTCGCGCGCGGCTCCTACCGCCTGATGGCGACGCCGGCGGCCGGCGGACTCTCAGGCGCATCGCTCAGCCGAACGTTCCGGATCACTCGCTAGATGCGTGCTCGCGCCGGTTCGCCGACACCAGCAGCAGGGCCAGCCCGACGAGCAGCAGCGCGATAGCGCCGTAGCGCAGCCCGCTGCGCGCGGAGTCCGACAGTCCGCCCGATCGCGCGATCTCGGCGGCGGCGAAGGCGATGTCCTGCTTGTTGGAGTCGACGGTTCCGGCGCGGGTGTCCGTCCATGCACCAAGCGCCGCCGCGGCATCCGACACGAGCGCGATGCGGCTGCCGATATCCGGCAGCCCGCGCTCGCTGCCGGTGCCGATGCGCGAGTCGAAGCTGCGGTCGGTCATGTTGGCAGGCGCCGAGAACGTCCTGCCGGCGTCCGACGAGGACTGCACCGACACCTGGTTGCGCCGGTCGCGGGCGTCGGCGCGGCGGTCGTAGTAGGCGACGTCGACGCGGCCGTCGGGCGCGACGGCGACCTTCGGCATGTACTGCGTGCTCGTGTCCCCGTCGGGCGTGTCGTTGACGCGGGTCGGGCCTCGCCAGGCGCGCTCGCCGCGAGCCAGCGACCAGAGCTGGACGTCGGGCGAGCCGTCACGCGCGTCCTCGAAGGCGACGTAGATCCGGCCGCTGCGCGGGTCCACGGCGAGCGAGGGGAACGGCGGCAGGAACGCGATGAACCTCCGTGTCGGCTGGACCTCGTCGTCGATGAGCGACTCCTGCCATGTCCTGCCGCCGTCTGTCGACCGTCCGAGGACCAGCGAGAACGTCGCGCCGTACGGGGGGCCGCCGTTGGAGCCGTGGCCGCCCTCGTAGTCCAGCCGATCGCCACCGACGTCGAGAAACAGGATGTAGAGCTCGTCGTCCGGACCGACGACCACCGATGGCGCGAGAACGCGTTGGCGCAGCGGATCGCTGGCCGGCACCGGCCGGCCGAAGGTGCGTCCGCCGTCGTCGGACCGGGCGACGACGATGCGGTTGTCGCTTCCGGTGAACAGGTAGAGCCCGATCTCCTCGGGCTGCAGCCACGTCAGATACACGCGCTGCGGCCGCCGCGGGTCGGTCGCCAGGCGCGCCTGGAACGCGTGCCGGCCGGCGACGCGGCGAGGCACGGTGAGCGTGCGCCCGCCGTCGGTCGATCGCGTGATCCAGAGGGCATGCGGCTCGTTGCTGGCTCCGCGCAGCGTCACGAACGAGACGTACAGCGTGCCATCGGCCGCGAACGCCGCATCGGGCGCGAAGCACGTGTCCTCCTCGCCGCGCGGGATCGGAACCGCCGTGCTGGACCAGCGCCTGCCGCGATCGGACGAGACGTGCAGCCGGCACGCGAACGCCGGCGCGTCCACGCGGTTGACGATCGCCAGGCTGTCCGGTTGGCGCGGGTTCTGCGTCAGCGTGGGCGAGTTGTTGGAGCTGATGTCGCCCTGGTCGCGCGAGCCCGCGTTGACGGGCGTCACGCCGGCTGGCGACGTCGGTCCGCGCTGGCCCTCGAACGCCGCCGCGGCCACGAGCGCGAGCGCAGCGAGCACCGCCAGCGCAGCGGCGCCGATCTGCGCCGGCCGTCTCGAGCGCGGCCGGCTCACGGCTCCGGGATCGACCGGATGACGAACCAGCAGGCCAGCCCGGCGACCGGCAGTGCGGCGATCGAGTGCCAGACCGCCGCCTCCCATGACACCGCCGCGTCGGCCGCGTCACCGAGCAGCGGCAGATGTGTGGCGAGCACCCAGAAGCCGGCGAGGAAGCTCACGCCCGCCGCCAGCAGGGCGTAACGCTCGCCGGCGAGCGCGCGCGCGCCGGCGAGCCGGCGTAGGTACAGCCCGGCGACCACCGTGACCGCTCCTGGAACGACGTGATCGACGACCTCCACGGTCGCGCTCACGTTGACGTCGAGTCCCAGCGCCATTCCAAGGTAGGGCACGATCGCGGTCCACGCGCCGATGGCGGCCAGCCACGTGGCGAGCCGCGCCTCGTGCGAACCCGAGGCGAGCGCGACGGGCGGATCGGTGCTCATCTGCGCAGGCTCTGGCGGGTGCGCACGCGGATGGTCAGCGACCGCCGCCCGAGCCTGCCGGTGACGTTGTCGCGCGCGGCGACCGCGTAGTAGTACGTGGTGCCGGGACGTAGGCCCGTCACGGTGAGCGTGATCCTCGCCCCCACGCCGGAGGGAACGAAGCGGCACGACCCGCGGCAGAGCGCCGGAGCGCGGGCGAAGTCGCGCCGCCGCGGCCCCGAGGATTGCCTGACGAGGTAGGCCCTCGCCGGCGGTGCCTTGGCGCCGGCGCTGCCGGGTGCGCTGAACGTGAGCGCGATCCGCGTCCGCGAGAGCGCCCGTGCGCGCAGGCCCGTGACCCGTCCCGGGGTGCGGCCGTGGCGCCGCAGGCAGAGCCGGCGAGCGCGCGTCCGCAGCGCCTTCGGCCGGCGCGCCGCGGCGCGCCGGCACGACCGCAGCGCCCGCGCCCGGGCGTTCTCGAGCGCCTGCGGGTCGGCGACCGGGGCGGCAGGGGCGGCCGGGGTGGCGGCCGGCGCAGCGGGGGCCGAAGCGGGCGGCGGTGGCGGCGGGACCGGGTCGCCGCCGGGGACGGGGGTCAGCGGTACGCGACAGGCGGCGCCGCCGGCACCGAGATCGACCGGACCGGCCGCGGCCGGCGTCTCCGTATCGCCGATCGTGAGCTCGTTGCAGTAGCCGAGCCGTCCGTTGGCGCCGAATCCCCAGCAGCGCACGCTGCCGTCGTCCAGCGATGCGCACGTGTGATGGTCCCCGGTGGCGAGCGCGGTGGCGGTACGACCCGACCCGAGGTCGACGGGGCCGACGCTGCCCGGCGTCTCGTCATCGCCGATGGTGGTCTGGTTGGCATACCCCAGCTCACCGAAGCTCGACCCGCCCCAGCAGCGCACGCTGCCGTTGTCGAGTATCGCGCAGGTGTGCTCGCGGCCGGCGCCGATCGCCGTCGCCCTGGCGCCGGAACCGAGATCGACGGGCCCCGCCGAACCCGGGGTGTTCGTGGCACCGACGTTGGCGGTGTTCCCGTAGCCGAGCTGGCCGTTGGCGCCGGCGCCCCAGCAGCGCACGGTCGCGTCGTCGAGGATCGCGCACGTGTGGTCGCGGCCGGCGCTGATCGCGGTCGCCTTTCCGCCGCCGAGATCGACCGGTCCGACCGCGGTCGGCGACTCGTTGTCGCCGATGTTCTGCTGAGTCGGGTTTCCGGTTCCGAGCCGGCCCGAGATGGAGGCTCCCCAGCAGCGCACACTGCCCCCAGTCAGCAGCGCGCAGCTGTGGCTGCCGCCTGCGGTGATGGTGGTCGCCGTCGCGCCCGTACCGAGGTCGACGGGGGCCACGGATCCCGGCGTCTCGTCGTCTCCGACCTGCGGCACCTCGGGAGAGCCATTGACGATGGCGCCGTCGCCGTAGCCGAGCTGCCCGTTGAGCGCGTAGCCCCAGCAGCGCACGGTCCCGTCGTCGAGCACCGCGCAGGTGTGCGAGTCGCCGGCGCTGATCGAGATCGCCGTGCGGCCGTCACCGAGCCCGATGGCCGGGATCGTGGCGAGGCTCTCGTCGTCGCCGATGTCGTTCGTGCTGGCGTAGCCGAGGCGCCCGTTGCCGCCGAAGCCCCAGCAGCGCAGCGTGCCGTCGTCGAGTTGCGCGCACGTGTGGCCCTCGCCGGCGCTGAGCGCGGTCGTGCTGCGGCCGCTGCCGAAGTCGATCGGCGCCTGTGCGGCAGGCGTCTCGTCGTCGCCGATCGTCGTCGGGCTGGCGTAGCCCAGCCGGCCGTTGCCACCGAACCCCCAGCAACGCAATCCGGTGGCGGCGACGGCGCAGCTGTGGGCGGTCCCGGCGGTGATCTGCCCGGCGGCGGGGGACGACGGTTGTGACGATTGGTCGGCGAGCGCGCCGACCGGGACCGCGATCAGGCCGGCGGCAAGAAGCAGGAGAACGCGCGACAGGAGCCTCAACACGGGGGGCAGGCTACGACAGTCTCGTTGAGGCGGGCGGGACGATCGTGTAAATGTACCGCGCATATAGCCGTGGTCGTCGAGGTTGGACTTCGTGCATACAAGAGCACGCCGCTCGACGGCGCGGGCGAAGCCAGCCGCGACGACGACGGCGCGGGCACCTATGTCCGCGCGCTCGACGACGGCCGCGCGTCGTAGCGCGGCCGGCGATCTGTGGAGCGGCGTCTCCACGGCGCGCGCCGCGTCGTTGATGGCGGCTGCCGAAGCGACCGGCGTAGGCAACGGTGGCACGACGTCGAGCCTGGTCGCCGGACTGGCGATCCTCGGCATCGGCCTCGTCGGCCTCACCGGCGCCTTCGTGGTGACCGTCGCCGCCGCCGCCTCGCGCCGCGACCGCGACCGCGCTAGTTGGTTCTCGCCTCCAGTTGCGCGACGAGCTCCTGCACGGCGATGATCGCCGGGGCGTCGGGCGCGTGATCGATCGGTGCGACGCCGATCCGCTCCGCCGCGGCGACATCCTCGTCGGCCGGGATCGCCGCGAACACCGGCTCGCCGACGAGTCGCTCGACATGCTCCAGGTCACGCTTGCCGCGTACCCGGTTCGCGACGAAGACGATCGCCTCGTCGGAGGTCCGCAGGCGTGCCAGGCGTGCGACGCGACGCGCGGTCAGCGCCGACTGCACGGACGGTTGCACGACGATGACGTACGTCTGCGCGTACGGCGCCCAGTCGCGGGCGATCTGGTGCGGGCCCGCCGGCAGGTCGCCGATCAGCGTCCAGTCGCGGAACTCGGGCGCGTCGACGATGCCGTGGACGACCTCCCAGAAGGCCTTGCTCGAGCCGGTGATCGGGCCCGACCCGTCGCCGCCGGTCTTGCCGCGCTGCAGCAGCCGCACGCCGTCGGGCGCCGCGGTCGCAAACCGCTGCGCGGCGCTGGTGGCGTCGATTCCGTCGCACCAGCCCCACTGGCCCTTGTCATCTGGTGCGGCCGCCGCGTGCAGCGGCGGCACATCGGCGTCCGGACCGCTGCCGAGGCTGAACGACATGCCGGGCAGCAGGTCGGAGTCCAGCGCCAGCACGGGGACGCCGCGGCGAGCGACGAGGCGCGCCATCGTGCCGGCGATCGTCGACTTGCCGGCTCCTCCCTTGCCGACGACGGCGACGCGTATGGCGCGACTGGAACGGTCCATCGAGGGCGCGGCTCGCCGCGTGCTCAGGCAGCGACCGGCGCGCCGCTGAGGCGCTCGGCGAGCCTGATCAATGCGGCCACACCGGGGGCGTCGGCGTCGAGGTCGATCGGCGCCGTTCCCTCGCGGTCGGCCTCGGCGATCACCGGATCCTCCGGGATGACGACGACCTCGACGTCCCCGAGCGCCTCGCGGATCAACTCGACGTCGGCGTCACCGCCGACGCGGTTGGCGAGCACGACGACCTCTGCGACGTCGCCGGCGAGGGCGATGGCGCGGCGCGCGACGTCGAGAGATTTCGCGGTCGGGTTGGCGACGACGAGGACGATGTCGGCGTCGCCGGGCTTGAGCCCTTCGACCGTGCCGAGGCCGGCCTCGAGGTCGCAGATCACCGTGCGCTCGCCGTGCTCGAGTTCGCGAACGAGCTTGGCCGGATTGACGCCGCAGCACATGCAGCCGGGATCGATGATCTCCAGCCGCGAGGCGACGACGAGACGGACGCCGTCGGGCGCGTCGGCGCCGAAGCGCTGCACGATCGCCTCGACGGTCGTCGCGTGCTCGGCCTCGCCGGCCGCGACCGCCTGCCGCGCGGAGATCAGCGACTCGTTCTGGTCGGCGCCGACGCCGAGCGACACGCCCAGCATCGGGTTCAGGTCGGCGTCGAGCGCCAGGACCGGCTGGCCGGTGCGGGCGATGGCGCGGGCAATCGTGCCCGAAACGGTCGTCTTGCCGACGCCACCCTTTCCTGCGACGGCGATCTTCATCGCATGCTCACGACGCGGACCATAGCGCCACTCGGTGTCCAACGCCACTAGTACGTCGATGCCGCGGTCTGCGGCGCGTGCAGCTCGTCGCTCGGATCGGGAAGGCGACGACCAGCTAGCGAGTGCCGACGCGCACGGTTCTGGAACGCTGGCCGAGCCGTCCGGAGACGTTGTCGCGCGCGGCGATCGCGTAGTAGTACGTCGCTCGCCGGTGCAGATCGATCACCTTCATCGTGATCGACGCGTCCAGCGGGCGCACGGCGAAGCGGCAATTGCCCCTGCACAGCGAGTGCGCACGGGCGAAATCGCGCGCGCTGCGGATCGGTCGTCGTGACTGCTTGACGAGGTAGCCGCGGGCGGCCGGGGGACGCGCTCCGTCGCTGGCGGCAGCCTTCCACGCGAGCACGATCGCCGTGCGCCCGGCGGACCGCGCCGACAGCGTCGTGACGCGCTCGGGCCTGCGGGCGTTGCGCAGCAGGCACAGGCGGCGCCCGCGTGCAGCTCGCGTGACGACGGCGCGCAACGCGTTCGTACGCCGGCGGCCACTGCGCATGCGGCGGGCTGCGGTCCGCCCGGTGCGCGCGCGGCGCGTGACGCCCGCACGGCAGGAGCGCAGGGCGGCTCTGCGGGCGGACTCGCGGCGCAGGCCCTCGGCGAGCGCGTCGCGCGCGGCCGGCGGTGGGGGCGAGACCGGCTGCGCGACCGCCGCCGGCGGCGGGGCCGCGGGGGGCGGGGGAGGCGGCGGCGTGGCCACCACCGGGCATCCCGCCGCGGGCACGCCGGGGACGCCGAGATCGACGGGTCCGGCGCTCGTCGGCGTCTCGTCGTCTCCGATGTTGCTCGTCGAGCAGCCGCCCAGCTCGGCGTACACGCCGCGGCCCCAGCAGCGGACGCTGTCGTCGTCGAGTCGCGCGCACGTGTGCTCGCCGCCGGCCGCGAGCGCGACGGCCGTCCGGCCCGGACCGAGGTCGACCGGACCGACGGAGGCGGGGGACTCGTCGTCGCCGATCGACGCGGTGCTGCCATAGCCGAGCTGGCCGAACTGCCCGTAGCCCCAGCAGCGCACGCTGCCGTTGTCGAGCAACGCGCACGAGTGGTTGTCGCCGGCGGTGATCGCCTTCGCGGTGCGCCCGCCTCCGAGCGCGACCGGGTCGACGGAGCCCGGCGTCTCGTTGTCGCCGACGCTGTTGGTGGCGACGTAGCCGAGTCGTCCGTTGCCGCCGTAGCCCCAGCAGCGCACGCTGCCGTTGTCGAGCACGGCGCAGTTGTGGAAATCGCCCGCGGCGATCGCGACGGCGGTGCGGCCGCTGCCGAGGTCGACCGGGCCGATGAGGTCGGGCGTCTCGTCGTCGCCGACGTTGCCGACGCTCGCGTAGCCGAGTTGGCCGTTGGCCCCATAGCCGAAGCAGCGCACGTTGCCGTCGTCGAGCAGGACGCACGTGTGCGAGTCGCCGCTCGAGACCGCCTTCGCCGTGCGGCCTGCCCCGAGCACGACCGGATCGACGGAGCCGGGCGTCTCGTCGTCGCCGATGCTTGCCGTGCTGCCGAGTCCGAGCCTGCCGTCGAAGTTGAAGCCCCAGCAGCGCAACGCGTCGTTGTCGAGCACCGCGCACGTGTGCGCGCGCCCGGCGGAGATCGCCTTGGCGCTGCGACCGACACCGAGATCGACCGGTCCGACGGAGCCCGGCGTCTCGTTGTCGCCGATGTTGTCGACGTTTCCGTAGCCCATACGCCCGTTTCCGCCGAAGCCCCAGCAGCGCACCGCGCCCGCGTCGAGCACGGCGCAGGTGTGCACGGTGCCGGCGCTGACGGCCTGCACGGTCCGGCCGAGCCCGACGTCGACGGGACCCGCCGCGGCGGGCGTCTCGTCGTCGCCGATCGTGAGCCGGTTGCCGTAGCCCAGCGCGCCGTCGCCGCCGTAGCCCCAGCAGCGCAGCTGCGCGGTCGGCACGATCGCGCAGGAGTGATAGCGACCGGAGTCCAGCCAGCCGGCGATCGCGGCGGACGGCTGCGACGCCTGCTCAGCTGTCGCGGGTACTGAGCCGATCGTCACCGCCACGAGCAGTGCGCCGAGCGCACCGAGCGCGATGCCGAGCACCTTCGCCCGAAACCTCATCGGGCGGAGCCTAGCAGCGCAAATGCGTGATCACGCACTAGATGCACTCCGCATTGACCGGCCCCGTGGCCGGATGCTAGCGTGCTGCGTCGCCTCGCTCGAGCGCGACTCCAGGAGCGAGGAGACAGTTCTCATGCATCTCGGTGGCGCAGCGACTCGGACGTCGATCGGATTTCTCGCTGCCGCGGGGTGCGCAGGCGTGCTCGGAGTCGCCGGGCTCGCGCTCGACGCGCGCGTGGACAGCGATGCGTCGCACGCTGCCGCGACGTCGCGCTCGGCGCTGGATCGTCAGTTCGCGCGCCTGCCGTTGCGCTTCGAGGCCAATCGCGGGCAGGCAGCGGGTGGCGTCGACTTCCTCGCTCGCGGACCGGGCTACACGATGGCGATCAGTCCTCAGGGGGCTGTCCTGGCGCTGTCGGGCGGGAAGAGCTCGAGCGTCCGCGGCGCGGGCTCGTCGGCGGTCGTCGGCATGCACTTCGTCGGCGCCAACCCGACGCCGACCGCTTCGACGGGCAGGCGGCTGCCCGGTACCAGCAACTACATGGTGGGCGATCGTGCCCGCTGGCGCACGGGCGTGCCGTCGTTCGCCCGCGTTCGCTACGCCGACCTCTATCGCGGTGTGGATCTCGTGTATCGCGGCAACCAGCGCCAGCTCGAGTACGACCTGGTCGTCGCTCCCGGTGCCGATCCCGCGCAGATCGACGTCGGGTTCCGAGGCTCGCGCAGGCTGTCGGTCACGCCCGGCGGCGAACTCCTGATCCAGGCACGCGACGGTGGAGCGATCCGTCAGCATCGCCCCGTCATCTACCAGGGCTCGGGGGCCGACCGGCGCCGCATCAGCGGGCAGTACAAGCTGAAGGCGGGCGGGCGCCGCGTCGGCTTCGCGGTCGGCGCGTACGACCGTTCCAGGACGCTCGTGATCGATCCGACGATCGCCTACTCGACGCACCTGGGCGGGTACAACACCGTCGTCGCCAACGGTGCCAGCCAGGACACGACGAACGGCATCGCGGTCGACGCGCAGGGCAACACGTTCGTCGTCGGCTTCACGGACTCGATCCCGCCGACGCCGTTCCCGACGACCGCGGGCGCGTTGCAGACGACGTTCGGCGGCGGCGCCCGCGACGGCTTCGTGACGAAGCTCAACGCGGCCGGCAACACGATCCTCTACTCGACGTATCTCGGTGGCAGCCTCGAGGACCGCGCGACCGATGTCGAGGTCGGAACCAACGGCAACGCGTACGTCTCGGGCTTCACGGTGTCGGCGAACTTCCCGACGACCGCGGGCGCGCTGCAGACGGCATATGCGGGCGGGACGCGCGACGCCTTCCTGGCCCAGCTGAACTCCGCCGGGACGGGGCTCGTGTACTCGACATACCTCGGCGGCAGCGGCACCGACACGGCCAACCGGCTCGCGCTGGACTCCACGAACAACGCCTACCTCGGTGGCACCACCGCTCCGCTCGCCACCACGGTGACCAACGACTTCCCGACGACGGCCGGCGCGTTCCAGACGACGTTCGGCGGCGGCGCCGGGCCGACCGCTCCGGGCGACGCCTTCGTCACGAAGATCAACCCGACGGGCACGGCGATGGCGTACTCGACGTTCCTCGGCGGAGCGCTGTCGGACACGGGCGCCTCGATCGGCGTCGACAGCACGGGCGCCGCCTACGTCGCGGGCACGACGACCTCGCCGGGCGTCTTCGGGACCCCCGGCGCCTTCCGCGAGACGCTCGCGCCGCCGGCCCCGCCCGACGTCACCCAGCGCGCCGACGCCTACGTCGCCAAGCTCAACCCCGCGGGCTCGGCGCTGGCCTACGCGACGTACGTCGGCGGCGCGCGTCCCGACAGCGCGACGGGGATCGCCGTCACCCCCGCGGGGCTGGCGCACATCACCGGTGAGACGTCCTCGACGGACTTCCCGACGAAGAATCCCAACCAGCCGGCGAACGCCTCGTCGCCTGGCCCCAACGACGGCGACTCGTACGTCGTGAAGCTCAACGCCGCCGGGTCGGACACCGTCTACTCGACGTACAACGGCAGCAACACGTACGACACCGGCACCGACATCGCCGTCGATCCGGCGGGCAACGCCTACGCGGTCGGCAACACGCTGGGCGGCTTCCCGCTGAAGAACCCGGTCCAGGTGCGCACCGGCGACTACGACTCCTACCTGACGGCGTTCGATCCGTCGGGCACGTCGATCTACTCCACGATCTACGGCGGTGGCTCGCGTGACTTCGGCCAGGCCGTCGCCGCCGACGCCGGCGGCAACGCGTACATCGGCGGGCGCACGGACTACTACTCCGAGGACGCATTCCCGGTCAAGAACGCCGCTCAGCCGCGCAACGGCGGCTTCGCCGACGCCTGGGTGGCGAAGATCAGCCCGACGCCGACGGCGCCGCTGGTCAACGCGCTGCGCAGCCGTGGCGGCCCGGTGACCGGCGGTACGACGGTCGTCATCACGGGCATGGGATTCACCGGAGCGAGCGCCGTCCGGTTCGGCACGGCGAACGCCGCGAGCTTCGTCGTCGACAACGCCAACCAGATCACGGCTGTCAGCCCGCCGCACGCGGCGGGCAAGGTCAACGTGACGGTGATCGTCGCGGCGACGAATTCGCCGACGAACCCCGTGTCGCTGTTCGAGTACGCCGAGGGCGTCTGGCGCCTGACCGGCTCGCTCGGGGTCGTGCACTACGACCATCAGATGCGGATGCTGCCCAACGGTCGCGTGCTGCTCGTCGGGGGCCAGAACGCGATGTTCGGCTCCACGCTGACGACGACCGAGGTCTACAACCCGCTGACGCGGACGTGGAGCACGACCGGCGCGTTGAACACCGCGCGCAGCTCCTACAGCCTGACGCGCCTGGACGGCCCGGCCTGCCGGGCCGCATCGCCGCCCGCCTATTGTGGCGACATCCTCGTGGCGGGCGGCTCGCCCAACAGTGCGAGCACGAACGACGCGCTCAACACGGCCGAGACGTACCGCGCGTCGACCGGGGCGTGGACGACGACGACGGGCAACCTCGCCGTCGCCCGCAGCCAGCACGCGGCGACGCTGCTGGACGGTCCTGAGTGCCACGCCGCAGGGCCACCCGCGTACTGCGGCAAGGTGCTCGTCGTCGGCGGCTACTCCGGCCCCCCGACGACGCCGCTCAGCTCGGCCGAGCTCTACGATCCGGCGGCCCGGACGTGGACCACGACCGGATCGATGCTGCACACCGCGCGGCAGACGTCGGCCGTGCTGATGGCCGACGGCAAGGTGCTCGTGGCCGGCGGCGACGGCAACAACCGCGTCAAGACCGAGATCTACGATCCCGTCTCCGGCAACTGGAGCGGCACCGGCGACCTCAACATCGGCCGCGAGCGCCACAGCCTCGTCCTGCTCGCCAACGGGAGGGTGCTCGCCGCGTCCGGGACACGGCCGGGCGACCCGCCCTACCTCAGCACGCCGCAGTGGGCCGGCGACTCCGCCGAGCTGTTCAACCCTGCCACCGGCACCTGGACGCTGCTGCCCGACCGGCTCGACGGCGCGGCCCGCAACAATCACGACACCGCGGTGCTGCCCAGCGGCAAGGTCCTGCTCTCCGGCGGCGGTCGCGGCGGTCTGACCGCCGAGCTGTTCGATCCCGCTGACAACACGTGGCGCTCGGCGGGCCTGTTGAACACGTCGCGCGGATCGGGTCACCCGCAGGCGTCGACGTGGGACACGGTCGTGCTGTCCAGCGACCCTGCCACGATCGACGGCGACACGGCCGTCTGCGGCAACGACTGCGGCAAGGTGCTCGTCGCCGGCAACAGCGACGACAGGACCGCCGAGCTGTACACGCCCGAGCCGCTCATCGACGACATCGACACGACGAGCGGACCGGCGGCCGGCGGCACCGCCGTGAAGATCACCGGGCAGGGGTTCACGCACGGCGTCACCGCGGTCCTGTTCGGTACCGCTCCCGCGACGAGCTTCACGGTCAACTCCTACGAGCGGATCACGGCGGTCGCGCCGCCCGGCAGCGGTGCGCAGAAGGTCTCGGTCGTCAACGAGGGCGGCAAGGCGACATCCGCCGCCTCGTTCACGTACGTCGCGATCGCGCCGCCGCCGCCACCGCCGGCTGTCGTGCCGCCGCCGGCCGCCGTGCCGCCTGCGCCGCCGCCGCCGCCCCCACCCGCCGCTGCGGTCGCGCGCCGCAAGGGCAAGCTCAGCGCGGCGGTGACGCCGGCCCGCGACCTGATCGCTCCGGTCCGCTTCCGTACGTTCGGTCGGCTCACGCTGCCGAGCGGCGTCGCGCGCTCCGTCGGCTGCAGAGGTCGCGTGTCGGTCCAGATCAAGCGCGGTGGCGTGACGATCAGCACGCGTCGTGTGTTCCTGCGTCGGAACTGCACGTACAGCGTGCGGGTGACATTCAGCAGCCGCAAGCGCTTCGGCCGTGCCACGCGGTTGAAGTTCACCGTTCGCTTCGTCGGCAACGGCCGCGTGTTGCCGGCGCGCGCTCCCACCCGGTTCGCGCGCGTGCGCCGCTGATCGCCGCGACGTGTCGCCCGGCTCGCGCCGGGCGACACGCTCGCCACGGGCGGTGGATCGAGCCGTGCCGGGTGGGCAAACGTCTACGTGACGAGTTCATCTAGCGCCGGGTGGTTCGGGCGGGTTAGTGTCACCCGCCTATATGTATTTCGGACCTTAGCCGGGGAGCGGTCAACGGGGACGCCACAGGGCCGCGCGTGCGGCCCTGTGGCGGCCGCGGCGCGGACCGAACCGTCAGTCAAGGAGGAGATGTCCTGTGCGCAGTCGCCTGAAGTTCGCCGCCGCCCTGAGCGTGGTGCTGATGCTGTCGAGCTGGGTTGGGATCGCGGCCGCGGACGTCACGAGCGTCGAGCTGACGCTGCGCGGGCAGACGGCGCTGCCGTCGCTCGGCCAGGACGGTACGACGAAGGCGCGTGGGCAGAACGGCGACGTCGCCCTGCTCGGTGATTACGCGTTCGTCGCCGCAGGCTCCAAGAACCACGGCGCGCTGTCGACTCCGGGGCGCATCTGCACCGACCACGGCGGCGTGAAGGTCGTCAACCTCAGCAACCCCGACAACCCCACGGTCATCCGGCAGATCAACATCGCCGACACGAAGACGGTGCTGACGGGCCCGAAGGGCAACCCGCGCCGCGGCGCGAACATCCCCAACGTCGCCTCGACGGCGAGCAGCGTCGACGTGATCCACAACCCGGTCGCCAACAAGGACATCCTCGCGATCACGACGGAGCGCTGCGAGCAGTCCTTCTTCGACGGCGCGCGCGTCGAGTTCTGGGACGTCACGAACCCCAACAGCATCCCGAGCACGCCGATCGGCGTGATGGATCCGCAGGACATCATCAACCCCGCCTGCATCCCGGGCCCGTGTCCGCCGAACACGCCCGCGGCTGACGGGCGCTGGGGCATCTTCGAGGACATCCGCATGTTCACGCGCAATAACGGCCCAGGTGGATCGACGAAGGTCTACGCGGTCGCGACGAGCCCGTTCAGCATCGGCAACACCGGCGGCGTCTCGTTCGTGGGCGACTTCCGCCTGCTCGACGTGACCGATCCGGCCAACCCGCAGCAGCTCAAGAGCTTCCCCAACTCGCCGATCGGCCAGAGCACGAACAACGGCTGCCGCACGTTCCAGGCCGCACGTTCGGCGGCGCCGACGCCGGACCGCTCGAGCGCGATCGTCTCCTACTACGACGGTGTGCAGCCGCCCGGTGCGACCGCGACGAACTCGGTCGAGCCGTTGCGCGCGAACTTCGGCAGCTCCAACTCGGCCGCGCTGTTCAAGCTCGACCTCGACAACCTGCCGACGTATACGGGCGGTGTCGGCACGAACGCCGATCCGAAGCTGTTCGCGCCCAACCCGGCGGTGTTCGGCTACCCGCCGGCAGCCGACGGCGGCGAGAGCGCCGCCGGCGAGGTCGAGGGCAACGCCGCCGACGTGACGACGTTCACCGGACCCGACGGGCACACGCTGGCGATCGTGTCCGAGGAGGACATCGACCCGGCGCTGACGAAGCTGACGATCGACGCCCCCGGCGTCGCGACGTACACGGGCCGCGCATGCGAGACCGTGGCCGCGCCGAGCAAGCTCTACCTGCGGCCCAACCAGGAGCTGACCGACGACATCGCCTACGTCGGGCGCGGCTGCCCGGCGTCGACGCTCGCCAACAGCACCGTGCTCACCGCCGATCCGTACATCGACGATCCGAGCGGCAAGATCGCGCTGTTCGAGAGCGGCGGCAGCGGCTTCGACGGCTGCAGCTTCAGCCTCAAGCTCAAGCGGGCATTCGACGCCGGTGCGGTGGGCGCGATGTACAGCATCGGCGGGGAGTTCTTGTCGATGTCCAACGCCGGGCCGGACGGCGGCCTGGCGAACATCCCCAACGTCGGCGTCAAGCTCGGCGCGTTCAACAAGATGGTCGGCAGCTACGTGCCCAACCGGATCATCGCCTCCGGCACGGCGATCCCGGGCACGTGGGAGGTCGCGCCCGGCAGCCTGCCCTCCAACGCGGCGGTCAAGCCGCTCGCGGCGCCGCTCGGCTGCACGACGCCGATCGGCGGCAGCGCGATCACGCCGGAGAACTGCGTCGCCGCGACGAACGAGTCGCCGATCAAGATCCGCACGGCCGGCAACCACGGCCTCGCGACGGGTGACAGCGTGACGATCGCCGGCGTGCAGGGCAACACGGCCGCCAACGGCACCTTCACGGTCACGGTGCCGGCCACGACGACGCCGCCGGAGTCGCCGGCGACGACGGTGTTCACGCTCGACGGCAGCGCCGGCAGCGGCGGCTACACGGGTGGCGGCTACGTCGTGCAGTGCCCGCCGAACACGCCGAACTGCACGGCGCCGGCATCGCGGACCGACGTCTCGCGCTACCGCAGCATCGCCAACGCCACCGATCGCGTCGCCGGGGTGCGCGTCAAGCCGGTCAACCGCTTCGCCGTGACGGCCGGTACGAGCTACCGCGCCGGCGCGGTGCTCGAGGTGGCCGAGCGCGTCGACGGCGCCTACGAGGCGGTCGTCGACTGGTTCGACGCGGCCGACGCGCTGCTGAGCTCGAGCACGATCCGGTCGCTCAGCGCGGTGACGGCGCGCGCGCCGTTCAGCGCGACCCTGACCGCGCCAGCCAACGCGACGAAGGCCGCCGTGCGCGTGGGGTGGTCCGGTGCCGCAGCCGAGGGCACCGGCTACGCGGACTCGTTCTCGTTCGTGCCCGTCGGCCTGCACGGCACGTTGAAGGACGAACAGGGCGTCTGGGGCGAGCAGAAGATCGTCGACTTCTCGGTCAGCCCGCCGGCCGTCGTCGGGACCTACCAGAGCCCGACGTCGAAGGTCTGGCCGCCGCCGAGCAACGGGATGTACATGCCGCGCGAGGCGCGGGTGCTCGATGACGACATCGCGTTCACGACGTGGATGACCGACGGGCTGCGCGTCCTGAACCTGACCGACCCGAGCTCGCCGACGCAGCTCGCGACGTTCATGCCTCCCGGCGTGGCGGATCCGTCGCCCGCAGCGGGCGCCGGTCCGACCAACGCGACGGGCGGCGGAACCCTGTTCCGGGCGTTCTCGTGGCCGACGGCGCGGCTGATCACGGGCGTCGACGTGCGCAAGCTCAGCGCGACGAGTGCACGGGTCGTCGTCAGCGACATCAACGGCGGCCTGTCTGTGCTCGACGCGGCGATCACCCGGCCCGCGCCGCCGCCGCCGCCACCACCACCACCGCCGCCGCCGCCGGCGGTCGCGCCGCCGCCGCCGCCGGCGCCTGCGCCGCCGCCGGCGCCGGGACCGTTGCTCGATACGTCCAGGCCGGTCGTGTCGGCGTTCTCGTTGCGGCCGTCGGGGCTGCGGGCGAAGGCGTCGGGGGGCAGCGTGACGAGGTCCGGTGGGATGCTGGTGCGCTACCGCGTGTCGGAGGCTGCGACGGCGACGTTCTCCGTCCAGCGCGTCGAGAAGGGCCGCAGGAGGGGCCGCTCGTGCCAGCGGCCGTCGCGGTCCAATCGCTCAGGTGCGCCGTGTACGCGTTATGTGACGATCAGCGGCAGCTTCAGGCATTCGGGGGTGAGCGCGACGCTCAACTCGCTGCGCTTCAGCGGCCGGATCGGTGGTCGCAAGCTGCGTCCGGCGCGCTATCGGATGCGCGTCGTCGCCCGCGACGCGGCCGGCAACACGTCGACCGCCAAGACGGCGAGCTTCCGGATCAGGTAGGGGAGCTGCGCCCGCCGCACGCGCCGCGACGCCCGGACGAGGGCGCCGCGGCGCGGGTGGCGCTACTCGTCCGCCGCACGCGGGAAGAGCGCGATCAGCACGTCGGATGACTGGACCATGAGCATCGGTCCCTTCTCCGTCGCCTCCCACATGGCGGTGCGAAAGCCCTCGCTGGGGATCGTGAACGCGCCGAATGTCCGATCGTCGGTGCCGACGTACCAGACGAAATCCGTCTCGCCCGAGGACGTGTCGTCCTTCGGCTCTGCCTTCTGCAGGGCGCCGCTGAACATCGCGATCAGCGGTGAGCCGGGCCGCGCTGAGCGCACGGTCACCGTCCAGTACTCGCGCAGCCGCGCCTGCAGCGCGGCGACGACGGCATCGTGGTCAAGGCTGGTGCTCACCCATCCTCCCCTGTCGGAACGGCACCGGCCTCCTCCGCTCGCCGGCGGACGTACCGTACCCCTCACGCGCGCGCATCGCTCAGCAGGCGCGAGGCTCCCGCTCGCGGTCCATGAACCGCGCCTGGTCCCAGAACGCGATCAGCAGCGGCACGAACACGATGAAGTTGTACGTGTAGTGCAGATAGGGACGGTCCAGTGGCGTGCCGATCAGCCCGTAGTGACCCATGATCCCCGACGCCCCGCCCGACAGGTAGAGGTTGTGCTCGAAGACGTACATCCAGAACAGGTACAGGTGCTCGACCTCGTGCAGGCCGGCCGCCACGAAGGCCACCCACAGCCACACGTTGCGCCCGCGGAAGATGACCGTCATCAGGCCGAGGCTGAGCCAGAGGGCGGTGTCGGCGACGAAATGCACGGTCTCGAAGTCGAGCTGGCCGATGACGCCGTGCGACTCCGCCGCGACGCCGCTGGTGAGCGCCAGCTGCGTGATCTGCGTCGAGTGCTCGACCATGTGCAGGCACTGGAGGATCACCATCAGACCGAAGGCCGCGTAGACCGTGTCGTAGGCGAGCTTGTGCGACGTCTCGATCGCGACGACCGGCGCCCACGGGGCCAGCAGCGCCAGCCAGATGGCCCACAGCGGCGCACCCAGCCCGATCGTGAACGGCAAGGTGGACAGCGACAGCGCCAGTGCCGCTCGTGCCCACGTGACGGGCACGCGCTCGAGCATCAGCGAACGGGGGATGCGCGGCAGGTCGATGTGCGAGGGCGTCTCGACGCGGCCACGGTAGACGCCCTCGCTGTGCGCTCGCGCGCGCAGCGTCGCACGCACGATCATGACGCTGAAGACGATCACGACGACGGCTCCGACGACCGCCGCGACCCAGTGCCGCGTGGCTTCCTCGCGCGTCAGCTTGGGACCGAGCACGGGTACGTAGAGCACCATGTAGGCGAGCGCCACGGCGACGACCTCGGTGATCGCCGCGACGCCCATGAGGCGCTTGTCGAACACGAGCCCGCGCTTCGGCTGGGCGTAGCCTCCGGCCTCGGTGGCGCTTGCGCTCATGGCGTTCTGACCTCCCTGCCTACGGTGTTGTCCTGAGCGGTGCGGCGCTGAAGGCGATCAGCACGGTCGGACACCAGATCACGATGCTGTGCACCTCGTCGGCATCCACGTCGGCGGGCAGCATCTGGTTGTAGCTACCCAGCGTCGACCGGATCACGCCCACGTCACGGTACTTGGCCTGGCGGGCCTCGAACGTCGACTTCACGTCGCGTTCCCGGCTCAGCCAGACCTTCAGCCCGGGGCTGGCCGAGGTGTAGAAGTCCTCGAAGCGCAGCGCGAGGCGCCCGTTCGGCAGCCGGTGCAGGGAGACGGTGCCCTCGCCGTGCTTCTGGACCGGATGAAAGCGCCCGCGCAGCAGCCGCGACGCGTCGTCCATCCCGTCCAGCGGCGGCTCCACCAGGGCCGTGTCGATCTGCTGCTTGACGCGCACGCGCCAGTCGCCGGTGGCGCTGACCTGCAGCCGGCCGTCGCCCCTGCCGACCGAGCTCTCGACGCCGACGTCGGGGCAGTCGCTCGTCGCCAGCGTGCGGACGTCCTGCGTCGCGCGCCCGGCGGCCAGCTGGAAGGTGCCCGACGTGCAGCTCCAGTCGGCGCGCCATTGGATGGCGCGCGGGGCGATCTTGAACGATCGCTCCGCCGATCCGTTGCCGGCGAAGCTCGCGACCTGCTCCCAGCGTGGCTGCGCGTGGCGCTCGACGGATCCCTTCCCGCCGCGCGAGATCGGCGTGAAGGCGGACTCCTCGTCGCTCGGGTCGTCGCGATCTCCCATTGCCATCACCACGCCGATGCCCGCGGGGAGCGCGATCACGAGGAATGCCAGCGGAAGCGCCAGGGTGCGGACTGCTGCTTTCATCGACCGTCGGAAGTATCGCTCGTCGGCTGGTCCTCGCGCGCCACCAGGCGCGCCTATCTCGTGCGGCGTCGTTGTGTGATGGCGCCGATGAGTGTTGCGGTGCCGAGCAGGATGAGGATGATGCCGCCGATGCGTAGCAGTGTTTCGGTGCCGTTGGAGAGGCGTGGTGGGTCGTTGAAGGCGACGACGCCGCGGGCGATGTCTTGTTTGGCGGTGCGGATGCTGCCGCCGCGGGTGTCTGTCCAGGTGGCGTAGGCGCGTGTGTCGGTGGAGATCAGGCCGAGACGGCTGCCGAGGTCGGGTAGGCCGCGTTCCAGGCCGGAGCCGATTCGTGAGCTGAAGGCGCGGTCGGAGACCTTGACGCGTGGTGTGAAGGTTGTGCCGTTGTCGTGGGAGGATTGCAGCGAGACTTCGTTGAGGACGTCGGTGCGGTCTGCGCGGCGGTCGTAGTACAGGACGTCGAGGCGGCCGTTGGGTGCGACGGCGAGTGTGGGTAGGTATTGCGCGGTGCCGTCGTTGTTGGGTGTGTCGTTGACGCGGACGGGGCCGTTCCAGTCGCCGGCGCCGTTCGGTAGCGACCACAGCAGCACGTCGGGGTCGCCGCCGCGGGCGTCGTGGAAGGCGGCGTAGAGCGTGCCGCTGTCGCGGTCGACTGCGAGCGCGGGGGTGGGTGGGGTGAAGACGATGAAGCGTTCGGTCGGTGTGAGCGCGTCGTCGACGACGGATTCCTTCCATGTCGCGCCGTTGTCGGTCGAGCGGGCCAGGACGAGTTGCCAGTCGCCGGCGTAGGGTGCGCCGCCGCGTCCGCGGTGTGCGCCGCCGTAGTCCAGGACGTCGTCGCCGAGGTCGAGGTACAGGACGTTCAGCTCGCCGGCGGTCTTGCCGGCGGCGGGGGTCGGGGCGACGACGCGTTCGCGTGTCGCGCTGCTGACGCGGCTGGCTTGTGTCCAGTTCACGCCGCCGTCGTCAGAGCGGATCGCCATGATCGGGTTGCCGGTGTTCGAGAACGTGTAGAGGCCGAGTTCGTCGGCCTTCAGCCAGGTCAGGAAGATGCGTTTGGGGGCGCTGGGGTCGGCGGTCAGGCGGACTCCGAAGGCGCGCGCGCCCAGCGGTGTCTTGACCGGTGCCTGCAGCGTCTTGCCGCCGTCTGTTGAGCTGCTGATCCAGACGTTGTTGGGAGCGTTCGCGCGGCCCTTGAGCGTGACGTAGGAGACGTACAGCGTGCCGTCAGCGGCGAACGCGGCGTCGGGCGCAAAGCACTTGGGCTCCTCGCCGCTGGGTGCCGGGATTCCCGTCTGCGTCCAGCGCCCGCCGCCGTCGAAGGACACGCGCAGCGAGCAGGAGTAGGCCGGGGAGTCGATCCGGTTGGCGACGACGAGGTTGTCTTGCTCGACGGGGTTGCGGATCAGCGTCGGCGAGTTGTTGGCACTCAGATCACCCGGATCAGCAGCACCATCGTTGATCGCGAGGTTGGGCCCCAACACGGCCGCTTCGCGCGGCGTGTCATAGGAGGAGGACACGATGATCGCGCCGACCCCGGCCGCGACGAGCGCGATCGCGACGACGAGCAGCGGCAGCATCTGGCCGCCGCCGTTCAAACCGCGGCCGGGCTTGCGCTCGGTCTTGCCGGCACGCTCGGGGGTCGTCGTGCTCATTTGTTGCCTCCGGCGCTCGACGTGGCGCTGCTGGCCCGTGCGCGCGGGGGCAGCACCGTGCGATTGTCGATCTTGCCGCCGGTGCGGACGATCTCGCAGCCGTTGAGGCGGTCGTAGCGGTCGGCATGGACGCGGTCGCGGCCCGAGCCGCAGATGATCCGGTCGCGCTCGCCGTTGCGGGCCAGGATCGTGTCGTTGCCGCTGCCGGCGTCGATCTGGTTGCGCCCGCCGCCCGCGATGATCCGGTCACGGCCGGACTCGCCGAAGAGCCGGTCGTTGCCCGAGCCGCCGAGCAGGTCGTCGTTGCCCGAGCCGCCGGCGAGCATGTCGTTGGCCGCCCCGCCCTGAAGACGATCGTTGCCCGAGCCGCCGAACAGCTCGTCGCGGTCGTCCTGACCGTAGAGCCGATCGTTGCCCGAGCCGCCGACGAGCTTGTCGTTGTCGTCGCCGCCGTAGAGGCGGTCGTTGCCGCGCGCACCGTCGATGCAGTCGCGGCCCGCGTAGCCCGAGATGCTGTCGTTGCCGCCGAATCCGAAGATCTCGTCGCCGGCGATCGTCCCGCGGATCCGCTCGCCGCGATCGGTTCCGATCGTGCGGTTCGCGCAGGTGCCGGGCTGCAGCGCCGGGACCGCAGCGGTCGCGGCCGGCGCTGCGGCCGGACCTGTGACCAGTGGCGCGGCGGCGGCCGGCGGCGGCGGCAGCGGCGAGTTGTCGCTGGAGAAGATCCAGGCGCGGCCCTGGCCGCCGGTCACGCCGTTGGCGAGGTAGGCCGTGGCGGCGAAATCGAGGAACCCGTCGTCGTTGATGTCGCCCATCGGGATCAGCCCGACGCCGAAGCCGTCGCCGCGTGCACCCGACGGGATTGGGGATCGTCATGAGGTTCGTGGCGGTCTGGATGTTGACGAAGTGCACGTCGGCGACCGCGTCGTTTGAGGCCTCGGTGAAGGGGTCGAAGTGAAATCCTCCGACGAGCAGCTCGTTGGCCGGATACAGGGGTCCGTCGGCGAGGTTGCCCACGCCTGTGAACGCGCCGCCGAAGTTGCTGCCCGGGTAGGGCGTCGGGTCGATCATGCTCGCGAACTGCCAGCTGCCCGTCGCGCCGCCGCCGCCGCCGACGGCGTTGAAGGCCCAGATCTTGCCGTCGTCGGTGCTGGCCGCGTTCTGCAGCGCGGCGGGCAGCAGGATGTCAGGCGGCGTCGATGCGCCGAGGTCGCCGACCGGGCGGCCACCGTTGAACGAGCCGCTGAACTGCGAGAGCTTCTGCATCTCGGGGTGCGTGATCGCGTCGTTGCCGCCGCGCGTCTGGTGCACCGCGCCGGTGGCGCCGTTGAAGACGACCGCCGCGCCGACGTTGTCAAAGCCGATCCCCGGCGCCTGCAGCGGGTAGTCGACGTTGCGCACGGCGATCGTGAACTCCGGCGCGCAGGACGCCGCGCCCGGCGACGTGAAGCAGTTCGTCGTCGCGACGTTCGTGTTGATGTCGCCGACGCGGTACAGGTTGCCGCCGAACTCGCCGCTGACGGTCTGCGCGATCGGGTTGCGCATCGAGTACAGCGACGGTGTCGAGGATCGCCTGCGGATCGCTGCCGGCGATCGCGCTCGCCTCGGTAGGCCCACGACTTGCCGCTGGTGCAGTCGCCGACGGTCGCGCCGCGCGCACTGCGATGTCGCCGCCGCCTGCGCGGGCGTCTCGACGAAGTTGCGCGCGGTGATGACGATGTCCGGCTGGCCGCCACCGTCGAGGTCACCGATCGCGGCTCACGAGCGGCGTGGCGGGGCAGGGCGCCGACGCCGGCGTTGTTGTTCTCGCCGACGAGACCCGGCGCAGGGCGGCATCGCCTGCGGCGAGGCCATGACGCGCGCCGAACTGCGGCGCCGCCGCCGAGCGCCTGCTGCGCCGGGCGGTCGGCGATCGGCATGTCGATGCGCTTGAGCACCGCGCGCGTCTTGCCGTCGATGACGTAGCCGCGCCCGAGCTGCGGGTCGGCCAGCGACCGCGCGGAGTCGACGGGTCGGTCGACGTTGACGCGCTTGCCGCGCGCGCCGACGATGATCTCCGGGATGTCGTCCGGCGGCGCCGACGACGGCGGCGTCACAGATCTTGTCGGCGTCAGGACCGTCGCCACCGGGGCAGCTGCCGACGATCCGGCATCGTCTCGACGTACACGAACGCGATGACCGGATCGGCGCCACCGGGGTTCAGCTCGGGCGGCACGATCGTGTCGATGTGCGCGCCCGTCGCGCCGTCGAAGACGAACACCCGCGTCGGCTCGGTCTGCCCCTGCGCGACGAGCAGGTCCAGCTTGCCGTCGCCGGTGAGGTCGGCACTCGCCACTCCCCAGCCGAACGATCCGCCGCCGGTCGGCTCTGGGGTCTCGATCGTCGTGACGTTGAACGTGCGCGGCAGGCCCGGAGCCTCGGCGGCGGCGGATGCCAGAGGCAACACGGCGGTGGCGACGAGGACGACGGGAAGGAGCATCAATCGCCGGCGACTTCCGTTTCGAGCAGGCATTGCAGGGAACCTACGCCCCTCTAAGTGTAGAACGCAATAGATGACTTTGACATCTAGTACGGGTCGACCCGCCGAACGGTCGCAGATTTGCAGGCAGTTCTTCGAGGTCGAAACGTCGAACGCGCTCGACACATCGGACGCGCGCATCGTGGCGGCCCGGAGATGTCGCGCGGTGCCGGCAGCGGCCGACAGCAGACGCGGAGAACACGCGGGGCCGGCGATCGCCGGCCCCGCGTACGTCAACCCTGCGTGTCGTCGTGCCGCTTACGCGGGACGACGCCTGCGGACTTCGGCGGCCGTCAGGCCCGCGACGAGCGCGAACAGGCCGAACGCCAGCATGCCGATACCGAGCCCGAGACCGGATCCGGCACCGCCGGCCGGAGCGCCGGCAGCCGAACCCGTCAGCGACGGGGTACGACCGGGCTGGTAGTTGCTGAACAGGTCGCTGAGCGCTGCCTGCTGGGCCGGGGCTGATGCCGGGGCCTCGCGGCGGGCGCGGTACGCGACGAGGACGAGCGCGACGGGCTGGCGGCCGGAGCCGGTGCCGTCGAGAACGTCTGTGCCGGCGTCGCCGAGCTCGTCGAGCCCGAGAACACCTGCTGACCGGCGGAGGACGTCACGCCGCTACCGGCGCTGTTGCCACCGCTGGTGGCCGTGCTGCCACCGGAACGCGCGGGCGGGTTCGTCCGCTCCGCGGAGGCCGGGGCCTCGCTGCGGGCGACGCTCGGCGTCCTGAATGCGGGTGCGCTCTTCGCCGTTTCCGCGGCTGGCGCGGAGGCGGCAGGAGTGCTCGGCTGAGCTGCGGCGGGAGCCGGAGCCGGAGCGGCGACCGAGAACGACGCCGCCGCGAAGCCGCCGGTTGGACGCGATGCCGTGATCGTGTAGCTGCCCGGCGTCGACGGCGCGCGTCAGCGTCGTCGTGAAGCCGCCACCGGCGAGACGTCGTGACACCGAGGCGAGCCGCTCGGACCGCTGACCGAGCACGGCCGCGTTGCCAGGGAAGTACGAGCCGTGGACCGTGATCGCGCTACCGGGCTGGTAGGAGGTCTTGTCCAAGGCCACGTGCGCCTGTGGGTTACAGGCATAGGCGATGGCGACAGGAACGACAAAGGCCGCCACCACCATCGTTACGAAGGTGGTGCGGCGCCTACGAACCACACCAGTGCGCCCGGATGTCGAGGACACGGCACACTCCTTTCTGGGATATCCCGAAGTCGTCGCCACAAAGCGGCGATTGGCGCGAACATACAGCAACGTGTCAAGAACATCTAGTGCCGAGACGTCTAGTCGTCGGTCGGATACACGTCTGCTGCTCGCCGCGCAGGCTCCAGACGGCTAGGAAGTGCCTGCAATCGCGACGGTCAGCGTCCCCATCGCCATGTCCTCGATCGTCTCGGCGAGTTCTTCCAGCGAGCAGGAGATGAGCAGCTCGTCGCGGCGCGAGACCTCGGTCGCGACGGTGCACGGTGTCGATCCCGGCAGGCCGCGCGCGAGCAGCGCCTGCTGCAGCGCCCGCGGATCGCGGTTGGCGCCGTAGGCCGCGATGCGGATCGTCTCGGGCTCGCCGTCCACCAGCGAGGCCGCATCGACGAGCAGCATCCCCGCGGCCGCCGTGGACAGCTCGCGCCCGAGCGCCGCGAAGCCGGCCCCGACCGCGGAGACCCCGGGCACGATCTCGCAGGCGATGCCCCGTTCGCGCACGCCCGACAGCTCGGGCTCGAGCACGCCGAAGATCGTGGGGTCGCCGCCCTTGAGCCGCACGACGAGCAGGCTCTCGGCGAGCGCGCGGTCGTAGGCCGCTTCGATGTCGGCACGCGTCGACGGTGGCCACTGGACGATCTCGGCGTCGTCGCGCGCGTGCTCGGTCAGGGTCTCGTGGTCGAGCAGCGTCGCGTTCCAGATCACGATGTCCGCCTGCTGCAGCGCCCTGACCGCACGCAGCGTCAGCAGGTCCGGTGCGCCGGGCCCGCAGCCGACGAACAGGACGCGTCCGCTCATGCGCCCCGCCGCGCCGGCGGCGGCGCCAGCAGCAGCCACAGCGACAGCCCCAGCAGCACGGGCCCGGGGGAGGCGTGCAGCAGGACCGAGTCGACCGGCGCCAGCGGAGAGCCCGCGTCGAGCACGAGCGTGGCGTGGGTGACCGTCTGAAACAGCCCCGCCAGCGTGCAGGCGCCGAGCGCCGCCAGCGCGCGCACGCTGTCGGCCGACCCGATCCGGACCTCGGCCCGCGCGATCAGCGCGCCGGCGCACGCGATCAGCCCGGGCAGCACGTGGTCGACGACCTCCACCGACGACGGCACGTCGAGCTCGAGCCCGATGACCGGACCGAGGTAGGGCGGCACGATCGACCAGATCGCGAGGGCGGCGAGTGCGATCAGCCACGTCTCGATCGGCTGGGACGCGGGGACGCCCGCGCGGTCGGACTTCGCTGACACGAGCGCGAGCGTACCGGCAGCAGCCACGCCCACCATGCAGCGGGTGGCTTGCGGCGCGTGTCGCGCGGCTATCGTGCCCGCCCATGCTCCGCCGCCTCCTCCTCGCCGTCGCGCTCGTCGGCGCGTCCGCGCTGGCGCTTCCACCGGTCGTGCAGGCGCAGGCGGAGCCATCGCAGAAGCCGCTGCGGATCGCGATCCCCGGCGACGACGGCAGCCTCACGCCCTACACGTTCGAGTCGGGCTACGCATTCATGTCGCTCGTCTACGACACGCTGACCTGGCGCGACGCGGCCGGCAACGCGAAGCCCTGGCTCGCGCGCTCGATCACCCGTGACGCGAGCGGGCTGGTCGTGACCGTCCGCCTGCGTCCCGACATCACATGGCACGACGGCAGGCCGCTGACGGGCGCCGACGTCGCGTTCACGTACAAGTACATGCAGGATCACCCGCACCCTCGGTTCACGCCCCAGCTGCAGGACATCGCGGGCGTCACGGCGCTGGACGACCCGTTGTTCGTGCGCTTCAACATGCAGCGGCGCTCGCTCGGACTCGACGACCAGCCGTTCGCCGACGTCCCGATCCTGCCCCGGCACCTGTGGCAAGGGCTGGGCGGTCGTCGTGCGCCGGCCGGCCTGCCGGTGGGAAGCGGGCCATACCGGCTCACGAGCCACCGGCCCGGGAGTAGCTATCGCTTCGTCGCCAACAAGGACTACTTCCGCGGGGCGCCGTCGGTGCCGCGGATCGACGTGCCGGTCATCCGACGCGAGGACGAGCTCGCCCGCGAGCTGCTGGCGCGGCGGATCGACGCCGCCCCGATCACGGTGGCGCCCGGCGCGACGTTGCCCGCGGGCGGAGGCCTGCGGGTATCCGACGAGATCTCCTTCACCGGCACGATGCTGCTGTTCAACGTCGACCGCCGCCCGTTCGACCGCCGCGGCGCGCGCCAGGCCGTCGCGCGCTCGCTGAACCTCAAGACGATCGCCGGCAACGCGACCGGCGTCGCGGGTGGCGTCATCCCCGCCGACCGCGGCATGGTGCACCCGCGGTCGTCGTGGGCCCGCCAGGCCGGCAGCCTGCATGACTTCGACCGCGCGGCCGCGCGACTCGCGTTCGCAGAGCAGGGCATCGGAGCGTTCCGCGTCGCGGCGCCACGCAACGACCCGGTCCGCCTGGAGACCGGCAAGCGTGTCGTGCGGGCGCTGCGCGACGCAGGCGCGCGCGCCCGCCTCGTCGAGCTCTCGCCGGCGGCGCTGGATCGGCTGCTCGGACGCCGCCAGGCGCCGGCCACCTTCGACGTCGCGGTACTCGGCATCCCCGCGCTCGCCTCCTACGACCCGGCCTTCCTGCGCGCGATCTTCGGCGACCCGAGCGTCGCGTCGCTCAACGACGGCGGCTATCGCAGCGACGCATTCGACGCGCTCGCCAGGCGCGCCGCATCGGCGCGGACTGTCGCCGAGCGCCGCCGGCTCGTGACCGACCAGCTCAAGCTCCTCGCGCGCGAGCTGCCCGCCATACCGCTGCACTTCGGCGGCGGCACGATGGTCTACCGCCCGCTCGCATACGACCGCTGGGTGGGCGTCCGCGGGACGGGCATCCTCGACAAGCGCTCCTTCCTGCGCGGCGAGGTCACACCGGCGACCGGCACCGCGCGGTCCGCCGATCCTCGCGACCTGACCGACGCCAGCGATGATCAGGGCTTCTCGCTCGTGCCGATCATCATCGGCTTCGCGGTGCTCGTCCTGCTCGCCGCCGCATGGTGGCTTCGGGCCGGCCGGCGATGAGGCGGATATTCCCCTCGCCGGGTCGCGCGGTAGATAACCTCCACACATAGTGCAGACGAACAAGCGCAAGGACGAGGGGTCAGGCAAGAAGCCATCCGGTTCGGAGCGTCAGGGCGGCGGCCTGCGGCGATCGCTCGGCTTCTGGTGCATCGCCGCCATCGTCGTCCTCGTGCTCGTCTACCTCGTGGCGCTCGAGGCCTCGCGACCGCACCTCGTCGGCGACAAGCTGCGCCTGGACTCCTTCCAGACGCTCGTCGACGAGGACAAGGTCGACAACGCCGTCGTGCTCGACGTCGACCGCGTCATCAAGGGCGTCTACGAGGCGCGCGACGGATCCAAGCGGCGCTACTACATGCCCTTCTCGCGCAACGTCACGACGTCGGTCGACGCGCTGCTGACGCTGCTGTCCACCGAAGGCGTGCGCACGACCGTCGACCAGCAGTTGCTCAAACGGGTCATCGGCCCCGCGACGACGCTGCTGCCCGCGCTCATCCTGACGATCGTCTTTTTGTACTTCATCCTGTCGATCCGCGGCGGCGACGGCCTCTTCGCCCGCAACAGGCCGTCGGCTCGTGTGGACGACGTCGAGCTGACGTTCGACGACGTCGCCGGCCAGGACGCTGCGGTCATGGAGCTGCGCGAGATCTCGGATTTCCTGTCGGACACCGAGCGCTACGCCGAGATCGGGGCGCAGATCCCGCGCGGGATCCTCCTCTTCGGTGCGCCGGGCTGTGGCAAGACGCTGATGGCGCGCGCGCTCGCCGGCGAGTCGGGCGCGGCGTTCTACTCGATCTCGGGCTCGGACTTCGTCGAGATGTACGTCGGCGTCGGCGCGCGTCGCGTGCGCGACCTCTTCAAGGAAGCGCGCGAGCAGGCGCCGTCGATCGTCTTCATCGACGAGCTGGACTCTGTCGGGCGCCGGCGCAGCGGCAGCGGCCCAGCACAGGCGGGCGCGTCCGAGGAACAGGGCCAGGCGCTCAACCAGCTGCTCGCAGAGATCGACGGCTTCTCGCCCGCGGAGGGGGTCATCGTCGTCGGCGCGACGAACCGCCCCGACGTCCTGGACCCGGCGCTGCTGCGGCCGGGCCGCTTCGACCGCGCCGTCGGACTCGAGCTGCCCGACGAGAAGGGGCGCGCCGCCATCCTCGCCGTGCACGCCCGTGGCAAGCCGCTCGCGCCGGGCGTCGATCTCGCTTCGATGGCCCGCCGGACCGTCGGCATGACGGGCGCCGACCTCGCGAGCCTCATCAACGAGGCGGCGCTGCTGACCGCCCGCGCGCGGCGCCAGTCGATCATGCCCCAGGACATGGAGGACGCGCTCGAGCGCGTCCGCGACGCGCCCGAGCGCCAGCGCCGCCTCTCGATGCGCGACCGGCGCATCGGCAAGTCCTACCTACACGGCGAGCGCGTCACGTTCGCCGACGTCGCCGGGATCGACCACGTCATCGACGAGCTCGCGGAGGTCAGCGAGTTCCTCGCCGATCGCGGGCGCTTCGAGCGCCTCGGGGCCCGCGTCCCGATGGGCTTCCTGCTCGCCGGACCGCCGGGCACCGGCAAGACGCTGCTCGCGCACGCGCTCGCGGGCGAGTCCAACGCGGCGTTCATCTCCGTCGCCGCGACCGAGTTCAACGAGACCTACGTCGGCGAGGGCGCGGCACGCGTCCGCGATCTCTTCGCCCAGGCGCGCGGCCTCGCGCCGGCGATCGTCTTCATCGACGAGATCGACTCGATCGGTGGTCAGCGCGGCGGGCAGGGCGACCACAGCGAGCGCCAGCAGACGATGAACCAGCTTCTCGTCGAGCTCGACGAGTTCGGCCGCAACAAGATCATGGTGATCGTCATCGCGGCGACGAACCGCCCCGACATGCTCGACGCGGCGCTGACCCGACCCGGCCGCTTCGACCGCAAGCTCACCCTCGATCTGCCCGACCTCGAGGCGCGCAGGCAGATCCTCGAGCTGCACGCCAAGAAGACGCACATCGGCGACGACGTCGACCTCGACGCGCTCGCTCGGCTGACGTTCGGCCTCGCCGGCGCGGACCTGGCGAACCTCGTCAACGAGGCCGCGCTGCTCGCGGCACGGCGCGGGGACGAGCACGTCCACCAGGCGCAGATCGAGGACGCGATCGACCGCGTCGGCGTCGGCATCGCCAACGCCCGCCCGCTGTCGGACGAGGATCGCCTCGTCGTCGCCTACCACGAGGCCGGCCACGGGCTCGTCGCCCGCGCGCTGCCCGGCGGACGCGTCCTGCACAAGATCAGCATCGTCGCCCGGGGCAGCGTGGCGGGCGTCACGTGGATCCCCGAGGCGGCCGACCGGCGCGTGCATTCGCGGACGGTGCTGATCGAGCGGATGGCGACGCTGCTCGGAGGGCGCGCGGCGGAGGAGATCGTCTTCGGTGAGCCCTCCGACGGCGCCGGCAGCGATCTGCAGCGCGTCGGAGAGATCGCGCGGCGGATGGTCACGGTGCTCGGCATGAGCGACGCCGTCGGTGCGCTGGCCTACCACGAGGACCAGGGCTACCACGCCCTGAAGTACTCCGACGACACGGCGCAGCTCATCGACGAAGAGGCCCGCCGCCTCGTGCGCGAGGCCGACGAGCTCGCCCGCAACGTCCTTGCTCGTGAGCGCACGACGCTCGACCGCATCGCCGAGGCGCTGCTCGACCGTGAGACGCTGACGCTCGACGAGGTCCTCGAGATCGCCGGGCCGGTCCCGGTGGCGGGCGTGTGAGCGCGGTCGTCACGCCCGACCCGAAGCCGGCACTGTGGCCGGTGGACATGCCGCTGGCGCCGCGCCCGCGCGGCGCGCTGTGGATCGGGGTCGCAGGCAAGGGCGGCGCTGGCAAGTCGGTGCTGTCGGGCACGCTGGCGCGCGTGCTCGCGCAGCGCGGCCACCAGGTGCTCGCGATCGACTCCGACCCGATGCCCGGGCTCGCGCACTCGCTCGGGGTGCCCGAGCCCGACGCGCCGCGGCTGATGCACGCGGCCGAGAAGCCCGAGAAGGGACCGTGGCGCCTGAAGTCCGGGGTCGGACCGATGACGGTCGTGCGGCGCTACACGACTCCCGCGCCCGACGGGATCCGCATGCTGCAGCTCGGCAAGGCGGGCACCGAGGGCCTCAACCCCGTCAACGGCGCCGTCAACGCCTTCCTCGGCACGGTCCGCCGCATGCACGAGGCGCCGGCGCTGTACGGCTGGGCGGTCGTCGGCGACCTGCCCGCCGGTCCGCGCCATCTGGCCGCGGGCTTCACGCCCTACGCCCGGATCTACGTCGTCGTCGTCGAGCCGACGAGCCAGTCGGCGCTGACCGGCCGCCGCGTCGCGCGGATCGCCCGCGGACCGCTCGGTGCCGACGTCATCTTCGTCGCCAGCAAGGTCACCGGCGCGGAGGACCGGCGCCGCGTGGAGCGGCTGCTCGGCGAGGCCGTCGAGTGCGAGATCCCGGCCGACGAGGCCGTCCGCGACGCCGAGAACCGGCGCGTCGCGGTGATCGACGCCGCGCCGGACTCGCGCGTCGTGCGCGCGGTGCAGCAGCTTGCAGACATCATCGAGCAGCGAGGGACGGAGTCACCATGAAGATCGCGGTATCCGGCAAGGGCGGTGCAGGCAAGACGACGATCTCGGGCACGATCTGCCGCGCGCTCGCGCGCTCCGGGCATGACGTGATGGCGATCGACGCAGACGTCAACCCGATGCTCGGCATCTCGCTCGGCCTCGGGATGGACGGCACCGAGCGGCTGGCGGGGATTCGCCAGGAGCTCAGCGAGAGCGGTGCCGAGGACGCGATCCACGAGCACACGATCGAGGGCCTGATCGCGCGCTTCGGCGAGGACGCGCCCGACGGCGTGCGCGTCGTCGTCGCCTCGCGCGTCGACATGCCCGACCACGGCTGCCTGTGCTGCGGCGTCAGCGCCGACCGGCTGCTGCGCGAGATGGAGGCCGGCGGGCGCACGGTGCTCGGCGACCTCGAGGCGGGCATCGGCGTGCTGACGCGGATGGAGGCCGGCAGCCTCGACATCGTGCTCGTCGTCGCCAACCCGACGCCGAAGTCGATCGAGGTCGCGCGGCGGGCGGCGGCGACCGCCGCGGCGCGCGAGATCCCCGTGCTCGTCGTCGCCAACCGCGTCGCCAACGACGACGACCTCGAGCGGATCGAGCGCGTTCTCGGCGACTACGAGATCGCGGTCGTGCCCGAGGACGCGGCGATCGCGCGCGCCGATGCCGAGGGCCTCGCGCCGATCGACCTCGACGACAGCTCGCCGGGCGTCCGCGCAATCATTGCGATCAGCGAGCGGCTCGTCGCCGTGGCGGTCTAGGCCGCCGTTGCTCGTCGCATGCACCGTCCTGCGTTCGCGGTCCTCGTCCTGCCCTACTGCGTAGAGCTCGACGGCGGGGTCTCCTACGCGATCGTTCGCGGCGCGAGCCGCCGCGACAGCGCATGGCGCGCGCTCGCCGGACACGGCGTGAGCGGCGAGACGCCGCTTGAGGCCGCGCGCAGAGAGGCCTGGCGGATCGCCGCGATCCCGCCCGACGCTGCCTATCTGGCGCTCGACTCGCGGCCGGCGATCGGAGCGCCTGTGGCGGTCCCGGAGTGCGCCTTCGCAGTGCGCGTCTGCCTCGACGAGGTGCGTCCGCGGCGTCGCCGGCTCGAGCATCGCTGGGTCGCCTACGAGATCGCCGCCGGGCTGCTGCAGTCCCAGGCCGAGATCGATGCGCTGTCTGAGCTTCACCACCGGCTCGCGCGCCCGGCGACCTGCATCTGACGGCGTGCAGATCGCGATCCTCCTCTACGACCGGCTCGTGGCGCTCGATGCGATCGGGCCCTACGACGTCCTCAAGCTGCTGCCCGAGGCCGACGTCAGGCTCGTCGCGGCGCAGGCCGGCGAGGTCGCGACGGACGGCCCGCTGAAGCTCGTCGCGGGGGACGCGCTCGAGGCCGTCCCGCGCCCGGACATCGTCGTCGTGCCCGGCGGTCCCGGCGCGGTCGCAGCGGCCCGCGATGAGCGCGTGCTGAGCTGGCTGCGCGCCGCGCACGAGCACACGCGCTACACGACGTCGGTGTGCTCGGGCTCGGAGATCCTGGGCGCAGCCGGCCTGCTGCACGGCGTCGAGGCGACGAGCCACTGGCTCGTGCACGAGCAGTTGAGCGAGCACGGCGCGACCCCGGTCGACGAGCGGGTCGTCGTGAGCGGCAGGATCATCACGTCGGCCGGCGTCTCGGCGGGCATCGACATGGCGCTCGCGCTCGCCGCGCTGACCGCCGGTGACACGATCGCCGACTGGATCGCGCTGATCCTCGAGTACGCCCCCGAGCCGCCGTCGGCAGCGGCGGGATCGCCGCACACGGCCGCGCCCGAGCTCGTCGAGCAGCTGCGTGACGGGTACGCGCGGTCGCGGCGCCAGTGATCCCGCGGATAGGGGTTTGCCGCATCATCGTGCTATGTGGTTGGATCACCCAATGCGCGGCCACTCAAGCTCACCGACGCCGGCGCTCGGCATGCACCTGAAGCTGGGCCGTCGGCTCGGCGCGCTCGTCGTCGACCCGGTCGAGGCCGGCGGCGGGGCGTGAGAGGCGGGGGCTGCGCCGCGCTGATCCTGGCTGCCGCGCTGGCATGGGGAGGCTGCGGTGGCGACGACGACGGCGCCGGCGCGCGTACCGCGGCCGATCCGTTCACGCAGGTCAGCCGCGAGCCGAGCCCGACGCGCAGCGCGCGCCGCGCGGCGCCGCGCTGGGAGCGCGTCGCGCGCCTGGACGGGACCGCGCCCGCCGTCCATGAGGTGAAGATCGCCGACGGCGCGATCCAGTGGCGCGCGCGCTGGCGCTGCACGACGGGCCGTCTCGCGCTGGCCGTCGAGCCCAAGCCGCGCTCGGACGCCGAGCGGCCCGGTGGCCGCTGCCCCGGGTCCGGCGAGACGACGTGGGTGCAGACCGGCGATCAGCGGCTGCGCGTCTCCGGCGGCGGGCGCTGGAGCGTCATCGTCGAGCAGCAGATCGACACGCCGCTGCGCGAGCCGGCGCTGGCCGCGATGCGCGCCCGCGGTACGCGGCTGCTCGCGAGCGGGCGCTTCTATGACGTCGAGCGCGAGGGTCGCGGCAGCGCACACCTCTATCGGCTCGCCGACGGGCGCCCGGCGCTGCGGCTCGACGGCTTTCGCACGTCCGCCAACACCGACCTGTTCGTCTGGCTGAGCACCGCCGCGCGCCCGCGCACGACGAAGCAGGTCGTCGCCGCGCGGCGCGTGGGACGGCTCGTCGCGCTGAAGTCGACGATCGGCGAGCAGAACTACGTGCTGCCGCGCAGCGTCGACGCCGGCCGGGTGCGGTCGATCGCGATCTGGTGCGAACCGATCCGGATCGTCTACACGGTCGCTGCGCTGCGATGAGCGCCCGAGCTCAGCCGACGACGCAGCGCTCGAGCTCTCCGCGCCACTGCGCGGGCTCGAGATTGCGCCCGATGACGACGATCTTGCTCGCGCGGGCCTCGTCGGCGTCCCAGTCGCGGCCCGGCGCCTGCTCGACGTAGGTCTGCACGCCGTGCACGATCTGCCGGCGCGGCTCGCCGGCGAGCGCGACGATCGCCTTGATGCGGAAGATGTCGGGCGCGTTGAGCATCAGCACACCGCCCAGCCAGCCCTCGAAACGGCCGGGATCGAGCTCGCCCGTGAGCGCGAGCGAGAAGATCTCGACGTCGAGGTGGTCGTGATCGTGCGCGTGACCGAAGCCCGCGCGATCGTCGTCGGCAGCGAAGGCGAAGTGGTCGAGCAGTAGACCGGGGTCCAGCTCGTCGCGCGCCGTCGCGAGGATCTGCGCGTCCGGATTGAGCTTCGCGACGCGCGCTCGCACCGCCGCGATCGCGTCGTCGTCTGCGAGATCGAGCTTGCTCACGACGACGTGGGTCGCGAGCTGCAGCTGCTGACGCGCTTCGGGGCTGCCGACGCGGTCGAGCTGGTCGACCATGTGGACGGCGTCGACGACCGTGACCATCGTGTCGAGGCGCAGGACGTGGGTGATGCTCGCCAGGGCGTCGATCACCGGACCGGGATCGGCCAGGCCGCTCGTCTCCACGATGATCCGGTCCAGCCGGCCCGCGGCACGCTGCAGCCGCGTGATCGCATCCAGCAGCTCGCCCTGGCTCGTGCAGCACACGCAGCCGTCGGCGATCTCGACGACGTCGTCGCTGCTGTCACCGAGCAGCTGACCGTCGAGCCCGATCTCGCCGGCCTCGTTGACGACGATGCCGATTCGCTCCGTCCCCGCCCGCGCGGCGACGAGCCGATTGATCAGCGAGGTCTTGCCCGCTCCGAGAAATCCGGAGACCACGGTGATCGGGATCGGGCCCTGCGAAGCGAGATTGTCTGTCACGGCGAAGTCGATTCCCTTTCGTCGGCTGCCGAGGAGCCGATCACGCTGGCTCGTGGCGTCGCCGGATGGCGGTTGTGGACTCTCCACTAGGTGATGGGATCATATTGCTCGCGATGCACAAGGACCTTCGAACCGCATGGCTGCTGCTCATGATCCGCGACGGCGCGAGCTACGGATACGAGCTGCGCCGCGAGCTTGCGCTGCGCGCGAGCGATCTCGATCCCGCCGTCATGTACCGCAGCCTGCGCGACATGGAGCGCGACAGCCTGATCAGATCGCGCTGGATGGAGTCCCAGGCCGGTCCCAGACGCCGGGTCTACGACATCACCGCGGCAGGACGCCGCGAGCTCGTGCGGATCGCCGGCGCGATCGCGGTCGCGCGCGATGCGCAGAACGCATTCCTCGGTGAGCTCGAGCAGCGCGATGCGTCCCAATCCTCGACGCCGCCTTGACCTCGTGCGCGACCGCCTGCTCCAATCGCCTGTCATGACCTCCGCTCGGCGGCCCTCGGCAGCACCTGCGTTGCTCGTTCTCGTCGCGCTGCTGATGTCGGGCTGCGGCGGCGAGGACGTCGTCGTGCAGCAGGCCCCGACGGCCAAGCAGCGTGGCGTCGCGCCGGCGGCCGGCGGGACGGTCGCCGGCGATCCGTTGCGCGACGCCGGCCGGAAATCGGCGCGTCTGAACATCACGGTCGACGACGTCGGGGGCGCGCGCTTTCGCTACAAGGCGGCGCGCAGCGTTCGCGGCGGCCTCGTCGAGATCCGCCTGCGCAACATGAGCGCCGCGCCGCGCAAGGCGCAGCTGTGGAGGATCGACGGCGATCACAGCGTCGAGCAGGCGCTGCGCGCCCGCCGCCCACTGCCCGACTGGTTGCGCACGGCCGGCGGCGTCAGCCTGACCGAGCCGGGGAAGACGAGCAGCACGCTGCAGGCGCTGCCGGCGGGCCGCTACTTCGTCGCCGCGGTCCTCGGCACCCCCGGGATCGTCGCGTCGTTCACGGTCACCGGGCCGGACTCTGTGCCCGCACCTCCGCGCGCCCCGGCGCGAGTCGAGGCGCGCGACTTCTCCTTTCGCGTATCGGGGCTGAAGGCCGGGCGCAACAGCGTCGACTTCGACAACACCGGCTCGGAGCCGCACCACGCGTACTTCACGCCGATGCGCGCGGGAGCCGACATCAAGGACGTGAAGGTGTTCTTCGGCGCCCGTACGTCGACCGGTCCTCCGCCGGTCGACCCCGAGACGGTGCGCGAGACGGTCGTGCTCGAGGGCCGCGACCGTCAGGTCACGCAGCTCGACCTGCCGGCTGGCAGGTACGCGCTGATCTGCTTCGTGCGCGGGCGCCGGGGCGGACCGCGCCACCTCGAGCTCGGGATGATCAACGAGGTGACCGTGCGCTGAGGCGCGAGCCGATCAGGCCGGGACGGCCATGCTCGCCAGCCGGTCGGCGAGCTCGATCAGCACCCTGACGCCGGGCGAGTTGGCGTCGACGTCGATCGCCGCCCGGCCCTCGCGGTCGGCCAGCGCGATCGCCGCGTCGTCGGGCACGACGACCATCTCGCACTCGCCGACGGCCGCGCGGATGACCGCCAGATCCTCGTCGTCGCGGACGCGGTTGGCGACGACGATCACGCGCCCACCGCGCTCGTCGGTCATGTCGACCGCTCGGCGCGCGATGTTCAGCGACTTCGCCGTCGGCTGGGCGACGACGAGCACGACGTCGGCATGGCCCTCCTGCAGGCGCATCACCGTGCCGATGCCCGCCTCGAGGTCGCCGATGATGATCTTGCCGTCGGACTCCAGCTCGGTCAGCAGCCCCTCCGGAGAGACGCCGCAACACGCGCAGCCGGGGTTCGCGCGTTCGATCCGCGACGCGACGACGAGCCGTACACCGTCGGGCGCGTCGCGCCCGAAGCGCTCGACGAAGCCCTCGGTCGTTCGCTCGTGCTCGGTCTCGCCGGTCTCCAGACCTTGGCGTACCGCAACGAGGAGATCGGTCTCCTCGGGGCCGATGCCGAGCGAGACGCCGAGCATCGGATTCGTGTCGGCATCGAGCGCAAGGACATCGTGTCCCGCGCGCGCGAGCGCGCGCGAGATCGTGCCCGAGACGGTGGTCTTGCCGACTCCACCCTTTCCTGCGACAACGATCTTCATATGCGGTCTATGTTACGCGCATCTAGCCTGTCCGCCAAACGCTCGATCGCCTCGACCGCCGCGCAGCCCGGCGCGGCGTCCAGCAGCGCGACGCCGGCGCGCTCGGCGCGGCGCACATCCTCGTCGGCGGGAACGGTGCCCAGCAGCGGCACGCCGAGGAACTGCTCGGCCCGCTCGACGTCGGCCTCGGGGGTCACCTTGTTGACGATCAACGAGAACTCGGCGTCGTCGCGCTGCTGGCGCACGATCTTGACGATCCGCCGTGCGGTCAGCATCCCCTGCCACGTCGGTTCGACGACGAGCAGGTAGTGGCGCGCGTACGGCGCCCAGTTGAAGGCCATCTGGCGTCCACCGGCCGGGAGGTCGCCGAGCAACACCCAGTCCTCGAGGAAGCGCACGTCGTCGAGGCGGTGGACGACCTGGTAGAAGGCGTTGTGCGACGCCCGGTTGGGGGCCAGGCCGCGCTTGTCGGTCTTGCCGATCTGCAGCAGGCGCACGCCGTCGGGCGCGTCGGTCGCGTAGCGCTGGACGGCCCGTGCGGCTCCGACGCCCTTGATCAGGTGCCAGCGGCCCTTGTCGTTGCGCTCGGCGGCCGCGTTGAGCGGGACGTCGTCGGGCACGTCGGCGCCGAGGCTGATCGACAGTCCCGGCAGCGTGTCGGAGTCCAGCGCGAGCACCTTGTGCCCGCGCCGCGCGAGCAGGCGCGCGAGCGTCCCCGCGACGACCGACTTGCCCGAGCCGCCCTTGCCGACGACGGCGAGCCGCATCCCGGCGGCGATCACCGTGGTCATGGCCGGTGCGGCGTCAATCGCTGCGGCGCGACCGGCTGGCGGGCTTGGACGGGGGGTCGAGCGCCACGAACTCGGAGTAGCGGCTCAGGAACACACCGAGGATCGCGTCCGTCGCCAGCAGCGCCCTGGCGGCGTCGTGCAGCTCCTCCATGCCCTTGCGCGTGAGCTCGTACATGCGCCGATCCGGTCCGCTGGAGGATTTCTCCCACACCGACCGCACGAGCTCGTCGGTCTCCAGCGCGCGCAGCGCCCGGTACAGCCGACCGGGGTCGTCGCGGTTGAACCCGAGCGGGCGCAGCCGCTCGAGCAGGTCGTAGCCGTGCGCAGGCTGTTCGCGCAGCAGCAGCAGCAGGCATGGACGCAGGAAGTTCTTGGGCAGTACCTGCGCGGGTGTGGGTTCAGTTGGAATGGGCATTTCCCGTGTGCTTGTGGAGGCATTCGGCCGCGGCCTCCGGCGAATCATGACACCAGCAGTCCTCGTCGCACTCGCCGTGGGTCGGGCGCGTCAGATCGGCCATCTCGTCGGCGAACGTCCGCTTGCCGACCTCCATGCCGCGGGAGGTCAGCCAGTAGCGCGGTCCCTCGGCACGATCGAGCAGCCCGTCGATGACGAACCGATCCAGATAGGCGGACAGCACGCCCTCGGGAACCGCGAGGAACCGGCTCATCTCCTGAGCGGTCGGCTGCTCGGAGATCGACTCGGAATGCATCCAGTACATCGCCTGGAGCACCTCGTCGCGGATACGCAGGACCTCAAGCTCGTCCATGGACCCCAGCTCCCCACTCCTCCGCGAGCCGGCCGATCGGAGCGAGCGACGGCGCGTCCGGATTGAAGTCCAGCGGCGCCACCCCCGCGCGCTCGGCGAGCGCGAAGGTCTCGTCGAACGGCACCCAGGCCGCAACCTCGAGATCGTGGTTGCTGGCGAAGGTCTGCACGGCGTCGAGCTCGCGCTCGTCGCGGATCTTGTTGGCGACGAGACCCACGCGCTCGAGCCCGAGATCGTTCGCGAGCGCCGCCATCCGGCGCCCGGTCTCGAGCGATTTGAAGTACGGCTCGACGACCGCGAGCATCGCGTCGGCGTAGCTCGCGGTCCCTCGCGAGAGATGCTCGGGCGAGGCCTCGGTGTCGAGAATGCAGACGTCACGATCCTCATCGGATGCAGCTTCGATGATGCGCCGGACGGTTGCGTGCATGCTGCACAAGCATCCCGTGTCGGCGTGCTGCGGATGCGCCATGACGAGCAACTCGACGCCGTCGGGACCTGTCACCGAGTGCGACGCCTTGATCTCGTCGAGCGTGATCGTGAGCATCGGCCCGGCCTCGGTCCTGCGCAGCAGGTTGGAGGGCAGGACCGGCATGTGGCTCATCTGCTCGGCAGGGATGCCGAGCGTGAGCGCGAGGTTCGGGTTGGAGTCGCCATCGATGGCGAGCACCCTGTGGCCGCTGCGGGCGAGCAGACGAGCCATGGTTCCGGAGATCGAGGTCTTGCCTGATCCGCCCTTGCCGGCGATCGCGAGCTTCATGCGACCCACCTTACAGAGCCAGGTGTGTGGCTTCAACACATAGATGCTGGCGCGTCGCGCCGGACCGGTGTATGGTTCGCACACATAGTGCCCGTGCAGCCCACCGACGGGCGGTCGGCGAGAAGGGAGAACCCAGAGATATGGCCATCGACGTTGGGGGACACGGTTCAGCCCGAAGCGGCTCGGCGCGAGGTTCGCGCGAGAGCCTCGTGCACGTGTTCTGGCTATCGGGAATGAGCTGCGACGGATGTTCGATCGCGATGATCGGGGCGTCGAATCCGGGCGTCGAGGATCTCGTCCTCGATCGCGTGCCGGATCTGCCGATCGTTGTAATGCATCACCCGATGATCTCCGACGAGTCCGGGCACGAGCTGATGGCGATGTACTCCGCCGCGGCCAACGGCTCGCTCGGCGCTCCGTACATCATGGTCGTCGAGGGATCGATCCCCGACGACCAGGCGCTGAGTGCGGGTGCCTACGCGTCGATGGGCACGTCCCAGGATCTGGCCGCGCGCAGGCGCGGTAGTGGTCCGGTCAAGGTCAGCGACTGGATCGTCGCGCTCGCGCCCCGCGCGGCCGCGACGATTGCGATCGGGACCTGCGCGACGTGGGGCGGCATTCCCGCGGCGGCAGGCAACATCACGGGCTCGATGGGCCTGATGGACTTCCTCGGCGGCGGCTATCGCTCGACGCGCGGGATCGCCGTCATCAACGTGCCGGGCTGCGCGCCGCAGGGCGACAACTTCACCGAGACGCTGCTGGCGATCATCAAGTACCTCGACGGCTCCGTCGAGCTGCCGCCGTTCGACGAGCTCGGGCGCCCGCAATGGCTGTTCGACCAGACGGTCCACCGCCACTGCCCGAAGGCGGGCTATTACGAGGAGGGTGTCTTCTCCGAGGAGCCCGGCGACAACCAGTGCCTCGTCGAGATCGGCTGCTGGGGTCCGGTCGTGCAGTGCAACATCGTCGAGCGCGGTGCCGTCAACCACCTCGGCGGCTGCATGGTCGCCGGCGGAGCGTGCATCGGCTGCACGATGCCCGGCTTCCCCGACAAGTACAGCCCCTTCTACAAGGCGCCGCCCGGTTCGGCGTTGTCGGGCGGGATCACGAAGGTCACCGGCGGCGGCATCCGGCGGCTGCGACGCATGTCGATGCGCGCGAAGAACACCGAACCGATCTGGGACCGCACCGGCGAGGCGGGCTTCACGGGCTGGGGGCTGGCCAACGGCCTGACGAACCCGTTCGAGGACATCAACTCGCACTTCTACAAGAAGCTGCAGTACCGCGGCTCGGTCCACCACGGCAACCGCAACAAGCTTCAGCCGCAGCCCAAGAGCATGGACATCCTGCGCCAGAAGGGCGTCGACCTCGACGCCAGTACCGATGTCCTGCAGGAGCACGTGATCACTCGAGAGGAGCTCTAGATGGACGTCAACATCGACCCCGTGTCGCGTGTCGCGGGTGCACTCTCGCTACACGCAAGCCTGGATTCCGGCGCTGCCAGCACCGCGACCGCGATGGCAACGACATTCCGCGGCTACGAGATCCTGCTGCGCGATCGTGACGTCCGCGACGCGATCTTCATCTCCGGCCGCGCGTGCGGCGTCTGCGGTAGCGCGCACAGCCTCTGCTCGGCGCTCGCGCTCGAGATGACGTTCGAGGTGCGTCCGCCGCAGTTCGGGATCGCGATCCGCAACGCGCTGGCGGCGCTCGACAACCTCGCCGACCATCCGGCGGCGCTGTTTTTGCGCACGGGACCGGACTACTCCGAGCCGGTCGTGCGCGCGACGAACCCGCAGCTGTGGACGCGCGCCGAGAGCGCGCTTGCCCCGGGTGTTGCGACGCACGGCATGCGGACGATCGCGGACATCATGAGCGGGCTGACGCGCTTCACGGGGATCCTGTACCGGGAGTCGCTCGTGATGTCGCGCACGGCGCGCGAGGCGTTCGTGATCGTCGGCGGCAAGTACCCGCACCCGCAGACGATCGTGCCCGGCGGCATCAGCTCGACGGTCGACGCGTCGGACCTGAACTTCTCGCTGCTGCGCGTGATGAAGTTCCTCGACTTCAGCCGCAAGGTGGCGGCGATCTGGGACGACCTCGCCGACTTCTTCTACGAGGCCGATCCGGGCTACCGTCAGGTCGGCGCATCGCCCGCGAACTTCATCGACCTCGGTCTGTGGGACGACCCCGAATACTACGACGGGACGTTCGAGAACTCGGCCGTCTGGGGCGAGCACCGCTGGTCGACGCCGGGGGCGATCGTCAACGGCGCCCTGCAGACGACGCGCCTGCCGGAGATCGACAACGGCGTCGAGGAGTTCGTGCGCCACTCGTTCTACGAGGACTGGGCCGACACGCACGCCAAGATCGTCACCGAGGATCCCAACGGCAACCCGCTGTCGGCGCGCCATCCGTGGAACAAGCGCACGCTGCCGCAGCCGGCCGACCCCGACCTGCGCGGCAAGAACTCGTGGGCGACCGCGCCGCGCTGGCGCGGACACGCGATGGAGACCGGTGCCGGCGCGCGCCTGTGGATCACGGCGCTGGCGCAGAAGATGACCAACCGCGGGTTCATGGAGCCGACGGGTCGCAGCATGGTGTTCGGCTTTCCGCAGGCCGGCCTGCCGGCGGGCGAGCTGGAATGGGTCGTGCCCGAGACCTGGAACGCGATCGAGCGCAACCGCGCGCGCGCCTACTCGCTCGTGCAGTCGACGCTCGCCGCCTACGAGAACCTCCTGTTCGCGTTCGACATGGCGCGCATCGGCGGGCCCGAGTCCGGGATCTTCAGCCACTACAAGATTCCCAAGGACCACGTCATCGGCGTCGGCTTCTGGGGCGGCGGACGCGGCTACATCAGCCACCACGTCGAGGTCAACGAGCGCGTGATCCAGAACTACCAGATCGTCGCCCCGACGACGTTCGTCGTCGGTAACGACGGTTCCTCGGCGTCCCCGATGGAGCAGGCCATCATCTCGACACCGACGCTGGCGACGCAGGGCCAGGAGCGCCATGTCGACGTCCTGCGAGCCGTCCGCAGCTTCGACCCGTGCATGTCATGCGCCTCGCACTGACCGCGGCTACGCCCTGACGGGCGCGGAGACGTCATGAGGGAGGATCTCCTCGCATGCCCGCACGAAGAACCCGTACACCCACGGGATCTTCAGATCCGCCGGATCGCCCGCGACCGGGCGGTCCCGACCCTGGAGCAGCTCCTCGATCGTGCGCCGCGCCACGAAGTGGCGCACGTGCCCGCCCGGGCCGGGGACGCGCCAGGTGGCGGCGGCGGGATCGTCGGGCCGGGGTTTGGCGACCGGCTCGGCGCGGGCCAGCTGCGCGCACAGCGCGCTGATCGCTGCCGACCAGTCGCTGGCCGGCCCGAGGTGCTCGCGCAGCCGCGGCGTCAGCCAATCGGCGCCTTCGCGTGCGGGCTCGAACATCTCGGCCTCGACGACGCGGGCGAGGTAGCCCGCGCGTCGCAGCGCCATCTCCAGCGCCGCCTCGTCGTTGCCGGCGAGCGCGATGTCGGCGTCGTCGAGCGCGGGTCCGACGGGCTCTGCGGGAGCCGGAGCGGGGCGCTCCTGGACCTTGGAGAAGACCGTCTCGACGATGGTCTTGCCGACGAGGCCGGAGTCGACCGAGATGACGCTCGGGCGCGGGTCGCTCATCGGCGCGTGGCGCGATCGCGCCAAGTCGTGAATTTCAGCAGTGTGTCGAACATTTCGCGCATGGTATGTGTACAGTACATACAGCGTAGTCGCCGGTTGAACGAGAGAGGGTAAGCGGGATGTCCAAACTCAGGCTGCAGACGGTCCCCAACGCTGGCGGCGTCTTCGGCGCGGGGGTCGAGGGCGTAGGAGGGATCGGCGGGAGCCCCGTCGGTCCGCTGAACATCGTCCACGTGTTCTGGATCGCCGGGATGAGCTGCGATGGATGCACGATCGCCGCCTCCGGCGCGACGAACCCGTCCGTCGAGGACCTGCTGCTCGGCCGGATCCCCAACCTGCCCAAGGTCGTCCTGCACCATCCGGTGCTGTCGCCGGGCGCGGGCACGGAATTCATCGCGCCGTTCCGCCGTGCCGTCGACGGCACGCTCGGCGCGCCCTACGTCGTCATCCTCGAGGGCTCGGTGCCGGACGACCAGGCGTTCCCGAGCAGCCTCGGCTACTTCTCGGGCATGGGCGTCGGCGGCTTCGATCCCAACCACGACACGGAGCAGCCCAACCGCGTGACCGACTGGCTGTGGCGCCTGGCGCCCGGCGCGGCGGCGTACATCGCCATGGGCACCTGCGCGTCGTGGGGCGGCATCCCGGCGGCCGCCGGCAACATCACGGGCTCGATGAGCCTGACGGACTTCCTCGGCAAGGACTACCGCTCGGCACTCGGCGTGCCTGTCGTCAACATCCCCGGCTGCTCGCCGGTCGGCGACAACTTCACCGAGACCGTCGCGGCGGTGCTCATGTTCCTCGCCAACCTCGCGCCCGTGCCGAAGTTCGACGAGCTCGGCCGGCCGGCCTGGCTGTTCGAGGAGACCGTCCACCGTCACTGCCCGAAGGCGGGCTACTACGAGGAGGGCGTCTTCGCCGAGCAGGAGGGCGACAACCAGTGCCTTGTCGAGATCGGCTGCTGGGGCCCGGTCGTGCAGTGCAACATCGTCGAGCGCGGCGCGATCAACAACATGGGCGGCTGCATGGTTGCCGGCGGGGCCTGCATCGGCTGCACGATGCCCGGGTTCCCCGACAAGTTCAGCCCCTTCAACAAGTCTGCGCCGGGCTCGGCGCTGTCGGGCGGCATCTCGAAGGTGACCGGCGGGGCGATCCGGCGACTTCGCAGAATGTCGATGCACAGCGGCAACAGCGCGCCGCAGTGGGACAGGACCGGCGAGGTTCCCTCGGCCTGGTCTGACGGGCGTGGCGGCGGCGGCGCTATCGCTCACGCCAACGCGTTTTTCTACAAGAAGCTGCAGTACCATGGCTCGGTGAACCAGGCCAAGCGCAACAAGAAGCAGCCGTTGCCGCAGAGCAGGAACATCTTGGGCCAGCAGGGCGTCAACCTCCAGCCGAGCGTCGGCGCCGGGGACACTGTCAAGCACCGGGAGACGAACTAAGAATGTGCTTCAAGAACTTGCCGATCGAGTTCGACGCCCAGGGCAATGCGTCGCTCAAGCCGGGGGTGGCGAACCCGTACACGTACACCGAGACCCCGGCGCCGACGCCGATCGAGGACGACCCGGAGCGCATGCGGGAGCTGTTCGCCCGTAACGGCGCGGTCCGGCGGGTCGACTTCGATCCGGTCACGCGTGTTGCCGGCGCGCTGGCGTTCCACACGGTCGTCGACCTCGAGAACCGCCAGGTGATGGAGACCGCGTCGATGGCGACGCTGTTCCGCGGCTACGAGATCATCCTCAAGGGCCGCGACCCGCGCGATGCGATCTTCATCTCCAGTCGCGCATGCGGCGTCTGCGGCGGCGTCCACGCGACCACGTCCGCGCTCGCCTGCGAGATGGCGTTCGGCATCAAGCCGCCGCCGATGGGCATCGTGGCGCGCAACCTGCTGCTGTCGGTCGAGTATCTCTACGACCATCCGATCCATCTGTCGCTGCTTGCGGGTCCGGACTTCTCCGAGTCGGCCATGCGCGAGACGAACCCGGAGATCTGGGAGCGCGCGCTCAACACGAAGTGCCAGGGCGCCGCGACCCACGGCTACGCGCTGATGTCGGACCTCATGACCGACCTGACGCCGCTGACGGGCAAGCTCTACCTCGAGGGTCTGTACTACACGCGCCTGGCGCGTGAGGCGTACGTCCTCATCGGCGGCAAGTACCCGCACCCGCAGACCGTCGTACCTGGTGGCGTCAGCACGACGATCGACGCCTCCGACCTCAACGAGATCATGCTGCGCGTCGTCAAGTACTTCGACTACGGCCGCAAGACCGCCGCGATCTGGGATGACCTCGCCGAGTTCTTCTACGACGTCAACCCGAAGTACAGGGAGATCGGGACGCGGCCGGCGAACATGATCGAGCCCGGCCAGTGGGACGACCCGTACGCCTACGACGGCACGTACAAGAACGCCGACACCTGGGGTCGCGAGCGCTGGGCGCCGCCCGGCGTGATCCGTGACGGCGAGCTCGTGACGACGAGCCTGACGATGCTGAACGCCGGCGTCGAGGAGTTCGTCGAGCACGCCTTCTACGAGGAGTGGACCGGCAACGGCAACGAGTACTACAAGCACAAGACCGACCCCAACGGCAACCCGCTGTCGCCGTGGCATCCGTGGAACAAGGAGACGATCCCGAAGCCGACGGCGACGAGCTGGAAGGAGAAGTACTCCTGGTCGACGGCGCCGCGCTGGGACCGCACGGCGATGGAGACCGGCGCGTACTCGCGCATCTGGGCCGCGGCGCAGACGGGACCGGCGGCGTTCCGCAAGTCCCCGTACCTGCACTCGACCGGCAACAGCATGCAGATCTTCCTGCCCAAGGCCGAGCTGCCCAACACGGACATCGAGTGGAAGATCCCCGAGACCTGGGGCGCCTTCGAGCGCAACCGCGCCCGCGCGTACTGCATCCTCTACACCGCGGCGATCGCCTACGACAACCTCCAGCTCGCCTACGACCTGCTCAAGAAGGGCGGGCCCGACGCGCGCATGTCGACGCCGTACGAGATGCCGAAGGACCATCGCATCGGCGTCGGCCTCTGGGGCGCGGGGCGCGGCTACCTGACCCATCACATGGAGATGGACAACGGCGTGCTCGAGAACTACCAGATCCTGACGCCGTCGACGTGGATGGCGTCGCCGAAGGATCCCTTCGGCAACCCTGGCCCCTACGAGGAGGCCGTGCTCGCCACGCCGCTGCTGGAGAACTACGAGAAGCCCGAGGACTTCAAGGGCATCGACGTGCTCCGAGCGATTCGCAGCTTCGATCCGTGCATGCCGTGCACGACGCACATGCACATGGACGGACGGACGGTCTCGCGTGAGATCATCAGCTGCGCGTGCGGTGCCGACGAGGTGCATGAGCATCATTAGCCCGACGACACAGGAAAGCTGAGGGCCAGCGCAGTGCGCGTGCTGGTCTGCGGGGTCGGGTACCGGTTTTTGCGCGATAATGCGCTCGGCGTCCACATCACCGACGCCCTGTCCCCGCAGGCATCCAACGGGGTGGAGTTCGAGGATCTCGGCTACCACCCCGTCGCATTCACCCAGAACCTCAACGACCGGCCCGCCTACGATCGCATCGTCTTCGTCGGTGCGATCAATCGCGGACGTGACCCCGGAACGATCACGACGTACAAGTACGACCACGTGCTGCCCGACGTGCAGGAGATCCAGGAGCGCGTCGGCGACTCGGTCACCGGCACGATCTCGCTGGACAACCTCATCATCGTGTCCGAGGCATTCAAGGCGCTTCCGGAGGACGTGTGGGTCGTCGAGATCGAGCCTGGCGACGAGACGTGGGGCGAGGGCTTCAGCGACGAGGTGGAGTCCCGGCTTCCCGAGATCACGGAGACGGTATGGAATTTGACCAAGCCGTAGCGGAGCTCGAAACGCTTGTCGGCACGCTGGAGCGCGACGGTGACGAGCGCGCGCTGCTGCTGCTGCAGCTGATGGACGCGATCCACCGCCCGGCGCTGGAGCTCATGCTCGCCGGCCAGCCCGAGCATCCGGTCGCGGCGGCGGTGCTGGCGATGTACGAGCTCGTGCCGCTCGACGAGCACTCCCAGGTCGAGGAGGCGCTCGACGAGGTCCGGCCCTACATCGAGTCGCACGGCGGCGCGCTGGAGCTGCTGGAGGTCGATGGCGGCACCGTGCACGTGCGCCTGGGCGGCTCCTGCCACGGCTGCGCGGCATCGGCGATGACGCTGCGGCGCGGCGTCGAGGAGAAGCTTCGCGAGCGGATCCCGTGGTTTGAGGAGATCGTTGCCCACGATCCCGAGGAGGCCGAGGAAGCACCATTGCCCGGTGCGCTGCCGATGGTGCAGGTGGGGGCGGGCGCGAGCGTCGCCAACGGCGGCGACGTGCTGCAGATCACGCATCTCAAGCGCCCGGTCTTCGTCGACGTCGGCGCGATCTCCGAGCTGCCGGCGGGCACGATGAAGGCGGCCGATGTCGACGGCAACGCGATCCTCGTCATCAATCTGGACGGCGAGCCGTACGCGTTTCGCAACATCTGCCCGACCGACGGCCGCAACCCGCTCGACGGAGGGCGTCTCACCGGATCGGTCCTCGTCTGCCCATGGCACAACTGCGCATACGACGCCCGCACGGGCAAGCGCGCCGACGACGAGCCGAACGCGGACTCGCTCGCCGTCGTGCCGATCGCGCTCTCGTCCGACGGTGTCATGCGGATCGCGGCGAACGTCGCGTGAGCCTGGCATTTCCGCCACAGGAGGTGCGCTCCAAGCGCATCCTCGTCGCCGGCGTCGGCAACACCCTGCGTGGCGACGACGGGTTTGGCCCCGCCGTCACCGAGCTGCTCGGCCACCTGCCGGCGGGCGCTGAGGTCATCGAGACCGGAACCGGCGGCGTCGCGCTGCTGCAGGAGCTGATGGTCGGCTGCGACGGTCTCGTGCTGATCGACGCCTGCGACCGCGGCGCCGAGCCCGGGACCGTCTTCGTGCTCGAGCCCGAGGTCGGCGAGGGCGTGCACGTGCCAGACGTCCACCTCGCCAACCCCGATCGCGTGCTGTCGATGGCCAAGACGATGGGCTATCTGCCAGATCGCGTGCGGATCATCGGCTGCCAGCCGCTGGACATCGAGGAGATGTGCCAGGGCCTGTCGCCGGTGGTGCAGCGCGCGCTTCCCTATGCCGTCAAGAAGATCGAGGAGATCGTCGATGCTTGGCTATAACTCGATCGAGGAGCTGCGCGTCGCGCTGACGCAGCAGCGCTACCTCGTCGACGACGGGTTGGGCACCGTCGTGTTCCTGGCGCTCAAGCTGCGCCGGCCGCTGCTGCTGGAGGGCGAGCCCGGCGTCGGCAAGACCGAGCTCGCGAAGGCGCTCGCCGCGTGCTCCGGCGCACCGTTGATTCGCCTGCAGTGCTACGAGGGCATCGACGTTCACCACGCGCTGTACGACTGGGACTACCCGCGCCAGCTGCTGCAGCTGCGCGCCGGCGGAACGACGGAGCTGTACTCGCAGGAGTTCCTCCTGCGCCGGCCGCTGCTGGAGGCGCTCGCGCAGCCCGGCGCCGTGCTGCTGATCGACGAGCTCGACCGCGCCGACGACGAGTTCGAGGCGTTCCTGCTGGAGTTCCTGTCGGAGTTCCAGGTCACGATCCCGGAGGTCGGCGTCTACAAGGCCGAGACGCCGCCGGTCGTGATCATCACGTCCAACCGCACGCGCGACCTGCACGAGGCGCTCAAGCGGCGCTGCCTGTATCACTGGATCGAGCATCCCGACCTGCAGCGCGAGCTGGCGATCGTGAGCGCGCGGTTGCCGCACATCGGCCAGCACCTCGCCAGCCAGGTCTGCGCCTTCGTGCAGGATCTGCGCTGGTTGGATCTGTACCGCTCGCCGGGTGTCGGGGAGACGCTGGACTGGATCGAGGGCTTCCACGCGCTCGGCCGCCAGTCGCTCGACGCGGCGACCGCCGACCGCACGCTCGGCGTGCTGCTGAAGGAGCGCGACGACCTCGACCGCATCCGGGAACAGGGGTTGGAAGGGCTCATCGCGCGCTCGCAATCCGCCGAGCACCCCGGCCAGGGCTGGCAAGGCGGCGTGCGCTGATGCAGTCGCCCACCGACGACCGCCCGACGGACGAGCTGATCGTCCACACCGCGGTGCAGTTCGCACGGGCGCTGCGCCTCTATGGACTGTCGACGAGCGTCGACAGCGAGCACGTGTTCCTGCGCGCGCTCACCGAGATCGACATGCGCGACCCCCGCGCGCTGTATTGGGCCGGGCACGCGTCGTTCGTCAAGAGCCCCGACCAGATCGAGACCTACCAGGTCGTGTTCGACCGGCTGATGCGCGGCTATCCGCTCGTGCCCAGCGCGCGCGGCTCCGAGCACGGCGAGAGCGACGCGCGTATGGGCGGGTCCCATCACGGCGGTGAGGCGCTGCCGCAGTTCGGCGGTAAGGGCACGGAGAAGGTTGCGCTCGACGGCGAACGCACGAAGGCCCATGCCGACCTGCCCAACGCCGACGGTGAGGACTCGGCGAGCAATCAGAAGGACGGCATCCTCGTCGCCTGGAGCGCGACGGAGGACCTCACGTCCGCGCAGGCCATGGAGTACCAGCAGGACGAGATTTCGGCGCTGCGGGTGCTCGCCGAGGAGATCAAGCGCGCGGCGCCGGAGCGCAACTCGCGTCGCCAGACGCCGTCCTCGTGCGGAAGGCGGTTCGACGTCCGCCGCACGCTGCGGCGGTCGATGGCCACCGACGGCGAGGCGTTCCGGCTCTCCTACACGGGGCCGCGGCCGGTGCCGCGCCGGATGCTGTTCATCTGCGACGTCTCGGGCTCGATGGAGCGCTATTCGCGCGTGCTGCTGGCCTCGCTGAAGGTCGCCGTCGGCGCCTCGCGCAAGGCTGAGGCGTTCGTGTTCGCGACCGGGCTCACGCGCCTGACGAAATCGCTCGACGGCCGCGACTTCGAGCGCGCGCTCGAGAAGGCGCGCGCGACGATCCCGGACTGGTCGGGCGGCACGCGGATCGGCGGCGCGCTGACGGAGTTCAACCGCACGTACGCCAGGCGCGGATTTGCCCGCGGCGCGATCGTCCTCGTCGTCAGCGACGGCTGGGACCGCGGCGACCCCGAGGTCCTCGCGGGCGAGGTCCGGCGCCTGCAACTCCAGGCGCGCAGGCTGATCTGGATCAACCCGCGCCCGATGGAGGTCGACAAGCAGCCGCTCGCGATCGGGATGCGAGCGGCGATGCCGTTCATCGACGAGTTCGTCCCCGGGCACGACCCGCGCGCGATCGCGGGCATGGCGAAGCTCATCGCCGGCCTGAACACGGCGCGCCCGATGCGCCGCTCGGAGCCGATCGCCGCTCAACATGCTTGAGGAAAGCCCTGCAAGTCACGTCTTTCTGCGCCAGCCTTGACGGCTGCAGCCGAGAGAGCGCACAATATGTGTGCCAGACACACAGTGTTCTGTTAGTCTCGCCCTCAACAACCCTTCGTACAGGAGGCATCGCACGTGGTCGTGGCAGCGTCATTCCCCGGCTGGTGGGCCGGAATCGGGATCGGATTCTTGATCGTCGTCGTGGTCGTGATCCTCGTCTCGTTCATCCTCACGTACGCCGCGCGGATTCGCGACCAGGCGGAAGAGGGCATTTGGAGGATGGACATGGCGCGAGCGAACACCGTCTCGGTGTGGCGCGTCCAGGACATCAACATTTCGACAACGGGCATTTGGAGGTCTGCGGAGAAGGCCCGCAGGCTCCTGGAAGGAGGAGGCTGATGCACACCACCGCCGACGAGCGCGTCCTGTGGACGATCGTCTTGGGGATCGGGCTGGTCGTCTGCCTGGTCGTCGTCGTGCTGCTGACGTTCCTCTGGTCGCTCGTGCGCGACATCGACGATCGCGTCTCCTATCTGTGGACGGTCACCAAGCGCACCGCGATCAACACCACCGGCCTGTACCAGCTGGCCGGCACCGGCTCGATCGTGCGGGCGCTGCGCGAGGAGCTGCTGCGCCACGAGAAGCTGCTCGCCACCGTGACCGGTAGGCGGGTGTCGTAATGAGCGAGTCGCTGCTCACCTGGTTGACGGTCGTCGAGATCGTCGTCCTCGTCGCCACGCTGGCGTTCTTTCTGATCATCATCACGCGGCTGCTGAAGCACATCGCGCGGACGCTCGCCGAGGTTGCCTGGGGCGCGCGCGCCGTGGAGCGCCAGCTCAGGGCGCTGAGGTCCAACATCCGTCAGGTCAACTCAGGGCTCGCGGACATCGGAGCGGTCGCTCCCGGCATCGTCGAGATGGCCGAGCAGTACGCCCGCGGGGGGGTGCGCTCCTGATGCTGTGGTGGATCGCCAACCTCGTCTTTCTGCTCGTCATCGTGCCGGTCGTGATCTCGATCCTCGTCAACCTGCTCAACCCGATCAGGGAGATCCGTTATTACGCGGACGACATCACCGAGCACGGCGGGCTGTTCGGCCCGCACCTCGAGGCGGCCGCAGAACTTGCCACGACCCGCGACCTCGTCAAGCAGGTCAACAAGGGCGTCGTCGCCTACATCGCCGCGATCGACAAGATCCGTTAGGGAGAACAGATGAAGCCCGAACATGTTGTCTCGATCATCCTCGCGCTCGTCGCGGTCCTCGTCGTCGCCGGCTTCCTCATCGCCGTCATCATCGAGTTGCGTCGTACGTCGCTGCGGCTCGTCACGATCCTCGGCGCCGTCGTCGAGACCGTCGAGCGCACGGACGGCCTGGAAGGCATCGTCAACGAGATCGCCGATGATCTCGCCACCGGACAGGCCGCGCTCTCCGATTGCGTGGACCGCCTCGAGCAGCGGCTCAGCGGCCATAACGGCGACAGACCTACCGGCGGCGACGCCGCGTCGCCCTCGTCCGACGTCTACACCAACTACTGAGAACGGGAGCGTGCCGACGTGTGCCTAGCCATCCCCGGACAGATCGTCGAATGGGTCGACCGGGACCTGAACATCGCCAAGGCGCAGGTCGCGAACGTCCGTCGCAACGTCAACGTCGGGTTGCTGGCGGAGACCGAGGACAGCGTCGACATCGGTGATTGGGTGCTGATCCACGTCGGTTTCGCGATGTCGAAGATCGACGAGGCCGAGGCCAAGGCGACGCGTGAGTTCCTCGAGGAGCTGGGCGACCCGTTCCACGAGGAGCTCGCCGAGCTGGAAGCCAGCAAGATCGAATGACCGGCGTCGTCCGGAGCGGTGTCGGAGGCCCGCCCGGGTCGACGACGAGCGGTCCGGACGCCGAGGACGACGAGTTCATCAGCGCCTGCGTGATGCTCATCCTCGATGAGCGGCCGGCGACGGCGCAGGAGTTGTGCACCCGCCTGCACACCCTCGGGCTGAGCGAGAACGGCACCGATCCCGCAGGGCTGTTGCGGGAGTTCGTGCGGCAGGGGCTCGTCGACGACGACGAGCGCGATGGCGCCGGCGGCGGCCCGATCTACCGACTCACGTCGGAGGGCGCCGAGCGGCTCGGCATCGCCGCCGACAGCCTGCGCAGTACGCAGCTTCTGCTGCGGCGCTTCCTGGCGCGCCGCGGCGAGCACGTCGATCTGTAGCGGGTCGCCGCGTCTGCGCGCGGCCCACCAGCAGACGCCGCGGCTCAGCTGTGGGAGTCGCGCTCTTTGCGATCGGGCGCCGCGTGTGTGCCGGGGTCATCCTGCGTCTCGGGAACGCTCGGCAGGCGCGGCATCTCGGTCTTCGGATCGCGGCCGGCGTAGCCTCCGGCGGGCGGGACGGCATCGGCGCTCGCGTCCACGCTGGCTGACGCTGGATCGGTGTCGCCGTGCAGCGGCGGGTCGTTCTCGCGCTCCTGCTGGCCTCGCGTCTCGTTCGAATCGGGCTGCATCGTCGGGCTCCTTCGGCAGTTAGATGCTTCGGACATATACCGATCCACGTACCCGGCGCAGCAGGTATGCCAACCCGCCGCTGTTCGGGTGGGCGACCCGTGGCCGACTCGGAGCCACGGGTCGTCTGCCACCCCGCGCCGACGATCGGCGCGGTCGCCGGGAAGAGGATTGAACGGCGACACGGTCAATACATGACGAGCACATCTACCGGGTGGCGATTTCTTGCGATCATGCGGCGGTGCCGGCAGCGCTCAGACTCGGTGTCCTCGACCAGTCCCCGGTCGCCGAGGGCTCGTCCGGGGGGCAGGCGCTGCGCGACACGCTCGACCTCGCCGGCCTGGCCGACCGCGTGGGCTATCACCGCTACTGGGTCGCCGAGCATCACGGCGGCCCGATGCTCGCGGGCACGAGCCCGGAGGCGCTGATCGGCCCGATTGCCGCGACGACGTCACAGATCCGCGTCGGCAGCGGCGGCGTGATGCTGCCCCACTACAGCCCCTTCAAGGTCGCCGAGACGTTCAGCGTGTTGAGCGGCCTGTTCCCCGGCCGCATCGATCTCGGCATCGGGCGCACCGACGGCACCGACGACCCCGTCACGATCTTCGCGCTGCAGCGCGATCGCAACCACCCCGCGCTCGACGACTTCGGTGAGCAGCTCGCAGAGCTGCTGGGCTACCTGCGCGCCGAGCTGCCCGCCGACCATCTCTTCGCCTCGCTGCCTGGACTGCTGCCGGGCCGCCCCGAGGGTCCCACCCCGTGGCTGCTGGGCTCGTCGGCGCAGAGCGCCGTGTGGGCGGCGCAGCTCGGGCTGCCGTACGCGTTCGCGGACTTCATCAACGCCGGTGGCGGCGTCGACATCGTCAACCTCTATCGCGAGCGCTTCGTGGCCTCGGAGCGGCTGCCCCAGCCACGGGTCGTCGTCGCGGTCTGGGCCCTGTGCGCCGACAGCGGCGAGCAGGCGCTCGAGCTGTCCGCCAGCGCGCGCATGGTCTCGCTGCTCGCGCGGCGCGGGAAGTACATCGCCGTCCCGCCGGTCCCGACGGCGGTGCGCTTCGTCGAGCGGCGCACGCGCGGTCGCGACGATCCGGCGCTGCGCAAGCGGTGGGTCACCGGCGCGCCGGCCACGGTTCGCGCGGAGCTGCAGCAACTCGCCGCCGATTACGGCGTCGACGAGCTGCTCGTCGTCGCGGTCACGCACGACCAGGAGGCCCGGCGGCGCTCGTACGAGCTGCTCGCCGACGCGTTCTCGCTCACGGCGAGTGGTGCTGGCGCGGCGCCTTCAGCGTGACCCCGAAGGTCAGCGCCGAGCGGTTGCCGAGCAGGTCGCTCGCGGCGACGCTCACGCGCATGCGCAGCCTGACGGCCCGTTTGAGGCGTCGCAGCTTCGAGGCCGTGAGATGGAAGCGCACGACGACCCGCTGGCCGGCCTGCCCACGGAACGGCTTCGCCGCGAGCGCAAGCAGCGGCGCCTGCCCGAGCCGCAAGCTGCGCCTGCTGACGAGGCCGCAGGTGCCGGTCACGTCGGACGCTCCAAGGCGCGCGCAGAAGAGCTTGAACGAGCCGTTCGCGGCGACCGGGACCGTCTCGTACCGACGCGTCGGCCGCGCGATCTCGGGACCGGCGAGATCGGGCGCCAAGACGGGCGACGGCACCGTCGGTTGGCCTTCGCTCGGTGGCGGGCCGGGGGGCGTGACGGTCGGCGTCGACGCCGCCACGACCGAGAACGAGGCCGGTGCGAACCCGCCGGTCGGGCGCGACGCCGTGATCGTGTAGTTGCCCGGCAGCGACGGCGCAGTCAGCTGCGTCACGAAGCCGCCCAGCGCCGACGTCTGCAGGACCTTCGAGTCGACCGGTCCTGTGACCGTCACCGTCGCGTTTCCCGGGAAGTAGGAGCCGTGGACCGTGATCGTGCTCGCGGCCTCGTATGTGTCCTTGTCCAGCGCGATATGCGCCTGCGGATTGCACGCCCACGCCAGCGCCGCGGTCGCGGCGAGCGCCGCCAGCAGCATCAGCACGCCGAGCAGCGCCTGCCGGGAGCGTGGCGATATCTGGCGCTGCGCGGCCACGGGAGCGACGATACGGCCGGGACGACCGCGCGACAAGCGCGTTGCGCTCGCCTGCGGCGAGCGGCGGGCGGCGAGCGGCCCGCGACAAGGGAGGAGTCGCGGGCCGCCGCCAGCCGTGCCGACGTTCCTTGGCAAACGCCGGAGCCGCTGCCGGAGGAGAAGCGGCTCAATACATATATGACGGATACATATAGCGCCGTCAAGGGCTTTCCTCGGACGCGCGCGGGTAGGCGCGCGCGGATCGATCTCTCGAGAACCTGCCAAGCCCGCTGCGTGAGCCGCGCGGACCGCGGGTCCGGGAGGACCTCGAGCGCGCCGTCGCGGTGATCGGCAGCGCCGCGACTACGGCGTGGACGGGGGCGTGATGTTCAGCAGATCGTCCTGATTGCTGAAGCGCACGATCATGTGCACGCGGCGGCGCAGCGCGCTCTCGATCTGCGCGGCGAGCTGCGGCGCGGTGATCGGGGGTCGCGGGCCGGAGAGCTCGATCAGCACCGTGTCGCCGTCGATCGAGCTGCTGCGCAGTGCGATCTGCTGGTCGCCGATCCATTTCGTCGTGGTCGCGCTGACGGTGTGCTCGTCCAGGGCGGTGTTGATCGCGTCGCGTCCGGCGGTCCCCAGCGGGATGCCGAGGACGATGACCGTCACCGTCGCCGCGCCCAGGCCCAGACGCGTGTGCCGCGTGAAGTGGCGGCCGTCGCGGCGGGCGACGACGCCGGTGACGACGAACGTGATGCCCGCAGCGAGAATGATTCCTGCGAGGTTGGTGAGGTACAGCAGGGCGGCGCCGCCGGCGAGATCGCTGCGTCCGAGCTCGAGCGCGATCCCGACCGCCGACAGCGGCGGGATCAGCGCGACGGCGATCGCCGCGCCCGGCAGTGCCGAGACGGCCTGGCGGTGGACGGTGACGTAGGCGCCGGCGGCGCCGGCGGCGAGCGCGATCGACATGTCCAGCGTGCCGGGCTTGGTGCGCGCGAGCAGCTCTCCGGATTGCTCGGTGACGAACTGCGGTTCGGGGAACGTCTTGGCGGCGAGCCACGCGAGTCCGATCGCGCCGAGCGAGGCGGCGATCACCGTCAGCGCTGACTCGAGCTGTCGCCGTGGTGCCCCGGTCGTGAGCGCGCACGCGAGGCCGAGCAGCGGGGTCATCAGCGGCGCGACGAGCATCGCGCCGATGACGACGGGGGCGGAGTCGGTTGCGATGCCGAACGTCGCGATCAGCGTCGACAGCGCCATCAGGACCGCGAAGCGGCGCAGATAGGCGCTGCGGTTGGCGTCGTCGACGTAGAGCTGCGTCTTGATGTCCCGGCGATGCGCGGCGTCCAGCACGCGCCGCTGGCGAGCTCTGCGGACCCAGGCGGCCGGAGGACGGGGCCCGGCGCCCGGTTGCGTGCGTTCGTCTGGGGTCTGCGTGCTGCTCACGACCGCGCCGGGGCTGCGAGGTCGATCACCATGCGATGCACCAGCGCGCCGGGCTCATCGGTCGCTTCCCGAGCGAAGGCGCGGCGGCTGGTTGATATCGCGTCCCACGATGAGAAGCGCCATGGTGCCAAGGATCGTCGGCAGCACGCACGAGATCGCACGGTACAGCGAGCCGCGGCCGGGGCCAACGCGATCGATGACGTCGCGCGCAGCCCGAGCGCAGACGTCACCGCGCAGGGCCGATCCGATCTCATGCGTGCTGCGGCACGCCGCGGGAACCTTTCGCGCCCGGCACGGCGTCTGAGTGGTCGGACGAGCCCCCCATCAGAGAGAGGTGTCCCATGCGTACGTCGATGGCCGATCGCGGTGCGGCGCTGCTGAGCATCGCCGCCTGCTGCGCCCTCGCCGCCTGCGCCAGCCCGGTCGCCGGCAGCGGTGACTGGCGCGGCGCGTCGCGCTGCCAGCCGCAGGAGAGCCCGCGTCCCGGCGATCACCCCGGCGACGGGCCGGCGCTGTCGCCCGAGGAGATCCTGCCCGACCGCGCGAGGTGCCCCGAGGCCTACCAGGGCGGCGGGCAGCCGTCCGGCGCGCCAACGATCGAGCAGCCGCGGCCCGAGCCGCCGCACGGCCGCCCGCGCCCGAACGTCGATCACGGCTGTGCCGAGGGCGAGACGCTGAACGGCTCGCCCTGCAGATCGGTTCCCGGTACGGGCGGCGTCATCTACCCCGAGGCGCCGGCGCTCGATACCGATCCGTCGCAGATGCCGAACCACTGAGCGGCCTGCCGAGGTCGACGACGCCGCGTGCGACGGCGGCAGCGCGGTCAGGAGCCGATGCCCTGAGCGTCGCCGAGGCCGGCCGCGCGCCGGTCGCGCGCGTCCGGAAACTCCCGCTCAGCCGCGGCCGACAGCAGGCGCAGTTGCTCACGCAGCGGCCCCCGGCGCTGATCGTCGGCGATCGACAGCAGGTCCTCGAGCATGCTGCGCAGGCGTCGCAGGATCTGCAGGCTGTCGGCGCCGTAGATGCGGATCTCGTCGACCGCCAGCGAGACGTAGTCGTCCCAGCGCATCGTCGGGAACACGAACCGCACGACGCCGTCGCCGTCCGTCATGCGCCCCAGCGGCAGCGGCCGCGTCGCGAGCCGTCGCAGCAGGTCGTGGAGCTGATCGATCGCCTGAACCGCCGTCGTCGGGTCGTTGATCCCGGGAGACAGCGCCTTGGCCGCCAGGTCGACGAGCTGGCGCAGCCCGAACGCCACGTCTTGCTGCATCGTGCGCTCGCGACCGAGCGCGACGCAGGTCTCGACGGCGCAGGCCCGCGGGTCGGTGCGATGCAGATGCAGCAGGGGCGCGCCGGTCGGCACGAAGTCGCCGACGCCGGCGTGCAGGACGACGAGCCCTCCGGCGGCGGCGGCACGCGACACGATCCGCTCGCCGTCGAAGCCGGTCACGACGCCCGGCCCGCGGCTGTTGGCGACCACGATCATGTCGTCGTCGTCGAGCTCGGGCATCGCCGCCACGGGCCCGGCGTCGGCCGGGTACAGCCGCTCGACGCTGGCGCGCGTCTCGTCGGCGACGGCATCGATGATCGCCGCGGCGCGGATCGCGTGCGCGGTGTGGTCGATGTAGCGGATGAAGACCGCCACGCTGGCGAAGATCAACACGATCGCGACGTTCACCGAGATCCCCGGCACATCGTCGGCGCGCGTCGCGCGCAGGACGGTGAACGCGTAGCTGAACGTGGCGACGAACGTCGCGAGCGCGACCTTGCTGGAGTTGTCGCGCAGGAAGGTGCGCATGACGCGCGGCGAGAACTGGCCGCTCGCCAGCTGCAGCGCGACGATCGTGATGCTGAACACGAGGCCGGTGAACGTGATCATCGCCGCGGCGATCGTCGACAGCACGCTGCGCGCCGCGTCCGCGCCGCCGGTGAAGCCGAGCTCGGCGCCGGTCGCGTGGTCCAGCGCGATCGTGCCGAAGCCGGCCAGCACGGCGAGCGACGCGCCCGCCGCCGGGATCACCCACAGGCTCGTGCGCAGATACTCGACGACGCGGTCGATGCGCTTCATCGCGGGGCGTCGCCTGCAGGCACGCTGCCATCATCGCGCAGACGGGCCGGCAGGGTCGATGTCGCGCTTCGCCGGCGGCGGGCGACCCGGGGCATCTGCGGCGCCAAGGGAACGGGCGGTCAGGCAGCGTCGGTCGCGGGCGTCTCGGGGCCCTCGATCGACAGCCGCGGCAGGCGGCGCTCGAGCTTGCTGGGCAGCCACCAGCTCGCCTTGCCGAACATGAACATCAGCGCGGGGACGAGGATCAGGCGAATGACGAACGCGTCGACGAGAACAGCGCTGGCGAGGCCGAGGCCGAACAGCTTGATCGTGCGGTCGTCGCCGAGCATGAAGCTGGCGAAGACGCTGATCATGATGATCGCGGCGGCCATGACGACCTTGCCCGTCAGCGCAAGGCCGTTGCGCACGGCGAGCGTCGCGTTCTTCGTGTGCTGCCATTCCTCGTGCATGCGGCTGACGAGGAAGACCTCGTAGTCCATCGACAGCCCGAACACGAGCGCGAACATGAAGACCGGCAGGAACGCCTCGATCGGCCCGGTCGTGTTGACGCCGATCAGCGAGGCGAGGTGCCCGTCCTGGAAGACGAACGTGATGACGCCGAGTGCGGCGCCGATGCTCAGCACGTTCATGAACGCGGCCTTGACCGGGATCACGAGCGAGCGGAACACGACGGTCAGCAGCATCAGCGACAGGCCGACGACGACGGCGATGAACAGCGGCAGCTTGTCGGCGAGCACGCTGGACAGGTCGGCGGTCAGCGCCGTCGCGCCGCCGATCGAGGCGCTGATCCCTGTCGCCCGCTCGACCGGCGGCACGACGTCGTCGCGCAGGTGGTCGAGCAGGTCGGTGGTGGCCGCGTCCTGCGGCTTGGTCGTCGGGAAGACCGTCAGCGTCGCGGTGTCCTTGGCCGGGTTGAGCACGGGCGCGCCGACCGTCGCGACGCCGTCGGTGCCGGCGATCGCCCGCGAGAGGGCGTCGAGGGCGGTGCCGTCGCCCGCGGCGGGCAGCTCTGAGACGACGAGCAGCGGCCCGTTGAAGCCGGGTCCGAAGCCCTCCGAGAGCTGGTCGTAGGCGATCCTGGTCGTGCTGCCGGGGGCGTCGTTGCCCGAGTCGCTCGTGCCCAGCTGCATCCCGAAGACGGGGAACGCGACGACGGCGAGGACGGCGATCGTCGCGATCGCGAACATCCGCGGCCGGCGCTCGATCAGCAGTGCCCAGCGCGCGAAGCCGCGCGGGCGGTCGCCCTCGGGCTTGATCTTGCCGAGCTTGACCTTGTGGCCGAACGTGCCGAGCAGGGCGGGCAGCAGCGTCAGCGAGCCGATCATCGTGAAGAACACGGCCAGCGCCGAGGCGACGGCGGGCCCGTTGAGGAACGAGATCCCCAGCAGCAGCATCCCGAGCAGGGCGATGACGACGGTCGTGCCGGCGAACAGCACCGAGCGGCCGGCCGTGTTCAGCGCGGTGACCGTCGCCTCTCGCAGCTCGGCGCCGAGGCGGCGCTCGTTGCGGAAGCGGTTGAGGATCAGCAGCGCGTAGTCGATCCCGACGCCGAGCGCGATCATGACGGCGAGCGTCGGGGCGAAGCTCGCGATGTCGACGATCGAGGAGAACGCGAGCACGATCGTCATCGCGGCGCCGAGCGATATGAAGGTGACGATCAGCGGCATCGTCATCGCGGCCACCGAGCCCAGGACGATGATCAGCACGGCGATCGCGACGAGCACGCCGATCGCCTCGGTTGCCGACTGCTCGGGCTGCTCGGCGACCTTGATCGCCTGGCCGCCGAGGTTGACCTGCAGGTCGTCGGTCGCGGCGCTCTTGGCGGTGTTGATGACGCGCTCGATGTCGGTCTTCTCGAGATCGCTGGCCTGCTTGTCGAACGCGACGGTCGCGAAGGCGACCGTGCCGTCCGCGCTGATCTGCCCCGGCGCGGCGTAGGGGTCGCTGACGCCCGCGACGCTCGGAAGCTCAGACAGCGTCGCGACGAGCTCTTGGACCTCGGTCTTGCGCGCGGCGTCCTTGAAGGTGCCGGTGTTGGCCTTGAAGACGACCTGGCTGGAGTCGCCGGACTGCTGGGGGAACTTCGATTGCAGGAGGTCGACGGCCTTCTGTGACTCGCTGCCCGGCAGCGAGAAGTTGTCGACGAAGCCGCCGCCCGCGGCCGCGGCGATACCACCGGAGCCGACGATCAGGGCGACCCAGAGGGCGATGACGATGCGGTTGCGGTCGTAGCACCACTGCGCGAGGCGTTTCATGAGCTCAATTCGGTCGAGTTGGGCGCCGCTGTCAGCGGAGCGGTTGGTGCCGGACAAGATAATCACATCGACTGCAAAAATGCAAGCGACGCGTTTGCATTTCGAGCAAAAGGTGCTAGAGTGCAGCTAGTCATGGGCCTCCGAGAGCGAAAGAAGCAGCGCACCGCGCAGGCGATCGAGGACGCCGCGCTGCGCCTGTTCGCCGAGCGCGGCTTTCAGGCCACGACGATCGCCGACATCGCCGACGCGGCGGAGATCGCGCCGCGCACGTTCTTCTCCTACTTCCCGTCGAAGGAGAGCGTGCTGTTCGGCGACTTCGACGCGACGTTTCGCAGCCTTGCCGAGCACCTCGACGAGCGTGGCGAGCAGACCCTGCTCGACGCGATCCGCGCGTGGATCGTCGCGGTCGTCGAGCGCGACGGCCTCCCCGACGAGCGCGAGCAGCGCCGCCGCGAGATCGTCGACGCGACCGAGGAGCTACTCGCGCACGAGCGCCAGCTCACGACCCGCTTCGAGACGCTGATCGCGGCCGCCGCTGCGACCGAGCTCGGCGCCGAGCCCGACGACCTGCACCCGCGCATCGTCGCCGCCGCGGTGGCCGCCTGGTTCACCGCGCTGCGACCCGCGCCGGGCGTCGCCGCCGCCACCGCCCGGCGCAGACCCGTTCGCGGCGCTCGACGACGCGCTCGCGTTCCTGCGCGGCGGAATCGACGCGCTGCGGGTGCGCCGCGGCGAGTCGCCCGCCGCGTCGAGCGGCTGACCGGTCGATCTCGCGCGCGGCCCGGGAGCCCGCGACCGCGACCGGCGTCCGCCGTCGGCCCCGGCCTGCTCGTCGCCGTCGTTGAAGCCCTCGATCCACCGTCGCACGACGGCCTTGTTCTGATCCGAAGACATCGACAGATCCCTTTCCGTTCGCTCGTTGCGCGCGCCGGCGCGCGCAACGGCGCCGGCGACTGGTGCGCGAGCCTAGCTGCTTCCCGCCGGCCTGCGCGCGGTCGCGAGACTCACCGGCGAGCGCGCCGCGAGCGCGCAGCTGCGCGGCCGGCTCCGCGAGGACGCGCGGCTGTCAGGCGACGCCGCAGCGCACGGGCGCCTTCGCGAAGGAGCGAGGAATCGTGTACCGCACCGGATCCGAGACGTCCAGCACCTGGGAGCGATCCGCGCTCAAGGCGCGTAGGACGACGCGGTGGCGGCCGGGCCCGATCTCCGTCCCGTTGGAGAGCGTGAGGTCCAGATCTTCACGTCGCTGACGGCGCTCGAGGCAGCCGCGCGGCCGACGCGGATACACGGCCGAGCGGAACGCGCCCGTTGCCATCGATCATCTGCCTCCTGACATTCATCGACTTCAGCCTTTTGCAGCGACGTTCGCATGGGCCATCGGCGAGGCCGGCGGCCCATGCTCGCGTGCGAATCAGGCGCCGGGCGGCCGGTAGTCGACCGAACGCTGCGCGGCCGCGTCGACGTCCTCGGGCGTCAGCAGCACGGTGGTCTTCACCGTCGCTCCGCCGGCGGCGTTGACGGTCAGCGCGACCGCCGCCGCGCTCTCGTTGTCGGGCAGATCGGCGATCACGAGCGCATCCGCGTCGCCGAAGGCGAAATAGAAGCACTCCAGCTCGCCGCCGACACTCTCGGCGACCGCAGCGACCGCGTCGCGCCGGCTGCTGCCGCCGGCGCTCTGAACGCCCTTGACGCCGTCCAGCGTGTACGAAGCCTCGAACAGGAACTTGGGCATCGGTACCCCCTCGGTTGACGGTTTGTCAAGCCTCTCACCGGCGCCGGCGCCGAGCAAGCGACAACCACCGGGACGGCAGGGGCGTCGCCCTCGCGCAACGGGGCCGCGCGCTCGCCCGCACGGTTCTCCCCCGGCGTCGGACGCCGAGGCGACCGTTGGGCCAGGGTCGAGGTCGAGGTCCTGCGGCTGCTCGCCCAGGGCAGCACGGACAGGGAGATCGCCACGGCGCTCGTCATCACGGAGAAGACCGCCGCCGCCACGTCGTCTACGCGAAGGCGGACGTCTCGACGCGCGTCGGAGCGGCCCGCTTCGCCATGCGCCACGACCGGGTCGCGTAGGCGCCAGGCCGGGAAGTCCGCCGCCGGCGCGCCCAGGATGAACATTCACCCGATGCCGGAGCGACCGAGCGCGCCTAGGGTCGCGATCCAAACACGTGACCGCGAGGAGGGAGTGAGCACGCCGGAGGCAGCTCGTTGTCAGCCGTGTACCACCAGGGCCCGCGCCAGCGACGCCGCACCGACCACGCCGGCATCGTCGCCGAGCGCGGACGGCACCCACGTCAGCTCGGGGTTGGGGCGCAGCATCCATGGCGCGGCGGCCGCCGCGATGCGGTCGGCGAGGTCCTGTCCGAGCTTTTCGGCGAGCCCGCCGCCGATCACCACCAGCTCGACGTCGACCATGTTCACGACCGACGCGACGCCGATGCCGAGCGTCTCGATCGCCATGTCGAACAGCTGCGCGGCCAGCTCGTCACCCTCGGCGAGCGCGCGTGCCCACACCTTCGACGTCAGGCGCTTCTTGCCGAACTCGTCGCGGATCGCGAACAGCGAGGTCTGCCGGCCGGCATCGACCATCGCCGCGGCCACCGCGGCCATCGACCGCCGGCCCGCGTAGGCCTCGACGCAGCCTCGGCGACCGCAGCCGCAGAGCGCTCCGCCGGGGCGCACGATGACGTGGCCGATCTCGCCGGCGGCGCCGCGCGAGCCGTTGAACGGGCGGCCGTCGAGCACGAGCGCGCCGCCGATCCCGGTTCCCATCCAGACGCCGAGGACGTTGTCGACGTCGCGCGCGGCCCCCGCGACCCATTCGCCGAGCAGCCCGACGTTGACGTCGTTGCCGAGCGCGACGGGCACCTCGAGCTGAGCAGCGAGCTCGCTGCGCAGGTCGACACGGTCGATCCAGTTCTCGAGGTTGGGGACGGTCAGCACGTCGCCGTCGTGGATCACGCCGGGGACGCCGGCACCGACCGCGACGGCGGGCTCGTCCAGCGACCGGATCAGCTTCACGATCGCGGCGACGACGGCATCGGGCCCCGCCGTCGGCGTGTTGCACTTCGCGCGATCGACGACGTTATGCCGGTCATCGACGATCCCGACCTCGATGTTCGTTCCGCCGACGTCGACACCGGCTACGAGCATGCGGCGCTCCTTCTGGTTGGCGAGCCGATCGGCACGCACAGGACGGTACTGCGCGCGGACGTGGGGGCCGCCGACTCGTCGTGCTGTATGCGGGCAGCGGCGGCTACGAAACACGACCGCGGCGCTGCGCGCCGCGCCGAAGGAGACAGCCTCGAAATACGGCCGGGCGGAATGCCCATTCGTGCTTGCGCCGCTCGTCACATCAGGTCGCCTCGACACCGAGGACATCGTCGGCGCGCTCGGTAGTGCGGTCCTGCCGTGGACGGCAGCCAACGCCGTTCCTCGCATCTGGCTCAATGCGGGGCCGCGCGCCCGCTGCCCATGCAGCTCAAGCTTCCGACGGCAAGCCTGGACAGCGAGGGCCGACTGGTGCTGTCACACAACGAGCTCAGCGGCGCCGACCTGTTGGGGCTTGAAGCTGATCGGCCGGGACCGGAAGGGCCGTTCTCGACCTGATCGCGTCGACATGTCGGGTTCGGAGATGGACGCCCAGCCACTATGCGGTCCCGAAAACGGTTCCCCGGCGGTCTAGCCGCCGCGCCTTCGATGGGCGGAGGATGACGTTGCTACTCGCCGTGCGATGATCGGCCCATGAGCTCCACCGGCGCCGTTCAAGCAGGCCTGCCCATCACGACCGCGCAGGAGCTGCCCGGAGTGCAGGTCGCCGAGAGCCTGGGCCTCTGCTTCGGCCTGATCGTGCGGTCGATGGGCTTCGCCAAGGGCTTCACGGCGAGCTTCTCCGCGCTGCGGTCGGGCGAGGTGAGTCAGTACACCGAGGTGCTCGAGGACTCGCGCCGCCACGCGGTGGATCGGATGATCGCAAACGCCCACGTGGTCGGCGCCGACGCGATCATCGCCGTCCGCTTCGACTCGTCGGAGATGGGCCAGAACCTCACCGAGATCCTCGCCTACGGCACCGCGGTGAAGCTCGCGCGGTGACCCAAACTGACGCCGTCGCCGCCGAGCTCGGACGCCACTACGTCGCGGGGCACCTGGAGGCCGACGAGCTCGACGAGCGGTTAGGCCGTCTCTACGCCGCGCCCGAGTCCGCCGTGGCGTTGCTGCAGGATCTGCCGGGGCTTGATCCCGCCGTCCCTGCTCCCGTCGCCAGCCGCAAGGGCTGGTGGCGCCGCCGCCACGGCGAGAGCGACGGTGCGCGCCCGGACTGGATCCCGACCTCCGAGCGCTTCCTCGACCCGACCACCGACCGCCTGATGCGGGTCTGGCTGGACCGGCCGACGCGCACGCGGCACTACGTGCCCGAGCCCCGCTGAGCCGGGCAGTTGATCGAGCCCGCCGCGAGCGACGCCGTGCGCTTACGGCATCGCACGCGACATGCACGTAGGGGGTATGGTCGATCGGGTCGTCTGTCCTCCTCGCGGCCGTTGCCCGCGGACTTGGTCGGCGCCGACCGACGGCATCAGGCGACCCTTGTCAGCGTGCGGGAGAAGACGCTTCAACGGGCCTCGCACTTGTCGCTGATCCGCGTCAGCTTCAGCGTGTTACCGGTGACGCTGAACCGGTACTTGCCGAGCACGTTGCCACACGTCTCGTCAGAGCTGTTGCGCTCGTGGTTGAACGTCATCGTCGTGCCGGCAAACGTGTTCTTGCCCCGGATCAGGCCCCGAAACGGGCCGTCGATCGTGTAGGACCCCTTCTTGGCGAAGTTGATCGTCCAGGCTGCGCCCGGGGATCCGCTACTCCACCGGCCGGCCCGGGCTGCGCGGCACGCGACCACTCCCGGAACCTGTGGTTGCGCACGAGCCGCAGCTCCTGGCCCGGCTGGTACGTCGCGATCCGGTAGGGCCCGGTGGCCGGCAGCGGCGTCGTCCCGATCGGGCCCGCAGGGCTGTCGGCGGGAACGACGTAGGCAGGCCAACGCGCTGTGGGCCCGCGCAGATCGCGAGGTGACCGTTCAGGCCATCTGGGTGCCGCTCATCACGCCGAAGTTCGGCGAGCTCGTATCAGAGCGCGTGGGCAACGACCGCTTCCACCCGCTGTGGGGTCCCCTCATCGGTCAGATGTGGGTGCGCTGACCGCAAGGAGGTCGTTCGACCGAAAATCCCGAAAGATGCTGATTTGCAGCTACTTTCTGACCTATGGGCGCGGCGGGTTTCGAACCTGCGACCTCTCGCGTGTGAAGCGAGCGCTCTCCCACTGAGCTACGCGCCCTCAGGGCCGCCGATTGTACGAGCCCGGTTGTGGTGCGGGCGGCGGGTCCGTGCGACGCTGCCTGGGGTATGCCGCGCACGGTCGACAAGCAGCGTCGCGTCGATGGTCCGACGAACGACGGCGAGGAGATCTGTCACATCGTGACCGAGGAGGATCCCGATAGGGCGCTGTGTGGCAAGGACGTGACCGGTTGGCCGTGGAATCCGCCCTGGCCGTACTGCGTCGTGTGCCTGGACCTCATGCACGCGCGCTAGTGGGTCGACCACAAACGTTTGACCCGGAACCCGGGCGCCGATCACCGCCTGGCGGCGTCCTCGGACGCTCGATGTGGCAGAGCCACACCTTCGGTCCTGCGTCCTTGCCGCGCGGCGCCGGCATCCCGGGTTACCGGTCAAACGTTCCTGGTCGACCCACTAGCGGAGTTGGCTCGTCGGCGCTCTGATCCGTCGCGGGCCGCCGAGGACTCAGGGCCGCCGCTGAATCCTTTGCGCCGCCGTCGACTCCAACTCACAGGCGCCCGTCGGACGGGGCGCACCGGCAACCGCAAACGATCGGGCGCACAGCATGCAACGGGAGTTCGATGTCGTGGTGATCGGCGCAGGCCCGGCCGGCGAGGTATTGGCCGGTCGGCTGTCCGAAGGTGGGGGCAAGCGCGTGGTGATCGTCGAGCGCGAGCTCGTCGGCGGCGAGTGCTCGTTCTACGCCTGCATGCCGTCCAAGGCGCTGCTGCGCCCGGCCGAGGCGCTGCGCGAGGCCGCGCGGGTGCCCGGCGCCGCGCAGGCGGTGAGCGGCAGCCTGGACGTCGGCGCGGTGCTCGCGAGGCGCGACGAGATCATCAACGACCTCGACGACGCAAAGCAGATCCCCTGGCTGCAGAACGCCGGCGTCGAGCTCGTGCGCGGCTACGCGCGCCTTGATGGCGAGCGGCGGGTGCGCGTCGGCGACGATGTGCTCGTCGCGCGCGACGCCGTCGTCATCGCCGTCGGCAGCGGCGCAGCGATGCCGCCGATCCCCGGCCTCGCCGCGGCGGGCGCCTGGTCGAATCGTGAGATCACGACGGCGCGCGAGGTGCCGGCCCGGCTGCTCGTCCTCGGCGGCGGCGTCGTCGGCGTCGAGATGGCACAGGCGTGGGCCTCATTGGGCTCCAGCGTGACCGTGATCGAGGCGCAGGACCGGCTGATCGCGCGCGAGGAGCCGTTCGCCGGCGACGAGCTGCGAACGGCACTGGACAAGCAGGGCATCGAGGTCCGGCTCGGCGCGCTCGCGAGCGCGGTCAGCCGCGACGGCGACCAGATCACGATGACGCTCGACGGTGGCGAGCGGCTCACCGGTGATCGCCTGCTCGTGGCGATCGGCCGCCGGCCGCTGACCGACGATCTCGGCCTGCACACCGTCGGGCTGCCCGGCGGCGTCATCGACGTCGACCACCATCTCCGCGTGCCCGATCGGCCCTGGCTGTACGCGATCGGCGACGTCAACGGCCGCTCGCTGCTGACACACGCGGGCAAGTACCAGGCGCGGATCGCCGCCGATCACATCCTCGGCGCGGACGCCGCGGTGTCAACCGACGGGCCGGGCGCACCCCGCGTGATCTTCACCGACCCGCAGATCGCCGCGGTCGGCCGGACGCTGGCGGCCGCGCGGCAGGCGGGCATCGCCGCCGAAGCGATCGATCTGCCGACATCGGGCAGCGCCGGGGCGAGCTTCTACGGCCGCAACGAGCCCGGCACGACGCGATTCGTCGTCGACAGCGACCGCGAACTGCTCGTCGGCGCGACGTTCGTCGGTGCTCAGGTCGCAGAGCAGCTGCACGCTGCCACGATCGCGATCGTGGCAGAGGTGCCGCTCGCGACGCTCGCCCACGCGGTGCCGGCCTTTCCGACCCGCAGCGAGCTGTGGCTGAAGTTCCTCGAGGCCTACGAGACGCACCGCGGCCACTCGATCCACAGCCGGCACGACACCGTGCTGTCGACGCGGAAGGAGAGCGTGCGATGAAAGCCGTCTTCAACGCAATCACGGTCGCCGAGAGCGACGACACGATCGTCGTCGAGGGCAATCACTACTTCCCGCCCGACAGCGTTCGCTGGGAGCACCTCTCGTCGTCGCGCGCTCGCAGCGTCTGCCCGTGGAAGGGCGTCTGCAGCTACTACCACGTCCGCGCGGCGCAGGAGGAGGCTCGCTCCGCGGCATGGACGTACCGCCATCCGTTTCCCTGGATCCGCTCGATCCGCAACCACGTCGCGTTCTTGGGCGCCGTCGAGGTCCGTTCGTGACGCCGGCGGCGGTCGACGCAGGCGAGCAGCGCAGCGAGCCCAGGGCGTCCTGCCGACGACGCGCGCCCGGACGCCGATGCTGCCGACAGGCCATGCCCAGGCACTGCGCGGGGCGCCGGGCTGCAGGCCACGCCGTTGCCGGCCGGCAGGCGTCTACCAGCTGCGTCGCAGTCGCTCGATGACGCCGTCGGCGACGCTCGGCAGCGGCTCGTCGCGCAGGCCCATCAGCTCGCGCAGCGTGCGGCGCAGCGTGGCGAGCACGCGCGAGCACTCCGGGCACATGCCGGCGTGCTGTTCGACACGCTCCCGATCGCGCTGAGACAGCTCATCGTCGAGGTAGTCCGACAGCCGCGCGGCGGTCCAGCGGTGCTGGCGCATGAAGATCGCGCGCTTGATCGGCCCACCGTTCATGGCGTCTGCTCCACGTCGAGATGGTCGGCCATCGCCTCCCGGACGGCAAGACGCGCGCGATGCAGGCGGCTCTTGAACGCCGGCTCACCGAGCGCCATCACGGCGGCGGCCTGCGCGGTCGACAGCCCCTCGATGTCGCGCAGCACGAGCGGAATGCGGTGGTCCATCGGCAGCGCGCGCACCGCGCGCTCGAGCGCGGCGCGCAGATCCTGATGCTCGGCGTGTAGCTGCGGCGACGGTGCCGGATCGCCGATCTCGGCCAGCGCCCCGTCGTCGGATGCGCGCCGTTCGAGCTGGGCGCCGCGGCGGGACATGTGGCGCTTGGCCTCGTTGATCGCGATCCGGTACAGCCAGGTGAAGAACTGCGACTCGCCCTTGAAGCGGCCGATCGCGCGCCAGGCGCGCACGAACGTCTCCTGCACGATCTCCTCGGCCTCGCCGCTGGGGGCGCCGAAGCGGATCACGACCGCGTAGACGCGATCGGCGTGGCGGCGCACGAGCTCCTCGTAGGCGGCCTGGTCACCTTCACGGGCACGCGTGACGAGCGGGCCGTCATCGGCGTCAACGTGAGGCGCCGTGTGGCGCTGTCGCTGGGACGATTGACGGGCGCCTCGCATCACGGGCAACGCTACCCGTCGCGTGGCCGGCGGCGCGGCGGCGATCGCGGGCACACACGAGCACGACCGCTCGCAACGTGCCGCGCCGTCGGGGCAGCCCGCGGGCGCATGCCTCACTCGGCGCACAGTCGTGCGCTGCTCGGGATGAACCATTTTCGGTCGGCGCGGGTCCAACGCGCATCGGACCCGGAGCAACGACCGTGACCGCATCTCCGCGCGGCGCCGGCGAGCGCGTCCACACGCGGGTCGGCGCCTACGTATCAGATCGGCTCCAAGCGCATTGCGCACGTGAACCCGCCCACGCAGCCAACCCACAACCATCGACGTAGAGGAGATCCGCCATGACGCGCAATCAACGCCTGCTGACCGACATCGATCGCCGCATCGCCCGCGGCGTCGTCGCGGGAACCGCGGCCGGCCTGCTGTTCTTGCTGGCCAACATGTGGTTCGCCGTCAGCAAGGGCATGCCGGCCGCCGCGCCGCTCTATGACATCTCGACGATCTTCCACTTCGCCGACAAGCCCGACCCCTCAGCGGAGAACGCCATCGTCGGCCTGATCACCCACCTCACGCTGGCGGCCGGCTTCGGTGTCGCGCTGGCGCTGCTGGCCCCGCTGCTCAGCAGCCGCGCGGCGCTGTGCGGCGGCGGCCTCGCGTTCGGCGTGGCGCTGTATGTGATCAACTTCCAGATCCTCGGTCGTGTCGCGTTCGAGTGGTTTCAGGTCGGCCCCAACCAGACCTTCGAGCTGTTCGCGCACGCCGCCTACGGCCTGGCGCTCGTGCCGTTTTTGTTCGGCTTCGCGGCGTCCGAGAAGCGGGTACCGGCGACGGCGGGCGCCCGCGTACGCGCTGCGAGCATGTAGATCCTCCACCGGTGCTGCGCGCCGTCGGCGCGCAGCACCTGACGGCGGCCCCGGACACCGTCGCGATGCGCGAAAGCCCCTTATCGGAGGATCGTCGCGTTCGGCAGGAACGCGGCCAGCGCAAACCAGAACTGCTGATCGTGGCGCAGCTGGCGCAGGCGCTCTCCCTTCAGCGGCCCTTCGATCGCGCGGCCGGTGATATCCCACCTCGAGGCGGTCTGGCGGTCGACGTAGCCGCCGTCGACGGCGCGAAACTCGAGCGTCTCGCCGCGCACCCGGCGATCGAAGGCGGCCGACGTGCCGACGTCCTTCGAACGGCTGATGGCGGCGTTGTCGAGCGGCGACAGGACGCCCTTCTTGTAGAAGGCCACGATCGGTTTCCCGTCGGTCTGCGCGTTGACGGCGGGCTCGCGGGCCAGCCGCGAGAAGGGGATCACGAGCGGCTTGCGCTCGTCGACGAAGACCGCGATGACATGCTCCTTGGCAGGCAGGCGGTCGTCGGCCTGGCCGTCGAAGAGGAACGGCTGCGAGCCGCGCTCGTCGTAGGCGACGTACGGGTTGCGGCCGTAGTCGCGCTCGAAGCCCGTGTCACGGGAGAGGACATCGCCGTGCGGGAAGCTGCGGCGAACGTCGGCCCAGCTGAGCGTCTGCGACGGCAGCACGTCGAGCCGCTTGCCGCTGAGCGTGCCGACGATGGCCTCGGCCGAGAGCTGCTGCCACCACGACTGCGTCTGGCGGTCCCACATCACGAGATCTGACTTGCGCAGGTTGCCCGTCGTGCCGAACGTGAGCACCCGATCGTCCACGCGCCGGTCGAAGACGACCGAGGAGTTGCACAGCGGGCAGTACGTCACGGCGATCGGCCGCCCGCCGAGCTCGTCGTTGACGATCTCGTGCCAGATGAGGATCTGGACCGGGTAGGCGCGGACCGCCCGGCCCTGCTGGACGACGAGGACCGGCTCGCGGTCGTCGAGGAACTCGTCGGCAACGTCCGGCGAGACCGCCCGTGGCCTGTCGATCGGCGGGATGCCGTCGCGCCCCGGACCGCCGCTGCGAAACTCCGACAGCGCGACCGTGTGCTTCGAGAAATCGGTCCTCCAGCCCGCCGTGGAGACCTGCAGCTGCGCTGCCTCCCGGCCTTCAGCGGGCGCGCCCGCGTCTGATCCGCCGCACGCCGACACGACCCCCACGAGCAGGACGGCGGCAACGCTGACTGCGACGATCGGCGAGGTCATCGGACCTACCCGCTGCGAGCATCGCGCCGCGGAAGCGCCAGCAGAAGACCGGCGTTCAGCACGACGAACGCGACGACGAAGTTCGCTCCGCAGATCGTGCACGTCTCGAGCGTCAGCCCCTCGGCGAGCAGCGCCCCGAGATCCTTGACCAGCGTGATCAGCAGACCGATGACGAACGCGAGCGGCAGCGTGCGCCACAGATGCTCGCGCGCGACCTGCCAGGCCAGCGCCGACCTGCCGCCGCGGCCGGCGACCGATGCAGGTGTGACGACGCTCAGGCGCGCTGCCGTGCTCTCGGCGTCGAGGTAGGCGATGACGCGATCGGCGAGCCCCGCGGGCGCCGGCGCATTGGACGCCCTCAGGTGGCCGGCCATCGCCGTCAGCTCGGCCAGCGATTCGCGGCACGCGGCGCAGCGCGCGAGGTGATCGCGCACGCGGCGCGCCTCGCCGTCGGGCAGCGCGGCGTCGCGGTAGGCGCAGATGCGCGTCGACGAGAAGCGGTGATCGCAGATCATGACCGCGCCCGCCCCGGATCATGGTCTGCCAGCGCGAGTCGCAGCGCGGATCGCGCGCGGTGCAGGCGGCTCTTGAACGCGGCCTCGCGCACCCCCAGCACGGCGGCGGCCTCCGCGGTCGACAACCCCTCGACGTCGCGCAGAACGAGGGCGGCGCGATGATCGACCGGCAGACCGTCGATGGCGCGATCGACCTCGCGCCGCAGCTCGGCGCGCTCGGCGCGATCGTCGGGTCGTATCGAGCGATCGCAGACCTCGCGTCCGCGACGCTCGTCGAGCGACACGACGAGCTCGCCGCGTTGCCAGCGCTGTGCGCGACGGCGCGCTTCGTTGACGCCGATGCGGTACAGCCAGGTGAAGAACTGCGAGCCGCCCTGGAACGCCGGCAGCCCGCGCCAGGCGCGAAGAAACGCCTCCTGGGTGACCTCCTCGGCCTCCTGCGCGCTGGCGCACAGCCGCACCACGACCGCATAGAGCCCGTCCGCGTGACGACGCACGAGCTCGTCGAACGCCGCACGGTTGCCCGCGCGCGCGAGCGCGACGAGCCTGGACTCGTCGTCTGCCAAGCGCGGCGACGCGCCCGCGCTCGAACGCGACCGGCTGCTGCTGTTGTGGGGCACCGTCCGTCCGACCCGGCCGGGGCGACAAACGATTCACGGCGGCTGCGGTGGCCCTGCGCCGCCGGCCGGGGAGCCCGCGAGGACGGGGCAACCGCGAACCCCGGGTCTCCGGCGGGTCCTTCGGATGGGCGCGGCGGGTTTTCGAACCTGCGACCTCTCGCGTGTAAAGCGCGACGAGGGGGTTGACGCCCAGCCGCCCGAGCAGGGCCGTCTGTTCTGATTTGCGGCGGTTTCGCGTCGCGAGACGGAGATCCGATCGCAACACCGCAGAAGTGCGCTATTTGCGGACGTGGGGCGGGTTTGGGCAGCGCTGCCTGAACAAGGCCCAGTCGTACACGCGCGCGAGAGGTCGGTCATCGCTGCGCGTGCCCACGGATTGCCAGCTACAGCGCGCGGTGCTGCGCCCGAACGGGGTGAGGTCGAGCGCTGATCCGTCGGAGGGTGCCGTCTGGTAGGCCGGTCGTGCGCGCCGCAGTTGGCCGCCGGTCACAGGATGCGGTGCCGTACGAGTCCCCGTTGCCGGAAGTCAAACCGGGCGGGTCTATCGGGACGGTCGCGACACGCGTCCGCGGGGGAGGGGCAGCATGCCGCGCGTGCCGGGAGTGGACCCCTACTCGGGACGACCCCTCCCCGTACGGCACCGCTCCTACAGCCGCGGATCACACAGCGCCGCTTGTCGCGCGCATTCCAGCGCTCCCGCCAGCGTCGGCGAGCGCTTCCGCTTGTCGTCCCAAGCGGTAGCGGGAGATCGAGCGTCGCCGGTGAGAAACCGAGCCCGCTCGCGTCGCGACAGTGCCGCGCGACCGCGAACCGAAACCACCACGAGGTCGCTGCTGCGCGTGCGCGAAGTTAAGTCCGCGCTTCAGACTGGACTACCTTCGAGCCTCTCCTTCAGGTGCTGCATGTTCTTGGGAAGCTCGCGCTTGGCCTGCGGGCGGACGAGAAGCGGCACGAGCAGCTTGCCGATCCCACGTCCTTCGAAGTCGAGCTCGATCGTCACGCGCGATCGTGACCCGTCATCCAAGGGTTCGACAACGCCTCTGACGCGTGCTCTGACTGGGCCGTCGATTCCGCGAACTGCCCAGGCGCTCGGGGCAGCGAGCTCCGTCAGCTCCATGGTCATCGTCCGCTCGCCGCGACCGACGCGGCGTTTCGTGATGGCTCTCGCGCCCTGCACAGGCGGACCGCCGCCCTCGACGTGTGCGCTGACGACGCTCTCCTGCCAGTCCGCGAGCCGCGAAGGGTCGCTAACGTAGGAGAAGACGTCCTCGGGACGGCTGGCAATTTCGGCGCTCGCTAGGATTGGCGCCATCTTGTCCTCCTTCGTGCGGTGAACTCTGCATCGTCTCGGACCCTACTCGGTCGATAGAGGCCCGCGACCGCCGTTTGAGCATGATCGTTCGCATGGAGCGGACTCCGGGCTCCTGCATCTCGGCCTCCCGGTAGTAATGGAACAGGAACGCACGCTAAGCTAAGCCCCGACGTGCTGCCGGATGAGAGCCGGGCCCCGCGCTGAGGTCGGGCTAGGTCGGGCGGCTTCGCGGTGGCAGCGGCCGCGCTGATCACCCAGGTGCGACTGCCCGTCGTCAGCTCGATGCTCGGCATGGCACGCGACGGCAAGGTCAACTCCAAGGGGTTGCCCGACGCGTTGCAGCTCGCGGTGATGGGCCACGAGTACGGCGACGTCATCCGATTCACGAAGCCGCCGGCGATCGTGCAGAAGCTGACGATCCCGCCGCTGGCGGCGCTCGGCCGGCGGCGCGGCCGCAAGCCGATGTATCCCGAGTACCTCGAGGCCGGACCGACGCAGGCACCCGATCCAGCGGCGATCGCGCAGCTCACGCCCGATCGGCGGCTACGGCCGTTTGACGGGTAGCCCTGAACGCCGGGAAACCTCCCGGCGAGAGGGTCGCCACGCTCCCGGACGTCGACGTGCGTCGCGTGAGCTCAGCCGAGGTCTGCCGTTCCGCGTCGATCGTGGCTGCCAGGCGCCGGGCACGCGAGATGATGACGTTTAGCTCCGGGGTGGGATGGCTCGCCACGCGAGCGCCGTGCTAGCCGATCGATCTCGAAAACTGGGAGCCCGGCCCAGACGCGCGGGCAGCGTCCCGGTCGCCGTTCGTTTGCGGAGGCTCCTGAGGGGTGGGCAGTTCAGCTCGACTCCACGTCGCCCGCTGTGAGCTGGCTGGCAGCGCCGAACTGGGGTCAGTCAGGACGTCCGAGTTAGTCGCCACGCTTCGTCCACGATGGCCGACTTCGAGGAGCGCATCTACGAACTCGGTACCGAGGCGCTGGCTGAACAGGAGCGCCAGGTCGCTGAGGTTCGAAGCCGTGGGGCGACGCTCTTGGCGGCAGGGGCGGTCATCGGCTCGTTGCTTGCGAAGCCTGTCTTCGGTGGCGATCACCCCGACGGAACCCCGGAAACCGTTGCCGCAGTACTCGGCGTGTTCGGCGCTGGCGCGCTCCTGATCTTCGTCGTCTTGCTTCTCATCCCACGCGAGATGGGCTTCAGCGTCAACGCCCGCGCGACCTATCAGGCGCTCTGGGATCAGCAGATCCTGCAGCAGCCGATGGTCGACCTTGCGCTTGCCGACGCGTTTGACGAACGTCGAGAACAGAATGCCGGTGTGGTGTCACAGCTCGTGTCGTTCCTCGCTTGGGCGCTGACGGCGCTGACGCTTGAGACAGTTGGTCTTGCAACCGCCGCCGCGCTAGCCTCCTAGTCGTGTCCTCCGAGCGCAAGACGCCACCGCCTCCCGCGTCAAGCAAGCCACCGGCGCCGAGCGCTGTACCACGCCTTCCCCAGACGATTTTCAATCTTGAGAAGAAGGGCAGCACGCCCGGCGGGAACACGCGGACGTCTGCCCGCAAGTAGCCTCCCGGGTATCGTCGCGAGCTTGCTCCCTGGGCACCAAACGACGGATACCCCGGGGTAGGCGGGCGCATCGCGTCGGCCAGGTCCGGTCGGTACCGGCTGCGCTCAGCGCAGCGTTTGCCGGCGGGCAGGCGACCCGGCTATCGACCTTCGCGCGGGCTGGACGAGACTGTTCCCTGCAGGCGGAAGCAGCGCCGCTACGTCTTGCCGAGCAGTGCGCGCGGGTTTGAGAGTGATCCGCAAGTATTCAGCTGGCAGCTGCCATGATGCGCCCCACGTTTTCGGGGGCGAAGAACTCGGGCACCGGGAAGGTGCCTGCCATGGCGCTGACGAAGTCGTCCATCGCCTCCGGGTTTTCGTAGATCGCACCGAAGAGCTGGAGCATCTCCGGCGGCGGAGGCTCGATCTTCGCGAAGTCGCAGGTCAGGCCGTAGATCGGGCCGGACTCCTCGTCGCGGGCATGGTGGAAGGCGGCCATCGCGTCGTCGAAGCTCTGGCTCTCGGCGAAGGCTTCGTCAAGGGCGTCCGCGACTCCCTGCGCGTCGCGGAACGCGTCGGTGATCCCGTAGGCAGTGAGGGGGTGCTTGTGGTAGCCCGCGTCTCCGACCAGCACCCATCCGGGTCCATACGGCTTGCGGAAGAAGCCCGGAAGGTCACGGATGCCCTTGAAGCGGTCTTCGCGCTTGGCTGCGCGGATACGCGCGGCGAACTCGGGCGCAAGGTCGAAGGTCTTCATGTAGGTGCCCTCGATATCAGTGCGGTTCGCTTCGAACTGCGCCAGTGGCCATCCCATGACCACGCAGGTGAGGCCGTCGTGCGTTGGCAGCACGCCCCAGCCGCGATCGTTCTCGGCACGGATGTAGTTCTCGAAGGTGTCGGTCGGAAGGTCGCTCCAGTACGTGTAGTAGGAGGGCGTGAGCGGCGGCGCCTCGTTGTATTGCTCGGCCTGGACGGTCTTGGCGACCAGCGAGTTTTTGCCGTCCGCGCCGATCACCACGCGGGCTCGCTCGGTGACCGTCTCGCCTCCGGCAGCGCGTCCGCGGATGCCGATAACGCGTCCGTCGTCGATCACGATCTCCTCAACCGTGAAGCCCTCGCGGAACTCCGCTCCCGCGGCGACGGCGGCATCAACCAGCAGCGCGTCGAGTACCAACCGCCGCGGGCCGTAGCCCATCGCCACCCCATCGGCCGGTCGCGGCGTTCCTGCGATCGTGATTGGCCCGAAGTCGTACGAGTACCTCGTGACCGCTGGACAGGTCGTAGCCTCCAACTGCTCCAGGACGCCCCATCGATCGAGCGCTGACACCCCCGGCGGATGGATGAAGTGCGTAGACAGCGTGTCGCTCGGGAACGTCGCTTTGTCGACGAGCAAAACCCGATGCCCAGCTCGAGCCAGCAGCATTGCCGTCGGTGATCCAGCACAGCGCGCACCGACGACGATCGCGTCGTAGTTCACGACAACAACCCCCCTTGCATAGGTTCCGGGGTGAGACACCTACAGAGCGACAGTCCACCATGTCGCTCACGCGTTACACAGCGGCCCCGAGCGCTCGCACGCGCCTGCCTGTCAAGCCCCGACCGCTCCGCTGTCGGCGCCGGTTGACGGATGAAAGTCAAGTGGGCTGGTCGTGCGGCGGCTCCTGTGGCAGAGTGCGCGTTGGGCGCGGGCGATTGACGGAAGCGAAGCGCAGACGTCAGGGGCTTGTGGTCTGCCGCGCGGCTTTGCCCTTCGAGGGCCTTTGAGATGCGCGCCCCGGTGTCACGCTCGCGCCCGTCTTGGCCGGTCCGCTGGCCTTCCAGTCAGTGATCGTCTGTCGGTAGGCGCTCTCGGCCTGCTGGGCGAGGGCGCGTTCGGCGTCGCGGATCGTCTTGTTGCGATTACCGCCAGCGGTGCGGCGCTGGCCTCTGCGCGGTTCGGCGCCGGCGGCGAGCTCGAGCGTGCGGATCTTGTGGCGCGTCAGCGATGGCTGGCCGTAGGCGTAGTCCTGCTCGCGCGTGAGCAGACACCAGAACAGGCTGGCGAGCTTGCGCGCGGTCGCTACGGCCGCGACCTGGGCGCCGCGGCGCGCCCGGACGCGCTCATAGAACGCGCGCAGCGGCCCGGGCGAGCGGACCGCGATCCACGCCGCCTCGACGAGGACGTGTCGGACCGGTGCCGAGCCCTGCTTGGTGATCTTGCCGTGGCGCGCGGGAGCCATTCCGGACTGGCGCACGCGCGGATCCAGGCCGAGATAACCGACGAGTTGGCGGGCGCTGCGGAAGCGGTGGATGTCGCCGATCGCCGCGATGAACGTCGACGCGGTGATCACGCTGACCCCGGGCACCGTCATCAGTCGCCGCACGTCGGGTGAGGCGAGCGCGTCGCGAGCGATGATCGCTTCGAGCTCGGTGATCTCGCCGGTGAGAAAGTCGACGTGGCGCAGACCAGCGGCGATCGTCTCGCGCTCCTCCTCGGGCAGCTTGAGCTCACGTAGCCAGCGCCGGCCGGTGACGCCGAACAGATCGCTGACCGGCGGGCGCCCTTTGAGGCGGCGGATCAGGACGGCCTGGATCTCGTTCTTCGCGCGGGTGCGCGCCTTGACGAGCTGGCTGCGGCGCGAGAGGCGCCGGCGCATCGCTCGCGTGTGTTCGTCGGGCATCCAAACGCCGCTCAGCGCGCCGGCGGCGAGCAGCTTGGCGAGGCTGCGCGCGTCGAGGCGGTCGGTCTTCGCGCGGGCGTGGCTGATCATCGTGTCGTGCGGGTTGACGACAACGACCTGCGCGACGTGCGGCTCAAGGATCCGCGCGATCTCCGCCGCGTTACTGGTGACCTCGAGCACGACCCAGTCGTCGGGCGCGAGGCTCGAAGCGAACAGCTCCAGCGTCTCCGGCGTCGTCTCGATGCGCCCTGCGGAGCGCACCTCGCCGGCTTGCACGATCGCGACTTCGCAGAAATCGCGGTGAACGTCCATTCCGATCGCTCTCAACACAGCCTCCTCGTCATCGCGGGGACGGGAGCTCAGGTGGGCAAACGACACAGACGGATTCGTGCTCTCAGCACAACCGGGTCAGTCGCAGGGGCGGCCAAAGAAAACTCCGGGCTCTCAGCCCATCAACCGATGCACGGCCTGCCCAACCTGCGTTCTCCCAAGGGCCCCTGTCCCGGTGAACCCGACCGTACGGCCGGCCCCGGACAGCAACCCTGGGCGACATTCTCATGCCCGGAAAACTGACCCCCCGTCGGGCGGTGGTGGAGTCGTCCGGGGGGTGCCGAGCCTCGTTTGGTCCAGCGACGAGGAGGCGAGGAGGGGTGGTGGGTGTGGAGCAGTGGGCTGAGCTGCGGCGCGAGCACTTCGTCGGCGGCAAGTCGATCAAGGAGCTCGCGAGACGACGGGGCTGTCGCGCAACACGGTCCGCCGGGCGGTGCGCAGCGACGCGCCGCCGGGCTATGAGCGCGCGCTGGGGCGAGGGTGCTCGATCCGTTCAAGGACGAGATCCACCGGCTGCTGAAGGATGATCCGAAGCTGCCGGGCCAGCGCGTCCGCGAGCTGATCGAGCCGTTGGGATGCACGGGCGGCAAGACGATCGTCGATGACTACCTGCGCGAGGTGCGGCCGTTGTTCGCGCCGCCACCGCGGACGTTTCAGCGCACCGTCTACCGGCCCGGGGAGATCTGCCAGTTCGACGTCTGGGAGCCGCGGGTGAGATGCCGGTCGGTCACGGCCAGACCCGCCAGGGCTGGGTCGTCGTCGCGTGCTTGGGCTACTCGCGCGCCGGCGCCGGCGTGCTGATCTTCACCAAGCAGACCGAGGATCTGCTGGCCGGGATCGTCGCTGCTTGGGTCGCTGGGCGCGCTGCCCCAGACGCTGGTCTGGGATCGCCAGGCCGGCATCCACGGCCACGGCGGCCGCCCGACGACGCGTTCGCCGCGTTCTGCGGCCAGCTGAGGGTCGACTGGCAGTTCTGCGAGGCGGCCGATCCGCAGGCCAAGGGCGTCGTCGAGCGGCTGCAGGACTTCGTGGAGCCCTACTTCGAGCCGGGCCGCGGCTTCGCGAACGAGCTGGACTTCCAGCTGCAGCTCGACGCCTGGTTTGTGAAGGTCGCCGGCGGACGCACAAGACGCTGCGTGCCGCCCGATCGACCGGCTGATCGAGGAGCGAGCTGATGGTGGCGCTGCCAGCGCAGCTGCCCGACACCGACTCGACGCTGGGTGACGCGGGTCCCGCCCGATCCGTATCTGCGCGTCGATACCAACGACTACTCGCTGGATCCCGCGTTCGTCGGCCGGCGCGTCGAGGTTCGCACCGATCAGCGCGAGGTCTCGCGATCGTGCTGGACACCGGCGAGCTCGCCTGCCGGCACCCGCGGGTCGTTCGCCAAGCACCGCACGATCACCGCGCTCGAGCACGCCCGCGCACTGCGGACCGGGCGCGCGCGCCGACTCGAGACGCGACGGTCGAGATCCGGCCGCTGGATCGCTACGACGCGCTGATCGCATGAGCCGCCCGAGCACGCGAGCTCACGCACCTGTTTCGCCAGCTCAAGGCGCCGGCCGCCGCGCGGCGCTGCCCAAGCTCGCCGATCGCGCCCGCGACCGAGGAATGGTCCTATGAGCAGTTCGCCGCGGTGCTGCTGAAGACCGAGACCGACAGCCGCGACAGCCACGGCGGCCAAGCCCGCATCAAGGCCGCCCGGTTCCCCGCGCGCAAGACGCTGGAGGAGTTCGACTTCGCCTTTCAGACCTCGGTGCGGCGCGACAGCGTGCTGCACCTCGGCCAGCTGGACTTCCTCGCCGGCAAAGAGAACGTCGTGCTGCTCGGCCCGCCCGGCACCGGCAAGACGCACCTCTCGATCGCGCTGGCGATCCGCGCCTGCCTCGCCGGCCATCGCGTCGCCTTCAGCACCGCGACCGAATGGGTCGCGCTGCTCGCCGACGCCCAGCGCCAAGGCCGCCTGGACGCAGAGCTCGACAAGCTGCAACGCGTCCCGCTGCTGATCGTCGACGAGGTCGGCTACATCCCGTTTGATCCGCAGGCCGCGAACCTGATGTTCATGCTCGTCTCGCGTCGCTACGAGCGCGCCTCGATGATCGTGACCAGCAACAAGCCCTTTCAGCGCTTGGGGCGAGATCTTCGGCGACGACGTCGTCGCCGCCGCGATGATCGACCGGCTCGTTCACCACGCCGAGATCCTCGCGCTCAAGGGCGACAGCTACCGCCTCAAAGACCGCGACCTCGGCACGACCCGCCACCCGCCGACAAGACGCGCGCGCGGTGAGCGCCGCTCCGGCTCGCCCTACGGGCTTCGCCTCCGCGCCGCCCACCGCGACCCCACCAAGGGGGTCAGTTTTCCGGGCATGAGAATGTCGCCCAGGGTTGCTGTCCGGGGCCGGCCGTACGGTCGGGTTCACCGGGACAGGGGCCCTTGGGAGAACGCAGGTTGGGCAGGCCGTGCATCGGTTGATGGGCTGAGAGCCCGGAGTTTTCTTTGGCCGCCCCTGCGACTGACCCGGTTGTGCTGAGAGCACGAATCCGTCTGTGTCGTTTGCCCACCTGAGCTCCCGTCCCCGCGATGACGAGGAGGCTGTGTTGAGAGCGATCGGAATGGACGTTCACCGCGATTTCTGCGAAGTCGCGATCGTGCAAGCCGGCGAGGTGCGCTCCGCAGGGCGCATCGAGACGACGCCGGAGACGCTGGAGCTGTTCGCTTCGAGCCTCGCGCCCGACGACTGGGTCGTGCTCGAGGTCACCAGTAACGCGGCGGAGATCGCGCGGATCCTTGAGCCGCACGTCGCGCAGGTCGTTGTCGTCAACCCGCACGACACGATGATCAGCCACGCCCGCGCGAAGACCGACCGCCTCGACGCGCGCAGCCTCGCCAAGCTGCTCGCCGCCGGCGCGCTGAGCGGCGTTTGGATGCCCGACGAACACACGCGAGCGATGCGCCGGCGCCTCTCGCGCCGCAGCCAGCTCGTCAAGGCGCGCACCCGCGCGAAGAACGAGATCCAGGCCGTCCTGATCCGCCGCCTCAAAGGGCGCCCGCCGGTCAGCGATCTGTTCGGCGTCACCGGCCGGCGCTGGCTACGTGAGCTCAAGCTGCCCGAGGAGGAGCGCGAGACGATCGCCGCTGGTCTGCGCCACGTCGACTTTCTCACCGGCGAGATCACCGAGCTCGAAGCGATCATCGCTCGCGACGCGCTCGCCTCACCCGACGTGCGGCGGCTGATGACGGTGCCCGGGGTCAGCGTGATCACCGCGTCGACGTTCATCGCGGCGATCGGCGACATCCACCGCTTCCGCAGCGCCCGCCAACTCGTCGGTTATCTCGGCCTGGATCCGCGCGTGCGCCAGTCCGGAATGGCTCCCGCGCGCCACGGCAAGATCACCAAGCAGGGCTCGGCACCGGTCCGACACGTCCTCGTCGAGGCGGCGTGGATCGCGGTCCGCTCGCCCGGGCCGCTGCGCGCGTTCTATGAGCGCGTCCGGGCGCGCCGCGGCGCCCAGGTCGCGGCCGTAGCGACCGCGCGCAAGCTCGCCAGCCTGTTCTGGTGTCTGCTCACGCGCGAGCAGGACTACGCCTACGGCCAGCCATCGCTGACGCGCCACAAGATCCGCACGCTCGAGCTCGCCGCCGGCGCCGAACCGCGCAGAGGCCAGCGCCGCACCGCTGGCGGTAATCGCAACAAGACGATCCGCGACGCCGAACGCGCCCTCGCCCAGCAGGCCGAGAGCGCCTACCGACAGACGATCACTGACTGGAAGGCCAGCGGACCGGCCAAGACGGGCGCGAGCGTGACACCGGGGCGCGCATCTCAAAGGCCCTCGAAGGGCAAAGCCGCGCGGCAGACCACAAGCCCCTGACGTCTGCGCTTCGCTTCCGTCAATCGCCCGCGCCCAACGCGCACTCTGCCACAGGAGCCGCCGCACGACCAGCCCACTTGACTTTCATCCGTCGACCGGCCTTGACAGCCGAACGCGCATGGCCTCTCCATGAACTACCGGATCCCTCGGTCTACCTCCGCTACGAGGTCCTGTGAGGAAGCATCCGACAGCGTGACCCAGAATGGAACAATCGCCCAGGCAACTAAAAGCGAGTTGGTGGGAGTCTCGGCAGCTACCCGATAGCGGGCCCTGACTGCTCGTCTTGGAGATGATCCTTCGGCCCTAGAGGAGGCGAAGCGATCTCCCGTTGACAAACTTCCCGTTACGAGCCGCCCGAACCTCGGTACGGCCAAGCCGCTGACTGACCGCCAGAAGCAGAAGCTCTGCAAAAAAGTGAACATCGAAATCCGGCGCCTGCGCGCCATTTGCGGGGAGCGCGCCGACCATCCACAACTCGAGCGGCTCGAAGCCAAGGCCCGCAAGATCCGCGGCTACTGAGCACGTAACAGCGTCCTCGCTGTCGCCTCAGAAGAGCCAGTCAAGGCAACGGCGTACGTCGAGCAGGGCCGCGCCAACGGCAAGGCGTTTCATCACGCTCGACTACCACGCCTGCAGCCGCCCGACGCCTGAATGGCTCCCATAGCGGAAGCGAGTCGACGGCAGGCGCAGCGGCCGGTCTTGGCCGGACACGCGGGCGTCCGGGCGATTCAAGCGCTCGCTACCGCAGGAGCCACAGCCGGTAGCGGCGGCCGCTGCGCGGCGTCTCGTTGAGCGTTCCTTTGCCGCGCCGCGCGCGGCCGCTCACGGGCGGCCTAGTGCTCGCGATCGAGCCCGCGGTCGCGCTCGACGTTCCGGCCGAGCCGTCGCTGCGTCTGCTCAAGCACGCGCTCGGCTTGACGCCATTGTCCGGGCGCCGGCCCACCGGCGGGCTCGGGACCGAGCCCTGGCGTGTCGACGTCGACGTGCTGCTCGATGCGGTAGCGCGCGACCTCCACACGGCGCGGTCCCCAGTACTCCGCGCGCTTGTACTGCTCATGCCGATCGCCGAGCAGCTGGCGCATCCATGGCGGCCGTGCCGCGACGTCGCGCTCGGTGAGGTCGTCGCGCACCTGGTGCACGTCGTGATCAAGCTCACTGATGCGTGCCTCGAGGCCTGCGCGCTCCTCCTGGATTGCGGCCGCGGCCCGATCGTGCGTTGCAGCCGGTCGGCCTGGGTGTCCAGCGCGGCGATCTGCTGGTCGGCGGTGCCGACAGCGGCGCTGAGCCGGGCGAAGGCGTTGCTTCGGCAGGTGTCCGGATTGTGTCCGAACAGCATGCCCACTCGAGACCGAGCATATTGATCGAGGAACAAACCCGCCCAATTGCAGGGAACTGGCGGCAAGCCCTCCATCGGACTCGAACCGATGACCCCTTCCTTACCATGGAAGTGCTCTACCAACTGAGCTAGGAGGGCGAGAGGCGAAGCGTAGCGCCAGGGCCGCGACGGGAACGGCCCCACCGCGTCGCTCACGCTAGCGTCACGCGCCATGCCGAGCCTGAACCCGGCGCTCGAGGATGTGCGCTTCTGTCCGCGCTGCGCGCAGCCGGCCGAGGTGGAGTTCCCGCGTAGCCTGCGCTGCCCGGCGTGCGGCTACCTCGCGATCTTCAGCCCGGAGCCGGTCGCCGCCGCGATTCCGCGCGACGACGACGGCCGGATCTGGCTCTTGCGCCGGACGCTGCACGAGGGCGCCGGCCGCTGGACGTTCCCCGGCGGCTACGTCGAGCTCGGCGAGTCCGTCGAGGACGCCGCGCGGCGCGAGACGCGCGAGGAGATGGAGATCGAGGTCGAGCTGGGCGGGCTCGTCGGCGTCTACTCGCGCGCCGACACGCGGTCGGTGCTCGTCGTGTTCGACGCGCGGGCCCTGGGCGTCCCGCGGGTGACCGACGAGGCGTCGGAGGTGCGCGCGTTCGCGCCGGACGAGCTGCCGTGGGATGAGATGGCGTTCTGGTCGACCACGCAAGCGCTGCGCGACGCGCTCGGGTAGCGCAGCGACGACGCCGGCGTTACGCGTGACCGCCGCTGCGCGCGCGGGCGCCCTTCGCGGTGACCGTCGTGATCGGCACGCCGAGCGGCGAGAGCTTGTGCGGGAGATCGGTGTGCAGCCAGCGTGACACCCGCGCCGGCAGCGTCGAGATGATGATCTCGTCGTAGCCGTCGATGTTCATCGCGTCGCTGATCGCGTCGTGCGGGTTGTGATCGCCGATCTTGCCCTCGACGTGCGCACCGGCGGCCTCCTCGAGCAGCGGAAGCGCGAGCTCGAGCACCATCTGCGCCTCGTGCTCGTCCGCGTCCTCGGGATCGACGAGCCGCTGTAGCCCGTGTGCCGCGCGCGGCACGAGCAGCGTGAACGTTGCCGGGCCTGCGGCGGCGCGCGCAGCGACGGCGTCGAGCAGCGCGGGCGTGGCAGCGGTCCGGTGCGCGACGATCAGGACGCGAGCGGGCGCGGAGGATTCCATGGCGACTCCTTCGGCTCGGGAACTCGCTGATCCTTACACGCGGGCGCCGCGGCGGTCAAAACGGCGTCGGCGGTCTCGGCGAGCGCCGCGCATTCGACGCGCGCCGGCGCCTATGGCGGGGGCAGGATTCGAACCTGCGAAGGCAGAGCCATCGCGTTTACAGCGCGACCCGTTTGACCGCTCGGGAACCCCGCCGGGGCCGCGGCAGTCTAGCGATCAGCGGCCGTGCTGCCAGGATGGGCCGTCCGCGATCGACTTCGTAGGCAGCGTACTTCGGGCCGCCGAACCCTGTCCCCACCGCACCATGACGGACGCCGACGGGATGGACCATCGCTGCGATCATCCCCGAGACGAAGAGGTAGTCGCACCGGTCCGGGCTGAAGCGCTTGACGAGACCGTTCCAGCTCTGGTTGCCGCCTTTCGTCGCGATCGTGACCTGGTAGCGCCCGTCGCGGATGAGGCGTGTGAGGTCTTGATATGGACGCGGGCGAGCCGGTCGTCGAAGTGGGCCACGAGGTCGACATCCGGGCTGTGGCCGACTGGGAGGAAGACCCGCGCTCTTAGATGGTTCGGTAGCCAGTCCAGCGCGGATCGCTCGCCGATGTCGCCCTGCATTCGCGGAGGTATTCGTTCTTCCACAACTACCAGAACATACGTTCGCCGCGGCATCACAGCAACGCCTCGAGCCTCCCAGCCGGCTCCTCCCATCCGGCTCGGCGCCCGCCCCGAACCGCGCCACGACCTTTCCGCGGCGGTCGACGAGGTACTTGTTGAAGTTCCACTCGGGCGCGCCCGCGGCTTTCGCGAGCCGGCGGAAGAGCGGGTTGGCGTGCTCGCCGGTCACGGCGCTCGTGGCGAACATCGGGAACGTGACGCCGTAGTTGGCCTTGCAGAACTCGGCGATCTCGGCGTTCGAGCGCGGCTCCTGGCCGGGTTGGCCGGGAAGCCGAGCACGACGAGGCCGTCGGCGCGCCGCTCGCGAGAGCGCCTCCAAGCTCTCGAGCTGCGGCGTGTACCCGCACGCGGTTGCCGTGTTCACGACGAGCACGACGTCGCCGCGGTAGCGCGCGAGGTCGTCACGTTCGCGGCGAGCACGATCAGGAGGACGACCACCCGCATGCCCCTACATACGCGCGCT